>NZ_BBLZ01000016.1 GCF_000971195.1 Demequina soli
ACGTATGCGGGCCACGCGGCCTCGCTGCCGGAGGATCCGCGGGTGACGCTGGTCAAGGGCGACATCGCGGATCCGGAGATGGTCGACGCGCTGGTGCGCGAGGCCGATGCGGTCGTGCACTTCGCGGCGGAGTCCCACAACGACAACTCGTTGGACGACCCCTCGCCGTTCGTGCACACGAACCTGGTGGGGACGTTCCAGCTGCTCGAGGCGGCCCGTCGGCATAGCGTGCGCTTCCATCACGTGTCGACCGACGAGGTCTACGGCGACCTGCCGCTGGAGGGCGGGGAGCGGTTCACGCCGGACACGCCGTACAACCCGTCGTCGCCGTACTCGTCGACCAAGGCCGGAAGCGACCTGATGGTGAGGGCGTGGGTGCGCTCGTTCGGGCTTCAGGCGACCATCTCGAACTGCTCGAACAACTACGGTCCGTTCCAGCACGTGGAGAAGTTCATCCCGCGTCAGATCACCAACCTGCTGGACGGTGTGCGGCCCAAGCTGTACGGGGCGGGCCTGAACGTGCGGGACTGGATCCACGT
>NZ_BBLZ01000015.1 GCF_000971195.1 Demequina soli
TCGTGGTAGGCGCCGATGACGCCGCTGCCAGGCATGATTTCGGGCGGGATGTTCGTGACGTAGCCCTTGATGCCGGCCAGCTGGCGCGCGCGGTCGATGGTCGCCTGGTCGAGCTCCTTGCGCGCTCCCGACACCTTCAAGAACCGTGCCTTCCGCATGGGCATCGCGCCCGCGGCGATCTTCTCCGCCTTCGCGATCATCAGGTTGATGTTGCGATCATCGCGCTTGTTGCGCTTGAACGACCACTGGTACACGATCCGCCGTTCACGAGCGCCGGCCCCGGTGCCCATCACCCGCGTCGATTCGAGGATCTGCCCATCAGTGAAGTAGTTGCCGTGGGCGTGGAAGTGCTCCTCCAAGTCGTAGGGAGCCTTCGTCAGGCGTGAGCCGACGATGAACGACAGTCCCGCGTCCTCGAGGGCGTTCAAGTTGCCCGCGGACAGCATGCCGGCGTCAGCGACGACCACGATGTCATCGATGCCGTGACGCTCCTGGAAGGCGTGCAAGACCGGGATCAGCGTGGTCGTCTCGGCCTTGTTGCCCTCGAACAGGTGCATCTCGAGCGGCACCCCGGCCTGGTCGACCAGCAGCCCGACCTGGACCTGCGGATCGACGCGATGCTCCTTGCTCATCCCCACCCGTCGCAGGGCGTCCTCGTCGTCATTCTCGAAGTGCAAGGTGGTGACGTCGTACATGACGAACGTCGCCGGGCCGGTGGCCTTCAAGGAGTAGGCCAGGCAGGCGCGTGCGATTTGGTCGCGGTAGCCGCGCTCGTTCACGCGTTGCAGCGACCGGAAGAGCGTCCTCAGAGCCACCGGCGGCGCGCCCACGGACGCCAGCACCCGTACCGTGTCGGCCTTCGACGTCGGCTCGATCAGCCGTGCCAGCACCATCGCACGGAACGCCTCGTCGTCGACGACGTCGAACCCCAGCCGCGTGTACGCGTCCGTCAGCACCCTCCACAGCACCGTCGCGGAGGTACGGACCGTGCGCCCGCCCGCGGCGACCTTCACGGGG
>NZ_BBLZ01000014.1 GCF_000971195.1 Demequina soli
CGTGGTGGACTGGGTCCATGAGCTTCTCCACCTCGCGTCTGACGACCGCGATGGCCGCGTTGCGGCACTTCGACGGTGTCGACGTGGACGCGCTTGCCGAGGAGGAGTTCGCGCTGTTCCAGGAGTGCGTGGCGAGCGTGTACCGGCATGCGGGGGTGGTGGCCGCGGAGGCGGCCGCGTCGGCCCAGCGGCGGTCGACGCCGGACCGGGGCGCGAGCGGGTGGGCGCGTCGTCACGGGCATCGCAGCGCCCGCGCCAAGGTCGCCGAGGATCTGGGGATCGGCGAGGGCGAGGCGCAGCGGCTGATCGATGCCGGGAACGAGGCGGCCAAGGAGCGGTGGCCGCTGGTCGCGGAGGCGTTCGCGGAGGGCCGGATCGGCGCGGGTGCGAAGGGTGTGCTGGTGGGGACGCTGGAGGCGCTCGCGGAGGTGCCCGAGGGTCTGGAGGCGCGCCTGGTGGGACGGGCGGAGCGGTTGAGCCTGCGGGACCTGCGGCGGGCGTGCGAGCGGCTGCTGGCACGGTTGGACCGGCGGGCGCTGGCGGAGAAGGAACGTCGTCATCGTGAGGCCCGGTCGGTGAGGGTGTCGCAGGATGCGGACGGGATGACGCGGATCACCGCGCGGCTGGACCGGGCGAGCGCGGCGTTCGTGGTGACGTGGCTGGACGCGCAGGTCAGGGACGCGTTCCAGCGGCGCCACGACGACCCCGCGGTCGCGCAGGCCGATGCTCGCACCGCGGACCAGGTGCGCGCGGACGCGCTGGTGATGCTGGCCCAGCACGGGATGGGGTGCGACGCGCCCGGTGCGGGGGTGCGGTGCGAGGTGATCGTGCGGGTGGACAAGAAGGATCTCGAGGACGACCTGGCGTTGGCGACGTGCGACTCGTTGCCGGGGTCCATGACGGTGGGCACGATGCGCCTGATGGCGGTGGACGCACGGATCCTGCCGGTGGTGATGGGTGGCGACTCCGTGCCGCTGGACTGGGGCCGGGCGCGGCGCCTGTACACGACGGATCAACGCAAGGCGTTGATGGAGCGCGACGGCGGCTGTGCGTGGTGCCTGGCGCCACCGACGTGGTGCATCACGCATCACTCGAGGTTCTGGGGGCGTGACGGCGGGCGTACGGATCTGCGCGACGGCGTCCCCCTCTGCACCGGGTGTCATGTGCGGCTGCA
>NZ_BBLZ01000013.1 GCF_000971195.1 Demequina soli
GGGGGCGACGGCGGTGCAGATCGTAGAGAAGCGCCGCGGCGTGCGAACAATCCTCAAGCACGTCGGCTCGGCCCACAACGAGGCCGAACTCGCGCTGCTGATGGTCGTGGCACAGCAAGAGCTGCACGAGGGCCAGGACACCCTTGACCTGGATCTCGACCCGGCCCCGGTGCCGCGAAGCGAAGCTCGGGTCCTGTCCAGCGCCAGCGAGATCTTGTGGAACGTCCTCGTCGACGCGTACCAAGAGCTTGGGTTCGACGCCCTGGCGGATGATGCGTTCCGCGCGCTCGTGCTGGCACGGCTGGTCGAGCCGACGTCGAAGGCCGACACGGTGCGGGTGCTGAACGAGATCGGCGCACCCGCGCCCCACGTGAACACCCTTCACACGGCGCTGCGGCGTGCCAGCGAGCGTGACTATCGTGACCGGATCGCTCGCGCCTGCCTGTCCTACTCGCTCAAGACCACAGGCCCGGCGACGTTCGTGATGTACGACGTCACCACCTTGCACTTCGAGAACGACGACGAGGACACCCTGCGACGGGTGGGGATGAGCAAGGAGCATCGCGTCGACCCGCAGGTCCAGGTCGGACTGCTCGTCGACCAAGCCGGGGTGCCGCTCGAGATGCACCTGTTCGAAGGCAACAAGGCCGAGACGACCACGCTGATCCCCGTCCTGCACGCCTTCCAAGAGCGCCACGGCATCGACGACGTCGTGGTCGTCGCCGACGCCGGCATGCTGTCCGCCGGCAACCTCAACGCCCTCGAAGACGCCGGACTGTCGTTCATCGTCGGCTCACGCCTGACCAAGGCGCCTTACGACTTGGAGGAGCACTTCCACCGGCACGGCAACTACTTCGAAGACGGACAGATCCTCGAATCCACGCGCGTGATGGGCACCGGGGCCGGCGCTCGTGAACGACGGATCGTGTACCAGTGGTCGTTCAAGCGCAACAAGAGGGACGACCGCAACATCAACCTCATGATCGAACGCGCCGAGCGCATCGCGAGTGGATCCGCACCGATGCGCAAGGCACGGTTCTTGAAGGTGTCCGGTGCGCGCAAGGAGCTGGACCAGGCCACCATCGACCGTGCCCGCCAGCTGGCCGGCATCAAGGGTTACGTCACGAACATCCCGCCCGAAATCATGCCTGGCAGCGGCGTCATCGGCGCCTATCACGA
>NZ_BBLZ01000012.1 GCF_000971195.1 Demequina soli
GCGCGGGCCGCGGGCGAGGAGCTGCTGCGGGTGCGGCGCGAGTCTGGCCTGGCGGGCAAGGAGCTGGGCAACGCCGGCGACGCCGCGGCGCAGTCCGTGCTGGCCGCGCTGCTGGCCGAGCACCGCCCCGACGACGCGGTGCTGTCGAGGAGGCGAAGGACTCCGCGGCGCGCCTGAGCGCGCAGCGTGTGTGGATCATCGACCCGCTGGACGGCACCCGTGAGTTCTCCGAGGGCCGCGCCGACTGGGCCGTGCACATCGCGCTGTGGATCGCGGGCGAGCTCGCGCTGGGCGTCGTCGGGATCCCCGGCGAGGACCTCGTGCTGAGCTCCGCGGACGTCGCCGCGGCACCCGAGCCCGCCGAGGGCTCGCCGCTGCGCCTGGCCGTGTCGCGCTCGCGCCCGCCGGCCGTCACCGAGCCGGTGCGCGCCGCCCTGGACGCCGAGCTGCTGCCCATGGGATCGGCCGGCGTGAAGATCGCCGCCGTGGTGCGCGGGCAGGTCGACGCGTACGTCCACGCGGGCGGCCAGTACGAGTGGGACTCGGCCGCACCGGTCGCCCTGGCCCGCGCGGCGGGGCTCCACACCTCTCGGATCGACGGTTCCCCGCTCGTCTACAACGCGGATCCCTACCTGCCGGACCTCATCGTGTGCCGGCCGGTGCTGGCGCCGCGGATCCTCGCGGCGATCTCGGACTACACCGACGGAGATTCTTGATGACGGCTACCTCGTTCAGCCAGCTGGATGCGCTGGAGGCTGAGGCCATTCATATCGTGCGCGAGGTTGTCGCGCAGATGGAGCGTCCGGCGCTGCTGTTCTCGGGCGGCAAGGACTCGATCGTGCTGCTGCACATCGCGCTCAAGGCGTTCGCGCCGGCGCGGCTGCCGATGCCGCTGATGCATGTCGACACGGGCCACAACTTCCCCGAGGTCATCGACTACCGCGACCGTGTGGTCGAGCAGTACGACCTGAACCTGGTGGTGGGCTCGGTGCCCGACGCGATCGAGCGTGGGTTCGTGCGGGAGGAGCCCAACGGCTCGCGCAACCGCATCCAGACGCCGGTGCTGCTGGACACCATCGAGAAGAACAAGTTCGACGCCTGCATGGGTGGTGCGCGTCGCGACGAGGAGAAGGCCCGCGCCAAGGAGCGCGTGTTCTCCTTCCGTGACGACTTCGGCCAGTGGGATCCGCGCAACCAGCGTCCCGAGCTGTGGAGCCTGTACAACGGTCGTGTCCACCAGGGCGAGTCGATCCGTGTGTTCCCGCTGTCGAACTGGACCGAGCTGGACATCTGGGACTACATCAACTCCCGCGGCATCGAGGTGCCGTCGATCTACATGGCCCACGAGCGTGACGTGTTCCACCGTGACGGCATGTGGATGGCTGCCAACGAGTTCTGCCAGCCCCGTGAGGGCGAGATGATCGAGCGGCGCACCGTGCGCTACCGCACGGTGGGCGACGCGACGCTGACCGCGGCGGTGCTGTCCGACGCGGACACCGTCGACAAGATCATCGCGGAGACCGCTGCGACGCGACTGACCGAGCGCGGTGCCACGCGCGGCGACGACCGGGTGTCGGAGGCCGCGATGGAGGACCGCAAGAAGGAAGGGTACTTCTGATGGATCTTCTCCGTTTCGCGACCGCAGGGTCGGTCGACGACGGCAAGTCCACCCTCATCGGCCGTCTGCTGTACGACAGCAAGTCGATCTTCGAGGACCAGCTCGACGCGGTCGAGGCCGCCTCGAAGGCCCGCGGCACCGAGTACACGGACCTGGCGCTGCTGACCGATGGTCTGCGTGCCGAGCGTGAGCAGGGCATCACCATCGATGTCGCGTACCGCTACTTCGCGACCCCGAAGCGCAAGTTCATCATCGCGGACACGCCCGGACACCAGCAGTACACCCGCAACATGGTCACGGGTGCCTCCACGGCCGACCTCGCGATCATCCTCGTGGACGCCCGCAAGGGCATGACGGAGCAGTCGCGTCGCCACGCGACCCTGTCGTCGCTGCTGCGCGTGCCCCACATCGTCCTCGCGGTCAACAAGATGGACCTGGTGGGCTGGTCCGAGGAGCGCTTCAACGAGATCTACGCCGAGTTCACCGAGTTCGCGGCCAAGCTCGACGTGCCCGACCTCACCGCGATCCCGATGTCTGCCCTGCTGGGCGACAACGTGGTCGACCGGTCCGTGAACATGCCCTGGTACGGCGGCGGATCGCTGATGCACCACCTCGAGCACGTGCACATCGCCTCGGACCGCAACCTCCAGGACGTGCGCTTCCCCGTGCAGTACGTCATCCGTCCCATGCGCAACGAGCTGCACGACTACCGCGGCTTCGCCGGACAGGTCGCGTCGGGCATCATCAAGGTCGGCGACGAGGTCATGGCCCTGCCGTCGGGCATGACCAGCCGTGTCGCCGCGATCGACGGCCCCGGCGGACCCCTCGAGGCCGCCCAGCCGCCGATGTCGGTCACGCTGCGCCTCGAGGACGAGATCGACGTGTCCCGCGGCGACGTGATCTGCCGGGTGGGCAACCACCCCGAGCCCACCCAGGACGTCGACGCGACGATCTGCTGGATGGACTCCGACGCCCTCACCGTGGGCCGCAAGCTCGGCATCCTCCACACCACCCGCATGGCCCGCGCCATGGTCAAGGACATCGCCTACGAGCTCGACGTCAACACCCTCCACCGGGAGAAGGACGTCACCGAGCTGGGGCTGAACGCCATCGGCCGCGTCAAGCTGCGCGTCACCACGCCGCTGCTGCTGGACGACTACGCCGACAACCGCACCACCGGCTCGTTCATCCTCATCGACGAGGCCACCAACCGCACCGTCGGTGCCGGCGTGGTCCGCGAGCACTAGCCCCGCATGGATCTAGGACTCATCGCGGCCGCCGCCGGCATCGGCGTGGTCGTCGGCCTGACCGGCATGGGCGGGGGCGCCCTCATGACGCCCACGCTCGTGCTGTTCTTCGGCATCCCCGCCCCCGTCGCGGTGTCCTCGGACATCGTCGCGGCGGCCGCGATGAAGCCCTTCGGCTCCTGGGTCCACATCCGCAACAAGACCGTCAACTGGCAGCTCGTCCGCCTCCTCACGTACGGCTCCGTGCCCGCCGCGTTCCTCGGCGTGCTCCTGCAGCACCTCCTCGGCAACGGCGAGGCCATCGAGACGTTCACCAAGCGAGCCCTCGGCATCGCGCTGATCCTGGCCTCCGCGGGCCTGCTCGTACGCGCCTACATGCGCCTGCGCGAACGCGCCCGCTCCCGCGACGGCTCCGCCCCACCGCTGCCCACCACCCGACCCGACGTGGTCCCGCGCCCCGTCGCGACCGTCATCGTCGGCATCGTCGGCGGCCTCATGGTCGGCCTCACCTCCGTCGGCTCGGGCTCCCTCATCATCATCGCCCTCATGGCCCTCTACCCCGCCCTGAAGGCCAACCAGCTCGTCGGCACCGACCTCGTCCAGGCCGTGCCCCTCGTGGTCTCCGCCGCGGTCGCCCACCTGTGGTTCGGCGAGGTCGACTGGTCCGTCACCATCCCCGTCATCATCGGCTCCATCCCCGGCACCTACCTCGGCGCCCAGCTGTCCTCCCGCGTCGGCGGCGGCGGCCT
>NZ_BBLZ01000011.1 GCF_000971195.1 Demequina soli
TTGCCCCGCGAGAGGCCCGAGAGGGAATTGAGCGGTGCGCGTCCGAAACTTGAGAACTCAACAGTGTGCCACATGTCGATGCCAAAACCCGGCATCCCGGTTATCGGGGTGCAGGATTCCTTTGGTAGACAACGAAATGTCAGCAATGATGTTTTGTTCGATGTCAGAGGTCAAATTAATGTCTCTTCGGAGACGATACTCTGTAATGTTGTATGCCAGATTCGTCTGGTTGTACGCCATTCATTTACGGAGAGTTTGATCCTGGCTCAGGACGAACGCTGGCGGCGTGCTTAACACATGCAAGTCGAACGGTGACGATGGAGCTTGCTCTGTCTGATCAGTGGCGAACGGGTGAGTAACACGTGAGTAACCTGCCCCAGACTCTGGGATAACCTCGGGAAACCGGGGCTAATACCGGATATGCAACACCACTGCATGGTGAGTGTTGGGAAAGTTTTTCGGTCTGGGATGGACTCGCGGCCTATCAGCTTGTTGGTGAGGTAATGGCTCACCAAGGCGACGACGGGTAGCCGGCCTGAGAGGGCGACCGGCCACACTGGAACTGAGACACGGTCCAGACTCCTACGGGAGGCAGCAGTGGGGAATATTGCACAATGGGCGCAAGCCTGATGCAGCGACGCCGCGTGGGGGATGAAGGCCTTCGGGTTGTAAACCCCTTTCAGCAGGGAAGAAGCGAGAGTGACGGTACCTGCAGAAGAAGCGCCGGCTAACTACGTGCCAGCAGCCGCGGTAATACGTAGGGCGCAAGCGTTGTCCGGAATTATTGGGCGTAAAGAGCTCGTAGGCGGTTTGTCGCGTCTGCTGTGAAATCCCGAGGCTCAACCTCGGGCCTGCAGTGGGTACGGGCAGACTAGAGTGTGGTAGGGGAGACTGGAATTCCTGGTGTAGCGGTGGAATGCGCAGATATCAGGAGGAACACCGATGGCGAAGGCAGGTCTCTGGGCCACAACTGACGCTGAGGAGCGAAAGCGTGGGGAGCGAACAGGATTAGATACCCTGGTAGTCCACGCCGTAAACGGTGGGCACTAGATGTGGGGCTCTTTCCATGAGTTCCGCGTCGCAGCTAACGCATTAAGTGCCCCGCCTGGGGAGTACGGCCGCAAGGCTAAAACTCAAAGGAATTGACGGGGGCCCGCACAAGCGGCGGAGCATGCGGATTAATTCGATGCAACGCGAAGAACCTTACCAAGGCTTGACATATACCCTCTACCCCCAGAGATGGGGGGTGCTTCGGCGGGGTATACAGGTGGTGCATGGTTGTCGTCAGCTCGTGTCGTGAGATGTTGGGTTAAGTCCCGCAACGAGCGCAACCCTCGTCCTATGTTGCCAGCACGTGATGGTGGGGACTCATAGGAGACTGCCGGGGTCAACTCGGAGGAAGGTGGGGATGACGTCAAATCATCATGCCCCTTATGTCTTGGGCTTCACGCATGCTACAATGGCCGGTACAAAGGGCTGCGATACCGTAAGGTGGAGCGAATCCCAAAAAGCCGGTCTCAGTTCGGATTGAGGTCTGCAACTCGACCTCATGAAGTCGGAGTCGCTAGTAATCGCAGATCAGCAACGCTGCGGTGAATACGTTCCCGGGCCTTGTACACACCGCCCGTCAAGTCACGAAAGTCGGTAACACCCGAAGCCAGTGGCCCAACTCTTTTGAGAGGGAGCTGTCTAAGGTGGGATTGGCGATTGGGACTAAGTCGTAACAAGGTAGCCGTACCGGAAGGTGCGGCTGGATCACCTCCTTTCTAAGGAGCACCTACCAGTCACCTTGGGTGACCGGTCAGGATCCCACTTCAGACTCGTTCGTAGTCTGGTGGGGCTCATGGATGGAACATCGACATGAGCCGGCAGTCGCCGGTCGGACAGTCAGTACACCCTTTGGGGTAGGAACGCTGGATGATCGGAGAGGTTGTCGGCATGGCACGCTGTTGGGTCCTGAAGGGTCGGACGTAAGTTCAACCGCTTCAGACCGTCAAACCCCCTCGAGGGGATCTCCTGAAGGAGAGAAGCTCGAGGATCGAGGGTTCACGGTTGCGGACCATCTCCTCCCATCAAACGGTGTGAACGTACGTGTTCATGCAGGTGTGGGGTGTGGGGGTGGGGCTGCCCGTATTTTGAGAACTGCACAGTGGACGCGAGCATCTTTGATATCTGTGGTCAAGTTTTTAAGAGCACATGGTGGATGCCTTGGCAGTAGGAGCCGAAGAAGGACGTTGTAGCCTGCGAAAAGCCTCGGGGAGCTGGCAAACAAGCTGTGATCCGAGGATGTCCGAATGGGGAAACCCCGCTGGAGTCATGTCCAGTGACCCACGCCTGAATATATAGGGCGTGTGGAGGGAACGTCGGGAAGTGAAACATCTCAGTACCGACAGGAAGAGATATTCCGTGAGTAGTGGCGAGCGAAAGCGGAAGAGGCCAAACCGTACATGTGTGATACCCGGCAGGGGTTGCATGTGCGGGGTTGTGGGACCTTTTGGAACGATCTGCCGGTCGTTCAAGGAGTCAAAAATCCGTGTGGTAGGCGAAGGGCATTGAAAGGCCCGGCGTAGAGGGTGCGACCCCCGTAGCCGAAATCATGCGGACTCCTGAGAGTCATCCCAAGTAGCACGGGGCCCGAGAAATCCCGTGTGAATCCGCAGAGACCACTCTGTAAGCCTAAATACTACCTACTGACCGATAGCGAATCAGTACCGTGAGGGAAGGGTGAAAAGTACCCCGAGAGGGGAGTGAAATAGTACCTGAAACCGTGTGCTTACAATCCGTCGGAGCCTCCCTAGTAGGGGTGACGGCGTGCCTTTTGAAGAATGAGCCTGCGAGTTAGTGCTCAGTGGCGAGGTTAACCCGTGTGGGGCAGCCGTAGCGAAAGCGAGTCCGAATAGGGCGTTTGAGTCGCTGGGTCTAGACCCGAAGCGAAGTGATCTATCCATGGCCAGGCTGAAGCGCGGGTAAGACCGCGTGGAGGGCCGAACCCACTTGGGTTGAAAACCGAGGGGATGAGCTGTGGATAGGGGTGAAAGGCCAATCAAACTTCGTGATAGCTGGTTCTCCCCGAAATGCATTTAGGTGCAGCGTTGCGTGTTTCTTGCCGGAGGTAGAGCTACTGGATGGCCGATGGGCCCCACCAGGTTACTGACGTCAGCCAAACTCCGAATGCCGGTAAGTGAGAGCGCAGCAGTGAGACTGTGGGGGATAAGCTTCATAGTCGAGAGGGAAACAGCCCAGAACACCAACTAAGGCCCCTAAGCGTGTGCTAAGTGGGAAAGGATGTGGAGTTGCATAGACAACCAGGAGGTTGGCTTAGAAGCAGCCACCCTTGAAAGAGTGCGTAATAGCTCACTGGTCAAGTGATTCCGCGCCGACAATGTAGCGGGGCTCAAGTACACCGCCGAAGTTGTGTCATTCACACAGTGCGCTAGGCCTTCGTGGTCCAGGCGTGTGGATGGGTAGGGGAGCGTCGTGTGGCGGGTGAAGTCGCGGGGTAACCCAGCGGTGGACGCCACACGAGTGAGAATGCAGGCATGAGTAGCGAAAGACGGGTGAGAAACCCGTCCGCCGAATGACCAAGGGTTCCAGGGCCAGGTTAATCCGCCCTGGGTAAGTCGGGACCTAAGGCGAGGCCGACAGGCGTAGTCGATGGACAACGGGTTGATATTCCCGTACCGGCGAAGAACCGCCCATGACGAGGCGGACGATGCTAAGTGCCCAAAGCCGGTGCACCCTTTAAGGGGAATCTCGGTGGCGCGCACGAACCAGATCCGTAGTAGTCAAGCGTATTAACAGGGGTGACGCAGGAAGGTAGCCGAGCGTGGCGATGGTAGTCCACGTCTAAGGGTGTAGGCCGAGTCGTAGGCAAATCCGCGACTCACATAGGCTGAGACCTGATGGTGACCCCGTATGGGGGAAATCGGTGATCCTATGCTGCCAAGAAAAACCTCGGCGCGAGGTTCTAGCCGCCCGTACCCCAAACCGACTCAGGTGGTCAGGTAGAGAATACTAAGGCGATCGAGTGAATCGTGGTTAAGGAACTCGGCAAAATGCCCCCGTAACTTCGGGAGAAGGGGGGCCTGAGGCGTGAACCACCTTGCGTGGGGAAGCGTTTGAGGGCCGCAGAGACCAGGGAGAAGCGACTGTTTACTAAAAACACAGGTCCGTGCGAAGTCGCAAGACGATGTATACGGACTGACGCCTGCCCGGTGCTGGAAGGTTAAGAGGAGGGGTCAGCCGCAAGGCGAAGCTCCGAATTTAAGCCCCAGTAAACGGCGGTGGTAACTATAACCATCCTAAGGTAGCGAAATTCCTTGTCGGGTAAGTTCCGACCTGCACGAATGGCGTAACGACTTCTCCGCTGTCTCAACCGCGAACTCGGCGAAATTGCACTACGAGTAAAGATGCTCGTTACGCGCAGCAGGACGGAAAGACCCCGGGACCTTTACTATAGCTTGGTATTGGTATTCGGTGTGGTTTGTGTAGGATAGGTGGGAGACTATGAAGCCGTGACGCCAGTCATGGTGGAGTCATTGTTGAAATACCACTCTGATCACTCTGGATATCTAACCTCGGTCCGTAATCCGGATCAGGGACAGTGCCTGGTGGGTAGTTTAACTGGGGCGGTTGCCTCCCAAAGAGTAACGGAGGCGCCCAAAGGTTCCCTCAGCCTGGTTGGCAATCAGGTGGCGAGTGCAAGTGTACAAGGGAGCTTGACTGTGAGACTGACAGGTCGAGCAGGGACGAAAGTCGGGACTAGTGACCCGCCGGTGGCATGTGGAAGCGCCGGCGCTCAACGGATAAAAGGTACCCCGGGGATAACAGGCTGATCCTGCCCAAGAGTCCATATCGACGGCATGGTTTGGCACCTCGATGTCGGCTCGTCGCATCCTGGGGCTGGAGTTGGTCCCAAGGGTTGGGCTGTTCGCCCATTAAAGCGGTACGCGAGCTGGGTTTAGAACGTCGTGAGACAGTTCGGTCCCTATCCGCTGCGCGCGCAGGAAACTTGAGAAAGGCTGCCCCTAGTACGAGAGGACCGGGGTGGACCAACCTCTGGTGTGCCAGTTGTTCCGCCAGGAGCACGGCTGGTTGGCTACGTTGGGAAGGGATAACCGCTGAAAGCATCTAAGCGGGAAGCCTGTTTCAAGATGAGGTTTCCAAGGAGCTTGCTCCTGAAGGCCCCCTATAGACCATGGGGTTGATAGGCCGGACGTGGAAGAGAGGACTAACGACTCTTGAAGCTGACCGGTACTAATAGGCCGATAACTTGACACACATCCTAGATTTCCAAATGCGTGCTCGCGTCCACTGTGCGGTTCCCGAACTACGGTCAGGGAAACCGCGATCAAGTTCCATAGAGTTGCCGCAGCCATAGCGGGAGGGAAACGCCCGGTCCCATTCCGAACCCGGAAGCTAAGCCTCCCAGCGCCGATGGTACTGCACCCGCCAGGGTGTGGGAGAGTAGGACGCTGCGGCACATACCTTAGAAAAGCCCCCCGACACCCTCGGGGGGCTTTTCGCATCCCCAGACACGACTCCC
>NZ_BBLZ01000010.1 GCF_000971195.1 Demequina soli
TACGACCGGGTGGGAGCTGGAGATGCGCGACGGCCGGCCGTGGTTCATCCCGCCGGCATCGGTCGATCCCGCACGCACGCCCGTCCAGGGCGGCGTCGCACGGCTGGAGGTGCTCGGCGATGAGGAGCCCGCGTGACCTAGCGGTGCACCACGACCTTGCCGATCATCGACTGCGACTCCACGCGCCGGTGCGCCTCGCGCAGGTTCGCGGCGGTGAAGCCGTCGAGGTGCTCGTTCGCGGTGGTGCGGATCAGGCCGCGCTCGGCCAGGTGCGCGACCTCGGCGAGGTACTCGCCCTGGCGGCCCAGGTCGGCGGCGCCGAAGAGCGGGCGCGCGAACATCGACTCGAGGTGGAGCGACATGGACTTCGGCTTGAGCGGCGCGGTGTCCTCGAAGCCGCCGTCGAGCGCGACGACTCCCGCCAGCGGGACGGCGATCTCCGCGTAGGCGGCGATGTTGCCGGGCGTGTACGCCGACAGGATGTGGTGGACGCCGTCGGGTGCGGCCGCCCGCACCGACGCGACGAGGTCGCGGTGGTCCACGACCGCATCGGCGCCCATCGCGGTCGCCCACTCCGCCGAGGCCTCGCGGCCCGCGGTCGCGACCACCCGCAGCGCGCTGATCCGCTTCGCGAGCTGGATCGCGATGGATCCCACGCCGCCCGCGCCGCCCACGACCAGCAGCGTGCCCGCCGCATGCGGGTCGACGCGCAGGTGGTCGCGCAGCGACTCGAGCGCGGTCAGGGAGGTGAGGGGCAGCGCGGCCGCGTCCGCGAACGACCACGGCGAGGGCTTGTGCGCGACGATCCGGTGGTCGACCGCCTGGTACTCGGCATTCGAGCCGGGCCGCGAGCGGTCCCCGGCCCACCAGACCTCGTCACCGGGGGCGAAGCCGGTGACCTCGGCGCCGACGGCCTCGACTACGCCCGCGCCGTCGTAGCCGAGGACGCGGGGGTGGTCGGGCGTCGACCGCGCGACGCGCACCTTGACGTCCACGGGGTTGACCGACACGGCCTCGACCCGGATGAGGAGGTCGCGCGGGCCGTGGTCCGGCATCGGCAGCTCGACGTCGACCAGCGCCTCGTGGCTCTCGATCGGCAGGCCCGCGAAGGCGGCGATGGCGTGCATCTCTCGACAGTACGCCCGGGCTACCCGATGAGGCTCGGCTGCAGATCCCGCAGGGTTCGCCGGTGGGTCATGCGGGTCACGCCGACCGCGGAGACGAGCAGCGCGCCGCCCAGCCACAGCGCGAGGATCGCCGCGTCGCCCCACGCGGCGGACGCGGAGCCGCCGTACATCAGCTGGCGCAGCCCGTCGACCGCGAAGCCCATCGGGAGCACGTGGTGGAGGGAGGCGAGCGGACCGGGCAGGGTCTGCCAGGGGAACGTGCCGCCCGCGGTGACGAGCTGCAGGACCATGAGCACGAGACCCAGGAACTGGCCCACCGATCCGAGCCACACGTTGAGCGCGAGGATGATCGCCGCGAAGGTCAGCGACGCGAGCGCCATCATCCCGTACGCGCCCCACGGGTGCGCGACGGAGAAGCCGAGCGCCGACGACACCACCGCGAAGAGCCCCATCATCTGCAGCGCGCCCAGCGAGCCGGGCGTGAGCCAGCCGGCGAGGGTGACGCGCACGGGGGAGTGGATCGCGGTGATCGCCCGCCGCGACACGGGCTTGACGATGAGGAAGAGCGCGTAGATGCCGATCCACGCCGCCAGCGAGATGAAGAACGGCGCGAGCCCCGCGCCGTACGTGCCGGCGTCGGTGATCGCGGACGACGTGAGGTCGACCGGGTTCGCGATCGTCCGGGCCTGCGTGTCGCGCAGCTCCGGGGAGGCGTCGGGGATCTGCGCGACGCCGTCGGCGAGGCCGTCGTGGAGCGTCGCGATCCCCGAGCCGAGGTCGCCGAGCCCCGCCGCGAGCGACCCCGCGCCAGTCGCCGCGGTGCCGAGGCCCGCGGCGAGGGTGCCGGCACCCTCGTCGACCCGGGTCGCGCCCGCGGCGAGGCTCGAGGAGCCCTGCGCGGCGGACGATGCGCCGCTCGCCAGGTCCGCCGCGCCCGAGGCCGCGCTGGAAGCGCCCGCGGCCAGGTCCGCGGCGCCCGAGGCGACCTGGGCCGCGCCGGCGGACAGCGCGTCGATCTGGTCGACGGTGGACTGGACCTGGGCGTTGGCGTCCGCGAGCTGGCCCGCGAGCGGATCGAGCGACGCGAGCGCCTGGTCCACCTGGTCGCGCGTGAGGCCGGCGTCGAGGAGCCCCTGCTCGATCGCGGCGCGCGCCTCGGGGATGCGGGAGGCGGCATCGGCGGCTGCGGCGCCCACCGCGTCGGCCTGCGCCGCCAGCCGCGCGTTGCCGTCCGCGACCCGCGCGGCGCCGTCGGCGAGGTCGGCCGCGCCCGAGGCGAGCGCGGCGACACCGTCGCTGAGCGCGCTGGCGCCGTCGGCGACCTTCGCGGTGCCGTCGGCGAGCGTCGACGCGCCCGTCGCGAGGTCGCCGGTGCCGGCGTCCAGCCGCGTCGCGCCCGCGGCGAGGTCCGCCGTGCCGGACGCGAGGGAGGTGGCGCCGGCCAGCGCATCCTCCGCTCCCTGCGAGAGCCGGGCGGCGCCGTCGGTCGCGTCCACGAGCGAGCCGCGCACGTCGGCGAGGCCGAGCAGGAGGCGTGAGGCCGCCTCCTCGTTGACGGTCCTCACGATCGACGTGCGGATCGCCTCGGCCGCCTGCTCGCCGATGGTCGACGCGAGGTAGCTGTTGACGTCGCTCGTGGTGAGGGTGACGCGGGCCTGCACGGGGGAGGAGGTCGAGGCCGAGGCGAGCGCCTCGGAGAAGTCGGCGGGGAAGGTGATGGCGAAGTCGTAGGCCTCGTCGCCGATGCCGTCGAGCGCCTGGTCGCGCGAGACGACGTGCCACGCGAACGAGCCGTCGTCGACGAGCTGGTCGGCGACGTCGTCGGCGTAGCTCACGTGCGTGCCGTCGACCGTGGCGCCGTCGTCGGCCACGACGATGGCGGCGGGGATGCGGTCCAGCGCCGCGTACGGGTCCTTGTTGGCCCACAGGTACAGGCCGCCGTACAGCAGCGGCACGGTCATGAGCGCGACGAGCGCGAGCACGGCCATGGGGGTGGAGGTGAGGCGGCGCAGCTCGGCGTTGATCATCGCGGGCATGCGCACCGTGAGGCGGCTCATGCGGGCACCTCGACGGGGACGGCCGGGCGGTCCCAGCGCAGCACGTCGGGCATCTCCGCGGCGGTGGTGCCGGCGAGCGTGGCCGCCGCCGCGTCGCCCGCGATGACCAGCACCGCGAGGCCGCGCTGGGCGGACTCGCGCGCGAGGTCCCACCATCCGGCGGGGTCGCCGCCGTGCCGGTCGGGCGAGACCAGCACCACGGCCTCGACCCCGGGGCGCGAGGCGGCGAGCTCGAGCAGCAGCCGGACGCGGTCCGTCGGGTCGACGTTGCCGACGGGGATGCCGGCCCAGCGGGACAGGCCGAGGCGCTCGAGCGTCCGGCGCGCGGCGCGCGGGGTCGCGGTGCGGCCCGCGAACATCAGCTCCTCCTCGACGATGCCGACGGTCGACACGTGCGCCGCGGGCTCGCTCACCACGGGGGCGTCGACGAGCGCGACCGATGCGCGCAGCCGGCGCGGGTCCGGCCGGCCGTCGACGGTGACGAGGCCGGCGTCGGGGCGCATGCGTCCCGACGCGAGCAGCCCCAGGACGGTGGGCCGCTGCTCCGTCTCGACGCGCACGAGCGTGGCGGCGCCGCTCTCGAAGGCGACGGTCACGGGCGGCAGGACGGAGTCGCGGGGGCCCTTGGCGACCCCGGTCAGGTCGATCCTCACGCGTCGGCCCCCAGGGTGCGCGCCACCTCGGCCGCGCGCGCGCCGCCGACCCCGGCCGCGCACAGCGGGTGTGTCATGGCGAGCATCCGGGCATGCGACGGAGCGACCTCGAGCACGTCCAGCGCGGCGCGCTCGACCAGCACCGCGAGGGTCTCGGCGTCGATGTCGGTGCGGACCGTCCCGGCCTCGGCGGCCGCGCCGAGCGCGGCACGCACGCGCGCCCGCACCGGCGCCATCGCCGTCGCCACCGTGGGGGTCCGGCCCGAGGACAGCGCCATGCGCGCGAGCGGCGCGACGTCGGCGACCGCGTCCCACAACGCGCCGCCGAGCCGCGCGAGCGCGACCAGCGGGTCCTCGTCGCGCTCGGGTCCCACCGCGGCGGCGATGCGTGCCGCGCCGCGCTCGACGATCGCGTCGACGAGCTCGTCGCGGCCGGAGAAGTGGCCGTAGACGGCGCGGCGGGACAGGCCCGCCTCGGCGGCGATCACGTCGAGCGGCGCGTCGAGGTCGCGCCGCAGGGCGCGCAGGCCCGCGTCGAGCAGGGCCTCACGGTTGCGCGCCGAGTCGGCGCGAGGGGTCCGGGGAGTCATGCCTTCACGATAGGAACTTGCACACAACTGTGCAAGTTATGGCGTGGAGAGGCCGCCCACCGGGGTGTTCACCGCGGCGCGACCTCCGCCTCGACGCGCGCGAGCGCCTCGCGGTAGATGCGGGCGACCGCGTCGAGCATCGCGTTCGCGTCGTCGTCGACCTGCCGCCGGGCCGGATCCGCCTCGAACCACGCGATCGCCTCGGCCGCGCCCTCCTCGAACGGGATGCGCGCCTCCCAGCCGGGCACGAGCCGGCGGAGCTTCGACGTGTCGTAGACGGCGGCGTGCATCTTGTCCCCGTAGATGCCGCCCGCCGAGGACGGCCGCGCGGCGACGAGCGCGTCCGACGGCACGTGCACGGACTGCGCGGCGAAGGCCTCGTCCGACAGCCCCGCGGCGCGCGCGAGGATCGCGTGGATCCCGCCCCAGGTCAGCGCCTCGTCCGAGGTGACGTGCACCGCCTCGCCCAGCGCCGCATCGTTCCCCAGCAGGCCGAGCATCCCGGCGGCGACGTCGCGCGCGTGGGTGAGCGTCCACAGCGACGTGCCGTCGCCCGGGATCACGATGTCCGCGCCGCGGCGCATGCGGTCGACCAGCGTCCATGGGTGCGAGGAGTTGCCCGTGTACCCGGGGATCTTCGACGGGCCGTAGGTGTGCGCGGGCCGCACCACGGTCCACGGGATCGCGCCGGCGCGCACCACCGCCTCGCACTCGGCCTTGAGGCGGGCGTACTCCCAGAACTCGTTCACCTGCGGCGTGTCCTCGGTGAGCGGGTGAAGCCTGTCGAAGCTCTGGTACGCCGCCGAGGTCGCGACCAGCACGTACTGGTCGGTCAGCGGCGCGAACGTCTCGAGGTCCGCCGCGACATGCTCGGGGCGGAACGCGATGAACTGGACCACCGCGTCGAAGCGCTCGCCACGCAGCCGCGCGCCTTGGAGGGCCGCCCGCATCGCGGCAGCGTCGGTCGCGTCGGCGTGGATGACGCGGGCTCCCGCGGGCACGCCGATCGTGGAGCGCCCGCGGTTGACGAGCGTGAGGTCGTGGCCGGCGGCGGCGGCCTGCGCCGCGAGCTCGGAGGAGATGAGGCCCGTGCCTCCGACGATGAGGATGCGCATGGGCCGAGCCTAGGCCCCGGCGCCGGCGCCGGCGCCAGGGAAGTCGTGGGGAATGTCCCTTTTGCGGGGGTGCCGCGGAGGGTGCCCCGGGGGGTAGCGTGGCGGTCATGGTCGAGGACCTGGTGCCGAATCTGAGGGCGGCGCTCACGGGGCTCCTCCCGGCCGGCTGGAGGGATGCCGCGCCGTGGGGCTACCCCGCGCAGAGCGAGCTGGCCCTCGTCACGGGCGTGTTCGCCGCCCAGCTGCCGCCGAACGCGGTCGCGGAGATCGCAGACTCCGTCATGCGTCACCGCCCGGGCAGCAGCCTGGACAACCTCGCCGACCTCGCCGCGATCGATCCCGTCGACCTGCGGGGCGTGATCGGCGACCGCTGGGGCGACTCGACGGTGCTGGGCGTGCCGCGGCGCCGCGCCGACGTCATCCACGAGGCCGCCCGCCTCCTCAGCCACGCCGGCCTGCGCACGGGCCGCGACCTCGACTCCGCGATCCGCGAGCGGGGCACCGAGATCGAGCGCCTGCTGCTCGCCGTGCGCGGCCTCGGACCGGGCACGTGGGCGTCGATCGCGTTCATGGCGCACGCGGCGATCCCGCCGGGCGATGACGTGGTGCGCCTCGTCTCCGAGCTCGTCGCTGGGCACGATGCGGCGCCCGAGCCGGGCGACGACGCCCCCGTCCTGGACCGGGCCGGCGTGGGCCGGCTGGTGCGGCTCACCGCGACGCGGCTCGGCACCGACGAGCGCATCCTCAGCTACACGATGCGGCGCCTCGCGGAGGAGCATGCGCGCGCCGGCACCAGCATGTTCGCCGCGGACGGGGCTGTCGGAGCCCCGGCGTAGTCTTCACACGTCGCGGTCCCCCACCCGAGGAGTCCCCCTTGTCCGACGTGCGCAACCCGTGGCCCGCCCTCTGGGCGCTGGTCATCGGCTTCTTCATGATCCTCATCGACACCACGATCGTGTCGGTGGCCAACCCCTCGATCCAGAAGGGGCTGGAGACGGACACGAGCACCGTCATCTGGGTGACGAGCGCCTACCTCCTCGCGTACGCGGTGCCGCTGCTCGTCACGGGGCGCCTGGGCGACCGGTTCGGCCCCAAGCGCGTGTACCAGACGGGTCTCGTCATCTTCACGCTCGCGTCGCTCGCGTGCGGCCTCGCGGACGTGCTGCCCGGCTCGGGCATCGTCAACCTCATCGCCGCGCGCGTGGTGCAGGGACTCGGCGCGAGCCTCATGACCCCGCAGACGATGGCGGTCATCACGCGCACGTTCCCCGCGGCCCGCCGCGGCGCCGCCATGGCGCTGTGGGGCGCGGTGGCGGGCATCGCGACCCTGGTGGGCCCGCTGCTCGGCGGCGTGCTCGTGGACGGCCCGGGCTGGGAGTGGATCTTCATCGTCAACGTGCCTATCGGCGTGATCGCGTTCGTCGCCGCGCAGGTGCTGGTGCCGCACCTCGAGACGCACGCCCACAGCTTCGACTGGCTCGGCGTCGCGCTGTCCGCGGTGGGCATGTTCCTGCTGGTGTTCGGCATCCAGGAGGGCCAGGGGCACGACTGGGACACGTGGGTGTGGCTGTGCATCGCCGCCGGCGTCGCCGTCATCGTGCTGTTCGTGGTGTCGCAGCGGCGCGATGTCGCCGAGCCGCTGCTCCCGCTCGGCCTGTTCCGCGACCGGAACTTCTCGCTGTCGAACATCGCGATCTCGTCGGTCGGCTTCGCCGTCACGTCGATGTTCATCCCGCTCGTGTACTTCTTCCAGGCGGTGCGCGGGCTCACGCCCACCGAGTCGGCGCTCATGACGGTCCCCACCGCGGTCGCGACGCTCGTGCTCGCGCCGATCGCGGGGCGCCTCACCGATCGCCTCCACCCGCGCCTCACCGCGACGCCCGGCCTGCTGCTCACCGCGACGGCGCTCGTGCTCTACGCGCTGCTGCTGTCGCCCGACATCGCGATCGGCTGGCTGCTGGTGCCCGGATTCGTGTTCGGCATGGGCGCGGCGTTCACGTGGGGACCCATCTCGTCCACCGCGACCCGCAACCTGCCCGTGAGGGCGGCCGGCGCCGGCGCGGGCGTCTACAACACGACGCGCCAGGTCGGCTCCGTGCTGGGCTCGGCGATGATCGCGGCGCTCATGGTCAACCGGATCACGGCTCAGCTGGGTGCCGCGGCGGCAGGCGGGGGAGCGCAGGTGTCCGAGTCCGCGACCGGGCTGCAGCTGCCCGCCGCGCTCCAGGAGCCGTTCACCACCGCGATGTCGCAGTCGCTGATGCTGCCAGCCGCGGCGCTGATCGTCGGGGTCGTCGCCGTGGCGCTGTTCGAGCGGCCCGGCCACCTCGCCGCGCCCGAGGGCGCTGCGCCCGCAGGCGGGCCGGGCGAGGAGGTGCGCGCCGTCGCTCAGTAGACGGTGCGCGCGAGCAGCGCGACGTGCACGGTGCCGCCGCGCGTGTGCTGCTCGGCCACCCGCTGGAACCCCAGGCGTTCGTGGAAGGACACGGAGCCGGGGTTCGGGGGGTCGAGCTGCACCTCGGTGGTGACCTCGCTCGCGCCTCGCTCGCGCGCCCGCTCGAACACGGACTCGTACAGGGCGCGGCCCACTCCCGTGCCCTTGGCCGACGCCGCGACCACGATGCGGTCGATGTACTGGTGGCGGACCCCGCGGTCCTCGAACCACCGGTAGTTCTCCGACGAGTACGGCTGACCCATCCCGAGGCTCAGCAGGAACGCGATGATCTCGCGGTCCCGGTTGGTCGCGACGAGCGCGACGTCGCACATGCCGTGCAGGTCGGTCAGCTCGTCCTCCGACAGGAGGTTGACGGCCGGGGACGCGTCGGCGTTGAGCGCCGCGACCGCGGGCACGTCCGTGGGACGCATCACGCGGAGGCGAAGGGTCTGCATGGCCCCATTGTGCCTGGTCGATGTGTCCGGGATGTGTCTTACGGGTGCAGCAGCAGCTTGCCGCTGGTGGCGCGCGACTCGAGCGCCCGGTGGGCCTCCGCCGCCTCCTCGAGCGGGTAGCCGTGGTCGATCCGCACGCTGAGGTCGCCGAGCAGGATCCCGTGGAGGATGTCGCTCGCGCGCCACTCGCGCTCGTCGGCGTCCGCGGTGAAGTCGCCCAGCGTCGGCCGGCTCAGCATCACCGAGCCGGCGGAGTTGAGGCGTTGCGGGTCCACGGGCGGCACGGGGCCGGACGATGCGCCGAAGAGCACGAGCGAGCCGCGCCTGCGCACGGAGGCGAGGGAGCCGTCGAACGTGTCGCGGCCCACGCCGTCGTAGACCACGTCGACGCCGTCGGGTGCGAGGGCGTGCACGGCGGCGGGCAGGTCGCGCGTGATGTCGTCCATGAGGTCGTAGCGGAGCACGTGCGACAGGCCGGCCTGGAGCGCGATGCGCTCCTTGTCCGCGGAGCCGACGGTGCCGATCACGGTCGCGCCGCGCGCCACGGCCAGCTGCGTGAGCAGCAGCCCGACGCCGCCGGCGGCGGCGTGCACGAGCACCGTCTCGCCGGGCATCACCGGGTGTGACGACGTGACCAGGTAGTGCGCGGTGAGGCCCTGGAGCATCACCGCGGCGGCCATGTCGAGCTCGACGTCCTCGGGGACGCGGTACAGGTCGGTCACGGGCACCGCGATGTACTCCGCGTAGGAGCCGCGGGTGTGCGCCCACGCGACGCCCTCGCCCTCGACGAAGTCGGTGACGTCCTCGCCGAGCTCGACGATCTGCCCCGCGCCCTCCTTGCCGGGCACGAACGGCAGCTCGACGGCGTACTGGCCGGTCCGCTCGTAGATGTCCATGTAGTTGACGCCGGCCGCCTCGACACGGACCACCACGTGGCCGGGAGCGGCGACGGGACGGGGGATGTCGACGACCTCCAGCACCTCGGGGCCACCGTGCCGACTCACCTGGATCGCTCTCACAACACGCATGGTACGTCGTGCGACGGCGCTTCATGCATAGGGGTGTATGTTTATGCACATGAGCATCCGTGTCGCCGTCTCCGGCGCCTCCGGCTACGTCGGGGGCGAGGTCCTGCGCGTGTTCTCGGCCCATCCGGAGGTCGAGTTCGGCGCCCTCACGGCGCACTCCAGCGCGGGTGACGCGCTGGGCGTGCACCAGCCGCACCTGCGGCCCCTCGCCGATCGCGAGATCGTCGACACCACGGTCGAGAACCTCGCCGGGCATGACGTCGTGGTGCTCGCGCTGCCGCACGGCGCCTCGGGGGAGATCGCCGCGCAGCTGCCGCCCGAGACGCTCGTCATCGACTGCGGCGCCGACCACCGCCTCGCGAGCGCGACCGCCTGGGCCGAGTACTACGGCGGCGTCCACGCCGGCACGTGGCCCTACGGCATGCCCGAGCTCATCACCCCGACCGGCCGCCAGCGCGACATGCTCGCGGGCGCGACACGCATCGCGGTGCCCGGCTGCAACGTCACCGCCGTCACTCTCGCGCTCCAGCCCGGCGTCGCGGCGGGCGTGGTCGACCCGACCGACGTCGTCGCGGTCCTCGCCAACGGCTACTCGGGCGCCGGCAAGAAGCTCTCGACGCCCTACCTCGCCTCGGAGGCGCTCGGCGCGGCCGTCCCCTACGCGGTCGGCGGCTCGCACCGCCACATCCCGGAGATCCTCCAGAACCTCGCGTCCGCGGGCGCGACGGGCACGCGCCTCAGCTTCACGCCCACCCTCGTGCCGATGGCGCGCGGCATCCTCGCCACCGTCACCGCGCCGCTCGCGGCCGGGGTGAACGTCGAGGCGGTCCGCGCGGCCTGGGAAGGGGCGTACGCCGACGAGCCCTTCGTCCACGTGCTGCCCGAGGGCCAGTGGCCCACCACGGCCGCGACGCTCGGCGCCAACACGTGCCTCATGCAGGTCGCCGTCGACGGCAAGGCGGGGCGCGTGGTCGTGGTCGCCGCGATCGACAACCTCGTCAAGGGCACGGCCGGCGCCGCGCTGCAGTCCATGAACCTCGCCCTCGGACTCGAGGAGACCCTGGGCCTCACCACGATCGGAACGGCACCGTGAGCGTCACCGCAGCACAGGGCTTCATCGCGTCGGGCGTCGTCGCCGGCCTCAAGTCCACCGGCGCGCGCGACGTCGCGCTCGTGGTCAACCAGGGCCCGTCCAAGGTCGCCGCGGGCGTCCTCACCTCGAACCGCGTCGTCGCGGCACCCGTCACGTGGACGCGCCAGGTGCTCGCCGACGGCCGCGTCGACGCCGTGGTCCTCAACTCGGGCGGCGCGAACGCGGCCACCGGCCCCGAGGGCTTCCTCGACACCCACCGCACCGCCGAGCACGTGGCAGAGGCCCTCGACGTCTCCGCGGGCGACGTCGCCGTCTGCTCCACCGGGCTCATCGGCGTGCGCCTGCCGCTCGGTCGCCTCCTGGCCGGGGTGGACGATGCGGCGGCCGCCCTGAGCGCCGAGGGCGGCGCCGACGCGGCGCTCGCCATCATGACCACCGACACGGTGCCCAAGGAGGCCGTCGCCGGCGGCGAGGGCTGGACCGTCGGCGGCATGGCCAAGGGCGCAGGCATGCTCGCCCCCGGCCTTGCGACCATGCTGTGCGTCATCACCACCGACGCGGACGTGGACGCCGAGCGCGCCCAGGCGGCCCTCGCGGCCGCCACCCGCGCCACCTTCAACCGCGTCGACTCGGACGGCTGCATGTCCACCAACGACACCGTCCTGCTGCTCGCGAGCGGCGCGTCCGGCATCGTCCCCGGCCCCGACTTCGAGGACGCGCTCCGGGACGTCTGCGCGGAGCTCGCGCGCGGCCTCGTCGCCGACGCCGAGGGCGCGACCCACGACATCGCGGTCACCGTGACCAACGCGACCAGCGAGGACGCCGCCGAGGCGGTCGCCCGCGCGATCACGCGCTCCAACCTCTTCAAGGCCGCGAT
Source organism: Demequina soli (assembly GCF_000971195.1). Lineage (GTDB taxonomy): Bacteria > Actinomycetota > Actinomycetes > Actinomycetales > Demequinaceae > Demequina > Demequina soli. The sequence continues at coordinate 11,430 of NZ_BBLZ01000010.1, forward strand.
CTTCGGACGGGACCCCAACTGGGGCCGCATCATCTCGGCCGCCGGCACCGTGCCCGAGGAGGTCGCGCCGTTCGACGCGACGAACCTCGACGTCACCATCAACGGCGTCCAGGTGTGCCGCGCGTCGGGCGTCGGCGACCCGCGCGAGGGCGTCGACCTCAGCGGCCGCGAGGTGCGCATCGTCCTCGACCTGCACGCCGGCGACGCCGAGGTCACCGTGTGGACCAACGACCTCACCCACGACTACGTCCACGAGAACAGCGCGTACTCCTCATGACAGTTGACCTCACCCCCCAGCAGAAGGTGGGCGTCCTCATCGACGCCATGCCCTGGATCGAGCAGTTCCGCGGCGCCATCGTCGTGGTGAAGTACGGCGGCAACGCCATGATCGACGACACGCTCAAGCGGTCCTTCGCGCAGGACATCGTCCACCTGCGCCTGCTGGGCCTGCACCCGGTGGTGGTCCACGGCGGCGGCCCGCAGATCTCCGACATGCTCGCCAAGCTCGGCATCGAGTCCGAGTTCCGCGGCGGCCTGCGCGTCACCACCCCCGAGGCCATGGATGTGGTCCGCATGGTCCTCACGGGCCAGGTGTCGCGCGAGCTCGTGGGCCTCATCAACGACCACGGCCCGTATGCCGTCGGCCTGTCCGGCGAGGACGCGGGCATGCTCCAGGCCAAGCGCCGCCACGCTGTCGTCGACGGCGAGCCCGTCGACGTGGGCCTCGTCGGGGACGTGGTGAAGGTCAACCCGGGCGCCATCGTCGACATCATCGAGGCCGGCCGCATCCCGGTCGTCAGCACCGTCGCGCCCGACATCGACGACCCGACCACGGTCCTCAACGTCAACGCCGACACGGCGGCGGCCGCGGTCGCCGTCGCGCTGCGCGCGAAGAAGCTCATCGTGCTCACCGACGTCGAGGGCCTGTACCGCGACTGGCCGGACCGCGACTCGCTCATCTCCGAGATCAGCGCGTCGGAGCTCGAAGGCATGCTGCCCTCGCTCGAGTCCGGCATGCGGCCCAAGATGGAGGCATGCCTGCGCGCGGTCCGCGGCGGGGTGCCACAGGCTCACGTGATCGATGGCCGCGAGGCCCACTCGATCCTCGCCGAGGTCTTCACCTCGGCGGGCTTCGGCACCATGGTCCTGCACGACAAGGAGGTCTGGGTATGAGCCTGACGAGCCACGGGGAGGCGGGCCTCGAGCGGGGCCGGGTCGACACCCAGCGCTACGAGCACTCCGTCATGGGCACGTTCGGCACGCCCCTGCGGGTCCTCGCCCGGGGCGAGGGCTCGTGGGTGTGGGACGCCGACGGCAACCGGTACCTGGACCTGCTCGGCGGCATCGCCGTCAACGCGCTCGGCCACGCCCACCCGGCCTGGGTGGCCGCGATCACGGCGCAGGCGTCGACGCTCGCGCAGGCGTCCAACTTCTTCGCGACCGAGCCGCAGATCCGCCTCGCGGAGCGGCTGCTCGAGCTCGCGCAGGCGCCGCACGGCTCCCGCGTCTTCTTCGCCAACTCGGGTACCGAGGCCAACGAGGCGGCGTTCAAGATGGCCCGCCGGGTCGGCGGCACCATCATCGCGCTCGAGGGCGCCTTCCACGGCCGCTCGATGGGCGCGCTGTCGATGACGCACAAGGAGGCGCTGCGCGCGCCGTTCGCGCCGCTGCTCGAGCGCGTCGTCTTCGTGCCGCCGAACGACGTCGCCGCCCTCGAGGCTGCCGTCGCGGAGGCCGGCGACACGCTGGGCGCGGTGATCATCGAGCCCATCCAGGGCGAGACCGGCGTCCGTCCCGTGACCCACGCGTTCCTCGAGGCCGCCCGCGAGCTCACGCTGCGCCACGGCGCCCTGCTCATCCTCGACGAGATCCAGACCGGCGTCGCCCGCACGGGCGCGTGGTTCGCGCACCAGCTCCACGGCATCCAGCCCGACGTCATGACCCTCGCCAAGGGCCTGGGCGGCGGCTTCCCGATCGGCGCGGTCGTCGCGTTCGGCGCGCGCGCGGGGGCGCTGCTGGGCAAGGGCGACCACGGCTCGACCTTCGGCGGCAACGCCCTCGCGTGCGCCGCGGCGCTGGCGACGCTCGACACGATCGAGGCCGAGGGCGTGCTCGACAACGTCAAGGCGGTGGGGGAGCACCTGCGCTCCGCGCTGGCCGACGTGCCCGGCGTGGTCGAGGTCCGCGGCGAGGGCCTCATGCTCGGCATCGGCCTCGCCGCCCCGGTGAGCGCCGCGGTCGCGGCCGCCGCCGTCGAGGCCGGCTTCATCGTCAACCCGCCCTCGCCGGACACCATCCGGCTGGTCCCGGCCCTCACGCTCACCGCGGCGGAGGCCGACCTCTTCATCGCGTGGATGGCCGGTCCCGGCTCCCGCCTCATCACGGAAGGTCCTGCATGACCCGCCACTTCCTCCGCGACGACGACGTCACCGCGGCCGAGCAACGCGAGATCCTCGAGCTCGCCCTCGCCTTCCGCAAGGACCGCCACCTCGAGAGGCCCTTCGCGGGCCCGCAGGCCGTCGCGATCATCTTCGACAAGCCGTCGACCCGCACCCGCGTGTCGTTCTCGACGGGCGTCGCCGAGCTCGGCGGGTACCCGCTCGTCATCGACTCGGCGACCTCGCAGCTGGGCCGCGGCGAGCCCGTCGCCGACACCGCGCGCGTGCTCGAGTCGATGGTGTCCGCGATCGTGTGGCGCACGTTCGGCCAGGAGCTCATCGAGGAGATGGCGGCGCACTCGTCCAAGCCCGTCGTCAACGCCCTCACCGACGCGTTCCACCCGTGCCAGATCCTCGCGGACCTCGCCGCGGTGGCCGATGCGCGCGGCGGCGTCGACGCCCTCGCCGGCCTCACCCTCGCCTACGTGGGCGACGGCGCCAACAACATGGCGCACTCGTACCTGCTGGGCGGCGCGCTCGCCGGCATGCACGTGCGCGTGGGGGCGCCCGCCGACTACCTGCCCGACGAGCGCATCGTCCTCGACGCGAAGCGCATCGCGGCCGAGCAGGGCGGCTCCATCACGGTGACCACCGAGCACGACGACGCGGTCGAGGGCGCCGACATCATCGCGACCGACACGTGGGTGTCGATGGGCGACGAGGACGAGTACGCGGCCCGCGCCACCGTGTTCGGCGGCTACCAGGTCAACCAGCACTCCCTCGACATCGCGAACGAGGGCGCCCAGGTGCTGCACTGCCTGCCCGCGTACCGCGGGAAGGAGATCACCGCCGAGGTCATCGACGGCCCGCAGTCGATCGTGTGGCTCGAGGCCGAGTACCGCCTCCACGCTCAGAAGGCGCTGCTCACCTGGCTGGCGTCGCGATGAGCCACGCGGTGCCCCAGACCAAGGCCGCGCGCCAGGCGCTGATCCGCACCCTCATCGACGTGTCCGCGGTCGAGTCCCAGACGCAGCTCGCGGTCCTGCTCGAGGAGCGCGGCATCCACGCCACGCAGGCGACCCTGTCGCGGGACCTCGACGAGATCGGCGCGGTCAAGGTCCGGAACGCGGACGGCCGCCTCACGTACGCGACCCAGGCGATCCTCGAGTCGATGGAGGACACGGGCGCGCGCCTCAACCGGCTGTGCGCGGAGCTGCTCCACTCGGCGGCGGGCAGCGCGAACCTCACCGTCCTGCGCACCCCCGCGGGGGCCGCGCAGTTCCTCGCGATGGCGATCGACACGCACGACGACCCGGATGTCCTCGGGACCGTCGCCGGTGATGACACGATTCTCGTCATCGCGGCGGACCCCCTCGGCGGGGAGCGCCTCGCCCAGAAGTTCCTCGACCGCGCCAGCGGTCTCTGAAACCCCCAACGTAAGGAAGAAGGATCATGGCAGAGCGCATCGTGCTGGCCTACTCGGGAGGCCTCGACACCTCCGTCGCCATCGGCTGGATCGCGGACGCCACCGGCGCCGAGGTCATCGCCGTGGCGGTGGACGTCGGCCAGGGCGGCGAGGACCTCGAGGTCATCCGTCAGCGCGCGCTCGACTGCGGCGCCGTCGAGGCCTACGTCGCGGACGCGCGCGACGAGTTCGCGAACGAGTACTGCATGCCCGCCCTCAAGGCGAACGCGCTGTACCACGACAAGTACCCGCTGGTATCTGCCCTGTCGCGGCCCGTGATCGTCAAGCACATCGTCAAGGCGGCCCGCGAGTTCGGCGCCACCACGATGGCCCACGGCTGCACCGGCAAGGGCAACGACCAGGTCCGCTTCGAGGTCGGCATCGTCTCCCTCGCGCCCGACCTCAAGTGCATCGCGCCCGTGCGCGACCTCGCGCTGACCCGCGACAAGGCGATCGACTACGCCGAGCGCAAGCAGCTGCCCATCGCGACCACCAAGAAGAACCCGTTCTCGATCGACCAGAACGTGTGGGGCCGCGCCGTCGAGACCGGCTTCCTCGAGGACATCTGGAACGCGCCCACCAAGGACATCTACGACTACACCGACGACCCGGCCTTCCCGCCGGTCCCGGACGAGGTCGTCATCACGTTCGAGCGGGGCATCCCGGTCGCGATCGACGGCCAGCAGGTGACCCCGCTGCAGGCGATCGAGGAGATGAACCGCCGCGCCGGCGCGCAGGGCATCGGCCGCATCGACATCGTCGAGGACCGCCTGGTCGGCATCAAGTCCCGCGAGATCTACGAGGCCCCGGGTGCGATCGCGCTCATCGAGGCGCACCGCGAGCTCGAGAACGTCACGGTCGAGCGCGAGCTCGCCCGCTACAAGCGCCGCATCTCCGACGAGTGGACCGAGCTGGTCTACGACGGCATGTGGAACTCGCCCCTCAAGGGCGCGCTCGACGCGTTCATCGAGGACACGCAGCGCCACGTCAACGGCGACATCCGCATGGTCCTGCACGGCGGCAAGGCCGTCGTGACGGGCCGCCGCTCGGACACCGGCCTGTACGACTTCAACCTCGCGACCTACGACGAGGGCGACACGTTCGACCAGTCCGCGGCGCGGGGCTTCATCGAGATCTACGGCCTGGCCGCCAAGCAGGCGGCCGCGCGCGAGGCGCGCCTGGGCTAGGCACGATGCGGCGGGCCCGGCCTGATCCGGGAGCGGGCCCGCCGCCACAGTTTTTTACGACGGATTCGAACGGAGCAGGACATGGCAGGGGAGCAGGGCACCAACGAGGGCGCGCTCTGGGGCGGACGGTTCGAGGGCGGCCCGGCGGCGGCGCTCGCCGCGCTGTCGAAGTCGACGCACTTCGACTGGCGCTACGCGGACGACGACCTGCGCGGCTCGATCGCGCATGCGCACGCGCTCGAGCGGGCGGGCCTGCTGACGGCAGCCGAGTCCGCCGCCATGACGGCCGCGCTCGAGACGATGCGCGTCGACGTCCGCGCGGGCACGCTCCTTCCCGCGGAGTCGGACGAGGACGTCCACGGCGCGCTCGAGCGGGTCCTCATCGAGCGGGTCGGCACGGACCTGGGCGGCAAGCTGCGCGCCGGCCGGTCGCGCAACGACCAGATCGCCACCCTGCCGCGCATGTACCTGCGTCGCCACGCTCGCCTCATCGCCTCGCAGCTGCTCGACCTGGTCGACGCGCTGCTCGGCCAGGCGGACCGTCACCTCGGCGCGCCGATGCCCGGTCGCACTCACTTCCAGCACGCGCAGCCGGTGACCCTGGGCCACGCGCTGATGGCCCACGCGTGGCCGCTGCTGCGTGACGTCGAGCGCCTCACCGACTGGGACGCGAGGGCAGCGTTCTCGCCGTACGGGGCGGGGGCGCTGGCCGGGAACACGCTCGGCCTCGACCCCGCGGCGGTCGCGGAGGAGCTCGGCTTCCTCGGACCCTGCGAGAACTCGATCGACGCCACCGCCTCGCGCGACGTGGTCGCCGAGTTCGCGTGGGTCGCCGCGATGATCGGCGTGGACCTGTCGCGCATCTCCGAGGAGATCATCGCGTGGGCGACCGTCGAGTTCGGCTTCGTCGCGCTCGACGACTCGTACTCGACCGGGTCGAGCATCATGCCGCAGAAGAAGAACCCCGACATCGCGGAGCTCGCGCGCGGCAAGGCCGGCCGCCTCATCGGCGACCTCACGGGTCTGCTGGCGACCCTCAAGGGCCTTCCGCTCGCCTACAACCGCGACATCCAGGAGGTCCACGAGCCCGTCTTCGACGCGGTCGACACCCTCGAGGTGATCCTGCCGGCCTTCACGGGGATGGTGTCCACGCTGGTGTTCCGCACGGAGCGCCTCGCCGCGCTCGCGCCCGCGGGATTCTCGCTCGCGACCGACATCGCCGAGTGGATGGTCAAGAACGGCACCCCGTTCCGCGAGGCCCACGAGGTCGCCGGCGCGTGCGTGCGCCTGTGCGAGAAGCACGGCAAGGAGCTGCACGAGCTCACGCCCGACGAGATGGCCGCGATCCACCCCGAGCTCACCCCGGGCGTGCTCGACGTCCTCACGGTCGACGGCTCCCTCGCGGCGCGCGACGGCGCCGGCGGCACGGCCCCCGTCCGGGTCGCCGAGCAGGGCAAGGCGGCGCGCCTGCGCGTGCGTCACTTCCGCCCCTGGGCGACGTCCTGACGAGGTCGAGGAGGCTCAGGCCTCCTCGACCGTGACCTCGGCCGCGCCGGTGAGATCCATGAGGTCCTCGTAGGCGATCTCGAACACCGAGTGCGGCGTGCCCGCGGCCGCCCACAGCTCGCCGTGCTTCTTGAGCTCGACGTCGATGTAGGTGGGCACGGGGCGCGGGTGGCCGAGCGGTGCGACCCCGCCGATCGGCTGGCCCGTCGCCTCCCGCACGGTCGCGGCGTCCGCACGCGTGATCGCCTGGGCGCCGATCTGCGCGGCCAGCAGGTCGGTGTCCACGTGGTGCGAGCCGCTCGTGAGCACGAGGATGGGCGCGCCGTCCGCGAGGAAGACGAGGCTCGACGCGATCGCCCCGACGTCGCACCCCAGCGCCATCGCGGCCTCCGCCGCGGTCCGGGTCGAGTCGGTGAGCGTGCGCACCTGCGAGTGCAGGCCGCGCGCCGCGAGCAGGTCCATGATCTTCGCGCTCGAGGGATGCATACGGCCACCGTATCCTGGGCCGATGCCGAATCCCAGGGTGCGCGACCTCGTCGCCGCCGTGCGCTCGGCGCCCGCGCGGCTCGGGCGCACGCGCCTCGTGCTCGTCGACGGGCCCGCCGGTTCGGGCAAGACCACGCTCGGCGACCGGCTCGGCGCCGCGCTCGGGGCCCAGGTGCTCCACGGCGACGACATGTACGAGGGCTGGGGCGGCCTCGCCACGCTGGACGAGGTGCTCGCGCAGGTCCTCGACCCCCTCGCCGAGGGCGAGCCCGGCGGGTTCCGCCGCTGGGACTGGCACGCGTCCGCGCGCGCCGAGCGCATCGAGGTCCCCGTGAACGATGCGCTGGTGATCGAGGGCGTCGGCGTCGCCTCGCGCGCGGCCCGGGCCCGCGCATCGTCTGTCCTCTATGTGGAGGCCCCGTGGGCGGTGCGGCTGGCGAGGGGGCTCGCGCGCGACGGCGAGGGCATGCGCGCGGAGTGGGAGAGGTGGCAGGCCGGCGAGCTCGTGCACCTCGAGCGCGAGGGCACGCGTGCGGCGGCGGACGTGTTTGTCGACGGCACCGCGCCCGTGCCGGACTGAGGACCGACCCGACCGGCGCATCGTCCTGGCACAATGGCGCCATCATGACCGATCACCTTCTTGACGACCTGGCCTGGCGCGGACTCATCGCGAACACGACCGACATCGACGAGCTCCGCGCTGCTCTCGACGCCGGCCCCGTCACGCTCTATTGCGGGTTCGACCCGACGGCGCCCAGCCTGCACATCGGCAACCTGGTGCAGATCCTCACCGTGAAGCGCTACCAGGACGCGGGCAACAAGCCCCTCATGCTGGTCGGCGGCGCCACGGGCCTCATCGGCGACCCCAAGATGGCGGGCGAGCGCACGCTCAATCCCGTCGACGTGGTCCACCAGTGGGTCGAGCGCATCCGCGGTCAGATCGAGCCGTACATGTCCTTCGAGGGCGAGAACGCCGCGCGCATGGTCAACAACTACGAGTGGACCAAGGACATGTCCGCGATCGAGCTGCTGCGCGACGTGGGCAAGTACTTCCGCATGGGCACGATGCTCGCGAAGGACACCGTGGCGCGCCGCCTCAACTCGGACGAGGGCATCTCCTACACCGAGTTCAGCTACCAGGTCCTGCAGGGCATGGACTTCCTCGAGCTCTACCGCCGCTACGGCTGCACCATGCAGACCGGCGGCTCCGACCAGTGGGGCAACCTCACGTCCGGCACCGAGCTCATCCGCAAGGCGGAGGGTGTGTCCGTGCACGCGATGTCGACGCCGCTCATCACCAAGGCCGACGGCACCAAGTTCGGCAAGACGGAGTCGGGCACCGTGTGGCTCGATCCGACGATGACGAGCCCGTACGCCTTCTACCAGTTCTGGCTCAACCAGGCCGACGCCGACGTGATCGGCTACCTCAAGGTGTTCACGTTCCTCTCGCGCTCCGAGATCGAGGCGCTCGAGGTGAGCGTCGCAGAGGAGCCCTTCAAGCGCGAGGCGCAGCGCACCCTCGCGTGGGAGGTCACGCGCCTGGTGCATGGGGACGATGCGGCGCAGGGGGCGATCGACGCCTCGCTGGCGCTCTTCGGCCGGGGTTCGCTCGAGACGCTCTCCGCGGACACGCTGTCCGGCTGCGCGCAGGAGCTCGGGGGAGTGGACCTCGCGCCCGGTGCCACGGTGACGGACGCGCTCGTCGCCGCGGGGATCGTCGACTCCCGGTCGGCCGCCCGTCGCGCGGTGCAGGAGGGCGGCGCGTACGTGAACAACGAGCGCGTCGACGACCCCGACCTGGTGCTGGGCGCGGAGCAGGCGCTGGCCGGCGGCTGGGCGGTGGTCCGCCGCGGCAAGAAGTCGGTGGGAATCGTGAGGCTCGCGGCCTGACGGCCGCCCGTCGATCGGCGCCTATCCCGGGCGCTAGCAGGCAGGACGCCTGCGACACGCCCGGGATCCGCGCGATTTGACGGTGGGCACCGGGTGCCCCTAATGTTTAACCCGTTGCCGACGACGGAGACGCCAGGCAGGAACTGAAGAGGTCCTGCAGGAGACGCCCCGGAAGCAACGAGATCCGATGGAAGCGGCGGACGCTACGTGCGTCCCGCACCACTCGAAGGATCGCCGACGAACCCTCAGACGTTCATCATCTGGAAGATCAGGCCGGAAACGCCGATTTGACAGTGAGAAACGAA
>NZ_BBLZ01000009.1 GCF_000971195.1 Demequina soli
CAAGTACAGCCGACTCGGACGCTGAGGGAGCGGACTATGAAGGGCATCATCCTCGCCGGGGGCTCGGGCACCCGCCTTCACCCCATCACGATGGGAGTCAGCAAGCAGTTGCTGCCTGTCTACGACAAGCCGATGATCTACTACCCGCTGTCGACGCTCATCCTCGCGGGCATAGACGACGTGCTGATCATCACCACCCCGCACGACGCCGACCAGTTTGAACGACTCCTTGGGGACGGCTCGCAGTTCGGCATCCGCATCACCTACGCGGTGCAGCCTGAGCCCAATGGCCTCGCGCAGGCGTTCGTGATCGGCGCCGACTTCATCGGCCAGGACCGCGTCGCGCTCGTGCTCGGCGACAACATCTTCTACGGCCCCGGCCTCGGCCATCGCCTCACTCGCTTCCACGAGGTGGATGGTGCCGCCGTGTTCGCCTTCCATGTTTCCGACCCGACTGCCTATGGCGTGGTTGAGTTCGATACCGAGGGCATGGCGATCTCGCTCGAGGAGAAGCCTCTGGAGCCCCGTTCGAACTTCGCGGTTCCCGGTCTCTACTTCTATGACAACTCCGTCGTCGAGATCGCACGCAACCTCAAGCCGAGCGCGCGTGGCGAGTACGAGATCACTGACGTCAACCGCCATTACCTCGAGCAGGGCCGCCTCCAGGTTGGCGTGCTGCCGCGCGGTACGGCCTGGCTCGATACTGGCACGTTCGACCACCTCCTTGAGGCATCGGAGTTCGTCCACACCGTGCAGCACCGCCAGGGCCTCAGCATCGGTTCCCCCGAAGAAGTCGCCTGGCGCCAGGGTTTCCTTAGCGATGCCGAGTTGCTCGAACGAGCGGACCTCTATCCCAAGTCGGGATATGGCGACTACCTTCGCCGCGCGGTCGAGCGCCACAAGGAGTCCCCCGTCCCCGCATAACGTCGCGATGCCAATGCGACGAAGGCCGGCGACTAGTCGCTAGCAGCCATCGACCACAACATCGCCACCCCGCGTATAGGCACTTGCTTTCGGTCCCGGCGTCTCCACCACGGAGGGCGGCACCAGCCCCGATTCGGTGGTTCCCAGCTGGTACGTGAGCGTGGTGGATTGTCCGGGTTCGAGCACGATGCGCGCCGTCGCGAGCGTCCGGCCGCCATGCGTCTCCGGGCTGAGCATCGCGACGGTGCCGTCCTGGGTGAACTCCGTCACACCGGTGCCGGCGGCGGGGTAGAGCAGGACGTTGGCCTGGAACTCGCCCTCGGGCACGTACACACCGCCGCCGCTCACGTACCAGGGAAGGTCCGCCACGTTGCCGTCGAACCCGTGGGTGAACGTGATCTCGACCGTCTCGCCCACCAGGGTTCCGTCGGTGCACACACGATCCGTGACGGTCGTCGCGGTGTCGATGTAGTAGCCGATCTTGGAACCCGAGCCGTCGTTGATGAAGATTCCCATCGCGTCGGCGCGCTCGAGGAACTCGCCCGCGATCGCGGTGGTCCCGAGCAGCGCCTGCTCGCCCTCGTCGTCCGACCACACCATGAAGCGCCCGGCGTCGATCGCCCGCTCCACGCCGCCGATCGCGGTGCCCTCGCCGGAGACGATGCGCCCGAACAGCTCCGCGGACGCGCGCGCGAAGAACGCGTCCTGGTCGGCAGGCTCGGGGAACTGGAGGTACGAGTCCTTGAGCATCACTGCGGCGAGGTTCTCGCCGGTGATGTCGAACGGTCCGACCGTCGTGGCTGGCGCTCCCTCGAGCATCCAGCCGAGCGCGACCGGGTCCACCGAGAGCACCGCGTCCGGCGTCTCGCCATAGGTATTTGCCCAGAAGCGCGTGATGAGCTCCGCGGTGCTCGGGAACTCGGGCGTGAAGTTCGCGTCCTGCGGGTAGACCTCCATGCGCCGCGTGAAGATCCGCACCTCGTCGTCGGTGAGGCCACCGACGCCGTCCTGGTCGGCCATGGCGGACGCCGACGAGTAGCGGCCCATCGTCACGCGACCATCGTCGACCGTGAGCTCGATGAACGCGCCCGGGATGCCACCGGTGGTGCGCGGCTCGGCGTTGTTCTGCACCATGACCACGTAGTGGCGTGCGCCCTTGCCGCCGAGCATGCCGGGCAGCACCTCCGCGGCGACATGCGCACCCTGGATGGTGCCTTCGATGGTGGTGAGTTGCCCCCGCAGCTGCAGGAACGGTTCGCGCACCTGCGTCACCGTGCCGTCGAGGCTGACGCTCGCCAGCGCATCGACCTGCGTGCCGAGCGTCTCGGCGGCCTGAGCAAGGGGTGCCCGGTAGGGCTCGAGGACGTCGGGATCGATGCGCCCGTCCGTGAACCCCGGCGCCTCGAGTGCATCAAGGCTGCCCATCGACGCGAGGGGCGCGAGCGCGCCCTCGGCGACCTGGTCGACGGCACGCCCTGCCTCCATGAGGGGGCGAGCCTGCGCGCCCACCCACGGCAGGTGCGCCGCAATCCACCAGTGCGGCCCGTCGGTCGCCGAGGCGAACGTCTGCGCGGCCTCCTGCAGCTGGGACACGGCCGAGGAGAGCGCCGCGGCGTCGCGCGCGGTGATCGCATCCTGCGCCGCGGCCGCCTGCGCCGTCAGCTCGTCCTTGGAGCTCAGCAGGTGCACGCCGTCCCAGGCGAAGGCGCCGGCCGTCGCGAGCACCACGACCGCAGGGATCCCTACGGCCCAGGGCCAGACGCGTCGTCTCGTCGCGGCGCGGGCGGCCCGGTGGCGCGGCATCGTTCTCCTTCAGATCTGGTGCGGCGGTGCGCTCAGGCTACCGGCGCATCGTCCACCCTCCCGCCTCGCCCTCACACAAGAGCCCTTCCGCCATTTCGGACATAGTGGCTATAGTTCCCAAACAGGAGCACGTTCGGCTCCGGTTCTGAGGGGGACACCATGCCGAAGAAGGCCTTCATCACGGGCATCACCGGGCAGGACGGCTCATATCTGGCCGAGCTGCTCCTGAGCAAGGGGTACGAGGTTCACGGCCTGATCCGCCGCTCCTCGTCCTTCAACACCCAGCGCATCGACCACCTGTACGTCGACCCGCACGACCCGGAGGCGAAGCTCTTCCTCCACTACGGCGACCTGTCCGACGGCGCGCGTCTGGTCTCGCTGCTCGCGAGCATCAACCCCGACGAGGTGTACAACCTCGGCGCCCAGTCGCACGTCCGCGTCAGCTTCGACGAGCCCGAGCACACCGGCGACACCACGGGCATCGGCTCGATCCGCCTGCTCGAGGCGGTGCGAATGGCGGGCATCGAGACCCGGTTCTACCAGGCGTCATCATCCGAGATGTTCGGCGCGACCCCGCCGCCGCAGAACGAGGAGACCCCGTTCTACCCCCGCAGCCCCTACGGCGCCGCGAAGGTCTACTCCTACTGGGTGACCAAGAACTACCGCGAGGCGTACGGCATGTTCGCCGTCAACGGGATCCTCTTCAACCACGAGTCACCGCGCCGCGGCGAGACGTTCGTCACCCGCAAGATCACCCGCGCCGTCGCCCACATCAAGGCGGGCCTCGAGAACGAGCTGTGGCTGGGCAACCTCGACGCGATCCGCGACTGGGGCTACGCCGCCGAGTACGTCGAGGGCATGTGGCGCATGCTGCAGGCCGACGAGCCCGAGGACTACGTGCTCGCGACGGGCGTCGGCTACACGGTCCGCGACTTCCTCGAGACGTCCTTCGCGCACGTGGGGCTCAACTGGGAGGACCACGTGCGGTTCGACCCGCGCTACCTGCGCCCCACGGAGGTCGACGCGCTGATCGGAGACCCTTCGAAGGCGGAGGAGAAGCTCGGCTGGAAGGCGACCGTCGACGGGCTCGCGCTCGCGCGGCTCATGGTGGACGCCGACCTGGAGGCGATCGGATACGAGGCCAAGCCCTGGCACGACGTCGTGGATCTCCAGTCGTGGCGAGCGGCCTGACCGTCGCGCCCACCGAGGCCGCGGCAGTCGCGTCGGACGGCGTCGAGTACACCCCGGCGCCGCTCGACCGGTCCGCGACCTTCTACGTCGCCGGCCACCGCGGCCTCGTGGGTAGCGCGATCGTGCGCCGCCTATCGGCGGCAGGGTTTACTTCCGTGGTCGGCCGCGCCTCGGCGGATCTGGACCTCAAGGACCGCGACGCGACCTTCGCGTTCTTCGCCGAGACCAAGCCCCGCTACGTGGTGCTCGCCGCCGCGAAGGTCGGCGGGATCATGGCGAACAACACCTACCCGGTCGACTTCCTCTCGGACAACATCCGCATCCAGACCAACGTCATCGACGCGGCGCTGGCTACGGACGTCGAACGCCTGCTGTTCCTAGGCTCGTCCTGCATCTACCCGAAATTCGCGCCGCAGCCGATCCCCGAGGACTCGCTGCTGACGGGTCACCTCGAGCCGACCAACGACGCGTACGCGATCGCGAAGATCGCGGGCATCCTGCACATCCAGGCCGCCCGTCGCCAGTACGGCAAGGCGTGGATCTCGGCGATGCCGACGAACCTCTACGGCCCGAACGACAACTTCTCCCCCCAGGGCTCGCACGTCCTCCCTGCGCTCATCCGTCGCTACGACGAGGCCGCACGGTCGGGAACCACGTCTGTGACGAACTGGGGCACGGGCTCCCCGCGGCGCGAGTTTCTCCACGCCGACGACATGGCCGATGCTTGCCTTTACCTGCTCGAGCACTACGACGGCCCGTCACAGGTCAACGTGGGCACCGGCACCGACGTGACCATCAAGGAGATCGCCGAGACGATCGCCTCTGTGACGGGGTTCGGCGGCGAGACCGAATGGGACACCACCAAGCCCGACGGCACGCCGCAGAAGCTGCTCGACGTGTCGTACCTGGCTTCGCTCGGATGGACCGCGCAGATCTCCCTCCAGGAGGGCCTGCGCCGGACTTACGAGTGGTACCTCGAGAACGTCGAGGCGCTCCGCAGCTGAGCGCCTGCCGTTGAGGCCCGTCGCGCGACCCGCGCGGTGGGCCTCGCTGCTGTCCGGCCGCGACCCGCCTTACCTCGCAGCAGGATCCGGATCCGCCTCAGGCTCGCCCTCGGGCTCCGGATCCCCCGCCGCATCGGTCACCGACACCCGCCCGCTCAGCCGCTTCTCCCACGGCTCCTCCACGAACCGGTGCAGCAACCACGCGCTCACCAGCCCGAGCACCAGCGCCAGACACGCGGCGAAGACCCCGTCGATGCCCAGCGCCCGTACCCCGTCCTGCGCCATCCGCATGATGAAGATGTGGTGCGTGAGGTAGAAGCAGTACGAGATCGCGCCGAGCACCAGGAACGGCCGCGACGTCAAAGGACCAGGCTTCCCCGCCAGGTCCGCCTGCGCGGCCGCCACCACCAGCACCGCGAACGGCACCACCACGATCGCGACCACGCCGAGTGTCGACGGCCAGATCCCGGCTGACAGGTAGGCGGCCCCGGCAAACACGCCGGCGGACCACCAAGGAACCGCCGGCACCGACCCGCGCCGCAGCAGCAGTCCTAGCACCATCCCCAGCACGAACTCGGGCAGCCGCGCGGGCGGGAAGTAGTACGCCGCCCACACCGCGAGCGAGTCGTCGTCCAGGTGCAGCGGGTCCAGCACCGGCATCACCGCGAGCCCGATCGCGAAGGACACCGCGACCATGGCAAGCGCGACCACCCACAGCCGCCGGTCGTCGAGCCGGCGCAGCCCGCGCACCAGGAACGGGAACGCCACGTAGAAGAACGCCTCCACCGACAGCGACCACGCGGGGATGTTCACCCCGAAGTAGATCGCGTTGCTCGGCACCCACGCCTGCAGCAGGAACGGGCTGAGCCACCCCCGCCACACCGTCGGCCAGTCCGCGATGGCCCATAGCGCCGCCGCGAACAGCAGCGCCACCAGGTACGCCGGGTAGATGCGCGCGAAGCGTCGCCGGTAGACCTTCGCGACCGTGTCGTCGGGCTTCGCCGCCCACGCGAGCACGAACCCGCTCAGCACGAAGAAGAACGTCACGCCGCTGCGCCCCTGCCCGAAGAGCACGTTCAGCCAGTGCTGCGTGGACGCGCCGAAGAACACGATCGCGTGGAACGCGAACACCACGAACGCCGCGACAAAGCGCAGGCTCGTCAGACGGTCGAGCCGGACTCCCCCCATGGGCACGAGGGTAACGAGATGCCTGGAATATGCCTATATGTTCCGGCGAGAAACGCGTCAGCAGCCCTCGGCCGCGACCACCGTCCGCGTCGGCGTCGCATCCCGCGGTCCCGGCGTCACCACCAGTGACGGCGGCAGCAGGCCCGTGGACGATGCGGTGAGCGAGTACGTGACGGTGGTCGCCTCTCCCGGGTCGAGCGTCACGCGCAGCTGCGACATCGCGCGCCCGTCGTGCGAGTCCGGCACCAGGCCCACCGCCTCGCCGTCCTGCGTCACCGACGTCACCGTGAGCCCCTCGGACGGGTACAGCAGCAGGTTTCCCTGGAACTGGCCCGCGGGCACGTAGAACCCGCCCGCCACGTACTCGGGCAGGTCGGCGACGTCGCCGGAGTACGTGTGCGTGAGCGTCACCGCGACGGTCTCCTCCGCGAGGGTCCCGTCGGTGCACATCCGGTCCGTCACCGCGACGGACGTGTCGAGGTAGTAGCCGATCTTGGACCCGGACCCGTCGTTGAGGAACACCCCCACCGTGTCCGTCGCGGCCAGGAAGTCGCCGCCCACCGGCGTCGACGCGAGCAGCTCCTGCTCGTCCGCGCGCGCCGACCAGATCAGCAGCCGGTGCGCGTCGATCGCCCGCTCCACGCCGCCGATGGTGTCGCCCTGCCCGGTCACTATCTGCCCGAACAGCGCCTGCGCCGCCGTCGAGAAGAACGCGTCCTGCTCCACCGGATCGTCGGACAGGGAGTACGCCTGGTTGAGCATCACGTCCGCGAGGTTCGCGGACCCGATCTCCATGCCGCCCGCCTGGACGGTGGGCGCGCCCTCGAGCATCCAGCCCAGCGCCACGGGGTCCACCGACAGCACCCCGTCGGGCGCGGCGCCGTACTTGGCGGCCCAGAACTCGGAGATCAGCTGCGCCGTGCGCGGGAACTCGGGCGTGAAGTTCGCGTCGTGCGGGTAGATGGCCATCCGCTCGGTGAAGATGCGCCGCTCGTCCTCGGTGAGGTCCGCCACGGGCGCCCCGTCTGCGGACGCGAGCTGCTGCGCGGACGCGTACCTCCCAAGCGTCATCCGCCCGTCGGCCACCGTGAGCTCGAGGAACGCCCCCGGCAGCCCGCCCGTCGCGCGCGGCTCGGCGTTGTTCTGCACCACCACCACGTACGTGCGCGGCCCGTCCGCGCTGAGCATCGCGGGCAGCAGCTCGGCCGCGACGTGCGCGCCGTCGATCACGTCGCCGAGGGACACTAGCGCGCCCTCGAGGCTCACGAACGGCTGGCGGATCTGCTCGAGCGTTCCGTCGAGGGGCACGTCCGCGAGCGACGCGCGCGCGCCGTCGACGGCGGAGGCCGCCGAGGCGAGCGCCGCCCGGGCTGGCTCGAGCACCTGCGGGTCGATGCGCCCGTCCGTCATGCTCGGCGCCGCGAGCGCGTCCAGGCCGTCGAGCGACGCCAGCGGCTCCAATGCCCCCGACACCAGGGAGGTCACCGCCTCGCCCGCCGTCACGAGCGGCACCGCCTGGTCCCGCACCCACGGCACATGCGTCGCGAGCCACCAGTGCGGCCCCGACGTCGCGGCGGTGAAGGTCGCGGCGGACTCGGACAGCGCCTCGACGTCCGCGCGCAGCGCCGTCACGTCGCGCGCGGCCACCGCGGCCTGCGCGTCGGCGGCCTGGGCCGTGAGCTCCTGGGAGGCGCCGCGCAGGCGCCACGCGTCGTACGCGAACAGCCCGGCCAGCGCGACGCCCGCGAGCACCACCATGCCAGCGACCACCCACGGCCAGCGCCGGCGACGGCGCGCGGGGACCTCCACCGTCATGCGCCCTCACCCCCAGCGAAGCGCGCGCCCCTCAGCGGACGCGTCGATGCCCGCAGTGTAGGCACGGCCCCGCGCGCCCCGACAGGGGACGATGCACGCCTTCAGGCCGCGCGCAGCTCCGGCGAGACGCCCAGCAGGTTCGCGAACGCGTCGACCGCGGAGTCCTCGGACAGCACCGCCTCGCGGTAGGCGCGCCCCTTCGCGCCGAGCGCGGCGGCCGCGTCCCGGTCGGCCGCCATCGCGAGCGCCGCGTCGATGAGGGCATCGGGGTCGCCCGCGGGCACCACCACGCCCGCGCCCGCGGCGCGGACCTCATCGGCGGTGACGCCGTGGAGGTCGGTGGCCGCGATGACGGGCCGGCCCGCGTCGAAGTAGGAGGTGAGCTTGGACGGCACGGCCATCTCCGAGATGCCGGGCGCCTCGTGCACCAGCAGGGCGTCGGCGGCCGCGAGCGCGCGGCGGAAGCCCTCGTCGTCGAGCGGGTCCAGGAAGTCGACGTTGTCGAGCCCCTGCGCGAGGTGCTCGAGCCGGTCGCGCTCGCCGCCGTCGCCCAGCAGCACGAACCGCAGGCGCTCGCCGCGCTCCTGCGCGACGCGTGCGGCCGCGATCACGTGGTCGAGGCCCTGCTTGACGCCCATGTTGCCCGCGTGGAGCAGCACGGGCTCGTCGCCCCAGCCGCGCTCGAGCCGGGCCGCGATGCGCTCGATGGGCGCGTGCGCGGCCAGGTGCGTCCAGTTGCGCACCACCACCACGTTGGCCGGGTCGACGCCGTAGTCCTCGACGATGGCCTTCTTGAAGCGCTCGTGGATCACCACCACGCGGGTGGCACTGCGCAGCAGGTGGCCCTCGACGCGGCGGATCACCTTGCCGGCGATCCCGCCGCCGCCCGTCTCGGCGAGGCCGCGGCCGTAGAGGTCCTGCACCCACACCACCACGGGCGTGGTGCGGTCGCGCATGCGGGCGCGCAGGTTCGCCACCGCGGACGCGAACAGGGCCGGCGAGACCAGCACGAGCACCTCCGGACGGCCCCAGCCGTCCACCGCGGCGTGCGCGCCGAAACTCAGCTCCGACACCAGGCGCGGGATGCCCTGCGGGTGGTGGGGCACCATGTGGAGGCAGCGGTGGACCTGGACCCCCGCATCGTCCTCATCGCGGGTCCAGTGGAAGTAGCCCTTCTGGATCTGCCACTCCGGGTAGTGCGGCTGGGCCGTCACCACGCGCACCGCGCAGCCGCGGGCCGCGAGCCCGTGCGCGAGCGCACCCATGTAGGGTGCGATGCCGGTGCGTTCCGGCGGATAGTTGATCCCCACGATCGCGACGCCACGCCGCTCAGCAAGCAGTGCCACGGTCCCCCCTCAGGCCGGCGGCCCGCCCGGGGCCGCTGGGACCGAGCATAAAGCGGACCCTTCGGGATGAAAAGGCGAAAAGGGACATCCACGCCGGAATCCGCGCAAACAGCCCTGTTCCACGCACGGTCCTTGTGCATAGACTGGCGCCACGCGGGCGGGTCGTGAGGCCCCGCCGGCGGCCACGCGAGGGGGGTTGCGTGAACGAGCCGAGGATCGACGCCGCGCCGTCCGCGCGCCTCGAGAAGGTGCTCGTGCTGCTCCCCGACGCCGACGGCCACCGCGCCACCTACGTGCGCCACGTGCTCGCCGCCGCGGGCCAGGACCGCGCCGTCAGCCTCGCCGTCACCGCCGCATCCGCGGGCCACGAGGCCTTCTCCGCGCAGCTCGGCGCCGCGCCGGGCGCCGCCGGCTCGCTCCCGCTCGACTCCTTCGACGCCGCCTCGATCGCGGCGGCCGCCCGCACGCACGGCTTCACGCGCATCGTCGCCCCGGACGGGGACGCGCTGGCCCTCGAGATCGGGCGCACCGGGACGTGGGACGGCCCGCCGCTGCGCATCCTCATGATGCGCGAGCACGCGCAGGCCCGGTCCTCGCGGTTGCTCACGTGGGTGGTCGAGCGGGCGCGCGCCCGTCGCGTCGCCGCCGCCCGCCGCGTGCCCGGCGTCACCGTCCTCACGCTGCGCGCCCCCTACGACGAGCGGCCCGTCGACGCCGCCTGCGCCGTCGACCCCGTCGAGCTGCTCGCCACCCCCGACGACCGTGCCGCGTGGCGCGCCCGGCTCGGCCTCGCCGACGACGTGACCTGGGTCGCGATCGTGGGCGCCAACGACGAGCGCAAGCGCGCCGACGTGGTCATCGCCGCGGTGCGCGCGCTCGGGCCGGGCTACGGGCTGCTCGCCGCGGGCCGCACCGACGCCCCCACCAGGGCCGCCCTCGCCACCGCGACCGACCTGCGCGCCGTGGTGCTCGACCGCTACCTCGAGGACGCCGAGGTCGACGGCGCGATCCTCGCCGCCGACGTGGTCGCCGCCGCCTACGCCAACGACGGCCCCTCCGGGATAGTCGCCAAGGCCCTCGCGCTCGGCACCCCGCCCGTGGTCGCGCCCACGCGCGCGATCCGCCGCGCCCTCGCGTCGGGCCGCTCCCCCGTGGTGGTGGCGGACGATGCGACCGCACCGGCCCTCGCCCAGGGCTTCGCCCGCGCGGCGGCCCTGGGACGCGTGACCGACTCGACGGGCGAGGCCGCGACCCCGCGGGCGTTCGCCCTCGCGCTGCTGGGTGCGACCGATGGCTGAGCGCCGCGCGCTGCACCACCAGGCGCTGCTCGTCGCCGGCTCGACCGCCGTCGCCCAGCTCCTCATGGCCGTCATCTACGCGCTCGCCGCGCGCGTGTCCGGCCCCGAGGCCTTCGGGCGCACCGCGACCGCCATCACGGTCGCGATGTCCGTGGCCGGCCTGGTGGACTTCGGCACCAACGCCCTGTGGATCCGCGACCTCGCGAACAAGAGCGCCCGCTTCCCCGACGTGGCCCGCCGCTACGCGTGGAAGGCGATCGCGACGGGCGCCGCGGGCGCGCTGGGCTTCCTGGCGCTCGGCGCGGCGGGCGAGCCGCTGTCGTGGAAGGTGTCCGCGTTCCTGGGCATCGCGATCGTGCTCAACCAGGCCACCGCCGTGTTCCTCATCGCCGACCACCGCTCCGAGCGGGTCGCCGTCGCCCTCATCGTCGAGCGTCTCGCGGGCGCCGCCGCGTTCGGGCTCGCCTTCGCCGTGCACGCGTCGGTCGAGTGGGCGCTCCCCCTCGCCCTGCTGCTCGGGTCGATGGCGAGCATCGTCACCCTGTGGCTCGCGACGCCCGCGCACCTGCGCCCCCGCCCCGCGCACGTGGGCCGCCCGACCAACCCGTGGCGCGGCTCCCTGGGCTTCGCGGCCGCCAACGCCGCGACCAGCCTCGCGACCTTCGACACCGCCGTCATCCAGGCCACCGCGGGCCCCGCCGCCGCTGGCTCGTACGCCGCCGTCAACCGCTGGACCCAGCCGATGGGCCTGCTGTCCACCGCGGTCAGCACCACCGCCGCACCCTTCCTCGCCTCCGCCGCGACCACGCGCGACGCGATCGCGGCGCTCAGGAAGGCCTCGTGGCTGCTGGGGCTCGCCTCGGCTGGCGGGGTCGCCATCGCGATCGCCGCGCCCTGGATCGTGCCGCTCATCCTGGGCTCCGAGTTCTCCGCCTCCGTGGGCGCGCTGCAGCTGCTCGCGCTCGGCACCACCATCTCCGTCTGGAACCAGCCCGCCGCCGTGCTGCTCCAGGCCCGCAACCGCGACAAGACGGTCGCCGTCATCCGGCTCGCCGCCTCCGTCGCGTTCCTCGGCGCCGTCGCCTACCTCGCGCCCCGCTGGGGCGCCACCGGTGCGGCCGTCGCGTTCGTGCTGCTCCAGGTGTCCGTCGCCGCGTCCTTCGTGGTGGTCGGCGCGTCGGAGCTGCGTCGCCGGCGGGTCGCCCCGGCGCCGGAGGAGGTGGCCCAGCCGGCCACGGAGGGAGGCGCGCCCCTATGAGGATCACCCAGGTGCTGCTGCACGCGGGCATCGGCGGCGCGGAGACGCTCGCCCACCGCCTGGACGATGCGTGGCGAGAGATGGGCGTCGAGTCCACCACGGTCTTCGCGGACCCCTACATGGACCTCGGCCGGATCGCGCGGATGCGGCGCGTGCGCGCCGAGCTCGAGCGCACCCGGCCCGACGTGGTGGTCGCGCACAGCGCCCTGCCGAACCTCTACACGCGGCTCGTGTGGCGGAGGACCCCCGTGATCGCGGTGCTGCACTCGTCGGTGGACGACTTCACGGGCTTCCAGCTGCGCACCGCCGAGCGGCTGCTGCGCCGCCGCCACCCCACCGTCGTCGCGGTGAGCGCGGTGCAGGCGGACCGGTACGCCGCGCGCTTCGGGGCCTCCGCGCGCCCGGTGGTCATCCCCAACGGCATCGCGGAGGTGCCCGACGTGGACCTCACCGTCACCCCGCACCCCGCGCACGCCGTCACCATCGCCCGCGTCGCCGCGCAGAAGAACCCGCGCCTGTGGCTCGAAACCGTCCGGGACGCATCGACCGCGCTGCCCGACCTGGCGTTCACATGGTGGGGGCCGGTCACCGACGACGAGGGCCGCGCCACCGTCGAGGCGGCCCGCGAGGTCGGCATCGCCGACGCGTTCCGCGGCCCCACCGACGAGCCGCTCGACGTGATCGCCGGCGCCCACCTGTACTTCCATCCGTCCTGGCACGAGGCCCACTCGGTGTCGATCCTCGAGGCCGCCGCCGCGGGCCTGCCCGTGGTGTGCTCCGAGGACGTCGCGCTGACGCTGCCCGATGGGCTCGCCGCCGCGACCTTCGACCCGACGGATCCCGGTACGGCGGTGACGGCGCTGGCGACGGTGTCGCGGCGCTGGAAGTCCTCGCGGGCGCACGCGGCCCGGCGCCGCGCCTCCATCCGTGCGCAGTACTCGATGGAGGCGTGCGCGCGGGCCTACATCGGGCTCGCCGAGGACCTCGCCCCGGAGGGCGCCCTCACGCGGTGAGCGCGAGCGGCGGCTCGCTGCCCTCGTCGTCGGGGACCGGCTCGTCCGCGTCCTGCTCGGGCGGCGCATCGTCCTCCGGCACCCTGCCCTGCCGCGTGTTGGCGGCCACGAACAGGTAGACCACGAAGCACGGCACCAGGTACAGGCGCCCGGGCGCGGAGGTGACCTCCGTCATCGAGGTGATGATCACCATCGCGGCGGTCGCGGCGACATGCGCCCACGTCGCGAGGCTGCGCTGGGCCGCGAGCGCGCCCAGGATCGCGCCGACGAACAGGGACAGGCCCAGGACGCCGCCGCTGATGAGCATCTCGGTGAACAGGTTGTGGGTCGCGTAGTTGCGGTCGATGCCGTCGCTGCCGTCGCCGCGCACCCAGAAGGACGGCCCGAAGCCGGCGATCGGGGAGCTCGGCAGGATCTGCCACGTGTACTGCCACAGCTGGGCGCGGCCGGTGAACTTGGTCGGGTCCGTGATGACGAGCGGCAGCGTCACCACCACCGCCGACGCGGCCGCGAGCGCGGCCCACAGGAAGCCACGGCTGCGCAGGCGCGTGGTGAGCGCCCACGCGAGCGCGATGCCGACGCCGGCCAGGAACGAGTACAGCGCCGACCGGCTCGAGGTGAGGTCCACCAGCAGCCACGCGCCGATCGCGACCAGCAGCGAGCGCCACCAGCCCGCCGTCACCAGGATCGACAGCACGCCGACCCCGGCGAGGAACATGCCGACCGCGTTGCCCGACCCCGTCTCGCCGAGCGACAGCCCCCACACGGAGCACTTGTCGAGGCGGCACGGGCCGATCATCTTGCCCGGCTGGGTGAGCACGAACAGCGAGAGCACCCCCAGGCACGCCGAGATCGCGATCCTGAGGCCCGACTTCAGCGCCTCGAAGTCGTAACGGCGGTACGGCACGAACATCGCGGGCAGGAACAGCGCGAAGGAGATGAGCGGCATGAGCGGCGACTGCCCCACCACCACGTGGACGCCGAACAGCACGAACAATCCCAGCATCGCGATGCCGCCGGCTCCCAGGCGCGGCCGGTGCTCCGTGAACGTGAGCGCGATCATGAGCAGGCCGATGATCGCGGGCGGGCCGGCCTCGAGGAACACCGCGCCGTTGAGCGTGTAGGTGAACAGGTTGAAGCTCAGGAGCGTGCCCATGCCGCTCGAGGTGAACGCCGCGACCACCCACCAGAACTCGAGCGGCTGGTCGCGCAGCCGGCCCCGCTCCTTGGTCAGGCCGAGCCCCACCACCCACAGCGCCGCCCCCACGAACAGGGCGATCGACGCGATGGTCACGGCGGGGGCCTCACGCCTTGCGGCCGCGGGCGCCCGCGCCGGAGCGCGCGGGGCGGGGCTCGGGGGTCTCCGGTGCGAGCTCGGGCACGTTGTCGACGTCCTCGTCGGGGATGACGGGGATGTTGTCCATCTCCTCGATGCCCAGGGAGTCGAGCGGCTCGTCGGCCCCGTCGGCCGCCTCGTCCACGCCGTCGCCCAGCGCGTCGAGCGCCGCGAGCGCCTCGTCGACGTCGGAGCCCATCTCGAGCTCGCCCTGGACCGCGTCAGCGGGATCGCCCGCGCCCCGGTCCGCGCCCTCCTCGAGCGGCGCCTCGGAGACGTCGGCCGCGGCCTCGAGCGGCGCATCGTCCACCGGCACGGCGTCCGCGGCGAGGGCGTCCTCCACGGGCGCGGGCTCGGCGGGCGGGTCCGCCTTGGCACGGGAGCGGCCGCCACGCGTGCGGCCGCGCGGCCGGCGTCCGCGTTCGGAGGCGGCCTCCGTGGCGTCGAAGCCGGCGGAGGACAGGATCGCGGGCGCCTTCTCGCGCTGACGCTCGTCCTCGTAGGCGTACGCGTAGGAGCCGCGGCCGGCGCCCTTGCGGGGCACCCCGTCGACGATCACGCCGAGCGCGCGGCCCTTGACCCGCATGAGGAACTCGAGCGCCTTCTCGAGCATGTCGGTGGTGGTCTTGCCCGACCTCACCACCAGCAGCGCGCCGTCGGTGCGCGCGGTGAGGAGCGCCGCGTCCGTGACCGGCAGCAGCGGCGGCGTGTCGATGAGCACCATGACGGTGTCGGGGAACGAGTGCACGAGCGTGTGCATCGCGTCCGAGGCCAGCAGCTCCGACGGGTTGGGCGGGATCGCGCCGGCGGCCAGCACCGACAGGTGCCCGGTGCCGCCGTAGGGCTGGATCACGTCCTCGGAGCCCACGCGGCCGGCGAGCACGTCCGTGAGGCCGGCGCCCTCGACCAGGCCCAGGTTGGTGGCGAGCGACGGGCGGCGCAGGTCCGCGTCGATGAGCACCACGTCGCGGCCCATCTCCGCGATCGCCTCGGCGAGCTTGACCGACGTGGTGGACTTCCCGTCGCCCGGCATCGCGGACGTGATGACCAGCACCCGCGGCGGATGGTCGACGTCGAGGAACTGCAGGTTGGTGCGCAGCTGGCGCACGGCCTCCCGCATCGCGAAGTCGTCGTTGCCCGCGGCGACGCCGGACTTCGCGATCACGCTGTCGTGCGGCAGGGAGCCGAGCACCGGGGTCTTGGTGGTGCGCTCGACGTCCGCGGCCTCGCGGATGCGATCGTCGAGCCCGTTGCGGATCAGCGCGTAGGCGACGCCCGCGAACAGGCCCAGCAGCAGGCCCAACGCGGTGTCGAACTTGAGGTTGGGCGAGCTGGGCACCACGGGCTGCGACGGCGGGTCGAGCGGCTGCAGGCCCACCACGTTCGCCCCCGAGGGGGCGTCGTTGCTCGGGTCCTCGAACTCGGCGACCACGGTGGTGAGGGAGTCCATCCACGCCTGCGCGAGGTCCTGCGCCTCCTGCGGGGTCCCGGCCGACGCGGTCACGCGCAGCACCGCGGTGCCGACCGCGTTGGACACGCCCACCTGGGCGAGCAGCGCATCGGGGTCCACGCCCGTGCCGAGCTGGTCCGCGGCCAGGCCCGCCACCTTGCGCGAGCGCGCGATGTCGAGGTAGCTGTCCGCACGGTCCTCGATGTACCGGCTGCCCTCGAGCGCCTGCGTGACGTCGACGAACGTGCCCGCGGTGATCACCATCGAGCCCGTCGACGTGTAGATCTTGGGCTGGTGCCACGACCACGCGAACGAGAGCACGCCACCCAGCAGGGTGAGCAGCACGATCACCTTCCACCTGGCGCGGAACACGCGCGTGTACTGCTTGAGCTCCATCAGGTCCCCCAACTCCGAGGCTCTCCCGCATCCCTGTATAGGCGACGCACCCCGCCGTGGCAAGGGTGCGGGTGTCCAGCACGCCCGGCGGCTCGGGTCTCCCGGGATCGCCCCGGCGCCGATATCCTCGTGTCCTCGTGCCCCACCCGTCCCGCGCAAGGAGCAGCATGGCCACCATCCTGACCGTCTGCACCGGCAATATCTGCCGGTCCCCCGCCGCGGAGCTGCTGCTCGCGCTCGAGCTGGGCGAGGCCGTGACGGTCGGCAGCGCCGGCACGCACGCGCTCGTGGGCCACGGCATCCCCGACGAGATGCTCGAGGAGCTCGCCGCCGACGGCATCGACGGCGCCGGCCACCAGGGCCGCCTGCTCACGGAGCCGCTCATGCGCGACGCGGACCTCATCATCACGATGACCGCCGAGCACCGCCAGCGTGCCGTCCGCACCGAGCCGACCGCGCTCAAGCGGACCTTCACCATCGCCGAGCTCGCGGCCGCCGCCGGCACCGGCGCGACGCTCGAGGGCTCCACGGTCGCCGAGCGCCTCGCGGACCTGCCGCGCGCGGTCGCCGCGCATCGTCACATCCTCGCCGGCTACGAGCTCGACGACGTCCCCGACCCCTACCGCCGCGGGCAGGAGGCCTACCACGAGGCGTACGGCCTCATCCGCGGCGCGGTCGCCGAGATCGTCGACTGGGTCACCGAGGCCTGACAGGGCTCAGCCCTCCCTGGCGGGCGCGCCGGCCGCACCGAGCGCTGCGTCGAGCCCGCGCCAGCACGATGCGGGTGCCGCCTCCCAGCGGTCGAGCGCGTCCAGCGCCGTGCCCAGGTGGGCGACGCTCGACGTCCCCAGCACGATGCGCGCGTCAGGGTAGCGGTCGAGCGCGTACGCGACGGCGATCCCGGCAAGGTCGTGGTCCGCCGTGCCGCGGTCCTCGCCCAGGGCCGCCGCGAGCGCCTCCGAGCCGAGGGCCCGCAGGCGCGGCAGCAGCGTCGACAGGACCGCGTAGACGGCGCCGGCGCCCGGCAGCGGGTCCCCCGCGGCCTCGTACTCGACCTGGGTGAGGCCCGCGAGCGCGGCGTCGGGATACGTGTCGAGCAGCCCGCGCGGGCCCGAGACCCCGACCGTGTGGGCCGGCAACCCCAGGCCGGGCACGGCCTCCCACAGTGCGGTCCAGCCCGCGCTCCACGTGACCTCGTGCGCGAGGAAGCCCTCGAGGGTCTCGACGCCGATGATCTCGCGCGAGCGCGCGGCCGCGGCCGCGAACTCCTCGGGCGACGGCGCCGGGCTCTCGTCAACGCCGCCCGCGGTGCGGCGGAACGCCGTCCGCACGCCCGGCACGGCGCGGACCAGCCGCCGCGCCGGACCCTGGACCGCGCCGATCAGCCGTCCGGACGCGCTCAACGCGCGGCCGTGCTTGGTGGTGACACGCGCATCGTCCGCCCCACGGCCGATGAGACGGCCGAGCGTCGCCTCCGCCTTGCCGAAGCCGTAGATGGGGGCCACGTCGAAGTGCCGGATGCCGCGCTCGTAGGCGGCGTCGAGGAGCGCCTGCCGGGCGGCGTCGGCGGGTTCGCGCATCACGGTCGCCATGCCCAGCGCGACCCGCTCGCGGACCGCGGCCGTCACGCGAGGGCCTCCTCGATGCGGGCCGCCGTGCGCGTCGCGAGCGCCATCGCGGTGAACGTCGGGTTGGCGACGCCGCCGCTGGGGAACACCGCGGCGCCCACCACCCACGCGCGGTCGACGCCGTGGACGCCGCCCCACGGGTCGACCACCCCCTGGTCGGGATCCGTGGCCATGGTCGCGCCTCCCATCATGTGGAACGTGTCGGTGCCCGGGTCGTCGCGGATCCACCGCGCGAGGTCCGCGCCGATCCCGACGTCCTCGAGGTGGCGCGCGGCGGCCTCCCCGATCACCACGGCAGAGGCCCGCTCGCGGGACGATGCGCTCCACTCCAGATCGAGGCGAGGCGCCTTGCCCCCGGTGCGCCAGTGCAGGCTCCGGCACGAGTCCGGGGGCTGCTCGACGTCGACGCGCAGGTAGATGCGGGTGCCCTGAGGCAGGGGGCGGCGGTGCGAGCGCAGCCCGTCGGCGACCGCGGCGGCCACGGCGGGGGCGTCCCTGCGCCTGTCGAGGCCGGAGATGTCGAACTCCCAATGCGCGTATCCCGGCAGCGCGCCCGTGCGCTCCAGCAGCGCGGGGGTGGTGACCAGCTTGCTGGTGGCGCGCACGCGGCCCTCGTACGCGTGGCTCGCGTACCGGCGGAAGCGATGCCAGTCGGTGACGGTGTACTCGGCGACGCGCATCGACAGGTGGTCCATGAAGCCCTGCCCGACGCGCGGGCGCGCGGGGGTGTCGAGGCCGTCGGTGAGCAGGCGCGACGTGCCGAGCGTGCCCGCCGCGACAACCACCGCGTCGGCCGCGCTGCGGCCCCGGCCGCCATCGGGCCCCACGGTCTCGAGCGCGAAGCCCGCGCCGTCGCGCTCCACGCGTGCCACCGCGCGGTCGCGGTGGATGGTGACGCCCTTGAGGCGCCTCGCGACGGCCCTGTTGCGCGACATGTCGCGCACCGCGCGGGGCATCCAGGTCGAGTAGCGGGACGTGACCTCGCCGGACGACGGCACCTTGTAGGGGCCGGCGATCCCGTGCTCGTGGACGCGCGCATGGGTCGCGTCGAGCCCCAGGTCGGCCGCGACCGCGCGATAGCCCGCCTCGATCTCCTCGTACGGCACGGGCCACGCGGGCCGGCCGGATCCGCCGGCGAACTCCCACGGCTCCCACGGCAGCAGCTGGCCGCCCCAGATGGTGCTGGTGCCACCCAGGGTCGACGCCCAGCCCTCGAGCGCCCCCCGATGGCCCGCCACCTGGGGTGATGCTCCCACGAGCCCCTCGCGCCCGACCGTGCGCTCGTAGTCGGCCTCGAACACCTCCACGTCCGCGTGCGCGGCCAGCCGCGCCGCGGTGAACAGGCCCAGCGTGCCGCCCCCGATCACCGCGATCCGCGGCCTCAGCACGCGAGCCTCCCGCGCATCGTCCCCTCGCCCATGGCGCCTCCCCCAGCGTCCGTGCGTGCTCAGCCGGTCACGGCGCGCGCGCCGCCGACCATCTCCTCGAACTGGAGCGAGGCGTGGGCCCACGTCCAGTTCTCACGCGCGTAGTCGCGCAGGAGGATCGCGGAGGCCTGGGCGTCGTCCGCGCAGGCGTCCCGGAGCGCGCCCGCGAGCGCGTCGGGATCCTGGGGCCAGGCACGGCCGGCGCCGTCCTCCTCGGCCTCGAGCATCGCCGCGACCTTGTCGCTCGCGACCACGGCCATGCCGGCGGTCGCGGCCTCGGCGGCCGCCATCCCGAAGCTCTCGTCGTCGCTCGGCAGGATGAAGACCCGCTGCTCGCCCAGCAGCTCGCGCCGCTGGGCCGCGTCGACCATGCCGATGAAGTCGACCGAGTCCCCCACGCCCGCGGCGGCGGCGAGCTCGCGCGGGTCGTACGGCAGGGTGGCCTCGATGGGGCCGGCGACGGTGAGGCGGTGCCCGCGCTCGGCCAGGCCCGAGCGGGCGTACGCCTCGATCGCGAGGTCGACGCGCTTCTTGCGTGCGACGCGGCTGAGGAACAGGACGCCGGAGCGCTCCGCCCACGGAGTCTCGATGAGCGCGAGCTTCGGGTCGACGCCGAGCACCATCTCCTCGACCGGCGTCAGGCCGCGGGCGCGCAGGCCCTCGGCGTCGCGCCGCGAGTCCGAGATGACCACGTCCGCGTGCGGGAGGTCGCGGCGCAGCAGGAGGGTGTCCCAGACCTTCGACAGCCACGGGTGGGCGGGCTTGTGCTCGTCGGTCCACACGCCGTGCGGCGCGACCAGGTACTTCACGCCCGCGGCGCGCGCCTCGCGCATGCCCCACAGCGAGGAGAACAGGTAGACCCCGTGGACGTTGACCGCGTCCGCGCCCACGATCGCCTCGCGGACGGCGCGCCGCATCCCGCGGCCGTAGCCGAGCCAGTGCGGGCCGGCGGTCGGGGCCACACGCATGTCCGCCCCGCGGATCTCGAGGTCGTCGGGGAACTCCGCGCCCATGTCGGTGGTGACGACGATCACCTCGTGGCCGCGGTCGACCTGGACCGGGACGAGCCCACGCAGGAGCGTGGCCGGGCCGCCGGCCCGGCGGCTCACCGACGCCGTGACGTGGACGATCCTCATGCGGCCACCGCCTCGGGACGCGGCGTGCGGGACCTCTCGCGCAGCTTCAGCCCGATCTGCCAGTAGTACATCGACAGCGCGATCGCGTAGTCGAAGCCCGCACGGCCGTCGAGGAACCCCGCGCGGACCACGTACGAGTAGAGGAAGAAGACGAGCGGCTTGAACGGCACCCGCGCCCACACCTTGCCCTGCGCGGTGCGGCGCGCGGCGACCTCGCGGAACTCGTCGCGGTCGGCCATGAGCTCGGCCTCCCAGCGGGAGTACTTGTTGTGGCGCGTGAACCACGAGTCGACGGGATCACGGTCGTCGTGCTCGATGCGGGCCGTCAGGCGGCCGATGGGCCGCTCGGACTGCGGCTGGATGTGCCCCTCGACCTCGTAGTCCCAGCCGATCTCCTCGACATCGAGGAACCGGGTGACCCGGCGGTCGACGAGCGCCCGCTTGATGACGGTGTGCCCGTGGTCGAGGAACCTGCCCGCGAACTTGTACCGCAGGCGGATGTCGTAGGCGCCGTACGTGCCGGCGTCGAGCTCCGCGCTCCGGGCGCGGAGCTCCGCGGCCAGCTCGGGCGTGACCAGCTCGTCCGCGTCGAGCAGCAGGATCCAGTCGTGGATCGCGCCCGCGCGCTCGATCCCCCACTGCTTCTTCTTGGGGTAGCGCCCGTCCCAGTCGAACGGCACCACCGTCGCGCCCCAGGCCTCGGCGATCTCGACCGTCCGGTCCGCCGAGCGCGAGTCGACCACGATGACCTGGTCGAAGTCCCTGACGTGGTCGAGCGTCGCCAGGATGCCCGCTTCCTCGTCCTTGCTGATGATCACCACCGTGATCGGGATCCTGCTGACCATCCCCCCGCGTCCCCCCACCTGTGAAGTGCCCCCAGCCGCCACGCGACCGGTGCTCCGGCGCAGCCACGACCCTCCGATCATGGCCCGCGGGCCACGAATTGGAAAGCCCTAAATGCGACATTCGGTGCGTGCCACGCACGAATCGTGCGCCGCATCGTCCCCTCAGTACGCGCCCTTGCCCTTGACGACCGCCCACACGGTGCGCAGCAGGATGACGGCGTCGAGGCTCAACGACCAGTTCTGCGTGTAGTGCAGATCCAGGCGGACGCTGTCCTCCCACGACAGATCCGAGCGGCCGCTCACCTGCCACAGGCCGGTGATGCCGGGCCGGACCAGCTGGCGGCGCGACACGTCCTCGTCCCACAGCTCCGTCTCGCTGGGCAGCGGGGGGCGGGGACCCACGAGCGACATCTCGCCCTTGAGGACGTTGAGCAGCTGCGGGAGCTCGTCGAGCGAGAAGCGGCGCAGGACCTTGCCGACGGGCGTGATGCGCGGGTCGTCGCGGCGCTTCGACAGGACGCCGTTGCCGTCGTCCTGCGCGAGGGCCTCGGCACGGCGCGCGTCGGCGTCGACGTACATGCTGCGGAACTTGAGCATCTCGAACGGCTCGTGGTTGAGGCCCACGCGCACCTGCCGGTACAGCACCGGGCCGGGGCTGGAGAGCCTGACCGCGAGCGCGATCACGAGCATGGGGACGCTGAGGACCGCGAGGATCGCGAGCGTGGCGACCTTGTCGGCGCTGTCCTTGAGCACGCGCGACGGGCCGGTGAAGCGCGGCGGGTCGACGTGCATGAGCGGCAGGCCGGCGATCTGGCTGACCGCGACGCGGGGCATCGCGACATCCGCGACGGTCGGGGCGACGATCAGCCCGATGCCGCGCTCCTCGAGCGCCCACTCGAGGCGCCGCGCCTCGCGCAGCGACACCTCCTCGGTGCCGGCGAGCAGGATGTAGTCGGCGTGCGAGGCGACCGCCGCGGCGGGGGCCGATGCGGTGGGCCCCAGGAACGGGATGCCGCCGAGGTCGGGGTCCGGCGAGGCCGGCGCACCGCCCGCGAGGCACACTCCGACCACGTCGAACGCATGGCCGCCGTCGAGCGAGCGCAGGCGGCGGATCATCTGGGCGGCCGTCCGTCCGGGGCCGACCACGACGACGCGCTGGCGCATGCGGCCCGACTCGCGCTGCTGCGTGAGCCAGATGCGCCACGCGCGGCGGTAGCCGAAGAGCACGAGCGTGCCCAGCGGCAGCGCGAACAGCAGGTAGCCACGGCTGAGGGACCAGTCGGACAGGAAGCCGACGATCGCCACGATGGCGAACGTGCGCCACCCCGCGGACGCGACCCGCTGGTACTCCTCGGGACCCTGCCCGAGGATGCGGGTGTCGCGCGAGCGGGTCCAGCCGAGCTCGAGCAGCCACAGCCCCGAGATGGTGACGGTGACCCACCAGTAGGCGGGACCCGAGGGCCCCACGAAGGCGGCGAACGGGTCCCAGCCGAAGCGGACCCCGTGCGCGAGGACCATGACGAGCGCGATGACGAGCGCGTCGGTGACGGCGATCTTCTGCTGGAGCGAGCGCACCCAGGGGAGCGCGCCCACGCCGGCCGGAGCGGCTGCTGCGATCGACATGGTGAACCCGGCCCTCCCCCGGTCCACCCCCGCCGCCGGCGCGCGCGGCGCCGGGGCGGAGGACCGGTTAGGAGCGGTCGCCCGCCGACGAGCGGCGGGCCGCGATCACGACCGATGCGGCGCCCGCGACGAGCAGGAAGCCCGCACCGAGCGCCATCGCGCCGCCGTCGAAGCCTGTGGCCGAGAGCGTGGAGCCGGAGGGCGCGCCCGCGTCGGCCGGTGCACGGACCTCGGACACGGCGCTGACCGTGCGGACCGAGGTGATGCGGGCCGACGAGACCGCCTCGCCGTCGACGATCGCGGTGACGGACACGTTGCCCGAGACGGTCTCGGGGACCGTGACGTCGAAGCGGGCGCCGGCGGAGCGGATGGTCTTGGCCGCCGAGGTGACGGTGCCCTTGATGGCGGCATTGCCGCCCGGAGTGGTCACCTGGAGCTGGGCCTTCGAGCCCTCGGGTCCGGTGATGGTGCAGGAGAACGAGCCTCCCGCCGCAACGGTGGTGACGGTGCATCCCATGCTCGGCGCGGGTGCCGGATAGGTGGGACTGTCCGCGGCCGCCGGCCCTGCGATGGCAAGTGCGGCGCCGGTAGCGGCCACCGCGATTGCGATGCGTCGAAGCATGCCCCTCAACCCCCTCATGTGCGTCGCCGGCCCCCCTGACCCGCGTCGCCTGTTCGACTGTAACAGCGGGCGTCCGGTTTGTCGCCGTTTTTCCTTATGAGGCGTTTGGGTGGTGCAGGATTCGTGCGCGAGAGCGCTCCACGCACGCGCTACTGGGCGGGCCCCTCGTACAGGAGCGAGCACGCGCGGACCCCGGAGTCGCCGCCGTCGGCCTGCGGATCCGCCGCCACGCACGCGATCGCGCCGATCGTGAACTCGGGGTCGAGGATGTTGGCGCGGTGCCCGGCGGAGTTCATCCAGAGGTCGACCACCTGCGCGGCGGACTCGTCGGTGCGCGACAGGTTCTCCCCCGCCTTGGCGCCCTCGTGGCACGTGGACACCAGGAGGGCGTGCTCGAGGTCCGCGTCGTTCACGAACGGCTCGGCGCGCTCCTTCGCCTTCTTCGCGAGGCACTCGCTCCACTCGACGGGCTTGAGGCCCTGGTCGACACGCTGCTCGTTGGTGAGCTCGAACATCTGCGTCGCGAGCTGCTCGGGGTCGGTGGGCGGGCTCGAGCACCCGCTCAAGGCCGCCCCCACCGCGACCGCCACGGCGAGCGTCGCCGCCCGGCGCATCGTGCTCAACACGTCTTGCCTTCCAGCGCGACCTTCACGAACGCTCCCGTCTGATACGCGTAGTGGTACGCCCAGTACCAGGGCGCGAGGTGCTCGCCCGAGGAGATGTAGGCGATGTCCCCGTCCCAGCACCTGCCCATGATGACCCGGGTGCGGGTCAGATGGGGAGTGGTGGTGATGACGCCCACCGATTGCCAGCCGTGCTGGTCGATGAGCTCGCGCATCCAGCGGGCCTCTCCGCGCGTGGTGAAGGGCTCGGGCTGGCTGCAGTAGACCGCGTACGCCTGGGGTCGGTCGCAGAGCTCCGCGGCCCGCGTCATCTCGGCGCGCTCGTCGGGGTCGTCGCTGAGGGAGACGACGAGGGTGTCGCTCAGGCCCTGCTCGATCATGGCCTCGGCGAGCGCCATGCGGGTGTCCGTCGGCGGGCCGATCACGTAGACGGCATCGACGGCACGGGGCTCGTCGTGGGCGGGGTGGACGTAGAGCGGGATGCCTACGAGTGCGACGACGGGCGCCGCCACGGCGGCCAGCAGCGCGATGGACTTCCCCCAGCGAATCACGGACGGCACCCTACCGGGGGTGGGTGTCGGGGCGGGCCTCGCGACGCGGTTCGCGACGCGGCGAGCGATGCGGTTCGCGAACTTTGAGATCCCGCCCCGACAACTGTCGGGCTCTGCAGGGTGGAGTCTCAAAGTTGCTGGACGCCGGCGATGGGCGGTCCGGCGCGGCGCGGGCCCCGCAGCAACTTTGATCCCCACCGATGAAACGTCGCCGGTTTCACGAGCTGGATCTCAAAGTTGCTGGACACCGGCGCTGGCGCGCCCCGCGCCCCGACCCCGCCTCAGCCCCAGGGCTCGTCGCCCACGACCACATCCGCCCCGGTGCGCGCCGACTCGAGGATCGCCAGCGACAGCGCGTGATCCCACAGCCCCTCGGCCAGCGGATACGGCTCGGGCGCCTCGCCGCGCGCCCACAGCCCCGTGTCCCACAGGATCTGGGCGACCGCGAGGTCGTCCTCCGACATGCGTGAGCCGTGCCAGGCGTTGCGGTAGACCACGGAGCCCTCGAACGACGTGTGCCACAGCGCGTTGCCCTCGAGGCTGAGGTCCACGCCCGTGCGGCGGTGCTCGAGGCGCGACTCGATGGGCCCGTCGGGGGTGATGCGGAGCACGGAGTCGTCGGCGATCTCGCCGTGCGAGCCGCGGATCACGATGCGTCGGTGCAGGTACGGGTTCCACCATTGGTTGTCGACGAAGTCGTACAGGCCGAGCCGGCCGTCGCCCAGGTCGAGCGTCGCGATCGTGGTGGTGCGCGGCTCCGGCTCCGGGACCGTGCCCGGCGTCCCGACCCAGCCGGCGGGCGTGAGCGGGTCCACCATCGGCGCGGTGAACGTGCGCGCCGTGACCCGCGTGCCGGCGCCGGTGACCGCGGAGCCCGACCCGAGCATCGTCCGGATGAGGGAGACCGCGTGATAGAGGTGCGTCGAGGACAGCTCGACCGTGTGCGGCGCCCCGATGGCGCCGCGGCGGATCACCTCGAGGCGGGCGGCGTGGCCGGGCATGCGCGTGTACTGCTCCGCGACCTGGACCAGGCCGGAGGACCCGACATCGGCCCACAGCGCGCGCAGCCCGTCGAGGTCCGGCGCGGGCGGGGTCTCGGCGAGCACGGGCACGCCGGCCTCCACCACGGAGCGGATGACCCCGGGCGACGCCTCCCACGGCACCGCCACGATGACGAAGTCCGGGCGCAGCGCGAGCGCCTGCTCGAGCCCCGCGACCGGCAGGTGGTCGCTCAGGTGCGCGGTGAAGGGGGCGGCGTCGCGGCGGGCCTCGACGAGCGCATCGTGCGCGCGCGACGGCGTGCGTCCCACGATCGCGACCGGCTCGAGCAGGTCGGGCGCCATCGCGGCCAACCGCAGGAAGAACCGGGTGCGCCAGCCCGTGCCGACCACCGCGAACCGCACCGGCGCGCTCATGCGAGGCGCTTGAGCAGCAGCTGCGCGAGGTGGCGGCCCTGGACGTCGGCGAGGTCGTCCGCCTGGGTGCGGCACGAGACCCCGTCGGCGAGGTAGATCGAGCCCTCGGGCGCGGACCGCAGCGCGGGCAGCAGGGAGTTCTCCGCGACGGCGACCGACGTGTCGAAGTGGCCCTTCTCGGTGCCCCAGTTGCCGGCGAGGCCGCAGCAGCCGGCCGCCTCCGTCACGGTGGCGCCGGCGCGCGCGAGCAGCTCGCGGTCCGCGGCGTAGCCCATCACCGAGTACTGGTGGCAGTGCGGCTGCACCACGGCGGTGACGTCCGCGAGGTCCGGCACGCGCCAGCCGTCGCGCGGCTTGACGGGCGCGCGACCGGTGAGGACCTCGGCGAGGGTGAAGGTGGACGATGCGACGGCGTGGGCGCGCGGGTCGTCCGGCAGGATCTCGGTGAGGTCGCCGCGCAGGACGCCCATGCACGACGGCTCGACCCCGACGATCGGGACGCCGTTGACGGCCCACGGGCCCAGGACCGTGAGCAGGTGCTCGAGGTGCTTGCGGGCGCCGTCGAGCTGCCCGGTCGAGATCCACGTGACGCCGCAGCAGGCGTCGCCGGCGACCACCACGACGTCGATGCCCGCGCTTTCGAGCACCTGGACCACCGCGGTGGGGATCTCGGGGTCGAGCCCGTCGGTGAACGAGTCGGCCCAGAGGACCACGAGGTTGTCGAGGCGGGTGGCCTTGTCCGGGTTCGCGCGGCGGGAGCGGGCGACCTCGGAGCGGCGGAACGGCCTCTTGAACTCGGGCAGGCGCCGGCGGGTGTCCATGCCGGCGAGGGAGACCGCCATGCGCTGGATGGGTCGCGGGGTAGTCAACATGTTGAACAGTTGCGGAGCGAGCCCCACCACCTTGAGCCACCGGGGCAGCCACCCGATCGAGTAGTGCGTCACCGGCCGCACCTTGCCCTTGTACGTGCGGTACAGCACCTCGGACTTGTAGGCGGCCATGTCGATGCCGGACGGGCAGTCCGACGAGCACGCCTTGCAGCTGAGGCATAGGTCGAGGCTCTCGCGCACCTCGGGGGCGGTCAGCCCGCCGATGAGCGTGCCGTTGATCGCGTCCTGAAGCACCCGGGCGCGGCCGCGCGTGACGTCCTTCTCGTCGCCCGTGGCCTGGTAGCTGGGGCACATGAAGCCCGAGCCGGCGCCGATCGCGTCGGCGCGGCACTTGCCCACGCCGGTGCAGCGGTGGACGGCCTCGGCCATGTCGCCGTGGTCGTGCGCGAACGCGAGGCCGATGCCGGGCGTGCGGGGCGCGGCGGGGCGGCGCAGGTGCGCGTCGAGCGGGTCGGGGTCCACGATCACGCCGGGGTTGAGCAGGTTCTCGGGGTCGAAGAGGTGCTTGACGCCCCTGAACAGGTCGACGGCCTCGGCGGAGTACATGGTGGACAGCAGCTCGGAGCGGGCGCGCCCGTCGCCGTGCTCGCCCGACAGCGACCCGCCGTGCGAGGCGACCAGCGCCGCGGCGTCCTCCATGAAGGCGCGCAGCGGACGGCCGTTCTCCTGCAGCGGGATGCCCAGCCGCACGTGGATGCAGCCGTCGCCGAAGTGGCCGAACGGCTGGCCCTCGACCCCGTGGCGGTCCATGAGGGCGTCGAAGTCCCTGAGGTACGCGCCGAGCCGCTCGGGCGGGACGGCGGCGTCCTCCCAGCCGGGCCACGCCTCCTGGTTGGTGGAGGTGCGGCCCGCGAGGCCCGCGCCGTCCGCGCGGATCGCCCACAGCCGGGCGGCCTCGCGGGGGTCGGCGACCTCGCGCCACGATGCGGTGCCCGAGTCCGCCGCGAGCGCGGCCAGGGTCGCGCGCGCCTCGGCCTCGGTGGCGCCTCCGACCTCGACGAACAGCCACCCCTCGCCGGCGGGCAGCTCCGGCACGGGGCCGGTGGCGTCGGCGACGCGGCGCACGAGCCGCGCGTCCAGGCCCTCGACCGCCTGGGGCGAGTGGCGGAGCATGGGGACCACCGCATCGGCCGCCGACGGCATGTCGTCGTAGCCGAACGCGGCGGTGAGCCGCACGGGCGGCACGTCGACCAGCCGGACGGTGGCCTCCAGCACCGTGGCGAGGGTGCCCTCGGTGCCGACGAGGAACTTGGCGAGGTCGCCGCCGAGCTCGGGCAGCAGGTGCTCGAGCGAGTAGCCGCTCACCTGGCGCGAGAAGCGGCCGAACTCGGTGCGCAGCAGCGCGAGGTGGGCCTGGACCAGCTCCTCGAGGCCCGGGATCGCCGCCACCCCGCGGGGACCGGCCGCGAAGCGCCGCCCCAGCCCGTCGACCGCGTCGAGCGCGAGCACGTTGTCCGCGGTGCGGCCGAACGCGACCGCGTGCGGGCCGCACGCGTTGTTGCCGATCATGCCGCCGAGCGTGGCGCGCGTGGAGGTCGACGGGTCGGGGCCGAAGCGCAGCCCGGCGCCGGCCACGCGCGTCTGGAGCGTGGACAGCACCACGCCGGGCTGGACGCGGGCGGTGCGCGCCTCCACGTCGACGTCGAGGATCCGGGTCATGTGGCGGGAGGTGTCGAGCACCAGGCCGGGACCGATCGCGTTGCCCGCGACAGAGGTGCCGCCGCCGCGCATCGTCACGGGGACGCGCGCCTCGCGCGCGACGGCGAGGGCCGCGAGGACGTCGTCCGCGTCGCGCGGGTACGCGACCACCTGCGGCGGGATCCGGTAGTTCGACGCGTCGGTCGAGTACTCCGCGCGGCGGCGGACGGTCGCGTCGACCTCGCCGTCCATGGCCCGCGCGAGCGCGCCCGCGAGGTCGGTCGAGGTGGTCGAGGGGCCCGGCGCCGTGGTGGTCACGCGCGCCATTCTTCCACCCGCCTCCCCGCGCGGTGCCAGGGACGTCCGCCCCGGGCGAGGCGCGCATCGTCCCTGGGTCGCTAGCGACCGAGTCCACGCGAACTGTTGCAGAAGTGACGAATGGGACGCAGGATGGGAAAAGCCCCAGGGAGGTGCCGCCCGTCGGGGCGGCGCGCTGCTTCCCCGAGCCGAGGGAGAACGTCCATGAAGCCGTTGCGCGCGCTCGCGCTGGCGACCATCGTCGCGCTGGGGATCGGCGGTGGCGCGGCCGTCGCCGTCTCGACGCACGCCGCGCTGAACCCGGGCGTGGAGCTGGCGGACAGCGTCATCAACGTGTCCTGCCAGAACCCGATGAACCTGGCGATCACCTACGGCACACCCGACAACCCCGAGGACGGCTTCAACTCGTGGCTGTACTCGTGGAACTTCGACGTCTACATCGACGGCGAGTACCTCACCACCCTCACCGACGACGGCTCGGACGGCGACCTGCGCGGCTTCCACGCCGAGATCCCCGCGGACCAGCTCCCGGACGGCAACTACACCTGGTACATCGACGTCCGCTATGGCGAGGGCGAGGCCGAGGAGGACTTCCCGAACGCCTTCAGCGGCGAGGTGATCTGCACCCAGGAGGTGACGCCCGTCGCGCCGACGTTCACCGACCCGTGCGGCCCCGACAACGCCTACTGGACCATCCCGGACGCCACCGAGGGCTACACGTACAGCGAGTCGACGGACGGCGACACGCTCGTCGTCACGGCGACGGCGAACGACGGCTTCAGCTTCGGCGACAACGAGACCACCATGACCTGGACCGGCACGGACGCCAACGAGCCCTGCCCGGTCACGACTCCGACACCCACACCGACACCTACGCCCACCCCGACGCCCAGCTCCTCGGTCGAGCCGACCGAGACCGCGACGCCGGAGCCGGAGCCGTCGGAGACCGGTGAGTCCGGGGTGCTCGACGAGACGGTGACGCCGGTGCCCGGCACGCCGGCCTACACCGGCTGACCCGTCAGCCCGCGATCACCGACGGGCCGGGCTCCAGCCCGAGGCTCTCCATGAGGGCGCGCACGCGGCCGTCGATCTCGTCGCGCTGGTCCTCGGAGGGGGCGGGGGTGATCTCCCAGTCCTCGTAGCGCGTGCCGGGCACGTAGGGGCACGCGTCGCCGCAGCCCATGGTGACGACGACGTCCGCCTCCTGCAGCTGCGCGTCCGTCCAGCGCTTGGGGTGCTCGTGGGTGATGTCGATCCCCACGGCGGCCATCGCCGCGACGGCGCCGGCGCTGAGCGCCTCGCCGGGCTCGGAGCCTCCGGACCACGCGGTCGCGCGGTCGCCCGCGTAGTGCGCGAACAGGCCCAGCGCCATCTGGGACTTGCCTCCGTTCTTCACGCAGAGGAACAGGACGGCGGGCTTGTCGGACATGGCTCTCCTTCTATAGGGACGATGCAAGGGTGGCGGCCAGGCGCCGCACGCGCGGCTCGAGCGCGTCGAAGGTCGCGGCGAAGGCACGGGAGGTGCCCTCGCGGACGGGGTCGGGGACGGACCAGTGGAGGTCGCCGCCGCAGTCCTCGTAGGCGAGGTCGCACACGGCGACCACGAGGTCGCCGTCGCGGCGCACCTCCTCGAGCGGCGCGGGGGCGAGGGCGGCGGGCGCGAGGCCGCGGCGCTCCAGCTCGTCGAGGGCGAGCGGGTCGATGCGCGGCGCCGGCGCCGTGCCCCCGGACGCCACGGGGACGATGCGCTCCGCGGCCAGCAGCGCGGCCGCCAGCTGGGAGCGGGCGGAGTTGGCGGTGCAGGTGAACAGGACGCGGGCGGGGCGCTCGCGCCTCGGGCCCGACCCGAGCGCCGCCTCGACCAGGGGGCTCCACGCGAGCGCGAGGTAGGAGCGGCGGCCGTCGGCGTCGGAGCGTCGCCGCTCGACCACTCCCGCGGACTCGAGGACCCGCAGGTGGTGCGCGAGCAGGCTCGACGTCAGCCCGGTGCGCGCGGCGAGCTCCCCGGGCGCCAGGTCGCCGTCCGCGAGCGCGTCGACGAGCGCGAGACGATGCGCGTCGGCGAGGGCCGCGAGCACGGCGAGGCGGTCGGTCACGCCACCATATTATCTCAACCCCTGTTGAGATATCGCTCGGGTGAGGGAGGCGCGGGCCGGATTCGCGCATCGTCCCTGCTCAGACGGGCCGCGCGAGTAGCGACACGCCGTGCCCGCGTGCGCGCGCATCGGCGGCCATGCGGACAGACTTGAGCCGATAACGCAATCACTTTTGTCACATCCTTCACGCCCGTATATCCACGGCACATGCGTTCATGTGACGTTCTTCACTGCGTTGACGCTCTCCGGAGCCGGCCAGACGATTGGCCGAGCTGGGGGGAAAGGGCGCCGCTGAGGGCGCCGGATCAACCTCCCAGGTCTGGGAGGACATCATGAGACTGAGGCAATCCATCGTCACCGTCGCGGTGGCGGCGCTCGCGCTGATCGGGCTCGTGCCCGCGGCCAATGCGAGCACGGGAGGCGGCCAGCCGGGGAACGACGGCGTTCACCAGGTGTGGGTCTGCAAGTACGTCGGCAAGCCCGGCGACGACGAGCGGCTCAAGGACGGCAAGAACCCCATCGCGGTCGATGGCAACGCGACCGTCGGCACCTACTTCAACGACGCGCAGGGTCGCTCCTACGTGCTCGACGAGGTCACGGACGCCAACACCGGCCAGGGCCAGACCTACACGGGCTCGAAGACGTGCCCCACGGGCGACAGCTTCGACTGGAACTGGCAGTACGG
Organism: Demequina soli; assembly: GCF_000971195.1. GTDB lineage: Bacteria > Actinomycetota > Actinomycetes > Actinomycetales > Demequinaceae > Demequina > Demequina soli. The sequence goes on from NZ_BBLZ01000009.1 coordinate 31,520, forward strand.
AGCTCCGACCTGCGCGGCGCTGACCGTCACCTACCCCGCCGACATCCCCGCGGGCCAGGCCAACGACGTCAACGTCACCATCAAGAACCTCGCGACCAACGCCGAGAAGACCCTGAACTTCCACAACAACGGCGGCACGTGGTCGGGCACGCAGACGTTCACCTTCGCGTCGAACGCGGGCTGGCCCGGATGGTCCTGGTACGCCGTGACGTGGGTCCAGGTGGGCGGCACCAACTACCACTGGAGCGGCTCGGTCACCTGCGGCGAGCGGCCCAAGCCCGACAAGCCGGCGGACTCGACCGTGCCCACCGAGTGGAAGGCGACGGACTACTCGTGCTCCGCCGAGGAGACCACCTTCACGCGGTCCGTCACCACCACGACGTTCTCGTGGGACGAGGCCTCGTGGTCGTGGAAGTCGTCGAGCGACACCACGACCGAGACCAAGACCGAGGCCATGACGGACGCCGAGAAGGCGGCCCAGTGCACCGAGCCGCCGGTGGACGTCTGCAAGAACATCGACGGCGTCCAGACCGAGGTCCCCGCGGGCTACAAGGTCGACGACCAGGGCAACTGCTGCAAGTGCGTCCCCCCGGTGGTGGACGTCTGCAAGAACATCGACGGCATCCAGGCGACCGTGCCCGACGGCTACAAGGTCGACGACCAGGGCAACTGCTGCAAGTGCGTCCCGCCGGTGGTCGATCTGTGCAAGAACATCGCGGGCGACCAGGGCACCGTCCCCGAGGGCATGACGCGCGACGAGCACGGCAAGTGCTGGCCGCCGAAGCCCGAGAAGCAGCCCACCTACACCGAGTGGTCCGTCCAGGACTACGTGTGCGAGTCGGAGTCGATCACAGAGACGCGCGAGCGGACCGACACGACGTACACGTGGGACTACGAGACCGGCACCTGGGTCGAGCACACCTCGACCACCACCGAGACCCGCGAGATCCCGATGGATGAGAACCAGCTCGCCGAGTACTGCACGCCGCCCGTGGACGTCTGCACCAACCTGCCGGGTACGCAGGAGGAGGTGCCCGAGGGTCTCCAGGAGGTTGAGGGGATCTGCCTCATGCCGCCCAAGTTCTCGGACATCGAGTGGCAGGGCGAGGCCCCGTGCGGCGTGACGTCGTACGAGCAGACGGGCACGCAGACCGAGACCACGTACGCGCTCGAGATCGTCGACGGCGAGGTCCGCTGGATCCCGACGACCACCCCGCCGGAGCCCATGACCCGCACGGTCGAGGTCGCGATGACCCCGTGCGAGGACTCCACCGCCGCGCTCGTCACGACGCCGCCGACGTGCGACGCCGCGGGCACGGTCGGGGTCGACACCGAGGGCACCGTCAACGCCACCCTCGAGGGCACCCTCGAGACGGCGCCCGGCGAGTACACCGCGACGTTCGTCGCCGACGAGGGTCACGCCTTCACCGGTGGTGAGACGACGATGACGATCGACTACACGATCGAGGCTCAGCTGACCGAGGGCTGCTCCCCCGTGACGCCGACCCCGCCGAACCTCAACGGCACGATCGTGGGCCAGATCTGCACCGCCGACGCCCCGTACCTGGGCTACGACATCCAGCTCAACGACCCCGACAACCAGTCCACCGACGACGGCACCGCGACGATCACCTTCGTCCACCCGACCGACCCGTCGAAGAACTGGTCGACCACGGTGCCGATCGGCCGCGGCAAGGTCCTGTGGCCCGGAGCGAGCGTCGACGCCAACGGCGTGGCGAACAACTGGCCCGGCTACAAGTACAACAAGGGCAAGGACGAGTGGGTCGCCGTGGGCGACGCCAACTACGGCTGGACCCGCGAGCCCGGCACGACCGTCACCATCGAGGTCAACCCGAGCAAGACGTTCCAGGTCTCCTACCCGCCGGCCACGCCGGTGTGCAACTCGGCTCCGCCGAAGGAGATCGTGAGCGTCCTCGACGCGCCCCCCGCCACTGCGGTGGTCGGTGTGGCGACGTACACCGGCTGATCCCCGGAGTACGGCCCGGTAGGGCCCGCGGCGTTTCCTCAGCACGCCGCGGGCCCGCCGGGCGCTTTCGTGTCTGGGGGGAGGCGTGCTCCCCGGAACTTTGAGGATCCACCCCGGAGAGCTGCCAAGTCTGCGGGGCGGAAGCTCAAAGTTGCTGAACGCGGCGCCGGCCGGCCACGCCGCCATGCATCAACGTTGAGCATCCACCCCGGAGAGCTGCCGAGTCTGCAGGGTGGAATCTCGAAGTCGCCGAACTCGGCACCGACCCCTACTCCGCGTCGATGAACACCGGCGTGCCGAGCGGCAGCCCGATCTCCGTGACCATCGTCGTGATCGCGTCGTTGGGCAGGCGGATGCAACCGTGCGAGACGGCCTTGCCGATCGAGGACGGGTCGTCCGTGCCGTGGATGCCGATGACCGCGTCGCCGCCCGCGAACTCGTCGAGCACGGGCGAGTAGCCCGACAGCCCGTACGCGTACGGCCCGTAGACGCCGTTCGGGTCAGGCGGCTGCAGCAGCTCGCGGATGTAGTAGACGCCGCCAGGGGTGGGCAGCTGCTGGCGCCCCAGCCCGATCGGCGTGGAGAACACCTTGTCCGTCCCGTCCCACACGGTGAGCTCGAAGTCGGCGAGGTTGACCTCGACCTTCATGTGGGTCGCGCTGAGCGTGACCTGGTCCGCCTTGACCCACCCCGTGGACCCGTTGGGCCGCACCGGCAGGTACAGCTCGAGCCACGACCCCTGGATCTGCTTGACCAGGAACACCAGCGGCGTCTGGTCGGGCACCGTGAGGACGTCGGACGCCTTGACGGTGAGCGCCTCCGCGCCGTCGGGCTCCGTCAGCACGGTCAGCTTGGTGCCGTGCGCCTGCGCGATGTAGGACAGCGTGTCGTCGACCGGCGCGGCGGTCGCGGACGGGCTCGTCTCCGCGCTCGCCGTCACCGCGGGCTGGCTCGAGGCCGCCACGGGGGACGATGCGCTGGGCGAGGGCGTCTCCTGCGACGCCGGCGAGCAGGCGGACAGCGCGAACGCGGCGACCACGGTGAACAGCGCGACGATGCGGCGCATCGAACCTCCCTCAGACCCTCAGCGGGTCCACACTACGACGAGGCCGCCCGGACTGGGTAGGTTCCCAGCCCGGGCGGCCGTCGCATCGTGCCTCGGAAGGCGGCGTCAGGCGGTGACGAGCTCCGGCTCCTCCTCGGGGCGCTCCTCGACGAACGCGGCGTCCTCGCGGCCCTTGTCGGACCGCATGAGCAGGCTCGCGATCACCGTGACCGTGAGGATCACGCCGGCCATGATGAAGTAGGCGTTCTGGAAGCCGATGGCCTCGTAGGCCGCGCCGAACGGCAGCGAGAACGCGGCGACGCCGATGGACTTCGCGACGCCGAAGCCCAGCATGTACGCGGTCGCGGAGATCTTCACGTCGAACATCCTGGTGATGTACTTCATCACGGAGATGAGCATGAGCGGCATCTCGATGGCCGCGAGCAGGCGCCAGGCGATGAGCGCCTCGGTGTTGGTGATCATCGCGGAGCCGAGCACGCGGACGATGAGGATCGCGGCGAAGAGCTGCAGGCCGCGCTTCGCGCCGATCTTGTTGACGAACCACGGCGCGACGAGCATGACGGCCGCCTCGGCGAAGATCTGGATGGCGACCACGTTGGTGAACAGGCGCGTCGGGTCGGCCGCGGCCGCGTGGTCGGTGAAGTAGATCGAGAACTGCTGGTCGAACACGTCGTAGAGCGCGGCGGTGCCGAACATGAGCACCACGAAGCCGACGAAGCTGCGGTCGCGGAAGAGGCGCTTGACGGTGTCCTTGCTGACCTTGGTCGACGAGGACTCGCCCTTCGCGGCGGCCTGAGCCTCCTGCTGCGGGACCCTCGCGGTGTAGAGGAGCGTGCCGAGCACGAGCGCGCAGAACGTCGCGGCCCACCAGATGGAGTCCGGGTTGACGTTGGCCCACAGCCAGCCGCCGACCAGGTTGATGGTGCCACCGGCGATCGAGCCGAAGAGGCGCGCGTGGCCGTACTCGAAGCCGTTGGCGCGCGAGGCGCGCTCGTTGTAGGCCTCGACGACGGAGACGCCGGCGAGGAGCACCAGGGCCATGAACATGCCGCCGACGACCGCGGCGCCGACCATGTTCCAGTCCATGAGGGGGGGCATCACGAACGCGAAGAACGGGCCCACCATCGCGCCGCACAGCACCACGAAGGAGAACAGGTGCTTCTTCAGGCCCAGGCGGTCCTGCAGGTAGCCGTAGAGGGGCTGCAGGCACAGCGCGGTGATCGCCATCACGGTGTTGATGAGGCCGATGTTGCCCTCACCCATCCCGTTGTCCTTGAGCCACAGGCCGTGGAACGTGAAGAAGATCTGCCAGATGGCGAAGTAGAAGAAGTACAGGCCGCCGTAGTTCCAGAAGACGCCGCGCTTGAGCGAGGCGCGGAGGGAGCCGCTGGCGGCGGCGGTGGACTGAGCAACGGTGCTCATACGAGCATCCCTTCGGGGGACAGGACCTCGGTCGAGGTCGGGGTGGGTCGGGTGTCCGGCACGGGCGTGCCCCACACGGGGTTGCCGTCGGCGTCGAACGGGAGCACCTGGGCGCGGGCCTGGCGGTTCGGCTCCCACAGGGGGTCGCCGACCAGCTCGGTGTAGGTGCGGGCGTGGTAGACGAGCACGGTGTTGCCGTGCTCGTCCTCCGTGAAGCTGTTGTGGCCGGGGCCGTAGATGCCGGCCTCCGGGGCGGACTCGAACACGGGCGTCGGGGACTTGGTCCAGCTCGCGGGGTCCAGAAGGTCGGCGTCGGCGTCGGCGGTGAGCAGGCCCATCGCGTACTCGATGCCGGTGCCCGAGGCGCTGTACGTGAGGTAGAGCTTGCCGTTCTTCTGGAGCACGCTCGGGCCCTCGTTGACCCAGAACGTGACGATCTCCCAGTCGAACTCGGGCTTGGTGAGCATGACCGCCTCGGACGCGAGCGTCCACGGGTTGGACATGCGCGCGATGTAGAGGTTCGAGTGGCCCTTGACCGCGAAGTCCTGCTGCGCCCACACCAGGTACTGGACGCCGTCCTTGACGAACGACGTCGCGTCCAGCGCGAACGACTCCCAGCCGGTGTCGACCTGGCCCTTCTCGTGCCACTCGCCCGTCATCGGGTCGTCGTCGGTGCACTCGAGGCAGAAGACGCGGTGGTTGAAGGTGTCGTCGGCGCCTTCCACGTCGAAGGTGACGTCGGAGTTGGGTGCGGCGGCGTAGTAGAGGTACCAGGCGCCGTTCACACGGTGGATCTCCGGCGCCCAGATGAGGTGCGACTGCGCACCCTCGAAGTGCTTGGTCCAGATGGTGACCTCGGCGGCGGCCTGCAGGTCCTCGAGACGCTCCGCACGGCGCAGCACGATGCGGTCGTACAGCGGGTGCGATCCCGTGAAGTAGTACTGCCCCTCGTGGCGCAGCACGGACGGGTCGGCGCGCTGGAGCACGATGGGGTTCGGGATCGGCGTCTCGGCCATGGGGACCTCCTCTGTTACCGTTCACAGCGTACCTTTTGTTCACGCTATGACCGAATTAACGATACTTGCTGATATGCAACTGAGGCCGGGACCAGGTGCCCAGGATCGGGCGAAACGGACATGGCTGCGCCTCCCATCCCGACCGTGCCTCGCGTGCACCCTCCCGACCGTCCCCCACACGGATTCTGCGGTTGGCGCCGCTCTCGTCGGGCGATGACGCGGGAGTTGCATCGGAGAGCGCTCCCCACGCGGGTCGCGTGTGGGGCACGGTCTGGCGCGGGGCATCTCGCTACCGTGGAGCCATGGCATCCGACGAGCTCGACCCCAATGAGATCCGACGCAGGTTCGACGCGCTGCTCGCGGGCCGGGATCTGCAGGAGCTCACGGACCTGGCACGGTCGCTGACGTCCATGCTGGGCCCTGACCCGGCCGCTAGGGGCGCGACACCGACCGACCTTCGCCGCTCACTGCTGGACGTGCCGCGGCTGCTCACCGTCACGGTCGACCTCGGCCGCTCGCATCCGCGCATCTGGCGCCGCGCCGAGGTGGTCTCGGACATGCCGCTCGCGCAGTTCGCGGACGTCCTGATCGACCTCTTCGGCTGGGCGGGCACGCACCTCTGGCGGTTCGGACTCGGCGGCGGCCCCTTCGACGCCGGCACCCACGTCTTCCTGTGCGACTGGGAGGCGGAGGACGGGGAGGACGGGACCCCCGCATCGTCCACCCGGCTCGACCAGGTGCTGCAGGACGCCGGCGACGTGGTGCGGTTCGCGTACGACTACGGCGACTCGTGGGAGCTCACCGTACGCGTCGACAGCGCCGTGCCGGCCCCGGACGATGCGCCGCGCGCCAGGTGCACCGGTGGGCGCCGTGCAGCGCCGCCCGAGGACTGCGGCGGCTTCACCGACGCGGAGGACCTGGCCCGGATCATCGACGATCCGGCCGCGTTCGACGTCGCCGAGGTCAACGCCGCGCTGTCCGCGGTCGAGCCTGCGATGGTCGCCGCGGGCATCAATGCGGCGGTGGTCGAGATCGCGACGTCGCTCAAGGGGTGGCCCGGAGGGAACGACATCATCACGCGCGCGTGGGCCTGCGCCGGACCGGTGCACGAGCCCACCCGCGAGGAGGCTGAGGTGGCGCTCGGGCCCGTCCTGTGGTTCCTCGGCCGCGCGGCCGATGGCCTCCCGCTCACTGCGGCGGGATACCTCAAGCCGGACCTGGTCAAGGAGGCGGCCGCCGTGGTGCCCGCGCAGCGCGACCTGCCCTGGAAGGTCTCGCGCGAGTACGACGCGCACCAGCTGCACGCCTTCAGGATCCTGCTGCGCGACCTGGGCCTGCTGCGCAAGTACAAGGACCGGGTGCTGCTGACGAAGGCCGGCAAGGCCTGCCACGAGGACCCGCTGGTCCTGTGGCGCCACCTCGTGCAACGTCTCCGTCCGCTGCCCGGACGCGACTTCATGCAGCAGGCCACCGCGTTGACTCTGCTGCACCTCGCCACGGCGCCCCAGGAGACGGTCCGGTGGGACGCCATCGCGGACGCGCTCGACCTGCTGGGCTGGGTCAACTCCGACCGCAGCCGCCTGCGCGGATACCAGGTGAGGAACACCGTCCCGGTGTGGGCGCTGCTGTCGAACCTCGAGCCGCGCGAGCCGCGCCAGGGGCTCAAGACAGAGATCCTCGCCCCGGCCGCAGGAGCCCTAGCCAGGGCCGCCCTCAGCGATTCCCAATGACAGTTGTGGTGGGTGGGGTGCGTGGGGTGGGTGTGACGGAGCGCTGACGGTGTCGACGGGCGAGAGCGCCCGCCTGACC
>NZ_BBLZ01000008.1:0-37599 GCF_000971195.1 Demequina soli
TCGATTTCACCCTGTCAAATCCTTAGCTTTAGCTTCGGAATTGAATTCAGGGCTTCATCATCGAGAGCCAGCCAGTGATCCTACCGTGTGGTGCGGGGCACGAATGCCCGCCGCTTCCATCGGATCGTGTCGCCGGGGCGTCTCCTGCGGGGCCTTGTTCAGTCCCTGCCTGGCGCGTTCCTTGCGGCGACAGGTGAAAACATTACGCACCCCGTGCGCCAGGGTCAAATCGTGGTGATCTCGGGCGTGTCGCGGCGATCGCCCCTGGTATCGAGCCGGTTGGCCCACGTGCGCTGCCGCCGGCATCGCCTGGAGCCGCCGAAATTGCTCGACATTCTTTCGCCGGGCGCTCCTCGGGCACCCGGCGTAGCGTCGAGGCATGCGTGCAGGCTGGCGGTGGTCCGCCGCGGTGATCGTGACCGCGGCCCTGCTCACCGGGTGTTCGTCGACCCCCGGACCCGTCGAGAGCCGGACGCCCTCGGCGGTGGCGTCCGCTTCCCCCACCCCAGCGCCCTCACCGACCGCGACCCCCACCCCGGCCACCACCGCATCGTCCGGCGGCGCCTCCGCATGCGAGGGCTTCGGCACCGCGGACGCCTCCACCTCCTCGGCCGACTGGTCGAGCCAGCTCCGCACCGCCCCCGGCGAGGCGCTGTGGGGGGTGACCATGCGCGTCGGCACGCACGACTGCTACGACCGCTGGGTCTTCGAGCTCACCGGCCCCGGGAGCATGCCCGGCTGGTCCGTGACCCCCATCGCGGCGAGCACCTTCCCCGGGGACGGCAGCGGCGAGGACTTCTCGCCCGACCTCCAGGGCGGCGCATCCCTCGACGTCGCGTTCGGGGCATGGTTCGACGGCAGCCGGATCGACCACGCCCCCTACAAGGGCCCGCGGCAGATCCTCACCGGCGCCTTCCCCGCGATCCAGGAGGCGCGCATCGTGGGCGCGTTCGAGGGCATCACGCACGTGGGGATCGGGCTGGACAAGGCCCGCCCCTACAAGGTGACGTGGCTGACGGACCCGAAGCGGCTCGTGATCGACATCTTCACGGGCTGACCGGCCTGCGGTCGGCGCAAGCCTCAGCGCCCGCCCCGGCGCGCGAACACCACGTGCGCGAGCGGCAGCAGGGATCCGAGCATGAGCGCGATGCCGCTGCCCGCATCGTCCGCATGGAGCCGGGCCCCCGCGACGAGCATCGCGCAGAAGATCAGAGCCGACACGAGCCGGCGTGCGGTCGCCTCGACACGCGAGATAACGCTCTCGAGCTGCGGCACGGTGACCGCGACGCTCCCGTTCTCCACCTTGCCGAGCACGGCGTCGAGGCGCTTGGGCAGACGCCACGCGATGCCGGCGAGGTCCACGACGTCGCGCGCGGCGTGCCGGACCACGTTCGACCCCTCGTCCTTGAGCAGCTGCTGCGCGTACGGCTCCACCGAGTCCCAGATGTTGTAGCGCGGGTCGAGCGAGCTGCACAGCCCCGACGTGAGCGACACCGCCCGGATGATGAGGAGGAAGTTCTCGGGCAGCTGGAACGGCAGCGTGAGCATGACGTCGCTGAACTCGAGCGCGAAGTCGCGGAACTCCCGCGGGTCCACCTCGCGCAGCTGCGCGAAGCCCATCCCCCCGAAGCGGGCGAACAGCTGCGTCATCACGCGTTCGAGCTCGTCGGTGTCGGCGTACGGGAGCAGGACCCCCGCATCGTGCATCGCGCGCACCATTCCGCGGCCGTCGCGCGACGCCGCGGCGATCACCACGGCACGCAGCGCGACGCGGAGGCGATCGGGGACGGTGCCCATCATCCCGAAGTCGACGAACGTGAGCCGCCACGGCCCACCGTCCTCGCCCGGGGCGACGAACAGGTTGCCGGGGTGCGGGTCGGCGTGGAAGAAGCTGTGCCGGAACAGCTGGTCGAGCATCACCTCGGCGAACACCTTCGCGACCTCGCCGGGCGCGATGCCGGCCGCGCGGATGGCGTCGACGTCGGTGATCTTGATCGCGGTGACGTCCTCGAGGGTGAGGACCCGGCGCGTGGCGCGCTCCCACACGACCGCGGGGACCCGGACGCGCGCATCGTCCGCGAACGATGCGGCGAAGCGCTCGGCGTTCGCGGCCTCGTGGAGGTAGTCGATCTCCTCGAGGCTGGCCTCCGCGAACTCCTCGATGAGCGCGGGCATGTCGACCCGGTGGGACACGACGCGCAGGCGGGCGAGCCACACGGCGATGCGGCGGAGGGCCGCGAGGTCGACCTCGACGATGTGCGCGATGCCTGGGCGCTGCACCTTGACGACGACCGCGTCGAAGCCGACGTCGCGCGCATCGTCCGGCGCGAGCAGCGCACGATGCGCCTGGCCCAGCGAGGCGGCGGCGACCGGGACCTCGTCGAAGGCCGCGTAGACCTGCGCGAGCGGGACGCCCAGCTCCGCTTCCGCGAGCGCGCGGATCTGCTCGAAGGGCACGGCGGGGACCTCGTCCTGGAGGTCCTCGAGCTCCTTGGTGATCTCGGGCGGCAGGACGTCGAGGCGCGTCGACATGAACTGGCCCAGCTTGATCATGAGGCCGCCGAGCTCGACCGCGAGGATGCGGAAGCGGCGAGCGAACGTGTGCATGCGCGCGGCGCGCGTGCGCTCGGTGACGCGGCGGAAGCCGAGGCGCGGGATGAAGAGCTCGTACCACCACGTCACGACGAGGTGGCGCGCGGCGAAGCGCAGGATGCGTCGGTAGCGGGCGCGTCCGGACGTGACGTCGGGCATCGAATCTCCTAGTTCCCGACGGTTCGGCGGAGGTCCGTCAGGCTTGCGCGAGGATCGAGTAGATCTTACGTCGCGCCGTGTCGAGGGCCTCGGCGGCCTCCTTCTGCTGCTCGGGGGTGCCCGCACGCGCGACCTGCGCCGCGGCCTGCGCGAGCTCGAAGCCGGCGCGCGGGACCGGGCCGATGTGGCCGGCCTCGGCGGTCGACGTCGGCGCCCACGGGGCGTCCTTCGCGGCCTCGGCCGCGTCGAAGCGGCCCTCGTCGGTGAGCGCGTAGACCTTGCGGTCGTCCGTGATCTCCGCGGAGACGAGACCCTCGTCGGCGAGCAGCTGCAGGGTCGGGTAGACCGAGCCCGCGCTGGGCCTCCATCGGCCGCCCGTGCGCGCCTCGATCTCGCGGATGATCTGGTAGCCGTGCATCGGCCCCTCGTCGAGCAGCGCGAGGATCGCGGTGCGGACGTCGCCGCGGCCCATCCGGGAGCCCACGCGCTTCTCGAAGCCCGACCTCAGCTGGTCCATGGCGTCCCACATCGCGTCGACGGGGTTGGTGTCCTTGAAGCCGCCCATGATGCCCTCCTGGCATTCTCGACGATGGTGAGCGATACATCGTTCAGTGTCGCCCGGGTGGGCGCGGGGCGCAAGGGGTGGGGACGATGCGGGGCGTGGGTTGCGCGTCGGCCCCCCGGCCGCGCTCCACACGAAATCTGCACCTCTCGGCGTCCACGTCGGTGTTCGCGACGCGAGTTGCATCGGATGGCGGCGTTGCTCCGACGCTCGTGTGGGGCGCGGTCAGGGGGCGGCGGGCCGCCGGCGCTTGCACCCGGGCGTCGTCGGCCGGAAGATCTCCTTATCGGCGGTCGGGCCCGGGATTACCGACCCCGCATCCAGATCCGAGCCCCGAATGAACGGATACTCCGGCGCCGCATCGACCTGGCGGCTCGCGACGGTCGGCACCATCGCCGGCGTCGCGTGGGCCGCGTCCCTGCGCTCCTACATGTGGCAGATCGGCACGGATCACGACGTGACCTGGGCGGGGACGTTCTACGCGATCCTCGCCTCGGGCGGCACGGCCGGCGCCCTTCTCGGGTGGGCCGAGGCGCGGCGGCGCGCCGGACGCACGGCGCGGCTGCGCTGGTTCGCGCTCGCGCCGTTCACGTTCGCGGTCTTCACCATGTCGCTCCCGGGCCAGCTCGCGGCGCTCTTCCAGAACGGGCTCGGCGGCGGCGCCATCGGCGTGCCGATGCTCGCGGTGCTCGGGGGATTCGCGCTCGGCACCACCGGTCCGAGGTGGGCGCGCATCGTGTCCGGCGTGCTCGCCGTCGCCTTCACCGCCGGCATCGTGGCGACCGTGCCGACCGTCGGCGGCTACCTGCTCGCGCTGAACACGCCGCGGGGCCTGTGGACGGCGATCCTGGTGGGCACCCTCATGATCCTCGCGGCCCTCGCGTCGAGCATCCCGTTCCGGCCGCTCCCGGCACCCCCGGATCCCCCGGCCGCGAGCGCGACCGGGGGGTGAGGCGTCAGGCCGCGGGCACCGCGGCACCCGCGACGCGATCACGCGCGAGCGCCTTGCCGAGCGCGAGGAACAGGAGCACGAACGCCGCCGTCATCGTCATGTGCCCCAGGCCCGCCATGCCGGCGATCATCGGGGTCGACTCCTTGCCGAGGACGGTGAGCGTGCCGTGCCAGGTCATCATCGCGGCGGTGACCACGAGCGCGATGTTGTAGGTCCAGAAGAACCAGCCGTACAGGCGGCTGTCGGACAGGCGGAAGACCTTCTCGAGCATGAGCACGATGAGCAGCACGAGCGTGCCGAGCGCGAGGAGGTGCGTGTGCACGCCGCTGAGCATGGTCTGCCCGTTCTCGAAGTCGTGCGCGACGGTGAGCTCGCGGTAGTACAGGCCCGAGGCGAGGCCGGCGATCGCGTAGGCGAAGGCGGCGGTGAACAGTCTCTGCATGGGGTCCCTCCGGGGATTTATCGACAGTGGCGTCGGCATCTTATCAACATCAGTGTCGATAACATCGCGGGCCACACGCCCCGGGCGCCGCCGGGCCGCGGCCACCTAGGCTGGCGCTCGATGACACGCATGCACGCGCGACGCCGACGTCCGCGCCGTCCGGTGTGGGCGCGCTCCCCGGTGCTCGGCGTGGTGCTCGCCGTGCTCGCGGTCGCGGGGGCGGCGGTCCACCACGGCGCGGCGGCGCACCCGACGATGCCGGGGCTGCCCGCGGCCGTCGCCTCCCCTGCGACCATGAGCGCCGGAGTCGATGCGCACCCGACGCACCCAGGCGCCTCGTGCGACGGCTGCGGCGCCGCGGGCGTCGGCGCGATGGTCGCGTGCGCGACCGCGGCCATGCTCCTCGTGATGGTCGCGACGCCGCGGATCCGGCCGCGGGCGCGCGCGTCCGTGGCGCACCACCGGCGCGAGGCCCCCGCCGCGACGCCCCTATGGATGCCGCGCACCCCCGACCTGCGCCTCCTCGGGATCAGCCGGACGTGAGGACACCAGGGGTCGGGCAGCAGCCCACCCCTCCGCGGCCACCGGCGCGCCGCCGATGCCGTGCGCCCCCTCACGTTCACCCGAAGGATCCTCATGTCTCACCGCACCCTGCCCCGCACCCCCGCACGGCTCGCCGTGGCGGCCCTGACGCTCGGCTCGGCGCTCGCGCTCGCCGCGTGCTCCCCCGGCACCGCGGAAGGCGACCCGACCGCCGCGGCCACCGCCGCATCGTCCACCGACGCCGTCCTGGCCCAGGCCGGGCTGGACGGCATGGACGCCCGACAGATCATCGACACGCTCGACGCGACGCCGCTCGCGGACCGCTCCGTCGAGCTCACCGCGTCGATCCGGCCGGACGAGCTGCTGCTCACCACCACCGACGAGACCCAGGTGTCGCTGCCGATGCCCGACGACGCGTTCTACGTGTCGTTCGCGCCCTACGAGAACGACACCCACGACTGCTACTACCACTCCCTCACCACGTGCACCGGCGAGCTGCAGGGCGAGGACGTGCACGTGACCGTCACCGACGACGCGACCGGCGAGACGCTGGTCGACGAGACCCGCACCACGTTCGACAACGGGTTCGTGGGCCTGTGGCTGCCGCGCGACATCGACGCGACGGTGACGGTCGAGCACGACGGGCTGTCCGCGACGCAGGGGATCTCGACGTCCCACTCGGACGACGTCACCTGCGTCACCACGATGAAGCTCACCTGAGCACTGCGCAGCCCGCGCGCTTCATGATCTCTTCACACTTTCGCGGGTCCTGCCTTCACACCGCCGTCGCAGGCTGGAGGCAGGAACCCGCGGAAGGAGAACGATCATGATGGGTGGGTACGGCGCCGGGATGACCGGCATCGGATGGCTCGGGATGGGCCTGTTCTGGATCGCGCTGATCGCGCTGATCGTGTGGCTGGTGGTCCGGCTCGCGTCGGGCGACGGCCGGCCTCAGGCGCCCGCGGCGGCACCGCCGGCGTCGCGCGAGACCGCGCTCGAGATCCTCGACCGTCGGCTCGCGCACGGCGAGATCGACGTCGACACGTATCGAGCCTCGCGCGACGCGCTGCGCGAGCCCGGAGGTGAGCAGCGATGACTGCGCGGGAGCGGGGCTGGACGGTCGCGGCGCTCGTCGCCGCGGTGGCGGCGCTCGTCGTGTCGTTCGCGTGGGCGCTCGGGGGCGGGCCCGCCTCGCCCCTGTCGATGCACGATGCGCGCGTCACCTCCGGCGGCAGCGCGGCACGCATCGCGGACGATGCGCCGCCCGGCACGGTGGTCGACGTGTACGCGATGGACATGGGGGGCCGCGGGATGATGGGCGGCCGCATGATGCTGCGCTCCTCGACCACGCATGTCGACGCCGGGACGGTGACGCTGCGCCTCGTCAACGAGGGCACGGTGGACCACGAGCTCGTGGTGCTGCCGCTGGCGGACGGGGCGTCCGTCGGCCAGCGCTCGGTCTCCGCCGAGGGGACCGTCGACGAGTCGGACAGCCTGGGCGAGGCCTCCGCGACCGATGCGGCGGGCGCCGGCGACGGCATCGCGCCCGGTGCGAGCGGCTGGGTCACGCTCGACCTGGCCCCGGGGCGCTACGAGCTGGTCTGCAACATCGAGGGGCACTATGCCGCGGGGATGCGGGCGCTGCTCGTGGTCGACTGACGGCCGGGCGGCGCGGCGCATCGTCCGCCGCCGCTCGGCGCCGCGCCGCCTGCTTCCTGGTAGGTGCTCAGTGCCCGAAGTCGCGAGAAACGGGCACTGAGCACCTTCCAGCGCGCGGCGGTCGGCGAACCCAGCGCGCCGGCAACGCGAAAGGCCCCGATCCTCACGGACCGGGGCCTCCTCGATGGAGCCGCCTGTGGGAATCGAACCCACGACCTATTCATTACGAGTGAATCGCTCTGCCGACTGAGCTAAGGCGGCGGATGCCCCTTGCGGGACACCGAGCGCACCCCCAAGGGGGCACGGCTATGAATGATAGCGCCTCAGCAGCGCTTTCCTGAAACCGGCATCGTCCCGTCCACGAGGTAGCCGTCGACGGCGTCGAGGATGCAGGAGTTCGAGCGGCCGTACGCGGTGTGCCCCTCCCCCTGGTAGGTCAGCAGCGTCGAGCTCGCGAGCTGCTGCGACAGCGACTCCGCCCACGCGTACGGCGTCGCGGGATCGTCGGTGGTGCCGACGACCAGGATGGGTGCGGCGCCGTCCGCCGCCTCGAGCGACGTGACGGGATCCTTGGCCCGCCACGGCCAGCCGTCGCAGCCCACCGACGACGCGAACCACCAGCCGAACGTCGGCGACGCCTTCTCCAGCTTGGTGCGGAACGCGTCGAGCGAGTCGACCGTGAGCTCCGGGGTCTTGCCGGCGTCGAGGCAGCCGATCGCCGTGAACGCCCACTGCGAGTTCGACAGGTAGTCGCCCGTGCTCGGGTCCTTGTCCAGGTAGAACCCCGCCAGCTGGTAGAAGATGCTGGCCGTGCCCTGGGTCAGCACCTCCTTGAGGCCCAGCTCGAGGTACTGCCAGGAGTTCTCGTCGTACATCGTCACGACCATGCCGTAGACCATGAGGTTGCCGTTCACCTCGACGCCGGCGGTCGCCTGGTACCCGGTGTCGCGCGCGTGGAGCGCGATGTCCTGGATCTGTCGGCGCGCCTGCTCCGGGTCGGACGCGAGCGGGCAGCCGTCCTGCTTCTCGCACCACGCGATGAAGTTCATGAGCGCACCCTCGAAGCCCTGCGCCTGGCCCACGGCCTGGTCCTCGACGGGGAGGGTGAAGTCCACGGCGCCGTCGAGCACCATCCGGCCCACGTTCTGCGGGTACAGCTCCGCATAGGTGGCTCCCAGCTGGGTGCCGTAGGAGAAGCCCAGGTAGTGGAGCTGATCGTCGCCGAGCACGGCACGGATGACGTCCATGTCGCGCGCGGCGGACGTGGTGTCGACGTTCTCGACCAGCGCCCCCGACAGCTCCTTGCAGCGCTCCGCGAACAGCGTGTTGGTCTCGCGCGCGGCGTCGATCTGCTTCTGCGTGTCGAGCGTGAGATCGGTGAGGTAGTACGCGTCGATCTCGGCGGTGTCGCCGCACTTGAGCGGCGTCGACTTGCCCACGCCGCGCGGGTCGAAGCCGACCACGTCGTACGCCTTGAGCACGTCCTTGCCCGCCATCGAGACGAACGACTCGGTGAGGTCCAGCCCGCTGCCGCCCGGGCCGCCGGGGTTGATGAGCAGGCTGCCGATGCGCTTGGCCTGATCGGTCGCGGGGTGGCGGTTGATCGCGAGGTCGATGGTGTCGCCCGACGGGTCGGTCCAGTCGAGCGGGACCTGCAGGGTCGCGCACTCGAGGTCGCCGCAGGTGCTCCAGCTCACCGTCTGGGAGTAGACGGCCGCGTCCTCGCCGCTCGTCGGCGCTGTCACCGCGGGCGCGTTGGAGGCGGACGCGGTGACGGACGGGTTGTCGGGCGCGACCTGGTCCTTGGGCGTGCAGGCCGTCAGCAGGGACGATGCGACGAGGAGGGCGGCGACGGCGGCGAGACGGCGACTCATGGCGCCACCCTAGCGACGCGCGGCGGTGCGCGGCCGAAGATCGAGCGCCATCGCCTCGACGGCGAGCAGCGGCGCGACGTTGCCGGCCAGGCGCTCGCGGGCGGTGCCGAGCGCGTCCAGGCAGCGCAGCGTGTCCGCGAGCGTGGTGCGCGACGCGAGGTCGCGCACATGCCCCTCGTGCGCGGTGTTGACCATCGCGACGCCCGCGCCGGTCTGCGCGATCACGACGTCGCGGTACAGCGACATGAGGTCCGTGATGGCGCGGTCGAGGACGTCGCGCTTGTGGCGCGTGGCGCGGCGCTTCTGGTTCTCCTCGAGCTGGCGCAGCTGGGCGCGCAGCGCGGGCGGGACCCGGCCACCCTCCTCCATGCCCAGCGTGGCCATGAGCTGCGCCTTCTCCTCGGCGTCGCGCTCCTCGGTGGCGGCCTTCGCATCGGCGTCGGCGACCTCCACCAGGTCGGCGGCCGCGAAGATCGCGTCGCCCACGCCGCGGATGTCGGTGGCGAGCGCGAGCACCTGGTCGCGGCGCGCGCGGGCGTCGGGGTCGCGGGCGAGGCGCCGCGCGACGCCGATGTGGCTCTGCGCGGCGCGGGCGCACTCGAGCGCGAGGCCCGGCTCGGTGCCGTCGCGTGCGGTGAGCAGGCGTGCGACGTCCTCCGGGTCGGGGGTCCGCAGGCCGACGATGCGGCAGCGGCTGCGGATGGTGACCGCCACGTCCTGAGGGCTGGGCGCGCACAGCACCCAGACGGTGCGGGCGGGCGGCTCCTCGATGGACTTGAGCAGCACGTTCGAGGTGCGCTCGGTCATGCGGTCCGCGTCCTCGACCACGATGACGCGCCAGCGGCCCCGGCTGGGCGCGGTGGCGGCGAGGCCGATGAGGTCGCGGACCTCGTCGATCGCGATGGTGACCTTCTCCGTGGCGACGAGCGTGACGTCGGCGTGCGTGCCCGACAGCGCGGTGGTGCACTCGCGGCACTCGCCGCAGCCGCCGCGCTCGCACTGGAGCGCGGCCGCGAAGGCGCGCGCCGCGTACGACCGCCCGGAGCCCGGCGGCCCGGTGATCAGCCACGCGTGCGTCATCGAGCCTGGGTCGTCGATCGCCGCGCGGAGCGGGCCGATCGCGTGGTGCTGGCCGACCACCTGCTCCCAGACGGTCACGGCGTCCCCCACGGCTCGATGCGGGGGGCCTCGTGCGCGGGCCCCGCCGCGGCATCGGCCTCGCGGGCCGCCTTCGCGGCGACGATGCGCAGCACGGCATCGAGCACGTCCACATGGACCGCCTCGCGCGGCCGTGCGGCGTCGACCACGGCGTAGCGCTCGGGGGCGAGGGCAGCGCGCGCGAGGAAGCCCTCGCGCATCTGAGCGGCCTTGGCGATGGTCTCGCGCTCGACGCGGTCGAGGTCGCGGCTCATCCGCGCAGGGTCGGGCTCCATGTCGAGCACCACGGTGAGGTCGGGCAGCAGGTCCTCGGTGGCCCACATCGAGATGCGCTCCACCTCGTCGCCGAGGCCGCGCGCACCGCCCTGGTAGACCACCGACGAGTCGAGGTAGCGGTCCTGGAGCACCACGGCGCCCTGAGCGAGGGCGGGGCGCACCTTGGTGGCGATGTGGTGGGCGCGGTCCGCCGCGTAGAGCAGCGCCTCCGCGCGCGGGGCGACGTGGTCGCCGTGCATGATCGCCTGGCGCAGCTCGACGCCCAGCGGGGTGCCGCCGGGCTCGCGGGTGACGATCACCTCGCGCGCCCCGCCCGCGGCCGAGCGCAGGTACGCCGCGAGAAGGTCGACCTGCGTGGTCTTGCCCACGCCGTCGGCCCCCTCGAACACCACCCAGAAGCCAGGGAACACCATGGGTCGAATCTACCGGGAGGGTGGGACGTCGCCTCGCCGCGCGTGGCGAGGGCGGGGCGGCACGTGACCTTCGCCTCATTGCGGCACGCGGTGCAGAGCTCTAGAGTCTCGGCACCCGGAGTCGCGTCAGCGCCGATGAGGCCCGGCCATCCATGATCCTGAGGGGAACCCCGTGCACGCACGCACCGTCCTGACCGCGGCCTCCGCGGTCGCCACCGTCGCCCTCGTGGGCGCGGTCACCGCCACCACGGCCCAGGCCGTGCCGAGCCCGTCGGCGACCCCGTCGGCCACGACGTCGCCGTCGGTGACCCCGTCACCCTCGGTCACCCCCTCGCCGTCCGTGACGCCGTCCCCCTCCGTCACCCCCTCGGCCTCACCCGAGCCGTCGGTGACGCCCTCCGCGACGCCGGAGCCCTCCGCCACGCCGTCCCCGTCCGCGGACCCGAAGCCACCGGCCGATCCCTCGACCGAGATCCACGCGGCGATCCTCATGCTGCTCATGGGCCGCCTCGACGGCGAGGACCTGCCCATGAAGATGTTCGTCGTCGACGACGTGGTCGTGGGCGACGGCCCCGAGCTCACCGCCGCCGACCTCGACCCTTCCCTGGTCTCGGGCGACATGTGCGGGGACATCGCGGTGGACATCGACCTTGCGGCGAGCACCGCGACCGTCACGGGTGCGGGCGACGACTGCGGCGTGACCTTCGCGGACCTCGCGGTGCTCTTCTTCAACGGCCCCGTGCTCGAGTCCGCCACGCTCGTGAGCGACGGGCTGGTCGACGACCCGTCGTGGTTCCAGAGCGTCGACGCTTACGGCTACGGGTTCGACGCGCTGTGGGCCGACCCGGCCCTGCTCGCCGCGCTCGCCGACCCGTCCGCCCTCGACGATGACGCCCCGCCGCCGAGCCTGGCCGATCCCGCGCGCCTGGGCGGCTCCTCGGTGTTCGCGCTGACGTTCGGCGACGCGCTCATCGAGGACATGGGTGACGGCTCGGACGGCGACGCCGGGTCCGGGTCCGGGTCCGGGTCAGGCTCGGGCGCGGGCGAAGGGGCCGAGGCCGCGATCGAGGGCGCGATCAAGGACGCTGCGGCTCAGAGCCACGCGGCCGCGGCCGCGGTCGTCGTCGCCTCCCCCACCTTCACCGGCTGAAGCCCACCGCATGCAGCGAGGGCCGCACCCGATCGGGTGCGGCCCTCGCTGCATGCTCGCCGGACGGGACCGGCGCATCGTCCCTAGCGCTCGTTCGGGAAGGCGACGCCGATCTGCGACCGGACCTCGTCCATGATCTCCATGATCTCGATGGACTGGTCGAGCGTGAGCAGGGGGCTCTCGGTGTCGCCGGCGTGGATGCGGCGGGCGACCTCGGCGGCCTCGAACTGGAAGCCGTTGGGCACGTCGCCGTCGTAGGTCCACGAGGTGCCGTCGAGGCGCGTGACGGTGAAGGACGTCGGCGCATAGAAGGTGTCGCGCACCTCGATGCGGCCCTCGGTGCCGCCGATGAGGGCGACGCACGCGGTGCGGGCCTCCATGGTGGTGGTGAGCGACGCCTGGGCGGAGGGGTAGTCGAAGATCATCGAGACCTGGCCGTCGACACCTGTCTCGAACAGCCGTCCGCGTGCCGTGATCGCGTCGGGCTTGCCGAGGATGTCGTAGGCGAACGAGATGGGGTACACGCCGAGGTCGAGCAGCGCGCCGCCGGCAAGCTCCGGGCGCCACATGCGCTCGATGTGCGCGATGGGCTGGCCGTGGTCGGCCTGGACGGACACCACGTCGCCGATCTCGCCGCGCGCGATCAGGTCGCGGATCGCGTGGACGTGCGGCAGGTGGCGCGTCCACATCGCCTCCATGACGAACACGCCCTTGGCGCGGGCGGCCGCGACCACCTCTCGCGCCTGCGCGGCGTTCTGCGTGAACGCCTTCTCGCAGAGCACGTGCTTGCCGGCCTCGATCGCGAGCAGCGCGTGCTCGTGGTGGTGGCTGTGCGGCGTGGCGACGTAGACGACGTCGACATCGGGATCGGCGAGAAGGGCCTCGTACGAGCCGTAGGCGGTCGGGATCCCGGCCTCGTCGGCGAAGGCCTGCGCCTTCGCCTCGTCGCGCGAGCCGACCGCGACCACGGTGGACGCGGTGTAGCGCGTGACGGCGTCGGCGAGCTTGCGGGCGATGCCGCCGGCGCCGAGGATTCCCCAGCGGACGGCGGGCGCGGACATGGGCAGCGGTGCACTCATGGGCCCAGCATAGGGTCACGATGCGCCGGCCGAGCGGGCAGGCGCGGTGGCGCTAGAGGTCGCCCTTGCGCGGCGGGAAGCGTCCCGCGAGCAGCCCGCCGACGAACGCGATCGCCGCGATGATGGGCACCGCCACCGGGAACGAGAAGCCGAGCACCGTCACGGAGCCGGAATCCACCGTCAGCGCGACCGCGCCGAATCCGAGGATGAGGCCCAGGTAGCCGAGCAGCTTGAGGTTCGGGTTGCCGCTCGATCCCTCGGGAGGCTGGGCGGGCTTCTTCTGCTCGGCCACGGCCTACTTCTTCTTCGCGCGGGTGGTGGCGGGCTTCTTGGCGGCGGTGCGGCGAGCCGGCTTCTTGGCCGGACCCTTCGCGCGCTTCTCCGCGAGCAGCTCGATCGCGCGCTCGGGCGTGAGCGCCTCGACCGAGGTGTCCTTCGGGATGGTCACGTTGGTGACGCCGTCGGTGATGTAGTCGCCGAAGCGGCCCGACTTCGCGACGATCGGCTTGCCCGACGTCGGGTCGTCAC
Source organism: Demequina soli (assembly GCF_000971195.1). Lineage (GTDB taxonomy): Bacteria > Actinomycetota > Actinomycetes > Actinomycetales > Demequinaceae > Demequina > Demequina soli. Next base: position 13,388 of record NZ_BBLZ01000008.1, read on the forward strand.
CGAACTCCTTGAGCGGCGGGGTCGCCGCGCGGCCCCGGCCACGCTTGGGCTGCGCGTAGATCGTGAGCGCCTCGTCGAGCGTGATGTCGAGCAGCTGCTGCTCGCTCTCGATCGTGCGCGAGTCGGTGCCCTTCTTGAGGTACGGGCCGAAGCGGCCGTTCTGCGCCGTGATCTCCTCGTTGGTCGCGGGGTCGACGCCCACGACGCGCGGCAGGCTCATCAGCTTGAGCGCCTGCTCGAGGGTGACGGTCTCAAGGTCCATCGTCTTGAACAGGCTCGCGGTCTTGGGGCGGCCCTTGGCGTCCTCCGGCAGCACCTCGGTCACGTAGGGGCCGAAGCGACCGGCCTTCGCGACGATGTCGAGCCCGGACTGCGGGTGCTGGCCCAGCACCCGCTCGTCGCCGCCCTGGTTCGCGAGCAGCTCCTCGGCCTTGGCGACCGTGAGCTCGTCGGGGGCGAGCTCGTCCGGCACGGAGGCCGTCTGCTTCTCACCCTCGACCTCGCGCTCGAGGTAGGGGCCGAACTTGCCGACGCGCAGCGCGATGCCCGAGCCGATCTCGAAGGTCGAGTTGGCGCGCGCGTCGATGTCGCCCAGGTCCTCGACCAGGCGCTTGAGGCCCTGGGAGCGACCCTCGTCGTCGGTCGCGCCGGAGCCGAAGTAGAAGGCGCTCAGCCAGTCGACGCGGGACAGGTCGCCCGAGGCGATCTTGTCGAGGTCCTCCTCCATGTCCGCCGTGAAGTCGTAGTCGATGAGCCACGCGAAGTGCTCCTCGAGCAGGCGGATCATCGCGAACGCGAGCCACGTGGGCACCAGCGCCTGCTTCTCGACGCGCACGTAGCCCTTGTCGATGATGACGTCGACCATCGCGGCGTACGTCGACGGGCGGCCCAGCTTGCGGTCCTCGAGCTCCTTGATCATGGAGCCCTGCGTGAAGCGCGGCGGCGGGGTGGTCGCGTGCGTGAGCGGCTCGATGCCGGACGCGTCGACCTTCTGGCCCTCGGCGACCACGGGCAGGCGGGACTCCTTCTCGACCTTCGCCTCGTCCTCCTCGTAGCGCGCCTTGTCGCGCGACTCCTCGTACAGGGCCATGAAGCCCGGCGCGGTGAGGATGGTGCCGGAGGCGGAGAACTCGACCGCGTGGTGCGCGGCCGTCGTCGCGCCGATGCGCACGGTCGAGGTGGTGCCCACCGCATCGGCCATCTGCGAGGCCAGGGTGCGCTTCCAGATCATCTCGTACATGCGGAACTCGTCGCCCGTGAGCTCGGCGCGGACCGAGTCGGGGGTGCGGAAGCTGTCGCCCGCCGGGCGGATCGCCTCGTGCGCCTCCTGCGCGTTCGAGTCCTGGGTCGCGTAGATGCGCGGGCTCGCCGCGACGGCGTCCGAGCCGTACAGCGCGGTCGCCTGCTTGCGCGCCGCGCGCACCGCCTCGCCGGACAGCCCCGGCGAGTCGGAACGCATGTAGGTGATGTAACCCTTCTGGTACAGCGCCTGCGCCACGCCCATCGCCTGGCGCGCGCCCAGGCGGAGCTTGCGGCTCGACTCCTGGATCAGCGTCGACGTGATGAACGGGGCCGCGGGGCGGCGCTTGTACGGGCGCGAGTCCACGCCCATGACGGAGAACGATGCCTCGGCCAGGCCCGCGGCCAGCGCGCCGGCGAGCGCGGCGGACAGGTGGGTCACCTTGCCGTTGGTGAGGGCGCCGCGGTCGTCGAAGTCCTTGCCGGTCGCGACGCGCTTGCCGTCGACGGAGGTGAGCTTGGCCTCGAAGCTGCGGCCCGCGTCCTTGCCCTCGGTCGCGGTGAAGACGCCCTTGAGGTCCCAGTACTCGGCGGACTGGAACGCCATGCGCTCCCGCTCGCGGTCCACCACCAGGCGCAGCGTCACGGACTGCACGCGGCCCGCCGACAGGCCCGACTGGATCTTGCGCCACAGCACCGGCGAGACCTCGTAGCCGTAGAGGCGGTCGAGGAGGCGGCGGGCCTCCTGCGCCTCGACGAGCTCCATGTCGACCTCGCGGGGGTTCTCGAGCGCGCGGCTGATGCCCTCGCGGGTGATCTCGTGGAACGCGAGACGCTTCACGGGGACCTTGGGCTTGAGGACGTCGAGCAGGTGCCAGGCGATCGCCTCCCCCTCGCGGTCCTCATCAGTCGCGAGGTAGAGCTCGTCGGCCTCCTTGAGGCGCTTCTTGATGTCGGCGACGATCTTCTTCTTGTCGGAGTTGACCACGTAGTACGGCTGGAAGCCGCCGTCGATGTCGATCGCGAACTTGCCGATGTCGGACTTCTTGAGCTCGGCGGGAAGGTCGGAGCGCTCGGCGAGGTCCCGGATGTGGCCCACGGACGACACCACGTCGTAGTCGGCGCCCAGGTAGCCGCCGATGGTGCGCGACTTGGTGGGCGACTCGACGATCACGAGCTTGCGGGCCATGGAACCTTCTCTCTGGGATTGCTCGCCCCGGCGGCTTCACCTGCCTGAGACGCACTCAATATACATATGGGGTCCGACGCGGCGGGCGGGACCTGGGGACAGGGGGACGATGCGGCGGTGAGGTATCCGCGCATCGTCCCTGCGCGGGGGTGTCGGCGGCGCGTGGTTCGATGGACGCATGGAGCCCATCCTGGATGCCGCCGCCCGGGCGGCCGTCGGCGAGGCCATGCGCCGCGTCGCGGACGCCGAGATCCGTCCCCGCTTCCGCGCCCTCGCGGAGCACCACGTGCACCTCAAGGGACCCGGCGACTACGTCACCGAGGCCGATCTCGAGGCCGAGCGGGCGCTCACGCCGATCCTCCGAGAGATCCTCGACGTGCCCGTCGTGGGCGAGGAGGCCACCGCGGCCGACCCGACCGTGCCGGCCGTGCTCGCGACCGAGGGCACGGCGTGGACCGTGGATCCGGTGGACGGCACCGCGAACTTCGTCGACGGCTCCGAGACCTACGCGGTGATGGTCGGGCTCGTCGAGAACGGCGTGCCGGTGGGCGGCTGGATCCTCCAGCCGGAGCTCGGGCACCTGTTCGAGGCGCTCCAGGGCGTGGGCGCGTTCGTCGACGGGCGGTCGCTGTCCGCCGGCGTCGAGGCGTCGCGCGGCGCCGAGGCGCTCGCGTCGCTGCGCGGCGAGGAGCCCCGCGGCGCGGTGTCGCTCAAGTACGCCGCCGACGGCGTGCGCGAGGGGTTGCTGGCCGCCGAGCCCGAGCTGGGCGGCTACGACGAGCTGCGCATGTGCGCGGGCTTCGACTACGCGGACCTGGTGTCGCAGCGGGTCGGCTACCTCGTCTACACGCGCGCCAAGCCGTGGGACCACGTGCCGGGCGCCGCGATCGCCGCCGAGGCGGGCTTCACCGTGGGCCGCATCGACGGCTCGGGCTACCTGCCGTCGATCGAGACGGGCGCGCCGCTGCTCGCCGCCCGCACCGACCGTTGGGAGTCGATCCGCGAGGTGCTCGTGAGGAACCTGGGGCTGTAGGCGGGACGCCCGGGCTCAGCGGCGCTGGAGGTCCGGGAGGTCGTCGTGACCGATCACGTCGAACAGGCCGCGGCCGCCGAGGCGACGACGGTAGTCGGCGGACGCGTGGCAGGCCTCGGCCTGCTGGAGCACCGGGGCGTGGGCGCCGAGGCGCACGATCTCGCGCACCGTCGCGAACACGTCCTCGCGGGTGTGCACGGTGGGGTCGACCGTGAACTGCAGCTCGTAGTCCACGCCGGAGTCGACGAGCGCCTCGAGCGAGTTCCACGCCTGGAAGCCGGCCGTGTCGGTGCCCGTGATGCGGGTGTACATCTCGGGGGTGCCCTTGATGTCGAAGCCGACCCAGTCGACCTCGGGCAGCACGGACGCGAGGCGACCCGGGTGGGCGCCCATCGTGTGGATGCCGATCGCGTAGCCCATCGCGCGGGCCTCGCGGATCGCGGGGATGAGGCCGTCCTGACGGCTCGGCTCGCCGCCGCCGAACACGACGGCGTCGACCAGGCTGCGGTGCGCCTCGAGCTGCTCGAGGACCTCGGCCCACGCGACGCGGCCGGCCTCGGACGGATCGTGGCTCTCGGGGTGGCGGCAGTAGGCGCAGCGCCACGGGCACCCCTGCAGCGTGACGGTCGCGGCGATGCGGCCGGGCCAGGCGGTGACGCCCGAGGAGCGGAAGTCGGCGATCGCGAGCGCGTGCGCGGACTGCGCGGCGATGGCGGTGATGTCGAGCTCGGTGGTGGACATGGGGCGTGCCTCCTGAGTCGGCAGGGCCGCGGGATCTCCGCGGCGGCCTGCTCCGACGTCCGGTGCGGACGTCTTCAGGGTGCGCCGAAGCGGCCTCGTGGGCCGTGCCGACACACCGTCGTCGTGGGTTTCGTTGGCGAGCGGGCGGCGGTCTCCCACCAGCACCTTCTCGACGTGACCATTCTCACCCGGAACGGGGTCCGGCAGGACCGTGGAAGGCGTCTCCGCCAGGGGTCCCGCCGCGAACGTCGATGTCACGTCTCAACGTTAGTTTTGCCACTCCGTGTCCGCCTCGGACCAGGGTCCCGATTCCGGTGTTATCCGGACCACACCGAGACCAAGGTTCGGCAAAGGATCGCGGGCGCGCCCCAAGCCCGCACCATGACACTGCCCCGGGTGAATTCCCTGGAAACTCCCAGTGAGATGGGCCACACACGGACGCCTACGCGAGGAATCCGTCCGCCACCAGCTCGCGGACGGCGGGCACCAGCCCCGCGATCATCCGTGCCGAGTCGACGTCCAACAGGGCCGCGAGCGCGTGCGCGATCTGGCCCGCGGTGAGCTCGCCGTCGCATGCGCCGACGAAGCCCGCGAGCGCGGTGTCCATGGAGATCGAGCGCCCGAGCCCCGCGCCCTGGCGCAGCAGGATGTACGACGGGTCCGCCTGCAGCACCGGCCCGTACTGCTCGCGCGTGACGTCCGCCGCGGCCGTCCACGCGGTGGCGAGCAGCGCATCGTCCGTCAGCGAGGCGACGCGGTCGTGGGCGGCCATCGCGGCCACGAGGTACCCGCCGAAGGGCTCCTGGAGCGGGCCCTCGTGCTGCTCGAGGCGGCGCAGGGTCGGCATCCCGGACAGCGGGCGGCGCAGGAGCACCATGCCGAAGCCCACCGCGCGCACGCCGCGGGCGTCGAAGTCGGACAGGTAGGCGCGGTAGGCGGACTCGAACTCCGCGCGGCCGCGCTCGGGGGTGACGCCGGCGTCACGCAGCCACGTCTCGGCGTACTCGGCGGCGTCGAGCTGGTCGCGCTCGATCACCCACGCGTCGAGCGGCACGGGGGACGCCTCCAGCCACGCCTCGAGGGACTCGCTCCACGACTCGCCGTGGATCTCCCAGTTGCCGAGCATCTGGGCGACGCCGCCCGGCGCGAGCACCGTCCCCACGGTCGACACCAGCGAGGACACGATCCCGTCGCCGGGCACCCCGGACGCGCGGTACTCGAAGCTCGGCGCCCCCTCGGGCGTGATGACGAACGGCGGGTTCGACACCACGAGGTCGAACTCCTCCCCCGCGACCGGCTCGAGCATCGACCCCTCGCGCAGGTCCCAGCCCTCGATGCCGTTGAGCGCCTGGTTGAACGCCGTGAACGCGAGCGCGCGGCGCGAGATGTCCGTCGCCACCACCGACCGGGAGTGCAGCGAGGCGTGCATGGCCTGGACGCCGCAGCCCGTGCCGAGGTCGAGGACCCGCCCGACCGGCGCGCGCATCGTCATCCCCGCGAGGGTGAGCGAGGCGCCGCCGATGCCGAGCACGTGGTCGTCGCGCAGGCGCCGCCCGGTGACGGCCTCGCCCTGGTCCGAGGCGACCCACCACTGGGACTCACCGCCCTCGCCCACCGTGGCATACGGGCGGAGGTCCACGCGGGCGCGCGCCTCGTCTCCGTCCACGTCGATCAGCCCCGCGCGCGCCGCGCCCTCCGCGGTCGCCGTCGGCAGCGCGGCGTCGAGGTCGCGCGTGGGGACGGTGTCGCCGAGGAGGAAGAGCCGGGTGAGCGTCGCCTCGGGGGTGGACGATGCGCGGGCGGCCAGGCGCGCGGGCAGCACCTGCTCGCGGCCGAGGGCGCGCATCGCGCGGTCGCCGACCACGGCCTCGACGGAGTCGACGGTCCAGGTGGCGAGGTCGGCGCGGAGGGCGTCGGCGGCGGCGGGGTCGAGGGTCGGAGCGTTCACGTCCTCGAGGCTAGTGCGGACCACCGTTGACCGCCCACGCGGCCGCGACGCCTCGGTGGCATCGGATCGTGCGATCGATGCTGCACGATCGGGACAGCGGCAGCGCCTGGTGCGATCCGCCGGCGGGCACCGGGCTGGCGCCCGCCGGGGCCGCCGCGAGGGGGTGGCTCAGGCGAGCCGCTCCGAGGTGAGCAGCGCGCGATAGAACGCGACTCCCCTGCCCAGGGACTCGACCTCGACCTTCTCGTTCGGCCCGTGCACGGCCTCGCGCTGGGTCCGCGACATGCGCAGCGGCGCGAAGCGGTAGGTCGCGCCCGCCGCGGGTGCGAGGTAGCGCGAGTCCGACGCGGCGAGCATGACGTACGGGATGGCGAGGGCCTCGGGGTAGGACTCCCCGACGGCCTCGACCAGGGCGGCCCAGCGGGCGTCGTCACCGCGCGGGGAGACGGGCGACGGCTCGGACGGGGACTCGACCGCGATGGCGACCCGCGCATCGTCCACCGTGCGGCGCACGTGCTCCACGGCCTCGGACACGCTCGACCCGACCGCGATGCGGATGTTGAGCACGGCGGTCGCGCGGGTGGCGAGGACGTTGTGGGCGGGGCTGCCCTCGAGCTGGGTGATCGCGACGGTGGTGCGCACCATCGCGGCGAGCTCCGGCGACAGGCGCGGCATCACGCGCGCGAGGAGTCCCCGGAGGGACGATGCGCGGCGCAGCAGCGCGCCGAGCGGACCCCGGAGGCGCCCGCCCACCAGGGAGAGCATCTCGACGGAGACGTCGTTGACCGCGGCCGGGTGGGGGTGCGCCTCGATGCGGGTGAGCGCACGCGCGAGGATGCCGGGCGCGGACTCCTTGGGCGGCGTCGACGCGTGCCCGCCGAGCCCCTCGACGGTGAGCCGCAGGTCCACGATCCCCTTCTCGGAGACGCCGATCACGGCCGCCTCGCCGTCGAGCCCGGGGAACGCGCCGGTCGCGACCGCGCCGCCCTCGTCGAGCACGAGCCACGGGGTGACGCCGCGCTCCGCGAGCAGCGCCGCGGCGGTGGTGGCGCAGTCACCGTACGACTCCTCGTCTGCGCCCATGAGGAGGTAGAGGTCGCTTGCGGGGCTCCAGTCCTCCGCGAGCAGCGACTCGACGGCCTCGAGCATGACGGTGAGCGCGCCCTTGTCGTCGAGCGCGCCGCGGCCGTGGACCCAGCCGTCCGCGATGACGCCGGCGAAGGGCTCGTGCTCCCAGCCCTCGGCGGCCCAGTCGTGCGGGACGGGGACCACGTCCTGATGCGCCATGAGCACCACGGGGCGCTCGGCGGCGGCGCCCGGGACGCGGACGAGCAGGCCGGCGCGGCCCACGGTCTCCACCGCGTGGGCGAAGGTCCGGGGATAGAAGGTGCGCAGCGCATCGTGCAGCGCGGTGAACGATGCGGCGGTGGCGTCGTCGTGCGGACCGGCGTCCCTGGGGGTGACGGTCGGGATGCGGATGAGGGCGGCGAGGCGCTCGGCGACCTCCTCGGCGGCGGGGACGCTCACGCCGCGGCCGCCTCCGGCTCGGGCGCGTTGGCGCGGAACGCGACCTTGGGCACGGCGAACAGGCACAGCGCGGCGACGATCGCGGTGCCGCCGCAGATCGCCCACACCGTGACGTAGCCGCTGAGCGTGCCGGCGGTGGACCCGCCCGCGCCGGAGGCCGCCCCGCTCACGAGCGCGACCGCGAAGGCCGCGGAGGCGAACGAGCCACCGATGGTCTTGGTGGTGTTGGTGAGCCCGGTCGCCATCGCGGTCTGGTGCGCGGGCGCGGCGGAGGCCGCCGCTGCCGGCAGGGCGGCGACGAGCGCGCCCGAGCCCAGGCCCGCCACGACCATGCACGTCACCACCACGGCGGTGGACCCGTGCAGCGGGATGAGGGCCAGGTATCCGCCCGCGACCAGGAACGATGCGGCGATCAGCACCGCGCGCGGGCTGTACCGGGCGCTGAGGCGGGCGAACAGCAGCGCGCCGACCAGCAGCGACATCACGTACGCGCCGATGAGGTACGACGCGGTGGCGGACGTGAGGCCGAGGCCGTAGCCGACCTCGGAGGGGTCGGTGCGCGCGAACGTCGACAGCGGCCCCTGGGCGCCGAGCACGCTCACGCCGAACAGGCCCGCGGTGAGGATGACGGGCCAGACGGTCGGCGACTTGATGAGCGCGATGTCGACGAGCGGGTCCTTCGCGCGGCCCTCGGTGCGGACGAACAGCCACATGAGAGCGAGCCCGGCCGCGATCGTGAGGACGACCCACGGGGTGAAGCCGTCGAGCCGCACGAGGGACAGCCCGCCGGTGAGGGTGAGGAGGCTCAACGTGAGGAGCACGGTGCCGCGGGTGTCGATCGTGCCCTCGTGGCGGACGCCCGTGTCGGGGACCTTGAGGAGCACGACGAAGAACGCGACGGTGACGAGCGCGGCGGGGACGGCGAGGGTGGCCCACAAGGGCAGCATCGAGCCGAGCTGGCCGCCCGCGAGCGCGCCGAGGATCGCACCCGCCTGCAGCGCGGCGACGATGACCCCGGCGCCGCGGCGCGTGAGGGCGGCGCCGTCCTCGCGGCCACGGGCGCGCGAGTGGATGATCGCCACGTTGAGCGGCAGCCACACCACGTAGAAGCCCTGGATGGCCCACGCGAGCACGTAGAGCGGGAAGCTCGGCGCGAGCGCGACGCCCCAGGAGGCCAGCGCCGTCACGACGAGCGACCCGAGCAGCACCTTGCGGTGGCCGACGATGTCGCCCAGCCGCGCGAGCACGGGGACCACGATCGCGCTGAGAAGCAGCTGGGCGGCCTCGAACCAGTTGACGTCCGCATCGTGGATGCCGAGGTGCCGCGCGATGTCCGTGAGCAGGGGCGTGTAGTAGCCCTGCAGGACTCCCGAGGTGCCCTCGACGACGACGAGCGCGCCGACGACGCCGCCCGCCAGCTTGGTGTTCATCCGTGCCATCCGGGCATCGTGCCAGGTGCGTGTGTCGCGGGTGTTGCGGCGCGCGGGCGCGTCCCACCCGACCGCTCCCCACACACCGCCGTGGATGTGAACGTTCGCCCTCTGCCACTCGCGTCGCGAATCCCGAGAAGGGCACCCGCGACTGCATCTCGCGTGTGGAGCACGGTAACGGCATGGAGTGTCACGCCGGTACGGGGCCGGGCGCGGCGCCCGTCCTCTGGGGGGTGGGTCGGGCGCCGCGCCGCCTCCGGGGGCGCGCCTAGCGCTGCTCCCCGCCCGCGGGCACGCCCGCGGGGGTCTCAGGTGCCGGGGCCGGCGCGGCCGCGGCGTCGGGGTGCTCCTCGGCGGCGGCCGCATCGGCCTCGCTGGCGATGCCGCCCGCGTGGGCCCGGCGCGATGCGAGGAACACCGCGGTCACCGCCACCGCCCCGGCGATGCCGGCGATGAGCGCGCGCAGCCACGGGCTGGCGGAGTCGCCGTAGGACAGCATCACCACTGCGGGGGCGATGAGCACCGCGACCAGGTTCATCACCTTGATGAGCGGGTTGATGGCGGGGCCGGCGGTGTCCTTGAAGGGGTCGCCGATGGTGTCGCCGATGACGGTGGCCTCGTGCGCGGCGGAGTTCTTGCCGCCGAAGTAGCCGTCCTCGACGATCTTCTTGGCGTTGTCCCACGAGCCGCCCGAGTTGGCCAGGAACACCGCCATGAGCACGCCCGTGCCGATGGCTCCCGCCAGGAAGCCCGCGAGCGCGCCCACGCCGAGCGCGAAGCCGACGAAGATGGGCGCCATCGCGGCGAGCAGGCCGGGGGTGGCGAGCTCGCGCAGCGAGTCGCGCGTGCAGATGTCGACCACGCGGCCGTACTCGGGGCGCTGCGTGCGGTCCATGATGCCGGGCATCTCGCGGAACTGGCGGCGCACCTCGAACACGATGGCGCCCGCGGCGCGGGTGACCGCGTCGATGGCCAGCCCCGAGAACAGGAACACGGTCGCGCCGCCGATGATGAGGCCGACGAGCGTGAGCGGGTGGATGATCTCGTAGCTGAAGTCCGCCGCGGTGGCGGCCGCGTCCGAGAGCGCCTTGGCGACCGCGTCCGAGTAGGACCCGAACAGCGCCGTCGCGGCCAGCACGGCGGTCGCGATCGCGATGCCCTTGGTAATCGCCTTGGTGGTGTTGCCGACCGCGTCGAGGTCGGTGAGGGTCTTGGCGGCCTCCTCGTCGACCTCGCCGGACATCTCGGCGATGCCCTGCGCGTTGTCCGAGACCGGCCCGAACGTGTCCATCGCGACGATCACGCCGACCGTGGTGAGCAGCCCGCAGCCCGCGAGCGCGACGAGGAACAGGGCCAGCGTGATGGACCCGCCCGCGACGGCGAAGAGGATGACGATCGCGCCCGCGATCACGGTGGCCGTGTAGACGGCGGACTCGAGGCCCACGCCGATGCCCGCCAGCACCACGGTCGCGGCGCCGGTGAGCGACGTGCGCGCGACCCGGCGGGTGGGGCGCTTCGCGGTGTCGGTGAAGTAGCCGGTGATCCACAGGATGAGGCCGGCCAGGCCGATCCCGACGAAGACCGCGATGGTGGAGACCAGGCGCGGGTCGCCGGTCTCGCCCTCCACCGAGGCGCCGTGCAGGTCGCCGAAGGAGGCGGGCAGGTAGACGAAGGCCGCGACCGCGGCGAGCACCGCGCCGACCGCGGCGGCCGTGTAGAAGCCGCGGTTGATGGCCTTGAGGCCGGGCTCGTCTCCGCGGACCTTGGTGATTGCCACGCCGATCGCGGCGACCAGCGCGCCGATCGCGGTGACGATCAGCGGGAAGACCAGGCCCTCCTCGCCGAAGGCCGCCTTGCCGAGGATGAGAGCGGCGACGAGCGTCACGGCGTAGGACTCGAACAGGTCGGCGGCCATGCCGGCGCAGTCGCCCACGTTGTCGCCCACGTTGTCGGCGATGGTGGCGGCGTTGCGGGGGTCGTCCTCGGGGATGTGCTGCTCGACCTTGCCCACGAGGTCGGCGCCCACGTCGGCGGCCTTGGTGAAGATGCCGCCGCCGACGCGCATGAACATGGCGAGCAGCGCGGCCCCGAAGCCGAAGCCCTCCAGGACGGCCGCCGCATCGTCCCGATACAGGAAGACCACCGCGGCCGCGCCGCCCAGGCCCATGCCGACCACGGACATGCCGACCGCGCCGCCGGTGCGGAACGCGATGCGGGCGCCCTCGGCGCGGCCGCCGTCGCGGGTCGCGGCCGAGGCGACGCGCACGTTGGCGCGCACCGCGAGCCACATGCCCATGTAGCCGATCGTCGCGGAGCAGCCCGCGCCGAGCAGGAAGAAGAGGGACCGGCCGACGCGGATGCCCGCGTCGCCGGGCAGGAGGAACAGCAGCGCGAACACGAGCGCCGCGAAGAGGGCGAGGGTGCGCAGCTGCCGGTTGAGGTAGGCGGAGGCGCCCTCCTGGACGGCGTCGCCGATCTCGTTCATGGCCTCGGAGCCGGCGGGCGCCTGGAGGACGTTGCGGCGCAGGAACCAGGCCGCGATGAGCGACACGGCGGCGATGACCCCGATCACGACCACGATGGCCGCGTTGCCGGAGCTGACCTCCACGACGGTGGCAGCGGCGTGCATACGTCCTCCTCGACGTCTCCCCGACACGACGGCGTTGTCGCGCCCGCAAGGGGTACTTCGGCCACTGTAGGGGACGAAGGGCCCTCGTGAGCAGGTGCGACCCAACGTTTTCGCGTCGCCGCGCGTCGACATCACGAGGCACGACGAGGTGGGGACCATGAGCGACTGGCGCGACACGATGACCCAGCTGGTGCGCGACCGCGAGCGCGCGCTGCTCGGCTACGCGTACCTGGTGTGCGGCGACGGCGTGCACGCGCAGGACCTGGTGCAGGACGCCCTGGTGCGCACGTTCTCGCGCCCGCGGCCCGGGCTCACCGCGCTCAAGGCGGAGGCGTACGTGCGGCGCGCGATCACCTCGGTGTACATCGACGGCTACCGCCGCGACCAGCGGTGGCGCCGGGTCCAGCACCTGTTCCGGCCCGGCTCCGAGGCGATCGACCCGCTCGCCGGCGTCGAGGCGGGCGCGGACGTGCTCGAGGCCCTCGCGACGCTGGCCCCGCGGGAGCGGGCGTGCGTGGTGCTGCGCTACTTCGACGACCTCACGGTGCCGCAGATCGCGCAGCACCTGGGGCTCGCGCCGGGGTCGGTGAAGCGCTACCTGCACGATGCGCTGGGCCGGCTCGAGGTGCTGCTGGGGCCCCTCGAGGAGCCCGCGGATGAGGACGATGCGGCGGCGCGCCGCGTGAGGGACGGTGAGTGAGATGAGGCTCTCGGATGCGCTCCGGGGCGCGGCGGACCGCGCCCCGCTGGACGGGCTCGAGGTCGACACGCGGCGCGTGGGCCGCCGGGTGGCCGCGCAGCGCGGCCTGCGGACGGGCTCGGCGGGCGTGGTCGCGGCCGCGATGGTCGGCGTGGTCGGCTACGCGGCGATCGCGGGCGGCGGCGGATCGGCGGGATCGTCCGCGGACGATGCGGGGGGCCGGTCCACCGCGGGCGCCGCCACCGATCAGGGCGCGCCGGAGATCGCGCCGAGCACCCCGGAGATCGGCGGGGACTCGGCGGGTGTGGATGGCGCCGCGGGTGCGGGGGGCGCCGCGGGCACGGCGCTCGCCTGGGGCGTCTGCGGGTCGACGCTCCCGGAGACCGGCTGGAGCGACGCGCCGGCGACGCTCGAGGCGTCCGTCGGGTCCGACGTGGCCGCGGGCGGTCGCCTCGACGTGTCCGTGACCACGGTCGGCGCCGTCGATGGCACCTTCGAGACCTTCGGCATCGCGGGCGTGGTGCTGTGGGACGGCACGGTGGTCGGCTACCTCGGCGGCGACGCCGCGCCGGCGGAGGCCTTCGACGTGACGCTCGCCAGCGGCGTCGCGCGGGTCGACGACCTCACGACGCCCCTGGTGAACTGCTGGGACGGGGCGGCGCTGCCTGCCGGGAAGTACGAGCTCGTGCTGACCCAGGAGTTCGCGGCGGTCGACGCGACCGCGACGGAGCCGTCCGCGGGCGCGGGCGGCTCGATCGCGGCCGACGCGGCGGTGCGCGCGGTGGCCGACCCCGTGGGCTTCGCGATCGCGGGCGACGCGGTCGCGGACCCGTTCGGCGCCTACCTGGGCGGATCCACGACGGACCCGGCCCCGGCGCCGGACCCGACCCCCGACCCCGGCAGCACCTCGACGACCGCGCCCGACGAGCCGCTGCCCACCATCGACCCGAGCGCGCTCACGGCGGGCACGGCGCGCGACCTCTACACGGCGGGCCTCGCGGGCGCGTGGGACATGGCGCCGGGGACGTCGCGATGGATCGCCTCGGGCGACTCCACAGGGACGGTCGCGACGGCGTGGTTCGGGTGCGGGTCGCCGGACGGCTTCCCGGCGAGGTCCTCGGCGATGAACCTGCTGGACGTCGGCGTCGACGCCCCCGCGGCGATCGACCTGAGCTACGGCTGGGTGGTCGACGGCAACCCCGAGGTCACCACCACGGTCACCAACGCGTCGCGCTGGGACCTCACCGGGTTCTGGGGCAAGGGCAGCGTGCAGCTGGTGCTCGTGCGCGACGGCCGCGCCGTGGCCGAGGCCTACCCGGTCGACCCGCGGCTCTCCGCGAACGTCGGGGTCGCGGCCCGGGCCGCGGGCGCGGCGGATGCACAGGGCGCGGCGGGCGCCGCGGAGCCCGCGATCGCGATCGCGCCGAGCCCGGCCGACGGCTCCCTGGCCGCCGGCGAGAGCGTCGCCAGCACCCTGCTGTGGCGCGACGTCACGGGCTGCTGGTCCGATGCCGGGCAGGCGACGGTCGAGCCCGGCGACTACACCCTGCTCGCGATGCAGTACGTGAGCGTCGGCTCCGTCGCCGCGGTCGCGTACGACCTCAAGGGCGACGGCGCCGCCGACTCGACCCTCGGGTCGGGCGACGCAGTGGCGCCCTTCCCCGACGCGGCGTCGTCGCCCGACACCGCGTCCTCGTCCGGGTCGGTGTCGAGCGGCTCGACCGGGTCCGGGACGGCGATCGACGGCGGCACCGCCGACCCCTACGACGCCCTCGACCTCCAGGTGTGGGTGTCGCTCGGCGCCGTCACGGTGCGCTGAAGGGGCCTCCAAGCAGGGGCGACCCGTGTGGGGTTAGTCACATCTTGCGCATAAGCGACGCGACACGGGCGACGCTGTTATGGAATTGCTCACCGATTCACGTATTGAATCGGGGGACGCGGAGGTCCTCGGACCCCGCGCACAGGCTTCCTGACAGCGGCACGATCCCTCAGCCGTCCGCTGACAGGAAGACCGCCGGCGGTGGCCCGACCCCCCTCAGCTCGGGCCGCCGCCGGCACCTTCTCTCCCCGCCCGCGCGGAGGCCTCCCGGCCGTCGACCTCGACGGTGACGGTGACGGCGGCCGAGGCGTCGAGCCCGCATCGCACCGCGGTCGCCCCGACCCGCGCCGCCGCGGACCGCGCGACGGCGCACGCCGCGTCGGCACCGGACGGCGACGCACGCGCGAGCGCGGCACGCGCCTCGACCGCCCCCGCCAGGGCGGCGCCGTCGGCGGCCGCCTGCGCGGCGGCACCGGCCGTCAACGCCCCCACTCCCGCGGCGACCGCGAGCACCGCCACCAGCGCCGCCATCGCGACGGCGAGGGCCGCGACGGAGCCCGCCCCCGCATCGTCCCGCGCGCGGCGCATCGGAGCCCTCATCCCTGCTCGGGCAGCGCGGCGACGGCGGTGCGCACGCCCCACGGCCACCCCAGGTCGACGCCGACGCTCACCTGGACCCACCCCGCGCCGCGGGTCACGCCCACGGCAGCCTCCCCGCCGGCGGCACGGGTCGCGGCCGCCACCGCGGCGTCGTCCCCCGCGACGATCGCCGCCCGGGCCCCCGCGAGCGCCGCCGCGGGCACCGCCACGCCGGCCGCGGCGGCCTGGACCGCGGACAGCGTCCACGCGAGCACGACGACCGCGGCCGGCAGGGCGAGCGCGAGCTCCACCGCCGCCGACCCGCGGTCGTCGCGCCCGGTCATCCGCCCAGCGCGCCGCGGAGGATGCCGAGGAGCAGGCCCCGCACCTCGTTGGACTTGAGGATCACCACGAGCAGGCCCGCGAAGCCCGCCGCGGCGACGGTCACGAGCGCGTACTCGACCGTGGCCATCCCCTCGTCCCCGCTGAGATCCCGTTCCATCTCCACTCCCTTCTGTCGGTACGGACCACGTTCCCCGCCGCCGCCCGCGCGGTCACGGGGTGCTTGCGGATCCGTGGATGGCGCGGGGGTCGATCGGGGCCGGGGACATCCGCGGGCCGTAGAGTGGCGAGCGTGAGCCGCGCCTCGCGCGGCGCCGAAAGACCTGCAAGAACGAGGGGCGGCCATGACCGACAGCTCGCACGGCCCGAGTCGATCCGACCTGCTGCGCTCGGCGCTGCCCGCCGCACTCGTGGGCGCCGGCGGCGCCGTCGTGCTCTTCGGGGTCGACGCGATCGCCGAGGTCCTCCACCACGTGTGGTGGGAGTCGCTGCCGCACGCGCTGGGAGTCGACGGTGAGGCGCGCTGGTGGGCGGCGATCATCCTGGTCGTCACGGGCGTCCTGGTCGGACTCACGCTGGCGAAGGCGCCCGGCCACGGCGGCCACGACACCGCGACCGTGGAGCTCGTGTCGCCGCCCCTGCCGCTCAAGACGCTGCCCGGCGTAGCGGTCGCGCTCATCCTCGGGCTCGCGGGCGGCGTCAGCCTCGGCCCGGAGGGCCCGATCATCATGGTCGCCACCGGGCTCGCGGTGCTCGCGTACCGCCGCTTCCTTCCGCAGGTCCCGCTGCCGATGGTGCTGATGATCTCGACGTCCGCGATGCTCGGCGCCATGCTGGGCACCCCGGTCGCCTCGGCGCTCGTGCTCAGCTCGGTGCTGGGCGGCACCGCGGCGGGCCAGCTGTGGGACCGCCTGTTCGCGCCGCTGGTCGCGGCCGGAGCGGGCGCGGTGGTCTACCACCTGCTCGGCGGGACGTCATGGGACATGGGCCTGCCCGCGTACACGGCGCACTGGGTCGACCTGGTCTCGGCGGCGGTCATCGCGGTCGTCGGCGCGGTCCTCGGCGCGCTCGCCGCGGGGACGTTCGCGCCCGCGCACCGCGCGTTCCGTCGCCTGGGCGGCCCCGTGGTCTACGTCACGGCCGGCGGTGTGCTGCTCGCCGTGCTGGCGCTCATCGGCGGCCAGATCACGATGTTCAAGGGCGCCAACGAGACCGCCGAGATCATCGCCAACCGCGACGAGTACGCGATCGGCACGCTCGCGCTCATCGTGGTGGTCAAGCTCGCCGCGATCGTCGTCTCGGGAGCCGCCGGGTTCCGCGGCGGCCGCATCTTCCCCGCCATGTTCACGGGCGTGGCGCTGGGCGTGCTCGCCCACGCGATCGTGCCCGGCGTGCCGCTCGCGCTGTCCGTCGCGTCCGGCGTGCTCGGGGTCGTGTTCGCGGTCGGCCGCGACGGCTGGATCGCGCTGTTCGCGGGCGTGCTCATCTCCGGCTCCGTGACCGTGCTGCCGATCCTGTGCGTCGCCGTCCTGCCCGTGTGGCTGGTGCTCACGCGCGCGCCGCACATGCTGGTGCACGAGGAGCCCGCGGCCCCCGCGCCGGCCCCCGCCTCCTGACCGGCGGCCGCGCTACCCGACGACCACCCCCTCCCCGAGCGTCCCGCCCACGACGGCGACCAGCAGCGGCGCGAGCCCGACCAGCACGAACGCCGGCAGCAGGCATACCGCGAGCGGCAGCGCGACCCGCACCCCCAGCTCCCCCGCCGCGACGGCCGCGACGGTCCGGGCGCGCCGGGCCGCCGACGCGGCGACCGCGTCGAGCGAGGCGGCCGGGCTGGCACCCGCCTCCACGGCGGGCAGCACCGCGCGGGCAAGCGGCTCCCAGCGCGGCTCCGGCGGCGAGGGCCCGCCCGGCGCGCCCGGCAGCGCATCGGCGATCGCGGCGAGGCCCGGCTCGCCCAGCGCGTCCCCGACGGCGCGCAGCGACCCCGGCACCGAGGCCCCCGCCGCGAGCGCGGCGGCGACCAGGGCGGCCCCGGCGACGAGCGCATCGTCCCCCGCGCCCGCACGCTCCGCTCGGGAGACGATGCGCCCCGTCCACGCGCGCCCGGCCCACGTGAGCGCGGCGCCGGCGGCCAGGAGGCACCACCCGAGCGGCGTCAGCGCGAGGATGCGGGGCGTGCGCGCGTCGACGAGCGCGCCGAGCGCGATCCCGACGGCCGGCAGCCACAGCAGGATGCGGGCGCTGAGCCGCGGCCCGGCGAGGGCGGCGCGACGCAGCGCCTCGGCCTCGCGGGCGTCGGCCGCCGCGCGCGCGATCGCGAGCAGCATCGACGCGAGCGGCGCGCCGGTGCGGGCGGCCAGCGCGTCCGCCGCCGCGACGGCCCGGTCGAGCGACCCCGCCGGCCGCGCGGGCACCTCCACCCCGGCCCGGGCCCACGCCTGCGCGGCGGGCAGCCCCGCGCGCAGCAGCCCGACCACCCGCGGCAGCGACTCGTCCCATCCCTCGCTCACGCGGCCCTGCCCTCCCCGAGCGCGCGCAGCCCGGGCCACGCGGGCCCGTACCTCTCTCCCGACGCGTCCCGCTCGAGCGCGGTCACCGCGGCGAGCCCGTCACCGTCGGCGCGCAGCCGCGCGAGCTCGACCACGCGGCGCCCCGCCGGCCCGCGCTCGACGTGGATCACGACGGCGAACGCCGCGGCCGCCTGGGACGCGAGCTGGGCGGGGCTCAGGCCCGCGAGGGCCGCGAGCGCCTCGAGCCGCGCGGGCACGTCGCGCGCCGAGTTCGCGTGCACCGTCGTGAGCGCCCCGCGGTGGCCGGTGTTGGCGGCGGCGAGCACCTCGCGCAGCTCCGCGCCGCGGCACTCCCCCAGCACGATCCGGTCGGGACGCATCCGCAGCGCCTCGCGCACGAGCCGCGCGAGCGGCACCCCGCCCGCGCCCTCCACGTTGGGACGCCGCTCGACCAGCCGCACCACGTGCGGGTGCCCCACGGGCAGCTCGCCCGCCTCCTCGATGAGGATGATCCGCTCGCCCGGATCGGCGAGCGCGAGCAGCGACGCGAGCAGGGTGGTCTTGCCGGCGCCGGTCGCCCCCGACACGAGCAGCGGCACGCGGGCGCGCACGAGCGCGGCGAGCAGGTCCGCGAGCTCGGGTGTGAGCATCCCGCCGCCCACCAGGTCGGCGAGCGCGAACGGCGCGGCACGGATGCGGCGCAGCGAGATCGCCGCGCAGCCGTCGGCCACGGGCGGCAGCACGGCGTGCAGCCGGGTGCCGTCGGCGAGGCGCGCGTCGACGGTGGGTTCCGCATCGTCCAGCCGGCGGCCGGCCGACGCGGCCAGGGCGACGGCGAGCGCGCGCACGTCGTCGGGGCCGTCGAGCGCGAGGGCGCGCCGCTCGAGGCCCGCGCCCCTGTCGATCCACGCGGCGTCGGGCGCGTGCACGAGCACGTCGGTGACGCCCGGCAGCGAGAGCAGCGGGGCGAGCGGGCCGGCAGGGATGGCGATCACCCCGCCACGATGCGCGCTCCACCCGCCGGGCGCGAGGCCCGCCGGGGCATCCGTGGAGGACCGGCGGGCCGCCCGGGGCCGGGGACATCGGCGCGCCGACGCGCGTCGCGCGGCTCCCGGCGGTGCACCCCTGGCGGCGTCGGAGCCCACCGTTAGGCTTGCGCCATGAGGACCGCCGGATCGCGCCGCAGCGCGGCCTTCTTCGACCTGGACAAGACGATCATCGCGCGGTCGTCGTCCATGGCGTTCTCGCGCTCGTTCTACGAGGGCGGCCTGATCACGCGCACCAAGGCGCTGCGCACCGCGTTCGCGCAGTTCCTGTTCGAGGTCGGCGGCGCCGACGAGCGCCAGACCAACCGCCTCCGCGACGCCCTCAGCGAGCTCGTCGCGGGCTGGGACGTGTCGCAGGTCGAGGAGATCGTCGCGGAGACCCTCCACGAGCACATCGACCCGATCGTCTACCAGGAGGCGCTCGACCTCATCCGCCGCCACCACGCCAACGGCCGCGAGGTCGTCATCGTGAGCGCGTCCGCCGCGCAGGTCGTGGTCCCGATCGCCGAGCTGCTGGGCGCCGACGCCGTCGTCGCCTCCCGCATGGAGGTCGAGGACGGCCACTTCACCGGCGAGATCTCGTTCTACGCGTACGGCCCGGCCAAGGAGGAGGCCGTGCTGGCGCTCGCGGAGGCCCGCGAGTACGACCTCGCCTCGAGCTACGCGTACTCCGACTCCATCACGGATGCGCCCATGCTCGACGCCGTCGGCCACGGGTTCGCGGTCAACCCCGACCGGGCGATGCGCCGCGCCGCCCACGGCCACGGCTGGGGCGTGCTGACGTTCCGCAAGCCGGTGGGCCTGCGCTCGCGCTCCGCCGCGCGCCCCGCCATCGTCGCCTGCGTCGCGATCGGCGCAGTGGCCGCCATGTGGATCCTCGCCCTCGCGAGCCGCCGCGACCGCACCGCCTGACCGGGCGGGACCTTCTCACCAGGCGATATGCCCTGATTGCGTTAGTGTGAGAGCGCCGCCGAGCTCGTCGGGCGGCAGCTGTGGGGGACAGACATGAACAAGGCGCTCGTCGCCGCCGCCGTCGGCGTGCTCGGACTCGCACTCGGATTCGGGGCGGCCTGGCTGTGGGACAACGTCCGCGACGACGGATCCGGCGCGCCCGCCGCGACCCCGGGCAGCACCGCCTCGGCGACCGTCGCATCGTCCTGACGCACGCCCCGTCGCGACCGCCCAGAAGGTGACGAATCCGGCACGACGGAACGGGCGAGGCGCACCTGCGGGACCCCCGCGATGACGTATCCTCGCCACAGCCCCCTCGCGACGCCGGCGGGCTGAGCCCACCCCTGCCGAGGACATCCATGCGCAAGTTCCTTCTCGCCCTCGCGGCGACCGTGATCGCGGTCGCCTCCGCCGCCGCAGGGTGGTTCGGGGTGAAGGCATGGAAGACCTCGCAGGACGCGCCGGCGCCCTCCGCGAGCTCGGTCACGCAGGCCACCAGCGGCGAGACCAAGGCCGTCACGTTCCGCCTGTCCGAGGTCGACAAGTCCGTCGAGGGCCTCTTCACGTCCCCGCAGTGCGGCGACACCTGGACCCCGCCGTCGCAGGAGGCCAACGGCGTCCTGCCGAAGGTCGACGCGTCGCTGCGCCAGGTCTCGGGCGTCGACACGGTGTCCGTGGTGCCGGGCTACACCACCGAGACGGCCGGCCTGGGCTTCCTGGCCTCCGAGGGCAACATCATCGTGACCAGGGACGATGTGGTGGTCACCCCGGATTGGGGCGCGGACTTCGTGCCCAACTACTACGTGGTGACGCCCGGCGAGACGACCCTCACGCAGAACAACGTCGAGTTCACCGGCTCGACCCTGTGCGACGTCGCCGACGAGCTCAACGCGATCTGGCAGGGCTTCGACTGGTCGACCGCGACCGACGCAGAGATCGCGGCCAAGCAGGCCGAGACCCAGCAGTTCAACGAGGACCACAAGAGCCTCGCGCCGGGCCACTACAAGGTCTACCAGTGGTCGCCCATCATCCTGGGCGAGCCCGCCGCGATCGCGCGCGTGCTCGCCGGCGAGGGCATCACCGGCCTCGCCGGGCTCCAGTACAACGCCGGCTACACCGCGCTGTACGACGACCCGCGCATCGCGGCCCACTGCACCGACCAGACCGACGCGGACGGCAACCTGCTCGAGCGCTCGTGCGACGTCCCGGAGGACGTGCTGGCCGAGGTGCTGCAGCGCCAGGTGCCGGTCGAGTACATCGCCGACGTGCCGCCCGCGGTCGCGTTCTCCGTCGCGGCCGAGTTCGACGTCAAGTAGGCGTCGCGCGCTCAGCCGGACTTGCGCCGGAACTGCTGGACCCCGTGCGCGGCGCCGTTGCCGTGCAGGTGCGCGCCCGGCCCCTGCGCGGAGCCCTGCACTCCCCCGCCCTGGCCGTCCCTGCCGGCCGCGGCCGCCATGAGCGCCTGCGCGTCGCCGCCCTCGACGGCGGCGAGGAACTCCTGCGCGGGTGCGTCCGTGAGCCGCCTCGCGAGCTTCCCGTGGTGGAAGATGGTCACCTCACCGCTCGGGCCGGTGCGGTAGTCGTAGCCTTCGGCGCTCATCGCCCCAGGCTCGCACGGGCCGCGCCCGACCGCATCCCGAACCCGCGCATCGTCCCCCGCGACACGGCCAACCGATCGAATACCAGGCCGTCTAACAAAGCCTTCACACGCCCGGGACCTTCGTCCTAGGGTGTCGCGCATGGACAACGTCGCCCATACCCTGGAGAACCTGCACACCGAGACGCGGTCGTTCCGGCCGCACGCCGCCTTCGCCGCGCACGCGAACGCGACCTCGTACGAGTACAAGAAGGCCGGGGTGGACCGGCTGCAGTACTGGCGCGAGGCCGCGCTCCGCCTCGCCTGGCACGAGCCGTTCACCGAGATCCTCGACTGGTCCGACGCGCCCGTCGCGCGCTGGTTCCACGACGGCACCCTCAACGCGTGCGACAACGCCGTTGACCGCCACGTCCGCGAGGGCCGCGGCGACCGCGTCGCCTTCCACTTCGTCGGCGAGCCCGGCGACACCGAGACCCTCACGTACGCCGACATGCACGAGCGCGTGCAGCGGGCGGCGAACGGCCTGGCGTCGCTCGGCATCACGAAGGGCGACCGGGTCGCGATCTACCTGCCCCAGATCCCCGAGGCCGTGGTCGCGATGCTCGCGTGCGCGCGCATCGGCGCGATCCACTCGGTGGTCTTCGGCGGCTTCTCCGCCGACAGCCTGCGCCAGCGCATCGACGACGCGGAGGCCAAGCTCGTCATCACGGCGGACGGCGGCAACCGCCGCGGCGCGCACCTCGCGCTCAAGCCGCTGGTGGACGATGCGGTGGCCGGCCAGCCCGAGCAGGAACCTGCCGCGTCGGTCGAGCACGTGCTCGTGGTGAGGCGCACCGGCCAGGAGACCGCGTGGACCGAGGGTCGCGACCTGTGGTGGCACGACGTGGTCGACACGCAGCCCGCCGACCACGAACCCGTGTGGGTCGAGGCCGAGCACCCGCTGTTCATCCTCTACACCTCGGGCACCACCGGCACCCCGAAGGGCCTGTGGCACTCGACCGGCGGCTACCTCACGGGCGCCGCGCAGACGCATCGGCTCGTGTTCGACATCAAGCCCGAGACGGACGTCTACTGGTGCACCGCGGACGTGGGCTGGATCACCGGGCACTCGTACATCGTCTACGGGCCCATGATCAACGGCACCACCCAGGTGCTCTACGAGGGCACCCCCAACACCCCGCACGAGGGGCGTTGGTGGGAGATCGTCGAGCAGTACAAGGTCACCATCCTGTACACGGCGCCCACCGCGATCCGCACGTTCATGAAGTGGGGCGAGGCGATCCCGAACCAGTACGACCTCACGTCGCTGCGGCTGCTCGGCTCGGTGGGCGAGCCCATCAACCCCGAGGCGTGGATGTGGTACCGCCGCGTCATCGGCGGGGACCGCTGCCCCATCGTGGACACGTGGTGGCAGACCGAGACCGGCGCGATCATGATCTCCCCGCTGCCGGGCGTCACGGCGACCAAGCCGGGCTCCGCGATGACGGCGGTGCCGGGCACCTCGATCGACGTGGTGGACGATGCGGGGCGCCCGGTGGGCAACGGCGAGGCCGGCTACCTGGTGATCACCGAGCCGTGGCCGTCGATGCTGCGCGGCATCTGGGGCAACCGCCACCGGTACGTGTCGACCTACTGGAACCACTTCGACGGCGTGTACTTCGCGGGCGACGGCGCCAAGAAGGACGTCGACGGGGACCTGTGGCTGCTGGGCCGCGTCGACGACGTCATGAATGTGTCTGGCCACCGCCTCACCACGACGGAGATCGAGCACTCGCTGGTTGCGCATCCGTGGGTCGCGGAGGCCGCCGTCGTGGGCGCCGCGGACGAGGTGACGGGTCAGGCGGTGGTGGCATTCGTGATCGTGCGCGAGGATGCGCATGGCGTGCCGTCGGAGGGGTCGGAGGTCGCGGCCGCGCTGCGCGAGCACGTGCGCCGGCAGATCGGCGCGCTGGCCAAGCCGCGGACCATCCTCGTGGTGTCCGAGGTGCCCAAGACGCGCTCGGGCAAGATCATGCGCCGCCTGCTCAGGGACGTGGCCGAGAATCGGGCGACCGGGGATGTCACGACGCTCGCCGACCCGTCCGTGATGGACGCGATCCGCGGCGGGCTCGAGGCGGGGCGCGCGGACTGACGGCAGGGTCCGGGGCCGGATCTGGGACGCTCAGCACTCCCGGATCCGGTCCGGGGCGGCCTCGCGGGACGCTCAGCTCCGCGCCGCGCGTCTCCCAGCACCGTCAGCGGCTGCCCTCCTGGTGCAGCGCGAACTGGTTGCCGTCCGGGTCGGTCACCATGACGAAGATGCCGCCGGCCATCCGGCTCGGCGGGCCGCCGAGGTCGGCCCCGCGCGCGAGCAGGTCCTCGTACGCGGCATCGATGTCGTCGGTGTCGATCACGAGCCCGCGCAGGCCGCCGGCCGGCATCGCGTCGAACCACGTCACGAGGGTCACGGTCGCCCCCGACGAGCCGGGCGGCGCGAGCTGGATCCAGCTCATGCCACCGCCGAACGGCGCCTCCTCGACCACGGTGAATCCGAGTACGTCGACGTAGTACGCCTTGGCACGCTGCTGGTCGCTGACGGGGATCGAGACCACGGAGATGTTCATGCGGCCCATCATGCCGCCGGGGGGGCCGGTCGCGGGCTCGGGACGCTCAGTCCTCAGAATCGCGGGCGTTGGCGGATCTCGGGACGCTCAGTCCTCCGCCTCCCCGAGGGCCCGCCCCAGGGCCTCTCGCACACTCCGAGGACCGAGCGTCCCGAGATCGCGCTCGAACGCGGATCGTGAGGACTGAGCGTCCCGACCGGCAGAGGTGCGGAGGTGGGCGTCCCGGGAGATGGGGTGCTCAAGGATCCGGGAGTGCTGAGCGTCCCAACCCACCCCCGGGGGAAGGCGAAGGGGCGGGGGACGATGCGCGCGCATCGTCCCCCGCC
>NZ_BBLZ01000008.1:37746-248970 GCF_000971195.1 Demequina soli
GGGGACGATGCGCGCGCATCGTCCCCCGCCCCTCCACCGGCGATCAGGCGCCCAGGCCCTCCCACTCGGCCCGGCGCTGCGCCTGCAGCACTGGATCCGGCACGGGAAGGGACGCCAGCAGGCGCTGCGTGTAGGGGTCGGACGGCGCGCCGAGCACCTCGGCGCCCGTGCCCTCCTCGACCATGCGGCCGCGGTGCAGCACCGCGATGCGGTCCGCGAGCATGTCCACCACCGCGAGGTCGTGGCTGATGAACAGGGCCGCGAAGCCGAGCTCGCGGTGGAGCTCGTCGAACAGGTCGAGCACGCGCGCCTGGACCGAGACGTCGAGGGCGGAGGTCGGCTCGTCGGCGATGAGCAGCTCCGGGTCGAGCGCGAGCGCACGCGCGAGCGAGGCGCGCTGGCGCTGGCCGCCGGAGAGCTCGTGCGGGTACCGGTCGCCGTAGGAGGCCGGCAGCTGGACCGCCTCGAGCAGCTCGTCGACGCGGGCGCGCGCGTCGGCGGCGGACTCCGCGCGGCCGTGGACCACGAGCGGCTCGGCCACGCACTGCGCGATGGTGAGCAGCGGGTTGAAGCTGGTCGCCGGGTCCTGGAACACGAAGCCGATGCGGTGGCGGATGGGGCGGATGTCCCGCTCCTTCGCGCCGTTCATCTCGACGCCGAGCACGCGGAAGGATCCGCCCGACACCTTGGTCAGGCCCGCCATCGCGCGTCCGATCGTGGTCTTGCCGGAGCCCGACTCGCCCACGAGGCCCAGGACCTCCCCGGGTCGGATGTCGAACGAGACGCCGTCGACCGCGACGAAGTCGGGCTGGCGGAAGCGGCCCGGGTAGACGATGCGCAGCCCCTCCGCGGAGACGACCGGCGCCTCGCTCTCCCACCCCTCGGGACGACGGGCGGCACGCTCGGCGGCGCGGGCGAGGCCCTCGCCGATGCGCGGCACGGCCGCGAGCAGCTGCTGCGTGTACGGCTCGCGCGGCGACTCGAAGAGCTCGCGCACCGGCGCCTCCTCGACGAGCTTGCCCTGGTACATGACCGCGACGCGGTCCGCGAGGTCCGCCACCACGCCCATGTTGTGGGTGATGAGGACGATCGCGGCGCCGAACTCGTCGCGGCAGCGACGCAGCAGGTCGAGGATCTCGGCCTGCACGGTGACGTCGAGCGCGGTGGTGGGCTCGTCCGCGACGATCACGCCGGGGTCGAGGACAAGCGCCTGCGCGATGACGATGCGCTGCTTCTGCCCGCCCGAGAACTGGTGCGGGTAGTGGTCGATGCGCGTCTCGGGGTCGGGGATGCCCACGCGCCGCATGACGTCGAGGACCTTGGCGCGCGCCTCGGCCTTGGTCATGCGGCCGTGCGCGAGCAGGCCCTCCGCGATCTGCCAGCCCACGGGGTAGACCGGGTTGAGCGCGGTGGACGGCTCCTGGAACACCATGGCGGCGTCGCGGCCTCGCGCCCGGCGCAGCCCCTTGGCGGACACGGTCGCGATGTCCGTCTCGCCGCCGTCGCGGCCACGCAGGACCACGGCGCCGCGGATCGAGGCCGTCTCGGGCAGGAGCCCGAGGATCGACTTGGCGGTGACGGTCTTGCCCGAGCCCGACTCGCCCACCACGGCGAGCACCTCGCCGGGCTTGACGGCGAGCGAGACGCCGTCGACGGCGCGGACGGGGCCGGCGTCGGTGGCGAAGGTGACCGAGAGGTCGGTGATCTCGACGAGGTCGCTCATGCGGAGGCCTCCTGGGTGGTCGATGCGGGGGCGAGCAGGTCCTCGACCGGCTCGGCGCCCGCGGCACGGCGGCGCAGGCGCGGGTCGGACAGGTCGTTGAGGGACTCGCCCACGAGGGTGAGGCCCAGCACGACGAGCACGATCGCGAGGCCCGGGAACAGCGCGGTCCACCAGATACCGGAGGTGACGTCGCCGACGGCCTTGTTGAGGTCGTAGCCCCACTCGGCGGCCGCGGACGGCTCGATGCCGAAGCCGAGGAAGCCCAGGCCCGCGAGCGTGAGGATGGCCTCGGAGGCGTTGAGCGTGAGGATGAGCGGCAGCGTGCGCAGCGAGTTGCGGAGCACGTGACGCGTCATGATGCGGACGTGTCCGGCGCCGATCACCCGCGCCGACTCGACGAACGCCTCCGACTTGATCCGCACCACCTCGGCGCGCGTGACGCGCAGGTACTGCGGGATGTAGATGACCGTGATCGACAGCGCCGCGGCGAGGATGCCGGGCCACATGCCCGACTGGCCGTGGTTGATCGCGATGGCGAGCACGATCGCGAGCAGCAGGGACGGGAACGCGTAGATCGCGTCGGCGATCACCACGAGCACGCGGTCGAGCCAGCCGCCGAAGTAGCCCGCGATGAGGCCGAGCGCGACGCCCACGACGATCGACGCGGCGACCGCCACGAGGATGACGAGCAGCGCGGTGCGCGAGCCCCAGATGAGGCGCGACAGCACGTCGTAGCCGCCCTGCGTGGTGCCGAGCAGGTGCGCGGACGACGGCGCCTGGGTGGCGCCGAACAGGCCGTTCTCGTCGCGCAGCTCCGCGTAGCCGTACGGCGCGAGGACCGGCGCGAGCAGCGCGGTGACCAGGAAGATCACGGTGAGCACCAGGCCCGCGACGAGCATGCCGCGCTGGAGGCCGATGCTCTGGCGCAGCTGGGAGACGATCGGCAGGCGCGCCCAGCGGGAGGCGCGGGGGGACGATGCGGTGGAGGGCATGTCAGTACCTCACCCTCGGGTCGATGAGCGCCGCGATGATGTCGACGATGAAGTTGGTGAGGGCGACCACGACCGCGAGGAGCGCGACGATGCCCTGGACGGCCACGAAGTCGCGCGCCTGGAGGTACTGGCCGAGCTGGAAGCCCAGGCCCTTCCACTCGAACGTGGTCTCCGTGAGGACCGCGCCGGATAGGAGCAGCGCGATCTGGAGGCCGACGACCGTGATGATGGGGATGAGCGCCGGGCGGTACGCGTGCTTGCGCAGCAGCCGCCGCTCCGGGACGCCGCGCGAGCGGGCCGCGTCGACGTAGCCCGCGCCGAACGTCGAGATGACGTTGGTGCGCACCACGCGCAGGAACACGCCGGCGGTGAGCAGGCCGAGCGCGAGCGCCGGGAGGATCGCGTGCTGGAGCACGTCGCCGATGACGGCGGGGTCGCCGGTCTTGAAGGCGTCGATGAGGTAGATCCCGGTGGGGTTGTCGACGCGCGCGAGCTGGAGCTCGGCGCGCGTCGAGGCGCGGCCGTTGACGGGCAGCACGTCGAGCCACACGGAGAACACGAGCTTGAGCATGAGGCCCGCGAAGAAGACGGGGGTCGCGTAGGCGAGGATCGCGAAGATGCGCAGCCCGGCGTCGGCCCCGCGGTCGCGCCGGAAGGCCGCGATGCGGCCGAGCGGGATGCCCACGGCGAACGCGATGATGAGCGCGTACGCGGACAGCTCGAGGGTCGCGGCGCCGAAGGTGGTGACGACCTCGGTGATGGGGCGGTGGTCCGACAGCGTGGTGCCGAAGTCGCCGTGAAGGATGTTGCCCAGGTACTCGAGGTACTGGACGAGCAGGGGGCGGTCGTAGCCGGCGGCGTGGATGCGCTCGGCCAGCTGGTCCGCGGGGAGGCGGCCGCCCTGGGCGGCGGTGATCGGGTCTCCGGTGGAGCGCATCAGCAGGAACACCGCGGTCACGAGGATGAACACGGTGGGGATGATGAGCAGCGCGCGCACCGCGATGTAGCGCCCGAGGGAGCCCCCGGACTTCTTCGCCTTGGGCTGCGGTGCGGCGGCCTGGGCGGTCGGGGCTTCCGACGTGGTGGTCATGCTGGGTCCTGACTGGCCGCGGGCGGCCGTTGGTGCAGCGGGGACGAGAACGCGGGGGGCCGTCACCGGCCCCCCGCGTCCGCCGTCATCAGCCCTTCGAGAGGGCGCCGTAACGGAACTTGAACGAGGCGTCGAGGGTGTCCGCGGCACCCGAGACGTCCTTGCCGGTGACCGCGACCTGCGCACCCTGCAGCAGCGGCAGGGTCGAGAGGTCACCGGCGACGGTGTCCTGGATCTTCTCGATCAGGGCGGTGCGGGCGTCGGGGTCGACGGTCGTCGCCTGCTCGAGGATCATGTCGTTCACGTCCTGGTTGGAGTAGTGGTTGCCCAGGAAGTTCTCCGTGAGGAAGAACGGCGTGAGGTAGTTGTCCGCGTCCGAGTAGTCCGGGAACCAGCCGAGCTGGTACATCGGGTAGACGTCCGAGGTGCGGTCCTTCGAGTACTGGACGTACTCGGTCGACTGCAGGTTGACCGTGAACAGGCCGCTCGCCTCGAGCTGGTCCTTGACGAGCGCGTACTCGTCGGACGAGCCGTTGCCGTAGTGGTCCGTGTTGTACTGCAGGTCGATCGCGAGCGGGGTCGCGACGCCGGCAGCCTCGAGGGTCGCCTTCGCCTTGTCGACGTCGGGGCCGCCCGCGCCGTCGCCGTACATGTCCTTGAGCGACTGGGTCGCGCCGGTGAGGCCGTCCGGGACGTAGGAGAACAGCGGCGTGTAGGTGCCCTTGTAGACCTGGTCCGAGATCTCCTGGCGGTCGATCACGTCGGCCATCGCCTGACGCACGGCGAGCGCCTTGGAGGCGTCCGCATCGGCCGTGGTGGCGCCGAACGGCATCGTGTCGAAGTTGAAGACGATGTAGCGGATCTCGCCGCCGGGGCCGTCGACGACCTGGACGTTGTCGTCCGTGCGAAGGTCCGCGATGTCCGTGGCGGACAGCGAGCGGAACGCGACGTCGATGTTGCCCTGCTGGACGTCGAGCTTGAGGTTCGACTCCTCGGCGTAGTACTTCACGTCGACGTGGTCGTTCTTCGGCGCGCCCAGGATGCCCTGGTACTCCGGGTTCGGGTCGTAGCTGACGAGGTTGTTCTGGTCGTAGCCGGAGATGACGTACGGACCGGCGAACGCGTTGCCCGCGACGATGTCGGCGTCCGGGGTCAGCGCGTCGGCCGCGAAGACCTCCTCGTCGACGATCGGGCCGGCGGGCGAGGACAGGATCTGCGGGAATACCTGGTCGTTCTCCGACTTGAGGTGGAAGACCACCGTCGTGGCGTCGGGGGCGTCCACGCTGTCGAGGTTGTACAGCAGCGAGCCGGGGCCGTTGCCGTCGTCCGCGCCCGACTCGAAGATCGCGAGCATGCGGTCGAAGGAGAACTTGACGTCCGACGAGGTGAGGTCGTGGCCGTTGGCGAACTTGAGGCCCGCCTTGAGGGTGACGGTGTACTCGGTCGGCGCGGTGAACTCCGCGGTCTCCGCGATGTCGGGCTCGACGTCGGGGCTGCCCAGCGGGGTGTTGAGCAGGAACGGGTAGACCTGGTTCATCACCGCGAACGAGCCGTTGTCGTACGAGCCGGCCGGGTCGATCGTCGTGATCTTGTCGGTGGTGCCGATGACGAGCGACGCGCCGCCGCCCGTGGCGCCGTCGCCGGCTCCGGCGCTCGAGTCGTCGCTCGACGAGCCGCCCGAGCAGGCGGCCAGCGTGAGAGCCGAGACCGCGATGCCGACCGCAAGACCCGCGCGACGCGGGTGGGACGGGTTCCGCATAGGTGTTCCCTCCTTGGGTACGAAGCGAGGGCTGTCACCCCCGCCTTGGCACGAATTCCTACCACCCGCGATGCGCCCCGACGCCGCGGATCGGCGTTTATTTACAGCCCTGCAACATTTGCGGCTTCGCCTCCCGTGTGGCGTGACCGAATCGTTACGGACGACCCATGGTCCACATCGTGAGACGCGCAAGATTCCTGCGTCCCCGTGTGGCGGCGCCAAGCGGCCGCCACGGCCGTCCGAGCGGTGAGACGCCGCGGCGCCGCCGGGGGACGATGCGTCACCCGGGTCCGCGCGGGCGCCCCCGTCCGCGC
The DNA here is from genome assembly GCF_000971195.1 of Demequina soli. GTDB lineage: Bacteria > Actinomycetota > Actinomycetes > Actinomycetales > Demequinaceae > Demequina > Demequina soli. The sequence goes on from NZ_BBLZ01000008.1 coordinate 43,625, forward strand.
CGGGCGGGCGGGCCACCGGGCCCGACCGCGGGGCCACCGCCCGGGACCGCTCCCGATCACTGTCATGCCAGTAAATGAAGGCGTCGCTCCCAATTCAGCGAAAAGTCGCAGACACGCCGAAAAACCGCCCCGATCTGCTTGGCCCGGTACCCCCAGGGGCTCTACACTGAACACCGGCGTGAGGACGGTCTCGGACCGTCGCGACATCGCCGAAGACGTCCCCGGGAGGGGCGGCCGCGGTGCCCCCCAGCGCAGCCGACCTCCCGGGGCACCTTCGTCTTCGGGCCCCTACGGCCCCTCCGCGTCGCCCGCGTCGGGGCCCGGGTCGGCGGCCGCATCGTCCGCCTGCGCGCGCGCCCACGCGAGGTCGGCGGCGTCCGCGCCTCCCGGCGCCTCGGGGCGCGCGGGCGGGTCGCGCCGCTCGAGCCACAGGTCGTGCCAGCGCTCGAGGCCGACCACGACGCCGAGCACCGCGAGCGCCACGCACGCGCCCGCGAGCACGTCGGTGAGGAAGTGGTAGCCCAGGTACAGGCGGCTCGCGCCGACCGCGCCGACGATCACGACGGAGGCCGCCACCCACGCGGCGAGCTTCCACGACGACTCGGGGTCCGAGTGCCACAGCAGGTAGCCGACCACCAGCACGAGCGTGGCCGCGCCGATCGTGTGGCCCGACGGGAACGAGCCGGAGGTCTCGCCGCCGGGCACCGCCATGTAGAGGTCGGCCGGCCGGTCGCGGCCCACGGTCGCCTTGAGGATCACCGTGAGCCCGGTCGACAGCGCCATCGCCCCGGCGATGAGCAGCGGATGCCACCAGTGGCGCGTCACCAGCCACCACACGCCCGCGATCACCGCCACCACGATGGGCAGCACGACCGGCCCGAAGAGCGTCGAGACGCCGGTCATCACGGCCGTGAGCGTGTCGGTGCGATGGCCCGCGAGCAGCTCGAGGAGGGGCTGGTCGAGGCGCGAGAGGTCCTCGTTCTCCGTCACCCAGTCGAGCAGCCCGACGAAGCCCGCGACGCCGAGCGCGATGAGCACCGCGGCGGGCCACAAGGCGAGCGCGAGGTCCGCGCCGCGCGTCCGGGAGGAAGTCATGCGCCCCACCCTAGGCACCCGCGCACGGGCCGCCGTGGGCGACGCTCCGGGCTACGCGGAGGCGCGCTCGCGCGCGACCATCGCCTCCTCGAGCGTCGCCGGCACGGCCTCGAGATCGGCCTCGAGGCCCCCGAGCGCCGCGCGCACCCGGGCCTCGTCGGCGTCGACCGCGCGGACGTGGGTGCCCGCGAGCATGACGAGCACGCCCGCGGCGTCGAGCGCCGCGAACGCGTCCTGCCAGCGCCCGGTGCGCACCGCGAGCGCGGTGGTGCCGCCGACGATGTCCGCGAGCTGCCCCTCCGCGACCGCGACGCCCTGGGACATCAGCACGAGGCGGTCGCACTGCTCCGCCTCCTGCATGTAGTGGGTGGTGACGAGCACGCCGACGCCCGCGTCCGCGCTGTCGTGGATGGTGTCCCACAGGCGGGCGCGCGACAGCGGGTCGACCCCGGAGGTCGGCTCGTCGAGGACCAGCAGCTCGGGCGCGTGGCCGAAGGCCGCGACGAACGCGAGCTGGCGCTGACGGCCGAGCCCGATGCCGCCGACCAGGCTGTCGCGCGAGCCGCGCAGCGCCTCGGGCACCTCGGTGACCCGCGACCCGAACGCCTCGTCGACGAACGCGAGGTTCTCGGCGACCGTGAGGTCGTCCCACAGCCCCAGGCCCTGCGGCACGTAGCCGAGCCGGGCACGGCTCTCGCGCGACGGCTCGCCGCCGAACAGCGCGAGGTCGCCCTCGGACGGCGCGAGCAGGCCCAGGATCATGCGGATGAGCGTGGTCTTGCCCGCGCCGTTGGCGCCGAGCAGGCCGACGATCTCCCCCGACTCGACCGTGAGCGAGACGCCGTCGACCGCCGTGAAGCTGCCGAAGCGGCGGGTGACGGACGCGGCCCGGATGAGCGGCTCGGCCATGTCAGGCCCCCTTCGCGATGGCCGCGGCGACCACGGCGTCCTCGATGTCCGCGGCGCGCGGGTGCCCCGCCGGCGGATCCTCGGGCGACCACACCCGGTACCCCCGGCCCCGGCGCCACGTGCGCGCGGGGTCGCCCGGCGCATCGTCCGCCACCACGTGCCCCGGCACCCCGGCGAGGACCTCCGCGGGGGTGCCCTCGAGCAGGATCTCGCCCGCGTCGAGGACCACCACGCGGTGCGCGCGCTCGGCCTCGTCGAGGTAGGTGGTGGCCATCACCACGGCCGCGCCCTGCGACGCGGCGAGGGAGACCATGCGCCACAGGTCGACGCGGCTGACGGGGTCGACGCCGGTGGACGGCTCGTCGAGGATGAGCAGCTCGGGCCGGTGCAGCATCGCGAGGGAGAACGCGAGCTTCTGGCGCATGCCGCCGGACAGGTCGCGTGCCAGGCGCGACGCGGCCTGCTCGAGGCCCGCGCCCGTGAGCAGGGCCGCCCGCCGCTCCGCGAGGGCCGTGCCGGCGATGCCGTGGGCGGCGGCGACGAAGGCGATGTTCTCGTCGACCGAGAGGTCGCGCCACACCCCCGCCGCGGTGGGCATGAAGCCGATGCGCGCGAGGGCGGGCGCGGTGACCTCGCCGGCGGTCGGCGCGATCGCCCCGGCGAGGGTGCGCAGCAGCGTGGTCTTGCCCGCGCCGTCGCCGCCGACGACCGCGACGATCTCGCCCGGGTCGACCGTGATCGAGACGCCCGCGAGCGCGGCGCGCCCGCTCCGCTCGACCGTGACGCCGGTCGCGCCCCACGCGGTCATCGCGTCGCCTCCGCCTTCCGGCCGGCCGCGCGACGGTGTGCGCTCGGCGCGAGGTCGCGGCGGAAGCGCAGCACCGCGGCGGTGAAGACCAGCAGCGCCATGCCCGCGAGCACCACGAACGGCACCCACAGCGCGTCGAGCCCGGCGCCGCGCAGGAAGATGCCCTGCGCGAGCTGCACGAAGTACGTCAGCGGCAGGCAGCGCCCGATCGCGGCGATCGCGGCGGGCATCGCCGACAGCGGGAAGATGAAGCCCGACAGCAGGATCTGGGGAAGCAGCAGCATGATCGCGAGCTGGATCGCCTGCGCCTGGGTCTGCGACGCGGTCGAGATGAGCACGCCGAGGCCGAGCACCACGAAGAGGAAGATCCCCGCCCCGAGCGCGAACAGCCACGGGCTGCCGTTGAACGGCACACCGAAGATCCACACGCCCAGCAGGGTCACCACGAGCATGTCGAACGCCGCGAGGATGAAATAGGGCGCGATCTTGCCGATGATGACGTCGGCCGGCCTGAGCGGCATCACCGCGAGCTGCTCGAGGGTGCCGCTCTGGCGCTCCTTGACGAGCCCGATCGACGTGATGATGGTGCCGATGAACGTGAGGATGAGGCCGATCAGCGCGGGCACCATCACCCACGACGTGTCGAGGTCGGGGTTGTAGAGGATCTCGATCCGGACCTGGTCACCCAGGCGACCGAGCGCGGCGTCTGCGGCCTGCGCCGTGAACAGGCTCGCGCCGTCGACGTACGCGGTGGGCGGCTGCGTGGTGGTGTCGATCACCACCTCGGTGTCGTTGTCCCGCATCCAGGTCATCGCGTCCTCGGTGGTGGCGTCGGGCGAGACCTGGCCGATGTCGAACAGCGCGGGCGCGTGGGCCGCCACCTGCTCCGCGTCGGGGCCGATCACGCGCGTGGGGATCGAGTCGACCGTGAAGTTGGCGGCGTAGCCGAAGATCGTGAGCAGCACGATGGGCAGGAGGATCAACATCGCCATCGTGCGTCGGTCGCGGCGCAGCTCGCGGAACTCCTTGAGGATCATCGCCTTCATGAGGGCCACCCTTCCGAGGGACGTCGTCGTCTATTCTCCACCCGAGGAAACACTATCAACCTCGGGCGATTGCCAATGACAGATGTGACAGGTGGGACGATGCGTGGGTGCGCATCTCCGTGACCGATCCCGCCGCCCCCGACATCGTCGCCCTGCTGACCGAGCACCTGGCCGACATGCACGCCACCTCGCCCGCCGAGTCGGTCCACGCGCTCGATGTCGAGCGCCTGCGCGCGCCGCACGTGACCTTCCTCGCGGCGCGCACCGACGACGGCGCGCTCATGGGCGTCGGGGCCCTGACGGAGCCCGGCGACGGCCCCGCGGAGATCAAGTCGATGCGCACGGCGGCCGCGCATCGGGGCCTGGGCGTCGCGGCGGCCGTGCTCGCGGCCCTCGTCGAGGTCGCCCGCGAGCGCGGACACGTGCACGTCAGCCTCGAGACGGGCACCGAGGGCTACTTCGCCGCCGCGCATCGTCTCTACGAGCGGGCGGGCTTCATCGAGTGCGGCCCGTTCGGGCCCTACACGCTCGACCCGCACTCGCGGTACTACACCCTCGAGCTCGGCGACTCCCGACGACAGGCGTGACGGGGCGACGGGCCTGCCCGTCCCACCCGTCACATCTGTCATTGGGAATCGCGGAGGTCGCGCCTCACGTAGGCCGCGACACCCGCCGCGCACATCACGGCCGCCGCCCCGAACAGCACCACGGGCTGGTACCAGTACAGGCCGTTGTCCAGGGGGAACTCCCACGTGTAGTAGTAGAAGGGCGACAGGTGCGCGAGGGGCACGAGCGCATGGTTCACCGCCGCGAAGGCCGTGAGGGCCCAGCCGATCACCGCGACCCCCGTGCCCAGCCCGACGGCGACCCGCGGCCGGCCGGTCGCGGCGCCTCCCAGGAAGGCGGCCGCGCCGAGCACCGCGCCGAGCCCCCACACGAGGACGCCGGTGGCCGCGATGTGGGCGTACGACATGCCGAGCGCGCCGATCCAGTTGCCCAGCGAGATCCCGGCGACCACCGCGATCGCGACCACGAGCGCGACGGTCATGGTCGCGGCGGCCCGCCGCCAGGCCACGGCCGCGCGCGACAGGGGCGAGCCCAGCAGCACCGCGATGGTGCGGCGCCGCTCCTCGCCCGCAAGCGCGCCGCCCGCGGAGATCGCCGCGACGGCGACCGCGATCGGGACCGTGATCGACAGCATCTCGCCGTGGTACCAGCCCTCGGGCCGCGAGTAGTCGGCGAAGCCGACCATCGCCATCACCTTGTCGGGGAACGAGCTCGCGAACTGGCCCACGAAGTCGGACACCGCGTTGAACAGCGGCCCCATCACCACGAGCATCGCGAGGATGCCGCCGCCCGCGATCGTGAGGATCGCGCGGCTCTCGCTGAGCGCCTTGCCGATGATCCCGCGCGTGCTCGAGGTGCCGCGCAGGAGGTCGAGCACGCGGGCGAGCCGCTCGTCCTCCTGGAGCCGCGCGATCAGCGGGATGGACGCCTCCCCGGAGACCAGGTCGCGCCGCACGTACGCCGCCCAGCCGACCAGCACGAGCGCGGCCGCGATCGCGAGCAGCACCCCCACCTGCGTCCAGTCGGTGCCGTTCGCGAGCGGCGCCGCGCCCTTGATGTAGTACCAGGGGAAGATCTTGGCCCAGTCCTCCCACCCGGAGATGAGCGGCAGCAGGCCGGCCCCGAAGAACGAGACGACCAGGAAGCCGGTCGCGGCGCCCGACGCGACCCGCTGGCTGCCGGTCGCGGCGCCGAGCGCGAACGCGACCGCGCCGTAGACGAGGGCCACCGCGGTGACGTGCATCGTCGCGGCACCGATGTTCACGCTCGCCGTCGACTCGCCGAACGCGACGATCGACAGCGCGTAGCCGGCCCACGCGAGCAGGTTGACCGCGATCGCGATGGTGAGCCCCGCGAGACCCTTCGAGGCGAGCAGCCGCGTGCGCGAGCGCGGCGCGGTGGTGAGCACGTTCATCGTGCCGTCCGCCTCCTCGCCCGCGAGCGCGGCGGCGCCGATCGAGATCGCGATGCCGGCGACCACGAACGGCCCGACGAAGTTGAACATCATGCTGAGCATGAGCCCCGTGGTGCCGGCGTCGCCGCTGATCCCGACGAGGTCCGTGTAGAAGGCCGGCATCTGGTCGAAGAACGTCGCCGCGTCGCCGATGCCCGAGTACGCCCACATGCCGAACACGGCGACCAGCCACAGGGACGAGACGCCGATGAGCGCGCCCAGCCACCGGTCGCGCAGCGACTTGAGGTAGAGGGTCTGGAGCATCATCGCGCCTTCGCGGGGGACGATGCGCGGGCCGGGTCGGGCGCGTCGCCCGCCTCGGCGTCGCTCACCTCGTCGCGGTAGAACTCGAGGAAGATCTCGTCGAGATCCACGCTCGCGGAGGACAGCGACAGGACGTCGTGCGCGGTCGCGACCTTGAGCAGCGGCGCCATGGACCCCTCGTACTGCGCGGTGATGGTGTCGCCCTCGGCGCTGACGGTGTGGACGCCCTCGACTCCCTCGAACGCGGCGGCGGGGACCGGGGAGGCGAACTCGAGGGTGACGCGGCGCAGGGCCTTGTCCTTGAGCTCGTCCATGCGCTCGACGGCGATGAGGTGGCCGCGGCGGATGAAGCCCACGCGGTCGGCGACGCGCTCGACCTCGGACAGCGTGTGGCTGGAGAGGAACACCGTGTGGCCCTCGGCGACGTGCTCGCGCATGAGGGAGTGGAACTCGAGCTGCACGAGCGGGTCGAGGCCCGTGATCGGCTCGTCGAGGATCACCACCTCGGGACGGTTCATGAACGCCTGGATGAGGCCCACCTTCTGGCGGTTGCCGGAGGACAGCTCGCCGACCTTGCGGCCGAGGTCCGCGTCGAAGCGGCGCGCGAGCGTGTCGACCCACGCCCAGTCGACGCCGCCGCGCAGGTTCGCGAGGAACTCGAGCGTCTCGCGGCCGGTGAGGCTCGGGTAGAGCGCGAGGTCGGCGGGCAGGAAGCCCAGGTGGCGGCGGATCTCGACGGCGTCGCGGCGCGAGTCGAGGCCCGCGATGCGGCACTCGCCGGCCGTGGGCCGGATGAGGTCGAGCAGGCAGCGGATCGTGGTCGACTTGCCGGCGCCGTTGGGGCCCAGGAAGCCGAAGATCTCGCCGCGCTCGATGGTGAGGGAGACGTCCTGGACCGCGGCGACGTCGCCGAAGTGCTTGGTGAGGCCGACGGTCTCGATGGCGGGGCTGATGGTCATGGTGTTCCCTTCTCACGTTCTGCCGTCATGCGCTCGAGGAGCGGGGGCCACTCCCGCGCGAAGAAGTCGGCGAGGTCGCCCAGCTCGGTGACGCGCTCGGGGCGGTCGCGGGGCAGCACCCCGTCGCCGGCGCGCGCGAGGTCGCCGAGGGCGCGGATGCGCTCGAGCTCGGACGACATCACGGCGAACCACGCGCCCGGCCGCAGCCGGTACCGCTGCGTGCGGTCGCCGCGCACCCGCACCTGCTCGACCATGCCGAGCTGCACGTGCGCGCGCAGCTGCGTCGAGACGGTGCCGGCGCTCAGGCCGAGGTCCTCGGCGATCTCGGCCTGCGTGCGCTCGGCGGGCTCGCAGATCATGAGCCAGCCGAGGATCTCCGCCCAGGCGCGCGCCGAGCCGAACATCGTGAAGAAGGTCGCGACCCTGTCCACGTACGCGTGCTGCGCGTCCGTCATCGGCATGTTTTCAACGATGCCTGAAACAAGTGAAACACGCAAGGGCCCTGGGCCCACGGGGGGTGGCGGGCGTCGGACGGGCGTGGAAGCATGGCCCCATGCCCGACAGCCTCGACCTCGACGACTCCTCAGCCGCGCCGTCCGTCCCCGACTCGGAGGAGACGTACCCCGTCCCCACCGTCGAGTTCGACGAGGAGGAGGCGCCGTCCCCGCTGCCCGAGGACCGCTACCTCGACCGCGAGCTGTCGTGGCTCGCGTTCAACGAGCGCGTGCTCGAGATGGCCGAGGACCCCCAGACGCCGCTGCTCGAGCGCGCCCGCTTCCTCGCGATCTTCGCGTCGAACCTCGACGAGTTCTTCATGGTCCGCGTCGCCGGCCTCAAGCGCCGCATCGCGGCCGGCTTCGCGGTGCCGTCCGCGACGGGCATGAGCGCGACCCGCCAGATCGAGGCGATCATCGAGCGCGCCCACGAGCTCATGGACCGGCACGCGGAGACGTTCGAGGAGCAGGTGCGCCCCGCGCTCGCGCTCGAGGGCATCCAGCTGGTCCGCTACGACGACCTCGAGTCCGGGGAGCAGGAGCGGCTGCGCAAGCTGTTCCGCTCGGACATCTTCCCGGTCCTCACGCCGCTCGCGGTCGACCCCGCGCACCCGTTCCCATACATCTCGGGCCTGTCGCTCAACCTCGCCGTCGAGATCCGCGACCCCGACACCGGCAAGGACTACTTCGCGCGCGTCAAGGTGCCGGAGACGCTGCCGCGCTTCCTCTCCGTCGACGCCGCCGGCCACGTCGGCCAGGTGACCGACGCATCGTCCCTCTCCGACGAGCCGCGCAGCTTCGTGCCGCTCGAGGACGTGATCGGCGCCCACCTCGACTACCTCTTCCCCGGCATGACCGTGGTGGACCACTACACGTTCCGCGTCACGCGCAACGAGGACGTGGAGGTCGAGGAGGACGATGCGGAGAACCTCCTCAAGGCGATGGAGAAGGAGCTGCTGCGCCGCCGCTTCGGCCCCGCCGTGCGCCTCGAGGTCGCCGACGACCTGCCGCCCAAGATCCGCGAGCTGCTCGTGCGCGAGCTGGGCATCACGGACAACGACGTGTTCCACCTGCCCGCGCCGCTGGACCTCACGGGCCTCAACGTGATCGCGGACCTCGACCGGCCCGCGATCCAGTTCGCGCCGTTCCGCCCCACCACGCACCACAAGCTCGCGCCGGTCGAGACGGCCGACGAGCAGAACATGTTCGAGGCCATCTCGCGCGGCGACGTGCTGCTGCACCACCCCTACGACTCGTTCTCCACCTCGGTCCAGGCGTTCCTCGCGCAGGCCGCCGCGGACCCCAAGGTGCTCGCGATCAAGCAGACGCTCTACCGCACCTCGGGCGACTCGCCCATCGTCGACGCCCTCATCGAGGCCGCGCACGCGGGCAAGCAGGTCCTCGCGCTCGTCGAGATCAAGGCGCGCTTCGACGAGAAGCGCAACATCTCGTGGGCCCGCAAGCTCGAGCAGGCGGGCGTGCACGTCGTGTACGGCCTCGTGGGCCTCAAGACGCACTGCAAGCTCTCGCTCGTGGTGCGCCAGGAGGACGACGGGCTGCAGCGCTACAGCCACATCGGCACCGGCAACTACCACCCGAAGACGGCGCGCCTGTACGAGGACTACGGCCTGCTCACCAAGAGCCCCGACGTGGGCGCGGACCTCACCAAGCTGTTCAACCAGCTGTCAGGCTACGCGCCCAAGTCGAAGTTCCGCCGCCTGCTCGTGGCGCCGGTGGGCGTGCGCAACGGGCTCATCGAGCGCATCGACAGCGAGGCGCGCAACGCCGCCGCGGGCAAGGACGCGTGGGTCAAGATCAAGGTCAACTCGATCGTCGACGAGAAGACCATCGACGCCCTCTACCGCGCGTCCAACGCGGGCGTGCGGATCGACGTCAACGTGCGCGGCATCTGCGCGCTGCGGCCGGGCGTGCCGGGCTTCTCCGAGCACATCCGGGTGCGGTCGATCCTGGGCCGCTTCCTCGAGCACTCGCGCATCTACGCGTTCGCGAACGACGGCACCCCCGAGGTGTACATCGGGTCGGCGGACCTCATGCACCGCAACCTGGACCGCCGCATCGAGGCGCTCATCACGGTCACGGACGAGTCGCAGGCCGCGACCCTCGTCGAGAACATCGACATGGCGATGAGCGAGCGCGTGGCGGGCTGGGAGCTGCACGAGGACGGCACGTGGGCGCACGCGGTCACCGACGGCGAGGGCAACCGCCTCAAGGACCTCCAGGAGACCTACATCCGCCGGCAGCCGAAGCGGAGGGCCAAGGGCCAGTGAGCCACCATCCGGAGGGCACCGTCGTGGCCGCGGGCGCCCTCGTGTGGCGTGTCCGCGACGACGAGCTGCAGGTGCTGGCCGTGCATCGTCCCCGGTACAACGACTGGTCGTGGCCCAAGGGCAAGCTCGACCCGGGCGAGTCGCTGGCGGAGTGCGCGGTGCGCGAGGTGGCCGAGGAGACCGGCAAGCAGGTGGTCCTCGGGCAGCCGCTGCCGACCATCCGCTACCCCATCGGGGAGAAGCAGAAGGTCGTGAAGTACTGGGCGGCGCAGGTGATGCCGCACACGGCGCCTGCCGTGCGGGGCCGCCCCGCGTTCAAGAGCGCGTCGAAGAACGAGATCGACCGGCTGCGCTGGCTGACGATCGAGGACGCCCACAAGATGATCACGTTCCCCGACGACCTGCGCCCGCTGGACGCGCTCGTCGACGCGTGGGTCGCGGACCGGCTCGAGACCCGGCCGTTCATGCTCGTGCGGCACGCGCGCGCGAAGCGCCGCAAGGCGTGGAGGCTCGCCGACGAGCGCCGCCCGTTGAGCGCGGGCGGCGTCGCGCGCGCCAAGGAGCTCGTGCCGCTCATCGCGGCGTTCGGCATCACCAAGGTCGAGAGCTCGCCCGCCAAGCGCTGCATGGACACCGTGACGCCGTACGCGCAGGCGATCGGGGTGACCGCGCGCGGCCACGAGAGCCTGACGGAGCCCAGCCACGCCGAGCGGCCGCTGCGCACCGCCAAGACCTTCGCCGAGCTGTTCGCGCGCCGGTCCCCGCGCGTGGTCTGCGTGCACCGCCCCACGCTGCCGACCATCGTCGAGATGCTGAGGGCCGCCGTGCGGCCCTACACGCGCGGCGCGCTGCCGCGCTCGAACCCCTACCTACCCGCGGGGGGCGTGCTGGTCGCGCACGTGGCGGACTGGGAGGCCGGGCCCGTGGTGGTCGCGGTCGAGACGCACCTGCTGCGCGTCCACGTCTGACCTGCGACACGAGACGAGCGACACGAGGCGAGAGGCGACGCCGGACCGGGAGCGCCAGTCGGCGCGAAGGCCGCTCGAAGCGGCTGGATTTGGAGCCCGGGGCTACCGCGGTCCGACGTCACCCCCACCATACGCCGACCGCCGGAGCGCGCGAGCCGCCTGTGGAGGGTTCTCGCGGATCGCGAACACGGCCCGGACGTCCCGGTTGCTACCCTGGTCCGAGCCGTGCAGTCGACAGAGGAGGTGGTACCCGTGAACGCAACGACCAGGGTGCTCCCCTCCGGGATCACGGCCGGGCGATAGGTCGCCCGGGAGCGCCCCACCGCAGCACTCCCGAAAGGCACCCCCATGGACCTCTCCCCCGAGACGCGGCTCGACACCCTGATCGAGCGCGACCTCACCCTCGGCGACGCCCCCGGCATCCTCTGGACGCCCGCGCTCGCCGATTCCCCCACGCCGCTGATCCTGCTGGGCCACCCCGGCGACATCGGCCGCATGCGCCCCCGGCTCGAGGCCCGCGCCCGCGCGGCGGCGGCCCAGGGCTTCGCGAGCGTCACGCTCGAGCTGCCCGGCACGGGCGCACGCGCGCGCATCGTCGCGCTCGACGAGGCCCGGGCCGAGCTGCGCGCCGCCGTCCTCGCGGGCGAACGCCCCACCGAGGACGTGGTCGACCGGCTCATCCTGCCCCTGGTCGACCAGGCGGCCGCCGAGTGGCGCGCGCTCGTCGACGCGCTGCTCGAGCTGCCCGGGATCGGCGGTCCCGTCGCCGTCTCCGGCGGCATCGTGTCGCTGGGCGTGCGGCTCGCGGCCACCGACCCGCGCATCGTCGCCGCGAGCCTGTTCGCCGGCAGCTGGGTGCCTGCCGCCATCCTCGAGGAGGCGCGCACGGTCACCGTCCCGGCGCACGTGCTCCTCCAGTGGGACGACGAGGGCAACGACCGCCAGCAGGCCCTCGACCTCTTCGACGCGCTCGGCTCCACCGAGAAGACGCTCCAGGCCAACCTGGGCGGCCACACCGGCGTCCCCTCCTTCGCGGGGGACGATGCGGCGCGCTTCCTCGCGCGACACCTCACCTAGGCGTCGGGTGCTGTTACCCCTCTCCACACGGCCGTGCGCCTGGGAGCGCTCCCGCGATGCAGGTCGCGCGGCAAACCCCGACGTGGGCGCCGCGAGGTGCAGAACCTGTGTGGAGGGGGGCCGGGGCGGCCGTCAGTCCAGCCGGCCCTCGCGCCACATGGCGGCGCAGCGCTCGAGATCCTCGCCGGTGCGCAGGAGCTGCGCGGCGCGAAGCGTGGTGCGGTGGGCTCGGGCGTCGGCGTGGCCCTCGTCGGACTCGGCCTCGAAGGCGGCGCCGGTCGCCACGACGCGGCAGAACGCGCCCGCGCGATCCAGCGCCACGGCGAGGTCGCCGGCGAAGACGCCGGACAGCACCGCATCGGCGAGCGTGCGGACCTCGTCGGGGCCGGGCGGGTCCTCGACGCCGGCGATCGCGTGGCGCACGTGGGCCGCGTGGACCCCCTGGTGGTACGAGCGGGCCACGGCCGCCGCATCGTGCTTCACCCATTCGCGGATCATGTAGATGCGCCACAGGGCACCGGGCAGCGTGTGCGCGCCGGCCTTGGCCCACATCATCGCGACGGTGTCGATGCCCTCCTCGTCGACGAGGCGCACGAGCCGCGCGACCAGCTCCGGGTCCTTGGACTCGCGCGCCTGCGACACGATCGCGAGCGCCGTCTCGTGGGCGATGAGCCCACGCTCGGCGGGATCGATGTCCCCCTCGATCTCGTCGGCCATCTCGATGTCGAGCATGGCCGGACGGCGGAAGCGCGGCTCGACCATCAGGACCGCGCGCCCTCGCCGCCCTCGCTGCCCTCATCGAACTCCAGGGACACGGAGTTGATGCAGTAGCGGTCGCCGGTGGGCGTCTGCGGGGCGTCGGCGAACACATGGCCGAGGTGCGAGTCGCACGCGGCGCAGCGGACCTCGGTGCGCACCATGCCGTGCGAGAGGTCCTCGATGAGGGTGACGGCGCCGGGGTCGGCGTCGTAGAAGCTGGGCCAGCCGCAGTGCGAGTCGAACTTGGTGCCCGAGGCGAACAGCTGCGCGCCGCACGCGCGGCAACGGAAGACGCCGTCGCGCTTCTCGTCGAGGAGCTCGCCGGTCCACGGGCGCTCGGTGGCGGCCTCACGGAGGACCTGGAACTCGACGTCGGTGAGCTGGGCGCGCCACTCGGCGTCGGTCTTGATGATCTTGTTGGGGCTCATGGGGACTCCCTTCCGAAGGAAGAGCGTACGCGCGCGGCGCACACCCGAATCGCGCACCGTGCTCGTCGCCTGCGACCCGCACTCAGAGTAAGACGCGAGGCGCCCGACCTCCGAGGGGGGGAGGAGGTCGGACGCCACGCGTTCTCACCTGGGCTTCCCATGCGGCTCGCGCCGTGGTGGGTACATGGAGATAGACGCCTGGACAGCAGCATTTGTTCCCACGCCCCGTGATCCCGCGACATTCTCCGGGGGACGATGCGCGCGATCGCCACGAGCGCGCGTCCCGTTCGCGCCCCGCACGGCGGCGCCTGCCGAATTTCCGCACGCGGATAATCCGAGGCGAATTCGCTCACCCTTCCCGCACATAATTCCGCACCTCTTGAATTCGGAACTCTCGCGCGTATATTGACGAGGGTCGAGCCCATCCCCCGCCCCGGCGGGACAGCATCCGGAGGCAGCCATGCCCGTCTCGATCGGCCTTCCCATCGTCTCGTCCTGCTCGGTCGGGACGTGCGGCTACAACCACGACGGCTGCCACGCGGGCGCCATCTCCGTGGGCGGCGCGCACGCGCACTGCAACACGTTCGTCGAGACCGCGCACAAGGGCGGCGCCGGCGACACCGCGGCGGTCGGCGCGTGCGCGCGCGAGGACTGCCAGCACAACGAGGACCTCATGTGCACCGCGGACTCGATCGCGGTGGGCGGCAGCACGGACGTCGCGGACTGCCTCACCTTCCTCGCCCGCGTCTGACCGCGCCGGGCCCGCGCGCGGTGCGCGGCCCGCGCATCGTCCCGTCACACGCGGGACACACGCGCGTGCCACACTCACGCACGTGACCTCAGCCCGCCGCGCCCCGCTCGGCATCGCGCCGCGCCAGTGGGCCGATGCGTGGGCCGGGCTCAAGGCCATCGCGCCGCTCATGCCCGGGTCGGCACTGTTCGGGCTGGCGTTCGGGGCGCTCGTCAACGTCGCGGGCATCGGCCCGTTGGTGGGCAACTTCGCGTCCGTCTCGGTGGTCGCCGGGGCGAGCCAGATCGCGATCATCGAGTCGCTGCGCACGGGCGCGCCCGCGGCCATCGCGGTGCTCACCGCCCTGGTGATCAACGCGCGCTTCGCGCTGTACTCCGCGGCGCTCGCGCCGGTGTTCGCGGCCTTCCCGATGCGCTGGAAGCTGGGCCTCGCGCACCTCACCACCGACCAGGCCGCGGTGGTCGCGCTCCAGCATCAGGACGCGTGGCCGGACCCGGTGCGGCGCCGATGGTTCGTGGTCGGGGGCGCGCTGCCGTTCGTGGTGGTGTGGTGCATCGGCGGCGCCGCCGGCATCGCGCTCGGCCCGGTCATCCCCGAGGCCTGGCAGATCGGCTTCATCGTGCCGCTGATGTTCCTCGCGGTGATGGTGCCGGGGCTGCGCGGGGCGCCGGCGCTCACCGCGGTGGGCGTGTCGACCATCGTGGTGCTCGCGTCGCACGGGCTGCCCTACGGCCTCAACGTGCTCGCGGGCGCGATCGCAGGGATCGTGGTGGGGTCGCTCGTGCCCGACCGGTCCGCGCATCCCGGCGCCGACGACGGGATCGCGCACGATGCGGGGGCGGGCGAGTGAGGACCTTCCTCATCTTCCTGGCCGCGGCGATCGGCACGTACGCGATCCGCGTGTCCGGGATCGTGCTGTTCGGCGGCCCGCGCCGCCTGCCCGAGCGCGTCGAGCGCTCGCTGCGGCTCGTGGGACCGGCCGCGCTCGCGGCGATCGTCGCGAACTCGCTGCTGCTCGACGGCGGCACGTGGCGGGCGTTCGGCGCGTGGCACCTCGCGGCGCTGGTCACGATCGGCGTGGCGCTGTGGAAGCGCTCGTCGGGCTGGACCATGGCCGCCGGCGCCGTGGCGTTCGCGGCGCTGCTGCTCGCCGGCGCCTGACGACTGGCAAAGACAGATGTGACGGGTGGGACGCGCGAGCGTCCCACCCGTCACATCTGTCATTGGGAACCGTCACTCCCGCATACCTTGCAGTTCTATGTATGCTGCCTCTAGGCATACAAGGAGGCCGCGATGAAGGTGGGCAAGGACCTCATGGCCGCGAGCGCGGCACCGCTGGTGCTCGCGATCCTGACCGAGGGCGAGAGCTACGGCTACGCGATCGTGCGACGCGTGCGCGAGCTGTCGGACGGCGAGATCGAGTGGACCGACGGGCTGCTGTACCCGCTGCTGCACCGCCTCGAGGACGGCGGGCACGTGCGCTCGCGCTGGGGCGCCTCCGACACCGGCCGCAAGCGCCGCTACTACGAGATCACCGACGCGGGCCGGGGAGAGCTGGCCGAGCATCGTCGCCAGTGGGCGGCCGTGGTCGCCGCGCTCCGCACCGCGTGGGGCGACGCGGCCGAGGCCGCGAGCGTGGCGACGATGCGCCCCGGGGTCGCGCTGTGAGCGCGCCGGGCGGCGCGTCGGGTCCGACGGTCAGGCCCGACGTCGAGGCGGAGATCACCCGCTGGCGCGCCTACCTCGACGCGCGCGGCGCGGTCGCGCCCGCCGACGCCGACGAGCTCGAGGACCACCTGCGCGGTCAGGTCGAGGACCTCATGGCGTCCGGTCTGAGCGACGAGGAGGCCTTCCTCGTCGCCGTCAAGCGCCTGGGCAGCCAGGACGAGGTCGCGCGGGAGTTCGCGCGTCAGCACTCGAAGCGCCTGTGGCGCCAGCTCGTGCTCGACGGCGGGCCGCGCACGCCCGGACGGTGGGGCGCGGTGCCGGGCATGCTCGGCTTCGCGGTGGCCGCGGCGCTCGCGACCCGCGCGCCGTCGCTCGTCCTGGACGCCGGGGACGATGCGGCGCGCTACGTCCTCCTGTCCGTCACCCTGGTGCTGGGCGTGGTCGCGGGCTTCCTCGCGTGGCGTCGCGCGAGCCGCGCGGCGGGCATCGCGGCGGCCGTCGCGACGGTCGCCGGCGCGGCCCTCACGCTGGCGTACCCGTTCGACGCGACCGACGACACCGTGGTGCTCGCGCTGCTGCACCTGCCGATCGCGCTGTGGCTCGTCGTCGGGTTCGCCTACGCGGGCGGGCGCTGGCGGTCGCGCGCCGCGCGGCTCGACTTCATCCGCTTCACCGGCGAGTGGGTGATCTACGTGGCGCTCATCGCCGCGGGCGGCGGCGTGCTCGTGGGCGTCACGCTCGCCGTGTTCCGGGGGCTCGGCATCGACGCGGAGCCGATCGTGAGCGCGTGGGTGGTCCCGTTCGGCGCGGGCGGCGCGACCGTGGTCGCGGCCTGGCTCGTCGAGGCGAAGCAGGAGGTCCTCGAGTCCATCGCGCCCGTGCTCACCCGCGTGTTCGCGCCGCTCGCGACGCTCGCGCTGGCGGCGATGCTCGTGGCCGCCGTCGCGACGGGGGGCTTCCAGGAAAGCCGCGAGGTCCTCATCGCGGTCGACGTGCTGCTCGTGGTGGTGCTCGGCCTGGTGCTCTACTCGATCTCCGCGCTCGAGCCGACCTCGCCCGCCGGCTGGACCGACCGGCTCCAGCTCGCGCTCGTGGTCGCGGCCCTCGCGCTCGACGCGTTCGCGCTGGCCGCCATCGCGGGACGCATCGGGGACGCCGGGTCGACGCCGAACCGCATCGCGGCGCTCGGCCTGAACCTCGTGCTGCTCGTCAACCTCGCCGCGACCGCGTGGCTGTACGGGGTGCGCCTCGCGCGGCGCGGCACGCTCGAGCCGCTGCTGCGCTGGCAGACCGCGTACGTGCCGGTCTACGGCGCGTGGGCGCTCGTGGTCGCGGTGGCGCTGCCGCCGCTGTTCGCGTTCGCCTGACCGGCGCCGCGCCGGGGCCGCTACGCGGCGGCGCCCGACCCGTTCCGGCCGGCGGCCTCCGCGGCCCCGCACGCCTCGGCGTGGGCGATGGGGTCGACCAGGTCGGCGATCCCGCGGCGGATCAGATGCGCCACCACGTCCTGCGCCACGGCCTCGGCCGCCGGGGCATCGTCCACCACGCGAAGCGCCGCACGGTAGGCCGCGGCGCGCATCCCTTCGAGCAGCTCTACGTCAATCACGAGGACAGACCTTAGCGCCGCCCTCTGACAACGGGCTCCCGCGCTCCTAGGCTGGTGCGCAGCCGTCGGGGAGGAGGGCCGGATGCCCACGTATCTGATCGCCGCGCACCACCGCCCCGACAACCCCTTCAACCTCCTCGAGGACAAGGAGCCCGTGTGGGCGGACCTGCGGGCGCTCGACGCGGACCTGCGTGCCGCGGACGCGCTGATCTGGTCGCGCGGGCTGAGCGACCCCGACGCCGCGGTGACGATGCGCATCGGCCCGGATCTCGCACTCGCCGAGGCGCCCGGACCCCTCCAGCGCGAGGCCGAGTGGCTGTCGGGGATGTGGGTGATCCGGTGCGCCGACACCGCCGAGGCGCACGCATGGGCGCGCCGCGCGGCGCGTGCGCACCGCTGCGACGTCGAGCTGCGCCCCTTCCTGCCGCCCATCCCCGGTTTGGACGAGGCCGGGCCGTGACCGGCGCCGCTGATACGGTCGCCGGATGATCCGCGACTCCGGCCCGCCTCCCGCGCACCCCGCCATCTCCCCGGCGCTCGCGCGGGCCCTGGTGGACCGCCAGCTGCCGGGCCTCGCGCACCTCGAGGTGGGCGAGCGGTTCGACGGCTGGGACATGGTCGTCTACCGGCTCGGACCCGAGCTGGGGCTGCGCCTGCCGCGCGTCGAGGAGGCCGTCGGCCCGCTGTCGCGGGAGTCGCGGCTGCTGGGCGACATCGGCGCGCACTGGACCTTCCCGCACCCGCGCGTGGTCGCGAGCGGCGTCGCGCAGGACGGCTACCCGTGGCCGTGGACGGTGGTGTCCTGGCTGCCGGGAGCGACGGCCGATGCGGCGCCCCTGTCCGCGGCGGCCGGACCCGCGCTCGGGCGCGCGTTCGCGCAGGTCCACTCCCCCGCGGGCGAGGACGCGTGGTTCAACCCCGAGCAGTCGATCGCGCTGATCGAGCGCGAGGACAACCTCGACTGGGCGCTCGGGCTGCTGGTCGACGCCGAGGGGCCCGAGGGGCAGCGGCTCGACCGCGGCGCGGTGCGCGAGCTCTGGGTCGAGGCCCTCGAGGCGCCCGCCCCGGCCGACGTCGTGTGGTCCCACGCCGACCCGCACGGCTCCAACCTGCTCGGCGTGCACGGCGCCTTCGCGGGGATCATCGACTGGGGCAAGATGGCCGCGTGCGAGCGGGCCGTCGACCTGTCGTTCCTCTACACCGCGATGCCCGCCGCCGGGGTGGACGATGCGGTGGCCGCCTACCGCGAGGCGACGGGCTGCGACGACCCCGGGCTCGAGGCGCGGATGCGCGGCATCGCCGTCGCGAAGTGCGCCTCATGGGCGGTGCTCGACCGGCCGCTCAACGTCGCGATGGCGTGGCGGGGCTTCGGCGAGCTCGGCGTCCTGGCGTGACCGCGCATCGTCCCGCGCGCCCCGGCCGGGCACGCCGACGTACGCTCGGGCGTTGACCCGGCGACACCCAGGAGGATCGATGCTCACGCTCAGGCTCGGCGCGGCGGAGAGCGTGCTGCCCATCGCGCTCGTCGGCGGCGTGCTCGTGCTGGTCGCGTGGGGCCTAGGGGCGATCTTCGGTCACGGGCGGCGCACCGCGCTGTGGGCGGCGATGCTCACATGCCTCGCGGTGATCCTGTGGGTGACCATCGGGCTCACGGTGGTGACGCACACGGGAGGCTCGGGCGGGGTCAACCTCACGCCGGGTCAGGAGATCCGGCGGGCGCTCGACACGGGCGCGGGCGGGCCGCGGCTCAACCTGGTGGGCAACATCCTGCTGTTCGTGCCGCTCGGCACGGTGGCGGCGCTGATGACGCGGCGGGGATTCGTGCTGCGGGTGCTCACGGGCACCGCGCTCGGATTCGCGCTGTCCGCCGCGATCGAGTCGACGCAGCACCTGCTCGGTCGCGTCGCCGATGTCGACGACGTCATCCTCAACACGCTCGGCGCGTTCGTCGGGGCGTTCGCGGCGGCGTTGCTGCTCGCGCTCGGCGTGGGGTCGGGGCGCTCCGAGCGCTCGCGCGCCTGACGCGGGCGGCGGTCCGTTGCCGGGGCTGTTGCCGGTCCGCTGCCGCCGACTGCCAGCGCGGATGCCGGCCCGTTGCCGGTCGGCGCGTTCGCGGGCGGCAACCGCGCGGCTACCATGGGCGGCGGGCCTCTAGCTCAGTCGGTAGAGCAGCGGACTTTTAATCCGTAGGTCGTGGGTTCGAGCCCCACGGGGCCCACCACGACGAGCAGAGCCCCCGAGCGGGGCGAGGGCGCGTGGCCCCGCCCCGGTCGAGGGCTCTGCTCGAGCGCGGATCAGCCGAGGGAGATCAGCGGCTCCGTGACCGTCAGGCCGAGGTCCGCGGCGCCGGTCGCGAAGAGCAGGAACAGCGCAAGCGCGCCGCCGATGAGTGCGACGTTCTTGTTGAAGGAGATCTGCTCGGTCTGCTTGGCCTGGGCGTCGCTCTCCTTCCAGTACGCGTGCATGTAGAAGGTGACAGGGACGAGGGTCGCCGCGATCAGCAGCGCGCCGATATCGCCGTAGATGCCGAACGCGACCATGAGGGCGCCGAGGCCCATCGTGACGCCCGACGCGATGACGCCGAAGCGGCCGCCAGGCGCGCCCTTGTACGAGGCGTACTGGGCCATGCCCTGCGAGTTGGCGAGGTGGCCCACGGCCGAGAGCAGGAAGAGGATCGCGACGAGGATGCGCGCGATGAGGAAGACGGCGGTCATGACAAGTCCTTCAGCTAGTTGTTGATACAACCAACCGTAGCGGGAAAATAGATGACGCGTCAACTATGGGGGGCGGCCCCTAGCGGAGGGGCCCGTCGCGCCCTAGGCTCCGAGGGACGACGGCGGCGACATGCCTGGTCAGACCGCCCGCACGGAGGGGCAGCGCATGCACGAGACCCGATCGCTCGCCGGCTCGGCCGACGCCCTGGCCGTGCATCTGGACGACGCCATCGCGCGCGGCAGCGTCTCGGCGACGGTCGAGCATAGCGGCGCCCTGGCGATCGGGGACGCGCGCATGGTGCTGCGCACCTACGAGCGCTACAGCATGACCGGGTCCAACCGCGTCACGCTCTCCGTCAGCATCCTCGCCGTCGGCGACCGCATGGAGGTCTCGCTCACGACGTCGGGCGGGAGCGAGGCCGTGTTCTTCAAGATCAACAGGTTCGGCGAGAGCGCCTTCATGGAGAAGGGGCTCCAGGCGCTCGACTCCTTCGCACGACGCTGACGCGCGCCAGCCGGCGCCAGGCCCCGGACGTCAGTCCTCCGCCTCCCGCGGCGTCATGTACCACTCGACGAACCGCGAGGCGCGGCCGTCGGGAGCGAACCACACCTCCCAGAGGTTCGTGTAGCTCGCGTGGCCGGGGTAGTCGACGGTGCCCCGGATGATCGCCAGGTCGTCGCGCTCGATGAGGACCGCGAGCGCGTGCACCGCCTCGGTCGGCTCGGGCTCGGCCCACATCGCGACGATCGCGTCGATGCCGCGGGTCGGCTCCGCGTCGTTGGGACGGAACCAGTACTCGGCGTCGTCGGTGAAGATCGCCCTGACATCGGCCTCGTCCTTCGACGCCCACGCCTTGACGTAGCCGTCCAGCCAGTCGCTTCCTCGGGTCATCCCTCGTGTCTACCCGAGCGCCTGGTGGCCCGCAACGCGGGCGCCCCTCCTAGCCGGCCGCCACGTCGCACCGGTCGAGGGACGCTCCCGCCTCCGTGCGGAGCGCCTCGACCACCGCGCGCGTCAGGTCGAACACCGCGGCGTCGGCCGGCGAGGCGCGCACGGTGAGGTACGCGTCGTCCCCCACCGGGCACTGGATCGCGTCACCGCTGCCGTCCGCGAGGCGGAAGTACAGCGAGCCGTCCCGCAGGGCCGCGAGGTCCGGCTCGACGGCCTGCCCCTCCGGGGACGTCACCGTTCGCGTGAGCGCCGGATCAGCGACGGCGCTGAGCGTCACGGTCATCATCGCGCCGGGGTCGCGAGAGGGGTCCTCGAGGTACGCCGCGTACGCGTCCGCGTCGCGGTACAGCAGCACGGGCCCGAGCGCGCCCGGGGCCGTCGAACTGTCGCCGTACGCGAAGCCTCCAACCGCGAGCAGCCTCAGGGCCGGGTGGTGCAGGCCCGCGGCGACGGCCTGCGTGCCCGGCGAGAACGTCGAGAGGTCGACCGGCGCGGCGTCGTCGACCTGATCCGGGATCCGGTCCACCTCGAGCAGCTCTCGCGTGGCCGCATCGACGACGATCCAGCGGTCCGCCGGCCAGGCCGCGTCAGGGTCGGGCACGAGGAAGTCGGGTCCCAGGTCGCGCCAGGCATCCATGTCCGGCCCGTCGACCCGGTAGTACGCCTCCACCATCGTGTCGTCGCGCGTGTTGATGAGGACCGTGTTGGGGTGCGCGAGCAGCTCCGCGGGCCACTCGTCGCACGGCGCCACGGGCGTGCTGTTCCACGAGCTCTCCATGCCGCCCCACATCCCGACCGCCTTGCCCGGGATCACGGTCGCGGGCGCGCACGCGGCCGGGTCGGAGGCGGCGGAGGCCGACGGCGACGGAGACGCCGACGCGCCCGGCGTCGGGGACGCGACCGCGGGCGCGACACCGTCCGGGCGGGACTGCGTCAGGCCCACGACGGCGAGCACGCCGACCACCGCGGCGACGGCACCCACCACGGATGCCCGGCCGCGCCGGTAGCGGGCGACCCGCGCCTCGGCGAGGGTGCGCGCGGTCGCGAGCGCCGCATCGTCCGCCGCGGCTCTCGCCATGGCCTCGAGGTCGTGAAGCGTGCGGCTCATCGGGCACCTCCCGGCCGGGCGTCGACCTGCACGGTCTCCTCGCCCTCCAGATCGACGTCGGGGAGGACGGCGCGCAGCTTCACGACGCCGTCGGACAGGTAGCGCTTGACGGTGCCGGTCGCGAGCCCGAGGGTCGCGGCGACGTCGGCGACCGGCAGGCCCTCGAGGTGGCGCAGCACGACGCACGCGCGCTCGCGCGGCGACAGGGTGAGGAGCGCGGCGTGCAGGTCGAGGGCCTCGTCGACGCGCGGGCCGTGGTCGCCGACGACGGCCGCCCCTCGCGCCCGCAGCTCGTCCGCGTCCGCGGCGACCACGCGGGGGCGGGCCGCCGCGCGCCTCCCCCGGTCGATGAACCCCGTCGCGATCGCCCGCCTGACGTACGCCTGCGCGGCCTCGACGCTGCGCAGCGCCCGCGCCGTGCGGAACGTGCGGACCAGCGCGTCCTGGAGCAGGTCCTCGGCCTCCTCGCGGCTTCCCGTCAGGACGTACGCATACCCGTACAGCGCGCGCCCGCGCTCGCGCACCAGCGCGTCGAGCGTGCCTCTCCAGTCGCTCACGCGGCCGTCCCCCCTGTGCTCATGCCAGCCAAGACGCATCGAGACCGGCCCCGGTTGGGGGCGGGCGGACGATGCGGCGGCGGGCCTGTCGCCCATCCTCGCGGCGGCGTGCACGGGAGCCGGCGACGGCGCGCGGACCGCGCCCGTTCAACCCTCGCCGTCGCGCCGCACCAGGTAGCGCAGCAGCACCGCGCCGCGCGGGAACGCGCGGTGCTCGACCAGCTCGAGGTCGAGCCGCAGCCCCGCGGGCAGGGCGCGCGTGCCGCCGCCGACGATCACCGGCACCACGGCCAGCACGATCTCGTCGACCAGCCCGGCCTCGAGCGCTCGCGCCGCGAGCGTCGCGCCGCCGATCGACAGGTCGCGCTCCGACGTGTCCTTGAGCGCCGCGACCTCGGCGGCGTCGAAGCGGTCGAGGACGCGCGCGCGAGGCATGCCCGGCTCGGCGATCGTGCGGGAGTAGACGATGGTGTCCGTGTCGATCCACGCCTCCGCGAACCGCCTCATGAGGGGCGGGATGGCGGGGTCGGCGTAGAAGTCGTGCCAGACGGCCATGGTCTCGTGGAGGCGCCTGCCGTACAGGTGGGTGCCGGTCGAGCGCTCGAGCCCGGCGAAGAAGTCGTGCAGCTCGGGGTCCGGCTCCGACCAGTCGAAGTCGCCGTTCGCGTCGTTGATGTAGCCGTCGAGCGAGCAGTTGATGGCGTAGATCAGCCGGGCCATGGTTCACGGTACGCCCGCAGAAGGCGACGCGCCCGGCCACCCGCACCGGCGCATCGTCCTAGGGTGGGCTCATGACCCTCCCTCACCTCACGCTCAACGACGGCCACACCCTGCCCACGGTCGGCTTCGGCACGTACCCCCTGGTAGGCGACGAGGGCGGCCGCGCCATCCTGTCGGCGCTGGAGAACGGCTACCGGCTGCTCGACTCCGCCGTGAACTACGAGAACGAGGGCGTGGTCGGGCGCGCGCTGCGCGACTTCCTGCGCGAGTCCGGCGTGCCGCGCCACGAGGTCACGGTCCAGACCAAGCTGCCCGGCCGCCACCACGCGTACGACCGCGCGATCGCGTCGGGAGAGGAGTCGCGCGCGCGGCTCGGCGTGGACCGCATCGACGTGATGCTCATCCACTGGCCCAACCCGATCACCGGCCTCTACAAGGAGGCGTGGCGCGCGCTCGTCGAGCTGCGTGAGCGCGGGGTGGTGCGCTCCATCGGCGTCTCGAACTTCAACGAGCGCCTGCTCGACGAGATCATCGCCGACACCGGCGTCACCCCGGCGATCAACCAGGTCGAGCTGCACCCCTACTTCCCGCAGGCCGCCCTGCTGGAGAAGCACGCGGAGCTGGGGATCGTGACCCAGGCGTGGAGCCCGCTGGGCAAGCGTCAGGCGCCGTACGGCGAGCCGGTCGTGGTCGCCGCGGCCGAGCGCCTGGGGGTCACGCCCGCCCAGGTGATCCTGCGCTGGCACCTCGAGCGGGGCTCGCTGCCGCTGCCGAAGTCGGCGACACCGTCCCGCCAGGTGGAGAACCTGTCCGTGGCGGACTTCTCGCTGCTGCACGGGGAGGTCGAGGCGATCACCGCGCTCGGGCGCCCTGACGGCCGTCTCTTCGACGGCGACCCGGAGCGGCACGAGGAGATGTAGAAGGGACGATGCGCGCCGGGCTCTCGGTCAGGCGCGCACGTCCTGCTCCGCCTCCATCCGCGCGTTGAACTCGCGCTTGGAGGACTGCCAGCCGTCCTCGTTCATGCCGGTGCGCCAGTAGCCCGAGATCGAGACGTTCTCGCGCGGGATGTTCAACATGTTGAACAAGTGGCGACGCAGGGGCTTGACCATGTCCGCGTTGCCGTGGACGAAGGCCTCGACCGTGCCGTCCGGAAGCTCCGCGTCGACGACGGCGCGCGTGAGCGCCTCGCCGTAGCCGTCACCCGGGCCGCGGTGGATCCAGCGCACGGTCGTCGCGGAGGTGAGCGGCAGCGCCTGCTGCTCCGCCGCGGAGGCGACCTCGAGGTAGACCTCGACGCGCGCATCGTCCCTGGTGCTCGCGAGCGCCTCGAGCGCGGCCGCGATCGCGGGCAGCGCGGACTCGTCGCCGACGAGCAGGTGGACGTCCGCCGTGGGGCTCGGCGCCCACGCGCCGCCGGGGCCCACGAAGCCGAGCGTGTCGCCCGGCTGCGCGGCGGCAGCCCAGGGGCCCGCGAGGCCCTCGTCGCCGTGGATGACGAAGTCGATCGCGAGCTCCCGTGCACTCATGTCGAGGCTGCGGATCGTATAGGTGCGCGCCACCTCGCCGAACCTGAGCTTCACGTAGCGGTCCGTGAACGTGAGCGCGGGAAGCTCATCGAGGTCGGAACCCGTGAGGACCACGCGGACCATGCTCGGCGCGATGCGCTCGGTGCGAGTCACCGTGAGGGTGCGGGTCGGGCGCACAGGTCGGGGATCAGCCATCCCTGCATCGTAGGGGGAGTCACACAGGATGGCGTCATGCCTGATAAAGCCGCCCTCCCGAGTTCTCCACACCCCTTTTGTCGGGAATGTCGGACCCCTCTGGTGTGATGGTCGCATGGATGCACCGCACCTGTTCGACGACCTACCCGGCGGCTCTGGCGCCGGGTTCGCGTCGGCGTGCGTGGATGCCCGGGTGGCGGTGGGGACGATGCGCTCGTTGGCTTCGGTGGGCGGCTCGCCGGATGCGGTGGAGCGGTTGGATGCGGCGGCGCAGGTCGCGCACGAGATGGACCTGGTCCTCGCGCGGACGGCCCGGGATATCGAGGTCCAGTCGGATGTGCCCGGTGGTGGGCTGGCGAAGCATCACGGGTTCCGTTCCGCGGCGGACCTGGTCGCCTCCCGCATGGGCACTCACAAGGCTGAGGCTGTCCGGCTGCTCGAGGTCGGACGGGCGCTGGAGGAGAGGGAGAACGGCAGCAGGCCCAAGCCCGACCCGGGTCCCGATGAGCCGGATCCTGACGATCTCGATGATCCCGACGACGACCCCACTCCCGACGACCCCACTCCTGACGACCCGGAGGACGAGGACCAGGACCGCGGCAAGGACGGCCCTCAGCCCGCTCCGCAAGCGGGGTACCGCGCCATCGTGACCGAGGCTCTCGACGCTGGGCTGATCTCCGCGGATTGTGGGTCGCAGATCCTCATCATGCTCGACAGCCTGTCCGAGGACGTGACGGCTGCGGCGAAGGAGGAGGCCGCGGCCGACCTGGTCAGGCGTGCCCAGGGTTTGGATTCGGGCAAGTTCGCCACCATCGTGCGTCGTTTCAAGGCCGCCCTCGACGTGGAGCAGCACGAGCGCACCCTGGCCCAGAAGCGTCAGGAGCGGTATCTGAAGATCTGGAACAACGGTGACGGCATGGTCGAGCTCCACGGCGTGCTCGATTCCGAGACCGCCGCACCCTTGCAGGCGGCGTTGAGCAAGCGCGTCGGTGACGCGATCCACGCCTGCCGCAGCATCCCCGGCGAGGACGTCCGCACCACCGACCAGATGCGTGCCGACGCCCTCGCGGACCTGGCCCGCCACGCGTTGGGTTGTGAGACCACGACCGCGCTGTTCGGCACCACCACCGTCGTCGTCCGCGCCACCGCGGCGGACCTCGAGGCTGGGACGGGGCTCGGCGAGGTCGACGGCTGTGCCACACCCATCGGGATGAGCATCGCGCTGCGCATGGCCGCCACCGCGATCATCCGGCCGGCACTGTTGGGCAACAAGGGCGAGCTGCTCAAGCTCGGACACCGCATCTACCCGTTCTCACGCGCCCAACGCATCGCGCTCGGTGAGCGTGACGGCGGCTGTGCGAAGTGCGGAGCCCCTCCGGCATCGGCGGAGGCCCACCACATCATCTTCTGGTCCCGAGGCGGCCCCACGAATCTCAGCAACGGAGCACTTCTTTGCTCCCACTGTCACCACGTCATCCATGATCAAGGCTGGCAGATCCGCGCCACCGACACCGAGATCTGGTTCATCCCACCCGCATCAGTCGACCCCCAGCGCACCCCCTGGCAAGGCGGCCGAGCACGCTTCGGCACCCCCCGACCCTGGAACAAGAAGGTCACCACGGACGGCGGCAACGGCCACGCGTCCGGGACCCCCGGCACCCCGCCCACACCCGAATAGCTCACCCGCCCCGCGGCGCCACCCACCCAGGCGGCGCCGCGTATGCGCGTCCGGACACCTCCGATCCACACCCCGACGAGCGCGCGGGCACCGTCTCGCGGCGCGCGGCCACCACCACCGCCGGCCTCCACGCCTGGAGTGCCGACCCGCGTGACCCGACCCCGGCATCGTTCCGCGAACCACCAGGTACACGCGCGCAAGGTCCCGCGTCCGGCCTCACCCGCGCCGATAGGATGGGACCACCGACGAAGCCGTCCCCCACTCTCCTGACCGAGGACCCTCATGCGCGACACGTACGCCAAGGCCGAGCAGATCGTCTCGACCCTCACCACCGACGAGAAGATCCGCCTGGTCTCCGGGAAGGACGCCTGGACCACGGAGCCGCTGCCCGACCACGGCGTCCCGTCGATCATGCTGACGGACGGACCTCACGGCGTGCGCAAGCAGACGGGCAGCACCGACCACCTCGGCATCAACGCGTCCGTGCCCGCGACGTGCTTCCCGCCCGCCGTCACGCTCGGCTCGACGTGGGACCCGGCGCTGGTCGAGGAGGTGGGCGCCGCGCTCGGACGCGAGTCGCGCGCCAACGACGTCGCCGTGCTGCTGGGCCCGGGCCTCAACATCAAGCGCCACCCCGCCGGCGGCCGCAACTTCGAGTACTTCTCCGAGGACCCGTTCGTCGCGGGCAAGATGGCCGCCGCGATGGTGCGGGGCATCCAGTCGCAGGGCGTCGGCGCGTGCCTCAAGCACTATGCGGCGAACAACCAGGAGTTCTACCGGATGTCGGTGGACACGATCGTCGACGACCGCACCCTGCGCGAGATCTACCTCGCGGGCTTCGAGATCGCGGTCAAGGAGTCCGACCCCTGGACCGTCATGTGCTCGTACAACAAGGTCAACGGCGCCCACGCGGACGTCAGCCGGGACCTCCTCACGGAGACCCTGCGCGACCAGTGGGGCTTCGACGGCCTCGTGATGTCGGACTGGTTCGCGGTGTCGGACCGCCCGCTCGGCATCTGCGCCGGCCTCGACCTCGAGATGCCCGGCACCTCGGGGGCGTGGGACGCCGAGATCAAGGAGGCCCACGCGAAGGGGCTCCTCACCACCGCGGAGCTCGACCTCGCCGCGACCCGCGTCATCGACCTCGCGCTGCGCACCCAGAACGACGCCGGCTCCTCCCAGGTGGACCCCGCCGCGCACCACGACCTCGCCCGCCGGGCGGCCGCCGCCGGCACCGTGCTCCTCACCAACGACGGCATCCTCCCGCTCGAGCGCACCGGCAGCATCGCCGTGATCGGCGCCTTCGCGAAGAAGCCCCGCTACCAGGGCGCCGGCTCCTCGCTCGTCAACCCCACCCAGCTCGACACGTTCCTCGAGGCGCTTCGCGCCGCCGTCGGCGACGCCGCCTCCGTCCACTACGCGCCCGGCTACGACCCCCGCACGGGCGACACCGACGAGGACCTCCTCGCGGAGGTCCGCGAGACGGCCCGCAAGTCGGACGTCGTGATTGTGCTCGCGGGCCTGCCGAACTCCTTCGAGTCCGAGGGCTTCGACCGCCGCCACCTGCGCCTGCCCGACGGGCACACCGCCACCGTGACCGCCGCCATCGAGGCCAACGACCGCACCGTGGTCGCCCTGCTCAACGGCTCCCCCATCGAGATGCCGTGGGCCGACCGCCCCGCCGCGATCGTCGAGGCGTACCTCGGCGGCCAGGCCGGCGGCTCCGCGCTCGCCGACGTGGTCCTGGGCGACGTCGCCCCCGGCGGACGCCTCGCCGAGTCCTTCCCCGTCTCCGCCGGGGACCTGCCCTCCGACCGCGACTTCGCCGGCGACCCCAAGCAGGTCGAGTACCGCGAGGGCCTCTACGTGGGCTACCGCTTCCACGACAGCGCCGGCGTCCCCGCCCGTTTCCCGTTCGGCCACGGCCTCACCTACACGGCCTTCGACCACTCGGGCCTCACCGTGCGCAAGGCGGGCGACGGCTACACCGTCACCGTGACCGTCACCAACGTGGGCCCGCGCGAGGGCTCCGAGGTGGTGCAGGTGTACGTGCGCGACCCCGAGTCCGCCGTCTACCGCCCCGAGAAGGAGCTCAAGGGCTTCGCGAAGGTGACCCTCGCGCCCGGCACCTCCGAGAAGGTGGTGGTCAAGCTCGACCGGCGCGCCTTCGCCGTGTGGGACGTGCGCTCCCAGGAGTGGCGCGTCGAGCCGGGCGCCTTCGAGATCCTGGTCGGCGCCTCGTCCACCGACATCCGCGCCCGCCGCACCGTCAAGGTCGCCGAGGGGGAGGCGGTGTCCCCCGCCCACGGCCCCGCCGCGTACGTCGCCAACGACAACGAGTTCCGCCTCATGCTCGGCCGCGACATCCCGACGCCCGCCGGGGTGCTGCCGTTCCACCGCGACTCCACCACCGCCGACCTGCGCGAGACCACCGCCGGCCGCGCCGTCGCGAGCATGCTCACGCAGCAGGCGTCCAAGCAGTTCGACACCAGCGACGCCGACGAGACCACCATCGCCATGTTCGAGGCGATGCTCGGCGAGGCGCCCCTGCGGATGGTGGCGATGGCCAGCGCCGGCAAGCTGACCTTCGCGAGCCTCGACCGCCTCATCAAGCTCCTCAACGTGGGCTCCGCGAAGGCGTGGCGGGCGCGCGGATAGCGTTCACCCTGCTCCGGCGGGGGCCGGGGTGCAAGATGGACCCGAGGCCCCCGCCGGCGCCGCCGGCGGGACCCGACGAGGGAGGTCACCCATGGCGACGAGCACCCCGACGCACGAGTCGAAGCGCAGCACCCCGATGACCCGCGGCGACCTCGCGAAGTGGGTGTTCTGGCCCTCGGCGGTGCTCATCCTGGGCTTCGCGCTGTTCGCGATCATCGCCCCCGACCTCGCGCAGTCGCTGTTCGACACGATCCAGGCCGAGATCATCGCCGCGTTCGGCTGGTACTACGTCCTCATCGCCGCGTTCTTCGTCGCGGTGACCCTGTACCTCGGCTTCAGCCGCTACGGCGACATCGTGCTGGGCAAGGACGGCGACGAGCCCGCCTTCTCCAAGTTCTCCTGGTACGCCCTGCTGTTCGCCGCCGGTATGGGCATCGGCCTCGTGTTCTACGGCGTGGCCGAGCCGCTGTCCCACTTCGCGGACCCGCGCCCCGGCGTGACCGGCACCCCCGAGCAGCTCGCCCAGTCCGCGATGTCGCAGACCTTCCTCCACTGGGGCCTGCACGCCTGGTCCATCTACATCATCGTGGGCCTCGCGATCGCGTACGCCGTGCATCGTCGCGGCCGCCCCGTCTCGATCCGGTGGGCCCTCGAACCGCTGCTGGGCAAGAACGTCGAGGGCGCGTGGGGCAACGTCATCGACGTGACGGCGGTGCTCGGCACCCTGTTCGGCATCGCGACCTCGCTGGGCCTCGGGGTCCTGCAGATCTCCGCAGGCCTGTCCTCCGCCGGGATCGCCGAGCCGACCACCACCACCCAGGTGGTGCTCATCATCGTCATCACGATCGTCACGCTGTTCTCCCTGCTCACGGGGCTCGCGCGTGGCATGAAGTGGCTGTCGAACATCAACCTCGCCCTCGCGGGCGTCCTGCTGGCGTACGTCCTCTTCTCCGGTCCCACGCTCTTCCTGCTGCGGGAGTTCGTGCAGTCCATCGGCAACTACATCCAGAACTTCGTGGGCCTGAGCTTCAACGTGTCCGCGTACGCCGGCGCCGAGGGCGCCGCCTGGCAGGCCGCATGGACCACCTTCTACTGGGGCTGGTGGATCGCGTGGGCGCCCTTCGTCGGCGTCTTCATCGCGCGCGTGTCCAAGGGCCGCACCGTGCGCGAGTTCGTGTGGGGCGTCCTGCTGGTCCCCGCGATGATCACCTTCCTGTGGTTCGGCGTCATGGGCGGCACCGCCCTGTACCAGGAGCTCTTCAACGGCGGCGGGCTGGTCGGCGCCGACGGCAGCGTGAACACCGAGGGCGTCCTGTTCGACATGCTCGACAAGCTGCCGGGCGGCTCGATCGCGACCATCGGCGCGATCCTGCTGGTGGGCATCTTCTTCGTCACCTCGTCCGACTCCGGCAGCTTCGTCCTGTCGATGCTCACCTCGGGCGGCCAGGAGACGCCCGCCAAGTGGCTGCGCGTGTTCTGGGCATGCACCACGGCCGCGGTCGCGATCGCGCTGCTGATCTCGGGCGGGCTGCTCGCCCTCCAGACCGCCGCGATCATCACGGCGCTGCCGTTCTCGGTCGTGATGATCGGCATGGTGGTCTCGCTGTTCCGGGCCTTCGAGCGCGAGCATCGGGCCTACGTGCGCGCCACCCGCCAGCGGCTCGTCGAGCACATCGGCGACACGTACGGCCTCGAGCCGTCGACCGCCGAGCTGCGCCAGGTCCGGCTGCGGCCCCCGTGGCGGCGCAGGAAGGCGGACGATGCGGGGGGCGCCGCCGCGAGCACGTCGCCGCCGGCCCCCGTCGCGACCGCGACGCCGCCCGAGCCGAGCGGCGAGGCCCCGCCGGGGGATCCCGCCCCCTAGCCTGGGGCCCGTGACCTTCTCCTACGCGCTCGGGCTGCCGCGCCAATTGGTGCTCGCCGTGACCGCGGTGTCGCTCGTCGAGATCCCGGTCGCCCACCTGCTGCTCGCGCGCTGGAACGGCACCGTCGCGGTCGCCGTCACCGTGGCGTCGGCCGCGTTCATCGCATACATCCTCACCGACTGGGTCGCGGCCGTGCGCCGCCCGATCCGCCTCGAGCCCGATCGCCTGGTGGTCCGCCGCGGGCTGCGCCGCCCCACCGAGGTGCCGCTCGACGCGATCGCGGGCGTGCGCATCGTCCCCTCGAGCGACCGGCTGCCGGACGGCGCCCTGCGCACGCTGTACGCGGGCGAGGCGACGGTGCTCGTCACGCTCACCCCGACCGGCGCCGCGGCGCTGGGTCGCGCGGCGGTCGCGTTCGCGCCCGACGACCCCTCCGCGCTGGTCACGGCCCTCGTCGCGGCGGGCGTAGAGTCGCGAGGGTGAACACGCACGCACCCACGCTCGTCCATGGCACCCGACCGCTGCTCCGCACGGTCATGGCGGTCCGCGGCGGCTGGGCGCTGATGTCCGACGGCGACTCGATGATCGCGTGGCGCGTGGGCGCCGACGCGGCCGCCCTGCTCGAGGTCGGCGCGCAGGTCGCCGACCACGGTCACGGACGATGCACGGCACCCGGCGGCGCGGTCGCCTACAGGGAGGCCGACGAGGAGGGCGACATGCGACGCCTGATGCGCTCCGCGGGCGCCGCCCGCGCCGCCTTCGCCCTCGCGGCCTGAGCTAGGCCGGCTCGACCAGCACGCACACCTCGACGGACCCCTCGGGACCCTCGGGACCCTGCGTCGGCATGTCGACGTAGAGCTCGTACCAGGACGCGTAGTCGTCGCCCGTGGTGGTGCGCGCGCTCACGGGCGCCACCCCCGCCTCGTCCCAGGACGCCATGAGGCGCCTCGTCACCTCCGCCAGGCGCGAGTAGGGGCCCGTGTGCCGCGCGATCGAATACTCGCCCTCCGGCAGCACGTCGGGCTCGATCGGCGATCCCCCGAGGTCCGCGGGGTCCACGAGGTGGCCCACCTCGATGTCGAAGGTCGCGTCCGGGCGGGCCGCGATGTAGCGGATCACCGCTCCCCGCGGCGCGACGCCATGCGCCGCGAGCAGCTCCGCCACCCGGTCGAAGCCCTCCCCGACCACGTGGGGCAGCCGCTCCAGCGACACCTCCATCTCGACGCCCACGTACGCCCGCTCCGGCAGGCGCTCGACGCTCACGCGCGGTACTCCGGGTTCGGGTGGTCGAAGCGGGCGCCGGCGTCCCAGTCCTTGCGGGAGTTGCCGCCCGCGGGGAAGCCGCCGCCGTCCTTGAGCCACCGGGCCACGTGCAGCAGGTTCCACACCATGAAGGTGGTGTTGCGGCGCGTGAAGTCGTTCTCGGGGCCGCCGCTCCCGGGATCCAGGTAGGACGGGCCGGGCCCCACCTCCCCGATCCAGCCCGCGTCCGCGTTCGGGGGGATCGTGTAGCCCAGATGCTGCAGCGAGTACAGGACGTTCATGGCGACGTGCTTGACGCCGTCCTCGTTGCCGGTGACCACGACGCCCGCGGTGCGGCCGTAGTAGAGGTACTGGCCGCGCTCGTTGAGGCCCCCGGAGAGTCCGTAGAGGCGCTCGATCACGCGGGTCGCGACCGAGGACTTGTCGCCCAGCCACAGCGGCGTGCCCAGGATGAGGATGTCCGCGTCGAGGATCCGCGGAGCCAGCGCGGGCCAGTCGTCGCGATCCTGGTTCCCGCCCGGCACGTCCTCGCGCATGTCCGGATAGACGCCGGGCGCGATCGCGTGGTCGACGGCGCGGATCACGTCGACCTCGACGCCCTGGGCGCGCAGGATCGCGATCGCGTTGTCGAGCAGCCCCTGCGTGTGCGACGGCGTCGGCGAGGGCTTGAGCGTGCAGTTCACCACGGCGGCGGTGAGGTCCGAGAAGTCGGGGGAGCTCATGTCCCCGACGCTACGTCAGGGCGCGCCGTCTGTCAGCGCGTGCGGACCGGCCGCGCCCGTCAGGATCGGCGGACGGTGCCCTCGACGTCGATCGGCGCCTGGCCGCGCCCGTGGCCCGCGCGGTAGGCCGCCTCGAAGCGCTGCTTCTCCCGCGTCACCAGGACGAGCAGGATGCCCCACAGCCCCGCATCGTCCACGAGGCCCAGCGGGCCGAGCACCATCTCGGGGATGAGGTCGAGCGGCCACAGCGTGTAGAGCACGGCGCCGGCCGCGGCCACCCACGTCATGGGCGCGAGCCGATGCTCGCCCGACCGGACCGCCTTGAGGAAGCGCCACCACATGGGCCCAGTATGCGCCTCCCCCGCGCGGACGGGTCAGAGCACCTCGCGCAGCTGCCCCGTGTGGACGTCGAACACGAAGCCGCGCACCTGTGTCGCGTCGACGAGGAACGGGCTGCGGCGCAGGCGCTCCATCGACTGGCGCAGGTCCGCGTCGAGGTCCTTGAAGGACTCGGGGCTCCAGGCCGGCTTGAGGCCGGTCTCGTCGAGGAGCTGGTTGCGCAGCTCGTCGTCGGTGAAGGTGAGCGCGCCGCAGTCGGTGTGGTGGATGAGGATGATCTCGCGGGTGCCGAGCTTGCGCTGAGAGATGACGAGCGAGCGGATCATGTCGTCGGTGATGACGCCGCCGGCGTTCCGCATGATGTGCGCGTCGCCGACCTCGAGGCCGAGCAGCGCGAACACGTCGAGGCGCGAGTCCATGCACGCGACCACGGCCAGGTGGCGGCGGGGTGGCAGCGGGCGGTCCGGCGTGTACGTGCTCGCATACTCGCGGTTGTTGGCGACGAGCTCGTCGGCGATGCCCATGGTTCCCTCCCGAGGATTGGCCGGTTGTCGCGCTCCAGCCTATTGCGGCACCGCGGGCGGGGTTGCCACCATGAACCCATGCCGCGCGTCCTGGTCACCGGAGCCGCCCAGGGTCTGGGCGCCGAGATCTCCCGCGAGCTCGTCGCGCTCGGATACGAGGTCGTGGTCCATGGCCGCGACGCCGCCCGCGCCGAGGTGGCGCTCGCGGCCGCGCCCGGCGCCCTCGCCGCCGTCACCGGGCGCCTCGACTCGCTCGCGTCGACCCGGCTGCTCGCGGAGGACGCGAAGGGGCGAGGGCCGTACGACGTCGTCGTCCACAACGCCGCCCTCGGCCCCGAGCAGGACCGCCCGATCGCGACCGAGGACGGCCTCGAGCGCATGCTCCAGGTCAACGTGGTCGCGCCCTACCTGCTCAGCGCGCTGCTCCCCGTGCCCCGGCGCATCGTGGTGATCGGCTCCGACGCCGCGGCGGGCGGGCGTCCCACGGTCGACCTCGAGCCGCCGCGCCCGTGGGACGGCAACCGCGTCTACGCCGACTCCAAGCTGCTCGTCACGATGCTCGCCTTCGAGCTCGCCGCGCGGCACACCGACCGTCAGATCAACGTGGTCCACCCGGGCTGGGTGCGCACCCGTATGGGCGGCCCGCTCGCGGCCCTGCCGGTCCAGGACGGCGCCGACACCCCCGTGTGGATGGTCACCTCGGACGAGGCGATCGCGCGGCGCGGCGGGCAGTACGTCCATCGCCGTCGCGCGGAGCCCGCCCCGCCGGCGGCGCACGATGCGGCGCTGAGGGCGGCGCTCGTCGAGCGGCTCGCGGCCGTGACGGGCGAGCATCTGCACTGACGCCCCTAGGATGCAGGCATGACACTGCCGCGCGCCTCGATGCGGGACGTCGCGCGCATGGCCGGAGTGTCGGGCCAGACGGTGTCCCGCGTCGCCAACGGCTCGCTCAACGTCAGCGCGGAGACGCGCCAGCGGGTGCTCGACGCGATGGAGACCGTGGGCTACACGCCCAACACCGCCGCGCGCGCCCTGCGCAGCGGCACCTTCGAGACGATCGGCGTCATCGCCCACCGGATCGCGCGCACGGGCCAGGCGAGCATCGTCGAGGCCGTGGTGCAGGCGGCCCGCGACTCCGGCCACACCGTCACCCTGCTGGACATCGACTCCACGGGCCACGAGGACGTCGCCGAGGCCGCCTCGCGCCTGTCCCACCAGGCCATCGACGGGCTCATCATCATCCGCGCCGAGATCGAGCACGCGGGCCGGCTCACGCTGCCCGCGGGGTTGCCCGTCGTGGTGTCGGACGCGACCTTCGGCGGCCGCCTGCCCATGATCGGCGCCGACCACGCCGGCGGCGCGCGCGCGGCCGTCGACCACCTGCTCGACCTGGGCCACCGCACCGTCCACCACGTCGCCGGCCCCGCCGACTCGATCCCCGCGCGGGCCCGCCTCGCCGCGTGGCGCGAGGCGCTCGAGGCCCGCGGCGCCGAGGTCCCCGAGCCGCTCGCGGGCGACTGGAGCGCAGCGTCGGGCTACGCGGCCGGCGTCGCGCTCGCGGCGCGCGGCGACGCGACCGCGGTCTTCTGCGGGAACGACGAGATGGCGACCGGCCTCGTGCTCGCGTACAGCGAACGGGGTGCCGGCGTCCCCGAGGACCTGTCCGTCGTCGGCTTCGACGACATCCCGCTGGCCGGGTTCCTGCGGCCCCCGCTCACCACCGTGCGGCAGCCGTTCGCGGAGCTGGGCCGGCGCCTCGTCGAGGAGGTGCTCGCGCGCATCGCGGGCGACGTGCGGCCGGCGTCCGACGGGATCGAGCCGGCCGAGCTCATCGCGTGCGAGCTCGTGGTGCGGGGCTCGACGGCCCCTCCCCGTCGCTGACCCGCTCAGACGGTGCCGCGCTCCACGATCTCCGTGGGCAGCGTCACGCGCGCGGCCGCGCGCCCGCTGATCTCGTCGACCAGCAGGCGCACCATCTCCTCGCTCACGCGGTCGAAGGGCTGGCGCACCGTGGTGAGCGGCGGGTCCGTCTCGAGCGAGATGGGGGCGTCGTCGAAGCCCGCGACCGCGACGTCCTCGGGCACCGCGATGCCGGCCGCGGAGAGCACGTCCATCGCTCCCGCCGCCATGAGGTCGTTCGCGCAGAACACGCCGTCGAACGCGACCTCGCGCGCGAGCAGCTCGCGCATCGCGCGGCGGCCGGACTCGCGGCTGTAGTCGCCGTACGCGACCCGCTCGTCCCCGCCGTCCTCGCCCATCACCTCGCGGAACGCGCGCAGGCGCGACGTGCCGCCCGAGGTGTCCTGCGGTCCGGCGATGTGCACGAGCCGCGTGCGGCCCTTCGCGCGCAGGTGCTCGACCATGGCGCGCGCGCCGCCCTCGTCGTCCGCGGTGGCGTGGCCCACCTGGTCCTCGAAGCCGAGCGGGACGCCCGCGGAGATGACCGGCAGGCGCGCGTCGAGCAGCGTGCGCATGAACTCCTGGCTGTCGCGGTGCGACGAGACCACGAGCGCCCCGTCGACGTGGCCGCCCGTCAGGTAGTCGGTGGCGCGGCGCCTCTCCTCGAGCGTGTCGGCCATGATGAGCACGAGCGTCATGCCGTGCTCCGCGAGCGCGTCCGCGCACGCGCGCAGGATCTGCAGGAAGTTGGGGTCCGCGAAGAACCGCTCGTACGACTCGGTGAGCAGGAAGCCGACCGACCCGGTGCGGCTGGTCGCGAGCGACCGCGCGTGGGGGTTGATGCGGTAGCCGGTGGACTTGATCGCCCTCTCCACCTGGACCCGCGATCCGTCCGAGACCCAATGACCGCCGTTGAGCACCCGGGACACTGTCCCGCGCGAGACTCCCGCCTCACGGGCCACATCGTCGATGGTGGGCCGGCGTCCCCTCAGCTTCGTCACTGATACCTCTCCTCGGTTCGACTACGAGTATGGACTAGAACCGCTCTCAGCGGGGACCATCCCCGCGCGGCGCGTCCCGGCGAGGGACGATGCGGTGGCGCGGGGCGCATCGTCCCGCGGCCGGGGCGCCGCGGCCGGACGAACGACGAGGGGCCCCGGCGAGCCGGGACCCCTCGTGCGATGCGGTGCGGGTCAGCGAGCGCCCGCGCGGCGCTTGTTGTAGACGTCGAATGCGACGGCCAGCAGCAGCACGAGGCCCTTGACGATCTGCTGGATCGACTGGTCGACACCCATGAGCGACATGCCGTTGGACATGGTCGCCATGACGAGACCACCGACCATGGCGCCGGTGACGCGGCCCACGCCACCGGTGACGGCGGCGCCACCGATGAAGCACGCCGCGATGGCGTCGAGCTCGAACATGTTTCCGGCGGCGGGCTGGGCGCCGTTGGAACGCGACGAGTAGACGATGCCGGCGACCGAGGCGAGGACGCCCATGTTGAGCATGACGCCGAACGTGACCCACTTGACCTTGACGCCCGAGAGCATCGCTGCGGCGAGGTTGCCGCCGATCGCGTAGACGTGGCGGCCGAACACGGTGCGGCTGGTGACCATCGAGTACACGACGATGAGGACGGCCAGGATGATGAGGACGTTCGGGAGGCCGCGCGCGTGGGCGAGCTGCCAGGCGAACCACATCACGACGGCGCCGATGACGACCAGCTTGACGACGAAGAGCGGGAACGCCTCGACGGGCTGCTCGTACGCCACTCGGGCGGCACGGGTGCGCCACGCCGAGAAGAAGTAGCCGACGAGGGCGAGCGCGAACACGACGAGCGTGAAGACGTCGTAGCCGTTGCCGCCGAACAGGCCGTTCTGGAAGCCGCCCGCGATCTTCTGGTAGGTGTCCGGGAACGGCGACAGCGAGATGTTGTCGAGCACGAGCCAGGTGAGGCCGCGGAACAGGAGCATGCCGGCCAGGGTCGTGATGAACGCGGGGATGCCCACGAACGCGACCCAGAAGCCCTGCCACGCGCCGATGAGCGCGCCGACCACGAGGGCGGCGATCACGCCGACCCACCACGGCATGTCGTGCTTGATCACGAGCACCGCGGACACGGCACCCGTGAAGGCGACGACCGAGCCGACCGACAGGTCGATGTGGCCGGCGATGATCACCATCACCATGCCGATCGCGAGGATCAGGATGTACGAGTACTGCAGCACCAGGTTCGTGACGTTGCCCGCGCTCAGCAGCTTGCCGTCCGTGAGGATGGTGAAGAGCGCGATGATGGCGACGAACGCGATGTAGATGCCGCTGGTCCGCATGTTCCGGGTAAGGAGCTCCCGGATGCTGGCGGTGCCGGTCATGCCCGGACCTCCTTGTCCTTGTTGGTCTTCTCCTGAGTCATCAGGGTCATGAGCTTCTCCTGCGTGGCCTCCGCGACCGGCACCTCGCCGGTCACGACGCCGAACGCCAGGGTGTAGATGCGGTCGCACGTGCCGAGGAGCTCGGGGAGCTCCGACGAGATGATGATGACCGCCTTGCCGGCCGCCACGAGGCGGTTGACGATGGTGTAGATCTCGTACTTCGCGCCGACGTCGATGCCGCGCGTCGGCTCGTCGAGGATCATCACCTCGGCGTCCGAGTAGATCCACTTGGACAGCACGACCTTCTGCTGGTTGCCGCCCGAGAGGTTGCCCACCGTCTGCATGACGGTCGGCGTCTTGATGTTCATGGAGCCGCGGTACTCCTCCGCGACCTTGATCTCCTTGTTGCCGTCGACCCAGCCGCGCTTCGAGAGCTTGAACAGGGCCGCCGCGGAGATGTTGCGGCGGACGTCCTCGATGAGGTTGAGGCCGTAGCGCTTGCGGTCCTCCGTGGCGTACGCGAGGCCGTGCTTGATGGCCTCCGACACGTCGCGGATCTGGACCTCCTCGCCGTGGAGGTACGTGCGGCCGGTGATGTCGCGTCCGTACGAGCGGCCGAAGAGGCTCATCGCGAGCTCGGTGCGGCCTGCACCCATGACGCCGGCGATGCCGACGACCTCGCCCTTGCGGACGTTGAAGGACGCGTTGTCGACCACGATGCGGCCGGCCTGGGTCGGGTGGTAGACCGTCCAGTCCTCGACGCGGAAGATCTCCTCGCCGACCACGTGCTCGCGCTTGGGGTAGCGGTTGGTGAGGTCGCGGCCGACCATGCCGCGGATGATGCGGTCCTGCATGCCGGCGTCGTTCGTGACGTCGATGGTCTCGATGGTGTGACCGTCACGGATGATCGTGGTGCGGTCGCAGATCTCGGCGATCTCGTTGAGCTTGTGGGAGATCATGATCGACGTGATCCCGCGCTCCTTGAGGGAGCGCAGGAGACCCAGGAGGTGCTCCGAGTCGTCGTCGTTGAGGGCCGCGGTGGGCTCGTCGAGGATCAGCAGCCGTACGTCCTTGGACAGCGCCTTCGCGATCTCGATGAGCTGCTGCTTGCCGACGCCCAGCTGGTTGACCGGGGTCGTGGGGTTCTCGTCGAGGCCGACCTGCTCGAGCAGCTTGCCGGCCTCGTGGTTCGTGAGGTTCCAGTCGATCAGGCCGTTCGACCCGCGACGCTCGTTGCCGAGGAAGATGTTCTCCGCGACCGAGAGGTAGGGGATGAGCGCGAGCTCCTGGTGGATGATCACGATGCCCTTGGACTCGGAGTCCGGGATCGATCCGAAGGCCTGGACCTCGCCGTCGTAGACGATGTCGCCCTCGTAGGTGCCGTGCGGGTAGACGCCCGACAGCACCTTCATCAGCGTCGACTTGCCTGCGCCGTTCTCGCCGCAGATGCCGTGGATCTCGCCGTCGATCACGCTGAGCTCGACGTCCGAGAGCGCCTTGACGCCGGGGAAGGTCTTGGTGATCTTCCTCATCTCAAGGATGTGCTTCGGCATGTCTCACCTCCATAGGTGTGAGAGGGGTGGTGCAAAAAGAGGGGGTGGCGGTGCCGGCCCCGGAGGGCCGGCACCGCCGGGAGCTGCTTAGGAGGCCTGGCCGGAGGCGACCTCGTCGGCGGTCCAGTAGCCGGAGTCGATCAGCAGGGACTGGATGTTGTCCTTGTAGACGATGTCCGACTCGAGCAGGAACGACGGGACGACCTTCACGCCGTTGTCGTACGACGTGGTGTCGTTCGCCTCGGGGGTGGCGCCGGTCAGGTAGTCCTGGGCGACCGTGACGGCCTCGTCGGCGAGCTTGCGGGTGTCCTTGAAGATCGTCGAGAACTGCACGCCGTCGTCGATGAGCTTGACGGAGGCGATCTCGGCGTCCTGACCGGTGACGACCGGGAAGCCGTCGGCGACGGTGCCCGAGTAGCCGTTGTTCTGGAGCGCCGTGATGATGCCGCGCGACAGGCCGTCGTACGGCGAGAGCACGCCGTTGACCTTCTTGTCGGTGCCCACGTACGTGGAGGTCAGGATGTCCTCCATGCGCTTCTGGGCGGTCTCCTGCTGCCAGCGCAGCGTCGCGGCCTTCTCGATGGTCGTCTGGCCCGACGGGACGACGAGCGTGCCGTTGTCGATGTAGGGCTGGAGCGTGTCGATCGCGCCCTGCCAGAAGAAGTGCGCGTTGTTGTCGTCGAGCGAGCCCGCGAAGAGCTCGATGTTGAACGGACCCTTGGCGCCGGCCTCGGTGCCGTCCTCGTTGAGGATGCCGAGACCCACGAGCAGCGAGGTCGCCTGCTGGACGCCGACCTTGTAGTTGTCGAAGGTGACGTAGAAGTCGACGTTCGCCGAGTCGCGGATGAGGCGGTCGTACGAGATGACCGGGATGCCCGCGTCCGCGGCGGCCTGGAGCTGCTGCGAGAGCGCCGTGCCGTCGATCGCCGCGATGATCAGGGCCTTGACGCCCGAGGTGATCATGTTGTCGATCTGCTGCGACTGGGTCGGGATGTCGTCGTTGCCGTACTGGAGGTCGACGGAGTAGCCGAGGTCCTCGAGACCCTTCTTCACCGCATCGCCGTCGGCGATCCAGCGCTCGGAGGTCTGCGTCGGCATGGCCACACCGATGGTGCCGCCCTCAGCAGCCGCGCCGCCGCCGGCGGTCGCGCCGGTCGAGCTCGTGTCGGTCGAGCCCGCGCCGCCGCCGGAGCACGCCGCCAGGCTGATCGCGAGGGCCGCACCGGCACCCGCCGCCAGGAACTTCTTGAACTTCATATCTCCTCCTCGAGATACCGACCCGCGCCATCGCAGGCCGTGCGGTTCATAGTGTGTTTGCGTTCACACCGAGAGTCAAACCCGCTCCGTCACGATGCGGTCACGAGTGCCTCACACCTTGAATTAATTAGGTCTACCAGGTGCGATGCGCGAAACCTGGGAGCGGTTCCAGGATTTCGGCACGCGATGACGGAGAAGGACGGGTCGGCGATTCGGGACCTTTGTCCCCCTGCCGCCCCGACGGCCCGCGGGCCGTCCGGGGGCATGAGGAAGGGCCCCGGCGATGCCGAGGCCCTTCCTTGTCGCGCGCGAGCGGGGGTCAGCGACCGCCCATCCCGTAGTACGCGTTGTTCCAGCGGATCTGCTGCTCGAAGCCCTCGGCCGTGGTGCCCTCGTCGATGACGAGCAGCTCGATGCCCACCATCTTCGAGAAGTCCTTGATGACGTCGATGCCGATCTGGCTGGTCATCGCGGTGTGGTGCGCGCCGCCGGCCTGGAGCCACGACGAGACCGCCGTGGTGAAGTCCGGGCGGGGCTTCCACACCGCGTGGCCGACCGGGAGGTGCGGCATGGGCTCCGGCAGGTCGACGTTGTCGACCACGTTCGCCACGAGGCGGAAGCGGTCGCGCATGTCGGACAGCGCCACCACGACGGCCTCGCCCGCGTCGGCGGTGAAGACCAGGCGGACCGGGTCCTCCTTGCCGCCGATGCCGAGCGGGTGGATCTCGAGGCGCGCCTTCTTGGACGACAGCGCGGGGTTCACCTCGAGCATGTGGGCGCCGAGCGACAGCTCCTCGCCGGGCACCAGGTGGTACGTGTAGTCCTCCATGAGAGAGGAGCCGCCTTCGAGGCCGGCACCCATGACCGCGCACAGGTGCACGAGGATCGCGGTCTTCCAGTCGCCCTCGGCGCCGAAGCCGTAGCCGTCGGCCATGAGGCGCTGCACCGCGAGGCCGGGGAGCTGCTTGAGCTCGCCGAGGTCCTCGAACGAGTCGGTGAACGCACCGAAGCCGCCCTCGACCAGGAACGCGCGCAGCGCGACCTCGATGGCCGCCGCGTCGCGCAGCGACTGGTGGCGCTCGCCGCCCTCGAGCAGCTCCGGGACCACCTCGTACTCGGAGAGGTAGGCGCCGACCATCGCGTCGACGTCGGCGTCCGCGACGGCCGCGACGCGGTCGGCGAGCTCGTTGACGCCCCACGTGTTGATCTGGGCGCCGAGCTTGATCTCCGCCTCGGTCTTGTCGCCCTCGGTGACGGCCACGAAGCGCATGTTGTCGCCGAAGC
This sequence comes from Demequina soli, assembly GCF_000971195.1. Classification (GTDB taxonomy): domain Bacteria; phylum Actinomycetota; class Actinomycetes; order Actinomycetales; family Demequinaceae; genus Demequina; species Demequina soli. Next base: position 85,954 of record NZ_BBLZ01000008.1, read on the forward strand.
GCGCGACCTTGAGGTTCTTCGCGGCGTGGGCGCCGGCGGCGGCGCGCGACCACGTGCCGATGCGCTGGGACACGGCCGGGGTCGACGGGTGGCCGACCACGGTGGTGCGGGCGACGTTCATGCGCGACTCGATGTACGCGTACTCGCGGTCGCCGTGCGCGGCCTGGTTGAGGTTCATGAAGTCGAAGTCGATGGTCGCCCAGGGCAGCTCGCGGTTCGCCTGCGTGGCGAGGTGGAGCAGCGGCTTCTGGAGCGCGTTGAGGCCCGTGATCCACATCTTCGCCGGGGAGAAGGTGTGCATCCAGGTGATGACGCCGATGACCTTGGGGTCCGCGTTGGCGGCCATGATCGTCTCGAGGATCTCGTCGCGCGACTTCACGACGGGCTTCCACACCACGGTGACGGGGATGTCGCCCGACGCCTTCAGCGTCTCGACGACCTCGGTCGACTGGTCGGCGACCTGCTTGAGGACCTCGTCCCCGTAGAGGGTCTGGGATCCGGTGAGGAACCAGACCTCGTACTCGGCGAGGTTCGGAACGATGCTGGTCACTTACATGCCTCCCTGCGGCTGCTGTCCGTAGACGTTCTGGTAACGGTCGAAGAGCGCGTCGATCTTCTCCTGCGGGATCGCGACGAGCTCACCGCCCTGACGGGCGATGTGGGTGGTCTTGGCGACGTCCTCGCACATGACGGCGGCCTTGACCGCGTCGCGGGCATCCTTGCCGATGGTGAAGACGCCGTGGTTCGCCATGAGGACGGCGCGGGAGCGGTGGCCCTCGAGGGTCGCGACGATGCCGCGGCCGATCGAGTCGTCGCCGATGATCGCGAACGGGCCCACGGGGATCTCGCCGCCGAACTCGTCCGCCATGCCGGTGATGTGGCACGGGATCGCCTCGTTGCGCGCGGCCCATGCGGTCGCGTAGGTCGAGTGCGTGTGCACCACGCCGCCGACGTGCGGCATCGCACGGTAGACGTACGCGTGGGCGGCGGTGTCGGAGGAGGGGCTGCGGTCGGAGCCCGGCGAGCCCGGGACGACGTTGCCGTCGAGGTCGCACAGGATCATGTTGTCGGGCGTCAGGTCGTCGTAGTCGACGCCCGACGGCTTGATCACGAAGTGCTGGGTGCCGGGGACGCGCTCGGACACGTTGCCCGCCGTCCAGACCACCAGGTTGTAGCGGGTCAGCTCGCCGTGGAGGCGCGCGACGCGCTCGCGGCTGCGACGGATCGCCGAGACCTGCTCGGGGGTGAAGCTCGTCACGGGTGGGACTCCTTCCTCAGGGGTGCGTGCCTTCTCGTGGCGGCAGGCCGTGGTCGGGAGGGACACCGTGCGTCCCGACGATCCACCTGGATGGCCCCTTTGCCGTGCGGAGAGGATGGCTGGTTTTAACGTTAACATACCCGCGATGAGCCGCCGTCCGGGGTCCGTTGGTCCCGGGCGGCGCGCCTCGTGGGCACGGGTTCCACGCTAGCCCGCCGCGGGTGTGGCGTCGCGCCGCAGCCGCGGCCCGCATCGTCCCCCTGCGCTCAGGCGCGCACGGGGCCGGTCGACTGCCGCTCGACCAGCCACGGCTCGACGGGCGAGACCTCGGCCGGCTCGCGCCCGCTGATCGCATCCATGAGCATCGCGACCGCGCGCAGCCCCACCTCGGTGAAGTCCTGGTGCACGGTGGTGAGCCCGGGGTGCGCGTACGCGGCCTCGGGGACGTCGTCGAAGCCGACCACGGAGACGTCGGCGGGGACGCGCAGCCCCCGCTCCTCGAGCGCGTGGATCGCGCCCATCGCCATGGGGTCGTTCGCACAGAAGAGCGCCGTCACCCCCTCGTCGACGGCGAGCCCCGCGCGGTAGCCCGCGTCGGCGCTCCAGTCGCCCTCGAGGATGGGCAGGTGCTCGAGGCCGTGCTCGTCGAGGAACGCGAGGAACGTGTCGCGGCGCAGCTGCGCCTCGGTGAGCCCCGCGATCCCCGTGATGTGCTGGAAGCGGCGGTGGCCCAGAGAGTAGAGGTGGTCGAGCGCGAGGCGCGTGCCCGCGATCTGGTCGACCGCGACGGCGCGGGTGCCGCGCGGGCTGCCCGTGAGCACCGACAGCACGGGCACGTCCGTGGTCGCCTCGACCGCGGCGAGCACGTCGGGGTGCTGCGCCATCACGACGAGGGCATCCACCGACCGGCCGAGCAGGAAGTCGAGCGCCTGGCCCATCGACTCGGGGTCCCACGAGGCGGTGGTGATGAGCGGCTTGAAGCCCGCCTTCTTCGCGGCGTGCTCGATCGCGTAGAGCGTGCTCGTGGGGCCGAAGTGCGGCACCTCGGGCATGATCACGCCGATGACCTCGGAGCGCCCGGTCGCGAGCGCGCGGGCGGCCATGTTGCGCCGGTAGCCCAGCTCGCGGATCGCGGCGAGCACGCGCTCCCGGGTCTCCGGGCGGATCCCGGCGAAGTCGTTGAGCACGCGCGAGACCGTCTGGTGCGAGACGCCGGCACGCGCCGCGACGTCGTGCATGCTCGGGCCTCGTCCGCTCTTGCTGAGCGAGGCGGGACGGTCCGTTGTCATGGCGGTCAGGCTATCCCAACGGGTGCAGGGACGATGCGGGACCCGGGACCCGCGCGGCGCTCGCGCCATCCCCGGCGGGCGAGGCGCGGGGCCCGCGCGGCCGCCGCATCGTCCCCCGGGAGGAGGGACCGACGTCCCGCTTGGCCACCCGTCATGTTGACGGTAACATGGCGGAGGTAACTTCCCGACGCCGGCCCGTCCGGCGACGGCTCGAGCACCGCGCACGGCCGCGCAGTCCCGACGGCCGACGTGGGAGCATGGGGCCAGCGATCCCGCCTGGGACCTCGCCCCTCGCACCCGCTGCCCGGCGCCCGCGCCGACACCCAGCCCTGGAGGCATCGTGATCGACATCCCCTCGCCCGAGTCCACCACGCGCGCCTTCGAGGAGCGCTACGGCCGCCGCCCCGACGGCGTGTGGTCCGCGCCGGGCCGCGTCAACCTCATCGGCGAGCACACCGACTACAACGACGGCCTCGTGTTCCCCTTCGCGATCGAGCGGCGCACGTGGGCCGCCGTGGGCCGCCGCGACGACCGCATGCTGACCGTCCACTCCGGCGCGATGCCCGAGCCGGCCCAGGCCTCGCTCGACGAGCTCGGCCCCGAGCGCTTCGAGGGCTGGAGCGCCTACGTGTTCGGCGTCGTGTGGGCGATGGAGCAGCGCGGCGTCTCGCTCGAGGGCCGCACCGGCTTCGACATCATGCTCACCTCGGACGTGCCGCTCGGCGCCGGCCTGTCGTCCTCCGCCGCGATCGAGTGCGCCGTCGCGCTCGCGCTCAACGACGAGTGGGACCTGGGCCTGACCCGCCGCGAGCTCATCTACATCTGCCAGCTCGCGGAGAACGGCGCCGTGGGCGCCCCCACGGGCAACATGGACCAGACCGCGTCGCTCATGGGCGAGGAGGGCCACGGCGTCCTCATCGACGTGCGCGCGGAGACCGCCGACCCGGTCGCCCTGCACTTCGCCGACGAGGGCCTCGAGCTGCTCGTCATCGACACCCGCGTCCACCACGAGCACGCCACCGGCGGCTACGGCGCGCGCCGCAGGTCGTGCGAGGACGGCGCCGCCGCGATGGGCGTGCCCTCGCTGCGCGACCTCACCGAGGACGACCTGCCCCGCGCGCAGGAGACCCTCGACGACGAGACCTTCCGTCGCGTCAAGCACGTCGTGACGGAGAACGCCCGCGTCGCCCGCACCGCCGAGGTGGTCGCGGCCGAGGGCCCGCGCGCGATCGGCGACCTGCTCGTCGCCTCGCACGCGTCGATGCGCGACGACTTCGAGATCTCCGTGGCCGAGCTCGACCTCGCGGTCGAGACGGCGCTCGCGAACGGCGCGGTCGGCGCCCGCATGACCGGCGGCGGCTTCGGCGGCGCGGCCATCGCGCTCATCGAGGCCACCGCCGTGGAGGCGATGACCGCCGCCATCGAGGCGGCCTTCGCGGAGGCCGGCCTCACCGCGCCCATCATCTTCGTGGTCAACCCGTCCGCGGGTGCCCGCCGCGACGCCTGAACCCGTTCCCAGCCCCTTCCCTAGGAGACACATGTCCTGGCTTGTCACCGGCGGCGCCGGCTACATCGGCTCGCACGTGGTCCGCGCCCTCCAGGCCGCGGGCATCGACCCGGTCGTGATCGACGACCTCTCGAGCGGCATCGAGTCCTTCGTGCCCGCGGGCGTGCCGTTCGTCAAGGCGTCGATCCTCGAGACCGACGTGGTCGAGCACACCCTCACCGAGCACGGCGTCGTGGGCGTCATCCACTGCGCCGGCTACAAGTACGCCGGCGAGTCCGTGAAGTTCCCGCTCGTCAACTACAAGGCCAACGTCGACGGCACGCGCTCGCTGCTCGAGGCGATGGAGAACGCCGGCGTGCGCAGCCTCGTGTTCTCGTCCTCGGCCGGCGTCTACGGCAACACCGACTCCCCCGTCGTGACCGAGTCCACCTCCACCACGCCCGAGTCGCCCTACGGCGAGTCGAAGCTCATCGGCGAGTGGCTCATCCGCGACCAGGTCACCGCGACCACCATGGCGGGCGCCCCGCTCGCGGCCACGAGCCTGCGCTACTTCAACGTGGTCGGGTCGGGCTACGCGGACATCTACGACGCCTCGCCGCACAACCTCTTCCCGAAGGTGTTCTTCGCGATCGAGGCCGGCAAGGCGCCGCAGATCAACGGCACCGACTACCCGACGCCGGACGGCACCTGTGTGCGCGACTACGTGCACGTGAGCGACCTCGCGGCAGCCCACGTGGTCGCCGCCCAGCGGCTCGACGCCGGCGACACCCTCGAGCGCGTCTACAACCTGGGCTCGGGCTCGGGCACCTCGGTGCGCGAGATCGTCGACGCGATGGTCGCCGCCACCGGCACCGACAAGGCCCCGGTCGAGGCGCCCCGGCGCCCCGGCGACCCGGCCAAGATCGTCGCCGACGGCACCCTCGCCGCCCGTGACCTCGGCTGGGCCATGCGCCACACCGTCCAGCAGATGGTCGACAGCGCCTGGGCCTCGCACCCCAAGGCCTGACCGCACCTCCCCCGACGCTCCGCACGCCACACCGTGCGGAGCGTCGTCGCGTCCGCGCACCCGGGACCCTCGCGGGCTACATTCCCCTCAGTTCCCTCGCCTGGCAGGCATCACCCCCACAAGGAGAAGCATGAGCATGTTCACCTGGTCCCTCCACGGGGACGGCAAGCACCCGGAGCCCGGCCGCTCGGTCGCCCCGGACGAGCGCCTCACCTACCCCCGCACCATCGGCATCGGCGCGCAGCACGTGCTCGCCATGATGGGCTCGACGCTGCTCGTGCCCGCCATCACCGGCATGCCCGCGTCGACCACGATGTTCTTCAGCGCGATCGGCACCGCGCTGTTCCTCACCATCACGCGCAACCGCGTGCCCAGCTACCTCGGCTCGAGCTTCGCGTTCATCGCGCCGCTCGCCGCGGCGGGCGTCAACGCCGGCAACGGCGAGCTCGACGCCGCGACCATCGGGCGCGGGCTCGGCGGCATCCTCCTCGCGGGCATCCTGCTCGCGATCGTCGGCCTCATCGTCACCCGCTTCGGCGCCGGCTGGATCGACCGCTCGATGCCTCCCGTCGTCACCGGCGCGATCGTCGCGCTCATCGGTCTCAACCTCGCGGGCGCCGCGAAGAACCAGTGGAACGCGAGCCCGTGGACCGCGCTCGTCACGCTCGCCGCGACGCTCATCGCGATGGTGGCCTTCAAGGGCTTCATCAGCCGCGTCGCGATCCTGTTCGGCGCCGTCGTCGGCGGCGTCTTCTCCGCGATCCGCGGCGAGTGGACCACCCCGCTCGACTCGTTCGGCGGCGAGACCGCCGTCGACCACATCGCGAACGCGTCCTGGTTCGGCCTGCCGACCTTCCACACGCCCACCTTCGACGGCAGCGTGCTCGTCGCCTTCGTGCCCGTCGTGATCATCCTCATCGCGGAGAACATCGGCCACCTCAAGTCCGTGTCCGCGATGACCGACCGCAACCTCGACCCCGAGACGGGCCGCGCGCTCCTCGCGGACGGCACCGCGACCATCATCGCGGGCCTCGGCGGCGGCTCCGGCACCACCACCTACGCCGAGAACATCGGCGTCATGGCCGCGACCCGCGTGTACTCGACCCTCGCCTACTGGGCGGCGGCCGCGGTCGCGCTGCTGCTGAGCCTCGTGCCCAAGTTCGGCGCGATGGTGTCGGTCATCCCGCAGGGCATCCTCGGCGGCCTGTCCACCCTGCTCTTCGGCCTCATCGCGATCCTCGGCGCGCGCATCTGGGTCGAGAACAAGGTCGACTTCACCAAGCCCGTCAACCTCGTGACCGCCGCCGTCGCGCTCATCGTCGGCACCGCCGACTACACGGCGACCGCGGGCTCGATGGTGTTCAACGGCATCGCGCTGGGCGCCATCGCGGCGCTCGTGATCTACCACGGCCTCGGCTGGATCGGCCGTCGCGCCGGCACCCACGCGGTCGCCTCCCCCGCCTTCATCGAGGGCGACGAGGACTGACCTCCGGACGATGCCCGGGCCGCCTCCCGCACGAGGCCGCCCGGGCATCGTCGCATCCGCGCACGGCGGGGCCTAGCCTGGACGGATGGAACCCTTCGCCCTCTCCCACGGCACCCAGGTGCGCACGTTCGCCGTCGAGGACGACGGCTGCACGATCGTCCTCACCACCACCGACACCTCCCAGCCCGAGCGTCCGCCGCACGTCGGCTACGAGGTGTGCGAGTCCGACGCCGAGGCCCAGGCCGTGCTCAACAAGCTCGTCCACGACCTCGAGCGCCAGGGGTGGCTCCCCGTCGGCTGAGCCCGCGCCGCTCAGTCCCAGCCGAGATCGTGCAGGCGCTCGTCCGAGATCCCGAAGTGGTGCGCGATCTCGTGGACCACGGTGATCGCGACCTCGTCGCGGACCTCGTCCTTCGACCGGCACATGCGCAGCGTCGGGTTCATGTAGATGAGGATCCGGTCCGGCAGCGCGCCGCCCCACAGGTCGCCGCGCTCGGTGAGCGCCACGCCGTCGTAGAGGCCGAGCAGGTCCTTGTCCTCACCCTCGGGCTCGTCCTCGACCAGGATCACGCAGTTGTCGATGAGGTCGAGCAGCTCGTCCGGCACCTCGTCGATCGCGTCCTCGACGGCGGTCTCGAACTCCTCGCGGGTCATCCTCACCATGGTGCGATGCTCCCACGGCCACGGGACGCACCACGGCCACCGCACATCGTCCCTGGTAGGCGGCCGATTGGATTTTTCACTCCATTACCCCTATAGTTTTCTACGCCTCGGCGCAAGGTTTCCAAGCGTGGACGCGAGCCCTCATCGTCTAGCGGCCTAGGACGCCGCCCTTTCACGGCGGTAGCACGGGTTCGAATCCCGTTGGGGGTACGGAGCCGGGCAGAAGATGGTCTAAACTTCATACGTCTTGCTCGCGGCAACGCGAGAATCAAGGCCCTGTAGCGCAGTTGGTTAGCGCGCCGCCCTGTCACGGCGGAGGTCGCGGGTTCAAGTCCCGTCAGGGTCGCGGTACGCGAGCCCCTTCTCACGGAGGGGCTTTCGTCTCAAGTAGGGGGACGCCCCTGCGCCAAGGCTCTGTAGCTCAGTTGGTAGAGCGCACGACTGAAAATCGTGAGGTCACGGGATCGACGCCCGTCGGAGCCACCACCAAGCCCCCGGAGGATCGCCTCCGGGGGCTTTCCTGTTCCACGAGAACGTCCTCACCCGTTTGCGCTGGCCTGCCGATACAGGATTGACTAGGGACAATCCCGCCTGGAGGTGAGCCATGTCGTCCGACAACTTCGGCCGTTACTTCGTCAATGCGATCGTCGCCGGCGTGCTCGGGCGCATCACGGCGGTCATCAGGACCGAGATCGAGCGTGCGAAGCAGGAGACGGCCAAGAAGCTCAAGGGCATCGGCGCGGGCGTGGGCCTGTACGTCGGCGCCGGCGTCTTCGGCTTCTTCGCCTCGGGCGTGCTCATCGCCGCGGCCGTGCTCGGCCTGGCGACGGTGTGGCCCGCGTGGCTCGCCGCGCTCACGATCGGCGTCGCGCTGCTGCTCATCGTGATCATCCTCGTCCTGATCGGCAACGCGCTGATCAAGAAGAACAAGGACCTCACGCCGCACGAGTCCATCGACAACGTCAAGGCGGTCGTCGGGCTCAAGTAGCCGGTTCGGCCCCCGGAGCCGTCCGCCCCGCCGCGCGCGGACGCGGCGTCCGCTGGGCGAGCCACACCCCCGCCAGCACCACGGCGGCGCCCACGGGCTCGTGCCAGCGCACGTGCTCGTGCAGCACGAGCACCCCGAGCAGCGTCGCCACCACCGGGACCACGTACGTGACCGACGCCGCGGTGGTCGCGCCCGCGAGCCGGATCACCTTCCAGAACAGCACGTAGGTGAAGCTGGTGCCGAGCACGCCGAGCGCGAGCAGCCCCCACAGCGCCTCCGAGCCGAGCGACAGCGCGCCGGGCGCCGGCGCGGGGGCCGCGAGCGCGAACGGCAGCAGCAGAAGCGCCGAGATGCCGATCTGGACCGCGGACAGGGCGGTCGGGCCCTCGTGGACGCGCGCGAGCAGCATGCGCGACATGGTCGACCCGATCCCGTAGAACGCCGTCGCCGCGAGCATGAGCGCCGCGCCGAGCAGCGGGACCGCGTCGATGTTCCACGCGCCCAGCAGCACCGCGATGCCGGCCGCGCCGAGGAGCAGCCCGCCGACCTGGGCCCGGCTGGCCCGCTCGTGCGGGATGAGCAGCGCGACGAACAGCGCCGTCCACAGCGGCGTCGTGGCGTTGAGGAGGCTCGCCAGGATCGACGTGATGTGCTGCTGCGCATACGGGATGAGGACGAACGGCACCGTGGACAGGCCGATCGCGACCACGCCGATGCTCGCGACGTCCCGCCACGTGAGGCGAGGGCGGCGACGCGCGAGGAGCAGGGCCGCGCCCAGCACGACCGTGCCGATCGCGACGCGCCCGAAGCCCACCTGGGCGGGCGCGAGCCCGCGCAGCGCGAGGGAGATGAAGAGGAAGCTCGCGCCCCACGACACGGCGCAGAGCGCGAAGGCCGGCACCCACGCGCGGGCAGGTGCCTGCGTCACGGGGTCACCCGCGCATCGTCCACCGTGCGCTCCCCCTCCATGACGAGCATCGCGCGCTTCATCGCCTGCCCGCCGTAGCCGTAGCTGCCGAGCTCGCCGCCGGACTTGACGACGCGGTGGCACGGGACGAAGGGGGCGATGTTGTTCCGCGCGCAGGCGGTGCCGGCGGCGCGCATGGCGCGGGGACGACCCGCCATCGCCGCGAGCTCCTGATAGCTGACCGATGCGCCCGCGGGCACGGTCCTCAGCGCCTCCCACAGCTCCTGGAAGAAGGGTCCGCCGTCCTGCGCGACCGGGACGCGCGTGATCGCGTCGTGGTCGCCGCCCAGCCAGCCCTCGACGGCCGCGCGGATCGCGGGCAGCTCGCCCTCGACCCAGCCGCGGCCCTGCAGGCGCGACGGCAGCGCGGCGACGGTGTCGCGCATCGGCCGGAAGCCCGAGGCGCGCACCACGCCGTCCTCGAGCGTGACGAGCACCGTGAGGGTGCCGAAGGGCGTGTCGTAGGACTCCGCGACGAGGGGGGACGTCATGGAGGAAGGCTACGCCGGAGGGCAGACGTCAGCCCCGGCTGACCGGACTGCGATGTCCGGTCAGCCGGCGGACGTGTCCGGCTGTATTCGTGGCGCGCTACGCCTCGACCCGGCGCCCCTCAGGCACCGAGCGCGGCGGGCACGACCCGCGTGAGGCTAGCGCCCCTCCTGCGCGGCGGCGAGGAGCGCCTGTACCTCGGCCTCGCGGAAGCGACGGTGGCCCCCGAGCGTACGGATCGAGCTCAGCTTGCCGACCTTCGCCCACCGGGTGACCGTCTTCGGGTCGACGCGGAAGATCGCGGCGACCTCCGACGGGGTGAGCAGCTTCTCGGGCTCCTGGGCAGTCTCAGTCATGTATCTATCCCTCAGTCATCTGTCGACTCGTCGCCTCGGGGGAGGCTGTGTGCGGTATGAGACGGTCGACGAAAGCGATTATGACGGCGAAAGGTCAAGTTTTCCTGATTATGCGATTTGTGTCACATTCGGCGTGTCGCGATCGCGCGGTGTGCATCCTGGTGCAGGGACGATGCGTCGGGGCCCGCGCGGGCGTGCCCGCAGGCGGCCGGGGAGGGAGTCGCATCCTGCTGGACACGCGTTGTAAAGTAGGGCAGGAATGACGAGGCGGCGCCCGAGCACGAGGCGCGCGAGACCGGGAGGGACGGCGACATGGGTCGAGGCCGTCAGAAGGCTAAGGACGCGAAGATCGCTCGTCAGCTCAAGTACACGAACCACGGATCTGACATCCGTGAGCTCGAGCGTGAGCTGATCAGCCGCGACGGAAGCGCGTCCGTCCCTGCTGTTTCTTCTTCCGACGACTCCGACGAGTACTACGACCGCTGGGCGGACGACGAGGACTAGCTCCTCGCTCCTGCCCCGCCGGCTGTCACCAACCGCCGTACAGGACGTCTGCCGCGCGCCGTCGTGGCTGATCACGCGTCGGGCGCGGCCGATCGTGCGCCGATTCGGTACGCGGCACAGGCTCGCGGCCGTGCCGATGTCCCCGTGCCCGCCCGCCCCGGGTCCGCATCCACCGATCCGGACCCCGTCGTCGCGTCGTCGCCGTGCGTCGCGCAGCGTGGACGCATGGATCCCGTCGCCGCGCTCATGAGCCTCGGCGGTGCCGCCGAGCTCGCCGCGCTCACGCGGCTCAAGGTCGGCAAGCGCCAGCTGCATGCCGCGGTGGACCGCGGCATGCTCATCCGCGCGCGTCGCGGCTGCTACGCGCTCCCGGATGCCGATCCGAACGTCGTAGCCGAGGTCGCGTGGCGAGGCCGGCTCACCTGCGTGAGCGCCATCGGCGCTTGGAGCCTGCCGATCCTCGATCCCGTGCCGGGCCTTCACCTCGCGATCCCGGCGTCGCGGAATCACGGCAGCGACCACCTCGCGCTCCCCGCCTCGATCACGGCCCATCATGTCGGCGACGTCGAGGCCGCGCGCCGGCTCGCGGGCGCGCTGGACATCGCCTCGCGCTGCGTCTCACGCGAGTCGCAGCTGGTGATGGTCGACGCTGCGCTCTCGCGGCGCCTCATCGCGAGGGCGGAGGTCGCGGCGTTCGAGGCGACGTCGAGACGACGGCGCGCATTCCTCCTGCGACACGCGAGCAGGTTGTCGCAGTCGCCGTTGGAGTCGCTCACGCGGCTGGTTCTCACCCGCGCCCACCTGGCGTTCCACCAGCAGGTGGTCGTCGGCGGGGTCGGACGTGTCGACTTCATCGTCGAGGGCCGTGTGATCGTCGAGGTGGATGGCCGCACGACGCACGACGATCCGGTCCAGTTCGCGGAGGACCGCAGGCGCGACCGGGCTGCCGTTGCGCTCGGCTATCGGGTCCTCAGGTTCACCTATGCCGACGTGACGGGCGCGCCGGACAGGCTCCTCGCGGACATCCGTGCGGCGCTGCGAGCGCCGTGGCTGCCCGTGCCACCCCGCGCCGCCTGGCCCCAACCGCCGTACGGATCGCCCGCTGGTCAGTGAATGCCCTGGTCCGGGCACCGCCGGGTCGATGTGTACGCCGGTTCGGAACACGGGCTCCAAGCACCGGTGGGGACCGGAGCCGTCAGGCGACCCGGTACGCCCCGCTCAGCATGACCGTGCCGCCGTCGACACCCTTGGCGCCGCGCACCACGTCGGCGGAGGCGGGCGCCATCGGGTCCGCGATGACCTCGCCGAGGGCCCAGGCGGGCACGCCGGCGGCCGTCGAGGCGGAGATGAGCGCATCGGCGTCCGCGGCCGAGACGATCGCGACCATGCCCACGCCCATGTTGAGCGTCGACTCGAGGTCGTTCCACGGCACGTTGCCCGCGGCCTGGACCACCGAGAACACGGCGGGCAGATCCCAGCAGGAGCGGTCGACGGTGGCCGCGAGGCCCTTGGGCAGCACGCGCGCGACGTTGGCCGCGAGGCCGCCGCCGGTGACGTGGGAGAAGGCGTGGAGGCCCGGGACGGACGCCGCGAGGTCCACGCACAGCCGCGAGTAGATCCGCGTGGGCTCGAGGAGCTCCTCGCCCACCGTGCGACCCAGCTCGGGGATCGCGGTGGACAGCTCCCAGCCGGCGTGCGCGACCACGGACCGCACGAGCGAGTAGCCGTTGGAGTGGAGCCCCGAGGACGCCATCGCCACGATGACGTCGCCGGCGGAGACCCGCTCGGGGCCCAGCAGCCTGGACGCCTCGACCACGCCGATCGCGGCGCCCGCGACGTCGTAGTCGTCGGGCTCCATGACGCCCGGGTGCTCGGCGGTCTCGCCGCCGACCAGCGCGACGCCGGCCATCTCGCAGCCCTCGGCGATGCCGCGCACGATGTCGGCGATCCGCTCGGGCACCACCTTGCCGCACGCGATGTAGTCGGTCATCACCAGGGGCTTCGCGCCGCACACGACGATGTCGTCGACCACCATCGCGACCAGGTCCTGGCCGATGGTGTCGTGGATGTCCATGGCCCGGGCGATGACGATCTTCGTGCCCACGCCGTCGGTCGACGAGGCGAGCAGCGGCCGGTCGTACGCCTTCAGCGCCGAGGCGTCGAAGAGCCCGGCGAACGCGCCCACTCCCCCGAGCACCTCCGGCCCGTGCGTGCGCGACACCGCGGACTTCATCAGCTCGACCGCGCGGTCGCCCGCGTGCGTGTCGACGCCGGCGGCGGCGTAGGTGATGCCGTCGGTCATTGTTCAGGCCTCCACGGGCTGGGACACCAGCAGGTGCCGGGCGTTCACGGGCGGCTCGACCGGGTACGTGCCGGTGAAGCACGCGGTGCACAGGCGGGACTCCGCCTGCTCGGTCGCGGCGAGCATGCCCTCGAGCGAGATGTAGCCGAGCGAGTCCGCGCCGATGTCGTCGCGGATCTCCTCGATGGCGTGGCCCACGGCGGCGAGCTCGTCGCGCGTGGGGAAGTCGATGCCGTAGAAGCACGGCCACTGGACCGGCGGCGAGGAGATGCGCACGTGCACCTCGGCCGCGCCGGCCTCGCGCAGCATCGCGACCAGCGCGCGCTGCGTGTTGCCGCGCACGATCGAGTCGTCGACCACCACGAGGCGCTGGCCGGCGATGACCTCGCGCAACGGGTTGAGCTTGAGCCGGATGCCCAGCTGACGCAGCGTCTGCGACGGCTGGATGAACGTGCGGCCCACGTAGGAGTTCTTCACGAGGCCCTGCGCGAACGGGATGCCCGAGGCCTGCGCGTAGCCGACGGCGGCGGGCGTGCCGGACTCCGGGACGGGGATGACCATGTCGGCCTCGACGGGGTGCTCCGCCGCGAGGGTACGGCCCATCGCGAGCCGCGCGGCCTGCACGGAGCGGCCCGCGATCGTGGTGTCGGGGCGCGCGAGGTAGACGTACTCGAAGATGCAGCCCTTGGGGTCGGCCGCGGCGAAGCGGCGCGAGCGCACGCCGGTCTCGTCGATGACGAGCAGCTCGCCCGGCTCGACCTCGCGCTCGTGCTTGGCGCCCACGATGTCGAGCGCGGCGGTCTCCGACGCGAGCACCCAGCCGCCCGAGGGCAGCTTGCCGAGCACGAGCGGGCGGAAGCCCTGCGGGTCGCGCGCGGCGTACATGCGGTGCTCGTCCATCCACACGAACGAGAAGGCGCCCTCGACCTGCGGCAGGAGATCCATGGCGACCTCCTCGAGCGAGTCGAAGCCCTCGGCGCCGAGCAGCGCGGTCACGATCGCCGTGTCCGTGCACTTGCCGCCCTTGAGGTCGAGGCGCTTGGCCATGCCCTCGCGCGCGATGAGCAGGTCGAGCAGCTCCTGCACGTTGGTGAGGTTGCCGTTGTGGCCCAGCGCGATGGTGCCGTGCGCTGTCGGGCCGAGCGTCGGCTGCGCGTTCGCCCAGACGGACGCGCCGGTGGTGGAGTAGCGCGTGTGGCCCACGGCCATGTGGCCCTGGAGCGCCTCGAGCGCACCCTCGTCGAACACCTGCGACACGAGGCCCATGTCCTTGAACACCAGGATGTTCTCGCCGTTGGAGGTGGCGATGCCCGCGGACTCCTGCCCGCGGTGCTGGAGCGCGTAGAGCCCGAAGTAGGCGAGCTTGGCGACCTCCTCGCCGGGTCCGAAGACGCCGAACACGCCGCACTCGTCCTGCGGGGTCGACTCGCCCTGGAGGAGGTCGTGGTTCAGGCGGCCGTCGCCGCCGCGGCGGGCGGTCAGCGGGGTGCCGTCGGGGCGTCGGTTCATCGGCCGGTCTCCGTTCGGGGGGACGATGCGCGGTCGAGGCTCGTCGCCACGGCACCTCCGATGATGGCGCCGAAGAGGCAGAAGCCGAGCGCCATGAGGAGGAACACGAGGAAGCGGCCCACGCCGGTGGAGTTGGGGAGGACGATCGCGAGGATCGCCGCGAGGAGGATGCCCAGACCCACGCCGGTGCCGACGAACGGGCCGAAGCGAGGTGCGTTGCGGATCGCGGCGGGTACGGCGACGCTCTCGAGGTTCTCCGGCAGGGGCTGCTCGGGACCGGCGGATGCGTTGTCGTGCTGGGGGACGTCGCTCACGCATCGATTCTAGGCGGTGCCCGCACGGGCGAGGAACGGCCGTCGGACCCTGGCCGTACAGTGAGCGCCATGACCTGGGGGCTCGCGGTGATCGCGGTCGCCGCGACGGCGGTCGCGGCCGTGCTCGGCGTGCGCCTCGCGGTGGAGCGCAGGCGCTTCGCGGCCCTCGCCCGCGCGCGCGAACGCGACGGAGAGGCCGCCCTCGCGCTGGCCGCCTCCAACGAGCGCGCGCGCATCGCCCGCGAGATGCACGACGTGGTCGCGCACACGCTGTCCGTGGTGGTCGCGCAGGCCGACGGCGGTCGCTTTGCCGGCCGCACCGACGCGGCGGCAGCGCTCCAGAGCCTCGACACCATCGCCGACGTCAGCCGCTCCGCGCTCGCCGAGATGCGCGCCCTCCTCGGGGTCCTGCGCGACGGCGACGGCGAGGCCGCGCTCGGCCCGCAGCCCGCGCTCGCCGACATCCCCGCCCTGGTCGCCCAGATGCGCGAGGGCGGCCTCGAGGTCTCGTACGTCACCACCGGCACCCCGCGGCCCCTGCCGGTCGGCGCGGGCCTCGCCGCGTACCGCATCGTCCAGGAGGCCCTCACGAACGTGCTCAAGCACGCCGGGCCGCACGTGACCGCGTTCGTGCAGCTGCGGTGGGAGGACGATGCGCTGGCGGTGGCCGTGTCCGACGACGGCCGGGGCGCGGCGGCGCGGGGCGACGGCGCCGGGCTCGGGATCGCCGGCATGGCCGAGCGCGCCACCGTCTTCGGGGGCACGCTGACGGCGGGGCCCCGCGCGGGCGGCGGCTTCCTCGTGCGCGCCCGCCTACCCCTCACCCCCCGCACCTCACCCCAGATGGAGGACGCATGATCCGGGTCGCCCTGGTCGACGACCAGCAGCTCATCCGCGCCGGCTTCCGCATGGTGGTCGACTCGCAAGAGGACATGACCGTGGTCGCGGAGGCCGGCGACGGCGACTGCGCGGTCACCGGCCTCGCGACGCTCGAGGCGCCCGCCGACGTGGTCCTCATGGACGTCCGGATGCCCGGCACGGACGGGATCGCGGCGTGCGCGGCGATCACCGCATCGTCCGATACCAGGGTGATCATCCTCACGACGTTCGACCTCGACGAGTACGTGGTCGCCGCCATCCGGGCGGGCGCATCCGGGTTCCTCCTCAAGGACGCGCCGCCCGAGGATCTGCTCGCCGCGATCCGGACGGTGCACGCGGGCGACGCGGTGATCGCGCCGAGCTCGACGCGGCGGCTGCTCGCGCGCGTCGCGTCGCTGCCGGACCCGGTGGACGATGCGCGGCTCGCGGGCCTCACCGACCGCGAGCGCGAGGTGCTCGAGCTGATGGCGCGCGGGCTGTCGAACCACGAGATCTGCGCGGAGCTGTACCTCGCCGAGCCGACCGTGAAGACCCACGTGGGACGCGTGCTCGCGAAGCTGGGCGCACGCGACCGCGTGCAGGCGGTGGTGATCGCGTTCGAGGCGGGGCTGGTGAGCCCGCGAGGCTGAGGCAGGACCCAACGGAGGGGGTGCGCGGTGCGTCGGACACTGATGACGGGTGCGATCGGGGTCGCTGTCGGAGGGCTCGTGTTGGCTGGATGCATGTCGCCCGCCGTGCCCGCCGCTCCCGAGGTCCCGCGGCCCGCGCCCACGCCCTCGGCCGCCGTGCCGCTGGCCGGCGCGCTCAACGAGACCGGCCTGCGCATCTTCCGCGCGGCCGCGGGCGACACGAACCTCGCCGTCTCCCCCGTGTCGCTCGGTCTCGCGTTCGGGATGGTCGACGCGGGGGCCTCCGGCCCCGTGGACGCGGCGCTCCAGGAGCTCTTCGCATATCCCGCGGAGGGCGAGTCGCTGCTGAGCGCGTTCAACTCGCTCGACCTCGGGGTGTCGAGCGAGAAGGGCGACGGCGCGGAGAACGCGCTGGGCGACACGGTGGACCTGCCGATCGTGCGGGTCGCCAACTCGGCGTGGTTCGACGATCGCGTCACGCCCGATCCTACGTACGTGGACAAGGTGCAGACCTGGTTCGGGGCCGAGGCGACGACCGCGCCGCTCGTCGACGACCCCGCCGGCTCGCGCGAGCGGATCGACGCCTGGGTCAAGGACCGCACCGAGGGGCTCATCCCGCACGTGATGCCGGTGGACGTCCCGCGACCCGAGACGCGCTTCATCCTCGTCAACACCGTGTACCTGAAGGCGCAGTGGTGGGACCCGTTCGCGGCGGAGGTCACGTCCGAGGAGGACTTCCACCTCGCCGGCGGCGGCACCGCCACCGCCGAGCTCATGACGCACGGCACCTACGCGGACTACGTGCTGACCGACGACTACGACGCGGTCGCGCTGCGCTACGTCGGCGACCTCGAGATGCTCGTCGTGGTCCCGCACGAGGGCGCGTTCACCCAGGTCCGCGACGGCCTCGACGCGGCCGTGCTCGCCGACATCGATGCCGGCCTCGAGAACGGCCACGTCCTGGTCAGGCTGCCGAAGTTCTCCACGGAGTCGGCGGTCGACCTCGCCGACGTGATCGAGAACGGCGTCGGCGTGTCCGGCCTGTTCCGCACGATCGGGCTGGACGGCATCGGCCCCGAGCTCGAGGTTGGCGCGGCGGTCCACGCGACCAAGGTGATCGTGGACGAGAAGGGCACCGAGGCCGCCGCCGCGACCGTCGTCGAGGGAGCCGCGGGGGCCGCCCCGCCCGAGTTCGACGCGGAGATCGTCGCCGACCACCCGTTCCTCTACGTCATCCGCGACCGCGGCACCGGCGCGATCCTCTTCGTCGGCCAGTACGTTGACCCCGCCGGGGCCTGACGTCGGCGCGACGACGCGAGCTCCAACTCAGGGCCCGAGACAGGCAAGCGGCACCACGTGGACGCCGTCGTCACGCGTGTAGGCGTACTCGCCTCCCGTGATGATGATGCGCGCGGCGGGGCCTCCGGAGCGGCTCGTGTCGATCTTGTCCTCCAGCGTGCGCAGCGACGCCGCCGCATCGCCGACACGGCTCGCCGCGAGCTTGACCTCGACCAATGCCCACCGGCCGTCGCGCAACTGGATGACCGCGTCGGCTTCCGTCCCCCGCGCGTCTCGGTAGTGCAGGATCTCACCGTCGAGCAACTGGGCGTAGACCCGCAGGTCACGCACCGCCAGGGACTCGAAGAGCAGGCCGAACGACTCGAGGTCTTGCAGCAACCGGTCCGGGCTCGCACCCATCGCCGCGGCCGCGAGCGAGGGGTCGACGAAGTGGCGCACGGGCGCCTTGCGCACGACATCCCTTGAACGCAGGTGCGGGCCCCAGCTCGGCTGTTCCTCGATCACCCAGATCCGCTCGAGCGCGGCGATGTACTCGGCAACGGTGTCGTCCTTGATGGCGGGCTCACCGACTGCAACCGTGTCCCGAGCGATCGTCGCCATGCTCGCCGAGGTCGCGACATGCCGGGCGTACGAGGCGAGCATGCGGCGCACTCGCGATGCGTCGCGGCGCGACGCACGCGGGTCCGCACTGCTGATGTCGACACGAGCGATGTCGTCGAGGTACGAGCGAAGTGTGCGCTGAGCCTGAGCAGCGGCGAGGGATTGGAGCGCGGGCCACCCGCCTCGCACGACGATCTCGGCGAGGTCGGGCACGGATACCGACGTCACGCTTCCCTGAACCGTGCCGCCGTCGAGCAGGTGGGCGAGCGAGACCTCACCCGAGGATGCGCCGGACTCGAGGAGCGTCATCGGGCGCATGCGGAACCGGATGATCCGCCCCGCGCCCGAGTGGCGCGTCACGTCGTCCGCCGGAGTCGCGGAGCCGGTGAGGATGAACCGGCCGGGCTCCACTGTCTCGTCGACGGCGTGGCGAACCTGGTTCCACAGGCGTGGCGCGAGCTGCCACTCGTCGATCAGACGGGGTGACGCGCCGTCCAGGAGCAGGGCCGGCAACGCCTCGGCCATCGCGAGCGCCCCGTCGTCCGAATCGAGCAGGACCTCACTCGCCGCGGCCTGGCGCGCCGTCGCAGTCTTGCCGCACGCGCGCGGACCCTCGACGAGAACGGCGCCAGCCGCTTCCAGCGCCTCCAGGAGCAGCCGGTCGGCAACCCGACTTCGGTACGTCATCCCTGGATCATAGGCATGAGCGGGAGATTAGAGAAGATTTCAACGGGGATTTTGTAAGCCTTCGGGAGGGGAATCTGAGAACGCTCAGGCGGACGTTCCACAAGCGGGCGCTCCGCGCTCGCTCGCCCGCACCGCCCGTGGCCCCATCCTTCTCGCCAGATGTCATACCTGGGTACCACCCCAGAACAGTGCGGAGGGACGATGCGCGGGCGGGGCGGGCGCCGATAGTTTCGCTGGCATGGACACCAGGGGGGACGTCCCTCTCGCGCTCAAGGCGCGGGGGCTGACGAAGATCTACGGCGCGGGCGACGCCGCCGTGACCGCGGTCGACCACGTGGACCTCGACATCCCGGCCGGCGTGCTCACCGCCGTCATGGGGCCATCGGGGTCGGGCAAGACCACGCTCGTGCATCTGCTCGCCGGGCTCGACCGGCCCGACTCCGGCCAGGTGTGGGTGGGCGACGACGAGATCACGGCCATGAAGGACAAGCAGCTGGCGCGGGTGCGCGGGCGCATCGTCGGCTTCGTCTTCCAGGGCTTCAACCTGCTGCAGACCATGACGGCGCGAGAGAACATCGTGCTGCCGCTCCGACTCAACGCGCTGCCCGCGGACGACGCGTGGCTCGCCTCGCTCGTGGACATGCTCGGGATCGGGCGCGAGCTCGACCGCCGCCCCTACGAGATGTCGGGCGGCCAGCAGCAGCGCGTCGCGATCGCGCGGGCACTCATCACCCGGCCGCGCATCGTCCTCGCGGACGAGCCGACCGGCAACCTCGACACCCACGCGAGCGCGGAGATCCTCGCGCACCTGCGCCAGTCGTGCCGCGAGCTCGGACAGTCGGTGGTGATGGTGACGCACGACCCGACCGCGGCGTCGTACGCGGGGCGCGTGCTGCTGTTCGCGGACGGCAAGGTCGCCGGGCACGTCACCGACCCGACGCCGGAGGCCGTGCTGGCCGGGCTCGACGCGCTCGCAGGGGTCGAGCGATGAGGCGCGTCGCGGCATTCGTCGCGGGGGCTGCGGCGGCGGCCGCGATGGGCGCGACTCTCGACTGGAACCTGCGCGAGTGCGCCGACGTGTGCGGCATGGCCCCCGAGTCCCTCACCTGGTTCTCGGTCGGGGTGATCGCCCTCTACGCGTCGGTGCCGATGGCGCTGCTCACGGCCGTGCTGGTGTGGACCCTCGGGATCCGGCCGGCCGCTCCCGGCGAGGCCGCGGTGCGGGTCGCGCTGGGCGAGTCCGTGGCGCAGGGGACGGCGCGCGCGGCGCTCACGGGGCTGCGGGACGGCCTCGCGGTGGCGACCGCCGCGTATCTGGTCACGGGCGCGATCCACGTCGCGCTGGAGACCACGCGCGGGTGGGCGGCCTTCTCCACCGACACGATCTACTGGGCGATGCGCGGCATCGAGGGGATCCTCGTCGCGCTCTGTCTCGCAACCGCGCACGCGATCGCGGTATGGCGACCGCGGCGCACCCCGGTCGAACGCCTGCGCGAGGACCTGGCGCCGTACGCGCCGCGCCGCGCGGGCCGCGGCGCCGTGGTGCTCGCGCTCGTCGCCGCGGCGGCCGCCGCGGCCGTCGTGGGGGTCGCCTTGGTCGCCGGCGTCGTACCCGCGTCACCGGCCACCGCCACAGCCGGCGTCGCGTGGACGGTCGCGGCCGTCGCGCTCGTGGCGCTCGCGCTCGGGGTCGTGGTGCCGGCGGCGCGACGCGCCGTCCCGCACGCGGTCGCGGCGGCCGCCGGCCTCTCCGACCGCCTGGACGCGCCGCGGCTGTCCGCGGTGCTCGCGGCCCGCGCAGCAGCGCCCACCAGGTCGGGCGGGCGTGCGGTCATGGTGCTCGGCGCCCTCGCGTTCGCGGTCGCGGCCATGAGCGACGCGCCGACAGGCCTGCACCAGAGCGAGCGGTTCGTGATGACCGTCACCGAGCCCACCGATGCGGCTCCCGGCACCGCCGCGCGCCTGGCGGCGATCAACGGTGTCGCCGCCGTGGTCACGGCGGATGCGCGCGCAGGCGCCGACGCGATGCACACCGTGGTCCGGGTCGACCCCGCCACGCTCGCGGGTCTCGACGACGCCCTCGCGGACGCGCTGCTCGCGCACCCCGGCGCCGTCGTCGCCCCGACCTCGACCGTGGCGGATGTCACGAACGGGGACCTGCGCCCGACGGGCATCGTGCCGCTGGCCGGCGGCGACGCCGCCTTCATCGACGCCGCGACGACGTCCGGCCCGCCGAGCGAGCTCGCCCACCTCATCTACGCGGCGGACGGCGCCGACAAGCGCGCGATCATCGCCGCCGTCGGTGGCGCGATCGACGATGCGCCGGGCATGGGCGCGCTGTACCCCGACGGGTGGCAGCGCGGCGCCCCCGACGCGGTGCCGGGCTGGATCCTGTACCGCGTCGCCGTGCTCGCGCTGCTGGTCGCCCCGCTCGCGGCGGGAGCGATGCGCGCGGGCGCCCGTGAGGCGGCCACCATGGCGGCGCTCGGCGCCGAGGCGACGGTCGTCCGGTCCGCGCTCGCGGTCGAGGGGCTCGCGCTCGCGGCGATGGCGTGCGGGGCGGGTATCGCGTCCGGGACGGCGACGCGCGCCATCCTCGAGGCGCTCGGTGCGGCACAAGCCTCGCTCGACGGCGTCATCACCGACTCGTATCTGGGCACCGCGCTCGCGTCCGTCGCGTGGAGCGACGCGATCACGTGGGGAGTGACGATGGTCGCCGTCTACGGCGCCGTCTCCGCGCTCATCGCAGCGGGCATGCATCTCGAGACGCCCGCGGAGGCGTTGCGGGACCTGGCGGTGGCCCGATGAGGCGCGTCGCGGCGGTCGCCACCGGCGTGCTCGCGCTCGCGCTCATGCTCATCGCCGAGCCGTGGGGACGGCTCGACTGCCGCCCGGGCGAGTGCTCGATGAGCTCCGAGGGGGTCGGCTGGGCGTGGGAGGCGATCGGGCTGCTGGTCTATCTCGCGATCCCCGCGGCGATCCTGTGCTTCGTGCTGGTCGCGATCCTGCGCATCCGGCCCGCCGACCCCGGCGAGGCGGCGGTGCGCGCGGCGCTCGGCGAGACGGGCGGCGCGGGCGTGCGCCGGGCCGCCCGTCGCGGCCTCCTCGATGGCGCCATCGCCGCGGCGGGCGCCTTCGTGGTGGCCGGCGCGGTCCACCTCGTGCTTCTCGACGCGACCGGGTGGCCGCTCGGCACGGACGCGCAGATGTGGCGCACCCGGCTGTACGAGGGCCTGATCGTGGGCGCCACGCTGGCGGTCGCGCACGTGCTCGCCGCGTGGCGCCCGCGGCGCACGCCCGTCGAGCGGCTGCGTGAGGACGTCGAGGCGGCACGACCGCCGCGGATCGGGCGACGCGTCGCCGTGTTCGGCATCCTCGGCGCGGGCGCGGCCACGGTGATCGTCGTCCTCGCGACGCGCTACGACATCGCGCCGGACTTCCACGCGACCAACGCCGCCGGCATCGCGATCGGGATCGCGTGGATCGGCCTGGTCGGGCTCGGCCTGGGTGCGGTGCTGCCCTGGGCGAGCGGCCTCGCCCCTCGCTTCGTCGCGGTCGCGGCGGGCCTCGCGGACGGCCTGGGAGCGTCCCGGTTGGCGGCGGTGCTGGCCGCGCGCGCATCGTCCCCCACGAAGGCGACGGGGCGGACCGTGCTGGCGGTGGGCGGCATCGTGTTCGCGGTCGTCGTGCTCCTGACGCCGGGAACCGGTGTGCGGCAGTCGGACGCGGCGATCGCGACCGTGGCGCTCTCCGGCGACGCGGACGCCACGGGGTTCGCGGACGCGCTCCGGGCGATCGACGGCGTGGCGGCGGTCCTCGAGGGGACCGAGCTCAGCACGGAGGACTCCTGGTCCACGGTGGTGGCGGTGGACCCCGCCGCCCTGTGGGGCATCGACGACGAGATCGCGGCGGCCCTGACCGCGCACCCCGAGGCAGCGGTATCCGGCGCCACGAATGTGAACGACGTCACCACCGAGGGGTTCACGCCCTCGGGGATCGTGCCCATGCGGGGCGGCTGGGCGTCCTACGTCTCGGCGGATGAGGTGACCGGCGAGGGACACCGGCCGTACTTCCTCATCTACGCCGAGGACGGCGCGGATCGCGCCGCTATCGATCAGGCGGTGAGCCGCGTCCCCACAGATGCGTCCGGCGTCGCGGTCGGCACCGTCGCGGGCGAGCCCGGAGTCCCGGGCCTCATGGGGTTCGCCATCGCCACCGTCGTGCTGACGCTCGTGCTCGCTCCGGTCGCCGCGGGAGCGGTCAAGGCCGGGATGCGCGAGGCGGCGACGCTCGTCGCCCTGGGCGTCGAGACGCGGGTGCTGCGCGTCGCGCTGGTGATCGAGGGTGCCGTCGTGGCTGCGGTGGGCGTGGCGGCGGGCGCCGTCGCGGGCATCGGCACACGGATGACGATCACGGCGCTCGAGGCCGCCCGTCGGTCGCTGACCGGGGTGATCACGGACTCGTTCGCGGGTGCCGCGCTGGAGTCCGTGTGGTGGGCGGGCCTGGTCGGGTGCGGCGTGCTCGTGGTGGCGGTGTTCGCGGGCGTGACGGCCCTCGCGGCCGCGGCCGAGAGGCTCGAGACTCCGGCCGATGCGCTGCGCGGCGGGGCGGCGGCGCGATGAGGCATTTAGGGGCCGTGACGATCGGGCTCGTCGCGCTGCTGGGTGGGATGACGGCACCGCTCGTGATCGTCACCGATGCGTCGGGGAGCAGCTGGCCCGCCGGGCCGTCGCTCGGCCTGTCGACGCTCGCGATGCTGGCGGTGCCGCTCGCGATCGTCAGCCCGCTCGCCTACGCGTTCCGGGTGCTGGGCACACGGCGCGAGGCCATCGCGTGGCGCGCCCGCATCGTGCTGGGCGAGCCTCTCGGCATCCACGTGACCGCGCAGGCCCGGCGCGGGGTCTCCGCCGGCATGGTGGCGTCCGGCGTGGGGCTGGTGGCCGGAGTCGGCTGGCAGGTGGTCGCGGACTGGGCCACGCTCGGCGGCTCCGGCGTGGCCCACTTCGAGGCATGGGGCGTCCCCACGCTCGCCGTGACGCTCGCCGTGTGCGTGGCCGTGACCGCGGTGGTCTACGCGCTCGCCGCCGGGCGGGTGGCCTCCGCCCCGATGGGCGCGAGCGCCGCGCGGGCCGCCGAGGGTGCACCCTCACGCTCCGAGACTCGCATCCGCCTCTGGATGTGGCGCGGGCTGGCGGCGCTGACCGGGGCTTCATTCGGCCTCCTCGCGTGGGATCGGATCTGGTTCGCCCGCGGCTCCGCGTCCGACTCCGTCGCGTCGGGTCTCACGGCCGCCGTCGGGTATGCGACCTTCGCGTTCCTCGTGGGCGGGGCACTGCTCCTCATGCGCGGCGTCGCATTCGCCTCCGCAGCCCTGTCGCGGCGCACGGCGGGGGCGCTGGCCTCCCGGCCGCTCGGGGCGGCCTTTGCGGCGGCCGCGGACGGGCTCGCGCATCGGTCCCGGGTGCGGGTGCTGGCCGCGGGCACCATCGCGACGGTGCTCGTCATCGTCGCGTGCGTCGGCGGCACGGTCGCGGTGAACGATGCGCGGTCGAGCGTCGCGGCGACGCTCTCGCCCCCGTTCATCGTCGCCGCGCTCGACCCGTCGGAGTCCTTCGACACCGCGCCCGGGTACGAGCCGCAGGCCCTGCCGACCTCGCTGGTCGACGCGATCGAGGGCGACGCGCGCATCGTCTCCGTACCCTTCGGCGTGCTGTGGGGTGCCGCGGAGCCGGTCACCGACCCCGCCGCGGGCGCCGCAGCGCCCGACTCGGTGCTGGTCGTCGACCCCGCGCGGCTCACCGCCGTCTCCCCCGACGGACTGCGACCGCTCGGCCTCCAGGACGGCACGGTGACGCGTGGCAACGGCGCAGGCCTCGCGAACGGGATCCTCCCGTGGGAGACCGGACCCGCCGCACTCGACCTGCCCGCGGGCCCGCTGGCGGCCTTCGCGCTGCCGACCGCGGCGTTCGACGCATTCGGCACCGAGGCGTGGGCCGAGCCGGCGGCGGGCGCGGCGCCCGTCACCGGGATGATGCTGTGGCCCGCCGCCGGCGTCACGCGGGACGAGCTCGACGCCGCGATCACCGCGCACGTCGGCGACACGGGCGCACGGATCTGGGAGATCTCGGGGATCCACGGCAGCCTCGCGGCCATCGGGCTACGCGAGACGGGTCTCCTCTACGTCCTGCTCGCGATCGGGGTGGCACTCACGGTGGCGCTGGCGGCCTCGTCGGCCCGCGATCGGCGCACGGAGCTCGCGACGCTCGCCGCGCTGGGCGCCCGATCCGCCTCGCTGCGGTGGGTGCCGGCGCTCGAGGCGGGCGTGACGATCGCGTGCGCGGCGCTCATCGCGCTGCCGACCGGGTTCGTGCTCGCGATGCTCGGCACCCACCCGACGCTGCTGCGCGCGGGAGCTCCGCTCGACGCTGTCGAGACCCTGTGGGACCTGGGCTGGGAGCTCGCGCACCTGGGCTGGACGATGCCGGTGCTGCTGGCGGCCGTCGCGCTGGCGGGCGGCGTGGTCGCGGCGGGGATCGTCGGCGCGACGATGCTGCGCGGCACCCCGGTCGACGAGCTTCGCGAGGCGGAGAAGGAGGGGGCGCTGTGATCATCCAGCTCATGCGGGAGCAGGCGCGGGCGCATCGCGCCTACCTGGCGTGGACGGGGGCGCTCATCGCGGCGACCGTCGGGCTGGCGGTGTTCGTGACGGCCACCGCGCTGCAGCAGCTCGCCGTGACCGCATACGCCGAGCGAGCCTTCGGGCTCGACGGCGAGTGGTCGCGCTCCCTCGAACTCGGGGCCACCTACGGCGACACCGGCACCGCGATCACCCGCGCACAGCTCGATGCGGTCCTCGACGCGGCCGATGCGGACGGCGCGCGGACCGCCGCGCTCCACGAGGTTCCGGGGCTCGGCCTGTGGGCGCCCGGCGCGATCGCGTTCGACGAGGCCGGATTCCCCGCCGCGCAGCGCGCCGCGGAGCCGGCGGGTGTCCGCGGCGCGCTCGACTGGGACGCGCTGCTGCTTGAGGGGCACGCCCCCGGTCTCGGCGAGGTGGTCCTCGACGCCTCGTGGGCCCAC
Organism: Demequina soli; assembly: GCF_000971195.1. Taxonomy (GTDB): domain Bacteria; phylum Actinomycetota; class Actinomycetes; order Actinomycetales; family Demequinaceae; genus Demequina; species Demequina soli. The sequence goes on from NZ_BBLZ01000008.1 coordinate 111,766, forward strand.
GCGACCGGGCTCGGGGTGGGCGACACCCTCGCGGCGGTCTGGCGGGACGACGCGACCGACGACGACTGGCAGCAGGTCGCCTCGCTCACCGTGTCCGGCCTCCTGCACACGTCCTCGGACGGGCGCTACCGGGCCTACCTCCCGCTCGCGCTCCTCGACTGGGAGCAGTCGTTCGACTTCGGGAACCGCATGCGCGTGGAGGTCGCCGCGCAGCGCTCGTCGCCGGAGCTCGAGGACGTCCCGGGGTGGCCGGGGTCGCCGAACTTCGGCGGGTTCACGGGGATGACGGTCGCGGTCGTGCTCGCGCTCACCGCCGCGGTGCTCGCGATCGGCCTGGTCGGCATGGCCTTCGCTGCGGGCCGCGCGCAGGCGGAGCAGCGCACCCGGTGGATCGCCACCGCCCGCGCGCTCGGGGCGCGGCGTGGCACGATCGCCGCGGCCACCCTTCTCGAGGCCCTCGCGATGGGAGCCGTCGCGGGCGCGGCGGCCCTTGCCCTGGGCTGGGCGGCGGCCTGGCTGGACTGGACGGTCTTCACCGCCGCGCGTCCCGACGCACTCGTGCCCGGCCTCCCGCTGCTGCCGCCGTGGCTGGCCCTCGCCGCGCTCGCGCTCGCGCTCGTGCTGGCAGGCATCGTCGGCGCGATCCCCGCGCGCCTCGCCTCCCGTGTCTCCCCCGCCGCGGCGCTCAAGCCCGTCGCGCCCGTTACCGCTGCCGAGCACCCTCCGCGCGTCCGGTCGGCCGTCCTCACCCTGATGTGGGCGGGCACGGTGGCGTGGAGCGTGGTCGAGCTCGAGGGGTGGGCAGCCGCGGGCTTCACCGGCTTCAGCTGGGCGGTCGTGCCCGTGCCGATCGCGGCGATCCTGTCGATCGCCGTCCTCGTCCGATGGACGCGCGACGCGACCCGCGCCGCCGCACGCCGCCTCGCACGGTCGTCACGGCCGTGGGCGCTCGCGGCGGGGATCGCGCTGGTCGGGCGGCCCCGGCAGGCCTCGACGCCGGCGGCCGTGCTCGCGCTCGCGACGGGCGGGCTCGCAGGGGTCCAGGCCTGGGCGGCGCTCTACGGGTGGTCGCGGGGCGGGCCGAGCGCCGAGGCGGGCCTCAGCACGACCGCCTGGTTCGCGACCGCATTCCAGGCCCCGCCGAGCGGCATGATGGGCGTGACCCACGTTCCCTCCGTCGCGGCCCTCACCTGCGGGGCGCTTGCCCTCGTCGCGCTGGCGACGCACCTCGCGACCGCCGCGGCGCATCGGGACGATGCCGTGGCGCAGTCGGCGCTCGGCCTCACGCGCCGCGACGCGCGGCTCGCGCAGGCGGCCACTCTCGGCGTCCCGTTGGCGATCGGCGTGGCGCTCGGCACCGCCATGGGTGCGCTCGTGGCGGTCGCGAGCTTCTTCGGCTACTCGGCGGATAACGAGATCGAGGCCTCACCCGGACAATGGCAGCCCGGTCCCGTCGGGCCCCTGTGGGCGCTGACGAATGTCACCCACATCGTCATCCCGGTGGCCGGCATCGCGCTGATCGGTCTGGCGTCCGTCGCCGTCGCGGCGGCGCTGGCCGGCGCGCTCGCGCCGATCGGCACGCGCGAGCGAATCGCGGCGTAGGCGCCGCCGCAGGTCCGTTGGCTAGCGTCCAGCCTCAGCGTCGACCAGGACGATCCGGCCGCCGAGCGCGCGGGACAACTTCTCGAGGGTCGCGAGGGTCGGGTTCCCCACGCCTCGCTCAATCCGGCTGATCTCAGCCTGCTCGATGCCGGAGAGCCGTTGGAGGTCGGGCTGGGTCAGGCGCCGAGCCCCGCGCAGGCGCGAGATCTCCGCTCCGAGGTCTGCGCGGAGATCCATCTCCGCCTGGAAGGTGCGCGCTGAGGCGGCGTGAACCGCAGCAGCCTCATCGGACCAGCCGGCTCGCACTTCGTCGGCGATCTCACTGAATCGCTTGCCCATCACGACGCTCCCTTCATCGCCCCACCCCAGCATGTGGTGGAGCACATACGCAGTGAACGTCGCCGGCGACGGTCGCGCCACGCAGTCAAGCGCCGGCGCGCCGTCCTGATCTCCCGCTGCTGGCGCTTCGCCGAAGGGTCGCGCCGCCTGTCATAGCCACCCAACAGGAGGATGACCCGGCCTCCATGGAACGAGCCGAAGACCCGGAGCAGCGCCTGTCGATCCGCGCCTGGGCGATCGGCCGATGCACCCGCTATAGCTTCGAGCGACTGACGCACTCGGAACTCGTACAGGCCCCCGCCGATCGCCCTTCCCCACTCGGTGCGACAGATGTCCGGCCCGAGGCGTTCGACGTCGCCCTCGTCCGTGTCCTCGGCGCTCCAGTCGTTCACGTCGCCCCCGATCCCCGCTCCCGACGCTAGCCGGGGGCACCGACAATGCGAGCGGGGGCGGGCCTACAGCGCGAGCGGCAGCAGCGCGGACAGGTCCGAGCGCTCCCCCGACGCATCGACGTCGCCCGCGCCCACCGCATCGTCCCAGGTCAGACGGCCGGTCACGAGGCCGAGCCACACCTCGGGCGACATCTCCACGACGGCGGGCGGGGTGCCTCGACGGTGGACCGATCCCTCGACGCACTGGGTCGCGCCCCACGGCGGGACCCGAACCTCGAGCGAGCGTCCAGGCGCGACGGCGGCGAGCTCCTCGAGCGAGAAGCGGACGGCCATCGCGGTCATGCCGGGCTCGACGTTGCCCGCATCTGTGAGCGCCGCCCACAGGCGGACGGCCTCGCGGCCGGCGGCGACGGGGATGCGGCGGCGGGGAGGCATGGGTCCAGCGTATTCAGTCCGTGTAGTGGAAACGGCAGGCGGCGATGCGCACCTCGTCGCCGACCACCTTGTAGACGAGGCGGTGCTCGTCTGTGATGCGCCGCGACCAGTAGCCGTGAAGGCCGTGCTTGAGCTCCTCAGGCTTGCCGATCCCCTCGTGCGGCGCGCCGTCGGCCGCGCCTCGGACGATGTCCTTGAGGAGCACGTTGATCCGCCGGAGGACCTTCCGATCCTGCTCCTGCCAGTGGACGTAGTCCTCCCAGGCTCGCGCCTGCCACACGAGGATCATTCGAGGAGCTCGTGCACCTCGCCGCGGCCCGCCTCGAGGTCCTCGATGGCGCTCAGCAGCCGGCGCGCGTTGGCTGGGTTCTGGAGGAGGTAGGCGGTCTCCTTGAGCGACTCGTAGTCGTCGAGCGACACGATAACGACCGGCTCATGACCGGCGCGTGTGATGACGACCTCCTCACGGTCATCCACCACCGAGTCGAGGACGCTCGCGTAGTTCTTACGCGACTCCGAATAGGACATCGTCTTCATGGCACACCTCCTGACGTACAGAAAACTGTACGTCCATCGGCGCAACGCACCAAGGGGTCAGGAAGCACCGATCGCGGCGAGGCCCCGCGCGGTCGCGCCCGGGTCCTCGCCCGCGCGCAGCGGCGACAAGGTGAACGCGAGCATGTGGGGCTCGTCGCCTGCAACCGTCGCGAACGGCAGCGCGCGCTCGCCCCACGTGAGCCCGAGGCCCTGCTGCACCGCGTCCACCGACAGGTGCACCAGGCCGTCCGGCTCGAGCTCGAAGGGACGACCGGCCGCCTCGATCGCGGCCTCCGTCACCGGGAGCGTCGCGGCCTCGAGCGGCGCGACGCCCGCGGCGATCAGCAGCCCGGCCCCCGCATCGTCCGTCACGGCCCACCACTCGACGCCCGTGTGGTTGCCGGTTGCCTGCGGGACCACGTACGGGAACACCTGATCCGCGACGGTGGAGGTCCACAGGGAGGTCAGCTGCCCCGCGTGGCGGTCGCCCCAGCTCTCGCCCGGCCCGCGCCCGAGCCACGTGAGGTGCTGGTACATGCCGGGGAGCGTCAACTCCATCCCGACGGCCGGGATCTCGAAGGCGCGCGAGGTGGCTCCCAGGGTCGCATCGACCGCGATCGCCCCGTCGCCCGTGACCGTGTAGGTCGCGTTCCACGAAGGGTCGCCGGTGGCGGGGACCGTGGCGGTCACGTCGAGCGTCACGGCGTCCGCGGACCGGGAGACGATGCGCACGTCGACGTCCTCGAGCGCCTCGCCCGCGCCCTCCCAGGAGCGGGCGTTGTCGGTGACGCCGTTGAGCAGGTCGTTCTGCGTGGGGGCGCGCCAGAAGTCGGGGTGCCAGGGCTCGGCGAGCAGGTCGGCGCCGTCGACGGCGTAGGAGGTGAGCGCCCCGGTCGCGGTGGAGAAGGCCGCGGTGAAGCCCTCGCCGGTCACGGTGATCGCGTCGCCCGAGTCGTCGACGGCCACCCGTCCCGACGTGGAAGGCACGGCGGCGGTCCCGGTGTCCCACGGCATCGTCGTCTGCAGCGAGGCGACCACGTGCCCGGCCGAGGCCCACGCGCTGTCGGAAGCGAGCGCGAAGGACACCGTCACCCGGTAGGTCGCGCCGGCCACCGGGTCGGCAGGCGCGGTGACGGGAACGTCGACCCAGCCCGTCGAGCCCGGCGCGAGCGACACCACGAGCGACCCCGAGTCGACGGGCACGCCGTCGGCCTCGAGCGTCCAGGTGGCCGCGAGCTCAGACAGGTCCGTGAAAAGATGCTCGTTGCGCACCTGGATCCGCGACCCGTCGGAGGACACCAGCTCGACGGGCGCGTACACGGCGGCGAGGTCCGCCAGCTCGGGCTGCGGCACCCGGTCGGGGTTGACCACCCCGTTGAGCGTCCACGGCCCGTCCGTCGGGGCGTCGCCCCAGTCGGAGCCGTAGGACAGGTAGGTCGACCCGGCGGGCGCATCGTCCGCCACGGGAAGCGCGCCCACCCCGCCGTCGATCGGCAGGCGGATCGCCTGGTCCGCCCACTGCCACACGAAGCCGCCCTGCATCTCCGGGTTGGTGTCGATGACCTGCCAGAACTCCTCGATGCCACCCAGGGCGTTCCCGAGCGCGTGCTGGTACTCGGTCATGATCCACGGGCGCCCGGCGGTGGTCGCGGCGCGCTCCTCGAGCGTCGACAGGTACGGATAGAACACCCCGTCGACGTCCGCGACCGTGCTGTCCTCCTGGAAATGGACCAGCCGTCCGGGATCGACGGACCGCAGCCAGTCGGCGGCCTCCGCGAAGATCTCGCCCGGCCCGACCTCGTTGCCCAGCGACCACCACAGGACCGACGGGTGATTCTTGTCGCGCTCGTACAGGCTGACGATGCGGTCCATCACGGCGGCGTCCCACTCGGGGGCGCCGTCGGGGAACCGCCGCAGCTCGTGGGTCTCGAGGTTCGCCTCATCGAGGACGTACATGCCGATCTCGTCGGCGAGGCGGTAGAGGTCCGGGCTCGCCGGGTAGTGCGACGTGCGCACCGCCGTGATGTTGTGCTGACGCATGAGCAGCAGGTCCTCACGGGTCTGCTCCTCGGTGAAGGCCTGCCCGGTGTCGGGACTCATCTCGGAGCGGTTGACGCCCTTGATGTCGAGCGGCATGCCGTTGAGGGTCATGAGCCCGTCCACGATCCCGAACTCGCGGATCCCCACGCGCGTCGCGACCGTCTCGGTCACCTCGCCGCCCTCGAGGAGCTCGTAGACGAGCGTGTAGAGGTACGGGTCCTCGGCGGACCACAGGCGGGCGTCGGGCACGTCGATGGTGGACGATGCGCCGGTCGCCTCCCCGACGACGGCACCCTCGGCGTCGTGCAGCGTGGCGCGGACGGTCGCGTCCCCGACGACCTCGACGTCGGCGTGGACGGTGGCGGAGGCGAGGTCGTCCGCGACGTGGGTGGTGACGGTGTGGTCGGCGAGGTAGGTCAGCGGCGTCGAGTAGAGGTCGACGCTGCGGAAGATGCCGGACAGGTCGATCTGGTCCTGGTTCTCGAGCCACGAGCCGTCGGACCAGCGGTGCACCAGCACCGCGATCGTGTTGGCGCCGGGATGCACCGCTGCGGTGACGTCGAACTCCGCGGGCGAGTAGCTGCTCTCGCTGTACCCGACCTCGATCCCGTTGACCCACACCGTGTACGCGGACTTCACGCCCTGGAAGGCGAGCACCGTGCGGCGGCCGTCCCAGGCGTCCGGGACGTCGAACGAGCGGCGGTACGAGCCGACCGAGTTGCCCTCATCCGGGATGGTGAAGGGGTCGAGCTCCCCGTAGGCCTCCCAGGGGTACTCCTCGTTGAGGTAGACGAGGTCGTGCGTGGCCTGGTCGCCGTAGCCGTCGAGCTGCCACTGGTGGGGCACCTCGACGGTGTCCCACCCCGAAACGTCGACGGCGGGGTCCACGAAGCCGGTGTCCGCGTCCGACGCCGAAGGCGACCAGCGGAAGCTCCACTCGCCGTCGAGGTCGAGGCGCCACGGCGAGGCCTGCTCGGCCTCGTAGGCGCCCTCGGCCAGGACGGTCGCCGCGTCTGCGACGGGCACCGCGCGTGCGGCGGCATCGAGGCGACCCTCCTGGTAGACGCCGGGAGTCCCGGCCCAGGGCGTGGAGGACGCACCCGTGAGCGTCGCGGCGACCACCAGTCCGGCGGTCGCCGCGCACAGCAGGACCAGGCCCGCCCAGGCGCGCGTCCTCACGTGCCCCTACCCGCGCATCGTCCTACGCGAAGCGTGCGGGAAGCGGGGCCTCCCAGGCCTCCTGGAGCTCGGCGACGCCGACCTCGAACTGGCCCTGGACGTCGATGACGTCGCCGCCGGTGACGCCGACGCGGGCGAACGGCACGCCGCGCGCCTCGAGCATCGCCACGAAGCGGGGCTCCTCGGTGCGCGGGACGGTCAGCAGCGCGCGGCCCTGCGACTCCGAGAAGAGCGCCTGCGCGGGGGTCAGCCCGTCGCGCTCGCAGATCTCGTCGAGGACGATGCGCGCGCCGACGCCGTAGCGCAGCGAGCCGTACGCGGCCGCGGCCGCGATGCCGCCCTCCGAGACGTCGCGGGCGGCGTCGACGAGGCCGTCGCGCGAGCAGGCGATGAGGATCTCGGCGAGCTCCTTCTCCCACGCGAGGTCGAGCACGGGCGGCAGTCCGCCGAGGTGACCGTGCGTGGCGGCGAGCTCGGAGCCGTCGAGCTCCGGCTTGGTGGTGCCGACCAGGAACAGCAGCTGGCCGTCCTCGCGCCAGCCCGACGGGGTCGCGCGGGCGACGTCGTCGAGGATGCCGAGGATGCCGACGATCGCGGTCGGGTTGATCGAGGAGTCGATGCGGCCCGGCTCACCGGTGCCGTTGTAGAGCGAGACGTTGCCGCCCGTGACCGGGACGCCGAGCTCCTGGCACGCGTCCGCGAGGCCGCGGATGGCCTCGGCGAACTGCCACATCGAGTCGGGGTCCTCGGGCGAGCCGAAGTTGAGGCCGTCGGTGACGGCGGTCGGCTCGGCGCCGGCGATCGCGACGCCGCGGAAGGCGGCCGCGACGGACTGGCGCGCGCCGCTGTACGGGTCGAGCTTCGTGAAACGGTCGTTGGAGCGGGTCGCGATGGCGACGCCGCGGCCGGTCTCCTCGTCGATGCGGACCACGCCGGCGGTGTCGGGGCGCGACGCGGCGGTGTTGCCCTGGACGTAGCGGTCGTACTGGTGCGTGATCCACTCTCGCGAGGCCATGTTGTCGCTGGTGAGCAGCGTCATGAACGCCTGCTTGAGGGCGTCGCCGTCGGTCGGCAGGGCCGCCGCGAAGCGGTCGGCCTGGAGCCCGTCCATCCACGCGGGACGGTGGAACGGACGGTCGTACACAGGGCCGTCGTGCGCGACGGTGCGCGGGTCCACGTCGACGATGCGCTGACCGTGGTGGTCGATGGTGAGGCGGCCCGAGTCGTTGACCTCGCCGACCACGGCGGACTCGATGTCCCACTTGCCGGTGATCGCGAGGAACTGCTCGAGCTTCTCGGGCGTGACCACCGCCATCATGCGCTCCTGCGACTCCGACATGAGGATCTCGCCGGCGTTCAGGGTGGGGTCGCGCAGCAGGACGTCGTCGAGCCACACGTGCATGCCGCCCGAGCCGTTGGAGGCGAGCTCCGAGGTCGCGCACGAGATGCCGGCCGCGCCGAGGTCCTGGATGCCCTGGACCACGTCGGCCGCGAACAGCTCGAGGCAGCACTCGATGAGCACCTTCTCCATGAAGGGGTCGCCCACCTGGACGGACGGGCGCTTCGCGGGGACGCCGTCCTCGAACGTCTCGGACGCGAGGATCGAGGCGCCGCCGATGCCGTCGCCGCCGGTGCGGGCGCCGAACAGGACGACCTTGTTGCCCACGCCCTCGGCGGACGCGAGGTGGATGTCCTCGTGCTTCATCTTGCCCACGCACAGCGCGTTGACGAGGGGGTTGCCCTGGTAGCAGGAGTCGAAGCGCGCGCCGCCGCCGATGTTGGGCAGGCCGAGCGAGTTGCCGTAGCCGCCGACGCCGGAGACCACGCCGTGGACCACGCGGGCCGTGTCGGGGTGGTCGATCGCGCCGAAGCGCAGCTCGTCCATGCCGGCGACCGGGCGGGCGCCCATCGCGAGGATGTCGCGGACGATGCCGCCGACGCCGGTCGCGGCGCCCTGGTGCGGCTCGACGTAGGACGGGTGGTTGTGCGACTCCACCTTGAACGTGACGGCCCAGCCGTCGCCGATGTCGACCACGCCGGCGTTCTCGCCGATGCCGACCATGAGGCGCTGCTTCATCTCCGGCGTGGTCTTCTCGCCGAACTGGCGCAGGTGCACCTTGGAGGACTTGTACGAGCAGTGCTCCGACCACATGACGGAGTACATCGCGAGCTCCGCGTTGGTGGGCCGGCGACCGAGCAGGTCGCGGATGCGCTGGTACTCGTCGTGCTTGAGGCCCAGCTCTCCCCAGGGCTGCTCCTGGTCGGGGGTCTTCTCCGCGTAGCCGACGGTGTCGAGCTGGGCGGCGGTGGGCTGGAGCGCGTCGGTCATGAAGTCCTCATGGGTGGTGCCGGCGGTGACCCGGCAATCCTATCCGCGCGCCCGGACCCCCACGGCCCGGAGGGCGGTCAGTTCCTCACGGTCGGGAAGTGCACGGTCGAGCCCGGCTCGACGAGGACCACCGAGTCCGCGGCGCCGCACATCGCGGTCCACGTGTCGGCGAGGGCCGCGTCGGCCGGTGCGCCCGGGTCGAGCATGCGGCCCACGATCGGGTCGCCGCCCAGGTCGAATCCGTCCGCCACCGCCAGTCCATCGGGACCGCGCAGCGACGCGACGGCGCCGCCGCCACCCGCCCCGATGCCCGGGATGGACGCGCTCCACCCGTCGACGAGCAGCAGCCCGGCGGTGGTGCCGTCGCTGAGCGTCGCGGTGGGGCACGCGGTGAAGAGCCCGTGCGACGCGACCTGCGCGTACCCGGCGACCTCGAGCGCCTCGCCGGACCAGTCCGTCGCGGCGTAGGTGGGCACGTGGGCGGGACGCTCCCAGAACGCCGCCGTGAAGACGAGCGCGAGCGCGACGCCCGCGACGATCACGCCCGCGAGCGCGGCCCGCCTGGTGGGCGCCTGCCTGCGGATCGGCGCGTCCTCGCGCGCCTGGGCCGCCTCGGCGCTCACAGCTCGCCGCCCGTGAGTCCCTGGGGAGCGGCCTGCACCACGGCGTCCACCGCCGCGCCGCACCGGTCCGTCCATGCCTGGGCAAGCGCCGCATCGTCCGGATCCGCCGGGTCGAGGACGCGTCCCGAGACCTCGATCGCGCTCGAGCCGTCGCCGGGCGCCTCGAGGATCACTCCGTCGCGGCCGTGCTGGAGCCGGGGCACGGGGTCCTCGGACACCTGGCCGCTCACCACCGGCCACGTGCCGCGCCACGTGTCGGCGACCAGCACGCCCACGTTCGCGGAGCCCTCGACGGCGATCGCCATCGTGCACATCGTGCCGCCCGCGGTGGGCTCGGCGGTGAGCCCGTCCGCGACGGGCGCCGCGTCGCCCGACCAGTCCGCGGCCGGGTAGGTGGGCAGCGTCGCGTCCCTCCACTCGACGCTGCCCGATCCACGGCCGAGCATCGCGAGCGCGACGAGCATGGTCACGACGAGCGTGAGCGAGATGATGATCCCCGCGACGGCAGCGCCGCGGTGTGGCGCGTCGATGCGCCCGTTGGTGTCCCCCATGGGGTCATCCTGCACCCCCATCGAGGGTTTGACCAGGGATGTCGCCGCCTCACGGCGCGCCACGGGGCCTCACCCACAGCCCCGTACAGTCGACCGCGCGAAACGTACAATCGACGAATGGTCGAGATCGTCCCCGTGTCACGGGCTCGCGCCGAGCTGCGCAGCGTGATCGAGCGCGCCCAGGAGCGCGCGATCTTCCTCGAGCGCCGCGGCGCCATCGAGGCGGTGGTCATCAGCCCGCACATGTACGAGCGGATGATCGAGGCGCTCGAAGATGCCGAGGACATCGCGGCCGCCGAGGCCGCGCTCGCGGAGGATGGCGAGTCGATCCCTTGGGAGCAGGTCAAGGCCGAGCTCGGCTGGACGTGACCTACCGCGTCACGCTGCGCCCGTCCGCCGCGAAGGCGCTCGCGCGGATCCAGGCGCGCGACCAGGCACGGATCCGAGGCGCGATCGAGCTGCTCGCACAGGATCCGCGGCCGCCGGCATCCAGGCGGCTGGTCGACAGCGCCTTCTTCCGGGTCCGGATCGGCGACTACCGGGTCATCTACTCGATCGATGACGGCGTGCTCGTGGTCGTCGTGCTCGCTGTCGGCCACCGGCGCGAGGTCTACCGGCGCTGAGGCACGCGAACCGGGCTACGCCAGCGCCTCCGCGACCGCGTCCGCGAGCGTCTCGGCGGACAGGCCCGGGCCGTGAACGTGGACGCCCTCGGCGTCCTCCCACAGCACGCGGTCCACGCCAGGCAGCAGCCCGAGTGCGTCCGCCACGGCCTGCATGCGTGCCTCGGTGAGGGACTCGACCACACGCGGGTGCAGCGCCACGGTGTACGTGTAGTCGTCCAGCCACGGGGTCTGCACGGTGACGGTGGCGTCCCAGCCGTCCACCTCGATGGTGCGCACGGCGAGGTCCTGGTGCTTGCCCAGGCGCTCGAGGAACGGCGCGCGCAGCAGCAGGCCGCGGCGGTCGTCCTCGGTGAGCGGGGCATCGTCCGGGCGCGAGGGGAGCTCGGTCCGGGCGGCGCCGCGCAGCGCGGCCAGCACCTCGACGGTGAGCAGGCCCGGCGCCCACACCTCGAGCACGTGGTGGCTGCGGAACGCCACCCGGGAGATCCCGGGGGCGGCGTCGCAGCCGCGGAGGAAGCGCAGCAGCGCGGGCTCGTCGATCGCGCCGGCGGCGAGCATGACGATGGCGTGGTGCGTCGCGTCCGACGGCGTGCCGGGCGCGTGGCCGGGTCCCGCATCGTTCACCACGAGGCCCGGGTCGCCCTCGTGGACCGGGCCGAGCAGCGCGGATGCGGGCGCCGACGGCAGCTCGCTCGGGCGCACGGCCCGCTTGAAGAGGCCGCCGGACGGGATGAAGGACTCGCGCACGTCGGCCGGGGTGTCGAACGCCTCGTACGTGAGGGTCCCGGGCGAGGCGAACCACCGCAGCACGTCCTCGATCGAGTCCCACGCGGCGCGGCCGTGGCCCATCGCCGCGACCGCGTGCGGCAGGAGCGCGATCGGCGGGCCGCCGGGGCCGAGCACCGGGTCGAGGTACGTGGGCGAGCCCTCGCGACGGTCGAGCCCCCACGTGAGCGGCTGGTGATCGTCGGCGAGGCCGCCCACGTAGACGAGCAGGCCGTCGATGAGGGCGGCGCCGTGCATCGTGAGCTCGCCGCCGAGCTCCGAGCGGTACGCCCAGTCGGGCTTGATCGCCGAGCGGTCGCGGCGCAGGTCGCGGGTCACCCAGTCGATGGTGGGGCGCAGCTCCGCGGGCGTGAAGTGGAGGTCGTGACCGGTCGCCTTGCGCAGGCGCGTCGCGAGGTACTCGGCGCTCTTCGGGCTCGCGGAGAGCCAGGCCTGGAACCACGCGTCGGCCTCGTAGAAGCGGCGCGTGTCACCCTCGGACGTGAAGAAACCCATCGGGCAAGGCTAATCGGGACCGCGGGCCGCCGGTGCGGGCGGCGGCGATGGTTCAATGAGTGCCACGCCCCACACCGCCCTGCGAGGAGCCCCCGATGACCGACACCCCCGAGCGCGAGATCCTCACCTGGCAGGGCTACGGCGACGCGTCGCGCGAGCTCGCGCAGGCGGTCGTCGACTCCGGCTACGAGCCCGACGTGGTGGTCGCGGTCGCCCGCGGCGGCCTGCCCGTGGGCGGCGCGATCTCGTACGCGCTGGGCACCAAGGGCGTCGGCACGCTCAACGTCGAGTTCTACACGGGCATCGACGAGCGTCTGCCCGCGCCGGTGCTGCTGCCGCCGCTGCTCGACACCGACGCGATGAAGGGTCTCAAGGTGCTGGTCGCGGACGACGTCGCCGACACCGGCGAGACCCTCGCGCTCGTGAAGGCCCTGATGGAGCAGCACGCGGGCGAGGTCCGCACGGTGGTCCTCTACGCGAAGTCGCACTCGATCATCGACCCCGACTACGTGTGGAAGCGCACCGACCTGTGGATCACGTTCCCGTGGTCTGCGCTCCCGCCCGTCAGCCCGAACAAGCCTCACCCCGAGGAGGGGTAGGGCTCAGCCCCTCATCTGCGCGAGCTGGATGAGGTTGCCCACCGTGTCGTCGAGCACCGCGACGGTGACCGGCCCCATGTCGGTGGGCGGCATTGTGAACTCGACGCCGAGCGCCACGAGCCGCTCGTGCTCGGCGCGCACGTCGTCGCACGCGAACTGGGTCGCCGGGATGCCGTCCTCGCGGAGCGCCTGCCGGTAGGGCCCGACCGCGCGATGGCCGGACGGCTCGAGCAGCAGCTGCACCGCATCGTCCCCCGGCGCGCCCACCGTGAGCCAGCGGTCCTCGCCGCCGAGCGGCACATCCTGACGCACCTCGAAGCCGAGGACGCGCGTGTAGAAGTCGAGGGCGCGCGCCTGATCGTCGACGAACACGCTGGTGAGATGGATGCGGATCATTCCCTCACCCTAGGCGCGGACCTAGACTGGCGCGCATCCCCACCCGAGAGGACCGCCATGACGTACGCCGGAGACCTGACGCCGCACGAGGCGTGGCAGCTGCTCGAGGACCAGCCCGGCGCGATCCTGGTCGACGTCCGCACCGAGGCCGAGTGGCGCTTCACCGGGGTCCCCGACGCCTCGAGCCTGGGCAAGCAGGCCGCGCTGATCGAGTGGGTGTCCTACCCGGCGATGAACCGCAACGAGGGATTCCTCGACCAGCTCCAGGCGACCGGCGTCGAGCCGGGGCAGCCGATCGTGTTCCTGTGCCGCTCGGGCGCGCGCTCCATCGGCGCCGCCGAGGCCGCGACCGCCGCGGGCCTGGGTCCCGCCTACAACGTCCTCGAGGGCTTCGAGGGCGCCACCGACGAGCACGGCCACCGCGGCTGGCAGGGCTGGAAGGGCGCCGGCCTCCCCTGGCACCAGGGCTGACCGCCCGCGGCGAACGCCGTCGGGACCGCCGCCGGAGGGCGAACGTCACGATTCGGTAACCCGGCTTGCTTTGTTGCGGCGACCAACATAATCTCGGGACATCGCGGCGCGTCGAAGCGCTTCGACCGCCCGCCGGCGGCCAGCCGGCACCCGGGACGATGGAGTCGAGATGGCGACGATCGCAGACGTGGCGCAGGCCGCGGGCGTGTCGATCTCGACCGTGTCCTACGCCCTGTCCGGCAAGCGCTCCATCACCGCCGAGACCCGCACCCGCGTGCTCGCCGCCGCCGATGCGCTGGGCTACCTTCCGCATGCGAGTGCGCGCATGCTCGCCGCGAACCGCTCGCAGATCATCGCGGTGAGCGAGCCCGTGCACGCCGACACCGACGACGCCGCGCACATGGCCTTCGCGATGGAGACCACCAAGGTTGCGCGCGCCCACAACTTCGACACCCTCCTGCTGGTCCACGACGACGCGCTCGAGGGCATGCGCCGCTCGGCCGCCACGCAGCTGGCCGACGGCATCGTCGTGCTCGACGTGGATGTGGACGATGCACGGGTCCCCCTGGCGCGCACCCTCGCCTGTCCGACGGTCTTCGTGGGCATCCCGGCGGACACCGCGGGCCTCATCTGCGTCGACCTCGACTTCGAGGCGGCGGCGCGCGAGGCGGTCGACCGGCTCGTCGACGCCGGGCACAGGCAGATCGGCCTCATCTCCCACCGCCCCGAGACCCTCGAGCGCGGCTCCAACTTCCCGCTGCGCTTCCGCGACGCGTTCCTGGCCCGCTGCGACGAGCGCGGCGTCGCGCACGCGGTGGTCCACCCCAACGGCCACACCGCCGACGGCAGCGTGCGCCGCCTGCTCGAGCGCCTGCCCGACCTCGACGGCATCGTGCTCAGCACCACGCCCGACGTCGCGTCGTCGCTGTCCGCGATACTCGCGACGCGCGAGCTCGTCGTCCCACGCGACGTGTCGGTGATCGCAGCCGGCGTGAGCTTCTCGACCGCGCGGTTCGCCGTGCCGTTCGACACGATGCCGCTCGACGCCCACGCGTCGTGCGCCGCCGCCGTGGACCTCCTCGTCCAGGCGATCGACGGCGGGGACCGCAGCCCCCGCATCGTCCTCCTCCCACCCGCCTACATCGACCACGGGTCGGTGCTCGCGCGCGCGACACCCCCCGACTGACCCGGGCAGCCGTCACACCCGTGCGGCGACCCACGCGCCCGCATCGTCGAAGCGCTTCGAAAGAGGCGCGGGGACGATGCACCCAGCCGGCCTCCGGGCCACGACAAGGAAGCAGGAACGGACAATGAAGTACCGCATCACCGCAGCGACCGCCGTGCTCGCCGCCGGCGCGCTCAGCCTGAGCGCATGCTCGTCCTCGGATGGAGGCTCCACCGACGGGGCGTCCGCGTCCGGCGGCTCGGGCGACTTCTCCGGCCAGACCCTCACCGTCATGCACTACGAGGGCGACGAGTCCGCGATGGGCAAGGCGTGGAACAAGGCCATCGAGATCTTCGAGAAGGAGACCGGCGCCACCGTCGACCTCCAGAACACCGCGTTCGAGGACCTGAACGCCTCCGCGCAGCAGCTCTTCGACTCCTCCGACGCGCCCGACGTGTCCGAGTACAACAAGGGCAACGGCACCGCCGGCCAGCTCGCCGCGACCGGCGTGATCCTGCCGCTCGACGACGCCTACGCGAAGTACGGCTGGGCCGACAAGCTCAGCGCGGGCGTCGACACCATCGCCAAGTACGACGAGAACGGCGTCATGGGCTCGGGCTCCTGGTACGGCGTCCCGAACTACGGCGAGTTCGTCTTCCTCTACTACAACAAGGACATGTTCGACCAGTACGGCATCGACGTGCCGACGGACGAGGCGAGCCTCGAGGCCGCGATGCAGACGTTCGTCGACAACGGCGTCACGCCGCTGACCACCTCGGCCCAGGAGTACCCGATGGGCCAGCTCTGGTACCAGCTCGCGCTGTCCAAGGCCGACCGCCAGTGGGTCAACGACTACCAGCTGTACGAGAACCCCGTGGACTGGTCCGGCACGGAGGTCAGCACCGCGACCGGGACACTCGAGGACTGGGTGAGCAAGGGCTACATCAGCAAGGACGCCTCCGGCATGACCGCCGAGGACGCCGGCCTGCAGTTCATCAACGGCGAGTCCCCGATGTTCTACTCCGGCTCGTGGTGGTACGGCCGCATGCTCAGCGACGTCACCACGTTCGACTTCGGCATCGCCAACTGGCCCGACACCACGCTGACCCCCGGCTCGGGCGGCAACATCTGGGTGGTCCCCGCCCAGTCGAAGAACCCCGAGCTCGCCGAGAAGTTCATCGACGTCACGATGTACCCCGAGGTCCAGGCGCTGCTCGGCGAGTCCGGCGGATTGCCCGTCGCCGCCGACACCGCCGACATCACCGACCCGAACGCCAAGCAGCTCATCGACCTGTTCAACGAGGTCAACGACCGCGACGGCCTGGCCTTCTACCCCGACTGGCCGACCCCGACCTTCTACGGCGACCTCAACTCCGTCATGCAGAGCATCGTCAACGGCGACGCGACCACGGACGAGGCCGACGCCCAGCTGAAGGACTACTACGAGAGCTACGTCTCGACCGTCAACTAAGCCTCGACCACGCGGGGGCCCCGGCCGGCCCGGGGCCCCCGCCAGAGACGGATCCCTCATGACCTCCCTCGCACCCCGCACCCGCCCGCGTCGCACCGACGAACCCGCGCGTATCCCGCAGCGCGACTCCAGCAAGCTCGGCTACTGGCTCTACCTCATCCCCGGCACGCTGCTCGTGGGCCTCGTGATCTTCTACCCGATCGTGCGCAACGTGCGCCTGAGCTTCTTCCACTGGCGCGGCGGGCGCGCCGAGGAGCACTTCGCGGGCCTCGACAACTGGATCGCCCTGGCCTCGGACCACGAGTTCATCCAGTCGTTCAAGAACATCTTCCTCGTCATCATCGCCATGGTGATCGTGCCCACCCTGCTGGGCCTCATCATCGCGGCGCTGCTCTTCGACGTGGTGGGCCGCCGCTTCGGCGCGCGCCTGTCGAGCTTCCTGCGCGCCACCTACTACCTCCCGCAGATCCTCCCGATCGCGGTCGCGGGCGTGATGTTCTCCTGGATCCTCAAGCCCAACTCCGACGGCGTGCTCAACCAGTTCCTGTCTGTCATCACGGGGTCGACCGTCGAGGTCAACTGGCTCGGCGGGCAGTACTCGACCGCCATGGCCTCCGTCATGGTGCTGATGATCTGGATCCAGCTGGGCTACCCCGTCGTCATCTTCATGGCGGCCCTCCAGCGCGTCGACCCGCAGCTGTACGAGGCCGCCGAGCTCGACGGCGCCAACTGGTACCAGCGCTTCCGCGCGATCACGCTGCCGATGATCCAGCCCGAGGTGTTCGTGGTCGCGCTGACCACCACCATCGCGGCGCTCAAGGTGTTCGCGCCGGTCTTCATCCTCACCAACGGCGGCCCGTCGAAGTCGACCTATGTGCCCTCGTACTACGCGTACGAGGAGTTCATCCGCGGCACCGACAAGGGCTACGCCGCCACGATCGCGTCGGCCATCACGCTCGTGGTCGTCGTGGTCGCCATCATCTTCATCCGCGTGCAGAACCGCGCCGAGCGCAAGGAGGCGTGACGCCATGACCGCCGTCGCCCAGGCCCCCACCCCCGTCGACACCACGGCGCCGACCAAGAACAGGGCACGCCCTCGCACCGCCACCGAGTGGATCCTGCTGATCGCGGCGATCCTCGGCGCCCTCGCGATCGTGTTCCCGATGCTCCTGCTGCTGCTCAACGCGTTCAAGTCCCCCGCGGACTACGCGAACTCCGGCCCGCTGCAGCTGCCCGAGAAGCTCGACCTCACCGGCATCCGCACGTTCTGGGAGACCCAGAACTTCCCGCGCGCGCTGTGGAACTCGGTGTTCATCTCGACGATGGTGTCCCTCATCGCCGTCGTGGTGTCCGTGCTGAACTCGTTCGCGATCGGCATCGGCCGCGTGCGGGGCCGCACCTGGATCGTGCTCATCTTCCTCATGGCCAACCTGGTCCCGCAGGAGATGCTGTTCGACCCGCTGTTCAAGCTCTACGACAAGATCGGCCTGCTCTCCAACCCCTGGTCCGTCATCCTGACGTTCGTGGTGATCCAGTCGGCCTTCGGCACCTACCTGCTGTCGAGCCTGCTCGGCACGTTCCCCAAGGAGATCCTCGAGGCCGCGTCGGTCGACGGCGCCACCCGCGGGCGCGTGCTGCGCTCGGTGATCGTTCCGATCCTCCGGCCCACGCTGTCCGTCCTCATGGTGTTCTTCTTCATCTGGACGTGGAACGAGTTCCTGCTGCCGCTGGCGTTCCTCAACACCTCCGACAGCCTCACGGTGCCGCTGCTGCTCGAGCAGCTCAACGGCGAGCGCCAGACCGACACCACCACCCTGATCGCCGGCACGCTCATCAGCGTGATCCCCACGATCATCTTCTTCCTCATCTTCCAGCGCACCCTCACGCGCGGCATCACGGCAGGAGCAGTGAAGTGAAGTTCACCGACGGATTCTGGATGCGCCGGCCCGGCGTCGACGCGCTCTACGCCGAGGAGGCGTACGACGTCTGGGCCGAGGGCGACACCCTCACCGTCCACGCCCCCACCCGCGTGATCCGCGCCCGCGGCGACGTGCTCAACCGCGCGATGCTCACGGTCACGCTGAGCTCGCCGCTCGAGGGCGTGGTGCGCGTGCGGATCGACCACCACCAGGGCGCACGGCGCTCCCCCGGCTTCCGGATGCCGGGCGCCGTCGAGGGCACGGGCGTCGCGGCGGTGGACGATGCGGGGGGCACCCTGACCTCCGGCCGCCTGACTGCGCGGGTCGCGCAGGGCGCGCCGTGGCGCCTCGACTTCGAGGTCGACGGCGAGCGCATCACCGGGTCGGGCCACCACTCGGTGGGCTACATGACGCTGGCGAAGGACGCCCCCGTGCCCGCCGAGCCGGCCGGCGTGGCCGGCTACTCCGAGACCGGGCTCGCGCCGCATCGTGCCTACGTCCACGAGCAGCTCGACCTGGGCGTGGGCGAGACCATCTACGGGCTCGGTGAGCGCTTCGGCCCGTTCGTGAAGAACGGCCAGACCGTGGACATCTGGAACGCCGACGGCGGCACCAGCTCCGAGCAGTCCTACAAGTCGATCCCGTTCTACCTGTCGTCGCGCGGCTACGGCGTGCTGGTCAACCACCCCGAGCACGTGAGCATCGAGGTGGGCTCCGAGGCCGTCGAGCGGGTGCAGTTCTCCACCGCGGGCGAGTCGCTCGAGTACCTCGTCTTCGCGGGCCCCACGCCCGCCGAGGCGGTCGAGCGCTACACGGCGCTGCTCGGCCGCCCGCCGCGCGTGCCCGCGTGGTCCTTCGGCCTGTGGCTGTCGACGTCGTTCACGACGCAGTACGACGAGGCGACGGTCGCATCATTCGTCGACGGCATGCGCGAGCGCGACATCCCGCTGTCGGTGTTCCACTACGACTGCTTCTGGATGCGCGAGTTCAACTGGACCGACGGCGTGTGGGACGAGCGGGTGTTCCCCGACCCCGAGGGCATGCTCGAGCGGATGCACGAGGACAAGGACCTCCACGTGTCGGCGTGGATCAACCCGTACATCGCGCAGCGCGGACGGATGTTCCGCGAGGGCCTCGAGCACGGCTACCTGGTCAAGCGCCCCGACGGCAGCGTGTGGCAGTGGGACCAGTGGCAGGCGGGCATGGCGCTGGTCGACTTCACCAACCCCGCCGCGCGCGCGTGGTTCCAGGACTTCATCCGCGTCCTCGTGCGTCAGGGGGTCGACGCCATCAAGACCGACTTCGGCGAGCGGATCCCGACCGACGTCGTGTGGCACGACGGCTCGAGCCCCGAGACGATGCACAACCTCTACACGCAGCTCTACAACGAGGCCGTGTGGGAGGCGCTCGTCGAGGAGCGCGGCGAGGGCGACGCCGTGCTGTTCGCGCGGTCGGCGACCGCGGGGGGCCAGACGATGCCGGTGCACTGGGGCGGCGACAACTCGTCGTCGTACGTGTCGATGGCGGAGACCCTGCGCGGCGGGCTGTCGCTCATGAGCTCGGGCTTCGGGTACTGGAGCCACGACATCGGCGGCTTCGAGGGCACCCCCGACGCGGGCGTGTTCAAGCGCTGGCTCGCGTTCGGGCTCATGTCCTCGCACTCGCGCCTGCACGGGTCGAGCTCGTACCGGGTGCCGTGGGCCTTCGACGACGAGGCCGTCGACGTCGCGCGCACGTTCACGAAGCTCAAGCTGTCGCTCATGCCGTACCTCTACACCGCCTCCGTCGAGACCGCGACCACGGGCGTCCCCATGATGCGGCCGATGTTCTTGGCCTTCCCCGGCGACCCCGCGACGCAGCACCTGGACCGCCAGTACATGCTCGGCGACTCGCTGCTGGTGGCGCCCGTGATGTCCGAGTCCGGCGAGGTGTCGCTCTACCTGCCCGAGGGCGAGTGGACGTCGCTGCTCACGGGCGAGCGCGTCGCGGGCGGACGCTGGCGGCGCGAGGTGCACGGCTTCGACTCGATGCCGCTGTACGTGCGCCCCGGCACCGTGCTCGCGCGCGGCACCCGCGACGACCGCCCGGACTACGACTACCTCGCCGACGTCGAGCTGGTGGTCTACCCGGGCGGCCCCGACACGCGCGAGGTCGCCCTGCACGCGTCCGATGGCTCGAGCGACACCGTCACCGTCGTGTCCCGCGACGGCTCGCTCACGGCCACCGGCGTCTCCGGCCGCGCCTACGCGGTCCGCGAGGCCTGAGGACGATGCGGCGGCCGGGTCCCACACCTGCCCGGCCGCCGCATCGTCCCGGGGCGCACCGCGCCGGTAGCCTGAGCCCATGACCTCGGAAGACGCCCCGCAGCTCCGTCCCGACACCCTCGCCGTCCGCGCCGGCCACGTGCGCACGCCGTTCGACGAGATGTCCGAGGCGATCTTCATGACGCAGGGGTACGTCTATCCGACGGCTGCCGAGGCGGAGGGCGCGTTCGCGGGCGAGATCGACCGCTACCAGTACTCGCGCTACGCCAACCCGACGGTGACGATGTTCGAGACGCGCCTCGCCGCGATCGAGGGCGCGGACGACTGCTTCGCGACCGCGACCGGCATGGCGGCCGTGTTCGTGGCGCTCGCGTCGATCCTGCGCCAGGGCGACCGCCTGGTGGCCTCGCGCGCGCTGTTCGGCACGTCGATCGCGACCTTCGACGACTACTTCGCCGGCTGGGGCATCCGCGTCGACTACGTCGACGGACACGTCAACGAGGACTGGGACCGCGCGCTCGCGACCCCCGCCACCGCCGTGTTCTGCGAGTCCCCCACCAACCCCATGCAGGACGTCGTGGACCTGCGCCACGTCGCGGCGCGCGCCAAGGAGGCCGGCGCGCTGTTCATCGTCGACAACGTGTTCGCGACGCCGCTCGGCCAGAAGCCGCTCGAGCTCGGCGCCGACGCCGTCGTGTACTCCGCCACCAAGCACATCGACGGTCAGGGCCGCGTCCTCGGCGGTGCGGTGCTCGGCTCGAAGGAGTACGTGGGCAAGGTGCGCCAGATGGTGCGCACCATGGGCGCGACCATGTCGCCGTTCACCGCGTGGGTGCTCGGCAAGTCGCTCGAGACCCTCGCGGTGCGCGTCAAGGCGCAGGCGGCCTCCGCGCTCGACCTCGCGCAGTGGCTCGAGGCGCACCCCAAGGTCGCGGTCGCGCGCTACCCGCTGCTGCCGTCGCACCCGCAGTACGAGCGCGCGAAGGGCCAGATGACGATGGGCGGCACGCTCGTCACCATCGACATCGCGCTCGACGAGGGCGTCGACCCGCACGGCCCCGAGGCGAAGGCGGCGACGTTCCGGTTCCTCGACGCGCTGCGCGTCATCGACCTGTCGAACAACCTCGGCGACGCGAAGTCCATCGCGACGCACCCCGCCACGACGACCCACCGCAAGCTCGGCGCCGTGCGCCGCGCCGCGGTCGGCATGTGCGAGGCGACCGTGCGGCTGAGCATCGGCCTCGAGGATGTCGAGGACCTCCGCGAGGACCTCGCCCGCGCGCTCGACGCCATCTGATCCCACCCTCGTCCGGGGCCCTCCCGGACGGCCACGACTCGACCTGAGAGGGGACGGGCCTCCGTGCTAGCGTCGCGATCATGAGCAGCGGCGCGTCCTCCGCCGCTGACGCGGCCACCCTGGGCCAGGCCCAGCCGCTCGCCGTGCGGCTGATCGGGCGCGGCTCCCTCGCGGGCGCGCTCGTCGTCCTGCTCATCGCGCTCGCCTACGCCGTGGTCCTCCCGCGCGTCGCGATCGCCGTCTCCGCGCCCAGCGCGCCGCAGCGCGTCGACATCGGTGGCGGCGCCACGGTCGCGGTCTCCGAGGACTGGTCGCAGGCGTCCTCCGCCGCCGGCACGCTCACCCTCACGCAGGGCGGCGCGCAGCTCGTCATCACGGCGCCGCGCGCCTCGACCACGCCGCCGGCGGTGCGCATCGACGCCCTCGCGCGGAGCTGGCTCGCCAGCTCCGCCGACCCGAACTCCGTGGCCACCACACCCAAGGGGTTCACCACGGACGCGGGGGACGACGCGGCGACGGTCGTGGTGCAGGAGGCCACCCAGACGGGCGAGGCCTGGGTGGTGTCGGACGGCACCCAGGAGGTCGTCGCGGCCCTCACGTCGCCCACCGCCTCGTGGGACGCCGCGTCCGCCTCCGCGCAGGCCCTCATCCGCACGCTCGTGCTCCCGCGGGCCGTCGGATGACCAGCGCCGCGCGCGTGCGCGGTGGGATCCCCCGCCCCCGCACCCCCACCTTCATCGACGGGCGGTCCTGGGTGTTCTGGACCATGATCGTGCTCGCCATCGGCGCGTTCGCCCAGGTCACGCCGCTGGCGCTCGAGTCCCTGCTCGCCAACCCGCTGTCCGGCGCCGCCTCGGCGGCGGTGTGGACCCTGTACGGCCTGGTCTTCGCCACGGCGGTGTACCTGCTCGAGCTGTACGAGAGGCGGCCCCTCGTCAACGTGGTCGGGGCGATCGCGTGGGGCGCGGTCGTCGCGGTGGGCATCTCGCGGATCGCGGGTCCCGCCATGCACCAGATCGTCGGCCAGTGGCTGGGCGAGGACTCGCCGTGGCTGTCCGCGATCGCGGCGCCGCTGGTCGAGGAGCCCCTCAAGGCGCTCGGCGTGGTCGCGCTGGCGCTCATCCCGGGCGCCCGCATCCGCACCGTCGCCGACGCGGCGTTCTACGGCGGCATGGTGGGCCTGGGCTTCCAGGTGCTCGAGGGCTTCCTCTACACGTCGCGCACCGCTGCGCTCGCGGGCAACCCGATGGACGCGGTGGCGCAGGTCTTCGTGCTGCGCGGCATCGTCGCGGGACTGTGGAGCCACGCGGCGTTCTCGGCGGTCGCGGGCGCGGGCATCGGCTACTTCTTCGTCGCGGTGGGTCCGGCGTGGCGGCGCTGGCTGGTCGCGCTCGGCTCGCTGGGCGCCGCGATGGTGCTGCACGGCTTCCTCAACTCGCCGCTCATCCACGGCTCCCAGGTGACGGCCGCGCTCATCAAGGGCGTGCCGATCGTCATCGTGCTCGCGACCACCCTGCACGTGAGCCACCTGCGCGAGCGCGCCGTGTTCGCGCGGACGGCGCGCGTGACCGTGCCGGACCACCTGGTGAGCCCGGCCGACTTCGACGGGCTCTCGACGCGGAACCGGCGCCGGGCCGCGCGGGCCGACATGCGCGAGCGGCACGGCGCGCAGGCCGCCCGCGACCTGCACCGGCTGCAGCGCGCGCAGCTCGCGCTGCTGGTCGCCGCGCACTCGGACGGGATGGTGTCCGCGCGTGCGGCCGATGCCGCGGGCCGCGTCACCGCCTCCCGGTCCGCCCTCGCGTGGTCGGTGGCGGGCCGCTGACGGGTCGCGCTCAGCCCCTCCGGAATCCCCGCAGGCGCAGCGAGTTGCCGACCACGAACAGGCTCGACGCGCCCATCGCGGCGGCGGCGAGCATGGGGTCCAGCACCCCGAACGCCGCGAGCGGGATCATCAACACGTTGTAGGCGAACGCCCAGAACAGGTTGCCGCGGATGGTGGCGTAGGTGCGCCGCGACAGCGCGATCGCGTCCGCCGCGGCGCGCGGGTCGCCCGCCACGATCGTGAGGTCGGAGGCCTCGCGCGCGACGTCCGCACCCGTGCCGATCGCGATCCCCAGGTCGGAGGCCGCGAGCGCGGGGGCGTCGTTGACGCCGTCGCCGACCATCGCGACCCGCCGTCCGCCCTCCTGCAGCTCCCGGATGACGGCCTCCTTGTCGCCGGGCAGCACCTCGGCGATCACGCGGTCGATCCCGAGCGCGGCCCCCACCGCCTCCGCGGCGCGCCGGTTGTCGCCCGTGAGCAGCACGACGTCGACGCCGAGCCCGTGCAGCGCCTCGACCGCGGCGGGCGCCGTGTCCTTGAGGCGGTCGCGCACGGCGATGGCGGCCTCGGCCGCGAGCGCCGTCCGGGTCAGGGTGGACGATGCGTCGCCCGCCCCAAGCAGCCCGCCCCCGAGGGGTGCGGCGCGGCCTGCGAACACGACGGTCTCGCCTCGCTCCTCGCGGGCCGTCGCCCAGGCCGCCAGCTCGTCCGGAAGCGTGTCGAACAGGCGCCTCGAGCCGATGGTGACGTCCGCGTGGGAACCCTCGGCGCCCGCCCGCTGCACGGTCGCGGTGACGCCCTGGCCGGGGGTCGAACGGAAGCCCTTGAGCGGGATCCGGGCGTCGCGGGATGCCGCGATCGCGCGGGCCACGGGGTGCTCCGAGCGCGCCTCGACGGAGGCGACGGCGTCGAGCAGGGTGCCGGCCGCATCGTCCTCCAGGCCGGGGACCAGGGAGGACGTGACCTCCATGCGGCCCTCGGTGACGGTGCCCGTCTTGTCGAGCACCACGGTCTGAAGCGACCGCGCGTCCTCGAGCGCCTGCGCGCCGCGCACCAGGATGCCCATCTGGGCACCGCGGCCGGTGCCGACCATGATCGCGAGCGGCGTCGCGAGACCCATCGCGCACGGGCAGCTGATGATCAGGACGGCGACGGCGGCGGTGACGGCCGCGGAGGCGTCGCCGGTGAAGGCGAGCCACAGCGCGGCGGTGACGAGCGCGAGCGCGATGACGGCGGGCACGAACACCGCGGAGACGCGGTCGGCGAGGCGTTGGATGCGGGCCTTGCCGGCCTGCGCCTCGTCGACCATGCGGGCGATCTGCGCGAGCATCGTCTCCTCGCCCACGCGGGTCGCCTCGACGGTCAGCGACCCGTCGGTGGCGATGGTGCCGCCGACCACCTCGACGCCGGGCGCGGCCGCGACGGGGACGGGCTCGCCGGTGACCAGGCTCGCGTCGACGGCGGCGGCGCCCTCGACGACGGTCCCGTCGGTGGCGATCGCCTCGCCCGGCCGGACCAGGAAGCGCATGCCGACGCCCAGGTCGGCACGCTCGATGACGGTGCCGTCCTCGAGCGTGACGGTCGGGCTCTGGCGCGCGCCGAGCGCGCGGATCGCGTCGCCCGCGCGCGCCGTCGAGCGCACCTCGAGCCACTTGCCCAGCAGGATCAGGGAGACGATGACGGCACCCGTCTCGAAGTAGACGTGCCCCTCGGCGCCCGTCGTCAGGAGCGCGACCGACCACAGCCACGCCACCGCGGAGCCGAGGCTCACGAGCGTGTCCATGGTGGTGGTGCCGTGACGGGCGCCCTTGAGGGCGGAACGGTGGAAGGGCAGCGCGGCCCACCACACCACGGGCGTCGCGAGCACGGCCGCGACCCATTCCCACCCCGGGAAGCGCAGCGCGGGGATCATCGAGATGAGGGCGACGGGCACGGTCAGCGTGGCGGCGACCAGGAAGCGGCGGCGGAAGTCGGCGATGCGGCGCTCGTCGTTGCGGGCCTGCGCCTCGGCCTCGTCCTCGCGCGAGTCGGGACGAGGCGCGTCCCCGTCCGACGTCCGGTCCCCCACCGCGCGGGTGAGGACCTCGTACCCGAGCCCCGTGATGGCGGCGCGCATGGCGTCCTCGAGCTCGTCGCGGTCGAGCGTGCCGTCAGGCAGGACGGTCGCGCGGCGGGTCGCGATGTTGACCGCGGCGGAGCCGACGCCGGGCAGGACCGCGAGCCCGCGCTGGATGCCGGCGGCGCAGCCTGCGCAGGTCATGCCGCCGACGGCAAGGTCGATCGAGGATTCCTCGTGCGGGGCCTCGGGGAGGGTCTCGGTGCTCATGATCGGAGGCTAGACCTTCCCGCCCACGGCAAGGTCAAGCGCGAGGACCTGGCAGCGGTTGGGGTCGTTGCACTCGGCAGGATCGAGGGTCTCGGCGCGACGCGCGAGGGCGGTGAGCTCCGCCTTCGCGGCGAGCAGGCTCGCGATCTGCGCGTCGATGTCGTGCAGGTGGCGCTCGACCATCGCGCGGCTGTGTGCGCAGGTGCTCTCACCCTCGTCCTTCATGTGGAGGATGTCGCCCGTCTCCGCGAGGGTCATGCCCGACGCCTGGGCGTCGCGGATGAACCGCAGGCGCTCGAGCGCGACCTCGTCGTACTCCCGGTAGCCGTTGGAGCGCCGGTCGGGCGCGGGCAGCAGCCCGATGCCCTCGTAGTAGCGCACAGTCTTGGCGGTCACGCCTCCGCGGGAGGCCAGCTCTCCGATTCGCATGGTTACACCGTACGGGAAGGTTGGATTCCGCGGGAGGGGCCAAGGACCCACCCCATGGCCCCCGCACCCGTCGCTAGGGTCGGCTCATGCGCACCTCTCCCCGCCGCATCGGCCTGCTCGGCGGCATCACGTGGCACTCGACGCTCGAGTACGAGCGGCTCCTGCACGAGGGCGTCGCCGCCGCGCTCCCCGGCCGCACCGCGGACCTGGTGATCCGCCACTATGACTTCGGCGGGATCGCCGCGGCGCAGGACGCCGGCGACTGGGCGGGGCTGGCCATGACCTTCGGGCGCGACGCGCGCTGGCTCGTCGACGGCGGCGCCGAGGCGATCGTCATCTGCGCGAACACCATGCACGTGATCGCGGACGAGGTCGCGGAGGCCGCGGGCGTGCCCGTCATCCACATCGTCGACGAGACGGCCGCCGCGATCCGTGCGGCCGGCCTCGACACCGTGGCGCTGCTGGGCACCGGGTTCACGATGCGGATGCCGTTCTACCGCGACCGCCTCGCGGCGCAGGGCGTGACGGCGCTGGTGCCCGCCGAGCCCCGCCTGTCCGAGGTGCACGCGCTCATCTACGAGCGCCTCGCGCGGGGCATCGTGGACGATGCGGGGCGCGCCCTCATGCGCGCGGCGGCCGAGGAGCTGGTGGCCGCGGGCGCGCAGGGCGTGATCGCGGGCTGCACGGAGATCCCCCTGGTGATGACGGCGGCCGACGTGGACGTGCCGTACCTCGACGCGCTCGCGCTGCATGCCGAGGCGGCCGTGAGGTTCGCGCTCGCCGAGTAGGACGGATGGACGGGGTCGCCCGCCGCCTCGCTCACCGCGGCACACCGCCCCGGGTCACCCCTCGCGGTGGACCACCTCGCCGCCCAGCACCGTCACGACGGTCCGCGTGACCGCGATGTCCTGCGCCGCGCCCGCGAAGGGATCCCGCGAGGCCACGCACAGGTCCGCGCGTGCGCCGACCTCGAGCACACCCGAGCCCGCGACCCCGAGCAGGCGGTGCGAGCCCGCGGTGTAGGCGCGGAGGGCGGCGGCCAGCGGGATCGCCTCCCCCGGGTTGAGCGGCGGCGCGCCCGAGCCGGGCTCCCGCCGGGTGACCGCGGTGTGGATCGCCTGCCACGGGTCGGGCGTGGACACGGGCCAGTCGGAGCCCATCGCGAGCGCCGCGCCCGCGCGCAGGAAGGACCCGAAGGGGTACTGCCAAGCCGCGCGCCTCTCGCCCAGGATCGGCACGGTGAGCTCGGTCATCTGGGCCTCGTTGCGCGCCCACAGGGCCTGCGCGTTCACGGTGACCCCGAGGGCCGCGAACCGCGGCACGTCAGCGGGGTCGACCACCTGGACGTGGGCGACGTGGTGGCGGCGCCGGGACCGGTCCGCGGCCGGGATCGCCTCGACCGCGTCGAGCGCGTCGGTCACGGCGCGGTCCCCGATCGCGTGGAAGTGGAGCGCGAAGCCCTCGGCCGCGAGCGCGGTGGCGACTGCCACGAGCACGTCGCGACCGAAGTACGCGATGCCCCGCCCGCCGCCGCAGTCGCAACCGTCGACCACGTACGGCTCGTGCATCGCGGCGGTGCGGTTCTCCGCGACGCCGTCGACCATGATCTTCGCGGTCGACGTGTCGAGGCCGGCCACGGCGTTGGCGTCGCGGCGGGCCACGAGGTCCGCCACCAGCGCCGGCACGCCCTCGAGGGCGGTCTCGCGGGGCACCCACAGCGCCCCCGAGACCCGGTCGGTGAGGACCCCGTCGGCGATGAGGCCCCGATAGGCCGGCGTGGCGTCGGCGTGGCCGCCGTACTCGCCGACGATCGCCTCCTGCCACGCGGTCACCCCGGCGCGATGGAGGGTCGCGACCGCGGCGGCGAGGCCGGCCCGCGCGGCGTCGGGGCTCACGGGCGGCAGGCGCCGCTCGACGAGCGCCATCGCGCCCTCGTGCAGCGTGCCGGTGGGGACGCCGGCGGCGTCCCGCTCGATGCGCCCGTCGGCCGGGTCGGGCGTCGAGGCGTCGATGCCCGCGATGCGCAGCGCGGCCGTGTTGACCCACGCGCCGTGGTGGTCGGCGTTCACCAGGAACGCGGGGACGTCGCCCGTGACGGCGTCGAGCGCGGCGGCGGTCGGGGTGCCGCCCTCGTAGTCGGACATGTGCCACCCGCCGCCGACGATCCAGGGTCCGTCGTGGGTCATCGCGTAGGCCCCGACAAGGGCCAGGCACGCGTCGGAACCGTGGGCGCCGCTCACGTCGAGCCCGAGCGCTTCGATGCCGGCCATCGCGGCATGCACATGCGCGTCGGCGAAGGACGGATGGATGAGACCGCCCGCGGCGTCGATCACCCCGGCGCCCGCCGCATCGTCCCGCGCGGCCAGCGCGTCTCCGGACCCGATGGCGGCGATCCGCCCGTCGATCACGAGGACCGCGTCCCCGTCGAGGACGGCCCCGTCGGACCACGGCACGCCGCCGCGGATGAGCAGCGTCGCCACGGTCACCACCCCGCCGCGTCGAGCACGTCGGCGGCGACCTCGGCGGGTGCGCGCCCGGCGCTGTCGACCACCGCATCCTCGAGCGCGAGCGCCTCGAGCTCGCCCTCCATCTCGACCGTGCGCCCGCGCGCCCAGGCGAGCCAGCGCTCGGAGCACTCGCGCCTCTCGAGGCGCGCGATCCGCTCGTCGTCCGGGGCGGTCAGGCGCACGATCGTGACCTCCGCCGGTCCGGCGTGCGAGGAGAAGGCACGGGCCAGGCGCTCGGGGTCGCCGGCATCGTCCATCGCGATCGGGACGAGGACGTTGCCGAAGCCGCGCGCCCGGTAGAGCGGCGCGAGCGCCCCGAGCGCCTCCCATAGGAGACGCCGGTTCACCGGGTCGGCGGCATCGGCGGGATAGGCCTGGGTGAGCGCGTCGACGTCGAGGTGGGAGGTGCGGGCGCCACGCCCGGCGAGGAGCTCATGCGCGGCCGCGGCGACGGTGGTCTTGCCGGCGCCGAGCGCGCCCGTGAGCACCAGGACGCGGGTCGGCAGGTCGAGGCCGTAGCAGATCGAGTCGGGCTCGTCCTTGTACTCGCCGTACGGCGCGATGCGGGAGTACCCGAGGCGGTCGTAGAGCGCGAGGGCCTCGGGCTGCTCGGAGCCGGTCTCCAGGACGATGCGGCACGCGCCCGCGCGCCGCGCGACCGCCTCCGCGGCGCCCATCATCACCTTGGAATGGCCGTGGCCACGATGGCCGGGCCGCACGAAGAGCCGCTTGATCTCGATCGCGCCGGGCCCGGTGGCGTAGGGCGACCAGCGCAGCACCAGGCTCGCGGCGGGCTCGCCGTCCTCGGCGTAGCCCACGAGCGAGGCGACCGGGGCGGCGAAGCGGGCGGGCTGCTCGGGGAGCTCGGAGCCGTAGCGGAGCGCGAGGTCGGCCTGCTGCTCGTCCCACAGGGCGTGCGCGTCGGCGTCGTCGGGCTCGACGCGGCGGACGGAGATCATGGGGTCAGGCTAGCGACGCCCACCCGGTTCGCTGCGCACGGTCCTGACCGCGACACACGGAGGCTGCGGCGCGAGAATGGGCAGGGAGGCGGCGTGTCGCGTGGAGGACCGTGCCAAGCGAACGGCGGTAACGTTGACACGTCAACTGAAGGGGGCGCGGTGCGCAACGTCGGATTCCTGTCGTTCGGGTGGTGGTCGGCCGCCCCGGGCTCGAAGGTGCGCGACGCCTCGGAGGCGATGCACGACACCATCCGCCTCGCCGAGGCGGCGGAGGACGCCGGGATCGACGGCGCGTGGATCCGCGTGCACCACTTCGAGCAGTGCCTGTCCTCGCCCTTCCCGCTCCTGGCGGCCATGGGAGCCCGCACCTCGCGCATCGAGCTCGGCACCGGCGTCATCAACATGCGCTACGAGAACCCGCTGTACATGGCCGAGCTCGCCGCGACCGCGGACCTCGTCGCGAGCGGCAGGCTCCAGCTGGGCGTCTCGCGCGGCAGCCCCGAGCCCGCCGCCGACGGCCCCGCGACGTTCGGCTACCCGCTCGGGTACGGCGACACGCCCGCCGAGGACGCCGGCCGCCGCATCGCGCGGTTCCGCGAGGCGATCTCCGGCGCCGGCATCGCCGAGCCCGGCCCGCGTGCCCACGTGCGCGCCGGCGAGCGGCTGCCCATCCGGCCCCACGCTCCCGGGCTGAGCGAGCGCATCTGGTACGGCGCGGGCGGCATCGAGTCGGCCCGCCGCACGGGCGAGCTCGGCATGCACCTCATGTCCTCGACGCTCGTGCTCGAGGCCACCGGAGAGCCGCTGGGCGTGGTGCAGGCGCGCCAGGTCGAGGCGTTCCGGCAGGCCTGGGCCGAGGCCGGCCACGCCGGCGAGCCGCGCGTGTCGGTGTCGCGCTCGATCATGCCGATCGTCGACGACATGTCGCGCGTGTACTTCCACCCCTACCTCGAGCGCGACCTCATGGGCGCGAACCGCGACCAGATCGGCGAGATCGACGACACCGTCTCGACGTTCGGCAAGACCTACGTGGGCGACCTCGACAAGCTCGAGGCCGAGCTGCGCGACGACGAGGCCGTCATGACCGCCGACACCCTCCTCGTGACGGTGCCCAACCAGCTCGGCGCGGACTTCAACCACACCACGTTCCGCGCGCTCGCCGAGCTGAGGGACCGGCTCGCGGCGTAGTCAGGCGGCGTCGAGCACCGTGCCCAGGTGCGCGACCACGAGCGGCCAGCCGTGACCCATGCCCGTGAACCCGGTGAGCCCGATCGGGGTGTCGACGTCGAAGCCCGCGTGCGCGAGCAGCAGCCGCGTGCCGGCTCCCTCCGGCACGAGCGTCCACGTGATGGTGGAGTCGAGCAGACCCTCGGAGAACGTGTAGGCAAGTGTCCGCGGCTCGTCGACGGCGGTGACCGTGCACCGCTGGACACCCCAGTCGGGGAAGGTGATGGTGAAGGCACGCCCGACCTCGGGGACGATGTCGCTGGGCGCCCACCACGACTCGAGCAGCGCCGGGTCGGTGAGCGCGCGCCACACGACGGCGGGCGGGTGCGCGAGGAACTGGTCGACCTCGATGGTCTTGAGCGTGCTCATGAGGGGCTGTCCTCCTGGGAGTCGAGGAACGTCGACAGGTCGCGCAGCCGGTCGCGCCAGTAGCGTTCGAAGGGATGGAGCCAGTCGCCCACCTCGGCGAGCGGCGCCGCGGTCAGGCGGTAGATGCGCCGCCGGCCCTCGCGCTCCTCGGCGACCAGGCCCGCATCGCGCAGGACCGCGAGATGCTCCGAGACGGCGGGCCTGCCGATCGCGAAGAGCGCGGCGAGCTCGCCCGCGGCGGCGGGGTGCTCGCGCAGCTCCTCGAGGATGCGCCGCCGCGCGGGGTTGGCGAGGGCGGCGAAGGTGTCGGTGGGCACGCGCCCACAATACGTCGGAAATCTCCGACAGGTCAACATGTTGAAGACCTCCCGCAACCTCCCCGCCACCCCGAGCGACACGCCGCGACCATTGCGTCCAGGCACGATGCGCCGCTAGCGTCGCGCCCATGACCCGGTTCGTCGCGCGTGCCGCGGGAGCGCTGTCGCTCGCCGCCGGGGCGCTGCTCGCGCTCGCCGGAGCCCTGTACACCGTGGACGCCTGGCCCGGGGCGGACGACGGCGCACGCGCCCTCATCGGCGCGTGCCTCGTGGTCGGGCTCACCACCGCGGCGGCCGCGATCGTCCTCGTGCGCGCGCGGAGGTGGGGCTGGGCCGCGGCGGCGGCGCTCGCCTCCACCGTGACCCCCACCGGCTTCGACTACCTCGGCAACGGGCTCGCCCTCGCCCTCGCGATCGTGTGTGCCGTGCTGGCCCTCGGCGCGCGGCTCGCGCGCGGCGCCCGCTCCCGCGAGCGCGCGGGGGTCCGGTAGCGCGTGTGCCCGGCCGAGCGGATCGCTCGACCGGGCACCTGGCGTGGACGTCAGTCGACGGGATGGCCCGCGGCGAACATCCCCGCAGGGTCGTACACCGCCTTGAGCTCGCGCAGCCGGGTCACCGAGTCCCCGAAGCCGCGCTCACGGCCCACGTCGCCGTCGATGAACGTCAGCGCGAGGGCCGGGGCGTGCCAGGCATCCATGGCGTGGACCAGGGAGTGCACGGCCGCCTGCGCGACGGGCGCGAGCTCGGGCACGGGCACCATGCCGATTCCCGCGAGCAGGTAGTCGCCGTCGAGCGCGCCGACGGCGCCCGCGCCCTCCGGCCTCCGCGAGGCCGCTCCGCCCACGTGCCTCACCTCGGCGAACGACAGCCCCGGAGTGGCCGTCGCGGCGAGGTGCCACGCGTCGACCGCCTCGTCCGAGAACGACGCGAGCATCGCCCCGGTCGAGGCCGCGGGGGTCGGCTCCGGCGGGTCCATGTGCATGTGCACCAGCCCGGCCGCGGGGATCCGCGCGAACGTGTCCAGCTCCGGGGCGAGGGCGCGCAGCGGGGCGATGACCCCGGCCGCCGCATCGTCCCCCTCCAGGACCACGCCGTCGATCACCACCACGCTGCGACCCGACAGGAACGGCGGCAGCTCCGGGAGCGGCGGGAAGTGCATGATCCGCAGCGAGGTCGAGACGCTCTCCGGCGCCGTACGGGTCCACGCCGCCCACGCGTGGGCGACCGCGCGGGCCCGCGAGACGTCCCAGAGCAGCATGCCCGCGAAGAGGTCGGCATAGGGCAGCAGGTCGACCTCGATCGAGACCACGATGCCGAAGGCCCCCGAACCGCCCCGCACCGCCCAGAACAGCTCGGGGTTCTCGTCGACGCTCGCGCGCACGAGGCGGCCGTCGGCGGTGACGATGCGCACCGCGCGAACCGCGTTCACGGCCAGCCCGTGGGCGCGCACGAAGAACGACAGCCCCCCGCTGAGCGAGTAACCGACGACGCCGACGTCACCGGCGCTGCCGTGCATCGCGGTGAGGCCGTGCGGGGCGGCCTCGGCCAGCACGTCGTTCCACTGGGAGCCGCCGAGGGCCCGGGCCGTGCGGGTCGCCGGGTCCACGGTCACCCCGCGCAGGCCGGCGAGCGACACGAGGACCGCGTCGGAGAGGTCGGAGTCCGCGAGCGCGCCGGCGCCGTGGCCGGTCGCCTGCGGGGCGACCCTCAGGCCG
This sequence comes from Demequina soli, assembly GCF_000971195.1. Classification (GTDB taxonomy): domain Bacteria; phylum Actinomycetota; class Actinomycetes; order Actinomycetales; family Demequinaceae; genus Demequina; species Demequina soli. The sequence goes on from NZ_BBLZ01000008.1 coordinate 144,956, forward strand.
ACGGCGGCGGCGGCGCGCACGACGGCGACCACGTCGTCGGCCGACTCGGGGCGCGCGACCGCGAACGGCCGCTGGTCGATCGCACGGTTCCACGGGAGGCGTGCGTCCTCGTACTCCGCGTCGCCCGGGAGGACGATGCGGTCGCCGAGGAGGCGGCGCAGCTCGTCCGCGACGGCGATGGTGGGCTGGATGGTCACGATGGTGTTCCTCGGGTGTCGATGGGTCCGGTGGACGTCGCCCAGCGTGCGCCGCCGGGGCCCACCGCCGGTATCCCGTGACCGCGGGGTTTCTCGACCCCCCAGAACTGTGGGATAGCGGGACGAAACGGACACGCGCACACTGGTGGTCATGCCGAGCCCGACCTCTGCCCAGCTCGCGCTGGGGCGTGCCCGCAGCGACGTCGATGTCATCTCGCGCGCCGGGCTCCCGCTCCACCGTTTCCTTGACGAGGCCACCCAGGCCATCGAACGGGCCCTGCCGATGGTGGGGGGCTGCGTCGCCACGCTCGACCCCGCGACGGCGATGGTGTCGAACAGCTGGAAGTTCTCCACGTTCGCCGGCCGCAACGAGGCCGACGTCCAGTGGGCGCAGGTCGAGTACGGCGCGGACGACCCGACCTCGTTCCAGACCCTGATCCGCACGGGCACGGGCGCCGTCGGCATGCACCGCGCGACACACGGCGCGGTCGAGACCTCGGTGCGCATGGCCGAGGTCATGCTCCCCTGCTACGACTTCCACGACGAGGCACGCACCGTGCTCCGGGACCGCCACGGCGCGTGGGGCGTCATCGCCGTGTTCCGCGGCGCGGGCGACGCCCCGTTCGAGGCGCAGGAGCTGGCGGCGCTCGCCGAGATGGCGCCGGCCCTCACCCGCGGGATCAGGGTCGGGACGCTCGCCCAGGCGGGGGCCACGCGCTCCGACTGCCCGAGCGGTCCGGCGGTGATGATCGTCGACGGGCGCGACCGCCTGGTGCAGGCGAGCGCGGGCGCGGCGACCCACCTCGAGCAGCTGGCCATGTCGCCGGGGGCGGCCGACCCGCTGTCGCTGGTGCACGCCCTGGTCACCGCGGCGCGGCGGCTCGCGCGGGGCGAGGCGGACCTGCCGCCGCGGGCACGCGTGCGGACCGCCGAGGGGATCTGGCTCGTGCTGCACGCGTCTCCGCTCGGAGGGGCCGGGGACCGCGCGGGCGACGTCGTGGTGACCATCGAGGAGGCCCGCCCGCAGGAGGTGATCGAGCTGGTGGCCGACGTGTTCGGCCTCACGGCCCGCGAGCGCGACGTCACGGCGCACGTGCTGCGCGGGGCGGACACCAAGGAGATCGCGGCCGCGATGCACGTGTCCCCGTACACCGTGCAGGATCACCTCAAGTCGATCTTCGACAAGGCGGGCGTCGCGAGCAGGCGCGAGCTGGTGTCCCGCGTCTACTTCGACCAGTACATGCCGCGCAGGCTCGAGGAGGGCGCCGGTCGCCTCGGCGCGTGACGACGGGCGGCCGTCAGGCGGGAGCCTCGATCTCCCGGTAGTGGGGCACGGGCGGCAGCGCGACGTAGAACGGGTGCAGCAGGCGGCGCCACTCCTGGTAGTCCGCCGATCCCCGGAACCCCACCTCGTGGTCCTCGACCGTCTCCCACTCGACCGTGAGCAGGTAGGTCGAGGGGTCCTCGACCCCGCGCAGCAGCGAGTGGGAACGATGCCCGGGCTGGCGCGCGATGAGCGGCTCGGCCGCGCGGAACGCGGCCTCGTAGTCGGCCTCGCGCCCGGGGTGGACGCGCAGCACCACGGACTCGACGATCACGCGACCTCCTCGCTCGCGGGGCGCACGAGCACGGGTGCGCGGACGTCCTCGTGATCCACGACGACGTCGGCGCGCTCGAGCGGGCGGCAGAACGCGCGATAGTGACGGTGCGCCAGCGTGTAGCGCAGGTTGGCGGGCGCCTCGGGGTCCGGGTCCGAGCCGTCGCGCGCGGCCATGCGGCGGTAGCGCTCGGGCTCGGAGGCCTCGAGGAAGATCACGTGGTCCAGCGCGTCCGCCAGCTCGGGGCGCTGGAGCATGACGCCGTCGAGCAGCAGGGTCGCGCGCGACGGGGCGAGCTGCCACGGCTCGTCGAGCGCGCGGTCGGCGCCGAGGTCCAGGGATCGCGTCCGGTACAGGCCCGAGCCGCCCGGACCCAGCCGGTCGAGCAGGTCGCGGCGGACCCGGTCGATGTCGAACGCATCCTCGGTGTACCCGCGCCACGAGTCGCGGCCCTGCCGGTAGCGGTGCTCGCGAGGGTGGTGGAAGTCGTCGAGGCTCGCCTCGATCACGGGCAGCCCGCGTGCGCGCAGCACCGCGGCGAGCTGGGCGCGCAGCGTGGTCTTGCCGGCGCCGTCCGCGCCGTCGATCCCCACGCGGCACGGGTGACCCAGGGACGATGCGCGGGTCGCCACCGCATCGGCGAGCGCGGCGAGCAGCCCGTCCCGCATCGTGCCCTCCCCTCGCGAACGCTAGGCGGTCGCGAGCAGGTTCTTGATGGCCGAGGTGAAGAACGCGAGCCCGTCGACGCCGGTGCGGCCGCCCTCGCGCGAGTCGGGTCCGAAGCCGGCCTCGACCGCGTGCTCGGGGTGGGGCATGAGGCCCACGACGTTGCCGCGCTCGTTGGTGATGCCGGCGATGTCGCGGCGCGAGCCGTTGGGGTTCCAGCCGACGTAGCGGAACGCGACGCGACCCTCGGCCTCGAGCATGTCGAGCGTGTAGTCGTCCGCGACGTACTGGCCGTCCTGGTTCTTCAGCGGGATGACGATCTCCTCGCCGTCCCGGTACTCGGACGTCCAGGAGGTCTCCGCGTTCTCGACGCGCAGCGTCTGGTCGCGGCAGATGAAGTGCAGGTGCTCGTTCTTGATCATCGAGCCGGGCAGGAGGTGGACCTCGGTGAGGACCTGGAAGCCGTTGCAGATGCCCAGCACGGGCATGCCGCCGTGCGCCGCGTCGACCACCTTGTCCATGATGGGCGCGAAGCGCGCGATCGCGCCGGCGCGCAGGTAGTCGCCGTACGAGAAGCCGCCGGGCAGCACCACGGCGTCGACGTCCTGAAGGTCGCCGTCGTTGTGCCACAGCGGAACGGCCTCGGCGCCCGCGAGGCGCACCGCGCGCGAGGCGTCGCGGTCGTCGAGCGTCCCCGGGAAGGTGACGACGCCGATGCGCGCGGTCACGCCGTCTCCTGCGCGACCGTCACCTCGACGACGTCCTCGATGACGGGGTTGCTCAGCATCGTCTCGGCCGCCTGGCGGACCTTCGCGAGGACCTCATCGGTCACCTCACCGTCGACGGTGAGCTCGAAGCGCTTGCCCTGACGGACCTGCGCGATGCCGTCGAACCCGAGGCGGGGAAGCGCGGCGCCGACCGCCTTGCCCTGCGGGTCGAGGATCTCGGGCTTGGGCATGACGTGGACGAGGATCGTGGCCATGGGCGGCAGTCTACCGGCGGCCGCCCATGCCCGAGGCGCGTCCCGAGTACCCTTGACCGTCGCCCGAACGGAGGCCCCCGATGCACGCCCTCATCACCGCCGTCGCCACCGACGAGATCCTCGAGCAGGCGCTCGGCACGCTGCGCGTGGTCCTCGAGTACCTCGGCACCGTCGCGTTCGCGATCTCCGGGGCGGTCGCCGCGAGCCGCCGCCGCATGGACCTGGTCGGCGCGGTCGTGCTGGCGAGCCTCGTCGCGGTCGGCGGAGGGACGATGCGCGACCTCCTCCTGCGCCAGCCCGTCTTCTGGATCGAGAAGCCCGCGCTGGTGATCGTCGCGATCGCGACGGCCCTCGCGATCGCGCCGTTCGCGCGCCGCCGCGACCTCGGCGCCTTCGCCCGCCACCGCATCGTCGAGTACTCCGACGCGGCGGGCCTCGCGATCTTCGTCGTCATCGGCACCGGCATCGCGCTCGACGTGGGCGCGAGCCCCGTCGCGGCGATGATCGTCGGAGTCGCGAACGGCGTCGGCGGCGGCATCCTGCGCGACCTCTTCGCCGCGCAGGTGCCCGAAGTGTTCTGGAACGGCCAGCTCTACGCGACCGCCGCGTTGGGAGGCGCCCTCGCCTACTGGGCGATGTGGGCGGCGGGCATGCCGCCGCTGGTGGTGTTCTGGGTGCCGCTGCTCGTCATCCTGGTGCTGCGGGGGCTGTCGCTCACGCGCGGATGGGGCGTGCCGTCGGTCGCGACGGTGCAGAAGCGCGAGCTGCAGACCGAGAGCCACGCGTAGCGCTCAGCAGATCCACCCGTAGGTGAGCTCGCGGTCCGTGAGCCACGTCTCGAGGTTGCCCGAGTCGGAGCGCCAGTAGGCGAATCCACCCTCGTAGACGGTCAGCGTGCCCACGTCGTCTCCCGGGCCGGGCGCGGCGACCGCGGGCAGGACGAGGCGCATCGTCCCCCCGCCCATGCCGCCGGACGGTGCGGCGGGCGGCGCGGGGAACGCGGCGAGGTCATCCGGTTCGAACGGGTACCAGGTGACCCCGCCATGCGCGATCGGCTCGGTGCCGCACGCCGGGTAGCCCACCACGCCCGCGACGGTCTCGATCCACGCGCCGGGGACACCCAGGTCCTGGCCGTCACCGTGCGCCGTCGGTCCGGCCTCGCCGGTGCCCGAGGTGGTGCCGGGCGGCGCGCACGCGGACAGCACCGTCCCGAGCACCAACGCCGCGACGAGCGCGACCACGGCCACCAGCGGCATGCGTCCCATGTCGGTAGGACGCATGCCGGCCGGATTCCGTTGGGTCGGACGCGTCAGTGCTTGGCCAGCCGGTCGAAGGCCTCGAGGTAGCGGCCGCGCGTACGCTCGACCACGTCGGTCGGTAGCGCGGGCGGCGGCACGTCGGAGGCCTTGTCCCAGCCCGACTCGGGCGAGGTCAGCCAGTCGCGCACGAACTGCTTGTCGTAGCTCGGCTGCGCGTGGCCCGGCTCCCAGCCGTCGGCCGGCCAGAACCGGCTCGAGTCGGGGGTCAGGACCTCGTCGCCGAGGATGATCGCGCCCGAGCCGTCGCGGCCGAACTCGAACTTGGTGTCGGCGAGGATGATGCCCTTGCTCGCGGCGATCTCGTGGGCGCGCGTGTAGAGCGCCAGGGTGAGGTCGCGCAGCGCGGTCGCGTCCTCGAGGCCGATGAGCGCGACGACGGCGTCGAAGTCGACGTTCTCGTCGTGCTCGCCCACCTCGGCCTTGGTGGCCGGGGTGAAGATCGGCTCGGGAAGGCGCGAGCCGTCGACCAGCCCGGCGGGCAGCGGGATGCCGCAGACCGTGCCGGATGCGCGGTACTCCGCGAGGCCGGAGCCCGTGAGGTAGCCGCGCGCGACGCACTCGACGGGGAACATGTCGAGGCGCTTGCACACCATCGCGCGGCCCTCGACCTCGGCGGGCACGGGCGCCTCGACGGTGTGGTTGGCGACGATGTCGATGACCTGGTCGAACCACCACAGGCTCAGGCCCGTGAGGATGCCGCCCTTGCCGGGGATCTCCGTCGGGAGCACCCAGTCGTACGCGCTGATGCGGTCGGACGCGACCACGAGCACCACGTCGCCGCGCGGGTGCTCACCGACCGGCTCGTACAGGTCGCGGACCTTGCCGGAGTAGACATGGCGCCAGCCCTCGAGCTCGAGGTGCGTGGGCGGGGTGGCGTGGCCGGGCATCAGGCCTCCTCGGCGGCCTTGGCCGCGATGTCGGTGCGGTGGTGGCTTCCCGCCAGGACGATGCGGTCCACACCCTGGTAGGCACGCTCGCGGGCCTCGGTCAGGGTGGCGCCGAGCGCCGTCACGGACAGCACGCGGCCGCCGTTGCTCAGCAGGGTGCCGGCGTCGTCGGTGCGGGTGCCGGCGTGCAGGACGTGGACGGTCTCGACCTCCTCCGCCTCGTCGATGCCGGTGATCGGGTCGCCCTTGCGCGGGTCCGCCGGGTAGTTCTGTGCGGCGACGACGACGGTGACCGCCGCATCGTCCCTCCACTCGAGGGGGTCGATGTCGGCGAGGCGGCCCTCCGCCGCCGCGCGCAGAACGCCGGCGAGCGGGGTCGCGAGGCGGGCGAGCACCACCTGGGTCTCAGGGTCGCCGAAGCGGGCGTTGAACTCGACCACGCGCGTGCCCTTCGAGGTGAGCGCGAGGCCGCAGTAGAGGACGCCGACGAAGGGAGTGCCGCGGCGGGTCATCTCGTCGACGGTGGGCTGGGCGACGTCGCGGACCACCTCGTCGACGAGGCCCGCGGGCGCCCACGGCAGGGGGCTGTACGCGCCCATGCCGCCGGTGTTGGGGCCCTCGTCGGCGTCGAGCGCGCGCTTGAAGTCCTGGGCCGGCTGCAGCGGGACCACGGTGGAGCCGTCGCACAGGCAGAAGAGGCTGACCTCGGGGCCGTCGAGGAAGTCCTCGACCACCACGACGCCACCCGCGGCGATGATCGCCTCGCCGTGGGCGAGCGCCTCCGCGCGGTCGGAGGTGACCACGACGCCCTTGCCGGCGGCGAGGCCGTCGTCCTTGACGACGTGCGGGGCGCCGAACGCGTCGAAGGCCGCCTCGAGCTCCTTGGCCGTGGTGCAGACGCGAGGCTCGGCGGTCGGCACGCTCGCGGCGGCCATGACCTCCTTGGCGAACGCCTTGGAGCCCTCGAGCATGGCCGCCTGGCCGCTCGGGCCGAAGACGGGGATGCCGGCGGCGCGCACCGCGTCGGCGACACCCGCGACGAGCGGCGCTTCGGGGCCGACGACCACGAGGTCCGCGCTCAGCTCGGTCGCGAGTGCGGCCACGGCGGCGGGGTCGGTCGCGTCGACGGCGTGGAGGGCGACGGGCTCACCGTTCGCCGTCGCGAGGGTCGCGATGCCGGGGTTGCCCGGGGCGGCATGAAGCCGCGTCACCGCGGGGTCGAGGGACAGGGCACGGGCGAGGGCGTGCTCACGCGCGCCGGTTCCGACGAGGAGGATGATCACGCGAGCGAGTCTAGGCCGTCCCGTTCGGGCGCACGCGCGAGGGCCGCGCCCGGCGGACGCGGCCCTCGTGATGAGCGCGGGACGCTCAGGAGTTGGTGATGTCGAGGTGGATCCCGTACAGGTAGGCGAGCGGGACCGTCACCTCGAAGTGCGACGGGTCTGTCGGGTCGTACTTGAGCTCGAAGTGCCCCGGCACGGGCGTCTGCATCAGGCGCGGGTCCCCGAACGCGTACGGCTGGATCTTCACGGCGTCGCCGTCCGCGAACTTGGCACCGGGAGCCAGCGCGATCTCGATGGTGAGGTTCTCGCTGTCGACCCAGTGGAAGATGACGACGCCCGCGGCGTTGTTCCGGCCGGCCCAGATGGTCGGGTTGCTCTCGAACGAGGTCCGTGTGTACGTGCCCCAGTTGCCCTTGTTGACGTACTTGGTGCCGGCCGCCCACGCGGTGTTGTCCCCCGCCGAGTACGGCGCGCAGTAGCACGGGCAGCACCCGGAATCGGTGCCCGGGTCAGGCGGCGTGGCGGACGCGGCGGTCGCGCCCCCGACGGTCAGGGCGGTGACGGCGAACAGGGTCGCCAGTATCTTCTTCATCAGTGCTTCTCCCCCAGGCGATGTCTGGCGGAACGACCCCCTTGGCGCCCCGCCGGGGCTGCGCCCCGGGTGAGACGCTATTTCCGATTTGCACCTTTCGCAAACGGAGCGGATCAGCGATGCACGAATCCGCCACCGGGGGTCTCGGCGAGGCGGGATCGAGGTGTGCGCCCACGCCCACGCCCACGTCGGCGACCACGCCGGCGACCCGACCGCTTCCCACACGCCGGATGCGTCTGCCGGTGCTCTACTCGGGGTTTGCGACGGGAAGTGCAGAGGGTGAACGGTCACACCTCGGTGCTGGTGTGGAAAGAGGTCACGGCTCGGCGCCCACGACGGGCGCCCGCCTCAGCGGGTGTGGAGCAGGTCGTTGATCTGGATGATCTCGTCGCGGCCCGGGCCCACGCCGATCGTGGAGATGCGGCATCCCGACAGCGCCTCGATCGCCTTGACGTAGTCCTGGGCGTTCTGCGGCAGGTCGGAGAACTCGCGCGCGCCGGAGATGTCCTCGGTCCAGCCGGGGAACGTCTCGTAGACGGGCTCGGCGGCCGCGAACGCGGCCTGGTCGAGCGGGAGGTCCTGGTGGCGCACGCCGTCGACGTCGTAGGCCACGCACACCGGGATCTCGTCGATGCCGGTAAGGACGTCGAGCTTGGTCAGCACGATGTCCGTGAGACCGTTGATGCGCGAGGCGTAGCGCGTGATCACCGAGTCGTACCAGCCGCAGCGGCGCGGGCGGCCGGTGGTGGTGCCGAACTCGTGGCCGACGTCGCGCAGGCGGTCGCCCCACTTGTCGAGCAGCTCGGTGGGGAACGGGCCCTCGCCCACGCGGGTCGTGTACGCCTTCGCGATGCCGATCACCGAGTCGATGCGCGTCGGGCCCACACCGGAGCCGGTGCACGCGCCGCCCGCGGTCGCGGACGACGAGGTGACGAACGGGTAGGTGCCATGGTCGACGTCGAGCATCGTCGCCTGGCCGCCCTCGAACAGGACGTTCTGGCCCTCGTCGAGCGCGTTGTTGAGCACGAGCGAGGTGTCGCTGACGTGCGGCGCGAGGCGGTCGCGGTACGCGAGGAGCTCCTCGGCGACCTCGTCGACCGTGATGGCGCGGCGGTTGTAGACCTTGACGAGCAGGTGGTTCTTCGCGACGAGCGCACCCTCGATCTTGTCGCGCAGCACGGACTCGTCGAACAGGTCGCCCACGCGGATGCCGAGGCGGTTGATCTTGTCGGCGTACGCGGGGCCGATGCCGCGGCCGGTGGTGCCGATCTTGCGCTTGCCCAGGAAGCGCTCGGTGACGTTGTCGAGCGTGCGCGCGTAGGGCGCGATGAGGTGCGCCGCGTTCGACACGAGCAGGTCGGACGTGTCGACGCCGCGCTCGTTGAGGGCGTCGAGCTCCTGGAACAGCACGCGCAGGTCGATGACGACGCCGTTGCCGATCACGGGCGTGCAGCCGGGCGTGAGGATGCCGGACGGCAGGAGGTGCAGCGCGAACTTCTGGTCGCCGATGACGACGGTGTGCCCCGCGTTGTTGCCGCCGTTGAACTTCACGACGTAGTCGACGCGCGAGCCGAGGAGATCGGTCGCCTTGCCCTTGCCCTCGTCGCCCCACTGGGCTCCGACGATCACTGCTCCGGGCATCACGCCCTCCCCTCGCCCGGGCCCATCCCGGGACTTTCAATGCTGGCAGGGCGCGCCGCGCCCATCCAAGGTTATCGGCCGGTGCGCGCCTGACCTGAATCGCGCATCGTCCCCGAACGTGGAGAGGCCTCCGCGGTCATGCGACCGCGGAGGCCTCGCTCACGAAGCGGTCGGTCAGATCTTGCGGCCGGCCGAGCCGAGCTGCTGGCAGGCCTCGACCACGCGGGCGGCCATGCCGGCCTCGGCGAGCTTGCCCCAGGCGCGCGGGTCGTAGGCCTTCTTGTTGCCCCACTCGCCGTCGACCTTGAGGACGCCGTCGTAGTTCTTCATCATGTGGTCGACCACGGGACGCGTGTACGCGTACTGCGTGTCGGTGTCGATGTTCATCTTGATGACACCGTGCGAGACCGCGGTCGCGATCTCCTCGGCCGTCGAGCCGGAGCCACCGTGGAACACGAGGTCGAACGGCTTGTCCTTGCCGAACTTCTCGGCCGCGGCGGACTGGATGTCGCCGAGGATCTCCGGGCGCAGCTTGACGGCGCCCGGCTTGTACGCGCCGTGCACGTTGCCGAACGTCATGGCCGTCAGGTAGCGGCCCTTCTCGCCCAGGCCGAGCTTCTCGATGGTCTTGATGCCGTCCTCGGGGGTCGAGTAGAGCTTGTCGTTGACCTCGGCCGAGTGGCCGTCCTCCTCGCCGCCCACGACGCCGATCTCGATCTCGAGGATCGTGTCGGCGGCCTGCGACAGCTCGAGAAGCTCCTCGGCGATGAGGAGGTTCTCGTCCATCGGCACGGACGAGCCGTCCCACATGTGCGAGTTGAAGATCGGGCCCTTGCCGGCGGCGATGGACTCGGCCTCGAGCTTGAGCAGCGGCTTCAGCCACTCCTCGAGGTAGACCTTGTGGCAGTGGTCGGTGTGCAGCGCGATGGTGACGCCGTACTTCTCCGCGACCACGCGGGCGTAGGCCGCGAGCGCGAGCGAGCCGACGACCGCGTCCTTGATCGTGGAGCCGGAGGCGTACTGGCCACCGCCCACCGACACCTGGATGATGCCGTCGGACTCGGCCTCCGCGAAGCCCTGGATGGCGGCGGTGACGGACGACGACGACGTGATGTTGATCGCGGGGAACGCGTAGCCGTCGGCCTTGGCGGCGTCCAGCATCGCGGCGTAGGACTCGGTGGTGGCGATAGCCATGGGTAACTCCTGAGCTTGTGCGGATGGAACCGCGGTCCATTCTGTCAGATTTCACACGGCCCCGTGCGGCCAAGGTCCCGGTGCCCGCGAGCGTCCGGGCAGGTACGGACGATGCGCGGCGACGGGCCGCGGTCAGGCGTGGCCGGCCTCGATGTCGCCGTGCTGACGCACCCATGCGTGCATCGCGATGGCCGCGGCCGCGCCGGCGTTGATGGAGCGCGTCGAGCCGTACTGCGCGATCGCGAGCGTGGCCTCGGCGACCTCCCGGACCGCATCGGACAGGCCGACGGACTCCTGGCCGAACACCAGCACGCACGCACGCGGCAACGGGTACGTCTCGATCGGCACCGAGCCGGGCAGGTTGTCGATGCCGATGACGGGCAGGCCCTCGGCGACCGCCCACGCGGCGAGGTCGTCGACCGTCGGGTGATGCCGAACGTGCTGGTAGCGGTCGGTCACCATGGCGCCGCGGCGGTTCCAGCGCCGGTTGCCGACGATGTGCACCTCGCGCGCGAGGAACGCGTTGGCGGTGCGGACCACGGAGCCGATGTTGAGGTCGTGCTGCCAGTTCTCGATCGCGACGTGGAACGGGTGCCGGCGGGAGTCCAGGTCGGCGACGATCGCTTCGTGCCGCCAGTAGCGGTAACGGTCGACGACGTTGCGCCGGTCGCCGTGCTCGAGCAGCTCGGGGTCGTAGCGGGCGTCGGCGGGCCACACGCCCTCCCAGGGGCCCAGACCATGCAGGGGCGACTCGTCGGCGTTCACGCGACGAGGGTAGGTCACGCCTCGAGCTCGCGCCGTCCGGCCTCCTCGACCTTGCGCCCGAGCGAGATGTCGGCGCGCTTGCCGGCGGCGGCGCCCTCGCCCCACCCCTCCCAGGCGTTCAGCACCCGGGGCCGGGCCGCCCGGAGGTTCGGGAACATCTCGTGATACGCGACGTCGACCTGCTGCGCGCGATCGAGGAGCACGACCTCGGAGCCCGTGCCCTCCTCGACCGCCTCGCGTAGCGCGCCGGAGTAGAAGGCCGTGAGGCGCTCCTTCACCGTGCTGGTGTACGACCACGCGAACGCCTTCTTGCGCGACTGCGACCCGCCGTACACGTCCATCTCGAGCCGCATGGCCGGCACCAGGGTCTCGACGAGCGCCGCGACGATCGCGAGGTCCGAGGCGAAGCCGACCGTCGTGACGCGCCGGCCCCCGTGGATCACCGCCCGGCACGAGAACACCCGCGCGATCGCGCACGCGAGGATGACCTGGTCCTTGACGTAGGGCGCCGCGAAGTCGAACCTCCGAGTGGTGGGCCGCTCGGCCTCCTCGCGCGTCATCCGCACGCCCGCCTCGTCGATCGCGAACCGGACCATCAGCCTCTCGGCGCGCACGCGCGCGAGCTCCCTCTCGGCCGGGTAGGGCGAGCCCCCGTCCGCGATCGCGAGGAGCGTCCGGATCTGGTCGAGGATGCCGTCAGGTGTGGTCACCCGACCAGGGTCGCACCGCCGTCAGACGCCGTCGGGGTTCTCCACAAGGTCGATCCGCAGGGCCGCGGCGGCCGCCCGGGCCGTCGCGCGCGCCTCGTCCACCGTGGCGCCCCGCGCGACCGTCACGGCCACCCGACGCCGGCCGTCGACACGCGGCTTGCCGAACAGGCGCAGCTCCGTGCCCGGCTCGACCAGCGCATCGTCCACCCCCGAGAACACGGGCACGCCCGCGCCCTCGGCGAGGACCGCGCACGAGGCGGACGGGCCGAGCGTGAGGACCGCCGGCACGGGCAGGCCGAGCACCGCGCGCGCGTGCAGCGCGAACTCCGACAGGTCCTGCGAGGCGAGCGTCACCAGGCCGGTGTCGTGCGGGCGGGGCGAGACCTCGGAGAAGATCACCTCGTCGCCGCGCACGAACAGCTCGACGCCGAACACGCCGCGCCCGCCGAGCGCCGCGGTGACGGCGCCGGCGATCCGGCGCGACTCGGCGAGCGCGGCCTCGGACATGGGCTGCGGCTGCCAGGACTCGCGGTAATCGCCGTCGACCTGCGTGTGGCCGACCGGGTCGAGGAAGGTGACGCCGCCCGCGTGGCGGACCGTGAGCTGGGTGATCTCGTAGTCGAAGTCGACGAAGCCCTCGACGATGATCCGGGTGCCGCCCGCGCGGCCCCCCTCGACCGCGTACGTCCACGAGGCGTCGATGTCGGCCGCGGAGCGGATCACGGACTGGCCCTTGCCCGACGAGGACATGACGGGCTTGACCACCACGGGCAGGCCGAGCTCCTCGACCGCGGCGGCGAGGCCGTCGCGCGTGTCGACGAAGCGGTACGGCGATGTGGGCAGGCCGAGCTCCTCCGCGGCGAGGCGGCGGATGCCCTCGCGGTCCATCGTCAGGATCGTGGCGCGCGCGGTCGGGATGACGGTCGCGAGGCCGGCATCCTCGACCTCCGCGAGCACCCGCGTCGCGATCGCCTCGATCTCCGGGATCACCAGGTGCGGCCGCTCGGCATCGATGAGGGCGCGCAGCGCCGCCGGGTCGAGCATGTCGATCACGTGCGCACGGTGCGCGACCTGCATCGCGGGCGCCTCGGGATAGCGGTCGACCGCGACGACCTCGACGCCGAGCCGCATCAGCTCGATCGCGACCTCCTTGCCGAGCTCGCCCGAGCCGAGGAGCATGGCGCGGGTCGCGGACGGGGTGAGCGGGGTTCCGAGCGTGACGGTCATGCGCCCATCCTCCCAGCGGCGCACCGGGACCGGGCGCGCGAGGCCCGCGGATGGAATTCTCAGCATCCTCTAAGAGACGCGCGGTTACCCTTGCCACGTGACTGTCACCGCGCTCGCCGCCTCCCTCCACGCCTCCGGGGTCCACACCTTGGGACCCAGCTGGCTCGACCCCGAGCAGATGATCACGGGGTTCATCGACCAGTGGGGCGGCTGGGCGTTCGCCGCCGTGTGCGTGGTGGTGTTCATCGAGACGGGCCTGCTGTTCCCGTTCCTGCCGGGCGACTCGCTGCTGTTCACGGTCGGCCTGCTCATCGGCACCGGCGTGCTGCACATCCCGCTGCCTGTCGCGGGCATCGTGCTCGGGCTCGTCGCGTTCGCGGGCGACCAGAACGCCTACCTCATCGGCAGGAAGAGCGGGCCGCGGCTGTTCGACCGCCCCGACTCGCGCATCTTCAAGAAGAAGCACATCGACCAGACGCACGCGTTCTTCGAGCGCTACGGCGGCCGCGCGATCTTCATGGGCCGCTTCGTGCCGTTCGTGCGCACCTACATCGCGGTCGCGGCGGGCGTGGGCCGCATGCCGTACCGGACCTTCGTGAAGTGGTCCATCGCGGGCGGCCTCACGTGGGGCCTCGGGTTCACCACGCTCGGCTACTTCCTGGGCAACATCGCGCTCATCCGCGACAACATCGAGCTCGCGGCGATCGCGATCGTCGGCATCTCCGTCCTGCCGATCGCCTTCGAGTGGCTCAAGCATCGCCGGGCGGCCAAGGCGGGCGTCGCGATGGACGATGCGGCGGTCGCCGGGGCGCCGTCGCCCACCGACGCGGCGGCCGAGTAGGCGGACGCCCGACCGCTAGAACTGGACGTTCGGCGCCTGGCGCGCGGCGTCCTCGGTCTCGAAGTACTCCTCGCGGTGGAAGCCGAACATGTTGGCGATGATCACCGTGGGGAACGTCTCGATGCGGGTGTTGAGCGTGCGGACGTTCGCGTTGTAGAAGCGGCGGCCCGCGGCGATGCGGTCCTCGGTGTTGGTCAGCTCGGACTGCAGCTGGATGAAGTTCTGGTTCGCCTTGAGGTCCGGGTAGGCCTCGGCGACCGCGAAGAGGCGGCCCAGCGCCTGCGTGAGGATGTTCTCCTGCGCGGCCTGCTCTGCGGGCGACGAGCCGGGCGCGGCCGCGATGGTGCGGGCCTGTGTGACGGCCTCGAGCGTGCCGGCCTCGTGCTTGGCGTAGCCCTTGACGGTCTCGACGAGGTTGGGGATGAGGTCGTGGCGGCGCTGCAGCTCGACGTCGATCTGGCGCCAGGCCTCCTGCACCAGGTTCCGCAGCCGTACCAGGCCGTTGTAGGCCGCGATCGCCCAGATCACGATGATGACCACGATCACCGCGAGCGCGATGAGGAACCACTCCAGCATGAATCTCTCCTGACGTCTCTGCGCGAGCCTAGCGAGGTTCGTCGTCCATGCCCAGGGTCGCCTCGCCGGGTTCGGCCGGGTCCTCGACGCCGATGCCGGTGTACCGACGCGAGGTCAGCGCGCCGGGGGTGACGGCCCAGTCGGGGCCCGCGAGCGGCGCGTCGGGGTCGGGGATCTCCTGCCCCTCGTCGGCGTAGCGACGGAGCACGTGTGCGGGGATGCGCCGCGCGACGCCCGACACGACGTCGAGCCGCTTCGCGAGGGTGTCGACGCCCTCGCGGCCGGACGACCACATCAGCACGGCGCCGCCGTCGATGCGCAGCGCGCGCCCCTCGGCGTCCCACTGCAGCAGCCGCTCGATCATGCGCGGGTCGACCACGTCGTGGCCGTAGCGCCGGTCCCGGGCGATGACCCGCCACCGCTCGTTGAAGGCGTGCGACTCGACCTCGATGTCGATGCCCCCGAAGGCCTGCGCGATCCTCCCCGCGAGCGACTCCGGCACGATGTCGAGACGCGGCAGCCTCACGTCGAGCTCCGCGAGGGTGACCTGGAACACCTGCGCCGTGGTGCGGTCGCCGTCGCGCTGCGTCTCGACCACGTGGGTGAAGGTGGCGCAGCGGGCGCCCCCGTAGCGGCCCTCGAGCACGTCCTCCTGGCGCACGGACGTGCCCGACAGGTCGAACGGCATGCCAGAGAAGCGCAACGAGTACTTGGCGGTGCGCGGCGTGTGGGTCCAGCCATGGCTCGCGGCGAAGGCGGCCGACGCGTCGCGGTGGCGCAGGCGCGCCAGCCCCTCCCAGGCGGCGAACAGCCCCGCCAGCGCGCCGGCCGCGAGGATCACCCACGCGGCGCGCCCGCCGAAGAGGTAGGCAAGGGAGGCCAGGCCGAGCAGCGCACCGACCCCGATGCGCATCGACGTGATCCCCCGCATGCCCGTCACCCTAGCGACGGGACGATGCGCCGGGAAGGCTCAGGCGAGGTCGAGGTCGTCAAGCCCGTACAGGTAGAGGTAGGGCAGACCCTCCTCCTCGATGACCTCGCGCGCACCCGTGTTGCGGTCCACGATCACGGCCACGGCGACGACGTCCGCACCGGCCTCCTTGAGCGCGCTCACGGCCGTGAGGACCGAGCCGCCGGTGGTGGAGGTGTCCTCGACCGCGACGACCTTGCGGCCGGCGACGTCGGGGCCCTCGATGCGGCGCTGGAGGCCGTGCGCCTTGTTCTCCTTGCGCACGACGAACGCGTCGAGGTCGAGGCCGCGTGACGCGGCGGCGTGCATGAGCGCGGTCGCGACCGGGTCGGCGCCGAGCGTGAGGCCGCCGACCGCGTCGACGTCGGCGGGCCCGAAGCCGGCCTCCTCGAGCGCGTCGAGCAGCACGTGGCCCACGAGCGGGGCGGCCCGGTGGTGGAGGGTGATGCGGCGCAGGTCCACGTAGTAGTCGGCCTCGCGGCCCGACGCGAGGGTGATGCGGCCGTGCACGACGGCCAGGTCCTTGATGAGGTCGCGCAGCTGCTCGCGAGGGGTACCGGTCATGGGCCCCAGCCTAACGGGGGACGATGCGGGGGCTCAGTCGCGCGCGATGGTGCGGCCGCGACGCGTGACCGCGGTGGGGACGGCGCGCATCACCGTGGCCGCGAGCGCGTAGGCCGGGGTCGGTGTGACGACGGTCTGACCGCGGCGCACGGCCGCGAGCGCCGAGGTGACCACGCGCTCCGGGTCGAGCCACGCGAGGTCGGGGAACTCGTCGCGCATGTGGCGCAGCGAGTCCGTGTCGTGGAACCGCGTGCGCACCAGGCCGGGCAGCACCGCGGTGGCGGTGACGCCGGTGCCGGCGAGCTGCCCGGCGAGCGCCTGGGTGAAGTCCACCGCCCAGCGCTTGTGCGCCGCGTACGTCGAGTTGCCGAGCCGCGCGGCGACGGAGGCGACGTTGAGGATCGCGCCGTGGCCGCGCTCGACCATGCCGGGCAGCGCCGCGTGGGCGAGCTGGAGCGGCGCGGTGACGTGGATGTCGAGGAGCGCACGCTCCCGCTCCCAGGTCGAGGTCAGGAAGCCCTCGCCGAGCCCGAAGCCGGCGTTGTTGACGAGCAGGCTGACCGGCGCCTCGTCGGCGGCGAGGCGGTCGGCGACGGCCTCGCGTCCCTCCTCGGTGGTGAGGTCGGCGGGCAGGATCTCGGCGGCGCGGCCGGTCGCGGAGGTGAGCACCTCGGCGACCTCGCTGAGCCGGTCCCGCGACCTCGCCACGAGCACCACGTCGTGGCCCGCGGTGGCGAGCTGCCACGCGAACTCCTCGCCGAGCCCCGCGGAGGCCCCCGTCACCAGTGCGATCGCCATGACGGAAGGCTACCCGCGCATCGTCCACCGGTAGTTTGGGGGGATGCGCCTCGCCACCTGGAACGTGAACTCCATCCGTGCCCGCGTCGACCGTGTGGTCGACTGGCTCGACCGCTCCGGCACCGACGTCCTCGCGATGCAGGAGATCAAGTGCAAGCCCGAGCAGTTCCCGCGCGAGGCCTTCGAGGCGGCGGGCTACGAGCTCGCGATCCACGGCCTCAACCAGTGGAACGGCGTCGCGATCGCGTCCCGCGTGGGCCTGACCGACGTGGAGACGGAGTTCCCGCTGCAGCCGGGCTTCGCCAAGACGGGCGAGCCCGCCCTCGAGGCGCGCGCGCTCGGGGCGACCGCGGGCGGCGTGCGCGTGTGGAGCCTCTACGTGCCCAACGGCCGCGGCCTCGCGGACCCGCACTACGCGTACAAGCTGGACTTCCTCGCACGCCTCAAGGACGCCGCCGCGACGTGGGCCGATGGGCCTACCGCGCTCGTGGGCGACTTCAACGTCGCGCCGCTGCCCACCGACATCTGGTCGGAGGAGGACTCCGAGGCGGTCACGCACGTGACCCCCGAGGCGCGCGCGGCGTTCCACGCGTTCGAGGACGCCGGCTACACCGAGCTGTCGCGCCGCTTCATCCCCGACGAGCGCACCTACACGTTCTGGGACTACAAGGCGCTGCGCTTCCCCAAGGGCGAGGGCATGCGGATCGACTTCGTGTACGCGTCCGCGCCGCTCGCCGAGCGCGCGACGGGCGTGACCATCGTGCGCGACGAGCGCAAGGGCAAGGGCGCCTCGGACCACGTGCCCGTGGTCGTGGACATCGCGGAGGCCTGAGCCGAGACGGTCGGCCGAGCAGGCGAGACGGTCAGCCGAGCGGCGAGGCGGTCAGCCGAGCAGGCGGCCGCGCGCCGAGATGGCCGCGAGCACGGCCGGCTCGCCCTGCTCGGTGAGCCACTGCAGGAGGTTCGCGGGGGTCGCAGGGTTCGCGGCGATCGCGGGGCGCAGCTCCGGGTGCGCATAGGCGAGCTCCGACAGCTCGATGCCGGTGGCGTACGGGCTCGCGGCGAGCAGGCGCGCGGCCCCGGCGCCGGCGGCCCCGAACGGCGCGGGCGCCGGGTCGGTGCGGTAGGCGGTCGCGACGGACGGCACAGGCTCGAGCGGATGCCGTGCGTCGTGGACCAGGCGGCGCACGATGACGGCGATGATCGCCAGCGGCACGAGGGGCAGGACGAGCACCACGGGCGGCACGTCGACGTGGAACACGTACTCCGTCAGCAGCGCGAAGCCGATGAAGAAGACGGCACCGACGAGGAAGATGGTCCTCGAGCCGGCGCTCAGGGCCACGCGGGGGTGAAGAGAGGTGATGACGACGAGAGCAAGCATTCCCCCCGTGGCGACAAGAGCGAGAGACTCGGTCGACCAGCTCACTGCTCGAACCCCTCTCCACCTCCCACGTGAACCTCGGGAAGAGCGTCTCGTGCAGGGGGTTCGCGGGCAAGCCCCCACTTATGGGGGCAACGCCCCCGACAGGCATCGGTGCCAGGCCGGACGCCGTCTCGTCCACTAGAGTGCCAAGGAGGAAAGGGGGCCTGCCATGACGGTCGCGAAGGAGCGTCGGGTCATCGCGCTCGTGGAGGATCACGCCCTGATCGCGCTGGGCTTCCGGGACCTCGTGGAGGGCACCCCCGACCTCGAGCTGGCGGGCCTCGTCGAGAGCGTGGACGCGCTGCCGGGCCTGGGCCGGCCGCTCGATCTCGTGGTACTCGACCTGCGGCTCGCGGACGGCTCGACGCCCGAGGCCAACATCGCCGCGATCCACGCGATGGGCGCCGAGGTGCTCATCTACACCGGGGGCGAGGACCGGCGCCTCATCCAGTCCGCCGCGCGCGCGGGCGCGCTGGGGCTCATCCGCAAGTCCTCGGAGCCCGAGCTGCTGCTCGACGCGATCCGCACGGCCGCCGCCGGCCAGGAGGTCTTCGGCACGGACTGGGCCGCCGCGATCGACTCGGACGACTCGCTCGCCGACGCGCGCCTGAGCGCGCGCGAGCGCGAGATCCTCTCGCTCTACGCCTCGGGGCTCACCGCCTACTCCGTCGCCCGGCACCTCGGGGTGTCGCGCGAGACCGTCGCGGACTACGTGAGCCGCATCCGCCGCAAGTACGCCGATGCGGGCCGCCCCGCCCAGTCTCGCGTCGACCTGTACAAGCGCGCGCTCGAGGACGGCCTGCTCGAGGGACCTCAGTGAACGCTGCCGCGAGGCCGGCGCGAGAACGCCTCCAGCGCACCCTCCTGCTCGCCGACGGCATCGGCGCCCTCATCTTCGCCGCGCTGCTCGCCACGGGCCCCAGCGGCTTCCTCGCGCAGATCGACCAGCTCCGCGCGCCCTTCGGGGTCGTCACAGTGGTCGTGGGCGTGGGGATCCCCGCGTCCTACATCATCCTCGCGCGCATCCTGCCGATCCGGGCGCTGCTGCTGGTCGCGGGGACCACGTCGATGGTGTTCATCGCCGTGCAGCTGCTATGGCCGTCGATGATGGTCGACAGGTATCTCGCGGACGACGCGACGCCGTGGATCCAGGGCATCAACGCGATCCACGCGACCGCCGCGGCCGTCGCCTGGCCGCACGTGATCGGCTGGGTCTACCCGCTCATCCAGGGACCGCTCGTCGCGATCATCCAGATCCAGGTGCGCGAGGACTCGGCGCTCCCGGCGACGCTCGACGGGCTCGGCGCGATCATCTTCTGCCTCATCCTGTGCGGCATCTCGATCGCCCTCATCGGGGCCGGCGACCGGCAGGACGCGGCCGCCGCCCACGCGCGCGAGCAGGCGGCGCTCGAGGCGAGCAGGCGCACGCGCGAGGCGGAGCAGACCCGCATCAACGCGATCGTGCACGACGACGTGATGTCCGTGCTGCTCGCGGCGTCGCGGCCGTCGCCTCCCGCGAGCCTCGCGGAGCAGGCCGATCGCGCCATCGCGAGCGTCGAGTCGCTCGTGAGCGGGCGCACCGAGAGCCGCGACTACGACCCCGAGGAGTTCGTCGCCGTGATCCGCTCGACGGCGGCGGCCCTCGACCCCGCGGTGCCCGTGCGCTACGCGGTCGACGGCGACGGTGCGCTGCCCGCCGGCGTGGTCGCCGCGTTCGCGGAGGCGACCGCCGAGGCGCTGCGCAACGCCTTCCGCCACGGCGGCCCCGACAGCGCGCCGCGCGTCGAGTGCGACGTCGACGGCGGCGCCGCCCGCGTGGTGATCGCCGACTCGGGCTCCGGATTCTCCCCCACCCGCATCCCCCAGCGGCGGCTGGGCATCCGCGTGAGCATCCTCGAGCGCATGCGCACCGTCCAGGGCGGCGACGCGGACGTCACGTCGGCGCCCGGCTCCGGCACCACGGTCACCCTCGCGTGGAGGCGCGCATGAGCCTCGGCACCCAGGCCCCGCCGCAGGCGTCGCGCACCGTCGACGTCAGCCGGCTGCTCGCGCTTAGGTCCGAGGGCGCGAGCCTCATCCTCGGCGTGTTCATCGTCACCAACGTGGTCTTCACCGTGGCGACGATCCACACGCTCAGCGTCCAGTGGCCCGCCTACGTCGCCGCGGTCGTCGTCAGCGGCGCGGGCGTGCTCCTCGCGCGACCGCATCCGGATCCGTTCCCGATGCGCGACTCGCTCCTGGTGGTCGGCGCGGTGGTCGCGTCGACCCTGCTGATCTCGTGGTGCCTGCCGACCGAGGGCCCCACGGGCCGCGCATCGTGGCACCTCGGCTCGAACACGTGGCTGCTGTGGATCCTCATCCTCCGCGGCAGGACCGCGCTGGCATGGTCCGCGGCCGGCGCGATGACCGCGATCACCATGGTGTGGGCCGCCACTACCGGCCGGGGCGCGCTCGCGGGCCTGCTCATGGTCGACACCCAGCTGGGCCTGCTCGTGGTCGCGACGCTGTTCGTCACGAGCCTGAGGCGCACCGCTCGCCGCATCAACGACCTCACCGAGCGCTCGGTCGACGCCGCGGCGGCCGCCGCCACCGCCGAGGCGAGCCGCCAGGTGCGGCTGCAGCGCGCCGCCGAGGTCGCCTCGTCCTCGCTGCCGCTGCTCCACCGCATCGCCACCGACGTGCCCCTGGACGAGCGCGAGCGGGCCGTCATGCGCGAGGCCGAGGCCCGGCTGCGCGACGGCGTGCGCGGGCGGGGGCTCGCGACGCCCACCATCCTGGACGCCGCCGCCGCCGCGCGCGCCCGCGGCGTCGAGGTGACCCTGCTGGACGACCGCGGCGCCGGGCTCGCGAGCGGCGACGCCATGGCGCGGGTGGACGATGCGGTGTCCGCCTGTCTCGCGGAGGCCACGGGCACCGTCACGGTGCGGCTCCTGCCCGCCGAGCGCGACGAGGCCATCACGATCGTGAGCGTGGCGGACGACGAGGTCCACCGCATCGTCCTCGACGAGGACGGGAACACGACGGCGGCCTGACCCCGAGGGATCAGGCCGCCGTGAAGGTGCGGCGCGCGAGGGTCAGGCGAGGGCCTTGGCCTTGAGCGCCGCGAACTCCTCGGGCGTGATGGCGCCCGCGTCGAGCAGCTCCTTCGCCGCCTTGATCTCGGAGGCGGAACCCTCCTCGCCCATGAGGCCCTTGGTGTACTCGACCTGGGCGGCGCGCACCTCCTGCGCGGCGGCCACATCGCGCTCGGCCATGCCGCGGCCGCGGGCGATGATGTAGATCAGGGCGCCGAGGATCGGCAGGAGCACGAGCAGCAGGGTCCAGAGGATCTTGCCGACGACCTTGAGGTTCGGGTCACGGAAGACGTCGATGACGAACCGGATGACGAGGAAGATGAACGAGATCCAGATGAAGAACCAGAGGGACCACAGGAGGATGTCGACGAAGTTCGAGAAGAAGTCCATCGGAGTGCCTTTCCGCGGCGGGCACGGTGCTCGCCTATGCAACCCTCACATTAGCGGGCAATACACCGCAATGCCCGCCAATTTCGGGTGACGCGTCACCGTCCCCGGCGGGCGCGCCAGGCGGCCACCTCGCGGGTCGCGTCTCGCAGCCCGGTGACGAGCGGAGGACCCGCGCTCGGGCGTGCCCGCGCGGACAGCACCCTCGCGTTGAACGCCTCGATGGACTCGCGTACCGCGGCCTCGTCGGCGAGCGCGTCGAGGCGCGCATCGAGGTCCGCGTCCTCGCGGCGCAGGAGCACCGACTCGGGCGCGACGCCGTCGAGCCGCTCGCGCTCGACGAGCGCCTTGGTCCACCAGTCGGGGTCGCCGCTCGACAAGCCGGGGATGGGCTTGCCCGCGAGCGGGAGGTCGTCGAAGTCGCCGCGGCGCTGCGCCTCGACGATCTGGCGCTCGACCCACAGGTGCTGGGTGTCGATCCGGTCGCGGCGACGCCGCGCGGCGAGCGGCTCGTCCGCCTCGCCGGCCAGCCGCTTATCCGTGAGGCGCGCGATGTCGGGGCCCTGCTCCCCCGCGTCCGACGCGTCCGCGCGATGCGACCGGTAGCGCGCGGCGTCGAGGGCCGGGTCGTGCGGTCGATGCTCGCTCACCCGGCCATGGTGTCACGCCGTGCGGAAGGCACGACGGCCGCGGACTGCGCCGCGGCCGCCGTGCCCCTCTCCGGAAGGATCGGGGTCAGCCGATCAGCTCCCACGGGCCGTTCTTCGCGCCCGGGGTCTGGCCGCGCGTCCACCACTTCGCGCGGTAGGTGGCACCGTCGTAGGTGACGACGTCGCCCGCGGTGAAGATGCGGGTGGAGGTCCACACCGCGACGCCGTCGGCGCCCGTGACGACCTGCTGCCAGGGGCCGTAGGTCGCGCCGGGGGTCTGGCCCTTGGTCCACCACGAGGCGACCCACCGGGTGCCGTCGTAGAGCACGGCGTCACCCTCGACGAAGGTCGCGGCCGCGGTCCACGGCACGAGCACCTCGAGCGCCACGGTGGCCCGCACCGCATCCGCGCCGGAGGGGACGAGCCCGTCGACGGCGGTCACGGAGACCGTGAGGGTGCCGGGGGCGGATGAGTCGAAGCCGGTGACCACGTACTCGTCGGGGGCGAGCTCCCGGCTCGACCCGTCGGCGAACGTGCCGGTGACCGCGAGCCCCGCGTCCGCGAGGGTCGCGCCGACGGGGAGCAGCGTCGTCGCCGCCTCGACGGTGACGGACCGGAGCGCTGGGTTCAGCGCGTCGCGGGCCGCGTCCAGGTCCGCGAGCGCGGCGTCGATCCGGGCCTGCGTGCTGACGGTGCCCAGGACGGCGGCCGCCTCGTCGCGCGCGCCGGCGAACGGGTCCCACCCGGTCGAGGCGAAGTCCGCCTCGGCGAGCGCGGCGGCCTCGTCGTACGCGGCCTGGAGCGCGGACGCGTCGACGTGCTGGCGGCGCAGCGACAGCGCGTCGACCGCGAGGTACGCGCCGCCGTCGCCGACCGCCCTCACCGTCACCCGCGTCGTGCCCGCGGGGAGCACGATGTCGGTGAGCGACGCGGCGGACCAGCCCGTGGTCGCGGGCAGGTCGAGGACGTGATCGACCCCATCGGCGCCCGTGACGACGACCTGCGCCTCGCTCAGCGCGGCGGGTCGGTTGGACTGCAGGGCGAGCGTGTAGACGCCGGCGGGCACCGCATCGTCCTGGTACACGCCTCCCGCGAACGGGGTGGCGGCCCCCAGGCGCAGCGCGAAGCGGGTCTTGTCGGCGCCCGGCGACACGTTCGACACGAAGGCCGAGGTGCCGGAGCCGGCGTCCGTGGCCTGCGTCCAGCCGGTGACCGTGGTGACCGCGATGCGGTCGGCCGCGAAGTCGGGGTTGAGCACGTAGTTGTTGCCGAACCCGACCTCCCACGCTCCGGTGGTGGCGTCGAGATCCCACTCGCTGAGCGAGTTGAAGGTGACGTCCGCGCCCGTGCCGGACAGCGGCACCCACTGGTTGTAGCCGAGGCCGTTCCACGCGAAGTCGGCCCACCGGTCGCCCGCGTAGATCACCGTGTCCTGCTCGCTGCCGTGGACGGTGAGGAAGAAGCCGCTCTGGGTGACGTGGCTGTAGTCCATCTCCGTGCCGGGCAGCACGTACATGCTCGAGTACGCGCCCTGGATGTCGGACGTGAGCGAGCGGACGATGTACGTCTGCGAGGTGTTCCAGCCGTGGAGGTCGGAGCTCGCGATGTAGTACCGGCCGTCGAGCTTGAACATCGCGTTGCCCTCGCGGCCGGCGCCGGCGTAGACCTGGACGGCCTTCTCGACGGACAGCGAGTCGGCGTCGCTGATCTTGGCGACGTAGGTGCGGCCGCGGCCGCTGCGGTAGGAGAACACCAGGTAGTCGGAGCCGTCGTCGTCGGTGAAGACCGTCTGGTCGCCGGTGCCCTGGTTGTACCCGCTGCCGTTGTCGTAGACGCCGGGGACGTGGGTCTGGAGGTTGGCGTACGTGAAGTCGGCCGTCGGCGAGTCCGCGCTGAGGAACAGCACGCCGGCGTTGGTGACGCGGTTGGGGTCGGCGTTCTCGAACTGCGTGAGCAGCACGTACTTGCCGGTGTTCTCGTTGTAGACCACGCCGAGGCGGCCGATCCACACCGAGTCGCCCAGGTCCTCCATGTCGGAGAAGTAGGTGCCCGAGACGTCCTTGGACGTCGGGATGTGGACCTTGGTGTCCGTGGTCGCGATGTCGTTCTCGAACGTCCAGTTCACCAGGTCCTTCGACGAGTACGCGGTGATGGACTTGAACGTCGCGT
The DNA here is from genome assembly GCF_000971195.1 of Demequina soli. Classification (GTDB taxonomy): domain Bacteria; phylum Actinomycetota; class Actinomycetes; order Actinomycetales; family Demequinaceae; genus Demequina; species Demequina soli. The sequence continues at coordinate 169,469 of NZ_BBLZ01000008.1, forward strand.
CGTAGGTCTTGGACGGGTTCGCGTAGTACTGCTCGGCGCCCGTGTAGCGCACGCCGTACCAGTAGTAGGTGTCGCCGAAGCGGAAGATGCCGCCGCCCTGCGAGTAGATCGGGTTGCCGTCGGTGTCGAGCCAGAAGCGGTTGTTCTCGATCGTCGCGGCGGTGCTGTCGGCGACCGCGACGAGCGCGCCCGCGGCGTCGAGCAGCCCGTTCTTGGCGGCGACGACCGCCGGGGTGGTCGCGGCCGGGTCCTCGACGACCCCGTTCGCCGCCGTGACGGCCCCCGCGAACGGGGTCCAGGTGTCGGCCGTGTAGTCGGTGGGCACGTAGCTCGCGTACCGCGTGAGGAGGTCCCGCAGGCCCGAGACCTGCACGAGGCCCGTGGCCGCGGCCTCGAGGGCGGTGCGCGCGGCGGTGAGGGTGGACGATGCGGCGGCGGGGTCGTCGTAGGCGGCCCGCGCGGCGGCCCGCGCCTGGGCGAAGGGGGCCCAGCTCGAGGCGGTGTGGTCGGCCTCGGCGAGGTCGGCGTAGCGCGCGATCGTCGCGGCGAGCGGGGCACGCTCGTCCGCGGGCACCGTGGTGGTGAACACCACGCTCGCGTGGTTGACCCATCCGATGGGCACGAGTCGCAGCACGTGGTCGCCCTGCGCGAGGCCGCCGTAGCTGAAGATCTCGATGGTGGCCGACTTCGCGCCGTTGTAGTTGGCGGTGCCGACCTTGACGTCGTCGACATACACGTCGGCGGTGCCGTTGGTCGTGGACCTGCGCCCGTACATGACGAAGGACTCGCCGGTGAACGCGATCTCGAGCGTCGCGCCCGCGGTGGCCCATGCGTGGGTGCTGTTGCTCGCCCACTCCCCCTGGTACCAGGTCTTCCACGGGGTGCCCTGGGTGGTCGTGGTGTCCGTGTACGACACGGTGGTGGTCGTGGTCTGCGCGGCCTGGGCGGCGGGCACCAGCCCGAACGCGACGAGCAGTGCTGTCAGAAGGGCGGCGAGCGCCACGGTGCGTGGCCTCACGGCCGTTGCCGGCGTCTGGATCAAGGTGGTCTCCGTCGTTGCAGTCATCCTCGTGGTACAGCGCTGTACCACCGCGACGCTAGCGCGCGTGCCGAGGCACCGCAAGGGGAACCGCTCAGCGCGTCGTGCCGCGCTCGATCACGCTCGACTGCGCGAGCAGCTCGGCGGGAGGCTCGGCCGACTGGTCGATGCGGGCGATCAGGCGGTCCAGCGCCGTGGGGGCGATCCAGTCGATACGCGAGTCCATCGTGGTGAGCGGCGGGACCAGGAACGCCGACTCCTCGATGTTGTCGAAGCCGATCACCTGGACGTCCTCGGGCACCCGCCTGCCGCTCTCGCGTAGCGCGGAGATCGCGCCGATCGCGAGCCCGTCGTTGAGGCACACGAGCCCGTCGAACGGGATGCCGGTCGCGAGCAGCGCGCGCGTGGTGCGGAAGCCGCCGCCGATGGTCCAGTCGAAGCCGCTCACGCCGACCAGGTGGGGGTCGAGCGGCCGGCCCGCCGCGACGGCGGCCTCGAGCACGCCCCGCAGGCGTTGCGCGGCGTTGCCCTCCGACGCCGCGGCGATCGCGGTACGGTCGTAGGGCACGTAGGCGCCCACCACGGCGAGCGAGGTGACGCCGCGCGCGTAGAGGAACTCGGCCGCGGTGCGCGCGTCGGTCACGTCGTGCGTGGTGACCCGGTCGGCGCGCCCATACGTGGGGCGGGACCCGAGGCACACGAGGGGGAAGTCCACGTCGAGCGCCTCGGCGGTGAGCGCCTCGTCCTCGGGCAGGGACAGGAGCAGCCCGTCGCTGAGACGGGGGTTGAACTGCCGCAGGAAGCTGGCGGCGCCGCCCTCGGCGAGCTCCGGATAGATGGTCACGTAGAGCTCGAGGGCCCGCGCGTGCGCCTCCTCGATGACCGCATCGGCGAGGTGCGCGAGATAGGCATGCTTGAGCCGCGGCACCGCCAGCGTGACGGCGCCGGTGCGACCGCGCATGAGGTTGCGGGCCGCGACGTTGACCTTGTAGCCGAGCGCGTCGACGACGGCCAGCACGCGCGCCCGGGTCTCGGGCGACATGCGCCCCGTGCCGTTCACCGCGTTCGAGGCGGTCTTGATCGAGACGCCGGCGCGCTCGGCGACGGCCTCCAGCGTCACGCCTCGGCGGCGCCGCGCCGCACCGCTGTCCCCCATGGTCACGGGCCGACCCTACCGGTGGGGCGGCCGCGCGACGGCGACGCCCCCGGAGACGCGAAGAAGGCCGGACCATACGGTCCGGCCTTCGCATCTGGCGCGCCCGGAGGGATTCGAACCCCCAACCTTCTGATCCGTAGTCAGATGCTCTATCCGTTGAGCTACGGGCGCGTGACCCTCGCGGGCCGAGACACAACTATACAGGGTTCCGGGAGCACTTCTGCACACTCGCCGCTCCTGGGCCCCTCGCTGGCACCGGCCTGACGATGATATCCCTCGCATTTCGCCTATTTCATCCCGAACCCCTTCCCTTGGAATCCCCTTCGCGGGCATCATCAGGGGACCGGCCGCGGCCGTGGCGGCGTCCAGGCGCCGCTCGCGGTGCGACCGTCGGGCCGTGGGGGGATCTCGAGGGGGGAGCTGAGATGGCCGACATGTGGGACGGGATGGCGTGCCTGGTGACGGGGGGCGCCGGGTTCGGCGGCAGCCACCTCGTGGCCGAGCTCGTCGAGCGCGGAGCGCGCGTGACCGTGGTGGATCGCGACGCGATCCCCGGCAAGCCGCTCGAGGACATGGGCGTCGACGACGCGATCACCTTCGTCCAGGGCGACCTGCGCGAGCCCGAGACGCTCGAGGCCGCGTTCGCGCACGGGCCCTTCGGCGTGGTGCTCCACCTCGCGGCGGACCCCATCATCATGAACAGCCTCAGCAAGCCCGCGTCGGTGGTGGACGACAACGTGCGCGCGACCACGATGGTGCTCGAGGCCTGCCGCGTCGCCGGCAACCACCCCGTCTTCGTGTTCGCCTCCAGCGGGGCGTACTACGGGGACAGCTTCGACCCGGAGCCGATCCCGGAGACCCGCGAGCCGCGCCTCGCGACCAACCTCTACGGCCCCTCGAAGATGGCGGCCGAGATGATCGTGCGCGGCTACGGCAACACGTTCGGCATCCCGCACGCCTCGTGCCGCTTCATGAACACCTACGGCCCCGGCGACCGCCACGCCTCCCGGCTCGTGCCCCGCGCGCTCGCGCAGCTCGCCGCCGGCGACTCGTACGACTTCGGCGAGCGCGACGACGGCTCGACCCGCCTGGACTTCCTCTACGTGGGCGACATGGCGCGCGCCTACATGAGCGCCGCCGAGCACCTCGCGGCGGGCGGGGAGCCGGGCGCATTCAACTTCGGCAACGCGACCCTCAACTCGGTGCGCGACGTGGCGGAGCGCGTCAGCCTCGCGTACGACGGCGTCGCTCGGGAGCCCGCGTTCCGCGGCGTCCGCACCGGCCCGCCGCGCCAGCGCCGCCTCGACGTCACCAAGGCCCACGAGGTGCTCGGCTGGAGCGCCTCGACACCGCTCGACGAGGGCCTCGCCGCGACCGTGGCCTGGTACCGCGCCGGGGTGCCCGCCGCCTGAGGCGCGCCCGGCGCATCGTCCCGCGCCGCACGAATGCGACAGGCCCCGCCGCTCACGCGACGGGGCCTGCTCGGAGCGGAGACGGTGGGATTTGAACCCACGGAGGGGGTTAACCCTCACGGTCTTAGCAGGACCGCGCACTAGACCTGACTATGCGACGTCTCCAGGCGTGCCCCAGGATAGCGGGCGTATGGCGACGGGGGCAAAACCCGTCGCGAGGCGGAGAGTGTGGGATTCGAACCCACGGAGACGGGTTACGCCTCAACGGTTTTCAAGACCGTCACCTTCGGCCGCTCGGTCAACTCTCCTCGACGCGGGCGGCCGAGCCGGTCACGCGCCGACTGTATTGTGCCAGCCCGGCGCGAGTCCCGGGCTCAGCACCTGGAGCTCGTACAGCTCGGCGGCCCGCGCGAGCTCGGCGTCGTAGGTGAGGATCGCGTGGATCTGCGGGTGCGCGACCGCGGCGCCCAGGTGCAGCGCGGCGAACGGCTTGAGCACGGCGACCGCGTGGGTCGAGACCTCGACGTTGTGCTCGGAGAAGCGGATCACGGGGATGGAGCCGCGCACCATCTCCACCACGTCGAAGGCCTTCGACTTCTGCTCGCGCGGATAGAGCTCGGCGGCCTGGCGGAGCTCGGTGAAGCCGAGCTGCGTGGTGGCGAGCTCCGGGATGCGCGGGACCGCGAAGTCGTTGAACTCGTCGAAGTACCGCACGCCCGGCAGGAACCTGCACAGGGCGGTGCCGTCGACGTAGATCACTGTAGAAGGGTAGCGCCGCGCGCGACCGGCACCCGGGAGGGGCACGGCCGGGCCGCCCCGGACATGGGAGAGCCCCCGGCGTGCGGGGGCTCTCCCTGCCTCAGCAGATGGTGCGGCGGTCAGCGGCCGCGGATGCGGCGCATCGCCAGCTGGACGACGGCGATGAGCGCCTGCTTGGTGGCGGCCTTCTCGCGGGCGTCCGTGTACATGATCGGGGTCTCGTCCGAGAGGCCGAGCGCCTCGCGGACGTCCTCGAGGGTGTGGCGGGCCACGCCGTCGAAGCAGTTGACGCACACGACGAACGGGATGCCGCGGCCCTCGAAGTAGTCGACGGCCGGGAAGCACTGGTCGAGACGCTCGGTGTCGACGAGCACGACCGCGCCGATCGCGCCGCGCACCAGGTCGTCCCACATGAAGAGGAAGCGGTCCTGGCCCGGCGTGCCGAACAGGTAGAGCCACAGCGAGCCCGGCAGCGCGATGCGGCCGAAGTCCATGGCGACGGTGGTGGTGGTCTTGCGGTCCGTGACGCCGCCCGCGTCGTCCACGCCGACCGAGTGCTCGGTCATCGCGGCCTCGGTGTTGAGCGGGTCGATGTCGGAGATCGAGCCGATGAAGGTCGTCTTGCCGACGGCGAAGCCGCCCGCGATGACGATCTTGACGACGGTGGGCGCGGTGGTGGCCGCCGGCGCGGCGACGGCCGCGTTAGAGGGCTGCGATGCCATCGAGGACACTCTCCAGGAGACTGAGGGACAGGCCGCCGGACGCATCGTGCGTGGTCGCGTCGTCGGCGGTGCCGCCTACGTGGATCTTCAGATAGTTGACTTCGGCAAGGTCCGTCACCAGCACCCGGACCACACCCAGCGGAAGCCGGGTGTGGGCCGAGAGCTCGGCCACGGACTGGTACTGACCTGTAGCGAGCTGCAGGATCTTCTTCTTCTCCGGGGTGAGCCCCGTCAAAGCCTGGGAGTCGACGGTCGCCTCGACCAGGGCCTCCATGGGCACGGTGGCGCTCGCGGCGCTCACCCGCCCGCCCGTCACGGCGTAGGGCCGGACGGTGTAGGCCTCCTCCTCGCCGTCGTGCGGCATCGTGGCATCCGTCATGTCAGAACCGGGTCTGGCCGTTCGTGGGCAGGTTCTGGCGCATCTCGGTGATGAGCTGCGGCGTCAGGGCGTTCTCGAAGCGCGACACGAGCAGCGTCATCTCGTAGCCGACGAGGCCCACGTCGCAGGTCGAGTCCGCGGCGACGGCGAGCACCGAGCCGTTGGACACGCTCATGAGGAACAGGAACAGCTCGTCCATCTCGACGATCGACTGGCGCACCTCGCCGGCGTTGAGCTGGCGGGCGGCGCCGCGCGTGAGGCTGGACATGCCGGCCACGATCGCGGCGAGCGTGTCGCCCTCGGTGCGGTCGAGGTTCTTCGACATCGCCATGAGGAGGCCGTCGGCGCTCACCACCAGCGTGTGGCGCGTGCCGGGCACGGACTCGACGAAGTTGTCCAGGAGCCACCCGAAATTGGTGGCCTCGGTGCTGAGGGCGGTCACATCTGCTCCTTGAGGGTGGTGCTGAGGGTGGTGCGGGGCCGGACGGCCCGGGGGGTGACGGTGATGGTCATGGTGCTACTCGCTCGCGTGCTCGGGGGTCGAGCTGAGCTCGAGCTCCGCGACGTCGGTGCGGGCGCGCTGGGTGCCCGAGTAGAAGCTGCTGAAGCGGCTCCGGACGGCGTCGGCGTCGCGCTCCTTCGGGGACAGGGTGACCTCGTCCTCGATGGGGGTGACCTCGACGGGCGGCTGCGCGACCGGGCGGCGCTTCTGGAGGCCGGCCTTGGTCTTCTCGACCTTCGGGCGGAACTCCGACAGCGAGCTGAGCTCGGAGAACGCGGCCCGCGCGAGGTCGGCCTCCGCGTCCCCGTCGCCGCGACCCGACGTGTGCTCGGTGTCGATCACCGGCTGGTAGGACTGCGCGGCGACCTCGGTGGTCGCTGCCGCCAGCGCATCCGCGCCCGCGGCCTCCCACCCGGACGGCTCCGCGAGCTGCTCGGGCGAGAACGCGGGCTCGGCCGGCGCGGGCGCGAAGGCCGTGGGGAACGCCTCGGGCTCGGGAGCCGTCGCCGGCTCCGGGGCGAACGAGGTGGGCGCGGGCGTGAACGATGCGGGGGCGGGCTCGGGCTGCGCCGGCGCGGGGGCCGGGTCGAACGCCTGAGGCTCGAACGCCGCGACGGGTGCCGGGGCGTCGGCGGTGGGGACCGCCGGCGCGAAGGTGCCCGGGGTGAACGCCGCCTGCTCCTCGGCGGGCAGCGAGAACGGCGCACGCGTCGGCAGCTTCGGCGCGGGAGCGGAGGCGTCGTCGTGACGGCCGCGACCGAACAGGCGGCCGAAGAAGCCGGCGCGGCCGGCCTCCTCGCCCGACGCCTGGGCGATGATGTCGTCCATGCTCGGGTGGGCGGAGCCGCCGTACGCGAACTGGTCGTCGAGCGCGACGTCGGTGACGCCCGCACCCTCCACGACCGGCTCGGCGGCGTAGTCGTGCGCGGCGGCCGCGGTGGCGAACGCCGCGGCGTCCATCCACGGCGCGGAGGCCGCGGGCTCCGGCTCCGGCTCCGGCTCCGGCTCCGGCGTAGCCTCCGCGGCCGGCTCGAGCTCGGGCTCGAGCTCCAGGGCGGGCGCGACCACGGGGTCGGGCTCGAGCGTCGGCTCGGCCACGACGAACGCCGCGGGCGCGAGCGCCGGGACGACGTCCTGGGGCTCGGGCTCCGATGCGGCATCGACAACAGGGGCATCGACCGGCTCGTCCTCGACGGGGGCCGACGACCACGGCGGCGTCAGCGTCGCCGCCCAGGGGGCGACGTCGGGCGCCGGGGCCGGGGGCGTGGAGACCTGGGCCCACGGCATCGGGGCGGGGGCCTCCTCGGCGGCCGCGTCCGCGACGGCGGGGGCGTCCTCGTCCGCCTCGAGCGCGGGGATCGCGAGGGTCTCCTCGACCTCGACGTCGAGCGCGGGCAGCGGCAGCGTGTCGGGGATGGCGACGACGGGCTCGGCGAGCGCCTCGGCCGCGACGGGCTCGGGCGCCGGCTCCGGCGTGACCTCCGCCGCGGCGGGGGCGCCGAAGGCAGCCCCGTACGGCGAGCGGGCGAACGGCGACTGCGCGGCCGGCACCACAGGGATCTCGGTGGTCGCGAGCTTGGGCACCGAGAAGCTCGGCAGCGCCGGGGCCGCGGGCTCCTCGACGACGGGCTCGACCGCGGCGACGACCGGCTCGACCTCCTCGATCGGGGCCGGCAGCGACGGCGCGACGGGCTCGGCGGGCGCGGCGCCGCTGGTCGCGCGACGCATCGACTCGAACGCGGCGAACGCGCCACCGACCGAGCGGCGCGGCAGGGCCGGCTCCTCGGGCGCGGCGTCCTGCGCCATGGTCTCGGCGGCAGGCGCGGCCTCGGTCTCGACCGCCGGCGCGGCCTCGGCCACGTCCTCGGCGGGCTCGAACGCGACGGGCAGGTCCGCATCGTCCTCCAGCGCGGGCACCGTGAAGGCGGGCTCGCCGAGCGCGTCGGCCATGATCGGCGGCAGCGCCTCGGGAAGGGCCTCGGCGGGCGCGGGCGCCTCGGGGGCCGCATCGCGGCGCGAGCGGAAGCCGCGGAACATCGAGGAGCGCTCCTCGGGCGTCTGCGGCGCCACCTCGGCCGCCGGCACGGTCGGCGTGAAGGCGGAGGCCTCGGCGTCGAGCGCGTTCAGCTGGTCCGCGGTCGCGCGGACCGGCAGGCCGATGACGTTCTGCTGCTCGGCGGGCGCCTCCTCGGCGACGGCCTCGCGGCGACGACGCGTCGGCAGGCCCGACGTCGCGGTCCCCGCGGTGAGCTCGACGCCCGAGACGGGCTCGGCGACCGGCGCGGCGGCGGCGTCGGCCGCGATGAGCGCCTCGAGGCCCGCGGGCAGCGGGATCGAGTCGTCGTCGTCGACGGCCGCGGAAACCTCGGGCTCCTCGGTGCGGCCGGACAGGCTCGCGCCCTCGACCACGGCGGCCGGCGCGTACGCCTCGGCGGGCGGCAGCGCGGCGGGGCGGCTCACGGGCTCGGGGAGCTCGGCGGACTCGAACAGCGCGGACGGCAGCAGCACCGTCGCGACCGTGCCGCGTCCCTCGAGCGACGCGATCGCCACCTGCGCGCCGAGGCGCCGGGCGATGCGGCCGACCACGAAGAGGCCGAGGCGCTGCGCGCCCAGGATCTCGGAGGCGGCGGAGGACTGGACGCGGGCGTTGGCCTCGACGAGCTCGGCCTCGGTCATGCCGATGCCGGTGTCGATCACCTCGACGGTGAACCCGTCGACGGTGCGGCCCGTGCGGACCACCACGCGCGAGCCGGGGTCGGAGAACACGGTGGCGTTCTCGAGCAGCTCCGCGAACAGGTGCGCGGCGGTGAGGGCCTGGTGGCCGAGCATCGCCGGGTCGACCACGAGGTCGAGGTCGACGCGCTCGTACAGCTCGATCTCGGACGATGCGGTGCGGACCACGTCGGACAGCGGCATCGCGCGGCGCAGGCGGCGGCCGGTGTCGATGCCGGCGAGCACGAGCAGCGACTCCGAGTTGCGGCGCATGCGCGTGGCCAGGTGGTCGAGCGCGAACAGCCTCGTGAGGCGGTTCGGGTCGTCCTCGGTGCGCTCCATCTCGTCGATGCTGGCGAGCTGGCGGTTGAGGAGGACCTGGTCGCGGCGCGCGACGTTGACGAACATCTCGGAGATCGAGCCGCGGAGGGCGGCCTGCTCGCGCGCGATCTCGAGCGTGGCGGCGTTGACGCCGTTGAACGCGTCGGCGAGGCGGCCGATCTCGTCCTGCGACTCGACGCTGATCTGCACCTCGGAGATGTCGACGTCCTCGCCGGGCTGCGCGACGCGCTCCACGAGGCGGGGCAGCTCCTCGCGGACCGCGGTCGCCGTCGTGGTGAGGCGGCGCAGCGGGTTGACGATGCTGCGCGAGATCGCGAACGCGATGAGGAGCGAGCCGACGACGGCGCCGATGGCGACGAGGAGCGTGAGGTAGGTCGCGCTGAGCGAGTTGCGGGTGTTCGTGGTGATCGCGCTCGTGGTGCGGTCCCACGCCTGGTCGCGCAGCGGCGTGTACTGGTCGAGCTCCGACTGGACCTTGCCCGGCCAGTCCGCGGACTGCGCGCTGGTCAGGGTCGCGTCGAGACCGGTGAGCAGGTTGTCCTGGATCGAGGTGAACGAGGCGCCGGAGGTGGTGCCCGCCTCGCTGAGCGAGGGCACCACGATCGCGGGGCGCAGGCCCGAGCCGGTGCCCTGGGCGTCCTCGAGCGCGAGGCGCGTCCGCTCCACGAGCGTGCGGGACTGGGCGACCTCACCGGTGGTGAACGAGCCGGTGCGGATGAGGCGGTTGAAGACGTCGCCCTCGTAGCGGATGCGCTCGACGAGCGTGTCGAGCGCCGCGTAGGCCTGCAGCGTCGCGACGATGCTGCGGTCGGGCACGGCGAGCGCGATGTCGTCGGCGGCGCCCACGAACGTGTCGATGACCTCGGTGTAGTAGTTCGTGATGCGCGAGGTCGACACCTGGGCGCTGCGGATGCCCGCACGGATCTGCGGGAGCGAGTCGCGCAGCTCGTGGCCGGCGGCGACGGCGGCCAGCGCGGCCTGGTTCTCCTCGGTCGGGTCGACCGCCGCGGCGGCCGCGGCGATGCGGTCGAGCCCCTGGTCCACCTTGGGGAACGTGGCCTCGAGGGTGTCGTGGTACGCCTGAGTGTCGGCGAACAGCATGTGCGCGTAGTCCGCCTCCTGCTGCACCGCGTAGGACAGGGCGGCGAACGGGATGGCGAGGTTGAGCTCGTCCGGGGCATCGCTCGAGAGGGTGTCGAGCGCGCGGACGGCCTCGCGGTACTGCGAGTCCATCGTGTCGACCTCGTCGGCGGTCGGCATGACCAGCCAGTCGCCGTCGGTCTCCGGCGCGGTCACCTGCAGCGCGCGCGGCTCGGGGAGCATGTCGGCCCCGGAGCCGCCCAGGCGCTGGTCCGTGAAGCGCAGCAGCGAGTCGGCGGTGGTGCTGTCGGCGCGGTCGACCGCCTGCACGAGGGTGTCGTAACGCGTCGCGACCTCGGCGCGGGCGTCGTCGAGACGCTGCTGCGTGTTCTGCACCAGGTGCACGTAGTTGAGGGCGGCCGTGCGCTCCTCCTGCAGGTCCGCCTCGGTGACGCGGGCCTCGCCGAGCGCGTCGATGAGCTTCTCCGCGTTCGAGTTGGCGCGGTACGAGGAGGCGGCCGTCAGCGTGATGTACGCCACGGATCCCACGAGGACGAGAATGGGCACCATGACGACGGCGAGGAGCTTTCCTCGGATGCCGAGCCTCTGGAGCATGAAACCTTCCCCTCACGAGCCGCCGCACAGGTGGGGCGTCCCTATGCATGGATGGGAGCGGCCGTTCCCCTGGGTTATCGGTCGCACCTGGAGGAACATGAGCCTTCATCCATGCGACATGTCTGTTGAGAGGATATGGGCGCACGACTATGACGCCGGGAGGCGAGGAACTTCATGAAAGCCGCGATCGTGCCCACACCCGGCGGACCAGAGGTGTTCTCGCTGGTAGATGTCGAAATTGAGGCGCCAGGGCCCCATGACTGTGTGATCGGGATCACAGCGTGCGGGGTCAACCGGGCGGACATCCTGCAGCGCCAGGGCCGCTATCCGTCCCCGCCGGGGGCTCCCGACTGGCCCGGGCTCGAGGTCGCCGGCACGCTCCTCGAGGCCCCCGCATCGTCCCCCTTCGCCCCCGGCGACCGCGTCTGCGCGCTGCTGCCCGGCGGCGGCTACGCCGAGCGCGCGGTCGTGGACGCGTCGCTGCTCCTGCCCGTGCCCGGGGGCCTCACGGACGTCGAGGCGGCGTCCCTGGTGGAGGCCGCGTGCACCGTGGTGTCGAACCTCGACGCCGCGGGCGCGCGCGAGGGCGAGACGTTGCTCGTGCACGGCGGCTCGGGCGGCGTGGGCACCGCCGCGATCCAGATCGCGAAGGCGCGGGGCATGCGCGTGATCGCCACGGCGGGCGGCGCGGAGCGCGCGGCCCGATGCGCGGAGCTGGGTGCCGACATCGCGCTCGACCACCGCGCGGGCTGGCAGGAGGAGGTGGCGCGGCTGGGCGGTGCGGACGTGATCCTCGACGTGGTGGGCGCCGCCTACCTCGGCGCGAACGTCGCGGCGCTGCGGACCGGCGGGCGGCTCGTGGTGATCGGCATGCAGAAGGGCGCGCGCGGCGAGCTCGACCTGGGGATGCTCATGGCCAAGCGGGCGTCGGTCCTCGCGACCACCCTGCGCGCCCGTCCTCTCGCGGAGCGGGCCGCGATCGTCGCGCGCGTGCGCGAGGAGGTGTGGCCGCTCGTGCCCGGCCGCGTGCGGCCCGTCGTGCACGCGACGGTGCCCCTCGCGCGCGCGGGCGACGCGCATCGTCTCCTGGACTCGGGCGAGGTGTTCGGGAAGGTCGTGCTGACCGTCGGCTGAGCGCCGCGCGCGATCAGAGGACCGCGAGGCGGTCGGGGTCGATGAGCCGGTCGAGCACGGTGAGGATGCCGTCCTCCTCGACCGATCCGACGACCTCGTCGGCGGCGGCCTTGACGTGCTCGGGCGCCGTCCCCATCGCGGCGGACCAGCCGGCCCAGCGCAGCATGTCGATGTCGTTGTTGCCGTCGCCCACCGCGACGGTGTGGTCGGGGTAGACGCCCAGCTGGCGGCGCAGCGCCTCGAGCGCGGAGGCCTTCGTCACGCCGGGCGGCGTGAGGTCGAGCCATGCGGAGTAGCCCACGGCGTAGGTGACCTCGTTGAGGCCGATGCGGTGGACCAGGTCGTCGAAGTGGCTCACGTCCACGCCGGGCGCGCGGATGACCACGCGGGTCGCCTCGTCGTGGCAGAGCTCGTCGAAGTCGGTGACCACGCGCTGGCGGCCGACGAGCTCGCCGTGCGGGAACTCGCGGTTGACGAGGAAGCCCACGCCGAGGTCCTCGACCGCGTAGAACGCGTCGGGCAGCTCCTCGCGGACCAGCTCGAGCGCGGCGCGCGGGTTGAAGGTGACCTTCTCGACGATGTCGTAGCCGCCGGGGGAGGCCGGGTTGAGCCTGACCGTGACGGCGCCGTTGGAGCACACGGCCCAACCGCGGCGGATCCCCAGGCGCTGGGCCGCCGGCAGCATGCCGAGGACGTTGCGGCCGGTCGCGAGGACCACGTGGTTGCGGCACATGCGGGCGCGCTCGACCGCGTCGACGATCGGGTCGGAGATCTCCCCGCCCCAGTGCATGAGCGTGCCGTCGATGTCGAGGCCCACCAGCCGCCACGAGTCCGGGCCGAGCGGGGGACGCATCTCGCTGGGCTTCATGCCTCGACCCTACGACGCGCGCGCACGCCCGCCGGCCACGCCAGGGTGACGGACGGGTGAACGCGGCGCATCGGGCTCAGCGCACCGGCTCGAGCACCTCGACGCCGCCCAGGTACGGGCGCAGCACCTCCGGCACGTGGACCGAGCCGTCGGCCTGCTGGTGGTTCTCGAGCAGCGCCACGATCCAGCGCGTGGTGCCGATGGTGCCGTTGATGGTCGCCACGGGGAGCGTGCCGCTCTCCGCCCGCTCGCGCGTGTTGAGGCGTCGCGCCTGATAGGTGGTGCAGTTCGAGGTCGACGTGACCTCCATCCAGCGCTCCTGGCTGGGCAGCCACGCCTCGCAGTCGAACTTGCGTGCCGCGCTCGAGCCCAGGTCGCCCGCGGCCGTGTCGATCACGCGGTACGGCAGCTCGAGCGCCTGGAGCATCTCCTCCTCGATGGAGAGGAAGCGCGCGTGCTCGGCGGCCGCGTCCTCGGCGTGCGCGTACGCGAACATCTCGACCTTGTGGAACTGGTGGACGCGGATGATGCCGCGCGTGTCGCGGCCCGCCGAGCCCGCCTCGCGGCGGTAGCACGCGCTCCAGCCCGCGTAGCGGAGCGGGCCGTCCGTCAGGTCGAGGATCTCGTCCGCGTGGTAGCCGGCGAGCGCCACCTCGGACGTGCCGACCAGGTAGAGGTCGTCGCGCTCGAGGTAGTAGATCTCCTCGGCGTGCTTGCCGAGGAAGCCGGTGCCCGCCATGGTGTCGGGCCGCACGAGCGTGGGGGTGATCATCGGGCTGAAGCCGCGCCGGTAGGCGAGGTCCATCGCGGCGTTGAGGACCGCGAGCTCGAGGCGCGCGCCGATGCCGGTGAGGAAGTAGAAGCGCGCGCCGGAGACCTTCGCACCGCGCTCCATGTCGATCGCCTTGAGGCCCTCGCCGATCGCGAGGTGGTCCTGGACCTCGATGCCCTCCGCCGCGAAGTCGCGGGGGGTGCCCACGTGGCGCAGCACGGCGAAGTCGTCCTCGCCGCCCGCGGGGACGCCCGGCTCGGGGATGTTGCCCAGCGAGCGGGCAAGCTCGACCGCGCGAGCCGACGCCGCATCGGCCGTCGCCTGCAGCTCCTTCACGCGCGCCGCGAGGTCCTTGGTGCGGGCGAGCAGCGCCTGCTTCTCCTCGCCCTGCGCGCGGGCGACGTCCTTGCCGATCGCCTTCTGCTCGGCGCGGGCCACCTCGAACTCCTTGAGCGCGGCGCGGTTGGCGGCGTCGGCGGCGAGCACCTCGTCCACGACCGCCGGGTCGTCGCCGCGCGAGCGCTGGCTGTCCCTCACGACGTCGGGGTCGGTACGCAGGAGCTTGAGGTCGATCATGCCCGCCAGTCTATCGACGGCGGACGTACGCTCTCCTCATGAGCACCGCCACGGCAATCGCGCTGTTCGCGCTGGTCCTGGCCCTCGCGGCGCTCATCCTCGCGGTCAGCGTGACGCGCCACATCGGCCGCCGCGACCCCGTCGCGGTCCCGCGGCGGTGGCGCAAGGTGCTGCGCATCACCCCCATGCCCGCCATGGAGCTGGGCGCCGCCACGGCGCGCTCCGACGCGCGCGAGCGGGTGGCGTTCATCGCGAACCCGACCAAGGACGGCATCGGCGAGCTGCGCGAGCAGGCGCTGCGCGCGTGCGCGATCCGCTACCTGCCGCAGCCGATGTGGCTCTACACGACCGCGGAGGACCCGGGCGTGGGCCAGACGCGCGAGGCGATCTCCGCGGGAGCCGACCTGGTGGTCGCGGTGGGCGGCGACGGCACGGTGCGCGCGGTCGCCGAGGGCGTGGCCGGGACGGGCGTGCCGATGGCGATCCTGCCGATGGGCACGGGGAACCTCTTCGCGCGCAACCTCGACCTGCCGCTGGGCGACCCCGCGGCGCTGCTGCGCACCGCGCTCGACGGCGCGGAGCGACGCGCCGACGTCGGGTGGCTCACGCTCGTGCGCACTCCCGACGGCGACGGGCAGGGCGAGCGCCACATCTTCCTCGTGATCGCCGGCGCGGGTCTCGACGCCGAGATGGTCGCCGGCGCGGACGACAACCTCAAGAGGCGCCTGGGCTGGCTCGCCTACTTCCTCGCGGCCGTGCGTCACCTGGGCAAGCGCATGGAGGCGCGCATCACCGTCGACGACGGCGAGCCGCAGACCAGCCGCATGCGCACGGTGCTCATCGCGAACGTCGGACGCCTGCCGGCGGGCATCCAGCTCATCCCCGACGCGAGCTTCGACGACGGCCGTATCGACATCGCCACGCTGGACGCGCGCGGCGGGATCGTCGGCTGGACCGAGCTGTTCGGCACGGTGGTCGCGCAGGGCGCCGGGATCCGCGAGCCGTGGCATCAGCGCGTCTGGCGGACGTCACGGATCGACCACGTGCGCGGCGAGACCGTCGAGATCCGGGTCACCGAGGCGCAGAAGGTGCAGGTCGACGGCGAGTCGCTGGGCCGTGCGACCCGCATCCGGGCCGAGGTGGACCCGGGCGCGCTGGTGCTGCGCGTCCCGGCGAACGCGGCCACCGCCCGCGCGAACGCCCGCGACGCCGAGGAGACGCTCGACGCGGAGGTGGAGGCGCACGGCCTCGAGGCCGAGCTGATGGAGGACGTGGCCGGCGAGGCCGCCGACACCGGCGGGGCTCACCGCCAGGCGTGAGGGATCACCCCGAAGAATCCATCTTTTCCAGGGAGGATGCTCACTGTTGAGCGGCCGGGCGCGCGCGGCCGCCCGTGTGCGCGCCGCGCGTCAGTGGCGGCCGGACCGCAGGCCGGCGACCCAGGCGCGCGCGTCGGCGAAGTCCTCCTCGGAGGTGCCGGGCGCGACGGGGGTCGGGTAGCCGGACGCGGCCGGGTACGAGCCCAGGAAGGTCACGACGGGGTTGGTGCGGCGCAGCCCCACGAGCGCCTCGGCCATGCGGGGCTCGTCGATGTGGCCCAGCGCATCGATGGAGAACGCGTACTCGCCGGGGCGGTCGCCGCGCGGGCGGCTCTCGATGCGCGCGAGGTTGACCCCGCGGGCCGCGAACTGCTCGAGCATCGACAGCAGGGCGCCCGCACGGTCGTCGGGCAGGTGCACCACGAGCGTGGTCTTGTCCGCCCCCGTCGCGGCCGGGACGGCCGCCGGGCGGCCCACCTTGACGAAGCGCGTGGCGGCATGGGGGTTGTCCGCGACGCCGGCCACGAGCACCTCGAGGCCGAGGCGCGCCCCCAGGCCGGGCGGCGCGAGCGCGGCGTCGAAGGGCGCGTCGCCCGCGGCGAGCTCGCCCGCGGCGGCGGCGTTCGAGGACGACGCGATCTGGACCGCGCCCGGCAGCGTGGACGCGAGCCAGCGGCGGCACTGCGCGAGGCCGTGCGAGTGGGCGGACACCGAGCGGACGTCGGCGAGCGCGGTGCCGGGCCGCGCGACGAGCTCGAAGCTCACCTGGAGGACCACCTCGCCGAGGATGACCAGGGGCGTGCCGGACGCGAGGGTGTCGAGCGTGGCGGTCACGCCGCCCTCGACGGTGTTCTCGATCGCGACGACCGCGAAGTCGACCTCGCCGTCGCGGACGGCCGCGAGCGCGGACGGCACGTCGACGGCCGGCACGGCCTCGACCTCGTCCGCGGCGACCATCGCGTACAGCGCGGCCTCGGTGAAGGTGCCGGACGGCCCCAGGTAGGCGTAGCGGGGCTGCGTCACGCGTCCTCCCTCGTCTCGGGGGCCGCGGGCCCCTCGTGCCGACCGCGTCCGAGGCGTCGGCCCACGGCGGAGCGGGCGTTCTCGGCGCTGCCGCGCACGCGGCGGGCGCTCACGGCCGTCACCACCTCACGGTAGCGGTTGGCCCGTCCCATCAGGGTGCGGTCCTCGATGGGCGGCCCCTTGTGGCGGATGTCGCACTCCACCTCGGTGACCGCGAGGCCCGCGTGCAGCACGTCGAGCGTCATGGCGGGCTCGAGGCTGTTGCCGCGCGCGAGGGGCATGGCCGCCTCGAGCGCCTCGCGCGTGACGCACCGGATGCGCCCCAGCGGCTGGCGCGGCGACCAGCCCGTGGACCGCTCGACCGCGGCGCGCGCGATCTTGGACGGCAGCCCGGGCGCGACCGCCTGGGTGTCGGTGAGCGCGATGGCGAGGTCGCACACGCCCTCGAGGACCGCCGGCACGAGCGGCGCGGCGCCGATCGCGTAGTGGCCGAGGTTGGGGTCGAGCAGGAGGATCGCGCGCGGGATGCGGCCGGGCTCGTCGCGCATCGCGATGACCGAGGCGCCCGTCTCGACGGCGGCGGCGCGGCCGCGCAGGTGCGAGTGGCGCACCACGACGGCCCCCGCGCGACGGGCGAGCTCCTGCGTGTTGTCGGTCGACGCATCGTCCACCACGAGCACCAGGTCGACGCCGGGGATCGCGAGCGCGGCGCGCACGGTGGCGGCGATGCGGCGCGCCTGGTCGTGCGCGACGATCAGCGCCGCGACCGACGGCACGTGCGGCGCCTCCGGCAGGCGGCCGCGCGAGCGCAACGAGCGGGCCCGCGCGAGCGACTCCGTGGTCGCCTTGCGCGGCTCGGTTCCCTCGGCGCGTGACACGCGGCCCAGCCTAGTCAGCCGTGACCTTCTCCGGCACCACCCTTTGCCTGGACATTGCCGTGGCGTGACGATGCGGCGGTCCCGCGGGGGTCCCTGGCAGCGCCCCCGCGGGCGTGGAAGAGTAGGCACCATGCATGAGCGCGCAGGCACGATCGCCCTTCCCGAGGACCTCATCGACGTCGACGCCCTGCTGGGCGCGTACTACGACCTGGTGCCGGACCCCACGGTCCCCGCGCAGCGGGTCGCGTTCGGCACGTCCGGCCACCGCGGCTCGGCCTTCGACACCGCCTTCAACGAGGCGCACATCGTCGCGATCACCGCCGCGATCGTCGAGTACCGGCGCGACCAGGGCATCGACGGCCCGCTCTTCATGGGCAAGGACACGCACGCGCTGTCGGGCCCCGCGCAGGAGACCGCGCTCGAGGTGCTGGCGGCCGCCGGCGTCGAGGTGCGCGTCGACGCGCGCGACGGGTACACCCCGACCCCCGCGGTCTCGCTCGCGATCCTCGTCGCGAACGGCGCGGTCTCCGAGACCGGCCTGCGCACGTCCGGCAAGGGCCTCGCCGACGGCATCGTCATCACGCCCTCGCACAACCCGCCCCGCGACGGCGGCTTCAAGTACAACCCGCCCCACGGCGGCCCCGCCGACACCGACGCGACGGGCTGGATCGCGGGCCGCGCCAACGAGCTCCTCGCGGGCGGCTGGCGCCAGGTGCCGCGCTTCCAGCTCAAGAAGGCGCAGGCGGCGGACACCACCCAGGGCTTCGACTTCCTCGACCTCTACCTCGACCACCTGCCCTCGGTGATCGACCTCGACGCGATCGCGAGGGCGGGCGTGCGCATCGGCGCGGACCCGCTCGGCGGCGCGGCGGTCGACTACTGGGGCGCGATCGGCGAGGAGTTCAAGCTCGACCTCACGGTGGTCAACCCCAAGGTCGACCCCGCTTGGTCGTTCATGACGCTCGACTGGGACGGCAAGATCCGCATGGACTGCTCCTCCCCGTCCGCGATGGCGAGCCTGCGCCACCTCATGGAGGGCGACAGCGCCCCCTACGACGTGGCGACGGGCAACGACGCGGACTCGGACCGCCACGGCATCGTCACCCGCGACGGCGGGCTGATGAACCCCAACCACTACCTCGCCGCGGCGATCGCGTACCTCTACGGCGGCGCGCGCCCCCAGTGGCCGGCGAACGCGCGCATCGGCAAGACCCTCGTGTCCTCCAGCCTCATCGACCGCGTGGGCCGCGACCTCGGCCGCCCGGTGGTCGAGGTGCCGGTGGGCTTCAAGTGGTTCGTGCCGGGCCTGCTGAGCGGCGACATCGCGTTCGGCGGCGAGGAGTCCGCGGGCGCCTCGTTCCTGCGCCGCGACGGCCGCGTGTGGTCGACCGACAAGGACGGCCTGATCCTCGCGCTGCTCGCCTCGGAGATCATCGCCACCACGGGCGAGTCGCCGTCCGCGCTCCACCGCGGGCTCGTGAACCGCCTGGGCGAGAGCTGGTACGCGCGCGTCGACGCCGCCGCGTCCAAGGAGGAGAAGGCGCGCCTGGGCGCGCTGTCGCCCGAGCGCGTGCCCGCGACCACCCTCGCCGGCCAGGCCATCACCGCGAAGCTCACCGAGGCGCCCGGCAACGGCGCGAAGATCGGCGGCCTCAAGGTCACCACGGACGATGCGTGGTTCGCCGCGCGCCCGTCCGGCACCGAGGACGTGTACAAGATCTACGCCGAGTCCTTCGTGTCGGAGTCGCACCTGGGCGAGGTCCAGGACGCCGCGCGCGAGGTGGTCGCGGAGGCACTCGAGGGCTGACATGACGCGGCGCCGCCCGGCCGGACGCCTCACCACCCGTGCGGCGCGGGGTGCGGCTGTGCTGGCGGCGCTGCTCGCGCTGAGCGGCTGCGTGCGCCTCACGACCGAGACCACGTTCGGGACCGACGACACGGTCACGCAGCACACGGTCGTCGCCATGACGGCGCAGGCGCGCACCACGCTGCAGGAGCGGCTCGGCTCGGTCGCCGACCGCCTGCCCGATGGCGTCGACGGCCTGCTCGACCCGGCGACCGTCCGCCGCGAGCTCGCCCCGCTCGCGAGGGCGCATCCGGGCGCGGTCGACGTCACGCCCTACACGGACGACCAGGGGCGGGCGGGCGTCGAGATCACCGTCAGCGACGTGCCGCTCGACGCGCTGGACGATGCGGCGGGCGGCGCGTCCGCGCTCACCGGCGCCTCCTCCGTGACGCGCGAGCGCGACGCCTACGTGGTCGTGGTGCGCACGGGCGCGGCGAGCGCCCTCGCCGCGGCCGGCGTGGACGCCGGCCAGCTGAGCCTCGCCGGGGGCGCCGTCGAGGTGCGCGCGGCGTTCACGTTCCCCGGGCTCGTGCGCTCGGCCAGCGCCGGGGAGATCGCCGGCCACACCGTCACGCTGGGGCTCGCGGACCTCGCTGGCTCGGACGAGATCCGCATCGTGGGCGGCGCGACCGTCGAGCGCGACTGGGCGCCGCTGCTGCGGTGGGGGCTCGTCGCGCTCGGCGCCCTCGTCATCGTCGGCGGCGCGATCCTGCTCGTGGTGCAGGACCGGCGCCGCCGTCACCGCTCGCCGTTGCCGCCGCCGCGCGCGGCCGGCGACGGCGTGGGCACGCTGGGCGGCGGCCCGCCCGATCCACCCGGCTGACCGTCCCCCATCTGGCCCGTCAGCCGCCCTGTCCGCGGCGTCGGCGCACCACGAGCACCGCGACCCCCGCGAGCAGCAGCAGCCCCGCCAGGCCCAGCGGCGCCCAGCCGCCGAAGCCCGTCATCGAGAGGATCCCACCGCCGCCACCGCCGCCGGTGGGAGGCGCGGCGAACCAGTTCTGCGCGCTCACGGTCACGGTGCCGCCCGCGCCGACGGTGACGGTCGCGGAGCCCTCGGTGCCGTTGGACGGGGACACGGTGACGCGGTCCGCGCCGCCCGCGTCGGTCTCGGTCACCACGCACTCGGAGCCCGCGACGATCGTGTCGATCGTGGTGCTGAGCGGCATGCTGCCGCCGAGCGTGACGTTGCCCGCCCAGGTGACGAGCGAGCCGCCCGGCTGGTCGAGCGTGCAGCTGACCGAGAAGATGAACGGCCCGGCCCCGTTCGCGTCCGCTCCGGGTCCCGTGACGGTCTTCTCGATGGCGAGGCTGCCGACGTCGAAGCTGTTGGTGAACGCGACCGTGTTGTCGCCCGTGCCCTCGGGCACGAGCACCACGTCGCCGGCGGTCGAGTACGTGAACGAGGTCACGTCGCCAGCCGTGGACGCCACGGACGTGTCGACCGCGCCCGCGTCGTCGGTCTCGGTCACGACGCACTCCGCGCCAGCGGGCAGGCCCGTCAGCGACCACGTCTCGCCCGCGAAGACCTGGCCCACCATCGGCTGGCCGGGCCCGTAGCCCTCGGCGTACACGTCCTCGCCGAGGAAGGTGCAGTCGACGCGGAACCCGAACGGCCCGAGGTCGGGCACGGAGCCGCCGGCGTCGAGCGCGTCGGTGTCGACGGTCTTGGTGACGTCGAGGCTCGCGAGGTCGTAGGTGTTGGTGACGAAGACCTCGTCGTCCTGGCCGACGATCGCCGCGCCGGGCACCACCGTCGTGCTGGTCGCGCCGGACTCGGCCTCGGTCACCTCGCACGAGGCGCCGTACGGGATCTCGTCGTTGATCGTCACGCCGTAGCCGTTGGCCTGGGACAGCGTGTAGCCGCCCTCGAACACGGTCTCGCCGTCGAGCGTGCACACCACGCTCACGTCGAACGCGTCGGGGGCGAAGTCGTGGCCTGCGCCCGTGATCCGCTTGCGGATCGCGAGCCGTCCCTGCTGGTAGTCGTTGGTCGCGGTGACGGTCACGGTGTCGTCCGCGCCGATCGTGACGGTGCCGTCCGCCGGGTCCAGCGTCGTGCCGTCCGCGTCGCCGTCGTCGGTCTCGGTGACCACGCAGGTGGAGCCTGCGGCGATGTTGTCGACCGTGACCGACGAGGCGTCGGGGTACGCGATCTGGACCTCGCCGTCCCACGTCACGACCTCGCCGCCGGACTGGTCGAGGGTGCAGCGCACCGAGAACACGAACGTCGTGTCGATGAAGTCGGCGCCGGGCCCGGTGACCTGCTTGTCGATCTCGAGGCCGCCCACCGCGTAGGTGTTGGTCACGAGCGCCGTGTTGCCGTCGCCGACGCCGTCGGGCGCGAGCGTGAGGGTGCCGCTGTCGCCGACGGTGACGGCCGGGTCGCCGTCGCCCGCCGTGGTGGTGACGGTCGTGCCCGCGGCGCCCGACGCATCGGTCTCCGTCACGGTGCACTCCGCGCCCGCCGGCAGGCCCTCGACCGCGAACGTGTCGCCGTCGCTCAGCGTCGCCTCCATCGGGGTGTCGGCGTCGTAGCCGGTGCCCCACACCTCCTCGCCGAGGAAGGTGCAGGTGACCTGGACGGTGAACGGGCCGTACTCGATCGGGTTGCCGTCCTGGTCGACCGCGTCGGAGTCGACGGCCTTGGTGACCTCGAGTCCCGCGAGGTCGTACGTGTTGGTGAGGGTGACGCGGCCGGGCACCGCATCGTCGGGCCGCCCCACGGTGCCGGTGGTGACGGTCGAGGAGGTCTCGCCCGCGCCGGTCTCGGTGAGGGTGCACTCGGCGCCGTACGGCAGGTCCTCGACCGTGACGACCTCGCCCACGGGCAGGGTCACGTCCTCGTCGTAGACGGTCTCGCCCAGCGACGTGCAGGTCACGTGCCCGCTGACCTGGTCCGGCGCGAAGATCGCGCCGTCGCCGGTGGTCTCCTTGAGCAGCTCGATCGGGCCCGTCGCGAGCGCGACGCCGACCTGGTTGCCCTCGACGGGGAGCAGGTCGTTGCCCTCGGACGTGGTGGCGCCGGTCGCGACCGTGTTCCAGGCGATCGTGTCCGCGCCCGGGGTCTCGGACAGCGCCGGCGTCTGGGTCTGGAAGTCGATGTTGATGGTCGCGCCCGGGGCGAGCGGCTCGTCGAACACGACGTCGTACTTGAGCGCCGTCACCGTGCTGAGGTCCGCGATGTCGCCGATCGGGGTCCAGGCGCCGTCCGGGCACGGCGTCTGCGGCGTGAGGTCGTCGGTGCACGGCGGGCTGTCGGTGGTGCCGTAGACGGTGACCGTGGCGGCGGGCCCGTCGTACGCCGCGAGCGCGTCGACCAGCAGCGGCGTCCACTCGGAGCCGCGACCCTGGTCGACGATCGCCCCGGTGTCGCCCGGCGTCGGGAGCACGTCGACCGCGACCACGTGGTCGAGCGAGACGGTGCCGGTGTTCTGCAGGACGAGGCGCCACGTCTCGGTGCCGCCCGGCGCCGTGATGGGCACGCAGCCGACCGGGTAGAAGCCGTCCTCGAGGGGCGTGCAGTCGATGCCCGGGGCGACGGGCTGGACGCCGAGCGAGTCGTCGTCCGCCTTGACGCGCTTGGCGGACCGCAGCGCGCCGGCGAAGCCCAGGTCGACCGTCGTGTCGGCCTGGCACTCGCCCGTGGCCTCGTCGAGCGTGCCGTCGCACTCGTCGAACGGCCGCTCGCCCACGATCCCGAAGCTGTTGGTCATGGGCACGTTCGCCGCCACGCCCGGGCGTGGGTAGAGCGGGATCGTGATGACGTACGTCTGCCCGGGCTCGAGCACCGTCCCCGGCGGGAACGTGAAGACGATCTCGGAGCCGTCGCCCGACACCGTCTCGGTGACGTCGGCGGTGTCGGTGGGCATGGGCAGCCCGTTGGCGGGATCGGGGGCCGCGCCCGTGAGGGCGTACGTGAACTCGTCGCCGGTCGAGTCGGGGTTGAGCTGGAGCATCGGCCCGTTCGCATCGGTGGGGAGCCGGTCGGTCACCACCGGGTCGATGATCGGCCAGTCCCCGGTGTTGGTGATCGTGAGCGTGAAGTTCGTCGCGACGCCCGGCGGGATCTCGCCCGCCGGCTCCTTGTCGACGGACACCGCGGTGGTCGCGTGCTCGTACAGGACCGAGCCCGTGTCGGGCAGCGACTGCACGGTGAGGATCGGGTTGCCGCCGGTATCCGTGAGGTACGAGCTCACGATGCCGTCGATGGTGTTGGTCGAGCGGCCCGCCTCGGTCTCTCCGGGGGCCGGGTCGTTGCCGGCCATGTCGGTGGGCACCGGGCCGCCGGTGAGGAGCTCGTCGCGGCGCTGGACGATGATCGGGATCTGCTGGTTGGGAGCCTCGGAGTTCTCCCACTGGGTGCCGTCGGCCCGCGTGTAGATGATGCGGATCCCCTGGACGTCCTCGGGCGCGACGCCCGCGGGCAGCGTCGGGACGGGGCCCGGCGTGCCCTCCACCCAGTCGGCGCCCGTCACCACGACGTCGCCTCCCGCGTCGGTGAACGTGCCGCCCGTGAGCACGTCGATCTGGACCTGATCGATCGGGTCGTCGAACGTGAACGAGGGGTCGAAGCCCACGAGCTGGTAGGCGTTCCAGAACGTCGGGTCGGTGTCGCGCACCTGGAGCATGCCGATGCGCGCGGTGCCCGTCGGGTGCGCCGTGAGCAGCATGCCGAACTGGCTCTGGTCCGGCTCGGTCTGCGAGAACCCGTCCTGCGTCCAGTCGCTGCCGTCGAGCGGGCCGAACTGCTTCTCGACCGTCAGCCCGAGGTCGAGGCCCGTGATGTCCATCGTCGCCGTGTCGTCGTCCGACGGCGGGACGGGCTGCACGTCGGGGTCGCGCCCCGCATCGTCCACGGTCGCGGTCGCGCCGTTGGGGATGGTCAGCACGTCGGGCTCGATGGGCGCCACGATGTCGGTGCCCGTGGTCCGGTTGGTCGCGCGCAGCTGGAGGTCGAAGACCAGGACCGCCTGCGCGTCCGGGGCGATGCGTCCCTCGTAGTCGATCGAGATGCCGGTGACGTCGAGCAGGTCGGCACGCGCGAGGCCGGTCACCGGCGTGACGTCGTTGGGATCGGCGTTGGACGAGACCGTGGTGGTGCCGCCGCCGGCATGCGTGAGGGTCATCGTCCACGACTCGGTCCCGGCGGGCACCTGCATGCTGACGAAGCCCGTGAGGTTGAAGAAGTCGAACGGCGTCGCCCCGGAGCCCGGGTCCTCGACCAGCAGGTGGTCGACGTACGCCTGGGTGAGGTTGGTGGCGGTGAGGGTGACGCGGCCGGACGGGAAGTCCTCGTCCGCGACACCCGGCGGCGGGTCGCCCAGGGGGCCGCCGGTCCACTGCTTGTCCATGCCGACGTTGAGCGGCACGTCGACGATCGCGATCACGTCGGACGCGTCGTCGGTGTAGGTCTCGTCGCCGACCACGGCCGTGGCGCCCGCGTCGTCGCGGATGATCGCCTCGCCGT
Organism: Demequina soli; assembly: GCF_000971195.1. Taxonomy (GTDB): domain Bacteria; phylum Actinomycetota; class Actinomycetes; order Actinomycetales; family Demequinaceae; genus Demequina; species Demequina soli. The sequence goes on from NZ_BBLZ01000008.1 coordinate 194,073, forward strand.
CCGCGGGGTCGCCCTCGTTGTACGAGTCGTGGCCCGTGACCGGGGTGCCGTCCGAGCGGCGGTCGTCGCGGATCCGGAAGTTGAGGGTGATGGGGCGCTCGTCGTCGAAGGCGCGCGCGACGCCCGAGCCGACGGGCGGCGCGGTCGGGTCGGTCGTGGTCGCGCGGGCGGAGCCCTCGACGAACACGAGCCGGACGCCGATGGTGTCGGCCTGCTCCGCCGCGGTCAGCGTGTAGCCGGGGAAGGTGCCGTCGCACGCGTCCGGGCAGGGGTCGTTGGTCGCGTCGACCCAGCCCTGACCCTCGCGGTAGAGCTGCACCTGGGACACCGCGTCCCACTGGATGAGCGGATCGGTCGCCGCGGTGATGGGGTCGATCGAGACCAGGTCGAAGGCCTCGTAGAACGACTGCGCGATCGGCGTGCCCGCGGGGTCGGGGATGTCCGAGATGGTCATCGAGTCGACGCCGGAGACGCCGCCGGTGCCCCACAGCAGGTTGGCCTGGATCATGTCGTGGGTGCGCGCGCCGACGACCTGCTGGACGATGTCCTTGTCGACGTACTCGCCCGTGCCGCCGTTGCCGTTGCCGCCCGTGTCGGGGTCGATCGGGTTGATGGTCACGGTGTCGCACGCCTCGTCGGACAGCGCGGGGTCGGTGAGCTCCGACGTGGCCCCGGTGTTCGCGCAGTTCTCGACGGTGAGCGGCTCGTCGCCGAAGTAGTCGTCGGCGAGCTCGAAGACGATGTTGGGCTGGACCGTGGTGCCGGGCGGGAACCCGGTGGGGCTGGTCGAGTCGAAGACGAACTGCAGGCCGCCGATGTCGTCGGGCCACGGGCCGGTGTACGACCACGTGGTCGGCCCGGCGATGGGGCCCGCGAGGGTCTCCCACGAGTCGCCGTCCCAGTAGTTCACCGTGAGGGTGCTGTTCGCGAGGATCGCGACGGACGCGATCTCCGTCGGGTCGAACGTGTTCCAGAAGTCGCTCGCGACCGGGGTGTCGTCGGTCACGCTCGTCGCCGGCGGGTCCTGGACCACGATCTGGTTCGAGCCGACGGTGGTGGTGTTGTCGGGGAACGGCGTGGTCGTGGGCGCATTGGTGGTGCCGCCCGGCAGGGTCGCCACGATCCACTCGCCCGCGTTGCCGAAGATCGTGCCAGGGATGAGGTTCTTGCCCTGCTGCGCCCCGAGCAGCGCGAGGAACGTCGAGAAGTCGTCCGACGCATCGTCCGTGCCGTCGATCCCGGACGGCGACGTGCCGGTCACGTCGACCGTGTCGGTGTGCGGCGTGAGCTCGGCCGGGTCGTCGGGGTCGGTGCCGAGCGTGACGTTCACCGTCGCGGTCGCGTCGGGCGGGATCGTGCCGGTGAAGTCGATGGTGAAGCGCACCGGGTCGCATCCCGCCGCGGGGTCGGGCGGGATGGCGCCGTCCGCGAAGGCGGTCGGCCCCGAGGTGCCGCCCGCGGCGCACTCGTAGGTGATCGACGCCGCCGTCGCGCCGTCGGGCCACACGGGAGGCGAGGGGAAGCCCTGGAACGACATCGACGTGTCGAAGCCTGGGGTGCCCGCGGCGGGCTCGGTGAGGGACAGCGAGCCGAGGTCCTCGGTCCACGTGTTCTGCCCCGTGAGCTCGGCGTTGAAGTCGCTGCCGTGCGGCGCCTGCGCCGGGGTGACGGTCTTGCCCGCGACCACCGAGGGGACGTTGGGCAGGAGCGTGTAGGTGTCGTCATCCGTCGCCGGGGTGGAGGTGACGCCGTCGCGCGACACCGTGCTGGTCGCCGTGTTGGTCACCGGGATCGCCGTGTCGACCTCACCGTTGTCGCGCTGCTCGAGGCCCGCGCTGATGTCCACCGACGCGCCCGGCTGGATGAGGCCGCCCGTCGAGCTGGAGTACGTGACGCGGAAGCCGCCCACGTTGCTCGTGTCCGCCGGGATCTCCGTGACCGGCACCCAGGCGCCGTCGATGTAGAGCTCGAGCTCGGCGGTGTCCGCGTCGGGGGGATACGGCGTGTAGGTGAGGGAGGTGAGGGTGAAGTAGTCGAACGTGCCGCCGCCCGCCGTCGGGTCGGCCGGGTCCTGCACCACCATCTCCGTCACGCCCTCGGTCGACGTGTTCGTCGCGGTGAGCGAGAAGCTCGCGTCGGAGCCGGGCGCGGCGAGCGCGGAGGTGGGCGCGTCGAAGGCCTTGCTGATGTCGGTGGTGAGGTTGAGCGGCACGTCGGGGGTCACCGTCGCGTCGTCGGACACCGGCGGGGTCGACGGGTTCGCGACGGTGAAGGTGGCGTCGTTGACCAGCGGGACGCCGTCGGCGGAGTACGGCAGGTCCGGGTCGACCTGCGCCTGGATGGTGATCTGCGCGTTCGAGCCCGGCAGCATGCCGACGGAGCCGGTGGTGGGCTGGGTGAGGCCGCTCGTGAAGTTCACCGTGACGGTCTGTCCCGTGACGTCCGTGGTGAAGTCGCCCGCGTTGACGCCGTCGCCGGAGTAGACCACGGACACCGGCGGGACGGGGATGAGCCCGTCGGGCAGCGTGTCGACCACGGTCGCGCTCGTGCACCCGCCGCCCGGCAGCGAGTCGATGTACGAGCACGACACGTTGATGGTGAAGGTGACGAGGTCGCCCGGTTGCACCACGTCGGAGTCGGTGGACTTGGTGATGGAGATGGTCGCGGGGTTCTCGGCCGCGGCGGGACCCGCTCCCACGAACACCGCAAGGCTCGCGAGCGCGAGGATCAGCAGCCCTGCCAGGCCCGGCCGACGTGTGCGCAAGACGACGCCCCTCCCCTTCGGCCCCGTCCTCAGCGCGGCCCGTTTTGTCACGCTAACCCCATCTGTCACATTTGTCAGTGGGAAGCCGGTTGGTCCGCATGGCCGTCTTCCAGGTGGGACGATGGCGGGCGTGCTCGACAACTACCGCGGGATCCTGTCCCACCCCGGCGCCAAGGCCTTCGTCGCGGCCGGCCTGCTGGCCCGCCTGCCGATGTCGATGTTCAACATCTCGGTGATCCTCATGGTCCAGCTGCAGTACGAGAGCTACGCCATGGCGGGCCGCGTCGCGGCCGTCGGCACGCTCGTGTGGGCCGCCCAGACGGTTCCCACGGCGCGGCTCGTGGACCGGCTCGGCCAGCGCGCGGCGATGATCCCGCTGACGGCCGTGTTCGTGCTGGGCGCGGCGATGGCCGTGGTCACCGCGATGTCCCGCGGCCCGGAGTGGCTGCTGTGGGTCTCGGTCGCGATCGCCTCTGTCCAGGGGCCGCTCGGCTCGCTCACGCGCGCCCGCTGGTCCCACCTGCTCGAGTCCGACCGCGACATCCACACCGCGTTCTCGCTCGAGGGCGCGCTGGACGAGGTGCTGTTCGTGTCCGGTCCGGCGCTCGCGACCGTGCTCGCGACCCTCGTGTGGCCCCCGCTGGGCGTGGTCGTGTGCATGACCGCCCTGGTGATCGGCATGACCATCCTGCTCGCGCAGACGGCGACGCAGCCGGCGCCGCGCACGGGCGACGAGGGCGGCCACCTGGGCTTCCGCCTGCCCGCCGCGGTGATCGCGATGGCGCTCGTGTCCGTGGGCATCGGCGCGATGTTCGGCGGCTTCGACATCTCGGTGATCGCGTTCGCGGACGAGGCCGGCCGCCAGGGCCTGTCGGGCGTGGTGCTCGCGTTCGTGTCGGGCGGCTCGCTCGTGGGCGGCCTCCTGTACGGCGCGCGGCACTGGCGCACGCCGCTGTGGAAGCGCACGGTGCTCACCGCGCTGCTCATGACGCTCAGCTTCGTCGCGCTCGCGTTCTCGCCGAACCTCCTGGTGCTCGCGGCACTCGGGGTGCTCGCGGGCCTCACGATCGCCCCGACGATGACCAACGCCGACACGGTGGTGCAGCGCGTGGTGCGCCGCGACCAGATCACCGAGGGCATGGCGTGGCTGCGTATCGGCATGGGCATCGGGGTGGCCTTCGGCGCGTGGGTCGCCGGCGGCCTCATCGAGTCCGGCGGCGCGCACGCGGGCCTGGGCATGTCGGCCGCGGGCGCGGGCCTCGCGCTCGTGCTGGTGCTCGCGAGCGCGGGCGTGCTGCGGCGCGGCACCGAGCGCGGCGACGCCGAGCAGCTGGACGATGCGCGGCCCCCGTCGGAGCGCGAGGAGGCCGTCGAGCAGCCCCCGCTCCCGCCGCACGTCTGAGCGGTCTTCCAGGAGTTTCCCGGAGGTGGGGACCTAGGTCCCCTCCGCATCGTCCCGACGGCCGATACCTTTTCAACACAAGGTCGTTGGATGGCATCGCAGCCATCCGAACAATCGTGGCTCGGGCGTCCATCCGGGGACTTGGCCGCCCGAGCCGCACCCCATTCCGTGCGCCGGTGCCCCGCTCCCTCCCCTGGGGCGCCGGCGCCGGATTCATGTCCGGGCCGCCCGCGCCCGCCGCCCCGCCTACTGTGGCGCCATGGGGCCCGACCTGCGCATCGACACCGCCATCACCGCGCTGCTCACCGTCGCCGTCCTGCCCCTCGCCGCCCTGCCCGCGCTCGGCATCGTGGTCCGCCGCTACGGGCGGCTGCCGGCCTGGCCCCTGCTCGCTGCGCTGGGGCTGCTCGCCTCCGCGGCCGCGCTCGCGGCGTTCACGGTGTTCCCGCTCCCGCGTCCCGGGCAGGTCGACTGCGCGGGGATGACGATGACGTCGCGCTGGCAGCTCGTGCCGTTCGCCTCGATCCTGCCGTCGCTCGCGAGCGCCTTCCGCGACGGGGGCGCCGGGCTCGCCGGCTACGCGTTCCTCCAGACCCCGCTCAACGTCCTGCTGTTCGCGCCGTTCGGGTTCTTCCTCCACCAGGTCACGCGGTGGCGCCCCGCCGCCGTCACGCTCGCCGCCGCGGGCACGTCGGCGCTGATCGAGATCACGCAGGGCACCGGCGTCTTCGGGATCTACCCGTGCCCGTACCGGCAGCTCGACGTCGACGACGTCGTGCTCAACGCCGCCGGCGGCGCGCTGGGCGCGCTGCTTTCGGTGGCGTTCGCGCGCACCGCCCTCGCGAACCCGGCGCCCGCGCCCGGCACCTCCCCGCCGGGCGCGCCGCGGCGCGCCCTCGCGCTCGCCGTCGACCTCGCGCTCGTCGCGACGGCCACCTTCGCCGCGGCCGCCGCCGCGACCGCCGTGCTGGTGCCGGGCCACGGCGTCGACGCCGCGCAGGCCCTCGTCGAGTCGCCCGGAGTCGCGGTCGCGATCGACGTGGGCGCCGCCGCGCTCGTGGTGCTGCTGCCGTCGGTCCTTCGCCGCGACCGGGCCACCCCCGGCGAGCTGCTCCTGGACCTCGCGCCCGTCGACGCGGAGGACGGGACGGCGCCCGAGCGCCGGCGCATGGTGGCCCGCTGGGCGGTGCGGTGGCTCCCATGGGCGCTGTTCCCGTCGCTGCTGCCCGCGGTGCTGGTGGCGGAGCTGCTCACCGTGATCGCGCGCCGCGACGGCCGCTCGCTCAGCGGGCTCGCGGCGGGCACGGCCACGGCGACGCGTCCGGCGATCCGGGCGTCGCGCATCGTCCCGCGGGACGATGCGGTGGCCGCCGAGCCCGAGCAGGCGTGAGGGCCGCGGCGCGTCAGGCGGGAGGACGCGCCGGCAGCGACACCCGCACGCTGAGCCCGCCGTCGCGACCGGGCCACGCGTCGACCACGCCCTCGTGCACCTGCGCGACGCGCGCGACGATGGGCAGGCCCAGCCCGTGCCCCGCGACCTCGGAGCGCTGGTCGCCGCGGGAGAAGCGCTCGAACAGCGCGGGGATGCCGTCCGCCGCGATGACCGGACCGGAGTTCGCGACCTCGACGAGCGCGCGGCCCGCCTCGCGCCACACGCGGACGCGCACCCAGCCTCCCTCGGCGACGTTGTAGCGCAGCGCGTTGTCGACGAGGTTCGCGACGAGCCGCTCGAGCAGCACCGGGTCCCCCTCGACGGGGGAGTCGTCGATGTCGAGGTCGAGCGCGATGCCGGCCTCGGTGGCGCGCGTCGACGCCGACGACACGACCTCGGCGGCGATGTCCGCGAGGTCCACGCCCTCACGCGTGTGGATGACGTCGTCGGCGCGGGCGAGCGTGAGCAGGCTCGTCATGAGGGAGTCGGCCCGGCCTACCTGCTGCTCGACCTCCTCCGCGAGCGCGCGCGCCTGACGCGACGGCCGGGGCGACGTGAGCACGTTGTCGGCGGAGGCGCGCAGCACCGCGAGCGGGGTGCGCAGCTCGTGCGAGGCGTCGGCGGCGAAGCGCTGGCGCGCGTCGAAGGCGGACTCGAGCCGCGCGAGCATCCCGTTGAACGCGCGCCGCAGGCGCCCGAACTCGTCGTCGGGGCCGTCCTCGGGCAGCCGCCGGTCGAGCGTCCGCTCCGACAGCCCGCTCGCGGCGCGGGAGATCTCGTCGATGGGCCGCAGCACGCGGCCCGCGAGCCACCACGCCAGCCCGACGGCGATGAGCGCGGACAGCGCGAACGCGAGCAGCGAGCGCGTGAGCAGGTCCGACAGCACCCGGTCGCGCACCTGCGCGGCGATGCCGTCGAGGACCCGGGCCACCGCGTCGTCCCGGGCGCCGCCCGGCGGCCGCGCGCCCGGCTCGGGCAGCTGGATGCCTTGCTCGGCGAGCGCCTTCTCAAGCAGCTCCTGCCGCTCCGCCTGCTGCGCCTCGGGGGTGGTCGCGCTCGCCACGAACAGGTAGGCGGTGGTGACGAGCACCCCCGCGAGCACCACGAACAGGAGCGCGAACAGCGCCGTGAGCTTGGTGCGGATGGTCAGCCTCACGCGTGGTCCTCCCCGCGCAGCACGTAGCCCACGCCCTTGACGGTCTCGATGACGGCCGGCTCGCCGAGCTTGCGCCGCAGCGTCACCATCGTCACGCGGACGGCGTTGGTGAGCGGGTCCGCGTACTCGTCCCACACCTTCTCCAGCAGCCGCTCGGCGGACACCACGCGGCCGGGCTGCGCCGCGAGCACCTCGAGCACGCCGAACTCCTTGGGCGACAGCGCGATCTCGCGGCCGTCGCGGAGCACCGCGTGCTCGTCGGGGCGGATCTCGAGGCCGCCCACGCGCACGTGGGGGCGCGGCGCGACGCCAGCGCGGCGGCCCAGCGTGCGCACGCGGGCCGCGAGCTCGGCCATCGCGAAGGGCTTGGCCAGGTAGTCGTCGGCGCCGAGCCCGAGGCCCTCGACGATGTCCTCGAGCGTGCCCGCGGCCGTGAGCATGAGGATGCGGGGCGGCGCCTCGCGCGCCGCGAGGGTGCGGCACACGTCGTCGCCATGGACGCGCGGCAGGTCGCGGTCGAGCACCACCACGTCGTACGCGTTGACGTCGGCCTTCTCGAGCGCCTCGGAACCGTCGCGCGCGACGTCGACCGCCAGCCCCACGCGGCGCAGCCCCGTGGCCACCTCCCGGGCGAGGACCGCGTGGTCCTCGACGACGAGCACCCTCATGCCTGCGCGTCCTCCTTCGCCTCGCCGTCGCGTCGGACGGCCCCACCACGGTACGCGGCGGACGATGCGGGCAACGTAAGGATCCGCGGATCAGGGCACGCCGGCGGCCACCCGCTGCGGATCCCCGCCGATGGTGAGCCGGTACGACGCCTGCGTGCCGTGCTCGTCGCACGCGGCACCGAGCACGCCCGGATCGTCGTAGGTGCCCGTGGCGTACGCCTGCGGGGACGACGAGCACAACCACTCCGGCAGGCTCGCCTCCGCGAGCCGCCACTGGTCGTTCACCAGGTCGACCACCACCCACGTGCCGCCCGCCGTCCGGTGCGGCTTGTCCTTGACCGGGCGCTGCGACAGGAACACCGCGAAGCTGCCGTCGCGCGCGACCCACACCTCGTCGCCCGCGTGGTGGGCGCCGTCGACGCCGCCGTCCGCGAGGAGGCTGTCGAGGGCCTTCTGGGCGCCCAGCGCGCGGAAGTCGTCGCCGCTCGCGCGCACGAACAGCGACTGGAGCGTGCCGCGCCTGGAGTAGCCCGCCCACAGGGTGCCGTCGCCGGCGAACTCGGGCAGCGGCGCGACGGAGGAGACGGTGCCGTCGTCGGCGACCTGCAGGGCGGGGACGGCGTCGCCGCCCCACCCGTCGACCACGAGCCCCGTGTCGAGCTCGACCTGCACCACCTGCGTGGTGTCGTCCTCGCCCACGCGCGCGGTCCACGCGAGACGCGCGTCGAGGTCGGACTCGAGCAGCACCACCTGCACGTCGGTGCGCAGGTCGAACAGCTTGAGCAGGTCCCCGTCGGGGGCCACCAGGTAGAGGGCCTGCGCGGTGCCGCCGGGGCGCCACGTGTCGCCGCCCGCCGAGTGCACCGCGACGCCCCACGAGTCGTCCACGCAGTCCCACGTCGCCTCGGTCATGAGGCGCGCCCGAGGTAGCCCGTCCGCCTGATCTCCCAGGTAGGGGGGCTTCTGGCCGTCCGCGAGCGCACTCCAGTCGCATCCGAGCGACGCGGCCTCGGCGCTCGCGCTCGGCTCCGGCGTCGCGCTCAGCTCGGGGGAGGACGTGACGGCGGGCGCGGGCGCGGTGTCGCCCAGCAGCAGCGGCTCGACGGTGAGGTAGGTGCCGTACAGCAGCGTGCCGCCCACGGCGACGCCCGCGATCGCGGCGAGCACCTGACCCCAGCGCGGCATGGCCACCTCCTGAGCGTGAGGGTAGCCGTCCCCGCGCGGCGCGAGGGCACGCCCACGCCGGGCGCTAGGTTGTCCCGCATGACCGCCCGGATCGCCATCGTCACGACCCTCGAGCTCGCCGTCCCCGACGACGACGAGACCCTGCTGCTGCCGCACCTGCCCGAGGCCGCGCTCGTCGCGTGGGACGACCCGTCGGTGGACTGGTCCGCATTCGACGTCGCGATCCTGCGCAGCACGTGGAACTACCACGACCGCCTCGAGGACTTCCTCGCGTGGGCGCGCGCCGCATCGTCCGCCACGCGCCTGCTCAACCCGGTCGACACGGTCGCGTGGAACACCGACAAGCGCTACTTGGCCGACCTCGCGGCCGCGGGCTTCCCCGTGGTGCCGACCACGTTCGTGGCGCCGGGCGAGGCGGTGCCGGACGATGCGGTGGTCGCGCCGGGCGCGCACCTGGTGGTGAAGCCGTCGGTCGGGGCGGGCTCCAACGGGGCGCGGCTGTTCGACGGCGAGCCCGACGAGGCGCTCGCGCACGTCGCGGCGCTGCACGCGCAGGGCAAGGTCGCGATGCTCCAGCCGTACCTCGCCGAGGTCGACGAGGTGGGCGAGACCGCGCTGGTCTACCTGGGCGGATGCTTCTCGCACGCGGCCCGCAAGGCCGCGATCCTGTCGCGCGACATGTCGTGGGACACCGGCCTGTACGCCGACGAGAAGGTGGTGCCGACCTCCGCGACCGAGGCCGAGCGCGCGCTCGCCGACCGGCTCGTGGCCGCGCTGCCCGGGATGGGGCACGCGGACCTCGCCTACGTGCGGGTGGACCTGCTGCCCACCGCCGACGGGCCGGTGGTGCTCGAGCTCGAGCTGACCGAGCCGAGCCTGTTCCTCGCGCTCGGCGAGGGTGCGCCCGCGCGCGCGGCGGAGGCGTTCCGCGCGCTGCTCTGACCCGGCCACGGCGCGCGGCGCCGTGACAACCGGGACCCGCATCCCCTACCCTTGACCACCGAGGGGAGTACTTCTCAAGCCCCGTCCCGGTCAGTACGAGATCTTCGTGGATCCTCCCGGGCGGGCGCCGCACCAGCGGCGAAGGAGACCTCAGGACCTTCGCGTACCTGAGGAGACCCATGTCCCCGCTCATCATCGAGACCCCCGCCGCCGAGACCGCGCTGCACTCGATCGCCACCCCCGGCCTGTGGGCCGTCACCATCGTCGCCGTCATCGGCCTGCTGGTCTTCGACTTCCTCGTCACCCGCAAGCCGCACGAGGTCTCCTTCAAGGAGGCGCTCGGGTGGACCGCGTTCTACATCGCGCTGCCGCTGATCTTCGGCGGGTGGGTGTGGGCCGCGCACGGCTCCGACGTCGGCGTGAAGTACTACACCGGCTACATCGTCGAGAAGTCCCTGTCGGTCGACAACCTCTTCGTCTTCATCCTCATCCTCAGCGCGTTCGCGGTGCCGCGCGTGCTCCAGCAGCGCGTGCTGCTGTTCGGCGTGGCCGGCGCGATCGTGCTGCGCGGGCTGTTCATCGCGCTCGGCGCGGGCCTCATCGCCACCTTCGACTGGACCTTCCTGCTGTTCGGCGCGATCCTGCTCGCCACCGCGATCAAGGTCTTCAACGACGCCCGGAGCGACCACGACGAGGCGATCGACCCGTCCGAGATGCGCATCGTCAAGGTGATGAGCCGGTTCTTCCCGGTGACGGGGGAGTACGAGGGCACGCGTGCCACCGTGATGCGCAACGGCCGCCGCGCCCTCACCCCGCTCGCGCTCGTCATGGCGGCGATCATCGGCACCGACATCGTGTTCGCGGTCGACTCCGTCCCCGCGGTGTACGGCATCACCGCCGACCCGTACCTGGTGTTCGCGACCAACGCGTTCGCGCTGCTGGGCCTGCGCGCCCTGTACTTCGTGCTCGAGGGCGCGCTGTCGAAGCTGGTGCACCTGGGCTACGGCCTGTCGATCATCCTCGCGTTCATCGGCGTCAAGCTGGTCCTCCACTGGGCGCACGGCGTGTGGGCGGCCGTCCCGACCGTCCCCACGACCCTGTCGCTCGTGGTGATCGTGGGCGTCCTCGCGGTCACCACCGCGACGAGCCTGCGCGCGTCGCGCCGGGCCGAGGAGGCGGCCGCGGACGATGCGGCACGCCCCTCCGCGTGATCCCTCGCCCCTGCGCGCGGCCCGGCGGGAAGCCCCGGCGGGCCGCGCGCGTTGCCACCCACCGGAGGTGCACCCATGAGACGCAGGTTCGGACGCTGGCTCGTGCTGGCGATCGCCATCCCCCTGACCGCCGCCCTGCTCGGCCGCATCGCGGACCGGGTCGAAGCGAGCCAGGGGCCCGATTCGACGGTGGCCAAGGGGCTGCGGCTGGGCAAGGGCATCCTGCGTCCCGGCTCGTAGGGACCCGGCTCTGAGGAGGCGGCGCATCGTCCCTCCGCGGATCTCCGGTTGACGCCCTGCCGCCCTCCTACCAGGCTGAGCCCTGAGGGCCGAGGGGCCCGCAACCCGGGGAGCGTGGATGGACATCTCGTTCGAGGCGCCCGCCGAGCCGCCCGTGCTCGTCGCCACGGCGCGCCTCGCGGCCCCGCTCTCGCGCGTGTGGACCGCCGTGACGGAGCCCCTCTACGTGCAGCAATGGTGGGCGCCCCACGGCTACGTCAACCGGTCCGTCGAGATGGACGTCGAGCCGGGAGGATCGTGGCGCGTGGTCCAGAACGACCCGGAGGGCAACACCTTCACGTTCTACGGCCGGTTCGACCGGGTGGAGCCTCAGGCGCTGCTCAGCTACTCGTACATCTCGGAGCTGTTCCCCGACGTGGTGACGTACATGCGCTGGGACATGGGTGCGACCCCGGCGGGGACGATGCTCGTGGGCAGCCACCTGTTCCCCGACGACTACCACCGCACCGGCTTCCTGCACCTGGGCGGGGTGGCCCGCATGCGCGAGGCCGCCGAGCGGCTCGACGACCTGCTGCGGTCGATGGCGTGAGCCCCTGCCGCGGCGCGGCCCGATCCGTCTAGGCTCGGGCCATGACCGCCGATCCGTTCATCGTCCCCCTCGAGCGCCTCCGCACCAGGACCTCCGCGAAGTGGCGCCACTACGAGCCCGACGTGCTGCCGCTGTGGGTCGCGGAGATGGACGTCGACCTGGCCGACCCGATCCGCGAGGCCCTCGCGCGCGCCGTCCGCGACGGCGACATGGGCTACCCGGGGTCCACGCCGTACGTCGAGTCGTTCGCGGCGTTCGCGGAGCGGACGTGGGGATGGCGGGTGGACGATGCGCGCGTCACCCCGGTGGCGAGCGTGATCGAGGGCTACGTGGACGCCCTGGTGGAGCTGACCGACCTGGGCGGCGAGATCATCGTCAACCCGCCGGTGTACCCGCCGTTCTTCCTCTACCTGCGCCAGGCCGGCCGCGAGATCCGCGAGGCGCCGCTGGGCGCGGACCTGCGGCTCGACCTCGACGCGGTCGAGCGCGCGATGGTGGAGGCCACGTCGGGGGGCCGCCGCGCCGCCTACCTGCTGTGCAACCCCCACAACCCGGGCGGCACGGTGCACACGCGCGCCGAGCTCGAGGGCCTGGCGGCGCTGTCGCAGCGCTACGGCGTGCGCATCGTGTCCGACGAGATCCACGCCCCCCTCACGTTCCCCGGCGCCGAGTTCACGCCGTACCTCGAGGTGGACCCGACCGGGATGGCGCTGCACGCCGCGTCGAAGGCGTGGAACCTCGCCGCGGTCCCGGCCGCGCTGCTCGTGGGCGGCCCGGACGCGGCCGGCTTCGACTCCCACCGCGCGGGCAAGCACCACGGCCCCACCCACCTCGGCGTGATCGCGCAGACCGCGGGCTACGCGGAGGGCGGCGAGTGGCTCGCGGGGATGCTCGCGGCGCTCGACCGCAACCGGTTCCTGGTGCGGGACCTGCTCGCGGAGCACGTGCCGCAGGTGCGCTACACGGTGCCCGAGGGCACGTACCTCACGTGGCTCGACTTCGGGCAGCTGCTGGGCGACGAGCCCGCGAACGCGCTGATCGACCACGGCCGCGTCGCGCTCAACAACGGCCCGTACTTCGGCACCGGCGGCGCCGGGCACGCGCGCATGAACATCGCGACGTCGCCGGCGATCCTCGAGGAGGCCGTGCGCCGGATCGCGACGGGGATCGCGCGGGCTCAGGACGCGGGGCTGTCCCAGGTGAGCGTGTAGCGGTACATCGTCTCGCGGCGGTACGCGGAGCCGGGCAGGACTCGCTCCGCGGCGCGGCGCACGTCCCGGTACGAGTGCGGCGCGGGCCACACGCACGCGCAGCCGTGGTCCCAGTAGCCCCGGAACAGCCGGTGGAACTTCTCGAGGATGCTCGCCCACACGTCCCGAGGCAGGTCCTGAGGCCAGCTCGCGTTCGCCATGCCGACCACGAGCAGGCGGCCTCCGGGGGCCACGAGGGCCTTGAGCCGCTCGAGGCCCTCGTCGAGCTCGAGGTGGTGGAGCACGGCCGATGCGGTGACCACGTCGAACGTGCCGGCCGGCTCGGTCATGCCGTCGCCCACGAGGTAGGTGATCGACGACGACGCGACGGGGGCGTCCGTGGGGGAGTCGAGCAGGTCGACCGTGTGCCCCTGCGCGCGGGCGCGGGCGATCGCGGCGGGGTCGGAGTCGATCGCGGTCACCGCGAGGCCCCGCGAGGCGAGGCGCCGCGCGAGGTAGCCCTCGCCGCAGCCGACGTCGACGGCCGTCCGGGCGCCCTCGGGCAGGGTGCCCAGCAGGGGCGCCATGTAGTGGATGTTGTAGTTCCAGCGCTGGTGGTCGGGCCGCTCCGTCGCGGCGTCCGGCTTCTGCTCGCTCATGACGCACCATCATCCCTCACGCCGCGTGGGACCCCGGCCGTGGCCGTGCGAGAATCGCGCCCGTGACTTCGGGGACGTCGAGGCTGGGGCGCGCCGCGGGCGCCGCCTCCCTGTCGACGTTCTCCGCGCTGGCGCTGCACGTGCTCGCGGGCGGGCACACGCCGTCCGCGCTGGCCGTCGCGGCGCCGCTGCTGGCCGCGTTCGCGATCGCGTTCCAGCTCGCCGGGCGCCCTCTCGGCCGCTGGCGCCTCGGGTTGGCTGTCGCCGCGAGCCAGGTCGCGCTCCACACCACGTTCTCCCTCGGCTCCGCCCACGGCCCGCACCTCACGGGACACGTGGGCCACGACCCCGCCGCGATCTCCGCGGCGCTCGACGCCGCGCCCCTGCACGCGCACGCCGGCGCCATGCCGTTCGCGCACGTCATCGCCGGGGCGGTCACCTATGCGGGCATCCGCCGCGCGTCCTCCCTGGTGACGGCCCTGCACGCGCTCGCCGCGCTGCTCGTCCGGGTCCTGCTCGCCGGGCTGCGCATCGCCGCCGCGCCCGTGCTCGCCCCGGCCCCCCGCATCGTCCCCGCGCCGCGCGCGCCCCGCGCCGTCGCCTCCGCGCTGCTCGCCTCCCTCCCGAGCCGCGCGCCTCCCGCGGCCGCCTGAGCATCGCATCACCGCGGCCTCACGGCCGCCTTCTCAGGAATGCCCGCGCGCCCTCGCGCGCCCCCACCACAGGAGAGTCATGTTCACCCGTCCCCGCTTCCTCGCCACCGCCGCCACCGTGATCGCCGCCGCCGCGCTCGCGGGCTGCTCGTCCGACGCCGTGCCGTCGGGACCCGAGCTCACGGTCACCGACCCGTGGGTCAAGACCGCCGCCCCCGAGGACATGATGTCGGCCGCGTTCGGCACCCTCACCAACACCACGGACCACGACGTCACCGTGGTCGCCGCAACCTCCGACGTCTCGCCCGAGATCCAGCTCCACGAGGTGGTCGGCGGCCAGATGCAGGAGAAGGACGGCGGCCTCACCATCCCCGCGGGCGCGTCCCTCACGCTCGAGCCCGGCGGGTTCCACCTCATGCTCATGGGCATCCCCGCGGCGATCGTCGCGGGCGACGAGGCGACCTTCACGCTCGAGCTGTCCGACGGCGAGACGGTGACGTTCACCGCGACCGCGAAGGACTTCGACGGCGCGAACGAGAGCTACGGCTCCGGCATGGACATGAGCGCCTCGCCGGAGCCCTCGGAGGGCTGATGCCCGCCGCCGACACCTCCGGCCTCAGCCGGCGGCGGCTCCTCCTCGGAGGGGCCGCCGCCGGCGCGGGAGCCGCCGTCGCGCTCGGGGCGGAGCGCGCCGGGCTGGTCCCCGGCGCCGCCCCCGAGCCGGCCATCGATGCCGCCGGCCTCAACGGGGAGCGCGTGGTGCCGTTCCACGGCGCGCACCAGGCCGGCGTCACCTCCGCGCCCGGCGCGCATGCCACGTACCTGGCCTTCGACCTGCTGGCCGGGACCGATCGCGACCGCCTTCGCGCGTGGATGCGCCTGCTCACGGACGATGCGGCACGCCTCACCCAGGGTCGCGGCGCCCTCGCGGATCTCGAGCCGGAGCTCGCCGTGAGACCCGCGGGCTTGACGGCGACCTTCGGGCTCGGCGTCGAGGCCGTGCGGCGCGCGGGCGCCGCGGTGCCCTCGTGGCTCGGCCCGCTCCCCGCGTTCCCGGAGATCGACGCGCTCGAGGCCCGCTGGTCCGGCGGCGACGTCCTGGTGCTCCTGCACGGCGACGACCCGACCGCGATCGCCCACCTCGCGCGCATGCTTGTGCGCGACTCGCGCACCTTCGCGACCCTGCGGTGGCGCCAGGCGGGCTTCCGGCGCGCCTACGGCTCCGACGCGTCGGGCACCACGATGCGCAACCTGTTCGGCCAGGTCGACGGCTCGACCACCCCGCAGCCGGGCGACGAGGCGTTCGATCGCGCCGTGTGGGCCGGCCCGGAGGCGCCCGCGTGGCTGCGCGGGGGCACGTCGCTGGTGCTGCGGCGCATCGCGATGAACCTCGAGGGCTGGGACGAGGTGGGCCGCGAGGGCCGCGAGGCCGCCGTGGGGAGGCGGCTCGCCGACGGCGCGCCCCTCACCGGCGGCTCCGAGCACGACGCGATCGACCTCGACAAGAAGGATGCGTCGGGCTTCACCGTCATCAACCCGGTCGCGCACGCGGCGAGCGCGCATGTCGCGGACGCCGGCGCGGGCATCGTGCGCATGGGCTTCAGCTACGACGACCCGGTCGAGGCCGGCGCGGTCGACGCCGCGGGCCGCCCTGCCGTGTCCAACTCGGGCCTGCTGTTCGGGTCGTGGCAGAGGGACGTGGACGCGCAGTACGTGCCGATGCAGCGGCGCCTCGCCCGGGCGGACCTGCTCAACACGTGGACCACGCCCATCGGGTCGGGCGTGTGGGCGATCCCGCCGGGCTGCGAGGAGGGCGGATTCGTCGGCGAGACCCTCCTCGGGTGACGCGGCGCGTGGGAGCATGACCGGATGACGGCCCGCGTCCTCCTCCTCCACGGTTATCAGCACCTTCGCCCGCGCGACCACTGGATGTGGTGGCTCGCGGAGGAGCTGCGCGCGCGCCGCGTCCCCGTCCAGTACCCCCAGCTGCCCGCGCCCGGCGATCCCGTGCTCCGGGACTGGAGCGCCGTCGCCGCCGGGGAGCTCGAGATGCTGGGCGGCGGCGAGCGCATCGTCATCGCGCACTCGCTCGGCACCGTGCTGTGGCGTCACCTCGAGGCTCACGGCGCCGCGGCCGATCGCGTGCTCCTGGTCGCGCCGCCGGGCCCCGAGCGGCTCGGGGCGATCGGCGACTTCGCGGCCGCCGCCAGCGCGACGCTCCGCGACGGGGCGACGATGGTCGCCCGCGAGCGCGACCCGTACCGCGACGGCCCCCTCGAGGCGATCGCCGACCGCTGGGGCGCGCCCGGCGTCGTCCTCCCCGGCGCCGGGCACCTCAACGTCGACGACGGGCACGGCGCGTGGCCGTCGCTGCTCGGGTGGACCCTGACGGGGGAGACCGAGTGGCGGCTCGGGGAGGGCGCCCGTAGCCTCGACGCATGAGCACAGCGTCGTGGTCGGCACCCGCCGCGGACGTGTCCCTCCCCCTCGACCTCATCCGTGAGCTCGTCGACCGCGAGCACCCGGACCTCGCCGACCTGCCGCTCGGCGACGCGTACGAGGGATGGGACAACGTCACGGTCCGGCTGGGGGACGCGCTGGCGGTGCGCGTGCCGCGCCGCGCGCACGCGGCCCAGATGGTCGAGCGCGAGCACGTGTGGCTGCCGCGGCTCGCGCCCGGGTGGGGCTTCCGGGCTCCCGTGCCGACGCGGCTCGGCCGGCCGTCCGCGGAGGTGCCGTGGGCGTGGGCGATCGTGCCGTGGATCCCCGGCGAGCGCGCGTACCACGCGCCGCTCAGCGCGCGCGGCGCGGCCGACCTGGGGCGGGCCCTCGCCCGCGTCCACGTGCCCGCCCCCGACGATGCGCCGCGCAACCCGTACCGCTCCCCGCCGCTCGAGGAGCGCGCCGAGCGATTCGACGACCGCCTCGAGCGCATCGTCGAGACCGGGATCGCGCTCGACGCGGACCACGCGCGCGTGCAGTTCCACGCCGGCGCCGTGCGCCCGCGCCCCGTCGAGACGTGGGCGCACCTGGACCTGCACGGCGCGAACGTGCTGAGCGTGCGCGGCCGGCTCGGGGGGATCGTCGACTGGGGCGACCTGGGGGTCGCCGACCCCGCGACCGACCTGGGGCAGGCGTGGTGCCTCGTGGGCAGCGCGCGCATGCGGGACCTGCTCAAGGGTTACGGCGACGGGGTGGTGCCGCGCGACGAGGCGACGATGCTGCGCGTGCGCGCGGAGGCGGTCGCCTTCGCGGTGACGCTCGCCGCCCTCGACGACGAGCCGTACCGCGCGGCGGGCGTGCGCGCGCTCGTCGACCTCGAGGTGGCGTCCTAGGACCGTGGTGGGTCAGGCGCCCATCTTCTGGAGGAACGGCTCCAGCTCGACCCAGTTCTCCTCGTCGGTGCGGTCGTCGCGCCACAGGGCCATGTACTCGGCCTTGGTGGTCTCCGACGCCTCCTCCCACACGCGGATCGCGTGCGCGAGGTCGAAGTGCCAGTAGCCGACGATGCGGAAGTGGGTGAGCGGGAGGCCAAGCTCGCGACGCAGCATCTGCCGGATCGCGCGCGACTCCTTGGCCTCGCACGCGACCCACACGTAGGAGGCCGCGGCCGGGGCGAGCAGGCCGTCGGCGAGCTCCGCCAGCGCATCCTTGAGCACCGAGGCACGCATCCCGTTGCCCGCGAGGCGCCAGTCGATCGTCGCGGTCGCCGCGGTCGGCAGGTCGCGCGCGTCGGCCATGTCGGACAGCTCGACCACGACGTGGAAGACCTCGTCGGCCGTCGCCTCCGCGAGCACGCGCGCGATCGCGGGCAGCGCGGTCGCGTCGCCGACCAGCACGCGCACGCCGGCGCCGTCGGGCACCTCGTAGTAGCCCTTGGAGTCGGACACCTCGGTGCGGTCGCCGGGACGCGCCGTGCGGGCCCAGGTCGCACCCGGGCCGTCGCCGTGAAGGAAGACCTCCATCTCGAAGCCGTCGGGGGTGTGACCGCTCACCGTGTAGTGGCGCGCGCTGTGGCCGTCCGCGTCCGCCGTCTCCGCGCCGACCTCGACGTGCACGCACTCGTCCGGGGTGCCGTCGGACACCCACGCGGCCGGATCGTCGAGCCTCAGGCCCACGCGCACCATGTGCGCCGTGACCTGCTCGACCGTGGTGATCGTGGCGGCGTGGACCGTCTCCATGGGGCTCCGTTCGCGGGATCCACGCGGGCCGGGGCGCCCGCGACGTAGGTGAGGCTTGCCTCACCGATGCAGTGTACGACAGATCCGCAACGACGACGTTTCCTAATTCAATTGCGCGAAATGCCGGGCTCACGTCGTTATGCGGCCCTATCGTGTGCCCGTGGCCTTCACACCCCTGCACACCGCGCGACTGGTGCTCCGCCCCTTCACCGAGGAGGACGCGGAGGACTTCGCCGCGCGCCGCTCCGACCCGGAGACCGCGATGTACCAGGCGTGGCGCGTCCCCTACTCGGTGGAGAAGGCGCTCGAGGTGATCCGCGAGAGCGAACGTCACGACGGCCCCGTGCCGGGCCACTGGTTCCAGCTCGACGTGCAGCGTCTCGCCGACGGCCGCACGGTCGGCGACGTCGCCGTGTACCTGCACGACCACGGCCACACGGCCGAGGTCGGCTACACGCTCCACACGTGGGCGCGCCGCAAGGGCTACGCCACCGAGGCCACCACCGCGATGATCGACTACCTCGTGGACGTCACGGGCGTCCACCGCATCGAGGCGGCCACGCACCCCGACAACTCGCGCTCCATCCAGGTCCTCGAGCGGCTCGGCTTCCGCGCGGAGGGCGTCAAGCGCGAGGCGTTCTGGGTCGAGGACGAGGTCTCGGACGACGCGATCTTCGGCCTGCTCGCGAGCGAATGGGTCGCGATGCGCGCCCTGCCGGCCCCCTGATTCACGGAATCTTCACACACGCGACGCGGGACGCTTCACACGCGCACGGCGGCGACGTCACCGCATCGTCCGCCGGCCTGGGGCGCGGCGCGACGTTCACGCTGTCCCTCCCGGCGCGCCGCCCCCACCAGGCGTGACGTCGTCACGCGGCGCCGCTAGGGTGATCCGCATGCTGCCCGACGCCCGTGCCACCCTCCCCCTGACGGTGCCGGACGAGACGGTCCGCGCGCTCATCGACGACCAGTTCCCTCACCTCGCGGACCTCGAGCTGGGGCGCCGCTACACGCTCGAGGACCACTTCGCGATCCGCATCGGCGACCACCACGGCGCGCTGTTCCCGCGGCTCGGGGCCGACGACCCGCTGTTCGCGCGCGCCGCCGACGTCCTCGCGCCCCACCTCGACCGGTGGAGCTTCCCCGTGAGCGCCCCGATCGAGACCGGGCGGCCGGGCCACGGCTTCCCGTTCCACTGGGCCCTCGTCGACTGGGTGTCGGCGTCGACGGCCGCGTTCGTGCCGCTGCACGCGGACTCGGCGCGCGACCTCGGCTCCGCCCTGCGCGAGGTGCACCGCCCCGCCTCCGCCGACGCGCCGCTCAACCCGCTCACCGCGCGCGGCCTCGCGAGCCTCGTCGACGACTGGGAGCGCCTGCTCGTGTTCGCGTCCCTGCGAGGCGCCCCCGAGAACCGCGTCCTCGACGTCGAGGCGACCGACGCGCTGTTCCGCGTGGGCGTCGCCGCGCCCGTCGACGTCGAGCCCCGGTGGACCCACGGGCGCCTCGAGCCCCGCTCGATCCAGTCCGACCGCGGCCGCTTCGCCGGCATCCTCATCTGGCACAGCTTCGGCGCGGGCGACCCCGCCGCCGACCTGGGCGGCGCTGCCACCGTGGTCCCGCTCGAGATGCGCGACGAGCTGTACGCCGGCTACGGCGAGGTCAGCGCCCCCACCGCATGGCGCGCGCAGTCGTACCAGCTGCTCGCCGCGATGCGGCACATCGAGATCGACGACCCGTTCCTCGCGCGCATGGCGTGGGAGCGGCTGCTCGAGCTCGGCCTCGCCCACGAGGCGTAGCGCCCGCCGGGCCGTCGCGCCCGGCCGCCCCGTGCATCGTCCACCGAAGGACGCCGGTCCTGGCCGTCCGCCCACGTAGGTGAGAGAGTGGGCCGCATGGACATCTTCGAGACCCCGCTCCCCGGAGTCGGCGTCCGCTACGAGTTCACCGCGGAGGGAGGCGACCACGTCGGCGTGGTCGTGCGGCGCGACGGCAAGCGCGACATCGCCCTGTACGACCGGGAGGACCCGGACGCCTGCCGCGGCACCGTCGAGCTGTCCGAGGGCGACGCGGGCCGGCTCGCCGAGCTGCTCGGCGGCACCAACATCATCGCCCGCCTCGAGGACCTGCGGCACACCGTCGTCGGCCTCGCGATCGAGTGGGTGACGATGCCCGCGGCCGGCGGGCTCGTGGGCCGCTCGCTCGCGGAGGGCCGCATCCGGACGCTCACCTCGGCCTCCGTCGTCGCGGTGATCCGCGGCGACCAGGGGATCCCCGGGATCGAGCCGTCCTTCGTCTTCGAGCCGGGCGACACCGTCCTGGTGATGGGATCCGACGAGGCCGTGGACCGCGCGGCCGACATCCTCACGGGCTGATCGATGATCGCCGCGACCGCACCCGAGACGGGCCTGCGCGTCGTAGCCGCGGGCGCCTCCGTGGGACACACGGCGACGGTGCTCATCGAGCTGGGGATCGTGTTCATCGTCCTGTCCCTGCTCGGGCGGCTCGCGGGGCGCATCGGCATCCCCTCCATCCCGTTGTACCTGCTCGCGGGCCTGTGCATGGGCGACGGCGGGTTCATCCCCATCGACGCGGGCGAGGAGTTCCTCGCGACGGGCGCCCAGATCGGCGTCGTGCTGCTCCTGCTGCTGCTCGGCCTCGAGTACTCGCCCGACGACCTCCGCGTGGGCCTGCGCACCACGTGGCGCGCCGGCCTGCTCGACCTCGCGCTCAACGCGATCCCCGGCTTCGCCGTCGGGCTGCTGCTGGGGTGGTCGGCCACCGCATCGGTCCTGCTCGCGGGCGTGACCTACATCTCCAGCTCGGGCATCATCGCGCGCCTGCTCGACGACTTCGACCGGCTCGCGAACCGCGAGACCCCCGTCATCCTCAGCCTGCTCGTCATGGAGGACATCGCGATGGCGGTGTTCCTGCCGATCCTCGCGGTCGCGCTCGTCGGCGCGACCCTCGCGCAGGGCGCGATCGCCGCGGCCGTCGCGATCGGCATCGTCGCGCTCGCGTTCCTCACCGCGATGCGCTTCTCCCACCAGGTGTCCACCGCGGTGCACTCCCACTCGCGCGAGCTGCTCGTGCTCACGGTGCTCGGCCTCGCGTTCCTCGTCGCCGGGCTCGCCGAGGCCGTCCAGGTGTCCGCCGCGGTCGGCGCGTTCCTGCTCGGCCTGACCCTGTCGGGCAACGTCGCCGACCAGCTGCGCGGCGTCATGCCTCCCCTGCGCGACGTGTTCGCGGGCATCTTCTTCGTGTTCTTCGGCATCACCATCGACCCGCGCGACCTGGGGCCCGTGCTCCTGCCGGCGCTCGCGCTCGCGCTCGTCACCGGCGTCACCAAGATCGTCACGGGCGTGTGGGCGGCGAGGCGCGCGGGCATCGGTCCCAAGGGCCAGTGGCGCACCGGGCTGTCGCTCATCCCGCGCGGCGAGTTCTCCATCGTGATCGCGGGCCTCGGCGTGTCCGCCGGCGTGCAGCCGACGCTCGGCCCCCTCGCCGCGGCCTACGTGCTCACGCTCGCGGCCGTGGGTTCCGTGCTCATGCGCTTCGCGGACCGGATCCGGTCGCCGCTGAAGGCCGCCGCGCCCGCGTCACGGCCGCGCCCTGCCGTGTGAGACGATGTGCCATCGTTCCCCCGGGGGGTGCCAGCGGGACGATGCGCCGGCCACGTCGCGCAATTGGAGTGGCGTCCGCGTGACGTCGCGCGAGAGCTCATCCCCCTGTGAGGTTCCCACGTGCTCACCCCCTATCGGGGCATCCTCGCCCTGCCCGGCGCCCGCGCGTTCACCGCGTGGGGCCTCGTCGCGCGCATCCAGATGGGTCTGACCGGCCTCGCGACGTTCCTGCTGGTGCAGATCGAGTACGGGCGGTACGAGACCGCGGGGCTCGTGGTCGCGGCGATCGCCGTGTCGTCGTCGATCGTGTCGCCGCAGGTGGGGCGGCTCGTCGACGCGTACGGCCAGTCGCGCGTGCTGCGGATCGGGTACGCGATCGCGATCGTCGGGCGCGTCGCGCTCGTCGCGGCGGCGCTGACCCACCAGCCGCTGTGGGTGCTCCTGGTGCTCACCCCTCTGTTCGCGGCGGGCGGCACGCAGTCGACGCACACGCGCGCCCGGTGGACGCACATCGTCCCGGACAAGGACGCGCTCAACACCGCGTTCTCCCTCGAGTCGGCGCTCGAGGAGGTGCTGTTCGTGGCCGGCCCCGCGCTCGCCACGATCCTCGCGACCCAGGTCGCGTCCTGGCTGCCGTCCGCGATCGCCGTCGTGTCCCTCGCGATCGGCGGCTACGGCTTCCTCGCCCTCAGGGCCACCGAGCCCCCCGCCCGCCGCGCCGACGCACGCCGTCACCAGGCGGGACGCGAGGCCTCCACGGCGCTCGTGGTCGACGGCACCCTCGAGCGCATCGGCCTGCCGCCGAAGCCGCGCGCGCGGCGCCGCATCCGGGGCGCGCTGCGCGGCCACCTGCTCGTCACCACGCCCGCGCTCATCGTCACCACCGTGATCTTCGGCACGCAGGGCGCGATGTTCGCCTCGGTCGACGCCGCGACCGTCGCGTTCGCCGAGGAGCTCGGCATGAAGGACCGCGCGGGTCTCGTGCTCGCCGTGTGGGCGGTCGGGTCGCTGGTCGGCGGGCTCGCGTACGGCTCGCGCGTGTGGTCGCGCACCCTCGCATCCCGCCTGCTGTGGGGCGTGTCGGTGACGGGCATCGGCGCGGTGTCGTTCGGCTTCGCGCCGAGCCTCGGCGTGCTCGCGGCGCTCATGTTCCTCACGGGCCTGGCGATCGCGCCGACGATGGCGGTGGGCGACGGCGTCACCCATGCCCTCGTGCCCCGGACGCGCCTCACCGAGGGCATGACGTGGACCCGCACCGGCATGGACATCGGCATCGCGGCGGGCGCATGGCTCGCCGGCGCCGTCATCGACCGTCACGGGTCCGCGGGCGGGTTCCTGGTCACCGCGTGCGCCGGCGTCGCGGGCGTGCTCATCGCCGTGGCCGCGTGGCGCTACCTGCGCGCCAAGCGGGCCTACGAGGAGACGATCACGCGCGACAAGGACGTGCTGGTCCCCGCCTGACCTCCATACTGGGCTGGTGATCCGTGACGCCAACCCGGCCGCCGATGCGGCCCGCCTCGCCGACATCTACAACCACTACGTCGCCGTCGACACCGCGACCTTCGAGACCGACCCCGTGTCGGCCGACGAGATGTGGGCACGCATGGAGCGCCTCCAGGGGCGCGGCCTCCCGTACCTGGTCGCCGAGCGCGACGGTGTGGTGGTCGGGTACGCGTACGCGGGCCCGTACCGCGACCGCGCGGCGTACCGCCACACGCTCGAGGCCACGGTCTACCTCGACGCGTCGGTGCGACGCGGCGGCGTGGGGACGGAGCTGTACACGGCGCTTCTCGCGCGGCTGCGTGGGCTGGAGGGCTCGGAGCATGCGCCGGTGCGCTCGGTGCTGGGCGTGATCGCGCTGCCACACCCGGGCTCGGTGGCGCTGCACGAGCGCTTCGGCTTCACCCACGTGGGCACGATCCGCGAGGCGGGCTACAAGCTCGACCGCTGGATCGACGTCGGGATCTGGCAGCTCACCCTCTGAGCCAGTCCAGCCCGCCGCGCGTACGTGCCTCCAGGGGAGGTCGCAGGTACATCCACCTCTCGAACGCGGTGTGACGACGCTGACCGAGGGTAGCGGTGCGGATGTCGCTCACCCGGACGCCCGCCAGCAGGAGTGCCACGGCCCGATCCACGTTCTCGGGGGCGCCGCTTCGCGAGGGGCTGTGAAGAAGATCGAGCGCGGTCTGGACCCGGGTCGCGACGCGCGGCTCGCACAGCTCGCCACGCATCGTCTCCAGGACCGGGCCACCGGGGCCACGCGGCATCGCGCCCGGCAACCACGTGCGGGCCAGCCCTTTGCGCTCGGCCCGCTGGTGGAACACGATCGTGATGCCGACGGGCGCCAGGCGCAGCGGTGCGACCTGGCGCGGGACCGTCACGTGCACCGCGCCGGCGGGGAGCGGTGCGGCTCCGTGGAGCGCGGCGGCGGACATCGCCGACACGTAGGGCACGATGCGACCGAAGCGCATCGCGGCCACGAGCCACGCGGCCTCGACCGGGTGGGGGCGCCAGTCGCTCGCCGCTCCGTCCGGCACGGCGAGATGCAGCCCACGGCCGATCGTCAGCACCCGGCCCTCCGCGCGCGCACGGCGCAGCCACGCCTGCGGCCATCGCACCCACCGCGCAAGCTCGGGTGTCCCGAACAGGGGGAAAGCCGCGGGCGCCGGCGTGCCAGCCGGTCGCCCGATCAGCCGTTCCCACGCATGAGCGCGCGCGAGCCTCACCGACACCGGCTCGGGCTCCACCCCGATCATCGGCCACGCCGGATTCACCATCGCCATCCCTCCACGCCTCGACCGAGGCGGGGACTCCACCGCGATCCGCCGTGGATGGCTCCCCGTCACTCTCCGATTTCACGTGATTGCGAACGCCCGGAGGGCGTTCTCCACAGGCGAGGGCGGTCCGGGCGTCCTTGTGATGAGCCACGAGGGACCTGGGGACATCGGCCCTAGGCGACAGAAGTGCGCACCGTGCGCTGGCATCGTTCCTACTAGAGTGCGAACTACCCCGCCTCGGCCCGAAGGCCGGGAGCCTCCTCGAGCCAAGCGCTCGGGGCGCGGGCGAGCCGTGGCCACCCGGTCGTCGCGTGGGGGACGTTCGCAAGCCCGTGAAATCGGCGAGCGGCGTGGCGCACACCATGGCGTGTGCTCCGGGGGTTGCGTGGCGCGCAGCGACGGGCGCAGGCTGGGGCGCATGGGTGTGCTGAGCTGGTTCGAGATCCCCGCCTCCGACCTCGCCCGCGCGACCGCGTTCTACGAGGCCGTCCTGGGTGTGGCGCTCGTGCCGGAGGACATCGGGGATGGGATGCCCAAGTCGCTCATCCCCGACGGCGGCCGCATGGTCGGCTCCGTCGCGTTCGGAAGCGACTGGAAGCCGTCCGCCACCGGGCCGGTCCTCTACCTGGACGGCGGCGAGGACCTCCAGGAGATGCTGGACCGCGCGGTCGCGGCCGGCGGCACGGTGGTCGAGCCCAAGCAGCCCGTCGACGCCACCTCGGGCTTCTGGGCGCGCTTCCGCGACACGGAGGGCAACATCCTCGGGGTGCTGTCGCCGCGCTGACCCTGTTGCGCACAAGCGGCCTACCAGGCCACACTGGGCGCCGAGCCTTGAGGGGGGCCAGTGATGAAGAGCGTGCTGAGGCGCAACGATGCCGGATTCTCGATGGTGGAGCTGCTGGTGGTGATCGCGATCATCGCGATCCTCGCGGCCGTGGCCATCCCGCTGTACCTGTCGCACTCGCACAAGGCGAACGACGCCGCCGCGCAGTCCGACGCGATGAACCTCGGCGCGATGATCCGCTTCGCGTACGACGAGAGCGACACGGCCGTGACCGTGAGCACGGACGGCACCCACTACACGATCAACGGCAAGCCCGTGCTCGGGATGTCGCCCGGGGTCGAGCTCGTGACGTGGAAGGGTGGCGCGATCGACAACTGGTGCGTGCAGCTCAAGCACCCGAACGGCGACAAGGCGGTCGACCCGGGCGTGCGCTTCGACGCGAAGAACGGCTACGTGGAGAACGCCGCCTGCCCGTGAGACGCATTCCGCCGGCCCGGCCCCACGAGGGGACCGGGCCGGCGGGCGGGGGCGTTACGCGCGGACCGCGCGCGTGGCCGCCATCATGTGCTCGAGCGACGCGGTGGTCTCCGCGTACGCGCGGGTCTTGAGGCCGCAGTCGGGGTTGACCCAGAGCTGGCGCCCCGGGATCGACGCCTTGGCGAGCGACAGGAGCTCGGTGATCTCCTCGGTCGACGGCACGCGCGGCGAGTGGATGTCCCACACGCCCGGGCCGATCTGGCGCTCGTAGCCGTGGCCCTTGATCGCGGGCAGCACCTCCATGCGGGAGCGCGCCGCCTCGATCGAGGTGACGTCGGCGTTGAGGCCGTCGATCGCGTCGATGATCTCGCCGAACTCGGAGTAGCACAGGTGGGTGTGGACCTGCGTGTCGTCGAGCGCGCCCGCGGTCGCGAGGCGGAACGAGTTCACCGACCACTCGAGGTAGGCGGGCTGGTCGCGCTTCTTCAGCGGCAGCAGCTCGCGCAGCGCGGGCTCGTCGACCTGGATGATGCCGATGCCGGCCGCCTCGAGGTCGCGGACCTCGTCGCGGAGCGCGAGCGCCACCTGGTTGGCGGTCACCCCGAGCGGCTGGTCGTCGCGCACGAACGACCACGCGAGGATGGTCACCGGGCCCGTGAGCATGCCCTTCATCGGCTTCTCGGTGAGCGACTGCGCGTACGCGGTCCACGCCACCGTCATGGGAGCGGGGCGCGTGACGTCGCCCCACAGGATCGACGGCCGCACGCAGCGCGAGCCGTACGACTGCACCCAGCCGTTGACGGTCACGGAGAACCCATCGAGCAGCTCCGCGAAGTACTGGACCATGTCGTTGCGCTCGGCCTCGCCGTGGACGAGCACGTCCAGGCCCAGCTCCTCCTGCAGCGTCACGACGCGCGCGATCTCGGCCTTCATGGCCTCCTCGTACGCCGCATCGTCGATCTGACCCTTGGCCCACGCGGCGCGCGCCTTGCGGATGTCCTGCGTCTGCGGGAACGAGCCGATCGTGGTGGTCGCGAGCTCGGGCAGGCCGAAGCGGGCGTCCTGCGCGGCGGCGCGCACGGAGTACGCGGTGCGGTCGAGGTCCGCCGCGGTGACGGCGGCGAGCGCCTCGCGGACCTCGGCCTTGTTGGTGCCCGGGTGCGCCTTGCGCGAGGCGAGGGCGGCGCGGGTCGCGGCCAGCGCATCGGCCACCGCCTCCTCGCCCTGCGTGCGGGCCGTCGCGAGCGTGACGACCTCGCCGACCTTCTCGTCGGCGAACGCGAGCCAGTTGAGCAGCTCGGCGCCCAGGTGCTCCTCGCCCGCGAGGGTGTGGGGCACGTGGAGCAGCGACGTCGAGGTCGACACGGCGACGGTCGCGCCGAGCGCCTCGATCTCGGCCGCCTTGCGCAGCGCGGCGTCGAGGTCGGTGCGCCAGATGTTGTGGCCGTCGACCACTCCGGCGACCACGGTCACGCCCGACAGGTCGGCGCCGGAGGGCACGGTGCCGCGGACCAGGTCGACGCCGATCGCCTCGACGCCCGAGCCCGTGAGCACGGGGAGCGCGTCGTCGAGCGAGTTGTAGGGCGCGGCGACGAACAGCTGCGGGCGGTTCGCGAGCGCGGCGAGCGAGCCGTAGACCTTGGCGGCGTTGGCGAGGACCTCGTCGCGGGGGGCGTCGATGTCGGCGACCAGGATCGGCTCGTCGATCTGGACCCACGGCGCGCCCGCGGCAGCGAAGGCCTCGAGCAGGTTGCCGTAGACCTCGAGGACGTCCTCGAGGCGGTCGATGGGGCGGAAGCCCTCGGGCGCCTCGTCGCTCGGCTTGGACAGGTACAGGAACGTCAGCGGGCCCGTGATGACGGGGCGGGTGACGAAGCCGGCCTCCTTGGCCTCGACGAACTGGTCCACCCAGCGCGTGCTCGACAGCGCGAAGTGCGTCTCGGGGCCGATCTCGGGGACCAGGTAGTGGTAGTTCGAGTCGAACCACTTGGTCATCTCGAGCGGCGCCTTGTCGCCGACGCCGCGGGCGATCGTCGAGTAGCCGGCGAGGTCCACGGCGCCGTCGGCGTCGCGGAGGCCGGCGAAGCGCGTCGGGACGGCGCCGAGGGTGACGGCCGCGTCGAGGACGTGGTCGTAGAACGAGAAGTTGCTCGGGATCGAGGCGTCGTCCGCGCCGAGGCCGAGCTCGGCGAGCCGGGCGACGGTGGCGAGGCGGAGCTCCTTCGCGGCGGCCTCGAGCTCGGAGGCGCTCGTCGCGCCCTTCCAGAACGACTCGAGCGCCTTCTTCAGCTCACGCATTCGGCCGATGCGCGGGTAACCCAGGATGGTGCCACCGGGGAAGGCGTGCGCAGGGACGGAGACAGTGTTCTGCTCAGACATGATTCCTCATGGAGGTTGTTGCGCGGCGGGCTCGCCATTGCGCTTGGTCGATGCGGATCGCACCGAGTTGCGCAGACAGAGTATCCGGAGAGCGGACCTTTCGCCAGAGGTCAAGTCCATTTTCTGGACAAGTCGTCCCAGTCCGTGGACGCCGGGGGCGGCTACGCGTCGCGCATCTCGACGACCGCGATGACCGCCCCGGTCCGGCTGACGCGCTCCCCGTGCCCGCAGATCTCCATGCCGAGCCCCTGGTAGAGGGCGATGTTCCCCTCCTCCGCCGCACGCACGGTGCAGGTGAGGCCCGCGAGGCCCGCGGCGCGCGCATCGTCCCGCAGCGCGCGCACGAGGGCGCCGGCGAGGCCCCTGCCGCGCAGCCCCGGCTCGACCCCGAGGCGCCCGAAGTACCGCAGCCCCGCGTCGGTGGGCTGATGCTTCGCGACGGCCACGACGGCCCCGTCGACGCGCACGACGGCGAGCCGGATCCCCTGGGCCAGCTCCGCGCGGAGCGTCTCAGGCGTCTCGAGCATCACGCCCGCGGTCTCGCCCTTCGCGGTGTACTCGTCGAAGGCACGGTGCATGACGGCCATCGCCTCGTCGGCGACCTCCGGCCCCGCGTCGAGTTCGATCGCGAGGGTGTCGGTCACGCCGTGACGGCGTCGGCGCCGGCCTCGACGAGGGCGACGGGGACGCCGGCCTCGACGGTGCGCGACACGGTGCAGGACCTCTCGTGCGAGGAGCGCAGCGCGGCGGCGATGCGCTTGCGGGCGGCGTCGCCCTCGGCGCCCTCGGGGAACGCGAGGTCGAACAGGACCTGGATGTTCTCGAGGATGTTCGCGCCGTCCTCGGTGACGTAGTCGGCCGAGGCGGTGACGTCGAAGCGCTCGGGCTCGGAGCGGCGCGACGTCATGACGTCGACGTCGATCGACGAGCAGCCGGCGATCGCCGCGAGCAGGAGCTCGACGGGGCTGAGCAGCCCCTCGCCGCGGCCGAAGCGCAGCTGGTCGCCCTTGGCGTTGGTGGCGATGTAGACGCCCTCCGACTCACGGCCGAGGGTCACGGTGCGGGACGAGATCTCACGGGTCATGCGTCGATGGTCGCACGTCCGCGGGGGCACCCGGTCATGCAGACCGGCCCGGCGGGCGCGACGGGCGCGGGACGATGCGGCGCGGCCTCAGTCGCGCACGAGCCGCATCGCGTCGACCAGCTCGAGCGCCGCGCGGTGCTGGTTGAACGTGATGACGTGGATGCCGGGCGCGCCCGCGTCGAGGAGCGCACGCGACAGGCGCGCGGCGTGGCGCACGCCGGCGGCACGCGCCGCGTCGGCGTCGCCGGCGCGCTCGGCGGCCTCGAGCTCGGCGAACAGGTCGTCGGGCGTGCGCACCCCGGTGAGCTCCTCGGCGCGCACGGCGCGGCGCACGCTCACGAGCGGCATGACCTCGGGGATGACGGGGATGGTCACGCCCTGCGCGGCGGCGTCCGCCACGAGCGCGACGTACTGGTCGACGCCGTAGAACACCTGGGTGATCGCGAAGTCGGCGCCCGCGTCGCGCTTGGCGCGCAGCACGTCGATGCCGGTCTGGCGGAACCGCTCGATCGCGTGCTGCGCCGGGAAGGCCGTGACCGCGACGCTGAGGTCGCCGACGCCGTGGGCGTGGGCGACCTGGCGCAGCAGCGTGACGAGCTCGGACGCGTAGAGCAGGCCGTCGGGGTGCGGGCGCCAGTCGGTCTGGCCCTGCGGCGGGTCGCCGCGCAGCGCGAGGAAGTCGCGCACGCCGTCGGCGAGGTACGCCTCGATGACCTCGATGAGCTCGGCGCGCGACTGGTCGACGCACGTGAGGTGCGCGAGCGGCGGGATGGTGTGCTGCACCGCGAGCCGGTGGACCACGCCCCGCGACGTGCCGCGCGTGGTGCCCGAGGCGCCGTACGTGATCGACATGAAGTCCGGGCCGGTGGCCGCGAGGCGGTCCATCGTCTCCTGGAGGGTCGACTCGGCGGCGGGGGTGCGCGGCGGGAACAGCTCGTACGACAGGGTCGGACGGCCGGCGGCGAGGAGGTCACGGATGGTCATGGCGCGCTCACGATACCCGGCGCCGCGGCGCCCGGCCAGAGCGGATGTCCCCGACCCCCGGCGCGGACGGATCTGTCCCCAGATGCCGCAAACCGGGCCCCGGCGGTCGGACCGCGGCGTCAGACTGGTCCCATGATCACCGAGACGAACGACCTCGTCCGCTGCTTCGGCGCGGGCGACCCGCTGTACGAGCGCTACCACGACGAGGAGTGGGGCCTGCCGGTCCACGGCGACGCCGCGCTGCTCGAGCGGATCGTGCTGGAGGGCGCCCAGTCGGGGCTCGCGTGGATCACCATCCTGCGCAAGCGCGAGGGCTACCGGCAGGCGTTCGCGGGCTTCGAGCCCGAGGCGATCGCGGCGTTCCGGGACGCCGACGTCGAGCGGCTCATGGACGACGCGGGCATCGTGCGGAACCGCCGCAAGATCGAGTCCGCGATCGTCAACGCGCGCGCGACGGTCGCGCTGCAGGAGGCGGGCGGGAGCCTCGACGCCCTGTTCTGGTCGCACGCGCCCGAGCCACGCCCGGCCGCGCCGGCCGCGTGGTCGGAGGTGCCCACCTCGACGCCCGAGTCCGTCGCCCTCGCGAAGGACCTCAAGAAGGCCGGCTTCGTGTTCGTCGGGCCGACCACCATGTACGCGGCGATGCAGGCGTGCGGCCTGGTAGACGACCACATCGCGGGATGCGTGGCCGCGCGCGGCTAGGTCGCTCGCCGGGCCTGGGCCCGCTTTGTCCACCGCTGTATCCACTTGGTGTGGATATATCCGGTTCGGCGCGTGATGGTGTCGGCAGGCGCGATCTCAGCAGTACGCCCGGCGATGACGCTCGATGGCGTCATCGAGCAACGCCTCGACGATGCGCTTGTCGGCGGGCAGCCACGGCACGTCGCGCCAGCCACCGGGTTCGAGCCACCGGAGCTCGTCGTGGTCCTCGAGGGGTCGCGGCTCGACCTCGGCGCCGTCGGCACCGGGCAGGATCCGCGCCCACCACACGCGCATGACGAGCCGCTCGAGGTCGGCGTCGCCGGGGCGCAGCATCCACACGGGGGCGTCGCCGCACGCGTCCTCGACGCCGTGGCCGTCGTCGGGGCCGAGCACCTCGTCGCCGATCTCGACCTCGACACCGAGCTCCTCCCGGAGCTCCCGGCGCAGGGCCGCCTCGGCGGTCTCGCCGCGCTCGACCTTGCCGCCAGCGAACTCCCACAGGCCCGCGAGCGCCGACGGCGCGCTGCGCCGGGCCGCGAGCAGGCGGCGCGGCGCGTCGAGCGAGTCGGTGATCGCCGCGGCGACCACGAGGCGCGTGTTGACGGGCATGGCGGGGACGACGCTCAGGCGATCGTCGCGGCGTAGGCCTCGGCGTCGAGCAGGTCCGTCGCGGTCTCGGAGACCTCGACCTTGAAGATCCACCCGTCGCCGTAGGCGTCGGAGTTGAGGGTCTCGGGGGCGCCCTCGAGCGCCTCGTTGACCGCGGTGACGGTGCCGGACACGGGCGAGTACAGCTCGCTCACGGCCTTGGTCGACTCGAGCTCGCCGCAGACCTCGCCGGCGATGACGGTGTCGCCGACGCGCGGGGCCTCGACGTACACGATGTCGCCGAGCGCCGCCGCGGCGTGCTCGGTGATGCCCACGGTGACCTCGGCGCCCGCGTCGGGCTCCCCGGAGACCCACTCGTGCTCGGCCGAGTAGGCCAGCTCCTCGGGAACGTTCGACATGGAATACCCCTCTCGGGACGGAACGGACAGCGACTGCGGGGTGCCGGCGGGCCGGCCTGGGACGAGCCTACGGGGGCTCGCCTCTCGAGCCTAGGAGGCCCGCGAGTAGAACGGTAGCGCGGCGACGGTCATCTCCTCGCGACGCCCCCGGACGTCGATCCCGACCACGGTGCCGGGCTCGGCGAGCGCGGGCGGCACGTAGGCCATCGCGATGGGCCGGCCGAGCGTCGGCGACGGCGCGCCGGACGTCACGACGCCCACCGCGGCGCCCTCGGGGTCGAGGACGGGGTAGCCGGCGCGGGCGGCGCGGCGGCCGTCCCCGACCAGGCCGACCAGGACGCGTGCGGGGCCCTCCACCTTGGCCTTGAGCAGCGCATCGTGCCCCACGAAGGGGCCGCGCGGCTTGGACGCCGTGCCGAACGCGACCACGCGGCCCAGGCCCGCGTCGAACGGGGTGGTGTCGCGCGTGAGCTCCTGGCCGTACAGCGGCATGCCGGCCTCGAGGCGCAGCGTGTCGCGCGCGGACAGCCCGCACGGGACGATGCCGTCCTCGGCCCCGGCGGCGAGCGCGAGGTCCCACACGGCCCCGGCCTCGTCGGCGCCGACGAACAGCTCGAAGCCGTCCTCGCCCGTGTAGCCGGTGCGCGCGGCGAAGGCGTGGATGTCGCCCGAGAGCAGGATGTTCGTCGCGGAGTAGTAGCGCATGGCGCGGATGTCGTCGTCGCCGCGGACGCACATGCGGCCGACGATGTCCTCGGCGCGCGGGCCCTGGACGGCGATGAGGGCGATCTCGGCGGAGACGTCCTCGACGGTCGCGTCGAAGCCCGCGACG
The DNA here is from genome assembly GCF_000971195.1 of Demequina soli. Lineage (GTDB taxonomy): Bacteria > Actinomycetota > Actinomycetes > Actinomycetales > Demequinaceae > Demequina > Demequina soli. Next base: position 226,991 of record NZ_BBLZ01000008.1, read on the forward strand.
CGCGCCTCGAGCTCCGCGACCACCACGTCCTTGTTCGAGGCGTTGGCGACGATGACGAAGTGGTCGTGGTCGCGGCGGTAGACGATGAGGTCGTCGATGACGCCGCCCTCGGGCGTGCAGATCATCGTGTACTTGGCGCCCGCGAGCGCGACCGCGGACATGCGGCCCACCAGCGCGGCGTCGAGGAACGCGGCGGCGTCCGCGCCACGGATGGCGATCTCGCCCATGTGGGAGAGGTCGAACAGCCCGGCGGCGGTGCGCACCGCGGTGTGCTCGGCGATGTCGCCGGAGTAGCGCACCGGCATCTCCCATCCCGCGAAGGGGACGAGGGTCGCGCCGAGCGCGACGTGCCGGTCGTGGAGGGGGGAGCGCAGGATGCCATCGGCCATGACGCTCACCCTAGCCGCGCCACATGTCGGCCCTGTTGCGTGGCGCCGGGATCACAGGAGCGCGAGGGCGACCGTCGCGGCGGCGACCACGGCGACCACGCCCGAGGCGACGAGCGCGAGCGTGCGGCGGCGGCGCGACACCAGCTGGGCCTCGCGGCGGTCCTCGCGGGCGGCCTCATCGAGCACCGCGGGCTGCTCGACGTGGCGGGGCGGCTCGGGCCACACGCCGGCGCCGGCGGCGTCCTGGGTGTGGCGCAGCCGCGGGTAGTAGTGCTGCGGGGCGGTCCCGAAGTCCCCTCGCCGCGCCTCGGGGACCGCGAGGCCCGGCGGCGGGCGCAGGAGCCCGGTCTGCTCGGGCTCGGAGCGCGGCGGCGCGGCCGGGGCCGTGTCGGCCGCGGCGCTGGCACGGCGACCCTCCGCGGTCGCATCGTCCTCGGGCAGCGCGGGCCGGGTGGCGGTCTCCGCGAGGCGGCGCCGCGACATGCGGGTGCTGTCGGCGCGGGACGATGCGGCGGTCGGGTCGTCGTCGCGGCGCGCCGAGATCCGGGTGTCGTCCTCCTCGTTCACGCGCCGGTCCTCCGGCGCGCGCTCGGCGTCGTGTCCTCGTGGTCGACGGCGCCCCACACGGGCCACGGGGCCGCGTCGGCCTCCGCGGGGGTCACGGACATGGAGTCCGCGACGACGACGGTGACGTTGTCGCGCGCGCCGCGCTCGAGCGCGACCTCGACCAGCGCGGCGGCCGCGGCCTCGGCGTCGCCGATGAGCCCCGCGATCTCGCCGATCTCGCGGTCCTCGATCTCCTTCATGAGGCCGTCCGAGGCGACGATGAGGCGCCGCCCGGGCACCTGCGGCACGAGCCACGCGTCCATCTCGGGGATGTCGTCGCCGATGGCGCGCGTGAGGATGTTGCGGTCGGGGTGCACGAGCGACTGCGCGACCGTGATCTCGCCGGCGTCGACGAGCTCCTGGACGTAGGAGTGGTCGTGCGAGACCTGGCGCAGCTCGCCGCCATCGAGCGCGTAGGTGCGGGAGTCGCCCACGTTGACGACCATCCACCACGGCGCGCCGCGGTGCGTCACCGCCACGGCGCCGGTGAGCGTGGTGCCCGACGCGGCGCCGACCTCGATCTGCACCTGCCGGACCAGCCGGCGGGCCTCCTCGTGCGCGCGCACGACGTCCTCGGGGGTGGCCGGCGCCCCCGCGAGGGGCCTGAACGCCGCGATCGCGGCCGCGGCGGCCTCGGCGCCCGCGAGGTGGCCGCCCATGCCGTCCGCGACGAGGTAGACGGGGGACTCGGCGAGGAAGTCGTCCTCGTTGCGCGCGCGGCCGCCCACGGCGGAGAAGCCCGCCCCGGCGACCTCGGGCGCCGCGGCCGTCACGCCGCGCCGCCCCGGCGGCGGATCTGGACCTCGACGTCGCCGAGGATGAGGCGACCGGCGACCGGCGTGGGCACGCCCTCGGGCACCTGTGCCTCGCGGCCCTCGGGGTCGACCAGGTAGGTGCCGTTGGTGGAGCCGAGGTCCTCGACCCACCAGCCGCCGCGCTCGAGGCGCAGGCGCGCGTGGGACTTCGAGACGGTGCGGGTCGAGTCGGCGAGGTCGAGCCGCCGCGTGCCGTCGATCGGGGGCAGCCCGCCCAGCCGGCCGAGCAGCACCGTGGTCGAGTCGAAGCGGTAGGTGCCGCCCTCGGAGGTGACGAGCTCCCACGCCTCGCGTACGCGGGCCGAGACCTGGGTGCGGTCGTCCTCGGCGGGCGCGGCGACGGCCGGGATGGGCACGGTCGTGGGCTCGGCCGCGCCGTCCGGGCCGGTCTCGGGCGCCGGCAGCGTTCGGGGCGGCGGCGCCACGATGTGGTGCTCGATGGTCGGCGGCGCGGGGTCCACGGGGGGCGCGGTCGTCGCCGCGGGTGCGGGGACGGGGGCCGGGGCCGGCGCGACGACGGACGCCTCGGGGACGGGCTCCGGCTCGAGCTCGGGCACGGCCGCGAACGCGGCGGGCATCGCGAACGTCGGCACGCCCGCGGGAGCGGCCGGCGGCGCGGCGGCGCCGCCCCGCAGGTACGGGCTCAGGGGCGCGGTCGGTGTCGGCTCGACGTGCACCGGCGGGAGCGTGGGCTCCGGCTCGGGCTCGGGTGCCTCGTCGAGGGGCTCCGGCTCGGGCTCCACTTCCACGGCGGCGATGTCGAGGAACGCCGGCGCCACCTCGGGCGCGGGCTCGGGGTCGACGGCGGGGACCTCCGTGCCCGGCGCCGGGGTGGCCATGGCGGCCTCCCACGCGGCGTCCTCGGCGAGGCGCGCGGGCTCGCGCGGCGCGAGCTCGGCGTAGGGGGACAGGCGCGCGCTCCCGTCGGGCTCGTCGTCGAGGTCGCGCGGGGCGAGGGTCGCGTAAGGCGAGGTCCGCAGCGCGGGCTCGTCGACGGGCGCGGACGCGTCGGCCTCGGGCTCCGGCGCGGGCTCCGGCTCGACCGGTGCCGTCGCGTCGGGCTCGGGCGGGGCGGGGCGCGCGGGGACGAGCGTCTCGTCCTCGGGATACCCGTCGCTGCCGGTGAACGGCTCGACGGGGTACATCTGGTCGACCGGGGGCTCGACCGGCTCGGGGTTCGACCACAGGCCGGCGGCGGGGGCGATGCCCCAGACGCTCACCTCGGGCGGGGTGACGGGCGGGGTGACGGGCTGGGTGACGGGCTCGGCGACGGCCTCCGCGGCCGGCTCGGCGAACGCCTCGACCGGCTCGACGGCCGGCGCGGCCACGGGCGCGAACGGCGCCGCGGCGACCGCCACCGCGACGGGCTCGACCTCGGCGACCTCGGCGACCGGCGCATCGTCCACCGCGGGCGCCCGCACGGGCAGCGTGCCCGAGACGGGGCGCACCAGCGACCCCCAGCCCACGATCGCGGCCCACAGGCCGGGCGCGACGGCGGCGACGACGGTGAGGCCCGTCGGCAGGGAGTGGTCGAGGCCGAAGCGGCGCGTCTGGACGATCCACATCATCCACGCGGTGGCGCCCGCGACGATCGCGACGCCGAGCCCCGCGAGCGCGATGGTGCTCGACGAGGCGAGGTACACGCCGCACCCCCAGGTCACGAGGCCGGCCGCGGTGACGACGCGCGCGACCACGGTGCCCGCGACGGACGACTGGGTGAGGTGCGCCATCACGGCGTAGCGGACCACGGGGATCCACGCGAGCGCCCCGCGCGCCCCGACCCGCCGGTACAGCGCGCCGAGGGCCAGGCCCATCCAGACCACGCTCACGAGGAACGCGCCGACCAGCGCGGCGGTCAGCCCGAGCGCGGCCGTGCCGGCAGGCGCCGCCTCGCTCATCGTCTCCGCGAGGACCCCTGCCGTCATCGTCGTGCTCCTTCCCTCATGCCCGTCATCGCCGCCTCCGCGCCGACGAGGACGGCGGCGGCGATGGCACCGTGCGCCACCGCTCGTCCGTGGGCTCCGCCTCGTGGCGGGGCTCGGCGGCCGCCGCGGACCCTCGGCCGAGCAGCGACCGGGTGGACAGGCGCGAGGCGAGCCTACGCCACAGCCCGAGGCGCGCCCGGAGCTCCGCGCGGTCCTCGGCCAGCATCCGCCAGGCGAGGCGCGCATCGTCCCCCTCGACGCCCTCCGCCGTGAACGTGGCGCGATCGGCGAGCTCGGCGAGCGCGGCGCCGTTCTCCGTGGCGTACGCCGCGGCGATCTCGCGGCGCGTCGCGAGCGGCATGGGCGGGAGGCCCGCGTCGATGCCGACGTCGACGTACTCGTCCCAGCCGCCCTCCGCCGACGCGCGCGCGGCGCCGCGGCGCCGGCGCGACCGGCGCACCGCCTTCGCGACCAGGATCCCGAGGAACGGGCCGAGCAGCAGCAGCGCGACGCAGCCCAGCACGATCGCCGTGCGCACCCAGCCCGTGAACCACGCCGCGCCGGTCCGCGTGGTGGGCGCCGCCTCGCCGTCCCCGCTGCGGCCCTTGGCCGCGGCGACCGCCTCGATGGGCTTGGCGCGCTCCGGGTCGGTCGCGGTCGGCAACTCCGGATCACGCTGCGTGGCGACGGTCGGGGTGACGGGCGACGCGTGCTGGGGCGTGACGTCGACCGGGATCCAGTCGCCCGAGCCCGACCGCACCTCCGTCCAGACGCTCATGTTGCGGCCGCGGCACACGTCGGTGCAGGCGGGCGGGGTCCAGCCGCGCGCGTCGGTGTCCTCGAGGCGGACGCCGACGACCACCCGTGCGGGGAAGCCGAGGTCGGCGGCGAGCAGGGCGACCGCGACCGCGAACTGCTCGTCGTCGCCGACCGCGGCGACCAGGCGGGCGTCGCTCGCGTCGGCGCCCACCTCGGCCTCGCGGTCGACGAGCGCCGTGAAGAGGCGGTCGATGCGGTCGTACGAGTGGCCCGCCGCGGACGGCTCGAACGCGTAGTCGGCGAGGTCCGCGATCCAGCGCGGCGAGCCCGCGTCCGACAGCCCGTGGCTGAGGTAGCCGCGGGCGCGCAGCCGCTCGACGAGCGTCGCGAGGCCCGCGCCGTCGCGCGTGACGCCCTGATCCGCGACCCACGCGGACAGCGACGCCGGCACCAGGTCGGCCGGGATGCCCGACGAGCCCGGCGACTCGCCGGCGTCGGCGAGCGCCACCGTGTCCGGCGCGACCGCGTCGAGCGTGACGACGTCGCCGGAGGCGAGGCCGCCGTCGACCGTCACGACCGCCGCGTCCGCCTCGGGCGCGTAGTAGAACGCGTCCGAGAGCGCACCCGCGCGGGGCCCCCCGAACGTCGCGGAGCCGAGCGCGCCCGGCACCGGGAGCCACGCGCCCTCGAGCGCGTCGACCGTGACCGTCGCGTGCACCGTCGTGCCGCCGTCGACCGGGAGGGCGGAGGGCACCCGCTGGAAGCGCAGCGGCGTGTAGCCGTCGGGCGCGACCGCCGTGAAGGAGCTGCCGTCGAAGAACGGCAGGGTGGCCACGCGGATCCGCGAGACGGGGCCGGTCACGTCGGACACGGTGAACAGCGGGGCGTCGTAGAGGCCGTCGGCGAGGTACGCGCGATAGGTGGACAGCGGCGAGACCGAGCGGTCGACCACGAGGCGCGGCGTCACGCTCGTGCGGGCGACCTCGCGGGGGTGGGACGATGCGACGGGCACGGCGACGAGCGACGCGACGACGACGGCGGTGACCAGCACGGCGACGGCCGCGCCGATGCGGCTCAGCGCGCGGCCCGCGGCGCGCACGCCGCGCACGCCGCCGCCGGCGGCACGCAGCGCGCGGCGGCGCTCGTCGGCCGACCGCCACAGCGCCCAGCCGAGCGTGACACCGAGCGCCCCGAGGCCGATGAGGGCCTCGCGGCTGGCCGCGCCCAGCGCGCCCGGCAGCCCGGACAGGGTGGTCGCGGCGGCGGGCCCGAGCGCGACCGCGACGACGAGGCCCGCGCCGGCGACGGCCGTGGCGAACCCCCACCGGCGGGGCCGCGTGCCGATCCACACGACCCCCGCGGCGGTCGCGGCCGCGAGCGCGAGCGGCACCGCGAGGGTGGCGCCGTACTCGCCCAACGGCACCGGCAGCGTCACCACGTCCTTCCAGCCCATCACAGGCGCCCGGAGGGCGGCGAGCGCCGCCTGCGCGAGCTCGCGGGGGCCGTCGAGGGCGCCGGGGATCGCCACGAGCACCGCCGCGAGGAGGTATCCGCCGCCGAGGAGGGCGAGCATCGTGCCCACGCCGCGGCGCAGCAGGATCGCGAGCGCGGCGGACCCGAGCCCCACCGCGAGGCCGACGAGCACGACGAGGCCGTACCGGCCGAGGCCCGCGCCCGCGGGCACGTAGACGTGCCGGAGCGTGAGCCAGATCGCGCCCACGATCGCGGCGGCGTACAGGCAGGCCGCCGCGAGCACCGCGGCGGCGACCCCGGGGCGCGCCGTGGCGCGGGCGGCGGTCACGATCGCGCCGTCCCGCGCGCGAGCAGCTGGCGGAGGTCGTCCAGCACCCCGAGGCTGACGAGCTGCATCCCGCCGAGTGCGTGCATGCGCGGCTCCGAGGCCGGGTCGCACACGACGGCGCCGACCGCCACGTCGGCCGGCAGGCGCAGCGCCGCGCCGCGCAGGCGCTCGTGCGGCAGCGCCGCGCCCGTCACGAGCACCGCGAGCGACGTGCCCGTGTCGTCCTCCGCCACCATCCGGGTCACCGTCGCGAGGCCCATCGCGGCCTCGGTCGCGTCGACGCCCGCGAGGTCGTCGAGCAGCGCGCGCGGCGCGTCGACGCGGAGGGAGCGCAGCGATCGGACGGTGGCGCGCGCGAACTCGGGCACCTCGCCGCTCAGCACCACCCGCAGCTGGCGCCCGTCGCGGATCGCGCGCGTGCCGAGCGACGCGACGGCGCTGACCGCCATCTCGAACTCGTCGTCGTCGCGGTACGAGCCGGCGTCGACGTCGAGCACCACGGTGAGCAGCGAGCGCCGGGTCTCCTCGAACTGGCGCACCATGAGCCGCCCGGTCTTCGCGGTCGACCTCCAGTGGATGTGACGGCGCGCGTCGCCGCGCTCGTACTCGCGCACCGCGTGGAAGGAGATGTCCTCGCTCGTGAGGATCCGCACGGCCTGGCCCTCGAGGTCGCGGATCCACCCCAGCGACGTGCTCGGCACGTCGACGGTGCGCGGGTGCACGTAGAGCGTCTGCACCTCGTCCCACGCGAGGTGGCGGCGCAGCAGGTGCAGCGGGTCGGTGCGGGTCGAGGCGGCCGGGCCGACGGCGACGATGCCGCGCCGCCGGGCGGGGATCACCACCCGTTCCGCCCACTCCTGGGAGGTGCGCAGGAGGGGCACGTGGAGCTCGACGAGCGCCTCGCCCACGGGCAGCTCGACGCCGCCCGGCAGCGCCGCATGACGGCCCTCGTTGGTCACGATCACCGAGCCGGCGGCGTCCTCGCCCGCGACCACGGCGTCCCGGTCGAGCAGGAACGCGACCCGGTAGCGCACGTCGCCCATCAGGAACGGCACGGCCAGCACGAGCAGCACCGCGCCGACGAGCCCGCCCACGAGGGCCTCCTGCCAGCCCCAGCCGAAGCCCAGCACGAGCCCCCCGAGCGTCCAGCCGGCGACGGCCCACCCGGCGGGCGTGACGACGCCGCGGACGGCCCCCCACGCGCGCCCGGCGGTGTCGCCCGCGGCGCGGGCGGTGCGGTCGAACCTCAGGCGCGCCCCGACGACCCGTCCACGCGGCGCGTCGGCGACCTCCGTGCGCGTCGAGTAGGTCCCGGTCGCGAAGGTCCGCGTCCGGGTGACGTCGTCGGGGCGCTCGCTCACGCGAGGTCCCGCTGGCTGGGCGGCGCCGTGTCGAGCAGGATCTGCCCGATGACCGCGCCCTGGGTGACGCCGTCGAACTCGGCCTCGGGGTCGAGGATGAGCCGGTGCGCGAGCACCACCTCGGCGAGCGCCTTGACGTCGTCGGGCACCACGTAGTGGCGGCCGTGCGCGAGCGCCCACGTGCGGGAGGCGCGCGCGAGCGCGAGCGCGCCGCGCATCGAGGCGCCGAGCCGCACCTGGGTCGCGCCGCGCGTCGCCGCGACGATGCGCGCGATGTAGTCGGAGATGAGCGCGTGCTGCTGCACGTCGTGGGTGAGCGCCGTCATGGTCGAGATCGCGTCGAGCTCGGCGATCGCGGGCACGGTGACGCGCGCGGGCCGGCCGGGCTCGAGGATCCGCAGGGTCGCGGCGTGGTCCGGGTAGCCGAGGGACGTCCGCATGAGGAAGCGGTCGAGCTGCGCCTCGGGCAGCGCGTAGGTGCCCGCCTGCTCGATGGGGTTCTGCGTGGCGATCACCATGAACGGCGCGCCGACCTCGCGCGTGACGCCGTCGACGGTGACCTGGCGCTCCTCCATGACCTCGAGCAGCGACGACTGGGTCTTCGGGGACGCGCGGTTGACCTCGTCGGCGAGCACGATGTTCGCGAACACCGGGCCGTGGTGGAACTCGAAGCGGCCCTGGTCGTACACCGTCACGCCGGTGACGTCGCCGGGCAGCAGGTCGGGCGTGAACTGGATGCGGGTGCTGGTGCCGCGCACGGTCTCCGCCATCGCGCGCGCGAGCGACGTCTTGCCGGTGCCGGGCACGTCCTCGAGCAGCAGGTGGCCCTCCGCGATCATCGCGGTGAACGCCAGCTCGACCACGTGCCGCTTGCCGACGACGGCGCGCTCGACGTTGTCCACGAGCGTGGAGAACGTGGTCTCGAACCACTGGGTGTGCTCGGACGTCAGGGCCACAGCGGGCTCCTCTCTGTGGCGCCGGTCATGGCGACGGCGACGGGTCGGGTTCGGGCGGCGCGCCGCCGCACGTGAGGGCGGCGCTGGTCCAGTCGGCGATGCCCGTGAGGGCGCCCTGGAAGGTCACGGTGACGCGGGCGGTGCGCATGAGCGACGGATCGTCCGTGACGGCGCCGTCGGCGTCGAGCATCGTCACCGCCGACGCCAGGTCGGCCGCGGCGCCGCCGAGCGTCGGGGCCGGCACGGTGCCGACGGTGCACGCGGCGAACGACACGGTCGGCCGGTACGAGGCACCCGAGTCCGCGGTGACGGGCGTGGTCTGGTCGGAGCACGAGCGCTGGCCGGAGCCGAAGTCGACGCAGTAGTACGCGACGACGCTGACGGCGCGGCCGGCGACCATCACGTCGCCGAAGCTGCGGGACGTCGAGCCGTCGGACCCGCGGTACCAGACCTCGAGGCCCGCGCGGGGCTGCCACTGGGGCTCGCGCTGGAGGGCGGTGGTGCACGAGGTGCCGTCGCCGTCGCACGAGTCCGCGATGCGGTAGCCGCGCTGCAGCACGGGGGCGCCCGGGTCGGCGAACGCGGCGAACACGACGTCGACGGTGGCGGCCTGGCCGAAGGTGCGGTCGTCGATGCGGCTCTCGGCGCACACCGTGACCGTGTTGGTCGCGTTGGGCTCGACGGGCACGGTGAACGATGCGGCGCCTCCCGCCGCCTGCGTCGACGCGTCGCAGCGGCCGCCGTCCATGCGGCCCACCCAGGTGGTGGAGCCCGCACCGCCGGGCGACACGCGCGCCGTGATCGTGGCGGACCCGGCGCCCTGCGCGTAGGACACGGTGGCGTCGGCGAGCACCGGCCGGCCGACGCCGTTGGCGGTGATCGTGGCGGACGTGCCGGCCTCGGCGGCGCCCCCGATCGGCGGCAGGTCGATCGCGGTGAGGGGGGTGAGGACCACGGGCACGGGGGTGTTGGAGCCGATCGCGATGCCGTCGAGGCGCAGCGTGCCCGGGGTCACGTCGACGGTCTGCGAGGAGCCGGACGCGGTGATGCGGAGCGCGCGGGTCGACGGGTCGGTGATCGCGACGACGATGTCGATGCGCTCCCCGTCGCCCGAGGTGACGGCCGGCTGCCACGACACGATGCGCGGCTGGGCCGGCGGCGCATACGCCCACGCGGTCACGGACGGTCCGGTGCGCGCGCGGCCGACGGAGTTCACCGCGTAGACGGTGAAGGTGGTCTTCGCGCCGTTGGCGAGCCCCGTGATCGGGGTGCACCGGCCCGCGGCCGTGCACGTCGCGACGGTGGTGCCGCCCGCGACCACGTCGAAGCCCGCGAGCGCGGGGTACGCGCTCGACGCCGAGCCGGGGCTCACCGCGAGCTCGACGGTGCCGTCGCCGTAGCCGACCTGGGTGACGGACGCCGCCGGCCGCGGGTAGCCCTGCAGGTCGAGGCTGATGCTGCCCGAGCGCTCGGCGCCGCTCACGCGCCCCTGGGCGTCGCGCACGCGGAACACGGCGTCGCACACCCCGCCGGCCGCGGACGCCGTCCAGGTCGCGCGCACGGTGTCGGGCCCGGCGACCGCGAAGCGCACGTCGGCGCAGTCGCCCGCACCGGTGACGTCGACCACCTCGAGCGGCGTCCCCGGCAGCGGGTTGACCTCGCCGGGCGCTCCGATGACGGTGAGGGTGCAGCCGTCGCCCTGCGCCTCGGAGCAGCGCTGCACGACGGCGCCGCCCTTGGGCAGCTCCGACGGCGCGGGCCCGACGACGAGCGACAGCACGCGCGGCTGCACCTCGGGGTGCTGGGGCAGCGACACGGTGACCGACTCCGCGCGGCCGGGCGCCGCATCGTCCTTCGCGCGGATGGTGAGGCGCGCGCCGTCGCGCCGCACCTCGAACAGCTGGCCGGAGTAGGTGGCGGCGACCTCGACGTCGGACGCCGTCGCGCCCTCGGGCCAGCGCACCATGTGGCCCAGGTCGAACGCGTCCGACGCCCCCGGCGCGATCTCGAGGGAGGCGCTGGCGAGGGTGGGCACGGGGTCGGCGGGCACCACCGTCACCGGCACGGGCAGCACGGTCCAGGCGTGCTGCCCGGCCAGCCGCACGGCGATGAGGCACGTATCCGTGTACGGCGCGCCGGACCCGGCGTCGTACGTCACGGCGCGGGCGCCCGACGCCTCGCAGCGCGCCTCGGAGCGCGCGCCTCCCGCGCGCACCTGGCCCGCGTCGACCTCGACGGCCGTGCCGTCAGGCGCGGCGAGGAGCGGCGCGACGTCGACGGTGGCCGTGCCGCCCTCGTCGACCTGGATGCGGGCGTCCTCGCGGAGCGCGAGGCGCAGGTCGTCGCCGCCGAGGATGCGCAGGAAGCCGTGGCCGACGGTGCGCTCGCCCGCGAAGTCCCTGCCCTCGACAGTGAACGCGATGACCCGCGTCCGGTCGGGCAGCGGCCCCGACAGCGTCGAGCCGTCGACGGTGACGTCCGCGGGGTCGCCCCACAGCGACAGCCGCAGCCCCGACACGTCGCCGCTGGCCCACGCCACGGTGCCGGCGAGCACGTCGACCCCGGTCGTGAAGGAGTCGCGGTTCTCGAGAGTGAGGACGGTGTCCGCGACCACGGGCACGTCGACCACCTTCTCGCGCACCGCCTTGAGGACGATGCGCCCCTGGGAGATCGAGCCCGTCGCATTGCGCGCGGTGTAGAGGTACGCGTAGGTGCCGACGTCGCCCGTGACCTCGAACGTGACGACCCCGTCCGCGAGCGTGCGGGCGGTGTTGTCGGAGGCGGGCAGCAGCGAGGCGAGCGACGAGTACTCGGCCGTGCCCTGCTCCGCGTCGGGCCGCACGTCGACCAGCTCGAGCGCGCCGCCCGTCAGGTCGAGGTCGTTGGCGAGCGGCTCGACCACGACGCGGCGTCCGGACTGCGCCTGGACCTGCACGAAGTCGGTGTACGTCACGGGCGCGGGATCCGCCTCGACTCCGACCACGCCGATGCGGGCGGTGGCGGTCGCCGTGCGCCCGCGCGCGTCGACGACGCGGAACTCGAGGTCGTCCTGACCGGCGAAGCCCGCGACCGACGTGTATACGAGCGCGGTGCCGTCGGCGCTGATGCGCGCGGCGCCGTGGGCCGGCTGCCGGGTGACCGCGTCGAGCGTGACGGCGTCGCCGTCGGGGTCGACGCCCGTCCCGTCGAACGGGAGGCGGACCTCCTCGCCCGACGCGGCGCGCCCCGCGAGGTCCTTGGGGGTCGGCGCGCCGTTGTCGGCCCCGTCGGTGACGGTCACGACGACCGCGGCGGTGTCGCGCTGCGCAGGGAAGCCGAGCACGTACGAGGCGTACGGGATGCGGTAGGTGCCGGGGGTGTCGGGCGCGAGGATGCGCACGAGCGGTCCGGCGGCGAACGCGAGTCCGTCGCCGTCGGGGGCCGCGACGGAGCCCGGGTCGAGCGCGACCACCGCGCCGGCCGCGGCGACGTCGTTGTCGAGCACGCGCACGTCGACCTGGCCCCCCGCGCGGACGGTGATCGGGTCGTCCGTCGCGAGCGGCGCGGCGGGCACCGCGGAGTCCAGCAGGATCACGGTGATCTCGCCGCGCACCGTCATCGCGGCCCGGCCGGAGCCGTCGGAGACGGTGTACGAGACGACGCCGAGGACGCCCGGCTGCCCGTCGCCCGTGGTGCCGGACAGGCGCAGCGCGCCGTGGCCGACGATGGACGCCTCGACGCGCGCGGCGCCGTCGGGTGCGACCGACGCGTCCGAGAGCAGCAGGACCCGACCGCCGGGGTTGGTCACCGCGTCGAGGACGTCGACGGTCGCGTCCTCGTGGGGGCGCACGAAGGCGGTCAGGGGGACGGTCGCGAGCGCCTCGTCCTCCGGCGCGAGCACGGTGACGCGCGCAGCGCCGCGCGCCTGCAGAGCGCCGTCGACCACGGTGACGTCGATGGCGTAGGTGCCCGGCACGTCGGAGGAGAGCAGCACGCTGGAGCCGTCGGGCGACACCTCGACGGTGGCGCCGTCGACCGGGTCGACGCTGGCCTCCGTGACGACGGGGTGCCCGGCGCCGCCCGTCACGCGCGAGGCGATGTCGATCGACGTGCGCACGCCCTGGAGGGCGGTGACGGCGATCGGGTCGACGGTGAGCGCGGGCTCGCCCACCACGTCGACGTGGAGGGTGCGGTTCGCCGTCTCGCCGCGCGAGTCCGCGACGGTGACGAGCACGTCGACCTTCGAGGAGTCGCCGCCGTGGCGGATCACGACGGTGCCCTCGGGCGACGCGGCGATGGACACGTCGGGGTCCTCGGAGGTCGCGGAGGCCACGTAGACGGGGTCGCCCTCGGGGTCCACCCAGCCCTCGAGGACGTCGACGCTCACGGTGCCGCCCGCGTCCACCTGCGGCGTGGGCCACGGCGCGACGCAGCCCTCGACGCCGCACCACGCGGGCGCGGACTCGCCGCGCTCGACGGTGAGGGTCACGGTCGCGGGCGGGGAGACGCCCTGCTCGCCGCTGCCGTCGGAGATCGCGTAGGTGAAGGTCGCGCTGCCGGACGCCCGGGGGTCGACGGTCGCGACGAGCGACTGGCCGTCGTCGCCCACCGTGATCCGTGCGAAGGATCGGGACGGCTGCGTGACGCTCGAGGGCTCGATGGTGAGGAGGTCCCCGTTGGGGTCGTGGTCGTTGAGCAGCACGGGCAGGCGCACCTGCCGACCCGCGCGCACGCCCAGGGCGTCGTCCTCGGCGACGGGCGGGCGCGGGTCGCGGACCTCGGTCGCGACCTCCTGCTGGGAGGACGATGCGGTGGTCTGCTCGTCGGGCGACCACGCCTGGGACGACGCGACCAGGGTGCCCGACGGCACGTCCCATACCCACCCGGTGCGGTCCTCGTTGAGCACCATCCGCGAGCCGTTGGAGCGCAGCTGCGGCTCGCGCCGCTCGCCCAGCGTGCCGCCGCCGTAGTCGAGCGCGACGGTGGGGCCCGCGGAGCTCCACAGCGTGCCGGCGCCGCCGCCCGTGGGCAGCCAGGCCGCGTAGACGACGCCGTCGAGCTCCGCCGGGGCGGCGGGCGCGCCGGCGGCGGCGTCCGAGCCGAACACCCGCTCGGCCGCGCCGCCGTCCGCGGGCACCACGACGAGGCCGCGGCCGTCGGCGATCCGCACGTCCGCGGAGGCGGTGGGGGCCTGCAGGCGGGCGTCGGGGTCCGTGGAGGTCGCGCGCGCGCCGTCGACGCCCTGCCGCCACAGCTCGCCCGTGTCGGCCTCGAGCAGCACCCAGGCGCCCCCGGCGAAGGACACCTGGTACGAGCCGTCCTCGGGCGCGTCCGGCACGGCGTCGACGCCCTGCACCACGCCGCCAGCGTCCGCTCTCACCACCCCGCCGAGCGAAGGCGAGTAGGCCGCGAGCGCGCCGTCGGCGGCCACCGCCACGGCGACCGCGCGCAGCCCGTCGCCGTTGTCCAGCACCACCTCGCGCGGGCCCAGGGCGGTGCCGTCGGAGATGCGGCCCGCGAGCACGTCCCCGTCCGCGGCGAGGTACGCGACGGCGTCCCCGTCCGCGGCGACCGCGGTGGTCCCGACGGGCGTGTCGACCCCGGCGTCGCCGCCCGCCGTGAGGTCCGCGGGCCGTCCCGCGTCGAGCGCGGTGACGGTGGTGAGGCCGGCCGAGAGCATGAGCAGCCGGTCGCCCGACTGGAGGATGTCCGACGGCGAGTCGACCTCCTTGACGGTGTCGATCTCGCCGATCTCGGTGTTGACGCGCGCGTAGCGCTCGCCGGTGCCCGTCTGCAGCGCCCACACGGTCGGGTCGACGGCGTCGGCCTCGCGCTCGTCGAAGCCGGGCGCGATCGCGGCGCCCACGACGGCGGCGGCCGCCACGACGCCGGCGACGATGCGCCCCGTGCGGCGGCGTCGCGCGGCGGTGGCCCGGCCGACGTCGGTCACCCGCCGCCCGCCAGCGACATGACGAGGGCGGTGGTGACGGTCGCGGCCGCGGCGGCGCCGAGGGCCCAGGCCACCACGTGGCGCGCGGAGGTGCGCGGCTGGCCGGCGAGGGTGCCGGTGACGGTGGCGCGGCGGCGCGGCGTCACGGGGACGTGCGAGCGGACGGGGCCGCGCGGCGCATCGTCCACCGTCACCCGGGAGGCCTGCGCCCACGCGTCGGTGGGCACCTCGAGCGGGGTCACGGGCAGGCCGAGGTCGCGCTGGACCTCCTGGAGCGCCTGCCCGAACGCGAGCGCGCTCGGGTAGCGGTCGCCCGGGTCCTTGCGCATGCCCCCCGCGAGGGCCTGGTCCAGCGCGGCGGGCACGTCGTCGCGGCCCGTGGGCCGGTAGCGCGCCTTGAGGATGCGCGCCTTGAGGTCGTCGGGCGGGAGGCGCCGGTCGGCCTCGTCGAACGGGCTGTGCTGGGCGAGCAGGGTGTAGACGGTCGCCGCGAGCGACCACACGTCGGAGGCGACGGTGCCGGAGCTCATCCGGTCGATCACCTCGGGCGCGCTCCACGGGGGGCTCATCGCGACGTCGTCGGCGTCGCCGGCCATGACGGCGGTCGCGACGCCGAAGTCCGACAGGACCGGGTGGCCGAACTGGGTCACCAGGATGTTGGACGGCTTGATGTCGCGGTGCAGCATGCCGATGCGGTGGGCGGCCTCGACCGCCGACGCGATCTGCACGCCGACGGCGAGCACGTCGTGCACGGGGATGCGCTCGGCCCGGTAGCGGTTCGCGAGCGAGCCGGGACAGTACTCGACCACCATGTACGGGCGCCCGTCACCCGACACGGAGGCCTCGTGGACGGTGAGGATGGACGGGTGCGCGCTGAGCGCAGCCATCACGTCGGCCTCGACGCCGAGGGCGCGCGCCGCCGCATCGTGCACCTTCTTGTGCAGGACCTTCACCGCGACCTGCCGGCGCGGCATGTCCTGCTGGAACAGGAACACGTCGGCGAACCCGCCCTGGCCGAGCGGGCGCACGTACGTGTACCCGGGCAGCACGGGCGGCTGGAGAGGCTGCCGGCTCATGACCCTCCGGGCCCGGCGGGCGGGCGACGGGGCGGGACGGCGGTCATGCCGACAGCGTAGCCATCCGGGCGCCGCGCGCGCCGGTGCGTCCCCGCGCGCCACTCACGGGCGCGCGGGGGTCCGGCTCAGGCCTCGTACTCGTCGAGCGGCGGGCACGCGCACACGAGGTTGCGGTCGCCGTGGGCGTTGTCGATGCGGCGCACCGGGGACCAGTACTTGTCGACCCGCAGGGACGACACGGGGAACGCGGCCTGCTCGCGCGGGTACGCCTGGGCCCACGAGTCGGACGCGACCATCGCGACGGTGTGCGGCGCGTGGCGCAGCGGCGAGTCGGCGGCGGTGATCTCGCCGCGCTCGACGGCCGCGATCTCCTCGCGGATGGTCACCATGGCCTCGATGAAGCGGTCGATCTCGCCGAGGTCCTCGGACTCGGTCGGCTCGACCATGAGCGTGCCCGCGACCGGGAACGACATGGTGGGCGCGTGGATGCCGAAGTCGATGAGGCGCTTGGCGATGTCCTCCGCCGTGACGCCCGTGCGCTGCGTGAGCGGGCGGACGTCGAGGATGCACTCGTGCGCGACCAGGCCGCCGGGGCCGCGGAAGAGCACCGGGTAGTGCTCGCCGAGGCGTGCGGCGACGTAGTTCGCGGCGAGCACCGCGGTCTCGGTGGCGCGGCGCAGGCCGCCGTGGCCCATGAGCGAGATGTACGCCCACGAGATGGGCAGGATGCCGGCGGAGCCGTACGGGGCGGCCGACACGGGCGCGCCCTCGCGGGCGAGCTCGCGCGGCGACTGCACGGGGGCGAGCGACCGCGGCAGGAACGGGACCAGGTGCTCGGCGACCGCGACGGGGCCCACGCCGGGGCCGCCGCCGCCGTGCGGGATGCAGAACGTCTTGTGGAGGTTGAGGTGCGACACGTCGCCGCCGAAGTGGCCCGGCTTGGCGATGCCGACGAGCGCGTTGAGGTTCGCGCCGTCGATGTAGACCTGACCGCCGGCCTCGTGCACGGCCGCGCACACCTCGCCCACGTGCTCCTCGTACACGCCGTGGGTCGACGGGTACGTGATCATGATGCAGCTCACGCGGCCCTCGTGCTGCGCGATCTTGGCGCGCAGGTCGTCGAGGTCCACCTCGCCGTCGGGCGCGGTCGCGACCACCACGACGCGCATGCCCGCGAGCACCGCGGAGGCCGCGTTGGTGCCGTGCGCGGACGCGGGGATGAGGCACACGTCGCGCTCGAGGTCGCCGCGCGAGCGGTGGTACTCGCGGATCGCGAGCAGGCCCGCGTACTCGCCGCGCGAGCCGGCGTTCGGCTGCACCGAGACGGCGGCATACCCCGTGATCTCGGCCAGCCAGCACTCGAGCTGGGCGATCATCTCGCGGTAGCCCTCCGTCTGGTCCGCGGGGGCGAACGGGTGGATCTGCGCGAAGCCGGGCCAGCTCACGGCGGCCATCTCGACGGCGGCGTTGAGCTTCATCGTGCACGAGCCGAGCGGGATCATCGTGCGGTCGAGCGCGAGGTCGCGGTCCGCGAGGCGGCGCATGTAGCGCATGAGGGACGTCTCGGACCGGTACGTGTGGAAGATCGGGTGGGACAGGTACTCGGAGGTGCGGCGCAACGCGACCGGGATGGTGACCGTGGGGCCCGTGTAGACGGGGCGCTCGGCGGGACGGTCGAGGATCGCCTCGACGAGCGCGGTGAGGATCTCGGGCGTGGTGCGCTCGTCGCACGCGATCGCGATCGCGTCGGCGTCGAGGCGGCGCACGTTGATGCCGCGCGCCGCGATCCGGGCGAGCGCGGAGTCCGCGCCGCGCGGCGTCTCGACCACCACGGTGTCGAAGAAATGCTCGTGGCGGATGGCCACGCCGCGCGCGCGCAGCGCATCCGCGAGCGTCGACGCCATCGTGTGCACCCGCAGCGCGATCTCGCGCAGGCCGTCGGGGCCGTGGTGGACGGCGTAGAAGCTCGCGATGACGGCGAGCAGTGCCTGCGCGGTGCAGATGTTCGAGGTCGCCTTGTCGCGGCGGATGTGCTGCTCGCGCGTCTGGAGCGCGAGGCGGTACGCGACGTCGCCGTCCGCGTCGACGGACACGCCGACGAGGCGGCCGGGCAGCTGCCGCTCGAGGCCCTCACGGACCGCGATGTAGGCGGCGTGCGGGCCGCCGTAGAACAGCGGCACGCCGAAGCGCTGCGCGGAGCCCACGGCGATGTCCGCGCCGAGCTCGCCCGGCGCCTTGATCACGCACAGCGACAGGATGTCGGCGGCGACGGTGACGAGCGCGCCGGCCTCGTGAGCGAGGTCGATGAGCGTGGTGACGTCGCGGACGACGCCGGTCTGGCCCGGCTGCTGGATGACGAGGCCCACGAGGTCCTCGGGGGCCTCCCAGCCCTCGCCCAGCTCCTGGACCTCGAGCGCCAGCCCGATCGCCTCGGCCTGGGCCCGCACCACCTCGACGGTCTGGGGCAGGCACTCGGCGTCGAGGACGATGCGCCCGTCGGCCTTGCCCCGGACCGCGCGGCGCATGAGCAGCACGGCCTCGGACACGGCCGTCGCCTCGTCGAGCAGGGAGGCGCCCGCGACGTCGAGCGCCGTGAGGTCGGCGATCATGGTCTGGAAGTTGAGCATCGCCTCGAGGCGGCCCTGCGAGATCTCCGCCTGATACGGCGTGTAGGCCGTGTACCAGGCGGGATTCTCGAGAACGTTGCGCTGGATCGCCATCGGCGTGATGGTGTCGTGGTAGCCCTGGCCGATCATCGACACGCGCACCGCGTTGCGCGACGCGAGCCGCCTCAGGTCCCCCAGCACCTGGTCCTCGGTGCGCGGGTCGGGCAGCACGAGGACGTCGTCCCCGCGGATCGCGGCGGGCACGGCCGCGTCGACGAGGGAGTCCAGCGAGCCGTGTCCCACGGCGGCGAGCATGGTCTCGAGGGCGGACGCGTCGGGTCCGATGTGGCGGTCGGCGAAGGAGGTCACCGGGCCATTGTTGCGCATCGTCCAGGGCGATCGTTCGCGCTGTGGCGCACGTGACACCGCGTGCCGCGCGGCCGGGCGCGCGGCGGCGCCCCCGCGGCGCGTCAGGCCTGGTCGGCGGCCGGAGCCGGGCGTCGCCCGCGCAGCGACACGCCGATGCCCAGGCCGATCGCGTCCGCGGCCGTCATGACGAACCGGCTCACGAGCGCGAGCGTGAGCGCCTGCGCGGGCGTCGCGACCGGGGCGAGGGCCACCACGAGCGCGGCCTCGCGCGCCCCCGCGCCGGCGGGCGCGACGACCACGAGGAAGCCCACGAGCCACGCGAACGCGAACGCGCCGGTGGCGATCGCCAGGCCGGAGCCGGGCGCGAGCTCGCGCAGCAGCAGCCACGCGTGCACCCCGAGCACCACCCACATGAGCGCCGACCACGCCGCGGACGCGAGCAGCGCCTTCCCGCCCACGTGCGCCGGCACCTCGGTGCGGCGCGTGAGGCGGAACGCGAGCACCACCAGCCGCTCGAGGACGGGCGGGACCAGCATGAGCGCGAGGGCCGCGGCGACCACGAGCACCCACCAGTAGGTGGCGAGCGCACCCGGGACCGCCACCAGCAGCCCGACAGCCCCGACCACTCCCGCGGTCACCACGCCGACGACCATCGCGACGATCGACCCGGTCATCGCGCGCGGGCGGCTCACGCCGTGGTCGCGCGCGAACTCGGCCTGCGCGAGCACGGGCCACACCGACCCGGGGATGTACTTGCCCACCTGGGACAGCAGGAACACGCGCAGCGCCTCGGGCACCGTCGCGTCGAGCCCGATCGAGCGCATGACGGCGCGCCACGACAGCGCGTTGAGGCCCAGCGCCAGCACGCAGGCGGCGAGCGCGCCCACGATCGCGTGCCACGTCAGCTCGGCGAGCGCCGAGGACACCTCGTCCCACTGCGTGACGACGGCGTACCCGAGGAGCCCGACCGCCACCGCGAGGAAGGCCCAGCGGAGCACCTGCTTCATGCGGCGCGTCGCTCCCACATGCCGGCGATGCCCTCGGCGAGCCCCACGCGGGGCTCCCAGCCGAGCGCATCGTGCGCGAGCGAGACGTCGAGCCACGTCGAGTCGGGGTCGACGCCGCGCGACGGGAGGTGCTCGACCCGCACGCCGTCGGCGCCGATCGCGTGCGTGAGCACGTCGAGGAGGTCGCACAGGGGGGTCGGCACGCCCGAGCCGATGTTCACGACCGGCGGAGCGTCGGGCCGGGCGATCACGCGCGCGACGGCGTCGACCACGTCGTCGACGTGGACGTAGTCGCGCGCGACCGTGCCGCCGCCGTACAGCCGGATGGGCGCGCCGGCGAGCGCGGCCCGCATCCAGATCGCGAGCACGCCCTGGCCGTGGTCGCCGCGCTGCCCGGGCCCGTACGCGTTCGCGACGCGCATCGCGGTCGCCGCGAGGCCCGCGTCCGCGAGCACGCGCTCCTGCGCGAGCTTGTAGGCGCCGTACGCGTTGGGCGGGTGGGGCGCATCGGTCTCGGCGTATGGCGGCCGGCCGGCGCCGCCGTACATGGCGCCGCCCGTCGACAGGAGGACGATGCGCGGCGGGGCGGGGCGCGACGCCGCCGCGCGGGCGAAGGACCGGAAGGCGGCGAGCTCGGCCTCGACGCGCGCGGGCTCCTCCTGCGCGACGGTCGGGGTGATGCCCCCGGCGGCCCACACGAGGACCGGGACGTCGACGGCGCGGGGCGCCAGCGCATCGTCCACCAGCACGGGATCGGTGCGGGTGAAGCCCGTCACGCGCGACCCGCGGGCGGCGAGCCCGGCGGCGATCGCGGAGCCCAGGAAGCCGCGTGAACCGACGACGGCCACGTCATACACTGTGCTCACCGACCGCCCTCTCCCCGTACCGGAGTCATCCTATGGCCCTGCCTCGAGTGCTCGTCCTCACCTCGACGCTGCCGGCGCGCGAGGGGGACGGGACCCCGGCGTTCGTCGCGGATCTGGCGCGCGAGCTGGGCCGGGAGTTCGAGGTGCGGATCCTCACGCCGGCCGTGCCGGGAGGCGCGCCGCGCGAGCGCCTCGGGGAGAACGTCGAGGCGATCAGGTACCGCTACTTCCCGTCGCGCTGGGAGGACCTCGCCGACGGCGCGATGCTCGAGAACGTCCGCGCCCGCCGCTCGCGCATGCTGCAGGTGCCGTTCCTCATGGGCTCGATGGCGGTCGCGCTGCGACGCGAGCTGCGCGAGTTCCGCCCCGACGCGATCCACGCGCACTGGATCATCCCGCAGGGCATCGTGGCGCGGACCTTCGCGGGCGCGGTGCCGACGGTGGTGACCACGCTCGGCGGCGACCTGTACGCGCTCGACGGCTCGCTCGCGCGGGCGCAGAAGTCTCGCGTGGTGCGGGCCGCCTCCGCGATCACCGTGATGAACGAGGACATGCGGGCCCGCGTGGTGGGCCTCGGCGGCGACCCGTCGACCACGCATGTCATCCCGATGGGCGCGCGCTTCACCGCCCTCTCGCGCGACGACCGTCAGGTCTCCAAGCCCGCGACCTGGCGGCACCCCGTCCACCTGCTCGCCGTCGGGCGGCTCGTGGAGAAGAAGGGCTTCGACGTCCTGCTGGAGGCGCTGCGCCGCTCGCGCGCGCGCATCGACCTCACGATCGTGGGCGACGGGCCCGAGCGCGCCCGCCTCGAGGGCCTCGCCGAGGGGCTGCCGGTGACGTTCCGCGGGCAGCTGCGACGCGAGGAGCTCGACGACGAGCTCGCCCACGCCGGCATCGCGGTGTTCCCGTCGCGCCGGGCCTCGACCGGCGACCAGGACGGGCTGCCGGTCGCGATGCTCGAGGCGATGGGCGCGGGCTGCGCCGTGGTCGCGTCGGACCTGCCGGGGCTCAACGAGGCGATCGAGCCCGGGCACTCGGGCGTGCTCGTGCCCGAGGGCGACGCGGACGCGCTCGCCCGCACGCTCGAGGTGCTCGCCGAGGACCAGGAGCTGCGCGCCGCGCTCGGCGCCGCGGCGCGCGAACGCGCTCGGGCCTACTCGGTCGAGGCGGTCGGCGAGGGATACCGCGACCTGTTCCACCGGATCATCGCGAAGGCCCCTCAGCACGCGGGGCGCTGAGCCTGGGCGTCAGCCCACCGGCCACGGCAACTTTGAGGATCCACCCGGCAAAGTCGCGGCTCTCCAGGGCGCGTTCTCACCATTGCTGAGCCCGGTCGGGCCGGGCCACGAAACCGTCCGGCCAACCACATCAACTTTGAGCATCCACCCTGACAAGCAGCAACTCTTCAGGGCGCGTTCTCACAATTGCTGAACGGTGCCGGGCCGCTCAGCTGAACCGGCCCAGCCCGGCCACGGAGCCGACCCGCCCCGCTACCGCCCGAGCCGCTCGTAGCGC
>NZ_BBLZ01000007.1 GCF_000971195.1 Demequina soli
GTCAGATGTGTATAAGAGACAGCCCTCATCATCATCGCCCTCATGGCCCTCTACCCCGCCCTGAAGGCCAACCAGCTCGTCGGCACCGACCTCGTCCAGGCCGTGCCCCTCGTGGTCTCCGCCGCGGTCGCCCACCTGTGGTTCGGCGAGGTCGACTGGTCCGTCACCATCCCCGTCATCATCGGCTCCATCCCCGGCACCTACCTCGGCGCCCAGCTGTCCTCCCGCGTCGGCGGCGGCGGCCTCGTCCGCCGGGCCCTCGCGATCGTGCTGCTGGTCTCGGGCCTGAAGATGCTCGGCGCATCCAACGAGCTCACCCTGGCCGCCCTCGCCACCGCCCTCATCGGCGGCACCCTCGCCTGGGCCCTCATCCGCCACCGCCTGGGCTTCGACTTCTTCATCTGGCAGGCAAAGCGCCACGAGGCCGAGCAGGCCACTTTGTGCGATCGCGCGCCCAGGAGCAGCCATCCGCACACAGTTACGTCCAACCGCGCACGAACACTCAAGACGCTACGCAACCACACGGCGCCACTGGTCCCGCAAGCGAGTGTGCCGGCAACGCAAACAGTCCATGGGACAATCGAGCCCGCACGGGCTGAGGCCGACGACTGAGGGGAGCACCGTGGAGCTGCAGGACTACATCCGAGTCCTTCGCAAGAACTGGATCGTCATCGTGGTCCTCACGTTGCTGGGCGCCGGCGCCGGTCTGGCGTACTCGCTGCTCGCGACGCCCACGTACTCGGCAGCCGCGAAGGTGTTCGTCTCGACCTCCAACTCCGCCACGGTATCCGAGCTCGCGCAGGGAAACACCTTCACGCAGCAGCGCGTGAAGACCTACGCCGACCTCGTCGAGACCTCCGCCGTCCTGCAGCCGGTCATCGATGACCTCGCGCTCCCGACCG
This sequence comes from Demequina soli, assembly GCF_000971195.1. Lineage (GTDB taxonomy): Bacteria > Actinomycetota > Actinomycetes > Actinomycetales > Demequinaceae > Demequina > Demequina soli. The sequence goes on from NZ_BBLZ01000007.1 coordinate 903, forward strand.
ACGTCGCCGGACTGCGCGGACAGGTCAGCGCCTCCGCGCCGCTGAACACCACCGTGATCGACGTCGCGGTCACCGGCACGGACCCCGGCTACGCAGCCTCGGTTGCGACCGCGACCGCGAACCAGCTCATCACGACTGTCGAGGAGATCGAGACCACGAGCGCCAGCGAGGGCTCGCCCGTGCGCCTCACCGTGGTGCAGGAGGCCGAGGTTCCCACTGTCCCGGTCGCCCCGAAGAAGACCCTCAACGTCGCGCTCGGACTTCTCCTCGGCCTCGCGATCGGCGTCGGACTCGCGATCCTCCGCGCGACGCTCGACACGCGCATCCGCAACGAGCGTGACCTCGAGCGCGTCACCGACGCGGCCGTGCTGGGCGGCATCGTGTTCGACCCGAAGGCCAAGCAGCGCCCGCTGATCGTTCACGAGGACGCCATGAGCCCCCGCGCCGAGTCCTTCCGCACCCTCCGCACCAACCTGCAGTTCCTCGACGCCGAGCGCAAGGAGCGCAGCTTCGTCATCACCTCCTCGGTGCCGTCCGAGGGCAAGTCGACGACCTCGGCGAACCTGGCCATCACCCTCGCCGACGCCGGCGCGCGCGTGCTCCTCGTGGGCGCCGACCTGCGCCGCCCCAAGATGGCGCAGTACATGGGCATCGAGGCGGGCGTGGGCCTCACCGACGTCCTGGTCGGCCGCGTGGAGCTCGGCGACGCCATCCAGCGCTGGGGCCGCAGCGAGCTCTTCCTGCTCCCGGCCGGCTCCATCCCGCCGAACCCCTCCGAGCTGCTCGGCAGCTCCCTCATGGAGTCGCTCATCAAGAAGCTCGACGAGCAGTTCGACGTGGTGCTGTACGACGCTCCGCCACTGCTGCCCGTGACCGACGCCGCGGTCCTCGCGCGCCTGGTAGGCGGCACCGTGCTCATCGTCGCGGCCGGCACCACGACCCAGCATCAGGTCGACAGTGCGATCGGCGCGCTCGAGACCGTCGGCGCCCCGCTCTCGGGCCTCGTGCTGACGATGCTCCCGACCAAGGGTCCGGACGCCTACGGCTACGGACGCTACGGCTACAACTACACGTACGCGGAGCCCGTGAGCGCCGCGAAATAGCGGTCAAGAAAGTCCGTGTGAGAAGCCTCACACGCTCCGTTAGCGGGGCGTGTGAAGCATTTTCTATGCCCCTGCGGCCTGCGCCAAGGCGCCGCACAGGCGATCGTACAGACAAACAGCGAGGCCCCGCACCGTTCGGTGCGGGGCCTCGCTGGTGAAGAAGGGTTATGCGCCCTGCGACTGGCGGCGGCGGGCCGCCACGAAGACGGTGGCGGCGCCCGCGACGAGCAGCACACCCGCGCCAGCCGCGAGGCCCGCGTTCTCGAAGCCGGTGCCGGAGAGGGCGTCGGTCGAGGAGCCGGTCGAACCGGTGGCGCCCGCGTCGGTCGCGGCAACGACGGCCACCGAGGCCTCGTCAACGCGCTCGCCGTCGATGATCGCTGCGATCGAGATGGTGCCGGCGTCCTCGGGAACGGTGACATCGAACGAGACGAGGTTGTTCTCGAAGACCTTGTCCGCAGAGGTGACCGTGCCGGCGATCGACACGTTGGCACCCGACGAGGTCACCTGAAGGCGGCCGCGGTGGCCGTTCGGGCCGCCGATGGTGCACTTGAGCGACTCACCCACCTTGACGGTGGTCTTGGTGCACATGAGCGAGTTGGCCGGAGCCGGGTACTTGTCCGCGGCCATGGCCGCGGTGGGGGCGAGCGCGACGACGCCTGCCAGCGTCGCGGCAGCGAAAGTACGAGTGAGCATTGTTGCCTCCCAGCAAATTGGCGCCCTCAGCGGCACCCTAGACGAATCCGTGAGAATGTTAACAGCCGTCTACCAGGGCATCGGCAGCCCTTGTGTAAACATTGAGTTTCGGCCCGGCAGGCGCCTGCGAGCGTCGCAAGATTTGTCCCTTTTCGCGTCGGTCTCCGCACCGCCGGAACCTCACTCGGACACGTTGCGCTAGGCGCAGACGCGCCACGCGTCTTGCCCGCTCGCGCGGTCAGCTCGATGCGAGAACTCGTTCCGCGGCCGCCTCCCAGCGTTCCCGCCAGTCGCCGATCGGCTCGACGCCGACGCTACGGGCGCTGCCATGAGCCAGGACGGACCAGGCGGGGCGCGGTGCAGGGCGCACGAACGAGCTCGAGTCGGTGGGTGACACGATCTCCCCAAGGCCCTTCGACACGACAATCGCTCGGGCGAACTCGAACCACGAGGCCTGGCCTGACGAGGTCCCGTGATAGATCCCCGAGGGCGCGTCGGCCACGACCAGGCGGATGATGAAGTCGGACAGATCGCGAGTCCATGTGGGCTGGCCGAGTTGGTCGTCCACGACCGTGAGCGACCCGCGCTCCGCGCCCGCGCGTGCGATCGTCTTCGGGAAGCAAGGTCCGTGCTCGCCATAGAGCCATGCGGTTCGCACGATCAGATAGTCGGCAGCGCTTCCCTCGACGGCGCGTTCGCCCGCAGCCTTGGTGCGTCCGTAGGCAGAGAGCGGCGCGCGTGCTGCCAACTCGGCATACGGTTCCGTCGCGTTGCCGGCGAAGACGTAGTCGGTCGAGATGTGGACGAACCGAGCCCCGCGCTTGGAAGCCACCCTCGCAACGTGGCCGGCCCCATCTCCGTTGATCGCAAGGGCGAGGGGTTCCTCCTCCTCGGCTCGATCGACCGCGGTGTAGGCGGCACAGTTCACGATGACATCACATGGTGGAACCGCGCCATCAACGGACGCTGCATCGGTAATGTCCGTCTCGCCACGGTCGAGCTCGACAACCGTCGCCCCTCGATCCCGCAGGATCTCGACAAGATCCCGCCCCAGCATTCCTTGTGCACCGACAACTACCCACGTGTGACCTTCGACTCGCATGGCTCTGGAGTCTAGGCCAGCCGGGTATCGTTGTCGGCGACTACGAGACTGGGGGGCCCGTGGAATACCGCGAACTGTCGATTTCTGGGGCGTGGGAGATCACGACCCGCCACTTCGGAGACGACCGGGGCGTGTTCCTCGAATGGTTCAAGCAAGCGCCGTTCAGCGACCGGATAGGCGCGGAGATGGCGCTCGCGCAGGCGAACTGTTCCGTCTCGGCGGCAGGTGTCATGCGTGGCATCCACTTCGCCGACGTCCCGCCGGGCCAGGCTAAATATGTGACATGCGCCAAGGGCGCGGTACTCGACGTGGTGGTCGACCTGCGCGTCGGGTCTCCCACGTTCGGCCAGTGGGACTCCGTGCTGCTCGACGATGTCTCACGTAAGGCGATCTACATCTCAGCGGGCCTCGGACACGCGTTCCTCTCGCTCGAGGACGACTCGACGGTGCTGTACCTCTGCTCGACCGCGTACGCGCCCGGCCGCGAGCACGAAGTGAACCCTCTCGACCCTGAGATCGGCATCGCATGGCCGACTGTCGGACGCGACGGTGCCCCGCTGACCTTCCGCCTCTCCGCCAAGGACGAGGCCGCACCGAGCCTCGCCGAGGCTCAGGCCGCGGGCCTGCTGCCCGAGCTTGCCACCACGATTGATTGGACGTCCGCGCTGTGAAGCTTCTCGTGACGGGTGGGGCGGGGTTCATCGGGGCGAACTTCGTGCGGCTGACGCTGGCGACGCGGCCCGATGTCGAGGTGGTGGTGCTGGACCTTCTG
>NZ_BBLZ01000006.1 GCF_000971195.1 Demequina soli
CACGACCGGGTGGGAGCTGGAGATGCGCGACGGCAGGCCCTGGTTCATCCCGCCGGCATCGGTCGACCCCGCACGCACGCCCGTCCAGGGCGGGGTGGTGCGCCTCGAGATCGACCTCGACCTCGACGAACGCGACGTCGCATGACCACGGGAGAGCTCTGCCCGCGGCCGGTCTTACAGTGCGGCGCGGTACATCAGCTCGACGAGCTCGCCGTCGGGGCCCTCGAGCGTGCGGCGCAGCCCGCCCTCCGCGAGGCCCGCGGACGTCAGGAAGGCGCGGCGCGCATCGTCCGCCTCGAGGGACCAGGCGCGGACGTCGTCGCGGCCCTGGAGGCGCAGCGTGTCGATGCACGCGGAGAGCAGGCGTGAGCCGTGACCGGCGCGACGGTGCTCGGGAGCGACCTCGAGCGCCATGACCTCGCCGGGCGTGATCGCGGCGAAGCCCACGACCCGCGGGCCGTCGCACGCGACGAAGACCCGGTGGTCGCGCGACGGGGGAGCGACGATCGCCGCGGCCCACCGAGCCCGCACCTCGTCGGCAGGAAGGCCGTCGACCGCGTCGCCCATCCAGCCGCGCCACGCGGCGAGCTGGATCAGGGCGATCGCGTCCTCGTCCCCGGGGACGGCGGGGCGGGCGGAGACGTCGGCGTGGATCATGCGGACCAGCCTAGGGCGGCTCAGCCCCACCCGAGCGCGCGCAGCCCGGCCGCGACACCCGCGGCCACGGCCACCACGACGATGAAAGGCGCGCGCCGCCACAGCAGCACCGCGGCGACCGCGACGGCGGCCAGCCGCGCGTCGATCGCCAGCGTGCGCCCCGTCGCGAAGGTCTGCACCGCGACGAGCGCGGACAGCAGCGCCACCGTCACGAACGCCGCGATGCGGTGCACGCGCGGGTTCTCGAGCCACGCCTCGGGCACCGAGTGGCCCGCGAGCTTGGTCGCCCACGCGAGCACGCCCGCCCCGACGATCGCGACCCAGGTCCACGCGTACGCGCTCACTCGGGCACCTCCTCGGGTCGCGGGTGGCCCCAGCCGGCGACGATCGCGACCGCCGCGGCCGCGAGCACGGGGATGCCCGCGGGCGCCACGGGCGTGAGGGCGAGCGCGGTGACGGCCGATGCGGCGGCCACCGCCTGCGCACGGCGGTGGGCCAGGCGCGGCCACACGAGCGCGAGGAACGCCGCGGCCGCCGCCGCGTCGAGCCCCCAGTCGCGCGGATCGCCGATGCGCGCGCCCAGGAGCGCCCCGAGCACCGTGATCGCGTTCCACGCGACGAACACCCCGATGCCGGTCCACCAGAAGCCGGCGCGGCGTGCGGGGAGGTCGTCGGCGGGCTGGGCGAGCGCGACGGCGGTCGACTCGTCGATGGTGACCTGCGCCGCCGCCGCGCGCCGCCAGCCGGCGATCGGGCGCAGCACGGGCGCGAGCCCGACGCCGTAGAAGCCGTTGCGCAGCCCCAGGAACGTGGAGGTCGCGACCGCCGCCGCCGGCCCACCGCCGGCGCCCAGCACCCCGATGAACGCGAACTGCGACCCGCCGGAGAACACGAGCAGCGACAGCGCCGCGGTCTGCCACACGTCGAGACCGGCGGCCACCGCCAGTGCGCCGAAGCTCAGCCCGTACGCGCCCGTCGCGAGCGAGACCGAGACCGCCTGCTGCCGGGCCGCGTCGAGCCTCACGCGCGCCACGGGCCCTCGGCCGCCCATGCGTGCAGCGTCTCGCCGCCGCGGGTGCGCAGGCCGAGCGAGCCGTATCCGCAGCGCTCGGCAACCGCGTTCGAGCGGACGTTGCCCGGGTCGCACCAGATCTCGACCCGCGACGCGCCCGACGTCAGCGCGACCTCGGTGAGCGCACGCACCGCCTCCGAGACGAGCCCCTCGCCCTCGCGGTCCGCCGCGATCCAGTAGCCGACCTCGAGCGCGTCCGGCCCGACGCGGGTGTGGAGCCCCGCGCCGCCGATGAACGCGCCTGTCGCCCGGTCGATCATCGCGAAGCGGAACTGCTCACCGGTGTCGAAGGCCCGGCCGTACTCCGCGACCAGGTCCTCGCGCTCCGCGAGCGAGAGCGGCTCGTTCCTCGCCCACGGGATGAACGGCAGCAGGTGCGGGAGGTTGGTGAGGATCGACTCGTGCAGGGGGGCCACGTCGCCGGGCTCGTAGCGGCGCAGCACCAGCCGCTCGGTGTCGATGCGCGTCGGCACGTCCCATAGGCCCCACGCGAGGGGAAGCCCGTCGGCGTCGGCGAGGCGGGGGAAGGGCGCCGTCGCGAGCGGCTCGGCGGCGAGGGTCTCGCGCGAGGCGACCCAGCGGCGCGCCTCCTGCCCGTCGTCGGTGTCGCGCGTGAGCCCGGCGTCGGCGAAGCCGAGCCGGCGCGGCACCGCCTCGGAGCGGGCGTTCGACGGCCGATGGAAGATCTCGACGGTCTCCGCGCCCGCGTACGCGAGCCCCACGCGCGTGAGCGCCGCGGCGGCCTCGCTCACGAGGCCGCGGCCCTCGTGCTCCGCGTCGATCCAGTAGCCGATCTCGAGCCCCGGCCGGTCGTCGAGCGGGTGCAGGCCGATGCTGCCCAGGTACGCGCCGCCGTCCCGGTCGAACATCCCCATGAGAAACTCGATCCCCGCCTCGTGGTGGGCGATGTTGAGCGCGATCTTAGCGGCGCGCTGCTCGGGGGTCTTGGGCTCGTCCTTTGCCCACGCGAGGTGGCGCACCAGGTGCTCGCGGTTCGCCGCGATCACGCGCGACACCTCGGGGGCATCCTCGGGGCGGAACCGGCGGATCACCAGCCGCTCGGTCTCGACGCGCGCCGGCACGTCCCAGACGGGCCACGCGAGCGTCGCGCCGTCGGCGTCGCGCAGCGTCGGCAGGGGCGCGGAGGCCAGCGGGTCGCGCGTCAGCGTCGCGACGTCGGCGACCCAGCGCTCCGCCGCGGGACCGTGCTCGTCCGCGTCGGCGAGGCCCTCGTGCGTGAAGCCCGCGCGACGGGGGACCGCTTCCGAGCGCACGTTCTCCGGCGCGTGATAGATCTCGACGCGCCGTGCCCCCGCGTACAGGAGCGCCACGGCGGTCTGCGCCACCACAGCCTCGGTCACCAGCCCGCGCCCCTCGTGGGCCGCCGCGATCCAGTACCCGATCTCGAGCACGCCCGGACCACGGCGCGTGTGGAAGCCCGCGCCGCCGACGTACTCGCCCGTCGCCGCGTCGAAGATCCCCATGGGGAAGTCCTCGCCCGCCTCGTGCTGCGCGATGAACGTCGCGACCGTGGCCGCCCGCTCCTCCTCGCTCACCGGCTCGGCGCGCGCCCACGGCAGGAAGCGCTCCAGGTGAGAACGGTTCGCCGGGATGACGCGCGACATCGCCTCCGCGTCCTCGGGGACGTAGCGGCGGATCACGAGCCGCTCGGTCTCGATGCGCGCGGGGACGGTCCAGGTCATGGCGTTCATCCTGGCACCCGTGCGCGGGGCCATGGTGCCGCGCGGCGGCACCGGCTCAGTCCTGGCGGTGGCCCTCCGCGGGCACGTAGGTCACGAAGCGGTAGCGAAGCCCCGACGCGGACACGGCGGGCTCGGTGGAGGCGTCGACCGCCCAGTTGTCGGCCGTGAGGTCGGGAGCGAACGTGTCGCCCTCCACCACCGCGTCGATCTCCGTGATCTCGAGCGCCTCGGCCACCGCGAGCGCCTCGGCGAACAGGCCCGCCCCGCCGATCACCCAGCGCACGCCCGCGGGCGCGTGCTCCGCCGCGACGGCCAGCGCATCGTCCAGGGACGATGCGCGGAAGGCCCCCTCGGGAGCGTCACCCGAGGTGACCACGACGTTGACGCGGCCTGGCAGGGGACGGAAGCGCGGGGGCAGCGACTCCCACGTGCGCCGGCCCATGATGACGGTGTGCCCGCGCGTGAGCGCCTGGAAGTGCGCGAGGTCCTCGGGCAGGTGCCACGGCATGGCGCCGTCGAGGCCGATCACCGGGCGCCCGTGGACGTCCCTGGCCTGTGCCCAGACCGCCTTGACCGTCACGCGCTCAGACCGCCACGGGCGCCTTGATGCCCGGGTGGTGCTGGTAGTTCTCGATCACCACGTCCTCGATGTCGTAGTCGAACAGCGAGTCCCGCGGCGCGAGGCGCAGCGTCGGGTAGGGGAAGGGCTCGCGCGCGAGCTGGCGCTCCACCTGCTCGACGTGGTTGGAGTAGATGTGGCAGTCGCCGCCCGTCCACACGAAGTCGCCGACCTCGAGCCCGGTCTGTGCGGCGATCATGTGGGTGAGCAACGCGTAGGACGCGATGTTGAACGGCACGCCCAGGAACAGGTCCGCCGATCGCTGGTACAGCTGGCACGAGAGCCTGCCGTCCGCGACGTAGAACTGGAAGAGCGCGTGACAGGGGGCGAGCGCCATCTGCGGGATGTCGGCGACGTTCCACGCGGATACGACGAGGCGCCGCGAGTCCGGGTTGGAACGGATCTGCTCGACGATCTCGGTGATCTGGTCGATGTGGCCGCCGTCCGGCGCGGGCCAGGACCGCCACTGGTGGCCGTATACCGGCCCGAGCTCGCCGTCCGCGTCCGCCCACTCGTCCCAGATGGTGATGCCGCGCTCCTGCAGCCAGCGCACGTTGGTGTCGCCGCGCAGGAACCACAGCAGCTCGCCCACGATGGAGCGCGTGTGCACGCGCTTGGTGGTGAGGAGCGGGAAGCCCTGAGACAGGTCGTAGCGGATCTGGCGGCCGAACACCGAGACGGTGCCGGTGCCGGTCCGGTCGCCCTTGGGGGTGCCGGTGGCCAGCACCTCGCGCAGCAGGTCCTCGTACGGGGTGGGGATGGTCACGGGTCCAGGGTACGGCGCGCCCCCGACATCGCCCCGTACGCCGTGCGGGCCGGCGGACGATGCGCTTGACTGGCGGGGACGGACGGAGCCTCGCATGGAACCGGAGAACCTGGCCGATGTGGTCGACGCGCAGCTCGAGCTCGCCCGCGCATCGTCCAGCGGCCGCCACTCCGTCACCCTCATGGGCGGCCGCGGCAGCGACCTGCGGCAGACCGTCATCGCGCTCGCGGCCGGGAACCGCCTTCACGACCACGAGAGCCCGGGGGAGGCGACGCTCCACGTGCTGAGCGGCGAGGTCGAGCTCACCACCGCGACCGCAGGCGCCACGCTCGAGCCGGGCGACTACCTGGTCATCCCTCCGGAACGCCACGGGCTCGAGGCGCTCACGGACTGCGCGGTGCTGCTCACCGTGGCGACGCGCGCGGACGCCTGACCGTGACCGCGGGCCACCCGCCGCGCGCGATAGGTTGACCCCATGACTTCCGACATGCGCCCCTTCGGCACTGTGCTGACCGCGATGGTCACCCCGATGCATGAGGGAGGCGCCCTGGACCTCAAGGCGGCCCAGGACCTCGCGAAGTTCCTCGTCGCGCACGGCTCGGACGGCCTGGTGCTGTCCGGCACCACGGGCGAGGCGCCCACCACGCACGCACCCGAGAAGGTGGACCTCATCGTCGCGGTGCGGGAGGCGGTCGGCCCGGACGTGCGCATCCTGACGGGCGCGGGCTCGAACGACACGGCTCATGCCGTGCGCATGGCCGAGCAGGGCGAGGAGGCGGGCGCCGACGGCATCCTTGCGCTCACGCCCTACTACTCCAAGCCCACGCAGGCGGGCGTCGTCGCTCACTTCCGCGCGATCCTCGGCGCGACCGGGCTGCCGGCGATGCTCTACGACATCCCGGGCCGCACGGGTCTCGCCATCTCCGACGATACGTACGACGTGCTCGCGGACCACCCGCGTGTCGTCGCGGTCAAGGACGCGACCGGCGCCGTCGAGGCCGCCAAGGCGCGCCTCGAGCGCACGGGTCTCGCCTGGTACTCCGGCGACGACCCGCTCACCCTCGACTTCCTCCGGGCCGGCGCCGTGGGCGTCGTGTCCGTCTCGTCCCACGTGGTGGGCAACGAGATCGCGGCGATGATCGCCGCGCACGATGCGGGCGACACCGCGGAGGCCGAGCGCCTCCACGAGTCCCTGCTCCCGGTGCACGAGGCCGTGTTCTCCGGCCCCGGCGCCATCACCGCGAAGTCCGCGATGCACTGGCTCGGCGTGATCCCGAGCCGCGCGATGCGGCTTCCCCTGCTTCCCCTCACGTCGGACGAGCACGACGCGCTGATCTCGCGCCTCGAGGCCGCCGGCATCCACCCCTGACGGAGACCGCATGACCTTCAACCCCGACCTGCTCCCGCCGCCCGCGCTCGAGAAGGGCACCCTCCGGCTCGTGCCGCTCGGCGGCCTCGGCGAGGTGGGCCGCAACATGCACGTCCTCGAGTACGACGGCCGCCTGCTCGTCATCGACTGCGGCGTGCTGTTCCCCGAGGACCACCAGCCCGGCGTCGACCTGATCCTGCCGGACTTCGGCTACATCGAGGACCGCCTCGACGACATCGAGGCGATCGTGCTCACGCACGGACACGAGGACCACATCGGCGCGGTCCCGTACCTGCTGCGCATGCGCCGCGACATCCCGATCCTGGGCTCGCAGCTCACCCTCGCGTTCGTCGAGGCGAAGCTCAAGGAGCACCGCATCAACCCGGTGACGCTCGCCGTGAAGGAGGGCCAGCGCGAGCAGCTCGGGGCGTTCGACCTCGAGTTCCTCGCCGTCAACCACTCCATCCCCGACGCGCTCGCGGTGTTCGTCCGCACGCCCGCCGGCACCGTGCTCAACACGGGCGACTTCAAGATGGACCAGCTGCCGCTCGACGGCCGCATCACGGACCTGCGCGGCTTCGCCCGCCTCGGCGAGGAGGGTGTGGACCTGTTCCAGGTCGACTCCACCAACGCCGAGGTGCCGGGCTTCACGACCGCCGAGGTCGAGATCGGCCCCGTGCTCGACCGCCTGTTCCAGACCGCCACCGGCCGCATCGTCGTCGCGTCGTTCGCGAGCCACGTCCACCGCGTCCAGCAGGTCATCGACGCGGCGGAGGCGCACCAGCGCAAGGTCGCGTTCGTGGGCCGCTCGATGGTGCGCAACATGGGCATCGCGGCCGACATGGGCTACCTGCGCGTGCCCGACGGCATCCTCGTCGACCCGAAGAAGGCCGACGACATGCCGGGCGAGCAGGTCGTCTACATGTCCACCGGATCCCAGGGCGAGCCGATGGCCGCGCTCAGCCGCATGGCCACCGGCGACCACAAGGTCACCGTCGGCGAGGGCGACCTGGTGATCCTTGCCTCGTCCCTCATCCCGGGCAACGAGAACGCGGTCTTCCGCGTCATCAACGGGCTGATGCGCCTCGGCGCGACCGTCGTCCACCAGGGCAGCGCCCGCGTGCACGTCTCCGGCCACGCCAGCGCGGGCGAGCTGCTCTACTGCTACAACATCCTGCGCCCGCGGAACGTCATGCCGATCCACGGCGAGGTGCGCCACCTGCTCGCCAACGGCGCGCTCGCCATGAGGACCGGCGTCCCGCGCGACAACGTCATGTTCGCGGAGAACGGCACCGTCGTGGACCTCAAGGACGGCGTCGCGCGCGTCGTCGGCGCCGTCGAGGTGCACAACGTCTACGTCGACGGCTCGTCCATCGGCGAGATCACCGACGCCGAGCTCAAGGACCGTCGGATCCTGTCGGAGGAGGGCTTCGTGTCCGTCTTCGCGGTCGTCGACTCCTCCAACGGTCGCGTCGTGAGCGGCCCCGAGGTCCACGCCCGCGGCCTCGCCGAGGACGACTCGGTGTTCGACACGATCCTTCCCGAGATCAAGAAGGCCATCGAGGAGGCCGCCAAGGGCGGCTCCACCGACACCCACCAGCTGCAGCAGGTCGCGCGCCGCGTCCTCGGCCGCTTCGTGGGCACCAAGCTGCGCCGCCGCCCGATGATCATCCCGGTGGTCGTCGAGGCGTGAGCCGAGCCCCGCATCGTCCCTCCGGGGGACGATGCGGGGGCCGGGCGGGGTGGCAACCCGCCGCCGTCGGTGGGTCGCGCTACCGTGCTGTGCCATGGCACAGACACGACAGTCCCGACCCGCGCCGAGGACGCAGCAAGCTCGACGGCCCGCGTCGAGCCGCTCCTCCGCGCAGGCCAAGCGCCGCCCGCCGGCGCTGCTGCGTGCCCTGCGCGCGATCGGCAAGGGAACGGCGAACGCGGTCGGCTCCGCCGTGCGTGGCATCGGCCACGGCGCGCGCGACGTGCCGCCCGCGGTCCGTCGCGACGGGGCAGCGATCATCCTCGTCATCCTCGCGATCCTCATCGCCGCGCGCGAGTGGTTCCAGCTGACGAGCTGGGCGGGCACCGCGATCCACTGGGCCGGCGCCGGCCTGTTCGGCGTGCTCGCGTACGGGCTGCCGGTGGTCCTCATGGTCCTCGCCGTGCGCCTCATGCGCGCCCCGCAGGAGCAGAACGCGAACCACCGCATCACCCTCGGCGCGCTCGCGCTCGCCATCACGCTCGACGGCATCATCCACATCGCGCACGGGCGCCCGAGCCTGCACGACGGTCTCGCGGGGCTGCAGGCGGCCGGCGGCGTGATCGGGCTCGCGGTCGGCACGCCGCTCGCGGCGCTGGTCACCGCGCCCCTCGCGGTGGTGGTGCTGGTGCTCCTCGCGCTGCTCTCGCTCCTGGTCATCGCCGGGATCTCGGTGCGCGAGGCCGCGCAGTGGGTGGGCGAGGTGGTCGAGAAGGTCCGCGAGGGCCACGACCACGACGACGCCGACGGCGACGACGCGCTCGACCTGCCCGAGCACCGCACGCTCGAGCGCAAGGGCGAGCGCGCCCCCAAGGAGCCGAAGGAGCCCAGGACCAAGGGCCGCGCGAAGCGCATGCTGGACAAGGCGCTGCACGGCGAGGAGCCGGATCCCACGCAGGTCATCGACGCGTACGAGGCCGACGAGGCGTTCGACAAGGCCGCGACCGTCGAGCCCGCGGCGGCACCCGGCCGCGAGGAGTCGCGCCGCGCCGTGACGGAGCAGATCTCCCCGTACGCCGTCGGCGAGGAGCCCGCGCCGTGGGACGCTCCCGACGCGTCCGCATGGGACGAGCCCGCGCCCTGGGACGAAGCGCCCGCGGGGCCCGACGCCGCCACCACCCTCATCGAGGTCCCCGGCGAGGTCCACGCGCCCCCGGCCACGCACATCGTCCCCGCGGGGGAGCAGGGCGAGCTCGAGAGCACCGTCCCCTACGCGCTGCCGCCGCTCGACCTCCTCATCCAGGGCGCGCCTCACAAGGAGCGCTCCGCCGCGAACGACCGCGTGGTCGCGTCGCTGCGCGACGTCCTCGACCAGTTCGGCGTGGACGCCGAGGTCACCGGCTTCACGCGCGGCCCGACCGTCACCCGCTACGAGGTGGAGCTCGGCGCGGGCGTGAAGGTCGAGAAGATCACGCAGCTGAGCAAGAACATCGCCTACGCGGTCGCCAGCGCGGACGTGCGCATCCTGTCGCCCATCCCCGGCAAGTCCGCGATCGGCATCGAGATCCCCAACGTCGACCGCGAGACGGTCGCGCTGGGCGACGTGCTGCGCTCGCCCGTGGCCGCGCGCAACGACCACCCCATGTCGATCGGCATCGGCAAGGACGTCGAGGGCGGCTACGTCATGGCCAACCTCGCGAAGATGCCCCACCTGCTCGTCGCGGGTGCGACGGGCGCGGGAAAGTCGTCGTTCGTCAACTCGATGATCACGTCGATCCTCATGCGGGCCACGCCCAACGAGGTGCGCATGGTGCTCGTCGACCCCAAGCGCGTCGAGCTCACCATCTACGAGGGTATCCCGCACCTCATCACGCCCATCATCACCGACCCCAAGAAGGCCGCGCAGGCCCTCGAGTGGGTGGTGAAGGAGATGGACATGCGCTACGACGACCTGGCGCTGTTCGGCTTCAAGCACATCGACGACTTCAACAAGGCCGTCCGCGCGGGCAAGGTCAAGCCGCTGCCCGGGTCCGAGCGCCGCATCAAGACGTACCCCTACCTGCTCGTGATCGTCGACGAGCTCGCGGACCTCATGATGGTCGCCCCGCGCGACGTCGAGGAGTCCATCCAGCGCATCACGCAGCTCGCCCGCGCGGCCGGCATCCACCTCGTCCTCGCGACGCAGCGCCCGTCGGTCGACATCATCACGGGCACGATCAAGGCCAACGTGCCGTCGCGCCTGGCGTTCGCGACGTCGTCGCTCGCCGACTCGCGCGTCGTCCTCGACATGCCCGGCGCCGAGAAGCTCATCGGGCAGGGCGACGCCCTGTTCATGCCGATGGGGGAGTCCAAGCCGATGCGCGTGCAGGGCTCGTGGGTCACCGAGACCGAGATCCACAACGCCGTCGAGCACTCCAAGCGCCAGGGCGACCCCGACTACCGCGACGACGTGCTGCAGCCCGCGCAGGGCCCCGCGGCCGTGGCCGAGGACATCGGCGACGACCTCGACGACCTCCTCGCGGCCGCCGAGCTGGTCATCACGACCCAGCTCGGCTCGACGTCGATGCTGCAGCGCAAGCTCAAGATGGGCTTCGCGAAGGCCGGCCGCCTCATGGACCTCCTCGAGACCCGCGAGATCGTGGGCCCGTCGCAGGGATCGAAGGCTCGTGACGTATTGGTCACACCTGACGAACTTGCGTCCACTCTTGCTGTCCTACGAGGGGAGTCGGGCGCTACGGTGGGCTCGATCACCGCATACGACGAGCCTGAGGACGGGGAATGGGCGGAGTCCTAGACCTGTTCGCGCAGCCGGCGTTCATCGCCGCGCTCGGCGCGCTCCTCATCATGCTCGCGCTCAGCGCGTTCTACTTCTTCTGGCGATCGGGGCGCGAGCGGGCGGCCCGCGACTCGGCGCTCGCGCAGGAGCGGTCGCTGCGCCGCCAGTTCGACGCGGTCATGAGCTCGTCGCGCGACGGCGTCATCATCGTCACCCCGACGGGCGAGGTCGCGCTGATCTCGGATCTCGCCTGCGCGATCCTGGGGCTGCGGCCCGCGGACACCGTCGGCATGGCGCTCACCCGCCTGCCGGTGCGCGCGGTCGACGCCCACATGCGGCCCATGCTCCCGGGCGAGGCGTTCTCCCGCACCGAGGACGGCCGGCCTCGCGTGGTCGGCGTGCCCGGACGTCGCGGCGTCGACGACATCCGCTGGCTCCACGTCCGCTCGCGCCAGGTGGACGATGCGAACGGCGGCCGGTCGCTCAGCGTCGTCACCGTGATGGACACCACGGGGCTGCGCGAGGCAGCCGAGGCGCTCAGCCGGTCCGACGCGCAGTTCCGCCGCGCGATGGAGAACGCGCCCACCGGCATGGCGCTCGTCGACCTCGAGTGGCGCCTCATGGAGGTCAACCGCGCCTTCGCGGAGATGATGGGCTCGACCGTCGCGGCGCTGCGGGGCACCCCGTTCAGCGCCCTGTCGCACCCGCAGGACCTCCACGCCGAGCGCGACCAGCTCCAGCGGCTGTACGAGGGCCACCAGAACCACTTCTCCGTCGAGAAGCGCTACGTCAAGACCGACGGCAACGTCGTGTGGGCCGTCCTCGACGTCGGCCTGGTCCGCTACGCGGGTGGCGCCCCCGACCACTACGTGGTCCACGTCCGCGACACCACCGAGGTCCGCATGCGCTCCGAGCTCATGCAGCACCGCGCGATGCACGACCCGCTCACGGGCCTCGCGAACCGCAACCTGTTCCACGAGGTGCTGGCCGACCTGCTCGCGCAGCCCGACGCGGACTCCCGCGTCGGCGTCATCGCCGTCGACCTCGACGGCTTCAAGGGCCTCAACGACCGCTTCGGCCACGCGATCGGCGACAACGCGCTCGTCCACGTCGCGGGCGTGCTGCGCGCCGCGACGGGCGGCCGCGGCACGGTGGCCCGCCTGGGCGGCGACGAGTTCGTCATCGCGGTGCAGGACCCGGACTGCTCCAAGGCCCTGTTCGACATCGCGGCCGCGATCCACGACGGCCTGCGCGCCCCGCTCGCGGTCAAGCGCCACCAGATCCAGCTGGCGGCATCGCTGGGCATCGCGATGGCGGACGAGGAGACGGCCGCCGGCGGGGGAGCGGCGCTGCTGAGCGCCGCCGACGCCGCGATGTATCGGGCCAAGGCCGCCGGCAAGAGCCGCACCGAGGTGTTCGAGCCGTCGATGCGCACCGCGGACGACAACCAGACCGCGCTCGCCGCGGAGCTCGCGCGCGCGATCGAGAACGGCGACCTGGTGCTCCACTACCAGCCCATCCTCGAGCTGACGAGCCGGACGGTGGTCGGGTACGAGGCGCTCGTGCGCTGGCAGCACCCCACCCGGGGGCTCCTCCTGCCGGGCGCGTTCCTGCCGCTCATCGACGACCGCGGCCTCGCCAGCACCCTGGGCGCGGCGCTCGTCGAGCAGGCCGCGCAGTTCCTCGAGCGCTCGCCCTCCGACACGGTGTGGGTGTCCCTCAACGTCTCCGCCGACCAGCTGGGCGACTCGGCCTTCGCGGACGGGGTGCTCGCCGCGATCGGGCGTCACCACCTCAGCCCGCAGCGCATGGTCATCGAGCTGACCGAGGCGTCGATCGTCGCCCCCAACACGCGCGTGCGCCACGAGCTCACCGAGCTTCGGAACGCCGGCGTGCCGATCCTCCTCGACGACTTCGGCACGGGCGTGTCCCCGCTGTCGTACCTGCGCGACCTGCCGGTGTCGGGCGTCAAGCTCGACATGTCCTTCGTCGCCGGGATCCCCGAGGACCCCGCCGGCGCCCGCGTGTCCCGCGCGCTCGGCGCGCTGGCCCGCGAGCTGGGCCTCGCGACCATCGCCGAGGGCATCGAGACCGAGGCTCAGGCACAGTTCCTCGCGGACTGCGGCTGGCGGTACGGGCAGGGGTGGCTGTTCGGCGTCGCGCAGCCCGCCGCGACCGCCCTGTCGCAGCACCCGCACACGGGCACGAGCCTCATCGACCCGCGCCCCGCGGAGCCCGAGCCGGTGCTCGGCGACCGCTGATCGCCGACCCGCCGCCGCATCGTCGCCGCTAGGAGGACTTCGCGGCGCGCGTCGTCGTGACCTCGTCGGCCAGCGCCGTCACCGGGGCGTCGACCTCGGGCGCCTCCTCGCCCGCGGCCGCGCGGACCGCGGCCAGCCGCGTCGCGACCTCGGCCGCGCTCAGCGTGCCCGCCCCGTCGGGGATGTCGGTGAGGACGTGCATCGCGTGGGAGTCGCGGCGGTCGACGGTGATCGGCGTCCAGCCGACGTCGACCGCGACGGCGCCGTCCGGGTCCACCGTGAACGTCGCGCTCAGCAGCTCGCCGCTCGCCGTGTCCGCCACACAGCACCATCCGTCCTGGTTCGACAGGAAGTTGCCGAGCCCGAACGCCGTCCACATGCCCGTGCCGGACGGGCCGCCGGGCAGCAGCTCGATCGGCTGCGGCACGTGGGCGTGGTGGCCGATGTAGAGGTCCACCTGGCCCGACCTCGCGATCTGGCGGGCGATCTCGCGCTGCGCGTCGGTGGGGGCCGTGCGGTACTCGACGCAGCAGTGCACGGACGCGACGACCACGTCGGCGCCGGCCCTGCGGGCCTTCTTCGCCGCCGCGATGATCGGTGACGCGTCGGCGGCGTCCGCGTCGAACAGGTTCACCTCCCACGGGTGCGCGACCGGCATCCCGTTGGTGCCGTACGCGAAGCTGACGTGCGCGACGCGCACCGTGCGGTCGCCCGCGCGCACGTCGTAGAAGGCGGTCTGGGCGGCCTCGTCGGCGTCGCGCGCCGTCCCGGCGTGCTGCAGGCCGTTGCGCTCGAAGGCCGCCAGCGTGGCGTCGACGCCCGCCGTGCCGCGGTCCACGCTGTGGTTCGATGCGGTCGAGCAGCCGTCCCAGCCGACCGCCGCGAGGTCCCGCACGAGCGCGGACGGGGCGGAGAAGATCGGGTAGCCCGACGGCGCGACGCCCTTCGGCGCGACGGGCACCTCCATGTGGCAGATCGCGACGTCGGCGCCCTCGATGTAGGGCCGGACGCCCGTCATCAGGGCGGTGAAGTCGTAGCCGCCCGCCGTGCTCGCGGAGTCGTCGACGGGCGTGTGCGGCAGCACGTCGCCCGCCGCGACAAGCGTGAACCGCACGGGCTCGGGCGGCTCCGGCGACGGCGTCACGCTCACGCTCGGCTCGGGGCTGGGCGTGCGGGTGGACGATGCGACCGGCGCCGCGATCTCCGTCGGTGCCGCGGCGACGGTGTCGGCGGGGGACAGCTGCCGCGCGCTCAGGAGCCCCGCCGAGAAGCCGGCGGCGGCGACCAGCACCGCGACCGCGGCCGAGGCCAGGCGGGCGCCGCGACGGCGCGCGTGACCGGGTCCGACGAGAGGGGGCATGCGTCGATTATCCCGCCGCCGGACGCGCCTCCGTGCGCGCTCGGGCGCGCGCCGCGACCCGTCGCGCGCATTAGGGTGTGTCCGTGACCTCCGCAGTGCCCAACGCGCTCACCGTC
The DNA here is from genome assembly GCF_000971195.1 of Demequina soli. Lineage (GTDB taxonomy): Bacteria > Actinomycetota > Actinomycetes > Actinomycetales > Demequinaceae > Demequina > Demequina soli. The sequence goes on from NZ_BBLZ01000006.1 coordinate 14,393, forward strand.
GTGCGCCTCGTGCTCGTGCCGGTGGTGCTCGTGCTGCTCGCGGCAGACGGCGGCGCCGACGGCCCCGCCCGCACGTGGGCGCTCATCCTCTTCATGATCGCCGCGGCGACCGACTTCCTCGACGGCTACCTCGCGCGCCGCTGGGCGGTGGTGAGCCCGTTCGGCAAGCTCGCCGACCCGATCGCCGACAAGGCGCTCGTGCTGGGCGTGCTCGTGGTGCTCGTCGCGGTCGACGGGATCCCGTGGTGGCCGGTCGCGATCATCGCCGTCCGCGAGATCTGGGTGACCGTGGGCCGCCTCCTCGTCGCCTCCGACACGGTCATCGCGGCCTCGCCCGGCGGCAAGCTCAAGACCATGGCCCAGCTCCTCGCGATCTGGCTCTACCTGCTGCCGGGCACGCCGGCGTGGGTCGACGACGCCGCATGGTGGGTCCTCCTCGTCGCGACGGCGCTCGCCCTCGTCACCGGTGTCGACTACACCGTGAAGATCCTGCAGGCGGCGCGCGCGTCACGGACGGGCGGACGTGCCTCGGCCTGACGACGTGGTCGCGCGGCTGCGGGAGGCGGGCGTGACGATCGCGACGGCGGAGTCGCTCACCGGCGGCGCGCTGTGCGCTGCCCTCGTGTCCGTCCCGGGCGCCTCGGCGGTGGTGCGCGGCGGCATCGTCGCCTACACAGGCGACATGAAGGCGCGGCTCCTCGGCGTGGATCCCGACCTCATCGCGCGCGCGGGGCTGGTCTCCGCGGACGTCGCCGAGGCGATGGCCCGCGGGGTCCGCGACGCGACGGGCGCCGTCCTCGGCGTCGCGACCACGGGCGCGGCCGGCCCGGAGGCGCACGACGGCGCCCCGCCCGGGCGCGCCCACGTCGCCGTCGCGGGTCCGGCCGGCGCGGCGAGCCGCCTGGTCGAGATCGACGGCGACCGCGACGCGGTGCGCGCCGGCGCGGTCGACGCCGCGCTCGGACTGGTGCTTGCGTCCCTTGCGCGGGATGTCACCTCGCTGTAACAGGCACGCGACCGGGTCGGAACAAGCCTGGGGTATGGTGCGTTGTGTCAGCATGGATCAGGGCCGGATGACGACGATGAGGGGAGGGCGCATGCCCGTGCTTCGCAACGAGATCGGCGAGGTGCTGCGTGACGCGCGCCTGACGCAGGGCAAGACCCTGCGCGACATCTCCTCGGGCGCGCGCGTGTCCCTCGGCTACCTGTCCGAGGTCGAGCGCGGCCAGAAGGAGGCCTCGTCCGAGCTCCTCGCGTCGATCTGCGATGCCCTGGACATGCCCATGTCGACCATCCTGCGCGAGGTGTCCGACCGCTTCGCCGCGGCCGAGTCGCTCTCCGCCGTGCCCGTCATGCCGGCGATCCCCGACACCGTGCCCGAGCTGCTCAGCTCGATGCGCTCCCGGTAGGGCGTGCGGCTCAGCGAGCTCTGGTCCCTGGCCGACGCGGTCTTCGGGCCCGCCTACTCGCGCACCCTCGCGCGCGAGCTCGCGCTCACCGGGCTCGACTCCCTCACGCCCGCCCAGGCGCTCGAGGCGGGCGTGCCCCCGCGCGACGTGTGGCACGCGTGGTGCGAGGAGATGAGCGTGCCGCTCGACCGCCGCGACGGCGGCGACGACCGCCGCATGGTGCCGCCGCCCCGCTGAGCCCGCCGCGCATCGTCCGGCGCGACGCTCCGGCGTGTCGTTCGCGCTCGAACAAGCGTTCGATTACTGTGGTCCCCAGGACACCGTGAGGCGCGTCCGTCCCTCGCCGGGGCGGCGGTCTCGACGCCGGTGTCGGAGGGTCGGCGTAGCGTCGTCCTCGACATACGGCAGACCTGCCCCGGATGGATGTGAGGAAGCGACATGGCACAGGCACAGGACCGCGCGAAGGCGCTCGAGGCCGCGCTCGGACAGATCGACCGCCAGTTCGGCAAGGGATCCGCGATGCGCATGGGCGAGAAGACCGTGGTCCCGGTCGAGGCGATCCCCACGAGCTCGCTCGCGCTGGACATCGCGCTCGGCATCGGCGGGCTGCCGCGCGGCCGCATCGTCGAGATCTACGGCCCCGAGTCCTCGGGAAAGACGACCGTCGCGCTCCACGCGGTCGCGAACATGCAGAAGCTCGGCGGCACGGCCGCGTTCATCGACGCGGAGCACGCCCTCGACCCGGAGTACGCGCGCAAGCTCGGCGTCGACATCGACAACCTCATCGTGTCGCAGCCCGACACGGGTGAGCAGGCGCTCGAGATCGCGGACATCCTCGTCCGTTCGGGCGGCATCGACATCCTCGTCATCGACTCGGTCGCGGCGCTCGTGCCCAAGGCCGAGATCGAGGGCGAGATGGGCGACAGCCACGTCGGCCTCCAGGCCCGCCTCATGTCGCAGGCGCTGCGCAAGATCACCGGTGCGCTCAACACCACGGGCACCACCGCGATCTTCATCAACCAGCTGCGCGAGAAGATCGGCGTGTTCTTCGGCAGCCCCGAGACCACCACGGGTGGAAAGGCGCTGAAGTTCTACGCGTCGGTCCGCCTCGACGTGCGCCGCATCGAGACCCTCAAGGAGGGCACCGAGCCCGTCGGCAACCGCACCCGCGTCAAGGTCGTGAAGAACAAGATGGCCCCGCCGTTCAAGCAGGCCGAGTTCGACATCCTCTACGGCCAGGGCATCTCCCGCGAGGGCGGCATCATCGACCTCGGCGTCGAGCACGGCTTCGTCAAGAAGTCCGGCGCCTGGTACACGTACGAGTCCGACCAGCTGGGCCAGGGCAAGGAGAACGCCCGCAACTTCCTCAAGGACAACCCGCAGCTCGCCGACGAGATCGAGCGCAAGGTGAAGACCAAGCTCGGCGTCGGCGTGCCCGTCGGCGAGGAGAGCCAGGACCCCGCGGACGCCCAGGCGCCCGCGGCCAAGAAGGGCAAGGCCGACGCCTAAGGCATGACCGAGCCGTACGACCCCCCGGCCGGGCGCCGCCGCTCGCGGCGCGCGTCCGCCGGGGAGGACGCCCCGCCGCCTCCCGTCACCGATCCGGAGAAGGCGCGCGAGATCGCGCTGGGGATCCTCACGCGCGCCTCGCGCTCGGCGAGCCAGCTCCGGGACGCCCTCGTCGCCAAGCGCGTCGAGCCGGGTCTCGCAGGGGAGATCGTCGCGCGCTACGAGGAGGTCGGGCTCGTCGACGACGCCGCGCTCGCCGCGACCATCGTCCGCACGCGCCACTCCGAGCGCGGCCAGTCCCGCCGCGCGATCCGTCAGGAGCTCGCGCGCAAGGGCTTCGACGAGGACGCCATCGGTGCCGCGCTCGGCCAGATCGACGACGACGAGGAGCGCGAGCGGGCGGCCGCGCTCGCGCGCCGGCGCTGGGATCAGCTCGCCGCGCACCCCGAGGACGTGCGCACCAGGCGCGTCGTCGCGATGCTCGGGCGCAAGGGATACGCCCCGTCGGTCGCATTCGCACTCGTGAAAGACTTGCGACGTGCCGATGAGGAGGATGGCGGGTACTGACATGCCCGGGCGAAGGAGGAGCATCAGCAGATGACCCAGTCAGTGATCGTGCTGCTGCTCCTCGGCGCGAGCCTCGTCGCGCTCCTGCTCGTCGCCTTCGCGCGGCGCGAGGCGCGCGCCGAGCGCGAGGCCGCCCGCGCCGAGGCCTCGATGCTGCGCGAGGACGCCCAGGCGCGCATGGCCGAGGCCAAGCGCCGCGAGGAGCACAGCCTCCAGCGCGAGAAGGAGGTCGCGAGCGACCATCGGCATGCGCAGCAGTACGCGCGCGCGCTCGAGGAGCGCGCCGCGGTGGTCGCGCGCGACGAGAAGCGGCTCGTCGTCGAGCGCGCGCGCATCGAGGAGGACCGCACCGCGGCGCTGGCCGCCGCCGCCCGCACCACGCCCGAGGAGGCGCGTGCCGCGCTGACCGCTCAGCTGATCGACAAGGCGCGCGCCGACTCCGAGGGCGCGCTGCGAGTGATCGAGAAGCGCACCCGAGCGACCGCGGAGGACCGTGCGCGGGAGATCCTCGTCGAGGTGATGCAGCGCCAGGCGTCGCCCTCCTCGGCCGAGCACGCGACCTCCTGGATCGACCTGCCCAGCGAGGAGATGAAGGGCCGCATCATCGGCCGCGAGGGCCGCAACATCCGTGCCTTCGAGTCACTCACGGGCGTCAACGTCATCGTCGAGGAGGGCGTCAACGCGGTCCAGCTGTCCAGCTTCGACACCGAGCGGCGCGAGATCGCCGAGGTGACGCTCGCGGCCCTCGTCGAGGACGGCAGGATCCAGCCGCAGCGCGTCGAGGCCGCCTACGCCAGGGCCGTCGCCGGCGCGTTCCAGCGTCACCGCGCCGCGGGGCTCGACGCCCTGTCGGCGGCGGGCGTGTCGGGCGTGCCCACCGAGATCGTCGACGTGCTCGGACGCCTGCGCCTGCGCACCTCGTACGGCCAGAACGTCCTCGCCCACCTCGTCGAGACCTCGCAGATCGCGGCCGACATCGCGACCCTCATCGGCGCCGACGTCGAGATCGCGCGCCGCGGCGCGCTGCTGCACGACCTGGGCAAGGCCTTCACGCACGAGCAGCAGGGCACGCACGCCGCGCTCGGTGCGCGCTTCGCCGCCGAGCACGGCGAGGAGCCACGGGTGGTCAACGCGATCGCGGCGCACCACGACGAGGTCGCGCCCGACTCCCTCGAGGCGGTCATCGTCCAGATCGCCGACGCCGTGTCCGCGTCGCGCCCGGGCGCCCGCCGGGAGGACCTCGACGCGTACGTCAACCGCATGGCGAACCTCGAGCGGATCGTGCTCGAGCACCACGGCGTCACGCGCGCCCTCGCGATGGCCGCGGGCCGCGAGGTGAGGGTGATCGTCGAGCCGGACGAGGTCGACGACGCGGGGACCCAGGCGCTGGCGCGTACAATTGCCGAGCACATCAGCAAGGACTTCACCTTCCCCGGAGAGATCAAGGTGACCGTGATCCGCGAGCTTCGCGCGGACGCCGTCGCAGGTTAGGCAATGACCCAGACTTCCCTCGCCCCCACGTACCTCGTCAGGACGCTCGGGTGCCAGATGAACGTGCACGACTCCGAGCACATGGCCGGCCTCCTCGAGGGAGCCGGCTACACCGCCGCACCCGCGGGCGCCGACGTCGCCGACGTGGTCGTCATCAACACGTGCGCCGTCCGCGAGAACGCCGCGACGCGCCTGTACGGCAACCTCGGCCAGCTCGCGTCCGTCAAGGCCGAGCGCCCCGGCATGCAGATCGCGGTAGGCGGCTGCCTGGCCCAGAAGGACCGCGGCGAGATCGTCAGCCGCGCGCCGTGGGTCGACGTCGTGTTCGGCACCCACAACATCGACGTGCTGCCCGTGCTGCTCGAGCGCGCGCGCCACAACGCCGCCGCGCAGGTCGAGATCGAGGAGTCGCTCAAGGTCTTCCCGTCGACGCTCCCGTCGCGTTGCGACGCGATCGCGTCCGGCTGGGTGTCGATCTCGGTCGGCTGCAACAACACCTGCACGTTCTGCATCGTGCCGTCGCTGCGCGGCAAGGAGCGCGACCGCCGCCCGGGCGAGATCCTCGCCGAGGTCGAGGCGCTCGTGTCCCAGGGCGCCGTCGAGGTCACGCTGCTGGGCCAGAACGTCAACTCCTACGGCGTCGAGTTCGGCGACCGCGGCGCGTTCGCGAAGCTGCTGCGCGCGTGCGGCGAGATCGACGGCCTCGAGCGCGTGCGCTTCACCTCGCCCCACCCGGCCGCGTTCACCGACGACGTCATCGAGGCGATGGCCGAGACCCCGAACGTCATGCCGAGCCTCCACATGCCCCTGCAGTCGGGCTCCGACAGGGTGCTGCGCGCGATGCGCCGCTCGTACCGCTCGGAGCGCTACCTCGGCATCATCGAGCGCGTCCGCGCGGCCATGCCGGACGCCGCGATCACCACCGACATCATCGTGGGCTTCCCCGGCGAGACCGAGGAGGACTTCCAGGAGACGATGCGCGTGGTGGAGGCCTCGCGCTTCACCTCGGCGTTCACGTTCCAGTACTCGCCGCGCCCCGGCACGCCCGCCTACGAGCTCGAGCCGCTGCCCAAGGCCGTCGTGCAGGAGCGCTTCGAGCGCCTCATCGCGCTGCAGGAGCGCATCACGCTCGAGGACTCGCAGCGCTTCGTGGGCCGCGAGCTCGAGCTCATGGTCCTCGACGGCGGCGGCCGCAAGGACGGCGACTCCGCCCGCATGAGCGGCCGCGAGCCGGGCAACCGCCTCGTCCACTTCGCGGTGCCCGAGGGCGCCGACGTGCCGCGCCCCGGCGACATGGTCACCGTCCGCGTCACGCACGGCGCGCCGCACCACCTCCTCGCCGACTCCGGCCTCGACGGCGGACCGTACGCCGTGCGCCGCACGCGCGCCGGCGACGCGTGGGACGCGGCCCAGGGCGACGACCACGACCACGGCGGGGACTCGTGCGGGACCGGCGGCGGCGCACCCGCGGGCCCCGTGGGCCTCGGCATGCCGGCCCTGCGCCGGGCCTGAGGTGCCGGTGGACGATGCGCCGGTGATCGTCGCGGTCGTCGGCGCCACCGCGACGGGCAAGTCCGCGCTCTCGCTCGGCCTGGCCGAGGCGCTCGACGGCGAGGTCGTCAACGCGGACTCCATGCAGTTCTACCGCGGCATGGACATCGGGACCGCGAAGCTGCCCGTCGGGGAGCGGCGCGGCATCCCGCACCACCAGATGGACATGCTCGACGTCCACGAGGACGCGTCCGTCGCGCGCTTCCAGGAGGAGGCGCGCGCCGACATCGCCGCGATCCACGCGCGCGGGCGCCGCGCGATCGTCGTCGGAGGCTCGGGCCTGTACCTGCGCGCGCTCCTGGACCGCTTCGAGTTCCCCGGCACCGACCCCGAGCTGCGCGCCTCGCTGGAGGCCCGTGCCGAGGCGGAGGGGCCCGGCGTGCTGCACCGCGAGCTCGCCGCGCTCGACCCCGAGACGGCCGCGAAGATCCCGCCGCAGAACGTCAAGCGCCTCGTGCGGGCGCTCGAGATCATCGCGCTCACCGGGTCGACCCAGAGCAGCCTGCCGCGCCACGAGTACCACGCGCCCGCGCTGACCATCGCGCTCGACCTGCCCTACGCGCTCCTCGACCCGCGCATCGACGCCCGCGTGGACGCGATGTGGGCCGAGGGGCTCGTGGACGAGGTCCGCGCCCTCGAGGCGCGCGGCCTGCGCGACGGGGTGACCGCCCGCCGCGCCGTCGGCTACGCCGAGACGCTGCGCCACCTCGACGGCGAGCTCGCCGCTGACGCGACGCGCGACCTCATCAAGCAGCACACCCGCCGTCTCGCGCGCAAGCAGGCCCAGTGGTTCCGTCCCGACCCGCGCGTGCGCTGGATCGGCGCGCCCCGTGACCACGGCGACGTCACGCGGGCCGCGGCCGACGCATCGTCCCTGGTCGCCGAGGTCGAGGCCCGCTCCTGACTACGCTGGGCCCATGAGATTCACCAAGGGCCACGGCACGGAGAACGACTTCGTGCTGCTGTTCGACCCCGCCGGCGACACCGACCTCACTCCCGAGCTCGTGCGGTTCCTCGCGGATCGGCGCGCGGGCATCGGCGGCGACGGCGTCATCCGCGCCGTGCGCGACGGCGACGCGTGGTTCATGGACTACTGGAACTCGGACGGCACCACCTCGGAGATGTGCGGCAACGGCGCGCGCGTCTTCGGCGCGTTCCTCGAGGCCGAGGCGGGGGAGGACCTGTCGGGCGGCCTCGAGTTCGTCACCCGTGGCGGCCCGCGGACCGTGACCTCCCTGGCGGGCGGTCGCTACGCGATCGGGATGGGCGAGTACCGCATCGGCGACGCGACGGACGGCTTCGACTCCGAGGTCGCCGCGACGGGGCTCGAGGGGATCCGGCCGGCGCTCAGCGTCGACATGGGCAACCCCCACCACGTCGTCGCGCTCGAGAGCCTCGAGGAGCTCGCCGGCCTGGACCTCGCGGCGGCGCCGCGCGTGCACCCCGTCCCGCCGCACGGGACCAACGTCGAGTTCGCGGTCGCCCTGGGCCACGCCGAGGTCGGCGGCGAGGTGCGCGGCCGCGTGCGCATGCGCGTCCACGAGCGCGGCTCGGGCGAGACCCGCTCGTGCGGCACGGGCGCGTGCGCCGTCGCGCTGGCGATGCGGGCGTGGGCCGGCGCGGGCGCGCCCGACGTCTGGGACGTCGAGGTGCCCGGCGGGCTCGTGACGGTGCGGATCGAGGGCGGGTCCACCGTGCTCGAGGGGCCGGCGGTGCTCGTCGCGACCGGCGACGTCGAGGCGCCCGCCTGACGATGCACCCGGTCGAGCCCGGCGACGACGGCGTCCCCCGCATCCATCCCGAGGACGGCGCCGACCTGCGCGCGTGGCTCGCCGAGCACGGCGCGCGGGAGACCGGCGTGTGGGTGGTGCGCTGGCGCGCCGCGCACGGCCACGTCCCGATGGACTACGACGCGCTCGTGCGCGCGCTGCTGTGCCACGGCTGGGTCGACTCCAAGGGCAGGGCGCTCGACGCCGAGCGGACCATGCACTACTGCGCGCCGCGCCGGCCCGGGTCGGGCTGGGCGCGGCCCAACAAGGTCCGCGTCGCCGAGCTGGAGGAGGCCGGCCTCATGACGGAGGCCGGGCGCGCGGTGATCGACCGCGCGAGGGCCGACGGCTCCTGGTCGCTGCTCGACGAGGTCGAGGACGCGACCGAGCCGCCGGACCTGGTCGCCGCGCTCGACGGGCTCGCGGGCGCGCGCGAGCGGTGGGACGCGTTCCCGCCCTCGGCGCGCAAGGCGATCCTGCAGTGGATCGTGCAGGCCAAGCGGCCGGAGACGCGCGCGCGGCGGGTGGCCGAGACGGCCGAGAAGGCCGCGCGCGGCGAGCGCGCCAACCAGTGGCGGCCGCGCGCCTGACGCGCGGCTACGCGGAGACGCGCAGGACCCGGAAGCCCTTCGAGCTGCCGATCTTCTCGACGGCGCCCCACCCCTGAGCGGCGATCCACGTCGCGAGCGAGTCGGCGCCCAGGTTCTTCTGCACCACCAGGAACGCCTCGCCGCCCGGCGCGAGCCTGGGCAGCCACGTCGCGAGCAGCGCGTGGAGCGCGTCCTTGCCGATGCGGATGGGCGGGTTGGACCAGATCGTGTCGAACGTCGCGTCCGCCGGCACCTCGCCCGGCAGGCACGCGTCCACGGCGACCCCGAGCCGGGCCGCGTTGCGGCGCAGCAGGTCCAGCGCGCGCTCGTTGACGTCGACGGCGGTGACGGACGATGCGCCCCGGAGGGCCGCCTCGAGCGCGATGGGCCCCCACCCGGAGCCGATGTCGAGCAGCGCGCCGCGCGGCTCGGGCACCGCGCGCAGCAGCACCTGGGTGCCGAGGTCGACGTGGCCGGGGGAGAAGATGCCGGGCGCGGTCTCCACCTCGACGTCGCGCCCCGCGAGGGTCACGCGGATGGTGCGGCGCTCGTCCGCGGAGGCGGGCCGCGCGGTGAAGTAGTGGTCCTCGGTCACGCCCACGAGCGTAGCGGGAGGGACGCGCGGGGGCCGCGTCGCGCATCGTCCCCAGGCCGCTCCGGGGCGGCGGGCCGGGGTGAGACAATGGACGCCGTATGAGCGACTCAGCAGCAGACCACCAGGACACGCCCGAGGACCGCCGCGCCGACGCGGTGATCGACCGGGTCCTCTCCCGCGCCGGCACGGCCGTCGCCGAGGGCGGTACCGCCGTCACCGACTACGACGGCGACCAGTACGAGCGCGAGGAGCGCGCCGCGCTGCGCCGCGTCCAGAACCTCTCGACCGAGCTCGAGGACATCACCGAGGTCGAGTACCGCCGGCTGCGCCTCGAACGCGTGGTGCTCGTCGGCCAGTGGTCGCACGGCACGTCCGAGGACGCCGAGATCTCGCTGCGCGAGCTCGCCGCGCTCGCCGAGACCGCCGGCTCCGAGGTGCTCGACGGCGTGCTCCAGCGCCGCCCGCACCCCGACCCGGCCACCTACATCGGCAAGGGCAAGGCGCACGAGGTGCGCGACATCGTCGCAGCCGTCGGCGCCGACACCGTCATCGTCAACGACGACCTCGCGCCCAGCCAGCGCCGTGCCCTCGAGGACGTCGTCAAGGTCAAGGTCATCGACCGCACCGCGCTCATCCTCGACATCTTCGCGCAGCACGCGAAGTCCAAGGAGGGCAAGGCGCAGGTCGAGCTCGCGCAGCTCGAGTACCTGCTGCCCCGCCTGCGCGGCTGGGGCGAGTCGATGTCCCGTCAGGCGGGCGGCCAGGTCGGCGGCGCCGGCGCGGGCATGGGCTCGCGCGGACCCGGCGAGACCAAGATCGAGCTCGACCGCCGCCGCATCCACACCCGCATGGCGCAGCTGCGCCGCGACATCAAGGCGATGGAGCCGGCCCGCAAGGTGCGCCGCGAGAAGCGCCTGGGGCTGCCCAACGTCGCGATCGTCGGGTACACCAACGCCGGCAAGTCGTCGCTGCTGAACCGCGTCACCGGCGCGGGCGTGCTCGTCGAGAACGCGCTGTTCGCGACCCTCGACCCGACCGTGCGCCGCTCCGAGACGCCCGACGGCCGCGAGTTCACGGTCTCCGACACGGTCGGCTTCGTGCGCGACCTGCCGCACCAGCTCGTCGCCGCGTTCGCCTCGACGCTCGAGGAGGTCGCGCACGCCGACCTCATGCTCCACGTGGTCGACGCGTCCCACCCGGACCCCGAGAGCCAGATCCGCGCGGTGCGCGAGGTGCTCGCGGACGTGCCGGGGGCCGACCAGGTCAAGGAGGTGCTGGTCCTCAACAAGGCCGACATCGCCGACCCCGAGACGCTCATGCGCCTCCGCGGCCGCCGGGAGATCACGATCGAGGTGTCCGCGCTCACGGGCGAGGGCATCGAGGAGCTCATGGAGCTCATCGGGCGCGAGCTGCCGCGGCCCGAGGTGACCGTGGACGTCGTCGTGCCGTACACGCGCGGCGACCTCGTGAGCGAGGTGCACCGCCACGGCGAGGTGCTCGCGCAGTCGCACGTCGCGGAGGGCACGCACCTGACGGCGCTCGTGGATGCGGGCCTGGCCGCCCGCCTCGAGGAGGCCGGCGTCCCGTCGGCTTCGCTGTGACCGCGTCCGTGGAGACCCACGACGCCGACGCGCTGCTCGAGCAGGCCATCGGCGCGCTCGGGGGAGAGCCGCGCGAGGGGCAGCGGCTCATGGCGCGCGCCGTGACCGATGCGCTCGACGGCTCCGCGCACGCGCTCATCCAGGCGGGCACCGGCACGGGCAAGTCGCTCGGCTACCTCGTGCCCGCCGTCGCGCATGCCGTGCGCACGGGCGGCCGCGTGGTCGTCTCGACCGCGACGCTCGCCCTGCAGCGCCAGATCTACACCAAGGACCTCCCGCTCGTCGTGGAGGCGCTCGAGCCCGTCCTGGGCCAGCGCGCCCGCATCGCCCTGCTCAAGGGCCGCGGGAACTACCTGTGCGTGCACAAGATGGCGGGCGGCTACCCCGACGAGCCGAGCGACGACATGCTGCCGATCGGCCCCACGAGCGACCTGGGCCGCGAGATCGTCCGCCTCAACGAGTGGGCCGACTCGACCGACACGGGGGACCGCGACGACCTGGTGCCCGGCGTGAGCGGCCGCGCATGGGCACAGGTGTCCGTCTCGGGCCGCGAGTGCCTCGAGTCCAAGTGCCCCGCCCTGCAGGAGTGCTTCTCCCAGCGCACGCGGGACACGGCGGCCAAGGCCCACGTGGTCGTCACCAACCACGCCGTGCTGGGCGTGCAGGCCACGGGCCACGACATGATCGGCGAGCACAGCGTGCTGATCGTCGACGAGGCCCACGAGCTCGTGAGCCGCATCACCTCCTCGGCGACCCACGAGCTCACCGTCACCGCCGTCGACCGCGCCGCGCGCGACGCCCGCCGCTGCGGCATCGTCACCGAGAACCTCGACCGGGCCGCCCGGCATCTCGACGGCGCGCTCGGGGAGCTCGAGCCCGGCCGCCTGCGTCTGGGGCTGCCCGACGCGCTCGCGCAGGCCGTGGAGGAGGTCCGCGCCGCCGCCCGCGCCTACGTGTCCGAGACCACCAAGCGCGCCGAGGAGCTCGGCGCCGGCGGCAAGGTCGCGGGGGCCTCGCTCGGCGCGATCGTCGACGTGTGCGAGGAGCTCCAGGGCGAGCACGGCAGCCAGGTCATCTGGCTCGCCCCGCGCGACGGCGACTACGACTCCCGGGTGGTCGAGCGCATCGTCGCCGCGCCGCTCGACGTCGCCGGGCTCATCCGCGAGCGCCTGCTCGACGAGAAGGCGTCCGTGATGACCTCGGCCACGCTCGCGCTCGGCGGCGACTTCGGCGCGATCTCGCGCCACCTCGGCGTCGACCACGCGGTCACGCTCGACGCGGGCAGCCCGTTCGACTACCCGAGGCAGGGCATCCTCTACGTCGCGAAGCACCTGCCCAAGCCCGGCATGGGCGGCATCTCGGAGGAGGCGCTCGATGAGCTCGCCGCGCTCATCCAGGCGGCCGGCGGGCGCACCCTCGGCCTGTTCTCCTCCCACAAGGCCGCGCAGGCCGCGACGGACGCGATGCGCGAGCGGCTCGACGTGCCCGTGCTGTACCAGCTCGACGACCAGCTGCCCACGCTCGTCGCGCGCTTCCAGGAGGACGAGTCGGCGTGCCTGTTCGGCTCGACGTCGCTGTGGCAGGGCATCGACGTGCCGGGCCGCACCGCGAGCCTCGTCGTGATCGACCGCATCCCGTTCCCGCGCCCCGACGAGCCTGTCGCGCAGGCGCGCACCGAGGCCGTCGCCAAGAACGGCGGCAACGGCTTCATGGCGGTCAGCGCGACCCACGCGGCGCTGCTGCTCGCGCAGGGCGCCGGGCGGCTGATCCGCTCGAGCGCGGACCGCGGCGTGGTGGCCGTGCTCGACCCGCGCCTCGCGACCGCGCGCTATGGCGGCTTCCTCACGCGGTCGATGCCCGACCTGTGGCCGACCACGGACCGTGAGGTCGCGCTCGGTGCGCTGCGGCGGCTCGCGGCGTCCTAGCGGTCCGCCACCAGGGACGATGCGGCGGGAGCCGGCCCGCGCATCGTGCCGTCAGACGCGGCGCAGGACCGAGACGACCTTGCCCATCACGCGCGCGTGCGTGCCGTCGATGGGCGTGTACGCGGGGTTGTGCGGCATGAGCCACACCTGGCCGTCCTTGCGGCGGAACGTCTTCACGGTGGCCTCGTCGTCGAGCAGCGCCGCGACGATGTCGCCGTTGTCGGCGCTGTCCTGACGGCGCACCACCACCCAGTCGCCGTCGCAGATCGCGGCGTCGACCATCGAGTCGCCGGACACCTGCAGCATGAACAGCTCGCCGTCACCGGTGAGCTGCCGCGGCAGCGCGAACGTGTCCTCGACGGACTGCTCGGCGAGGATCGGGCCACCGGCGGCGATGCGGCCGACGAGCGGCACGATCCTCACGTCGTCCTCGCGGACGGACGATGCGACGGCCGGGGGCAGCGGGGGAGCGGCGGGCGCCTCGACGGCGGGCTCCGCCTCCTGCTCGCCGGGCAGCACCACCTCGATGGCGCGCGGGCGGTGCGGGTCGCGCCTCAGCACGCCCTTCGCCTCGAGCGCCGTGAGCTGGTGCTTGACGGACGAGGGCGAGGTGAGGCCGACGGCGTCGCCGATCTCGCGCATCGACGGCGGGTAGCCCCGGTCGAGCACGGTGGCGCGGATGAAGTCGACGACGGCGCGCTGGCGCGCGGTCAGGCCCGTGGCGGGGTCGCGCAGCTCGTGGACGGTCGCCTCGGCGCCCTCGCCGAGCGTGCCCTCCGCGCGCCGTCCGCCCCGGCCCGGTCGCGTGCCCCGCTGCGTCATGCCTGCCTCCCGTCGGGTGGATGTCAGACCCCGGTGGTCCTCTTGTCCTCGACGCTAGGGCAAGCCCCGGCGGAAATCAAACATATGTTCGAGCGTGTCTTGTCAGTGTCGGCGGGCGGTGCTAGAACTAGAACACACGTTCGATAGAACAGGTGTTCGAATCGAGGAGGCAGAGATGAGCATCTACGCACCGCAGACCGGCGAGGCCCGAGCCCGTCGCGCACGCGCCGGCCGTTTCCTGGCTGTCGCCATGCTGCTCGTCGCGGCGGCCGTGATCGGTCCGCAGGCGTTCGCGGCGGACGGCCCGGCCCAGCCGGCGGCCGTCGACGCGTACACGGTCGGCGCGGGGGAGACGCTCTGGGACATCGCCGCGGCGCTCACGCCCGCGGGCGACGACGTCCGCGACACGGTCGCGCAGATCCAGCACCTCAACGCGATGCCCGACACCGCCCTGGCGGCGGGAGAGCAGATCTACCTGCCCGTCCAGTGACGGCCGCCGCCGCCGGATGCGTGCGGTGGCCAGGGGGCGGGGGATTGGGCGGGCGCCTCGCTTCATGGCAGAGTGAACGCATGCACTGCCCGTTCTGCAGGAACCCCGACTCGCGCGTCGTCGACTCGCGCACCGCCGACGACGGCTCGTCGATCCGTCGTCGCCGCGAGTGCCCCGCGTGCGGGCGCCGCTTCACCACCGTCGAGACGGCGAGCCTGACGGTCGCGAAGCGCAACGGCGTGACGGAGCCGTTCAGCCGGGACAAGATCGTCTCCGGCGTGAAGAAGGCGTGCCAGGGCCGCCCCGTGAGCGACGACGACCTGGCCCTGCTCGCGCAGAAGGTCGAGGAGACCATCCGCGGCAACGGCCAGGCCGAGATCAACGCCCTCGACATCGGCCTGGCGATCCTGCCTCCGCTGCGCGAGCTCGACGAGATCGCCTATCTCCGCTTCGCGAGCGTCTACCAGGCGTTCAACAGCCTCGAGGACTTCGAGGCCGCGATCGCCCGGCTGCGCGAGGAGGATGCGGCTAGCGGCCGCTCCTCGGCTTCCTAGGCTTCCGGGTCGGGCCCGAGTCGTACCCGCCCTTGCCCGCGCCCTTGCCGTAGGGCTTGTCGCCCTTGCCGTAGGACTTGCCGCCGCCGGAGGAGGAGCGTCCACCGCCGGACGAGCGGTCGTAGCCGCCCTTGCCGCCCCTGTCGCCGCCGCTCCTCGAGGGGCGGTCGTCGTAGCGACGGGGTCCACGGTCGTCGTAGCGACGCGTCGAGCGCTCCTCGACCTGCGCCTCCCGCTCGGACAGACCGCGCTCGCGCGCGGCCAGCCGCGCCTCGCGCTCCGCGAGGCTGGCCTCCATGCGGGCGAGCCGCTCCTCCATCCGCTGCGTGGCGGCGAGCGCCTCGTCGGCGCGGTCGTCGCGTCGCGGCGCGCGGTCCTCGCGGCGCGCGGGACGGTCGTCGCGGTCCCACTGGCGGGCCGGACGGTCCTCCCAGCGACGCTCGGAGCGGCCGCCGCGATCTCCGCGGTCTCCACGGCTCGGACGGTCGCCGCGACCCGGACGGTCGTACTTGCCGCGGCGCTCGGGGCGCTGCGGGCGCGGCTCACGCACCGGCTGCCACGACGGCTCGCGGGCACCCGTGAGCTCGGCGATCATCGCGAGCGACTCGTCGTCCTCGCCACGCACCTTGCGGAACGTCACGTCGACGCCCGCCTGCTCGAGCATCCGGTCCGTCGAGCGGCGCTGGTGCGGCAGGACCAGGGTGACGACGAGGCCCTCCTCGCCCGCGCGTGCCGTGCGGCCCGACCGGTGGGTGTAGTCCTTGTGATCCGCCGGCGGGTCGATCTGCATCACCAGGTCGACGTGGTCGACGTGGATGCCGCGCGCCGCGACGTCCGTCGCGACGAGGACGGGCACGTCGCCGGCGCGGAACGCGGCGATCGCGAAGTTGCGCTCCGCCTGCGAGCGGTCGCCGTGGATCGCGAGGGCGAGGACGCCCGCCTCGCGCATCTCGTCGGCGATGCGCTCGGTGGCGAGCTTGGTGCGCACGAACACGATCGTGCGGCCCTCGCGCGCCGCGATGCGCGTGGCGATCTGGTACTTCGCGTTCGGCGGCACGTTGAGCACCACGTGGCGCATCGTCGCGGGCTGGTCGTCGCCGTCTGTGACGTCGTGCGTGACCGGATCCTGCATGTACGCCTTGACGAGCTTGTCGACGTCGCCGTCGAGCGTCGCGGAGAACAGCAGGCGCTGCCCGCCCGCGGGCACGCCCGCGAGGATCTCGGTGATCTCGTCCATGAAGCCCATGTCGGCCATGTGGTCGGCCTCGTCCATGACGATGAGCTCGAGCTCGGACAGGTCGGCGTGGCCGTTGCGGACCAGGTCGGCCATGCGGCCGGGCGTCGCCACCACGAGGTGGACGCCGCGCTCGAGCGCCTGGATCTGCTTCGACATCGACAGGCCGCCGGCGACCAGCTTGAGCGACACGTGCATGGCGTGCGCGTACGGCTCGAGCGCGTCGGAGACCTGCATGCCGAGCTCGCGCGTCGGCACGAGCACGATGGCGCGGGGGCGGCGCTTCTCGGGGCGGGGGCCCTCGGCGAGCCGCACGATCGCGGGCAGGCCGAAGCCGAGGGTCTTGCCCGAGCCCGTACGGGCCTTGCCGAGCACGTCCCGGCCGGCAAGCGCATCGGCGATGGTGGCCGCCTGGATGGGGAAGGCGGTCTCGATACCGTGGCGGCCGAGCGCCTCCACGAGCGGGTCGGGCAGCCCGAGCTCCGCGAAGGAGACGGCGTCGGTGGTGGGGTCGGTGGTGTTTATGAGAGCACTCGCAGACGGACGGTGCCGGGCATGCTCGAGAGCGCCCGCACCGCCTCCTTGTTGAGGCCGGAGGCCACATCCGTCACCACGTAGCCGAGCTCGCCTCGGGTGCCGAGGAGCTGGGCGTCGATGTTGACGTTGTGGGCGGCGAAGACCTGGTTGACCGCGGCGAGGACGCCGGGGATGTTCTCGTGCAGGTGGGCCACGCGGTGCGAGCCCTGGACCTGGTCGAGCGAGAGGTTGGGGACGTTGACGCTGAGCGACGTGGACGCGTGGAACACGTAGTCGCGCAGGCGCGTGGCGACGAAGATGCCGATGTCCCGCTGCGCCTCCTCGGTGGACCCGCCGATGTGCGGGGTGAGGATGACGTTGGGCATGTTCTGCAGCGGCGACTCGAACGGGTCGCCGGTCTTCTTGGGCTCCTCGGGGAACACGTCGACGGCCGCGCCGCCGATCGCGCCGGACTCGAGGCCCGCCTTGAGCGCCTCGAGGTCCACGATGAAGCCGCGCGAGAGGTTGAGGAAGATCGCGCCGTCCTTCATGGCGGCGAACTGCTCGGCGCCGAAGAACCCGCGGTTGCCGCTGCGGCCGTCCACGTGGAGGGTGACGACGTCGGCCTCGGCGAGCAGCGCCGCGAGGCTGGGCATGGGGGTCGCGTTGCCCAGCGCGAGCTTCTCCGCGTTGTCGTAGAAGATCACGTTCATGCCGAGGGCCTCGGCGATGACCGACAGCTGCGAGCCGATGTTGCCGTAGCCGACGATGCCGAGCGTGCGCCCGCGGATCTCGTGCGCGCCGGTCGCCGACTTCGACCACAGGCCCTCGTGGAGGCTGCGGTTATGGTCGGGCAGGCGGCGGGTGAGCGAGATCATCTCGGACACGGCCATCTCGACCACCGAGCGGGTGTTCGAGAACGGCGCGTTGAACGCCGCGATGCCACGCTTCGCGGCGGCGGCGAGGTCGATCTGGTTGGTGCCGATCGAGAACGCGCCGACCGCGATGAGGTCGGGACACGCCTCCATCACGCGCTCCGTGAGCTGTGTCTTGGAGCGGATGCCGAGCAGCTGGACGCCCTGGAGGGCGTCGATGAGCTCGTCCTCGTCCATCGCGCCGCCGTGGTTCTCGACGGAGATGCCGGCGGCCTCGAGGATCTCGGTGGCCTTGGTGGAGAGGTTCTCTAGAAGGAGTGCGCGCACGGGCGCTATCGTCTCGCATTTCCTGGTGCTTCTCCAACTCGGGTTCCGCCTGGTCGGGCCGGAGGGACGTCCGGGGCGTAGCGGAGGAACCCCCCTCCCGTGGCAGAGTGTCCGCATGAGGTCGGCGGGCAGGATCATCGTGGTCACCGTGGCGTGCACGGCGCTGTTCGTCGCCGGGGCGGTGTGGCGCGGTGTCACGTGGTCCGACGTGCGCCACTGGGGCACCCCGCGCAACGTCATCGAGTCGGGCGGGGAGACCGTGAGGATCCCCACCGCGGCCGGCCCCGACGAGCGGCTCCTGCCCGCGGTGACGTCCACCACGGTCGGCTCCTACGACTTCCTGTTCCCCGATGGCGGCGAGGGCGGCGGTCCGGTCAGGTACGACCCGTGCCGGCCGCTGTCGTACGTCATCTCGCCCGCGCACATGCCCGAGGGCTTCGAGACGATCGTGAAGGAGGCGGTCGCGTCGGTGCAGGAGGCCACCGGCCTCCAGTTCGTGTACGACGGGCTCACCGACGAGACCGCGTCCTTCGACCGACCGCTCGTCCAGCCGCGCTACGGCGACCGCTTCGCACCGATCATCATCGGCTTCGAGAGCGAGGATCAGAACCCCGAGCTCGCCGGCACGGTGACGGGCCTCGGCGGCTCGAGCGCCGTGCCCGGCGCGTACGGCGACTCGCGCTACCTGCGCGCGGGCGTCGTCATCATCGACTGGGAGGACGTAGCGCGCATCGAGGACGGCGGCGGCGGCGACGCGCTCGCGCGCGCCGTCGTCGAGCACGAGCTCGGCCACGTCGTCGGCCTCGCGCACGTGGGCGACAAGGATGAGCTCATGCACGAGTCCAACCTGCGCCTGCTCCACTGGGGGCCGGGCGACCTCGCGGGCCTCGCGCTCGCCGGGTCGGGCGGCTGCGAGGCCCGCTAGGGACGCTGCGCGGCGCGCCTACAGCGCGAGGCCTCGCGGCAGCGGTGCGGCGTGGACCAGCTCGAGGCGGCGCGTCGGGCGCGTGAGCGCGACGTACAGGTCGCCGGGCCGCTCGCCGATCTCGGCCGGCTCGACCACCACCGCCACGTCGAACTCGAGCCCCTTGGACTCGCGGGCCGTGTACACCTCGACGGCCGAGCCCTGGAGGAGCGACCGCAGCTCGTGGTGCAGGCGCGGCGGCGCGATCACGGCGACCAGTCCGCCCTCGCCCGTCGCGAACCCGCGGTCGTGGGCGCGCGCCACGCGCGCTGCGGCGGCCACCGCATCGTCCGCCCGGGTCGCCGCGGTCGCGTCGTCGAGCTCACGGGCGGCGCGCAGGTCGCTGACCGGCAGGCGCGCGGCGCGTGCGTACGCCTGGGCGGCCGCGGCGACGGCGGCAGGGATGCGGTAGGAGACGGTGAGCTCGCGCAGCTCCCAGCTGGTCTGGAACAGCGGGTCCATCGTCTCGGGCCACCAGCGGGTGCCCGCGACCGACGTGGTCTGCGCGACGTCGCCGACGATCGTGAACGAGCGCGTGGGGCAACGGCGCAGCAGCATGCGCCACGCCATGGGGCTGAGCTCCTGCGCCTCGTCGACCACCACGTGGCCGTACGTCCAGGTACGGTCGCCGCGGGCGCGCTCGGCCACGGACAGGCGGGCGGTGCCGCCCTTCATGCGGGCCGCGAGGTCCTCGGCGGTCACCACGCCGCCGTCGCCGAACGTGTCGAGGACGTCCTTGGCGTACTGGATCTCCTCGGCCGACGGGCCGTCGGCGCGGCGCGCGCGCGAGCCGGGCAGGTCGCCCAGCAGCTCGGCCGCCTCGTCGAGCAGCGGGATGTCGGCCTCGGTGAAGGGGGCGGACGCGGGTCGCAGCAGCAGGTCGCGCTCGTCCTGCGGCAGCATGCGCGCCGCGTGGTCGAGCAGGTGGGGCTTCGAGAAGAGGTCGCGCAGCAGCTGCTCGGGGCTGATCGGCAGCCAGGACAGGTTGATGGCGATGCGCACGTTGCGGTCGTCGCGCACGTCGCGCTCGAGCTCGTGGCGGTCCTCGTCCGAGTACGCCTCGATCTGCTCGGCGAGCTGGCGCGTGAGGCGTCCGATCATGTCCTTCGCGAACGATGCGCGTGCCTCGTTGTGCGGCCGGCCCTCGCGGCGGGCGCGCGCCTGCGCGTCCTTGACGTCGCCGCGCTTGATGACGACGGTGCGGCCGTCGATGCGGATCTCCCGGTCGGCGCGCGGCACGCGCTGGCGCTCGCGGACGGCGGCCTTGACGACGTCGGACATGACGGTGCGGCCCTTGACCTCCGCCGACTCGTCCGGCTCGACGGCCGTGATGTTCGCGCCGGGCACCAGACCGGCGAGCGTGGTCGACACGGCGCCGGTCTCGCCGAGCGAGGGCAGCACGTGGTCGATGTAGCGCAGGAAGGTCTTCGAGGGGCCGATGAGGAGCACGCCGCGCGACTCGAGCTGCTCGCGGTGGTGGTAGAGCAGGTAGGCGGCGCGGTGCAGCGCGACGGCCGTCTTGCCGGAGCCGGGACCGCCCTGGACCACGAGCGCGCCCTGCATGGGCGCGCGGATGACCGCGTCCTGCTCGGCCTGGATGGTGGCGACGATGTCGCCCATGCGGCCGGTGCGCCGCGCCCCGAGCGCGGCCAGCAGCGCGCCCTCGCCGGCGAGGGCCGCGTCGGCGCCCATCGCGCGCAGCGCGTCCACGTCCAGGACGTCGTCCTCGACCGCGGTGACGCGGCGTCCCTGGGTGGTGAGGTGGCGGCGGTTGACCACCTCGCCGGGGCTCGCCGCGGTGGCCGAGTAGAAGGCGCGCGCCGCGGGCGCGCGCCAGTCGGTCAGCAGCGGCACGTGCTCGCCGTCGGACAGGCCGATGCGGCCCACGTAGAAGCGCTCGCCGTCGCGCAGGTCCAGGCGGCCGAAGCACAGGCGGTCCTCGACGGCGTCGAGCTGGGCGATGCGGTCCTCGTAGAGCGTGGCGAACGCGTCGCGCTCGGAGCGGTTCTGCGGCGAGCCCGACGGGCCCTCCTTGCGGATCGCGGCGAGCCTGTCGCCCGCCTCGTCGCGCAGCTCGTCGAGCCTGGTGTACAGGCCGTCGACGACCTCCTGCTCGGCCGTGAGACCGCTTCGCTCGGCCGTGAGCCCTCGCTCGTTCGCCATCGGCATACCCTCCGCACGCCCTGCGTTGACGGGAACAGGGCAGTCCCTCATTATCGCCCTTTCGTGCGGCCATCGGTAGCACCCGCCCCCCGCGCCGGTTTCGCGGAGGGCGAGAACCGGACCCGGGGTCCGGCGGGGGTGGAAGGATGGAACATCATGGAACGACCTCTGGTGACCTGGGACGCGGACGGCGTGAAGGCGTGGGCGGATGCCGCGCCGCGCGAGGGCGGTGTGCTGCTGCACTCGCTGCGCGGATTCATCGACGCCGGCCGCGCGGGCGCGCTCGTCGCCGACCACCTGCTGAGCGACGACGCACCCGTGCGTGTCGCGACCTTCGACATCGATCAGCTGCTCGACTACCGCTCGCGCCGCCCCGAGATGACCTTCTCGATCAACCAGTGGACCGCCTACGACGAGCCGCACCTCGCGCTCGACATGGTCCACGACGGCGAGGGCTCGCCCTTCCTCCTGCTGCACGGCTTCGAGCCGGACATCCAGTGGGAGCGCTACATCGGGGCCGTGCGGGAGATCGTCGACAGGCTCGGCGTGGGGCTCACCCTGGGCACCCACGGCATCCCCATGGCCGTGCCGCACACGCGCCCGCTCACGGTGACGCTGCACGGCACCGATCAGGACCTGCTGCCGGACACCCCCTCCATGTTCGGCACCGTGACCGTGCCCGCGTCGGCGCAGAACCTCCTCGAGTACCGCTTCGGGCAGTGGGGGATGCCGGTCGTCAACGTCGCGGTGCACGTGCCGCACTACCTCGCGCAGTCCACCTATCCGCAGGCCGCGCAGCGTGCCCTCGAGGGGCTCGAGGACGTCTCGGGGCTGGACCTCGACCCGGGCGCGCTCGATGCGGCCGCCGAGCGGGCCACCGAGGAGATCGGCCGCCAGCTCGCCGAGAGCGAGGACGTCCAGGCGCTGGTCGAGGCGCTCGAGAACCAGTACGACGCGTTCCACGAGGCACGAGGCCGGGGGCTGCCGCTCGACGACCAGCTCCCGTCCGCCGACGAGATCGCCGCCGAGTTCGAGAAATTCCTGGCGCAGGAGCGGCGGGATCCTCCCAATCAGCCCTGATGTCTGCCATGCTTGCCCCGGTTGCAAGAAACGTAGTGTGCAAGAACCTGTCTCACCTGGGCTGGGGACGCGGCATTGCGGCGACAGGGCCGGGCGCCGTGCCCGGCCTTCCCGTCACCCGGGCACGAAGGTCACGAAGGTAAGGAAAGACAGGCATGGCACAGGGCTCTGTGAAGTGGTTCAACGCGGAGAAGGGCTACGGGTTCATCGCCCAGGACGGCGGCGGCGCCGACGTCTTCGTCCACTACTCGGCGATCGAGACGGACGGCTACCGCAGCCTCGAGGAGGCGCAGCGCGTCGAGTTCGAGGTCACCAACGGTCCGAAGGGCCCGCAGGCGGAGAAGGTTCGTCCCCTCTGAGCCGAGGTTCTCTCGCGAAGGCCGTCGTCCCCTCGGGGCCGGCGGCCTTCGACGTTGCCCGGGACGATGCGCGGGCCGGGCGGGATCAGCCGCGCCAGTCGCGCACGACGCCCGTCGGCAGGGCGGCCGACCCCGCGTAGCGCCGCAGCGCCGCCTCGTCGATCGCGCCGGACGTGACCGCCGCCAGCACGACGTTGCCGCGCCGGCGGCCCTTGAGGACCGCGTGCTCGCCGATCGCGAGGGTGGAGCCGAACGCCTCGGCGGCCGCCGCGACGTCCGCGGCCGCGGTGCGGTCGCCGGGCCGTGTGCCGATGTTCGCGAGGACCAGACCGCCGGGGCGCAGCACGCGCGCGGCCTGCGCCCACCACTCGGGGGAGGCGAGCGTCGCCGGGGTCGCGTCGCCCGCGAAGGCGTCGCGGACCACGAGGTCGAGGCTCGCGTCGCGGCGCGTCGTCACGGCGTCGAGGCCGTCCTGAGCGCGGATCCGCAGCCGCGGCGCGCGGGGCAGGTCCCACCACGCGCGCACGAGCTCGGGCAGCGTCGCGTCGACGTCGACGGCGATGTGGCCGGAGTCGGGCAGCCGGTGCGCGAGGTGGCGCGGGAAGGCGCATGCGGCGGCGCCCACGTGCAGCGCGAGCATGCGCGGCGGCGGTCCCCATGCGTCGACCGCGGCCGACAGGTGCCGCATGTACTCGAACGCGAGGAAGCCCGGGTCGGGGTCGAGCGGCGAGCTGGGAACTCCGTTGACCCACAGGAACGTTGTCCCATCGGGCTCGTCACGGAGCTCGGCGACACCCGTCGCGATCGCGAACTCGACGCCACGAGGCACGTCGGGAGCGATGCGGAGGTGGTGGGACCGGGGCATGGGCTCACCCTAGACGCCCGTCTGGTACGGATGACGCGCGACCGATAGACTTGATCACACGGTGCACACGAAGGAGGCTGCGATGCCGCTGTCGGAATACGAGCAGCGCGTTCTCGAGCAGCTCGAGAGGGACCTCGGCTCGGACGCCAAGCTTGGCTCTGCGATGGCGCGCGCCTCGCGCCCCCGAAGCCGCTATGTGTGGGCGGGGGTCGGCGTCGTCGTCGGCCTCGGCATCGTCGTCACCGGCGCGGTCACCCAGCTCGTGATCGTGGGCGTGGCCGGCTTCGCCGTCATGCTCGCGGCCGCCGTGTGGGCGCTGCTCACACCCCGTCCGGCCGGCCTGCGTGCCGCGGGCGGCACCGCCGCGAAGCGTCGCAAGGGCGACCGCGGCTTCATGTCCCGCGTCGAGGAGCGCTTCGAGCGCCGGCGCGAGCAGGGCGACATCTAGCTTCTGCGGTTCCGTTCCTTGGGACCGCGTTGCGCAGACGTGCTCGCGGCCGAGGCCGTGAACACGTCGCATCCCTAGCGGCGGTGGCCCTGGGCGGCCGCCTTGTCCGCCTCGCGCGCGGCCTCCGCCACCGCATCGGCCCACGCCGCCAGCTGCGACGCGGGCACGCCGCTGCCCCCGGGGGCGTAGCGCTGGTCCTCGACCGCCGTGCGCAGCCGCGCGAGCGCCTCGCACGCCGCGTCGCTCAGCTCGGGACCCTGCTCGAGGATCGCGCGCTCGGTCTCCGCGGGGGTCAGCGCATCGTCCCCGGCGCGGTCGCCCAGGCGGCGGCGCATCGACGCCCATGCCGCCTCGGGGGAGTCGACGGCCACGGCCGATCCCCGGCGGCGCGCCACGCCGATCGCGAGCATGGCGAGCACCAGCGCGCCGGCGAGCGCGGGGATCCACGGGAAGCCCCGCGCGTCCTCGACCGTCGCGGGCGCGGTCGTCGTCGGCGCCGCGCTCGGGCGCGACGTGCGCGGCGCGGTGGTGGGGTTGACCGGGTTGCGCGTGTCGTCCGGGGTGGTGCCCTGGACCACCGGGACCGCGTACGCGGGGCGCGATCCGGTCTGTACGGAGGGCGTGGGCTCGAACCGCACCCAGCCGTGGCCAGGGAAGTACAGCTCGGGCCACGCGTGCGCGTCGCGGCCGCGGACCTGGAAGCCGTCGCCCGACTCGACGCCGCCCAGGAACCCGACGGCCATGCGCGCCGGGATGTCGAGCGTGCGCGCCATCACGACCATCGCGGTGGCGAAGTGGATGCAGTAGCCGTGCTGCTGCTCGAGGAACGTCGACACCATGTCGTCGCTGGTGGTGGGCGCCTCCGTGTCGTAGGTGAAGCTGGGGCCGCGCAGGTACTCCTGCAGCGCGAGGCCCTGCTCGTAGCGGTCGGTGGCGCTCGCGGTCACGGCCTGCGCGATCGCGCGCACGTTCTCGATGTCGATGCGCGGGTTGAGGTCGAGGTAGCGCGCGGGCACGGCGCGGTCGCCGCCGGCCGCGATCAGCGGGTCGGCGCCGCGCAGCGCCTCCTCGGTGGTGTAGCCCACCTCCTCGCGCACGGTGTACGACAGGTCGCGGGTCCCGCCCTCGCGGTTGATCACCACCTCGT
Organism: Demequina soli; assembly: GCF_000971195.1. Classification (GTDB taxonomy): domain Bacteria; phylum Actinomycetota; class Actinomycetes; order Actinomycetales; family Demequinaceae; genus Demequina; species Demequina soli. The sequence continues at coordinate 39,244 of NZ_BBLZ01000006.1, forward strand.
CCGTCGACGGGTCGTACAGCCACTCGTTCCCGGCCGCCAGCGAGCGGGGCGAGGCGGGCACCGGCACGTGGCTCTCGGCGAGGTCGCCCACGCTCACCGAGATGGTGGCCGGGTCGTGGAGCAGGGGGCTCGCGAGGTCCTCGGGCCATAGCACCCCGGTCGCGGGCACCATCTCTCCCTCGGGGTCGCGGTCCCACCGGCTGCCGTCGAAGGTTCCCATGGAGTAGGCGCGCAGGACGTCCACGCGGCCGTTCGTGGAGAAGTAGCTGAGGACGGGGGTCCCGGAGCGCGTGGTGAGGGAGTCGCGCAGGTCGATCTCGAGGTCGAGGCGGGAGGTGCCGCCGAGCGAGGCGGGCAGGCTCAGGCGGGGCATGGCCCCCCAGAACGGTCCGCCGATCGCGAGGGGCGCGACGAGCAGCGCGACCAGCACCGCCGCGACGGCGGCGCCCAGCACCGCGGGCGGTGAGGCGGGGGCGGCGCCGTCGCGCGCGCGGGCGCGCCACGAGCCGCGGTCGTTGCGGCGCGACAACGCGATCACCGCGAGCCAGGCCGCGAGGGTTCCGGCGAGCGCGGCGGTGGGGACGCGACGCTCGAGCGTGAGCGCCGGCAGCCACGGCGCGAGGAGCAGGAAGCCCGCCGACGCGGCGAAGCCCGCGCCCACGGCGACCGCGTCGACGAGCAGGAACAGCGCGACCACCGCCGCGGTGATCGCCCCCGCGAGCTCGGGCTCGACGGGCGCCGGCGCGACCGAGACCTGCGCATACCCGACCGCGTCCAGAGCGACCTGGCGCACGGCGGCCAGGGTGTCGCCCGTGGGAAGCCACCGGATCCCTCCGTCGTCCGCGGGCACGTAGGCGAGCACGATCAACCAGGCGCCGGCGAGGGCGCCCGCGACCGTGGGCAGGAAGGGCCTCCCTGTCGTGAGGCGGGCGAGCACGACCACGGCGGCGGTCGCCCCGAGCACGATCGCGAGCACCTTCAGCCAGCCGCCGTAGATGACGAGGCCGGACAGGCCCGCGAGGCTCAGCCCGACCGCGACGGCGACGAGCGGGGTCGCGGCCAGCCGCCACCGTCCGCCGCTCATGCGTCCGTCTCCTCGGCGAGCAGCCGAGTCCAGGCCGACTCGAGGGTCTCGGGCTCGAGGGACACCACCGTGCGCCATCCGCCGAGCCGCAGGGCCTCGGCCGTGCGCTCGGCCCGCGCGCGTGCCGCGAGCGACGCCCGCACGAGCGCCCACGCGCGCCCGGACTCGCCCAGGGGGGTGAGCGCGTGCAGCGCGGTGGGCCCGAGCGGCTCGACCACCGCGACCACCACGTCCCGATGGCCCGCGTCGACCCGCCCCGCCGACGCGGCGAGGAGGCGGTCGGCCTCCGACGTGGACTCGGACGGCGCCAGGTCGACAGTCGCGTCGAGGATCTGCGCGCGTGCGGGCTCGGCCGCCCGCCCGCGGGCATCGTGCACCGACGCCTCCGCGGTTCCCGCGAGCAGCCGCACCGGGTGCCCCGCCTCGAGCACGGACAGCGCGACGGACGCTGCCGCCGTGATGGCCCACTCGAGCCCCGCGCTCACCGGCGGCAGCGCCAGCAGGATCGTCGCCGCGGTGCGGCCCTGCTGCTCCTCCGAGCGCACGAGCAGCGTGCCGCGCCGGGCGGAGGACGCCCAGTGGACGCGGCGCAGGTCGTCGCCCTCGCGGTAGTCGCGCAGCGAGGCGTCGTCCGCCGCGGGGGTGCGGGCGCCCGCATGGGCGCGGTCGGCGACGCCCATGAGCTCGCCCGCGCTCGCGGCGAGGTCGACCACCGGCGGCCACACGGCGATCTCGAGCGCCTGGCCGACGGGCCGGTCCGTCCACGCGAGCCCGAACGGGTCGGCGGCGCGGGCGAGCGCGGGGCCCAGGAGCCAGCGGCCGCGGCGCGTGGGCTCCAGGCGGTAGCGCAGCTCGATCCCGCCCGGCCGCCGTGCGATCGAGGCGCGCGTGCCCGCGCCGCCCGTGAGCTCGGCGGCCGCCTGCTCGCGGATCCGCAGCACGCGTGCCGCGCCGCCCGGGGCCGCCACGCGCGTCACCACCTGCGCGGGCGTGCCCGCGGTGAGCGTCGCGGGCGTGACCTCGCGCGTGACGCCGCGCACGCGCGAGCGGGTGAGCAGGGAGGACGCGACGATCCAGCCCGCGGCGACGAGCACCGCGGCCACCACGGCGGCGCCGATGAGCACGAGCGGCGCGGAGCCGAACCCGACACCGACGAGCAGCAGCGCGCCGCCGCCCGCGGCGAGGCCGACGCCGCGCGGCGAGACCGCCGTCTCGGCATCGGCCTCGCGACGGCCGGCGGGGCGCCGGAACGAGCTCATCCGCGGGTGGGCTCCGGGGTGCGGGCGGTGGGCACGGCGATCCGCGACAGCAGCTCGGTGACGACCGTCTCGGCGGTGCGGCCCGCGGCGCGCGCCTGCGCCGCCGGGATGAGCCGGTGCGCGAGCACGGGCACGGCGAGCGCCTTGACGTCGTCGGGCAGCACGTGGTCGCGGCCGGCCATGGCCGCGCGCGCCTTCGCCGCCGACAGGAGCTGCAGCGACGAGCGGGGCGAGGCGCCCAGCCGGAGATCCGCGCTCTCGCGCGTCGCTCGCGCGAGGTCGACGAGGTACTGCTTGATCGCGGCGGAGGCGTACACGCCGCGGACGGTCGCGATCGCGCGCTCAAGGTCCGCCGCGGTCGCGACGGGTCGCACCTCGGCCAGCGGGTCGTGGCCGTCGTGCGCGTCGAGCATCGCGACCTCGTCCGCGTGCGAGGGGTAGCCCACGGCGATGCGCGTCATGAAGCGGTCGCGTTGCGCCTCCGGCAGGGGATAGGTCCCCTCCATGTCGATCGGGTTCTGCGTCGCGACGACGAGGAACGGCGTGGGCAGCGGGCGGGTCTCGCCGTCGACCGTGACGGACCGCTCCTGCATCGACTCGAGCAGCGCGGCCTGCGTCTTGGGCGAGGCGCGGTTGATCTCGTCGGCCACCACGATGTTCGCGAACACGGGTCCGGGGCGGAACTCGAAGCGGTGCTCGTCGCCGCGGAAGACGCTCACGCCCGTGACGTCGGACGGGAGCAGGTCCGGCGTGAACTGGATGCGGCCGACGCTCGCGTCGAGCGCTCGCCCGAGCGCGCGGGCCAGGGTCGTCTTGCCGACGCCGGGGACGTCCTCGAGGAGCAGGTGGCCCTCGGCGAGGACGGTCGCCAGGGTGGCGTCGATCGCGTCGTCGAGCCCCGACAGGACCCTCCTCAGCTCTTCCCGCACGCGTAGCGCGAGGTCGCACACATCGGCCAGCTGCGAGGCGGTCGGGACGGTCGTCGTCATGGGGCTCCCCTCTCCCAGATCCGAGCCTAGTGGAGCGCGAGGGCGCCTGTGCGGCGATTTCCCTCCACTACGCTCCACGCAGACTACCTGCGCTTTTAGGCAAATTGATGTCAGATTTTGAAGATTTTCCGAGACAGGTGGAGAGAAGTGGAGTAAAGTGGAGGCACTGGGAGGGACAGGGAGCCTGAGGGGAGGGGCCGATGTCTGACACCGCGACGTTCGGCCTTGGCCCGACGGGCGTGTTCCTCGGCACCTTCACGCCTCGTCTCGACGACAAGGGCCGCCTGATCCTCCCGGCGAAGTTCCGGGGCCGGTTCACCAACGGGCTGGTCGCCACGCGCGGCCTCGACCGTTGCGTGTTCCTGTTCCCGGTCGACGAGTTCACGACCATCCACGACCGGCTCCGCCGCGCGCCGCTCGAGAACAAGGCGGCGCGGGACTACCTGCGCGCCTTCCTCGGGCACGCGAGCGACGAGGTCCCCGACAAGCAGGGCCGGATCCTGCTGTCGCAGCCGCTGCGCCGCTATGCGGGGCTCGACCGCGACGTGGCCGTGGTGGGTATGGGCTCGCGCGTCGAGATCTGGGACGCGCAGAAGTGGGACGAGTACCTGGAGGCCGGCGAGGACGCGTATGCGGAGACGGCGGCCGAGATCTTCGACGACATGTAGGAGCGCGTGCCTCGTGGCCTCCTCCCGGATCGCTCTGGCGGACTTCCCCCCGCCAGAGGAGCTCGGAGGGAGACCACGGGGCACGGGCCGGACCCGGGTGAGGAGGGGCGATGGCTGAGCACGAGCACGACGAGCGCGGAGCCGCCGAGCGGCACACGCCGGTGATGCTCGACCGCTGCGTCGACCTGCTCGCCCCCGCGCTCGACCACGAGGGCGCCGTCGCGATCGACGGCACGCTCGGCATGGGCGGGCACACCGAGGGCATCCTCGAGCGCTGCCCCCACGCCCGCGTGGTCGGCATCGACCGCGACCCGCAGGCGATCGCGCTCGCCTCGGCACGCCTCGCCCGCTTCGGCGATCGCTTCATCGCCCACCACGCCGAGTACGACGACATCGCCGGCGCGCTCGCGGCCGCGGGCGTCGACCGCGCGGACGGGATCCTGCTGGACCTCGGCGTGAGCTCGCTGCAGATCGACGATGCGGAGCGCGGCTTCTCGTACGCGCAGGACGCGCCGCTCGACATGCGCATGAACCCCGCCGACCCCGTGTCCGCGGCCGACCTGCTGCGCGACGCGGACGAGCGCGAGCTCACGCGCATCCTGCGCGAGTACGGCGAGGAGCGCTTCGCCCACAAGATCGCCCGCTCCATCGTGAGGCGCCGCGAGACCGCCCCGATCACCCGCTCGGCCGAGCTCGTCGACCTCGTGCGCGCGTGCATCCCCGCCGCGACCCGCACGCCGGGCGCGGGCAACCCCGCCAAGCGCACCTTCCAGGCCCTGCGCATCGCCGTCAACCGCGAGATCGAGGTCCTCGAGCGCGCCATCCCGGCCGCGATCGAGGGCGTCGGCGTGGGCGGCCGCGTGGTCGTCGAGTCCTACCACTCGCTCGAGGACCGCATCGTCAAGCGCGCGTTCGCCGAGGGAGCCGAGACCCAGGCGCCTCCCGGGCTGCCCATCGTCCCCGAGTCGGCCCAGCCGTACCTGCGGCTCCTCACCCGCGGCGCCGAGAAGGCGTCGCCCGAGGAGGCGGAGGCCAACCCCCGATCCAAGCCCGTCCGACTGCGCGCCGCCGAGCGGCTGCGCCCGACGCCGCCCGAGCGGCTGAGGAGGCACGCATGAGCGCCGCACCCCTGCGTCAGCAGCGTTCCGCGCACGCACCGCGGACCGAGGCGGCCCCGCGCCGCCACCTTCGGCCCGTCGCCGCGCCCGAGTCCTCGCGCTCGCTCGTGCCGTTCGCGTGGCTGTGCGTCGCGATCATCGTCGCGGCGCTCGCGTCGGTGCTCCTCATCAACACGACGATGGCCGAGGGCGCGTACGAGCGCCGCGACCTCAAGATCCAGATCGCCGACCTCCACACGCAGCAGTCCGCGCTGCAGGAGACCCTCGACACCAACGCCGCCCCCGCGAACCTCGCGAGGCGGGCGGCACGCCTCGGCATGGCGCCCGCGCCGGCGCTCGGCTCCGTGTCACTATCGGATGGCATCGTCCTCGAGACAGGGAAGCAGTAGATCGCATGCCTTCGCCCCGCGCGCCCCGCCTGGCGGACCCGCGGCTGCGTCAGCGGTTCCTCGCGGTGGCGCTGCTGCTCGTGCTCGCCGTGTTCGCCGGCCGCCTCGTGATGATCCAGGCCGTCAACTCGCAGTCGATCGCGTCCGACGCGCTGTCGCAGCGCCTCGTGACCAAGGAGATCACGACGCCGCGCGCGGACATCGTCGACCGCAACGGCGCGGTGCTCGCCACCTCGGTCGAGCGCTACAACGTGGGCGTCAACCAGAAGAAGATCGCGACGTTCAAGCGCACCGAGAACGGCGTCGTCGTGGCCGAGGGGGCCGCGGGCGCCGCGGCGATCCTCGCGCCCATCCTCGGCATGGACGCGGACGAGCTGGGCGCCGAGATGGTGGGCGACAGCACCTTCCACTACATCGTCAAGGACATCTCGCCCGAGACATGGGACCTCATCTCCGCGGAGAAGATCGTGGGCGTCGAGCCCGAGGAGATCGAGAAGCGGGTCTACCCGAACGGCACCCTCGCGGGCAACGTCGTCGGCTTCATGGGCGGCACGTCCGAGGGCACCGGCAAGGTCGGGCTCACCGGCATCGAGGCCGCCTACGAGGACAAGCTCATCGGCACGCCCGGATCGACGACCTACGAGAAGGACTCGACCGGCGCGTACGTCATCCCGACCGGCGTTCAGGAGGAGACCCCGGCCGTGCCCGGCCAGACGGTGGTGACGACGCTCGACCGCGACATCCAGTGGTACACGCAGCAGCGCGTGCAGGAGGCGCTCGCCGACACGGGCGCGAGCCGCGCGACCGTCGTGGTCGAGGACACCAAGACGGGGGAGATCCTCGCGCTCGCCGACTCGAACACCGTCGACCCCAACGACCCGTCCGCGAGCGACGCGGCCGACCGCGGCGCGCGCTCGGTGTCGACCGTGTTCGAGCCCGGCTCGACCGCGAAGGTCGTCACGATGGCGGCCGCGATCGAGGAGGGCGTCGCGACGCCCCTGTCGCACTTCACCGCGCCGTACGCGTACACGACCGACAACGACCAGACGTTCCACGACTCCCACGAGCACGAGACGCAGAAGCTCACGCTGTCCGGCATCCTCGCGACGTCGTCCAACACGGGCACCGTCCAGGTGGGCGCGCTCATGAGCTCAGAGACGCGCTGGAAGTACCTCAAGAAGTTCGGCTTCGGGGAGACCACGGGCGTCGGGCTGCTCGCGGAGTCGCCCGGCATCGTCCACGACTGGCAGGACTGGGACGGCCGCACCAAGTGGGCCACCACCTTCGGCCAGGGGCTCGCGGTGACCGCGCTGCAGACGTCCCAGGTCTTCTCGATCATCGCGAACGACGGCATGAAGATCCAGCCGACCATCGTCAAGGGCTTCCGCGACGCCGACGGCACCTTCACGCCACGCAAGACCGCCGACCCCGAGCGGGTGGTGTCGAAGTCCACCGCCAAGCAGGTGCTGACGATGCTCGAGGACGTCACCGAGGAGGGCGGCACGGGAGTGCTCGCGAAGATCGACGGCTACCGCGTCGCGGGCAAGACCGGAACCGCCCAGGCGGCGGGCGCCGACGGGCGGCTCACGTCGATCGTCGCGTCCTTCGTCGGCATCGCCCCCGCGGACGACCCGCGTATCGTCGTCTCCGTCATCCTGTACGACCCCAAGACCGCGATCTGGGGCGGCACGACCGCCGCACCCGTCTTCAAGGATGTGGCAACCTTTGCGTTGCAGACCCTGAGGGTGCCCCCGTCCACGACGGCCCCCACGCTGTACCCGACCACCTGGAAGTGAGAATGCCGGACCTTCCGATGCGCCCCACCCGCGTCGCGGGCGCCCTGCTCAGCGCCATCGAGGCGCGCGCGGGCGCCGACCTGCACGGCCCCGACGTCCGCGTGACGGGCGCGACCATCGACTCCCGCGCCGTCGAGCCGGGCGACCTGTTCTGCGCGATGCCGGGCGAGAACGTCCACGGCGCGCGCTTCGCCGCGCAGGCCGTCGCGCGGGGCGCCGCCGCGATCCTCACCGACCGTGCGGGAGCCGACGAGTGCCTCGCCACGGGCGTGCCCGTCCTGGTCGCCACCCATCCGCGCCGCGTCACGGCGCTTGCCGCCGCCGAGATCTACGGCGACCCGTCGCGCGACCTGCCGCTCGTCGGCATCACGGGCACCAACGGCAAGACCACCACGTCGTTCCTGGTCGAGGGCGCCCTCCGCACCGTCCACGCCAAGGTGGGCCTGCTCGGCACCGTCGAGATGCGCATCGGCGACGAGGCGGCCCCCGCCGCCCGCACCACCACCGAGGCGCCCATGCTCCAGGGCCTGCTCGCCCGCATGCGCGAGGCGGGCGTGACCGCGGCGGTGGCCGAGGCATCGTCCCAGGCGATCGCGCTCGAGCGCGTCACCGCGACGCACTTCGCCGTGGTCCTGTTCACCAACCTCTCCTACGAGCACCTCGACTTCCACCACACGATGGAGGAGTACTTCGAGGAGAAGGCCCGCATCTTCACGCCCGAGTTCGCCGACCGCGCCGTCGTGCTCGTCGACGACGAGTGGGGGCAGCGCCTGGTCGACGAGGTGTTCGTGCCCGTCGAGACCGTCGCGACGCGGCCCGGCTCGCCGTGGGCGGACTGGAACGCGATCGACGCGCAGCCGACCGCGCGCGGCGGGATGCGCTTCGTGCTCGTCGCGCCCGACCGCTCGCGGCACGACGTCGAGATCCCCCTGCCGGGCCTCATCAACGTGTCCAACGCCGCGGGCGCCATCGTCGCGGCGCACGCGACCGGCGTGCCTCTCGCCGACGCGATCCGCGGCGTCGAGACCGCGCGCCCGGTGCCCGGCCGCACCGAGATCGTCACGACGCGCGACGTGACCACCCCGATGACGGTGGTCGACTACGCGCACACCCCGGACGGGATCGCGAGCGTGCTCGACGCGATGCGCCTCGTCACGCCGGGACGCGTCATCATCGTGCTCGGGTGCGACGGGCTGCGCGACGACTCGAAGCGCCCCGGGCTCGGAGTCGCCGCCGCGACCCACGCGGACGTCGTGTTCGTCACGGACGAGAACCCGCGCACCGAGCCCGCCGCGTACATCCGCGGCCGGATCATGGAGGGCGCGCTCGCCGAGCGCCCCGACGGGGCCGACGTCCACGAGGTGTTCCCGCGCGCCGCGGCCGTCGAGGCCGCCGTGCGCCTCGCGGGACCCGACGACACCATCATCGCCACCGGCAAGGGGCACGAGACCACGCAGGAGATCGACGGAGTGCACTACCCGTACACGGACGCCGGGGCCTTCCTCGACGCCCTCGCCAAGGTCGGCGAGGAGCGCGCGTGAGGGCGGTCACCGCCGCGTGGATCGCGGAGGCGGTCGGCGGCACGCTCGCCGCCGATCCCGAGGCCGTCGTCACCGCCGTCGAGAAGGACTCCCGCGCGGTCGCGCCCGGCTGCCTCTACGTCGCCTTCGTGGGCGAGCGCGTCGACGGGCACGACTTCGTCCCGCAGGCCGTCGCCGCGGGCGCGTCGCTGTGCCTGGTCTCCGAGCCGGTCGACGCGCCGCACGTGCTGGTGGCCGACGTCCAGGCCGCGCTGGGCTACCTCGCCCGCGCCTACCTCGCGCTGCTGCGCGCCGAGGGCGAGATCACGGTGATCGGCATCACCGGCTCGAACGGCAAGACCACCACCAAGGACCTCCTCGCGCAGGTCCTGCCCGACGTCGTGGCCCCCGTCGGCAGCTTCAACAATGAGATCGGCATGCCGCTCACGGTGCTGCGCGCCGACGCCGCCACGCGCTTCCTGGTGCTCGAGATGGGCGCGAGCGGCCTCGGCCACATCGCGTACCTCACGTCGATCGCGCCGCTCGACGTCGCGGTCGCGCTCACCGTCGGCACGGCGCACATGGGCGAGTACGCGTCGCCCGACGACGTCGCGGTCGCCAAGAGCGAGATCGTGCAGGGCCTGGTGCCCGGCGGCGTCGCGGTCCTCAACGCGGACGATGCGCGGGTCGCCCCGATGGCCGCGCTCGCCGAGCGCGCGGTGATGTTCGGCAACGGCCACGGCGACGTGGCCGCCAGCGGCGTCACCACGGTCAAGGGACGCGCGTCCTTCGAGGTCGCGCTCGCCGACGGCACGGTGCTGCCGCGCCGGACCCTCGCGCTCGTGGGGGAGCATCACGCCACCAACGCCCTCGCCGCCCTCGCGGTGTGCCTCGAGTGCGCGCTCGCGCCCGACGACGCGTGGGAGCGCGTCGCCGCCGCCGGACCCGTGTCGGCCCACCGCATGGCCGTGACCGAGCGGCCCGACGGCGTCACCGTGATCGACGACGCCTACAACGCGTCCATCGAGTCGATGCGCGCCGCGCTGCGCGCGCTCAAGCTCGTGGCGGACGGCGGCAGGACCGTCGCCGTGCTCGGCGAGATCCGCGAGCTCGGCGACGCATCGCTCGCGATCCATGAGCAGATCGGCACCGAGGTGGTCCGCCTCCGCATCGACCGCACGATCATCGTCGGCGAGGGCGCGAGGCCCGCGTACATCGCCGCCGTCCGCGAGGGCTCGTGGGGCGACGAGGCGACCTACGTCGATACAATCGGCGAGGCGCGCGCGCTCCTCGAGGAGACGCTGCGGCAGGGGGACACCGTCCTCGTCAAGGCATCCCACGGCTCCGGCCTGTGGGAGCTCGCGGATCAGCTCGTGGGAGGAGTCGGATGAAGGCGGTCGTGTTCGCGGCGGGGCTGGGAGTCCTGCTGTCGCTCCTCGCGACGCCGGTGCTCATCCGGTACCTCACGCGCCGGCAGTTCGGCCAGTTCATCCGGCAGGACGGTCCCGCCAGCCACCACGTCAAGCGCGGCACCCCCACCATGGGAGGCGTCGTCATCATCCTCGCGGCGGTCCTCGCGTGGCTCGGCGGCAACCTGCTCGTCGGACGCACGCCCAGCGCATCGTCCATGCTCGTCGTCTACCTCATGGTGGGGCTGGGCTTCGTCGGCTTCCTCGACGACGCGATCAAGATCTCGCGCGAGCGCTCGCTGGGCCTGAAGGCGCGCTGGAAGTTCCTCGGGCAGGGGATCGTCGGCATCTCGTTCGGCATCCTCGCGCTCCAGTTCCCCGACTCCAACGGCGTCACGCCCGCCTCCACCGCGATCTCGTTCCTGCGCGACACGAACGTCGACCTCGCGATCTGGGGGCCCACGGCCGGCCTCATCCTGTTCGTGATCTGGTCGAACTTCCTCATCACCGCGTGGTCGAACGCCGTCAACCTCACGGACGGGCTCGACGGCCTGGCCTCGGGCACCGCGGTCATCTTCTTCGTCGCGTACATCCTCATCTGCCTGTGGCAGATCAACCAGGCGTGCGGCACCCCCGGCGCGGGCTCCACCTGCTACGAGGTCAGGGACCCGTGGGACCTCGCGATCCTCGCGGGAGCGATCGCCGGCGCGAGCCTGGGCTTCCTGTGGTGGAACGCGAGCCCCGCCAAGATCTTCATGGGCGACACCGGCTCGCTCGCGCTGGGCGGCGCGATCGCCGGCATGACGATGGTGACGCGCACCGAGCTGCTCGGCGTGATCGTCGGCGGCCTCTTCGTCATCGTCGTCGCGAGCTCCGTGCTGCAGATCGGGTACTTCAAGATCTCGGGCGGCAAGCGGCTGTTCAAGATGGCGCCGCTGCACCATCACTTCGAGCTCATGGGCTGGGGCGAGGTGACCATCGTCACGCGGTTCTGGATCATCGCCGCGATGTTCACCGGCCTCGGCGTCGGCATCTTCTACGCGGCCTGGGTGGCCTCGCTGTGACGGTGCTCAACCCGGTGGAGGGCCGCCGCGTCCTCGTGCTGGGCGTCGGCATCGCGGGCACGTCCGCCGCCGAGGTCACGCGCGAGCTGGGCGGCATCGCCGTCACGGTCGACGCGAACGGCGCCGCCGATCACCGCGACGTCTCCGAGGTGGACCTGTCGACGTTCGACGTCGTGATGGCGTCCCCGGGCTTCGCGCCCCACTCGGACGCCGTGCGTGCGTGCGAGGCCGCGGGCCTCGAGATCTGGTCCGAGATGGAGTTCGCGTGGCGCGTGCGCCGCCCGGGCATCCCGTGGGTCATGGTGACCGGCACCAACGGCAAGACCACCACCACGCAGATGGTCGGCGCGATCGCGAGGGCAGGCGGGCTCGACGTGCGCGTGTGCGGCAACATGGGCATCCCCGTCATCCACGCCGCGCGCGAGGAGTCCGACCTGGTGGCCGTCGAGATCGCGAGCCTGCAGCTGCACTTCGCGCACACCATCTCGCCCCACGCGGCGGTGTGCCTCAACGCCGACGACGACCACACCGACTGGCACGGCAGCCTCGAGGCCTACCGCGCCGACAAGGCGAAGGTCTACCAGCACGTCCAGGTGGCGTGCGTGTACCCGGCGGCCGATGCGCTGGTCGAGTCGATGGTCGCGGAGGCCGAGGTGGTCGAGGGCGCGCGCGCCGTCGGCATCACCCTCGGCTCGCCCGCGCCCTCGCAGCTGGGACTGGTCGAGGGCCTGCTCGTCGACCGTGCCTTCCACCCCGACCGGCACCGTCAGGCGGCCGAGCTCGGCGAGGTCGACGACCTGGCCCACCTCGTCGCGGGCGACGTGCCCCCGTACCTGGTCACGAACGCCCTCGCGGCGGCCGCGCTGTGCCGCGCCGTCGGCGTCGCCCCCGAGGCCGTGCGCGACGGGCTCCGCTCGTTCCGCCTCGACCATCACCGCACGGCCTGGGTGCGCGACCTCGACGGGGTCGCGTACGTGGACGACTCGAAGGCCACCAACGCCCACGCCGTCCAGGCGGCGTTCGGCGGGCGCGCCGACCGCTCGGTCGTGTGGATCGCCGGGGGCCTCGCCAAGGGGCAGGAGTTCTCCGCCCTCGTGGAGGACGTCGCGGGCCGCGTGCGGGCCGCCGTGCTCATCGGGGTGGACCAGGAGCCGCTCGCGACCGCGCTCGCGACACACGCGTCCGATATACCCGTGGTGTCCGTACCGCCGGGGGAGGATGTGATGCAGCGGGCGGTCGCGGCCGCCCGCGGGCTCGCGGAGCCGGGGGACACGGTGCTCCTGTCACCCGCGTGCGCATCGATGGATCAGTTCCGCAGCTACGCGGACCGAGGAGAGGCGTTCACCAGGGCGGTGGAGGCAATGGACCGCGAGGAGTGACATGACGGCGACCGCCGCGCGGCCCGAGGCCACGGCCACGGGGATGCGATCCGCGACGACGTCGTACTACCTCCTCCTCGCCGCCACCACGATCCTCCTGCTCGTGGGGCTCGCGGTGGTGCTGTCGAGCTCGTCGATCGTGTCCATCCGCGTCGACAACGGCAACGCGTACGCGGGCTTCGTCACGCAGCTCATCGCGTTCGCGGTGGGCCTCGCTGCGCTCGTCGTGGGCGCGCGCATGCCCGTGAAGTTCTGGAAGCGGGCCGCGCCCGCCGTGCTGTTCGGCGCGATGATCCTCCTCGGCGTGGTGCTCGTCACCGGCTACGCGGTCGGCGGCAACAAGGCGTGGATCCGGATCGCGGGCTTCAGCCTCCAGCCCTCCGAGATCGCCAAGCTGGGCCTCGCGCTCTACCTCGGCGTGGTGCTGTCCAAGTTCCGCAAGAAGCTCACCAACCCGCGCGACATCATGGTCCCGGGCGGCATCATGGCGATCCTCGTCATCGGCCTCGTGCTCGCCGGCAAGGACATGGGCACCGCGATGATCATGCTGGTGGTCGTGGTGGTCGCGTTCTGGGTCGCGGGCGTGCCCGGCCGGTTCTTCGCCATGGCGGCCGGGCTGCTCGGCGTCGGCGCCGTCGGGCTCGTCTTCGCCGCGCAGTCCCGCGTCGACCGCATCAGCCAGTGGGCCACCGGCTCGTGCACCGACACCGCGGAGTGCTGGCAGCAGACCCACGGCACGTGGGCGCTCGCCTCGGGCGGGCTGTGGGGCCTCGGGCCCGGCATGAGCCGCGAGAAGTGGGGCTGGCTGCCCGCCTCCGACAACGACTACATCTTCGCCATCATCGGCGAGGAGTTCGGCCTCATCGGCACGCTCCTCATCCTCGCCGCGTACGCCATGATCCTCGTGGCCGTCACGCGCATCGTCCACCGCTCGACCGACCTCTTCGTGCAGATCGCCGCCGCGGCGATCGGCGCGTGGATCGTCGTCCAGGCCTGCGTCAACATCGCGGTCGTGCTCGAGCTCGCGCCCGTCACGGGAGTCCCGCTCCCACTCGTCTCCTCCGGAGGTTCGTCCCTCATCATGTCCATGGCCGCAGTCGGGGTCCTCCTGTCCTTCGCCCGCAACGAGCCGGGAGCGCCCGAGGCGCTCGCCGCGCGACCCTCCGTGGTGCGCCGCTCGCTCGCGGTCCTGTCGAGGGGGCGCCGTGGCTAGCCTGCTCCTCGCCGGAGGAGGCACCGCCGGCCACGTCAACCCGCTGCTCGCGACCGCGTCCACCCTGCTCGAGCGCGGCCACGACGTCACCGCGGTCGGCACCCCGGACGGCCTCGAGGCCGACCTCGTCCCCCGCGCGGGCCTCGACCTGGTCGAGATCGAGAAGGTGCCGTTCCCGCGCCGGCCCGACGCCGCGGCGCTGCGGTTCCCGGGCGCCCTGCGCGGCGCCGTGAAGGCCTGCGAGGCGGCGATCGACCGCGTGCGGGCCGATGCGGTCGTCGGCTTCGGCGGCTACGTGTCCACGCCGCTGTACCTCGCCGCGCGGCGCCGCCGCCTGCCGATCGTCGTGCACGAGGCCAACGCCAAGCCCGGCATCGCGAACAAGCTGGGCGCGCGGCTGACGGACCGGGTCGCCGTGACGTTCCCCGGCACCCCGCTGCGCCACGCGACCGTCACCGGGCTGCCGCTGCGTCCCGAGCTCGAGGCGCTCGCCGGCACCCTCGCGGATGCCGCCAGCCGGGCGCGTGCCGCCGCGGCGGCACGCGAGGCCCGCGGGTGGGCGGCCGACGCGCCCGTGCTGCTCGCGTTCGGAGGCTCGCTCGGCGCCGCGAGCCTCAACGCGGCCCTCGCCGGCGCGATCGGCACCCTCGTGGGACACGGCGTCCACGTCATCCACCTCACCGGCAAGGGCAAGACGGAGGAGGCCTACCGGGCGCTCGCCGAGCTGCCCGCCGCCGACCGCGGGATGTACGCGGTCGCCGAGTACTCGCACGACATGGCGTCCGCCTTCGCCGCCGCGGACGCGGTGGTGTGCCGCTCGGGCGCCGCGACGGTGTGCGAGATCGGCGCCCTCGGCCTGCCCGCGCTCTACGTCCCCCTGGCCCACGGCAACGGCGAGCAGGCGCTCAACGCCGCCTCCGCGGTCGACGCCGGCGCCGCGGTGCTCGTGCGCGACGCCGACCTCACCCCGGCGGCGCTCACGCTGCACGCCGAGCGCATGCTGCTCGACCGCGACGCGCGCGAGGCCATGCGCGAGGCCGCGCGCGGCATCGGCATCGCCGACGGGGCCGCGCGCCTCGCCGACCTGATCGAGGGCGCGCTGTGAGCCGCATCCACTTCATCGGCGTCGGCGGCTCCGGCATGTCCGCCGTCGCGCGCCTCATCGCCGCGCGCGGCTACGACGTCTCGGGCACCAACCTCACCGAGACCGCCTACTTCCAGGCGCTGCGCGACGCCGGCATGGACGTGCAGCTCGGCCACGACGCGGCGCTCGTCGACGGCGCGGAGGCGGTGGTCGTCTCGACCGCGGTGCGCGAGACCAACGTCGAGCTGGCGCGCGCACGCGAGCTCGGCATCCCGGTGTGGCACCGCTCCGAGGCGCTCGTGCGCGCCCTCGAGGGCCAGCGCCTCGTCGCGGTGGCCGGCTCGCACGGCAAGACCACGACGTCCGCGATGGTCGCCCACGCGCTCCACGCGAGCGGCATCGACGCGGGCTTCGCGGTCGGCGCGCGCGTCTTCGGCATCGAGGGCGCGGTCGCGGGCGGCTACGCCGGCACCGCGGGCGTCTCCGTGCTCGAGGCCGACGAGTCCGACGGCTCCTTCCTGCGCTACCGCCCCGAGGTGTCGATCCTGCTCAACATCGAGCCCGACCACCTCGACTTCCACGGCACGGTCGAGAACCTGCACCGCGCGTTCGCCGACTTCGCGGCGCAGTCCGGCACCGTCATCGCGTGCGTGGACGATGCGGTGGTGCGGCGCCTGGCCGACGAGGCCCGGGCGGCGGGCACGCGGGTGATCACGTACGGCTCCGTCGACGCCGACGCGATCGTCGACGACGCCGGCATCGCGTACGCGGGCCGCACCCTGCCCCTCGCCGTCTCCGCCCCCGGGCGCCACAACCGTCTCAACGCGACCGCGGCCTGGCTCGCGGCCGTCGAGATGGGCGCCGACCCCGCGGCGGCCGCGGCTGCCTTCGCGACCTTCGCGGGCACGGGCCGGCGCTACCAGCTGCGCGGCGAGGCCGGCGGCGTCACCGTGATCGACGACTACGCGCACCACCCGACCGAGGTCGCCGCGCTGCTGCGGGCCGCGCGCGACGGCGGGGTGGGACGCATGGTCGTGCTCTTCCAGCCCGCGCTGTTCACGCGCACGCAGATGCATGCCGAGGGCTTCGGGCGCGCGCTGTCCGTCGCGGACGCCGCGGTGGTCCTCGCGCCCGTCCACGGCGACCGGGAGGACCCCATCCCCGGGGTGTCCTCGGCGTCCATCGCCGCGCACGCCGTCATGCCCGCGGGCTCGACGCTGACCCTCGCGGACGACCTCGAGGACGCGGCGCGGCTCGCCGCCGACGCCGCGCGCCCGGGCGACACGGTGTTCACGGTCGGCTCGGGCACCGTGACCCTCGCCGCGGACTGGATCCTCGCGCGCCTCGCGGCACGGGACGGCGATGTCTGAGGTCCGGCGCCCGCCGCGACCGGCCGCCCGGCGTCCCGCCGACGGCCAGGCGTCGCGCCCGCCCATGCCCGCCGCCCCGGCCCGCCCCCGCCCCGCAGCGGAGCGGCCGCGCGCGGGCTCGGTTCCCGTGTCGGCCGACTCCGAGGACCTCGCGCAGGCGTGGCGGCGCGACCCTGCGCGTCGCCAGCCGCGAGGGGCCGACCCGACCGGCGCATCGTCCACCGGCGCGCGCGTCACGGGCCGCGTGCGCCGCGGCACCGCCAAGGGCGCCGAGGTGGCCGCGGAGCAGCTCGGCAACGTCACCCTGCGCCTGCAGGCCCGCCTCAAGGAGCGCGCGGCGGCGCAGCGGCGCCTGTCCGCGCTCGTGTGGGCGCGCCGCGCCGGCTACGTCGCCATCGCCGCGCTCCTCGCGTGGGTGGTGCTCGCGTCGCCCGTGCTCGCGCTCGACCCGCAGGACGTCGAGGTGACGGGGTACGGGACTGTGGTCGATCCGGCGGACGTGGCCGCGGTCGTCGACGCGCACGAGGGCCGATCCCTCGCCACGCTCGCCTCGTCGCGCCTCGCCGACGAGCTGCGCGACGTGCCAGGCGTGCGCGACGCCACCGTCGAGCGCGTGTGGCCGCGCGGGCTGCTCATCGAGCTCACCTCGCGCGAGCCCGTCGCCGCCGTGCCCGCCACGGACGGCTACGACCTGCTCGACTCGGAGGCGACGCGCGTGGGCCACGCCGACGGCGCGCCGGCCAGGCTGCCCGTCGTGACGGTGCCCGTGGGCAAGGGGAACGAGCGCGTGCTCGAGTCCGTGCTCGGCGTGGTCAACCAGCTCCCGGTCAAGCTGCGCAACCGCGTGCAGGACATCAGCGCCTCGACGGAGGACACCGTCACCTTCGTGCTGCGCGACGGGCCCAAGGTCGAGTGGGGGAGCGCGGACGACTCGCCGCTCAAGGCGCGCGTGCTCCAGGTGCTCCTCGCGTCCGACCAGGGCAAGGCGGCGTCGGTGATCGACGTGTCGGCGCCCACGCTGCCCACGACGCGCGACTGAGCGTCGCGCGGGCGCGCCGCGTCGCGCGGGCGCGCCGATAATCTTCGCGAAACGCGCGTGTCGGCCGGAGCGATCCGTCCGCGCGCCCGTACCTTCATCAATGAACGACTTGACATAACTATAACCCTCAACTTGAGGGTTAAGGTTGAAAGGGAAGGCACATGGCCGCACCGCAGAACTACATCACGCACATCAAGGTCGTCGGCGTGGGCGGCGGCGGCGTGAATGCCGTGAACCGCATGATCGACGTCGGCCTCAAGGGCGCCGAGTTCATCGCCATCAACACCGACGCGCAGGCGCTGCTCATGTCCGACGCGGACGTGAAGCTCGACATCGGCCGCGAGCTCACCCGCGGCCTCGGCGCGGGCGCCGACCCCGAGGTCGGCAAGAAGGCCGCCGAGGACCACGAGGACGAGATCGCCGAGGCCCTCCGCGGCGCCGACATGGTCTTCGTCACCGCGGGCGAGGGCGGCGGCACCGGCACGGGCGGCGCGCCCGTCGTCGCGCGCATCGCGCGCTCGCTCGGCGCGCTCACCGTCGGCGTGGTGACCCGCCCGTTCGGCTTCGAGGGCCGCCGCCGCGCGGACCAGGCGGACTCCGGCATCGACCGCCTGCGCGAGGAGGTCGACACCCTCATCGTCATCCCCAACGACCGCCTGCTCGACATCTCCGACGCGCAGCTGAGCGTCCTCGGCGCCTTCGCGGCCGCCGACCAGGTCCTCCAGGGCGGCGTCCAGGGCATCACCGACCTCATCACGACGCCGGGCCTCATCAACGTCGACTTCAACGACGTCAAGTCCGTCATGCAGGGCGCCGGCACCGCGCTCATGGGCGTCGCGAGCGCCCGCGGCGAGTCCCGCGCGCTCGAGGCCGCGGAAGGCGCCATCGCGTCGCCGCTGCTCGAGGCGTCGATCGAGGGCGCGCACGGCGTGCTGCTGTCGATCTCCGGCGGCTCGAACCTCGGCATCAAGGAGGTCGAGACCGCGGCCCGCCTGGTGCGCGAGGCGGCCCACCCCGAGGCCAACATCATCTTCGGCACCGTGATCGACGACTCGCTGGGCGACGAGCTCCGCATCACCGTCATCGCGGCCGGCTTCGACGGCGGCGCCCCGACGCACCGCACGCACGCCGGCGCGCTGGGCGCGATCGAGTCGACCCCGGCCCCCAAGGCCGAGGAGCTCGAGCCCGTGGACGCACCCGTCGAGACCGACGTCCTCCCCGCCGGCCCCGCGCCGGTCGCCGCGGAGCCCGCGCCCGCCACGGCCGCGATCCCCGCACCCGCCCCCCGCCCGGTCGCGGACACGCTCGACGTGCCTGACTTCCTCCGGTAGGGAGGCATGCTCGACGCCGGCCTGCCGGTTCGCGCATTCTTCACCGCGAGGGCGGGCGGCACGTCGGCGGCGCCGTACGAGTCGCTCAACCTCGCCACCCACGTCGGCGACGCACCCGAGGCGGTCGCGCGCAACCGCGCGGCCGTCTCGGTCGTCGCCGGCGCCCCGGTGTCCTTCCTCACGGCGGAGCACG
This sequence comes from Demequina soli, assembly GCF_000971195.1. Taxonomy (GTDB): domain Bacteria; phylum Actinomycetota; class Actinomycetes; order Actinomycetales; family Demequinaceae; genus Demequina; species Demequina soli. The sequence goes on from NZ_BBLZ01000006.1 coordinate 58,149, forward strand.
GGATCCGCGTCGTCGAGGTGACGCGTCCGGGGCAGCAGCCCGAGCCCGGCGACGTGGTCGTCACCCGGACGCCCGGCGTCGCGCTCGGCGCGATCGCCGCGGACTGCATGCCGATCCTCCTGCACGATGCCGTGACGGGCGCGGTCGCGGCCGTCCACGCGGGTCGCGAGGGGCTCCGCAGGGGAGCGGTGGACTCCGCCGTCGCGGCGCTGCTCGACATGCGCACCCCCGTCCAGCGGCGAGGCCGCGCGGGGCTGTCCGCCAGCATCGGGCCCGCGATCTGCGGCCGCTGCTACGAGGTGCCGCTCGACCTGCGCGACGCGGTCGCCGCGCGCCACCCCACGGCGCGCTCCGCGACGCGCGCCGGGACCCCGGCCCTCGACCTGCCACGCGCCGCCGAGTCACGCCTGGGCGAGCTCGGCTTCACCGCCGTCATCCGGCATCGTGCCTGCACCGCCGAGGACCCGACGCTCTTCTCGCACCGCCGTGACGGCGTCACCGGGCGGCACGCCGGCGTCATCGTGTGCGGCGTGTCGGTCCGCTGACGCGGTCGATCGCGGCCCTACGGTGATCATGTTGATTTGCACCACGACCAGGGGGTCATGATGAGCGCACTGCGCAAGGCGATCCAGTACCTCGGCTTCGACGTGAACGAGCAGGAGGAGTACGACTACGCCGAGCCCGAGCTCGCGCCCGTCACGCACCTGCACGACGTCTCCGAGGTGCGTCAGCAGGCTCCGAAGGCGGCGCCCAAGCAGGCCCGCACGCCGCGCGAGGCCGCGGTGCCCGCCGCCGACCTGCGTCGCATCCAGACCATCAAGCCGCGCAGCTACAACGACGCCCGCCTCATCGGCGAGGCGTTCCGCATGGGCGTGCCGGTCATCATGAACCTCACCGAGATGTCGGACGCGGACGCCAAGCGCCTCGTCGACTTCTCGGCCGGCCTGTCGTTCGGCCTGCACGGGTCGCTCGAGCGCGTCACCACCTCGGTGTTCCTCATCTCGCCCGCCCACGTGGAGATCGGGATCGACGACGAGCCGCACCAGGACCAGGCCTTCTACAACAACCAGGGCTAACGCGCCGGGCGGATCGCCCGGTAGGCTCGCCGCGTGGCTTTCTTCATCGGCGCGCTGCAGTTCGTGCTGTTCCTGTTCATGCTCGCGCTGCTCGCGCGCATCGTCATCAGCCTGGTGCTCGCCTTCGCGCGCGACTGGCACCCCACCGGCGCGGCGCTGGTCGCCGTCGAGGGCGTGCTCACGCTGACCGACCCTCCCATCAAGGCGGTGCGCCGTGTGGTGCCGCCGCTGTCGCTCGGGCAGGTGCGCATCGACCTCGCGTTCCTCATCGTGTTCCTCGCGGTGTCCCTGCTGTACCAGTGGGTCGGGGCGATCGCCGCGAGCCTCTGAGCCACGACTCTCAAGTGCGTGCCGATACATCAGTCGGTACAGTGACGAAATACCCGCTAGGCCGGACCTCCGGCCCCGACCAGTCAGAGGTGGAAGTCGACATGGCATTGCTGACCGCCGAGGACGTCCTCAACAAGGCCTTCTCGAAGACCAAGTATCGGGAGGGCTTCGACCAGGACGAGGTGGACGACTTCCTCGACGAGGTCGCCGCCACGATCTCCCAGCTGACCAAGGAGCGCGACGAGCTCGCCGCGCGCGTCGAGCAGGGTGGCGCCGCGCCGGCACCCGCCGCGACCGAGGCCACCACCGACACGGGGCTGCTCGCCGCCGCGACGGACGTCAACCCGCCGACCCCGACAGGCATGCTCGCGATGGCGCAGAAGCTCCACGACGAGTACGTCGCCGCGGGCGAGGAGGAGAAGGAGCGCCTCGTCGAGGAGGGCAAGGCCAAGGCCGAGTCCATCGTCGAGCGCGCCGAGACCGACGCGAAGGCCCGCATGGACGAGCTGTCGACCGAGCGCTCGCTGCTCGAGTCGAAGATCGACGACCTGCGCCGCTTCGAGCGTGACTACCGCGCCCGCCTCAAGTCGTACTTGAGCAACCTGCTCGGCGACCTCGACCACGCGGAGGGCACCGCCCCCGCGCCGGTCGCGACGTTCGTGGGCGAGGACCTGCTCGACGAGGCCCCGGCAGCCGCCGAGGAGACCCCGGTCGAGGAGTCGGTCGAGGAGGACTTCGCCGCCGAGGCGCCCGCCGAGACCGACGAGGCCGTCGAGGACGCGTCGGGCGACGACGCCGAGACGACGGACGAGGACGCGGCCGAGGCGACCGAGGACGAGTCCGGCGAGGCCTACCCGTTCGCGCCCGTCACGGGCATGACGCCGAAGCTCGCCGAGCAGCCGTACCAGCCGCAGTCGACCCAGTTCGGCACGCCGTACACGCCGCAGAGCCCGTGGCGCAGCGCCGAGGACGGCTCGGACGAGCAGCGCGACTGACATCCCGCCATGCGAGGCGCCGCGCCCTTCGGGCGCGGCGCTTTGCTATGTGCTCCACGGGGGACTACCCTCCTTTCACCAGGCAGAGACGAGGACGATCATGAGCAGCACCGATGTGACCATCGTGGTGGTGGACCCGGCCGAGCTGAAGCCGGCGGATGTGAAGAAGCTTCCCGTCCGCGAGGGCGACGAGGCCTGGAAGATCTCGGACCTGCGCCAGGTCGTGGAGGTGCTCAACGCCGACGTCGAGCGCCTCGTGGCCGAGCTGGGCGTCACCGAGAGCGAGCTCGACGACCTGCTGCACACCTCCGAGGGCGCCGGTGACGACCAGGCCGACGCCGGCTCCACCGCGCTCGAGCGCGAGCAGGAGATGTCGATCGTCAACAACACGCGCGAGATGCTCGAGCAGAGCGTCGAGGCGCTGCGCCGCATCAAGAACGGCACCTACGGCGCCTGCCAGTCGTGCGGCCAGGGCATCGGCCGGGCGCGCCTCATGGCGTTCCCGCGCGCGAGCCTGTGCGTCACGTGCAAGCAGCGCGAGGAGCGTCGTTGAGCTGGAGGCCCGCGTTCTGGCTGACCGCGGCGGGAGTCGTCGCGCTCGACCAGCTCACCAAGCAGTGGGCGCTCACGGCCCTCGTGCCGTACGAGAAGCACCCGCTGCTCGGTGACCTCCTGTCCATCGAGCTCGTGTTCAACTCCGGGGCGGCGTTCAGCCTCGGCGAGTCGTCGACGTGGATCCTCACCATCGTCGCGGCGGTCGTGACCGTCGGCATCGTCTACTACGCGCGCCGCGCCCGCCCGGGCTGGCCCGTCGTGCTGTTCGGCATCGCGCTCGGCGGCGCGCTGGGCAACCTCATCGACCGCCTCCTGCGCCAGCCGTCCTTCGGCGAGGGCCACGTGGTCGACATGATCAACTACGGCGACCAGTTCATCGGCAACGTGGCGGACATCGCCATCGTCGGCGCCGCGATCGCCCTGGTCATCGCGGGCCTCGCGTCGAAGCCGATCCTCGAGCCCGAGCACGCCCCCGTGGACGATGCGCCGGCCGCCGCGGGCGACGCGACGGCACCGGCCTCGGACGGGCCCGCGGACGCCTCCCCGAGCGGCGACGACGCCGCGACGGACGACCCGGCCCACGAGCGTGGCTGACACCCGCTACCTGCCCGTCCCCGACGCGCTCGTCGGCGAGCGCGCCGACGCGGCGCTCGCGCGCATGCTGGGCCTGTCGCGCACCAAGGCGGCCGACATCCTCGACGGCGGCAACGTCATGCTCGACGGACGGGCCGTGGGCCGCTCCGACCGGCTGCACGACGGCATCCTCGCCGTCGACATCCCCGACGAACGCCCGGCCGCGCCCGAGCCGCCCATCGAGGGCGGCCTCGAGGTCGCGTACGAGGACGAGGACATCGTCGTCGTGAACAAGCCCATCGGCGTCGCGGCGCACCCGTCGCCGGGCTGGACCGGCCCCACGGTGGTGGGCGCGCTCGCGTCAGCCGGCTACCGCCTGGCCGAGGCCGGGCCGCCCGAGCGCCAGGGCATCGTCCACCGCCTCGACGTCGGCACGTCCGGCCTCATGGTGGTCGCCCGCAGCGTGCCCGCCTACAGCGTCCTCAAGCGCGCCTTCAAGGAGCGCACCGTCGAGAAGATCTACCACGCGGTCGCGCAGGGCCACCTCGACCCGACCGAGGGCACCATCGACGCGCCCATCGGGCGTCACCCCAGCTCCGACTGGAAGTTCGCGGTCGTCGAGGGCGGCAAGCCGTCGGTGACGCACTACGAGGTCCTCGAGATGTTCCCCGCGGCGTCGCTGCTGGAGATCCACCTCGAGACGGGGCGCACGCACCAGATCCGCGTGCACATGGCGGCGATGCGGCACCCGCTCGCGGGCGACCTCACGTACGGCGCCGACCCGACGCTGGCCACGCGGCTCGGGCTCACGCGCCAGTGGCTGCACGCCCACGAGCTCGCGTTCGAGCACCCCACGCGCGGCGGCGAGGTGCGCGTGACGTCGCACTACCCGGAGGATCTGGCCGCCGCGCTCGAGATCCTGCGCGGCTGATGCAGGTCTCCGTCGTCGCCTCGCGCGAAGGGCTCGAGGAGGCGCTCGCCGTGCGCTTCGCCGTCTTCGTCGACGAGCAGGGCGTGTCGCCCGACATGGAGCGCGACGCCCAGGACGACGACGCGCGCACCGTCCACGTCCTCGTGCACGCCGACGACGGCGCGGTCCTGGGCACCGGCCGTCTCCTCGCGCCGCACACCGACGAGTTCCATGCCGATCACGGCGCGATGGACCCCGCGAACCCCCACATCGGCCGGCTCGCGGTGCTCGCCGCGGCGCGCGGGACCGGCGCCGGACGCGTGCTCATGGGGGCGCTCGAGGCCGAGGCGCTGGCCCGGCACGGCGTGGATGGGTGCGTGCGCGTCGAGCTGAGCGCCCAGGACCAGGCGATGCCGTTCTACGCGCGGCTGGGCTACGTCGCGCACGGCGATGGCTACCTCGACGAGGGCATCCCGCACCACGACGCGTACAAGGACGTCGTCGCGCGCTGAGAGCCTCGCAGTGCGTACGCGATCAGCCGGCGAGCGAGTCGACGAACGCGACCGCGGCGGCGCCGATGCGGGCGCGCGCCTCATCGTGCGAGATCGTCGGCGTGCCGTCGCCGGCCTGCGTGCCGTAGTCGCCGAAGAACGCGTGGACCGCGCCGTCGACAACAGTGAAGTGCGCGTCCGCGGGGAGGTCGTCGCGGGACGCCTCGATCGCGGCGGGCGTGGACAGGCCGTCCTCGCTGCCCGAGATGGACTCGACCGCGGCCGTGAGGGACGTGCTGAGGTCGCCCGCGGGATACGAGGCGAACAGGAGCAGGCCGACCACGGGCTGGGTGTCGGCGGAGTCGTCCGCGTCGGCCTCCATCGAGGCCACCACGCCGCCGAGCGAGTGGCCGCCGACCACCCAGCGCGTGAGCTCGGGGCGCTCCTGCCGGGCGGCGTCGAGCGCGCCGACGTCGAGGAACGCGATCCCGAGCGGCTGCTTGGTGATGATGACGGTGTGACCGGCCTCGGCGAGCGGGCGCAGCACGGCGGCGTACGCGCGGGCGTCGACGAGGGCGCCCGGCTGGAACAGCACGGCGGTGCCGGAACCGTCGTGGGGCGCCATGACGATCCGGGTGGCGCTCTCGACCACCGTGACCGCGCCGTCCGACCTCATCGCGGCGAGCGCGGGCTCCTCCGCGGTGGCCGGGCGCAGCCACGCGAGGCCCGCGACCCAGCCGAGCGCGACCACGGTGCCGCCGACGCGCAGCACGCGCCGCCAGCCCGCGCGGGAGGAGCGCGCACGCAGCGACAGGATCAGCACCGCCGCGGCGGCCAGCACGGTGACGCCGAGCAGGATCGGGTAGGCCGGGTGGGCGTGCACGATGCCGCCCGACTCGGTCGCGAGCGCCCACGCGACGACCGCGAGGGCGAGCGCCGCGACGGCGCGTTCGGCCCAGCGCAGCCAGGCGGGCGCGGGGGCGGCAGGGGCGTCGGTCATCGTGGGGCTCCAGCGTGCGGTCGGGCGAGCCCGTGCGGGTCGCCATCTTCTCGACATGGTGTCGACAACTAGGGGGACTCTAGGCCTCGGGCGGCCGGCGCGGCAAGTCGCTCAGCCGCGCGCGAGGTACGGCTCGACGAGCCGTGCGACGGCCTGAGCGACCTCCTCGAGCGGGTCGCCCGTCTCGACCCGCCGGGCGCCCGCGAGCACGATCGCGTTGACGAGCTCGGTCGTGAGCGCGGGGGAGGGGTCGCCGAGCTCCTCGATCGCCGCGCGCAGAGGCTCGACGAGTGTCGCGTGGAACGCCGCGGAGCGCGGCGCGAGCTGGTCGCTCGGCACCACGGCGGACAGGGTGCGGGCGAGCGCGTGCTCGCCGTCCGCCACCAGCGCGAGGTTCTCGCGCACGTAGGCGCGGACCCGCTCCGCGGGCGTGGCAGCGGCGGCGTAGGCGGCGTCGAAGCGTCGCTGCCAGCGGGGGAACGTCTCCTCGACCACGGCCGTGAGCAGGTCCTGGCTCGACGAGAAGTAGTGGTAGACCGACGAGCGCGACAGGCCAGCGCGGCGCCCCGCGTCGCCGAGCGTGGGGATCGTGTCGGGGTGCTCGTGCATCAGGGCGACGGCGGCGTCGAGCAGCGCGGCGCGCCTCGCCGCGCGGTGCTCCACCACGGTGGCGGCGTCGATCTTGGGCACCCTGACCCCTCCCTGGACTGTGTGGGCAGAGACTATCGCGCGTGGTCCGCGCCGACGGCGGCGAGAGCCTTCCGGATCCGCTGCTCGCTCACGGGTCCGTCCGTGCCGAGCCGCTGCGCGAAGAGCGACACGCGCAGCTCCTCGATCATCCACCGCACGCCGTCGAGCGCGGCTGCCGTCTCGGGCGTCACGCGGCCCTTGGCGTGGGACGCGCGCACGGTGTCGTACTGCTCGACGGACTGCGCGACCTGCCACGCGAGCTGCGCGTCCTTGGCGGGGTCGGCCTGCGCCTTCTCGAGACGATGCGCGCCGGCCTTGAGGTAGCGCGCCAGGTGGGGCAGGCGCTCGGGCGGGGTCGCCCGGACGAATCCGTCGCCCACGAGCGCCGCGGACTGCTCGCGCAGCTCCTGCAGCGTCGACAGCAGCGACAGCGAGGTGGCGCCCCGGACCGCGACGTCGAGCTCGCGCGCGGCGGCGAGCGCGGCGGCGGCCTGGCGGGCGACGTCGAGGACGGCGTCCTCGAGGCCGGCGCGGACGCGCTCGCGCAGCTCCTCGTAGGTCGCGCGATCGCGCACGTTCCCGGCCTCGGGGGTGAGGCGTGCGATCGCGGCGGCCTGGAGGTCGTCGACGAGCGCGTCGGTGGACCGGTAGGGCGACGCGCCGAGCGCGAGCGACTCGGCGGGCGTCCAGCGCGTGGTGACGCGCCGGGTCGCGAGGCCGACCTCGGTGAGCAGGAGGCGGCGCACGCCGTGCGCGTGGGCGGCGTCGCGGCCCACGGAGTCGGCGAGGACGCGCAGCGAGGCCCGCGGGCCCTTCTCCTCGACGATCGCCGGGTAGCCGCGCGCGACCACGCCGTGCACGGTGCCCTCGACCTCGTCGGGAAGCGCGTCGAGCGCCGGCCATCCGGCCAGCGCCTCGACCTCGGCGACCGCGGCGCTCGCGGGGCGGGGCGCATCGTCCCCCGAGGAGGCGGCGGCGACGACGGCCGCGGGGCCGGGCGTGGACCGGCGCGCGGCCGCGTCCGCGGCCCGCTGCACCGCGGTGCGGACCGCGGCCTGGGCCTCGGGGGCGAGCGAGCGCTGGAGCAGCAGCAGGTCGTGGGACTCGTCGAGGATGCGGTCGCCGCCCCGGCCGCGAGGCTCGACCACGCGGAACGTCATGTGCAAGTGCGCGGGCAGCCGCTCCTCGAGGCCGTCCCACGCGTCGGCGGGGATGTCGACGTCGCGCAGCGCCAGCACCGCGCGCGTGAACGCGTCGCGGAACGGCTCGGCCATGTCGCCGGCCCGGACCACGTCGGCCCACGCGGGCAGGTGCTCGCCCATCCACGCGACGATGTCGCGCGCGGCGTCCGGCGCGGGCACCAGGAGGCGCCGCACGGGCTTGGGCAGCGCGCGGATCGTCGCCGTCACCAGCTCGGGCTGCATCCCCGGCACGAGCCAGTCGAAGCCGTCCGGCACGAGGCGGGCGAGCACTCCCACGGGAACGTGGACGGTGACCCCGTCCGCGGCGGTGCCGGGCTCGAACTGGTACGTGAGCGGCAGCTCGAGGTCGAGCTGGGGCCAGCGCTCCGGGAACTGGGAGGGGTCGACGGCGGCGCTCTCGGGCACCAGCTCGTCGAGCGTGAGGCTCAGCAGCTCCGGGTCCTCGCGGCGGGCGCCCTGCCACCAGCGGTCGAAGTGGCGCGCCGACACGATCGACGCGGGCAGGCGCGCGTCGTAGAACGCGAACAGCGTCTCCTCGTCCGCGATGAGGCCGCGGGTGCGGGAGCGCGCCTCCACCTCGGCCGCGTCCTCGAGCACGCGCTGGTTGCGGCGCCAGAAGCCGTGGTGGGTGGTCCACTCGCCCTGCACCAGGGCGTGGCGGATGAAGAGGTCGCGCGCCTCGTCCGGGTTCACCTTGGCCCACAGCACGGGCCGGTCGGCGACGATCGGCACGCCGTACAGCAGCACCTTCTCCGAGGCCATCGCGGCGCCACGCTTGGAGGACCAGTGCGGCTCGGAGTACGTGCGCTTGGCGAGGTCGCCCGCGAGGTCCTCGGCCCACGCGGGGTCGATGCGCGCGACGTCGCGGGCCCACAGCCGCGACGTCTCCACGAGCTCGGCGGCCATCAGGAACTCCGGCGGCTTCTTGGACAGCGGCGAGCCGGGGTTGATCGCGAACCGGATCCCGCGCGCGCCGATGAACTCGTTGGACGCGCGCTTGCGCGCCTTCCGCATCTCCTTCGCGCGCGCCTCGCCCTTGAGATGGGTGAAGGAGCTCGCCTTGAGCTGCAGCACGTCCTGCGCGCCGACCTGCGACAGCAGGCCCGCGAGGATCGACCGATGGATCGCGTCGTCGTCCCAGACGTGCCTGAGCGCCCCGGTGCCCTCCGCATCGTCCACGGGGGATGGCTTGCGGTAGGGCATCTCGATGTCGAGGCCCTTGGCGGACTCGCGGATCTGCTGGACCAGGTCCTGCCACTCGCGCACGCGCAGGAAGTTGAGCATCTCGGACCGGCACAGGCGCCGGAACTGGTTGCCCGACAGCGCGTGCTGGCGCTCGCGCACGTGCTCCCAGAGGTTGAGGTAGGACAGCAGGTCGGAGGTGGGATCGGCGAAGCGACGATGCAGGAGGTCCGCCTCCTCGCGGCGCTCGGTCGGGCGCTCGCGGGGGTCCTGGATGGACAGCGCGGCGGCGATGACGGCGACCTCGCGGGCGACGCCGTGGCGCGCGCCCTCGACGATCATGCGGGCCTGGCGCGGGTCCATCGGCAGGCGGGCGAGCATGCGGCCGATGTCGGTGAGCGCCGTGCGGCCGTCGCTCGTCGTGATCGCGCCGAGCTCGCTCAGCAGCTGCACGCCGTCGCGGATCGCGCGCGTGTCCGGCGGCTCGACGAACGGGAAGCGGGCGACGTCCTCGGGGCTCGCCACGACGCCCACGGAGATCATCTGCAGCAGCACGCTCGCGAGCGACGTGCGCAGGATCTCGGGCTCGGTGAAGGCGGGGCGGCCCGCGAAGTCCTCCTCGGAGTACAGGCGGATCGCGATGCCGTCGGCGAGGCGGCCGGCGCGGCCCGAGCGCTGCCGGGCCGAGGCCTGCGAGATCGGCTCGATGGGCAGGCGCTGGACCTTGGTGGCCTTGGAGTAGCGCGAGATGCGCGCCGTGCCGGGGTCGACGACGTAGTTGATGCCGGGCACCGTGAGCGAGGTCTCGGCGACGTTGGTCGCCAGCACGATGCGCCGGGCCGTGTGCCGCTCGAAGACGCGGTGCTGGTCGGCGGCGCTGAGGCGCGAGTAGAGCGGCAGGATCTCGACGCGGCGGGGGTGGCGCGGGTCGCGCGCGCGGTCGCCCAGGTGCGCCTCGAGGCCGTCGGCGGCGTCGCGGATCTCCCGCTCTCCGGACAGGAACACGAGGACGTCGCCGTCGCCCCACGTCATGAGCTCGTCGCACGCGTCGACGATGCCCGTCACCAGGTCCCGCTCCTCGCCCCTGGACTCGCCCTCGAGCGGGCGGTAGAGGATCTCGACCGGGTAGGTGCGGCCGGTGACCTCGACGACCGGGGCGGTGGGCGCATCGTCCGGCGCGTCCGCCGCGAGCGGGCCGCCGGGCGCGAAGTGGCGCGCGAAGCGGTCGGAGTCGATGGTCGCCGAGGTGATGACGATCTTCAGGTCGGGGCGGCGCGGCAGCAGGTTGGTGAGGTAGCCGAGGAGGAAGTCGATGTTGAGGCTGCGCTCGTGGGCCTCGTCGATGATGAGGGTGTCGTAGGCCAGCAGGTCGGGGTCGCGCTGGATCTGCGCGAGCAGGATGCCGTCCGTCATCACCTTGACGAGCGTGTTCTCCGAGCTCTGGTCGGTGAAGCGCACCTGGTAGCCGACGATCCCGCCGAGCTCCGTGCCGATCTCCTCGGCGATCCGCTCGGCGACCGAGCGCGCGGCGATGCGCCGGGGCTGCGTGTGGCCGATCTGCCCCGCGCGCCCGCGTCCCAGGTCGAGGCAGATCTTGGGCAGCTGCGTGGTCTTGCCCGAGCCGGTCTCGCCGGCGACGATCACCACCTGGTGGTCGCGGATCGCGGCGGCGATCTCCTCGCGGCGCGCGGAGACCGGCAGCTGCGCCGGGTAGGCGATGGCCGGGACCTCGACGGCGGCCCGGCGCTCGGCGGCGGCGGCCAGGGCGCGCGTGCTCACCCGGGGACGATGCGCCTCGTCCCTTCGCGGTCCGCCGCGCCCGCGCCGGGAGTTGCGTCGGGGCCGGGTCTGCTCGCTCACCCGGACATTCTTCCAGGCCCCGCCGACACCGGATCCCGTTCCGTCCACCACCCCCACAAGTGGGGGATATGCAGGCGCGACGCCGCGCGGATAGGTTCGGTCCGCGACGACGGAGGGGGAGACCATGCGCGTGGGGCTCGCGGTGGCGGTGGGGGCGGTGCTGGCGCTCGGGGGATGCGCGGACGCCGCCACGGAGGCGGCGCCTCCCGTCGAGGCGCCGATCGCGGCCGCCACGACCGCGCCCATCACGGCCGGGACCCCCGAGCTGCGGGGCGATCCGACCGCCGCGCTGCCGACGGTCGAGCTCGCCGCGGATCGCGTCGCGGGGCATCCCGGGGCCTGACGAGGCGCGACGCGCCTCGACACCCCGACCCGACCCGCGCATCGTCCCGTCGCTGTCGGTGGCGGCTCCTAGAATCGTCCCCATGCCGGGTAAGGATTTCGTTCATCTCCACGTCCACACCGAGTACTCGATGCTGGACGGTGCGGCGAAGATCGGCGACCTGTTCAGCGAGGCCGAGCGGCTCGGCCAGAAGGCGATCGCGACCACCGACCACGGCTACCTGTTCGGCGCGTACGAGTTCTGGAACAAGGCGCAGGCCACCGGCGTGAAGCCGATCATCGGGCTCGAGGCGTACCTCACGCCGGGCACCGCGCGCGGCGACCGCACCCGCGTGCGCTGGGGCGAGCGCGGGCAGGAGTCCGACGACGTCAGCTCGGGCGGCGCCTACACGCACGCGACCATGTGGGCGCGCGACACCGCCGGCATGCACAACCTGTTCCGGCTGGCGTCCTACGCGTCGCTCGAGGGGCACTTCTACAAGGCGCGCATGGACCGCGACCTGCTGCAGCGCTTCTCGAAGGGCATCATCGCGACCACCGGCTGCCCGTCGGGCGAGGTGCAGACCCGCCTGCGCCTGGGACAGTACGACGAGGCGCTCAAGGCCGCCGCCGAGTTCCAGGACATCTTCGGCAAGGACTCCTACTACGTCGAGCTGATGGACCACGGCCTCGACATCGAGAAGCGCGTGTTCGAGGACCTGCTGCGCATCTCCAAGGCGATCGGCGCCCCGCTCGTCGCGACCAACGACCTCCACTACACCAAGAAGGAGGACGCGACCGCGCACGAGGCGCTGCTGTGCGTGCAGTCGGGATCGACGCTGAGCGAGCCCACGTACGACAACGGCGGCAAGCGCTTCGCGTTCTCGGGCGACGGGTACTACGTGAAGTCGTCCGAGGAGATGTGGGACATCTGGGGCGACTACCCCGAGGCGCTCACCAACACCCTCGCGATCGCCGAGCAGTGCGAGGTGTCCTTCAACACCAAGGCCGACTACATGCCGGTCTTCGACTGCCCTCCGGGCGAGGACGAGCACTCGTGGTTCGTCAAGGAGGTCCAGAAGGGCCTGCACGAGCGCTTCGGCCCCGAGATCCCCGCCCACGTGCAGGAGCGCGCGAACTTCGAGATCGAGGTCATCGCGGGCAAGGGCTACCCGGGCTACTTCCTGGTGGTCGCCGACTTCATCCAGTGGTCCAAGGACAACGGCATCCGCGTCGGACCGGGCCGCGGCTCCGGCGCCGGGTCGATGGCCGCGTACGCGATGAAGATCACGGACATCGACCCCATCGTCCACCAGCTGTACTTCGAGCGCTTCCTCAACCCGGAGCGCGAGTCCAAGCCCGACTTCGACATCGACTTCGACGAGCGCAGGCGCGGCGAGGTGATCCAGTACGTCACGCAGAAGTACGGCCAGGAGCGCGTCTCCATGATCGTCACGTACGGCACCATCAAGGCGAAGCAGGCGCTCAAGGACTCGACGCGCGTGCTCGGCAAGCCGTTCTCGCTCGGCGAGCAGCTGACCAAGGCGTACCCCGAGGCGATCATGGGCAAGGACATGCCCCTGATCGGCGTCACCGACACCGCCCACCCGCGCCACTACGAGGGCGAGGACTTCCGCACGCTGCTCGCGCAGGATCCCGACGCGCAGCAGGTGTTCGAGCTCGCGCAGGGCCTCGAGGGCCTCAAGCGCCAGTGGGGCGTGCACGCGGCCGGCGTCATCATGTCGTCCGACCCGCTGATCGACATCATCCCGATCATGCGACGCGAGCAGGACGGCGCGGTGATCACGCAGTTCGACTACCCGACGTGCGAGACGCTCGGCCTGGTCAAGATGGACTTCCTGGGCCTGCGCAACCTCACCATCCTCGACGACGCGCTCGAGAACATCGTGGACAACGGCAAGGAGCCGCTGGTCCTGGAGGAGCTCGAGCTCGCGGACGAGGGCACCTTCGACCTGCTCGCCCGCGGCGACACGCTCGGCGTGTTCCAGCTCGACGGCAACGCGATGCGCCAGCTGCTGCGTCAGATGAGGCCCGACACGTTCGAGGACATCTCCGCCGTCCTGGCGCTGTACCGCCCCGGCCCGATGGGCATGAACTCTCACACCAACTACGCGGAGCGCAAGAACGGGCGGCAGGAGATCCAGCCGATCCACCCCGAGCTCGACGAGCCGCTCAAGGAGGTCCTCGGGATCACCTACGGCCTCATCGTGTACCAGGAGCAGGTCCAGCGCATCGCGCAGATCGTCGCCGGGTACACGCTGGGCGCGGCCGACCTGCTGCGTCGCGCCATGGGAAAGAAGAAGAAGGAGATCCTCGACAAGGAGTTCGAGCCCTTCAAGAACGGCGCGCTCGAGCGCGGCTTCTCCCTCGAGGCGATCAACGCGCTGTGGGAGACGATGCTCCCGTTCGCGGACTACGCGTTCAACAAGGCGCACACGGCCGCGTACGGCGTCCTGTCCTTCTGGACCGCGTACCTCAAGGCGCACTACCCGACCGAGTTCATGGCGGCGCTGCTCACCTCGGTGGGCACCGACAAGGACAAGTCCGCGCTGTACCTGGCCGAGTGCCGGCGCATGGGCATCACGGTGCTGCCGCCGGACGTCAACGAGTCCAAGGCGACCTTCGCGGCCGTCGGCGGCGACATCCGCTTCGGTCTCACCGCCGTGCGCAACGTGGGCGCCAACGTGGTCGCGGAGATCGTCAAGGCGCGCACCGAGAAGGGCGCCTTCACGTCCTTCCAGGACTTCCTCGACAAGGTCTCCGCGACGGTGTGCAACAAGCGCACCATCGACTCGCTCATCAAGGCCGGCGCCTTCGACTCGATGGGGTACTCGCGCCGCGCCCTCAACGCGGTGCACGAGCAGGCGATCGACTCGGTCATCGGTGTGAAGCGCCAGGAGGCCACGGGCCAGTTCGACCTGTTCGCCGACGTCGAGGACCTCGGCGGGGGAGTCACGGTCGAGGTGCCCACGCTCGACGAGTGGGACAAGAAGACCAAGCTCAACCTCGAGCGCGACATGCTCGGCCTCTACGTCTCCGACCATCCGCTGTCGGGCCTGGACCACGTGATCCGCGCCGAGGCCTCGCACCAGATCCTCAACGCGACCCCGTCGCACGGTGTGCAGGACGGCTCGCAGATCACGCTCGCGGGGCTGGTGACCCGCGTCGACCGCCGCATCGCGAAGTCGGGCAACCCGTACGCGATCCTCACTCTCGAGGACATGTCGGGCGAGACGGAGATCTCGTTCTTCTCGAAGGTCTACGAGACGTTCGGGCGCGACCTCGCCGAGGACGCGGTGCTCGCGATCAAGGTGCGTGGGCGCGAGCGCGGCGACGGCGGGCTCCAGTTCTCCGCGATCGACGTGCGTATCCCCAACATCAACCAGGTCGACACCTCGCCCGTCGCGATCACGGTGCCGGCGGCGCGCGTGACCGCGCCGCTCGTGGACCAGGTCAAGGGGATCCTGCGCGCGCACCCCGGCTCGATCGAGGTGCGGATGGTGCTCACCGGGCCCGACAAGCCGCTCACGATGCGCCTGGGCAACGAGTTCCGGGTGGCCCGGTCCTCGGCTCTGTACGGCGACCTCAAGGCGGCGCTCGGCCCCAACTGCCTCGTCGGCGTGTAGCAAGGCTCTCCGCGCGGTGCATGGGTGGCGCGCGACCGCGATCGCCTAGGTTCGGGTCATGACGGTCATCCGCTGGCAGCGACTCGAGGGCGGCGCGATCGCGCTCGCGGCCGCCGCCGCGGGTCCGCTCGCCTTCGGGTTCGCCTGGTGGTGGCCGGTCGCGCTCTTCCTCGCGTTCGACCTCAGCGCGCTCGGCTATGCGGCGGGGCCGCGTGTCGGGGCGGCGCTCTACAACGCGGGCCACTCGTACGCGGGCGCGGTCGTCTGCGCGGCGGTGTTCGCGCTCACCGGTGCCGACGCCTGGGCGATCGTTGCGCTCGCGTGGGCGGTCCACATCGGGCTCGACCGCGCGCTCGGCTACGGGCTCAAGCACCCCGACGCGTTCCAGCACACGCACCTGGGCTGGATCGGGCGCGCGGCGCCCGGGGAGGGGGAGCTCAGAGCACGCTGAGCATCGCGGCCGCCACCACGGCGACCAGCCCCAGCCCGGCCAGCGCGACACCCCGGACACGCCGCGCGCGCACCGGCGCCGACGCATCGTCCGCCCGCGCGCGCTCCTCCCACTCGACGCACTCCATGGGCCAAGCCTGCCATGACGCCGTCCCCACTAGAGTGGAGCGCGTGCTGACCAGGATCGACCTTCGCGACCAGGACCTGACCGCCCGCGAGCTGCTCGCCGTGGTGCCGCGCGCCGACGTCAACGTGGGCGACGCGCTCGCGGTCGTCGAGCCGATCATCGCCGACGTCCGCACGCGCGGCGAGGCGGCGCTGAAGGAGCTCGGCGAGCGCTTCGACGGCGTGGTGCCGGAGCACCTGCGGGTGCCGCTGGAAGCGATCGACCAGGCGCTCGAGACGCTCGACCCCGCCGTGCGCTCGGGCCTCGAGGAGGCCATCGACCGCGTGGGCCGGTACCACCGTGCGACGGTCCCGCCGCCGGTCGACGTCGAGCTCGCGCCCGGCGCGGTGGTGTCGCAGCGCTGGATCCCCGTGGGCCGCGTGGGCCTGTACGTGCCCGGCGGCCTTGCCGTCTACCCGAGCTCGGTCGTGATGAACGTGGTGACCGCGCAGGCGGCCGGCGTGCCGTCGATCGCGGTCGCGAGCCCGCCTCAGAAGGCATTCGGCGGGCTGCCGCACCCGACCATCCTCGCGGCGTGCGCGCTGCTGGGCGTGACCGAGGTCTACGCCGTCGGCGGCGCGCAGGCGATCGCGATGCTCGCGCACGGCGTCGAGGGCCTGTGCGATCCCGTCGACGTCATCACCGGCCCGGGCAACGTCTACGTCGCGGCGGCCAAGCGCGCGGTCAACGGCGTGGTGGGCATCGACGCGGAGGCGGGCCCCACCGAGATCGCGGTCATCGCCGACGCGACCGCCACGCCCCGGTACGTGGCAGCGGACCTGCTCAGCCAGGCGGAGCACGACCCGATGGCCGGCTCGGTCCTCATCACCGACTCCGTCGAGCTCGCCGAGGCGGTCGAGCGCGAGCTCGGCGCCCTCGCGGACGCCACCAAGCACCTCGCGCGCACCAAGGAGGCGCTCACCGGGCGTCAGAGCGCGATCATCCTCACCTCGGGCATCGACCAGTCCGTGGCGGTCGCCGACGCGTACGGCGCCGAGCACCTCGAGATCCACACCTCCGACGCCCGCGCGGTCGCCCGGCGCATCCGCAACGCCGGCGCGATCTTCGTGGGCGAGCACTCGCCGGTGCCGCTCGGCGACTACCTCGCCGGCTCCAACCACGTGCTGCCGACGGGCGGCACGGCGCGGTTCGCGTCGGGCCTCGGGGTCACCGCGTTCCTCAAGGCCGTGTCCTTCATCGACTACTCGGCCGACGCCCTCGCGGAGGTGGGGGAGAAGGTGGTCGCGCTCGCGAACGCCGAGGACCTTCCGGCCCACGGCGAGGCGATCCGCGCGCGCCTCGACGGCTGACGCACGGTCCGCGGCGGGGGACGATGCGCCGTCCGGCCGGGGTGCGCGCACCCGCCCACGGACATGCATCGAGGGCCACCACGGCATGACATCGTTCTCGTGTCTCCACTGGTAGACACGCCGATGTCGGCTTATTCACACCAATGCATAAACCCGGTGCCAAAACCTGGGATAGTCCTCCCATCGCCACAATGGCGTATTCCTCAGGGGGAACATCGATGACTCATCTCCAGGCGCCCAAGCGCCTCTCTGGACGGCTGCTCGCGACCTCGCTCGCGGTCGCGGCCGGCCTCACCATCCTCGTGCCCGCGGCGGCCGACGCCAGCACCACTGCGACGGCCCTCGCGCCCAGCACCGTGACCGTCGCCGGCACCGTGCAGACGGCCACCACGACCCTGCCGAAGTTCACGTCCGTCCGGACCCCGATGATCTCGGGCACCAAGAAGGTCGGCTCGACGCTCTCCGCCACCGTCGCGTCGTGGAAGCCCTCCGCGACCTTCACGTACCAGTGGAAGCGCAACGGCGTCGCGATCGCGGGCGCCACCAAGGCGACCTACCGCCTGACGTGCGACGACCGCGGCTCGCGAATCTCCGTCAAGATCGTCGGCACGCACCGCGGGTACGCGGCCGCGACCCGCACGTCGAAGCCGACCGACACGATCACCACGGGCGTCATCTGCGCGCAGCGCCCGACGATCGAGGGCACCGCCCAGGCCGGCAAGACCCTCACGGCGCGGGTCGGCACCATCTACCCGGGCAACGTGCGCGCGAGCTACCAGTGGCTCCGCAACGGCGTCGTGATCTCGGGCGCGACCCACCAGTCCTACGCGGTCGTCAACCGTGACGCGGGCAAGAAGCTCTCGGTCAAGGTGTCCTACCACCGCGACGACCTCAAGACCATCGTGAAGACGACCGTGCAGACGAAGACCGTCGCGCCGCGCGCCAAGGTCGCGGTCGAGGACGGCCGCTATGCCGTCGGTACCCAGATCAAGGCGGGCACGTACTACCGCACGGGCAGCGACTACTGCTACTGGGAGCGCGGCGAGGACGGCAAGACCAACCCGCACGGCTGGGTCAACGCCCCCTACCGCGTCTACATGACGGTCCTGCCGACCGACGACTACTTCTACACCGAGGGCTGCAACGGCTGGACGCTGTCCGACGGCACGGGCGCCGGCTCCGGCCGCACGTCCATCACGCAGGACGGCATGTACCTGGTCGGCGCCGACATCGCGCCCGGCGTCTACAAGACGACCACCTCGACCACCGAGTGCTACATGCAGCTCGACCAGGACGCGTCCATGCGTGCGGGCAAGAGCCTCGGCTACAACATGGGCAAGCGCGCCGTGTGGGAGATCTCGCTCAGCAAGGGCCAGGTCTTCACCACGTGGGACTGCGGCACGCTGACCCGCGAGTCCTGAGCCTTCGGGCACGGAACGAAGGGGCGTCGCGCGAGCGGCGCCCCTTCGTCGTCCCCGGCGGCCGGCTCAGCCCATCTCGAGCACGATGCGCCCGTCGATGTCGCCCTTGAGCATGTCGTCGAACACGGCGTTGATGTCGTCGAGGTGGAGGGTCGTGATCGTCGGCACGATCTTGCCGCGCGCGAAGAAGTCGATCGCCTCCTCCATGTCGCGCCGCGTGCCCACGATCGAGCCGCGGATGGTCCACGCGTTGAGCACCACCGAGAAGATGTCCACCGGGAAGGACTCGGGCGGCAGGCCCACCAGCGTGACGGTGCCGCCGCGCCGCAGCGAGGTGAGCGCCTGCGGGAACGCCTTGCCGTTGACCGCGGTGACGAGCGCGCCGTGCACCCCGCCGCCCGTGATGGCGCGGATCTCCGCCGCCGCGTCCTCGGACGTCGCCGCGTTGACGCCCAGCTCGGCGCCGTGCTTGATCGCCAGCGCGAGCTTGCGCTCGTCGATGTCGACCGCGACGACGCGCCGTCCCATCGCCACGGCGTACTGCACCGCGATGTGGCCCAGCCCGCCGATGCCCGAGATGAGCACCCAGTCGCCGGGCTTCGTGTCCGTCATCTTGAGGCCCTTGTAGACCGTGACGCCGGCGCACAGGATCGGGGCCGCCTGCGCGAGGTCCACGCCCGCGGGCAGGATCGGGCAGTAGCGCGAGTCCACGACCATGTACTCGCCGAACGAGCCGTTCACCGAGTAGCCGCCGTTGCGCTGCTTCGGGCACAGGGTCTCCCAGCCCTGCTCGCAGTACTCGCACTCGCCGCATGCGGACCACAGCCACGCGTTGCCGACCACGTCGCCGACGGCGATGCGGGTGACGCGCTCGCCGACCGCGACGACGGCGCCGACGCCCTCGTGGCCCGGCACGAACGGCGGCGCGGGCTTGACCGGCCAGTCGCCGTGAGCGGCGTGGAGGTCCGTGTGACAGACGCCGGTGTGCGTCACCTTGACCAGGGCCTCGTAGCCCGTGGGCTCGGGCAGGGGGACGTCGCTGACGTCCAGCGGTTCTCCGAAAGCACGGACCACTGCCGCGCGGAACGCATCCATCGCTCACTCCTTCGTGGGTGGATCGCCGGCGCCCGGACGGGTGCCGGTCACCTCAGTCCTATGCCGGGACCCTGGTCCCGTGTCGGGACCTAGGTCACGGCCGGTCATCACCGCGGACGATGCGCGGCATCGTCCCCGCGAGCCTTACCCTCGTGCCGGCGACGGGAGAGGCTGGCCCGCGTCACCTCTGGCCGAGCACGAACGGGTGGACCGCCGCCGCGCCGGCCTGGCGGAGCAGACGAGCCGCCACCGTGAGCGTCCAGCCCGAGTCCGTCATGTCGTCGACGAGCAGCACGCGACGGCCGGCGATCCGGGCACCGGCGTCGGGGCCGCCTTCGAGCGTGAGCCGGCGTGCCACGCCGGCGAGGCGGATCGCGGAGTTGACGTCATGCCGGTCGGGTCCGGGACGGTCGGCCGCGGGGCCGACGGCGCCCACGGTCGGCACACCCAGCCAGCGTGCCAACCCGCCCGCGAGATGCTCGACCAGCACCGGCCGTGTCGCCGAGCGCACCATCACGACCCCGTCCAGCACCGTGCGACGTGCGTCGGGGTCCTCGGCCGACGGGCCCCAGATCGCGTCCCAGTCCTGCAGCACGCGCACGGCGGCGGTGCGCAGCGGCACCGGGGTCTCCCCGTCGAGCGGGCGCCCGTCGGGGTCTCCGGCCTCGAGCAGATCGCGGAGCTGCACCGACCACCCGAGCCCGTCGAGCCGGGCGACCGCGCGCCCGGGCTCGGCCTGCGCGTCCGCCGGGATGCGTCCCTTGAGGTCCAGCCCGAGCGTGGCGAGCCCCGTGGGCCACTGCCGACGTGGAACCAGCTCCACGCCCACCCGGTCGAGCCCCGCCTGGGCCTCTGCCACCGCATCGTCGCTGGGCGCGGCCGGCAGGACGACGCCGCCACACCCATCGCAGCGTCCGCAGGTCCATCCGGTCTCGAGCTCGGGATCGTCGAGCACCCGGCGGAGGAAGGCCATGCGGCAGCCGTCGGGGGCGCCGGGGGACAGCCGCTGGTAGGCGAGCATCGTCTCCTCCTCCGCGCGTCGCGCCTGGGCGACCCGGGCGTAGCGCTCCGCGTCGTAGGACCACGGCTGCCCGGTGGCGATCCACCCGCCCTGCACGCGCCGCACCGCGCCGTCCACGTCGAGCACCTTGAGCATGGCCTCGAGCCGTCCGCGCCGGAGGTCGACCCGCGCCTCGAGGGCCGGGATCGACGTGGGAGCGTCGGAGGAGAGAGCGGCCAAGGTCGTGCGCACCGTCTCCTCGGCAGGGAAGGCCTGCGACCCGAACCACTCCCAGATCGCGCGATCCTCGCGCCCGGGCAGCAGCACCACCGTCGCCCGGTCCACGCCGCGGCCCGCGCGCCCCACCTGCTGGTAGTACGCGATGGGCGAGGACGGCGCGCCGAGGTGGACCACGAACGCGAGGTCGGGCTTGTCGAAGCCCATGCCGAGCGCGGAGGTCGCGATCAGAGCCTTGACGCGGTTGTCCTTGAGGTCGCCCTCGAGCCGCTCGCGCTCCGCCGGGTCGGTCTGACCGGTGTACGACGCGACCTCCAGGCCGGCGGACCGCAGCTGTGAGGCGACCTCCTCCGCGGCGGAGACCGTGAGGCAGTACACGATGCCCGAGCCGTCGATCGACCCGAGCGACTGTGCGAGCCATGCCACCCGGGCGGCGGGGTCCGGGAGCTCCATGACCGCGAGGTGCAGGGACTCGCGGTCGAGAGCGCCGCGCAGCACCAGCACCTCCATGCCCGCGTCGTCGCCCGTCACGCCGAGCTGCTCGGCCACGTCGGCGGTGACGCGGGCGTTCGCCGTCGCCGTGGTCGCGAGCACGGGGATGTCGGCGGGCAGGTCCGCGAGCAGGGTACGGATGCGCCGGTAGTCGGGGCGGAAGTCATGTCCCCAGTCGGAGATGCAGTGGGCCTCGTCGATCACCACCAGGCCGGCGTCGGCGGCGAGGCGGGGGAGCACCTCGTCCCGGAAGGCCGGGTTGTTGAGCCGCTCGGGTGAGCACAGCAGCACGTCGATCTCGCCGCGCGCGATGGCCGCGTGGACGTCCTCCCACTCGGTGACGTTCGCGGAGTTCACCGTGGCCGCGCGGATGCCGGCACGCGCGGCCGCGGCGATCTGGTCGCGCATCAGGGCGAGCAGCGGCGACACGATGACGGTGGGCCCGGCGCCGCGGTCGCGCAGCAGGCGCGTGGCGACGAAGTAGACGGCCGACTTTCCCCAGCCGGTGCGCTGGACCACGAGGGCCCGCGCGCGGCGCGACACGAGGGCCTCGATCGCGGTCCACTGGTCCTCGCGCAGCGCCGCGTCGTCGCGGCCCACGAGGCGCCGCAGCGCCGCCTCCGCGTCGAGACGGAGGGGCGCTGCGGCGGTGGTGGGGACGGTCTCGACCATCCCCCGATGGTAGGGCGGGGGTCCGACAAGCCGGATCGGCATGCCCCCGCGCCACGGGGTCTCGGTCCATCGTGAGGACGATGCGCCCGTCCCGCCCACGCGCGCCGAAAGTTCGGCTAGCCTAACTTCGAGCGACGGCGCCCGTGGGGCGTCGCGCACGGACGGACGGAGCACGGGTGTCGAGCACGGTGGTCGAGCGGAACCGCGCGAGGTCGGGACGCGCGCGGGGACCGGTCCGGCGCATCGTCACCTTGATCGGCCCCGCGTTCGTGGCGGCCGTCGCGTACGTCGACCCCGGCAACGTCGCCGCGAACCTCACCGCCGGCGCCGAGTACGGCTACCTGCTCGTGTGGGTCCTCGTCGCGTCGAACCTCATGGCGGTCCTGATCCAGTACACGTCGGCCAAGCTCGGCCTCGTGACGGGGCGCTCGATGCCCGAGCTGCTGCGCGACCGCCTGGGGCGCCGCGGCCGCCTCGCGTACTGGGCGCAGGCCGAGGTGGTCGCGGCGATGACCGACCTCGCGGAGGTGATCGGCGGCGCCCTCGCGCTGCACCTGCTGTTCGGCCTGCCGCTCGTGCTCGGCGGGCTCATCGTGGGCCTCGTGTCGCTCGGCCTGCTCGCCGTGCAGACCCGGCACGGGCAGCGGCGCTTCGAGGTGGTCATCATGGCGCTCCTCGCGGTGATCGCGATCGGCTTCATGGCCGGGCTCGTGGTGTCCGACACCGACTGGGCGGGCGCCGCGGGCGGCCTCGTGCCCCGCTTCGAGGGCCCGGGCACCGTGCTGCTCGCCGCGTCGATGCTCGGCGCGACCGTCATGCCGCACGTCATCTACCTGCACAGCTCGCTGTCGCGCGACCGCCACGGCGTCGGCCACGACGCGGGCCGGCTGCGCCGCCTGCTGCACGCCACGAAGTGGGACGTCGGCCTGTCGCTGGTCATCGCGGGATCGGTCAACATCGCGATGCTGCTGCTCGCGGCGGGCAGCCTGCGCGGGGCCAGCGGCACCGACTCGATCGAGGGCGCGCACGCCGCGATCGAGGCGGCGCTCGGGCCGTGGATCGCCGGGGCGTTCGCGGTGGGCCTGCTCGCCTCGGGGCTCGCCTCGACCTCGGTCGGCTGCTACGCGGGCTCGGCGATCATGGGCGGGTTGCTGCACCGCCACATCCCGGTGTGGCTGCGCCGCACGCTCACGCTGCTGCCCGCGCTCGTGGTGCTCGGCGCGGGGGCGAACCCGACGTGGGCGCTCGTGGTGTCGCAGGTGGTGCTCAGCCTCGGCATCCCGTTCGCGGCGATCCCGCTGGTGCGCCTCACGTCGGACCGCGCGGTGATGGGGGAGCACGTCAACACGCGCGCCGTGCAGGCGGTCGCGTGGACCGTCGTGGCGCTCATCGTCGCGCTCAACGCCGCGCTCCTGGTGATGACGCTGTCCGGGCAGGTGTGAGCGCCTTCTAGACTCTCCCCATGACCTTGCCGATCCGCCCCGACCTGGCCGGGCTCGAGCCCTACGGCGCCCCTCAGCTCGAGGTCGCCGCCCGCCTCAACGTCAACGAGAACCCGTACGCGCCCCCGAACGCCGTCGTCGACGCGATCGCGGCGGCGGTGCACAAGGCCGCCGAGGGCCTCAACCGGTATCCGGACCGCGACTTCCTGGGCCTGCGCGAGGACCTCGCCGCCTACCTGGCGACCGAGAGCCACGTCGACTTCCTCGAGGCCCGCCACATCTGGGCGGCCAACGGCTCCAACGAGGTCATGCTGCACCTGCACCAGGCCTTCGGCGGCCCCGGCCGCACGGTGATGAGCTTCGCGCCCACCTACTCGATGTACCCCGAGTACGCGCGCGACGCCCTCACCGACTACGTCACCCTGCCGCGCCGCGACGACTTCACGCTCGACGTCGAGGCCGCCGCCGCCGCGATCCGTGAGCGCCACCCGGTCATGGTGATCGTCGCCAGCCCGAACAACCCCACCGGCACCGCGCTGCCGCTCGACCAGGTCGAGGCGCTGCTCGCGGCGGCCGCGGACGTCCCCGGCGGCTGCCTCGTGGTGGTGGACGAGGCGTACGCGGAGTTCCGTCGCAAGGGCGTGCCGAGCGCCGCGACGCTGCTGCCCGAGCACCCGCACCTCGCCGTCAGCCGCACCATGTCGAAGGCCTTCGCGCTCGCGGGCGGCCGCGTCGGCTACCTCGCCGCGCACGAGGACGTGATCGACGCGCTGCGCATCGTCCGCCTGCCGTACCACCTCAGCGCGGTCACGCAGGCGACCGCGCGCGCCGCGCTGGCCCACCACCGCGAGCTGCAGGCCCAGGTCGACGAGATCCGCGCCGAGCGCGACGAGACCGTCGCGTGGCTGCGCGAGCAGGGCTTCACGGTCGCGGACAGCGACGCGAACTTCGCGCTGTTCGGCCCGTTCGAGGATCGTGAGAGGGTATTCCAGGGCCTGCTCGAGCGCGGCGTCCTGATCCGCGTGACGGGCCCCGAGGGATGGCTGCGGGTGTCGATCGGCACGCCGCAGGAGATGGCGCTGTTCCGCGGCGCACTGCTGGAGGTCACCGCATGAGCGAGTCCCAGGCCCGCACGGGCCGCACCGGTCGGATCGAGCGCGCCACGAGCGAGTCGTCGGTCCTGGTCGAGCTCGACCTCGACGGCTCGGGCCGCACCGAGATCTCGACGGGCGTGCCGTTCTACGACCACATGCTCACCGCGCTCGGCAAGCACTCGCTCATGGACCTCACGGTCCGCGCGACCGGCGACGTGCACATCGACTCCCACCACACCGTGGAGGACGTCGCGATCTGCATCGGCGAGGCGCTCAAGCAGGCCCTCGGCGACAAGGCGGGCATCTCCCGCTTCGGCGACGCGCTCGTGCCGCTGGACGAGGCGCTGGCCCAGTGCGTCGTCGACGTGTCCGGACGCCCGTACTTCGTGCACACGGGCGAGCCAGTCGGCCAGGCCACCCACCTCATCGGCGGCAACTTCGCGGGCTCGCTCACGGGCCACGCGCTCGAGTCGATCGCCCACCACGCGGGCATCTGCGTGCACATGCGCGTGCTCGCCGGCCGCGACCCGCACCACATCGTCGAGGCCCAGTTCAAGGCGCTCGCGCGGGCGCTGCGCTTCGCGGTGGAGAAGGACGCCCGCGTCCAGGGCATCCCCTCGACCAAGGGGGCCCTGTGAGCGACGTCGCCCTCCTGCTCACGCCGATCCCCAGCCCCCGATTCCTCACGGCGCTGTGCGCGCTGACGAAGGTGCGCGGGCGCGTGCTCGAGACCTCGGGCGGCCCGGTCGCGGTCCTGGACGATGCGTCGCCCGAGTCCGCGGAGCGGTCCGCCCGGGCGGTGTCCGGCTTCCTCAAGGGATCGGAGTTCCTCCTCGCGGAGAGCCGCGCCGGCAACGTGCGCGTGCAGTCGTGGAAGGGTGGCGCGGTCGCGGAGGAGCTGCCCGCCGGGCTCGTGCTCGCGGACTCGCCCGGCGTGGTGACGTCGCTGCTCACGGGCGTGCAGACGCTCGACCAGGTCGCCGAGACGCACGACGAGAAGATCCACTCGACCGACATCGGCCGCGTCAAGGCGTACCGGGAGCTGCTCAGGGAGACCAAGGCGCTCAAGAAGGGGCAGGGCGAATGACGGCGCCGCTCGTCTGCGTCTTCGACTACGGCTTCGGCAACGTCCGCTCCGCCACGCGCGCGCTCGAGCACGTGGGCGCGCGGGTCGAGCTCACCTCCGACCGCGCCGTCGCGGAGAATGCCGACGGCCTCGTGGTGCCCGGCGTGGGGGCGTTCGCGGCCGTCATGGACGGGCTGCGCGACGCGCGCGGCGACCAGATCGTCGGCCGCCGCCTCGCGGGCGGCCGCCCGGTGCTGGGCATCTGCGTGGGCATGCAGGTGATGTTCGAGCGCGGCGTCGAGCACGGCGTCGAGTCCGAGGGCCTCGACCAGTGGCCCGGCGTCGTCGAGCTGCTCCAGACGCCCGTGGTGCCCAACATGGGCTGGGCGCCCGTCGAGCCGCCGGAGGGCTCACGCCTGTTCGCGGGCGTCGAGGACGAGCGGTTCTACTTCGTGC
The DNA here is from genome assembly GCF_000971195.1 of Demequina soli. Classification (GTDB taxonomy): domain Bacteria; phylum Actinomycetota; class Actinomycetes; order Actinomycetales; family Demequinaceae; genus Demequina; species Demequina soli. Next base: position 83,882 of record NZ_BBLZ01000006.1, read on the forward strand.
ACTCGTACGGCGCGCGCGAGTTCCCCCTGGGCACCACGGAGGACACGGGCCGCTTCGCGGCGCCGCTCGTCACGTGGTCGACCGCGGGTGCCGGCACCGGCGCGGACCGGTTCGTGGCGGCCGTCGAGAATGGGCCGCTCAGCGCGACCCAGTTCCACCCCGAGAAGTCGGGCGAGGCCGGGCTCCAGCTGCTGCGCAACTGGGTCGAGTCGCTCTAGACCCGTGCCCCGCGCGCGTGCCAGGCTGTGCGCATGAAAGCCCTGGTGACGATGCTGGTGCTGGCCGTCGCGGTACCGCTCGCGGGCTGCGCGGCCACCGGGGGCGCGGCGGCCTCGTGCGTGGGACCCGAGCTCTCGGTCGCGCCGGAGGCGGTCGCGCCGGGGGAGGCCGTGTCCATCGCGCTGTCGCGGGCGCTCGACGGGTGCCACGACACCGGCCAGCCCGGCGCCGCCGCGTGGGCGCAGGGCACGGTCCCCGCCGTCGTGACGCGGACGGGGACCGTGTTCCGCGACGTCGCGACCGTCGACCTGACGCTCGTGCACGGCGACGGCGAGGCGGTCCTCGACACCTCCGGCCTCAAGCCCGGCACCTACCTGGTCACCGTCGACGGCGCCGGCCTGCCGGTCGAGGCGAACTACGGCGGCGCCGAGGCGACGTTCACCGTCGCGGGCTCCTGACGCATCGTCCCACCCGCCGGGACGGGTAGCCTGGAGGCCGCCGCATCGGCCCCCATGACAGCGTGCTCCCTGGCACGCCGCGCTCCCACGAAAGCGAGACCATGACCGAAACGCCCCGCCTCGAGCTCCTGCCCGCCGTCGACGTCGCCGACGGCCAGGCCGTTCGCCTCACGCAGGGCGAGGCCGGCTCCGAGACCTCGTACGGCGACCCGCTGGCCGCGGCGCTCGACTGGGTGAACGGCGGCGCCGAGTGGATCCACCTGGTGGACCTCGACGCGGCGTTCGGGCGTGGCTCCAACGCGGAGCTCCTCGCGAGCGTCGTCAAGGCGGTCGACGTCAAGGTCGAGATGAGCGGCGGCATCCGCGACGACGAGTCGCTCGAGCGCGCCCTCGCCACCGGCTGCGCGCGCGTCAACCTGGGCACGGCAGCGCTCGAGGACCCCGAGTGGACCGCCCGCGCGATCGACCGGCACGGCGACCGCATCGCGGTCGGGCTCGACGTGCGCGGCACCACGCTCGCGGGCCGCGGCTGGACCCGCGAGGGCGGCGACCTGTGGGAGGTGCTCGCGCGCCTCGACGCCGCCGGCTGCGCCCGCTACGTCGTCACCGACGTGAAGAAGGACGGCATGCTCTCGGGCCCCAACCTCGAGCTGCTCACCCAGGTGTGCGAGGCCACCGACGCGCCCGTGGTGGCGAGCGGCGGCATCAGCTCGCTCGAGGACATCGCGGCGCTGCGCACCCTCACGGGTATCGGCATCGAGGGCGCGATCGTCGGCAAGGCGCTGTACCACGGCAACTTCACGCTCCCGCAGGCGCTCGACGTGGCGGGCCGTCCCTGACGGTGTCGGCGGCGGGCCGTAGGCTGGGCCCATGAGCGAGGACGAGCCCCTGAAGGAGATCCCCGAGTCGATCTTCTCCGACGACGACGGCAGCGCGGACGCGCGCCTCGCGCAGGCCCTGATCCGCTACTCCCACGGCAAGGCCGAGATGGCCGACGTGGTCGACGCGCTCGCCTACGCGCGGGTGCTCATCCCCGTGATGGCGTCGGGGGAGAAGCGCGTGGTCGGCAAGCACGGGCTCGAGCAGGACGAGGTCGCCTCCACCGGCGTCGTCGCCGTCGAGATGCCCGACGGCCGCACCGCGCTGCCCATCTTCACCGACGTGGACGCGGTCAAGGCGTGGAGCGACCGCGCCCGGCCCATCCCGGCGGAGGGCCCGCGCGCGGCGCTCGCCGCGGTCGCCGAGGGCTGGAGCGCGCTCGTGCTCAATCCCGGCATGGAGACGGTGCTCATCCCGCGCCCGGCCGTCTGGGCGCTCGGCCAGGGAGAGCCGTGGCGCCCCGCGGTAGTCGACGGCACCGTGGCGGAGGACGTCCGCGCGGCCGTCCAGGAGGCCGTCGCGCTCGACGAGTTGCTGCGCGGCGTCGACGCGGTGCCCGGCCGTGGCGCCGAGGTCGCCGTGGTCCTGCGCCTCGTCCCGGGCCTCACGCAGCCGGAGCTCGACGCGATCCTCGAGCGCGTGCAGGCGCAGCTCGCGCGCGCGGCCGTGGTGGCCCAGCGCATCGACAGCCTCGAGCTGCGGCTCGCGCAGGCCTGAACCCGGCGCTCGCCGCGCCGCTCAGCAGGCGGCGCGCACCTCGGTGAGCCGCGCCTCGTCCGCGAGGAACGCCTCGAGGCGCGGCAGCGTGACCGCGCCCGCGTACTCGTGCGAGTCGGACGAGAACACCACGCCCACGACATCGCCCGCGGCGTCCGTGACGGGGGAGCCCGAGTTGCCCTCCTTGGCGAGCACCCGCAGGTAGTAGATCTGCGGTCCTCCCGGGTCGAGCTCGTCGTCTCGCAGCCCGACGTACGGCCCCGTGACGGAGGCGAGCGGCCCGCCGAGCGCGTAGCCGGTCACCGTGAGGTCGTCGCCCGGGGAGGGCTCGTCGGTCGCGATCGTCGCGGCGTCGGGGAAGGTGCCGTCGATCGTGATGAGCGCCAGGTCGTCGCTCGTCGAGTAGGCGGCCGTGGTGGCGTGGTAGTGACGCCCCTGGTAGTCGGTCAGCTCGAGGTCGGTCGCACCCTTCACGACGTGCCGGTTGGTGACGGCGTGGGTCCGGTCCAGCATCCACGCGGTTCCGTTGCGGTAGGAGTCGCACGTGGTCGCCCAGACGCGCAGCGTGATCCGTTCGGCGTGGGTGAAGCCGTCCCCGGACGATGCGGCGGAGGAGGCCGCGACGGGCGTCGGGGTCGCGTACGGCGGCGGGGACAGCGGCACGCACGCGGCGAGCGCGAGGGCGGCGAGAGCGGCGATCAGGCCGGTGCGCGCCGCCCTCGGCTCACCCATGCTTGGCCTGGAAGGCGTCGTACGCGGCATGCACCTTGTCGCAGTAGTCGACGATCGAGGACTCCGATGCGTCGACGCTCGACGCGATGTAGCGGTCCGGGTGCCGCAGGACGTCGAAGTGCTCCTGCTGGGCGTCGACGCAGCGCTGGTACGCGTCGACGATGTCCTCGAGCTCCGTCACCAGCTCGGTGCCCTGCGCGCCCGAGTTCACCGCGGAGGAGTACTCCTTCTTCAGCGCGGCGAGCTCGGCGCGCGTCTGCTCGAGGCTGGCCAGGCGCGTGTTCTGGTCCGACACCTGGTCGGTGAGCGACCGCACGCGGCCCCGCAGGTCGGCGTTCTGGCCCTCCCACGTGGAGCGAGCCGTCGCGAGCAGCGCGAGCGGCACCGCGAGCGCGACCACGGCGACGAGGGCGAGGGCGAGGCCGATCGCGAGCCCGCGCCGGCGGCGAGGCGCCGCGGGCGCCGCCGGGGGCTCGACGGGCCCCTCGGTCACCGCGCCCCCGCGTTGGTGCTCACGCAGGACGCCTCCGGCACGAACAGCGAGGCCTCGCTCAGCAGCGTGTTGAGCGTGGAGATGGGCACGATGAAGCTCTGGTCCGAGAAGTTCTTGGCGTAGATGACGCCCACGACGTGGCCCTCCTCGTCGAGGACCGGCGATCCCGAGGACCCCTGCGACACCTTCGCGCTCGTCGCGAGCACGGTGCCGACGGCGCCGCCCAGCGGGTCGCTCGTGGTGCCGAGCACCACGCCCGTCGAGGTGGTGAGGCGCCCGCCGTTCGGGTACCCGACCACCGTGATGACGTCGCCCTCCGCGGGGTCCGCGTCGGCGCGCACCGCGAAGGCCGAGCCCAGCGACTCCTCGGTGGTGACGATCGCGATGTCGGCGACCGCGGTGGTGGTCGCGGCCGTCGCCGCGATCGAGCGCCCGTCGTAGGTGGTCACGGTGATGCGCTTGGCGTCGTCGACCACGTGCCGGTTGGTGACCAGCGTGTGCGAGTCGAGCGCGAAACCGGTGCCGGTCGCGATGAACCCGCAGCCGACGTTGCGCACGCGCACCGTCATGCGCTGGGCGGCCGTGAAGCCGTCGGGGGACAGGGCGCCGGGGCCGTCGCCCGGCGAGGCGGACGATGCGGGGACGAAGTCGTCGGGCATCGCGCCCGGGGCCTGGGGCAGGGTGGCGCAGCCCGCGAGGGCGAGCGCCAGGGTGGCGGCGAGCGCGGCGCCGGCGGTACGCGCTCGGCTCATCCCGCCACCGACTGCTGGAAGGAGACGTTCGCCGCGGTGGCGGCCGCGCACAGCTCGTCGACGCTCTTCTCGTACGCGCGGATCTCCTTCTTGTCGAAGTCGTCCGGGGAGCGCAGGTAGTCGACGAGCTTCTCGTGGCCCTCGACGCAGCGGCTCAGGGAGCTCGCGACGGAGGACGCCGAGGTGATGATCGACTGGAGGCCGTCGATCTGCTCCTGCGCGTAGGCGGCGTCGTCGCCCCACTGCGCGTTCTCGGCCTGGAGGCGGCTCACCGTGTCCTTCGAGGCCGACAGCTGCTGCGTGACGAGGTCGAGCTGCTGCTGCGTCGCGGCGAGCGTGTCGCGCTCGGCGGTGAGGTCGGTGCCGAGGCTGTGGCCCACCTCGGTGAGCTCGGCGACCCGCACCTCCCACGCGTCGGAGACGCGCCACAGGTAGGCGATGAGCGCGGCCGCGGCGAGCAGCGTGACGGTCATCATCGCGACCACGATGATGAGGCCGACGGGGCGCGGCGGATGGGCGGCGAAGGGCTCGTCGTCGGCGGCCTCGGCGCCGTCGGGGGCCACCATGGGGTCGGCGTCGTCGTCCTCGCCGAACCGGTGGGTCTCGTCGACGCCCGCGGCGCGCGAGGAGCGCCCCTTGCGGGGCTCCGCGACGGCCGCGCCGCCGACCACCGGGATCTCGTCGGTGTCGACGACGTCGTGGGGAGTCGGCTCGGTGACGGGGTAGAAGGGGAGGCGCGTCCGCGGGGGGCTGGTGGCGGTCCCTGTGGACGCGCTCAGCGAACCGGCGCGGCTGCCGAGATCGGCTCCGCGCCGGACGTCCTCCCCATTCGCCACTACGTGACCGCCCCCGTGTACTTCTCGCCGGGTCCCTCCCCGGGCCGGTCCGGGATCGCCGAGGCCTCCCGGAATGCCAACTGTACGCTTCGCAAACCGTCACGAAGCGCGCGCGCATGCGTGTCGCCGAGGTCCGGGGCAGCGGCGGTGACGAGCCCCGCGAGGGCGTTGATGATCGTCCGCGCCTCGTCGAGGTCCTGGTGCTTCTCGCCGTCCTCCGCCAGCCCGCACCGCAGTGCGGCCGCGCTGAGAAGATGAACGCTCACGGTCGTGATAAGTTCCACCGCGCTCACCTCGGCGATGTCACGGGCCGCCTCGGCGACCCCCGCATCGTCCGTCGGAGGGGGCATGTCTGCGGCACCGGCGGGCATGCCGGGACCTGCTTCCTGGTCTTCTGGGCACATGCTTGCTATTCTGGTGCATCGACCGGTTGCGGCAGACGTCGCAACACGCAAGTGGAGTCCACCTCCCACCCTCGGACCGTCAAGGACCAGGGTCTCGGTCACGGCCTTCGCCGCGAGGTTTCGCGGTGGGGTGTTCCGTGCCTCCGGTGGCCTCTGCTCGTGTTTCGGGCAGGGGCCTTTTCCCGTTTCTGGGGGCAGGGCGCCGGCCGGGAGGTCGCACACGTCAGCAACGAGAAGGAGCCGCTATCAACGAGCCGCGCATCAACGAGCGCATCCGAGTCCCCGAGGTCCGCCTGGTCGGTCCGAAGGGCGAGCAGGTCGGCATCGTCCGCATCGAGGATGCCCTCCGTCTGGCGCAGGACGCCGAGCTCGACCTGGTCGAGGTGGCGCCCAACTCGCGTCCTCCCGTCGTCAAGCTCATGGACTACGGCAAGTTCAAGTACGAGGCTGCGGTCAAGGCGCGCGAGGCACGTCGCAATCAGGCGAACACCGAGATCAAGGAGATGCGGTTCCGTCTCAAGATCGACGAGCACGACTACGAGACCAAGAAGGGTCACGTCGTCCGGTTCCTCAAGGGTGGCGACAAGGTCAAGGTCACGATCATGTTCCGTGGCCGTGAGCAGTCCCGTCCCGAGATGGGCCGACGCCTGCTGATGAAGCTCGCGGAGGAGCTCCAGGAGTACGGCGTGGTCGAGAACGCGCCGAGCCACGAGGGGCGCAACATGTCGCTCGTCCTGGGTCCGCTGAAGAAGAAGGCGGAGGCCAAGGAGGAGCAGCGCAAGGTCCGCGAGGAGCGCAAGGCCGCCGAGCAGGCCGCGCGCGACGAGAAGGACCGCAAGGCGCCGAAGGGTGCCGAGGTGGCCGACGAGGCACCCGAGGTGACCGACGAGGTCGCCGAGGCCGTCGAGGAGTCGGCGGCCGAGTAGACGTCGCGAGACGCACACAGGCTTCGGGCGCTGGTCGCCCGTGATCCGTGCTGGGCTCCACCGGGGCCCAGCCAGACCTAGAAGGAGAGGCAGCAATGCCCAAGAACAAGACCCACTCGGGTGCCAAGAAGCGCTTCAAGCTCACCGGCACCGGCAAGGTGAAGCACGCCTCGGCGATGAACGTCCACAAGTTCGAGGAGAAGCACTCCTCGCGCAAGCGCCGCGTGGCCCAGGACCAGATCCTGTCGGACGCCGACTCGAAGAAGATCAAGAAGCTGCTGGGCAAGTAAGCCCCGCCCCCACACACGTACCTTTAGGAGAACTGAAATGGCACGCGTCAAGCGGGCGGTCAACGCCCAGAAGAAGCGCCGTACTACCCTCGAGCGCGCCGCGGGTTACCGCGGTCAGCGTTCGCGCCTCTACCGGAAGGCGAAGGAGCAGGTCACCCACTCCCTCGTCTACTCGTACAACGACCGCCGCAAGCGCAAGGGCGACTTCCGCAAGCTCTGGATCCAGCGCATCAACGCTGCGGCCCGTGCGAACGGCATGACCTACAACCGCTTCATCCAGGGCCTCAAGGCCGCTGGCATCGAGGTCGACCGCCGCATGCTCGCCGAGCTCGCGGTGAACGACGAGGCCGCGTTCGCGACCCTGGTCGAGACCTCGAAGAAGGCGCTCCCCGCCGACGTCAACGCGCCCGCCGCGTAAGACGTCCTCCTCAAGGGATCACCCGCATGACGGAACGCCCCGCCGGGCCTGCTGACCTCACCGTGACGCTTTCGAATCCGAAGGCCGAACGGGTCAAGAGAGTCGCGGCCCTGGCGGGGCGTTCCGCGCGTTCCCGGGCGGGCGTGTGGCTCGTCGAGGGACCGCAGGCGGTGCGCGAGGCGGTGCGGTTCGCCGCCGACCGCGTGCGCGACGTCTACCTGTCGCCCGACGCGGCGCTGCGCTACCCCGAGATCGCCTCGGAGGCGCTCGCCGCCGGGCTGTACGTCCACGTCGGCACCGATGCGGTGCTCGAGGCCATGAGCGCCGACGCCCAGGGCGTCGTCGCGGTCGTCGAGTCCACCGGCACGTCGCTCGACGACGTCGTGGCGGCCGCGCCGCGTCTGGTCGCCGTCCTGTCGAACGTGCGTGACCCCGGCAACGCGGGCACCGTGATCCGCGTGGCCGATGCGGCGGGCGCCGACGCCGTGGTGCTCGCCGGCGAGTCGGTCGACCCCGGCAACCCCAAGGTGATCCGCTCCACGGCGGGATCCCTGTTCCATCTTCCCGTGGCGCGCGCGCCGCTGGCCGAGGCGGTGGCCGCGCTCGGTGCCGCCGGGCTCACCGTGCTGGCCGCCGACGGATCGGGCGAGGACCTCCTGGGCGACGCCGGCTCCGGCTCGGGCGCGGGCGGCTCGGAGTCGCTCGCCGGACGCACCGCGTGGGTGTTCGGCAACGAGGCCTGGGGCCTGCGCCCCGAGGAGCTCGACCTCGTCGACGCCGTGGTGCGCATCCCGATCCACGGCCACGCCGAGAGCCTCAACCTCGGCACCGCCGCCGCCGTTTGCCTGTACGCGTCGGCGACCGCCCAACGGGCCTGACGCCCGCTCGGGCAACCGCCGGCAATCCGGACATTCTCCACAGGCCAGCCTGGGGATAACCGGGCGATCGGCGCCCCACCAGGGGAGGAACCCGTCTCGCAGGGTGGACAGAACCTCGGCACCCTGTGACGAAGACCACCCCGCCGCGAGCCCCGACACGCGTGCGGACCACGGACAATGGTGCCGTGACAAGGGGACGGCTGAGGCTGCGCATGGCGCGATCGCGCGGCGTCGTCGCCGCGGTCGTCATGGTCGCGGCGGTCCTGGTGATCCAGATGGTCGCGTCGGTGCTGAGCGCCGTCATCGCCGACCGCACCCTGTCCGCCGCCGCGGAGGATACGTACACCTACGTCGGCGACCTCATGTCCGAGCGCGTCGCGACCTTCGCGGGCGCCGCCTCCGACGTGGTCGAGGGCACCGCGTCCGAGATCCGCCGCGACGGCACGCTCCCCACCGACGACGAGCTGCTGCGCGCCCTCGCGGACCGCCTCGACCGCGAGCCCGCGGTCGGCAGCATCTTCGTCGCCGAGCCGGACGGCCACCTGGTCTCCCTCGCGACCGCGCCCGACGGCTACTCGCTCGTCGAGGTCACGCCCGACCCCGCCGCCGGCGGCGCCGCCATCACGCGCGTGGAGTACGACGCCGAGCTCGACGAGACCGACCGCACCGACGGGTCCACCGCCTACGACCCCACGTCCCGGCCCTGGTACCAGCGGGCCCTGGGCTCGACCGCGGTCGCCTGGACGGACCCGTACATCTCGTCGCGCACCGACGAGATCGTCGTCTCGCCGGTCCTCGCGGTCCGCGACCCCGCGGGCGCCGCGGTGGCCGTCGTCGGCGCCGACCTGGACCTCGACCGCCTCGGCAGCCTCCTCGAGGACATCCCGATCGGCTCCGACGCGCACGCCTTCATCCTCACGGGCGACGGCAAGGTGGTCGCCGCCCCGGCTGGCCAGCGCGCGACCCTCCACCGCCTGCAGGCGCAGCTCGACGGCGTGCCCGACGCGTCCGACCTCGGCATCCCCACCGCTGCGCCCAGCGCGATCGCGAGCTCCAGCGCGATCCGCGCCCACGGCGACACCGTGAGCCTCGAGCGCACCATGGACCCCGCCACCGGGCTCGACTGGGTGCTCCACCTCGACGCCAGCGCCTCCGATCTCGCCCCCGCGGTCAGCGGTTTCAAGCGCGCGGCCTACTGGGTCACCAGCTTCTCGGTCCTCATGGTGGTGGTGGCGGCCGGCCTCGCGCTGCAGCTGTGGCGCCCCATCCGCCGCATGCGCGAGCACGCCCAGACCGACGCGCTGACCGGCCTCGCCAACCGCTACGAGTACGCCCGCCGTGGCCGCGCGATCCTGCGGTCGGCGCAGCGCGACGGCGAGGCGGTGGTCCTCATCGCGCTCGACCTCGACGACTTCAAACGGGTCAACGACGAGCACGGGCACGACGCCGGGGACGTGGTCCTCGCGGCTGTCGGCGACGTCCTCAACGAGACGGTGCGTAGCCGCGACATCGCCGCGCGCATCGGCGGCGACGAGTTCATCGTGCTCATGCGCCTGGGCGAGCGCGGCTCCCCGGTCGAGGTCGCGCGCCGCCTGCGCGACGACGTCGCCCTCGCCATCCGCGAGTCCTTCGCCGGCGGCTGCGGCGCGGGCGCGACCGCGGGCTTCGCGACCACCACGGCCGCGGGCCACGACCTCGCCACGCTCCAGTCCGCCGCCGACGAGGCGCTCGTGTCCGGCAAGCGCGTGCGCAAGGGCCGCACCTACGCGTTCGGCCACGGCGCCGGGACGCACGCGCCCGGGGACGATGCGCCGGAGGGCCTGTCGCCGGCTGGTAGCCTTCCCGGCAACTGAGGAGGTCCCATGGACAACACGCGTCGGCTCGACATCCCTGGTGCCCGCGGCACCGTCGAGGTCGAGGGCGTGCTGGGTCTGCTCTACAAGGTCCGCATCGGCGGCGAGATCGTCAAGCGGTCGAAGAGCCGCTGGTCCATCCCGCTGCGCAACGGCTCCACCGCGAAGCTGTCGTCCAACGGCATCATCCCCGGGTTCCAGACGCTGTACCTCGACGGCACCCCGGTGCTGAAGATGGGCGCGCACGTGCCGACCGCCGCGAAGGTCGCGATGTTCGCGCCGCTGCTGCTCATCGTGTTCGGTTACCTGGGCCCGTTCCTCGCGGTGTTCATGTTCCTCACGAACGTGCTGCTCGTGAAGAACCCCCAGGTGCCCGTCGGCTTCCGCGTCGCCATGCCGATCGTCACGACGGCGATCATGGCGTTGCTTCTCACCGTCATCGGGCTAACCTGGTAGCACGATGCGCCGCACCCGCCTGTTTACCTAGGCCCGGAGAGACCCTCCGGGCCTGACTCGCGCCCGGACGCCCCAGGCGAGGACCGCATCGTCCACCGCCGGCCCGCCCGTGCGCCCCGCTAGACTTCCACCGGTTGTTTTCGAGGCTGTGAAGGGCCACCCATGACTGAACTCTCCCCGCTCGACGTCGCAGGCGTCGACGCGGCCGTCGCCGAGGCGCTCGCCTCGTTCGCGGCGGCCACCTCCCTGGACGAGCTGAAGGAGGCCCGCCTCGCCGCCACCGGCGACAAGGCCGCGCTCACGCTCGCGAACAAGCTCATCGGCGGCCTCACGCCCGAGGAGAAGGCGCAGGCCGGCAAGACGATGGGCGGCGCGCGTGCCGCGATCGGCCGCGCCCTTGCCGCCCGCACCGCCGAGCTCGAGGCCGAGCGCGACGCGCGCGTGCTGGTCGAGGAGGCCGTGGACGTCACGCTTCCCGTCTCGCGCGCTCTCGTGGGTGCGCGGCACCCGCTCGAGACGATGCAGGAGCGCATGTGCGACGTGTTCGTCTCCATGGGCTGGGAGGTCGCCGAGGGACCCGAGATGGAGGCGGAGTGGTTCAACTTCGACGCCCTCAACTTCGATCCCGACCACCCGGCGCGCGAGATGCAGGACACGTTCTTCATCGACCCGCCGTCGTCGGGGCTCTTGATGAGGACGCACACCTCGCCGGTGCAGGTGCGCGCTGCCTTGGAGAGGCGTGACTCGCTCGAGAACGAGGGCCGCGGCATCTACGTCGTGTGCCCCGGCAAGACGTTCCGCACGGACGAGCTCGACGCGACCCACACCCCGGTGTTCCACCAGATCGAGGGCCTGGCCATCGATCGCGGTTTGACGATGGCGCACCTCAAGGGCACGCTCGACCACTTCGCGAAGTCGCTGTTCGGGCCGGACGCGGTGACGCGCCTGCGCCCCTCGTTCTTCCCCTTCACCGAGCCGTCCGCCGAGATGGACCTCCGCTGCTTCGTGTGCGGCGGCTCGGACCCCGACTGCCGCACCTGCCGCGGCACCGGCTGGATCGAGTGGGGCGGCTGCGGCATGACGCACCCCAACGTGCTGCGTGCCGCCGGGATCGACCCGACCAAGTACACCGCCTTCGCGTTCGGCATGGGGATCGAGCGCACCCTGATGTTCCGCCACAGCGTCACCGACATGCGCGACATGGTCGAGGGCGACGTGCGCTTCTCTCAGCAGTTCGGGATGGAGATCTGATGCCGAAGATTCCGCTTAGCTGGCTCGCGGAGTCCGTCTCCCTGGTGGAGGGCGCGACCCCCGAGGACATCGTCACCTCGCTCGCGAAGGTCGGGCTCGAGGAGGAGGGCATCCACGGCTCCGGCGTCGAGGGGCCTTTGGTTGTCGGGCGCGTCATGTCGTTGGTCAAGGAGGAGCAGTCCAACGGCAAGACCATCAACTACTGCCGCGTCGACGTCGGCTCCTTCAACGACCCCGAGGGGCCGGGGCACAAGCCCGACAACAAGGTCGACTACCCGTCGTCGAAGGGCATCGTGTGCGGTGCGCACAACTTCGTCGAGGGCGACTGGGTGGTCGTGGTGCTGCCGGGCGCGACGCTGCCCGGGCCGTTCCCGATCTCGGGGCGTAAGACGTACGGCCACTGGTCGGACGGCATGATCTGCTCGGCGCGCGAGCTGGGGCTCGGCGAGGACCACTCGGGCATCATCGTGCTCACCTCCCTTGGCTTCTCGGCCGATGAGCTCGAGCCCGGCCAGGACGCGATCCCGCTGCTCGGCCTCGACCAGAAGACCATCGAGATCAACGTCACGCCCGACCGCGGCTACTCGTTCTCGATCCGCGGCGTGGCGCGCGAGTACGCGCACGCGACCGGCGCATCGTTCACCGACCCCGCTGGTATTCCGGTGACCGGGGCCGCCGGTGAGGGCTTCCCCGTGCTCATCGAGGACGAGGCGCCCGTGCGCGGCAACGTGGGCTGCGACAGGTTCGTGGCGCGCATCGTGCGCGGTGTCGACCCGAACGCGCCGGTGCCCGCGTGGATGAAGCAGCGCCTCGAGGGCGCGGGCATGCGCTCGATCTCGCTCGCGGTGGACGTCACCAACTACGTCATGCTCGAGCTGGGCCAGCCGCTGCACGCGTACGACCTCGCGACGGTGACCGCGCCGATCGTGGTGCGTCGTGCGCGGCCCGCGGAGAGCATCGTCACCCTGGACGATGCGACGCGCGTGCTCCACGGCGAGGACCTGCTCATCACGGACTCTGATGGTGGGCATGGCGCTCGCGCGATCGGCATCGCCGGCGTCATGGGCGGCGCGCTGACCGAGGTGTCCGCCTCGACCGTCGACGTGCTGCTCGAGGGTGCGCACTTCGACCCGATCACCATCGCGCGCACGGCGCGCCGTCACAAGCTCGGCTCGGAGGCCTCGCGGCGCTTCGAGCGCGCCGTGGACACCGCGCTGCCGCCCGTGGCGGTGCAGCGCGCGGCGAACCTGCTCGCGGAGCTGGGCGGCGGTGTGATCGAGGACGTGTTCACGGACGTGAACAACGTGCCCGCGGTTTCTCCGATCGAGATGGATGCCGACTATCCGTCGCGCATCGTGGGCGTCGACTACCCGGTGTCCGAGGTCGTGTCCTCGCTCGAGCAGGTCGGGTGCACCGTGACGCAGGACGGCGACGTGCTCATCGTGACGCCGCCGACGTGGCGCGCGGACCTCGAGGCGCCCATCAACCTGGTGGAGGAGGTCGCGCGCCTGCGCGGCTTCGAGAACCTGCCGTCGGTGCTGCCCGTGGCGCCCCCGGGGCGTGGGTACACGCACTCGCAGATCGTGCGGAAGTCGGTCGCGCGGTCGCTGGCCGAGGCCGGGCTGACGCAGGTGCTGACCTACCCGTTCATCTCCTCGCAGCGGCTCGACGACTGTCTGCTGCCTTCTGATGATGTTCGTCGCGACGTCATCCGCCTGGCCAACCCGCTGAGCGCGGAGCAGCCGCTGCTGCGCACGGCGCTCATCGAGACGCTGGTGGACGCGGTGAAGGTCAACCTGGGTCGCGGTGCACAGGACGTGGCGGTCTACGAGACCGGTCGCGCGTACCTGGGCCGCCTCGTGGGCGCCATCCCGGCGACCTACTCGGGCGACTCGATCACGCCGGACGACGTCGAGGCGCTCAACAAGGCCATCCCGGGCCAGGTGCGCCGCGTCGCGGGCATCATGGCCGGCAACAAGATCGCCGCCGGCTGGGACGGCCACGCCACGCCGTGGCGCTGGACCGACGCGATGGCGATGGTCGAGAAGGTCGAGCGCGCGTGCGGCGTGGTGCTTGAGATCTCGTCGGAGGTGGGGGAGCGGCAGTCGACGGCTCCGTTCCACCCGGGCCGCGTGGCGATCTACCGTCTCGACGGCGAGATCGTCGGCGGGGCGGGCGAGCTGCACCCGAAGGTGTGCGAGAACCTCGGCCTCCCGGCTCGTTCGGTGGCGTTCGAGCTGCTGCTCGATCCGATGATCTCCGAATCTGAAGGCGTCCTTGTCACTGCGTCGCCCGTCTCCGGGCAGGTGCTGGCGAAGGAGGACTTCGCTTTCGTGGTGTCGTCTGACGTGGCCGCTGGGGACCTGGTCTCCGCGGTCATCGATGCGGGTGACGGTCTGGTCGAGGACGCGCGCGTCTTCGACGTCTACACGGGCGAGCAGATCGGGTCTGGGAAGAAGTCCTTGGCCATCAACGTGAAGATGCGCGACGCGGACCACACGCTCTCGGCCGACGAGGTGCTGTCCGTGCGCGAGGCGATCATCGCGGCGGCGTCCGAGAAGTTCGGTGCAATGCTGCGCTAACGCGCTCTGAAGTCACGATGCGGCGGCCGGCGGATCACCCCGCCGGCCGCCGACCGCGTTCCCGGGCCGGCGCGTCGCCCGTCTCCGGCTGTGCCGGCCATCGGCGCGCGCCCGCGTCGCCGCCGCACACCTCGCCTCCATAGACTGGCAGCACAGCGAGGAAGCGTGGATCTGTTGTCCAGTGCATCGGCGCCCGCACACGGCGAGCACCCTCACGATCGCGGGGCCAGCCTTGCGTCGCCCCAGCTGCTCCCGGCCGAGGACTACGTCGCCGACGCGACCCGGCGCATCCACGACGCCAAGCGGCGCGTGCTGCTGACGACGTTGACCATCGCGCACGACCACCGCACGGACGACCTCATCGAGGCGCTCGTGTGGGCCGCGAGGCGTGGGGTCGACGTGTCGGTCGCTGCGGACGTCTTCACCTACGCGGACGCCGCCGGCACCTTCCTGCCCACCGGCTATCGCACCAAGGCATGGCGCACCTCCGACCAATTGGCCTCGAGGCTCACCCACGAAGGCGTGCGCTTCACCTGGCTGGGCCGCGAGAAGGGTCTCCCGTGGCGGGGCCGGACGCATACGAAGTTCTGCGTGGTGGACGACGTTGCGTACGCCTTCGGCGGGGTGAACCTGGACCGCAAGGGCATCGAGAACACCGATTTCATGCTCCGCATCGCCGACCCGCGGCTGGCCGACGACCTCGAGACGGTCTACCACCAGATCCGGCACATGAACCACCACGAGCGCGGGCACGAGTCGCTCGAGCTGCCGTACGGCACCGACCGGGTGCTGGTGGACGGGGGCATCCCCGGCGACTCCATCATCTACCGCCGGGCGCTCGAGCTGGCGCGGCGGGCGGAGCGCGTGCTGCTCGTCTCCCAGTACTGCCCGACCGGGGAGCTGGGCAAGGTCATCAGCGAACGAGACCACGAGCTGTGGTTCAACCCGCCGCGCAACGCCAGCCCCGTGAACCGCGCCCTCATCACCTCCTCGATGCTGTGGACCCGCCATCGCTCGATGTACACGAGCAAGCACTACCTGCACGCCAAGGTGATGGTCTTCTTCGGCGAGGATGGCGCCCGTACGGCGCTCACGGGGTCGCACAACTTCGTGGAGGGAGGCGTGCGTCTGGGCACGCGCGAGATCGCCATGGAGACCCGGAACCCAGCGACGGTCGCGCAGATCCTGGAGTTCCATGCGCTCTACGTCCGTGGCGACGGCGCGTCCTGAGAGTGCAGGCCGGTGCCGTCAGCCCCTGACGGGATCGTGGGTCGCGAAGCCCAGTGCCTCGCCGACGGTCAGCATCGTCCGATCGTGCGACACGATCGTCGTCGCGGCGGCTCCGAGGCGCATGGCCGACGCCAGGTGCAGGGCATCGAGGGTCGTGACGTGCGGACGAATGCTCGCGGCCTCCGCGACGAGGGCGCTGTCGACGCCGAGCAGGACGAGCTCCGCGGCGAACTCGTCGGCGACGCGCGTGGCCAGGCCGTCACGGCGCAGAGCGCGGACGCACTCCAGGTGGAGCAGTCGCGACGACACGACCGTGCCCGGTTCGGTCGACGCGTACCAGGCGGTCGCCCCCGCGTCGTGCCCGAGCATCACGCGCAACGCGACGGAGGTGTCGAGGTACCACGTGCGGTCACCAGCCACGATCGAGCTCGCTGAGCACGGAATCCGCGTCGTCCGAGAGCTCGACCCGCGGGCGGGAGCGCGGACGCTCCCGTGTGGGCGCGGTCGCGAGCCCGGCGGCGATCAGGGCCTCGATCGGGCTTGCGCCGTCGACGGGCTCGGGGATCAGGCGCAGGACAACCTTGCCGCGGTTGGTGACGCGCACGGGCTCGCCGGTCTCCGCGATCTCACGCGTGATCGCGGAGATGCGCTGGTTGAGCTCCGTCATGGTGATCGTCTTCACGCGGCCAATTCTAGGATCGAGATGCTAGATACGGACGGGGTATGGATGGCGCCGGCGCCGCGGCGGTGCCAGGGCCGGAGTGAAGCGCGCGCGACAACCATCCACGTTCGTGTCGCTTACGGCCGTCCCAGCTCCGCAATCAAGGCAGGGTCGTGACGCTTTGCAGGCGTCAGATCGCAGGCTCGTCCTCGACGATGGCCGCCTCGGCGACCTCGTCCTCGGCGGAGGCCGCCGCATCGTCCACGGGCCCGCGCAGCACGAAGAAGACCGCCGCCCCGAGCGCGAGCACCACCCCTCCGAGCACCACGTCCCACACGGACAGCGGCCGCAGCGTCGCGGCGAGGATCCACAGCAGCAGCCCCAGCCACACCCACAGCAGCCAGCCCATCCGGCGCAGCACGTCGCCGAGGCCCTCGGGACGCCACCCGCGGCGGTCCAGCAGCATGGTCCCGCGCCGCAGCACCGACGACCCCGATCCGCGCGCGCCCGACGCCAGCGACGACCCGCCCGAGAACACCCCGGCCAGGATGAGGATCACGCCCAGCACCGCGTAGGCGAGCATGACCGCCGCGACCTCTCCGGTGAGCGCGTGGTAGATCGCGGCGGTGGCGGCGGTCGGCACGGTGGTCGCGACGGCCGCGGCCACCACGGACCCGCCGAGTGCGATCGCGAATCCCAGCACCGCCCCCAGGATGAGGATCAGCGTGCCCGCGACGATCACCGCGCGCGGGCGTCGCGGGTGCACGATCACGCCGACGATCACGAGCAGCAGCGCCACCCACGGCAGCGTGTTGCCCACCGTGGTGAGCACCGAGTACCCCAGCCGCGCCTTCGCCACGCCCGGCACGTCCGCGACCTTGATCGAGGCGTTCACCTCGGGGATCGAGCTCGCGAGGGTGAAGCCGGCGTCCACGAGCGCAGGCTTGAGCTGGTCGATCAGCGGCTGCAGCTGGATGGACACCTCGCCGGAGTCGGAGATGGACACGGCACCGTCCGCGTCCGCCTCCATCACCGCGACGAGCTGCTGGTGCGTGAGCCGCAGCGACTGCTCCCACACGGTCGCGAACGCGTCGGACTCGACCACGGTCGTGAGCGCGGACCGGATCGCCACGCGCGCCTGGTCCGCGAGCAGCGGCCCCAGCAGGCCCTTCGCGTTCTCGAGCCGCGGCGTCGCGCTGGTGTCGATCACGGAGTTGAGCAGGTCCTCGACGAGCGCGTCGGTGTCGAGCGCGTTGTCGATCGCCTTCGAGGCCTCGTCCACGATGAGCGCCTGCACCGCCGGGTCCTCGGCGAGCGGCGCGAGCGTGCTCACGAACGCGTCCGTGTCGCTCACCTGGCGTGCCGCGAAGCCCGCGACGGTGGCCAGCGGCGCCACGATCGTGCCGAGCACGATCAGCAGGATCCCCAGGAACGCCCGTCCTCGGTGACGCGAGCGCGTCGCGACGGCGACGGGGGACGATGCGGCGTCCGCCGGGGCGATCGCGGCGGCCACCGTCTCGCGCAGCCGGGCGTTCTCGGCCTCGAGCTCGGCGAGCCGCGCCTCGATCTGCGCCTTGGTCGGTCCGGCCATGGTCGTGCCTCCTGAAGATCGCCTTGGCCCGAGACTAGCGCCGGACCGCGGGCGACGGGAGGGATTCCAGGGACGATGCGCCGCCCGGCAGGCCTTCAGCGGCCCGGTGCCGCCTCCGCGAGGAACGCGAGCACGTGCGCGAGGGTCTGGTCGAACCGGTCGCGATGGATGCTGTGCCCCGCGCCCGCGATCCGCACGGCCCTCCCGTCGGGCAGCGCCTCGAGCGCCGCCGCCGCGATCTCCGGCGTGACGATCGCCCCGAGCTCCGGGTCGCCCGTGACGAGCAGAACGGGGCAGCGCATCGCCGCGAGGCGGTGCCGCCAGCCCAGCCCGAGGCCACGCGCGAGCAGCGCCAGCATGGTCGGGTCGAATTGCGCCTTGGTCGCCGCCCAGGCCTCGTTCTCGGCCGCGTCCCACGTGGGGTTCTGGCGCGTGGCGACGGCAAGGCGCTCGCCCTCGCTCATCGACCGCATGTCCGCGAGCAGCGCGGCGAAGCCGTCGAGGTGCGGGTCCGGGCCGTCCTGCTCCGCCGCCTCGGTGCGGCCGAACGGCGGGTCCTCGAGCACGGCGGCGGCCACCAGGTCCGGGCGCGAGGCGGCCAGCGCGGCCGCCGTCTCCGCGCCCATGGAATGGCCCCACACCAGCACCGGACCCAGGCTCAACGCGTCGAGCACCGCGGCGGCGTCGGCGGCCAACGTGGCGACGTCGGGCGCGGCGTCGACCCGGCTCGAGCCGCCGTGGCCCCGCGCGTCGGGCATGACCAGGTCGTAGCCGGGAGCGAGGGCATCGGCGACGCGGGACCATGCGGCCGCGCCGTCGGTGATGCCGTGCAGGAGGAGCAGGGTGCGCGCGCCGTCGCGCGGGAGACGGCGGTAGCGCAGCTCCGCGCCCGCCGCCCGGATCAGGCCGGTGTCCATGGCGCCATGGTGGCACGCCGCATCGTCCCCGCTCACCAGGCACGATGCGCGCCCGCGGTTTAGCGTGAGCCGGAGAGGGGAGACAACCATGGCCGAGCACCCCACCGAGGCGGCCCCGCCGCCTCCCACCCACGAGAAGCGCGAGCACTGGTCCGGCCAGACCGCGTTCATCCTCGCCGCGATCGGCTCCGCCGTCGGCCTCGGCAACATCTGGCGCTTCCCGGGCCAGGCGTACGAGCACGGCGGCGGCGCCTTCATGATCCCGTACCTCGTCGCCCTGCTGACGGCGGGCATCCCGATCCTCTTCCTCGAGCACGCGATCGGCCACCGGTTCCGCGGCTCGCCGCCGCTGGCCATGAAGCGCGTGCACCGCCACGCGGAGGGCGTGGGCTGGCTGCACGTGGCCATCTGCTTCGTCATCGGGCTGTACTACACGGCGATCCTCGCGTGGGCGCTCAGCTACTTCTTCTTCAGCTTCTCCCTCGCGTACAAGGACGACCCGGCGGGCTTCTTCACGTCCGACTACCTGCAGCTGGGGGAGGCGGGGACGTTCAGCACCAGCTTCGTGCCGAAGGTCATCATCCCGCTGGTCGCGATGTGGGCCGTCACGATCGTCATCCTCGCGCTCGGGCTGCACAAGGGCGTCGAGCGGCTCAACATCGTGGGCATCCCGGTGCTCGTCGCCACGTTCCTCGTCATCGTGGTCCGCGCGCTGTTCCTCGACGGCGCGGCCGACGGCCTCGACGCGCTGTTCACCCCGGACTTCGCCGCGCTCAAGGACCCGCAGGTGTGGATCGCCGCCTACGGGCAGATCTTCTTCTCGCTGTCGCTGGCCTACGGGATCATGATCACCTACGCCTCGTACCGGCGTCGCCGCTCGAACCTCACCGCGCCGGGCCTGGTGGTCGCGTTCGGCAACAGCTCGTTCGAGCTCCTCGCGGGCATCGGGGTGTTCGCGACGCTCGGGTTCCTCGCGCACCGCGAGGGCGTCGGCGTGGGCGAGCTCGACGGCATCGCGGGGCCGTTCCTGTCCTTCGTCACGTTCCCCGCCACCATCGCGGAGATGCCCGGCGGCGCGTTCTTCGGCGCCCTGTTCTTCGCGTCGCTGGTCCTCGCGGGGCTGACATCGCTCGTGTCGGTGCTGCAGGTGGTGTCCGCGGCGCTGCAGGACAAGCTGGGCCTCAAGCCCCGCACCGCGGCCGTCCTCGTGGGCGGCACCAGCGCGGTGCTGTCGATCGTCGGATTCGGCACCACCACGGGCCTGTACCTCCTCGACACGGTCGACAACTGGTCCAACCAACTCGGCATCGTGGCGGGCGCGATCACCATGATCGCCGCCGCCGTGTGGCTCGGCCGGCGCGGCCACGAGCTCGAGCGCCACCTCGCGGCCGTGTCCACGCTGCGTCCTGGCCGGGCGTGGCTGTGGCTCGTGAGCGCCGTCGCGCTGCTGCTCATCTACATGTTCGTCGACAAGGCCGTCACGCTCGCCATCGACGGCTATGGCGGCTACCCGACCTGGTACCTCGTGGTCTTCGGATGGGGCACCGTGGTGTTCCTCGCCCTCGTGGCGTTCCTGATGCCGTTCCTCAAGTGGCGACGCGATATCTCCCGCTTCCATCCGTGGCCCTCGCGCGAGCAGCTCAACCTGCCCGCCGACGTGGGGGAGCGCCACACCGAGGACTACGACCCGAGGGGGCGCTCATGAACGGCTCCGCCATCGCGCTGCTCACGGTCTCGATCGTGCTGGTGTGGGGCGGCCTCGGGGTGTCGATCGCGATCCTCGCGCGCCGGCCCGAGAACGACCACATGCCCGAGGGCGGCGAGGACACCCGCATCCCCGACTGAGCGACGCCCCTGGTAGGCGGCGTGAACGGCCCCGATGTCACCGTGACCATCCACGATCATGCATAATGATGCATAGCGATGCATGACCTGCTGGGAGTCCCCACCCGGACCCGCGGAGCCATGCGCCCTCACACCCTCGAAGGAGCATCCATGCGCAAGCCTGCCCTCGTCGCGATCGCCGCGATGACCGCCGTGTCCCTGTCCGCCTGCACCTACGCCTCGCAGGAGACCGGCTCGAGCACCGGCACCTCCGCCGGCGCGACCGCGCAGGCGGCCGCGAGCTTCGACCCGAGCACCGTCGCCGTCAACGACGCGGCCGTCGCGCTCCTGCCGCAGGACATCAAGGACCGCGGCACGCTCCGCGTCGCCATGGAGACCACCTACGCGCCCGCCGAGTTCCTGGCCGCCGACGGCCAGACCCCCGTGGGCTACGACGTCGAGATCTCGGAGGCCATCGCAGCCGCGCTCGGCCTCGACGCGCAGATCGAGTCCGCCGCGTTCGACTCGATCATCCCCTCGATCGGCTCCAAGTACGACGCGGGCATCAGCTCCTTCACCATCACGCCCGAGCGCGAGCAGGTCGCCGACATGACCAGCTACCTCAGCGTTGGCGAGGCCTACGCCGTCCAGGCCGGCAACCCCCAGGGCGTCGACGCCTCCGACCTGTGCGGCACCACGGTCGCCGTCCAGACCGGCACCGTCCAGCAGGACGAGGCCAACCAGATGGCCGCCGACTGCAAGGACGCGGGCGGCGACGCGCTCACCGTCCTCAACTACGACTCGCAGGCCGACGCCGCGACCAACGTGGTGGGCGGCAAGGCGGACGTCCTGTTCGCGGACTCGCCGATCATCGGCTACGCCGTGACCCAGACCGGCGGCCAGCTCGAGCAGCTCGGCGACGCCTTCGCGACCGCGTCGCAGGGCATCGTCACCGCGCAGGGCTCGGCGACCACCCAGGCGATCGCCACCGCCCTGCAGGGCCTCATGGACGATGGCACCCTGAAGGAGATCCTCGACGGCTGGGGCGCGTCCGACGACATGCTCACCACCGCCGAGGTCAACCCGGCCTCCTAAGCGGCGTCGGCCGGCGCATCGTCCCTCCCACGGAGGACGATGCGCCGGTCGCCTCGCGTACGACACCTGGAGAGAGCGATGAGCGCCACCGGCCACGACCCGGTCCCGAACCGCATCCACGCCCGCCCCGTCCCGCGCCCCGGCCGCTGGATCGCCGCCGCGATCCTCGCCGTGCTGGCCGCGATGGCCGTGCACGGGCTGGTGACCAACCCGAACTTCCACTGGGACGTGTTCTTCACGTATGTCCGCGACGTCACGGTGATCCGCGGCGTGGGCTGGACGCTCGTGCTGACGTTCGGCTCGATGCTCATCGGCGTGGTGCTCGCGATCGCGCTCGCGATCATGCGCCGCTCCGACAACCCGGTCCTGCAGTCGGTCAGCTGGTTCTACATCTGGCTGTTCCGCGGCACCCCGGTCTACACGCAGCTGGTGTTCTGGGGGCTCATCTCGGTGCTGTACCCGAAGCTCAGCCTCGGCATCCCGTTCGGCCCGGAGTTCCTCACGTTCGACACGGCGACCGTCATCACCGCGTTCTGGGCGGCGCTGCTGGGTCTGGGGCTCAACGAGGCGGCCTACCTCGCGGAGATCGTGCGGGCCGGCCTCGGCTCGGTCGACAAGGGCCAGGAGGAGGCGGCCCGCGCGCTCGGCATGAAGGAGTCGACCATCCTGCGCCGGATCGTCATCCCTCAGGCGATGCGCGTGATCGTGCCGCCGACGGGCAACGAGACGATCTCGATGCTCAAGACCACGTCGCTCGTGCTCGCCGTGCCGTTCACCCTGGACCTCACGTTCGCGACCAACGCGATCGGCAACCGCATCTTCATGCCGATCCCGCTGCTCGTGGTGTCGGCGTTCTGGTACCTGCTCATCACGTCGATCCTCATGGTCGGCCAGCACTACCTCGAGCAGTACTACGGCCGCGGCTCCGGCTCCGAGCGCCCCCGCCGCGGCGGCCCACGCCGGCCCCGGCTCGGCCGTCAGGCGGCCATCAAGGCCGGCGGCACGACCAAGGACGACCCCTTCCTGGAGGTGACCCCGTGACCGCCGCCCCCCACTCGACCCCCATGGTCGACGTGCGCCAGGCGCACAAGATGTTCGGCGACCTGCACGTGCTCAAGGGTGTGGACCTCACGGTCCGCTCCGGCGAGGTGTGCGTGGTGCTCGGCCCCTCCGGCTCGGGCAAGTCGACTCTGCTGCGCTGCCTCAACGAGCTCGAGGTGCTCACGGGAGGCTCGGTCCGCATCGACGGCGAGCTGCTCGGGTACCGCGAGGACGAGTCCGGCAGGCTGCACCGCCTCCACCCGACGGCGATCGCCAGGCAGCGCGCGAAGATCGGCATGGTGTTCCAGCGCTTCCACCTGTTCCCGCACATGACCGCCCTCGAGAACGTCATGGAGGCGCCGGTCCAGGTCCTCGGGCGCTCGAAGGCCGAGGCACGCGCCACGGCCACGGAGCTGCTCGAGCGCGTGGGCCTGGCCGACCGCATGGGCCACTACCCCGCGCAGCTGTCGGGCGGCCAGCAGCAGCGCGTCGCGATCGCCCGCGCGCTCGCGATGGACCCCGAGCTCATGCTCTTCGACGAGCCCACGTCCGCGCTCGACCCCGAGCTCGTCGGCGAGGTGCTCGCGGTGATGAAGGACCTCGCCCGGGGCGGCATGACGATGGTCGTCGTCACCCACGAGATCGGGTTCGCGCGCGAGGTCGCCGACCACGTGGTGTTCATGGACGAGGGCGTCGTGGTCGAGGAGGGCGCACCCGCCGCCGTCCTGGACGCGCCGCGCGAGGAGCGCACCCGGGACTTCCTCTCGCACGTGCTGTAGACCGTCGCCCCTGGTGTGGGGCAGGCTGGGTGTCATGAGCGACGATGCGCCGGTTGGGCTCGTCCCCGCGCCTCACCCCGAGCCCACGCTGGGCTCGCAGGCGGTGGTGCTCGCGCTCGGGCTGCTGGGGGCCGCGTTCGTCGCGTGGTGGCTCGTCGCCGCCGCGATGCTCGACGGGTGATGGGCGTGAACCCGGAGGCGTGGGTCGCGCTCGGCTACGTCGTGATCGCGATGGCAGTCACGGCGCTGCAGGGCCTGCTGCTCGGCGCGGTGCTCGCGCTGCGTGGCGCGGTCGCGCTGCGCACCGGGCGTCGCTGGTCGGTGTGGGTCGTCTTCTGGCCTCCGGCCGCGCTCGGGCTGGTGGTCGCCGGCCTCGCCGCCGCGGACGACGCGGCGCTCGGCCCGCTCGTCGCGATCGCGTCCGCGTGCGTCGTGGCGCTCTTCGGTGTGTCAGCCGCGGCGGCGGTCCGGGTGCGTTTGGCGCGATCCGGGGTGCTCGCGCTCGCGGTCGTCGTCGGACTCGTCGCGGTGTGGCTGCTGCGCCCGCTGCTGTCGCTCGCCCTGTAGCGCGCACCCCCACAACTGGGGGTGGCACCTGGCGCATCACCGCTGCTATACCTGGGGCGACATCGACGAGGGGGAGTCATGGCGGCTGTGCCCGGCACCGCGACGCGGCGGCTGTCGATCGCTGGCGAGCTCCACATCCTCGTGGTCGTCACGGTCGTCGCCACGTGGGTCGCCTGGCTGCTCGTCGGCCTGGTGCTCGCGCCGTGGCTCGGCGTGGACGCGGCCTGGCTGCCCGGTCCGATCGGCGTCGTGTACTCCGTGCGGTGGATCCTGCTCGTCCAGGTCTTGTTCGCGATGGCGAACGGGCTCGCGCAGGCGTTCTCTCGCTCCGACGTGCGCTGGTCGCTCGCGATCCCGGTCGCGCTGTGCGTGGTGGTCGGCGCCGTCACCGCGATGGTCGCGCTCGTCGCGGGTGCCGTCGAGGGGCTGCTGTCCTTCGTGGGCCTCGGCATCGTGGTGACGGCATACGCAGCCGGGGCGCGGTGGGTCAGCCGGACGCCGCCGCCACGCGCGGTCGGCGTCGCCGCGGGCGGCCTCGTGTGGACCGTCGCGCTCGGCACCGTGGCTTGGGGGGCGTGGGCGCTCGCGCAGATCGCCGGGTAGGGCCGCTCAGCGCTCGAACGACGCGAAGTATGCCGCGGCCATGTCCTCGGACCCGTGCCCGGAGCCGGTCGCGCGCTCGAGCCGCGCCCGCGCGCCCTCGAGCCCGTCGAGGTGGAGGCCCGCGCCGCGCGCGGCGTCGAGGATCAGCCCGGCGTCCTTCGCTGCGGTCGCCGCGGCGAACGACGCGGGCGACAGCCGCTCCTCGAGGATGAGCGACGCCTTGGCGCGCAGGTAGCCCATGTCGAGCCCGCCCCCGGCGACGATCTCAAGGAACTGGCGGGGCTCGACTCCCAGGCCCTCGGCGAGCGAGATCACCTCACCGGTCGCGTTGTTGACCGCGAGGACCCAGGTGTTGGCGACCAGCTTGAGGCGCTGCGCCGACCCGGCGGACGCGTCGTCGCCCGTCCACACCGTGCGGGAGCCGACCGCGTCGAACAGCGCGGCGGCCGTCTCGCGGGTCTCCTCGGAGGCCGCCGCGAGGACGGTGAGCTGCCCGGCCTCGGCGGGCTCGCGCGTGCCGAGCACCGGAGCGTCGACGAGCGTGAGCTCGAGCTCCGCCGCGAGGGCGGCGACCTGTGCGTGCAGGTCGAGGCCGACCGTGGCGCACTGCACCCACACGGTTCCCGGACGCAGCCCGGGCGCCGCCTGACGGACCACGTCGAGCGTGACCGGTCCGTCGTGGAGCATGGTCAGCATGACGTCGGCCTCCGCGACGGCCTCGGCCGGCGTGACCGTCGGCGTCGCTCCGTCCGCGGCGAGCGCGGCCGCGGCCGCGTGCGTGCGGTTCCAGACCCGCACGTGGTGGCCCGCCCGCACGAGGTTCCGCGCCATCGCGGCCCCCATGATGCCCATGCCGAGCACGGCGACGGTGAGCGGGCGGGATGCGCCCTCGGGTGCGGCGGTCTCGGACATGAACGCTCCTCGGATGGTGGATGGTCGAAGGGAGAACGTGCGAGCCGCGCGTCCGCTTCCCTCAGTACGCTCGACCCGTGGAACTCGCCCGCGCCTCGCTGTCCGCCCTCGCGGCGCTCCTGCTCGCGGGCTGCGCGCTGCTGCCCTCCGACGGCGCCTCGCCCTCGGACGCGGGGGCGTCGCCGGCCCCGCCCGCCGCGGCGGACGCGACCGGCACGCCCGGCCCGACCGACGCATCGTCCGCCCCGAGCGTCGACGTGCCCACACGGATCATCGACCGCGGCGAGCACGGCTCGTACGGCGTGGTGACGCTCGACCTCGCGGACTGGGACGTGCGCGTCGACTGGCCCCGCCGCGCCGACGGCACCGATATGGCGTCCTATATCGCGCACCATCCGGGCATCGCGGTCCTCACCAACGCGGGGATCTTCTCCGACGACCTCACGCCGGGCGGGCTGCTCGTCGCGGACGGCACGGAGCTGCGCGCGCTCAACCTCGCGGACGGCTATGGCAACTTCCACCTCAAGCCCAACGCGGTGTTCGAGATCCGCGACGACGGCACCGCCGCGGTCGTCGACTCCACCCGCTACGACCCGGCGGGCGTCGCGCAGGCGACCCAGTCGGGCCCGGCCCTGCTGCTCGACGGGCAGATCCACCCGCAGTTCAACGAGCACAGCACCAACACGGCGCTGCGCAGCGGCGTCGGCGTCAGCCCCGACGGGCGCACCGTCTACCTGGTCATCACGCGCACCTACGTCACCCTGTGGGACTTCGCGACGATGTTCCGCGACGAGCTCGGGGTCCACGACGCCCTCTACCTCGACGGCCAGATCTCGCAGCTGTGGGTGGCGGGCGAGCCCGACCCCACGCCGTACCTCGGCCCCTACGCGGGCGTGATCGCGGCCTACCCGCGCTGATCGCCGGGGCGTACGGTGCGCTCATGACCCTCGAGCCTGGCGTGGCCGCGTGGGTCGCCGCGCGCCTCGGGTCGCCGCCCGGCGAGGCGTTCTTCGTGGCTCGCTCGATGTCCGAGGTGTGGGGCGTCGCGCTCGCCGACGGCCGCCGCGTCGCGGTCAAGCGGCGCGACGGGGGAGCGCGGCTCGCGATCGCGGCACGCGCGCATCGCGCCGCCGCCCGGGCCGGGATCGACACGCCCGCCCTCCTGGCCGGCCCGGACCGCGTGGGGGACGATGCGTGGCTCACCGCCGAGGACTGGCGTCCGGAGGGCGCCCTGACGCCGCAGGGCGACGCGCCGGAGGCCTTCGCGCGGCTGCTGGCGCGCATCGTCGCCGCGCTCGCGGGGGTCGAGCACGCGGGGCTCGAGCCGACGCCGTGGACCGCCTACGCCCACGGCGCCGAGGACCGCGTGTGGCCGCCGCCGGGCTCGGACCGGTGGGATCCGCACCGCATCGAGGCGGACCTGCCGCCCGCGCTCGTGGACATGGCCCGGGCCGCCCGCGCGCGGCTGCGGGCGAGCGCCCTGCCGCCGGTGCTGGGGCACGCGGACCTCAACGGGATGAACGTCCGCTGGGTGGGCGGCTCGCCGATCGTCCACGACTGGGACTCGATCACCGCCGTTCCCGAGGCGGTGCTCGCGGGCGTGCTCGCCACCGACCACGTCGCCGCCCCGGATGCGGGCGCGATCGCGGACATCGCGACGGGCGAGCGCCTCCTCGCCGCATACGAGGCGGCCCGCGGGCGCGCCCTCACGCGCGAGGAGGGAGAGGTCGCGTGGGCGGCGTCCGCGTGGCTCGCGTGCTACAACGCCGCCTTCGAGCACCTGCACGGAGGGCCGGGCGCCGTCACCGCCGCGATCCTGCGCGACGGGGGAGCGCGGCTCGCGCTCGCGGGCGCGTGACGCGGGGCACCGCCCTACGCTGACCCCATGGCAGTCACCGACCTCGCCGAGCTCATCGCCGGCCTGAGCGCGCGTCTCGATCCCGAGGCCTACGTGTGGGCGTCCGTGCCGACGGTCCCCGAGGGCTGGGATCCGGTGGTCACGGTCCGCGAGTCGGAGGGCATGACGGTGGTGCTGCCCGAGGCGCAGGCGGACGCCCTGGGTCTCGCCTACGAGTTCCGCTCGGCGCGCATCACCCTCGAGGTGCTGTCCGCGCTCGAGGCGGTCGGGCTCACCGCGGCCTTCGCGCGTGCGCTCGCGGACGAGGGCATCAGCGCCAACGTGGTCGCCGGCTTCCACCACGACCACATCTTCGTGCCATGGGCCCGACGCGCCGACGCCCTGGCCGCCCTCGAGCGGCTCCAGTCCTCCGCACGCGGCTGAGCCGGCGGCCCCGCCCGCGCCGCGCAAGGATCCTGCAAAAGCGACCCCGGCCTACCCACGCGCAGACGGTGGGGGTAGCGTGCGAGGGGTCGAGTCGGCGCGGCTTGCGGGATCCATGGGGAGGGGGCCCGTCGCCGCGACGATGCTCCGGGCGGCGCCGTCGAGGGCGCCAGGGTCGCGTGTGAGGGGACGGCGACCGAGCCTCCCCGTCGCTGACCCGACCTTGGAGCGTCCCATGACCACCGCATCGTCCACCCCGACCATCACCACCCACGAGCGCGAGCAGATCGACGCCGCGAACGCGACGGGCGGCCCCGCCGTGATCCTCATCCACGGGCTGTGGGCCGTCGCCGACGGCTGGCACCCGTGGCAGGCGCGCCTCGCGGAGCGCGGCATGGCGTCCGTCGCCGTCGCGTGGCCGCGCGAGCCCGCGACCTTCGAGGCCGCGATCGCGAACCCCGACGCCGTCGCCGGGGTCGGGATCCAGGAGACCGCCGACCACATCGCCGCGGTCATCGCGGCGCTCGACGTCAAGCCGTACGTGGTGGGCCACTCGTTCGGCGGGCTGCTCGCGCAGAAGATCGCGGGCATGGGCCTGGCCCGCGCCACGGTCGCGATCGAGCCCGCGCCCGTCAAGGGCGTGCTGCCGCTGCCGCTCAACGTGCTGCGGGCGTCGTCGCCCGTGCTCGGCAACCCCGCCAACCGCACCAAGGCGGTGCGCCTCACCTACGAGCAGTTCAAGTTCGCGTGGGCGAACGAGCTCGAGGAGAAGGAGGCGAAGCGGCTGTGGAACACCGTGCATGTCGCGGCGCCCGGCAAGCCGCTGTTCCAGGCGGCGGCCGCGCGCTTCCAGCCCCACTCCGAGGCGGCGGTCGACGTGATGAACCCGCTGCGTGGCCCCCTGCTCATCATCGGTGGCGACTCGGACCACCTGGTCGCGCCGTCCGTCAACCGTGCGACGCTCAAGCTGCAGAGCCGCAATCCCGGCCTCACGGAGTTCCTTGAGATGCCGCACCGCGGCCACTCGATCACGATCGACGCGGGCTGGACCGAGGTCGCGGACGCCGCGATGGACTTCCTGCTCGCGCATCCCGGCGACGACTGAGCGCGCGACGGCCCCGACCGGCGCCTCCCGTGGCGGCCGTGGCCACCCGCGGTTACATTCGAACGAGCCATGAACGCCGGTCGGATGACGCCGCGCGAGCGGGAGCAGGTCGACGCCGCCAACGCGGCGGACGGCCCCGCCGTGGTGCTCCTGCACGAGATGTGGGCGCTCGCGGGCGTGTGGGAGCCGTGGCGGGAGCGGCTCGCCTCCGCCGGCCTGCCGACGGTGACCCTCGAGTGGCCGGGCGAGGCCGCCTCGGTCGAGGACGCCCAGGCGCACCCGGACGCGATCGCGGGGGTCGGCCTGCTTGACATCCTCGCCCACGCGCTCGCGGTCGTGGACGCGCTGCGCGAGCCGCCGTTCGTGGTGGGCGACGGCGTCGGCGCGCTCACGGCGCAGCAGATCGCCGGCCGCGGCCGTGCCCGCGCGGCGGTGGCGATCTCGCCGGCGCCGATGCGCGGCGCGCCCCCGGCGCCCGACACGGTGCTCGCGTCCGCCGCGCCGATCCTGGGGGAGCGCGGCAACCGGGAGCGGGCCGTCGCGCTGCGCTATCCCGAGTTCCGCCGCGCGTGCGCCAACGCGCTCACGGTCGACGAGGCGCGCGCCTTGTGGGAGGCGTTCCACGTGCCCGCGCCCGGTCGCGTCGGCTTCGAGGTCGCGACGCAGCGGCGCGAGGCCCGCGCGCCGTCGAGCGTCGACACCGTCAACCGCGACCGCGGCCCGCTGCTCGTCATCGCGGCCGGCAAGGACCGCCTGGTCCCGCCGGAGGTCGCGGCCGAGACGTTCCGCATCCAGAGCCGCAACCCGTGCCCCACGGACTACGTGGAGTTCTTCGACCGCGGCCACACCCTGACGTACGACGCGGGATGGCCCGAGGTGGCCGACCGGGTCATCGAGTACCTCGACCGGTACCGGTGAGGGGCGCACGCGCTCACAGCGTGCGGATCACGCGGGCCGGGTTGCCGGCGACCACGGACATGGGCGGCACGTCCTTGGTGACCACCGATCCGGCCGCGACCACCGAGCCGCGCCCGATGGTGACGCCGGGGCAGATCACCACGGACCCGCCCAGCCACACGTCCGACTCGAGCGTGATGGGGAACGCGCGCTCCCAGCCCTCGCGGCGGATGTCCACGTCGAACGCGTGGTTGACCGTGTAGAAGCGCGCGTCGGGGCCGATGAGCGCGTGGTCGCCGATGGTCACGATTCCCGAGCCGACGATGACCAGGTTGGAGTTGATGAACACGTCGCGGCCGAACCGCACGCGCTCGCGGTACTCGAGGTAGATCGGCGGGCGGTAGTCCAGGCCGGGCCCGCACTCGCCCACGAGCGCGGCGAGGCCTGCCGTCGAGCCCTCCGGGTCGTCGTAGTAGCGGCCGTTGAGCTCGCGCAGGCGCGCGAGGGTCGCGCGCTGCATGTCGGCGAGCTCGGGCCCGGCGCGGTACCGGAACCACTCGTCGGCCTGCAGCTTCTCGTACTCGGTGCGGGTGGGGTCCTCGACGGGGACCTCGGCCATCGCGGCCTTCATGTGCTCGGGGCTGGTCACGGGATCCAACCTACGGCCGTTCACAGGTACATCGGCGTGAGCGCCTCGTAGTCCTCCACGGTCGCGTCGCGCAGGCATGCCTCGATGATCCGGCGGCCCAGCGGGTCCAGGTCGTCGGTGAGGAACTGCGCGAGCTCGGACTTGAAGAAGCCCGTGAGGATCGCGCAGCCCGCGTCGTAGGCCTCGAGCCCCACCTGCGACTGCGTCTCCG
This sequence comes from Demequina soli, assembly GCF_000971195.1. Taxonomy (GTDB): domain Bacteria; phylum Actinomycetota; class Actinomycetes; order Actinomycetales; family Demequinaceae; genus Demequina; species Demequina soli. The sequence goes on from NZ_BBLZ01000006.1 coordinate 114,389, forward strand.
GGCGCAGCAGCGTGCGGCGCACCGGCTGGCCGTCGAGCGTGATCTCCTTGGGCGAGTAGCCGAACAGCGCGCAGCGGGCCGGCTCGAGCTGGTCGGCGCGCATGCGCCCGCCGCCCTTGCGGGCGAGCCACTCGCGGGTGAGCCACTCCGCGGAGAAGCCCACGTGGTAGGCGCCGATGTGCTGGTTGGGCGTGAGGACGTAGCGCGTCCGGTGGAACTCGACGATCTGCCGGAGCAGCAGGTTCGCGGCCTCGACCTTGGTGCCCGTCGAGAACGGCCAGTACGAGCCCACGCCCTCCGACACCATGCCGCCGTGCTCGAGCGTCCTCACCGCGTCCGCGGCCTCGCCGATCGACGGGTTCTTGTCGCCGCGCGGCGCGATGAGGCGCCACAGCCACGCGATGGCCGGCGGCACGAAGTGCGTCATGCCCATGATCCCGTAGGTCGGGTTCTCGGCCGTGCACGCGGGCATGCGGGCGCCGAACGTGCGCACGTCGACCGCCTCGGGCTCATGCACCACGCCGTGGATCATCCGGCGGGGGATGACGACGCGCGGGTTGGGGCACGGCTTCCCCGTCGAGTCGAGCGTGTGCTCCCACGGCAGCACCGTCGCGTCCTGCACGCCGTCGAGGCTGAAGAACACCAGGGGCGTGTCGGGGTGGATGACCGCCCGCTCGAAGTGCACGTCCGCGCCGTACGCCTTGAGGTTGTCGACGCGCACGAACCAGCCGTCCTCTGCGTCCGCGACCACCATCTTCCCGGAGCCGTCCTGGACGGCCGGGTGGCACAGCGTCATGTCGTCGGTGACGGGCGCGAGGTCCGAGGTCTCGGACAGCGTGATGAGGTACGGCTCGTGGGTGACCACGTTGGTGCCGAGCAGGATGCGGCCGTCGTCCTCGCGGCGCAGGTCCTGGCACATCTCGGACTTGCCGCCGCCGGAGGCGCCCTCGTGCATGATCACGGTCTCGTTGTCGTAGGGCGTGGTGACGCGCACCGCCGACGCGTGCGCCGTGATCCAGCCCTCCTGCTCGCCGACGTCGAGCAGCACCGAGAACACGCCCTTCTTCGCGCTGGGCCCCGGGTAGAGGTTGTAGGCGAAGATCTCGTGCAGCGTCTCGGAGCGGTCGTGGACCACCACCTGCCTGCCGTCGAAGTGGGTGTGGCGGAACGGGGGAGCGACGTAGAGGATCGAGCGCGGCGTGAACGGCCCGAGCTCGTCGAACGTCACCCAGCCCTGCAGGTCCACGAGCGCGGTCGCGAAGAACGCCGCGTTCGCGGGCATGATCGCGATCGAGGGCGAGCCGTGCATGAGGCCGCCGGCCTTGAACGGCACCACCACGAGGTCCTGGCGGGCCAGCCACGCCATCGTGTCGGCGCGCGCGGAGTCGAACGCGTGGCCGAACCGGTCGGCGTAGCGGGCCTTGTCGGTGGGGCGGCTGTCCGCGATCACCATGCACTGCGGGTCCCGGCGCCGCATGTAGTCCTCGGGGTAGTTGACGGCCATGCCGTTGCGGCAGCGCGTCACGGTCGCCTCGGTGACCACCTCGCCGTCGACGTCGTAGTCGACGCTGAAGCGGGGGCCGCCCTCCGGTCCCAGGGCGAGGGCGTAGAGCTCGGCGCGCGTGGCGGGCACGGTGACGCTCGGGGCCGCCGCGAGGGCGGCGCGCACCTCGGGGGCGAGGTCGACCAGCGACAAGGGGGTGAGGGTGTCCAGCATGCTCGGCTCCTTCGACTCGCGCGGCGCAGGACTCGTCCATCGTGCGCCTCTCGGCAGAGTCTGTCGATTCAAAAGGAAAGGTAAAAGGGACGTAGGTCACGGGTCATGGGTTGGTTCGCCGCGACACGCGGGTGAGCAGGGACGATGCGCTGGCGCGGCGGTCGTGGCGCCCCTAGGCTCGCGTCAGGTCGCCGCGAGGACGCGGCGCCGGAGGTCGGGGGGCTTCGATGGGCGGACGGGCGGTGGTCGCTGCCGCGGGCGTCGTGGTGGTGCTGGGCGCGGCGTGGTGGATCGCGAGGGATCGGGTGGCGGAGCCGCCGGTCACGGAGGAGCGGGCGCGGCACACGGACGTGCCGGTGCTCGTCCCGGACGGCGGCGACGAGGTGTGGTGGACCTGCCTGGGCGGCCAGTGGCACGAGTCGCCGCGCTCCCACGGCGTGCTGCTGCTCACCACCGGGGCCTCCGGCTGGGTCGACACCTGCGCGCGGGTCTACGCGATGCCCGCCTCGTCGGCCGCCCGCGATGCCTACGCCGTCGCCGTCACCTCGTACTGGACCACGGAGGGCGGCTACGCCGTCGAGCCGTGGGCCGAGGTCGACACGCCCGCGGAGGGGCCGTTCACGGTGCAGGTGTCGACGTCGGTCGACGCGACGGACTCGGGCGTCGGCTCGCCCGCGTTGCTGGCGGCCTTCGCGATCGTGCCCTGCGGGCCCGGCGACACGGATCCCGCGGGCTGGATCGCCGGCTGGACCGTCGACGTGGGCGACGCTTGCGTGGGCGCGGTGGGTGACGCGCTCGCCGAGGAGGGCTACGACGCCGGGCGCGCCTGGTGGACCTTCGACCGGCCCTCTGCGGTCGACGTCACGGGTCTCGCCTGGACCTTTGAGGTCCCCGCCGGCTCGGACCCCGTGTTCGAGCTCCGCGCGGGCGACGCCGGCGGCGACACCACGGCGCGCAGCCGCTGACCGCGCACACCCCACCCGGCCGGCGCATCGTCCCGGCGCGAGCCTCCCGGGCCGGCGCCGTGCCAGCCGCTACGCTCACGGCCAGGCTCCTAGGGTCCGGTTCGGGCCGGTAAAGAGGGAAATGTGCGCACGGTGGTCCTGACCCTGCTCGCGATCGTGGCGCTCGCGATCGGGTGGTTCTGGTGGCGAGGCGACGTGGTGAGCAGCGCCCCCGCCGTGGAGCAGGTCGCCGAGGTGCCGCTGCCCGTGGTGACCGGCCCCTACGATCCCGTCGCCTCCGACTGCCGCACCGAGGTCCCGTGGACCTCGACGCACACCAGGAAGTGGCAATCGCTCGCGCAGGAGTACGCCGGCACGGTCGACTCCTGCATGGAGGTCTACCGCATGACCGCCGACGAGGACACGTCGGGCGACTACTACCTCGCGGTCGTCACGTCCGCATGGAGCCGCACGGACCGCGAGGACTTCTGGTACCCCTGGGACGGCGGCGCGGACGCCCCGAGCCCCGTGACCATCGAGGTGACCGCGACCAACCCGGCGATCGGCAACGACTACCACGCCTCGGATCCCTCCGGCGTCGCGTGCGCGTCCGCCGTGCCCGACGCGCCGGTCATGCTCGACGGCGCGGACCTCACGGGCACGCCCACCTTCGTCGCGGGTGCCTGCGGCGGCGAGATCACGCGCGCCGCGTGGAGCGCCGACGGCGCGGCGTGGACCGTGACCCGTCCGGAGGAGTTCGACCTCACCGTCGTGTCGTACCTCGTGAAGGTGGGTCAGGGCGAGCGGCCGCATCTCCAGCTGAGCGTCACCGCGAGCTGAGCCGCGGCGCGCCGCCTTGACCCCCATTCGAACAGGTGTTCGAATGGGGCCATGCGGTGGGAGGGACAGGCGCTGCGCGCCGAGACGGACGATGCTCTGCCGGCGCTCGCGCGGATGTCGAACCTCGTGCGCACCGTCACCACGCCCGAGTTCGCGGGGGTGACGTTCCACGAGGTGCTCGCCAAGAGCGCGCTCAACCGCGTGGGGCCGGGAAGCGCGGTGCCGTTCACGTGGACGGTGAACCCGTACCGGGGGTGCACCCACGCGTGCGTGTGTTTACGCGCGCTATAGCCCACCAGTCGCGACCTGGTAGGAAAGTGCGCATGGAATCCATCATTTCTGCGGTCGTGCTCAACGTCGTGCTGTTCTTCGTTGCGATGTACGTGCTCTACATCGTCATTCGCAAGGGCGTGCGGGACGGAATTCGCGAAGCGTGGACGAAGCGCGACGGGACTCCCGGCGAGGGCCCCGCGCCCGCCGAGTAGCGAGCGCATTCTCGAAGCCGCGTCGGTCACCCAAGGGGGATGACAAAGGTCATCACGCTTGCGTGTGTTTACACGCGCCAACGCTCTTGGTACTCAGTCATCCTTAGGTGTCGCGCGCTTGATCAAGTAGAAGGAGCCTGCGCCCGAGGCAACTGCCACGACCGCCTGGCTCACTTCGCGCACAATCGCTGGGCCGGAGTACTCGGAAAGACTCATGCAAGTGGCAAACCCGACGGCGCCTAGTCCAATACCGGCGAAGTACCACCTCCAGCGAATGCTCATCTCCGACCTTCGTCTCGTCGACCTCTTCCATGGCAAGCCGATCGTACGGGCGCATTTGTAGCCGAGGAAGCATTGGTGCTACTGCGCCACGCTTGCGATGGATGGAAAAGGTCATCACGCTTGCGTCTACTGCTTCGCGCGACCCTCGCACCGGTACCTCGAGCTCGACGCGGGCGTCGATTTCGACCGCCAGATCATCGTGAAGATCAACGTCGCCGACGCCCTGCGCAAGGACCTCGCGAAGCCGTCCTGGAACCGCGAGCACGTGGCGCTGGGCACCAACACCGACCCGTACCAGCGGGCCGAGGGCCGCTACCGGCTCATGCCCGGCATCATCCGCGCGCTCGCGGACGCCGGCACCCCGATGTCGATCCTCACCAAGGGGTCGCTGCTGCGCCGCGACCTGCCGCTGCTCGCGGCCGCGCGCGCATCGGCGCCCGTCGACCTCGCGCTGTCGATCGCGATCGCCGACGACGATCTCCAGCAGGCCATCGAGCCCGGCACCCCCACCACCCAGGCGCGCCTCGCGACCGTGACCGCCGCCGCCGAGGCCGGCTTCGACGTCGCGGTCTTCATGATGCCGATCCTGCCGTTCCTCACGGACTCCGAGGAGCACCTCGACGCCGCGCTCGGCCGCATCAAGGCCGCTGGTGCCGCCTCCGTCACCTACACCGCGCTGCACCTGCGCCCGGGCGTCAAGGAGTGGTACGCGCGGTGGCTGCACGCGCATCGTCCCGACCTGGTGCCGCGCTACCGGGAGCTCTACGGCGACGGCTCGTACGCCCCGAAGGAGTACCGGCGCTGGCTGGCCGCGCGGATGAAGCCGCTCATCGCACGTCACGGCCTCGCGCGCACCTCTGAGGATCCGAACACCGGCACGGTCGCGTCGCGCGCGAACGCCCGCGACGACCAGGGCGAGTGGCGGCGCACCCGCGCGCGTGGGGACGATGCTCCGGCGGCGCCCGCCGACCACCTCACCCTGTTCTGATCGCGGGAGTAGCGTCGAGGACGGGGCGAGGTCGAGGAGGACCCGCGGATGAGCCACGACGAGCGCGACAAGGCGGCGGAGGCCCAGGCGTCGCTGTCCAACGAGCGCACGTTCCTGTCGTGGATCCGGACCGCGCTCGCGCTCATCGTCACGGGGGTCGCGCTCGTCGCGTTCGACATCCCGGTCGACGTGGGCTGGCGCCTCGGGGCGAGCGCGATCCTGCTGCTGCTCGCGATCGCGAACGCGGCGCAGGCGCTGTACTCGTGGCGAGCCAACGACCGCGCGCTGCGCCACGGCGAGGAGATCCCCGTGCTGCGGTCGGGCGCGTGGATCGCGTGGGGCGTGGTGGCGTCGGTGCTGCTCCTCCTCGTCGGCTGGGTGATGACGTGAGCGCCGCGCGGCGCCGGCGCGCGAACCTGTGGGCGCTCGACCTCACGGTGCTGTCGTGGCGGCGGACCACCTTCCAGGTCGCGCTCGCCGCGCTCGCGGTCGCACGCATGCTCGAGTCCCGCCTCGGGTGGTGGGTGCTGGCGACCGGGGCGGTGGGGGTGGCGCTCACGCTCGCGGTGCACGGCTCGGTGTCGGCCTACGTGTCCGCGATCGACGACGAGGGCAACCTCGTGCGCGAACCCGGCGGCATCGGCCACGTGCTGGTCCGCCAGGGCCTGGTCGCGGGCGGCACGGCGCTCCTCGCGCTCGCGTCCCTCGTGTGGGTGCTGCTCCAGGCCTGATCCCGCCCCGCCGGAGAGCACGGCATGAGCCGTGCCGAGACGCTCTCCGTTTTCACGCAGTTGCGAACGGCCACACGCCCGAATCGTGCGCGGCATGCGCATCTCGAGCGTGGCGGGGCGCCCTGGCGCACGAAATCGGCGTCGCGACGCCCGCCGGGACGCCGTCGCGAGCCCACCGCGTTCGCAACCCCGTGAAAACGGAGAGCAGCGCGGGCACACGCATGCCAGGCGCTCCCGAGCGATGGGTGGCTACTCGCCGGTGGGCTTCTCCTCATGGCCGCCGAAGCCCTTGCGCATCGCGGACAGCGTCCGCTGCGCGTAGTCGTCGAGGTCGCGCGACGCGAAGCGCGAGTACAGCGCGGTCGTGAGGACGGGGGTGGGCACGCCCTCGTCGATCGCCGCGATCGACGTCCACCGGCCCTCGCCCGAGTCGGACACGTGGCCCGAGAACGATGCGAGGGTCGGGTCCGCGCGCAGCGCCTGCGCGGTCAGGTCGAGCAGCCACGAGCCGATCACCGAGCCGCGCCGCCACACCTCCGCCACTGCGGCCGTGTCGATGTCGTATCGGTAGAACTCGGGGTGGGCCAGCGGCGCGGTCTCAGCGTCCGCGTCGCGCTCGTGCGCGCCGATGCCCGCGTTCTTGAGCACGTTGAGCCCCTCCGCGTACGCCGCCATGAGGCCGTATTCGATGCCGTTGTGGACCATCTTGACGAAGTGGCCCGCGCCGGTGGGACCGCAGTGCAGCCAGCCCTCCTCGCCCGGCACCAGATCGCCGGACAGGCCGGGGGTGCGGTCGGCCGCATCGGCCCCGGGCGCGATCGACCGCCAGATAGGCGCGAGGCGCTCGACGGTGGCCTCGTCCCCGCCGATCATGAGGCAGAAGCCGCGCGCGAGCCCGTGAACCCCGCCCGACGTGCCCACGTCGACCAGGCGGATGCCCTGGTCGGCGAGCGCCGCCGCGTGCGCGATGTCGTCGCGGTAGTAGGAGTTGCCGCCGTCGATGATGACGTCGCCCGCCTCGAGCACGCCCGCGAGGCCCTCGATGACCCGCTGCGTGACGGGGCCGGCCGGCACCATCACCCACACGGCGCGCGGCGCCTCGAGCGCCTCGACGAACCCCGCGAGCTCGTGCACCGGCACGGCGCCCTCCGCGGCCAGCGCCTCGATCGCGTCGGCGTTGACATCGTGGACCGCGACGGTGTGGCCGTCCCGCATCAGCCGGCGGGTGAGCCCCGCGCCCATGCGACCCAGGCCGATCATCCCCAGCTGCATGTCACTTCCCCTTCCTCTGCGCGGCGGTGCGCGACGCATCGTCCGCTGAACGGTGGTGCTTGAGCACCGGGTCGTGCCACGGCCCGTCGGCGCCGATGAGCGTGTCCGCCTCCGTGGGGCCCCACGTGCCCGGCGCGTAGCGGATCGCGGGCGCGTGGTCCGCGAGTACTCCGTCGACCACGTGCCACGCCGCCTCGACGGACTCCTCCGACGTGAACAGCGCGCGGTCGCCCTGGAGGGCGTCCCCGAGGAGCCGCTCGTACGGGCCGCGGCTCGCCTCGCTGCCCGTGGGCACCACGAGCTCGCGCTGCTCGCCGACGAACTCCTCGCCGGGGGTCTTCACGCGCGCCCCGAGCGCGATCTCGCCGTCGGGCTGCAGCCGGATGCGCAGGTGGTTGGGGTGCTGCGCCATCATCGCGTCGTCGAACAGGGCCTGCGGGGGGCGCTTGAACTCGACCACGATCTCGTGCGCGGTGACCGGCAGGTGCTTGCCGGTGCGCAGGTACCAGGGCACGCCCGCCCACCGCCACGAGTCGATGAACAGCCGCACCGCGGCGTACGTCTCGACGTCCGAGTTGCGGGCGACGCCCGGCTCGTCACGGTAGCCCTCGAACTGGCCGCGCACGATGTCGTTGCGCGTGAGCGGGCGCATCGCGCGGAACACGTTGGCCTTGGCCTCGTGGACGGCGAAGTAGCCCTGGTAGGCGGGCGGCTCCATGGCGAGCAGTGCGACGATCTGCAGCATGTGGTTCTCGAGCACGTCGCGCAGCGCGCCGGCGGTCTCGTAGAAGGCGCCGCGGCCCTGCACGCCGAAGTCCTCCGCGATGGTGACCTGCACGCTCGCGATGTGGTCGCGGTTCCACACCGGCTCGAGGAACGAGTTCGCGAACCTGAAGTAGAGAAGGTTCATGATCTCGTCCTTGCCCAGGAAGTGGTCGATGCGGAACACCGACTCCTCCCGGAAGGCCCGGCGCACCACGCCGTCGAGCTCGCGCGCGCTCGCGAGGTCGCGACCGAACGGCTTCTCGACCACGACCCGTGCGTGCTTGTTGAGGCCCACGTGGGCGAGCCCGTCGATGACGGTGCCGAACATCGATGGCGGGATCGCGAGGTAGTGGACGGGGCGGCGCGCGTCCTCGACCGTCTCCTTGAGCGCCTCGAACGTCGCCGGCTCCCGGTAGTCGCCGTCGACGTAGCGCAGGAGGCCCACGAGGCGGTCGAGGACCTCCTCGTCGACGTCGTCGATCGTGGCTCTCACGGACTCGCGGGCGCGGTCGCGGAGGTCCTCGAGCGCCCAGTCGGAGTGCGCCACGCCGATCACCGGCACCTCGAGCTCGCCGTGAAGGACCATCCCGTACAGCGACGGGAAGATCATCTTGCGGGCCAGGTCACCGGACGCGCCGAAGAACACCAGCACGTCCGCATCGGTCTGCTCGGCGGGGGTCGCCGTCATCGTCCAGCCTCCTTCGCGCGGGCGGCCGCGGCGGCCGCCTCCACATCCATGCGTTCCCCGGTCAGCGCCATCGAGGCCTCCCACAGGGCAGGGATCCCGCGCTCGATCGCTTCTCGGCGCACCAGGAAGCGGCGGGTGGGGTCGCCGGTGCCGCCCCAGCGCGGCCCCCACAGGGTGCCGCCCCGCGCGCCCGGGTCGGTCGCGGCGCGCAGCTGCGACAGGGCGCCCCGCGCGGGCGGCATGCCTCGCCTCTCGGCGTACGACTCCCAGAACGGCCCCTGCGACCCGCCGCCGCCCTCACGCACCGTGCGCTTCTGCAGGTCGGTGTGCGCGATGCCCGGGTGCGCGCAGAGGGCGTGCGCGGGGGTGCCGGCCGCCCGCAGTGCCGCGTCGAGCCCGAGCGCGAGCTGCAGCGCCGCGAGCTTGGAGCGGCCGTACGCCCTCCAGTCGTCGTACTCGCCCTCGAGGTGCGGGTTGGCGGGGTCGACGTCGGAGCCCTGGAAGCGCGCGATCGACGTGGTGGTGACGATGCGCGCGGCGGGAGCCGCGACGATCTGCGGCAGCAGGCGCGACAGGAGGGTCCAGTGGCCCAGGTGGTTGACGGCGAGCTGCATCTCGAAGCCGTCCTCGGTGCGCCGCTCCGGCATCGCCATCACGCCGGCGTTCGCGATGACGAGGTCGAGCACGGGATGCGCGTCCGCGATGGCGGCCGCCGCGTCGCGCGTGCCGGCCTGCGACGCCAGGTCGAGCGGGACCACCTCGAGCGACGCCTCGGGGACCTCGGCGCGGATCGCGGCGAGCGCATCGTCCGTCTTGGCGGGATCGCGCGCGGCCATGATCACGTGCGCGCCGCGCCCCGAGAGCGCCGCCGTGCACGCGAGGCCGAGGCCGCCGTTCGCTCCCGTGACGAGCGCGACCCGGCCCGTGAGGTCGGGGATGTCGGCGGCGCTCCACGTCATGGCTGCTCCCTCGCTGGGCGGATCTTCCACCACCAGCCAACCTAGCCCGGCCCGCCGTTGTTCCGCACGGCGCCCTAGGGTGGGAGGAGACCCCGAGGGAGGATCGGATGACGGCGTTGCACCTGCTCTCCGCCGCCGGCGTGGCGGTGTGGCTCGACGACCTCAGCCGCGAGCGGCTGACCTCCGGATCGTTGGAGGAGCAGATCCGCAGCCGCTCCCTCGTGGGGGTGACCACCAACCCGTCGATCTTCCAGGCGGCCGTGTCGTCGTCCGACCAGTACGGCGGGCTGCTCGCCTCGCTGCGCGAGCGCGGGGCGTCCGCGGAGGAGGCCGTGCGGGAGCTCACCACGCGCGACGTGCGCGACGCGTGCGACGTGTTCGCCCACGTCTTCAAGCACACGCACGGCGTCGACGGGCGGGTCTCGATCGAGGTCGACCCGCGCCTGGCGCACGACGCCATCGGCACCATCGAGCAGGCGCGCGCCCTGTGGGACGAGGTGGACCGCGACAACGTCATGATCAAGATCCCGGCGACCGTCGAGGGGCTGCCCGCGCTCACGGCCGCGCTCGCGGACGGGATCTCGGTCAACGTCACGCTGATCTTCTCGCTCGAGCGGTACGCCGCGGTGGTCGAGGCGTTCCTCGCGGGCCTCGAGCAGGCCGCCGCGGTCGGGCACGACCTGGCGCGCATCGGCTCGGTCGCGTCGTTCTTCGTCAGCCGCGTCGACACGGAGGTCGACCGCCGGCTGCGGGCCGTGGACCCGGACTCGGTGCTGTGCGGCACCGCGGCGATCGCGAACGCGCGGCTCGCCTACGCGCACCACGAGGAGGTGCTCGCGTCCGCGCGGTGGCGCGCGCTGGCGCGCCTCGGGGCGCGCCCGCAGCGGCCGCTGTGGGCGTCCACGTCGGTCAAGGACCACGCCTACCCCGACACGATGTACGTCGACGAGCTCGTCGCGCCCGGCGTGGTCAACACGATGCCCGAGGCGACGCTGGTCGCGTTCCAGGAGCACGGCGAGGCGCACGAGGGCGGCTGGAACACCATCGAGGGCACGTACGACGAGGCGCGGTCGGCGTTCGCGCGGCTCGCGGCGGCGGGCATCGACATGGACGACGTCACCGCGCGGCTCGAGCGCGAGGGCGTGGACAAGTTCGTCGCGTCGTGGGACGACCTGCTCGCGACCGTGGGCGAGGCGCTCGCGTGACGGCGATCCTGTCCGTCCGCCGCGCCGACATCACCACGCTCGACGTCGACGCGATCGTGAACGCCGCCAACTCGTCGCTGCTGGGCGGCGGGGGAGTGGACGGCGCCATCCACCGCGCGGCCGGGCCCGGACTGCTCGAGGAGTGCGCGCTGCTGCGCGGCTGCGCGGTCGGGTCCGCCAAGATCACCGCCGGCTACGCGCTGCCCGCGCGCCACGTGATCCACGCGGTCGGCCCGGTGTGGCACGGCGGCGACCGGGGCGAGGCGGAGCGGCTCGCCTCCGCGTACGCGACCTCGATCGCGCTCGCGCAGGAGCACGGCTGCCGCTCCATCGCGTTCCCGTGCATCTCGACCGGGGCGTTCGCGTACCCGGCCGAGCTCGCTGCCGCCATCGCGGTGCGGGCGGTGGGCCGCGCGCTCGCCTCCGCTCCGGACGTCGAGGACGTGGTCTTCTGCGTGTTCTCCGACACCGATCTCAGCATCTACCGGGGCATCCTCGGCGGGTAGGGTGCGCGGGTGAGGGTTCTTCGGGACGATGCGGTGGGTGCCGCCGGCGCGTGGCTGCGCGGGCGCATCGGCGCGTGGGCGACGGTGGGCGGCGTCGCCGGGACCGGCTTCGAGGCGTACGCCCGCGTCCTGCACCCGGTGCCCGGGCGGCGCCTGTCGTGGGATGACGACGGCCGCGGCATGGTCCCGCGCGTCGTCGACGAGCGCGAGTGGGCGTGGGGCGAGGTCGCGTCCGCGGTGGGCGCGGTGATGCACCCCCTGGTCCAGTGGCGGCGCCTCGCGGACGAGAACGGGTTCGTGCGGCTCGACGACGGCTGGGAGGTCGGGCAGACGCGGGACGGGTGGCTCGACCCGGTGCTGTGGGCCGCGCTCGTGCCGCACCTCGCGCGCGTCGGCGCGCCCGAGGTGACGCTCGGGTTCTGGATCGGGCGCGGCGACTTCGACGGCGGCGGCAGGCATGTGACCGTGGCACTCGCGGGGGACGATGCGGGGGCGGGGTTCCCGCCCGCGCTCCCCGAGGTGTCGGCAGACGCGCTCGAGGCGCGGGCGCGAGGCGAGCTGCTCGTGCTCCCCGGACAGGAGGGCACGGGGCGCGAGCACCTCATGATGGCCGGCGCGCTCGCGGACCTCGCGGATCCCGACTGGGGCTACCGGGCCGCGATCGGGTGGTGGGGCCCGTTCCGCGATCCCGCGCCGCAGCTGGCGTGGCCCGCGGACCACGCGTGGCTCGTGGCGAGCGAGATCGACTGGGACTCGACCATCGTCGCGGGGTCGCGCGCCCTGGTGGACGCGGTGCTCGCCGACCCGGCCGTCGAGGCGTTCGAGGTGGGTCCCGACGACGACCTGTCCTGGGACGGCGACACCGTGAACCCGCCTCGGGCCGAGCGCTCCTGAGGGCGCGCGCCCGGTCCCGCGCGCATCGTCCCTGGTGAGTCGGCGTGGGTGCTGATGTCCCCAGCCCCTGGCGGTTGTTCGGGTTATCCACCCTGGTATCTCCCTTGATCTGCGTCGAGGGTGGCTGTCTGAGGCG
>NZ_BBLZ01000005.1 GCF_000971195.1 Demequina soli
GGCCTCATGGTCGGCCTCACCTCCGTCGGCTCGGGCTCCCTCATCATCATCGCCCTCATGGCCCTCTACCCCGCCCTGAAGGCCAACCAGCTCGTCGGCACCGACCTCGTCCAGGCCGTGCCCCTCGTGGTCTCCGCCGCGGTCGCCCACCTGTGGTTCGGCGAGGTCGACTGGTCCGTCACCATCCCCGTCATCATCGGCTCCATCCCCGGCACCTACCTCGGCGCCCAGCTGTCCTCCCGCGTCGGCGGCGGCGGCCTGGTCCGCCGGGCCCTCGCGATCGTGCTGATGGTCTCGGGCCTGAAGATGCTCGGCGCATCCAACGCCTTCACCCTGGCCGCCCTCGCCACCGCCCTCGTCGGCGGCACCCTCGCCTGGGCCCTCATCCGCCACCGCCTCGGCTTCGACTTCTTCATCTGGCAGGCCCGCCGCCACGAAGCCGCGGCCCGCGCCGCCCGCGAGGCCACCGGACCGCACAAGGAGGACTGACGTGCAGCTGCGTCTGACCCGTCACCAGCTCAACGAGCTCGAGCTCATGCGCGCCGGCGCCTACGGCACCAGCCTGCGCTACCTCATCCCCGCCGGCGACACCCACATCGCCACCCTCCTCGTCGACGACGTCGTGGTGCCCTCCACCTTCGAGCTGCTCGACACCGAGGCCACCCCCATCGCCCGCGTCGACGTCACCGACTCCCTCACCACCGGCCGCGGCACCTGGATCGCCGGCGACGTCACCATGCTGCGCGAACCCGCCACCGCCGCGTTCGCCGAGATCCGCCCCCGCGCGAGCCTCGAGATGCTCGACCACGCCACCCTCGCGGTCGGCAACGACGTCGCCGACCGCGACGACGCCCTCATCCTCGTCGACCACGGCGACACCGAGGCCCTGTCCCGCGCCGTGGCCACCGCCCGCCGCACCGACCGCGACGTCCGCGTCCTGCCCCGCCCCGCCGCCGCGCACATCGTCACCGACGACGTCGACGCGCTCCTGACCCACCTCGCCGAGGTGATGTTCGCCTCCACCGTCACCACCCGCCGTCGCGCCGGACGCGCCCGCGGCACCGGCATCGTGGTCCTCCTGTCCGGCCTGTCCGGCTCCGGCAAGTCCACCATCGCCCGCCAGCTCACCCGCCGCCTGCGCGCCGAGTCCCACCAGCGCGTCACCCTCCTCGACGGCGACGAGGTCCGCGCCATGCTGTCCTCCGGCCTGGGCTTCTCCCGCGCCGACCGCGAGCTCAACGTCCGCCGCATCGGCTGGGTAGCCGCCCAGCTCGCCGCCCACGGCGGCATCGCCGTCTGCGCCCCCATCGCGCCCTACGCCACCATGCGCGCCGAGATGCGCGCCATGGCCGAGGAGCACGGCCGCTTCGTCCTCGTCCACGTCGCCACCCCCATCGAGGTCTGCGAGGCCCGCGACCGCAAGGGCCTCTACGCCAAGGCCCGCGCCGGCGAGATCAAGGAGTTCACCGGCATCTCCGACCCCTACGAGGCCCCCCACGACGCCGACATCGTCGTCGGCGAAGGCGACGAGGGCGTCGACGACGCGGCCGAGCGCATCCTCCACGCCATCCTCGGCACCGCCGAGGCCTCCTACGTCATCTGACGTCACCGCCCGCCGCCTCCGTTCGTGAGGTGGCGGGCGTTCTCACGTCCCCGACAGGAAGCCGGCCGGGGCGCGGTCGATGACCTGCGGAGCGAGCGTGGACGCCCACAGGCGGGTGAGGTGGCCCGAGTCGCGGTAGACCAGCACTCCGCCGACCACGGAACGGCATAGCACCTCCCCGCAGTAGTCGTCCGTGAGATCGATCACGGCGACCTGATCCTTGGTGAACGCGCGCGCGGCGCGGAGCTGCGGATCGAACTGCAAGGCCTCTTCGCGAGGCAGCGTGCAGCGGCGGCGGGCGCCGAGCCCGTGCTCCGCGACACATTCCTGGACACCGTCGACCGCATGCGGGTTGTCCGCGATGGCGAGCACGCGCGCACCCGAGTCCACGGCGACCTGCCAGGCCGCCACGAGGCCGTCCACGCCCGCCGCACGGCGGCTCGGGTAGTCGAACCTCTTCCAGGTGACACCGGACAGCTGGCTCGTGAGGAGGAGGTCGTAGTCGCCGGTCCCGAGATCGTCGGCGATCGCCTGCTGCCACTCGGCGCACAGGTCCGCCACGGCCGGCCCGAAGGACGTGCGCACGGCGAACGTGTACGGGCAGCTGTTGCGGAACGCGACCGTGAGATCCCAGTCGTACGCATCGGCGAGCTCGAGCGCGAGGTTGGTGAGCTGCTCGGCGTGCGAGTCGCCCACCATGAGGACGCGAGGCCCGGTCCCATCGCCGCCGACCAGGTGGCACGAGGCGTAGCCCTCGTCGCGCCAGCTGAGGAAGCAGCCCTCCCCCTCGAGTCGATCGCGCACGAGGCGGGCGCCGGCGTTGGCCACGGCCTGATCCGGCACAAGCGCCTCGTAGAGGGTGCCTGCGCACTCGTCCGGGCGGGCGGCCGCGTCAGCGCCCAAGCACGCGGGCTGATCCTTGATCAGCTCCTCGACCGCTGCGATGGCCTTGGCCTCCACGACCTTGGCCTGGACGAGGATGGCGCTCGGGACGGTCAGCACGCAGAGGGTGCCGACGACCAGCATCGCGACCGCGCGGCGCGGCGTGAACAGGTGATCACGCCTCGGGTCGAGGTAGCGACGCTCCACCCACGCGTAGCTCGACGCGGCCAGTGCGAGCGATACGGCGAGCTGCGCGATCACGAGCGGGACGCGGGGTGCCTCGGAGAACGCGTAGCCGGAGACGATGATCACCGGCCAGTGCCACAGGTAGAGCGAGTACGACACGTCGCCAAGCCACTGCACGGGCCTCAGGCCCGCAGGCCTCACGGAGTCCCAGCGCAGAGCCGTCGAGCCCATCCCGAGCACCACCGCGGTCGCGAGCGTCGGCACGAGCGTGGGCCACGACGGATGCGGGGTCTGCGCGTCGAACACCGCCAGCGAGCCCATGAGGACGATCCACGCGATCCAGACGCTGCCGGCGCGCAGCCAGTCGGGGATGCGAGCCGACGCGCCCAGCTCTCGCAGCACGGCCGGCGCAGTCGCGACGATGCCGCCGAGCGCGAACTGCCACGCGCGGGTGGTGGTCGGGTAGAAGACGTCGATGCCCGCGTTGGCGACGCCGCCGGCGGCGGCGAGGAACGATGCGATGCCCGCGCCGGCGAGCACCAGCGGCAGAGCGATGGTGAAGCGCCGCGCGGACCGGCGCAGCGCCAGCAGGAGCAGCACCATCAGGATCGGGATCGCGACGTAGTACTGCTCCTCGACCGACAGGGACCAGAAGTGCCGGAACGGTGAGACCGGGATGTCCTCGCGGAAGTAGTCGGAGCCCGCCGCCGCGAGGTACCAGTTCTCGACGTACAGCGTCGAGGCGACCGCTTCCTCCGAGAACTGGCGCCACAGCGCCGACGGGACCCACACAAGCATCGCAAGCGTGGTTCCCAGGATCGCCAGGAAGGACGCCGGCATGAGACGGCGCACGCGCCGATTCCAGAACTGGGACAGGCGGAACCGCCCGCCCACGATGCCACGCGCGATGATCCCGGTGATGAGGTAGCCAGAGATCACGAAGAAGATGTCGACGCCGATGTAGCCGCCCGTCAACCGGTGAGGCGCCAGGTGGTTGACCAGCACGCCGCCGATCGCGACCGCGCGCAGGGCCTGGATGTCGCGCCTCCTGGCCGATGGTGCCGCGTGGCCCGAGACGCGTGTCGCCTCGGAGCTCGTCGGCTGCGGCTCCCGCTCCTCGCGATCCAGCACGACAGTCACCACGGTGCCCCCTGTTCCACGACTGCGCGGCGGCCCGTGTGCCCCCACAGCGCGGACAAGTGTAGGGGTGCGAGGGAGGCGACCGCCGCGCAAAAGGGTGCTGCCAGGAGGCACGGAACGTGCGTGGGATACTTCGCGCATGAAGATCACCCCCGTCTCCCCGAGCGACGCGTCGGCGGCAAGCGGCGCCTACAACACGTGGGTCCTGCCGGAGCAGAAGATCCTCTTCGTGTCGATCGGCAAGAACGCGTGCACGTCCATCAAGTGGCTGCTGGCCGAGATCTCCGGACAGGACATCGACCAGCTGCTCGACACCCCGGCCCTGCAGTCGACGCGACGCATGCTCATCCACACGCGCAAGCGGTGGGTGAACACGCCCAAGCTGAGCGAGATGACGGAGGAGCAGCGCGCGCAGATCAGCCCGGACAACGGGTGGTTCGTGTTCGCGGTCGTCCGTGACCCGCGCCTGCGGATCTTCTCGGCGTGGCAGTCGAAGTTCCTCGTCGGCGAGCCCGCGTACAGCTGGCGGAAGTACGGCGGTCGCGCCTGGATCCCGAGCACCCCGGAGTCCAAGGAGGACGTGCTCCGTGACTGGGAGAAGTTCGTCACGGCGCTCGAGCTCGACGGGCCCCGCGGCGGCGTCGCGCGCGGCGACGGCCACTTCACCACGCACACCGCCCGCCTGCACGAGGCGGTGGTGCCCTACGGCACCATCTACGACATGAGCGAGATCGGCCAGCTCACCACGGACCTGCGGGAGCACCTCATCCGCACGCAGGGCCACTCGCCCGAGCTGCTGCTCGGCAATGAGAACGACACGCCGCTGAAGGCTGGCCGCGAGGTGTTCGAGAACGGCATCCTCGACCGTCTCGAGGTCATCTACGCGTCGGACTTCGAGCGCTTCGGCGACCTGTGGGACGAGTCCTTCGAGCGGAAGGTCATGGCGAAGCCTGTCGACTGGACGGCCGCCGACTTCCGCGAGATCGCGTCGCGTCGGGCGATCAACGAGCGGGTCTACGAGCTCGACATGCGCATCCGTGGGCTCGCTGCCAAGAATCGCGAGTTGAGGGCCGACCTGCAGAGCGCGCGCGCCGAGCTCACCGCGGCCCGCGACGTCAAGGTCCCTGCTCCGACACCGACGCCGAGCCTCGCGAGCAAGGTCAAGCGCCGGCTCACCGCCCGCTGAGCCTCGCGCGAGGGCCCGGTCCGCGTCGAGGGCCGGGCGCTCGCACGCACCTCGGTGTCCCTCTCGAGGCGGTTCATCCCCGGTCCGGACGGTACCCGCCAACCTGATACCGTCCTCCCATGGAGTGGAGGATCACCGTCTGGGACGAGCCGCGTCTGGTCTACGTCGCCGTGGCCAAGGTCGCGAACACCGCCGTCAAGGCGGCGCTGCTGGAGTCCTACGTCGAGGACACGCGGTGGAGGAACCCTCACGCGGAGGACATGCCGTACAAGACGGCAGAGCCTGGCGAGCTCGCGACCACCTACGCCGACCACACGGTCTTCAGCGTGGTCCGCAACCCCTACGACCGCCTCGTGTCCTTCTGGGCCGACAAGATCGTGGGCGTCGGCTGGTACCGCAGGCTCGGCGCGCTGGGCTTCACCCGCAACCAGTCGTTCGCCGAGGCAGCGGCTGTCGCCTGCGGGCTCGCCGACGACGTGACCGACCCCCACGCCCAGTCGCAGGTCGCCCGCCTCAAGGCGGACTCGGGGCTGCTGCTCCCGACAGAGCTCATCCGCTTCGAGCGCATCGACGAGGACTGGACGCGGCTCCAGGAGCTCGCGGCCCAGGCGGGCGCCCGCCCGCTCAAGTCGCTGACGCCGCGCCGCGTGAGCCAGCGCGACGCCTGGCAGGACTACTACACCGACGAGGTCGCCGCGATCGTCGCCGAGCGGTACCGCGAGGACTTCGACCTCCTGGGCTACGACACGGCGTTCGCGCGCGCCTGAGCGACCCTCCGACACGGAGAGCGGAACCACCACCGCCCCGCCGCTGAACCGCGTGCGGGAGCCGGCGGCGTCATGGTGTCCGTGACCGTCGACCGAGCCGTGCTCGGTCTCACCGCGGGTCCGCCCTCTCGGCCTCCAGAGGCCACCACGAGAACACCGCCGCCGATGCCGTCCCGGCGGCTCCCGCATCGTCCCCTGGCCGCGATCGACGCGGGCCGGGCGCCCCCACCGATGCGCGAGGGGCGCCCCACCGTCATGGTGGGGCGCCCCTCGTCGCGCAGCCGGCGGTCAGTGGCCGCGCAGCACCTTCACGGCCCTGCGCGTGCGTCCCCGCAGCACGGAGACGGCACGGTGGAACACCTGCCCCTGATCGGACTTGTCGAGCTGATGCGTGATCACAGCGCGCATGCCCTCGCCCTTCAGGCTGCCGCCGGGCAGCCCCAGCTTCGCGAGACGGCTCGCCGGGAAGTACCTTTCGCGGTCCGCCACCGAGAGCGATCCGATGACGTCGATCGCCTCGTCGCGCAGGTGAGCGACGATCTTGGGCTGCTGCACGTAGCCGACCGCCCGGACCAGCCGCTGAAGCGCCTCGGGCGCCCGGAAGGTGTCGTCCGCGCGCGTGAGGGCGTCGACGGCCACGAGAGGGATGCGGTTGGAGTTCTCGTATGGATCGAGCCGCGGGAGCAGCTCCTCGGGTCCGACGGCGTCGATGGCCAGGTCGAAGATCGACCTCGCTGTCGCGAGTCCCGTGGAGAACGCCGCGATGACGCCCACGCAGTTGATCCGCGGCATGAGCGACTCCGCCACCCACGGCGTGTCGACCACGACGATGTCGACGTCGAGATGCCCCTCGACCAGTCGGGACACGGCGGCCGGAGGGGCGGCGGGATGCGGCTTGAACAGCACCCGCTCGGCACCCATCCCGATCGCACGCTCGATCATCCTCTCCTGGAGCGCGATCTCCTCGCTCGCGGGGATGAGCCTGATCGAGGACAGGTACTGTCCGAGCACCAGCGCGGTGGGGCGCTGGTCCGCGCAGATCTCCGCGAACAGCGGGTCGGTCTCCGCGTCGGCGGCGAGGGCGAACGCGGCGCGCGCCGCATCGGCCGGGACAGCGCGCAGCTCGATGTCGAGCTCCGAGAACAGCACCGGCCTCACCCCGTCGAGCAGGTCGAGGTAGATGAGGGACGCGATCCGCGACTGGATCGAGTACGGGATCTCCGAACGCAGCGGCGAGTAGCTCATGAGCCCGTCGGAGATCACGTGGACGGTGCCCGACTCGAACATCCGCATGAGCGTCTTGGCGGGCGCGACCTGCGGGCTCTGGACGAACAGCTCGATGTCCTCGGTTCCGAGGTCCCAGTCGTCGCGGAGCACGCGCGCGAAGACCGGCAGGTCGACGTCGCGGGGGTTCCAGTGGTTGGGCGCGTGCGGGGCCGTGAACTCGTTGAGGTCGATCACCCGATCGAAGCGGTCGAGCAACGGCTTCGCTCCGGGCTGGTCGAGCAGCGACGTGGTCACCTCGGGCACGGGGGCACCGTTGACCGCGAGGAGGAGACGAGGCCCGTTGTCCTCGACGAGCCCCGCGTCGATCGCCGCGACGACGGTCGCGATAGCGCTGAGCGATGTCGACATGAAGATCTGGGTCACGAGTCGCTCCCCTTCTGGTGGTAGCGCGACAGCGCGAGGCGCCTGCGGCCGGGGCCGTTGCGCAGCGCCTCGGCCACGTGCTCGGCGGGGAGCGCTGCCATCAGGTCGCGCACTCCGTGCTGCAGGGTCTGGCGGTCGGCGCTGGTCATCTGACCCGCGCGCGTGAGCTGGTGCTCGCAGATCGCGAGCGTGTTCCACGTGAGCTTCGGCCAGAACCGCTCGGCGTCATCCGCTCGCTCGAGCACCTGGCGAGCCAGGTCGAAGGCGCGGATGAAGTGCAGCTGACGCGAGTCGATGATCCGGGTGAGCGATCCCTCGACCTCGCGGCGGTAGAAGAGGTAGGGCGCGTCGACGACGGCGAACGATCGCGCCTCGAGGAACAGACGCCAGATCCACGGCCGGTCCTCCGCTGTGAAGAGTCCGTCGTCGAACGCCAGCAACCCGTCGTCGTACAGGCGCCGGTCGAACATGCCGGCCCACGCGTAGGGGTAGTCCACCATAGTCCGCTGGTTGCGCGGCATGATCGCCTCGCGCGGCGCGATCGCCTGGTGGCGCTGGAACCACGGCGCGCGGACCACCTCGCGCCGGAAGCCGGCGGCGGTGACGTGGTCCGTGCGCACGAAGTCGCAGTCGAGCGCGTCCATCGCGTCCGCGAGGGACTGGAGGCGCCGCGGCGCCATCCAGTCGTCCCCGTCGATGAACGCGATGCGGCGCCCCGTGGCGAGGCGCAGCCCCTGATTGCGGGCGGACGCGAGGCCGGAGGGCGCATCGTTCTCGATGACGCGGAAGTTCGGCAGATGCCTGCCGTAGTACCGCAGCACGTCACCCGTGGCGTCCTTCGAGCCGTCGTTGATCGCGATGACCTCGAGGGCGGAGAGATCGTCGAACTGCAGCGCGACGCTCTTCATGGTGGTGCCGACGTAGTCCTCGCCGTCCTTGACGGGAAGGATCAGTGTGACACGGGGAGCGTCAACCATGCGCCGCCCCCGACGACGAGTCGCCGCCCGCAAGGCGGGCGGCGACTCGGTTCGATTCGTGCGTGCTCACCGAGGCGCGTCAGCCGTCGACGCGGCGGAGCTTGCTCAGGGGGGCGAGCTCGCCCGGGAAGACCTTCTTGACGCCGTCGCCGAGCGCGGTCTCGATGATGCGGATGTCGCGCACGAGGTGAGTGAGTCCCTGCGGCTCGAGCGAGGCGGCGTGGTCCGAGCCCCACATGGTGCGGTCGAGCGTGATGTGGCGCTCCACGGTGACCGCGCCGAGCGCGACCGCGGCGAGCGAGATCTGCAGGCCCGGCTCGTGGCCCGAGTAGCCCGTCGGCACGCCGTAGCGGTCCTTCAGCGTCGGGATCATGCGCAGGTTCGCCTCCTCCGGGGGAAGCGGGTACGTCGAGGTCGCGTGCATGATGACCAGGTTGTCCTTGCCCAGCGTCTCGACGGCCGTGTCGATCTGCTCGAGCGTCGACATGCCGGTCGACAGGATGACCGGCTTGCCGGTCTCACGGATCTTGCGCAGCATGCCCAGGTCCGTCACGGAGGCGGAGGCGATCTTGTAGGCCACGGCGTCCATCGACTCGAGGAAGTCGACGCTCGGCTCGTCCCACGGCGACGCGAACCAGTCGAGGCCCTTCTCACGGCAGTACGCGTCGATCTCGGCGTACTCGTCCTTCTCGAACTCCACCTTGTAGCGGTACTCGAGGTACGTCATCGTGCCCCACGGAGTCTCGCGCGGCGTGGCCTTCATGTGCTCGGGCGTCGCGATGTCCGGCGTGCGCTTCTGGAACTTCACCGCCTGGCAACCCGCCTCGGCGGCCACGTCGATCAGCTGCTTCGCCGTCTCGACGCTGCCGTTGTGGTTGAGCCCGATCTCGGCGATCACGTAGACCGGCTGTCCGTCTCCGACGAGGTGCTCGCCGATCTTCACTGCGTCAGCCACCAGGGGCTCCCTTCGCTTATGTGCTGCGGTATACGGTAGCCGGATTTCCGTGTGCTCACGCACCCCGCCCCTCACGCGCACGGTGCAGCGCGCGCACGGCGCCCGCCGCCGTCGACGCGACCAGATGCCGCAGCGGTGTGTCCGCGGACCCCAAAGCCTCGTGACGCCGACGCGCGCGACGCGCCGCGCCCCGCATGCCGCCGCGAGGCGCACGGTAGCCGGCGAGGGTCGCGGTACCGCCGTCGCGGGCCATCGCCTCGGCGCGCGCGATCCAGTCGGACTCGTCCGCGGGGTGGAAGTAGTTGTCGTGGCACCAGGCGGGATCCGGGTCTCGGAAGCCCAGCCTCGCGAGGTCGGTGAGCGAGCCGAACAGGCGCGAGCCCTCGAACACCACGTTGATGGCCCCGGCGTCGACGCCGAAGTCGTCGAGGCAGATCACGGGCACACCTGCGGCGATCGCCTCGAGCGCCGCCGTCGAGCTCACCGTCACGAAGCCCGCGCAGTCACCGAGATAGTCACGCAGGGGTCCATGCGCGAAACGGAGGTTCGCGGGCCATCCCGCCGCCGGGATGTCCCGCGCGAGCGCCGGGAACGATGCGTGCTCGGCGTGCGTCTGCGCCTCGCCCTCGGTCCCGCGGAGCTTGATGATCCAGTCCAGCTGGGGATTCGCGTGCGCCGCGGCGACGAGGCCCGCCAGCAGCGCACGGCGATGGTCGACGTCGTGCGGGACGAGCGCCTGGGGGGCGAAGATCACGCGCGGCCGCTCGCCACCCCCGACGGCGCGATCGTCGACGAGCGAGGCGAGGCCGACCTCCCGGATGCGTCCGCGCGGGAGCATCGTCGCCACGGCGGCTCGCTCGCGCACGCTGTGGACCACGAGCATGTCGACGGACGCACGCAGCGTCACGCCGAGCTCGGTCGGCGGGAGCCAGATGCCCGGGATGCCGGCGACCGCGACCTTGCAGGGCGGCACCCCGCCGAACCGCTCCTCGACGAGCAGCTGGATGAGCGGCCCGCGGCACGCGAGCAGGAGCACGTCCGGACGCTCGGCGCGCAGGCGCGCCTCGAGCGCGTCGAACGACACGACGGCGGGCTCGTGCTCGAGCCGGCCGTCGACCGCCGCCGTGATCTGCTCCGCGCTGGGCGTGACCGCGTTGCGCACGACGAGCAGCTCGGTCCTCCAGCTGGACGGCGCCTCGAGCAGCCGCGACACCGCCCACTTCAGGTAGGAGTCCGAGTCCGCGACCACGAGGAGGCTGATCGGCGGCGCGGCCTCGGTCACCCCAGGTCCCGCGCCGCGAGGATGAGCTCGGCGAGCTCGCGCAGCGCGCCGGCGCCGCCCGGCCGCGTGAGCGTCACCCGGGCCCGCCTCGCCGCGTCGCCGTGCGCGTCCGGCACCACGACCGGCCAGCCGACGATCTCGAGCGCGGGCACGTCGTTGACGTCGTTGCCGACGTACGCCACACGCGCGGGGTCGAGGCCCTTGTCCTCGCACCAGGCGCGCAGCGCGGTCGCCTTGTCGTCGACCGCGTGCATCACCTCGACACCCAGCTTTGCGGCGCGCGCCGCGACGACGGGGTTGCGCTCCTTCGACAGGATCAGCATCGGCAGCCCTGTCGCACGCAGCAGTCCGATGCCCATGCCGTCGGAGCGGCTCACGCGGACGGACTCGACGCCATGCTGGTCGACCACGACCGTGTCGTCGGTGTGCACGCCGTCGAAGTCCATCACGAGGGCATCCACGTCGACGGGCTCGCGCGTGTCCACGACGGGGGCGAGCGCGCGGGCGAGGTCGAGCTCGTGGACCGCATCGATCTCGACGCCCGTGGAGGCGTCCACCTCGGCGATGCCGACGCGCCCGAAGAAGCGGAATCCACGCTCGCGGAAGCCCGCGACGTCCATCACGTAGAAGGCGCCGGTCTCCTGGTAGTGCGGCTCGCGGTCCTGGCGGCGGGGACGGAACGAGTGGTCGTGGTTGACGCCCGCCGCGCCGGCGTCGGTGCGCTGCCACAGGAATGCGTACGTCTCGAACGCGGAGAACATCGAGTCGTACGTCCCCGCGAGCACCTCGCCGACAGCCCCGTCGAGCGCGGCCGTGTCGATGAAGGGCGAGGTGGCCTGGAGGAAGGCGAGCGCGCGCGGTCGGATCCCCTGCTGCTCGAGCACGTCGAGAGCGTGCAGCAGCGCCGACTCCGACGTGGCGGTGTCGCCCGCGATCTCGGCGGGACGGGCGATCACCTGCGCGCCGACCGCACGTGCGGCATCGGCGATGGCCTCGTCGTCTGTCGACACGTAGACGGCGTCGATGGACGGCGCCGCGAGCGCGGCGCGGGCGGCGCGCGCGACCAGGGGCACGCCGCCGACGCGCGCCACGTTCTTCCCCGGCACCCCCTTGGATCCGCCTCGCGCGGGGATGATCGCGATGGCGGAGATGTCGGTCGGGGTCATGGCTGCTCCTGGGTGTCGAGTGGGGTGAGCACGCTCCGCAGGGCGACGTCGGCCGCCGGCGTCCACCACGCCTCCGGGACGGATACGGTGCGGTGGCGAACGGCGTCGGGCAGGATCGCGGCGAGCGTCGCCCGCGTGCTGGACGGGAGCGACACGACCTCCTCGAGACCGGGTGCGCACGCCAGCACCACCTCGGCGGGCAGGTCCGTGGTGACCACCGTGGCGCCGTGGTCCGCGAGCTTCGCGAGCAGCGCGGGCGTCTCCCGACGATGCGGGAGATAGTGGGCGGCGCCGCGCGCCGCGTCCGCCACCCACGTGAGGTAGTTCGCCTCCGAGATGTACCCGTCGGGCACGAGCGCCGAGCCGAGCACGACGCGTGGGCCGACCGCGGTGTGAGGGACGTCCCGCACGCCGCGCAGCCACGCGTACCGGTTGGGCTCGACGCGCACGCCGTGCTCGGTGAGGACCGTCACGGACGGATGGTCGGCGTAAGCGGTGAAGAGGCTGAGCCGGCCGGCGCGAGCGGCGCGCCTGAGGCGGATGCGGGCGGCCTCGCCGAGCGCACGGGCCGGCGGGTGCTCGCGCTGGCCCATGCGCGCGAAGGGCTCGTCCCCGCTCAGCACGCGCGCGAGGTGGAGCGTGGCGGTGCCGTCGTCGAGCACGGTGACGTCGCGGGTGCTCGCGAGCGCGGTCAGGATGCGGAACTGCCCGCTGAAGGCATCGCCGATGATGCGCCGGCGCGCGTCTCGCAGCCCCGCCGCCCACGGCGTCGCTGCCCACGCGAGCGTCACCTCCGTGTGGCCGGTCGCCTCCAGCGCGGTGTCCAGCCACCGTGCCAGCGGCGCGAGCGACGCGACGTCCTCGCGCAGGCCGATGACGACGGGCTCGCGGCGCTCCGCCGCCCACTCGACCGCGTTGAGCAGCTGGAGGGGCGACTCGACCCAGGCGTGGTTCACTTGGACCTCAGGTAGGCCCTGACCACCGGCTTCGTGGGTCCGTCCATAACCAGGTTGCCGTGGTCGATCCACAGGACCCGCGTGCAGGTGTCACGAATGGACTTCATGGAGTGGCTCACCAGGAACACGGTGCCGGCCTGGTCGCGCAACTCGCGGATGCGCTGCTCGCTCTTGGCCCGGAACTCCTTGTCGCCGACCGCGAGCGCCTCGTCGACCAGCAGGATGCGGTGGTCGCGCGAGATCGCGATCGAGAACCGCAGGCGGGCCTGCATGCCGGACGAGTACGTCTTCATCGGCAGGTCCATGAAGTCTCCGAGGCCGGAGAACTCGACGATCTCGTCGCGGATCCCCTCGACCTCGGACGGGGCGTGGCCGAGCGCGAGCGCACCCAGCGTGACGTTCTTGTCACCGGACAGGTCGCCCAACAGGGCGGCATTGACGCCCAGAAGCGCCGGACGGCTCGCCGCGTATACGGCGCCCCGGGACGGCGCCTGCAGCCCCGCGAGCGTCCGCATGAGCGTCGACTTGCCGGAACCGTTGTGCCCGATCACTCCGATCGACTCGCCCTCGTGCGCGACGAACGACACGCCCTTGAGCGCGTGCACCACGCGCAGGCCGCGCTGACGCTTGAGCAGCGCGCGACGGTCGCTGGCAGCCTTGCCGGACGCGAACGAGCGGTACTCGACGTGCAGCCCGTCGACGGCGATCGTGGGCTTTCCGAGCTCACTCACGTCCGTACCTCTCCTCCGCACGCCAGAAGAACACGATGCCGAAGCCGAGCATGCTCACCGCGGCGACGCCGGCGATGATCCACAGGCGGCCCGGCACGCCGTGCGCCTCCTGCAGCGCGCCGCGCGACAGCTCGATGAAGTCGTGGACCGGGTTGAGCTGTGCCAAGGCGAGCATCCAGGCAGGGTGCTTCGGCGGCGCGAGCACCAGCTCGAGCGAGTAGAAGATCCCCGACATGTAGAAAAGGATGCGGGTGATCACCGGGATGAGCTGCCCGATGTCGCGCAGATGAACCGTGAGTCGGGCGGCTACGAGCGCCACCCCCACGTTGAACATCGTCATGAGGATCACGATGGGGATCATCAGCAGCCACGACCAGGTGGGGTACTGGCGGAATCCGATCAGGATCGCCGCGAGCACCGCGAGCATCGGGACCAGCTCGTAGAGGTTGCGCAGCACCGCGGACAGGGGCAGCAGCATGCGCGGGAACGCGAGGCTGCGGACGAGCGCCAGGTTGCCGGTGATCGACTTCGCACCCTGGGAGAAGGACTTCGAGAAGTACGTGAAGATGAAGAAGCCCGTCACCAGGAACGGGACGAACGGCTGCGGCCGGGACGAGCCCGGCATGATGACGCCGAAGATGAGCCCGTAGACACCCGCCTGGAGCAGCGGGTCGAGCACCACCCAGGCGAGGCCCAGACGGTTCTCCGCGGTGCTGGCCTCGACACGGAAGCGCGCCATCGTCGTGGCGAAGTGCCGCCTCCGCCAGAGCTCACGCAGG
Organism: Demequina soli; assembly: GCF_000971195.1. Classification (GTDB taxonomy): domain Bacteria; phylum Actinomycetota; class Actinomycetes; order Actinomycetales; family Demequinaceae; genus Demequina; species Demequina soli. Next base: position 14,261 of record NZ_BBLZ01000005.1, read on the forward strand.
TAGGCGGGCAGCGTCGGCCGGGCCCCGACACGCGGCAGACCGGCGTCGCGCGCGACGGCGCCATAGTCGATGTTGGTCACTTCTCTCCTGCATCCGCCGTGGCGGTTCTACCGCCCCGAGAAGGAATTGTGCCCTCGGGGGGCCTTCACGATACCCGCAATGCATCCCGCTCCCCACGCGAGGTGCATGGTCGGCAGGATCACGGCGAGGCGCCGCCGCACCGCGCCGGGCACGTCCGCGCGCGCCGCGGTGCCCGCGATCCACGCGCCGTAGACCACGAACGGACTCGCGCCGAGGGCCAGCATCACCGCCGCAGCGGACCCCCCCACGAACGGGGCGGAGACCAGCAGCCCGAACCCGACCACGAGCGCCACCAGCAGCGCCGGCGGCACGAAGTACCGCATCGGCTGGCGGGTGCCGAGGCGGCGGATGAGCTCGCCGCGCCAGCGGCCCGAGGCATGGAACTGACGCGTCAGCGCCGGCATGTTGGGGCGCGGCCGGTAGACCACCTCGAGCTCGGGGTCGAACCAGACGATCCCGCCGGCCTCGGCCAGGCGCCGGTTGAACTCCCAGTCCTCGCCGCGGGACAGGCCCTCGTCGAAGCCACCGATCGCCAGCACCGGCTCGCGCCGGAAGACGCCCAGGTAGGCCGACTCGGCCGGGCCCTCCTCGCCGCCGGTGTGGTAGATCGCGCCGCCGAGCCCGGCGGGCGAGTTGTACCCCCACGCGACGGCCTGCTCGAAGCGGGAGATGCCCTCGGCGCGCATGCGGCCGCCGACGTTCACGGCGCCGGTGCGCGACAGCGTGCGCAGCGCGGTCGCGGCGTAAAGCGGCGGCAGGACGGAGTGCGCGTCGACGCGCACCACCACCGGGTGCCGCGCCTCCGCGATGCCCAGGTTCATGGCCACGGAGATCGCGTTGCGCGGGTTCGCGATCGGGCGCACGCGCGGGTCCTCGTCCGCGAGCGCGGCGACGATCTCGGCGCTGCGGTCGCGCGAGCGCCCGAGGAGCACCAGCACCTCGAAGTCGTCGAGCTCCTCCTGCGCGAGCACGGAGCGGATCGCTGCCTCGATGTGCCGCTCCTCGTTGAGGACCGGGATCACGAAGCTGGCGACCAGCCGCGCGGTCGGCTCGGTGACGCGGTCGGACGTCTCAGGAGAGACGTCGAGCAGCACCGGCTCCTCGTCGCGCGGGTGCGCGTCGACGGGGGACACAGGCGCGGACATGGCCCCTATTGTGACATCCCGCGCCTGGACCCCCGACTTCGCCACCCCGCGGCGATCACTCCTCGCCGCGCATGCGGCGGACGACGGCGTGCGGCTCGTCGTCCATGACCACGTTGCCGTGCTCGAGCAGGATGCCCCGGTCGCACAGGTCCGCGACCATGTTGAGGTCGTGGCTCACGATCACGAGGGTCTTGCCCTGAGCGCGCAGCTCGCGGATGCGGGCCAGGCACTTCTGCTGGAACGGCTCGTCGCCCACCGCGAGGATCTCGTCGACCAGGAACACGTCCGGGTCGGTGTGCACCGCGACGGAGAAGGCCAGGCGTAGGAACATGCCGGAGGAGTAGAACTTCACCTCGGTGTCGATGAAGGCCTCGATCTCGGAAAACGCGACGATGTCGTCGAACCGCTCCTCGATCTGCTCCTCCGACATGCCCAGGATCGCGCCGTTGAGGTACACGTTCTCGCGGCCCGTCAGGTCGGGGTGGAAGCCCGCGCCGACCTCGATGAGGCCCGCGATGCGGCCGCGCACCCCGATCTGCCCCTCGTCGGGCGTGAGCACGCCGGAGATGCACTTGAGCAGGGTGGACTTGCCCGAGCCGTTGAAGCCCAGCAGGGCGACGGTCTCGCCCTGGTTGATCGTGAGCGACACGTCCCTGAGCGCGAGGAAGTCGTCGACGGTCTCGGACCGCCGGGTCGAGGCGCGCGCCACGACCTCCTTGAGCGAGCGGACGTGGCGGATGCGGAAGCGCTTGGTGACGTTGTCGACGACGATGCTCTCGGTCATGTCACAGCTCCTGCGCGAACTTGCGGGACATGCGCGTGAAGACGCGGTCGCCGATCGCCAGGAGCGCCAGCGAGACGACGAGCATGATGACGCCGCGGGTCATGAGGTCGGGGATGAGCGCGCCCTCGCGGATCGAGGGGTCCGCGGCGGCCCACCAGAACGCCCGGTGGAACAGCTCGACCGCGATGGTGAGGGGGTTCGCCTCGTACAGCTGCGACAGCAGCGAGCCCCTGCCGAACGTGTCCCACACCATCGACATCGAGTACAGGACGGGCGAGAACCACACGGCGACCATGAGGATGAGGTCGACCGTGTTCTCGATGTCCCGGAAGGCGACGTTGACGGCCGCGAAGATGAGGCCCAGCCCCAGCGCGAACGCGATGACGATGAACGTCCCGAGGAAGAAGGCGGCGACCCCGGTGGCGTCCGGCCGCCAGCCGTAGAACAACGCGCCCGCGATGAGGATCACCACCTGCGGCAGGAAGTGCACGAGCGCCACGAACACCGAGGACACCGGGAACAGCTGGCGCGGCAGGAAGATCTTGCGCACCAGCGGGCCGTTCCACACGATGGACCGCGTCGCGTTGCCCAGGATCTCCGTGAACAGGTTGATCACGATGATGCCGCTGAACAGGAAGATCGCGAACGGCGGCAGCGTCTTCGACATGTTGAGGAAGCCGCCCATGACGAAGAAGAACACCGCGAACTGCGCGCCCGGCTTCACGTAGCTCCACGCGAGGCCGAGCACGGACGCCTGGTAGCGCACGCGCAGCTCCTTGCGCACCAGCAGCTCGAGGAGGTACCGGTGCGCGAAGATGCTCGTCAGGCCGCGCGCGACGCCCGGCCGCTCCATCCCCTGGGGCAGGGGACGGAGCCCGGTGTCACTCATCCGCGTCGACGGCGTTCGCCGCGAACGTGTCCCGCCACTGCTCGGGCGAGGTGAACTCCGGCATCGCCTCCCGGTACCGCTTCTGCAGCTGGTTCCAGCGGGACAACGCCTTGCGGTGCAGCGCGAGGCTGCGCCCGAGGTACGTGCGGAAGGTCTGCGGGTCGCGGATGTACATCGACACGCCCGTGCCGTCCGCGCTCGTCACCACGGCGGAGTCGAGGTGCGACAGGCGCCACCACTTCGCGGCCGCCGCGGCGACGCGCTCCTCCGGGATCTCCAGCGCGTCGGGACGCACCGAGCGCATCTGCCGCAGGGCGCCGGTGGCGGCCGACAGGGCGAACACGACCGGGTTGGTCGGACGATGCGGGAGGCGGCCCTTCGACGGCGGGCGGTGCCGGCGCGTGATGGGGTACGCGGCGGGGTCCTTGGTGACGACGGCGTCGACGTGCTCGGCGCGCATGCGGCGCACCTCGCCCAGCTGGGTGCCGATGGTCGCGTGCAGGTGCTCGGGCCCCTCGAGCAGGTCCTCGAGCGCCTTGAGGCGCAGCTCGACCGCCGAGTACTGGAGCGACAGCAGGTGCTTGACGTCCGCGGCGAAGCTGAGGCGCGGCAGCGCGCCGCCGTTGCGGTACGGCGAGTGGAGCAGCGCCGCGAGCCAGCGGTTGCGCTGGTGGTAGTAGGCCTGCCAGTCGATCGAGTCGTCCTTGTCGAGCCACGGCACGTGCCACACGGCGGCGCCGGGCAGCGACACGGTCGGGATGCCGGCGTCGCCCGCGCGCAGGCAGAACTCGGAGTCGTCCCACTTGATGAACACCGGCAGCGACAGGCCGACGGCGCGCAGCGCCTCGACCGGGATGAGGCACATCCACCAGCCGTTGTAGTCGACGTCGACGCGGCGGTGCAGCCACGGGGTCGACCGCAGCGGGCGGTGGCCGAAGTCGTGCTCGCCCTTGGTGCCGGGGATCTCGCCCCACCAGAAGGTGTAGGGGTTGATGCGCTCGCCGAAGGCGTGCAGCGCGGCCTTGTCGTACATCGAGAACATGTGGCCGCCGACGATGGTGGGGCGGCGGCAGAAGTCGCCGAACGTCACCGCGCGGAAGATGCCCTCGGGCTCCGACACCACGTCGTCGTCGAGCAGCAGCACGTAGCTCGAGGCGCCCGCGTCGAGCGTCTCGGACATGCCGCGCGAGAAGCCGCCCGAGCCGCCGAGGTTGCCCTGGCGGATGAGCGACAGGCGGCCGTCGAGGCCGGCCTCGGCCTCGACGAAGTCCGGCTCGTCGGACACGAGCTGGTTGCCCTGGTCGACCACGTAGACGGTGTCGATGACCTCGCGCAGGCCCTCGTCCCGGCCGAGCTGGTGCAGCTGCGCGACGCAGTAGTCGGGGCGGTTGAACGTCGTGATGGCGATGGACGCGGTGCCGCGCGTGCGCGCGAACCGCTCGGCGACGCTCCACTCGGCCGCGAGGAGCTCCACGGCGCCCTCGGTCGCGTGCAGGTCGAACCAGTACCAGCCGCCGTCGCCGAACGGCGACAGCGGGAGGTCGTACGAGGCACGGCCGGCCTCGGCTGCGACCAGCTCGACGCGCTGCGTGCGGCCGCGCGCGTTCGACTTGTAGATCACGAGCGTCGCCGGGCCCGACAGCTCGACCTCGAGACGCACCTTGTCCACGTCCGTCCAGCGGCGCCAGTAGGCGGCGGGGAACGCGTTGAAGTACGTCGAGAAGGACACGCGTGCGCGGTCCTCGAGGCGGATCGAGCGGCGCCCCGTGATCTCGATCTCCTCGTCGGAGACCGTCTGGATCGGGGTGACCTCGAGGACGGCGGCCTCGGGCGAGCCGACCTCCTCCTCGCGGCCCGGGCGGGCGTTGGTGAGGTCGACGTAGAGCGGGAAGGTGTCCGGGTCGGAGTCCGTCGGCAGCACCACGCGGTGGACGATGCGCATGTCGCCGGTCTCGCTCGCCGCGGCCGAGGCGGCGGCCGCCACGGCGGTCATCGCTCCACCTCGGGACCGAACAGGGCCGCCAGCTTGTTGTCGACCATCGACAGCGCCGAGCCGATCGCCATGTGCATGTCGAGGTACTGGTACGTGCCCAGGCGGCCGCCGAAGAACACGTCCTTCTCGCCCGCCATGCGCTCCCGGTAGGCGCCCAGGCGCTCGCGGTCCTGCGGGGTGTTGACCGGGTAGTAGGGCTCGTCACCCTTCTCGGCGAACCGCGAGTACTCCTTCACCACGACGGTCTTGTCGGTCGGGTAGTCGCGCTCGGGGTGGAGGTGGCGGAACTCGAGGATGCGCGTGTACGGCGCGTCCGCGTCGGCGTAGTTCATGACCGCGGTGCCCTGGAAGTCGCCGACCGGCAGCACCTCCTGCTCGAAGTCGATGGTGCGCCACGACAGGTCGCCCTCGGCGTAGTCGAAGTACCGGTCGACGGGACCCGTGTAGACGACCGGCACCTTGCCCACGAGCGCGTCCTTGTTCAGCGGCTGCGTGGTGTCGAAGAAGTCGGTGCCGAGCTTCACGGTGATGTTCGGGTGGTCCGCCATGCGCTCGAGCCACGCGGTGTAGCCGTCGACCGGCAGTCCCTCGTACGTGTCGTTGAAGTAGCGGTTGTCGTACGTGTAGCGCACCGGCAGGCGGGAGATCACGGAGGCGGGCAGGTCCTTGGGGTCCGTCTGCCACTGCTTCTGCGTGTAACCCTTGATGAACGCCTCGTACAGGGGGCGGCCGATGAGGTTGACGCCCTGCTCGTCGAGGTTCTCGGGCTCCTTGCCGCCCAGCTCGGCAGCCTGCTCGCGGATGACGGCCTTCGCCTGCTCCGGCCCGTAGGCCGAGCGGAAGAACTGGTTGATGGTGCCCAGGTTGATGGGCATCGGGAAGACCTCGCCCTGGTGGTTCGTGTACACGCGGTGCACGTAGGGCGTGAAGGCGGTGAAGCGGTTGACGTACTCCCACACGCGCTCGTTCGAGGTGTGGAAGAGGTGCGTGCCGTAGGTGTGGACCTCGATCCCCGTCTCGGGCTCCGGCTCGCTGTACGCGTTGCCGCCGATGTGCGGGCGACGGTCGATGATCGTGACCTTCGCGTCGAATCGGGACGCGAGCTGCTCGGCCACGGTCAGGCCGAAGAAGCCGGCTCCCACGACGACGACATCTGTCATTGAAATTGGTCCTTCGCTTGTGCCTCGCACGCTGCCGCGCGCCTTGCATAGTCGGCTCCACAGTACCCGAGCGTGAGCACGGGACCCGTGGCGACGGACGCTGCCGGAGGCCGGCCCGGGGCATCGGGCACGTGCGGGAACCACCGCGCCCGACGGGGCGTTGGAGCGGCGCCGGGCCCCGTGGCCCGCGCGTGCGTGTCAAGTATCGTTGCGCACGGAGCCGGACGATCCTGACCGGCGCCACCGAGTCGGCACGCCGCCGGGGTCCCCGCCCTCGCCGCCGAGAGCGCCGTCACCCAGAGAGGACCCCCATCCGCATGCACCCGACGACGTTGGCCATGCCCACCGGATTCCGCGCCGGCTCGCGACCGACGCCCGTGCCGGCCAGCCGCTGGTGGTGGGCGATGGCGGTGGTGTCCGTCCTGCTCCTGGTGATCGTCATGATCGTGGTGGCGCAGACGGCGTGGGCGCCGCGCACGCCGTGGGACGAGAACGGCATCTTCGAGCTCGCGCGCATCCTCGCCGGCCAGTCCGGCGTGCCGCCGATGGCGTCCAACGGCTACTACCCGGGCGCATCGGTCGTCATCGCGCCGCTGTACTGGTTCACGTCGGACCCGACGGTGGTCTACCCGGCCGCGAACTTCATCATGAACGTCATCGCGGTCGCGACGGTGCTGCCGCTCGTCGGGATCGCGCGCCGGGTGGGCCTCAACCTGCCCCAGGCGATCACCGCATCGGCCATCACCATGACGATGCCCGCCTACACGGGCCTCGCCGACTACGTGCTCGCCGAGCAGCTGCTGGGCTTCCTCATCGTGCTCAGCCTCTACACCGCGATCCGCTTCTGGGAGCGTCCGCGCTTCTGGTGGGGCGCCGCGCTGCTCGGATCGTCGCTCGCGACGCTCTTCACGCACCCGCGCGCGCTGTCGCTCATCGCCGCGCTGGCCATCTGGCTCGTCGGCGTGGTCGTGCTGGACAAGCAGCGGCGCCGGGGCGCGGCCCTCATGCTGGTCGCGCTGCTGCCCGCCGCGTACATCACCAAGTCGGTCGCGGACAGCCTGTCGACCCTCGTGACGATCGGCGGCTTCGCGCAAGGCAGCAGCATCATCCGGAACCTGGTGCACTTCGATCTGGCCGCGATGTCCCGCACCATCTTCATGCAGTCGTGGGGCCAGCTGCTCGGCACGATGGGCCTGCTCGCGTTCGGCGCGATCGTGCTGTGCGCGTGGACCTACAACGAGGTGGTGCGCGAGCGCCGGTTCGGGCCCGGCGTGCTGATCTTCGGCGTCACGCTCGCCGGCGCGATCATCTCGTGGAGCTACTGGGCCAAGCCCGGCGTGTTCACCTACCCCGACGGCGTGCGCTTCGACCCCTACGTGTACACGCGCTACATCGCGCCGTTCGTGATCGTCGCGGTGCTGCTCGGCATCAGCGCGCTGCTGCTGCGCATGTCCCGCGCGATGGCGATCGCCGCGGTCGCCGGCACCGCGGTCGTGTCGCTCATCACCACGTACGTGTTCGCAGACTCCGTTCCCATCTGGGGCTCGACCTACGGTCCCGGCAACATCTCCGCGCTGCGCGCGTGGCAGGGGCTGTGGCCCACCGAGGAGCACCCGATCCCGCTCACGCCGACCCTCGGCAACGGCAACCGGTTCTGGATCATCGCCTCGCTCGCGATGCTCGCCGCGCAGATCCTCATGCTGGTGCTGCGGCGGTGGCCGCGGATCCTCGGCGGGACGATGATCGCGGGCTTCGGCTACTACGCGATCCTGTCCAACCCGACGCTCGAGCGGAACGCCCCGCAGCGCATCGCGGGCGGCATCGCGACGATCGAGAAGGTCACGGGCGAACCGGTCGACTCGATCTCCTTCGACATGTCGTGCGACCCCGGCCCCAACGGCCGCCCGACCACGCTCAACTGGCTGGGCTTCTGGCTCGCGCCGACGGAGATCGACCTGTTCAACCCGAGCAAGGGCGAGGAGCCGCAGGACGAGGTCGTGGTCTCCTGCACGAACCAGGGCTTCGCGGAGACGCACGACGCGGCGACCATGGTCGACGCGGACAACTTCAACTACACGGTGTTCGTGCTGCCGGGCACGACCCAGGACGAGGTGGTCGCCGCCGGCGACGCCACGCGCTGACCCGCGCGCACCGACAAGGAAGGCCGCCACCCGTCGGGGTGGCGGCCTTCGTCGTACGGGAGCGGCTCAGCCGGCCGGCGCGTCGACCTCGGGCTCGGCGGGGGCCGGCGGCGCGGGACGGCGCGGGACGCGCTCGAGGACGTACGCGACGAGCCAGAAGAGCACGTCGACCGCGGCCGACCACACGCGGCTCACGAGCACGACGAGCGCCGCCGTCGAGGCGGGAAGCACGATGAGCAGCAGCGCCATCTGCGTGGCGTCACGCGTGCCCAGCCCGCTCGGGACCAGCGGCGTGAGCATGCCGACCACTCCGGAGAACCCGAAGGCGCCGATGAGGAAGAGCATGTCCGACGACTGCACCTCGGGCGCGACCGCGCGTGTCATGAGCGCGAACGCGGCGCCGGACAGCAGGGCACCGAACGCGTAGAGGCCGAGCGCCTCGCTCACGAGCCTCCACCCCACCTCGACGGGGGTGCCGCGCTTGAGGATCTTGAGGCCGAACGCGAGGAGACGGTTGAAGACCGGCGGCGCCATCGCCACGAGGCCGAGCACGGCGCCGATCGCGACGACCACGCGGAAGAAGGGCGACACCTCACCGATGCGCGGGTCGACCGCGAGCATGAGCAGCGACACGGTGCCCACCGCGACCACCTGCGCGGCGGCCTCGACGAGGGTCGAGACGGCGAGCTTGGACTTCGAGATGCCGTGCTGGGCCGCCATGTAGATCTTGCCCGCGATCCACGGCACCGTGCCGGGCACGTAGCGCGCGAGCCACGCCTTGGCGTAGATGTCCGACATGGTGCGGAAACGCGGCAGCTCGTGCGCGCCGAGCCGCGTAAGGACGCGCCTCCACACGATGACGCCCAGGTAGCGGAAGCCGAGCGCGATGACCGAGGCGAGCACCAGCCAGCCCCAGTTGACGCTCGCACCCTCGAGCGAGGCCCAGTCGACGGTCGCGATGAAGTAGCCGAAGGCGGCGATGATGAGCAGGTAGAAGGCCCACCGGATGATCACGGAGCGCATGCGGCGAGGCTTGCGCGGGGCGGGCTGCGGGATCGACTCGGCGTCGGTCGCGCTCTGCTCAGGCTCTTGATTCACGCCGTTCACCATAAACTGTCCGGCATGCGTCCGGTCGACTTCTTCATCGTGGGCCAGCCCAAGTCCGGTACGACGGCGCTGGCGACGTTCCTCGACGAGCACCCCGAGATCGCGGTGTCCGTCCCCAAGGAGCCCGGCTACATGGCCTCCGACCTGCGCGAGGAGAGCCTGCGCGTGCACGGCGACCTGCGCAAGATCCAGGTCCCCGACCAGCGCGCGTACGAGGAGTGCTTCGAGTCCGCGGCCGACGGTCAGCTCACGGGCGACGCGTCGACCTGGTACCTGTTCTCCCGCAACGCCGCGACGGACATCAAGGCCCACAACCCCGACGCGCGCATCGTCGTGATGCTGCGCGAGCCCATCTCGATGCTCGCGTCGCTGCACCGCCAGTACGTCAACGAGACCGTCGAGGACATCACCGACCTCACCGAGGCCGTCGCCGCCGAGGAGGACCGCAAGGCGGGCCGCCGCGTCCCGTCGCGTGCCCCCGTGCCGTCGCTCCTGCACTACCGCGACCGCGTGCGCTTCCGGGAGCAGATCGAGCGCTATCACGCCGCGTTCGGCAAGGACGCGGTGCTCGTCGCCCTCAACTCGGACCTGCGCTCCGACGCGGACCGCCTCTACGGCGACATCCTGGCCCACATCGGCGTCGCCGACACGGCGTTCCGTCCCGACTTCCGCGGCGTCCACGAGTCCAAGTCGGCCCGGTCGCCGCTGCTCAACCGCATCGCCCGCTCCGACGTGGTCAAGGTGCCCGTCCGCAAGCTGCTCGGCCAGCGTCGCTACACGGAGCTGCAGAAGAAGGTCGTCGAGCCCGCCCTGATGACGGCGGCCGACCGCATCCAGGTGGACCCCGAGCTCGAGGCGGCGCTCAAGAGCGAGCTGGTCGACGAGGTCCGCTACGTCTCCGAGCTCACCGGGCGCGACCTCGTGACGGAGTGGGGTTACTGATCCGCCTGCGTGGGCGGCGTCTGTGACGTCGCTCACGATGCCCCACGCGCCGCCGCGCCTCGCCTGAGGACGCGTCGCGCGCGCTTAGGGTCGCTCATGCATGAGGCAGGTTCGGGCGATCCGCCCGATCCGCGTCACGGATGGGAGCAGTGCATGAGGCGCATCGGTTGGGCCAAGGCAGTCGCGGTCGGGGTGGTCGCGCTGTCCGCGGCGGGCTGCACCTCGCACCCGACCGACGGGGCCTCCACCACGCCCGCACCGAGCGGCGCCCCCTCCACCTCCGCGACGGCCGCCGCGCCAAGCACCCCGCAGGCGTCCGCGAGCCCCAGCGCCACGGCATCGTCCGTGGCCACGCCGAGCGACGGCCCGAGCGCCTCCCCGTCCCCGTCCGCCTCCGCCTCCGTCTCCGCGCAGCCGCGCGCGACCGTCGACGTCACCGTCACCCGCTTCGGGGTGGTCGACGGCCAGTTCCTGGTGGGCGGGGTGGTCGACGGCGTCGCCGAGGACGGCGGCACGTGCACCGCGACGCTCACGTCGGGCGGGGAGACCGTGACGCTCACCGGGGCGGGCGCGATGTCCGCCTCCACCACGGGCTGCGGCGAGGGACTCCAGATCGACGCCGCGAGGGTCTCGGGCACGTGGTCGCTCACCCTCGCCTACGTGTCGGGCGACGCCGAGGGCACGTCCGCCGCCGTCGAGGTGGACGTCCCGTGACCCGGCGCATCGTCGCCGCGCTCGTCAACGCAGGGCTGTTCGCGGGGCTGCTGACCTCCGGCATCGTCGGCGGCGCCGCGCCCGCCACGGCCGTGAGCGCGACCACGTTCGACCCCGGCATGATCATCACCGACTCCGCCTTCTACGACTCGAACGCGATGACGGCCGCCCAGGTCCAGACCTTCCTCGACAAGAAGGTGCTCACCTGCCGCGAGGACCTGAGCACGGGACCCAACGACCCCATCGTGTGCCTCAAGGACTACACGCAGAAGACCACCGCCAAGAGCGCCGACGCCTACTGCAAGGGCTACTCGGCCGTGACGCAGACGGCGGCCCAGATCATCAACGGCGTCGCGCGCGCGTGCGGCGTCAGCCAGAAGGTGCTGCTCGTCCTGCTCCAGAAGGAGCAGGGGCTCGTCACGAACACCTACCCGAGCCAGTACCGCTACACCAAGGCGACCGGGTTCGCGTGCCCCGACACCGCCGCATGCGACACGCAGTACGCCGGCTTCTTCAACCAGGTCTACATGGCGGCGCGCCAGTTCAAGAAGTACCGCGCGAACCCGAACTCGTACGGCTACGTCGCGGGCATGACCAACTACATCCAGTGGAACCCGACCAAGAGCTGCGGCGGCTCGTACGTGACGATCAGGAACCAGGCGACCGCGGGGCTGTACATCTACACGCCGTACCAGCCCAACCAGGCGGCCCTCAACGCCGGCTACGGCTCGGGCAACTCGTGCTCGTCGTACGGCAACCGCAACTTCTTCCTCTACTACAACGACTGGTTCGGCTCCGCACCGCCCACGGCCGCCGACCTGGTCGCGGCGGACTACCTTCAGCGGGGCGGCGAGAGCAAGCTCGGCACGGTCGTGTCCGGGCCGGTCACGGTGGGCAAGGGCGCGTACCTGCAGACCACCACGGGCTACCTGTTCGTCGACCCCGACGGCGACTCGACCTTCATGGGCTCCGACTGGCGGATCACGCCGCTGTACTGGGACGCCGGGGGCCCGTCCGGTTCGTGGGGCTGGCCCCAGGGCGACCGCACCGCGAACGCGGAGGGCTGGAGCTACCGGTTCGAGCAGGCGGCCGGCTTCGGCATCGGCGGCGCCCCCGTCGTGCTCACCGGCGCGATGTACACCTCTTACGCCCGCCACGGTGGGGAGTCCTCGCTCGGCATCCCGGTGGGCCGCGTCGTGAGCCCCACCGGCGGCAGCTACATCGCGCTGGAGCGCGCCTATGTGTACGTCACGACGGCGGGCAAGGTGACGTTCCAGGGCGCCTCCTGGAGCATGACCAAGACCTATTGGGCCAACGGCGGTCCCACCGGCGCGTGGGGCTGGCCGCTCGGCAGCCGGTACTCCGTCTCCGGCGGCTGGGCGCACCCGTTCACGAACGCGATCGCCTACGGCGTCGATGGCGCGGTCCGCATCGTTGACGGCGCCATGCACGATGCGTGGGTCGGCCACGGCGGCGACGGCACGGTCGGGATCGCGGTCGCGGACCCGATCACGTCGGGTGACGGCACGTACCAGGAGTTCACGCGCGGGCACCTGTTCCTTCCCGCGGCGGGAGGCTCGGTCTTCCTGGCGTCGGGCTGGCGGGTGCCCAAGACGTACTGGAAGTCGGGCGGCCCGACAGGGTCGTGGGGATGGCCCGTCCGTGACCGCGCCACGATCTCCGGCGGATATCGCTTCGACTTCACCCACGCGACGGTGTGGGCCGTCGAGGGGAAGGTGCGCATCCTGCAGGGCGCGATGTACGACACGTGGCTCGCTGAGGGCGGCACGACCACGCTGGGTGCCGCGATCGCGAACGCGCAGTCCACCGCGGGGGGGAGCTACCAGCACTTCTTCAAGGGCGACCTCTTCGTCACGTCCGGCGGGAGCGCGACCGTGCTCAGCGTGAAGTCGCCCGTCACCAGCCTGTACTGGGACGCCGGGGGCCCCGACGGGCTCTGGGGTTGGCCTCTCGGCGACCCGGTCACGGTCGACGCCGGGGACCGCTACGAGTTCGAGCACGCGACGGTCACGGTCGTCGGAGGCGCGGTCACCGTGGCCTCGACCCCGATGTACGACGCCTGGAGCGCGCGCGGCGGCGCCTCGTCGCTGGGCTCCCCGATCACCGCGGCGGTCACCACCGCGGCTGGGACCTATCAGCGCTTCGCCAACGGCGACCTCTTCCTCGACTCGTCGGGCGCATCGGTCTACTACGGTGCGAAGTGGCGCGTGCCGGTCATGTACTGGAAGGCCGGAGGCCCGGACGGCTCGTGGGGCTGGCCGCTGAGCAACCCGGTCCGAGTCTCCGGGGGGTCCCGTTTCGACCTGAGCCACGCGACCGTGTGGTCCGTGAACGGCAAGGCACGCGTCCTCACCGGCGCTCCATACGACGCGTGGACCGCCGCGGGCGGGGAGCGCAGCATGGGCACCCCGACCACGAACGCCGTCACCGCCGGCGGCGGCACCTACCAGCGCTTCACCAAGGCAGACCTCTACCTCTCCCCGAACGGCAAGACGGTGCGGTTCGGCTCGAGCTGGCGCATCACGGCGTCCTACTGGAACAACGGCGGGCCCAAGGGCGCGTGGGGATACCCCACCCGCGACCGCGTCGCGATCACCGGCGGGTACCGGTTCGCGTTCGAGTACGCGACCGTGAAGATCGTGAACGGCAAGGTCACCGTCATCAAGAAGTAGGCCCGGGGGCGGGCCCGCCGTCAGGCGCGGGCCTGCTCCGTCTCGCCGGCGACCATCACCTCGGCGTAGCGGCGCGCGATGGCGTCCCACGTGAACTGGTCGAGCGCGCGCTCGCGCGCCGCGGCGCCCATGGCGAGCGCCCGGTCGCGGTCCGCGGCGAGGTCGGCGATCGCATCGGCGATCTGGGTCACGGCGCGCTCGTCGACGAGGTAGCCCGTCACGCCGTCCTCGATGATGTCGGAGATGCCGCCGCTGCGGGTGCCGATCGCGGGACGGCCCGCGAGGGCGGCCTCCACGAACACGAGGCCGAAGGCCTCCTTCCAGCCCGCCTCGGTGGTGTGGGAGGGGCCCACGAGCGCGTCGTTGCGGGCGAGGATCGCGGGCAGCTGGTCCGGCGTCATCCATCCCAGGAACGTGACGTGGTCGCGCAGGTCGAGCGCGTCGACGAGCGCCTCCAGGTCGTCGCGCATCACGCCGTCGCCCGCGATCTCGAGCCGGGCCGCGACGCCGCGGGCGCGGGCCTCGCCGACCGCACGGATCGCATCGTCCACCCCCTTGCCGTCGGCGAGCCGGCCGACGAACGCGAGGCGCACGGCGTCCGAGGGCGGAGCGGGGGTCGGGTCGTAGCGGTCGACCGTGCCCATGGGGATGACGGCGTAGTCGTCGCGCTCGTGCAGCTCGCGGCACGCCGCGAGCGTCGCCGAGCTGTTGGCGACCACGCGGTCCGCGTGGCGCAGGGTCCACGCCTTGAGGCGGCGGGACAGGCCGCCGGTGAGGGTGAAGACGTCGGCGCCGTGGACCACGATGACGGTGCGCGTGCCCGTGAGGCGCGACGCGGCGACCGCGGCGAAGCCCTGCGGCACGAGCCAGTGCGCGTTGACGACCCCGGCGGACCGGCCCGCGCGCACGGCGGCAGCCATCAGCGCGACGGTGTACGCCCCGCCCTTGACCTTCGACAGGAGGCTCGGCTTGAAACGGCCGTAGGCGATCGACTGGCCCGACCGCGGCCACCAGTAGGTGAACCGGCGGATCTCGACGCCGTCCATCGTCTCGGTGCGCGCGGCGCCCGGGAAGTCCGGCACCAGCGCGGAGACGGAGGCGAAGTGGTCGCCCAGGTGCTGCGCGAACTCATGAACGAACGCGGGGACCTCGTCGCCGGGCCACCGCGGATACGTCGACGCGAGCACGACCAGGCGGTTGGGATCCACCGCTCGATAGTAGGCGGGCCCTCGCGAGGGGGTCAAAGGACGGGACGATGCGCCGGGCGACGGTGCCGCGACGCCCGTCAGGCCACCTCGGTGCGCTCGGCCGCCGGGTGCACCGGGCCGTACTGGCGCTCCTTCTCCCGCTCGAGCATCTGCTCGGTGAGGATCCGGTTGGTCTTGTTGAGGTCGGACAGCACGCCGAGCGCCACCGACAGCAGCGCACCGATGAGCAGCAGCGTGCCGAGCATGAGCGACTGGAAGTGGTTGCCGCCGTCGCCGATCGCCAGCAGGATCGCGTAGCGCACGAACGGGTAGAGGCCGATGAGCCCGAACACCGTCGCGAGCGACGCGAAGATGGTCCACGGCTTGAACATGATGTACGAGCGCAGGATCGCCTGGCCCGACTTGATCATGTGCTCGAACATGTTGTTGAACAGGCGCGACTCGCGGGTCTTGGCGTTCGTGTCGATCTCGACGGACTCGATCGCGAGGCGCTTGTTGCCCGCCTGGATGATGGTCTCCATGCAGTAGCTGAACTGCGTGACCACGTTGAGACGGTAGATCGAGTAGCGCGAGTACGCGCGGAAGCCCGACGCGGCGTCCGGCAGGTCGGTGCCGGCGGCCTTGTTCACCACCCACGACCCGAAGCGCTGCATGACCTTCTTGAAGGCGGAGAAGTGCTCGATCTTGTGCGTCTGACGGTCGCCGATGACGATCTCGGCACGCCCCTCGAGGATCGGGCGGACCAGGTCGCCGATGCGCTCCTGCGGGTACTGGTTGTCGCCGTCGGTGTTGACGACGATGTCCGCGCCGTTGGCCATCGCGTAGTCGATGCCGTCACGGAACGACTGCGCGAGGCCCATGGGACGGGCGTGGCGCAGCACGTGCGCGCCGAACTCGCGGGCGATCTCGCCGGTGCGGTCGGTCGAGCCGTCGTCGATCACGAGCAGCTCGATCTCGTCGATGCCGTCGATCTGCGAGGGGATGGAGGACAGGACCGTGGCGAGGGTCTCCTCCTCGTTGAGGCAGGGCACCTGGACGATGAGCTTCACGCACACCAGGGTAACCGAGCGCGCACCGCTCCCCTCCTGCGCGGCCGGGCGACGCGCCGCGGGCTCAGCGCGATGGGTCCGGCACGCGCAGCCCGTCCGCCACCGGGCCGGGCCGCACCCACAGCTCGCTCCCGTAGGCCAGGGAGCCGGGCACCGGGGTCGCGTCCAGGGACGATGCGCCGGGCCACCCCTCGCACGCGACATAGAGGTCGTAGCGGGCCAGGTCGGGCGACCCGTCGGCCACGCCCTCCATCACGGCCGGCACCAGCCACCAGCCGAAGTAGTTGCGGCTCACCGGACCGCGACCCGCCGACGGCGCGCAGCCGGTCACGTACGCGACCCTGGTCTCGGGGTGCTCCGCGAGGACGGCCCGCGTCTCGGCCACCGGCGCCGGCACGCGCCCCTCGGATGCGTGGAACCGGTCGGTGGCCGGGTCCGATGCCACCGAGGCCGCCGTCGCGAGCAGGCCCGCGAGGGCCACGGCCGCGAGCGGGCGGCGCCGCAGCGCGAGGACGAGCGCGAACGCGGCCGCCGTCGCGAGCGATGCCCACAGCCACATGCGGTTGGCGTTGCCGAGCGTCGGCAGCAGGTGGAGTCCCTCGTCGAAGCGCTCGGCGGGCAGCAGCCCGAGCCACGGCGCGAGCCCCGGCACGTGCGCGACGGTGACGTATCCCCACGTGGAGGCGTACGGCGCGGCGGCGAGCAGCGTCGCCGTGACGATGAGCGCGCCCGCGGCGGCGGCCCACGCGTGCACTCGCCCCGGGACGCGCCGGATCAGCAGCGCGAGCGCGAGCGCGACCACGAGGGTCGCGACCGGATCGAGGTAGCGGCCGTAGATCCATCCATCGAGGCGCCGCCAGTCCTCGGCGTACAGCACGGCAGGGTCCGCCCACGACAGCACCGACACGAGCACGGACGCGACGATCGCCCCCGCCAGCCACAGCGCCGGGTCGGGCCGGCGACGGCGCGCGGCGCCCCACGCCGCCTGCGCGACCGCGACGGCCCCGACCGCGACGAGGCCGAACGTCCCCACCAGCTGCGCCCACAGCTGGCTCGCCAGCACCCGGAGCATGAGCAGCGGAGCCGGGTCGCTCAGCGCCGCGAGCAGGCCCGTGCCCTGGGTGGGCACGGCGTCCATGACGGCGAGGTTGAGCGCGACGCCGAGACCGTGGACGGCGAGGCCCGCGACCACGAGGACCGCGAGCCCCGTCGCCGCGGAGCGCCGGTCGCGCCGCAGCAGCAGCACGAGCCAGACCAGCGTGACGGCCACGAGGGCGAGCGCGCGCAGGTGCACCAGGTACGTCGCGGTCGCGGCGAGCGCCAGCATCGTGGCGCGGGCGGGCGTCGGGCGTTCGTGCAGGCGCTGGACCGCGAGCGCGAGGCACACCACGGCGAGCAGCAGGAGCCGTTCCGACAGCGAGAAGGCGGCCTGGACGGCGACCGCGGGCATCGCGAGCACCACGCACGCCACGGCGTACGCCTGGGATCGGGCGAGCCCGACGCGCCGGACCAGCGCCGCGAGCGGGAGGACGGTGGCCGCCGACACGACGAGACCCACGACGAGCGACGCCATGTAGAGCGTGGTGGGGGTCGAGGTGAACCACCACAAGGGCGCGATCACCAGCGCCCACCCGGGGAAGTAGCCGGCGCCGATCACGAGCGAGTGGTCCTGGCCGGCGAGCAGGCGCGACATCTGCAGCAGCGTGACCTCGTCGTACGGGAACACCGGCGTGGTCGCGCCCCACAGGAGCAGCACGTGGGCGGCGAGCGCGACCGCCGCGGCGGCGAGCGCCAGCGCGGTCCAGCCCCGGGCAGCGGCCGGCATCATGGTGGGCTCCACGCCGCACACCCTAGGGCCGACGCCGCCGCGACGCCCGCCGGGTCCCGGGGGCGGGCCCGCGGGACCCAGGTAGCCTTGTGTGGTGATTCACCCGTCCTCGACGCTGGCGATCGTCATCGTCACGTTCAACCGCTCCGCGCTTCTCGACGAGCTCCTGCGCAGCGCGTCGACCATGGCGACCCCGGCCGATCGGATCGTCGTCGTGGACAACGCGAGCTCCGACGACACGCCCGCGGTGGTCTCCGCGTGGCAGGACCGGTTCCCGGCCGGGATGCTCGTCAACCACCGCCTCGAGACCAACACGGGCGGCGCCGGCGGCTTCTCCGAGGGCACGCGCGTCGCGCTCGAGCACGGCGCCGACTGGGTGTGGCTCATGGACGACGACGTGGAGATCCTCCCCGACGCGCTCGACCGCCTCGGCCCGTGGATGGCCCGCTTCCAGGTGATCCACGGCCGCCGCTACGACGTCGACGGCACGCCGTTCTACTGGCAGGCGAAGTTCAACCAGTTCCTCGGGGTGCCGCTGCCGTACTCCGTCGGCACGTTCAACACCGACGGCTACGCCGTGACGAACTCGGGCACCTTCGAGGGCATGCTCATCCACGCCGACGTGGTGCGGCGCATCGGCCTGCCCGACCCGCGGTTCTTCATCTCGTGGGACGACGCGGTCTACGCGTGGCTCGCCTCGCTCGAGACCACGGTGGTCTACGTCGACGAGTTCGTGCTGCAGAAGAAGCGTCAGCAGAAGCAGATCAACCTGGGCCTGCGCCACCTCAACGACTCGAGCGCGCTGGCGAAGTACCACGTCATGCGCAACCGCGCCTATGTGGGCCGGTACTTCGAGGCGCACGGGCGGCTCAACCGGCTCGGCTTCGGGCTCGGCACGGGCCTCACCTTCGCCAAGGAGGTGGTGCGCCTGCTCGCGGTCGAGCACACGCTCAAGGGCTCCGACGCGCTCGTGCACGGGTGGCGCGACGGCCGCCGCATCTGGGCCGACAAGGCCTGGACGCCGATGCCGCCGCTCGCATCGCGCGCCGACGCCTGACAGCGCCGGGGACGATGCGCGGGCTCAGGCCCGCGCGCCGCCGTACGTCGCGATCCGGGCGAGGAACGCATCGTTCTCCGCGGCGTGGCCGATGGTGACCCTCACGCCCTCGCTGGCGAACGGGCGCACGAGGATCGCCGGCTCCGCACCGCCGAGGTGCGCGACCAGGTCGCCCGTGGCGTCGCCGATCCCCAGCCACACGAAGTTGCCCTGCGAGTCCGGGACGCTCCAGCCCTGCTCGCGCAGCGCCGCGAGCACGCGGGTGCGCTCGGCTACCACCTCGGCCGCGCGCTCGAGCAGCTCGTCGCGCGCGTCGAGCGACGCGATCGCGGCGGCCTGCGCGGGGCCCGACACGGAGAACGGCGTCACGCACGCGCGCACCGGGGCCATGAGCGCGGCGGGGCCGACGGCGTAGCCGACGCGCAGGCCCGCGAGGCCGTACGCCTTGGAGAACGTGCGCAGCAGCACGAGGTTGGCGAACCGGTCGAGCGACGCGGGGCCGTCCGCGACCGCGTCGTCGCGCACGTACTCGACGTACGCCTCGTCGAGCACCACGAGCACGCGGGTCGGGACCGCGGCCATGAAGGAGTCGAGCTCGGCCTGTGTGAGGATGGGGCCCGTCGGGTTGTTCGGCGAGCACAGCATGATGACGCGGGTGCGCTCGGTGACGGCGGCGATCATCGCCGGCAGGTCGTGCCGGGCGTCCGCGGTCAGCGGGATCATCACGGACTCCGCGCCGGCGATGCGGGCGAGGATCGGGTACGCCTCGAACGAGCGCCACGCGAACATCACCTCGTCGCCGGGGCCCGTGTACGCCTGGAGCAGGTGCGCGAGCACCGCGACCGAGCCGCCGCCCACGACCACGTCCGCGGCGTCGCGGCCCACGTGCGCGGCGATGCGCTCGGTGAGCTCGGCCGCGCCCATGTCGGGGTAGCGGTTGATGCCGGCGGCGGCGGACTCGACGACGCCGACCACGGAGGGCAGCGGGCCGTGCGGGCTCTCGTTGGAGGACAGCTTCACGGGCGGCGCCGCGTCGGCGGCACCCCGGGCGCCCGGCACGTACGGGGGCAGCTTCGCGAGGGCGGGACGGGGCGTGGGCAGGTCGGCGGGGCGCGCGTCGGACATGGGAGACAGCATGGCACCGCGTGGAACAATGACGCACATGCGCTTCGTCCTCGTGTCCGCGATCACCGCGGTGGCCGTCTGGGTGGTCACCCTGCTCCCGCTCGACGTCGTGGTCGAGGGAGGCGACGCCGGCCCGTGGGCCCGCATCGGCGTGTTCCTGCTCATCGGCGCGGTCATCGCGCTCGCCAACGCGTTCGTCAAGCCGATCGTCGACGTGCTGTCGCTGCCCATCAAGATCCTCACGCTGGGCCTGTTCGCCCTGGTGACCAGCTGGTTCATGCTGTGGTTCAGCGCGTGGCTGACCACGCTCGTGCCGTGGGCCGAGCTCACGCTAGGCGCCTTCTGGGAGACGCTGCTCGCGGCGCTGCTCATCAGCATCGTCACGGCGATCCTCACCGCGATCGTGCCCGGCGCGCGCCGCTGATCATCCCGCTCCCGTCACCGGCCGGTAGGTGGTGACGGTCCCGGCGCCCCCCGCCAGCATGGGGCGCGCGCCGTCCACCCACGCACGCGTGGAGTCCGACACGCCCTCGTCGACCAGCCGCGCCGTCGCCTCGTAGCCGCGGATGCCGTGCGCCTGGGCGACCGTGCGCGAGCCGTCCGGGGAGTCGGGCCGGGTCGAGCGGCGCCTGTCGTGCGAGACCGTCACGCGCGTGGGGGTGGCGGGGTTGGCGCGCCCGTCGAGCCCCGGCACCAGGTCGCGCGTGTTCTCCAGGTGCAGCGCTCCCACCGACGCCGGCAGCGCGAGCCGGCCCGTGGGCGCGCCCGCGGTCACCACCTGGGTGACGCGGTAGCGGCCCGCGAGGGCGGCGGCGACGACGGTCGCGATGATCCCGCCCTGGCTGTGCCCCGCGATGAGCACGGGATCGTCCGGGCCGATGCCCTCGGCCGCCATCGCGTCGACCACGGCCCGGGCCGCGTCCGGCCAGCCGCCCGTGACCGCGGCGAGGTCGGCCTGCGCGTCCGCCGTGTTGGCGTCCGTGATCCCCCAGTCCTCGGTGCCCGGGACGTAGACCAGGTGACGGGTGCCCGTGCCGTCGCGCACGGTCTCGATCGCGACCGAGCCGTCGCCGAGCGACTCCAGCCACGCGAGCCGACGCATGACGTCCGCCACCGAGTCCGGCGCGCGGTCGCCCGCCGTCCCCACCGCCTCCACCGTGCGGTAGCGCGGCTCCGCGGCCTCGGCGAGCGCGACCGCGCGCGCGAGCGCCCGCGCCCCGGCGTCGAAGCCGGGCCCGGAGAGCAGCCCCTGCGCCGTGTCGCGCCGCGCCAGCGCCGTCGTGGGCGGCAGCCCGATCGCGTCGAGCCCGAGCGGGGTGCCGGCGAGCCTGCCGGCGCCGGGCAGCGCGGCGAGCCGCGCGCGGGCCGCCGCGCCGTACGCCCACGCCACCGTCCCGAACCAGTCGGCGACGCCCTCGAGCACGCCGCGGGCGTCGATCACCGGCGCGCGGGCCGCCGCCTCCGCCTCGAGGTAGGCGCGGGCCGTGCCGAGCAGCGCCGTCGCGAGCGCGCGCATCCCGTCGGCCTCGCGGGACGATGCTGCGGCCGCGTCGAGCAGCCCGGCGGCGGCCGGTCCGGCGCGCGGATCCCACGCGACCGTGCGGCTCGCCACCCCGAGCAGCCGGGCGGCACGCTCGAGCTCCCCCGCGGCGTCGACGAGCGCACCCACCGCGGCCTCGAGGTCCTCCACCACGGCGACGGTGCCGCCCGCGCCGCCCGCGGACCAGATGGGCTCCGTCACGGCGGCGGCCCGACGGCCGCGGAGGCCGCGTCCACGTGCCCGGTCAGGGCGGTGACGCGGGCCGCGGCCTCGTCGAGCCGCGCCGTGTAGACGCGCCCGTGGACCCCCTCCCACCGCACGCGACGCGCGGCGACGAGGCGCGCGTGGGCGATCGCGAGCGCGATGCGGGCCTGCGCCACGAGGGCGGCGATGTCATCCATGACGGGACCGTAGGCAGGACGGGCCGCGGGGCGCCCTGGTGACGGCCCGATCTGGGGAGGGCGCGCATCGTCCCCGGGGCCGGGGACATCGGCCGGAACGGGCGCCGCGCGTGCGTGGAACAATGTGCGCGTGACCGACTGGACCTCCCTCGCCTCCCTCTCGCCCGCGATCGCGCTCGGCCCGCTCGACGGCCGCTACCGCGGCGCCGTCGCCCCGCTCGTGGACCACCTGTCCGAGCCCGCGCTCAACCGCATGCGCCTCCACGTCGAGGTCGAGTGGTTCATCCACCTGTGCGAGACGGCCGCCGTGCCCGGCACGCGCGTGCTCACCGACGACGAGAAGGCGCTGCTGCGCGGCATCCCGGCAGGCTTCGACGCGGCCGGCATCGCCGAGCACGCCGCCCACGAGCGCGTCACCATCCACGACGTCAAGGCCGTCGAGTACCTCATCAAGGACCGCATCAAGGGCACCTCGCTCGAGCCGCTCGGCGAGCTCGTGCACTTCGCGTGCACCTCCGAGGACATCAACAACCTGTCCTACGCGCTCATGGTCAAGGGCGCCGTGCAGGACGTGTGGCTGCCCGCCGCATCGTCCCTGGTGAACGACGTCGCCGACCTCGCGCGCACGGCCAAGGCCGTGCCGATGCTGTCGCGCACGCACGGCCAGACGGCCACCCCGACCACGCTGGGCAAGGAGTTCGCGGTGCTCGCGCACCGCCTGGGCCGCCAGCTGCGCCGCATCGACGGCCAGGAGTACCTGGGCAAGATCAACGGCGCCACGGGCACCTTCGGCGCGCACACCGCGGCCGTCCCCGAGACCGACTGGATCGAGGTGTCGCGGACGTTCGTCGAGGGCCTCGGGCTCACGTGGAACCCGCTCACCACGCAGATCGAGAGCCACGACTGGCAGGCCGAGCTCTACGCCGACGTCGCGCGCTTCGGGCGGATCCTGCACAACCTCGCGACGGACGTGTGGACGTACGTGTCGCTGGGCTACTTCGCGCAGGCCGCCGTGGCGGGGGCGGTCGGCTCGTCCGCGATGCCCCACAAGATCAACCCCATCCGCTTCGAGAACGCCGAGGCCAACCTCGAGATCTCCGCGGCGCTGTTCGACACGCTCGGCGCGACCCTGGTGACGAGCCGCCTCCAGCGCGACCTCACCGACTCGACGTCGCAGCGCAACATCGGCGTCGCGTTCGGCCACTCGCTGCTCGCGATCGACAACGTGCGCCGCGGCCTCACGGCCCTCACCGTCAACGAGGCGGCGCTCGCCGCGGACCTCGACGCGTCGTGGGAGGTGCTCGCGGAGCCCATCCAGTCCGCCATGCGCGCGGCCTCGATCGCCGGCGTACCCGGCATGGAGAACCCGTACGAGCGCCTCAAGGAGCTCACACGCGGCCAGCAGATCAACGCCGAGGCGATCCGCACGTTCGTGGGCGGGCTGTCGCTCGAGCCGGAGATGGCGGCGCGCCTCGAGGCGCTCACGCCCGGCTCGTACGTGGGCCTCGCCGAGACGCTGGTGGACCGCTTCCTGGGCTGAGCCCTCTCTGCGCGATTCGCTCAGCACGGTTTCCCATCCGACACGCCTAAGTCGGGGGCACGATGCGCGGGTTCCGCCCGCGTGTCACGGCGCGAACCGTGCCGAGCGAATCGCGGAGCAGATTCAGGCGAGGCGGACCGGGTCCCCCACCCGCATCGCGCCCGGCTCGAGCACCTCGCAGTAGACCGCCACGCACGCGTCGCGGCGCTCGCCGAGGGGCTTGAGCCAGCGGGTGGGCGCGTCGACGCCGTTCTGTGCGAGGTCGATGACGCGGCACCGCTCGTTGCGTTTGACCGCGCGCATCCGCACGCCGCCGAGCGTGAGCTCGGACCCGATCCAGCCCTCCTCCACGAACGGCTCGTCGGTGTCGATCACCACGTTGACGCGCAGCCGGCGCGGGTCGGCGTCGGCGCCGAGCTCCGTGCGGCACCAGTCGAGCGTCGCGGTGCCGACGATCGACACCGGCCGCGAGTCGAAGAACGTGCGCGGCTCGCCCGTGTCGGCGACGATGCGCATCGGCTCGCCGAGACGCGCGCTGAGGTCGGCGTCGAGCGCGGGGTCCCCCGCGTCCCAGGCGAGGGCGCCGCGCGAGACGACCACCGCATCGTCCACCATCCGTGCCGCGTACCCCATCACGCCCTCGAAGGGGCGCCACCGCGAGCCGCGCTTGCCCGAGGCGAACAGGCCCTCGCCGTCGACGACCGCGAGCGCGCGGTCGCCCACCAGGCCGCGCGCGTCGACGCCGACCGCGGCCAGCTCCTCCCCCTGCATGGCCTTGACGGGGTACCTGCTGAGGGACACGATGCGCATCCCGCCAGCGTAGGCCGGGAACCCCCGCTCGTTAGAGTGGCGTGACGATGGACATCGCAGCCCCCGCGCACGACGCGCCTCCCGCTCAGGTCACCCTGCCGAGCCGCGGCCGCATGCGCGCCGAGGTCTGGATCGTGCTGGGCCTGTCGCTGGGCCAGACCGCCGTGTACGCGGCGATCCGCCTCATCGAGCGGTACATGTCCTCGACCCCCATCTCGGGCCAGACCACCACGCTCAACCCGAGCCGCTCGTCGATCGACGTCATCGACCTGATCCGGCAGCTGCTGAGCATCGGCTTCGCGCTCGTGCCGGTCGCGCTCGCGCTGTACCTGCTGAGCCAGCACGGCGTCTCGTCGCGCGTCCGCCTCGGACTGGTGGGGCCGGCGCGCCGCTGGTGGGGAGACGTGGGCTGGGGCATGATCCTCGCCGCGTCGATCGGGTTGCCCGGGCTGGCGCTGTACGCCATCTCGCGCGCGCTGGGCCAGACCGTGACCATCGACACGTCGGGGCTTCCGTCGGCGTGGTGGTCGGCGACGATCCTCCTGCTGTCCGCCGCGGCCGCGGGCGTGCTCGAGGAGTTCGTGGTGGTCGGCTTCGTGCTGACGCGCCTGCGTGACCTCGGGCGGTCGCCGTGGACCGCGATCATCCTCGCGGCGCTGCTGCGCGGCGGCTACCACCTGTACCAGGGCTGGCCGATGGCGCTCGGCAACGTCGCGATGGGCCTGGTGTTCGGCTTCATGTACGTGCGCCGCGGACGCCTGGCGCCGCTGGTGATCGCGCACTGGACCATCGACGCCGTGTCCTTCATCGGGCCCGAGGTGGTCCCGCACGCCTGGCTCGTGTCGCTGGGCGTCGCGTAGCCCCCGCCTCCGACTTCCGCGCCCCGCGCACCCGTAGACTCGCCGCATGGCCGCCGACGCATCCCTGACGCGCGTGGACGCGCCGACGGTGCGCATCGTCGACGAGCCCGAGACCCGCGTCCGCCGGTTCACCGACGTGATCGGCCTCCTGCTGACCGCGCTCGGCATCGTGGCGGTGCTGCTCATCGGCGAGTTCGCCATCGGCACCACGCAGGGCCTCACGCAGGACATCTCGTCGATCTCCCCGCTGCTGCAGCGGCTCCTCATCGCGCCCGTCAACCTGTTCACCGCGATCCTCGCGGTGGTGATCCCGGCGATCATGATCGTCGACATGCTCGTGCGCCGCGAGCCGCGACGCATCATCGAGGCGCTCGGCGCCGCGATCCTCGGCGTCATCGTCACGCTCGTCGCGGCGTTCATGCTGCTCCAGTGGGGCACCGCCGAGCTGCAGGCAAGCCTGACCCCGCGCGGCGCCTCGACCATCCAGCTGCCCGCCTACGTGGCCGCGATCTCCGCGCTGCTCACCGCAGCGGGCCGTCGCTCGACGCGCCGCAGCCTGTCGCTGTCGTGGAACATCCTGTGGCTCGGGCTCGCGATCGCCGTGATCTTCGCGGTCGTGACGATCCCGTCGACGCTGCTCACCGTGCTGTTCGGCCGGGTCGCGGGCCTCGCGCTGCGCTACTGGCTCGGCTCGACCGCCGACCGCGCGTACGGCGACACGCTCGTCGAGGGGCTGAGACGCGCAGGCTTCGAGCCGAGCGTGCTCGTGCGCGCCGACATCGAGCACGAGACCCCCGACCCCGAGCTCGACGAGGTCACGGACGCGCTCGCGCGCACCCGCGACGGCCGCGTGTACGCGATGACGACGGCCGACCACCACCGGTACGTGGTGATCGCGCTGGACGGCGACCAGCAGGCCGCCGGCCTCGTGTCGAAGATGTGGACGTCGCTGCGCCTGCGCGGCATCGACACCCGGCCCGACGTGTCGCTGCGTCAGAGCGCCGAGGCCACCGCGCTCGTGTCGCACGCCGCGCGCGTCGCCGGCGTGCGCACCGGACGCGTGCTCGGCATGGGCCAGATCCGCGACACGATGCTGCTGGTCTACCAACGCCCCCCGGCCGCGCGCCCCTTCGCCGACGTCCCCGTCGACGAGGCGGACGATGCGCTGCTCGACGCGATCTGGACCGAGGTCGCCACGGCGCACCGCGCCGGCATCTCGCACCGCCAGCTGTCGGGCGACACGGTGCTCGTGGGGCTCGACACCGACCTCGACGCCCCCAACGTGTGGCTCACCGCGTGGGACCTGGGCGAGGCGGCGACCAGCACCTTCGCGCAGCGCATCGACGTCGCGCAGGTGCTCGCCATGATCGCCGCGCGCGTCGGCGCGCAGCGGGCGGTCGACTCGGCGTTCCGCGCGCTCGGCTCGGAGCCCGTCGAGCAGGCGGCGCCGCTGCTCCAGGCCATCGCGCTTCCGCCGGTCACGCGCGCCGCGGTCAAGGACAGCACCGAGCCGAAGCTGCTCGACTCGGTGCGCGAGGCGATCCTCGCGCGCTCCCCCGACGCCGAGGTCGCGAGCGAGAACATCGTCCGGTTCGGCTGGCGCACGGTCCTCACCATCGTGCTCGGCCTCGTCGCGGCGGCCGTGATCCTCGCGGGCTTCAACACGCAGGACTTCCTCGACGCGGTCCAGCAGGCCAGCCCCTGGTGGATGGTCGCGGGCTTCGTGTTCTCGATGCTCACCTACGTGGGTGCCGCGCTCGCGCTGGCCGCGTTCAGCCCGGTACGCATCCCGTTCTGGCGCGTCCTCATCGCGCAGTTCGCGACCGCGTACATCTCGGTCGCCGTCCCCGCCGGCGTGGGCCCCGTCGCGCTCAACGTGCGCCTCCTGACCAAGCGCAAGGTCGCGCCGCCCCTCGCGGTCGCGACCGCCGCGCTCGTCCAGGTGAGCGCCGCCGTCGTCACGGTGCTCGGCCTCATCGCGCTCACCATCGCCTCGGGCTCGCAGGGCGCGCTCGCCGCGCTGCCCTCGACCGCGATCATCATCGCGATCGGCGTCGTCGTGCTGGTGATCGCCGGTGCGCTGCTCGTGCCGCAGGTCCGCGCGTGGGTGCAGCGGCGCATCGTCCCCACGCTGCGCCAGACCTGGCCGCGGCTCGCCCAGATCCTGGGCCAGCCGTGGCGCCTCGCGATGGGCCTCGCGGGCAGCCTGCTGCTCACGGTCGCGTACATCGGGGCGTTCCAGTCGGCGCTGCTGGCGTTCGGCCAGCACATGGCCGTCATCGACTCGGCCGTCCTCTACTTCGTCGCGAGCGCGGTCGGCTCCGCGGTGCCGACGCCGGGCGGCCTGGGCGCCGTCGAGTTCGCGCTCACGTCCGGCCTCGCGGGCGCCGGCGTGCCGTGGGGCATCGCGCTGTCCGCGACGCTCGTGTACCGCCTGGTCACCTACTGGCTGCCCATCCCGCTGGGCTTCGCCGCCATGAAGTACATGGAGCGCCACGGGGAGCTGTAGGTCTGTCAGTTGTCGCTCGACTTCGGCAATCGGACCCTAGGTGAGCAATGTTGCCTTTCTAGTGCGGCAATATCCAAGGTGCGCACTTTCGCACCGGGGCCGCCGTCGCATCACACCTCGCCTCACGCGCAAGGCCCGCGGACGTCAGCAGGCCGGGCGGGACCGCCCTCGTCGTGGGCATATCGGCGCGCCAGTCGGGCCACGGCGAGGCTGCGACGACCCGACGATCGCGCGGCTGGCCGATGCGTCGGCCGGGCGTCAGGCGGTAGGCGTCCACCCCTGGGGGGTGGTGATGAGCAGGCGTGCGCCCGAGGCTGCGGGGTCGACGGCGATCGCGACGAGGGCCTTGGCGACGTTCGCGAACGGCAGCGTGGGAAGCCCCGGCACCTTGGCGACGGTCGCGAGCGGCTGGACCGCGGCCTCAGGCAGCGTCGGGGAGTCCTTGAGGTTCACCGGATACGTGATCGTGTAGTCCAGGCCCGAGGCGACCAGCTGTGCGTCGGCGGCGGCCTTGTCGGCGAAGAACCCCTTGAGCACGGTGCGGTAGAGGAGGCGTGCGAAGCCCGAGGCCTTCGGGGCGGTATCGCCCGCGCCGAACGCCGAGACGAGCACCACGCGCTGAACGGCGGCGGTGCGGACCGCGTCGATGATGCTCGGCAGCGCGCGCTGCATGAACGACGCGTCGCGCATGGAACCGGTGATGGCCACGATCACCGCGTCCGCGCCCGCGGCCGCGGAGGCGAGCGCGGCGCTGTCCGAGGCGTCGCCTGCGGCCACGGTCAGGCCGGCGCGGGCCTCGACGGCCTCGGGCCGACGCACGTACGCGATGACCTCGTGCCCGGCGGCGAGCGCCTCGTCCACGGTGCGCGAGCCGACGTTTCCGGTTGCTCCGATGACGACGATCTTCATGTGCTGTGCTCCTGGATCACTAGGTGGCGAGGGGTTGATGGGGCGGCTGATGCCGCGCGGGCTCAGGGCGCGGTGCTCGACTCGAGCACGCTCCGCCATGCGCTCATGCAGGCCTCGAGGGCCTGCTCGGTGCCAACACCCGCGTCGGCGGCGTGACGCGCGGCGAACTCCACGAAGGCGAGCCATGCGCCGAACGACAGTCGACGCTCCGGCGTGTCGGGCGCTCCGGTCGCAGCGATGAGACGGTCGACCTGGACCACGTGGTTCGCGGCAGCGATGCGAGTCACCTCGGGCGAGCCGGCCTCATCGGCGGCATAGAGCTCCCGGATACCGCCGGAGCTCTCGGCGAAGTGGGCGAAGTACGCACGGAGCGCTCGCTCGATGTTCTCCTGCGGCGAGCGGGTCTCGTCCGGGGCGGTCGCGACGAGCAGCCGGTCCGCTTCGCGCTGCAGCACCGCCTCGAGCAGGCTCTGCTTGCCGGGGAAGTAGTGGTAGACGAGCGGACGGGTCACGCCCGCGTCGCGGGCGATCGCGCTCATGGAGGCACCCGCCACGCCGTCGCGCTCGAAGTGGCGCGCGGCGACCGCCTCGATCTGCTCGCGCCGCTGGTCGGGCGAGAGGCGCGGCGAAGGCGATCGGTTTGTCACCTGACTAATATACTTCCACTCACACGATCACGCGCACAGAACCCGGGGGAGGACCATGACCACCGTCGCACCGGACACCTCGACGTCCCGCATCACCTGGAGCACCGTTCAGCCGTGGCTGTCCACCGCGGTCCGCCTCGGCATGGCCGCCAGCCTCATCGCCGCAGCGATGCCCAAGTTGCTGGACATCCCGCAGTCGATCATCGCGGTCCGCGCCTACCGCATCCTCCCCGAGACCGTCGTGCCCCTCGTGGGCACCCTGCAGCCGTTCCTCGAGCTTCTCCTCGCGGCGTTCCTGGTCGCCGGGCTCTTCACCCGCGCCGCGGCCGTGATGTGGCTCGCGATGATGGCCGCGTACACCACGGGCGTCATCTGGGCCTGGGCGCACGGCCTCAGCATCGACTGCGGCTGCTTCGGCGGAGGCGGCGAGGTCGCAGAAGGCACCACCAACTACCCCCTCCACCTGCTCGAACGCGCCGGCTTCATCGCTCTGGGCGCATTCCTCGTCGTGCTGCCCCGCTCGCGCCTGTCGCTTGACGGATGGATGCGGGACGCATAGGAAGTGCCGACGGCTCGCGCCATTCGCGACCGCACCACCGCACACGCGCCTGATCGTGCCGCGCGTTGCAGCGCGGACACCTGCGCGGCGACCACAGCGGTCGGTGACCGGCAGCCTCCGACACTGACGGAAGAATCCCCAGGTAGACCGCGGTGTCGAGGAATTGCCACGATGTAGCGCACCCGTGCGTGCTTGCCGGTCGTCTCGGCTGTGCGGGCGCACATCGTGGCAACGTGCCAACCTAGGCACCCACCCGACAGGTGCGTACCGGTGCACGCCTCGTCGCGACGACCACGGGTACTTCACAGGTAAAGTACTTGCATGGCACCGTCGCCCACCGACCCGTTGAGCCCCGAGGAGGACGCCCTCCTGCGCGAGCTCGCCCGCGTCGCCCTCACCCTGCCGCGCACGTTCACCGCGGATCTCGGCCCCGTCGCCGGGGTCTCGCTGTCCGAGTACCACGCGCTCATGCACCTCTCCGACGCGCCCGGCCACGCCCTGCGGATGAGCGAGCTCGCCGCCCGCACTGGGCTCTCGCTCGGCGCGGTCACCCGCGTCATGCGCGCCCTCGAGACCCAGGGACTCGCCGACCGGCGGCGCTCCGTCGAGGACGGCCGCGGGCAGGAGGCGTTCCTCACCGACGCCGGCCTCGCCCGCCTGAGCGAGGCGATCCCCGCGCACCGCGCGAGCGCCCGTCGCCAGATCTTCGACCGGCTCGATCCGGCGGAGGTCGCCGCCCTCGCCGACGCGCTCCACAGGATCGGCGCCGGCGCATGAGCAACCCGTACGCGCAGTCCGTGGAGTATGCGCGCTTCGGGCCGTGGATCGACGCGGTCGCGCACCACGACGACGTCCCCCGGCTGTTCCGGGACCACCCCGTGGATCTCGCTGCCGCGCGCCTGGTCCTCAAGGTCCCGCGCAACATCCCGCGCCGCGACGCCACGCCAGACATGGACCTGTACGACCACCTCCTGGTCGTCGACGACGCCGGGCTCACGGTCCTCAGCCGTGACGGCCACGACGCCGACCGTCGCCGCCCCGCTCCCCCGCGCGGATTCACCGCCGACCGCATCGCGCTCGCCGACATCGTGGCCCTCGAGGACTCCGTCAACCTGCTGCGCGGCCGCTACCGGATCCACACCAGGGACGGCGGCGGCGTGGGCTTCGCGTTCAGCGGCTCCGCACGCGCGAGCCTCGCACTCCTCACCGACGCGCTCCGGGCCACCTTCCCCACCAGGGACGATGCGCGACCCGCCGGCCCCGCCGGCCTCGCCCTGGCCGCCGCGACCGCCGGGCTGACGGCCGACCTCAGGCCGCTCGACGCCGCCGGCGACCTCGCGCTGACCGCGGACATCCGCGACGTGGTCGCCGCCCGCCCGACGGTGGCCGCCTGGGCCTGCCACCCTCGCCGGGTGCTCGCCCCGACCGGCGACGGCCCGCGCGGCCTGGTGCGGCGCATCGGCCACGCGTGGTCGCCGATGGTTCTCCAGGGCGCGATCGTGGCTGGCGACGGCGCCGCTCTCGAGATCCTGGGCCGCCACGAGCCGCTCACCCGCGGCAACGCGCCCGTCCACTCGGCGTCGCGGCTGACGATGGCACTGAGCCGGCTCGACGCGATCGCGATGACCGACCTCGCCGGCTACGCGGGCGCGGACGTCGCGACGCTCACCGCCGGCGGATGGCACGCGCGGCTCCCAGTGCCGCACGGCTCGTCCACCCTCGAGCTGCTCGCCGCGGCACGGCCGCGATGAGCCGACGGTGCGGCCGCGGCGCTCCTCCGCCGCGGCCGCACCGAGATCAGAACTCGGTGTGCCCGAGCAGCAGGTCGGGCGCGAACCGGAGCACCGGCTCCACCACGGTGTCGAGCTCGAGCACGGTGACCCGCGCGACACCGTCGGCGACCAGCGGCGCCGGCACCACGAGCGAGCGCTGCGGCCCCCGGCGCCAGTAGCGCCCCAGGCACAGGCCGTTGACCCACACGAGGCCCTTGCCGAGCCCGGAGCATTCGATCACCAGGTCACCGGGGACGGCGATGTCGACGGAGGCCCGGTAGATCGCCGCGCCCGCCTCGAGCGCGGCCGGCACCCGCTCCGCAGCCCAGTCCTCGAGCCCGTCGAGGTCGACCGGCGTTGAGCTCCAACCGGTCACCGGGGCGCCGCCCAGCGTCACGGGGCCCATCACGCCCTTGGGCTCGCCGATGCGCGGGCCGTAGTTGACGCGGCCCTGGTCCTCGACCACGAGCGTGAGCTCGCCCTCGCCGCGCGGCAGCGTGAGCGCCTCGTCGTGGGCGTCGCGCGCGAGGATTCCCACCGGGGCGCCGTCGAGCAGCACGTGGACGCGGTCGCGGACCTCGCCCAGCCGCAGCACCGCGGGCGCGGGGCCCGCCGTCAGGGTCGCGCGGTGGACCAGCAGGCCGCGGTACGTCGCGAGGTCCTCGAAGGTCGGGATCGCGTCGTGTGCGGTCCACCCGCCCCGCTCGTCGACGTACTCGCGCAGCGACCCGGCATAGGCGAGCGGCGCATCGGCCGGCACCACCAGGGGGGACGATGCGCCGGCCAGCTCGGATGCGTCCGGCACCTCCGCGTGACGCGCGATGACCTCGCGGAAGGCCCAGAACTTCGCGGTGGGCCGCCCGAGCTCGTCGAGCGGGGCGTCGTAGTCGTACGACGTGACGGTGGGCTGGTAGACGCCCTTGTCGTTGGCTCCGTTGGTGAGCCCGAGGTTGGTGCCGCCGTGGAACATGTAGACGTTGACGGACGCCCCGGCGGCGAGCAGCGCGTCGAGCGCCTCCGCCGAGGCCGCGACGGGCGCGGTGTGGTGGTGCGCGCCCCAGTGGTCGAACCACCCGCACCAGAACTCGGAGCACATGAGCGGCCCGGTGGGCTGGTGCGCGCGCAGCGTGGCCAGGCGCGACTCGACCTGCCCGCCGAAGGACCCGGTGGCATGCAGCTCGGGGATCGAGCCGCGCTCGAGCATCCCGTCCGCGGGCTGGTCCACCGTGAGCAGCGGCACGGTGACCCCGCCGTCGCGGAAGCGCGCGGTGAGCCACCGCAGGTGCTCCGCCCGCTCGGCGGGCTCGACCACGTCGTACGCGCCGTACTCGTTCTCGACCTGCATGAGGATCACGGGTCCGCCGCGGTCGGCCTGCAGCGGCACCACACGGGCGAGCACCTCGTCGAGGAAGGCGCCCACGGCGGCCGCGTAGCCCGGCTCGGTCGATCGGATCCGCACGCCGGGGATCTCGAACAGCCAGCCCGGCAGCCCGCCGCCGTCCCACTCCGCGCAGATGTAGGGCCCCGGCCGCACGATCGCGTGCATGCCCTCCTCCGCCACCTCGCGCAGGAACCGCTCGAGGTCGAGCCCGCCGTCGAAGCGGAACACGCCCCTGGCGGCCTCGTGCTCGTTCCACGGCACGTAGGTCTCGATGGTGTTGAGGCCCATGAGGCGCGCCTTGCGGATGCGGTCGCGCCACAGGTCGGGATGGACCCGGAAGTAGTGCAGCGCCCCCGAGAGCACCCGGTGGGGCCGGCCGTCGAGCAGGAAGTCCTGGTCGCCGATCGCGAAGTCGGTCATGTGGGTTCTCCTTGGAAGGGACGATGCGACGGGCCCGCCCCCTCCCCCGTCACGGGAGGCGGGGGCGGGCCCGGATCGTCAGCGCAGGACGCCCTGGAAGCCGAACGTGAACGTCAGCTCCCCTCCGGGCACCCGGTATTCGGGGTGCGTCATGGCGCCCCAGGACTGGTCGCCGCCCGCCCCGCGGCGCGCGAGCGCGGGCCGCAGGATGGTGCGGTGGATGGGCGGCAGCTCGTTGGCGTGCAGCGCGCTCTCGATCTCGAACGGCGTCCACGGCAGCGCGGACAGCTCCATGCCGTCGGCGCTGTCGAGCCGGATCCCGAAGCCCGCGTCGTCGAGCACCTCGGCCCACCGCACGCCCGTGTGGCTGCCGGACTCCTGGGGTCGCATGTACGGCGTGAGCTGCGTGCGCACGTCGCCCTCCCACACGTCCAGGCGTGCGCCGCCGCGGCGGTCCACGTACGACTCGGCGGGACCGTCGCCGTACCAGCGCAGCCGATGCAGGTCGGCATCGAGCGTGAAGAGCATGCCCATCTCGGGCAGGTCGGGAAGCCCCTCGCCCGGGCGCAGGGTCACGGTCGTCTCGACACGGCCGTCGCCGTCCACCAGGTACGACACGTCGACCTCGCTCGGCGGCACCGTCGGCAGCTCGTACCCGAAGGTCACCTCGACCGCCGCATCGTGCCGCGTCACGCGCGGCTTCTCGAAGCCGGCCCGCGGCCTGCGGTACCGGCTCGCGAGGAGCCACTGGCCGTCGCGGAAGGGCATGCCCCAGCCGCGCTCGTTGGACGTGGGCGCGTGCCAGAAGCTCGGCTGCGGGGGCTCGCGGCGCAGCAGCTCGCGCCCGCCGTCGCTCGTGCGGCCGTACCGGTACGACGTCAGCGCGCCGTACAGCCGCGAGAACGTCACCGAGAAGTGCGGGCCGTGGACGCCGATGTTGTGCGTGCTCTCGACCACCCGTGGGCCCGGGGACGATGCGCGGGTCGCCGGGGCATCGTCCGTCACCGCGATCACGGCCTGCTCCCAGCCGACCGCGTAGCCCGCCGGCGCCCACGCGGTGGCGCGGCGCTGGCGGTACGCGACGTCGACGGTGTACTCGCCGGCCGTCGCGGGGATCGCGAACGGGAGCGGGTAGGTGGCCGTCGCCTGGGGCGCGACGTCGATGTCGAGGGTCTCCTCGGCGAGCGTCACGCCCTCGCGGGCGAGCGTCACCACGGCCTCGACGTCGGCGGTGCCGGAGAAGCGGCGGCGGCTGCGGATCTCGATGCCGTCGCG
This sequence comes from Demequina soli, assembly GCF_000971195.1. Classification (GTDB taxonomy): domain Bacteria; phylum Actinomycetota; class Actinomycetes; order Actinomycetales; family Demequinaceae; genus Demequina; species Demequina soli. Next base: position 48,800 of record NZ_BBLZ01000005.1, read on the forward strand.
AGAGATCGCGGTCCGGAACGGCTGGTAGAGGTAGCGGACCTCCTGGTACGCCGGCGTCGGGGTGCGGTCGGCGAAGACGATGCCGTTCGCGCTGAACTCCCCGTCGTGCGGCGCCTCGAGGTGGTCGCCGCCGTAGGCCTGGTAGGCGCGTCCGTAGCGGTCGGTCATCGGGAGCGTCTGGTCGACGAAGTCCCAGATGAACCCGCCCTGGAACAGCGGCTCGCGCTCGGTGAGGTCGAGGTACTTGTCAACCGCGCCGAACGAGTTGCCCATCGAGTGCGCGTACTCGCACAGGATGAACGGCTTGTCGCGGTGCTCCTTGAGGTGCGCCTCGACGTCGGCCGCGAACGTGTACATCTGGCTCGTGACGTCCGTGGTCTGCGGGTGACGCGGGTCCCAGTGGACGCCCTCGTAGTGCACGGGGCGGGTGGGGTCCGTCGCGCGGAACCAGTCGGAGACCTCGAGCAGCACGGAGCCGCCGAAGGACTCGTTGCCGAGCGACCAGATGATGACGCTCGCGTGGTTCTTGTCGCGCTCGAGCATGCTCGCGGCGCGGTCGAGCAGCGCGGGCTTCCACTCCTGACGGTCGCCCGGCAGGGCCTGCTCGACCGTGAGCTCGCCCTGGATGACCCGGTCCCACATGGCGTGGGTCTCGAGGTTCATCTCGTCGATCACATACAGGCCGTACCGGTCCGTGAGCTCGTAGAACGCGCTCGAGTTCGGGTAGTGGCTGGTGCGGACCGCGTTGATGCCGGCCCGCTTGATGATCTGGAGGTCCGCCTCGATCTCGGCGGCGGTCATGACGCGGCCGCGCGGGCCGAACTCGTGGCGGTTGACGCCGTCGAAGACCACGCGCTCACCGTTGACCGTGATGATCGCGTCGCGGATCTCGACGCGACGGAGGCCCACGCGCTGCGGGATCACCTCGGTGACCGCGCCGTCCGCGTCGAGCACCTCGACGAGCAGCGCGTACAGGTGGGGGTCCTCGGGGCTCCACAGGCGCGGCTCCGCGAGGGTGATCGCGAGACGCCCGTCCGGCCCCGGGGAGAGCTCGCCGACGCCGCGCAGGTGCGCGCGCATCGTCCCCTCGCCCACGAGGGTCACGTCGACGGAGAGCTCGGCGCTCGCCAGGTCCTCCGCGACGTCCGTGTGGACGTGGAGGTCCTCGGCGTGGACCGCGGGACGCCGGTACAGGGTGACGTCGCGGAACAGGCCGTGGAACCGGAAGAAGTCCTGGTCCTCGAGCCACGAGGCGGCCGTCCACTTGAACACCTGGACCGCGAGGCGGTTGACGCCGTCGCTCAGGTGCGGCGTGAGGTCGAACTCCGACGGGGTGAAGGAGTCCGTCGCCCAGCCGACGTAGGCGCCGTTGAGCCACACCGCGATGCCGCTCTCGGCGCCGTGGAAGGTGACCGACAGGGTCTCGCCGTCCGCGAGCGCGGTGTCGAGCGTGAAGTCGCGCACGTAGCTCGCGACGGGGTTCCAGCGGGTCGGGACCTGGCCGGGCTCGAGGTCCTCGAGGCCGTCCCACGGGTACTGCACGTTGACGTACTGCGGGCGGTCGTAGCCGTGCATCTGCAGGTGGCCGGGGACGGGGATGTCGTCCCAGCCGTCGACGTCGGTCGCCGGGTCCTGGAACCCGAGGAGCGTCATCGCGAGGTTCTTGGCGTGGTGCACCTTCCACAGGCCGTTGAGGCTCTGCTCGAAGCTGCTGGTGCCGGACGCCGCCTCCGCGCCGTCCACGAACCACCGGTGGTCGCTGTGGGCGACGCGCCGGTGCTCGTGGACGTACGTGGGGTCGGTGATCCGGGAGGGATCGAAGGTCACTTGACGACTCCAGTGAAGCCTGCGACGAAGGAGCGCTGCAGGACGAAGAAGATGACGATGGTGGGCAGCGACGCGATGAGCACCGCGAGCATGAGCGCGCCGTAGTCGATGACGTAGCCGGCGCTGAAGTTCGAGATCAGCATGGGCATCGTCTGGACGGTGCTCTTGACGAGGATGACCTTGGGCCACAGGAAGTTGTTCCACGCCGCCATGAAGGTGATGACCGCCGCGGCCGCGTACGTGGGCCGCATGGTCGGCACGAACATGCGCCAGAAGATGGAGAACTCCCGCAGGCCGTCCATGCGGGCCGCCTCGATGATCTCGTGCGGGAAGCTGCGTGCCGACTGCCGGAACATGAGGATGAGCAGCGGCGTCGCGATGACGGGCAGCACGACGGCGAACGAGGAGTTCACCATGCCGAAGTCCGCGAACAGCTGGAACAGCGGGATCATCGTGGCCGCGAACGGGATCATCATCGCGAGCATGAGGACCCACATGAGGCGGTCCTTGTTGGGCGAGTGGTAGACCTCGAAGCCGTAGCCGGCGATGGAGCTGACGACCAGCGCGAGCACCGTGGTGAGGACCGCGTTGACCGTCGAGTGGTACATCGCGGCGCCCACGTCCTGCTGGCTGGTGAGGGTCTGCCAGTTCTCGAGCAGGTGGGAGCCCGGCCACATGCGCGAGGCGAGCACGTCCTGGGTGCTGTTGGTCGCCGAGACCGCCATGAAGTACAGCGGGGCGACCGACACGAGGGCCACGAGGGTGAGGTACACGTACTTGGGCACCTCGCGAAGCGTCCTAGTCACGCTTGTCACCTACCTTCATCTGGATGGCGGCGAGCACGGCGACCATGATCAGGATCACGTAGGACACCGCGGCGCCGTAGCCGAAGTTCGGGTTGTTCTGGAACGAGATCTTGTACAGGTAGTGCGACATCGTCATCGACGTGTTCGCGGGCCCGCCGAGCGTGAGGTTGTACGACTCGTCGAACATCTGCAGGGTGCCGTTGATCGACATGATCACGGTCAGCACGATCATCGGCTTGAGCTGCGGGACCGTCACCGAGAAGAAGGTGCGGATGGGCCCGGCGCCGTCCATCTTGGCGGCCTCGAGCGTGGTCGGGTCGATGTTCTGCAGGCCCGCCAGGTAGAAGATCATGTTGTAGCCCGTCCACCGCCACAGCAGGCCCAGGATGATGACGAGCCGCGCGGTGTTGGGTTGGCCGAGCCAGTTCACGGGGCCGTCGACCAGATGCAGGGCCATGAGCCAGTCGTTGACCAGGCCGTCGGTCGAGAAGATCGTGCGGAACACCAGCGAGTACGACACGAGCGAGATCGCGGCGGGCAGGAAGATGGCGGTGCGCCACATGCCCTTGAGCTTGAGCCGCGGGTTGTTGAGGATGTTCGCCAGCAGCAGCGCCGAGATCAGCATGATCGGCACCTGGATCACCAGGTAGAGCAGGGTGTTGGTGACCGTGAGCTTGAAGATGTCGTCGTGCAGGATCCGCTCGTAGTTGTACCAGAGCGGGTCCGCGAAGTTGAGGTTGGCGCCCTTGCCGGTCTTCATCGACAGGATGAGCGCCTGGAGCATCGGCCAGAACATCATGATGCCGATGAGCGCGGCGGCGGGGATGAGGAACATCCATCCCGTGAGGCTGCGGCGTCGCGCGTCCTTGGACATCTTCGCCTTGGGCGCGTTGCGGTTCTTCTTGGGTGCGCGGTCGGGGACCACGACGGGCGTCATCGTCGACACGGGGTATCTCCTTGCCTGGGTCGGGAGGGGGCCGAGACCTCGGCCCCCTCCCTCACCGATGGGCGTGTCAGTTCATCGCGAACTCGACGTTGTCCTGCGCCTCCTGCAGGGCCGAGTCCATGTCCGTGCCGTTGATGATCTTGGTGATCGCCGCCGAGACCGCGTCGCGGGCCTCGTAGTAGTAGGCGCCCGTGTTGTTGGCCGGAACCTCGGCCGCGAACTTCAGGACGTCCGAGTAGATGGGCTGGCCGCCGAAGAACGCCTGCGGCTCCGAGTAGACCGCGGAGTCACCGGCCGGGAGCCAGTTCGCGACCGCGCCCGAGGCCGGGAGGATCTCGTCGTAGAGCTCGGTCGAGCCCGCGAACGTCGACTTGAGGAAGTCCTCGGCGAGCGCCACGTCGGCGTTCGAGGACACGGCCCACGAGGAGCCGCCGTTGGCCGAGTAGTGCGTCGCGCCGTCGATGCCGTCGAGGGCCGGGAGGTCGGTGACGGCCCACTTGCCGGACTGGTCCTCGGCGCTCTGGATCGAGCCCGAGATCCAGATGCCGTTGATGGCGCTGGCGGCGGTGCCGTTGACCAGGGTCGCGATGTACTCGTCCCACGAGTTCACCTCGGAGAACGTGCCATCCTTGACCATCTGCGCGTAGACCGTGATGGCGGCCTTGAGGGCGGCGTTGTCGACGATGGTGGGGTTGCCCTGGTCGTCGAAGAGGCTCGCGCCGGCGGACTGCAGCATCATGAGGATCATGTCGGACGAGCCCGCCTGACCCGAGAGCAGCGGCTTGCCGGTCTTGTCGAGGACCTGCTTGGCGAGGGTCTCGTACTGGTCCCACGTGATGTCGGTGAAGTCGTCGATCGTGAGGCCGGCCTGCTCGAGCACGTCGGTGCGCATCGCGTTGATCGCGGTGCCCGAGTCGAACGGCACGCCGTAGTTCTTGCCGTCGATGGTCGAGTACGCCGTCACGCCCGCGGGGAACTGGCTGAAGTCCACGCCCGAGTCGGTGATGTCGGTGACGATGTCCGGGTAGTTGATGACGTTCTTCTGGAACGCGTTGTTCTGCATGAGGAAGATGTCGGGGAGCTGGTCGTACTCCTGCGACTGGGCCAGCGTCGTGAGCTTCGTCTGGACGTCGTCCCAGGTGACCTCCTGGATGTCCAGCGTGAAGTCCGGGTGGTCCTTCTGGTAGATCTTCTCGGCCGCCTGCATGGCGTAGATGTTGAAGTTGGGGTCCCAGGCCCACACGGTGAGCGTGTTGCCCATCGCGTCGCCGCCGGTGGCGCCGCCGCTGGAGGAGTCGGTCGAGTCGCCGCTCGAGCAGGCGGCGAGGCTGAGGGCGAGCGTGGCCGTCGAGGCCACCACCAACCCGGTACGGAACTTCTTCATTGAGGTTCACCCTTCCCTGGTGGGATGCTCCCGGATCGCAAGGCGCACCACGTCGAACGCCCACCGGGTCAAACCGTCTCCGTGGTTCCGCGTCGCCCTCGACCGCTCGGTGTGATGCCGACCGCGCCGTCGCGATGCACTCCCCAAGGAGATTGTTTAGGTAAACATAGCCATGCCCGGGGGGTCGCGCCAGTCCCACCAGTGTCACGATCGGATAACGGAGTTTCGCCTCACAGTGACGCGGCGGCGCGCGGATGGGGACGTTAACACCCGAGCCGGCGCGCGGTATGGCTACACTCCGATGCATGACGGGCAAGGGAGCGCGCGGGGGCCGCAAGACGGGTCCCTCCATCGCCGACGTCGCGCGCCTTGCGGGCGTGTCCGCCCAGACCGTCTCCCGCGTGTCGACCGGCACCGGACCGGTCCGCCCCGAGACCCGCGACCGCGTCATGCGCGCGATCGAGCAGCTCGGCTACACGCCCAACCGCGCCGCCCGTGCGCTGCGCGACGGCCGCTACGGCACCATCGGCCTCCTGGCGCGCCGGTTCGACCGCACCGGCGAGGCGCTCACCACCGACGCGGTGCTGCGCGCCGCCGAGGAGCGCGACTACAGCGTCACGCTGCTGCGGGTCCCCGACACGAGCGCGAAGGGCTGGGAGCCGGCCGCGCGTCGCCTGCAGCACCAGACCGTCGACGGGATCATCATCATCCGTGCGGAGGGCGGCGCGGGCGACCAGCTCGCGCTGCCCGCCACCATGCCCGTCGCGGTGTCGGACTCGCGCCCGCACGGCCGCTACCCGCACGTGGCCTCCGACGAGTTCACCGGTGCCCGCATGGCGGTCGACCACCTTCTCGGGCTGGGCCACCGGGTGGTCCACCACCTGGGCGGCCCCCTCGACTCCGAGCCGGCGCGCATGCGAGCGGCCGGCTGGCGGACCGCGCTCGCCGAGGCGGGCGTGCTCACGCCGCCCGACGCGGCGATCGGCGACTGGAGCTCCGAGTCCGGCTACGCCGCCGGCACGGTCCTCGCCGCCGACCCCGCCGTCACGTCGGTGTTCTGCGCCAACGACGAGATGGCGTTCGGCCTCATGCTCGCCCTCCACGAGGCCGGCCGCAGCGTCCCCGCCGACGTCTCCGTCGTCGGCTTCGACGACATCGCGCTGAGCCGCTTCACCTCGCCTCCCCTGACCACGATCCGCCAGGACTTCCCCGAGATGGGACGCGAGCTCGTGCGCCTGCTGCTCGCGCAGATGGAGACGCCGCGCCCGGAGCGCGTCGAGGACGGCATCGTGCCGCTCGAGCTGGTGGTGCGCGCGACCACGGCGCCGCCGCGGGCCTGAGCCGGCCTGAGCCGGCCTGAGCATCGTCCCTGCTAGAGGTCCTGCGCCATGTCCGTGAAGTGGGCGAAGTCCTTGCGGAACGCGACCGCGATGGTGTCGGTGGGTCCGGCACGGTGCTTGGCCACGATGAAGTCGGCCTCGCCGGGACGGTTCTCGCGGTCGTAGGCGTCCTCGCGGTGCAGCAGGATCACGATGTCGGCGTCCTGCTCGATCGAGCCGGACTCACGCATGTCGGAGAGCATCGGCTTCTTGTCGCCGCGCTGCTCGGGGCCACGGTTGAGCTGCGAGATCGCGATGACCGGGACCTCGATCTCCTTCGCGAGCAGCTTGAGCGCGCGCGAGAACTCGGAGACCTCCTGCTGACGCGACTCGACGCGGCGGCCGGACGTCATGAGCTGGAGGTAGTCGAGCACCACCAGCTGGAGGTCGTGCTGCTGCTTGAGGCGGCGGCACTTCGCTCGGATCTCCATGAGCGACATGTTCGGCGAGTCGTCGATGTACAGCGGCGCGTTCGCGACCGACGCGGCGGTCTGGGCGAGCCGCTCCCAGTCGTTGGGCCCCATCGGGCCCTTGGTGAGCTTCGACAGCTTCACGCCGGCCTCGGCGGACAGCATGCGCTTCGCGATCTCCTCGCGGCTCATCTCGAGGGAGAAGATGACGGCGGCCTTCTTGTGGTGGATCGCGCACGAGCGGGCGATGTCGAGGCCCAGCGTCGACTTGCCGATCGCGGGTCGCGCCGCGATGACGATCATCTGGCCGGCCTGCAGGCCGCCCGTGAGGTCGTCGAGCTCGCGGAAGCCCGTGGGCACGCCGAGCATGCTGCCGTCGCGCGACGACGCGGCGTCGACCTCCTCGAGCGTGCGCTCCATGATCTCGCTGAGCGCCTGGTAGTCCTCGGAGCTGCGGCGCTCCGTGACGGCGAAGATCTCCGCGGAGGCGGCATCGACGATCTGGTCGACCTCCGCGCCCTCGCCGTCGTAGCCGAGGCCCGTGATGCGCGTGCCCGCCTCGACGAGCTTGCGCAGGATCGCCTGCTCGCGGACGATGCGCGCGTAGTAGCCGGCGGATGCCGCGGACGGCACCCCCGAGATGAGCGTGTGCAGGTACTCGGCGCCGCCGACGCGCGTGAGGATGCCCTGGCGCTGCAGCTCCGCGCTCACCGTGAGCGCGTCGACCGGGTCGCCGGCGTTGTAGAGCTTCACGCAGACGTCGAAGATCTGCTCGTGCGCCGGCTTGTAGAAGTCGTCGGAGCGGACCGCCTCGACGACGTCCGCCATCGCGTCCTTCGACAGCAGCATCGAGCCCAGCACGCTCTGCTCCGCCTCGATGTTCTGCGGCGGCAGACGATCGAAGGTGCGGGGCGATCCCCCTTCGGAGCCGTACGCGGCCTCGAGCTCGTCGACGGACATGCGGCTCTCCCTTCGTTCGTGAACAGTCTCCCGCCGCCCTCAGACAGTCGGGTCAGGCTCGCGAATCTAGGCCCGGATCCACCGGCCGACAAATCGGCTCGCGGGCCATCCGTGGATGACCCGTGGAGAACTGGGGATGACCCGTGGATGGAGCGCGTCGCGCCGTGGACAACCATGCGTGGCGCATGTGGACAAGGATGTGGATGAATCCGCGAATAGGTCGGCTATGGGCGTTCTACGTCGCCATTTGAGCGGGACGATGCTGTGGACAAGTCGGGTGGACAAGTCCCCGGCGTGTCGCGACCGGCGTGTCGTGCTTCCGGGTGCCAATTCTCGTCGGAGGGGTGCCGGGCTGGGCCCGGCACCGCCAACCTTGAGCTTCCGCCTCGCAAAGCGCGGACGCGCGGCAGCGGATCCTCACAGTTGTCGTGGGCGCGGATGAGGCCGGCGGCGACGCGCCCGCCTCCTCCCGCAACTGTGATGATCCACCCCGCAAACGGCGGTGGTCTCCGCTGCGCGATCTCAAAGTTGCGGCGAGGCGAGCCCGGGCGACTGCTGGGCGAGCCTCGTCGCGACGGCCGCGTCGAGCATCGTCCGGCACCAGTCCGGGCGGTCGCGCAGGACGGTGTAGTCGAAGTGCAGCGTCACCAGCCCGAGAACCGCCAGCTCGGCGTCGCGCTCGTTGTCGCGCAGACGGGCCTCGCGACCGCCATGCGCCGCCTCGCTGTCGCACTCGACCACCACGCGCCCCTCGCGGTGGAGCAGGTCCGCGCGACGCACGCCGCGGGGCGTGCGGATCTCCACCTGGCGCTCGAGGACCTGGTCGCACGGACGCGTGAAGACCTCGCGCCGCGCCATCACCTCGCCCGGAGACGTCGCGCCGTCGAGGAACTCGCCGAGGATCCCGTCCAGCTCGCCGCGGTCGGGGACGCGCCTCACCTTGGCGGCGGCCGCGATCGCCTGCTTAGGGGTCACGACCTTCAGCCACAGCGCCTCGTAGAGAAGGCCCTTGCGCTTGTCGGTCTCCGCGCGGATCCATGCGTCGATCAGGGCGTCCTCGCGGGTGAGCAGGTCGCAGTCCTCGCGCCGTGAGGTCAGCGGCGGCCGCTCGCGGAAGCGCATCCGCAGCCACGGCGCCGACGGGCGGTGCCGTCCGGGCGCCACCGCGGCCTCCACCTGGGCAGGCTCGGGGAGGCGCGGCTCGTACAGATGGAGCGCCGACCGGCCCGCGATCACGGCGCGGCCGGCCGTGGCGGTGTCGACCGCGTGGCACCGGACCTCATGGAGGGTCGCGGTCGCGGCCGGCGCGTAGATCCCCGGAAGGACACGCACCAGCGCGCCGGCAGCGACCGCGCGCTACAGCACGTGCTCGCCCAGCGCCTTCGCGAGCGCCGCCCGCGGCAGGGTCCGCCGCCCGTCGGTCATGGAGGCGAGCACGCGGGCGAGGCGCTCATCGCACGTGCGGTGGGTGGACATGCGATCCATCGTGAGGCGCCCGTCCGACGGCGCGGCCGTTCTCTCCACAGGTGGAGGTCCGACGGTGGGCTCGCGGGCGCCGGGGACATCGGTCGCGGCTGGGTGCCGAGGCGAGTCGTCACCACAACTGTGAGATCGCGCGCGGATTTCCAGCTGCTTTGCCGCGCGGATCCTCAAAGTTGCGGCAGCCCCGGCGCGAGCCGGCATCAACTTTGAGGTCCTCCGAGGAAAGCGGCCCGGTTTGCACAGCGGAACCTCAAAGTTCGCGGAGGCGGAGGCGGCCAAGCCACCCCACCCACGACGCAACGAGGCCCGCCGCCCCAGCCGACAAGCGGAGGGGGCGACGGGCCTCGTCTCAGCTGCGAGAACTACTTCGCGGCAACCACGTTGACGGCCACCTTGGCGGTGACGTCCGTGTGAAGGGTGACCTTCACCTCGTACTCGCCGAGCGCCTTGATGGGCTGGGCGATGTGGATGCGACGCTTGTCGACGGTCGCACGCGAGCCGATCGCGTCCGCGATGTCCGCGGGCGAGACGGCGCCGAAGAGGCGACCGGACTCGCCGGCCTTCACCTCGACGACGACGGGGGCGGACTGCAGCGCGTCGCGCGCAGCCTGGGCACCCTCGACGGTCGCGATCTCCTTGGCGCGGCGCGCCTTGCGGAGAGCGTCGATCTGCTTCTCGGCGCCGGCCGACCACGGGGTGGCGAGCTTGCGCGGAACCAGGTAGTTGCGGGCGTAACCGTCCTTGACGTCGATGACGTCGCCGGCGATGCCGAGGCCGGAGACCTCGTGGGTCAGGATGACCTTAGCCATGTGTCAGACCCCCGATCAGCGGCCGGAGCCGGAGTAGGGAAGGAGCGCCATCTCGCGCGCGACCTTGATCGCGCGCGCGATCTCGCGCTGCTCCTGGACGGTGACACCGGTGACGCGGCGCGAACGGATCTTGCCGCGGTCGGAGATGAACTTGCGAAGCAGCGCGGTGTCCTTGTAGTCAACCTTGTCGACCTTGGCGGCCTTGAGCGGGTTGACCTTCTTGCGCGGCTTGCGGATGTCGTGCTTAGCCATGTGAAGACTCCTGAATGAAAAAGTACCTGTCAGAACGGGGGCTCGTCCGACGCCGGGGCCGTCGCCCACGGGTCGTTGGAGGAGCCGCCGGCCGGCGAGCTGCTGTAGCCGCCGCCACCGCCGAAGCCGCCCGAGTTGCCGCCGCCGCCGAAGCCGCCGCCACCCTGGCCGCCGCGCTGCGTGCGCGTGACCTTGGCGGTGGCGTAACGGAGGGACGGGCCAACCTCGTCGACCTGCATCTCGGTGACGGTGCGCTTCTCGCCGTTCTGCTCCCACGAGCGGGCCACAAGACGGCCGGTGACGATCACGCGCATGCCCTTGGTGAGGGACTCTGCGACGTTCTCGGCGGCCTCACGCCACAGGGAGCACCGCATGAACAGGGTCTCGCCGTCCTTCCACTCGTTCGACTGACGGTCGAACGTGCGGGGGGTGGACGCCACCGTGAAGTTGACGACGGCCGCGCCGGAGGAGATGAAGCGCAGCTCCGGGTCTCCGGTGAGGTTGCCGATCACGGTGATCTGAGTTTCGCCTGCCATGTGTGTTCCCCTTGGTTGCGTGTGGTGCTGGTGAGAGTCGGGAGAGAGCAGCCCTTAGCGGGCGTCCGGACGAAGCAGCTTGGTGCGCAGGATGGTCTCGTTGAGACCCAGCTGGCGCTCCAGCTCCTTGGCGGTCGCGGACTCCGACGTGAAGTTCACGACGGCGTAGATGCCGTCGTTCTTCTTCTTGATCGGGTACGCAAGGCGACGACGGCCCCAGATGTCGAGCTTGTCGACGGAACCGGAGTCACCCGTGATGACCTGCAGGTACTTGTCGAGCGACGGAGCGACGGTGCGCTCGTCGATCTCAGGGTCGAGGATGATCATCATCTCGTACTGACGCATCTATACCCACCTCCTCTGGACTCATGCGGCCACGGACGTTCCGTGGCAGGAGGGTGATGCAGCCGCGGACCGCCCGGCCAGGGGGCCAGGGGGTTTCCGCGACGGTCAAGGATACCGTCCGCCTGGCACGATGCGCCAGTATCAGGTCCCGCCCTGGGGAGGGACGATGCACGGGTCGCCCCGCGCGCATCGTCCGGGGCCACCCGGAGGGCTCCCCCTAGACTGAACCGGGCTGATCCGGAGGTGTCCATGAAGCAGGTGCTGGTGGTCGGGCTGGGCGGCGACATCGGGACGTACGCGTTCCAGCGCGCCGCGCACGAGCGGTTCGGCTGGGAGTCCATCGTGCTCGGCCCGCGCGTCACGACGTTCGGCAGGCACTCGACGCTCGCCCGCTGGATCATCGAGCCCGACGTGTTCACCGCGGACACCCTGCTGCGCCGGCTCGACGAGATCGCGGCGGCGCACCCCGACCACGAGCTCGTCCTCTTCACCAACCTCGACTTCCACGTGCGGCTGCTCGCGGAGCACCGCGACCGCCTGGACCCGCGCTGGCTGCTGCCGCTGCCGGACCTCGGCATGTTCGACCGCGTGTCCTCCAAGGTCGCCTTCGCGACCGCGTGCGACGAGGTCGGGATCCGCACGCCCCTCACCGTCGCGGTCGGCTTCACCGGGGACGATGCGCCGGCCGGGTCCGTCGCCCCGGCGGAGGCCCTCGCGCGGCTGCGCGAGGCGCGCCTCGAGTACCCGGTGATCGGCAAGCCCGCCGACAGCGCCGACTGGTTCGAGGTGGACTTCCCCGGCAAGCAGAAGATCCACCACTTCACGTCCGAGGCGGAGATCGAGGAGGTCCTCGCCCAGCTCGAGGCGCGCGCCTACCCGAGCGAGTTCCTGCTCCAGGAGTTCGTGCCGGGCAACGAGACGCACATGCGCTCGCTCACCGCGTTCCGCGACTCCGCGGGCGAGGTCACGCTCGTGGCCGGCGGCCAGGTGCTGCTCGAGGAGCACACCCCCGGCACGCTCGGCATCCCCGCCGCGATCCTCACGCACGTCGACGAGGAGGCCTTCGACGCGGCCGCGCGCCTGCTGGACCGCACCGGCTACTACGGCTTCGCGAACTTCGACTACAAGGTCTCCTCGCGCACGGGCGAGAGCGTCTTCTTCGAGGTCAACCCGCGCATCGGCCGCAACAACTTCTACGTCACCGCGGCCGGCGTCAACGTCGCGGAGATGGTCGCGCGCGACCTGCTGCCCGAGGCGCTCGGCGACGCCCCCGCGTCGCCCCGCACCCCCACGGACCAGGTGCTCTACTCCGTGGTGCCGTACCGGTTCCTGCTGCGCTACCTGCTCGACCCCGAGCTCAAGGCGCGGGTCGTGGCCGCCAAGCGCCGCCACGGCGTGCTCCACCCCCTGCGCTACCGGGGCGACGCGTCCCTCAAGCGGCGCCTGTGGGTGCGGGCGCTCGACTACCGGCTGGTCCGGAAGTACCGCGAGCACTACCCGCGGCCGACCGAGAGCGGGTTCTGAGGGTCCCGTTAGTCTCGGTGCCATGACGATCCCCGCGCCCCTGAGCGTCGACGAGGTCTCCGACGCCCGGTTCCTGGAGCTCGCACGCACCGCCGACCACCCCGTCCCCATCGAGCAGGCGCCGGCGTGGGACGCGTACGACGCGACCGTGCCCGGACGCGAGCACCTGGTCCGCCTCGCCGTGCTCGACGCCGACGGCACGCCCGTCGCGGTCGTGTCGCTGTCGCGTTACGAGGTCCGCGGCTTCCCCTACGTGTGGGCCAAGCACGGCCCGATCCCCCTGGTGGAGCGCACCCCCGAGCACGAGAAGGCCATCCGCGACGCCCTCGCGGCGGACGTGCGGGCCCGCTTCCCGTGGGCGGTGTTCCTGCGCATGCACGCGCGTCACGCCGCGCCGGACCTCCGGGAGCTGCTCCAGACGGTCACGTTCGACCGCACCGTCATCGTCGACCTCACCCCCGAGCCCGACGCGATCATGGCCTCCTTCTCCAAGCGCGGCCGCTACAAGATCCGCCAGACGCTCAAGGACGAGGCGATGACGGTCACCGAGGAGACCGGCCTCACCGCGGAGCAGTTCGAGGAGCTCTACGCGATCTACCGGGAGACCGCGGCGGGCGCCGGCTTCGGGATCTTCCCCGCCGAGATGTACCTGCGCATGCTCGACACCCTCGCGCCGCACGCGCGCATCTGGGTGGCCCGCCGGCACGACACCGGGCCGGAGGGCGACCTCACCCCCGGCCGCGCCGTCGCCTGGGTGATCGCCGTGGTCCACGAGGACGGCGGCACCGACTACTACGCGGGCAACAACCTCGAGGCGCGCGACACCAACGCGGCGCTGCGGATCAAGTGGGAGATCCTCATGACGCTCAAGCAGGAGGGCGTGCGCGAGTACGACCTCTTCGGCGTCGGCTCCGACCGCGCGCCGCAGCTCATGGGTGTGCGCGAGTTCAAGCAGCAGCTCGGCGAGATCGTCGAGTGCGACGGCGCGTGGGACGTGCCGCTCAAGCCGCTGCGCTACCGCGCGCTCGTGGCCGCGCTCGGCCTCAAGCACGCGCTGCGACGCTAGCCGCGCCCGGGCGACCGGGGACGATGAGCCGCGCGGCGCATCGTCCCGGCACGGCTACCCCGCGGCCGCGGCGTTCCCGGTGGACGTCCCTGACTTCTTCCCGGTGCCCGGCGTGGCGGCCGGATCGGCCGCGGCACCCGCGGTCGCCGTGGGCTCGGGCGTGCTCGACGGCTCGGGCGTGATGACCGGCTCGGGCGTCACCGACGGCTCGGGCGTGATGACCGGCTCGGGCGTCACCGACGGCTCCGGCGCCGCGGTCTGGGACGGCGTGGGCGACGGGGTCGACGACGGCGTGGGCGACGGGGTCGACGACGGCGTGGAGGTGGGCTTGGGGTTGACCGCCTCGCCGACGTTCGCGCGCGGCGGGAAGTCGACCACGTCCATGCGGTCGAGGATCGGGCCCATCATCGACACCCAGATGTCCGTCGGCACGGTGCCGCCGGTGATCTCCGAGTAGCCGCCGAACGGGGTGATCGACTGCACCGAGCCGTCCTCGCCGACCTGGTACAGCGACACCACACCGACGATCTGCGGGGTGAAGCCGCAGAACCAGGCCGACTTGTTGTCGTTCGACGTGCCGGTCTTGCCCGCGATGGGGCGGCCGAGCTCGCGTGCCTGCGTGGCGGAGCCGGCCTGCACCACCTGCTGCATCGCGTAGGTGGTGTCGGCGATGACGTCCTTCGAGAACACCCGGGTGGAGTCCTCCTGGTGCTCGTAGGCGGTGCCGCCGTCGGGGCCGATCACCTTCTGCACCGTGTAGGTCGGCTTCCGGACGCCGCCGTCGGCGATGGTCGTGTAGGCGTGCGCCATCTGCATCGCGGTCGGCGAGGCGGTGCCGAGCACGTTCGCCGCGTTGTCGTCCAGGCCGACGGTGTCCTGCGGCAGGCCCGCGTCGATCGCCGCCTGCATGGTCTTGTCGGGGCCCACGGCCTCGTTGAGCTGCACGTAGTAGGTGTTGACCGAGTTCTGCGTCGCCTGGACCATGTCGATCCAGCCGTAGTTGATACCCGCGAAGTTGCGCACCGGGTTCTCGAAGCCGGGCAGCGTCATCGAGTCGTTGGCCTCGTACCGGGTGTCGAGCGAGAAGCCGTTGGACAGCGCGGCGATCATCGCGAACGGCTTGAACGTCGAGCCCGCCTGCGAGATGTCCTGGGTGACCGCGTTGCGCTGGACCTTGAGGTAGTCCGGCCCGCCGTACATCGCCGTCACGGCGCCCGTCTGGGCGTTCACCGTGGTCGCGGCCGCCTTGAGGTTGTCCGCGTGCCCCTCGGGCATGTGCTGGACGGCGTTGACCACCGACCGCTGGTCGTGCTTCTTGAAGGTCGTGACGATCTTGTAGCCGCCCATCTCGATCTGCTCCTGCGTGAGGTCGAGCTTCGCGATGGCCTCGTCGAGCGCGGTGCGGATCAGGTAGCCGTTGGTGCCGCCGAACGTGTCGGAGGTGGAGAACTCGACCGGCTCGGGGAAGGCCTGCGCGTCGCGCTCGGCCTGCGTGATGAAGCCGGCCTCGACCATGCCGTCGAGCACGTAGTTCCAGCGCTGCTCCGCCTTCGCCGGGTTCACGGCGGGGTCCCACGCGCTCGGCGCGGGCACGATCCCCCAGATCATCGCGGCCTCGGACAGCGTGAGCTCCTCGGCATGCTTGTCGAAGTACGCCTGGGCGGCGGCCTCGATGCCGTAGGCGCCGCGGCCCAGGTAGATGGTGTTCATGTAGTTGCAGAGGACCTCGTCCTTGGTCTGCTCCGAGTCCACCTTGAGCGCGAGCAGCGCCTCCTTGATCTTGCCCGGGATGTCGGTGGTGGTCTCGCCCACGTAGTAGCGCTCGACGTACTGCTGCGTGATGGTCGAGCCGCCCTGCTTGTCGCCCTGCACGATGGTCTTGTACAGCGCGCGGGCGGTGCCCTTGAAGTCGATCCCCGGGTTCGTGTAGAAGGTGCGGTCCTCGGATGCGACGATCGCGTGCGGCACGTAGTCGGGCAGGTTCGAGCAGTCGATGATCTGGCGGTCGACCTCGCCGACCTTCGCCATCTCGGTCTTGCCGTCGGCCCAGTACACGGTCGAGGACTGCGCGAGCGCGACGTCCGCCGCCTGCGGCACCTCGAGCTTCGAGTAGACGCTCATCACCGCGATGGCGCCCGCCGCGATGGTCACGAGCAGCGCGATGAGCGCCGCGATGCCCGTGATCCGGAGGATCCGCTTCCAGCGCGGGAGCCCGCCCTTGCCGTCCTTGCCGCGGGTGCCCTTGCCGCCGCCGCCTCCCTGGCCGCCGCCCTTCGCACCCGTGGACGATGCGGGGGTCGCCGCCACGCCGGTGCTCGCCCAGGCGCCTCCTCCCTGGTGGGAGCGGGTGCTGCGACGCACGGGCGACTGCCCCGACCGGGGCGGCTGCGGGGACGTCGAGGAGGCGTGCATGGACACGCGCTGGGGGGCGAGGGGGCGTTCGGTCACGTGACCACCTTACGGAGTGCTCGGTTCCGGCCGCGCGGACCCGGGCCCGCGGACGGCCGTCGCCGCACGCCTGCGCGCCCGGCGCATCGTCCAACGCGCGGCGGGGGCGACTTGTCCCCCGGCGCGGCGGATTCGCGCGTCCGGACACGGTGCGCTACGGTCTCCGATGTATCGGCGCGATACAACTGGTCGTGATATCGGCCCGCGACAGCGGGCCCCGGGATGCGAGGAGGAGCGGTGGCCAAGACGGATGTCCTGACGCTGGCGATCCTCGGCATCCTCCGCGACCGGCCGCATCATGGCTACCAGATCCGCAAGCTTCTGGGCGTCGAGCTGGGCCCCTTCCGGGCCCTCAGCTACGGGTCGCTGTACCCGTGCCTGCGTCGCATGGTCGAGGCGGGGCTCATCGAGGCGTCGGGCGACGAGCCCGGCAACCCGACCCCCGCATCGTCCCGGCGCGCGCGCATCGCGTACAGCCTCACCGAGGCGGGGCGCGCCCGCCTGACCACGGAGCTGGCGAACGCCGGCGCGTCGTCGTGGGACGACGACGCGTTCGACGTGCGCTTCTCCCTGTTCGCACACACCGACGCCGCCACGCGGCTGCGGATCCTGGAGGGACGGCGCAGCCGTCTCGCCGAGCGGCTCGAGGAGGTGTCGGAGGGGCTCAAGCGCATGCACGAGCGTCACGATGCCTACACCGCCGAGCTCCAGCGCCACGGCCTCGAGCAGGTCGAGCGCGAGATCTCGTGGCTCGACCGCCTCATCGAGAATGAACGATCCGCCCCCGGCGGTGACCACCACGGCTCCGCCTCGGCGGACCACTAGTCAAGGAGACACCAACCATGGCTCAGCTTCGTGCCGCCATCGTCGGCGTGGGCAACTGCGCGACGTCGCTCATCCAGGGCGTGGAGTACTACAAGAACGCCAAGGCCGACGAGACGGTCCCCGGCCTCATGCACGTCCAGTTCGGCGACTACCACGTCTCCGACATCGAGTTCGTGGCGGCGTTCGACGTCGACTCGCTCAAGGTCGGCAAGGAGCTCGTCGAGGCGACCCAGTCGTCCGAGAACAACACCATCAAGATCTGCGACGTGCCGAAGACGGACGTCCAGGTCCAGCGTGGCCACACCCTCGACGGCCTCGGCAAGTACTACCGCCAGACCATCATCGAGTCCGACGAGGCCCCCGTCGACATCGTCTCCGTGCTCAAGGAGCGCGAGGTCGACGTCCTCGTGTGCTACCTCCCCGTGGGCTCCGAGGAGGCCGCCAAGTTCTACGCGCAGTGCGCGATCGACGCGGGCGTCGCCTTCGTCAACGCCCTCCCCGTCTTCATCGCGTCCGACCCGGAGTGGGCCGCGAAGTTCGAGGAGGCCGGCGTGCCGATCGTCGGCGACGACATCAAGTCGCAGGTCGGCGCGACCATCACGCACCGCGTGATCGCGAAGCTGTTCGAGGACCGTGGCGTGCGCCTCGACCGCACGTACCAGCTCAACGTCGGCGGCAACATGGACTTCAAGAACATGCTCGAGCGCGAGCGCCTCGAGTCCAAGAAGATCTCGAAGACCCAGGCCGTCACCTCGAACCTGTCGGGCCCGCTCGCCGGCCTCAAGGACTCGCGCGACGTGCACATCGGCCCCTCGGACTACGTCGCCTGGCTCGACGACCGCAAGTGGGCGTACGTCCGCCTCGAGGGCTCGGCCTTCGGCGAGGTGCCCCTCAACCTCGAGTACAAGCTCGAGGTCTGGGACTCCCCGAACTCGGCCGGCATCATCATCGACGCCATGCGCGCCGCGAAGATCGCCAAGGACCGCGGCATCGGCGGCCCGATCCTGTCCGCGTCGACCTACTTCATGAAGTCGCCGCCGGTCCAGATGGAGGACACGAAGGGCCGCGCCCAGCTCGAGTCGTTCATCGCCGGCGAGGTCGAGCGCTGAACCGTCTCGTCTGAGACTGCCTGAACGGCAGGAAGGCCGGGTCCCGCTGAGGGTGGGACCCGGCCTTTCGCCGTCTCCGGCCCGGCGCGCTCCGACCGAGACCCACACGGCGCGCGCGGCACGGGAGCCCTCCGCTGCACATCGCGTCGCGAACCGCGAGTGGAGCAGCGTCTCGGGAGGCTACTCCGCGGTCAGCTCGTCCAGCACGGTCCCGATCGGGTGCGGGCCCGTGATGACCTCCCACTGGCGTCCGGCGGTCCTGGGCCTCGAGATGCAGGAGGCGATCGTCTGCGCCACGTCGATCCGCGGGATCGAGTACGGCTGCACCTTCTCCGCGATGGTGATGCAGCCCGTGCCGGGGCCGTCGGTGAGGAGACCCGGGCGCAGGATGGTCCACGCGAGCCCCGACCTGCGCAGCTCGATGTCGGCCTCGCGCTTCGCGTAGACGTACGCGGTCCACACGTCGCCGCGGTCCGGGTCCGGCTCGGCGTCGACGCCCATCGCGGACACCTGCACGAACCTCTTGATGCCGCGGCGCTTGGCCGCCGCGATCGACTTGAGCGAGCCCTCGAGGTCGACGGACCGCTTGCGCGCCGCGTTGCCGTCGGGCCCTCCCCCGGCCGCGAACACCACGGCGTCGCAGCCGCCGAGCACGGCCGCGAAGTCGGGCTCGTCAGCGTTCTCGATGTCGAGGTGCCGCGCGATCGCACCCAGGTCCCGCAACGCGAGCAGCTGTTCCTCCCTGCGCGCGAGCGCGACCACCTCATGCCCCCGGTGGAGAAGGAGGGGGATGAGGCGTCGGGCCACCCTGCCCGCGCCCCCCACGACCGCCACGCGCTCGGGTATCCGGCTCATACCTCCCACCCTGGCCCGCGGCGTGCATGCCTGCAACCGCTGCGGACCAGGGAAAGGACGGCGTCAGGCCTTGGGGTCGGGGCCGTACTGGTTGGCCCCCGGGTTGCCCGGGATGAAGGCCACGATGAACGTGAGCAGCGGGATGAACCAGCCGACGATCGACACGGCGCCCGGCCATCCGATGTCCTGGTAGCGGCGCCACTGCACCGCCAGCGACGGCAGCAGCACGGCGAGCGCGTAGATGCCGGCGATCCACATGAACACCAGCCCGAGGCCGTGGAAGCCCGTGTCGGAGTCGAAGCCGGTCGTGAACGCGAGGATCTCGAGCACCGCGATGATGAGGCCGTTGACGAGCACGAAGCTCCAGTACTCGAGCCGCCGCGAGCGCCCCGTGAACTGCGCGTACCTCGCCAGCGCGGTCATGTATCCGTTCATCCCACACCCCTCTCGCGTGCCGGCGAGCGCCGGCGTCCACACCCTAACCAGCCATGACGCCGTGATGGGCGCGCTCAGGCGGCGCGGCGCGACAGCAGCAGCACCAGGCCGAGGACGGCCATCGCGACGCCGCCCCCGCCGCGGATGGTCGCGAGCCGGCCGGGCGACCGCGCGAACCAGTCCCGCGCCGCGCCCCCCGCGAGCGCGTACACGGAGTCCGACGCGATGCCGATCAGCGCGAACGTCACGCCGAGCGCCACGATCTGCGCGCCCACCGCGCCGCGGCCCGGATCGACGAACTGCGGCAGCACGGCCGCGATGAACACCAGCGTCTTGGGGTTCGACACGCCCACGACGAGCGACTCGCCCAGGAGGCGCCGCGCGGGCGGGACCGGCGCATCGTCCCCCGTCACGGCGAGGCGGGCGCCGCGATGGCGGAACGCCTGCACGCCGAGCCACACGAGGTAGAGGCCGCCCGCGACCTTGAGCACCACGAACGCGGCCTCGGACGCGGCGATCAGCGCGCCCACGCCGAGCGCGACGACCACGGCATGCAGCACCGGCCCGCCGGCCTGGCCGACGGCGGAGACCACGGCGGGACGCGTGCCGTGCTGGAGCGCGCGGCCGATGACGTAGAGGACGCCCGGGCCGGGGATGACGATGATGACGAGGGCGACCGCGGCGAACGCGAGCAGGGTGTCGGGCGCGATCACGGGGCGGCGCGCACCGCGTGGACGATGCGCGGGTCCGGCCCGAACCGGTTGGCGCCCTCGTTGCCGCGCAGCAGGGCGAGCACGTGCAGCACGATGCTCAGGCCGACCGGGGCGAGCAGCAGCCACCAGGCGCTCATGCCGAGGTCGTGCAGGCGGCGGGCCGTGACCGCGAGGACCGGCACGCCGACCGCGACCACGAAGGCCAGCACGATCCCCCACGCGAGGGTGAGGGGCGCGAGGTGCACGGAGCCCGGGTCGATCGCCGGGTCGTCCGCCGGGCTCGCTCCGTCGGGGAAGGCCGAGAACCACAGCGCGATCGCGCCGGCCGCCGCGACGATCCACACGAGGGACGCGAACAGCTGGAACCACCAGTACTCGGCGCGCGCGGCGCGCCCGCGGAAGGTCGCGAAGCCGCGGTAGCAGGTGCGGATCGCCTCACCGAAGCCCATGCCGGCCTCCCCTCTCACCCGGTCACTCTACTGACCCCCTGGCTGCCCCTACGCTGGGCACGTGACCCTGGCCCGCGACCTCTCCCGGCTGTGGAGGGCGCGAGGCTTCCGCCGTCTCACGCATGCGCGCCTGCTGTCCCAGGGCGGCGACGGCATGTTCCAGGTCGGCATCGCCACGGCCTTCTTCTTCGACCCGACCCAGGCCGCGACCCCGGGAGCGATCGCGGTCGGCTTCGCCGTGCTGCTCCTGCCGTTCACGGTGGTCGGGCCGTTCGTCGGGCCGCTGATCGACCGCTGGTCGCGTCAGCGCATCCTGCTGGTGGGCAACCTCGTGCGCGTGGGGCTCGCCGCCGCGATCCTCGCCATCCTGCTCGCGGACGGTCCCGTGTGGACGCTCTACGCCCTCGCGCTGGTCACGCTGTCGGTCAACCGCTTCCTGCTGTCCGCCATGTCCGCGGGCCTCGCGAACGTGGTGCCGGATGAGGAGCTGCTGGCCGCCAACGCCATCATGCCGACGCTCGGCACCATCGCCGCGAGCGTCGGCGCGGCGATCGGCGGCGTCGTGACGTTCGTGTTCCCGTCCGCGTCGGAGTCGTCGCTCGCGTTCGCGGCGCTCACGTGCGCGGGAGCGTTCTTCGCGCTGTCGTCGTGGGCCGCGACGCTGCTCGGCGCCCACGAGCTCGGCCCCGAGGCGCCGCTCGCGTCGCTCGCCGTGGGCGCGCAGGTCCGCGCCCTGGGCCGCGAGCTCGCGTCGGGCGTGACCTACCTGCGGCGCCGCGTCACCCCGTTCCACGCGCTGGCCGTCATGGCGGCGCAGCGGCTGCTCTACGGGATCATGTTCATCGCGTCGATCCTCATGTCGCGGCGGCTGCTCGGCGACCCCGCGCACCCCGAGCAGTCGCTCGGCGCGTTCACCGTGGTGCTGGGCTTCGCGGCCGCCGGCTTCGGGCTCGCGGCCGTCCTCACCCCGTGGCTCGGTCCCCGCGTGGGCCGCCACCGGTGGATCGTCGGCGCGCTGGTGCTGGGCGCGGCCGGCCAGCTGCTGCTCGCCGCCTCGTCGGCGCGGTGGGCGCTGCTCGCCGCGGCCGTGATCATCAGCCTCGCGGTCCAGGGCGGCAAGATCGCCGTCGACACGATCGTCCAGCACGACACCGCCGACGCCTACCGCGGGCGCGCCTTCACCCTCTACGACATGGCCTACAACGTCGCGTTCCTCGCCAGCGCCGCCGTCGCCGCGGCCGTGCTGCCGCCGTCGGGCTACTCCGCCGGCGTGATGGCAGGCGTCGCGGTCGCCTACCTCGCCGTCGCGCTCGTCTACGCGCGGGCGCCGCGCGTGCCCTCCCCGATCGCGTGAGCCGGGACGATGCGCCCGGCCGGGTCGCGCATCGTCCCTCCTTTGTCGGGCCCTCCCGCCCGGGCCCTACCGGATCGGGCCGCGCATCGCCGCGAGGCCGCCCGCGCCCAGGTGCTCCTGGCCGATGAGGTGGTCGAAGACGATGTTCGTCTCGGTCGACGCGACCGCGGGGTCCATGCTGAGCTCCGACGCGACGAAGTCGCGCAGCTGCGCGGTCGACGTGCACGCGACGTGGATGAGGAAGTCGATGGTGCCGCCCACGAAGAACACCGACAGGACGTTGGGCAGCTGGATCACCTTCGCGGCGTAGCTCTTGATCTGCGGGCGGGCCTGCGCGCGCAGGCGGACGGAGACGATGCCCTGGACGTCGAGGCCGAGCGCCTCGTAGTCGACCTCGACGTGCGCGCTCTTGATGACCCCGGCCTCCCGGAGGGCGCGCACGCGGGTGTGGGTGGTCGACGGGGCGACGTGGAGGCGGGCCGCGAGCGCCGCGTTGGGGATGCGGGCGTCGCGCATGAGCTCCCATAGGATCCGCTCGTCGAGCTCGTCGAGCCGAACACCCTTCGCCCGGAGGCCCTCCCGCAGGCTCTGCTCCATCGAATCTTCTCCGTTTCCTTTTGAATCGGGCCTCGGCTTCATGATTGCTTGCCTGGCGCGAAGTTCCTTCAAGAATTGTAGAGGTCGGGCGAAGAACATGCGCCCGATGCGTCTTTCAACGTGCGGCGCTGGCGCGCCGGGGAGGAGGGGCGATGCGCATCGGCATCCCCGCAGAGATCAAGGACAACGAGCGCCGCGTGGGCGCGACCCCCGCGGGGGTGCGGGAGCTGGTCGCGGCCGGCCACGACATGCTCGTGCAGAGGGGTGCCGGCCTCGGCTCGGCCTTCTCCGACGAGGATTACGCGCTCGCCGGAGCCTCGCTCGGCAGCGTCGACGAGGCCTGGGCCGCCGAGATGGTGATCAAGGTCAAGGAGCCCATCGCCGCCGAGTACGGCTACCTGCGCGACGGGCTGCTGCTGTTCACGTACCTCCACCTTGCCGCGGACGAGGCGCTCACCCGTGCGCTCGTGTCCTCCGGCACGACGGCGATCGCGTACGAGACGGTCGCGCTCGACGACGGCTCCCTCCCCCTGCTCGCCCCGATGAGCGAGGTCGCCGGCCGTATGGCGACGATGGTCGGCGCGTTCGCGCTGCAGTCGAGCCAGGGCGGGCGCGGGGTGCTGCTCGGCGGCGTGCCGGGGGTGCTTCCGGCGAAGGTGACCGTGCTCGGCGCCGGCATGTCCGGCCAGAACGCGATCGCGCAGGCGGTCGGCATGGGCGCGGAGGTCACCGTGCTGGACCTGTCGATCCCGCGGCTGCGCCAGCTCGACGCGCTCTACGCGGGCCGCGTGAAGACCGTGGTGTCCTCGGCCTACGAGATCGAGCGCGCGTGCCTCGAGGCAGACCTGGTCATCGGCGCGGTGCTGGTGGCGGGCGACCGCGCCCCGAAGCTCGTGTCGCACGACCTGGTGTCGCGGATGAGGCCCGGCTCGGTGCTGGTCGACATCGCGATCGACCAGGGCGGATGCTTCGAGGACTCCCGTGCCACCACCCACGCCGAGCCGACCTACACGGTGGAGGGCTCGACGTTCTACTGCGTCGCCAACATGCCCGGCGCGGTGGGCAACACCTCGACGCTGGCCCTCACGAACGCGACGCTGCCCTACGCGCTGCGCCTCGCGAACGACGGCTGGGAGGTCGCCACCGCCAAGGACCCCGCGCTCGCGCGCGGCCTCGCGACGGTGGACGGCAGCATCGTCCACGCCCCGGTGGCGGCGATCTTCCCGCACCTGGCACAGGCGATCCCGGCCTGACCCCCCGGGGTTCGGGACACTCAGTCCTCCAAATCGGCGACTCGGAGCCGCTTCGGGACACTCAGTCCTTGTGATGCCGGAGCTCGGCGCGCCATCGTGGCCAGCGCCGTGCTCCGGCACCACTCCGGACGGTTCATCACGGTGGTGTAGTCGAACCGCACCGTGAGGATGCCCAGCGCCGCGAGCCGCGCGTCGCGTTCGATGTCGCGTCGCCGGGCCTCGGGGCTGCTGTGCGAGCCGTCCCCGTCCGACTCGAATGCGGTCAGGGTCTCCGGGTCGAAGGCGTCGAGCCGGTAGAGCGCACCGTCCGCTCGGACGAGGTGCTGACGCACCAGCCGGTCGAACTCGGGCCCGCGCAGCACCATCGCATCCGAGCGTTCCTCCAGGTAGCTCTCGGAGCCCTGGGCAGCGGCCGCCAAGCGACGCGTGAGCTCGCCCCGACCCCTCACCCGGCCGATGCTCGCCAGCGCGGCGCCGACGGACTCGGAGGTGACCAGTCCCGCGCGCAAGGGCCGGTACACGGCCTCGGCACGTCGGCCCGGCGGAAGCTCTGCATGTGCCACCACGACCGCGACGTCCGCATCGACCACGCGGAAGCCGCGCACCACCGCCACCGCGGGCGGATGCGTGAACCGCTTGACGCGGAGCCAACCCGGTCCGCGCGGACGCTCCTGCCAGGGTGCCGCGATCGAGACGGTCGACGGTTGATCCGCGGCACCCCACAGGTACAGCGCCGAGGCGCCGCACAGCGCGGAGGCTGGTCCCGCCCACGCGAGTGCCGCATGAGCACGCACCACCCAGGACCGAGCATGGGCGCTCCACGCGTATTGGTCGGGCAGGACCCGGACGATCTCACCGGCGTCGAGACATGCCTTGACTCCCTGCTTGCTGCTCAGCGCGACCATCTCCGCGAAGCTCAGCGGGACGAGCCGCCGTGCCATCCGATCGAGGAGCTCGCGCCTGGTCATGCGCCCAGGGTGCCCGGCGCGGTGTACGCGGACCAGGCGGGTGCGCACTTCTGTGGAGAGGGCGCCGTGGGATGAGGACTGAGCGTCCCGAGATGCGCGCAGATCGCGATTCCTGAGGACTGAGCGTCCCGACCCCCACGGCGGGATCAGCCCTGGCGGGCCTTCCACCAGTCCTTGAGCTCCGCCTCGGCGCGCTCGGCGCCCAGCGGGCCGTGCTCCATGCGCAGCTCGAGCAGGTGCTTGTACGCCTGCCCCACCTCGCGGCCGGGCGCGATCCCCAGGATCTCCATGATCTGCGTGCCGTCGAGGTCGGGGCGGATCGCGTCGACCTCCTCCTGCTCGCGCAGCTCCGCGATGCGCGCCTCGAGGTCGTCGTAGGCGAACGACAGGCGGTCGGCCTTGCGGCGGTTGCGCGTGGTGACGTCGGCGCGCGTCAGACGATGCAGGCGCTCGAGATCCGCTCCGGCGTCCACCACGTAGCGGCGCACCGCGGAGTCGGACCAGCGCGCGTCGGCGTAGCCGTGGAAACGCAGGTGCAGGAACACGAGGTGCTCGACCGCCTTGATGGTGTCCTTGTCGAAGCGGAGCGCCTTGAGCCGGCGTGCGGCCTGCTTCGCTCCCACCACCTCGTGGTGGTGGAAGGAGACCCCGCCGCCGGGCTCGAGGCGCCGCGTCGCCGGCTTGCCGATGTCGTGCAGCAGCGCCGCGAGGCGCAGCACCTGGTCCGGCCCGGGCACCGCGCCGTCGGGGCCGGTCTCGAGCGCGATCGCCTGCTCGACCACGGTGAGCGTGTGGTCGTAGACGTCCTTGTGATGGTGGTGCTCGTCGACCTCGAGGCGCAGCGCGGGCAGCTCCGGCAGCACGTGCGCCGCGAGGCCCGAGTCCGTGAGCGCCGCGAGGCCCTCGCGCACCGAGGTGCCGAGCAGCAGCTTGACCAGCTCGTCGCGCACGCGCTCGGCCGACACGATGGAGATCCGCTCGGACATGGCCGCCATCGCGGAGAAGGTCGCGGGCTCGATCTCGAAGCCCAGCTGCGACGCGAAGCGGGCGGCGCGCATCATGCGCAGCGGGTCGTCCCCGAAGGACACCGCCGGGTCGATCGGCGTGCGCAGCAGGCCGCCGGCCAGGTCGGAGAGCCCGTCGAACGGGTCGACGAACTCCAAGGACGGCAGCCGCACCGCCATCGCGTTGACCGTGAAGTCGCGGCGCGCGAGGTCGCCCGTAAGAGAGGTGCCGAACGCCACCACCGGCTTGCGCGTCTCCCCGTCGTACTCGTCGGCGCGGTACGTGGTGATCTCCACCACCAGATCACCTCGGCGCCCGCCGATGGTGCCGAACTCGCGCCCCATGTCCCAGGTCGAACGCGTCCACCGCTTGAGCAGCGCCTCGCTCTCGTCCGGCGACGCGGAGGTGGTGAAGTCGAGGTCCGCGCTGGAACGGCCCAGGAACGCGTCGCGCACGGGCCCGCCCACCAGCGCGAGCTCGTGGCCCGCCTCCGCGAACGCCTCCGCGAGGCGTCCGATCTCGGGCGGAAGGGCCGACCACAGGCCGGCCGCGCGGGTGCGCAGCACGTCGAGGGTCGGCGGGGTGTCAGGGCGGGTCGTCACCGCACAAGTGTCCCAGATGGAGGCGTGACGCCCCCGTCGGCGGCCTCCGCGCACGGGCCCGCCTCCCGGAGGGCACCCCACGGGTCGTTAGAGTTGGGCCATGCCCACGCCGCCCGTCCCGCGCCCCGGCCCCGTGCCGATGCCTCCGCAGGGCGCGACGGTCCGACAGCGTCGCGAGGGCGTCGCGCACCGCGCGCCCCACCTGCCCGTGAGCAACGAGACCTCCGCGGGCGGCATCGCCGTGCGCGTCGAGGACGGCATCGCGTACGCGGCCTGCATCGGCCGCCGCAACCGCGCGGGCCGCCTGGAGTGGTGCCTGCCCAAGGGCCACATCGAGGAGGGCGAGACCCCCGAGATCGCCGCCGTGCGCGAGGTCGCCGAGGAGACCGGCATCGACGCGGAGATCATCCAGCCGCTCGGCATCATCGACTACTGGTTCACGGGCGACGACCGCCGCGTCCACAAGGTGGTCCACCACTACCTGCTCGAGGCCAAGGGCGGCATCATCACCACGGAGAACGACCCCGACCACGAGGCCGAGGTCGCCCGCTGGATCGCCGTCGCCGAGCTGACCCGCGAGCTCGCCTACCCGAACGAGCGGAAGATGGCGCAGGCGGCGGCACGCCTGCTCGCCATCGCCCCGTGAACGGCGGGACGATGCGCGGGTCCAGGTGGGGAGCCACGGTGCGTCGCGCCCTCGTGGGCGCGGTGGCGCTGGCCGCGGCCGCGGCCGGTGCCGTGCCCGCCGTCGCGGCATCCGTGACCGAGCCCATCGCGGAGCCCGTGCCGAACGCGGACATCGCCACCACGGTCCAGTCGGCACCCACACCGCTGGTCCAGGCGCGCGGCTCCATGACCGCCGTCGTGACGGTCGAGAACGACGGCATCACGCCGCTCGACGGTGCGACCGTGGTGCTGCGCGTCACCAAGCGGCCGCTCGAGAGCCGCACCGCCCTCGCCGCCTTCCTCGACGGCGGCGGCGCCACGATGGTCGACGCGGGCACGGCCAAGGTCGGCTCCACCGTGACGGTGCCCGCCACCGACGGCGGCGAGCCGTCGCAGGTGCGGCGCCTCGTCGCCGGCGCCTCGACCACGGTCTCGGTGACCGCGCCGCCCAAGAGCCTTCCGTTCGAGTCCGGCACGTGGGGCGTCCACGGCGTCCAGCTGGCGCTGCGCACCGCCGACGGCCGCAGCACGCTGATGACGGGAGCGGTGACCTGGGTCGACGCCTCGATGCCGACGCTGCGCCTGTCGGCGGTCGCGACCGCGTCGGGCCTGGGCGCGCGTGCGCGCGCCGTCGCCGCCGCCACGGACATCGCGGGCGTCACGCTCGCGGTCGACCCCACGACCGTGTCGGACATCGGCACGGGCACGCTCGACCTGTCCGACCGCTCCGTGGTGCGCCTGCCCGCGGGCGATCCCGACCTCGTGTCCCTCGCCCACTCGGGAGAGACGAGCCTCCTCGACTACGCGCTGGCACGCTCGTCGGGCGCCGCCGTGAGCGCGCTGCACGACGTCCCCTGGCTCGCGATCGCCGCGGATCCCGACCGGCCCACCGGCCGGCTCGCGGCGGCCGAGGCCGCGGGGGCCATGCTCGTCACGGGGGGCGTGGATGCCGCACCCAGCGACGACGTCACGCGTGCCGCCACCGTGGCGGGGACCCGCAAGGGCGACCTCGCGCTCCTCACCCCCGACGCCACGCTGTCGGGCATGGTGGGCAACACCGCGGTCTCGGACGGCGCGGTCGGCGCCGCGATCGCGATGGGCGCCCTCACCGCGTCCGGCGCCACGTCCCCGGTGCTGGTGTGGACGGGCGACGACTGGTCGCCGTCGGACAGCTCCGACGCCACGGCGCTGTCCGCACTCATGCAGGCCCCGTTCGTGGAGACCGTGGACCTCACCCGCCTGGCCGCCGACGCGGCCGGCACGCCCGTCTCCCTCCCGCACGAGCACGGCGTCGCGGAGGACCTCGACCCGTCGACCATCACGGGCCTGTCCGAGCGCCTCGCGCGCCTCCAGGAGCTCTCGACGGTCGCGCAGGAGCCCTCGTCGATCCTCACGCCCGGCGGCCGCTCCCTGCTGTCGCCGCTGGCGCGCTCGCTGCGCGGGCAGAGCACCGCCCGGGAGCTGCGCACCGTCGAGGCCACCGCGAGCGTCGACGCCACGCTGGGGGCGCTGCACGTCGCGGCCGGGTCGGACGTCAACTTCATCGCCGACAAGGGCAGCCTGCCCGTCGCGGTGGTCAACGACCTCGACGTCGACGCGACGGTGCAGGTCGACATGACGTCCTTCTCCCCGAACCTGCAGGTCCGCGAGGCGCCCACGGTGACCGTCAAGGCGCACTCCACCAAGACCGTGCCGATCGAGGTGTCGGCAGTCTCGTCCGCCAACGTGCAGGCCACGACGGTCCTGCGCAACCCCGACGGCATCGCCATCGCCTCGCCCGTGAGCATGAGCGTGCGCGTGCGCGCCGACTGGGGCACGGCGATCACCGCGGTCTTCACCGGCGGGCTCGTGCTGCTGCTCATCATGGGGGTGATCCGCACCATCCGGCGCGGCCGCAAGGAGACCCGCACGGGGCCCCGCACCCCCACGCCCACGCAGCCGCCCGCGGCCGAGAAGGACGAGTGACATGACCGAGGACAACGCGATGCCTCCCGAGGTCGAGTCCCCGCCGCAGCCGCCGCGCCGCTCGGTGGGCCGCAACACCCTCGTGATGGCGTCGGGCACGCTCGTGTCGCGCGCGCTCGGGTTCATCCGCAACGCGATGCTCGTCGCCGCGATCGGCGCGACCGGGATCGCGGCCAACTCGTACGACGTCGCCAACAAGATCCCCAACACGCTCTACGCGATCGTCGCCGGAGGCGTGCTCAACGCCGTCCTCGTGCCTCAGATCGTGCGCGCCTTCCACCGCCCGGACGGCAAGCGGACCGTCGACCGCATCGTCACCCTGGGCGTCGTCGGCTCGCTCGCGATCACGGTGGTCTTCACGCTCGCGGCGCCCGTCTTCGTGAGCATCTACACGCAGGGCTGGGATGCGCCGCAGCGCGACCTCGCGATCGCGTTCGCCTACTGGTGCATCCCGCAGCTGCTGTTCTACAGCGTCTACACGATCCTCGGGCAGGTGCTCAACGCGCGCGAGCAGTTCGGGCCGTACATGTGGGCGCCGGTGCTCAACAACGTCGTCTCGATCGTCGGCCTCGCGGCCTTCCTGGTCATGTATGGCGGCTACAACGGCAACGCCGCGTCGTTCGACGACCCGGGCTGGTGGTCCACGGGGCCCACCTGGCTCGTCGCGGGCACGGCCACGCTCGGCATCGCCGCGCAGGCGCTCATCCTCATCTGGCCGCTGCTGCGCGGCGGGTACCGCTGGCGTCCCGTCTGGGGCGGCCCGAAGGGCGAGCTCGCGGGCGTCACCTCGGTCGCCGGCTGGGCCCTGGGCGCCGTCCTGCTCGACCAGGTGGGCGTCATCGCCGTCACGCGCGTCGCGAGCGAGGCCGGCGCCGTCGGCAGCGACCTGGGTGTGAGGGACATCGCGGGCAATGCGGCGTACTTCAACGCGATGATGCTCTACCTGCTGCCCCACTCGCTCATCATCGTGTCGCTGCTCACCGCGCTCGCCACCACGATGTCGCGGCACGCGGCCGCCCACGACATGGCGGCGCTGCGCTCCACGGTGGAACGCGGCATGCGCATGGTGACCGTGTTCGGGCTGTGGTCGACCGCGGTGCTGTTCGCCCTCGCCCCCGCCATCGTCCGCCTCGCCCTGCCGACGGAGAGCGCGGACGTGGTCCGCTCGATCGCGTACGTGCTCATGGCGCTGTCGCTCGGCGGCGTCCCGCTCGCGCTTCTCGGCGTGTTCAAGAACGTGTTCTTCGCCCTCGAGGACGCGCGCGCCGTCTTCTACATCCAGATCCCCGTCACCATCGCGTGGCTCGTCGGCATGGTGGCCTTCCAGCGCCTCCTCGACCCGTACTGGTGGACGGCCGGCGCGGCGCTGGCGCTGTCGCTGTCGAACGTGGTCGGCGTGCTCCTGCGCGGCAACGGCGTGCGGCGCCGCGTGGGCGGCCTGGGGGTGCGCGCGTACGCCTCCGTGACGATGCGCGCGCTCGCCGGCGCGGTCCTCAGCGGCCTGGTGGGGTGGTCGCTGCTGCGCTTCATCCCCGCGCCCGACCCGGCCGACAAGGTGCACTCCCTCGTCATCGCCGTCGTCGCCCTCGCGGTGCTCGTCCCGGTCATGGGAGGCCTCTACTGGGCGGTCCTGCGGGCCCTGCGCGTGCCCGAGGCGAGCGACCTCGTCGCCCCCTTGATGAAGCGTCTGCGGCGCAACGTACGATAGGTCCCGAACGGGATCCGGAGGTGCGTATCAGGTGAAATCGGGCACGGTCCTGGGTGCGCGGTTCACCCTGCTCGACGAGGTCGACCACGACATCCCGGGCATCGCGAGGCATCTCGCCGACGACCTCCGGCTCGGCCGGCGCACCGTCGTCGACGTCGTCGAGAGCGAGGCCTCCGGTGCCGTCCGCAAGGAGGCCACGCGCGCCTCGCGGCTGCGCGACCCCCGCCTGTCCCGCATCGTCGCGACGGGCCACGAGACCGTCGACGGCGTGCCGCTCACCTACGTCGCCATCGAGCACGTGCCCGGCGTGGCGCTCGACGCCATCCTCGACCGCCACCGCATCGACGCCCGCCGCGCCGTCGCGATCGTGGGCGGTGCGGCCCGCGCACTCGCGGTCGCGCAGGCCGCGGGCCTGTCCCACGGCTTCGTGCGGCCCGCGTGCATCACCGTGACGTCCCGCGGGCGGGTCGTGGTCGGGGGCCTGGGCGTCGACGGCGAGGCCGCCGAGCGCGCCGGCCTCGTGCCGCATCGTTCCGAGCGTGGCGACGCCCACGCGCTCGCCGCCATCCTCGTGCGCGCCCTCACCGGCATCGACCCGGCCGAGGCGACGGCCGACGACCTCCCCGACGACCTCCCCGCTCCCGCGCGAGCCCTGGCCGTGGGGACGATGCGCGGCGCGGGTCCCGCGACGCTCGCCGAGCTCGTCGACGCGCTGTCCTCCGCGGACTCGCGCGCCCTGATCGGGCTGCCCGCGGCCGTGGACGGCCTGGCGCTCACGCCCGCGCTGGAGCGCGAGGCCGCCGACCGCGCCGCCCGGGAGGCGGCCGAGGAGGAGCGGCGCGCGGAGGCCGCACGCGCCGCCGCGCGGGCGCTCGTGGCCGCGGAGACCCTCGCCGCGGCGCAGCGGTCCGCGGAGGCGGCGCTCGCCGAGGAGATCGCCGAGCCGGACCTGTCCGCCTCCATCCACGACGCGGGCGCCGAGCTGGTCGCCGAGCAGGAGGCGGCCGAGCAGGCTCGGCGCGAGGCGGCCACGCGCGCCGCCGAGCAGGAGGCCGCCACCGAGGCCATCGAGGTGGCCGCGCTCGACGACATCCTCGGGCCCTCGGCGCCGCCCGCGTCCGTCCATCACGCGGTCGACCGCCACGAGGCGGCCTTCGACACGCTCGAGATCATGGTCGCCGAGCAGAACGTGGTGCGCGAGCAGGGCACGTGGGAGCTGGTGCTCGAGGCCCTTCACCGCCGCTGGCCGCGCTCCGAGGGCATCGCCCGGAGCCTGCGCCGCGCGCGGGAGCGCGCCAACCGGGGCGGACCCCTCAACGGGTCGCGCGTCGTCCTGTTCCTCGCGATCGTGGGCGTGGTCCTCGCGGTGATGGTCGCGCTCGCATGGCTCGCGGCCCCGCTGGGCTCGGGATTCGTCATCGAGCCCGAGCCGTCGATCGAGCCGAGCCCGTCGATCACCACGAGCATCCAGGCGCCCCCGGACCCCGGTTCCTGACCCGCGTACCCCGCGGGAACATCGTCCCCCTACCATCTGTTCATACGACGCCGCCCCGCCATACCCGGTGGGGCCTCCCCTCGACCTAGGAAGCACCGTGAGCGACACGCGCAACGTCATCATCGTCGGATCCGGCCCCGCCGGGTACACCGCCGCCATCTATGCCGCCCGGGCGGGCTTCAACCCGCTGGTCGTGGCGGGCTCGATCACCGCCGGCGGCGCGCTGATGAACACCACCGAGGTGGAGAACTTCCCCGGCTTCGTCGAGGGCGTCCAGGGCCCCGAGCTCATGGAGACCCTGCAGGCGCAGGCCGAGCGGTTCGGCGCCGAGGTGCTCTTCGACGACGTCACCGCGATGAGCCTCGAGGGTCCCGTCAAGACCGTCACGACCGGCATGGGCAAGGAGTTCTCGGCGCACGCGGTCATCCTCGCGACGGGCTCCGCGTACCGCGAGCTGGGCCTGGAGGACGAGAAGCGCCTGTCGGGCAAGGGCGTGTCCTGGTGCGCGACGTGCGACGGGTTCTTCTTCCGCGACCAGACCGTCGTGGTGGTCGGCGGCGGCGACTCCGCCGTCGAGGAGGCCACGTTCCTCACCCGCTTCGCTTCCAAGGTGTACCTGGTGCACCGCCGCGACGAGCTGCGCGCCTCCAAGATCATGGCCGACCGTGCCGCCGCGGACCCGAAGATCGAGTTCGTGTGGAACTCCGAGGTCCTCGGCCTCGAGGGCGACGTCAAGCTCTCCGGTGTGAAGGTGCGCAACCGCGTCACGGGCGAGGAGTCGACGCTGGCCGCGACGGGCCTGTTCGTCGCGATCGGCCACGAGCCCCGCTCGGAGCTGGTCAAGGGCGTCATCGACACCGACGACGCCGGCTACGTCCAGGTCATCGGCCGCACCACCGCGACCAACGTCGACGGCGTGTTCGCGTGCGGCGACCTCGTCGACAACCGCTACCGCCAGGCCATCACCGCCGCCGGCTCGGGCTGCTCCGCCGCCCTCGACGCCCAGCACTACCTCGACGCCCTCCACGCCGCATCGGCCGCCGACGAGGCCGCGGAGGAGGCTCCGGCGCCCGCCGAGGCCCCCGCCGCGGAGCTGCCCGCCGCCCCCGTGCCGGCGACCGTCGACACCTTCAAGGCCGAGGTGCTCGAGTCCGACGTCCCCGTGGTCGTCGACTTCTGGGCCACCTGGTGCGGCCCGTGCCGCGCGGTCGCGCCGCTCCTCGACGAGCTCGCCGAGGAGTACGCGGGCCGCCTCAAGGTGGTCAAGGTCGACACGGACGCCAACCCGCAGCTCGCGATGGCCTACGGCGTCACCTCCATCCCCACCATGTCCTTCTTCAAGGGCGGCGAGGTCGTGAAGTCCGTCGTCGGGGCCCGCCCCAAGCCCGCGCTGTCGGCGCTGTTCGACGAGGTCATCGCCTAGGACGCGCACCGCATCGTCCGCCGCCACGGGGGTCCAGCCGCATGCAGGCTGGACCCCCGTCGTCGTGCCAGACTTGCCGCATGAGCGACGGCACTCCCACCCCTCGCGAGGGCACCCGGCTCGACCCCTGGTACGGGTCGTACGCGCAGCGCGCGCACGAGATGCGCGCCTCCGAGATCCGGGCCCTCTTCGCCGTCGCCAGCCGCCCCGAGGTCGTCTCGCTCGCGGGAGGCATGCCGTTCATCGGCGGCCTGCCGCTCGAGGAGCTCGGGGAGATGAGCCGCCGGCTCATCGTCGAGCACGGCGAGGTCGCCCTGCAGTACGGCTCGGGCCAGGGCGACGTGCACCTGCGCGAGAGGATCCTCGACGTCATGGCGCTCGAGGGCATCTCCGCGCATCCGGACGATGTGGTGGTCACCACGGGCTCCCAGCAGGCGCTCGACCTGGTGACCAAGATCTTCATCGACCCGGGCGACGTCATCGTGGCCGAGGCGCCCTCCTACGTGGGCGCGCTGGGCGTGTTCCGCGCGCACGAGGCCGACGTGGTGCACGTGCCCATGGACGCGCACGGGCTCATCCCCGCGGCCCTCGAGCAGACGCTCGCGCGCCTCAAGGCCGCCGGCAAGCGCGTGAAGTTCCTCTACACGGTGCCCAACTTCCACAACCCGGGCGGCGTCACGCTGTCGCTCGAGCGCCGTCCCCAGGTCCTCGAGATCTGCCAGCGGTACGGCGTGCTGGTGCTCGAGGACAACCCGTACGGCCTGCTCGGCTTCGACCAGGAGCCGCTTCCCGCGATGCGCTCGATGAGCCCCGAAGGCGTCATCTACCTGGGCTCATTCTCCAAGACCTTCGCCCCCGGCTATCGCGTCGGGTGGGCCGTCGCCCCCCACGCCGTGCGCGAGAAGCTCGTGCTCGCGTCCGAGTCGGCGATCCTGTCGCCCTCGAACGCGTCGCAGATGGCGATCGCGACGTACCTCGACCACTTCGACTGGCAGGGCCAGATCAAGAAGTTCCAGGTGCAGTACCGCGAGCGGCGCGACGCGATGGTGTCCGCGCTCGCCGAGCACATCCCCGAGGCGTCGTGGAACGTGCCCGACGGCGGCTTCTACGTGTGGGTCAAGCTGCCCGACGGGCTCGACGCGAAGTCGATGCTCCCGCGCGCGATCACGGCCCGCGTGGCGTATGTGTCCGGCAGCGCGTTCTACATCGACGGCTCCGGCACGGACCACCTGCGACTGTCCTACTGCTTCCCCACCCCCGAGCGGATCCGCGAGGGCGTGCGCCGCCTCGCGACGGTGGTGGACGCCGAGCTGGAGACGGTGCGCATCTTCGGCACCGCGGGAGGGGCCGCCGGCGACGCCGTCGACTTCCCGTCCCCCGACCTGTACTGACGAAGGGAACGTCATGCACGCACTCATCCTCGCCGGCGGCCTATCGCACGAGCGGGACGTGTCCATCCGTTCCGGACGCCGCGTCCAGGACGCGCTCCGGGGCACCGTCGAGAAGGTTTCTTTGCTCGACGTTGACACGGAGTTGATCCCTACCTTGCGTGCGGGCGACGTGGACGTCGTCTGGCCCCTGCTTCATGGCGCCACCGGCGAGGACGGCTCGCTGCAGGCGCTCCTCGAGCTCGTCGGGGTGCCGTTCGTCGGCACGGGCTCACGCGAGGCGCGCGTCGCCTGGAACAAGGCGATCGCGAAGGCCGTGATGGCCCGGGCCGGCATCGACACCCCCGACCATGTCACGCTGCCGCAGTCGCTGTTCCGCGAGGTCGGTGCCGAGCAGGTGCTCGACGCCGTCGTCCACCGCTTCGGGCTGCCCGTGGTGGTCAAGCCGGCGCGCGGAGGCTCGGCGCTCGGCGTGTCCATCGTGCGCAACCGCGAGGACCTCGCCCGTGCGATGGTCCACTGCTTCGCCTACGGCGACGTCGCGCTCGTCGAGCGCTTCGTCGAGGGCACCGAGCTCGCCATGAGCGTCCTGGGCACGGGGGACGATGCGTGGGTGCTGCCCGCGGTCGAGACCGTCTCGGACGGGGCGTACGACTACGACGCGCGCTACAACCCGGGACGGGTCGAGTACTTCGCCCCCGCGCG
This sequence comes from Demequina soli, assembly GCF_000971195.1. Taxonomy (GTDB): domain Bacteria; phylum Actinomycetota; class Actinomycetes; order Actinomycetales; family Demequinaceae; genus Demequina; species Demequina soli. Next base: position 84,489 of record NZ_BBLZ01000005.1, read on the forward strand.
CCTCTCGTCCGGTCAGGCCGAGCTCGCGTCCGAGACGGCGCTGCGCCTCCATCGCGTCATGGGCCTGCGCGACCTGTCGCGCATCGACCTGATCCTCGCGCCCGACGGCACCGCTCAGGTGCTCGACATCAACATCACCCCTGGTATGACCGAGACCTCGTTGTTCCCACAGGCCGCGGAGGCGGCGGGTCTCGACCTCGGCAAGGTGTACGCGGACCTCGTCGTCGGTGCCGCGCAGCGCGGCGTCACAGCCTGACGCGACGGACACACGGAAGGGCCTCGGCGCGATGCGCCGAGGCCCTTCCTCCGTCCCCGCGGGACGCCCGTTCAGGACGCCTGGCCGTGGATCCCCGGGTCCGCCGGGTCGATGAGCTGCACGATGCGGTTAAGATCGTCGACCGTCGCGAAGTCGATGGTGATGGATCCCTTGGTGCGTCCGAGCTTGATCTTCACGCGCGTGTCGAAGCGGTCCCCCAGGCGGCCACCCAGATCGTCGAGCGCCTCGGTGCGGCCGCCGGCCCGGGACGCGCCGCGGCGGGGCTTCGGGGCATCCACGCCGAGCGCGACCGCCTCCTCCGTCGCGCGCACCGAGAGACCCTCGGCGACGATGCGGTTGGCGAGGTGCTCCATCGCCTCCGGGCTGTCGAGCCCGAGCAGCGCGCGCGCGTGGCCCGCGCTCAGGACGCCCGCCGCGACGCGACGCTGGACCGGAGCCGGCAGGCGCAGCAGCCGCAGCGTGTTCGAGATCTGCGGACGGGAGCGCGAGATGCGGGTCGCGAGCTCCTCGTGGGTGATGCCGAAGTCCTCGAGGAGCTGCTGGTAGGCGGCCGCCTCCTCGAGCGGGTTGAGCTGGCTGCGGTGCAGGTTCTCGACGAGCGCGTCGCGCAGCAGGTCGGTGTCATCGGTGTCGCGGATGATCGCGGGGATCTCGGTGAGGCCCGCCTCGCGGGTGGCGCGCAGGCGCCGCTCGCCCATGATGAGCTCGTAGCCCTCCCCCGCGGGGTTGGGCCGCACCACGATGGGCTGGAGGACGCCGATCTCCTTGATGGAGCCCACGAGCTCGGCGAGCTCGTCCTCGTCGAACACCGTGCGGGGCTGCCGCGGGTTCGGCACCACCGAGGCCGGGTCGATGTGCGCGAAGCGCGCCCCGGGCACGGGGACCAGCTCGCCGTCCTCCGACACCTCCGTGACGGTGGGGATCGTCGACGTCGACGTGTCGGAGAAGAAGACGTCGTGCGGCCGCTCGGCCCCCGAGAGGTCCGGCTCGGTGGGGATGAGCGCGCCGAGTCCCCGTCCGAGGCCCCGCTTGGTCTTGCTGCTCACTTGCTCTCCGCTCCCGCGGCGCCGCGCACCGCGATGTCACGTGCGATCGCCATGTAGGCGACCGCTCCCGAGGAATGGGGGTCGTGCGTGATGACCGTCTGCCCGAAGCCCGGCGCCTCCGACACGCGGACCGACCGTGGCACCGTCTGCTCGAGCGTCTGCGTCGGGAAGTGCGAACGCACCTCCGTCGCGACCTCGCGGGCGAGGTTGGTGCGGCTGTCGTACATCGTGAGCACGATCGTCGACACGTGGATGTCCTGATTGAGGTGCTTGCGCACCATCTCCACGGTCTTCATGAGCTGGGTGAGGCCCTCGAGCGCGTAGTACTCGCACTGGATGGGGATCAGCACCTCGGTGGCCACCACCATCGCGTTGAGCGTCAGCAGCCCAAGGCTCGGCGGGCAGTCGATGAAGACGTAGTCGAGGTCCTTGCCCGGACCCTCGAGCAGCGCCTGAAGCGCCATGTGGAGGCGGAACTCGCGTCGCACCACCGAGACCAGCTCGATGTCGGCGCCGGCGAGGTCGATCGTCGCCGGCACGCACCACAGGGTGTCGATGTCGGGGCATCGCTGTGCGACCTTGTGCATGGGAACGTCGTCCAGCAGCACCTCGTAGATCGACGGCGTCCCCGAGCGGTGCTCCACACCGAGCGCCGTCGACGCGTTGCCCTGCGGGTCCGCGTCGATGACGAGGACGTTCGCTCCCCGCTTGGCGAGGGCGGCCGCAACGTTGACCGAGGTGGTGGTCTTCCCCACCCCGCCCTTCTGGTTGGAGACCGCGATGATGCGGGTGCGGGGCGGGCGCGGGAACGTGGCGGACTCGAGCGCGCGGCGGTGGCGTTCGGTCGCCATCATCTCCGCGGCGAGGGGGCTGTCGTTGTCCTCCACGAGCCGGTCGAACGGATCCGATGTTTCACGTGAAACGCCGGTCGCTCCAGGCGCCGCGCCTTCGGACGCCATCGGATGGTGCGTCTGCTCGTTGGACACGCAGTTCCCTTCTCCTCCGCGGCTGAGGATCGCTCCCCTCCCGCCGGTCGTGTTTCACGTGAAACATGACCTCTGACACACAACAACCCGCCGCGGACATCGGGGCGGGAGGGCTTCCCAGAGGTCCCGACTCTACCCCAGGGGATGCTCGCCGTCACCGCTTCGCACGGCGGTTCCGGCGCATCGTCCTCCCCTGATAGGGGTGCATGAACCCTGTGGACAAAGGGCCCTCGAGGGGCGCCTCCCCGCACGGAAGGGTGTGGAGAAGCCTGTGGACATCAGCTGTGGGAAAGCACGACGACGGTGGTGGGCTCCACGCCGTCGACGGTGCCCGCGATGTGGATCTGGCCCGTGAGGCGGTGCTTGCGCAGCGTGTACTTCGCGCGCTCGAGCTCGTCCGATGCACTGCGGCCCTTGAGCAGCACCAGCCGCCCGTCGGCGCTCAACAGCGGGGCGCACCACTTCACCAGCTTGTCGATCGCGGCGACCGCGCGCGCGGTGACGATGTCGGCCTCGACCGACTCCGCGACCTCCTCGGCGCGTCCCCTGACGACCCTCACGTTGTCGATCCCGCACTCCCGCGCAGCCTCGAACAGCCACTGCACGCGACGCTCCATCGGCTCGATGAGGACGTAGTCGCGCGCCGGGTCCATGGCCGCGAGCACCATCCCCGGGAGGCCCGCGCCCGAGCCCACGTCGGCGACGCGGCCCTCCCCCAGGAACGGGGAGAGCGCAGCCGAGTTGAGGATGTGCCTCTCCCAGAGGCGTTCGACCTCACGCGGGCCGATCAGGCCGCGCTCGACGCCCTGCGCGGCAAGCAGCTCGGCGAAGGCGAGCACTCGGGGGTAGGTGTCCCCGAAGTACTCGCGCACCGCCGCGCTGTCGCGCAGGGGATCCGTCGGCGTCTCGTCGGTCATCGTTGTTTCACGTGAAACGTCAGGCGGGCAGGACGACCACGTAGCGGTGCGGGTCCTCGCCCTCCGACTCCGACGCGAGGCCGGCCTCGAGCACGACGTCGTGGACGACCTTGCGCTCGAACGCGTTCATCGGCTGGAGCGCGACGCGGTCGCCCGATGCGCGCACCTTGGCCACGGCCTCGCGCGCGACCTCGGCGAGACGCTCGCGGCGGCCCGCGCGGAAGTCGGCGATGTCGAGCATGAGGCGGCTCACCTCACCGGTGTCGGCCTGGACCGCGAGGCGGGTGAGGTCCTGAAGCGCCTCGAGCACCTCGCCGTCGGCGCCGACCAGACGCTTGAGGTCCTGGCTCGGACCCTCGGCGACGATCGCCACCTTCGCGCGGCCCGCCTCGACGGAGATGTCGATGTCGCCGTCCATGTCGAGGATGTCGAGCAGCTCCTCGAGGAAGTCCGCCGCGACGTCGCCCTCGGCGTCGAGCTTCTTGATGCTGTCACTCATGACACGTCCTTGTTGTCGTCGTCTTCGGTCACCGGGACCGGCTTGGCCTTGCTCCCGCCACGGCTCTTGCGCTTGGGCTGCTGGCGCTGCCCGGAGACCTTCGGCGCCTCCACCTGGGGCTGCTCGATCACCACGGTGTCCTTCGACTCCGAGGCGCGGATGCCGTGCTTGGCCTCCTTGGCCGCCTGGCGCGCGAGGTAGGCGCGCTCCGCCTCGGAGCCCGGTGCCGGGTTGTTGCGGATGACGTACCACTGCTGGCCGAGCGTCCACAGGTTGGTCGTGGTCCAGTAGATGAGGACGCCGACGGGGAAGTTCGGGCCGGACAGCACGAAGATGAACGGCAGCACGTACATGAGGATCTTCTGCTGCTGCGCCATCGGGCCCTCGAGGGCCGCGGCAGGCAGGTTCTTCCGCGTGAGCTGGTGCTGCGTGGTGAACGTCGTCGCGACCATCATGACGATGAGCACGGCGGACAGGATCTTCGCGGCCGAGCCCTCACTGTTGAAGAACGAGTCCGACAGCGAGGCGCCGAACAGCGTCGCATGCTGTGCCTGATACTGCACCTGATCGGTGAGCATGCCGATGCCGGCGGTCGAGGTGCCGCTCGCGGCGTTGCCCTCGAGGCGCCCGTTGAGCACGCGGAACAGCGCGAAGAAGATCGGCGCCTGGATGAGCATCGGCAGGCACGACGAGAACGGGTTCGTCTTGTGCTTAGCGTACAGCTCCATCGTCTCGCGGCTCATGGCCTCGCGCGACGCCTGGTCCTTCTTGCCCTTGTACTTGTCCTGGATCTTCTTGAGATCCGGCGAGATCAGCTGCATCGCCCTCGATGCCTTGATCTGCTTGACGAACAGCGGGATGAGCGCGGCACGGATGGTGATCACGAGGCCGACGATGGCGAGGGCCCAGGTGATGCCGGCGGCGGGATCGAGGCCGACCCACGTCCAGATCTGGTGCCAGATCACCATGATGTTGGCGACCACCCACTCGAGCGGGTAGAGAAGCGTGTCGAGCATCGAGACGTCAGTCCTTAGATCAGGTGGGCAGGGGTCGGGTCGGACGGCATCGCGGCATTATTCCTCGTAAGCCGAAATAGCCGCTCCCCCTTCGCCGGGACGTCGTCGACGCCGCCGTTGCTCCAGGGGTTGCAGCGCAGGAGACGCCAGGAGGCGAGCCCCGCACCCACGAACGCGCCGTGCACCCGGATCGCCTCGACGGCGTAGTGCGAGCACGAGGGGTGGTACTTGCAGCGCGGACCCGACAGCGGGGAGATCGTCAGCTGGTAGCCGCGGATCGCCCCGGTCAGCGCGCGCGCCGCGATGCTCATCGGGCCGCCTTCGCGAGGGCGTGACGCAGGGCGCCGTCCACGTCGGCCTCCAGATCGGAGAACGATGCGTCGGCCGCCGGCGGCAGGGCGCGCAGCACCACGAGGCTGCCCGCGGGCACGTCCTCGAGGCGCGTCGACATGATCGCGCGCAGGCGTCGCTTGACGCGGTTGCGGACCACGGCTCCTCCTACCGCCTTAGAAACGGCGAAACCGGCCATGCGGTCAGCATTGCCGGTGAGCGCTACGTGCACGACGATGGTGCGCCGGCCGCTGCGGACCCCCGATCGCATCGCGGAACGGAAGTCCGCGGAGGATCGCAGGCGCGCGTGGGCCGGCAGCAACCTCAGGCCGAGAGCTTGCCGCGGCCCTTGCGGCGACGCGACGCCAGGATGGAACGTCCGGCACGCGTACGCATACGCAGACGGAAGCCGTGCGTCTTGGCACGCTTGCGGTTGTTCGGCTGGAAAGTCCGCTTGCTCACGGTAACTCCACGGTGTTGTCAGGGCATGGTCAAATCAGCGCACTAACGTTACGCGTTCCCCGCATGAGGGGTCAAATCGCGCCCTCGGTCTTGGGTGGGGCACCCGAACAGGATAGGCTCCACCATCACGGCAGGCCACCACGAGATCGACACGCGGAGACGCGGTAACGAGCAGGTGACGGGCCATGCACCGACTGTGAGAAACGCTGTGGAGAAAGCTTGGGGGTGACGGCCAGTGGCGGCAGAGCCTGCCTCGGAATCGATCGACGCAGTGTGGCGTGGGGCGCTCGACTTCCTCGCGGATGACGGATCGCTCAGCACCCAGAACCGGTCGTTCCTCCGGCTCGTCAAGCCGCTCGCGGTGGTCGAGGACAACGTGTTCCTCGCGGTGGCGGAGGACTTCACGAAGAACTACGTGGAGACCACGCTGCGGGGTCCCGTGACCGAGGCGCTGAGCGATGTGCTCGGCCGCGACGTCCGCATCGCCGTGACCGTCGACGCCTCGATCACCCCGCCGGCACCGTCCGAGGACGGCGCGGAGGAGTCCGTGCCGCGCCCGCAGGTGCGCCGGCCCGAGCCTGCACCGGCCCCGGTCGTCGAGGACCCGCACCTCAACCCGCGGTACACGTTCGACACGTTCGTCATCGGTCCCTCCAACCGCTTCGCGCACGCCGCGGCCCTCGCGGTCGCCGAATCACCTGGTAAGACGTACAACCCGCTGTTCATCTACGGCGGCTCCGGGCTGGGCAAGACGCACCTGCTGCACGCGATCGGCCACTACACGCGCCACCTCAAGCCTCAGACGCGTGTGCGCTACGTGAACTCCGAGGAGTTCACCAACGACTTCATCAACTCGATCCGTGACGACCGGTCGCTCAGCTTCAAGCGCACCTATCGCGAGGTCGACGTCCTCCTCATCGACGACATCCAGTTCCTGCAGGGCAAGGAGCAGACGCTCGAGGAGTTCTTCCACACGTTCAACGCGCTCCACAACGCCGGCAAGCACGTGGTCATCACCTCCGACGTGAGCCCCCGCTATCTCGACGGCATCGAGGAGCGCATGCGCACCCGCTTCGAGTGGGGGCTCATGACGGACGTGCAGCCGCCGGACCTCGAGACCCGTGTGGCGATCCTTCGCAAGAAGGCGGCCGCGGACGCCGTCCAGGCGCCGTCCGACGTGCTCGAGTACATCGCCTCGAACATCACGAGCAACATCCGCGAGCTCGAGGGCGCGCTGATCCGCGTCACCGCGTTCGCGGCGCTCAACCGTCAGCCGGTCGACCTCTCCCTCGCACAGGTGGTCCTCAAGGACCTCATCTCCGACGACGACTCCGAGATCACCGCGGCGTCGATCATCGGCAAGACCGCCGAGTACTTCGGCATCTCGCTCGAGGAGCTCACGGGCACCAGCCGCTCGCGCGTGTTCGTGACCGCCCGCCAGATCGCGATGTACCTCTGCCGGCAGCTCACGGACCTCTCCCTGCCCAAGATCGGCGAGCACTTCGGCGGCAAGGACCACACGACGGTCATGTACGCGGTCAAGAAGGTCGAGGACCAGATCGCGCAGCGCCGCCAGATGTACAACCAGGTCAACGAGATCCACGCGCGCATCAAGCAGTCGCGCGCCTGATACCCGCGCCCCCTCCCAGGGCGTCCTGACGAACGTTTCCGGCCCCTTCCGCGCCTCACGGCCCGGGAGGGGCCGATTCGTTGTCCCAGCGGCCTCGTCCTGCGGGCGGACGATGCGTGCCGCGGCCGATCCGTCGGGTCACCTGCGGTGCGAGGAGCCTGAGGATCGCTGCTGGCGACGGTGTCGGGCCCTCGGCGGGCTTGTAGCGCCGCGAGGCCGTCCGTGGGCCCGGATCCGCGCTTCCCGGCGCCCATGCCGGGGCCGCGGCGTCCTGACACGTCCTGACGCGTCCTGGCGAACGATTCGGCCCCGTCGCCGGCCTGGAGCACCGCCCGCGGCCGGAAGGGCCGGAATCGTTGCCCAGGAGCCTCCCTGACGGCCTCGGCGCGAGGCCGCGCCCGGGACGCGTCCCACGGACCGCTGCGCACGTGGCGGTCGCCCGGCTCTCGAGCCGCCCAGGCCAACGATTCCGGGGCCTCCGGCTGCACGACGCTTCCCGCACCACCCAGCGCCACGAATCGTTGTCCAGGAACGGACGGGACGCCGCCGCCGATGACGGTGCGCCGGGCAGGGATCGTCCCGGCATCGCGAGGAGCCGCCCAGGGAAGCTCGGCCTCCCGCGCTCACCCGTGCACGGACGCCGTCTCGACGCGCCCTGGCGAACGATTCGGGCACCCGGACGCGGATCCGGACCTTCGACACGCCGTAGCAGTCGTCGGGATCGCGTGGAGACGCCGAAATCGTTCGTCAGGAGCGATCCTCCTCGCCACGCCCACGGTGGACAGCTGCGATCAGGCCGAAATGCCTGATCGCCACGGCTTTTCCTACGCCCAGAGGCCTTGTCGGCGACACGCGCGACGCGATTCCCTCACAAATGTGGAAAAGTCTGTGGACGCCCGTGGATGACGTGCTCCGTCCACAGGGGACGCCCTGTGAAGAAAAACAGGGATCCTGGGGGCGAATTCGACGCCGTCCCCGACCCGATCGTGCTGTCCACGGCTCCCACCCCCAGGATCCACACATCCGGATGTCCACCATTTCCAGCGACGATGCGCGTGTTCCACAGATTCCACGGCCCCTAATACGACTACGAGCCCTCTCTGAGAATGTTGTCCACACGACCTTCATCTCGGCTCGCGCCCCGACCGCCCGACGCCGCCCCCGACGGCCTACCGGCAACGTCGGACCCGTGGCATAGTCTGTGCTCGACACCTGAGGAGCAAGCATGAAGTTCACCGTCGAGCGCGACGTCCTGGCAGACGCCGTCGCATGGACGTCGCGCGCCGTCCCGGCGCGTCCCCCGGTCCCCGTTCTCGCCGGCGTGCGCATCACCGCGGACGCCGAGGGGCTCGTGCGCCTGGCCAGCTTCGACTACGAGGTGTCGGCCCGCGGCGAGTTCCCCGCGGAGGTCGAGGAGCCGGGCGAGGTCCTGGTGAGCGGACGCCTGCTGCGCGAGATCGCGAACGCGCTCCCCCACAAGCCCGTCCAGCTCTCGCTCGAGGGCACCAAGGTCTCCGTCACGTGCGGCGCCTCGCGCTTCACGCTGGCCACCATGCCGGTCGACCAGTACCCGTCGCTGCCCGAGCTTCCGGAGCTCTCGGGGACCATCGACGGCACCACGCTTCAGCAGGCGGTCGCCCAGGTGACCTCCGCCGCGTCCCGCGACGAGACCCTCCCCATCCTCACCGGCGTCCGCGTCGAGATCGACGGCTCGCACATCTCGCTGCTCGCCACCGACCGCTACCGCCTCGCGCTCCGCGAGCTCGAGTGGAAGCCGGCCGACGAGTCGATCAGCGCGGTCGCCCTCGTGCGTGCCAAGACGCTCTCGGACACCGCGAAGGCCCTGGGTTCGGGCGACGTCACCGTCGCGCTGAGCTCCGGCCAGGGCATGGACCTCGTCGGCTTCGAGGCGGGCGGCCTCGTCACGACGTCGCTGCTCATGGACGGCGACTACCCGCAGGTGCGTCGCCTGTTCCCGGAGTCGAGCCCCATCACGGCCACCGTCCGCACCCAGGACCTCATCGACGCGACGCGTCGCGTCGCGCTCGTGACCGAGCGCAACTCGTCGGTGCGCCTCGCGTTCGCCGAGGGCGAGGTCACGCTCGACGCCGGCCAGTCCGACGACGCGCAGGCGTCGGAGGCGCTCACCGCGCACCTCCACGGCGACCCGATCACCGTCGCGTTCAACCCCCAGTACCTGCTGGACGGCCTGACCGCGCTCGGCACCGACTTCGTGCAGTTCGGATTCACGCAGGAGACCAAGCCGGTCGAGTTCGTGGGCCTCTCGGAGCCGGGCGGCGACGTCGCGGCCGAGTTCCGCTACCTGCTGGTGCCCATCCGCATCGCCTCCTAGTGCGCGTCACCCACGTCCAGCTCGCCGACTTCCGCTCGTACACGCAGGCAGACGTCGAGCTCGGACCGGGCGTCACCACGTTCGTCGGCCGCAACGGCCAGGGCAAGACCAACCTCGTCGAGGCGATCCGGTACCTCTCGGTGCTCGGCTCGCACCGCGTGGCCAGCGATGCCCCGCTGATCCGCTTCGGCGCCGAGCGTGCCGTGGTGCGCGCGAAGGTCGAGAAGGCGGGCCGCTCGCTGGGCCTCGAGGTGACGCTCAACTCCGGGCGCGCGAACACCGCGCGGCTCAACCGCGGGGCCGCGCGGCCCCGCGACCTCATCGGCGTCCTGCGCACGGTGCTCTTCGCGCCGGAGGACCTCGCGCTGGTCAAGGGCGATCCGTCGGGACGCCGCGGATTCCTCGACGAGCTGTGCGTCGCGCTCCAGCCCGCGCTGGCGGGCGACCTCGGCGACTACGAGCGCGTGCTGCGTCAGCGCACCTCGATGCTCAAGACCTCCCGCAACGCGCGCGGCGACCTGACGATGCTCGACATCTGGGACGAGAAGCTCGCGGACCTGGGCGGACGCATCGTCGCCGCTCGGCTGCGGGCCGTCGCGGGCCTGGCTCCGTACGTGGCCACGGCGTATCAGGACGTCGCGCCGGACGGCGGCGACTGCGCGATCCAGTACACGTCGTCCCTGGCAGAGATGCTGCCCCAGGCGCCGGGTGACATTGCGACGCTGCTGCTCGAGCGGCTGCGGGAGCTGCGCCCCAAGGAGCTCGACCGCGGCGTCACGCTCGCGGGACCCCACCGCGACGACCTGGAGATCCGGCTCGGCGGCATGCCTGCGAAGGGCTACGCGAGCCACGGCGAGTCGTGGTCGTGCGCGCTCGCGCTCCGCATCGGCACCTACGACCTGCTCACGTCCGACACGGGTCCCGACTCGGGTGACGACGGCGAGCCGGTGCTCATCCTCGACGACGTGTTCGCGGAGCTCGACGCGGGCCGTCGCGCCGCCCTCGCCGCGCGCCTCGAGCGCGCGAGTCAGGTGCTCATCACCGCGGCGGTCGCCGAGGACGTCCCCGCGACGCTCGCCGGCCGCGCGATCCCGGTGACCAAGGGGCGCGTCGGCGATGAGTGACGAGCGCCGGGACGATGCGCCGGAGACTCCTGAGGGCGTCTCCCCTGGTCAGGGCGGGCCCGAGTCGGATCCGCTGGTCCCCGTCGACGCCGCGCGGCTGGCACGCGAGGCGATGGAGCGGGCTCGCCTCGCGGCACGCCAGCGCGGTGCCAAGCGCACGAGCGCGAAGCGCGGTCGCGCGCAGCGGGAGGACGCGCGCCGGTCGAGCGACTCGGCGAGCCCGCAGCCCTACGGGCGGGGTCGCGACCCGAAGCCGATGGGCGACGCGGTGACGTCGCTGCTGCGCCGCATGGGCTGGACCGAGCAGATCGAGGTCTCGTCCGTGACCGGACGCTGGCGCGAGGTGATCGGGGACCGCATCGCCGACCACTGCGAGCCGCTCGGCTTCGAGGACGGCGTGCTCACGGTCAAGGCGACGTCGACCGCGTGGGCGACGCAGCTGCAGATGATGAACGGCCAGATCCGTCACCGGATCAACGAGGAGTTCGGCCGCGAGATCGTCACGGAGCTCAAGGTGCTCGGACCGACGGCGCGGTCGTGGACCAAGGGTCCGCGCACGGTGAAGGGTCGCGGCCCCCGCGACACGTACGGGTGAACCGCGCGCCGGGGTGCCACGCGCATCGTCTCCGGGTCGTCCACTAAAAAAGACATTGTGTGACATAACCCACATCCCGAACGGCCGTCGGCACCGCGCGGCGCGCCCTACCCTTGTACGGACGCAAGGGCCGGAGGCGTGCTGGGGGCGCCTCCGGAACCTGCGCGAGGACCCGGCGCGAGGGGGCGTCGTGGCCCTCTCCGCGGGTGGCCGGGGCCGTGACGCCTTTTCGGTGCGGTGTCGACATCGCCTGAAAGGCCTGTGAGTCGCGCCATTCCGCCCCTCAGAGCCACTAGAATGGGCCGAGATAGGACGGGACTCGTGCGCGGTCCCGTCATCGGCTTGAAAGGCGAATCTGTGGCGAATAGCGAGGAGCGGGTCGACGAGCCCGCCTACGGCGCCGAGAACATCACCGTCCTGGAGGGCCTCGAGGCCGTCCGCAAGCGTCCCGGCATGTACATCGGGTCCACGGGCGAGCGGGGTCTCCACCACCTGGTCTACGAGGTCGTCGACAACTCCGTCGACGAGGCGCTGGCCGGATACTGCGACACCATCACGGTGACGCTCCTGGCGGACGGAGGCGTCCGCTGTCGCGACAACGGCCGCGGCATCCCCGTCGACATGCACCCCACCGAGAAGAAGCCCACCGTCGAGGTCGTCATGACGATCCTCCACGCGGGCGGCAAGTTCGGCGGCGGCGGCTACGCCGTCTCGGGCGGCCTGCACGGCGTCGGCATCTCGGTGGTCAACGCGCTGTCCTACAAGGTCGAGACCGAGGTCCGCCGCCAGGGCCACGTGTGGCGTCAGACGTTCGCCGAGGGCGGCAAGCCGCAGGGCACGCTGATCCAGGGCGAGGCCACCGAGGAGACCGGCACGCAGCAGACGTTCTGGGCCGACCCGCTGATCTTCGAGACCACCGAGTACGACTACGAGACGCTGCGCGCCCGCTTCCAGCAGATGGCCTTCCTCAACAAGGGCCTGTCCATCACGCTCGTCGACGAGCGCCCCGAGCACATCGCGGCGGAGGACGATGCGGAGGCGGACGAGGCGCCCACGTCCCGTTCGGTGACGTACAAGTACGACGGCGGCCTCATCGACTACGTCGCGCACCTCAACTCCGCCAAGAAGGCCGAGCTGGTGCACGCCGAGGTCATCTCGCTCGAGTCCGAGGACACCGAGAAGAAGATCTCGCTCGAGATGGCGATGCAGTGGACGTCCGCGTACTCCGAGAGCGTGTTCACGTACGCGAACACCATCTCCACCACCGAGGGCGGCACCCACGAGGAGGGCTTCCGTGCGGCGCTCACCACGCTGGTGAACAAGTATGCGCGCGAGAAGTCGATCCTCAAGGACAAGGACGACAACCTCACGGGCGACGACGTCCGCGAGGGCCTCACCGCCGTCATCTCCGTCAAGCTGGGCGAGCCGCAGTTCGAGGGCCAGACCAAGACCAAGCTGGGCAACACCGAGGCGAAGACCTTCGTGCAGCGCGTGGTGTCCGAGCAGCTCACCGACTGGTTCGACGCGCACCCGAACGAGGCCAAGGAGATCATCCGCAAGGCGATGCAGGCCTCGCAGGCGCGCATCGCGGCCCGCAAGGCGCGCGAGGCGACACGCCGCAAGGGCCTGCTCGAGTCGGGCGGCATGCCCGGCAAGCTGTCGGACTGCCAGAGCCGCAACCCCTCCGAGTGCGAGATCTTCATCGTCGAGGGCGACTCGGCCGGCGGCTCCGCCAAGGCCGGCCGCGAGCCCTACAATCAGGCGATCATGCCGATCCGCGGCAAGATCCTCAACGTCGAGCGCGTGCGCCTCGACCGCGCCCTGTCCAACCAGGAGGTCCAGGGCCTCATCACCGCGTTCGGCGCGGGCATGGGCGAGGACTTCGCGATCGACAAGGCGCGCTATCACAAGATCGTGCTGATGGCCGATGCCGACGTCGACGGCCAGCACATCCGCACGCTGCTGCTCACGCTGCTGTTCCGCTACATGCGCCCGCTCATCGAGGCCGGCTACGTGTACCTCGCGCAGCCGCCGCTGTTCAAGATCAAGTGGACCAACGCGGACCACGAGTACGTGTACTCCGACCGTGAGCGCGACGCGGTCCTCAAGGACGGCGTCGCCAACGGCAAGCGCATCCCCAAGGACAACGGGGTGCAGCGCTACAAGGGTCTGGGCGAGATGAACCACGAGGAGCTGCGGGTCACCACCATGGACCCCGCCACCCGCACCCTGCTTCAGGTCACCATGGACGATGCGGCCGCCGCGGACGAGATCTTCTCCGTGCTCATGGGCGAGGACGTCGAGTCCCGCCGCAGCTTCATCCAGCGCAACGCGAAGGACGTGAGGTTCCTTGACATCTGAGACCCCCGAGATGGATCACGGCCGGATCGAGGCTGTCGACCTCAACACCGAGATGCAGCGGTCCTACCTGGACTACGCCATGTCGGTCATCGTCGGCCGCGCCCTGCCGGACGTCCGTGACGGCCTCAAGCCCGTGCATCGTCGCGTGCTCTACGCCATGTTCGACGGCGGCTACCGCCCCGACCGCGCGTTCTCCAAGTGCTCGCGCGTCGTCGGCGACGTCATGGGCAAGTACCACCCGCACGGCGACAGCGCGATCTACGACGCGATCGTCCGCATGGTCCAGCCCTGGTCGCTGCGCTACCCGCTCATCGCGGGCCAGGGCAACTTCGGCTCCGCCGGCAACGACGGCGCCGCGGCCTCGCGGTACACCGAGTGCAAGATGGCGCCGCTGGCCATGGAGATGGTCCGCGACATCGACAAGGACACCGTCGAGTTCGAGGACAACTACGACGGCCGCGAGCAGGAGCCCACCATCCTGCCCGCGCGCTTCCCCAACCTGCTCGCGAACGGCTCCGCCGGCATCGCGGTCGGCATGGCGACCAACATCCCGCCGCACAACCTCCGCGAGCTCGCGGACGGCGTGCAGTGGCACCTCGACCACCCGGACGCGTCGCGCGAGGAGCTGCTCGAGGCGCTCATCGCACGCATCCCGGGCCCCGACTTCCCCACCGGCGCGACCATCCTGGGCCGCAGGGGCATCGAGGACGCGTACCGCACGGGCCGCGGCCTCATCACGATGCGCGCGGTGGTGAACATCGAGGAGATCCAGGGCCGCATGTGCCTGGTGATCACCGAGCTGCCGTACCAGGTCAACCCCGACAACCTCGCGATCAAGATCGCGGAGCTCGTCAAGGACGGCAAGGTCTCCGGCATCGCGGACATCCGCGACCAGACGTCGGGCCGCACCGGCCAGCGCCTCGAGATCGTGCTCAAGCGCGACGCGGTCGCGAAGGTCGTGCTCAACAACCTGTACAAGCACACGCAGCTGCAGGAGACGTTCGGCGCGAACATGCTCGCGATCGTCGACGGCGTGCCCCGCACGCTGTCGCTCGACGGCTTCATCCGCCACTGGACCACGCACCAGCTCGAGGTCATCCAGCGCCGCACGGCCTACCGCCTGCGCGAGGCCGAGCGCGAGGCCCACATCCTGCAGGGCTACCTCAAGGCGCTCGACGCGCTCGACGAGGTCATCGCCCTCATCCGGCGCTCCCCGACCGTGGAGGAGGCCCGCGAGGGCCTCATGCAGCTCCTCGACGTCGACGAGGTGCAGGCGACCGCGATCCTCAACCTCCAGCTCCGCCGCCTCGCGGCGATGGAGCGCCAGAAGATCACGGACGACTACAACGCGCTCATGGTCGAGATCACCGACCTGCGCGACATCCTCGCGAACGAGCAGCGTCAGCGCACGATCATCTCGGAGGAGCTCGCCGAGATCACCCGCAAGTACGGGGACGACCGCCGCACGGTCATCCACCCCTACGAGGGCGACGTCTCGATCGAGGACCTCATCGCCGAGGAGGAGATGGTCGTCACCATCACCCGCGGCGGCTACGTCAAGCGCACCCGCTCCGACCAGTACCGCGCCCAGAAGCGCGGCGGCAAGGGCGTACGCGGCGCGACCCTGCGCAACGACGACGTGGTCGAGCACTTCTTCGTCACCACCACGCACCACTGGCTGCTGTTCTTCACGAACCTGGGCCGCGTCTACCGTGCCAAGGCGTACGAGCTGCCCGAGGGCGGCCGCGACTCCAAGGGCCAGCACGTCGCGAACATGCTCGCGTTCCAGCCGGGCGAGGAGATCGCCCAGGTGCTCGACCTGCGCTCGTACGAGGACGCCGGCTACCTGGTCCTCGCGACCAAGCGCGGCCTCGTGAAGAAGACCGAGCTCAAGGCGTACGACTCCAACCGCACCGGCGGCCTCATCGCGATCAACCTGCGCGAGGTCGAGTCGGAGGACGGCGAGCTGCACGCGGACGAGCTGGTCTCCGCGCGCCTGGTGTCCGCCGAGGACGACCTCATGCTGGTGTCGCGCCAGGGCCAGTCCCTGCGCTTCAACGCCAAGGACGAGGAGCTGCGCCCGATGGGCCGCGCCACCTCGGGCGTCAAGGGCATGAGCTTCCGCGGGGACGATGAGCTGCTCGCCATGGACGTCATCCTCGCCGGGACCGCGGTCGCCGGGGACGAGGACGTCGAGGCGTCGGACGAGGCGGCCGAGGACGAGGTCCTCGCCGGCGACGGCCCCTACTCGTTCGTGGTCACGCGTCACGGCTACGCCAAGCGCACCAGCGCGTCGGCGTGGAGCGCCAAGCACCGCGGCGGCCTCGGCGTGAAGGTCGCGACCCTCACCGAGGAGCGCGGCGACCTGGTCGGCGCGATGCTCGTCGAGGACACGGACGAGGTGCTGGTCATCATGGAGTCCGGCAAGGTCGTGCGCTCCGCGGTGTCCGAGGTTCCCGTCAAGGGCAAGAACTCGATGGGCGTCATCTTCGCCAAGCCCGCCAAGGGCGACCGCATCATCGGCATCGCCCGCAACGTCGAGCGCAACCTCGAGGGTGACGAGGCCGAGGAGTCGGACGAGGCCGTGGCCGGGGAGGCCGCCGAGGCCACGCCGGAGGCTCCCGCCGAGGGCTGACGCACGCCTGACACGAGGGGCCGGCCGCGCACGCGGTCGGCCCCTCGTGCGTCCCGGCCGTGCCGCCCGACCGTCGCGTTTCGACGACCGCGCTGCTAGCGTGCGGATCGGGGGCGACGATGGGTGCAGGCTTCACGCTGACCGGGATGCTGCTCGCCGTCACCTTGGGTGCGGCGGCCGTCCTGCGCTGGCGTGCGAGCGGCGCCCACGCGGTCGCGCTGACGGCGGCGGCCGTGGGCGTCATCCTCCTCGTCGCCGTGACGGGGGCGGTCGGGCGCCCCGCCGGCGCCGATCCGGCGGCCGTGCCCTCGTCGGCGACGCTCTCGCGCAACGATGCCGTCGCGGCGGGCGATATCCACTGGCTCACGGTCGCGGGCGACCGCCTGTGGGGTGCCATCCCCTGGCCCGACGATGTGGGCGACACCGTCATCCGGGAGGGGGTGCCGGTGGGAGTGTCGGTCACGCGCGGCGAGCTCGCCGACTACTACGCGAGCCTCGGGGCGTCCGTGTGGGACGGCGACTCCGTGCTGGTGCCCACCCGGGCCGGCGGGGTCGCGCGGGTGGCGCTGACCGACGGCGCGCTCACCGTCACGCTCGGCGGCTGGTGATCCGGTCATCCCGGGCCGCAGTCCTTTCGTCCCCTTCTGCGGCATTCGTGGACTAGCCTGCCAAGGACCGGCGGCATCGCGAACGGAGGCTCACGTGGACGGCTGGAAGTTCTGGCTCAACGTGATCGCCGTCGTGTGCGGGATCGCAGCGCTGCTGATGTTCTGGGCCCCCGTCTGGGGCATCGTGGTCGGGGCGGTGGCCCTCGGGACCGCGATCGCCGCGCTCGTGCTCGGGGTGCGGCAGCGCAGCGTCGCGGGGATGGTGCTCGGCGGGATCGTCACCGTGCTGAGCGCCGGCGTCGTGCTGATCGCCGTCTCCTACCTGGACATCTTCGGCCCCGGCGTGACGCCGACCGCCTGAGCCGGGCGCCGCATCGTCCCTGGTGAGAACGATGCGGCGCGCCGGCGTGGCTCAGATGAACAGCGTGGTGCCCGACTCCTGAGCCTCGCCCAGGAAGGTCGCGACGCCCGCGAGCTCGACGCCGTCGAGCAGGTCGGACGGCGCCATGCCGAGCAGGTCCATCGTCATCGTGCAGCCGAGCAGGCGGGCGCCGTTGTCCTGGGCGGAGCGGATGAGCTCGGGCAGCGACTGGACGTCGTGCTGCTTCATGACGTTCTTGATCATCGCGGTGCCGGCGCCGGCCATGTGCATCTGGGACAGGGTGAGCTTCTCGGCGCCCCTGGGCATCATCATCCCGAACATGGTGTCCATCACGCTCTTGTCGCGCTTGGGCGGGTCCGTCCGGCGCAGCGCGTTGAGGCCCCAGAAGGTGAAGAACAGGGACACCTCCTGGCCCATGGCCAGCGCGCCGTTGGCGATGATGAACGCCGCGAGCTGCTTGTCGAGATCGCCCGAGAAGACGACCATCGACAGCTTGTTGCCGCCGGCGCCGCCCGACGGCGCGACGGGCGCGACGCCGCCCTTGCGGAACGTGGCGACGAAGCCCGCGCCCTTGGGGTCCATCGACACGAGGGTGTGGCCGTTCTTCGACGCCCAGGCGGGGCCGTCGAGCGCGAAGCCCGGGTCGGACACGGTGACGCGGATCTCGTCGCCGACGCCCGCCTCCTTCATCGCGCCCGACAGGCGCATGATCGGGCCGGGGCACGCGAGGCCGGTGCAGTCGAGGTCGGTCAGCTGGCCCGTGGCGGCGGCGACGGCCGAGGCGACCGACACCTTCTCCGCGTAGCTCTCCATGGGCGGCTGGGCCGTGTACTGGTCGGCGGGGTCGTCATGGACGTGGCCGAACGTGGTCGAGCCGCCGGACAGCGTCGCGACGTCCGTGAAGCCGTTCTGGACGAGGATGCGGTGAGCCAGGTAGGACCGGAAGCCGACCGCGCAGTAGAGGCGGATCGGCTGGTCCTTGTCGGTCCAGCCCTTGACGGCGTCGCGGAAGGTCGCCAGCGGCACGGACTCGGCGCCGGGCAGGTGGTGGATGCCGTACTCCTCGGGCGTGCGCACGTCGACGAGGCGGGCGCCGTCGGGAAGCGGCCACTCCTCGGCGTACCAGAGGGTGAAGTCGCCGCGGATGGTGTTCGCGGCGACGAAGCCCGCCATGTTGACGGGGTCCTTCGCCGAGCCGAACGGCGGCGCGTACGCGAGCTCCTGCTCCTCGAGGTCGAAGACCGTGAGGCCTGCCCGGATCGCCATGGCGAAGACGTCGAGGCGCTTGTCGACGCCGTCGAAGCCGCACGCCTGCGCGCCGAGCACGCGGCCGTCGGTCGGGGAGAACAGCAGCTTGATGTGCATCATCGCGGTACCGGGGTAGTAGCCGGCGTGGCCCGACGGGTGCACGTGGACCACGCGGTAGTCGACGCCCGCCGCGTCGAGCTGGCGCGACGTCGCGCCCGTGCCTCCGGCGACCATGTCGAAGACCTTGACGATGCTGGTGCCCTGGGTCGAGCGGTACTCGGTGTCGCGGCCGCACATGTTCTCGGCGGCCACGCGGGCCTGGCGGTTGGCGGGGCCCGCGAGGGGCGCGAGGTAGCTGCCGGGCAGCACGGGGTGCGGCGTCTCGACGGCGTCGCCCGCGGCGTAGATGAACGGGTCCGAGGTCCGCATGTGGGCGTCGACCTTGATGCCGCCGCGCTGCCCGAGCTCGATGCCGGCCGCCTTGACGAGCTCCACGGCGGGCTTCACGCCCGCGGCGAGGATCACCAGGTCCGCCTGGAGGACGGTTCCGGAGTTGAGCTCGACGCTCACGCGGTCGTCGCCGTCCTGGTCCGACAGCGGCTGGAAGGCCGCGGCCGCGGTGGACAGGTGAAGTCCGATGCCCCGCATGCGCAGGTGCTGCTCCACCGGGGTGGCGATCTCGTGGTCGACGGGCGGCAGGATCTGGTCGGAGAGCTCGACGACCTCGACGCGCACGCCGCGGTGGTGGAGGTTCTCCGCCATCTCGAGGCCGATGTACCCCGCGCCGACGACGACCGCGGTGACGACGCCTCGCTTGCCGGCCTTCTGGGCGGCCAGCGCCGCGTCGAGGCGCGCCTTGATGCGGTCCATGTCGCCGATGCGGCGCAGCACCTCGACGGCCGGGTGGTCGATGCCGGGCAGCGGCGGGCGCACGGCCTCGGCGCCCATGCACAGCGCGAGCCTGTCGTAGGTCTCGGTGTACTCGCGGCCCGTGTCGACCTCGCGCGCCGTCACGGTCTTGGCGGCGCGGTCGATCGCGACGATCTCCGTCGCGATGCGGACGTCGATGTCGAGAGACTCGCGCAGGCTCTCCGGGGTCTGGAGCAGCAGGCGGGAGCGCTCGGAGATGACCTCGCCCACGTGGTACGGCAGCCCGCAGTTCGCGAAGGACACGTGGTGGCCGCGCTCGAAGACGACGATCTCGGCCGACTCGTCGAGGCGCCGCGCCCTCGCGGCGGTGGATGCTCCGGCGGCGACGCCGCCGACGACGATGAGCTTCATGGTGATGCCTCCAGGGGTATGTGGGCTCTGCATCAAAAATATCCCCCGGGGTATCCACACCTGGGGGTATCTGGTCCCGGTTGGCGGGGCGCGGACGCGGCGATCCTTTGTTTGAACTGCTCAAAACAACCGGGTAGAGTGGCCGGCATGACACACCTCGACGCGACGACCCTGCTCCGCGGGGCGGGCCTGCGCGTCACCGAGCCCCGCCGCGCGGTGCTCACCGCGCTCGACGGCATGCCGCACGCATCCGCGGACGGCATCCACGCGAGGGTCGTCGAGACGCTGCCTGACGTGTCCCTCCAGACGGTCTACAACGTCCTGCGAGACCTCACCGGCCGCGGCCTCACGCGCTGCATCGAGCCGGGAGACCACCCCGCCCGCTACGAGCTGCGGGTGGGCGACAACCACCACCACGTCGTCTGCACGCACTGCGGTGCGATCGCCGACGTCGACTGCGTGGTGGGCCAGGCCCCGTGCCTGACCCCGGGCGAGGACCACGGCTTCGTCGTGGCCGAGGCCGAGGTCACGTTCTGGGGTCTCTGCCGCGACTGCCAGACGGCCGATGCGCCGCTCGCCGCCGTCGCGGCCCAAGACTGACCGCCCCCTAACGAGAAGAGGAGCGCCTCCATGTCGGAGAAGTTCACCACCAACAACGCCGGTGCCCCCGTGGCGTCGGACCAGCACTCGCTCACCGTCGGCAACGACGGCGTCACCGCGCTGACCGACCACTACCTGGTCGAGAAGCTCGCGCAGTTCAACCGTGAGCGCGTGCCCGAGCGCGTGGTGCACGCCAAGGGCGGCGGCGCCTTCGGCACGCTCACCATCACGCACGACGTCTCCGCGTACACGCGCGCCGCGCTGTTCCAGCCCGGCGTCGAGACCGAGATGCTCGCGCGCTTCTCGTCGGTCGCCGGCGAGGCCGGCTCGCCCGACACGTGGCGCGACCCGCGCGGCTTCGCGCTGAAGTTCTACACGACCGAGGGCAACTACGACCTCGTCGGCAACAACACCCCCGTGTTCTTCATCCGCGACGGCATCAAGTTCCCCGACTTCATCCGCTCGCAGAAGCGCCTGCCCGGCTCGCACCTGCGCGACAACGACATGCAGTGGGACTTCTGGTCGCTGCAGCCCGAGTCGGCGCACCAGGTCACGTGGCTCATGGGCGACCGCGGCCTGCCCCGTTCGTGGCGTGAGATGAACGGCTACGGCTCGCACACCTACCAGTGGATCAACGCCGCGGGCGAGCGCTTCTGGGTGAAGTACCACTTCATCTCCCAGCAGGGCGTGCACGGCCTGACCGGCGACGAGGCGGCGCAGCTCGCCGGCTCGGACGGCGACCACCACATCCGTGACCTGTACGAGCACATCGACGCCGGCGACTTCCCGCGCTGGGACCTGAGCGTGCAGATCATGCCCTACGAGGACGCCAGGGACTACCGCTTCAACCCGTTCGACCTCACCAAGGTGTGGCCGCACGGCGACTACCCGCTCATCCCGGTCGGCGTCATGGAGCTCAACAAGAACCCGCAGAACTACTTCGCGCAGATCGAGCAGGCCACGTTCGCGCCGTCGAACTTCGTGCCCGGCATCGGCCCGTCGCCCGACAAGATGCTGATGGCGCGCATCTTCTCCTACGCGGACGCGCACCGCTACCGCGTCGGCACCAACCACGCCGACCTCCCGGTCAACGCGCCCAGGAACGCGGACGCGAACGGCCACTCGTACGCGAAGGACGGCTCGATGCGCTACTCCTTCGCCTCGCCCGAGACCCCGGTCTACGCGCCCAACTCGCTCGGCGGCGCGCACGCCGACGCCGAGCGCGCGGGTGACGCGGGCAACTGGCAGTCGGACGGCTCGATGGTCCGCGCGGCCGCGACGCTGCACGCCGAGGACGACGACTTCGGCCAGGCCGGCACCATGTACCGCGACGTCTTCGATGCGGACGCGAAGGCCCGCTTCCTCGACACCATCACCGGTCACGTGGGCGCGGTGAAGTCGGACGACATCCGCGAGCGTGCGATCCAGTACTGGACCAGCGTGGACGCCGACCTCGGCGCCGCGCTGCGCGCGAACCTGTCGCCCGCCGCTGAGCCCGCGACGGTCTGACGTACCCCTCGAGAGGCCCGGTCCCCGCAAGCCGCGGGGCCCGGGCCCTCGATTTGCAATGACAGATGTGACGGGTGGGATGGGGGCCGCTGCGCGTCGCCGTCCCACCCGTCGCACGGTTCACATCTGTCATTGGGAATCGCCGCGGGTACGATGACGGGCCCCCACCCCCCGCCCGTACGGAGTCCCCCATGCCCACCGCCGCCCGCACCGCCACCGGTGTGCCCGAGGCCACCCGCGCATCGTCCTGGCGCGCCGCGCTCACGCCGCGCGTGCTGCGCATCGAGCTCGTCTCGGGCCTCATGGTCGCGCTCGCGCTCATCCCCGAGGCGATCTCGTTCTCGATCATCGCGGGCGTCGACCCGCGCGTGGGCCTGTTCGCCTCCTTCACGATGGCCGTCACCATCGCCTTCACGGGCGGCCGCCCCGCGATGATCTCCGCCGCGACGGCGGCGGTCGCGCTCGTGGTCGGCCCGCTCGCGAGGGAGCACGGCCTCGACTACCTGGTGGTCGCGGTGATGCTCGGCGGCGTGATCCAGGTGATCCTCGCGCTGCTCGGCGTCGCGAAGCTGATGCGCTTCATCCCCCGCTCCGTGATGGTCGGCTTCGTCAACGCGCTCGCGATCCTCATCGCGATGGCGCAGCTGCCCCACCTCACGGGCAAGCCGTGGGCGGTCTTCGCCCTCGCGGCCGCGGGGCTCGTGGTGATCGCGCTGTGGCCGCGGCTGACCACGGCGGTGCCCGCGCCGCTCGTCGCGATCGTCCTGGTCACCGCGGTCGTCGCCGTCGCGGGCATCGACGTGCCCACCGTCGGCGACGAGGGCGCGCTGCCCGACGGCCTGCCCGGCCTGTTCGTCCCGGACGTGCCGCTGACGCTCGAGACGCTGCGCATCGTGCTGCCGTACGCGCTCGGCATGGCGCTCGTGGGCCTGCTCGAGTCGCTCATGACGGCGAAGCTCGTGGACGACATCACCGACACCCACTCGGACAAGACGCGCGAGGCGTGGGGCCAGGGCGTGGCGAACATCGTCACGGGCCTGTTCGGCGGCATGGGCGGCTGCGCGATGATCGGCCAGACGACCATCAACGTCCGCGCGGGCGGGGCCCGCACGCGCGTGTCCACCCTCGCGGCCGGCGTCTTCCTGCTGATCCTCATCGTCGCGCTCGGCGATGTGGTCGCCGCGATCCCCATGGCAGCCCTCGTCGCGGTCATGCTCTTCGTCGCGTGGGCGACGTTCGACTGGCACTCGATCCGTCCGTCCACGCTGCGCCGCATGCCGCGCTCCGAGACCGCGGTCATGCTCGTCACGGTCGCCGTCGTGGTGCCCACGGGCAACCTCGCCTACGGGGTGGTCGCGGGCGTCCTGCTCGCGTCGGTGCTGTTCGCGCGCCGCGTCGCCCACCTCGCGGAGGTCTCCGGCGGCGAGGTCGCCGACGGCGCGCGCCGCTACACCGTCGCCGGCGAGCTGTTCTTCGCGAGCTCCAACGACCTCTACAGCCAGTTCGACTACGCGGGCGACCCCGCGCGCGTCGTCATCGACATGACGGACTCGCACGTGTGGGACGCCTCGACCGTCGCGGCGCTCGACGCGGTCGAGACCAAGTACGCGAGCCTGGGCAAGACGGTCGAGATCGTCGGCCTCAACGACGCGTCGCGCGCCATGCACGGCCGCATGAGCGGCCACCTCGGCGCCGGGCACTAGCGCCGCCGGGGACCGATGCGGGGCGCGCCACCAGGGGGAATGACCTCTCGGTGGTGCTCGGTTACGCTTGGGTGGATGCGCGCACACCGGGGCGCGCTCGAACGGACCGCCTCGCGCGTGTCAGATGACAGGGAGCCTTGATGAACGCGGACGACCGCACCACCCAGTCGCCCCGCGGCCTGTACGCGCCGCGTGCCGCCGAGCCGACGACCGGTCAGGTCCCCGCACGGCGCGCGTTCATGCCCGTCGGCGACTCCCCCGCGCCGCAGGCGCCCACGAGCGGATCCATCCCGACCCGCACGCCCGTGAGCGGCCAGGCGCCCGCCGCATCGTCCGCCCCGACCACGGGCACGGCCCCGCAGCGCACGGCGCTGCGCCCCCAGACCAACCCGGGCGGCATCCCGACCACCCAGGCCGCGCCCGCGCAGCCGCAGACCGCCCCCACGCAGACGGTCCCGCAGGGCTTCGCCCCCACCGGCGCCCCCGCGACCCCGGCGGCGTTCAGCCCGCCCGCGGAGGAGGAGGCGGCACGCACCGAGTCCGCGCTCGGCGCCGGCACCGCGAGGATCAAGGGCCTGGCCGGTCGCGCCGCCGAGAGCTTCAAGGCGGGCGACGACCTCGCGACCCCGTCGAGCAAGGGCGGCCCCCGCAAGGCCCGCGTGCTGCTGTCGCGCATCGACCCGTGGTCCGTGCTCAAGCTGTCGTTCCTGCTGTCGATCGCGCTCGGCATCATGATGGTCGTCGCCGTCTTCGTGCTGTGGAACGTGCTCAACGGCATGGGCATCTTCGCGCTCGTCAACGAGTGGGTCGTCAAGCTGTTCACCACCGACCAGGAGGTGAACATCATGCAGTTCTTCGACCGGAACAAGATCATGAGCGCCACCATCCTGCTGTCGGTGGTCAACGTGGTCCTGCTGACGGCCCTCGCGACCATCGGCGCGTTCCTCTACAACGTGGTGTCGTCGGTCGTCGGCGGCGTCTACGTGACCCTCACGGACGACTGACGGAGGCGGCCGTCGGGGCGATTTTGTCTCACGGCGGCATTCCGGTATCGTTGAGGGCCGCGGCGCTGAAGCTGCGGAAGGGGCCCATAGCTCAGGCGGTTAGAGCGCTTCGCTGATAACGAAGAGGTCGGAGGTTCAAGTCCTCCTGGGCCCACCACGGTGATTCGATGGCTGCACGATGCGCTCGTCACCTTCAGAACCACTCCCGACTGTGGGACGATGACTGTCTCCCACGCACGGGGCCTTGGCGCAATTGGTAGCGCACCTGCTTTGCAAGCAGGGGGTTAGGGGTTCGAGTCCCCTAGGCTCCACCAGATCGAGAAGGCCCCCGCCGCGGCGGGGGCCTTCGTGGTTCCCGCGGGACGATGCGCGGGTCGGGTCGGCGGGTGGGGTTCTGAGGGTGCGCCTCCCGTCAGTGCCCCACCCGCCCCGCCGCCTACCGTGACACGGCCGCCGCGTCCTTGGCCGTGAGCCGCTGCGCGATCGCGAGCGGCACCACCGACAGCACCGCGAGGATCACCGCGATGACGGCGACGACGGGCGCCTGCGACGGACGGAACATGTTCTGCAGGATCCACAGCGGCAGCGTCGTGACGCCGGGACCGGCGGTGAACGTGGTGACGATGATCTCGTCGAAGCTCAGCGCGAACGCGAGCAGCCCGCCGGCCAGGAGCGCCGACTTGAGATGCGGGAACGTCACCAGGCGGAACGTGGTGAACAGGCCCGCGCCGAGGTCCTGCGACGCCTCCTCGAGGCGCGTGCCGGAGGCGTTGAGGCGCGCGAACGCGTTGTTGTAGACGGTCACGATGCAGAAGGTCGCGTGGGCGACGATGAGCGTCCACACCCCCAGCTGCACGCCGACGATGGTGCGGAATGCGTTGTTCAGCGCGATGCCGGTGACGATGCCGGGCAGCGCGATCGGCAGCACGATCAACAGGTTGACCGTCTCCTTGCCGTAGAACCGGTAGCGCGACAGCGCCATCGCGGCCAGCGTGCCGAGCACCAGCGCGATCGCCGACGCCGCGATCGCGACCAGGACCGACGTGCCGAGCGCCTGCAGCGCGCCCTCGGAGTGGAGCGCACGGCCCCACCACTCGAGCGTGAAGCCCGGCGGCGGCCACGACATGCTCTCCGAGGCGCTGATCGAGTTGAGGAACACCACGCCCAGCGGCAGGTAGATCATCGCGATGACCACGGCGGTCACCGCGCCGAGCACGTAGCGTGCGACGCGTCCGAGCTGCATCAGAGGCTCCTGAGGGCACCGGTCCGGCGGACCGCGGCGAGGTAGACGAGGATGATCGCGATCGGGATGAGGGAGATCGCGGCGGCGAGCGGCAGGTTGTTCGCCGCGCCGACGTTCGTGTAGACGAGGTTGCCGAGCATCTGGGTGGTGCCGCCCACGATGCCGGCGGTGATGTAGTCGCCCAGGCTCAGCGAGAACGCGAAGATCGAGCCCGCGATCACGGCCGGCCAGATCATCGGCAGCACCACGGAGCGCAGCGTGCTCCAGCCGCGCGCGCCCAGGTCGGCGGACGCCTCGAGCAGGCGGTCGGGGACGCGGTCGAAGCCCGCGTAGATCGGCATGATGACGTACGGCAGCCACAGGTACGACAGCGTGAGGACGATGCCGACGATGCCGTAGCCGGGGGTGTCGAGACCGAACGGCGCGAGCACCCAGTGGATGACGCCGTCCGCGCTCAGCAGCGCGCGCCACGAGTAGACCTTGACCAGGTAGGACGCCCACAGCGGCGCGAGGATCGCGATGACCAGCAGGTGGCGCAGGCGCGGGCCGGCGATCTTGGCCATGAAGAAGGCGACCGGGACCGCCACGAGCACGTCGAGCACGGTCACCAGGACGGCGATGCCCAGCGTGCGCAGCGTGACGGTCCGGTAGAGCGCCTCGGTGAGCACCTCGACCACGTTCTCGGTGGTCCACTCGATCTGCACCTGGCCGGTGAGCTCGTTCACGGTCCAGAACGCGGTGACGAGCAGCGCGGCCAGCGCGACCACGTAGACGAGCCCGAGCCACAGCACGGGCGCCGTGAGCAGGCCGGCGAGCTGGAGCCGCCGGCGGGGGGCGAGGTAGGCGGAGACGCGAGGCGAGGTCATGGTTCCTTCGGGGGACGATGCGGGGGCCCGGCCGGGCGGCCGGGGCGAGGGCCGTGCGGGGGGACGACGCGCATCGTCCCCCCGCACGCGGGCGTCAGCCCTTGATCTCCTGCCAGGCCTTGGTCCACTCGGAGTAGTCGACGCACTCGACGTCCGTGCGGCCGTCGAGGCACTCGCTCACGGGGGTGGTCCAGTACCAGATCTTCGACGCGTAGTCGGCGTCGCCGGCGTGGTACGCCTCGCAGTCGTCGCGGAAGTCGCACGCGGCCTGCGACGAGGGGGCCTCGCCGAAGTACGCGGTCGCCGCGGCGTTGACCTCGGGGCTCGCGATGTAGTCGAGCCACTTGTACGCGCAGTTGGGGCTGGTGGCGTCGGACGCGATCATCCAGGTGTCGGACCAGCCGGTCGCGCCCTCCTCGGGCAGCACCACGTCGGTGTTGCCGGTGGTGATGGAGTTCTGGATGACCTGCCAGGTGGTGCCGACCACCGAGTCGCCGGACTCGAAGGCCTGGATCTCCTTGAGGTAGTCGGACCAGTACTCGCCGACGTTGGCCTTCTGGTCCTTGAGCAGCGCGACGGCGGCGTCGAACTGGTCCTGGTCCAGCGCGTAGGGGTTCGTGATCCCGAGGTCGGGCTGGTGGGCCATGAGGTAGACCGCGGCGTCCGCGATGTAGATCGGGGAGTCGTACGCGGTGACCTTGCCGGCGTAGTCGGAGGCCTTGTCGAACACGACGTCCCAGCTGGTGGGCGCTGGGGTGACCGCGTCCGTGCTGTACATGAGCAGGTTGGCGCCGTAGCCGTGCGGGACGCCGTAGCTCACGCCGTCGACCGAGTTCCAGTCCTTGTTCTTGAGGAAGTCGAAGATGCCCGCGTAGTTGTCGAGGAGGTCGGTGTTGACCGGGGCGACGAGGTCGGCGGCGATGAGGCGCAGCGTGAGGTCGCCCGACGCGGCCACCACGTCGTAGCCGCCGCTCTGCATGAGCTGGTACGCCTCGTCGGAGGTGCCGTAGGTCTTCGCGGTGACCGAGCAGCCGGTCGCGTCCTCGAAGCCGGACACCCAGTCGACGGACGGGTCGTTGGAGCCGTCCTCGACGTAGCCGGGCCATGCGAGGATCGAGACGGAGCCCTCGGTGGCGCCGAGCGAGGACGCGGCCTCGGAGCCACCGGAGGAGGAGCTGGTGCCGCAGGCGGCGAGGGAGGCGATCGCGGCGGCCGCGAGGCCCGCCTTGAGCGCCGCGTAGGACGGGGACTTCGACACGGGTGTTCCTTTCGTGGGTGGATCCTGCTGGGTGCTGCGGTGGGGTCAGGCGGGGGCCGGCTCGGTCTCGAGGGGCGCGGCCGCGCCCCGCTCCACGGACACGGTCACGCGGTCGCCGCGGGCGCGGGGGCGCGCGGCACCGGTGTTGGGCTCGAGCGCGGTGATGCGCGCGCCCAGCCCGTCGAGGTCGACGACGAGGCGGTGCTCGGGCCCCGTGTAGATGACCTCGGCGATGGTGCCGGGCACGCCGCCCGCCGGGCCGTCGAGGGTGACGCGCTCGGGCCGCACCGCCATGGGCGCGCGGTCGAGGCCGAGCGCGGCCGCGACGTCCGGGTCGAGCAGCGTCGACGAGCCCACGAAGGAGGCGATGAAGCTGTTGCGCGGGTGGTCGTAGACCTCGCGCGGGGTGCCGAGCTGCACCACCCGGCCCGCGTCGAACACCGCGACCCGGTCGCTCAGCGTGAGCGCCTCGTCCTGGTCGTGGGTGACGAACACGAACGTGATGCCCAGCGAGCGCTGCAGCTCCTTGAGCTCGACCTGCATCTGCTCGCGCAGCTTGAGGTCGAGCGCGCCGAGCGGCTCGTCGAGCAGCAGCGCCTGCGGCCGCAGCACGATCGCGCGGGCGAGCGCGACGCGCTGACGCTGGCCGCCCGACAGCTCGTGCGGGCGACGCTCCTCGTAGCCCGCGAGGCGGACCTGGCCGAGCGCCTCCTCGGCGCGGGCGCGGCGCTCCTTGCGCGCGACGCCGGCGACCCGCAGGCCGTACTCGACGTTCGCGAGGACGCTGAGGTGCGGGAACAGGGCGTAGTCCTGGAAGACCGTGTTGACGGGACGCTGGAACGGGGCGAGCGCGGTCACGTCGGCGCCGAACAGGGCGACGCTGCCGCTGGTGGGGCGCTCGAAGCCCGCGATCATGCGCAGGACGGTGGTCTTGCCGGAACCCGACGGGCCGAGCATGGAGAAGAACTCCCCCGGCTCGATGTCGAGGTCGAGGTCGTCGACCGCGACGGTCTCCCCGAAGCGCTTGTGCAGGCCGCGCAGGCGGATGGCTGAATCCATGCGGGCTATTCATCTAGTTCCAGATGTCTTTGACAAGGCCTCGCGTGTAACAACTCGATTAAATCTCTGGATCCAGACCTTTCCGAGGGGCCGGCGCGCGGCGACAATGGCCCGCATGGCGATGAGATGGGGTCCCGGGGCGTCCGCGGCGCGGTCCGCGACGCATGCGGCGATCTTCGCGCCCCTCGCGCCCGCCGGACGTGCCGAGGCGGTCACGCAGCGCCTCGCCGACGCGATCCAGCTGGGCCTGCTCGAGCAGGGCGAGCGCCTGCCCACCGAGCAGGAGCTCGGGCGGCAGTTCGGCGTCGCGACCGTGACGGCGCGCGAGGCGCTCGAGTCGCTGCGCGTCGCGGGCCTCATCGAGACGCGTCGCGGGCGCGCGGGCGGCAGCTTCGTATGCGGCAGCGGGGACGATGCGCGCGTCGCCCTCGTCGGCCGCCTCGCCGCCACCTCGCGCGTCGAGCTGCGCGACACGGGCCTGCTCTACGGGCTCGTCGCCGCGGGCGCGGCCGAGCGAGCCGCCCTCTTCGCGACCCCGGACGAGGTCGGCGCGCTCGCGCTGCTCGTCGAGGGCGGCGCGACGGCGAGCGGCGCGGCGGCGCGCCGCGCCGAGAACGGCATCCGCCTCGAGGTCGCCGCGCTGTCGCGCTCCGCGCGGCTCGTGAGCGAGCAGGTGCGCCTGCAGTCCGAGTTCGGCCCCCTCCTGTGGCTCGCGCTGCGCGACGGCGCGGTGGTGCGCGGCAACGCGGAGCGCCACCGCCGGCTCGTCGCCGCGATCGGCGAGGAGAGCCCCGAGGGTGCCCGGGGCATCGTCCTGGAGCAGGTCGGCTGGCTCGTCGACCGCCTGCTGGCCGTGCGCGAGGAGGCGGTCGCATGATCGCCGAGGCCCTGCTGGAGATCGCGGACGTGCTCGGCGCGGCCCTGGGACCCGTGTTCGCCGAGGTCGCCGACTGGCGCGACCGCCTCGAGCACGCGCTCGCGGCGGGGACGGGTCGCGCCGCCGAGGTCGACGAGACGGTCGAGTGGCTCGTGGCGCCCGCGCTCGCGGGCGCGGGTCCCACGCTGGGCGCCGGCTTCGTCGCGGCGCCGGGATTCCTCGAGGACGCGCCGTGGCACCTCGCGTGGTGGGTCAGCGCCGCCAACGGCGTCGGGCTCGCCGGGCGCGACGGCGCGCTGCGGCGGCTCGCCTCGATCGAGGACCCGCTCGACGAGTCCTTCCATGACTACACGCGCCTCGAGTGGTGGCGCGGCGCCGTCGGGGGCGGCGACGCCTACCTCACGGGCCCGTACATCGACTACCTGTGCACGGACGAGCTCACGCTCACCCTCACCATGCCGGTCCGCGCCGAGGGGCGAGTCGTCGGCGTGGTGGGCGCGGACCTGTCCGTCGCGGGCCTCGAGCGGCTCACCGACGGCGTGCTCGGGCACGCCGCCGTGCCCGCGGTGCTCGGCACGGCCGCGGGCCGCGTGATCGCCGCCACGGATGCGGGGGTGGAGCCGGGCATGCCCGCGCGCCGGCTCGGCTGGGCGGGCGAGTGGCATCCCGTGCCCGGCTGCGGCGGCACGCTGGCCGTCGCACGCGCGGACTGAACGGGTGGGCGGCTCAGCAGCAGGCGCCGCCCTCGCCGCCGCAGCAGTCGGAACCCTCGGTCGCCACGGGCTCGGGTGCCGAGGCCTCGCCGCCGCCGCAGCCGCACGCGCCGCCCCCGCCGCAGCCGCCCGACTTGGGGGCGCGCTCGACGCGCGCCTGCGCGCCCTCGAGGGTGTAGCCCGCGTCGTGGACGGCGGCGTCGGCCTCGAATGCGAAGTCCTCCGCCGAGGCGCCGGCCTCGAGCAGCACGACGGCGCTGCCGGTCGCGTGGTCGACCGAGGCCGACCGGACCCCGGCGAGGCCGGTGAGCGCCTTCTCGACTGACGACGAGCAGCCGTCACAGGTCATCCCGGACACCGCGAGCTCGACGACGGTCCCGGGCACATGCGTCATGATCTCCATGTCTTGACCGTATTCCTTCCCCCCGGGGGCAATGTCAAGGCGAAGGTCCCGATCGACGTCGCTCGCATCACCGCGCGGACGCCCAGGCCGGCCAGCAGCGCCCAGAACGCGGCACCGATTCCGCCCAGCGTGGTGCCGCTTGCCGCGAGCACGAACGCGGCGGCGGCGGGGAGCCGTTCCTCCGCGTGCGCGAACGCCCCCGCCAGCGCCGCGCCGAGCGTGGGCAGCAGGGCGAGGCCGGCCACGACCCCCAGGATCTCGGACGTGCCGGCCCGGGAGAGGCCCACGAGGGTCGCGCCGGTGCCCGCGAGGACGATGTACGACGCACCGGCCGCGAAAGCCGCGATCCAGCGCCGGCGCGGGTCCGGTGCCGCATCCGGCGAGGCGGGCAGGGCCGCGGTGATCGCCGCGAGGTTGATCGCGTGACCGCCGGCGGCCGCGCCGAGCACCGTTCCCGCTCCCGTCGTGAGCATCGCGGCGCGCCACGGCACGCGGTAGCCGGCGCTCGCGAGCACCGCCACGCCGGGGACGTTCTGCGACGCCATCGTCACCACCGTGAGCGGCACCGCGATGCCGGCCGCGGCCGCCCACGTCAGGTGGGGCGCGACGACGACCAGGCTCGGCGCCGTCGCGGCGTCGACGGCCGCGGGCCCGGCCTCGAGCACGATGACCACGAGGCCCGCCGCGAACGCGGCCGGCGTCGCCCAGCGCGGCGCCGCGCGCTGGAGGACGATCCACAGCGCCACGACGGGGGCCACGTGCCACGGCGCGGCCGCGAGCCCCGTCACCGGCACGAGGCACAGCGGGACGAGCACGCCGGCGAGCATGCCCTGCGCGAGGGCCGCGGGGATCGCCGCCACGACCCGCCCGAGCCACGGCCACAGCCCGACCGCGCAGATGAGCACGCCGGTGAGCATGAACGCGCCGACGGCCGCCGGCCAGCCGAGCGAGGCCTGCGTCGCGAGCAGCGCCGCGCCCGGGGTCGACCACGCGAGGGTGACGGGGATCCGCAGCCGCCACGCCAGCAGCATCGTGCCCACGCCCACCGTGAGGCACAGGGACAGCAGCCCGGACGATGCCTCGGCCGGGGTCGCTCCGACGGCCGACAGGCCCGCGATGAGCACGGCCACCGAGCTGGTGAAGCCCACGAGCGCGGTGGTGACGCCCACGGAGGCGGGTCGCATCCACGAGTGTTCCATGAACGGAACGGTAGCACCGGTGTTCTGTTGATGGAACGGGCTGGCTATGCTCGTGCCATGGACACGGCCGAGCTCGCGCGCGCGATCGGCGAGCGCGTGCGCGCCGCGCGAGCGGAGCGCGGTCTCACGCTCGGGGCGCTCGCGCGTTCCTCGGGGATCGGCAAGGGATCGCTGTCCGAGATCGAGCACGGGTCCCGCAATCCCAACCTGTCGACGCTCTACGCGCTCGCGGGCGCGCTCGCGATCCCGCTCGCCGCGCTCCTGGCGGAGACCGCGGGTGCCGAGATCGCCGCCGACGGCATCCGCGCCCGCCTCCTCGACGTCGAGGAGGGGCCGGACGCGGTCGTCGAGGTCTACCGCCTCGACCTCGAGGGCGGTGTCGAGCACCGGTCGGGCGCGCACGGGCCCGGGGTCGTCGAACGCGTCCTGGTGCTGCGCGGGCGGGTCACCGCTGGCCGCGACGGCGCGCGCCGCACCGCCGGCGAGGGCGAGCTGCTCACCTGGGTGAGCGACGTCCCCCACGGCTACCGCGCGGACGACGCGGGGGCGGTCGCGGTGCTCACGGTCACGACGCCGCGCGCCTGAGCCCTCCCCGCGCCCGCGGTCCGCGCCGGGACGACGAAGGGGCGCCCGGCGGGATCCGAGGATCCGGGCCGGGCGCCCCTCCGCGCGCGGGTCGCGCTACTTGTCGTCGCCCTTGACCTCGTCGGCGACGTCCTCCGCCACGTCCTCCCACACGTCCTCGGCGCCGTCGATGGTCGAGACGACCTCCTCCGTCGCGCGGGCGCGGGCCTCGTCGGCGGCGTCCTTGACCTTCTTGGCCTCCGAGATCGCCGTGTCCTTCACCTTGGTGAACGCGGGACCCGCGACGTCGGCGACCTTCTTGGCCTCCGTCACGGCGGTGTCCCGGACGTGCTCGGCGGCGGGGCCGGCGGCCTCGCGCACCTTCTCATAGGTGGGGCCGGCCTTGTCGGTGATGACCTCGGCGGCGGCGTTCGCGGCGGCGGTCGCCGCGTCGGCGGCCTTGCGCGCGGCGTCGGCGGCGGCGTCGACGGCCTTGTTGACGTTGCGGCGCAGGTTGTCCTTGAAGTCGGATTCGGACGCGAACTCCCACTCCTCGTCCTCGCCGGCCCACGGGTCGCGGCCGCGGTCCCGGCGCGCCCACACCACCACGGCGGCAGCGGCGGCCGCTCCCAGCGCGAGCGGGATGAGGACCTTGCCGAAGCCGCCGCCGCCCTTCTCCTCGTCCTCCTCCTGGCGAGCCGCGTCCTCGACCGCGGCGATCACCGCGGGGATGGCGGCGCCGACGATCGCGGCGTGCGCGACGTCCACCCAGTGCTCGGTGCTCTCGCCGGCCTTCTTGACGTACGGCGACGCCTTCTTGGCGCCCTCGTGATACGCCTTCTGCACGCGGGGGGAGGCCCACTCCACGGCGCTCTCGACCTGCGGCTCCGCCCACTCCTTCGCGTGCTTGGCGGCCTTCCGGGCGGCGACCGACGCCTCGCGTGCCGCCTCCCGCGCCGTCTTCGCCGCATCGGCCGCCTGCTCGCGCGCCTTCTCGGCGTCGAAGCCCTGGAAAGAAACCTTGCTCATGCCGCACTCCTCCTGGTCCGTGGGGACTTGGCACCCTACCGGGGACGATGCGCCCTCGAAGGAGACCCTTCGGTCCATCGTGCCACTTGCGGCGCGTGGTTGCGAGGGCCATGGAACAATGGCGAGCATGATCGCAACCCTGCAGACCACCGAGGGCGACATCCGGATCGAGCTGTACCCGGACCACGCGCCCGTCACCGTCCAGAACTTCGTGGGCCTCGCCACTGGGACCAAGGAGTGGCGCAACCCCGAGACGGGTGAGACGTCGAACGACCCGTTCTACGACGGCCTCGTGTTCCACCGCGTCATCTCGGGCTTCATGATCCAGGGCGGCTGCCCGCTCGGCACCGGCACCGGCGGCCCGGGCTACAACTTCGACGACGAGATCCACCCGGAGCTCCGCTTCGACGAGCCCTACCTGCTCGCGATGGCCAACGCCGGCCAGCGTCTCAACCCCATCACGGGCCGCCCGGGCGGCACCAACGGCTCGCAGTTCTTCATCACCGTGGACCGCCCGAGCTGGCTCAACGGCAAGCACACCATCTTCGGCAAGGTCGCGGACGACGAGTCGCGCGCCATCGTCGACAAGATCGCCGCGACGCCCACCGACGGTCGTGACCGTCCCCTCGAGGACGTGCTCATCACCGGCGTCACGATCTCCGAGTAAGACCCGCATGACCCAGGATCCGGGTGCCGCTGCGCCCACGTGCCCGCGGCACCCGGACCGGGTGTCGTACGTCCGCTGCCAGCGGTGCGGACGCCCCACCTGCCCCGAATGCCAGCGCCCGGCCGCGGTGGGCATCCTGTGCGTCGACTGCGTGCGCGAGGCGAAGGCGAACGCGAGGCCGACCGTCAACAGGCTCGGCTTCACGATGGCCCACGGCACGCCGTATGTGACGCTCGGCCTCATCATCGCGAACGTCGCGGCGTTCGCCTACGGCTACCTGCTGCTCGGCCAGCAGCGCTGGTGGGCGTACTGGGCCCTCCTGCCGGCCGCCGGCGACTCGACGATGGGCGTCGGCGACGAGTGGTACCGGTGGATCACCGCAGGATTCGTCCACTTCTCGATCTGGCACATCGGCATGAACATGCTGGTGCTGTGGCAGTTCGGCTCGCAGCTGGAGCCCATCCTGGGGCGCTGGCGCTTCGGCCTGCTCTACGGCGCGTCGCTGATCGGCAGCTCCGCCGGCGTCGAGCTCCTCGCGCAGGGCGGCATCCACGGCGGCGCCTCGGGCGCGATCTTCGGCCTCATCGCCGGCTACGCGGTGGTGCTGCTCAAGCTGAGGCTCGACTACCGCTCGCTCGTCACCACCGCGGGACTGTGGCTCGTGCTGGGCTTCGTCATCCCCGGCATCTCGTGGCAGGGCCACCTGGGCGGCGCCGTCGTCGGCGCGCTCACGATGCTGGCCATGCTCAAGTGGGTCGACCGCCGCAAGGCGTAGCCGCCCCGACGTCGAGGCCCCGTCCGTGAGGACGGGGCCTTCGTCGTTCCCGGCGACGATGCGCGGGTCGCGGCCGGAGGCGGCGCGGAGGTGGGTGTCCCGGGAGGTGGTGTCCTCGCGGATCCGGGAGTGCTGAGCGTCCCGGAACCCGGCCGGACGAGGGCTGTCCGCAGGTTCGTCCACCGGGAGGCCCGCATCGTCCACACGCCTGTGGTTCACAGGGCTTCTCCGCCGTTGTCCACAACGGGGGGCTGTGGACAACCGGGCCCCGAATCCCCGGAATCCCCACCCGTATCCACAGATGTGAATGACATCTGTGTAGTTATCCCCACGGTTCTTCACAGAAGGGGATAACTACACCCGTGTCGTTTCTCCACCGATGTGGACGAGATTGGGGATAACTACAGGGGTGTGATTCAGCGCCAGCGGGTGAGCAGCATCATGCTCGCGGCCATGAAGACGAAGCCGATGCCGAGGTTCCAGTCGCCGATGCCCGGGATCGGGTAGTTCGCCTTGGTGACGTAGTAGACGACGATCCACGCGGGGCCGAGGACGAGCAGCGTGAGCGCCGTCGGCAGCAGCCACTTCGGGTTCTCGGTCGGGGCCTTGCCCAGGTTCCGGGGCGCCTTGTAGACCTTCTGGTCGCGCTTCTTCGAGACTGCCACTGTCCACACTCCATGCTCAGGTGCCCGCGCGCCCGCGCGGGGGATGCGTCCCAGGGTACTTGGCGCATGCCCGCGACCGTGATACCCGCGCGTGCACGCCTCCCGTAGGCTGAACGCATCATGCCCGCTTCCGTGGACGTCCCCACCCAGCCCGACCGGTCCCGGCCGGGCGCACCCGAGCCGAGCCGCGCGCCCGCCCGCGCGGGGATCGGCACGCGGCTGGTGTCGCTCGTCGGCGAGCTGCTCATCCTCGCCGGTGCGCTGCTCGGCCTCTACGTCGTGTGGGAGCTGTTCTACACCGACGTGATCGCGGGCAAGGAGCAGGACCAGGTCCTCGAGAGCCTCGACTGGGCCTACGACGCGACCGCCCCGATCACCGCCGACGCGGCGCAGGACACCGGCCCCGCGACCATCCCGACCGAGGCGCGGATGTCGCCCGACACCGCGCCGGTGATGGACGAGCCGGCGTTCCTCACCACCTTCGCGACGCTGTACGTGCCGCGTTGGGGCACGGACTACGTCAAGCCGGTCTCCGAGGGCGTCGATCGTCAGCAGGTGCTCGACGTGCTGGGCATCGGCCACTACCCCGGCACCGGCATGCCCGGCGCGCTGGGCAACTTCGCGATCTCCGCGCACCGCACCACGTACGCCAAGCCCTTCAACCGCATCGCGGAGCTGCAGCAGGGCGACGCGCTCGTGGTCCAGACCAAGGACGCCTGGTACGTCTACCGCGTCACCGACCACCTCATCGTCGATCCGCACCAGGTCGAGGTCATCGCCCCGCAGCCCGGCGAGATCGGCGCCGAGCCCACGGGGCACTACATCACCCTCACCTCGTGCCACCCGATGTTCTCCGCCGCGCAGCGGTACATCGTGCACGGCGAGCTGGAGTACTGGGCGCCCACCGGCGACGGCGTGCCCCCCGAGATCCTCGAGGAGATCCCGCAGCCATGATCTTCCCGTTCGTGTGGCGTCTCATGCCCGGCCCCGTGTGGCTGCGCGTGCTGCTGCTGCTGATGCTGATCGCCGCCATCGTCGCGGTGCTGTTCCAGTGGGTCTTCCCCTGGGTCACCACCACCTTCAACATCCAGGACCAGAGCGTGGAGGCCGTGCCGTGACCCGCATCCTCGTCGTCGACAACTACGACTCCTTCGTCTACACGATCGTCGGCTACCTGCGTCAGATGGGCGCCGAGACGGTGGTCGTGAGGAACGATGCGGTGCCCGCCGCGGGGGACGTCACCGACTACGACGGCGTCCTCATCTCCCCCGGTCCCGGGACCCCCGCCGAGGCGGGCGCGTCGATGGACGTCATCCGCCGCTGCGCGGAGACCGGCACGCCGATGCTCGGCATCTGCCTCGGGCATCAGGCGCTCGCCGAGGTCTTCGGCGGCGTCGTGTCGCACGCGCCCGAGCTCATGCACGGCAAGACGTCGCAGGTGGACCACTCCGGCGCGTCCGTGCTGGCGGGCCTGCCGTCGCCGTTCACCGCGACGCGCTACCACTCGCTCGCGGTGGAGAACCCGACGGTGCCCGACGAGCTCGAGGTCACCGCGTCGACCGCGAACGGCATCATCATGGGCCTGCGCCACCGCGAGCTGCCCCTCCACGGCGTGCAGTTCCACCCCGAGTCCGTGCTGACGGAGGGCGGCCACCGGCTTCTCGCCAACTGGCTCGAGGTGTGCGGCATGCCGGACCCCGAGGGCCGGTCCGCAGGCCTGAGCCCCCTCGTGCGCCGCTAGCGATTCGCAATGACAGATGTGGACGGTGGGGCTGGTGGGACGCGCAGCGTCCCACCAGCCCCACCCGTCCCATCCGTCATTGGAAACCGCACCCTCACCAGCTTGCGATGACGAGGATCGTCACCGCGAAGCCCACGGGCTGGTTGAGCCACAGGAACGTGTGCCAGCCGCGGTTGGCCTCCTCGCACGTCTCGTCGGTGACGCCACGGAAGCGGGCGACCGACGCGACGTAGGCGAGCGGCAGCAGGGCGGCGAGCGTCGCCGGCCACGGCAGGGCGAGCAGCACCAGGGACGATGCGCCGTACAGGGCGAGCGACAGCCACACCGTCGCGCGCGCCCCGATCACCGTGGCGACCGACGCGATGCCGCCCTCGCGGTCCGCGCGCACGTCCTGGACCGCGCCGAACGCGTGGCTCGCCATGCCCCACAGGATGAACGCGACCCACACCGGCCACGCGCCGCGGTCCAGCAGCGACGCGCCGCCGAGGACCAGCGCGTAGAGCAGCGGTCCGCAGAAGTGCAGCGCGGACGTGAGGGAGTCGAGGAAGGGCCGCTCCTTGAAGCGCAGCCCCGGCGCCGAGTACGCGACCACCCCGAACAGCACGAGCCCGAGCGTGATCCCCGCCGCCGCCGTGCCCTGGAGCAGCAGCCATGCGAACGGCGGCAGCACGGTGATCGCGCACGCCCACAGGATCGTGCGGTGCACGCGCCGGGCGTGCGCGCGGTCGCGCACCACGTCACCCTCGATGCCGCCCTTGCGGGGGTTCGCGAGGTCGGACTCGTAGTCGAACACGTCGTTGATGCCGTACATCAGCAGGTTGTACGGGATCAGGAAGAACAGCGTGCCGACCACCAGCACCGCGTCGACCTCGTGCGTCACCAGCAGGTACGCCGCCGCGAACGGGAAGGCGGTGTTGATCCACGAGACGGGCCGCGACGCCCGCACCACCGAGGCGAGCAGGCTCATGGGTCCTCGCCGTCGCGCGCGAGCCGCGTCCACAGCGCGGGCACGAGCATCACGGCACCCAGCGTGTACGAGAAGTCCTCGAGCGGCGCGGATCCCACGCGGATCCCCGAGACGAGCGACTCGTCGTACGCGACGATCCCGAGCCCCACGATGACGTTGTCGAACACCGCGGTGAGCGCCACCAGTGTGAGGCCGGTGAGCAGCAGGGGACGATGCGGCAGGCGCCTCAGCGTCGGCACGGTCACCGCCGCGATGAGCGCGAGCACGGCGACGGACAGCAGCACGTAGGTCATGCGGCCGTCCTCGCACGGTGGCGCCGGTCGAGCCACCGCCACAGGAGCAGGGTCTGGTAGACGAGCAGGACGAGGAAGAACAGCTCCTCGAGCGGCACCTCGGGGGCCAGCAGCGCGCCGGTGAGGTAGGGCGCGCCGCCGATGAAGAAGATCCCGAGACCCACCCCGGCCAGGTCCCAGACCAGGAAGGACGCGACCGCGATCGCGACGGTGAGCAGCGCGGGGCGCGGCCGGTCGAACACCGCGATCCGGTAGCGGTGGTCCAGCAGGCCCAGGCCCGCGATGGAGACGAGCAGCGCCCCCAGATAGGCGAGGTGGGTCATGCGCCGGCCCGCCGGGCCAGGTCGCCCAGGATCCCGCGGTCGCGCGAGCGGTCGAGGAAGCCGCGCGGCGCGGGCGTGGGGAGCGGGCCCACGTCGACCGCGCCGAGCAGGCGCTTCGCGACGAGCTCAGCGGAGATGAGGCACAGCGGCACGCCGATCCCGGGCACGGTGGAGGCGCCGGCGTACAGCAGGTTGGGGATCCGCGAGGAGACGTTCGCGGGCCGGAACAGCGCGGACTGCGCGAGGGTGTGCTCGAGCCCGAGCGCGCCGCCCTCCCACGCGCTCATCTGCTCGGCGAAGTCCGCCGGCGTCGTGAGGCGCAGGACGGTGGAGCGCTCGGCGAGGTCGGGCACGCCCGCCCACGCGCCCACCTGCGCGAGGTACCGCCGCGCGAGGGGCAGCAGCTCCGCGCGTGAGCCCGGCGTCGCGCCGAGCGTCGGGTCCGAGGGGAACGGCACAAGCACGAACAGCGAGTCCTTGCCCGCGGGCGACACCGACGGGTCGGTCGCGCCCACGCGCGACACGTACAACGACGACGGCACCGGAGGGAGCCGACGGTCGACGAGCGCCGCGAAGTTCGCGTCCCAGTCCCGCGTGAACAGGAGGGTGTGGTGCGCGAGCTCGGGCACCTTCCCGTCCACCTCGGCGAAGATCAGCAGCGCGCTGACGCCGGGCGAGCGACGCCGCCATGCCCTCGCCGGATGCGCGCGCCGCCCCTCCGGAACCAGGTCGGTCTCGATGTGGTGGAGGTCCGCGGCGCCCACCACCGCATCGGCCCGCACCACCTCCCCGTCCTCGAGCTCGACGCCGGTGGCGAGCCCCGCATCGTCCACCAGGACCCGGGCGACGGGCGCGGAGGTGCGCAGCTCGGCGCCCTCCTCGCGCGCGGCGCGCGCGATCGCCTCGATGACGGCGTACATGCCGCCGCGCGGATAGCGGACGCCGTCGGTGAGGTCGAGATGGCTCATGAGGGAGAACAGGCCCGGCGCGCGGTCGGGTGACGAGCCGAGGAACACCGCGTGGAAGCCCAGGATCTGAC
The DNA here is from genome assembly GCF_000971195.1 of Demequina soli. GTDB lineage: Bacteria > Actinomycetota > Actinomycetes > Actinomycetales > Demequinaceae > Demequina > Demequina soli. The sequence continues at coordinate 124,736 of NZ_BBLZ01000005.1, forward strand.
GAAGGCGCGGGTCGCGCACGCGGGAGCCGATGCGCGCGCCCAGCGAGCGCGCGAGCAGGCCGGTGAGCAGCGGCAGGCGGCGCAGCACGTCGGCGTTGATGGTCGCCTGGGGGCGCGCGTAGGTCGTGTAGAGGAAGCGGTCGAGCGCGAAGCGGTACAGCGTGCCGGCCTCCTCGGCGTAGGCGCGCATGGCCTCCCCCTCGCCGGGGCTGAGCGCGTCGAAGCGCCGCCAGTTCTCCTCGGCGTCCGCGCTGACGTCGAGCGCGTCCGCGGGCCCCCAGGGGTCGTCGCCCTCGAAGAGCACCCGGTAGCGAGGGTCCAGGTCGACGAGGTCCAGCTCGGCCTCCACGTCGCGGCCCATGAGCGCGAACCACTGCGTGAACGCCTCGCGCATGAGGTACCAGGACGGACCCGAGTCGAAGGTGTGGCCCGCGACCTCGACGCGGCCCATGCGGCCGCCGAGCGAGCCGTGCCGCTCGAGCAGCACCACCTCGGCGCCGCCGCGCGCGAGCAGCCCGGCCGTCGCGAGCCCCGCGACGCCGCCGCCGACGACGACGATGCGCGGCCCGGTCATGACGGCGCCCCCGGCCGGGCGCCCGCGAGATTGCGCGCCGCGAGCACGGCCTTGACGCGGTTGGGCACCCGCACGCGTCGCGAGACGAGCTCGCGCGCCGGCGTCCGCGCGATCTGGTCGAGCAGCCGCGTGTAGATGTCGATCGTGGTGCCGACCGCGGCGCGCGCGCGGCGCGGCAGCTCGGGAAGGGTCCGCTCGGCCGCGGCGAGGTCCGCCCGGCAGTCCGCGACCAGGGAGGCGAGCCGCGCATCGTCCAGCGTGGCGGCGGTGACGCCGGGGAAGTAGGAGCGGCCGAGCGTCGCGTCGTCGGCCTGGAGATCCCGCAGGAAGTTGACCTTCTGATAGGCCGCGCCGAGCCGGCGTGCGCCGGCGCGCAGGTCGGGGTCGAGCGGGCGCGGGCCCGAGCGGGTGTTCACGAACACCGCGAGGCACATCTCCCCCACCACCTCGGCCGAGCCGAGGATGTACAGCGCGAGCGACTCCTCCGTGTGAGCGGTCCGCGTGAGGTCCATACGCATCGAGGCGAAGAACGGCTCGGTCTGCTCGCGCGTGATGCCGACCGCGCGGGACGTCAGCGCGAACGCGTGCGCCACCAGGTCCGTGGAGAAGCCGCGGTCCATGGCGGCGTGGACCTCGTCCGCGAAGCCGTCGAGCAGGTCGCCGGCGTCGGGCCCGCGGTACGTGTCCACGATCTCGTCGGCGACGCGGACCATGGCATAGACGGCGCGGATGTGGGCGCGCTCCGCCGACGGCAGCAGCCGGGTTCCCAGGCCGAACGAGGTCGAGTAGCGGGCGATCACCTGCGCCGCTGCATCGCGCGCGGCGGTGTCGTACAGTGCGAGGGAGGTATCCGCGTCGTCGTGATGGTGGCGGCGGGAGCGGCGGCTCATGCGACGCGCTCGCCGAGGCCGTCGATGAGGTCGACCAGGTAGTCCGACAGGGGCGCGGGGATCCGCTCGGACGCGATGCGACGCGCCTCGCGGGCGTGCCGGGCCGCGACTCGCAGCGCCTTGGTGCGCGCCCCCGACCCCTCGAGCACGGCGCGCACGCGGGCGGCGCCGTCCTCGTCGAGCGTCGGGTCGCCGACGAGCGCGTCGAGCACGCGCCGTCCTTCCTCGTCGGCGAGCACGTGGCCCAGCCGGAGCAGCTCCGTGCGCTTGCCCGCGCGCAGGTCCGACAGCACCGACTTGCCGGTGAGGCCGGGGTCGCCGAACACGCCGAGGTCGTCGTCCACCAGCTGGAAGCTCAGTCCCAGCGAGCCGCCCAGGCGCTCGAGGTGTCCGATCATCGTGGGATCGCCGCCCGCCAGCTGCGCGCCCGCGAGCAGCGGCACGATCGCGGAATAGGTCGCGGTCTTGAGCTGGGCCACGACGAGCGAGTCGGCGTCCTCGGGGGCCGTCATGTCGCCGTACATGTCGAGCAGCTCGCCCGCGATGGTCGCGCGGATCGCGCGTGTGACGAGGTCCAGGCACGCGAGGCGGTGATGCGCGGGCAGGTCGGCCCGCGAGATGAGGTCGTAGGCGGAGGACAGCGCGAGGTCGCCGCCGAGCACCGCGGCGGTGGTGACATGCGCCTCGACGCGCGCGGGCGGCAGGCGCGACCCGTCGAGCGCGGCGCGACGCATCCCGGCGACGTTGGGGCGGCCGCGCCGCACCTCGTCGCCGTCGAGCAGGTCGTCGTGGATGAGCATCGCGGAGTGCAGCATCTCGATCGCCGCGGCGACCGGGACGATCGCGTCGATGTCCGCGCCGCCGAGGCCCGCGTACGCGGCGAGGGTGAGGGCCGGGCGGATGCGCTTGCCGCCCACGTGCTGGGTGCCGACCGCGGCCCACAGGTCGCGGTAGTCCGCGCCCGCCGCGGGGATCTCGTGGGACGCCTTCGTGACATGGGCGTCGAGCGCGCGCTCCACTCCCTCGAGCCCGTGCGCGACGTATCGGCGCACCCCGTCGACGGTGGCGAGCGGCGTCATCATGCCAGCATAGACAGCGAGGCCTCCCGGGGTATTCCCCCTGGGAGGCCTCGCGTCATCCGGCGCCGTTTGTCAGCGGCACTGGACCTGGTCGATGGTGGGCACCTCGGCGTCCGGGTTGTTCGGGTCCGCGGTGTAGTTCGGGTCGGGGATGGTGACCGTGGTGACGGGGCAGCCGACCACGACGCTCACCACCGTGCTCGGCGCGACCTGCGTGCCGCCGTTGGGGTTGGTCGACTTGACGATGCCGTCGAAGTTGGGGTCGGGGTTGGTGTCGACGGTGACGTCGCCCACCTCGAGGCCCGCTCCGGTGATGTCCGACTTCGCGGCCGCCTCGGACTTGCCGACCACGTCGGGTACGGCGACCGTGGACGGCGCCTCGGCCACGACGAGGCTGACCGTGCTGCCGCGCGCGATGCGGCCCGAGGCGGGGTCCTGGGACAGGACGGTGCCGGGGTCGGCGTCCGTGGTCTCCTGATAGGTCTCCGACGGCACGAGCGAGAGGTCGCCCAGCTGCTTGCGCGCCTTGTCGATGGTGAGGCCGGTGAGGTCCGGCAGCTCGACCTGGCCCGTGGACAGGTACAGCGTCACGGCGGAGTCGTTCGCGACCTCCGCGCCGGCCTTGGGGTCGGTCTTCGCGGCGCGGCCCTCGTCCAGGCCCGGGTCGTCGACGGTGTCCGTGGAGACCACCCGCAGGCCGGCGCTCTCGAGCGTGGAGCGCGCCTGCTCCTCGGTGTAGCCGCGCACGTCGGGCACCTTGACCACGTCCGGCCCGGAGGACAGGTAGACGGTCACCGTCGAGCCCTCGTCGACGTTGCGGCCGGCCTCGGGGTCGGTGCGGGTGACGCGGTCCTTGTCGACGGTGTCGGACGGCTCGGTCTCGAAGGTGCCGGTCAGGCCCAGCCGGTCCAGCTCGGCCTGCGCCTCCTTCTTGGTGAGGCCCTGGAGGTCGGTGATCGCGACGCGCGGGCTCGCGCTGGGGCTGGGCTCGGTGGGGGAGCCCTCACGCGTGAGCATGAGCAACGCGGCGACGAAGAGCGCGACGGCGATGAGCGCGCCGCCCAGCATCGACCACTGGATGATGCGCTTGCGGCGCAGCGCGGCCGGGTCGTCCTCGTCGAGCGTGTCGACGGCGCCCGTCTCGGGGCCGTCGGCGGCCGCCGCGGCGGCGCCGGTCGCGCCCCACGCGCCCGCGGGCATCACCGCGGTCTGGCCCGCGGCGGTCTGCTCGGGCATCACCTCGGTGGCGTTCGGGTCGTGGTCGGCCATCGCGGCCGCGGCGACCCCGGCCGCCCCCGCGCCGAGCGCGGCCGAGCCCAGCGCGAGCGCGCCCGTGGACGGCGAGACGCCCTCGCCCGCCATGACGGAGCGCAGGTCGGCGAGGAACTCCTGGGCGCTCGAGTAGCGCTCGTCGCGGTTCTTCGACAGGGCGCGCAGGACCACCTGGTCCAGCTCGGCCGGGACGTCGGATGCGAACTGCGACGGGCGCGGCGCGGGCTCGCGCACGTGCTGGTACGCGACGGAGACGGGCGAGTCGCCGACGAACGGCGGGCGTCCCGTGAGCAGCTCGAACAGCACGCAGCCGGTCGAGTAGAGGTCGGAGCGAGCGTCGACGTTCTCGCCGCGGGCCTGCTCGGGCGACAGGTACTGGGCGGTGCCCACGACGGCCTGCGTCTGCGTCATGGTCTGGCCCGCATCGGCCAGCGCGCGCGCGATGCCGAAGTCCATGACCTTCACCGCGCCGGTGGGCGTGAGCATGATGTTGGCGGGCTTGATGTCGCGGTGGACCAGGCCCGCGTGGTGCGAGTAGTCGAGCGCGGCGAGCACGCCGGCGGTGATCTCGACGGCCTCGTCGATCGGGGCGGCCGCGTCCCCGCGGAGGATCTCGCGGACAGTGTGGCCCTCGACGTACTCCATGACGATGAACGGCACGGCCTGCGGGTTGCCGTCGGCGTTGACGATGGCGTCCTCGCCCGTGTCGTACACGGCCACGATGCTGGGGTGGTTGAGGCCGGCGGCGGCCTGGGCCTCGCGACGGAAGCGGGTCTGGAAGGACGGGTCGCGCGCGAGGTCCGCGCGCAGGATCTTGATCGCGACGGTGCGGCCGAGGCGCGTGTCGTAGCCGACGTGCACCTCCGCCATGCCGCCGCGGCCGATGAGGTCGCCGACCTCGTAGCGGCCGGCGAGAATCTTCGGCTCTTCGTTCATTGATTGTCCTTCGTGGTCCGTCATGCTGGGGGCCATTGTCGCATCTAGCGTGCGCCCGGCCTGCGACGCTCGACGTCGGGTCGGGGCCGGTACTCGCGGGGGGCGATGCTCGGCGGCATGGCGCGTCGGGGGGGTGCGGCGGGCAGCCCGGCGTCCACCGGGATGCGCGGCTGCTCGCCCGAGTCGACGAGCTCGAGGTCGGCCAGGATGCGGTCGAGCTCGAGCGCCGACAGGGGCCGGCGGCGGGGGTTCTTGTCGAGCAGCCGGAAGATCAGCGCGGCGAGCTCGGGGGACACGCCCGCCGGCAGCGGCGGCACCGGGTCGTTGACCTGGGCGATGGCGATGTCGACCGCGCTGGCGGCCGTGAACGGGCGCTTGCCCGCCACGGCCTCGAACGCGATGATCCCCAGCGCGTAGAGGTCGGAGGCGGGGGTGGCGGGCTTGCCCAGGGCGAGCTCGGGCGCGAGGTACTGGGCGGTGCCCATCACCATGCCGGTCGCCGTGAGGGTCGTCTGGTCGGTGCCGCGGCTCACGCCGAAGTCGGTGATCTTCACGCGGTCGCCCTCCTGCACGAGGAGGTTGCCGGGCTTGATGTCGCGGTGCATGACGCCGGCCTCGTGCGCGGCGGCGAGCCCGCGGCACGTGTGGCGCAGGATGGTCACGAGCCGCGTCTCGTCGAGGGTCCGCTCGCGCTCGAGGATGGTCGACAGCGGCTCGCCCTCGACCAGCTCCATCACGATGTAGGGCGTGCCGTCGTGGTCGCCGAAGTCGAAGACCTGCGCGATGTTGGAGTGCAGCAGGCCGGCGGCGTTGCGGGCCTCGTTCCGGAAGCGCTTGAGGAACGTCTCGTTCTCGGCGGCGCCGTCCTTGAGGACCTTGATCGCGATCTCGCGGTCGAGGTCGACGTCGGTGCCGCGCCACACCTCTCCCATGCCGCCCACGGCGAGCAGCGAGCGCAGCACGTAGCGCCCTCCGAGCGTGGTGCCCGCGTGGATCGCCATCACTTGCCTCCCTCGGCCGCGATCGCGGCCTCCATCACGGCCCGCGCGATGGGCGCCGCGACCTTGCCGCCGGTCGCCTCTCCCTCGGTCGAGCCGCCGTTCTCGACCAGCACCGCGACCGCGACCACCGGGTTGTCGGCGGGCGCGAAGCCCACGAACCAGGTGTGCGGGCGCTCGCCGGTGCCCGTCTCGGCGGTGCCGGTCTTGCCCGCCACCTTCACGCCGGGGATCTGGGCGAGCGTGCCCGTGCCGTCCTCGACGACGCCGACCATCATGTCGGTGAGCTCGTTCGCGTCGGCCCGCGTCATGGGGTGCGACATCGTCTTCGGCTCGGACTGCTCGACCACCCGCAGGTTCGCGTCGCGGACGTTGTCGACCAGATAGGGCGTCATGAGCTCGCCGTCGTTCGCGATGCCGGCCGCGACCATCGCCATCTGGAGCGGGGTGGCGCGGTCGTCGTACTGGCCGATCGACGCCATGGCGGTCTGCGCATCGTCCGGGTTCACCGGCAGGCGCGACGGGGTGACGGCGAGGGGGATCGACAGCTGGGAGCCCCAGCCGAACTCCTCGGCCTTGCGCTCGATGACGCCCCAGCCGAGCTTCATGCCGAGGTTCGCGAACGAGGTGTTGCAGCTCATCGCGAGCGAGTCGGCGAGCGTCTGGCGCTCGTTGGCGGAGCACGACTCGCCGCCGTAGTTGCTGAGCGTCTTGGTGCTGTCGGGCAGCTCGAGCTGGTCGGGGGCGTAGAGCTCGGAGTCGGCGCTGTACCCCGCCTCGAGCGCCGCGGCCGACACGATGAGCTTGAAGGTCGAGCCGGGCGCGTACGTGTCTCCGGCGATCGCGCGGTTGACCAGCGGTCCGTTGGTCTGGGCGAGAAGGTCCTGGTAGTTGGCGTTGACCTGGGAGGAGTCGTGCCCCGCGAGCGACGCCGGGTCGTAGGTCGGGCTCGTCACCATGGCGAGCACGGCGCCCGAGCGCGGGTCGAGCGCGACGACGGCGCCCGCGGAGTCGCCCAGCGCATCGGCCGCAGCCTTCTGGACCTGCGACCGCAGCGTGAGCTCGACGCTGGCGCCGCGCTGCGTCTCTCCCGACACGAGCGTGCTGAGGCGGGTCCAGAAGAGCTTGTCCGCGGTCCCGGACAGCAGGTCGTTCTCCGTCTGCTCGATGCCGGTGCGGCCGAACACGATCGAGTAGTAGCCGGTGACGCCCGCGTAGAGCGGGCCGTCGGCGTAGGTGCGCTGGTAGTTGAACGGGTCGTCGACCGGCTTGGACCACACGATGGACTCGCCGTCGACCACGATGGGACCGCGGAAGGTGCCGTACTCGCGGTAGAGCGTGCGGACGTTGCGCGCGTCCGCGTTGAGGGAGCCCGCGGCGGCGACCTGGATGTACGACGCCGCGATCATGAGCGTGAGGAACAGCGCGAGGATCACGACGGACAGGCGGCGGATGGGCTCGTTCACGCGGCCACCTCGTCGGGCCGGCGGGCCTGGTCGGAGATGCGCAGCAGCAGGCCCACCACGATCCAGTTGGCGAGCATGGACGAGCCTCCGTAGGCGAGGAACGGGGTCGTGAGGCCCGTGAGGGGGATGACGCGCGTCACGCCGCCGACCACGATGAACGTCTGCAGCGCCATCGCGAACCCGAGGCCGGTCGCGAGCAGCTTGCCGAACCCGTGGCGCACGCCGATCGCGGTGCGCATCGCGCGCTGGACGATGATGACGTACAGCGTGAGGATCGCCATGAGTCCCGTGAGGCCCAGCTCCTCGCCCAGCGACGCGAAGATGAAGTCCGACTCGGCGTAGGGGACCAGGTCGGGGCGTCCCTCGCCCAGGCCCGTGCCGAACAGCCCGCCGGAGGCCATGCCGAACAGCCCGCGCACCAGCTGCTCGCTCGCGCCCGAGCTGTAGACGCTCGCGTCGAGCGCGTGCAGCCACGCGGTGTAACGCGACCCGACGTGGCTGAACAGCGCGCCCGCGGCGACGGCGCCCACGGCGAACATGCCCATGCCGACGATCACCCAGCTGATGCGCTCGGTGGCGACGTAGAGCATGGACAGGAAGATCCCGAACAGCAGGAGCGACGTGCCGAGGTCGCGCTCGTAGATCTGGACGAGCATCGCCGCGGCCCACACGAGCGCGAGCGGACCCATGTCGCGCGGCCGCGGGAAGCGCATGCCGAGGACCTTGGGACCCGCGAGGGCGAGCGTGTCGCGGTTGGACACGAGGTACCCGGCGAAGAAGATGACGAACGCGATCTTGGCGAACTCGCCGGGCTGCAGCGAGCGGCCGAAGACGCTGATCCAGATGCGCGCGCCGTTGATCTGCAGTCCCAGGCCGGGCACGAGCGGCAGCAGCAGGCCGATGAGGCCCAGCACGCCCGCGGTGTAGGTGAAGCGGCGCAGCACGCGGTAGTCGCGCACGATGACGAGCACCGCGATCGCGAGGCCGATGCCGATGAGCGTCCACATGGTCTGGATCTGGCCGAAGTCGGTCTCGCGTCCGCGCGCGGCGTACGCGAAGTCGATGCGGCGGATCATCGCGAGGCCGATGCCGTTGAGGCCGAGCACGGCCGGCACCAGGACCGGGTCGGCGTAGGGCGCCCAGCGGCGGATCGCGAGGTGGATGCCCAGCGCGACGGCGGTGCAGGCGCCCGCGTAGATGAGCATCTGGTCGATCTCGAGGTAGGCCGCGTGATAGTCGACCAGGCCGCGCGCGAGCACGGCGATGGCGACGGCGAGACCCAGGAGGCCGAGCTCTCCGCGCCGCCCCGTCCGGACCTTGACGTCGGTGACGGTCGCCACTAGCCGCCCGCCTCCAGCGACGCGACGACGCCCGCCGCCTGGTCGAGGCCGCGGACGCGGATCGAGTCGAGCACCCGCTCGCGCTGGTAGGGAGCGAGCTCGTCGACGGTGATCGCGGTCTGCTCGACCACGTGCGACAGCGTGAGGTTCCCGACGGACTCGGGGACGCCGCGGAAGATCGACACGAAGCCGGCGTCCTCGCCCACGTAGTACTGCTGCTGGGACCACCAGTAGCCGGCCCAGCCCGCGCCGAGCAGGATGAGCAGCACGACGAGCGGCAGGATCCACGGGCGCATCCGCTGCCAGCGGTCGCGGGTCGGCTCGTCCTCATCGTCGGGCTCCTCCTGCACGGACAGGCGCGCGGCCTTGCCGGCCGGCGAGTCGCCGCCGGCGGAGGGCTTGCGGCGGTCGCGGGCGGCGGAGCCCACCACCTGGGAGGACGATGCGGGGCCCACCCCGTCGGGGGAGGCGTCGATGTCGACGATGTCCCCGATGACGCAGGTGACGTTGTCGGGGGCGCCGGCGGCGAGCGCGAGGCCGACGAGCGCATCGGCGCAGTCGCCCGGGTCCTCGACCTCGAGGAGGGTGGCGCGGAGGGTGTCCTTGCTCACCACGCCGGACAGGCCGTCGGAGCACAGCAGCCAGCGGTCGCCCGGGTGGGTCTCGCGGACGGAGATGTCGACGGGGACGTCGGCGTCGATGTCGCCGAGCACGCGCAGCAGCATCGACCGCTTGGGGTGGTGCTCGGCGTCCGCGACGGACAGGCGGCCCGTGTCGACGAGGTGCTGGACGAAGCTGTGGTCGGTGGTGATCTGGTCGAGCTCGCCGTCGCGCAGCAGGTAGGCGCGCGAGTCGCCGATGTGCGCCATCGACAGCGTCGAGCCCGACCGCAGCAGCGCCGTCACGGTGGTGCCGAGGCCCGAGAGCTCCGGATCGTTGCGGGCGCGCTCGACGATCTGGGCGTGCGCGTCGGAGATCGCGGACTTGAGCTCGTCGAGGGCGTCGTCGGGGCCATGCGCCTCGCCCTCGAGGGCGGCCAGGCGCGCGATCGCGATCGAGGAGGCGATGTCGCCTCCCGCGGCGCCGCCCATGCCGTCGGCGACGGCGAGCAGGTGGGGGCCGGCGAACGCGGAGTCCTGGTTGTTGGCGCGGACCAGGCCGACGTCGGAGCGGGCCGCGAAGTGGATCCCCAGATACATCAGCGGCGCAGCTCCAAGGAGGTGGCGCCGAGCCGGACGACCTCGCCCTCGCGCAGCGGCACCGGGTCGGTGACCTTCTGGTTGCCCAGGTAGGTGCCGTTCGTCGATCCGAGGTCCTCCACCATCCAGCGGTCTCCTTCGGGGTAGATGCGACAGTGCCTGGCGGAACAGTAGTCGTCGTCGATGACGAGGGTGCACGTGCTCGCGCGGCCCACGAGGACCGGCGCGGTCCCCAGCGGGATCGTCGTGCCCTTGAGCGGCCCGCCGGTCACCGCGAGGTGGCCGGCCGAGGGGTCCTTGGTCGAGATGGCCCCGGCGCGGACGCCCGTCGCCGCCCGGCTGGGCGATGCGGTCTTCTCGGCGCGCGCATCGTCCCGCTTGCGCGACTCGCGCCCGCGCCCGCGCGCCGTCACGCGCGTGCCGTAGAGGTCGGCGCGGAGCACCGCGATGGCGGAGAGCACGAGCGCCCATAGGAGCACCAGGAAGCCCATGCGCAGCAGGGTGATGGAGAGCTGGCTCACGTCAGAGGTCCTCGTCCCCGGCCACGGCATCCCAGTACATGATGGTGGTCCGTCCGATCGTGATCGCGTTGCCGTCGAGCAGGGTGGCCTCGGAGACCCGCTGGTCCTCGATGAAGGTGCCGTTGGTCGATCCGAGGTCCGTGAGGATCGTGCCGTGGTCGGTCACCTCGAGGCGGACGTGGCGGCGGCTCACGCCCGAGTCGTCCACCACGATGTCCGACTCGGAGCCGCGGCCCAGCGTGGTCGCCTCGCCCGTGAGGTAGTACCGGGTGCCGTCGATGTCGATGAGCGGGTAGCGCGAGCCCTGGTTGCTGTTGGTCACGGGGGCCACCGGGCCGCGCGTGGTGCGGGAGACCACGGCGTAGCGGCCGGTCGCGAGGGTCTCGTCCGTGTCGAACGCGACGTCGACGGTGCCGACGAAGGAGTAGCGCTGGCGCTCCGCGTGCGTGCGCAGGGAGTCGACCAGCTCGTGGCGCAGCGCGTCGGCGCCCCACTGGTCCACCGTCGCCATGTCGGCCGGCGACAGCGCGATCGCGTACTCGTTGGGAGCGACCGTCCGGCCGCGGTCGACCACCGCGGCGCGGGCGTCGCACTCGCGCTTCACGGCGGCCGCGAGCTCCACGGGCTTGACGCCCGACTTGAAGGTGCGCGCGAACGCGTTCTGCATCACGTTCTCGACGCCGCGCTCGAAGCGGTCCAGCACACCCATGCCCGCCATCGTATAGGGCTCCGGAATCGTGCTAGAGTAGCCCGGCGCGCGCGAGTGGCGGAATAGGCAGACGCGCACGGTTCAGGTCCGTGTGCCCGAAAGGGCGTGGGGGTTCAACTCCCCCCTCGCGCACCACAGAGGGTTGTTCGGTCAACGAACGCCCGGGATTGGGTTAATCCGCTCAGCGGAGGCCCGGGAGGTCACTCCTGGGGCCCAAGACGGCGAAAAGGCCGCCCGAGACAACAGTCTCGGGCGGCCTTCTTGCTTTGTGTGCCTATGTATAGGTGTTGGAGGGCCGTTCTGGCCGGCTCTGGGCATGCTTGCGCCTCCGGACCTTGTTGGGCCGGAGGCGGATCAAGCTGTTCGGTTCCGAGGCGGCCGCTCTACGCGGCGAGCCGGTCGGGCGGGGGCAGGTCCTCGTGCTCGACGTCGATGGCCTGGGCGTGCGGCCCATGAGGGTTCGCGCCGTCGCCGTCGATCGGCAGGGGCGGGAGGCTGGCCGCGTAGGCGTACATGAACCTGCGAATGGTGCGGACGTTGCAGGCGTACACCATGAGGGAGACGATGACCGCCTGCTTGGCGAAGCCGCGCACGGGCCGGCGACCACCGTCCTCGAGCTCCTCGTGGTCCTTCTCCTTGAGGGCCGCATTGAAGCTCTCGACGAGGTTGCGCTCGCCCATCATGAAGAACCAGTCGGGCGAGCGGTATGGGATGTCGAGCGCGTACTTTGCGGTGTTCGTGTCGAGTGTGATCGCAAGGTCCTGCTGGTGCGTGGTGCAGATCTCTCCCGGGTTCGCGGGAGGGTTCTGAACGAGCGTGCGCTCCTTGTCCATGCGCATCTGGCGGAGGGGGCAGTTGAGCATGCCGCCCGCGGTGGTTGCCGGGCATGCGACGCGTGCGCGGCCATCCTTGTTCCAACGCTCGGTGCTCGTGACCTTGTAGGCCTCGCGCTCCTTCAGCCGCTGGTCGCGAGTCGGCTCATCGATCTTGCCGCGCTTGAGCAGCGCTTCGGCTTCGATGAACGGCTGGGGAGTCGCGGGGCAGAGGACGTCGCCGTCGACCATGATCGCCCCGCGCAGCGGATCAGACTTGCCCTGCTGGCTGGCGACGGTGCCGCGGCGACCTGTGCCCTTGCCCTTGCCGCCCTGCTTCCTTTGCGATTCGGGCAGCATCCTTCCGTTCTGGTCCTTGCGGAACTCCATTACCTGGCGCCATCCAAGAGAACGTGCTGGTATTTGCAGTGTTTCGGCTTTGGCGTTGGGGAGGATCGCACGGTCGGCGACGACGAAGCCGGGATCGATGTCCAGCTCATCGGTGACCTGGGTGGCGGACAGCAGCGCAGTCATGGCGTTCTTGCCGATGTTGGCGGACGCGGGGCCGAACGCCATGCCGAGCGCGAAGCGCGGCACGGGCCCGTTGGGCTTCATCTTTCCCTTGACCTTCTTCGGCGGGTTGGCGCAGGTCACTGCCAGGGTGAGCTCGTAGGCCCAGATCTTCTCGTCGGGCTTGACGTTCTTCAGCGGTGTGATGCTGTCGTCCTCGAAGCCGTTGTGATCGCCGTCGCGGTAGTACCAACCGGCCATCGCTTCGGGGTGGTGAAGCCAGTCCGGGTGCTCCTTGCGCAGCTTGACGGGCACGCCGCCACGCCTCTTGGGTGCGTGGACCGGCACCTTGGTGCCGTCGATAGCGACGGAGCCCCGCCAGAACTGCATGAACCGCCTGCGGTCAGACCGCGAAAGGCGATGCATCGCCGCACGCACAATCCCGTTCGTGATGGTCTCGAGGCGCTCCATCTTGAGCTCGATGTCTGCAGGGTCGAGTGCGGCGAGGTCCCGCTCGACTTCCCAGATGGGGCGTGCCCGGAGGGTCGCGACGCCCGGATAGGGCTCGAACAGATCGGTCATCCGTTCGAAGGCGCTGTGGACTCGGTCGTAGAGCCGTTCGGGGCTGACCGCGAACGATGCGGTCTCCCGGTCCTCGGGGTCCAGGTCCCACATGGTCGTTCCGCGGGGATCGTTCTTCAGCTTGTAGACGTCGGCCCGGATGCCCAGCCACTTCGCGTCTTCCTCCGACAGGCGGAAGCGCATCGTCTTCGCGACGTTCGACAGGTGGGGTGCCTCGCCGAGCTCGATGAGCGCCGCGAACACCGTGAGGAAGGCCTCGAAGTTGACCGTCTCGGGCCGGCCCGCGATCGGGATCATCGTCGCGTGGCCGCACCGATACGTGTTGAGGTTCTCGAACACCCACTCGCGGTGCAAGGCACGGTTGATGTCCTCGAGCTGCTTGGGCGCAAGGGGCCCCCGCCCGTTCGGCGTTGCCGCGAGGTGCTTGCTGGACTTGCGTCCGTAGAGGTTGCCGCTCTTGCGGGGACCCTGGCGGTACCGACCCCGGCTCACAGGTCCCTCAGCTGTGCGAAGTACTCGGCCTCGGCGCGGTCGGGCACGAACTGGAGAAGGCGGGCGATGGCGGAGAAGTCCGTGATGCCCCAGGCTTCCATCAGCCCCTTGATGAACACGGGGCCGCTCAACTGACGGACCAGCCACGTGTTACGGGCACGCTGCGTGCTGACCACCGTGCGGCCCGGGGTGCAGTGAGCGAGGAAGTTCGACGCGGTGTTCTCCGGAGACCTCGTGCGCCCCGGCTTGAAAACATAGGCATCGGCAGCAAGGTCGACGACTGCAGCGATGAAGATGTGCTCGACGTACGGCGCCACCGCGACGCGGCGCGGGCGATGGCCTCTGACCTGCAACACGACACCATCGGCGTCGATGGCACAGTCGCTTGCCCGAAGGTCGCAGACCTCGCGACCCGTGAGACCGGCCCCAAGCGTGGCCGCGAGCAGAACGCGCGCATCACGCTGCCTTGCCGGTCCACCCTGCGCATCTGCCCAGATCCACAGGTTCTGCTCCTCGGCTGCCGAGTAGGGCGGCACGCCGCCGGACGGGGGCCGCGGAGGCCGGCTAGGCTGCACGATCGACGGGTTGAGGATTGTGAGCATGCCCGTCAGGCGGGTGCCGTAGTTGCCGATGGTCGACGGCTCCAGCCCCTCGTGGGGCAGACCGCAGAAGCCGGCGATACGCGCGGGAGTGAAGATCTCCTCCCGAACGAGCGGGACTGCGTGCACCCGGTGGCACCAGTCCACAAACATCGTCGTCGGGTTGAGGAGCTGTGCCGCGGTGTAGACGGTGCGGGGCGCGCAGTCGCGCACCGCTTGCCTCACGAACGGAGCAATAGCCGCCCAGTGCTCGGGATCGAGCTGGGGCCGGTACGAGTCGATCCTGTCGCTCACGTCACGCGGGTCATAGGAGTCACCCGGGCGGAGGTACACGCCAACACCCGAGGTCTTCGATGCTACCCCAGTCGCTTGGGGGCTGCCCGGCTTCGCAGCGCGCTTGCCGGTCACGCGGCCTGCTGCTCGCCGCGGACCTGGGCGCGGTACTCGGCGTCGGTGAGGGCGGGAACGTGCTTCAGGTAGCGGGCGATGGCTGAGAAGTCCGTCACGCCCATGGCCTGCATGACGGCGCGGATGTCGGTGCCCTCGGCCAGAAGTCCGGTCACCCAGGTGCCACGGGTGCGCTGCGTATCGAACGCGGCGGCCGTGCGCCCGTTGCTGGAGAGGAAGTTCGATGCGGTGTTCTTCGCGGTCGTCTTGCGGCGGGGAAGGAACACGTAGGCGTCGGCGTTGGGCGCCTGCGCGGCCTCGGCGAAGATGTGCTCGTATTCGGGCCGCACGTGCACGTCACGCTCGCGAGGTCCGCTCACCCGCAGCGTCACGCCTGTGTCGTCGGCGGTGATGTCGCCGACCCGCAGGTCGCAGACCTCGCGTCCGGTCAGTCCTGCGCCGAGACCGCCGGCCAGCAGGATGGTGAGCTCACGGCGCAGCGCCGGAGACTTGTGCTTGTTGACAGACTTCCACAGGCTTCGCACCTCGGCCTCGGAGTAGGGGGTGCGACCATCGGAGGGCTGGCGCGGCTTCGGGCGCGGCTGCAGCGCCTCGGGATTCACAGACTCCGTGATCGCCTGCAGGCGCGAGGCGTGGTTGCCGACGGTCGTCGACTTGCGGCCCTCGTGATCAAGGTTCGCGTACTCCGTGATGAGTGCCGGTTCGAACAGCAGGTCGTGCGACAGGGTGACGTCCTTGACTCGGTGGCACCAGTCCACGTAGGCGGCCGTCGTGCCCATGAATTCGCGGGCGCCTGCGACGGTCCGCGGTGCCCGCGCACGCACCGCCTCGCGGACGACCGTCGCGACGCGCCACCAGTTCGCGTCGCTGAGCGTTGACTCGGCGGGGTGGTAGGCATCGATCGCTGCACGGATGTCCGCCGGGTCGTCCGAGTCGCCCGGTCGCACATAGCGCGCCGCGGACGCGCGGCGGATCGACGGGGTGTCGATTCCCGGCTGGCCGGGGTTCTCGCCTCCGAGCGGTGCGACGACCGTGAGGCGAGCGCGACGGTCGCCGGCTTCAGGTGTGGTGGTGTCGGATACGCTCGAAGCATGCCGCCCAAGCGAGCTCGTCCCCGCGACCTGGGTGAGGGCTGGCCGGACGTCCCCGTCGAGGACGTCACCGGCGAGGTTGCCCGTCGCCTCGCCGTGGCGCTGCGCGCCGCCATCGGGGACGCCAGCCTGCGGGAGGTCGCGG
Organism: Demequina soli; assembly: GCF_000971195.1. Taxonomy (GTDB): domain Bacteria; phylum Actinomycetota; class Actinomycetes; order Actinomycetales; family Demequinaceae; genus Demequina; species Demequina soli. The sequence continues at coordinate 140,359 of NZ_BBLZ01000005.1, forward strand.
GCGTGACCGGCGTCGATCACACCACCGTCGCGGACGTCCTCAACGGCACCTGCTGGCCCGACATCGTCACCGTCGCGCGACTCGAGATCGGCCTGGGCGCTCCCCTGTGGCCCGCCGACTTCGTCGCAGCTGTCCACCACCGCGGCGAGACGTCGCACCTCGCCTGACGGGCGCTCCGTCGCACGCGCCTCGACGGCGCCCGCCGCCAGCAGTTCCGGGGTGTTCGACTCGCTCGCGACGTGCACGCGGCCTCCTCTCTGACGAGGCCACCGTGGCGCTCGTACTCGCGGAGCCTGCCTGGTTCAGCAGGCCCGCCGAGGAGAAGAAATATCGCATCCCAGAGGAAACCCAAAATATCCGTGGAACATTTATCGCAACGATTTTCGTCACTATTTTCACCGCGCTTGTCGCGATTCCATCATCGCTGGTAGATTGGCATGCTACGCCTTTATCGATGGGTTGTCAGATTAGCGTGTTATGCGGTCTTGCTGGCTGCAGGTGTGGCGGCCTCCGCGCCATTTCCTGAGGCCCTCAGGGCGTGCGGTGACGTACGCCTGTGCGGGTCTGCGTGTAGCGGGGCCTCCGCATGCGCGGCTTGATGGGGCGACATGACGGCCACCCTCGGAAGGACTCACCACCGCCAGTGGTCGGCGACCTCCTGCGCGAGCATTCGCACGGTCTCCAAGTCCCGGCCGTCGGCGAGCCAGGCTCGCACGCTTAGCTCGTCTAGGGCGGCGTGCCGGGCCGAGATCCACCAGGCGACGGTCCACCCTGATGCTGCCGCCGGCGCGAGGATGCGGGCGATCTCCGCGATGGCAGGGTCGAGCACGCCGCCGCGGAACTGGAACGCGGGATACAGCACGGTGCCGTCGCTGGTGGTGGTCTCGATGAGGTCGTCGGGCAGTGCACCCGGCGTCACGCCGAAGATCCGCGCCGCGGACTCGGCGGTGTAGAACGGCCCGACGAGCGCGTCGAGGCCGTCGCCGTCGTCCGCGGTCACGGCCGCCTCTGGGGTGTCCGCGCGATCGACGCGGGTGCGGTGCCGCAGGCGGGCACGGGTTCTGGGCTGGACGGGGCTTGGCTGCGAATGTGCGCCGGGGGGCCGCTCATCTGAGCTCTTGTCGCTCGATCAGGTGTGCCGCCGAGGCGGGCAGCTCGTCGATCTGCAGTACCTCGCGCGCCGGGCTTTGCTTTACGAACGTGAGGATCGGAAGCCCGGGAGTCGGGTTGGGCGTGACGTAGAAGTGCTCGGCTCCTTCCCGTAGCACCCAGTGTTGGATGTCGGTCTGGTCGATCTCCGCGCGTTCGAGGTGCCGGTGCCCGTTCCAGCGCGGCGGGAGGGACATGATCATGGTCAGCGGCTGCCACGCCAGATCCGAGCGCATGGATGTTGAGTCGTCGCCGGGGATTCGCACGTAGTGCGGGTGCCCGCCCAGCCTGCTGTCGACGAAGTAGAGGGCTCGAGATTCGAGGGAGCGAACCTCGTACAGGGCCGGTTCGACGAGGACCTCCACCCGCCCGAGTCGTGTCACGGTCCCATCTCCCACCGCATGGGCGGGATGCCGTCGTCGGGATCGGGGTCGTCCTCGACCCGGATGCGGGCGCCCTCGGGCGGCATCTCGTCGAGGGCCACGATCCGCGTCGCGGCGCGCTGCACCCACTCGTGGCGGTTCACGCCTCCGGGGCCGGGGACGTCCCACTCGTAGATGTGGCGGGTCCCGACGCGGAGCTCCCACTCGCCCCAGTCGCTCCAGTCGATCTCGTCGTCAGTGAGATCGCGACCGTCGACAACGATCGGAGGCCCGGACGCTAGGCTCGACAGCGGGACCCACATGTCGTCCCACGGGCCGTGCTCGGTGTTGCCGTCGCCGGCGGCGCGCAGCGGCAACGGGATGTCACCACGGGCATCCGCGTAGTAGACACTCGAGCTCGTGCTGATGACCTGAAAGAGACGCGCCTCGGTCCGCAGATCCACGCGTTCGACCTCGGTGCTCATGACCCTCCCGCCCCGACCATCGCGGCCAGTCGAGGCGCCCCGGAGTCGGGGGCGCTCTGGGGCCAGCATGGGCCCTCGGCGAGGTGCCGTCAAACGGCCTGCCACTAAGCGTGATGGTACACTTACCAGGAACAACACTAGGGTTCGGGTTGTGCGCGGCACTGGCGCGATCGCTTTCGAGCGGCGCATACTCGGCCTCATGGATGCCGCAGACGGGTGCACTGGCGCGATCGCGAATCAACTGCGAGCGATCGCGCTGGGCGGCCGCCCGCGTACTCGCTTCCGCGGCGCGCTGCCGCGCGAGAGCCGCGCCACGGCGGGGAGCGCCGCCACGATGAAAGCGCCGCGCCGCGCATGAGGTTCACGGTCCGCGCGACACCGATCAGGCCCGACGAGTGGCTCCTGCGGGTCGATGAGAGCCCGTCCATCACGGCCGCGGTCGACACGCTTGACGGTGCGGTGGAGCGGATGCGCGCGGAGATCGCACGCGTCAAGACGGTCGACCCGAATGCCGTTGACGTCCAGCTGCGTCTTGACCTCGTCGCGGCCGTGAACCTCGCCCACGGCGACTGGGTCGCGACAGTGCCCTTCATCCCCGCCCTCAAGAAGATCACGCACTGGTTCGACTACGTGCCCGCTCTCATCAGCGACGAGGCCGCCAACGTCCTGCCCTTAACTGAGGACGCGCTCGTCGACGCGACCGTCGCTCTCGAGGGACCCCTGTGGCTGGCACGGCTGCCCGAGACCCGGCAGCACATCGCTGGCATCCACGGCGTGCCCGCCCTCCTGTGCGCGGCCGACACTGCCGACGCGGCGCTGCGAGGCGTCATCGACCGACTCCTCGACACCGCACCCCAAAGCGAGGCAGCGAACGCTCTGCGGCGCATCTCCGACCAGCATGCCCCCGAGACCGGCCCCCGGGAAGACGAAGAAATCGCACGCATCGTTCAATCGCGCGCCTCAGGCGACGACCCCGAGCCCGTCGACCTCGACGCCTGGGCCGCACAGATCCTCGGAGCCAGCGTGAGGCCGATGGCTCCGACAAGGCGGCCTCCTCCGACGCCACCCCGGCCGCCCGCGACAACCACGTGAACGGCGCAGACGCCCACCCGCACGAGGTGCAGCCCATCGCCCGCGCCACTGGTAACGACGGTGATGTCGCAGGTCCGCCAGGTCCGGCATCGTTGGGCGACAGATCTCTCGCGGACGCCCTCGCACAGCGAGCCGGCATCATCGCCGACCTCGAGCCTGTCGACCGTGACACGTGCACGCGCCTCCACGTCGACGACCTCGCCACAGGACCCGGCGTCGCCGTCCACCTCGAAACCGGTCGCGTCGCCATCACCATCGACGGCGGCAACTTCTCCGCCGACGGCGCCACCCTCGACGATGCGGTCACGCACCTCATCGCGGAGCTCCGCGGCCAGGCCGCGCGCACCCATACCCAGCGCCAGCAAGCCACCAGCACAGCCGACAGCACACAGCTGATGGGCTTCATCGAGCGCTCCTCGACCCCGGAGATCCGCGCCTGGCTGCTCCCGCCACACCCGACCACCCCCGGCGAAGTGCTCCAGGCTCGGGAGGGCCGCATCGCTGACGAGGGCCATAGTGGCGTCGCCGATGCGGACACGGCGGGGTGGCTCGATCCCGTCACCCCGGGCGACGTCCTCCGCCGCGAGTTCATGGAGCCGCTCAACCTCACCGTGCCCGCGCTCGCCGCGAAGTCGGGAATCCCCGTCGAGCGACTGCGCGCGATCCTCGACAGCCAGGTCCGACTCGCCCGCGCCGACTGCATCGCCCTCGCAGCCGCACTCGGCACGAGCGCGCACTTCTGGCACAACCTTCAGCGCCTGCATGACCAGGCGGCCCGCCGATGAGCCCACAGCGCCGCGCCACACGCATCGTCCTGAAAATGCGTCGGCGAGTCGTACTCGGAACTCGACGCAAATGGCCACGTCGTCATCCGCAAGCAGGACTGAGCAGCGCCGCCCCATTTGAAGGGGTCGTAGGCAGCCGATCCTGGGGCAGACCGGGTCTGTCAGGAATTTTGTGTAAGTGGCTCGGCGTGATGCCGCGGATTGGCTCTGCGGTGGAAGGAGCATCACGTCATGGAGTCACCTTTCGAGGATGCGTGGGACGTGCCGGTGCGGGCGTCGGGTGAGGGCCGGCCGTTGTCGGCTTCGCTGGGTCGGGAGCCGGACATTGCGGCGTTGGCGGAGCAGCTGGTGGCCTCGGCTGCCGATCACGGAGTCGCCCTGACGGGCGAGGACGGCCTGTTGACGGCGCTGACGAAGCAGGTGCTGCAGCAGGCCCTCGAGGTCGAGATGTCGCATCATCTGGGTTACGACAAGCACGACGCGGCGGGCCGCAACCGCGGCAACTCGCGTAACGGGTCGACGCCGAAGACGGTGACGACAGAGATCGGCAAGGTCACCATCGACGTGCCTCGTGATCGCGACGGCACGTTCGAGCCCACGATCGTAGCCAAGCATCAACGCCGCCTGGCGGGCTTCGACGATGCCGTGATCAGCCTGTACGCCAAGGGCATGACCACCGGCGACATCGCCGCCCACCTGGACGAGGTGTACGACACCACCGTGTCGAGGGACCTGGTGTCGGCGGTGACGGCGAAGGTGTCCGAGGAGATGCGCACCTGGCAGAACCGACCCCTCGATGCCGTCTATCCGGTCATCATCATCGACGCGATCGTCCTCAAGGTCCGCTCCGGCACGGTCGCGAACCGCCCGGTATATGTCGCCATGGGCGTCAACATGGACGGCTACCGCGACGTCCTGGGCATGTGGGTCGGACCCTCAGGCGGGGAAGGCGCGAAGCAGTGGATGACGATGCTGACCGACCTGAAGAACCGCGGCATCCTCGACGCGTGCATCGTGTGCTGCGACGGACTCAACGGCCTGCCCGACGCGATCGGTGCGATCTGGCCCGACGCGATCGTCCAAACCTGCGTCGTGCACCTGGTCCGCAACAGCCTGCGGTACTCCTCGCAGAAGGACTGGCAGAAGATCACCAAGGGCCTACGCGCGATCTACACCGCAGCCAACGCTGAGGCCGCGGAGCTCGAGTTCGAGACCTTCGCCGAGCTATGGGGCCAGAAATATCCCGCGATGATCAGCGTGTGGAAGAACGCGTGGAGCGAGTTCATCCCGTTCCTGGCCTTCCCGCAGGAGGTGCGCACGATGATCTACACGACCAACGCGATCGAGTCTTTGAACGCCCGTTTCCGGGCTGCTACCAGGAGACGCGGACACTTCCCTGACGAGCAATCCGCGCTGAAGGTGCTGTACTTGGCCTCACAGCAACGCGCCACGGGAAGCCGCGGCTTCGACCGCAACCCAGGAGGCCGAGTGAACAACTGGAGCAAGGTCCTCAACGTCCTGTCGCTGACCTACGGCGACCGGCTCAACCTCAACTAGCCGATGACCACTTACACAGAAAATCCGACAGACCCTCCTGGAGCCGGTCGGATGAACGGATTCAGGCTTCTGCTCGTGAGTGCTGTCGGTGAACGCGATGGCATGGCGCTGGAACTCTCGCGCGATACCGGGGAGCAAATTGCCGAAGTGTTTGAGGACGACGAGAGCCGCGCCAGGTCGGTGACTTTTTTCACTGACGAGCCAGTCCCCTTGGCCGTGGTCGAGTGGTTGCTGTCTGAGGCGGCGAGGCAACTGTGATCCTCTGGCTCAAAGCTGTGCTGGCTGCCGTAGCGGCACTGCTGGTCGGTGCTGGGCCTGTGGCCGCAAGCCCGGCAACCGGCGCCCACTACGGCGGGCCTACCTACACGTACGTCCACAGCTCAGCGCCTGTGCCCGTGGCCTACAACTACGACGAGCTTCCGCCGCTTGCGCAGGTCACGAGCGGGGCATCCACGACAGCGGGGCAAGCGGGGGCCACGACCGGAACTCCATCGGTGCTGGAGCTGAGCCGCGTCGCCGCAAACACGGGTACTCGTTTGGCCCAGGACATCGCCGTCAGCCCTGCCGCGCCACGCGCACTGGGTCTCAGTAGGTCGATTGGGCGCGCCTCGCACAACCAAGCTCTGCAAGCCGACATCGCCGCACTGCCACGAGGCGCGACTGGGATTAGGGTCAACCAGCAACAGGTCAACGCCCTCGGGCAACGCGTGGGCATCAACCGGCCCGATCTCCAATACACGCTCAACGGGCAGCGCTACTACGTCGAGTACGAAGGACTCGCCAATCCCCGGGGCGCTCTGCACGAGGCGCGCATCTTGGCCAACGACCCCGGCGCCAACTTCATCCTCAGGATCGTTCCATGAACCTTCCTTCATCCGCGGGTGGTGCAACCACCGAACAGGTTGGTTTCTTCGAGGTTGGAACACCCGACCTCGCCGAATGGATCGTTCGCGGTTCCGACCCTGCATGGACGACTCGTCCAGCCGACTTGGCCTCGATGAACGAGGCGGTCGCGTTCCTGACGCCAGGGGGTGACGTCACTCGATATGTATGTGTCCCGGTCGGCCGTTGGACTGCACTGATCAGCAATGGGCCGCTCGGAACCGATGTCGGCGTGCTGCCGAGCTATGCCGCCCGCGAGCTCGGCCTCCGCGCAATACGCGTCGTGAATGTCGAGGACACCGCGACCTACCCAGCGCGAGTGTTGGAGGTTTTTGGCCCAGACGGCGAGCCGCCACTTGCGCTTGAGCGGTCCATCGTCGCCGCGAACGATGGCGGTCGATGGGTGTTCGAGACGTCAGGCAGTGCTTACCCGTTTGAAGACCAGTCGGCCTATTTGCACCGCGTCAAGTCGCGGCGGTTCACTACAGACATGGTCTGTGCCTACCTCCGCGAGCTTGGCGTGCCCGTCGATGCCGAGCCTGACTGGGAAGCCGCCCGGGTAGTGGAGCGAGCGCCGTGACTTCGCTGCTCCGCTTGGTGGTTGCAGCGCTCGTCGCGGTGTTCCTCGGCTGGTCTGCCGTCGCGCCTTCGGACGCGGCGGCGAGTCCTGCGTCGACGACGGTGATCCACGCCTACGACGACCAGCACCACTCTGCTGACTGGACACACACCACCCCTGAGCGGGGCCCGCCCGCCGTGTACGACCACACGATGACCACTCACCATCCCGACGCTCCGTGGTCGCTCGGCGTCTCGACGTGCCCGCACGGACCGACGCCCCACGCGACCTGCCGCTACGACGACCTTGGCCGGCTTGCGCAGATCCCACACCGAAGTGGCGGTGTCATCGAAGCGAGATCTGTTGTCGTACTGCGGTCTGACGTTGCCGCAAACACCGCAGGGCTTGAGGCTAGGGCGAACGCGCTCCAGGGCGTGCTGGATCCGATAGCGCAGAACTCGCGGACCGCTGCCGTCCTTGGCACGCGGGAGGGACAGACGGTCTTGGCGGGCGGTGGCCGCGATCTAAGTCCATTGCAGCGCGCGCTGGTTCAGGAGGGCGAAATCGTGGCCCGAGCGCCAGGTGTACACGCGGAGGTGACGGCCGTGAACGGCGCTCGGAGCGCGGGCCTGACGCCACAGGGCATCGGAGTCTCTCGGCCAATCTGCCCGGCCTGCCAGGGCTTCCTCGAGGAATCCGGAGCGACAATAACAAGTCCGACAACAGCCTGGTGGTTCGGAGGATGAGCGTGCATACATATGACGAGCAGGTCATGCGTGAGCGGCTAGTGGACTTGGACCGACAGTCAAGAACGGCATTTGCTGCGTCGTGCGCGGAGCGACTACTCCCACTGTTCGAACGCTACGCCCGGTCGGTGGGGACACCGGAGTCGGGGAGCCGGCTAAGGGCCGCAATCGATGCGGCATGGGATGCCGCCTCTGGCTTGGACGTCAATCTTGAGACGTACCGGAGTGAGGTTGAACTGCTGGTCCCCTCGGACGCTGGCGAGTGGACCTTGGAAGCGGGCTACGGCCAGAATGCCGCTGCTGCTGCCGCCTATGCACTCCGGACCTGGCTGACCGACGATCCTCAGGAGGCTGTCTGGGCTGCGCGCCAAGTTTACGAGCTCGCCGACTATGCAGCCCTGCAGGGTGGCTCCGAAAGTTCCTTGAACGCCCCCGGCGCCGAAGCGCTGGTCCTAGCGTCAGGCCCTGTCCAGCATGCCCTCGCAGCTATCGATGGCACCCTAGACGCCGTCGAAGCTCGTCCGTCGAGCTGGCGAGCACTCCGTGCAGAGGCGGAGGCGGACGGCCGGTCGTGGGAGAGTGCGCTCCCTTGAGAGCCACCCTCGTAGGCGATCTGTCAGCGAGTCCGGACGTGAAGTTCGAAGCCGTGACCAGGGCGCCCACCGAGTCCCACCGACCCCGCTGGATCCTGAGCTTCCTTGCCGTCGTCCTTGCCACGCTGGCCGTTCTGCTCGTCGCTGGATCGGCATCGGCCCTCACCGACCCCACGACCCAGAACGCCGTCGGGGCTCTCGCCCGCACAGCCGACACTGCCGTCGGCTCTTCTGCGAACATCACCGCAGGTCAGCGGTTGGCACATCGGGCCACGGCCCCGGATTTCGTGGTGGCTACCGGTGTTGCCGCAAACACCGTGAGGTTCGGGCCAATGAACCCGGGCCCGCTGGCCGGCGAGGTGGCGAGCACCTTCCGGAGTTCCTCGTACACGATGTCGGAGCTCAGCGAGGCGACCACCCTGTATCGCGCGTACGGCGGCAAGGCTGGCCCGCTCGGTTCGTACTGGTCTCGGGTGAAACCGAGCGGGCCTCTTCAAGCCCAGTTGGACAGCGCGCTGAATCCGGCGTGGGGCAACTCGGCAACAGGTGTTGCGACGATCCGAGTCCCTTCAGGAACCACGATCTACGAGGGCGCTGCTGCATCGCAGCCGATCGGGGGCGGTGGATCACTTCTTGGCGGGGGCAGTCAGGTCTATATTCCACGCGTCGACTCGTCCTGGTTGGTGCCGTGATGACCAACAACGACATCGTCGCTGAGGTCCGCGACTTCTTCGCCACGGTTGGCTATTCCGGACTGATCCTCCCCAACGGATGGTTCGGGCGACCGTACGACAACCTCTTCGGGTTGACGAGGAGCGAGGCCAGCGAAGGAGCGCTGGTCCTTGAGCTCGATGGCCAACTCGTCCTGACGTTCGCTGGGGAACCGCAGCTCACCTCAACCGGTAGGGGGCTGAGGCTCACTGGATTCTCGGGCTTGGCATGGGACTGGACCGAATTCGGGTCGACGGCGTCTCACCACGAGGAGTTCGCCTCCGGGGAGGTGGAACTCGTTGCGCCGATGGGCTGAGACCTTCGCCGGAGCCGCGTGCCGAGCTTCTTGGACTGCTCGAGGACGCCGTCGCCGAGGCGGAGGCGTGGTCGCTCCGGCGGCGTGTGGCGTTCGACCGCGAGCTGTTCACCCGAGTCCTAGGCAATCGGGCGGGACGTTGATCGTGCAGCTCAGGGAGACGGTGTGGCACCTCTTGGCAGCGGTCCTGTCCGTCATGTTCGCCCTACTCGGTGCTTCCCCTTTGGCTGCGGCGACGACCGCGCCCAACGACAACGTGTCCGCCTACACCTACGGGGTCTGCCCCAAGATCGGTTGACCGTGGGCGTCTAGCCCAGGTTCCGGCGCGTCGCGCGCGCAGCGAAGGCGTCCATGGCGTCGAGGACCTCGCGTGAGTGCCAGACCTGGTTGCGGCGGTCGGCGCTGCCGTGGTGGAGCGCGCCTGCGGTGACGAGCGTGGCGATGGCGTTGAACGCGCCCTGGCGTGAGGAGCCGAGGAACCGTTCGACGTAGGCGGAGTTGACGACGGGTTGCGCGAAGAGGTGATCGGCGAGTCGCCAGGCACCGGAATCGCGTCGGGCGCGGATGGCTCGCTGCCATTCCTCGTGGATGGCGGCGGTGTCGGCGGCGAGCTGACGGCCGTTGGCGACCGCGCGCCGTGCCGCGCCGGCGAACGTCGCGACGATGGGGTCGATGTCGCCTTCGCGATAGGAGGTGAGTGCGCGGAAGTATCCGCCGGTGTCGCCGAGGAGTCCGGAGGACACGGGCACGGTCGTGTGCCGGGCGAAGCCCGTCGCGCGGAGGATCGAATGGACGATGGCGCGTCCGGTGCGCCCGTTGCCGTCGGCGAACGGGTGGATGGTCTCGAACTGTGCGTGTGCGAGCGCGCCCTGCACCAGGCCGTTCATGTCGCGGCGTGCGGCGAATGCGACCAGGTCGCTCACCGAGTCTTCGACGCGTTCCCAACGTGGGGGGATGAAGTCGGCACCATGCGGGCTGAGGTCGGGTCGGCCGATCCATACGGGGCCCGTTCTGAAGCTTCCTGCGATCTCGGGATCGCTGCGGCGGAGCAGAGTCTCGTGGATGGAGAGGATCTGGTCGCGGGTGAGCGGACCGGCCAGATCTAGGGCGCGACGCATTGCTGCGGCGTTGTCCGCGACCACCTCGGCGTTCTCGCCTGCCCTCAGGCCCAGTGCAGCGGTCGCGAGGTTGCGTGCATTCGCGGTGAGGTGCTCGATCTGGGAGCTCGAGGCGGACTCGGTACGCAGCAGCACCGCGGGCATCGGTACCGGCAGGTCCGCCACATCGCGGTCGAACGCGGAGATCTCCGCTGCGGCGGACGCCGCGTCGTCGGCGCGTGCTGCTGTCAGGTACCGGTAGGGGTCAAGGTCGGCGATCGTCGGCGCGATCGCGGCCCGGTACGGGCGTGCCTCGAGTCGGACCACGTCAGTGATGGCGACGCGACCCTCGAGCTCTGCGGGAAGGGTCCACCGGACGTCCTCGTCACTCACCGCGGGCCACTCGCCGGGCTGTCCGGAGTGTTCGCTCATCCTCGACGCCCCCGATCTCTTGTTCAAGACTATGGCTCTATCCTTGAATAAGGGACGTACAGAGTCAAGGGTCGCGGTCGAAGCCGGAGCAGCGGTCTCAGGACGTCGAGGGTTCAGGGCCGTGGCGCGCGGGAGTGCTCGCGGTGCGCCCGTCGAGGCGGTCACCCGTGGGAAATCGCCCGGCCCGCCGTGGGAAACGGACATCCGGCCCTGGGTGTCACCCCAGGTAGCGGGATTGTCCGAACCGCCCACCACAGAGAAGGCCCCCGGGTATCCCGGGGGCCTTCTCCTATATATCTGTGCGGCTGATGTGGCCTCGAGCTCCACGTCGGACCGTCCGCGCGTCCCTCCTGCAACTGAGCCGGCCCCGGCCTGTCCAGGAGCGACGGCGGGAGAGATCCGCCGGCCGGGCGTGTCGCGCGCGAGCCCCTGGTCCGCGGCTCGCCCGCACCGTCGGCGCCGATCCGCCTCGCGCAGGCCGGGGCGATCGCTCCCGGTGCGCCCCTGCGCGACCTGCTCGCCTGAGCCGTGTCGCCGCCTGTCATGGGGTGCCGTATCCGCTAGGTTTACTGACCGGCATCGCGGTCCCCACCGCGCGCGTCGCGGTCTCGACGCGCATCCCGCGGGATCGGGTGCCTATCGTGGACGCGTCTCCCTGACCGCATGCCGGCGCAGGGGACGGGGCGCGTCCCACCCGGTCGCACGGGTGCCAGGACAACGGCTGAGGGGGCCCGATGATCGAGGTGGCGCGCGCGTTCACGCGCGGCGGAGGCGGCGTCCGCCGCGTGGCGACGATGCTGGTCGCGGCGGTGATCGCCGTCGCGCTGGTGCCGGCGGCGACGTCCGACGCGAGCGCCGCGGACCCGGCCGCCGACCCGACCGCGACCGCGGTGCCGGTCACCTCCGTCACCCCGACACCCTCCGCCTCGCCGACGCCCTCCGCCACCCCGATGCCGGCGACCCCGGCGTCCGGCTCGACGCCGAGCCCGACCGCCTCGCCCTCGGCGGAGCCCTCGGCCACCCCGTCGCCGTCGACGGACCCCGCCCCGGCTCCCGACCCGATCGTGGTGACCCAGGGCTCGGTGAGCGTGACCCGCACGGTCGTGAGCACCACGGCGCTGCGGGTGACGGGCACGGCGCGGTTCGTCTCGACCGGCGACGTCGACTCGCTCGCCGACGGGGGCCTCGTCGCCACTGTCACCTACGTCTCCAACGGCGGCACGCGCACCACCACCCGTGCGAGCGCGACGCTCGCGCGTGACGTCCGCGGCGCGCAGACCTGGACGGTCGCGCTCGACCGCACGGTCGCCAACGGCGGCCGCGTCACGGTGAGCCTCGGCGGCACGGCCGTCACCGCGCGGTACGCGAAGCCCGCCACCTCGACCCACGACTGGGCCCCCTCGGGCGACCTGCGCGCGACCGCGGGCACCACCTGGACGCGCAGCGTCACGGTGTCGCGCGCCTACGGCCGCGACGTCCTGCTGCAGCTCCGCCGTGACGGGCGCTGGGTGACCGTCGCTCGCAAGGCGACCCGCGCCACCGCGTCCGACACCGTGACCTTCACCTTCAAGGGCGGCGACACCCGGTGGTACGCGAACGGCCACGACACGTACGGCTACCGGGTCGTGGTGCCCGCCACCAAGGTCCTCGCGGGAGCCACGACGCGCACGCTCACCGTCCGTCCGACGGTGGCGTACCGCGCGAGGAGCGGCTACCTGCAGCCGATCGCGTCGGTGAGCCAGCCTGGCGGAGGCTACGACCTCGCGCCGGGGCGCAACGGCAACAAGGTCAAGGCCGTCCAGCGACGGCTGGGCCTCGGCAGCCGCTGGGAGACCATGGACACGACCACCGTCGACGCGGTCCGGCGCTTCCAGGGCAGGCACGGCCTCCGCGTCACGGGCGTGGTCGACAAGCGGACGTGGCTGGCCATGGGGCTGAGCGAGTCGAGCTGGTCCTCGCTCGGCAGCTACACGCATCCGATGGTCGCCGATCGCTCCTCCACCCGGGCCGAGCGGATCGAGATCATGATCGACGTCGCGCGGACCTACATCGGCGCCGAGTACGTGTGGGGCGGGGCGGGCCGCCCGCGCGACGGCGCCGACTGCTCCGGCATGGTCATGCAGGCGCTCTTCGCCGCGGGCATGCCGACCGCCGGCACCGACGTGGTCCGTCATTCGGGGGCGGGCTTCCGCTCGACCCACGCGCTGTACGAGGGCGACTACCAGCACGTCGCGCTCAGCCAGGCGCGGCGGGGCGACCTCGTCTTCTTCGTGCCCAACGGCAGCCGTGCGCCCGGCGGGATCTACCACATGGGCATCTACCTGGGCGGGGGCAGCATGATCGACCTCACGACCAGCACGGGCACCGCGCAGGTGCGCTCGATCCACGCGCTCGACTCGTTCTCGGACCTGGTGCCCGACGTGGTGCGCGTCTTCTCGTAGCCGCGGGGTCGCGCCCGCCGCCGTGACGGGGGACGATGCGCCGGTCGCCTCAGGCGCGCAGCATCACGACGTCGGCGTGCTCCTGGCCGCCGACGACGTAGGTGCGCCCGCCGACGACCGCGAAGCCGTGGCGCGCGTAGAAGGCCTGCGCACGGGCGTTCGCCTTGTTGGTGCCCAGCCATGTCGGCAGCGCGCCGTGCGCCTCGACGGCCGCGGCGAGCGCGCCCTCGAGGAGCGCCGGGGCGACCCCGCCGCCCTGGGCGGAGGCGCGCACGTAGATCTTCGACAGCTCGTGGAGTGTCGCGGTGTCGACGCCCTGTGCCGCGAGCGACGGTGCCGCGGAGGCGTCGCCGCATCGTCCCGTGAGCACCAGCGCGTACCCGTCCAGGCGCCCCGCGCCGTCGACGACCATGAGGGTCGCGGAGGCGTCGGCGACCCAGGCCACGAACGCGTCGGCGTTCAGGCGCGTGGCGATGTGGCTGCGGATCGCCACGGGGTCGGCGCTCGGCGGGCATGCGAGCGGGAAGGTGGCCGCCGCGAGCTCGACGAGCGCGGGGACGTCGGCGGGCGCGGCGGCGCGCGCCGACCTCACGGACGCGACCACGGGCTCAGTGGCCGCCGGCGGCGATGAACACGATCGCGCCCACGACCGCGAGGATCGCGACGCCGAAGCAGAAGACCGCGGCGACGCGGCGCCCGAGCGGGAGGTTCCCGTCCGCGTCGCGCGAATGCGGGCCCGCGATCGCGCGCACACCGAGCGCGAAGAGCGTCGGCAGCCCGGCCCCGACGATCAGGCCGAACAGCAGGATGTTGCCCAGGGCGTCCCACTCGACGTACGCGCTCATCGGTTGCCTCCCAGCTTGCGGCGCTTGCCCTTCTTGGAGGTGCGCATGAGCTTCATGTCGTGCTCGACGAGCGACTCCGCGAGGATCGACTCGTTGTCCTGCTTGGGCTTCCAGTCGTCGTTGACGTTGCGCGAGTCGACCGCGTCCCTGCGCGACGCCCACCAGATGAGGCCGGAGACGATGACCAGCGCGGCGAACACCACGAACGAGCCCGCGCCGCCGCCGACGACCGCGCCGAGCCCGTACGCGAGCGCGCCCACGATCGCGGCGGCCGGGACCGTGATGAGCCACGCGAGGAACATGCGGCCCGCGACCGACCAGCGCACCGAGGCGCCCTTCATGCCCACGCCGGAGCCGAGGATCGAGCCTGTGGCGACGTGCGTGGTGGACAGCGAGTAGCCGAAGTGGCTCGACAGCAGGATGACCGCGGCCGACGAGGTCTCGGCGGCCATGCCCTGGCGGGACTCGAGCTCGACGAGGCCCTTGCCGAGCGTGCGGATGACGCGCCACCCGCCCAGGTAGGTGCCCAGCGCCATCGCGAGGGCGCACGCGAGGATGACCCAGAACGGGACGCCGGAGTCCTCGGGCACGGCGCCGCCCGCGATGAGCGCCAGCAGGATGATTCCCATCGACTTCTGTGCGTCGTTGGTGCCGTGCGCGAGCGAGACGAGCGAGGCGGAGCCGATCTGGCCCCAGCGGAACAGCCGCTCGTTGTCCTCCTGCTTGATGTCCTGCGTGAACTTCGTGACGAGGAGCGTGCCGACGGTCGCGACCGCGATCGCGACGATGGGGGCGATCAGCGCGGGGATGAGGACCTTCGACAGCAGCCCGTCCCACAGGACGCCCGAGGTGCCCGCCGCCGCGAGCACGGCGCCGACGACGCCGCCGATGAGCGCGTGGGAGGAGCTCGATGGTAGGCCCAAAAGCCAGGTCAGCAGGTTCCAGACGATGCCGCCCGCGAGGCCGGCGAGCACCACGCCGAGCGTGACGACGTCAGCGTCGACGATGCCCTTGGCGATGGTCGCGGCCACCGTCAGCGACAGGAACGCGCCGACGAGGTTGAGCGAGGCGGACAGGAGAACGGCCTGCTTGGGCTTGAGCGCGCGGGTGGCGATGGACGTCGCCATGGCGTTGCCGGTGTCGTGGAAGCCGTTGGTGAAGTCGAATGCGAGTGCCGTCGCGACGACAACCACGAGGAGGAGGGGCTCGGTCACGGGCACCATTCTGACGGGTTCCGCGGGGTGATGTGTGGGCACATCGTCATGAGGCGCCTCCTGGGCGGCCCTTTCGGCACCTCATGACGCGTCCATCCCGTTCACTACCAGGACATTCAATGTTCACCGAGTGTTAACTGACATCTCCGTCGACGTAGAGCCAGCGGCCGTCCTCACGCACGAAGCGGCTGGTCTCACGGTGCTGACCGACCGTGAGGACGCCCGTGGCGTGGTGCGCCACGAAGGTGACGGTGCCCGCATCGTCCCCCTCCAGGCCTCGCACGGTGCCGAGGACCTCGAGCCCGCGCCACTCGACCTCGTCGAGGCCCTCGGCGACGTCGAGCGGGCGCGTGGACGGGTGCCACGTGGACGCGAGGTACGCCGCGTCGCGGCGCACGAAGGCGGTGTAGCGCGAGCGCATGAGCGCCTCGGCGGTGGGCGCGTCGGCCTGCCCCCGCAGGTAGGGCCGGCAGCAGTCGGCGAACGATGCGCCGGAGCCGCAGGGGCAGGCCGCGGCCATCAGCGGGCTCCGGCCGTCTCGAGCGCGCGGGCGACCGCGGCGGCGAAGCCGTCGACGTCCTCCTCGCGGGTGTCCCACGCGCACATCCAGCGGCACTCGACGCTGTCGGGCGCGACGCCCGGCTGCCAGTCGTAGAAGCGGAAGTCGGCGCGCACCGTGTCGGCGGCCGCGCGGGGCAGCTCGACGAACACGGCGTTGGACTCGGTGGCCTGCGTGAAGCGCAGCGCGCCCGCCTCGGCCAGCGGGGCCAGGGTCGCGCGCAGGCGGGCCGCCATCGCGTTGGCGTGGCGCGCGTTGCGCAGCCACAGCGGGTCGCCGGCGGCGTCGACGGACGCGAGCAGCGCGCCCAGCTGCGCGGACACGTAGCGCATCTTCGAGCCGAGCTGCATGGTCGACTTGCGCAGGTACGGCAGGTCGTGGCCGAGCGAGCCGCGCAGGTCCTCCGCGAGGATCACGACGGCCTCGCCGAGCATCGCGCCGTTCTTGGTGCCGCCGAAGGACAGCACGTCGGCGCCGGCGGTCGCGTCCTTGAGGGACACCCCGAGCGCGGCGGCCGCGTTGGCGATGCGGGCGCCGTCCATGTGGACGCGCATGCCCAGCTCGTGGGCCGCGTAGGTGAGGTCGGCCATCTGCTCGACCGAGTAGACGGTGCCGAGCTCGGTGGACTGCGTGACCGAGAGCACGAGCGGCTGGGCGCGGTGCGCGTCGCCGAGGTCGCCCGCGTAGCGCGCGAGCTGGTCGGGAGCGAGCCGGCCGTCGGTCGAGGGGAGCGGCAGGATCTTGAGCCCGCCGACGCGCTCCGGGGCGCCGTTCTCGTCGACGTTGATGTGGGCGTGCTCCGAAGCGACGATGCCGCCCCAACGGGGGCTGAGGGCCATGAGCGACACGATGTTCGCGCCGGTGCCGTTGAAGACGGGGAAGCCGAGCGCGTGGTCGCCGAAGGTGGTGGTGACGGCCGCGTCGAACGCCGCGGTGGCGGCGTCCGCGCCGTACGCGACGTCGTGGCCCTCGTTGGCGGCGGCCATGGCGGCCATCACCTCGGGGTGGACGGAGGCGTAGTTGTCGGAGGCGAAATGGACGGTGTGGTTCACCGGCAAAGTCTGTCACGTGCGGCGCGGCCGCGTGGTCGGATGCCGGCCGCGTTCGCTGGGCACGGAAACGGCCGCGACACGCCGCGCGTACTGCCCGGATCCGACCGACACGCCGCGCAGTCCGGTGCGAAACCGTGCTGAGCGAATCGGAGCGCGGCTACAGGTCCCTCACCCAGCGGCCGCCCTCGGTGCGGAAGCCCACGTTGCGGATGTACACGCGGTCCAGCTCGGGCCGCGTCTCGATCTCGACGCGGCGGAACCCGGCGGCCGTGAGCGCCCCCGAGTCCCGGTAGACGAACTCCCCCGGCGTGAAGTCGCGGAAGCGGGGCTTGACCCAGTCGAGCTCGACCAGGCCCGTCCCGCCCCCCTCGTCGCGGACCGCGACCACACCCACGGCCTCGTCGCCGCGGGTGACAAGGAAGGTCGCCCGGCGCTGCGTGCCGAGCGCGCGGCTCGCGAAGTCCGGCTGGTGCGCCGCGATGTCGGAGGCGTGGACCTCGAGCACGTGCTGGAGGAACGGGTCCTCCGGATCCATGGGGATCACCTTGTAGACCCCCGGATCGTGGCGCTCGCGGTTGAGGCGCACGATCCAGTACGTGTTGATGAGGCTGATCGCGAGGTTCATCGCGAAGAACGGCCAGATCCCGATCACGCCGTTGTACAGGGTCGCGAGCAGCGAGCCGACGAGGTTCAGCCACCGGAACCGCATCACGCGGGACTGCGTCAGCGACACCACCACGAGGATGGTGCCCGCCCAGCCGATGACCTCGAGCACGGTGTCCATGCCTCAGGGTAGGACCGTCCCAGGGACGATGCGTCGGCGGCGGACGCCCCGGCGTACCCTCGTCGGATGGCGGAGTCGGTACGGGTGGACGCGTGGGTGTGGGCGGTGCGCCTGTACAAGACGCGCTCCCAGGCGACCGCGGCGTGCCGCGCTGGCCATGTCCGCATCGACGGCGAGCGCGCCAAGCCCGCGCAGAAGGTCGGCTTGGGCAGCACCGTCGAGGTCCGCGGCGGCGAGCGCGTGCGCATCGTCGAGGTGCGCCAGCTGCTGACCAAGCGCGTGGGTGCGCCCGTCGCGGCCGCGGCCTACCTCGACCACAGCCCGCCGCCCCCGCCCAAGGAGCTGGCCTCCGCGTTCGGCGTGCGCGACCGCGGCGCGGGCCGTCCCACCAAGCGCGAGCGCCGCGAGATCGACCGGCTGCGCGGGCGCGACTCCCGCTGATCCGGCACGGGCCGGTCACGCCTGCTACACCGGGAGGATGACCGACCATCGCGAGCTCGAGGTGACCCTCGAGGCGCCCGCCGGCTGGGAGCCGCCCGACCTCGCCGCCGTGCCGGCGCTCCGCGCGGGCGGCATCGCGTCCGCCGAGGAGCTCCCGCCGCAGCGCCTCGACGCGATCTACCACGACACCGCCGGCCTGCGCCTCCTGCGCCGCGGCGTCACGCTGCGCCGCCGCACGGGCGACGACGAGGCGGGCTGGCACCTCAAGCTCCCCGCGACGGACGGCTCGCGCACCGAGATCCACCGGCCGCTCGACCCGGCCGCCGATCCGGTCGAGGACCGCGCCCCCGCCGCGCTCGCGACCCTGGTCGAGGGGGTCGCGCTGGGCGAGCCGCTCGTCCCGGTGGCGCGCCTCGTCACGCGCCGCCGCGTCCTCGACCTGCGCGACGGGTCCGGGGAGTCCCTCGCCGTCGTCGCGCGGGATGCGGTGGAGGCGACCGTCCTCGGGGACGAGGGCCGGTCCGAGTGGGAGGAGGTCGAGGCGGAGGCGACGGGCGGGGACGATGCGCTGCTCGCCGCGGTGGTCGGCGCGCTGCTCGACGCGGGGGCGCGCGTCGCATCGTCCCAATCGAAGGCCGGCCGCGCCCTCGGCGTGACGCGCCAGGCGCCGCCCGCCCCGCCGCCCGCGGATCCCACGGCCGGCGACGTGCTGGCCGCGTACGTGCGCGAGCACGCCGACCGGCTGGTGCGGCTCGACCCCGACGTGCGGCGCGACCTGCCCGACGCGGTGCACCAGTCGCGGGTCGCCACGCGGCGCCTGCGCGCGGCCCTCGCGACGTTCCGCCCGCTGCTCGACCGGGAGGCGACCGAGCCCCTGCGCGACGAGCTGCGCTGGTGGGCGGGCGTGCTCGGCGCCGCGCGCGACGCGGAGGTGCGGCGCGACCGGCTCGCCGCGGCGCTCGACGCGCTGCCCGGCGGGCTGGTGGTGGGCGCGGTGCGCGAGGACCTGGTCGCCGGCACGGACGCCGAGCAGCACGAGGCGTGGCGCGCCGCCGTCACGCTCATGTCGGACCGGCGCTACCTCGAGCTCCTGCGCGCGGTCGAGGCATTCGCGGCCGACCCTCCGCTGTCCCCGCGCGCGTCCCGCGCTGCGGGGCCCGAGTTGCGCCGTCACGTCCGCGCCGCGTACCGCCGGGCGGCGCGACGTCACGCCGCCGCGCTCGCGGCGCCCGCCGCGGACCGCGCCGAGCCGCTCCACGAGGCGCGCAAGGCCGCCAAGCGCGCACGGTACGCGGCCGAGGCGGTGGCCCCCGTCTACGGGCGCGACGCGCGGCGGCTCGCGCGGCGCATGGACCGTGTGCAGGACGCGCTGGGCACCCACCGCGACGCCGCCGCCCTCGCCGAGCGGCTGCGCGCCGCCGCGACCCGCGCCGAGGACGCACGGGCGCCGTCGTTCACGTACGGCGTGCTCGTGGCGGGCGAGCACGCGCGGGCGGGACACGCGCTCGAGGCGCACCGCGACGCGTGGCGGCGGGCGTCCGCGCGGGGGACCATCCGCTGGGCCGCGCGCAAGGGCCCGTCGGCGTGATGATGGTGGCATGGCCTCGCCGTACCGGATCATGACCGTCTGCACGGGCAACATCTGCCGCTCGCCGATGGCCGAGGTGGTGCTCAAGGCGCGGGCCGCCGATGCCGGCCTCGACGGGCAGGTGCAGGTGTGGTCGACGGGTGTGAGCGCCGAGGAGCAGGGCAACCCCATCGACCGCCGGGCCGCGGCGGTGCTGCGCGAGGGCGGCTACCTCGTCCCGCGGCGGGCGGCCCGGCGCGTGACGACCGGCGACCTCGGCATCGCCGACCTGGTGCTCGCGATGACCTCCGCGCACGCGCGGCGCCTGCGCGACCTCACCGACCGGCCGGTGGTGCGCATGTACCGCGAGTTCGACCCCGAGGCTCCCGCGCTCGACGGCCCGGCGGACGAGGCCCGGCTCGACATCGACGACCCCTGGTACGGCGGGCTCGAGGACTTCCGCGCCACGCTCGTGCAGCTCGAGGCCGGGGTCGACGGGATCCTCGTCGCGGCGCGCGTCGCGCTCGACTCCCCATGACACATGTGACGGGTGGGACGGGTGGGGCAGTCCCGCGGCGCGGGTCTCCGCCCGGTTGCCGCCCACCGATGCCCGGGTGCAGGGTGGAAGGAACGAGGCGGCGCCGGCCCGCGCGCCGTATGTGAGGGGGCTCTCATGGCTCACGGCGACCAACCCATCTCGGCCCTCGCGCCACGATCGCGCCTCTACCAGGGGCCTTTCGGCCGGCTCTTCCCGGACCTGCCGGCGTGGCCGCCCGAGGACATGACCGACGCCGAGGCGACCACGCGGTTCACCGCGCTCGCGGAGACCATGATCGAGCGGCCCGGCCGTACCGCCGCCGCGATCGCCAAGGGCGCCGGCGACCACGACTCGTTCGACGGACCCATCCCCGCCGGCTACACGTACTTCGGGCAGTTCGTCGACCACGACATCACGTTCGACCCCGCGTCCAGCCTGGTCCGCGCCAACGACCCCAACGGCCTGCTCAACTTCCGCACCCCGCGTCTCGACCTTGACAACCTCTACGGCCGCGGCCCCGACGACCAGCCGTACCTGTTCGACGGCGGGCGGTTCGTGCTGGGACGGGCGCACGATGCGCACGGTCGTGCCGTCCGCATCCCCGGCGCGGGCACCGCGAAGGATCCGCGGTTCTTCGCCGACCTGCAGCGCAACGCGCGCGGCATCGCGATCATCGGCGACCCGCGCAACGACGAGAACGTGATCGTCAGCCAGCTCCAGGTCGCGTTCCTGCTCGCGCACAACGCGCTCATGGACCGCGCGGTGGCGCGCGGGGCGGATCGGCGCGCCGCGTTCGGTCAGGCGCGCACCACGCTGCGCCGGCTCTACCAGTGGATCGTGTGGCACGACTTCCTGCGGCGCGTGTGCGACCCCGACGTGTGGGCGCAGGCGCTGACCGTCTCCCCGCCGGACGCCGCGGGGCGGCGCACCGTCACGCTCGGCTTCCCGGATGTCTACTCGTGGAAGGCGCAGCCGTTCATGCCGGTCGAGTTCTCGGCCGCGGCCTACCGGTTCGGGCACTCGATGATCCGCACCGAGTACCGCACCAACCTGCACCGCGGGCTGTCCGCGCACGTGCCGGTGTTCCTGCCCGGAGAGCACCCCGACGACCTGCGGGGCCACCGGCCGCTGCTGCTGCGCAACGTGGTCCAGTGGGACTGGTTCCTGCCCATGGTCAGCTCGGTCGCGGACGCGGGCTTCCCCCAGCGCGCGCACCGCATCGACGCCAAGGTGTCCAACGCGCTCGTGTCCCTGCCCGAGCGACCCTCGCTGCTGCCGATGCGCAACCTCAAGCGCGGCTGGCGGCTCGGCCTGCCGTCCGGCAGCGACGTCGCCCGCCACCTGGGCATCGCGCCGATCACCATCGACCCCGCGCGGGACTCGCTGTGGCTCTACGTCCTCACCGAGGCGGGCGGCGCCCCGAAGGGCCGGCACCTGGGGAAGGTCGGCTCGATCCTCGTCTGCGCGACCATCGCGGGGCTGCTCAGGGGCGACCCGGGCTCGTGGCTGGCGACCGACCCCGGCTGGACGCCCGGCAAGGACCCCCTGCTGCACAAGGCGGACAACGTCGACGGCCGCGCCGACACCCCCGATCAGCCGTGGACGCTCGCGGCGATCCTGCGCATCGCGGGGGTGCCGGTCGACGCGGAGCCGTTCGCGGCGCTCGACGGGTTCCCGCCCGGGGAGTGAGCCCGACTGGCAATGACAGTTGTGACGGATGTGACGGGGCGTGCCCCGTCACATCCGTCACAAACGTCATTGGGAATCGTTCAGGATCAGCCCTGGTCGGCCGGGGCTGCGTGCCAGATGCGGTCCAGGTAGTCCCGGATCGAGCGGTCCGAGCTGAAGAAGCCGCTGCGAGCCACGTTGAGCACCGCGGAGCGGCTCCAGCCCTCGGGGTCCGCGTACGCCTGCTCGACGCGCGACTGCGCGGCCATGTACGAGCGGAAGTCGGCGAGCGCCATGAAGCGGTCGCGCTCGGTCAGGCTCGAGAAGATCGACCCGGCGGGACCCCCGCGCTCGCCGTCCGTGAAGGCGCCCGAGGCGATCATGTCGAGCGCCGCCTTGAGCTGCGGGTCCGACTCGTAGTACGAGCCCGGGTCGTAGCCCGCGTCCTGCAGCGCCGCCGCCTCCGGCTCGGTCATGCCGAACAGGAAGAAGTTCTCGTCGCCCACGAGCTTGCGGATCTCGACGTTCGCGCCGTCGTCCGTGCCGATGGTGAGCGCGCCGTTGAGCGCGAACTTCATGTTGCCTGTGCCCGAGGCCTCCTTGCCGGCGAGCGAGATCTGCTCGGACAGGTCGGCGGCGGGGATGAGGCGCTCCGCGAGCGTCACGTTGTAGTTGGGCGGGAAGACCACCTTGAGGCGGCCCTGCAGGGCCTCGTCGCCGTTGATGGTCCGGCCCACCGCGTTGATGAGCGCGATGGTCTCCTTGGCCCGCACGTAGCCGGGCGCGGCCTTCGCGCCGAACACGAACGTGCGCGGCGTCACCGACTCGAGCGGCACGCGGCCCGACGTGATGCCCTCGTACAGCGACACGATGTGCAGCAGCTTGAGGCTCTGGCGCTTGTACTCGTGAAGGCGCTTGACCATCGCGTCGACGAGCGCGTCGCCCGCGAGCTCGAGGCCGTCGCGCACCCACAGCGTCTCGGCGAACACCCGCTTGTTGTGGCCCTTGACCTCGCGGAAGCGGCGGCGGAACTCCGCATCGTCCGCGAGCGGCTCGAGGCCGCGCAGCTGCTCGAGGTCCGTGACCCAGCCGTCGCCGATCGCCTCGGTGATGAGGCCCGACAGGGTCGGGTTCGCGAGCCGCACGAAGCGCCGGGGCGTGACGCCGTTGGTGACGTTGGTGAACTTCTCGGGCCACATCTGAGCGAAGTCGTGCAGCACCTTGTCCGCGAGCAGCTCGGAGTGCAGCTCCGCGACGCCGTTGACCTTCGCGCCGGCGACCGTCGCGAGGTGCGCCATGCGCACCGCCCGCTCGGGCTGCTCGGCGATGATCGACATGCGGCGCACGCGCAGCTCGTCGCCGGGGAAGGCCGCGCGCACCTCCTCGAGGAACTCCTCGTTGATCCGGTAGATGATCTCGAGGTGGCGCGGCAGCAGGCGGCCCAGCAGGTCCACCGACCACACCTCGAGCGCCTCCGGCAGCAGCGTGTGGCACGTGTACGCGAACACCTGCTGCGTGACGGCCCACGCCTCGTCCCACTCCCAGCCCTTCTCGTCGATGAGCAGGCGCATGAGCTCCGGCACGGCGATGACGGGGTGGGTGTCGTTGAGCTGGAAGATGATCCGCTCGGGCAGGCGGTGCAGGTCGAAGTCCTCCGGCAGCACCGTCTCGATGAAGTCGCGCAGCGAGCACGCCACGAAGAAGTACTGCTGCTGCAGGCGCAGCTCCTTGCCCTGCGGCGTCGAGTCCTCCGGGTACAGCACCTTCGAGATGTTCTCCGCGAACGTCTGCGCGCGGACCGCCTCGGCGTAGTCGCCGGCGTTGAAGATCTTGAGGTCGAACGCCTTGGTCGCCTCCGCGCTCCACAGGCGCAGCGTGTTGACGCGGCCGTTGAGGTAGCCGGGGACCATGTAGTTGTAGGGCACGCCGAGCACGGACCACGCGGGCGTCCACACGCGGGTGTCGCCCTCGTCCTCGACGTGGCCGCCGAAGCCGACCTCGACCGCGAGCTCCGGGTGCGCGATCTCCCACGGCGAGCCCATCGCGAGCCAGTTGTCGGGCTTCTCCACCTGCTGGCCGTCGACGAAGGTCTGGCGGAAGATGCCGTACTCGTAGCGGATGCCGTAGCCCACGGACGGCACGTTCAGCGTGGCGAGCGAGTCGATGAAGCACGCCGCGAGGCGCCCGAGGCCGCCGTTGCCGAGGCCCGGCTCGACCTCGACGCCGCGCAGCTCCTCGAGGTCCACGCCCAGGTTGCGCAGCGACTGCGCCGCGATGTCCTCGAGGCCGGCCGCGAGCATGTTGTTCTCGAGCTGCGGGCCCAGCAGGAACTCCGCGGACAGGTACGCCACGGACTTGGACTGCGTCTCGTACTGGCGCCGGAGGTTCACGAGCCAGCGCGCCGCCAGGTAGTGGCGGACCGTGCGCGCGAGCGCCATGTACTTGTCGTTGGTCGACGCGCGGTAGAGGTCCACACCCTGCCCGAAGTTGATCTCGTGCAGGAAGTGCCAGGTGAAGGCCTCGACGGTGTGCTCGGGGGCGGCCATGGGCGGCGGAAACTCGTTCACACTCGCCAATGTATGCGCTGGTGGTCCCGGATGCCCCGGCTGTCGCACACATTTAACATTCGTGACACGCCGCGGTGCCGGGGACGATGCGCGGGCGGGCCGGGCGCGAGGGCGGTGGCGCCGCATCGTCCCGGCACGGCAGACTTGCGCCCATGCGTGGCATCATCCTCGCGGGCGGCTCAGGGACGCGCCTGCACCCCATCACCCAGGGGGTCTCGAAGCAGCTCCTGCCCGTCTACGACAAGCCGCTCGTCTACTACCCCCTGTCGACGCTGCTGCTCGCGGGGATCCGCGAGATCCTCGTCATCTCGACGCCGCACGACCTTCCGCAGTTCCGGCGCCTGCTGGGCGACGGATCCCAGTTCGGGGTGTCGCTGCAGTACGCGGCGCAGGCCGAGCCTCGCGGGTTGGCGCAGGCGTTCACCATCGGCGCGGACTTCATCGGCGACGAGAAGGTCGCGCTGGTGCTGGGCGACAACGTCTTCTACGGGCCCGGGCTGGGCCTGCACCTGCAGCGCTTCGCGGACGTCGACGGCGCCGCGATCTTCGCGTACCGCGTCGCGGACCCGCGCGCGTACGGCGTGGTCGAGTTCGACCCCGACGGCCGCGCGCTGTCGCTCGAGGAGAAGCCCGAGCGGCCGCGCTCCGAGTTCGCCGTGCCCGGCCTGTACTTCTACGACAACTCCGTGGTCGAGATCGCGAGGTCGATCGGGCCGTCGCCGCGCGGCGAGCACGAGATCACGGACGTCAACCGCCACTACCTCGACCGCGGCCGCCTCCACGTCGAGGTGCTGCCCCGCGGGACGGCGTGGCTCGACACGGGCACGTTCGACTCGCTGCTCGAGGCCAGCCAGTTCGTGCAGGCCGTCGAGCGCCGTCAGGGCCTCAAGATCGGCGCGCCCGAGGAGATCGCGTGGCGCCGCGGCTTCCTCACCGACGACGAGCTGCGCTCGCGGGCGTCCGGCCTGGTGAAGTCGGGCTACGGGCAGTACCTGCTCGACCTGCTCGCGCGCGAGCGCGCCGCCGAGGTGGCCCGATGAGGCTGCTGGTGACGGGTGGGGCGGGGTTCATCGGGGCGAACTTCGTGCGGCTGACGGTCGCCACCCGGCCCGATGTCGAGGTGACGGTGCTGGACCTGCTC
>NZ_BBLZ01000004.1:0-447621 GCF_000971195.1 Demequina soli
GGGCCGGGGGAGCCGGCGGGGCGACCGGCGCGGGGGCGGGCGCCGCGGGGGCGACCGGGGCCGGGGCCGCGGGTGCGGCGGCGACGGGTGCGGCGGCCACGGGAGCCGGGGCGGAGCCGGGCTCGCCGATGCGGGCGAGGACCGCGCCGACCTCGGCGATCTCGTCCTCGGGCACGAGGATCTCGGTGACGACGCCGGCGAACGGCGACGGCACCTCGGTGTCGACCTTGTCGGTCGAGACCTCGAGCAGCGGCTCGTCGGCCTCGACGGAGTCGCCGACGGCCTTGAGCCAGCGGGTGACGGTGCCCTCGGTGACCGACTCGCCCAGGGCGGGCAGGGTCACGTCGCGGCCACCGGCGGCGGGCGCGACGGGGGCGGGGGCGGCGGCCACGGGCTCCGCGACGGGCGCGGGCGCCTCGACGGGGGCCGGGGAGGGAGCCGCGGGGGCGGCGGCCTCGGGTGCCGCGGCGGCGGCGGGAGCCTCGCCGGCCTCGCCGATGCGCGCGAGCACCGAGCCGACCTCGGCCTCCTCGTCCTCCTGGACGAGGATCTCGAGGAGGGTGCCGGCGAACGGCGACGGGATCTCGGTGTCGACCTTGTCGGTCGAGACCTCGAGCAGGGGCTCGTCGGCGGCGACGGTGTCGCCGACCTGCTTGAGCCAGCGGGTGACGGTGCCCTCGGTGACGGACTCGCCGAGCGCGGGAAGGGTGACGTCGTTGCTCATGGGTTCTTGTTCCTCAGTCGTGTCGGATCAGTCGTGCGCGTGCAGGGGCTTGCCGGCGAGCGCAAGGTGCGCCTCGCCCAGGGCCTCGTTCTGCGTGGGGTGGGCGTGGATGAGCGGTGCGACGTCCTCCGGGTGCGCGTCCCAGCTCACGATGAGCTGCGCCTCGCCGATCTGCTCGCCGACACGGGCGCCGAGCATGTGGACGCCGACGACCGGGCCGTCGACGACGCGCACGAGCTTGACGAAGCCCGTGGTGCCGAGGATCTGGCTCTTGCCGTTGCCGCCGAGGTTGTACTCGAGCGCCTGGATCTTGTCGGCGCCGTACTGCTCGGCCGCCTTCGCCTCGGTGAGGCCCACCGACGCGACCTCGGGGTCGCAGTAGGTCACGCGGGGGATGTTCGACTCGACGATCGCCTGCGGCGCGAGGCCCGCGATCTCCTCGGCGACGAAGATGCCCTGGCCGAAGCCGCGGTGCGCGAGCTGGAGGCCGGGGACGATGTCGCCGACCGCGTAGATGTTGGCGACGCCGGTGTGGAGGCGCTCGTCGGTGAGCACGAAGCCGCGGTCGACGCGGATGCCCTGCTCCTCGTAGCCCAGGTCGGCGGTGCGGGGGCCGCGGCCGACGGCGACGAGCAGGATGTCGGCCTCGAGGGTCTCGCCGCCCTCGAGCGTCACGACGACGCCCGCATCGGACTGCGTGACGCTCTGGAAGCGCGCGCCCAGCTTGAAGTTGATGCCGCGCTTGCGGAACGCGCGCTCGAGACCCTTGGACAGCGCCTCGTCCTCGTTCGGGGCGAGGTGCGGCAGCGCCTCGACGATGGTGACGTCGGCGCCGAAGGACTTCCACACGGACGCGAACTCGACGCCGATGACGCCGCCGCCGAGCACGATCGCGCGCTGGGGGACCCACTCCATGCCGAGCGCCTGGTCGGACGTGATGACGCGCCCGCCGATCTCGAGGCCGGGGAGCGAGCGGGCGTACGAGCCGGTCGCGAGGACGATGTTCGTGCCGGTGTAGCGCTCGCCGTTCACCTCGACGGTGTCGGGGCCGACGAGGCGGCCGTGGCCCTCGATGACGGTGACCTTGCGCGACTTCACGAGGCCCTGGAGGCCGCGGTAGAGGCGGTCGATGACGCCCTGCTTGTAGGAGTTCACCTTGAGCATGTCGATGCCCTCGAGGGTGCTGTTCACGCCGTACTTCTCGCCCTCACGGGCGTTGTCGGCGAGCTCGGCGGCGTGCAGCAGCGCCTTCGTCGGGATGCAGCCGTTGTGGAGGCACGTACCCCCCACCTTGGCCTCCTCGACCAGACCGACCTGGAGGCCGAGCTGGGAGGCGCGCAGGGCGGCGGCATAGCCGCCCGACCCGCCGCCGAGGATGAGGACATCAAACGAGCGTGGGGTGGACTCGGACACTATGGGATCTCCTTGTAAGGGATGTCTGTACGGCCCATCTTGCCACGGTGCACGGCGCGCACGAACCGCATGGCGCTAGCGCCCAAGGTCCCATCCGGTGACTACGCTGGGCACATGGGTCTGTTCTCCTGGAGGTCGAAGTCCAAGGCTGCCTCGGCGCCCTCATCGGGCGGCAGGGACGCGAAGGCGGAGACCATCGCGCACCTCAAGGGCTTCGTCGCGTCGCACTCCGGATGCGAGGCGTTCATCGAGCCCCCGACGCGCGTCACGCAGACCACCATGGTGATCGTCGCGGACACGGGGGAGTGGACCCGGCGCCGCGTGCCGGACGAGGCCACGGCGCGCAAGCTCGCGCAGCAGCTCTCCCTCCCGGCCTTCGACGTCAACCTGTCGGGCTACCCCTCCCGCATGCGCGAGTGGAACGAGAAGCACCGCAAGTCCCTGGGCTGACGATTCCCAATGACATAAGTGACGGGTGGGGCGCGTGGGACCGCCGTTGGCGGGCCCCGCGCGCGCCCGGCCTTTCACTTCTGTCACATTTGTCATTGGGAATCGAGAAGGCCCGGCCCCTTTCGCGGGGACCGGGCCTTCCTTCCGTTCAGCGACGCGTCACGCCTGGGCGCGCTCCTCGAGGAAGTGGAACAGGGTGCGCAGCGAGTGGCCGGTCGAGCCGGCGACGTTCTCCGCCCACGCCTTGCCCTCGTTGTAGGCCGGACGCGCGATGTCGAGGTGCGCCCACGGGGTCCCGCCCACGAACTCGCGCAGGAACAGGCCCGCCGACAGCATGCCGCCGCCCTGCGGGTCGCCGATGTTCTGCAGGTCCGCGATCTTCGACACGATCGACTCGCGCAGGTGCTCGGGGAGCGGCATCGCCCACATCGCCTCGTCGACCTCGCCCGCGCGGGACACGATCTCGTCGCGGATCTCGGGGGTGCCCATGACGCCCGAGGTGCGGGTGCCGAGCGCCATGCCCTGCGCGCCCGTGAGGGTCGCGACGTCGAGCAGCACGTCCGGGTCCTCCTCGCGCGCCTTCACCAGGCCGTCCGCCATGACGAGGCGGCCCTCGGCGTCGGTGTTGAGGACCTCGACCGTCTGGCCGCCGTAGATTCGGATCACGTCGGAGGGGCGCTGCGCGGTGCCCGACGGCATGTTCTCCGCGAGGCACAGCCACGCGGTGACGGCGATGGGGAGCTCGGCGCGGGCGGCCGCGATGACGGTGTGCAGCACGGTGGCGGCGCCCGTCATGTCGGACTTCATGGTCTCCATCGACTTCGACGGCTTGAGCGAGATGCCGCCGGTGTCGAACGTGATGCCCTTGCCCACGAGCGCGACGAGCTGCTTCGCGCCCTCGGGCTTGTACGACACGCGCACGAGGCGCGGGAGGCGGGACGAGCCCATGCCGACGCCCAGGATGCCGCCGAAGCCCTCGTTCGCGAGGCGGTTCGCGTCCCACACCTCGACGTCGACGCCGGTCTGGGCGCCGAGCTGCTCGGCGATCTCGGCGAACGAGCCCGGGTACAGGTCGAGCGGCGGGGTGTTGACGAGGTCGCGGATGCCCGCGGTCGCCTGCACCAGGATCGAGGCGCGCTCGATCGCGGCGTCGGACGCGCCGGCGACGATCCACGCGGTGTCGACCTGGTCCTCGACGTCCGACTTGTAGTCGGTGAACGTGTACGCGCCGAGCACGGCGCCCTGGGCGATCGCGACCGCGTCCGCGTCGGACGCGACGGGCAGCGCCACGACGACGGTCGCGGCCTTGCTCCCGACCTGGCGCGCGGCCTCGCCCGCGGCGGCGCGGAGGTCCGCGTCCGAGCCGGAGCCGATGCCGACGACCACGACGCGGCGGGCCGCGGTGCCGGTGCCCGGCACGACGGTGACCTTGCCGGTATTCGACGACGCGTCGAGGAGCGAGGCGTTCGCCGCGATGGCCGCGCGGGCCTCGTCGGCGAGCAGGGGGTGGGCTGCGACGGTGCCGTCCGCGGTCCAGCCGACGATGATGGCGTCGGCCTCGACGGACGCGACCTGATCCTGGGTGGTGGTGAGTGAGGTCATGCCGTCGAGCCTAGCCCCGGTACCTTGGGACTCGTGTACGTCCCCTTCTATCGCCACGTCCTGTCCCACGTCGACGCCGAGGTCGCCCACCGCTTCGGCGTGACCTCGATCGGGCGGGGCGCCTGGGCGTTCCGGACGATGCGCGCGCTGGGTCTCGTGGCGCGTCCCCACGCCGCGGGAGCGGTGCACGCGCTCGGGCTGACGTTCCCCGGCCCGGTGGGCCTCGCGGCCGGCATGGACAAGGACGCGGAGGCCGTCACGGGCCTCGCGGCGGCCGGCTTCGGCTTCGTCGAGGTGGGCACCGTCACGCCGAAGGGGCAGCCGGGCAACCCGAAGCCGCGCTCGTGGCGCGAGAAGGACGTCCAGGGCCTGCGCAACCAGATGGGCTTCAACAACGCCGGCGCCGACGCGATGGCCGAGCGCCTCGAGGCCCTGCGCGCCTCCAAGGCCGGACGCCGCATCGTCCTCGGCGTCAACCTCGGCAAGAACAAGACGACGCCCGCGGAGGGGGCCGCCGCGGACTACGCGTACTCGGCCAGCCGCCTCGCGCGCTACGCCGACTACCTCGTCGTGAACGTGTCCTCGCCCAACACGCCGGGCCTGCGCGACCTCCAGTCCGTGGAGACGTTGCGCCCGATCCTCGCCGCCACGCGCGCGGCCGCCGACGAGGCCGTCACGGACCGCCGCGTGCCCTTGCTCGTGAAGATCGCGCCGGACCTCGCGGACGAGGACGTCGACGCGGTCGCCGACCTCGCGCTCGAGCTGGGCCTCGACGGCATCGTCGCCTCGAACACCACCATCTCCCACGACCGCGGCCCCGGCGGCCTGTCCGGACCCGTGCTGCTGCCGCGCGCGCTCGAGATCGTGGCGCGCCTGCGTGGGCGCGTGGGCCCCGACATGTGCCTCGTCGGCGTGGGCGGCATCTCCTCGGAGGACGACGCCCGCGCGGTGCTCGCCGCCGGTGCGACGCTGCTGCAGGTCTACACGGCGTTCGTCTACCGGGGCCCGTGGTGGGTCGCGCGGCTCAACGAGGCGCTCACCCGCGCCTGACCCCGCCCCGCCTCGCCCGGTCGGGACGCCCAGTCCTCAGGATCGGGCCGCGACGGGCGTGCTCGGGAGGCTCAGTCCTCCCACGCGCCGCGACCTCAGGTCGCGCACCGTCCCGGCGGACGCGACGCCCCACCCCGCGAGCAGGAGCGCGAAGAGCGCGACGGCGAGCACGGAGGCCGCCGCGGCCCCGGTGTGCCCCGCGAGGGACGATGCGCCGGTCACCATCGTGCCGACGGGGAACGTGAACGCCCACCACGCGAGCGAGAACGGCAGCCCCTCGCGCGCGGTCATCGCCGTCACCGCGGCCGCGATCGCGAGCCACAGCAGCGCGAAGCCCATCACGGGCACGCCGTAGAGCAGGGCGAACAGCGTGAACGTGGAGGGAGCGATCCCGAGCGCCGGCCCGGCGTGATCGGCGAGCAGCCCCACCGCCGTCACGGACTGACCGAGGGGACCGAGCACGATCCACATCGTCGGCACCGTGCGCAGGTCGCCGCGCTGGTGATGCGCGAGGCGCGACCACACCTGAGGGATGATCGCGAACGCCGCCAGCCCCGAGGCGCCGAACATCGCGTAGCACGCCAGCGCCATCGTCTGCGCGGCGGCGCCGTCGAGGTGGGGCAGCAGCAGCGCCCCCGTGGCGGCCGAGACCATGGGCGGCACGACGGGCATCAGCCAGGCGCCCGTCGCCGCATCGGCCCCCACCCGGTGCCGCGTGAACGCGAGCACCGGCACGCCGACCGCGGTCGCGAGGCCCAGCGCGGTACCCACGATCCAGAGCGCGCCGTCGATCGCGACGGCGGCCGAGCCGAGCAGCGGCGGGGCGACCAGCAGCGTCGCGGCGCCGAAGGCGAGCAGTCCCATCGCCGGGGCGCCGTAGAAGTGCGCGACGCCGGGATCGAGCAGGTAGCCGCGCACCGCGCCGGGCTCGCGCCGGACGTGAGCGACGGTGCCCGCGAGCGCCGCCACGAGCACCGCTCCGGCCAGCGCCCACGCGGCCCATGCGAGCGCGTCGAGGCCGGGAAGCCGCACCGGCAGCGAGTGCGCGCCCGTCGCGACGATCGACGTGCCCATCACGACCGCGAACCAGTTGGGCGGGACGGGGACGGTGCGCGAGCGGGCCATGACCACAGCCTTCCAAGTCCCACTGGTCGCCGGTAGTGCGAGAATCATGGCGAACCACAAGCGCAGGTTGTGACGGAGGCGGCATGGCGGGGACGTCGATCGAGGAGCTGCGGATGCTCGCGGCCGTCGAGGAGCGAGGGAGCCTCACGGGCGCCGCGCACGCGCTCGGCGTCTCCCAGCAGGCGGTGTCGCAGCGCATGCGTGCGATGGAGCGGCGCTGGGGGCTGTCGCTGTTCTCGCGGAGCGCACGCGGCACCGCGCTCACGGACCAGGGCGTGATGGTGGCCGGGTGGGCTGCCGCCGTCCTCCAGCACATGGACGGCTTCGAGTCCGCCGTGGCGTCGCTGCGGGCCGACAGCGCCGCCCACCTCCGCCTGGGCGCGAGCCTCACGGTCGCGGAGCACCTGCTGCCGGGCTGGCTCGTGGCGTACGCGGCGGAGCCGGAGGCCGCGCAGGTCGAGCTCACGGCGGTCAACAGCGTCACCGTCGCCGAGCGCATCCGCTCCGGCGCGGACGACCTGGGCTTCGTCGAGACGCCGGACCCGCCCGAGGGCCTCGCGACGCTCGTGGTCGCGCACGACGAGGTCGTCCTCGTGGTCGCCCCGGGGCACCCGTGGTCGAGGCGCACCGCGGTGTCGCCCGCGGAGGTCGCACGCACGCCGCTGGTCAGCCGCGAGCCCGGCTCGGGTACGCGCCGGACCCTCGAGCGCGCCCTCGAGTCGGTGCTGGGTCCGGGAACCGTGGTCGCCCCGGCGGCCGAGCTCTCGACGACGGCCGCCATACGCGCGACCATCCTCGCGGGCGGGGGAGTGGCGGCGCTGAGCGAGCGCGCCGTCCACGACGACGTCGCCGCCGGACGGCTCATCCGCGTCCCGGTCGACGGGCCGTCGCTGTCGCGCCCGCTCGCGGCGGTGTGGGACCCGCGGCGGCGGCTGTCGCCCGCGGCCGCGCGCATCCTCGACATCGCGTCGCGACCGCGCCGCTGATCCCGGACGCCTCAGCTCCCGGCCGCCTCGCGCAGCAGCGCGATCACCCGGTCCTCCGGGGTCTGGGTGAAGTCGAGGTACCAGCGACCCACCGCGAGCATCTCATCGGGGATGAGCGCGGCGAGGGCGAGGTCCGCGGCGCCGTCCTTCATCAGCGCGTGCAGGGAGTCCGGTGCCGCGACGCCGGCCGCCACGATCACGCGGGACGCGCCGCCGGCCCGCGCGACGAGCGCCGCGGCGCGTGCGCTGCCGCCGGTGGCGATCCCGTCGTCCACCACGATCGCGGTGCGCCCGGCGAGCGGCACGCGCGGCCGGACCTCGCGGTACGCCGCGACGCGTCGCTCGAGCTCGGCGCGCTCGCGCGCCTCGATCGCCGCGACGTCCCCGTCGGTGACGCCGAGCATCCCCATGGCCGCCTCGTCGAGCACCCGGATGCCGCCCTCGCCGACCGCGCCGAAGCCGTACTCCGGGTTGCCCGGGGCGCCGAGCTTGCGCACCACCACGACGTCGAGCGGCAGGCCCAGCCCCCGCGCGATCGCGGCGCCGACCGGCACGCCGCCGCGGGGCAGCCCCAGCACGACGGCGCTCGTCGGATCGCCCTGCGCCACGAGCGGCGACAGCAGCCACGTGAGGCGCGCGCCGGCATCGTCGCGATCCCGCAGCACGTCCATGGCTCCAGTGTGCGCCCGCCCCGCCGGCCCCGGTCGGGCACGTCGGCATCGGCCCGCACCGGGGTCCGGCGAACGCGGGAACTCGGCCGCGCGCCCAGGCGTTCACCCCACGTGCGCACCTGCCAGGCGTACAAGCATTGTTTTCTCCTTTGATGCAGCGAAGGCCCCGGGGATCCCCCCGGGGCCTTCGTGTGCGTCCTGTCGGCTCAGCGCGAGCGCGGGCCGGCCTCGGTGGTCTTCGAGGCGTCCCGCTCGACGATGTCGCCGAGCACCTCGTCGATGCGCGTCATCAGCTCCGCGGGGATCTCCACACCCGACGCCTTGGCGTTGTCGACGATCTGCTCGGGACGCGACGCCCCGATGATCGCGGCGGCGACGTTCGAGTTCTGCAGCACCCACGCGATGGCGAGCTGCGCCATGGTCAGCCCCAGCTCGTCGGCGATGACCTGCAGGCCCTGGACGCGCGTGAGGATGTCGTCCCTCATGAACCGCTGGATGAAGTTCGCGCCCGACTTCTCGTCGGTCGCGCGCGAGCCGGCGGGGGCGGGCTGGCCCGGCCTGTACTTGCCGGTGAGGATGCCCTGCGCGACGGGCGACCACACGATCTGCGACACGCCCACCTCCTGCGACGCGGGCACGACCTCGTCCTCGATGACGCGCCACAGCATCGAGTACTGCGGCTGCGAGGACACGAACGGGATGCGCAGCTCCTTCGCGAGCGCGGCGCCCGCGCGGATCTGGTCCGCGGTCCACTCGCTCACGCCGATGTAGTGCGCCTTGCCCGCGTGCACGATGTCCGCGAACGCGCTCATCGTCTCCTCGAGCGGCGTGTCGTAGTCGAAGCGATGTGCCTGGTAGAGATCCACGTAGTCGGTCTGGAGGCGCGTGAGCGAGCCGTTGATGGACTCCATGATGTGCTTGCGCGACAGGCCCATGTCGTTGGCGCCGCCGGGGCCGGTGGGCCAGAACACCTTGGTGAAGATCTCGAGGCTCTCGCGACGCTCGCCCTTGAGGGCGTCGCCCAGCACGACCTCGGCGGCGGTGTTCGCGTAGACGTCCGCCGTGTCGAAGGACGTGATGCCGACGTCGAGCGCCGCGCGCACGCACGCCTTCGCCTGATCGTTCTCCACCTGCGAGGCGTGGGTGATCCAGTTGCCGTAGGTGAGCTCCGTGATCTTGAGGCCGGAGTTGCCCAGGTATCGATAGTTGACCATGCCTCGACCCTAGGGGAGGGACGATGCGCGGGTCGCCCGGGCGGCCCGGTTCAGCGGCGCGCGAACGCGAGGGCGACGATGCGCTCCGCGGCGACGTCCGCACCCGGCGGCATGCCGCGCATGCGGGTCCCGACGGCCTCGGCGCGGGACCTCAGACCGCCGTCGGCGAGCATCGCCTCGACCGTGTCGCGGACGACCTCGGGCCGGGCGGACCTGCGCAGCACCCTCCCGAGGCCCGCGCGCGCGAGCGCGTCGCCGAGCATGCGCTGGTCGGCGGTCGGGTTGATCGGCAGCACGAGCACGGGGACCCCGTGCGCGAGCGCCTTCATCGTGGTCGAGTGGCCGCCGTGCCCGATGAGGAGGTCGGTGCGGGCCAGCAGCTCCGCGTGGTCGGCGAAGGCGCGCACATCGACGTTCGCCGCGGCGGGCACCTCGCCGCCCAGGTCCACCCGGCCGGTCGTCACGACGGCCGTCACGGGCAGCGCCGCCAGCGCCGCGACGATGCGCCGGTAGACGTCGAGCATCCCCGGCCAGCCGGTCGAGCTGAGCGACACGAGGATCCGAGGCGGGCCGTCGTGGGGCGCCCGCTCCGCGCCGGTCTCGGTGGTGCCCGTCCACACGGCGTCGGCGAGGCGGCGACCGTCGCGGCCCGGGTCGAGCCCGGGATCCGTCGCCACGAGCCGCAGTCCCGCCTCGCGCCACAGCGTCGCGGGCCGCAGGCGGCGCGCGGCGAGGGCGACGCCCGCCGGGCCCCGGTCGAACCGGTCGGTCCAGTACGAGGCGAACGTGTGGAACAGCACCGCCGTGGGCGCACCGGCGTCGAGCACCCCTCGCAGCGGCGCGGGCAGCATGCAGTCCGCGACCACGACGTCGGGCCGCTCGGACTCCACCAGGGCGCGGGTGGCGGCCGTGGTCGCGCGCCCGCCCATGAGGCGCAGCAGCGCGGACAGGTCGCCGGACGCGGTCCCCTCGCCCCGCACGGCCGCCGCGACGGCGGTGGCGGCGGCCAGCTCGCGCCGCGGCAGCGCCGTGCCCCCGGGCGGCAGTCCCGCGACGGCCACCCCGTGACCGCGCGCGACCAGCGCGTCGGCGACGGCCAGGGTCGGCGGCACGTTGCCGCCCATGTCCGCCGTGATCATCAGCACCCTCATGCCACGCCCCCCGTCGCATCGTGCCCCTGGCACACGATAGGCACGAGCGGCGCCCCGGCGGATGGGTGCTGGCACGGATGCCCGGGGACGACGAGAGCCCCGGGCGGCGGCCCGGGGCTCTCGTGGACGACGCGCTGGTGCGGTCAGACGGGGTACTCGCCCCGCTTGACGGCCGGCTTGGGCGCGCGGAAGCGACGCATGTTGAGGTGGCGGGCGATGACGTAGAACGTCCAGCCGCGGGGGACGCGGCGCTCGCCGAACTTCGCGATGAACGCCTTCTTCATGCGGCGCGTCATGAGCCACGTGTCGACGGCGACGCCGAGGACGATCGCGTAGAAGAGGGCGATCAGCGCCAGGCCCATCCAGTTCGTCGAGGGGATCACCAGCGACAGGATGACGAACACGATCGACATCGGCAGCAGGAACTCGCCGGGCGCGGTGCGCGCGTCGACGTAGTCGCGCAGGAACCGGCGCTCGGGACCGCGGTGCTCGAGCGGCATGTGCCGCTCGTCGCCCTCGCGCATCGCCTGGAACTCCTTCTCGCGCTGCACGCGCTGCTTCTCGCGCTGCGCCTTGCGGTCGGCCTTGGAGTCGGCGATGACCGGGCGGCGGCGCGCGGCCTCCTGCTCCTTGCGCTTGGGCGTCGGGCGGCCCTTCTTGCCGGTGTCGACGCCGGGGATCTCGGTCTCGGGGGAGTTGTTGTCGCTCATGTGTGGTGAGGGCCGAGGCCCGTATCCGTCCTTCTGGTCAGTCCTTGGCGGGGGCGAGCGCGGGAAGCGCGAGCATGCGGTCGAGCGCGACCTTCGCGAGGCGCTGGGTCTCGTCATCGACGACGATGACGTTCGGGACGTCGCCCGCGACCAGCGACTCGAGCGCCCACACCAGGTGGGGCAGGTCGATGCGGTTCATGGTGGAGCAGAAGCACACCGTGTCCTCGAGGAAGTGGACCTCCTTGTCGGGATGCGCGTTGGCGACCCGACGGACCAGGTTGAGCTCGGTGCCGATGACCCACTTCGAGCCGGGCTCGGCGGCGTCCAGCGTGTTGATGATGTACTCGGTCGAGCCGACGTGGTCGGCCGCGGTCACGACGTCGTGCGCGCACTCGGGGTGCACGAGCACGTTGATGCCGGGCACCTGCTCGCGGAACTTCTCGACGTGCGCGCGGCGGAAGCGGCCGTGCACCGAGCAGTGGCCCTTCCACAGGATCACGCGGGCCGCCTCGACCGCCTCGGCGGTGTTGCCGCCCAGGGGCTTGCGGGGGTCCCAGACGATGCAGTCGTCGAGACCGAGGCCCAGCTTCAGCACCGCGGTGTTGCGGCCGAGGTGCTGGTCCGGCAGGAACAGCACCTTGCCGTCGCCGTCCACGCCGCCGACCTGGTCGAACGCCCAGCGCACCGCGACCTCGGCGTTCGAGGACGTGCACACCACGCCGCCGTGCTCGCCGCAGAACGCCTTGATGGCGGCCGTCGAGTTCATGTAGGTGACGGGCACGGTGCGCGAGGCGACGCCGGCCTCCTCGAGCTGCGCCCATGCGTCGTCGACCTGGTTGATGTTCGCCATGTCGGCCATCGAGCAGCCCGCGGCCATGTCCGGCAGCACGACCTGCTGCGCGTCGGACGTGAGGATGTCGGCGCTCTCGGCCATGAAGTGCACGCCGCAGAAGACGATGAACTCCGCCTCCGGGCGCGCGGCTGCGTCGCGCGCGAGCTTGAACGAGTCGCCGGTGACGTCCGCGAACTGGATGACCTCGTCGCGCTGGTAGTGGTGCCCGAGGATGAACGCGCGGTCGCCCAGCGCCTCCTTCGCGGCGCGGGCCCGCTCGACCAGGTCCGGGTCGGACGGCGACGGGAGCGTGCCGGGACAGTCCACCCCGCGCTCCGACAGGGGGTCGCGACGCTCGCCCAGGAGCATCAGCGCAGACGGCGAGGGCTCAGTGAAGGTCTGGGTCATCCGAACATTGTCGCACGCGCGGCAGGGCACACTTGAGGCCATGCGCGCCGTCATCGCCGCCCAGAGCTGGCCCCGCCAGGACTCCGGGACCCTCGCCCCCGATCAGACCGCCCGGATCGTCCGAGATGCCTGGTCCGCGGCCGCTCCGCACGTCGCGCTCGACGTCGTCGCGACCCCCGCGGGAGGCCCGCGGACGGCCGATGCGTTGGCGGGGGAGACGTGGTCCGTCGGGGGCGCACGGGCACGCCGCGTGGGCACGGTCGCGGTGCTCGCGCCGGCCTCGGGCGGGCGCTGGGAGCCGGGCGCGCTGAGCGCCGCGCTGCTGGGCCTCGCGGCGGCGGGGGAGACGGGCCGCATCGTCGTGCCGCTCGGCGACGAGACGCCCGCGGGGGACGCCGTCGACGTGTGGGGCGGCGGCCTCGAGGCCGCCCGCGCCGGGGTCGCGCGCCTCGACGTCGTGGCGCTCGTGGGCTCGGACCGCCCCCTGCTGGGGTTCACGGGCATGAGCGCGGCCGTCCGGGACGGCCGTGAGCACGATGCGGCGCTCGCCCAG
Organism: Demequina soli; assembly: GCF_000971195.1. Taxonomy (GTDB): domain Bacteria; phylum Actinomycetota; class Actinomycetes; order Actinomycetales; family Demequinaceae; genus Demequina; species Demequina soli. The sequence continues at coordinate 12,890 of NZ_BBLZ01000004.1, forward strand.
GCCGCCCAGGTCCAGGAGGAGAGGTGGGCCGCCATCGCGCGGGAGGCCGACCCGGTTGCGGCGCGCCGCACGCTGATCGGACCCGCGCGGCTGTCCGACGAGCCGGGTACCGGCGCCGCCGGAGGGCTCGCCTACGCGCTCGCCGCGATGGGCGCGCGGCTCGTGCCCGCCGCGCCGGCCGCCGCGGAGCTCGCGGGCCTCGACTCCGCCGCGCACGACGCCGACGTGGTGGTGGCCGTCACCGAGCGGCTCACCGCGTCGGACCTCGATCACGGGGTCGTCTCCGCCGCATCGTCCCTGGCCGCCCGCCGGGGCGTGCCGTGCGTCGCCGTCACCTCCCATCTCGCGGTGGGGCGCCGCGACCTGATGGCCGCGGGCGTCGCCTCCGCGCATGAGGCGGAGCCGGGGGAGGGCGCGCTCGGCGACCAGATCCGTCGCGTCGCGCACACCTGGACCCCGCGCCGGTGACGGCCGCGACCCCGGCGCGCGGCGGTCACCCGTTCGCGCCCGGCGACACCGTCGACCTGCTCGCGTTCGTGGGGCCGCGGCGTCGGTGGCGGGAGGCGCTGGCCGGCGCGGCCGGCTGCCTCGTGGCGCAGCTCCCGGTCGTGGTGTTGGTGGTGCTGGTCGCCCGCGACGTGGTGCCGGCCGAGCTCGGATCGCCGGACGCGCCCGACAACCGCGGCGGCTGGCTGCACTGGTACCTGGCGTTCGCCTGGACCACGGGATGGGGCATCGGCCTCATCCTGATGCTGCGCCGGGTTGCGTTCCTCAAGGGCGGTGGCGCGAGGGCGCGCCTCACCCGTGTCGACGGAGGGTGGCACGTGGCGGAGTGCTCGAGGCGCCCAGGGGAGGGCTTCGCGCTCCGTGACGGCGGGGTGCTGCGCATCGGGTCGGGCCGTCTCCTGGGCCTGCGTCCGTCGCCACGGTCGGCGGAGCTGGTGCTCCACACCCGGATGGAGGGCAGCGCCGACCCGAGCGCGGCGATGGTCGGGCTGTGGTCTATCGCGCGTCGAGACGAGCTCAGCGTGCGCGCGGCGAGCGCGGCCCTCGCGGCCACCGGGAGCCGCCTGGAGATCTCCGAGGTCGACTCTCTGCTGCGCACCGATATCTGACGTGCCTCGCCCCTGGTCGGTGACACGTCCACCGATCTTGCGGCGGGGGTTCGGAATATCCCGGCCGCGGCGTACGCTTGACACGGAAACCCGAGAGAGAGGAGGCGCACATGGCTGATCTTGCGACCGAGACCAAGGCCCATGGCGTCGTCATCACCGATGCCGCGGCTGCCAAGGTCAGGAGCCTGCTCGAGCAGGAGGGCCGCGACGACCTGCGGCTGCGCCTCGCGGTGCAGCCCGGCGGCTGCTCCGGCCTCATCTACCAGCTCTACTTCGATGAGCGCGCGCTGGACGGGGACGCGGTTCGCGACTTCGACGGCGTGGAGGTCGTGGTCGACAAGATGTCGGTCCCGTACCTCGATGGCGCGACGATCGACTTCTCGGACACCATCGAGAAGCAGGGGTTCACCATCGACAACCCCAACGCGTCGAGCTCCTGCGCGTGCGGAGACTCCTTCAGCTGAGTCGCATTCTCAGCGGAGACGGACGGTGAGGGCCACGGCCCCGCCGTCCGTCTTCTTTTCCCCCACGAACGCGTGGCCCGTCATCCGGGCCCACGCGGGCACGTCGACACGGGCGGCGAGATCCGTGCAGACCACCGTGAGCACGGTCCCCGGCTCGCGGCCGCGGGCGGCCTTCGCGAGCTCGATGATGGGCAGCGGGCACAGCAGCCCCGTCGCGTCGACCGTGACGGCCTCGCCGGCCACGTCAGGCGACCTCGGGCGCGCCGGCCTCCGCGCGCAGCTCCGCGATCACGCGCGGCATCAGCGCGACGAGCCGGTCGATGTCCGCGTCGGTCACTCCTGGGTGCAGGCCCATCCGCACGTTGCCGTGGCTGAGCGCGCCGACCGCGGCGAGGACCCGGCTGGGCTCAAGCGTGCTCGTGGTGCAGGCGGAGCCCGACCCCACGGCGATGCCCTCGCGGTCGAGGCGCGTCAGCAGCGCCTCGCCGTCGACGTAGAGGCACGAGAACGTCACGACGTGGGGGAGGCGCTCGTCGGGGTCGCCGACCACGTCGACGCCCGGCCAGGCGGACGCGGCCTCGCGCACGCGGGCGACCAGGCCGTGCAGGCGCAGCGACGTGGCGTCGAGCAGCTCGCGACGCTCCTGCAGCGCGACCGCGGCGGCCAGCACCGCGGGCACGAGCACGCCGCCCGGCGCCCAGTCGTCGCCCTCGGGCCAGGCGGGCAGCCACCGCGTCTGCGGGCGCAGCGCGACGACGCCCAGGCCGGCCGGCCCGCCCCAGTCCGCGGGGTTGGCGACCAGCGCGTCCCAGTGCGCGGGGGAGGGTCCGTGGCCGATGCTCGCGGTCGCGTCGACGAGCAGCGGCACCCTGGCCGCCGCCGTGATCTCAGCGACGCGCGCGAGGCGCTGCACGGTGCCGATCTCGTGGTTGGCGTGCTGGACCGCGGCCAGCGCGACGTCGGGCACCTCGACCTCCGCCGCGAGGGCGTCGAGGTCCACGTGGCCCCGCGCGTCGACCGCCACGGTGGTGACGCGCCCGCCGCTGACGTGGTGCGCGGCGTGCAGGGTCGCGTCGCGCTCGACGGCGGAGGCGACGATGCGGTCGCGCCCGCGGCGCGCCGTGAACACGCCCGCGATGACGCGCTCGAGCGCGGCGTGAGGGGACTGGGTGAGGTGGGTGTGCTCGGGGCGGGCGCCCAGCGCCTCGGCGATCGCCTCGCGCGACGCGTCGAGCAGCTGGCGGGCGCGGCGCGACTCGGTGTGGAGCCGCGACGGGTCGGCCCAGCCGTCGGCGAGGCCGGCATGGAACGCCTCGAGCGTCCTGTTCGTCATAGGTGAGGATCCACTGGCATCCAGGAACATACGTGCGGCCTGCATGGCATCACGGTACTCCGCGCTAGACTGCCGCTGTGTCCCACCTTTCACGTCCCCGCGTGCCCGGAAAAGCCCTGGCAGGCATCGCTGTCCTGGGACTGACGTCCCTCCTGGCAGGATGCGCCAACGGCATCGAGAATGGCGCCCTCCCCAGTTCCCCCGACATCACGAACCAGACGGGTCGCATCATCACCCTCTGGAACGGCTCCTGGATCGCCGCCCTCACGGTCGGCGTCATCACCTGGGGCCTGATCCTGTGGGCGGTCGCGGCCTACCGCAAGCGCAAGGGGGACAACAAGCTCCCCGTGCAGACGCGCGCGAACATCCCGCTCGAGCTGATGTACACGATCGTGCCGCTGCTCATGGTCGGCGTGCTGTTCAAGTACACGGCCGAGGACGTCGCCGCGATCAAGGACACGTCCGCCACCCCCGACCTCCACATCAACGTGGTGGGCAAGCAGTGGAGCTGGGACTTCAACTACGTCGACGACGACGTGTACGACCCGGGTGTCCAGGCGACCCTCACCGGCAAGGAGGGCGTCGAGCAGACCCTGCCGACCCTCTACCTGCCCGTCGACGAGCGCGTCGAGTTCACGCTGAACTCCCGCGACGTCATCCACTCGTTCTGGGTGCCCGCGTTCCTCTACAAGGAGGACGTGGTCCCCGGCAAGACCAACACCTTCCAGCTGATCCCCACGCAGGAGGGCGAGTACCAGGGCAAGTGCGCCGAGCTGTGCGGCGAGTACCACGCGTCCATGCTCTTCAACGTCAAGGTCGTCTCCCGTGAGGAGTACGACGCCCACATGGCCGACCTCGCCGCCGAGGGCTACACCGGCCAGATCGGCGTCGACGACTACAGCCGCGACCAGGTCGTGCAGCTGACCCAGGAGCACGAGGAGGCTCAGTCCTGATGGCCACCGTCCCCTTCGAGGCCGCCGGCGACGACCGTCGCCCCGCCGCCATCACCGTCCCGACCACGCGTCGCGGCAACCTGGTCATCAAGTGGATCACCTCCACCGACCACAAGACCATCGGGTACATGTACCTGATCACGTCGTTCTTCTTCTTCATCGTGGGCGGCCTGCTCGCGCTGCTGATCCGCGCGGAGCTGTTCGAGCCCGGCATGCAGATCGTGCAGTCGGCCGAGCAGTACAACCAGCTCTTCACGATGCACGGCACGATCATGCTGCTGCTGTTCGCGACCCCGCTGTTCGCTGGCTTCGCGAACTTCATCATGCCGCTGCAGATCGGCGCGCCCGACGTCGCGTTCCCGCGCCTCAACATGCTGGCGTACTGGCTGTACCTCTTCGGCGGCGTCATCGCCATGGCGGGCTTCTTCACGCCGCAGGGCGCGGCGTCGTTCGGCTGGTTCGCGTACGCGCCGCTGTCGAACTCGATCTACTCGCCCGGCGTCGGCGGCGACCTGTGGGTCTTCGGCCTCGCGCTCGGCGGCTTCGGCACCATCCTCGGCTCGGTGAACTTCATCACCACCATCGTCACGATGCGCGCGCCGGGCATGACCATGTTCCGCATGCCGATCTTCACCTGGAACATCCTGGTGACGTCGATGCTCGTGCTGCTCGCGTTCCCGCCGCTCGCCTCGGCGCTGTTCGCGCTCGGCTCGGACCGCGTCCTGCACTCGCAGGTGTTCAACCCGGACAACGGCGGCGCCATCCTGTGGCAGCACCTGTTCTGGTTCTTCGGCCATCCCGAGGTGTACATCATCGCGCTGCCGTTCTTCGGCATCGTCTCCGAGATCTTCCCGGTGTTCGCGCGCAAGCCGCTGTTCGGCTACCACGGCCTCGTCTACGCGACCATCGCCATCGCGGCGCTGTCCGTGACCGTGTGGGCGCACCACATGTACGTCACCGGCGCGGTCCTGCTGCCGTTCTTCTCGTTCATGACGATGCTCATCGCGGTCCCGACCGGCGTGAAGTTCTTCAACTGGATCGGCACCATCTGGCGAGGGAAGATCACGTTCGAGACGCCCATGCTGTGGTCGCTCGGCTTCCTCGTGACCTTCCTCTTCGGCGGCCTCACCGGCATCATCCTGAGCTCGCCGGTGCTCGACTTCCAGCTGTCCGACTCGTACTTCGTGGTCGCGCACTTCCACTACGTGGTGTTCGGCACCGTGGTGTTCGCGATGTTCGCGGGCTTCTACTTCTGGTGGCCCAAGTTCACCGGCCGCATGCTCAACGAGACGCTCGGCAAGGTCCACTTCTGGATGCTGTTCATCGGCTTCCACACCACGTTCCTCGTCCAGCACTGGCTCGGCGCGCACGGCATGGCCCGTCGCTACGTCGACTACATGCCCGAGGACGGCTTCACCTGGATGAACCAGCTGTCGACGATCGGCGCCGTGCTGCTCGCGCTGTCGACGCTGCCCTTCTTCTGGAACGTCTACCTCACCTCGCGCAAGGCGCCCAAGGTGACGGTCGACGACCCGTGGGGCTTCGGCAACTCGCTCGAGTGGGCCACCTCGTGCCCGCCGCCGCGCCACAACTTCACGTCCATCCCGCGCATCCGCTCGGAGCGTCCCGCGTTCGACCTGCACCACCCCGGTGCGGCCGCGCGTGACCACCACCAGGCCGAGCGCGACGCCAGCGACCACGCGCCCGTCGCGTAAGGAGGAGCACCGATGCGTACCGAAGCCAACGTCTTCATCATCCCCGGCGCGTTCTTCTTCGTCGCCGGCACGGCCTACGGGATCTTCACCCACTGGGCCGAGTTCGTGGGCGTGACCGCGATCTACCTCACGGGCGCCATGTTCGCCATGGTGTCCGTGTACTTCAAGATGCTCGAGAAGCGGCACGGCAAGCGCGCCGAGGACCGCCTCGACGCCGAGATCTCGGAGGACGCCGGCCTCCAGGGCGTGTTCGCGCCGTGGAGCTGGTGGCCGCTGGTGTGCGGCGCCGGCGCCGCCCTCGCGTTCCTCGCCCTGGCCGTCGGCTGGTGGATCATGGCGCCGGCCGCCGTGCTCGGAATCATCGGCCTGGTCGGCTGGGTCATGGAGTTCTCGCGCGGCCAGCACGCGCACTGATCCCAGGATCGCCTCGAAGCGGCCCGTCCCCTCAGGGGGCGGGCCGCTTCCGCGTTCCCCGGCCGCCGCTGTCGGCGGGGCGCGGCACAATGGGGACCGTCGCATCGTCCCCACCGACGGGAGCCCCCCATGACCGAGCCCGTGCACGCCGCGGACGCCCACGACCTCATCCGGGTGGAGGGGGCGCGCGAGAACAACCTCAAGGACGTCTCGCTGACCATCCCCAAGCGGCGGATCACCGCCTTCACCGGGGTGTCCGGCTCGGGCAAGTCGTCGCTGGTGTTCGACACGATCGCGGCGGAGTCGCGGCGGATGATCAACGAGACGTACAGCTCGTTCATCCAGGGCTTCATGCCCTCGCAGTCGCGGCCCGACGTCGACGTGCTCGAGGGGCTCACCACGGCGATCATCGTCGACCAGGATCCCATGGGCGCCAACGTGCGCTCCACGGTCGGCACCGCCACGGACGTGCACGCCATGCTGCGCATCCTCTACTCGCGCCTCGGCGAGCCGCACGTGGGCCCGCCGCAGGCGTTCAGCTTCAACGTCGCGTCGTCATCCGGCTCGGGCTCGGCGACCGTGACGCGCAAGGACGGCAGCACCGTACGTGAGCACCGCGAGTACTCGGTCACGGGCGGCATGTGCGTGCGCTGCGAGGGCACCGGCCGCGTCAGCGAGCTCGACCTCAGCCAGCTGTTCGACGAGTCGCGGTCCCTGGCCGCGGGCGCCATCACCATCCCGGGCTACACGGCCGACGGGTGGGCGGTGCGCATGTACACGGAGTCGGGCTTCCTCGACCCCGACAAGGCGATCCGCGACTACTCGGCGCGCGAGCGCGACGCGCTCCTGCACAAGGAGCCCACGAAGGTCCGGATCAACGGCATCAACCTGACGTACGAGGGACTCATCCCCAAGATCCAGAAGTCGATGCTGTCGAAGGACCCCGACGCGATGCAGCCGCACATCCGGGCGTTCGTGGATCGGGCGGTGACGTTCGCGACGTGCCCCGACTGCGACGGCACGCGCCTGAGCGCGCTGGCGCGCTCGTCGAAGGTCGCGGGGCGCTCGATCGACGAGCTGGCCACGATGCAGATCTCCGACCTCGCGGAGTGGATGCGTACGCTCGACGAGCCGTCCGTGGCGCCGCTGCTCGCGTCGCTGCGGGAGACGCTCGACTCGTTCGTCGAGATCGGGCTGGGCTACCTCTCGCTCGACCGCGCCGCCGGCACGCTGTCGGGCGGCGAGGCGCAGCGCACCAAGATGATCCGCCACCTCGGATCGGCGCTCACCGACATCACCTACGTCTTCGACGAGCCGACGGTGGGCCTGCACCCGCACGACATCGCCCGCATGAACCGCCTGCTCGAGCGGCTGCGCGACAAGGGCAACACCGTGCTCGTGGTCGAGCACAAGCCCGAGACGATCGCGATCGCGGACCACGTGGTGGACCTCGGGCCGGGCGCGGGCACCGGGGGAGGGACCATCTGCTTCGAGGGCTCGGTGGAGGCGCTGCGGGCTTCGGAGACGCTCACCGGGCGCCACCTCGGGTACCGCGCAGAGCTCAAGGACGGCGTCCGCGCCGCGACGGGCGCGATCGCGATCCGCGATGCGCACGCCAACAATCTGCGCGACGTCGACGTGGACGTGCCGCTCGGCGTGCTCACGGTCGTCACCGGTGTCGCGGGCTCGGGGAAGAGCTCGCTGATCCACGGCGGCATCCCCGCGGAGGCGGGCGTCGTGACCGTCGACCAGCGGCCCATCAAGGGATCGCGCCGCTCGAACCCCGCGACGTACACGGGTGTGCTCGACCCGATCCGCAAGGCGTTCGCCAAGGCCAACGGCGTCAAGCCCGCGCTCTTCAGCGCCAACTCCGAGGGCGCCTGCCCGGCGTGCAAGGGTGCGGGCATGATCTACACCGAGCTGGGCGTCATGGAGACGGTCGCGACGGTGTGCGACGCGTGCGAGGGCCGGCGCTTCAGCGACGAGGTGCTCGAGTACCACCTGGGCGGGCTGTCGATCGCCGACGTGCTCGAGATGCCCGTCGAGCGGGCGCACGCGTTCTTCTCCGAGGGCGAGGCGCGCAACCCGGCGGCCGCGAAGGTGATCGGGCACCTCGTCGAGGTCGGGCTCGGCTACCTCGCGCTCGGCCAGCCGCTCACCACGCTCTCGGGCGGCGAGCGCCAGCGCCTCAAGCTCGCGACCCACATGGGCGACAAGGGCGGCGTCTACGTCCTCGACGAGCCCACCACGGGCCTGCACCTGGCCGACGTCGCGCAGCTGCTCGCGCTGCTGGACCGGTTGGTGGACTCCGGCAAGACGGTGATCGTCATCGAGCATCACCAGGCGGTCATGGCGCACGCGGACTGGATCATCGACCTCGGCCCGGGCGCGGGTCACGACGGCGGGCGCGTCGTGTTCGAGGGCACGCCCGCGGACCTGGTCGCGGCCCGGTCGACGCTCACCGGCGAGCATCTCGCGGCGTACGTGGGGGAGGGAGAGGTCAGCCGCCCGTAGCGTCGCCTCCGCGGGTGTCGCGCGCGGCGAACCCGGCCACGCCGACGAGCCGCGCGATCACCACCGCGACGAACAGCGTGCCGAGCACCGCCTCGAACGACCACAGCGAGCGCGCCCACGCCGACACGGGCACGATGTCGCCGAAACCGAGCGTGGCGAGCGTGACGTAGGAGCCGTAGAGCAGCCCCTGCCAGGTGAGCGCCCCGGCGGCGGCGTTCGGGTCGAGGAAGCTGCCGGGGTTGGCGAGCTCGATGAGGGCGGAGGCCACGCCGAAGACGCCGCCGATGAGGAGGTAGGCGCTCACCGCGACGAGCAGGAGGTCGATGGTGCGAGCCCGCGGCGGCGGATCCACGAGCGAGCCGACGAGCGTGACCACCAGCGCGAGCTGCAGCAGCCCGACGCCGATCAGCATGGCCGACGTGGCGGTCTCGTCGTGCTGCCGGAACGCGAACCACGTGGCGCCGAGCACGAGCAGCAGCGACGCGAGCAGCAGCGGCCAGTAGCGGCGGCGGTCAGCGTTGGCGCGGTGGACGCTGAAGACCACGACGCCGACGTAGGCGAGCAGGTACACGACGGTCCAGCCGGTCCCGGCGAGCGTGATCGGGTACCCGAACTGGAGCACCACGAGCGTCGCGAGCAGCAGCCACAGCATGGGGCGCCGGCGGGCGGCGTCGGAGGCGGAGGACGTCATGCCCCCCACCGTAGCGTCGCGCCTGGTGGCGGCGGGGGAGGACCGCCCTGCAACGCCGCGAGGGCGGCCCCCCGACGTCGGGAGACCGCCCTCGCGGACGTGGTGCGTGTCAGGCGACGATGAGGCCCTGAGCAGCCGACGCGGTGGCGAAGCGCGCCTGGACGTTGGCCCAGTCCACGACGTTCCACCAGGCGTTGACGTAGTCCGCCTTGACGTTCTTGTACTGCAGGTAGAACGCGTGCTCCCACATGTCGAGCATGAGCAGCGGGATGAGGCCCACCGGCACGTTGCCCTGCTGGTCGTACAGCTGGACGATGATGAGCTTCTTGCCGAGGGTGTCCCACGCGAGGATCGACCAGCCGGAGCCCATGATCGTCATCGCGTTGTTGGTGAAGTGCGCACGGAAGCCGTCGAACGAGCCGAAGTGCTCGTCGATCGCAGCCGCCAGCTCGCCCTCGGGCTTGTCGCCGCCGTCCGGCGACATGTTGGTCCAGAACACCGAGTGGTTGGTGTGGCCGCCCAGGTTGAACGCGAGCGCCTTCTCGAGGCCCGCGATGGCGCCGAAGTCGCCGCTCTCGCGGGCGCCCGCCATCTTCTCGAGGGCGGTGTTCGCGCCGGCGACGTAGGCGGCGTGGTGCTTGCTGTGGTGCAGCTCCATGATCTCGCCCGCGATGTAGGGGTCGAGGGCGCCGTAGTCGTACGAGAGGTCCGGCAGCGTGTAGTCGGCCATTCTTCCTCCAAGGTCGGGCCGCGGCGCAGGGCGCGACGCGGCCGGGTTTCCGGGAACGCTCCGAGCCTAGCGGGCGGAGCGGTGTGGGACACCCCTGACAACCGGGCCCGCTGCCAGGGAATTCCGGGTGGACGTTGCGCGGGGCGGGGGAGCGCCCGAGCCGCACCGCGCATCGTCCCCGGGAACGCCGAAGGGGCGCCGGTCCGAAGACCGACGCCCCTCCTGGACGGTGGTGCTAGTGGTGCGCGTGCTGCGCCTCCGCGAGCTCCTCCGGGGTGACGGGGGAGATGCGCTTCTCGAAGTAGATGCGCGACAGGCGCTGCTTGAAGCGGTCCCATCGGTATCCCTTGCGACGCACGCCGCGGTCGTTGTACTCGGGCTCGATCTCGAGGGGGGCGATGTCCTCGTACGACACGAGCATCCAGCGCTCCTGGTCCGTGAGGGGCTCGTGGACCTCGACGTACTCGCCGTGCTCGTGACGGACGATGCGGCCCGTCTCCTTGCCGTGCAGGACCAGCTCGCGGTCCTTGCGCTGGAGGCCGAAGCAGATGCGACGGGTGATCCAGAAGGCGAGGGCCGGGATGACGAAGATGCCGATGCGGAAGAACTTCGTCAGGTCGTTGAGCGACAGGTGGAACAGGTTCGCGATGATGTCGTTCGAGCCCTCCATCACCAGGATCACGTAGAACGTGATGAGGGCGACGCCGATGCCGGTGCGGACCGGGGCGTTGCGCGGGCGGTCGAGCACGTGCTTCTCACCGCGGTCGCCGGTGGCCCAGGACTCGATCCACGGGTACAGCGCCACGAAGCCGAAGAACAGGCCCGGCATGATCAGCGCCGGGATGAGGAGGTTGAGGGACAGCGTGTAGCCCCACAGCTCCCACTCCATCGGGATGACGTCGAACAGCCAGCCCGGCATGAGGCGCAGCGCGCCGTCGACGAACAGGATGTACCAGTCGGGCTGCGTGCCGGCGGACACGGGCGACGGGTCGTACGGGCCGTAGTTCCACACCGGGTTGATGGTGAACAGGGCCGCGACCAGCGCGACGATGCCGAACACGACGAAGAAGAAGCCGCCGGCCTTCGCGGTGTACACGGGGAACAGGGGCAGGCCCACGACGTTCTTGTGGGTGCGGCCGCCGCCCGGGTACTGCGTGTGCTTGTGCAGGAACACCAGGAACAGGTGCAGCGCGACGAGCACGAGGATGAGGCCGGGCACCAGCAGGATGTGCATGGTGAAGAGCCTCGGGATGAGGATCTCGCCCGGGAACTGGCCGCCGAAGATCCAGTACGAGATGTACTCGCCGACGATCGGGATCGAGCGGGTGACGCCCTCGATGATGCGCAGGCCGTTGCCGGAGAGCACGTCGTCGGGGAGCGAGTAGCCGGAGAAGCCCGCCGCGAGCGACAGGATCATCAGCGTGAAGCCGACGAGCCAGTTGAGCTCGCGCGGCTTGCGGAACGCGCCGGTGAAGAACACGCGCGCCATGTGGGTGACGATCGCGGCCGTGAACAGCAGCGCCGACCAGTGGTGGATCTGGCGCATGAGGAGGCCGCCGGGGACCTCGAAGGACATGTGCAGCGTCGAGGCGAAGGCCTCGGACATCTCCACGCCCTGCATGGTCGCGAGCGGGCCGTCGTACGTGACCTCGGTCATCGACGGCACGAAGAACGCCGTCAGGAACACGCCCGAGAGCAGCAGCACGATGAACGAGTACAGCGCGATCTCGCCCAGCATGAACGACCAGTGGTCGGGGAACAGCTTGCGCGCGAAGAACTTGAAGAAGCCGCCGATCGACGTGCGCTCGTCGACGTAGTTCGCGGTGCCCGCGGCGGCGGAGTCGAGACGTGCGCCCATCAGTGGCTGCTCCCGTCGGTCTCGTCGGACGACAGCCCGTCAGACGTGTGCTTGAGGCGCGACCAGTAGGACGGGCCGATGGGCTCGTGGAAGTCGGACTGCGCCACGATGTAGCCCTCGTCGTCGACCGCGATCGGCAGCTGGGGAAGCGGGCGCTTCGCCGGGCCGAACACGACCTTGGCGCCGTTGGCGACGTCGAACGTCGACTGGTGGCACGGGCACAGCAGGTGGTGCGTCTGCTGCTCGTACAGCGCCACGGGGCAGCCGACGTGGGTGCAGATCTTCGAGAACGCGATGATGCCGTCGAACGACCAGTCCTCGCGGCCCGGCTGGAGGTTGAGGTCGCGCGGGTCGAGGCGGAGCAGCAGGACGACGGCCTTGGCCTTCTCCTCCAGCTTGCCGTGCTCGAGGTCGTTGAGGCCCTCGGGGATCACGTGGAACGCGGAGCCGATGGTGACGTCCGACGCCTTGATCGGGGTGCCCTCGGGGTCACGCGTGAGACGCATGCCCTTGCGCCACATGGTGTGCGCGAACTCGCCGGTGTTCCAGTTGGCGCCCATGTTGCCGATCTGCGGCCACAGGAGGGCGAGCGGCGCGGCGAGCATCGCGGTGACGAGCGAGCCGACGAGCAGCGGGCGGCGCTTGACGCCGCCGATGCCCGAGTCCTCCGCGCCGTCCTTGAGGTTCTGGATCGCGCCCTCGCGCGCCTCGTCCGACGAGCGGAGCTCGTGGCGCTCCTCGACCATCTCGTGGTCGCGCATGAGGGTCTTCGCCCAGTGGATCGCGCCGAGGCCGATGCCGATCATGGCGAGGAAGATGCCGAAGCCGATCGCCATGTTGGTGAAACGGATCGACTCGATCTGGCCGTCCATCTTGAGCGTCATGTAGGAGACGATCGCGATGATCGTGCCGAGGATCGACAGGCCGAAGAGGGCCGCGACCTGGCGCTCCGCCTTCTTGTCGGCCTTGGGGTCGACGTCCGCGCGGCGGGGGCGGTGGTACGGGAGGCCGGGGTCCTGGAAGGACTCCGGCGCGTTGTCTGCCGACTCGTGCGAGGTCGGGTTCTCAGTGGTGCTCATGAAGAACGGGCTCCGATCCACACGGTGCTGGCGATGATGAGTCCGAGGGCGACGAGCCACCCCCACATGCCCTCGGCGACGGGGCCGATGGAGCCGAGGCGGAGACCGCCCGGCGAGCCCTGGTCCTGCGCCTTGAGGTAGGCGATGATGTCGCGCTTGCCCTCGGGGTCGATGTTCGCGTTGTTGAACACGGGCATCGACTGCGGGCCCGTGAGCATCGCCTCGAAGATGTGGGTCGGGGTGGTCTCCCAGAGGTTGGGAGCGTACTTGCCCTGCGTGAGCGCGCCGCCACCGCCGATGGAGCCGTGGCACATGGCGCAGTTGGTACGGAAGAGCTCCATGCCCTTGGCGGGGTCGCCCAGCGCGGGGTCGACCTGCTCGGCCGTCGGGATGGCGGGACCGGCACCGAGCGACGCGACGTACGCCGCGAGCTGGTTGATCTGGTCCTGGGTGAACTGCGGGCGCTTGGCGATGGCCTGCGGGCCCGAGGCCTGCATCGGCATGCGGCCGGTGCCGACCTGGAAGTCCACGGCGGCGGCGCCGACGCCCACGAGGGACGGGGCGACGCCCGTGGTGCCCTGGGCGTCGAGGCCGTGGCACGAGGCGCAGTTGGCGGCGAAGAGCTTCTGTCCCTGGGTCACGTCGTCGGCGGTCGCCGTGGTGGCGGCGTCGGCGGACGATGCGGTGGAGACGGCGGCGGCGACGCCCGCGATGATCGCGAGCAGCAGCAGGACGAGGACCACCGGCGCGGCGCGGTGGTAGCGGTGACGTGCGAGTGCGTTCACGGTCAGCCCCTTACTGGATCACGTAGATCACGGTGAACAGCGCGATCCACACCACGTCGACGAAGTGCCAGTAGTACGACACCACGATGGTGGTGGTCGCCTCGTGCGTGCCGAACTTCTTCGCCGAGAAGGAGCGGGCGAGCACGAACAGCATGGCGATGAGGCCGCCGAGCACGTGCAGGCCGTGGAAGCCGGTGGTGAGGTAGAAGACCGAGCCGTACGGGCTGGACGAGATGGTGAGGCCCTCGGAGATCAGCTCCGAGTACTCGAACACCTGGCCGCCGATGAAGATCGAGCCCATGATGTAGGTGAGCACGAACCACTCGTGCATGCCCCAGCCCTTGAACTGGTAGAGCTTGCCGGTGCGGCGGCGCTGGTAGCGCTCGGCCGCCCACACGCCCGCCTGGGCGGTGAAGGACGACAGCACCAGGATGCTGGTGTTGATGAGGGCGAAGGGGACGTTCAGCAGCTCGGTCTTGTCGGCCCACACCTCGGGCACCTGAGCACGGAGCGTGAAGTACATCGCGAACAGACCCGCGAAGAACATCAGCTCGGAGCTCAGCCACACGATGGTGCCGACGGCTACCTGATTGGGCCGGGTCGCGTGGATGGGCGACGGCGCAGTCGTGGCTTGGGACATAGGTCCCATTAAAGCGTAAGGAGGCTCCCGTTCTCACCAACGAAACGGGTGAACCGCACGACGAGTTCCCGCGTGTGTCCGAAGTGTCCCGCCGCGGGCCGTCCCGGGGGCGGAGCGGCCCTGGTGTCGTGCCAGAATGGGCGCCATGAGCGACGTGGTCAAGCACGAGTCCGGGGACGTGGTCGTCCGCAAGGCTCGCATCCTCCTGTACAGCGACGATCGCAACGTGCGCGAGAAGGTGCGCTTCGCGGTCGGCCCGACCACCCACGGGCGTCCCATCGAGTGGGTCGAGACCGCGACGCATGCCGCCGTGACCGACCAGCTCGACTCGTCGACGTTCGACCTCGTCATCCTCGACGGCGAGGCCGCGAAGGTCGGCGGCATGGGCATCGCCCGCCAGATGCGCCACGAGCTGTTCTCCTGCCCGCCGATCCTGCTGCTCGTGGGCCGGCCCGGCGACGCGTGGCTCGCGACGTGGTCCGAGGCCGACGCCGCGGTGTCGCACCCGCTCGACCCGTTCGTCGTGCGCGACGCGGTCGACTCGTTCTTCGCGCCCGCGACGGCCTGAGGCTCGCGACGATGGCGACGCTCCAGGACCTGCTCGCGCGCCTCGTCGAGCATGAGGACCTCACCACCGAGGAGACGGCGGCCGTCATGGACTCGGTCCTGACCGACTCCGCGTCGCCCGTCGCGATGGGCGCGTTCCTCGCGGCGCTGCGCGTCAAGCGCGAGACCCCCGCCGAGGTCGCGGGGCTCGCGCAGGCGATGCTCGCCCACGCGCTGCGCTTCGAGGTGCCGGGGCGCACCGTCGACATCGTCGGCACGGGCGGCGACGGCGCGCAGACCGTCAACATCTCCACGATGGCGTCCCTCGTCATGGCCGGCGCGGGCGTCACGGTCGTCAAGCACGGCAACCGGGCGGCGACGTCCCGGTCGGGCTCGGCGGACGTGCTGGGCGCGCTCGGCGTGCGCCTCGACCTCCCGGTCGAGCGCGTCAAGGAGCTGGCGACCGAGGTGGGCATCACGTTCTGCTTCGCGCAGGTGTTCCACCCGTCGATGCGCTTCACGATGCCGATCCGCAAGGAGCTCGGCGTGCCCACCACCTTCAACATCCTGGGGCCGCTCACCAACCCCGCGCAGCCGCAGGCGACCGCGATCGGCTCGTCGTCGCTGCGCGTGTCGCCGGTGATCGCCGGCGTGATCGCGGCCCAGGGCCGCGAGGCGCTCGTGTTCCACGGCGACGACGGTCTCGACGAGCTCGCGCCGACGGGCCCCGCCACCGTATGGGAGGTCCGCGGCGAGGGCGCCACCGAGCTGCGCCTCGACCCCGTCAACGACCTGGGCCTCGCGCGGATCACCATCGCGGACCTGCGCGGCGGCGACGCCGAGGAGAACGCGGCCGTGGCGCGCCGCGTCCTCGCGGGCGAGGGCGGCCCGGTGCGCGACACCGTGGTCCTCAACGCGGCCGCGGGCCTCGTCGCGGATGCGACGCTGCCGGGCACCGGCAGCGGCACCCTGGTCGAGCGCTTCCTCGCGGGCATGGACCACGCGGCGCGGTCGATCGACACCGGCGCCGCGTCCGACGTGCTCGACCGCTGGGTCGCGGCGACCCGCGGCTGATCCTCAGCCCTCCGTCTGGCGGGTGAGCGGACGCGCCTCGCGGTCCGCGACCCTGGCCTGGACCCAGCGCGCGTGGCGCCCGGCGCCGGCCACCGGCATCGACCACTCGCCGTCGACGTGGAGCAGCCGCGTGCCCGGCGTCTCGATCCACCGCGACACGAGCTCGCGCTCCTCGACGAGCACCTCCTCGTCCAGCTCGAGGTCGGCGGTGAGGGCGCGCAGCCGCTCGGCCGCCGCCCACACGCCCTCGCTCACCCGCTCCGACCCCGCGAGCGCGCCGCGGCGGATCGCCACGACGTCCCAGCCGTCGCCGACGCGGCGCACCGCGACCAGGGAGCAGCGCGCGAGCGCGGCGAGCCGCTGGGCCCGCATGGCGCCGTCCACGACGGCGCTCACGCCGTCGCGCAGCTCGGCGGCCCGCTCGTAGTCCAACGCCTCCGCGCGCTCGGCGATCTGTGTCGCGAGCGCGGCCACCACGGGTGTCGGATCGGTGCGCAGCGCCTCGCGGGCAGCGCCGGCGGTCGCGGCGTAGCCGGACTCCTCTCCGCGCACGCAGGGCGCCGCGCACGCCCCGAGGTCCTTGAGCAGGCACGCGCGCGCGTTCGCGCGGGGCACGATGGGCAGGCGGGTCGTGCAGGTGCGCACCCCGAGCGCGCCCTGGATGACCTCGATCGCCAGGCGCGCGTCGGTCGCCGAGCGCATCGGCCCCAGCGCCCCCTCGGGACCCGTCACCGCGCGCGACACCGCGAGCCGCGGGTACCGCTCCTCGGTCATCCTCACCCACGCGGTGCGCTCGGGCCGTGCCGACCTGCGGTTGTACCGGGGGCGATGCTCGGCGATGAGGCGCACCTCGCGGACGTTGGCCTCGAGCTCGGTCGCGCAGACGAGGGTGTCGACGCCGACCGCGAGCTCGAGCATGTCGCGCACGGAGCGTCGCTGCTCGCCGGTCGTGAAGTACGACTTCACGCGTGAGCGCAGGTTCTTCGACGTGCCGACGTAGAGGCGCTCGCCCCGGGGGCCGCGGAACGTGTAGACGCCGGGCTTGGCCGGGACGGCATCGGCCATCGCCGCCTTCTTGCGGATCTTCTCCGGCATGGGGTTGCGCAGCGCGTCGAGGTCCTCGCGGTGCGTGATCCCGAACGCGGCCACGCGCTCGAGCATGCGGTGGAGGATCTCCGAGGTGGCGCGCGCGTCCTCGAGGGCGCGGTGGTTGGGCTCGACGACCGTGCCGAACACGCGGGCGAGCGTCGCCAGCTTCTTGTTCGGCGCCTCCTCCTTGGTGGTGGCGCGGCGCGCGAGCGTGACGGTGTCGACCACCTGGTTGCCCGGCCACCGGTAGCCGTGCTCCCGGCACGCCGCGCGCAGGAACCCTGTGTCGAACGGCGCGTTGTGCGCGACCAGGACCGCGTCGCCCAGGAACTCGAGGAACGACGGCAGCACGGCCTCGATGCGCGGCGCCGCGACCAGCATCGCGTCGGTGATTCCCGTGAGCGCGACGATGAACGGGGGGATGGGCATCCCCGGGTCGACGAGCGTCTGGAACTCGCCGATCACCTCGCCGCCGCGGGTCTTCACCGCGCCGATCTCGGTGATGCGTGCGGTGCCCGGCGACGTGCCGGTGGTCTCGAGGTCGACCACGACGAACGTGGTGCGATGCAGGGGCTCGCCGACGTCGTCGAAGGAGCGCTGCTGGTGCAGCAGCTGCTCGATGGTCGAGGAGGGTCCGGTCATGCCCACGACGGTACGTCAGCCCTCCGACAGCGCCGTCCCGCGGTCGCGGAAGCGGGTGCGGACCAGGCATGACGATGCGATGTCGGACCCCCCTCCTAGCGTCGGAGGCGTGGTGATCGACCGCGACCGGCGCGGGCGGCGCCCGATGGGAGGGACCGACGATGCTGATCGACTGCGATTCGTGCGAGATGCGGGGCAGGAGCTGCGGCGACTGCGTCGTGTCGTTCCTGACGATCGAGGTGCGCCCGACCGACCGCGCGCGGGTGGAGCTGGACGACGACCAGGCGAGCGCGGTGTCGGCGCTGGCCGACGCGGGGCTGGTGCCGCCGCTGCGGCTCGTGCGCCCGCCGCGGGCGTCGTGACCCGACGGTGCGTGCCGGCGGAGGGGGACCGCCGGCACGCGCCGTCAGCGCCCGGCGCCGTGGCGCCGGAGGACCGTGCCGTCCGGGTCGTAGGTGAGGCGGACGGTGTCGAGACGGTCCACCGCGGCGCCGACCAGCGTGCGCTGCTCGACGGGGCGTTCGACGAAGTTGGCGTACTGGAGCGCGCCGGTCCAGGGCTCGAGCGCCTCCAGCGCGGCCTCGACCATCGCCGAGGCCTGGGCGAGCGTGGCCGCAGGGGTGGCGGGGGCCACCGCGACCGCCGCGGCGACGCCGTCGATGCCGGTGAGCGCCGCATCGTCCAGGGTGCCCGCGGACAGGGCGCCGCCGAGCTGGCGCAGGTCGGCGGCCACGACCCCCGCGCATGCCTCGGAGTCGAGCGCGGCCAGCCACGCGTCGATCGCGGCGTCGTCGAGCGAGGACAGCACCACGCCCTCCGCCGACCCGGCCGAGGGCTCGGCCGGGTCCATCGCGAGTCGGCCGAGCGCGTCGGGGGTCACGGGGGAGACGTCGTCGATCACGGGTGCGAGCTCGCGCAGCGGCGCGAGGAGGCGGTCGGCGAGCTCGTCGGACCCGACGATGGCCGCCTGGACGAGCGTGAACGACCCTCCGCGGATGGCGGCGGGCAGCTCCGGGGCGTCGGGCAGGCGCAGGACGCGGGCGGTCGTCGTGATCTCGCGGGGCAGGTGGGGCAGCAGCCGCGCCCACGCCTTGAGCACCTCGCCGGCCCGCTCGCGGGGCCACCAGAGGCTTCCGGCGGTGAGGCGTGCGACGTCGACGAGGCGGATGGTGACCTCGGTGACGACGCCCGCGCCGCCACCCCCACGGAGCGCCCACCAGAGATCCGCGTGCTCGGACGCGGATGCGACGACGACGGCGCCGCCGGGCAGCGCGACCCGCGCGGAGACGATCGAGCCCGCGCCGAGGCCGTGCAGGCGGCCGAGCCAGCCCACGCCTCCGCCGAGCAGGTAGCCCACGACGCCGACGGTCGCAGACGATCCGGACAGGCCCGCGAGGCCGTGCCGGGCGGCCGCCTCGATGACGGACCCCCAGGTGGCACCGGCGCCGACCGTGGCCGTGCGGCCGATCGGGTCGACCGCGACGTACGACAACGCGGAGGTGCGCAGCAGGATGGCGGCGGAGAGGTCGCCGAGCGCGGCGGCGCCGTGACCGGTGCCCTGCGGGGCGACGCGGACGTCCATGCGGGCCGCGAGGCGCAGCGTGCGGGCGACGTCGTTCTCGGTGCGCGCGATGACGACCGCGACGGGCCGCTGGTCGACGCCGAGCTGCCAGGCGGCGCGGGCGGCGTCCCAGTCGGGATCCGACGGCAGCACGACCTCGCCGTCGAGCAGGGCGGCGAGGTCGTCGAGCGCGGCGTCGAGGGTGGCGCCGGAGAGGCGGGTGCGGGAGGGGTTGGAGACGGTGGTGAGCGGGGATCGTGAGGCCGCGAGGGCATCGGTGGACATGGTCATGGTCGGAACCTCCGGGTTGGATTCCCGACCATGCTGGTCATGTCCGATTTGTCCGACCAGCCCCGAGTTGTGGTGCCACCGTCATGGGTGCCCCCCGCGCGGGGGCATCCGGCACCCGATGACGTCAGCGGGCGCCGGGCGCGTACAGCTGCGCGACGTCGTCCGCGAAGTCGCGGAGCACCTGGGCTCGCCTCACCTTGAGGGAGGGGGTGAGCCGCCCGTTCTCGACCGTGAGCTCGTCGTCCAGGATCTCCCACCGGCGGATCGACTCGGCGCGCGAGACGGCGCCGTTCGCCCTGGTCACGGCCCTGTCGAGGTGCTCGCGCACCGTGGCGTCCCGCGCCGCCTCGGCGGGCGTCATCTCGGGAAGCCCGTGGCCGCGGAGCCAGCCCGGCAGCGCCTCGGCGTCGAGCGTGATCAGCGCGCCGATGAACGGCCTGGCGTCGCCCACGACGATGCACTCGCCGACGAGGGCGTACCCGCGCAGGCGATCCTCGAGCACGGCGGGCGCGACGTTCTTGCCGCCCGCGGTGACGATGATCTCCTTCTTGCGGCCCGTGATGGAGAGGTAGCCGTCGGCGTCCTCGTGCCCCACGTCGCCCGTGTGGAACCAGCCGTCGCGCATGGCCTCGGCCGTCGCCTCGGGGTTCCGGTGGTAGCCGGAGAACAGCATGTCGCCGCGCAGCAGGATCTCGCCGTCCTCGGCGATGCGCACCTCGAAGCCAGGCAGCGGCGGCCCGACGGTGCCGATCCTCGTGAGCGCGGGCCGGTTGACGTGCGACGCGGCCGTGACCTCGGTCAGGCCGTACCCCTCGAGCACCCGCAGGCCGAGCCCGTTGTAGAAGTGGCCGAGGCGCTCGCCGAGGGGCGCGGAGCCGGACACGGCGTAGCGCGCGGACCCGCCGAGCACCGCGCGGATGCGGGAGAGCACGAGCCGGTCCGCGACCCGGTGGCGCAGCCGCAGCGCGAGCGACGGGCCGCGCGGGGTCTCGAGCGCGCGCGAGTAGTCGATCGACTGCCTCGCGGCCCACCGGAAGATCCCGACCCTGCCACCGTCGGCCGCGCTCTGCTCGGCGGCGTTGTAGACCTTCTCGAAGACGCGCGGCACGGCGAGGATGAGCGTCGGGTGGAACGTCGCGAAGTACGGCACGAGCTTGCGCGAGTCCGGGCAGTAGCCGATGACGGTGCCGGAGGCCAGCAGGACCACCTCGACCAGGCGCGCGAGCGAGTGCGCGAGCGTGAGGAACAGCACGGTGCTCGCGCCCTCGCGCAGCAGCACGTCCTCGAGCTCCTCCTGGATCCCGTACGTGTGGCGCACGAAGTTGAGGTGCGTGAGCGCCACGCCCTTGGGGCGGCCGGTCGTCCCCGACGTGTAGACGATCGTGGCGGGGGAGTCGAGCGTCGCGAGCGCGGCCCGCTCCGCCACCAGCGCGTCGGGGATGCCGACGCCGGCGGCGATCAGGTCCTCGAGGCAGCCGTCGTCGATGACGAGCACCTCGCGCAGGGGGCTCTCCGGGTCCGCGGCGACCGCCCGCGCGAGCTCGGCGTGGGCCTCCGTCTCGACCACCAGCAGCGCGATCTCCGCATCGGACGTGATCCAGTCGACCTGCGACGCGGACGACGTGTCGTAGATGGGCACCGGCAGCGCCCCCACCGTCCACACCGCGACGTCGATGATCGACCACTCGATGCGGGTGCGCGCCATGATGCCCACGCTCTGACCCGGCTGGACGCCGCGCGCGATGAGCCCCTTGGCGACGGCGGTCACCCACGCCTGCGCCTCGGCGCCGGTCACGTCGAGCCACCGGTCCTCGGCGTCGGCGTGCCGCATCACCACGCGGTCCGCGCGGATCCGCCACGCGTCGGAGATCAGCGCGACGATGTTGGGTGCGTAGTCGGCTCGTGCGGGTTGGGTCATGTCTTTGGGACTCCGTTGGCAGTAGGCGTGACGTCTCAGACGATAGCCTTGACGGAGTCCCAGCGAGGTAGCGGAAGGCCAACAGAGAATGCATGCAATCGGCGTAGACATCGGCGGCACGAAGATCGCGGTCGGTGTGGTCGACGAGGACGGCGCGATCATCGCCAAGACGAAGCGGAAGACCCAGCCGCAGGATCCGGCGAGCATCGACGCCGCGATCGCCGATGCGGTCGCCGAGCTCGCGGTGGACCACGAGTTCCACGCGGTGGGCCTCGCCGCGGCGGGCTTCGTCTCGTCCGACCAGGAGAACGTGCTGTTCGCGCCGAACATCGCCTGGCGCGACTACCCCCTCGCGCAGAACGTCGGCGCGCTCATCGGCCGCGACGATGTCGCCGTGGTCGTGGAGAACGATGCGAACGCGGCCGGGTGGGCGGAGTACGCCTTCGGCGCCGCGCGCGACTCACGCAACATGGTGCTCCTCACCATCGGTACCGGCCTCGGCGCCGCCATGGTGGTCGACGGCAAGCTCGTGCGCGGCGCGTACGGCTTCGCCGCCGAGCTCGGCCACCTCCGCGTGGTTCCGGGCGGCCACTCGTGCGGCTGCGGGCTCCGCGGCTGCTGGGAGCAGTACGCCTCGGGCTCGGCCCTCACCCGCGAGGCCCGCCGCGCCGCCGTGGAGCGTCCCGTCCGCGCGGCGCGCCTGCTCGAGCTCGCCGGTGGCGACGCCGCGAGCATCAAGGGCCCGCACGTCACCGAGGCCGCGGTCGAGGGTGACGAGCTGGGCGTCGAGCTGCTCGCCGAGCTGGGCCGTTGGATCGGCGAGGGCTGCGCGTCGCTCGCCGCGGCGCTCGACCCCGAGCTGTTCGTCATCGGCGGCGGCGTCGTCGGCGCCGGCGACCTGCTCCTGCACCCGGCCCGCAAGGCGTTCGAGGAGAACCTCCCCGCCCGCGGCCACCGGCCCATCGTCCCCATCGTCGCGGCCGAGATGGGCAACGACGCGGGCATCGTCGGCGCGGCCGACCTCGCGCGCATCGCGTCCGCCGACCGCTAGGAAGCCATGAGCGACACGTACTACCGCCTCTTCAAGCACGTCCTCGTCGGCCCCGCCCTCAAGGGCGTCTACAAGCCGGCGGTCGAGGGCGAGGAGCACATCCCCGCGACGGGCGGCGCGATCCTCGCGTCGAACCATCTGTCGTTCTCCGACTCGGTGTTCCTGCCGGTCGTGATCAAGCGCAAGGTGGTGTTCCTCGGCAAGGAGGAGTACTTCACCGGCAAGGGCGTCAAGGGGTACGCGACGAAGGCCTTCATGGAGGGCGTCGGCACCATCCCCGTCCACCGCGGCGGCGGGCGCGCGTCCGAGGCGGCGCTGCGCACGGGCCTCCAGGTGGTGCAGGGCGGCGAGCTGCTCGGCATCTACCCCGAGGGCACGCGCAGCCCCGACGGCCGCCTGTATCGCGGCAAGACCGGCGTCGCGCGCCTCGCGATCGAGTCGGGCGCGCCCGTCATCCCGGTCGCGATGATCGACACCCACATCGCGCAGCCCATCGGGCAGAAGGTGCCCAAGCGCACCCCGATCGGCGTCAGGATCGGCCCGGCGGTCGACCTGTCCGAGTTCACGGGCCGCGCCGAGGATCGGTCCGCGCTGCGCGAGGCCACCGACCGGATCATGGCCGCGATCGCGGCACTGTCCGGCCAGGAGTACGTCGAGCGCGACGCCGCGATCGTCAAGCGTGAGCTCGCCAAGGAAGCCCGCAAGGAGGCGGGGGAGTAGGTCCCCCGTCCCGGTGCCGCGCCCGTCGGCGCGCGCCTAGAATGACCACGAAATCCGCAAGTTGAAAGACGAAAGGTCCGTCATGACGGTTCGCCGCGTTGCACTCCTGACCGCCGGTGGGTTCGCTCCCTGCCTGTCCTCCGCGGTGGGAGGCCTGATCGAGCGCTACACCGAGATCGCCCCCGAGGTGGAGATCATCGCCTATGAGCACGGCTACTGGGGCCTGCTGCTCGGCAAGAAGATCGTGATCGACGACGACGTGCGCAAGCACGCCGGCCTGCTCCACGAGTTCGGCGGCTCGCCTATCGGCAACTCGCGCGTCAAGCTCACCAACGTCGCCGACTGCGTCAAGCGCGGCCTCGTCCAGGAGGGCCAGGACCCGCTGGCCGTCGCCGCGGAGCAGCTCAAGGCTGACGGCGTGGACGTCCTCCACACCATCGGCGGCGACGACACCAACACCACCGCCGCCGACCTCGCCGCCTACCTGGCCGAGAACGACTACGGCCTCACCGTCGTGGGCCTGCCCAAGACGATCGACAACGACGTGGTGCCGATCCGTCAGTCGCTGGGCGCCTGGACCGCCGCCGAGGAGGCCGCGAAGTTCGGCCGCAACATCATCGGCGAGCACCGCTCGGGCCCGCGCATGCTCATCATCCACGAGGTCATGGGCCGTGCCTGCGGCTGGCTCACCGCCGCCGCCGCGATGAAGTACCGCGAGGACCTCGAGACCCGCACCTTCCTGCCCGGCATCGGCCTGACCAAGGAGCGGTGGGACATCCACGCCGTCTACGTGCCCGAGCAGAAGCTCGACATCGACGCCGAGGCCGCGCGCCTGCGCGCCGTCATGGACGAGGTCGGCAACGTCAACATCTTCCTGTCGGAGGGCGCAGGCGTGCCCGAGATCATCGCGGAGATGGAGGCCTCGGGCCAGGAGGTCAAGCGCGACCCGTTCGGCCACGTGCGCCTCGACGAGATCAACCCCGGCCAGTGGTTCGCGAAGCAGTTCGCGGAGAAGCTGGGCGCCGAGAAGGTCATGGTCCAGAAGTCGGGCTACTTCTCGCGTGCCGCCGCGGCGAACGCGGAGGACCTGCGCCTCATCAAGTCGATGACCGACTACGCGGTCGAGTGCGCCCTGCGCGGCGAGCCCGGCGTGATCGGCCACGACGAGGAGGACGGCGACCGCCTCAAGGCGATCCCGTTCCCGCGCATCGCGGGCCACAAGCCGTTCGACACCACGACCCCGTGGTACGTCGAGACCCTCGAGGCGATCGGGCAGGCGTAACCACATGACCGAGGCTGCCCTGGCGGCGGCGGGCGTCGACTCGTACCTCTCCAAGGAGGCGAGGCAGCAGCCGCAGTGGCCCGATGCCGCTGCGCTGCGACGCGCGACCGACCGGCTGACGCAGGTCCCCCCTCTGGTGTTCGCGGGCGAGGCGGACCGGCTGCGCGAGCAGCTGGCCGCCGCGTCGCGCGGCGACGCCTTCGTGCTCCAGGGCGGCGACTGCGCCGAGATCTTCGCGGAGGCCACGGCCGACCGCATCCGCAACAAGATCAAGACCATCCTCCAGATGGCCGTGATCCTCACCTACGGCGCCTCCACGCCGGTCGTGAAGATCGGCCGCATGGCGGGCCAGTACGCGAAGCCGCGCTCGTCCGACACGGAGACCCGTGACGGCGTGACGCTGCCCGTGTACCGCGGCGACATCGTCAACTCGTCCGGCTTCACGGCCGACGAGCGCATCCCGGACCCGAACCGCCTCGTCGACGCGTACCACGTGTCCGCGTCGACGCTGAACCTCATCCGGGCCTTCACCCAGGGCGGCTTCGCGGACCTGCGCCGCGTCCACCAGTGGAACAAGGGCTTCGCGGCGAACCCGGCGTACTCCAAGTACGAGACGTTCGCGAAGGAGATCGACCGTGCGGTGCGCTTCATGGGCGCCGCGGGCGGCGACTTCGACGCGCTCAAGACGGTCGAGCTGTTCTCCAGCCACGAGGCGCTGCTGCTCGACTACGAGCGGGCCCTCACGCGGATCGACTCGCGCTCGAACCTGCCGTACGACTGCTCGGCCCACCTCCTGTGGATCGGCGAGCGCACGCGTCAGCTCGACGGCGCGCACGTCGAGTTCCTCTCGAAGGTGCACAACCCGCTCGCCGTGAAGCTGGGCCCGACCGCATCGTCCGCCGACGCGCTCGCCCTCGCGGAGCGTCTCAACCCCGACAACATCCCCGGCCGTCTCACGTTCGTCGCCCGCATGGGCGCCGACAAGGTGCGCGACGCGCTGCCCGGGATCGTCGAGGGCGTGCGCGACTCGGGCATCGCGGTGACGTGGCTCACCGACCCGATGCACGGCAACACGTTCACGTCGGAGTCGGGCTACAAGACCCGCAAGTTCGACACCATCCTCGACGAGGTCACGGGCTTCTTCGAGGTGCACGAGGCGCTGGGCACCGTCCCCGGCGGTCTGCACGTCGAGCTCACCGGCGACGACGTGACCGAGGTCATGGGCGGCACCGAGCGGATCGACGACGAGGGCCTGGCCCGGCGTTACGAGACCAAGGTCGACCCGCGCCTCAACCACCAGCAGTCGCTGGAGATGGCGTTCCTGGTCGCGGACCTGCTCGCCCGCCATAAGGCGCGCCTGCCGCAGCAGGAGGAGCTGGCGTAGCCCGCTCCCTCACGCAGAAGCCCCGTCCGGAAGGACGGGGCTTCTCGCGTCTCAGGGGACGATGCGCGGCGTCAGTTGTACATGAGGACGATCGACGTGCCCTGCTCGACCTGGGCGCCCGGCACGAGCGACTGGTCGACGATCGAGCCCTTCGAGCTCCACGGCCACTTCGCGTACAGGGTGACGTCGAGCCCGTCCTTCTGGGCCTGCTTGAGCGCCTTGTCGACGTCGAGGCCGACGTAGTCGTCGACCGTGACGAGCGGCGGGCCGTCGGACACGGTGATGGTGATCGCGTCGGTGCGGTGCGCCGACGCGTTCGCGGCGGGGGACTGCGCGAAGACCTCTCCCTTGGGGGCGTCGGTGGTGCGCGCGTGCTCGACCGAGACCACCATGCCGGCGTCGTCGAGGGTGGCCACCGCATCGTCCGCCGTCATCCCCGAGACGTCGGGAACGGTGAGCGGCGCGGGGCCGCCGGAGACCTCGAGCGCGATCGGGGTGTCGTGGCGCACGCTCTCGCCGGCGGCCGGGGTGATGGACATCACCTGGCCCTCGGGGATGGTGTCCGAGTAGGTCGACGTGACGTCTCCCACGGGCAGCTCGAGGTCCTTGAGCGTCGCCTTCGCGTCCTTCTCCGACTCGCCGACCAGCGTGGGCACGGTGGTCATGCGCGGGCCCTTGGAGACGGTGACCGCGACGGTGCCGTGCTCGAGGATCCGGGCCTGCGCGCCGGGGTCCGTGGAGATGACGATGCCCTCGGCGATCCCGTCGTCGAAGACGCGCGTCACCTGGGGGACCAGGCCGGCGCCCTCGAGGATGGTCTTCGCGTGGTCCTCGGTCTCGGACGCGACGGACGGCACCGTGGTGTAGGCCCCGGGGCCGATGGAGTTGTACCACCACAGCCCGCCGCCGCCGAGCGCCAGCACGGCGACGAGGATCGCCGCGATCCACCAGCCGGCGCGCCTGTCGGTGCGGGCGGGCTCCTTGGCCTCCGGGTCGTCGTCGGGCAGCGCCGCGAGCTCGGCGCCCACGGACGGGAACGGGTGGCCCAGGCCGATCGGCAGCGCGACGGTCGAGCCCGCGGGGGTGGCCGCGAGGACGGCGGTCACGTCGGGGTCCGCGCTGATGGGGGTCGCGCCGGACGGCGGCTCGGCGCGGCGGTCGAGCGTGGGGTCGTCGAGCAGTCCCTCCACGCGGCGGACCTGCTGGAGCGCGGCGGCGGCGTCCTGGGGGCGCGCGTCGGGCTCGCGCGCCGTGAGGTGCGCCACGAGCTCGTCGATCTCGGCAGGCAGCCACGGCACCACGGTCGACGGCGCGGGCACGTCCTCGTGGACGTGCTTGGTGGCCACCTGGATCGCGGTGGTGCCGGTGTGCGGCTGGCGGCCCGTGATCATCTCGTACAGGAGCACCCCGGCGGCGTAGACGTCGGTGCGGGTGTCGGACACCCCGTTGGCGATCAGCTCGGGGCCGAGGTACGCGACCGTGCCGAGGATGGTGCCGGAGGTGCTCGAGGTGACCTCGGTGACGGCGCGCGCGAGGCCGAAGTCCGCGACGCGGGGGCGGCCGTCGGCGTCGATGAGCACGTTCTCGGGCTTGACGTCCTGGTGCACGAGGCCCTGGCGGTGCGCCGAGGCGAGCGCGTCGAGCACGTGGTCGAGCGTCTCGAGCGACTCCCGCAGCGACAGCGTGCCCATGCGCTGGAGCCGCTCGCGCAGGTTCCCGCCCTCGACGAACTCCATGGTGAGGTACGACACGTCGTCGTCGATGCCCTGGTCGTAGACCCGCACGACGCCGGGGTGGGTCAGCCGCGCGGCGGCCTTCGCCTCGCGGCGGAACCGCGCGACGAACTCGCGCGAGTTGGGGTCCACCTCGAGGTGCCGGTGCATGACCTTGAGCGCGACCTCACGCTCGAGGCGGCGGTCGAACGCGAGGTACACGGTGGCCATGCCGCCCGCGGCGACGCGGTCGCGCACCTCGTAGCGGCCGTCGATGACGCGGCCGAGGAGCGGATCGGTCAGGGTGTCGGACACGGGACACATTCTAGGCGGCGCGCCTGAGAGGACTGGCGGTCCCCGAGCGGCGCGCCGCATCGAGGGGGGTCGATGCGGCGCGCCGCCGCGGGGGCCGGGTCAGCCGAAGCTCCTCATCAGCGCCTTGACGCTGGCGACGTAGCCGACGGTGTCGGAGTGGTACCCGTGGTCCTTCACGGCGGCCGCGCCCTGGTAGTAGCCGGCGATCGCATCGTCCACCTTGTCGAAGGTGCGCGTGAGCGAGCGCAGGATCAGGACGCCCGCCGTGACGTTGTCCGACGGGTCGAGCAGGTCGAGGCGGCGGCCCGCCATGTCCGAGGCCCACTGACCCGAGGTCGGGATGACCTGCATCACGCCGACCGCGTTGGCGGGGGAGACGGCGCGCATGTCGAAGCCGGACTCCTGGTAGGCGACGGCGAGGGCGAGCGTCGCGTCGACGCCGTGACGGCGCGCGGTGGCCGAGATGAGGTCGCGCATCTCGGCGCGCGTGGGCACCGCGCGCGCGAGCAGGGTGGCCTTGTTGCGGTTGGCGGCGTCGACGATCGACGAGGCGTACGTGCGCCCCGCGAACGTGTCGCCGACGAGGGCCTTCGGCGTGGCGGGGATGAGCAGGCGCTGGCCGACGTAGATGGTCGACGCGTTCGCGAGGCGGTTCTCCCGCGCGATCGTCGCGACGGTGGTGCCGTGGCGCTGCGCGATCTCCGACAGCGTGTCGCCCGCCTTGACCGTGTAGTGGCCGCGGCTCGCGGTGGACGATGCGGTGGTCGAGCCGCTCGCGCCGCCGGCGGGGGACGCGGCGGGCTTCGCGCCCGGGATCGTGAGGCGCTGCCCGACCCGGATGAGCGACGCGTTCGCGAGATGGTTGGCGCGCGCGAGGGTCGCGACGGTGGTGCCGTGGTGCTGCGCGATCTCCGACAGCGTGTCGCCCGCCTTGACCGTGTAGGTGGCAGAGGCGCGGGCCTGCGTGGACGTGCCGCTCGCGTGCGAGGCGGAGGACGAGGTGCCGCCCGTTCCCGCGCCCGCGCCGTTCCCGCCGAGGGTGAGGCGCTGCCCGGGGAAGATCAGGGACGCGTTCGCGAGGTGGTTGTCGCGCGCGATCCGCGCCACCGTCGTGCCGTGACGATGCGCGATCTCGGACAGCGTGTCGCCCGCCTTGACCGTGTAGGTGGCGGACAGGTGGGTCACCTTGGCCGGGGCCGAGGCGCCCCGGTGGTCCGGGATCGTGACGGTGGTGCCGACGTAGATGGTCGCGCGCGCGTCGAGGTCGTTGGCCGCGACTATCGCGGGGATGGTGGTCCCGTAGCGGTGCGCGAGGGCGGAGACGGTGTCGCCCGGCTCGACGCGGTGCTGCTCGTCGGCGGCTGCCGCGTCTGCGGTCGCGATGCCGAGCACGGTGACGAGCGCCGCGGTGGTGGCGGTGCGCGCCGCGGACGCGGGGGTGGACGTCGCTGCCATGCGTACCTCCGGCTGTGAGGGATGGGGGCAATGTGACGGATGTGACAAAAGTGACGGTAACCCGGGGGCCGCCCGGTCGCAAGGGCGCGCGCCCGGATCAGTACCCTGGACCCATGACCGACGACCTCGCCTGGCTCACCGTTCCCGACTTCGCCGACCGCCTGGGCACCACCGCCAGCAGGGTGCGCGAGATGCTGCGGGAGGGCGAGCTGCTCGCCGTCCGCCGCGGCGAGCGTCAGACGCTGCAGATCCCCGCCGGCGTGATCGTCGACGGCGAGGCCGGCCCCGAGGTGCTCGCGACGCTGCGCGGCACGCTCACCCTCCTGCGCGACGCCGGCATGGACGACGCCGAGATGGCGGCGTGGCTGATGGCGGACGAGCCCGAGCTCGGCATGAGCCCCCTCGACGCCCTCCGCGAGGGCCGGCGCGCGCACGTGCGTCGCATCGCCCAGACCCTGCTGTAGGCGGCGGGCGCCGTCGGTCAGGCGGCGCGGTCGACCGCCGCCGCCACCAGCGCGAGCAGCGCCTCGGGCGCGTCGAGCGCGGCGGTGAGGGCGGCACGGGCGAGCGTCGCCTGCCCGTCGATCTCGCGTTCGACCGCCTCGATCGCGCCGGAGGACCCGATCGCCGCGATCGCGTCCGCGATCCGGTCGGGCGTCGCGTCGGATCGCCCCAGCACCGCGAGCACGGCCTCGCGCTGCGCCTCGTCGCCGTGCGTGAGCGCGTGCCACACGAGCAGCGTCCGCTTGCCCTCGCGCAGGTCGTCGCCCACGGGCTTGCCGGTGACCTCGGGGCTGCCGACGAGCCCGAGCACGTCGTCGCGGAGCTGGAACGCGACGCCGAGCGGGAGGCCCGCCGCGCGCAGCGCCGCGACGGTCTCCTCGGGCGCCCCCGCTGCGGCGGCGCCCATCGCGAGCGGGAACTCCGCCGTGTACGACGCCGTCTTGGACCGCATCACGGCGCGGATGCGCTCCTCGAGCCCTGCCAGGTCCGCGAGCGGCGAGACGGCGACGCGCATGTCGAGGTGCTGGCCCGCCGTGACGAGCGCCGCCATCTCGTCGAACAGGTCGCCGACGCGGTCGCCCGCGCGGCGCGCCGCGAGCGAGGCGCCCCGGAGGGCGGCGACGAGCGTGACGTCGCCCGCGAGGATCGCGCCGGCGCGCCCGTAGCCCTCCGCGTCCCCGAGCCAGCCCGCGTCGCGGTGCTGCGCCTCGAACATCCGGTGCGCGGCCGGGCGGCCGCGACGCGTGTCGGAGCCGTCGAGCACGTCGTCGTGCAGCAGCGCGGCCGTCTGGAACAGCTCGAGCGCGGCCGCGAGCATGAGCGCAGCCTCGCGATCGGTCCCCCCGCACGCGTCGAACGTCGCGAGCAGCAGGCGGCCGCGGAACGCCTTGCCGCCCTCGGCCGAGGCGGCCACCTGCGTCGCGATGTCCGCGGCGGCGGGGCCGGCGGGGGCCATGGCGTCCGCGGCCCACGCCAGCAGGCGCGCGGTGTGGTCGGCGATCGCGGGGCGGGGGTCCTCGGCGGCAGGCATGCGACCAGCGTAGGGGCGCGCGCGGGACCGGTGTCCCCAGCCCAAGGCGGCGCGCGCATCGTCCACAGATTCGCCGCGGCCCGATGCGGGACCTCCGGCGTCGGCCCAGGCTGACCGCATGACAGTGATCACCGGCCCCGGCGAGCTCGTCTCGCTCATCCCGTCCCTGCTCGGCTTCGCGCCCGTCGACAGCGTGGTCGCCGTGCTCGTGCGGGAGCGCGGCGAGCTCGGGGCGATCGTGCGCCTCGATGCCGACGACCTGCTCGGCGAGGATGGCGGGGACGCGGCGCATGAGCTCGCCCTGCGTGCGGCCCACGAGGGCGCGCGCCGCGCCGTGGTGCTCGCCTACGCGGAGGACGACCTCGCAGGACGCCTCGCGCTCACGACGGCCGCGGCCGCGCTCGAGCAGACGGTGGCCGCCGTGGAGTCCTGGGTGGTGGCGGGGGAGCGGTACTACTGCCCGGACTGCGAGGACCCGCGCTGCTGCCCGCCGGGAGGGCGGGCGGTGCCGGCCGCCCGACGCGAGGCCGTCGCGGCCTCGCGGCTCGGCGCGGATCCGGGGGCGTCCCGCGCTCCGGCGACCGAGCGTCGCCTCGCCGCGCGGGCGGCGCGCCGCTGGGAGGCGCGCCGGGACGCGGATCCGGGCGGTTGGCGCGAGACGTCGGCGCGACGGTGGGCGGCGGCGGTCGCGGGTGACGGGCCCGAGGGCCCCGCGGTGTGGGGCGGGCTCGCGGCCGGGCTTGCGGACGTGCGGGTCCGGGACGCCGTCCTGCTCATGCTCGTGCCGCGCGCGCGTCGGGCCGTCGCCGACGCGCTCGCCGGACGCGACTCGCCCGCCGTCGCCGCCGCGCTCGGTCAGGGCATGCGCCCGGCCCGC
The DNA here is from genome assembly GCF_000971195.1 of Demequina soli. Lineage (GTDB taxonomy): Bacteria > Actinomycetota > Actinomycetes > Actinomycetales > Demequinaceae > Demequina > Demequina soli. The sequence goes on from NZ_BBLZ01000004.1 coordinate 44,632, forward strand.
CCGCCCGATCGCGCCGCCGTGGCCCGCACGCGTGCGGCGCTGACCCAGGTCCTCGAGCACGCGCCCGGCCGCCTGTGCGCCGCGCCGGCGGCCACCCTGGCGGTCATCGCCTGGTGGTGCGGCGAGCCCGGGACCGCCCGCGCGTGGTGCGCGATCGCGCTCGATCACGATCCCGGATATCGTCTGGCGCTGCTCGTCGTCGCCCTCATCGACAGCTCGGGCGCATGAGGGCCGCCTCAAGCGTTGTCCCGGAGAACGGGGGATCGCGCCGCGTGGCGGAACGAATCCCTTGACAAGCGCGTTACACTTTAATGGATTTGCGCGAGGCGATCAGCGGGGCCTCACCATCCACTCCGTGACAGGTCGAGAGGGTAGCCGTGTCGCCAGTGCAACCGGGTCGCGCCGACGGATGTTCCGTCGGTGCGGGGACACGTGCCCCGCGACGCCCGGACCGCGCAACCCCCGCATCGCCCGACGCTTCGCTGTCCCACGACGACAGCACAACCGAGAAGGAGTAAGGCCACGACTACCGCAGCCGCATCCAAGTCCACCGGTGCCGCCAAGGCCGCGCCCAAGCGCGCCGCGAAGGCCGCCCCGGAGGCTGTCGAGGAGGCCGTCGACGCGACCGCCGCCCCCGCGCGCAAGGCCGCTCCCAAGCGTGCCGCGAAGGCGCCCGCCAAGACCGGCCGCGCCGCCGCCACGAAGGCCAAGGCCGCCGACGACGAGGCCGTCGAGGAGGTCGAGGTCGACGAGGCCGAGATCGAGGTCGACGACGCCGAGGTCGTGGCGACCGAGGCGGTCGAGGGCGAGGAGTCCGAGGACGACGAGGCCAAGCCCGCCGCCAAGGAGGAGGAGTCCGACAGCCGCGGCTTCGTGCTCGGCACGGGCGACGACGACGCCCCGGTCCAGCAGGTCATGACGGCCGGCGCGACCGCCGACCCCGTGAAGGACTACCTCAAGCAGATCGGCAAGGTCGCGCTCCTCAACGCCGAGCAGGAGGTCGACCTCGCCAAGCGCATCGAGGCGGGCCTGTTCGCCGAGGAGAAGCTGGGCTCGGGCGAGAAGCTCGCGCCGAAGCTGCGCCGCGAGCTCGAGTGGATCGCCAACGACGGTCGCCACGCCAAGAACCACCTGCTCGAGGCCAACCTGCGCCTCGTCGTCTCGCTCGCCAAGCGCTACACCGGCCGCGGCATGCTGTTCCTGGACCTGATCCAGGAGGGCAACCTCGGCCTCATCCGCGCGGTCGAGAAGTTCGACTACACCAAGGGCTACAAGTTCTCGACCTACGCGACGTGGTGGATCCGCCAGGCCATCACCCGCGCGATGGCGGACCAGGCGCGCACCATCCGCATCCCGGTCCACATGGTCGAGGTCATCAACAAGCTCGCCCGCGTGCAGCGCCAGATGCTCCAGGACCTGGGCCGCGAGCCCACGCCGGAGGAGCTGGCCAAGGAGCTCGACATGACGCCCGAGAAGGTCGTCGAGGTCCAGAAGTACGGCCGCGAGCCCATCTCGCTCCACACCCCGCTGGGTGAGGACGGCGACTCGGAGTTCGGCGACCTCATCGAGGACTCGGAGGCCGTGGTCCCCGCGGACGCCGTGGGCTTCACGCTGCTGCAGGAGGAGCTGAGCAAGGTCATGGACACGCTCAGCGAGCGCGAGGCCGGCGTGGTCGGCATGCGCTTCGGCCTCACCGACGGCCAGCCCAAGACGCTCGACGAGATCGGCCGCGTCTTCGGCGTCACGCGTGAGCGCATCCGCCAGATCGAGTCCAAGACCATGTCGAAGCTGCGCCACCCGTCGCGCTCGCAGGTCCTGCGCGACTACCTGGACTGAGTCCGCACGCACGAAGGCGCCCTTCCCCGGTCGGGGGAGGGCGCCTTCGTCGTTCCCGGAGCGCGGGCCCGCCGCTCGTGTCGCGCGCCGCGTCGTCCGGCGAACTTTGAGATCCCGCTACGCAGACGGCGGCGGTCTCCGGGGTGGATCCTCACAGTTGTCGGCGGAGCGCGGCGGGGCGGGGCGGGGCGGGGCGCGACGCGGCCGCTACGGCGCCGGCGGGAGGCCGGTCACCGACCGCTCGTCCTCCCACGCCTCGATGCCCCGCACGCCGGGCAGCGCGTCGCGCGTGAACACCGGGTCGCGACCCGCGCGCACCTGGTCGCCGAAGTGGCGCAGCAGGCGGAACACGTGCCGCGACAGCGGCGCGATCGCGAGCAGGTTCAGCAGGGCGAGGACCCCCAGCAGCAGGTCCGCGAGCGACCACACGAGGCTCGCCGACACGAGCCCGCCGACCAACACCGCCGCGACGACGCCCGCCCGGTAGGCGAGCAGCACGGCGCGGCGCTCGGTGATGTACTCGATGTTCGACTCGCCGTAGAAGTTGAGCCCGAGGATGGTGCTGAACGCGAGCAGGAACACGATCACCGACAGCAGCGCCCCGGCCCACGAGCCGAGCGAGCCCACCACCGCATCGTGCGTCATCGCGACGCCCGGCTCCGCCGTCGAGAGGTCGGGACGCGTCACCAGGATGATGAACGCGGTGATCGAGCACACGAACAGCGTGTCGAAGTAGACGCCGAGCGTCTGCACCAACCCCTGCTTGACGGGGTGCGTGGTCGCGGCGCTCGCGGCCGCGTTGGGGGCGGTGCCGAAGCCCGCCTCGTTCGAGAACATGCCGCGCTGGACGCCGGTGAGGATCACCGTGCCGATCGCCCCGCCCGCGACCGCCCTGCCAGTGACCGCGTCCTCGAGGATGGCCGACACCACCGGGCCGATCGCGTCCACGTGCAGCGCGACGATCACGATGCCGAGCCCCAGGTACAGCAGCGCCATCGCCGGCACCACGGTCTCGGTGACGCGGGCGATGCGGTGGGCGCCGCCGAGGATCACCGCGGCGGTGAGCACCGCGACGACGATCGCGACCGCCGGCGCCACCCATCCGGGCGCGCCGCCCGTGAAGCTGTCCGTGACGGTCTCCGCGATGGTGAACGACTGCAGCATCGTCACGGCGAACGGCGCGGCGAGGATGAGGACCACCGCGAGCACGACGCCGAGCGCGCGCGAACCCAGCCCGCGCTGCACGTAGTAGGCGGGCCCGCCGCGGAAGCCCCCGGCGTCGCGATGCTTGTACAGCTGGGCGAGCGTGGACTCGACGAACGCCGTGGCCGCGCCGAAGATCGCCATGAGCCACATCCACGCGACGGCGCCCGGCCCGCCGACGGCGATCGCGGTGCCCACGCCCGCGATGTTGCCGATCCCGACGCGCGAGGCGGCCGAGACGGTGAACGCCTGGAAGGCGGACAGGGACTGCGGCCTGCCGTCCGCGTCCGTCGGGGTCCGGTCGGTCAGCCCGCGCAGCATCCGCGGCAGCAGGCGCACCTGCACGAACCCGGAACGGATCGTGAAGTACAGCGCGAGCGCGACGACGAGCGGCAGGACCAGCCAGGTCCACAGGGTGTCGGTGGCGTGCACCACCCACCGCTCGAGCGCGTCCATAGAAGTCCCACCGTAGGCGCTGACGGCGCGTCCCGCTCGGATGCGCAGGGACGATGCGCGGGCGGGGGAGCAGTAGCATCGTCCCGTGACCTTCCTGCGATACTCCCTGCTCGTCCTGCACTTCGTCGGCGTCGCCGCCATCCTGGGCCCGGTGCTCGACCAGCTGAAGGCGGACACCAAGCGGATCACCACCGCGATGGTGTGGGGCGCCCGCGCGCAGATCCTCACGGGGCTCGCGCTCACCGGCGTCGCCTACGCGAACGCGGACTCCGGCCACGAGCCCGACCACGTCAAGATCGCCTTCAAGCTCCTCATCGCGCTGGCCGTGGTCGGCCTCGCCGAGTCGAGCCGCAAGCGGGAGAACCCCGTGATGCAGTACTGGCTCGTCGGCGGCCTGACCCTGGTCAACGTCGTCATCGCCGTCTTCTGGCACTGATGTGACCGGAGTGCGCCCGGCGCTCGCGGACGACGCGGCCGAGATCGTGCACCTCGGCGCGCTCATGTACAAGGCGGTGGGCGCGAAGCCCACCCCCACCTGGGCGGTCGAGTCGACCCGGATGGTGCGCGAGCGGCTCGGCAAGGACCTGTTCGGCGTCGTCATCGACGCGCCGGAGGGCGGCCTGGCCGCGTGCGGCCTCGTCAACGTCGCGCCCCGCCTGGCGCGACCGGGGGCGCACGCCCACCTCATGGGCTACATCCAGTGGGTGTCGACCGCGCCGCAGCACCAGCGCAAGGGCTACGCCCGCACCGTGATGGAGGCGCTGCTCGAGGAGACGGACCGGCGCGGCATCGAGGTGGTCGAGCTCCACGCGAGCCCCGCCGGCCTGCACCTTTACCAGGACCTCGGCTTCTTCATCAAGCACGACAACGTCGCGATGACCTCGCAGCGCCTGCGTCCCCGCCGCTAGGCGGACTCACGCCGGCGGGCGGTGACGGCGCGCCTCGCGCACGGACCGGATGGTCGCCGCGACGGTGGTGATGAGCACGGTCAGGAGAACGATGCACGCCCCGGCCCGCGCGACCCAGCCCACCAGCGCATCGTCCGGGGTGCCGTGGAGGCGGCCCTCGCCGATCCACCACAGCCCCCACGCGACCGCGCCCGCCATCGCCCAGGCGAGGACCGGGCGGGGAGCGAGGTCGCGCGACATGGCGATGCCGAGGAAGGTCGCGGCGATCAGCACGCCCACCGCGGCGGGCATGCCGGCGTCCGGCGCGGAGCCGAGCCACCACGCGCCGAGCGCCGTGACGTTCGCGACCGCGGCCACGCTCGCCCAGCCCAGGTACAGGCCTACGGGGAGGTCGAGCGCGGCGGCCTCGAGCAGCGACGCGGTGCGGCGGCGTACAAGCCCCACCGCCGCGTACCCGAGGCACGCGACGAGCCCCGCCATCACCGCGACCGAGGCGAGCAGCCAGCCGTGCTGGATCACAGAGATCCATGCGAAGTTCAGCACCATCGCGCCGAGCATCGGCCATGCCGCGGCGCGGATGCGAGGGCCGGAGCCGTGGCCGGGCAGCGCCTGCACGACCGCGAACAGCGCGATCCCGCCGTAGATCACCCCCCAGATCGCGAACGCCTGCGGGGCCGGCGCCACGAGCGTCGCGTCCGAGGCGAGCGCCCCGCCCGCGGCCTCGCCGACGGGCGTGCCGCCGAACCACCCGGCGCCCCACAGGCCGCCGACGAGCGCGAGCAGCGCGCCCGCCGCCACGAGGCACCGCGCCGCGACGGCGGCGGCGGACAGTCGTGCCTCGGCATCCACGGTCATGTGTTCCCTTCCTGCCAGGCACAACGCTGTCACGTCCGGCGCGGATCCGCACCCCGAGCGGTGAGGCGGCGCGGCGGCGTCGGAGCGCCCAACTAGGATGTCGGCCGTGGCGAACGACTACTCCGCTAGGCATCTGTCCGTCCTCGAGGGCCTCGAGGCGGTGCGTAAGCGACCCGGCATGTACATCGGCACCACCGACTCGCGGGGCCTCATGCACTGCCTGTGGGAGATCATCGACAACTCGGTGGACGAGGCGCTCGGCGGCAACGGCGACCGGATCGAGGTCATCCTGCACCCGGACGACTCGGTCGAGGTGCGCGACCAGGGGCGCGGCATCCCGGTCGACATCGAGCCCAAGACGGGGCTCACGGGCGTCGAGGTCGTCATGACCAAGCTCCACGCGGGCGGCAAGTTCGGCGGCGGCTCGTACGCCGCGTCGGGCGGCCTCCACGGCGTCGGCGCGTCCGTCGTGAACGCGCTGTCCGAGCGCCTCGACGTGTGGGTCGACCGCGGCGGTCAGACGCACCACATGGGCTTCCGCCGCGGCGAGCCCGGCTACTTCAGGGACCCTGCCTCGGGCGCGAGCCCGGATGCCGAGTTCGTGCCGTTCGTCACGGGCTCCGAGCTCGCGATCGTGGGCAAGGTCGCGAAGGCGCGCACCGGCACGCGGATCCGCTACTGGGCGGACCGCCAGATCTTCAACAAGGGCGCCACGTTCAGCTACGAGGACCTCATCACGCGCGCCCGTCAGACGGCGTTCCTGGTGCCGGGCCTCGCCCTGGTGGTGCGCGACGAGCGCAACCCCGCCGAGCCGCACGAGGAGACGTTCCGCTACGAGGGCGGTGCCAAGGACTTCGTCGACTTCATCGCGTCCGACACCGCGGTCACCGACACGTGGGAGCTGTCCGGCTCGGGCACGTACAAGGAGACCGTCCCCGTCCTCAAGCCCAACGGCCACCTCGTGTCGGAGGAGGTCGAGCGCGAGTGCCAGGTCGACGTCGCGCTGCGGTGGGGCACGGGCTACGAGACCGAGGCGCGCTCGTTCGTCAACATCATCTCGACGCCCAAGGGCGGCACCCATCTCGCCGGCTTCGAGCAGGGCATCGTCAAGGTGCTGCGCGCGCAGATCTCCGCGAACGCGCGGCGCCTCAAGCTCACGGGCAAGGACGGCGCGGAGCGCATCGAGAAGGACGACATCATGGCGGGCCTGACCGCCGTCGTCACGGTGCGGATCCCCGAGCCGCAGTTCGAGGGCCAGACCAAGGAGGTCCTCGGCACGGGCCCCGTGCGCGGCATCGTCGCGAAGGTGGTCGACCAGGAGCTCACCGCGATCCTCACGTCGACCAAGCGCGACACCAAGGCGCAGGCCAACACGGTCCTCGAGAAGGTCGTCGCCGAGATGCGCGCGCGCGTGGCGGCGCGCAAGCAGAAGGAGATCTCGCGCCGCAAGAACGCGCTCGAGACCTCGTCGCTGCCCGCCAAGCTCGCCGACTGCCGCTCGAACGACGTCGAGCTGTCCGAGCTGTTCATCGTCGAGGGCGACTCGGCGCTGGGCACCGCGAAGCTCGCGCGCCGCTCCGACTTCCAGGCGCTGCTGCCCATCCGCGGCAAGATCCTCAACGTGCAGAAGGCGTCCGTCACGGACATGCTGCACAACGCCGAGTGCGCGTCGATCATCCAGGTCGTGGGCGCCGGCTCGGGTCGCACGTTCGACCTCGAGCAGGCCCGCTACGGCAAGATCATCCTCATGACGGACGCCGACGTCGACGGCGCCCACATCCGCACGCTGCTGCTCACCCTGTTCTTCCGGTACATGCGTCCCATGGTGGACGCGGGCCGCGTGTTCGCCGCCGTGCCGCCGCTCCACCGCATCGAGGTGTCGGGCTCGGCGCGCCGCGAGAAGGAGTACATCTACACGTACTCCGAGAAGGAGCTCCAGGAGACCCTGCGCGACCTCAAGCGCGCGGGCCGCAAGTACAAGGACGACATCCAGCGCTACAAGGGCCTGGGAGAGATGGACGCCGACCAGCTCGCGGAGACCACCATGGACCCGGGCAAGCGCACCCTGCGCCGCGTCACCAGCGCGGACGCCGCCGCCGCCGAGCGCGTGTTCGAGCTGCTCATGGGCAACGACGTCGCGCCCCGCCGCGACTTCATCATCGCGGGGGCCGCCTCGCTCGACCACTCGCGGATCGACGCGTGAGCGGGCTGCCGTCCCGCGCCCGCGAGGTGCACGAGGGCGCGCCGCCGTGCTCCGTGCACCCGTACGGCTACCACCGGTCGCCCCAGGTGGGCGAGCCGGGGTCGGCGAGCGTGTTCCGCGAGCGGACCCTGCTGGGCCTGCCGGCCCGCTGCGCGCTCCTCGAGGAGGAGCTGATGGAGTCCGAGCGCGAGCTCGACCTCCTCGACGAGCTGTGGGTGCGCGAGCGCGCGACCGGCACGTGGGCGCTCACGGCGCTCGCCGCATCGTTCACCGGCGCGGCGACCGCCATCGCGGCGCTGTCCGACGTGAGCGGCGGGGGAGTCGCGGCGGTCGTCGTCGGCGGGGCGCTCGTCACGGTGCTCGCCGCGCGCGGGGAGTCCGCGCTGCGCCACGCCCGCCTCGCGCGGGTCCGTGACTGGCACCGTCGCGTCGGCGTGCCCCGCTGAGCGCCGCCCCGGCACCCGCGCGGCGTCCTGGACGGCGCGGCGCCCTTTGCCACAATGGAGTCCCCGGAGCACCAGCGGCCTCGCCGCGCCACCGACACGAGGGATGAGATGGCAGACGACCGCCCGACCGCGCACCGGGACCACGAGTACTCGCTCGAACCGGTGGAGCTGATCCGCCAGTCCGGGGCCGTGCTGCGCGTCGGCCGCCTCATGCTCGCCTCGGGCACCGCGAGCTACCGCGTCAAGGAGGCCATGCAGGCGGTGGCGAAGGCGCTCGGCATCGACCGTCACACGGCCGCCGTGACCCTCACGGAGATCACCGCGACCACCCACCGCGGTCCGATCTTCCGCACCGAGGTCACCGAGGTGCGCACCTTCGGCGTCAACGCGGAGCGCATCAAGCTGCTCGACGACTTCCGCTCGACCCTGCCGGAGACCATCACGGTCGACGAGGTCCACGAGGCTCTCGACCGCATCGAGGCCAAGCCCGCGCTCTACCACCCCGCCGTCAACGCGATCTCCGCGGGCGCGGCCTGCGCGGCGTTCGCGGTGCTCAACAACGCGCGGCCGCTCGAGGTGCTCGCGGTGCTCGTCGCCGCGACCTTCGGCCAGCTGCTGCGCCGGTCCCTCGCTCATCGGTCCTTCAACCCGTTCGGCACCACCATGGCCGCCGCGGCCCTCGCGTGCGGCCTCTACCTGGCGTCGGTCGCGCTCTACGGGATGTTCGGCGCGTCGGTCGACGTGCACGCCTCGGGCTACATCGCGTGCACGCTGTTCCTGCTGCCGGGGTTCCCGCTCATCACCGCGGCGCTCGACCTCGCCAAGCTCGACTTCTCCGCGGGGATATCGCGCCTGGTGTTCGCCACGATGATGATCGTCGGGGCCGCGCTGTCGGTGTGGGCGATGACGCTCATCGGCGCGCTCGACTCGAGCGCGCGCGAGCCCATCGCGCTCGACGCCCCCGTCCACTACGGGGTGATGGCGCTCGCGAGCCTCGTCGGCGTGCTCGGCTTCGCGCTCATGTTCAACTCGCCGTGGCGCATGGCGCTGGCGGCGTCCGTGGTCGGCATGGTCTCCAACACCGCGCGGCTGCTGCTCATCGACCATGGCGTCATGGTCCAGATGGCGACCGTGATCGGCTGCGTCCTCGTGGGCGTCCTCGTCGCGATCGCCGCGCGGCCCGTCGCGTCGCCGATCATCACGCTGCAGGTGCCCGCGGTGCTGGTCATGATCCCCGGCGTGCTGGCCTTCCAGTCGGTGGTCCGGCTCAACGAGGGCGACTACACGGCGACCATCGGCGCGATCCTGCAGGTCGTGCTCGTGGTGCTGTCGATCCTGGTGGGCCTGGTGGTCGCGAAATTGGTCACCGACCCCAAGTGGGCGTTCGACCGCGCCTGAGGCCTCGCACGGGAAGGGGAGCGGCATGGGACCGTCGGGATACCGGGAGCTCGATCCGGGGCTGCCGTGGATGGGCGGAGGCATCGTGCCGCGCCGCCTGGCCGCGGACGATGCGCGGGCCGTCCTCGCGTGCGAGTCGCCCCTCGCGCTGGGCATGATGCTCGCGTACGCGCGCTCCTACGCGGGCCCCCTCGGGGGCGTGGTGCAGGGCACGGTCGCCGGGGCGGTGCTCGCGCTGACGGGCCGTCGGGCCGCGGCGGGCTGGGCGTGGGCGGGCGCGGGCGCCGCGGGTCTCGGGTTCGTCGAGACGCGGCGACGCGCGCGCCAGTGGGAGGCGGTCGTCGAGTCCCGCCTCGGCGTGCTCGCGGCGGCCGCGGCGTGACCGGGGTCCTCGAGGCGACGCGCCGCATCGCCGTGCTCGACGGCCACCGGCTGAGCGACCGCGCGGTGGACCGCATCGCGCGCGCCGCAACGACGCTCGTCCTGCTCAGCACCGACGCGCTCTTCGACGCGACAGAGCGGTTCCGCGCCGTGGTGCCGGGCCTCGCGATCGAGGACGGCGGGCTGGTGCGCGGCGACGTGCGCGAGGCGATCGTGAGCGCCGCCGAGCGCGGCTGCGTGCTGCTCGCCGTGCCCGAGCCGCTGCGTCGGCGCCGCTTCCTCCACCTCGCGGTCAACGGCGCGATCGACGCCGCCGACCGCGGGCACCCGACGGTGGCCGTGATCGTCATGCGCCCCCACGAGGTGCCGGGCGACGTCGCCGTCCTGTCCAACACCGGCGAGGCCTCGGGCTGGGGGCTCGCCTTCGCCCTCGAGATCGCCATGCGCCGCGGCGTGTCCGTCGCGCGCGTGCTGCCCAAGAAGGGGCTGTACGTGCGGCGCGCCGCCGAGGTGGGCCACCGTGCCGACGTCGAGGCGGGCGGCTACGGCGTCAAGGTGAGGCGGCGCAAGGTCGCGCGGCCGCTCGAGACCGTGCTGCGCGGCCAGTACGGCGTCGCGGTGCACTCCGTGCTCGACGTGATCGGCCGGCGCTCGACGCGCGCCGGCGACGGCGCCCCGGCGCGGATCCAGCACGACGCGAACGTCGACGCCGTCCTGTGGCTGCTGCGCTTCTTCCGCGGTGACGTGGTGCTCGTGGGGGACACGGTGCGCCTGCGCGAGAGACGCGGCGCCGCGGCACCGCCGGCCACCCCCTGACCGGCCGTCACCGACCGGCGCATGATCCGACCCGTGGCCGGTCGGATCAGGGACGATGCGGCGTCAGGGTCCGCTTGTACGGCGGTTGAGCGCGGGGCGGGCGGCCGGGCGGTCGGCCGGGGCGGGCGGCCGGGGCGGGCGGCCGGGCTCAGCCCAGGCCCGCGACCGGGGTCGGCAGTGTCACGCCCGAGCCGTCGCGCTTGCCCGGCTCCGCGGGCAGGTCGATCGGCTGACCCGCGGCCGTCGCGGCGCGCGGGGGAGTGGGGCCGGCCCACGCGAGGAGCAGCGTGTCCTCGCCCTTGAGGAAGCGGTGCGCGCGCACGCCGCCCGTGGCGCGTCCCTTGGGCGGGAACTCCGCCAGGGGCGTCCACTTGGCGGAGCCCGCGGCCGTGCCGGGCAGGCCGTCGGACGGGCCCGCGATGGTCGCGACCGCGCCCTCGGTGCCCGCGCGGACGATGCCGAAGAAGATCGTCTTGGCTCCCGCCGCCAGCTTGATGCCCGCCATGCCGCCGCCGGCGCGGCCCTGAGGCCGCACGTTCTTGGCGTCGAAGTGGAGCACGTTCGCGTCGTCGGAGATGAGGATGAGGTCGTCGCCGTCGGCCGCGGCGCCCGCGCCCACCACGACGTCGCCGTCGGCCAGCGAGATGGCCTCCCACGCGTCCTTGTTCGGGATGTCGTCGGCCTTCACGCGCTTGACCACGCCCTGGCGCGTGCCCATGGCGAGCGGGGTGGTGCCGTCGAGCGGCACGAGGCCCACGGCCTCCTCGCCTCGCTCCAGGCCCACGAGCTCCGCGACGGGCGTGCCGCCCCCGAGCGACGGGGGCTCCTGGCTCGGCGGGAGCGCGGGCACGTCGAGCAGCGACAGGCGGACGATGCGCCCGAGGCTCGTCACGAGGCCCACGTCGGCGCGGGCGGACGCGTGCACCACGCTGCGCAGGGCATCGTGCGGCGAGCGGCGGCCCTCGCGCGCGGGCGACTCGTCCTCCGCGGTGCGCGCCACCAGGCCGGTGGTCGACAGCATCGCGTAGCAGGGCGTGTCCTCGATCTCGAGGGACAGCGCGGGGGCCTTCGCGCCCGCTCGCGCGCCACCGGCGGCGACCGCCGCGGCCGACGACACGGCGCCGCCGTCCGCGAGCAGGATCGTGCGGCGCGGCGTGCCGTACTGGGCCGCCGCGGCATCCATCTCGCGGCCCACCACGTCGCGCAGGACGGCGGGTGAGCCGAGGATCTCCTCGAGCTCGGCTATCTCGGCGAGCAGCTGCGCCTTCTCGTTCTCGAGCTCGAGGCGCGAGAACTTGGTGAGGCGGCGCAGGCGCAGCTCGAGGATGTACTCGGCCTGGATCTCCGACAGGTCGAACGCCGTCTGGAGGCGCGAGCGCGCCGTCGCCGTGTCGTCCGACGACCGGATGATCTGGATGACCTCGTCGATGTCGAGGATCGCGATGAGGAGGCCGTCCACGAGGTGAAGGCGGTCCTGGCGGGCCTTGAGCCGGAAGGCGGAGCGGCGGCGCACCACGTCGAGGCGGTGCTCCACCCACACGCGCAGGAGCTCCTTGAGCCCCAGCGTGCGCGGCTCGCCCTCGACGAGCGCGACGTTGTTGATCGAGAAGGACTCCTCGAGCGGCGTGACCTTGTACAGCTTCTCCAGGACGGCCTCGGGGTTGAAGCCGTTCTTGACCTCGATGACGAGGCGCAGGCCGTGGTGGCGGTCCGTGAGGTCCGTGACCGCGGAGATGCCGTCGAGCTTCTTGGACGAGACGCCGTCCTTGATCTTCTCGATGACCTTCTCGGGTCCCACCATGTAGGGCAGCTCGGTCACGATGATGCCCTGGCGGCGTGCCGTGACCTTCTCGATGCGGGTGGTGGCGCGCGTGATGAACTTGCCGCGGCCGGACTCGTAGGCCTCCTTGACGCCCTCGAGGCCGACGATCTTGCCGCCCGTGGGCAGGTCGGGCCCGGGCACGAAGCGCATGAGCTCCTCGAGCGTGGCGCCGGGGTTGGCGAGCAGGTGGCGCGCGGCCGAGACGACCTCGATGAGGTTGTGGGGCGCCATGTTGGTCGCCATGCCGACCGCGATGCCCGCGGCGCCGTTGACCAGCAGGTTGGGCACGGCGGAGGGCAGCACGGCGGGCTGCTGGAGCTTGTTGTCGTAGTTCGGGACGAAGTCGACGACGTCCTCGTCGAGGTTCTCCGTCATCACCAGCGACGCGGGCGCGAGGCGGCACTCCGTGTAGCGCGACGCGGCCGGGCCGTCGTCGAGCGAGCCGAAGTTGCCGTGGCCGTCGACCAGCGGCAGGCGCAGCGAGAAGGACTGCGCCATGCGCACGAGCGCGTCGTAGATCGCGCTGTCGCCGTGCGGGTGCAGCTTTCCCATGACCTCGCCGACCACGCGGGCCGACTTCACGTAGCCGCGCTCGGGGCGCAGGCCCATGTCCTGCATCATGTAGACGATGCGGCGCTGCACCGGCTTGAGGCCGTCGCGGGCGTCGGGGAGCGCGCGGGAGTAGATCACCGAGTACGCGTACTCGAGGAACGACGCCTCCATCTCGGCGCTCACGTCGATATCGACGATCTGCGCGTCGGGTGCGTCGGTCATCTGCCACCTCGTTCCATCGGGGTCGGGTCCAGCCCGTATTGTCTCGCGCCCGTCCGACACCGGCGGACAGGCTCGCGGCCGCCCGGCGCGACCCGCGCATCGTCCCTGGGGACGGCGGGGGTCGGGTGCCCACGAAGGTGAGAGAATATCGGGCATGGCTCAGACCCTCGACCAGGCGGTGCGGATCGCGGGGTACTACCCGGCGCTCGCCACCTCCGTCCTCCGTTCCGCGATCGGCACCGAGACCGTGCGCGCGCACTTCGTCCACGCCGAGACCACGTTCGACGACCGCGAGGTGCGCCGGCACATGACCGTGCTGGTCATCACCGACACCCGCCTGCTGCGCGTGCACATGGACGACGGCGCGGGCCCCGCGGTGCCGGGCGTGTCCGGAGGGCACGAGGCGTCGGCGACGGTGGAGACCACCGCGCTGTCCGCGATCCGGAACACGGCGATGACGCACGTGGTCCACGACCCCGAGGGCTTCTCCGAGGGGGACCTGCCGAGCGAGCTCGTGCTCGCGGTGGGCGGCTCGGTGCACTCGCGCATCGACCTCGAGCCCGCGTCGTGCGGCGACGAGCAGTGCGAGGCCGACCACGGCTACACCGGCAACGTCACGTCCGACGACATCCTGGTGCGCGTCAGCCTCATCGCGGACGGCGAGGACTCCATCCGCGCCCTCCAGGACTTCTCGTCCGTGCTGCAGCGCGTCATCGGGGCGCGCGGGTGACACCTGCGGACCGGCTCGCTGCCGCGGGCCTGTCCCTGCCGGACTACGGCGGCCTCGAGCTCGGGGCCGTGCTCCCCGGCGCCCTCGCGGCCGTCGGGGCGGCCGATGCGGTCCTCGCCCGTGACGCCGAGGCCGACCGGGCGCGGCTCGGGATCCCGCACGCCGACCACGCCGTGGTGGTCCTGCTCGACGGCCTCGGGCACCACCAGCTCGACGCGCGCCGCGGGCACGCGCCGTTCCTGCGCTCGACCGAGTCCGGCATCGTCACCGCGGGCTTCCCCACGACCACCGCGACGTCGCTCGCGCTGTTCGGCACGGGCCGCGCCTCGGGCGCGACCGGCATGACCGGCTACACGGCGCACAACCCACGCACCGGCGAGGCCGCGAACCTCGTGTCGTGGGAGGGCGCCGACGACCCCGAGACGTGGCAGCGCGAGCCCTCGCTGCTCGCGGCGGCGGCGGGCCGCGGCGTGCCCGTCGCGACCCTCGGCAAGCACCGCTTCGAGGGGTCGGGCCTCACGCGCGCCGCGCTGTCGGGCGGCGAGTTCGTGGGCGCCGACCGCCTGTCCGACCGCGTCGACGAGGCGATCCGCCGCGCGCGCACGCCCGGGCTCACCTACCTCTACTGGGGTGACATCGACGCCGCCGGGCACAGGCACGGCTGGCAGTCGGACGAGTGGGTCGCCGCGCTCGAGGACGCGGACCAGGAGCTGCGGCGTCTGCGCGCGCGCCTGCCGCGCCACGCGGTGATGATCGTCACCGCCGACCACGGCATGGTGGACGTCACGGGCGCGCCGCGCTGGGACCTGGGCGCCTCGCCCGAGCTCGCGCGCGACGTGCGCCTCGTCGCGGGGGAGCCGCGCGCGGTGCACCTGCACATGGACGATGCGTCCCTCGCGCCCGCGGTCGCCGACCGGTGGCGCGGCGTGCTGGGCGACCACGCCGCCGTGCTGCTGCGCGCCGAGGCCGTCGAGCTGGGGCTGTTCGGGCCGGTCGCCGGCCACGTCGAGGAGCGCATCGGGGACGTCGTGGTCGCGATGGCCGGGCGCGCTACCGTGGTGGACTCCCGCACGCAGACGCCGCAGGCGATCGGGCTCGTGGGCGTGCACGGCTCGCTCACGCCGGAGGAGCTGCAGGTCCCGCTGCTGGTCGCCGAGGGCTGAGCCTCCGGCAGGGTCCCGTCAGCCCTGGTCGTTCTTGGCGCCGAAGACGATCTCGTCCCAGCTGGGCACCGACGCGCGGCCGCGCTTGACGGTGCGGCGCTCGCCGGTGTCGTCGGCCTTGGGCTGCACCACGGGCGCCGGGGCGGGCTCGGGCTCGCTCTCGCGGGCACGGGACGTGCCGAAGCCGGTCTCGGCCTGACGGGCGCGCGCGGGACCGAAGCCCTCGAACTCCTCGTCGTCGTCCTCGTCCTCCTCGGGCTCCGCCATCGACTCGCGGGTGCCACGGCGCAGGTCGAGGTCGCTCAGCAGCAGCTCGGTGGCGCTGGGCGCCGGACGGGGCAGCTCGACCGCCTCGGTGACCGGCGCATCGTCCTCCCGCACCACCGGGGTCGCCTCGGTGACCGGGGCGTGGGGGCGCGAGGGGATGAGCGGGATGGTCGCGTCGGCCTCGGAGTCGCGCACCGCGCTGAGGTGGCGGCGGGGGATCGGCACGTCGAGCAGCTCGGTCTCGGAGAGCCAGCGGGCCTCCTCGTCCTCGGCGGTCACGGTCCGCGCGGTGTGGTCGAACGTCCACAGGGCGCGGACGCCGCGGCCGGAGACCTGGTAGTCGGCGGCCACGCGCCACGGGCCGTCGGCCTCGCGCCACGCGTCCCACGCGACGGACTCGGGGTCCACGCCGCGGGCGGCGAGGCGGTCGGTGACGAGCTCGCCGAGCTGCGGGGCGCTCGGGTCGCGGCCGATGCGCGTCTCGCGCGCGAGGTCCGCGATGTAGGAGCGCTCGGCGGCCACCGGGCCCTCGTACTTCTCGATCGCGCCGAGCGACATGCCGGTGAGCTCCGCGAGCTCGGCCGCCGTGAGGCCGGCGCGGATGCGCTGCTGGATCTCGCGCGGGGACAGGGTCGGGGCGTCGGACTCCTCGGGAGCCTCGGCGGCGGCGCGGGCGGGGCGCGTGTAGCGCACGGCGTGGCGCAGCTCGTCGGTCAGGGGGAGCTCGTAGCGGTCGCCCGACTCGGCCTCCACGATGAGGTGAAGGCCGTCCTCGGAGGGACCTACGAGGGTGAGGCGAGTCATGGCATCAGGGTGCCACGCGCGGGAGGCGGCGCACGCGCGACACCCCGGTTCACGCGGATTGCGCGGTTCGGCGTCGAAGGCGCGTCACCGGGGTGACGGACGGGTGACGATGCGGTGACGGCCGGGCGACGCGCGCGGAGTCCCTCCTACGATGGCGGCATGACCTCGCCGACCGCACTGCTGGACGTCGCCTCCACCCTCGCCACCGAGGCGGGCCGCCTCATCATCGACGGGCGGCGCGACGCGCGCGTGGCCCTCACCAAGTCGTCCTCGGTCGACATCGTCACGCAGATGGACCTCGCCGCCGAGCGGCTCATCCGCGACCGGCTCGCGGAGCTGCGGCCCGACGACGGCATCCTGGGGGAGGAGGGGGACGACGTCGAGGGCACGTCCGGCATCACGTGGGTGGTGGACCCGATCGACGGCACGGTCAACTACCTGTACGGCATCCCGTTCTACTCCGTGTCCGTGGCGGCCGTCTCCGGCCCGCCCTCGCCGCGCGGGTGGACCCTCGAGGCCGGCGCGGTGCACGACGGCGCCGGGGTGCTGTGGACGGCCGCCAGGGGAGCGGGCGCGTGGCGCGACGGAGAGCCGCTGCGCCGCACCGCGGGTCCGGCGCTCGACGGCACGCTCGTCGCGACGGGCTTCCAGTACATCGCCGAGCGCCGCGCGCTCCAGGGACAGGTGGTCGCGCGGCTGCTCCCGCAGGTGCGCGACATCCGGCGCCTCGGCTCCGCGTCGGTGGACCTGGTGCACGCCGCCGCCGGCCTCGTCGACGCCTACTACGAGCAGGGCCTGCAGCCGTGGGACTTCGCGGCGGGGGCGCTCATCGCGTCAGAGGCGGGCCTCAGGGTCGGCGGCATGGACGGCGGCGCGCCCGACACGGACCTCCTGATCGCGGCCGTGCCCGAGGCGTGGGAGAGCCTGCGCGACGCCCTCGCGGCGGCGGGCGCGCGCCCCTTCTGAACGCCTCTCGGGTCGACCCGAGGGACGCGCAGTCCCGCACGAGTCGCATTCTTGTCGCGGATGGTGCACAATTCGACGGCCCCGCGGGAACAAAACGCCCTCGCGAGGCATTAGACAGCCGCAACCATCGAGGAAGGACGCAAGCCGCATGGCAACGGATTACGACGCGCCGCGCAAGACCGACGACGAGATCTCGGCCGACTCGATCGAGGAGCTGAAGGCTCGTCGCGCGGACAAGACCTCCGGCGTGGTGGACGAGGACGAGACGGAGGCCGCCGAGGGCTTCGAGCTCCCGGGCGCCGACCTGTCGGGCGAGGAGCTCTCGGTCCGCGTGCTGCCCCCGCAGCAGGACGAGTTCACCTGCATGTCGTGCTTCCTGGTGCACCACCGCAGCCAGCTCGCGACGTTCAAGAACGACCAGCCGATCTGCTCGGAGTGCGCGGCCTGACGATGGCCGACCTCGAGATCCTCGTCAGCACGACCGAGCCGGACGTGCCGCTCCCGCGCTACTCCCACCCGGGGGACGCGGGCGCGGACGTCACCACGCGCATCGACGTCACCCTGGCGCCGGGGGAGCGGGCGACCGTCCCGACCGGGCTGAGGATCGCCCTGCCGGCCGGCTACGCCGCGTTCGTCCACCCCCGCTCGGGCCTCGCGGCCCGGCACGGGGTGACGATCGTCAACGCGCCCGGCACGGTCGACGCCGGGTACCGCGGCGAGATCGCCGTGACCCTGCTCAACACCGACCCCCACGAGCCCGTGACGCTCGCCAAGGGCGACCGCATCGCCCAGCTGGTCATCCAGCGGGTCGAGATCGCCGACTTCGTCGCCGTCGAGTCCCTCCCGGGCTCGCACCGTGGCGAGGGGGGCTTCGGCTCCACCGGCGTCGCGACCACCGAGGCGGCCCGGTGACCGTCACGCCCGTCGTCACGATCGCGGAGGTCGCCCCCCGCGAGATCGTCCACGTCGCCGGCCGCGTCGTCGCGATCCAGGTCGAGCCCAGCGACGCCCCGCCGGCGTTCACCGTGCGGCTCGACGACGGCACCGGCCGGATCGACGCCGTCTTCATGGGCCGCCGCGAGGTCCCCGGCATCGTCCCGGGCGCCCGCCTGCACCTCGAGGGCCGCGTGTGCGAGAGCGAGGCGCTCAAGCGCCTCTACAACCCGCGCTACGAGCTCGTCCCCACCGCATGACGGACGAGCAGCCCGCCGCCGACAGCCCGGCCGCGGACAGCCGCGCCGTGCGCCTGCTCGGCGGCGACACCTTCGACCTCCACGAGGCGATCGGCGGCTGGCGGGGCTTCATCGAGTCGTCCCTGCCGGGCATCGCGTTCGTCGCCGCGTACCTCGCGTGGGGCGGCTTCAAGGTCCCCGTGCTCGCGGCCGCGGCTGTCATGGCCGTCGTCGTGGCGCTCCGGCTCGTCCAGCGCACGCCCGTCACGCAGGCGCTCTCGGGCGCCGTCGGCGTGGTCATCGGCGCCGTGTGGGCCTGGCGGTCGGGCGACGCGTCCGGCTACTTCGTGCTCGGCCTGTGGACCAACGCGCTCTACCTCGTCGGCATCGTCGTGTCGATGGTCGTGGGCTGGCCCGTGGTCGGCATCGTGATGGGCCTCATCCGCGGCGAGGGCGCCGCGTGGCGCCGCGATCCCGCGGAGCGGCGCCGCTACCAGCTCGGCTCGGCCGTGCTGGCGGGCATGTTCGCCCTGCGGCTGGCGGTCCAGGTGCCGCTCTACCTCGCGGGAGCGGTGGCCGTGCTCGGCACCGCGAAGCTCGCGATGGGCCTGCCGCTCTTCGCGCTCACGCTGTGGGGCGTATGGCTGCTGGCCCGTGGCGAAGAACCTGCTCCAGGGACTTCGGCTCCGCCTCCGACGACACGATGAACATCAGCTCGTCGTGAGCCTCGAGGGTGTCGTCCGGCGTCGGCGCGATCGTGCGGTCGCCCCGGACGATGCACGACAGCACGATGTCGACGGGCCACTGGATCTCGCGCAGCAGGACGCCCACCACGGGTGACGAGGCGGGAAGCGTCACCTCGACCATCGACGCGCCGGACTGCCGGAACGTGAACACGCGCACGAGGTCGCCGATCGCGACCGCCTCCTCGACCATCGCGGTCATGATGCGCGGCGTCGACACGGCGACGTCGACGCCCCACTGGGCGTCGTACATCCACTCGTTGCGGGGATTGTTGACGCGCGCCACCGTGCGGGGAACGCCGAACTCGGTCTTGCACAGGAACGACACGACGAGGTTGGCCTTGTCGTCGCCCGTCGCGGCCACCACGACGTCCATGGTCTCGACCTGGGCGTCGCGCAGCGCGGACATCTCGCACACGTCGGCGAGCATCCACTCGGCGTCGGCGACCTGGGCGACGCGCATCGCGGTGGGGTTGGAGTCGACGAGCAGCACCTCGTGGCCGTGCTCGAGCAGGTCGCGCGCGATCGAGCGCCCGACGGAGCCGGCACCGGCGATCATGACCTTCATCGGGAGACCTCCGGGGAGCGGCCGGTCACGCGGGCGGGATCGCCTCCCGCGGACGGGACCATGGTGAAGTACGCCTCGTCGCCCTCCTGGACGAGCGTGTCGGCATCTGGCAGCAGCGGCTCGCCGAAGCGCACGAGGTACGCCACGCGCGCGCCGGCCCGCTGCTCGAGCTCGGTGTAGCGGCGGCCCACCCATCCGCCGTCGAGGGGCAGGCGGCTCAGGCTGACGCCCGCGCTGGGGTCGTGATAGAGCGCGTCGCTCACGCCGGGCAGCAGGCGCGAGACGATCTGCGCGGCCGTCCACGGGACGGGCGCGACGGTGGGGATGCCGAGGCGCCGGTACACCTCGGCGCGCCCGAAGTCGGCGATGCGGGCGACCACGTTGTCGATGCCGTACGTCTCGCGCACCACGCGCGCCGCGAGGATGTTCGAGTTGTCGCCGTCGGACACCGCGGCGAACGCGTACGCGTCCTCGACGCCGGCGGACACCAGCGTGTCGCGGTCGAAGCCGATGCCGGTGATGCGCTGGCCCTCGAACGTCGGGGGGAGCCGGCGGAACGCGTCGCCCGACTGGTCGATCACCGCGACCGTGTGGCCTCGGGCCTCGAACTCCGTCGCCAGCGTCGCTCCGGTGCGGCCGCAGCCCATGATCACGATGTGCACGGGCACCCACGGTATACCCCGTGAGCCTAGGATGGTGCGACGTGCGAAGGTTTCTCGAGAGCCTGAAACTGCTGGTGTTCGGGCGGCCCATCGCGACGGGCCGCGCGCAGAAGGCGGTGTTCAAGACGCGGCTCGCCCTGCCCGTGTTCGGCGCGAGCCTGCTGTCGACGGTCGCCTACGCGCCCGACGCGGTGGTCGACGCCCTGCGCAAGGGCGGCGTCCAGTCGACGCTGCCGCTCATGGCGGGCGGCGTCGTCGCCATCATGATCCTCCTCGGGTTCGCGTACCGCTCGAACGTGCGCAAGCGCCCCGACGAGCGCGGCGACTACGGCCTGGTGTCCGACAAGCTCGGCCCCGCGGCGGCGCTCGTCACGGGCGCCTCGCTGCTGGTCGACTACATCTTCACCGTCGCCGTCTCGGTGTCCGCGATCGCGCAGTTCATCGCGTTCACCATGCCCGCGGTGGGGCAGCGGCACACGCTCATCGCCGTGACCGCGATCCTCATCATGACGCTCGCGCACCTGCGCGGCGTGGCCGAGCGCGCCCGCGTGGTGCTGGTCGTGTGGTTCGGCTTCCTCGTCGTGATCTTCGGCGTGCTGCTCGTCGGCGGCACGCGTGACGACGTCGCGCCGCTCACGACGGCGCCGCCCGAGCCCACCTGGTCGTCGGTCATCGCGTTCGCCGGCGCGATCGCCTCGGGTGCCGTGATGCTCACCGGCATCGAGCACCTCGCGTCCTCGGGCCCGTACCACGCGCCGCCGCGCGGGCGTCGCGCCGGCCGCACCCTCATCCTCGCCGTGTTCGCCGGCGCAGCCGGCTTCGTCGCGGTGGTGCTCATGGTGTGGCGGTACCACGTGTCGGGGTGGAAGTCCGGCCCGGTGCTGCTGCAGGCGACCGAGCGCATCTTCGACGCCTCCTGGGTGCTGTGGGTGGTGACGATCCCGACGGTCGCGATCCTCTACGCCGCCGCCTCGGCCGTGTTCCGCCGCTTCTCCAACCTCACGTCGCTGCTCGCGCGCGACTCCTACCTGCCGCGTCAGCTGGCCCAGCAGAGCGAGCGGCTGGTGTTCCGCGGCGGCGTGCTGTGGGTCGCCGGCGCGTCGGCGATCATCGTCGTCGCGACCGGCGCGCGGCTCGACCAGCTCGTGCACATGTACCTCATCGGCGCCTTCACCGCGATCGTGCTGAGCCAGGTCGCGATGGTGCGCCTCCAGGGGCTGCGCATCGCCCTGCAGCCCACGGGCCGCGAGCGCCTGCGCATGAAGGGCACCCGCGTGCTCCACGGCGCGGCCGCGATCGTCGCCGCGGCCGTGTGGCTCGTCATCGCGATCTTCAACTTCGCCGCCGGCGCCTGGGTCGCCATCGTGCTGGTCGCGGGGCTCGTCGTGCTCATGCGCGGCATCCGCAAGCACTACGACAACGTGCGCCGCCAGCTCGAGATCCTGCCCAACGACCGCGCCTCGGCCCGGCCCAGCGCGACCCACGGCATCGTCCTGGTCGCCCAGCTGCACCGCCCCCTGCTGCGCGCGATCGCCTACGCGAAGGCCGCGCGGCACTCCTCGCTCGAGGCCGTCACCGTCCAGACCGACCCCGCGGCCACGCGCGACCTGCAGCGCCACTGGGGCGCGCTGGGGCTCGGCGTGCCGCTCGTGATCCTCGACTCGCCGTACCGCGACCTCGTGGGGCCCGTGCTCGAGCACGTCCGCTCGATCCACCGCGTGTCCCCGCGGGACATGGTCGTCATCTACGTGCCGGAGTTCATCGTGGGCCGCTGGTGGGAGCGGTTCCTGCACAACCGCTCCACCAACCGCCTGCGCGCGCGCCTGCTGTCCGTGCCGCGCGTGGTCGTCGCCGCGGTCCCGTGGCACCTCGAGTCGTCGCTCGAGGCCATGGGCGGCAACGCGTTCACGCGCGAGCTCCCGCGCGTCGACGGCGACGTCACCACCGAGGAGGCCACGACCCGTGGATGAGATCGAGCTCGAGATCGGCGCCGTCGCGCACGGCGGCCACTGCGTCGCGCGCCACGAGGGCCGCGTCGTCTTCGTCCGGCACGCGCTGCCCGGCGAGGTGGTCCGCGCGCGGCTCACCGAGGCGGGGGACGATGCGCGGCTGTGGCGGGCGGACGCCGTCGAGATCCTCACGGCCTCGCCCGACCGCGTCGAGTCCGTCTGGCCGGACGCCGGACCCGGGGGAGTGGGCGGCGGCGAGCTCGCGCACGTCGCGCTGCCCGCGCAGCGCCGCTGGAAGCACGACGTGCTCCGCGAGGCCTTCGTGCGCTTCGCCGACATGGAGTTCCCCGGCGAGGTCCACGCCGCGCCCGGGGACGATGCGCGGGGCGGCCTCGGATACCGCACCCGGGTGAGCGCGATCGCCGGGCCAGACGGCCGCGCGGCCATGCACCTGCACCGCTCGCGCGTGGTGCGGCCGCTCACCGCGCTGCCCATCGCGGCCCCGGCGCTCGAGGAGCTGCTGCTCGCGACACGCTTCCCGGCCGGCTCGCACATCGCGGGCGTCGCTCCCGGCGGCGTGGGCCCGCGCCTCGTGGTCGACGGCGTGCCCTGGCGCGCCGGGCGGCCGGACCACCGCGAGAACGCGCCGAGGCGCGTGCGGGAGTCGGTAAGCACCACCCTGGGCGAGCTGTCCTATCAGGTGGACGTCGAGGGCTTCTGGCAGGTCCACGTCGACGCGCCCGAGGTGCTGGTCGACGCGGTGCTGACGCGCGTCGGCGATGCCGAGGACGTGCTCGACCTGTACGCCGGCGCCGGCCTCTTCACCGTGCCCCTGGCGGCGAGCGGCCGCCGCGTCACGTCGGTCGAGGCCGACGCCCGCGCCTCGCGCGACGCCCGCCGCAATGTGCACGACCTGCCCGGGGTGCGCATCGTCCACGGCGACACGCGCGCGTTCCTCGAGGCGGGCGCGACCGCGGACGCGATCGTCCTCGACCCGCCGCGCTCCGGCGCGGGCGGCAAGACCGTCGACGCGCTCGCCGCGACGGGCGCCGCCCGGCTCGTGTACGTCGCGTGCGACCCGGTCGCGCTCGCGCGCGACACCGCGTTGCTCGCGCATCACGGGTACCGTCTCGAGGAGGCGCAGGGCTTCGATCTGTTCCCGATGACGCACCACGTGGAGACCGTCGCGACGTTCGTGCGATGACCCCCGACGGGCGTGATTTCCAGGTCGGGGGCGCCCGATAGGATGTGGCCAGACCCAGTGCTGGGAGACCCCGAACCTCGCGGAGGAGACGCATGAGCGCGAACACCCTTGGATCCAAGTCGACGCTGCAGGTTGGTGCGCAGCAGTACGAGATCTTCCGACTCGACGCGGTCCCTGGGCTGGACGCCCTCCCGTACTCGCTGAAGATCCTGGCCGAGGCGCTCCTGCGCACCGAGGACGGCGCGAACATCACCGCCGATCACGTGCGCGCGCTCGCCGCGTGGGAGCCCACCGCGGAGCCCGACACCGAGATCCAGTTCACGCCGGCGCGCGTGGTCATGCAGGACTTCACGGGCGTGCCGTGCGTGGTGGACCTCGCGACGATGCGCGAGGCGGTGAGCGAGCTCGGCGGCGACCCGAGCGTCATCAACCCGCTCGCGCCCGCCGAGCTGGTCATCGACCACTCGGTCGTCATCGACATCTTCGGCCGCGGCGACGCGCTCGAGCGCAACACCGACCTCGAGTACCAGCGCAACCGCGAGCGCTACCAGTTCCTGCGCTGGGGCCAGACGGCGTTCGACAACTTCAAGGTGGTGCCCCCGGGCACCGGCATCGTCCACCAGGTCAACCTCGAGTACCTGGCGCGCGGCGTCATGACGCGCGAGAAGGACGGCGCCACGCAGGCGTACCCGGACTCGTGCGTCGGCACCGACTCGCACACGACGATGATCAACGGCCTGGGCGTGCTCGGCTGGGGCGTCGGCGGCATCGAGGCCGAGGCCGCGATGCTCGGCCAGCCCGTGTCGATGCTCATCCCCAAGGTCGTCGGCTTCAAGCTCACCGGCGCGATCCCGGCCGGCGCGACCGCGACCGACGTGGTGCTCACCATCACGCAGATGCTGCGCCAGCAGGGCGTGGTCGGCAAGTTCGTCGAGTTCTACGGCGAGGGCGTCGGCCAGGTGCCGCTCGCCAACCGTGCGACCATCGGCAACATGAGCCCCGAATTCGGCTCGACCGCCGCGATCTTCCCGATCGACTCGGTCACGATCGACTACCTGCGCCTCACCGGCCGCTCTGCCGACCAGGTCGCGCTCGTCGAGGCGTACTGCAAGGAGCAGGGCCTCTGGCACGACCCGTCGCGCGAGGCCGCCTACTCGGAGTACCTCGAGCTCGACCTGTCGACCGTGGTGCCGTCCATCGCCGGGCCGAAGCGCCCGCAGGACCGCATCGAGCTCACGGCCGCCAAGGAGGCGTTCGGCCGCTCGATCCTCGACTACGCGCAGCACGAGGACCTGCACGGCCTCGACGAGTCGGTCGAGGAGACCTTCCCGGCGTCCGACCCGATCGCTGCCGAGGCCCACGCGGGCGACGCGCCCGAGCCGGCCCACGCATCGTCCACCGTCACGAAGGCGCGCCCGCACAAGCACGTGCCCGTGACGCTCGCGGACGGCACGGAGACCGCGCTCGACCACGGCGCCGTCGTGATCGCGTCGATCACGTCGTGCACCAACACGTCGAACCCGTCGGTCATGCTCGCCGCGGCGCTCCTCGCGCGCAACGCCAACGAGAAGGGCCTGACGTCCAAGCCGTGGGTCAAGACCTCGATGGCGCCCGGCTCGCAGGTGGTCACCGACTACTACGAGAAGGCCGGCCTGTGGCCCGACCTCGAGGCGCTCGGCTTCCACCTGGTGGGCTACGGCTGCACCACGTGCATCGGCAACTCGGGCCCGCTGCCGCAGGAGGTCTCGGACGTCGTCAACGCCAACGACCTCGCGGTCGTCTCGGTGCTGTCCGGCAACCGCAACTTCGAAGGCCGCATCAACCCCGACGTGAAGATGAACTACCTCGCGTCGCCGCCGCTGGTCATCGCGTACGCGCTCGCCGGCACCATGGACCACGACTTCGAGAACGAGCCGCTCGGCACGGACTCCGAGGGCAACGCCGTGTTCCTCAAGGACATCTGGCCGGACCCGGCCGAGGTCGAGGCCATCGTCGGGTCGTCCATCACGCAGGAGATGTTCGAGGACGACTACGCGGACGTGTTCGCGGGCGACGCGCGCTGGCAGAACCTGCCGACGCCCGCCGGCGCCACGTTCGAGTGGGCCGACGACTCCACCTACGTGCGCAAGCCCCCGTACTTCGAGGGCATGGGCGTCGAGCCGGAGCCCGTCGAGGACATCACCGGCGCGCGCGTGCTCGCGCTGCTCGGCGACTCGGTCACCACCGACCACATCTCGCCGGCCGGCTCGATCAAGGCGGACAGCCCCGCGGGCCTGTACCTCGCGGAGCACGGCGTGGACCGCAAGGACTTCAACAGCTACGGCTCGCGCCGCGGCAACCACGAGGTCATGATCCGCGGCACGTTCGCGAACATCCGCCTGAAGAACCTGCTCCTCGACGGCGTCGAGGGCGGCTTCACGCTCGACCACCTCACCGGCGAGCAGACCACCATCTACGACGCGTCCGTCGCGTACCAGGCGGCCGGCGTGCCGCTCGTGGTGCTCGCGGGCAAGGAGTACGGCACCGGCTCGTCGCGCGACTGGGCGGCCAAGGGCACCTCGCTGCTCGGCGTGCGCGCGGTCATCACCGAGAGCTTCGAGCGCATCCACCGCTCGAACCTCATCGGCATGGGCGTGCTGCCGCTGCAGTTCCCGGCGGGCTCCTCCGCCGCGGACCTCGGCCTCGACGGCACCGAGACGTTCGACATCACGGGCGTCGCCGCGTTCTCCGCGGGCGAGCACCCGAGGTCGCTGCCGGTCAAGGCCACCAAGGCCGACGGCACGGTCGTCGAGTTCGACGCGGTGGTCCGCATCGACACCCCCGGCGAGGCGGACTACTTCCGCAACGGCGGCATCCTGCAGTACGTGCTGCGGTCGCTCGTCTCGTAGCGGCACCCGGCCGCGTGGCCCCGTCCGGCGCTCGCCGGGCGGGGTCGCTGGCTTTCGGGTGGACGATGCGGCGGGTGGGGTGGGGGACCACGCTCGCCGGGCGTCGTGACCCGAAGGCCGTACAGTGGAACGTCAACAGCAGTAAGGAGTGCACGGGTGCTGGAGCGCATCGGGTCGCCGCGGGATCTTCGCGGGCTGACCTACGAGGAGCTGGGGGAGCTCGCCGCGGAGATCCGCGACTTCCTGGTCGACAACGTGTCGCGCACGGGCGGCCACCTGGGCCCCAACCTGGGCGTGGTGGAGCTGACCCTCGGCATCCACCGCGTGTTCCACTCGCCGCACGACTCGATCGTGTTCGACACCGGCCACCAGTCGTACGTGCACAAGCTGCTGACGGGGCGCCAGGACTTCTCGACGCTGCGGCGCCGCGGCGGGCTGTCCGGGTACCCGGACCGCCAGGAGAGCGTCCACGACATCGTCGAGAACTCGCACGCCTCGACGGCGCTGTCGTGGGCGGCGGGCATCGCGCGAGGGCACACGCTGCGCGGCGAGACGGAGCGCACCACGATCGCCGTGATCGGCGACGGCGCCCTCACCGGCGGCATGGCTTGGGAGGCCCTCAACTCGCTGGGCGCCTCGCACGACCGCGTCGTGGTGGTCATCAACGACAACGGCCGCTCGTACGCGCCGACCATCGGCGGGCTCGCGCGCAAGCTCGACACCATCCGCACCGACCGCCGCTACGAGGAGTTCCTCGGCTGGGGCAAGCGCACGTTCCAGGGCCGGGGGCGCCTGCGCGGCTGGACCTACCAGAGCGTCATGCACGGCAAGCGGGCGCTCAAGGGCCTGCTCACGGAGGATGGCGTCTTCTCCGACCTCGGCCTCAAGTACATCGGCCCCATCGACGGGCACGACCTGCGCCAGGTCGAGCACGCGCTCAAGCGCGCCCACGACTTCGCCGGCCCCGTCATCGTCCACGTCCTGACCGAGAAGGGCCGCGGCTACTCGCCGGCCGAGCAGGACGCCGCCGACCGGTTCCACGCGGTGGGCAAGATCCACCCCGAGACGGGTCTGCCCATCGAGCCGTCGCGGTTCGGCTGGACGGCCGTGTTCGCCGACGAGATCGTCGCCGCCGCCGAGGAGCGGCCCGACCTGGTCGCGATCACCGCCGCGATGCTGGCGCCCGTGGGCCTGCAGCCGTTCGCCGACGCGTACCCCGAGCGGGTCATCGACGTCGGCATCGCGGAGCAGCACGCCGTCACGAGCGCCGCGGGCCTCGCGTACGCGGGCCTGCACCCGGTGGTCGCCGTCTACGCGACGTTCCTCAACCGCGCGTTCGACCAGGTGCTCATGGACGTGGCGCTGCACCGGGCGGGCGTGACGTTCATGCTCGACCGCGCGGGCCTCACCGGCGACGACGGCCCCAGCCACAACGGCATGTGGGACATGGCGCTGCTGCGGCACGTGCCGGGCCTGCGCCTCGCGGCGCCGCGCGACGAGGCGACGCTGCGCCAGGCGTTCCGCGACGCGATCGACGTCGACGACGCGCCGACCGTGGTGCGCTACCCGAAGGGCGCGGTGTCCGACCCGATCCCGGCGATCCGGTCCGTCGGCGGCCTCGACGTGCTCGCCGAGCACGGGGACGCCCCGCGGGTCGTCGTGGTGGGGCTCGGGTCGATGGCCTCCACCGCGATCGACGCGGCCGAGAAGATCGCCGCCGACGGCATCGACGCGCTCGCCGCCACCGCCACCTGGGTCCACCCGGTGCCCGAGGGCCTGCGCGAGCTGATCGCCGACGCCGAGCTGGTGGTGACCGTCGAGGACGGCCTCACCGACGCGGGCATCGGCCAGGAGTGGGCCGCCTACGCGCGGCTCGCGGGGATCGGCGCGGACTGGGCCCACCACGGCATCCCGCGCGAGTTCCTCCAGCACGCGTCGCGCGCGCAGCTGATCGGGGAGCTGGGCCTCGACCCCTCGGCGATCGCGACGGACACCCTGGAGCGGCTCGAGAAGGACTAGCTACTCGGTCGGGGCCTCCGCCTCGGTGAACGCCGTCGCCAGCTCGGGCGCGACCACGTCGAGCTGCCACGCGCGGGCACCCCGGCTCGCGAGGAAGTCGCGGATCCACGCCTCGCCGCCGCCGGCGTACTCCCAGCAGGCGCGACGCATGGCGTCGGGCTGCAGGAGGTTCTCGGCGGGCACCTCGTGCCGCTCGACCAGGGTCGCGATCCGGTCGCGCGCGGCGCCCAGCCGCGCGAACGCCTCCGGACGCTTGTCCTTCCACACGCGCTGCTGCGGCGGGCCGTCGCCCTGGGGCGCACGGCGGGCCGGCAGCTGCTTCTCGGGCAGCGTCATGGCCTCCTCGATGGCCTTGTACCACTGCGGAGCGCGGCGCTTGGTGCCCTTGGACTGGAACTCGCGGACGCCCAGCAGGGCGTCGAGCGACGCGGGCCTGGCCTGCGCGGCGGCCACGATCGCCTGGTCGCGCAGCACGCGGCCGGGGGAGATGTCGCGGCGGCGCGCCTCCTTGTCGCGCGCCTCCCACAGGGAGCGCACGATCGCGAGGCCGCGCTGGTCGCGGACCATGTGCGACCCGGACGTGCGGCGCCACGGCTCCTCGCGGGGCTCCGGCGGGGGAGCGAGGCGGACCGCCTCGAACTCCTGCTCGGCCCACTCCAGCTTGCCGGCCGCCACGAGGTGGCCGGCAAGGCGCTCGCGGAGGTCGAGGAGCACCTCGACGTCGAGCGCGGCGTACACCAGCCAGTCGTGGGGGAGCGGTCGCGTCGACCAGTCCTGCGCCGAGTGCTCCTTCGCGAGCGCGAAGCCGAGCTCGCGCTCGACCACCGCGGCGAGACCCACGCGCGGCCAGCCGAGCAGGCGTGCGCCCAGCTCGGTGTCGAACACCTTCGCGGGGCTCATGCCCAGCTCCCGCATGCCCGGCAGGTCCTGGCTCGCGGCGTGGAAGATCCACTCCGCGTCGCCGAGCGCCTCGCCGAAGCTCGACAGGTCGGGCAGCGCCGCCGTGTCGATGAGCGCGATCCCCGCGCCCTCGCGCTTGAACTGCGCGAGGTAGGTGCCCTGGCCGTAACGGAAGCCCGACGCCCGCTCGGCGTCGGCCGCGACCGGGCCGGTGCCGGCGGCGAAGGCCTCGCATGCGGCGGCGAGCGCCTCGGGGGTGTCGATGATCGGCGGGACGCCGCCCTCCGGCTCGGTCAGCGGGATGGGGGCGGGCGCATCGTCCTTGGTGGACGGGGCCGCGTTGTCGGTCACAGGGTCCTTCCCGGCGTCGTGCGCACCGCTCGGGGCGTCGGGGGGACGCCGGCGCAGGCCGCCAATAGATCCGTCCACGCCGCGATGTGCGGGGCCAGATCGGTCGTGGTGGGCGTCCACGACGCCCGGAGCTCGATGCTGACCTCGTCAGGTCGGTCGGCCATCTCGCCGAACGATGTCGAGGTCACCTTGGTCACGGTACCGCCACGCGCGCGGTGAGGTGCGTGCGCGAGGGAGTCCGACAGCCAGGACCACGCGACGTCGCCCCACATGTCGTCGCGGCCGACCTCGGGATCGGCCGTCGCCTTGACGAGGGCGACGATGCGCATCGTCCCCTCCCAGGCGTCCTGGCCGTCCGGGTCGTGCAGGATGACGAACCGGCCCGACGCCTCCTCGCCCTCGACCTCCCCGTTGATCGCGGCCGCGTACGGCGCGATGCGATGGGGGGCCGGGACCTCGGTGAGGCGGACCGCCGGGTGGGTGGGGGCGTCGCGCAGCGACAGGAGCGCCTCGCGGAAGTCCGCGGGTGCGGATTCGAGGTCGCTGGCCATATGCGGAGCCTAAGCCCGTGCCTGGTGGGACCGCGTACGCCACGCTTTGCGTGAGCGTCTAGGCTGACCCAGGTATCCCCGACACGAAGGAATGGACGATGGCGCTCGCTCAGATCGGTGTGACCGGACTCGCGGTCATGGGCCGCAACCTGGCTCGTAACTTCGCACGCAACGGCTTCACGGTCGCGGTGCACAACCGTTCCGCGGAGAAGATGCACTCCCTGATCGCCGAGCACGGCGACGAGGGCACGTTCATCGGCTCCGAGTCGCTCGAGGACTTCGTCGCCTCGCTGCAGAAGCCCCGCACCGTCGTCATCATGGTCCAGGCCGGCGGCCCGACCGACGCGGTCATCGACCAGCTCACCGGGCTGCTCGAGACCGGCGACATCATCGTCGACGCGGGCAACGCGCTGTACACCGACACCATGCGCCGCGAGAAGGACCTCGCCGCGAAGGGCCTCCACTTCGTGGGCTCCGGCGTGTCCGGTGGTGAGGAGGGCGCGCTCCTCGGCCCGTCGATCATGCCCGGCGGCCCCGCCGAGTCGTACGTGACGCTCGGCCCGATCCTCGAGAAGATCGCCGCGAAGGCGGAGGACGGCACGCCGTGCTGCGTGCACATCGGCCCCGACGGCGCCGGCCACTTCGTCAAGATGGTCCACAACGGCATCGAGTACGCCGACATGCAGCTCATCGGCGAGGCGTACGACCTGCTCCGCACGGGCCTTGAGCTCGAGCCCGCCGAGATCGCCGACATCTTCGCCGAGTGGAACCAGGGCGACCTGGAGTCCTTCCTCATCGAGATCACCGCCGAGGTGCTGCGTCAGAAGGACGCGATCACCGGCAAGGCGCTCGTCGACGTCATCAAGGACGAGGCGGGCCAGAAGGGCACGGGCCGCTGGACCGTGAAGTCCGCGCTGGACCTCGGCGTGCCCGTCACGGGCATCGCGGAGGCCACGTTCGCGCGGGCCATCTCGTCGCAGGTGGCGCAGCGCGCCGCGGCGCGCGACGTGCTCACCGCGTCGACCGGCGACTTCCACATCAACAACCGCGAGGGCTTCATCGAGGACGTGCGCCTCGCGCTGTACGCCTCGAAGGTGGTCGCGTACGCGCAGGGCTTCGACCAGATCCGCGCGGCCTCGGAGGAGTTCGGCTGGGACATCACGCTCGGCGACATGGCGAAGATCTGGCGCGCCGGCTGCATCATCCGCGCCCGCTTCCTCGACCGCATCACCGAGGCGTTCTCGCGTGACGCCGACCTGCCGACCCTGCTCGTCGACCCGTACTTCGCGGACGCGGTCGCCGGCGGCGTGGGCGCGTGGCGCCGCGTCGTCGCGCAGGCGGCGCTGACCGGCGTGCCGGCCCCGGCGTTCGGCTCGTCGCTGTCGTACTACGACTCGCTGCGCGCGGAGCGCCTGCCCGCCGCCCTGATCCAGGGCCAGCGCGACTTCTTCGGCGCGCACACGTACAAGCGCACCGACCGCGAGGGCACCTTCCACACCCAGTGGTCGGGCGACCGCACCGAGATCTCCGCCTGATCATTCGGACGGGACGATGCGAGGCGCGCCGGGGATCCCCGGCGCGCCTCGCGCGTTCCTCGGGCCGATAGCCTGGGCGCCGTGAGCATCGAGCTGGTCGGGCGCAGGCCCGTGGTCGCCCCCGAGGACCTCATCGCCGGGCTCGTGCCGCCGCCGCACTTCGGCCAGGCCTCCTTCGAGACCTACCGACCTGACCCCATGCACCCGTCACAGGCCGCGGCCCTGGCCGCGGTGCGCGCCTTCGCGTCGCCGCACCTCAAGCGGTTCCGGTCCCGCAAGGGCGCTGGCGTCGGGCTCTACCTCGACGGAGGGTTCGGCGTCGGCAAGACCCACCTGCTGGCGTCGCTCGCGCACGCGCTCGGGCCCGACAAGGCGGTCTTCGGCACGTTCGTCGAGTACACCAACCTGGTCGGGGCGCTGGGGTTCATCGCCGCGCGCGAGGCGCTGTCGCAGTTCGCCGTGGTGTGCATCGACGAGTTCGAGCTGGACGACCCGGGCGACACCCTCATCATGGCGCGGCTCATGCGCGAGCTCACCGACGCGGGCGTGTGCGTCGCCGCGACCTCGAACACGCTGCCCGATGCGCTCGGCGAGGGGCGGTTCGCCGCCGACGACTTCCAGCGTGAGATCCAGGCGGTCGCGCGCGTGTTCGACACGGTCCGGATCGACGGTCCCGACTACCGTCACCGCGGCGACCTGGACTTCCCGCCGCCCGCCTCGGACGCCGCGGTCGCCGCCATCGCGGCCGGTGCGCGTGGGGCGCTGGCCTCGTGGCCCGCGCTGCTGGCCGACCTCACGCAGGTCCACCCCTCGCGCTACGGCGCGTACGTCGACGGGGTCGGCGCCCTCGCGATCACCGACGTCGCGCCGCTCGACGACCAGAACCAGGCGCTGCGCGTGGTCGCGCTCGTGGACCGCCTGTACGACCGCGACGCGGCCGTCGCCGCCGCGGGGGTGCCGCTCACCGAGATCTTCACCCCCGAGATGATGCGCGGCGGCTACCGCAAGAAGTACCTGCGCGCGCTGTCGCGCCTCGCGGCAATGTCCCACGCCGCGATCGCTCACGCACGCCCCGTGTAGGCGCGCGCCGCATCGTCCCGGCCGCCGCATCGTCCCCGCGCTCGCGCCGCCGCCCGACTGCTGGTAGACCGGAACGGGCGTCTCTTCTTGGGGGTGTGCGATGGCGAGCAGCACGGGGGCCGCGGCCGGCGGCGGCGGGTACTTCCTGGCGATGGTCGGCTCGGCGGTGTGGTTCTGGCAGCAGGCGGACGGGTTCTGGGAGCACGTCGGGGCGCTGCTGCAGGCGCTGGTGTGGCCGGCGTTCCTCATCTACGACCTGTTCCAGTTCCTCAACGCGACCTGAGGGGCGTGGGTCATGGGACGCATCAGCATCGACCTGTTCACGACGCTCGACGGCGTCGCGCAGGCGCCGGGGGCGCCCGAGGAGGACCCGTCGAGCGGGTTCGAGTTCGGGGGATGGCAGGCGCCGCTCCAGGATCCGCTGGTGGGCGAGCGCGTGCTCGCGGGGATCCTCGAGATGGATGCGCTGCTGCTCGGGCGGCGCACCTACGACATCTTCGCCGCCTATTGGCCGTTCCATCTCGACGGGCCTCCCGGCCCGATCGGGCGGAGGTTCGCGGAGGTGCCCAAGTATGTGGCGTCGCGTGGGCCGCTGGAGCTGTCGTGGGAGGGGTCCTCGTTGCTCGGGAGCGACCTCGTGGCGGAGGTCGGCGCCCTGCGCGAGCGGCACGAGGACGTGCATGTGATCGGGAGCATCGGCCTGGTGCAGACGCTGCTCGCGCACGATCTGTTCGACGTGCTCAACCTCTGGATGCATCCCGTGGTGCTGGGGCAGGGCAGGAAGGTGTTCCCCGACGGTGCGCACCCGGAGCGGCTGCGGCTGCTGTCGCCTGCCGAGACGGGGGAGCGGGGCGTGGTCGCGCTGCGCTACGGGCCCACCGGCGAGCGGCCCGGGGCCGGGGTGATGGGGTAGGGGGTCCGGCTTGTCGGCGGCGCCGGACGTGGACGTGGACGTGGACGTGGACGTGCGCGGGGTCGGCGGGTGTGCGTGCATCGACCTCGTGGGCGCGGGGTCGGGGCGGCGCACCCCCGCCGGATCCTGGTGCGACGGGGTGTCCAAGGGAGCAATTCGTCAATGCACACTCGTGAAGCGACCTCAGTCTCGCGCTTGGTTCGGGCGGCCGAGAATGTCATCGAGGCGCCGCGCGTAGTCGGCGCCTGCGAGCCCCGCGCCGACGCACAGGTCGCGCCAATCCAGCAGTGCGAGTGACATCGCGTCCTCTAGCCAATCCATGCGCCCGTTGGCGGTGATGAGCACTGCGGCGTGAACCCGCTCAAGATCGACCTGCAGTGGCGGGTTGAGCAAGCCGAGCCGCGCGATTACCTCCGGCGCTGCCGAATCGAAGTCCTGCACCGCGCGCGCGGCGACGCGGCGGGTGACGTTCTCCATGGTCACGAGCATTCCACGGCCCGACAAATCATCAGAGCGTCGGCACGCTGAGACGAGCACCGCCCACCGGACGCCCTGGGCGCGGCGGGTGCGCGTGCCACGGTGACGGTGAAGGGAGCTTCTCTGTGCCCGTACGCCGGTCGACCCTCATGGCGCTGATGTCCACAGGCTGGTAGCCATGCCGACTTATCCACATACCAGGGATGATGCCTCGGAGTGAGTGTCAGACCCCTCTGTTTGACTGGTCTCATGACGATCTCCTTGACTCGGATCACGCAGGCGCTGGCGGCGCTGCGTGGGTACGAGTCGCGCCTGGTCGTGAGCCTCACTGGCGCCGAGCTGGTCGCGTTGCAGGACGCGGTGGCCAAGTTGATGCGGCTGGTGGAGGTCCTCGCGGCGATCGTCGCGGCCGAGGTCAAGCGACGCTCGGACGAGGACCACGCCAAGGGCGGAGGGCTCGCAAGGCGGCAGGGGCACGCGAACGCGCAGTCGATGGTGGCCAAGTCCACCGGCGGGTCCTCGGCGCAGGCCAACGACCTCATCCACTCCGGCGGCCTCTTCGGCGAAGGTGAGGGTGAGGACGAGGGGTCGGACGACCCCGAGGGCGGCGGCGACACCAACTCCGGCGCGGGCGGTTCGGGCGAGGGCGGGTCCGATGGAAAGGCGCGGGGGCGTGCGCCGCGCTATCGGCATGTGGCGGCGGCCTTCGAGTCCGGGGAGATCTCGGCGGCGAAGGCGGCCCTGCTGCGTCGCACGTTGGACCGCATCGACGGCGGCGACGACGGTATCGAGAGACGCATCGTGGCCCGCGCGATCCGGCTGTCGTTGGCGGACCTGAAGAAGGTCTGCGAGCAGGTCGTCGCCCTGTGGGACGCTGGCAAGACCAAGGAGGCCGAGAAGCGTCGGCGCGACGCACGCTTCCTGAGCCTCAGCGAGGGTGCGGACGGGATGACGACCCTCTACGGAAAGCTCGACCCCGAGTCCGCGGCCGTGATCGCGACCTACCTCGACGCGCAGGTCAGGGCCGGCCTCCGCACCCGGCAGGAGATGAGGCTGGGCAAGGCCGAACCGGGCGAGGCCGGACGGCTCCGCGTCGATGCCCTCGTCGAGCTGGCCCGCCACGGCATGCGGTGCGACCAGCCCGGCTCGGGCGTGTCGACCGAGGTGGTGATCCGTATCGGCTACGAGGACCTCAAGAAGGGGCTG
Organism: Demequina soli; assembly: GCF_000971195.1. Classification (GTDB taxonomy): domain Bacteria; phylum Actinomycetota; class Actinomycetes; order Actinomycetales; family Demequinaceae; genus Demequina; species Demequina soli. The sequence continues at coordinate 79,878 of NZ_BBLZ01000004.1, forward strand.
GGCCTGGGCGAGTGCGACGCGATCAGCACGCCCCTGTCGGGCGGAGCGCTGCGCCGCCTGGCGGTAGATGCCAAGCTGCTGCCTATCGTGCTGGGCTCGAGGTCCCAGCCGCTGGATGTGGGCTACGCCGTGCGCTCGTTCACCCCGGGGCAACGCCATGCGTTGGCCGAACGCGACGGCGGCTGCGCCTTCTGCCACCGCCCCGTCGCGTGGTGCAACGCCCACCACATCGACTGGTGGGCCAGGGACCTCGGCCCGACCGACCTGTCCAACGGAGTGCTCCTCTGTGTGACGTGCCACCACCGGATCCATGACGATGGCTGGCAGGTCAAGGCCACCGCGACCGAGGTGTGGTTCATCCCTCCCGCATCCGTCGACCCCGAACGCACGCCACGACAAGGCGGGAAGGCCGCGCTCCATGTCCCCCTGTGATCGCCCCGCCCCCACGGCGCCAACCCGGCCACACCGGAGGCGCCGCACCGGCACGCCCGGCCGCCGTCACACCGGCGCGGACACGGCAGGATCAGCCGTCGACGGCCACCAGCGCCACCGCATCGGGTGCGAGCATGAGTGTCCCGCGCGAGCCGTTGGCGCCCTCGACCGCGACGTTGCCGAAGACCCCGACGACGTCCCCCGTGAGCGGCACCGCCATGGGTGCCGTGGACAGGTTGGCATGCACCGCCACGGGCCCGTGCATCGTGAGCTGGCGAGGCGCCGCCTCGGACGCGCCGGCGGGATGGGCGGCCCACGCCCCGTCGGCGAGCGTGCGGGGTCGCGCCGCCATCACGGACGCGACCCACTCCTCGAGCCGGCGATGCGCCTCCGAGGACGCGGCGACGCCCGAGCCGAGCTTCGAACGCAGGAACGTCTGGCGGTCCTGGGGGTCGGGGACCGAGACCGCGCCCCCGTAGAGCTCCTCCCAGCCGTGCCCCGCGAACTCGCTCATGCGGCCTTCGGACACGGCCGAGCCAAGCGGCTCGTCGTGATCGGTGAAGAACATGAACGGCCGGGTCTCGCCGTACTCCTCGCCCATGAACAGCATCGGCGTGAAGGGCGACAGCAGCACGAGCGCCAGCGAGGCCGCCTGCGCGCCGGGGGACAGACGCGACGCAGGCCGGTCGCCGATCGCGCGGTTGCCCACCTGGTCGTGGTTCGAGGCGAACACGACGAACCGCCGGCGATCCACCGAGGGCGGCACCGGAGCCCCCCACGCGCGCCCGCGGAAGGTCGAGAACGAGCCGTCGTGCAGGAACACCTCGCGGTACACCTTGTCGAGCACTTCGATCGAGCCGAAGTCGCCGTAGTAGCCGTGGCGCTCGCCCGTGAGGTACGCGTGGAGGGCGTGGTGGACGTCGTCGGCCCATTGGGCGGTCATCCCGAGCCCCCCGGCCGAGGTGGGGGTCACCATCGTGACGTCGTTGAGGTCCGACTCCGCCGTGAGCGACAGCGGCCGCCCCAGGGAGGAGGCGAGCCCGGCGACCGCGTCGGACAGCTCCGCGAGCAGATGCCGCGGCGAGTCGTCGACGAGGGCGTGGACGGCGTCGAGCCGCAGCGCGTCGATGTGGAAGTCGCGGAACCAGCGCACCGCGTTGTCGATGATGAACGCGCGCATGCCGGCGGCGCCCGGCTGGTCGAGGTTGACCGCCCATCCCCACGGCGTCTCGTGGGCATCCGTGAAGTACGGCCCGAACTGGGCGAGGTAGTTCCCGTCGGGACCCAGATGGTTGTAGACCATGTCGAGGCACACGCCGAGGCCGTGCCGGTGCGCCCGGTCCACGAACCGCTGGAGCGCCTCCGGGCCCCCGTACGCCGCGTGCACGGAGTACAGCGACGTCCCGTCGTAGCCCCAGCCCCGCGAGCCGGGGAAGGCCGCGAGGGGCATGAGCTCGATCATCTCCACCCCGCGGGCCGCGAGGTCCCGCAGCTGGTGCCCGTCGATCGCGTCGAGCGTCCCCCCAGGCGTGAACGTGCCCACGTGGAGCTCGTAGTGGACCGCCCCGCGCGCGTCGATGCCCGCCCAGGAGCCGTCCGACCATGCGTACGAGGACGCGTCGAACGTCCGCGACGGCCCGTGCACGCCCTGCGGCTGCCACGCGCTGCGCGGGTCGGGGAAGGGTCCGTTGCCATCCACCACGAACGCGTAGTCGGTGCGCGCGGGCAGCCGCGGGCCCTCCCACCACCCGTCGTCGGTGGGGCGCATGGCCGCGGTGACCGGCGCATCGGCCGGGCCGATCCTGCACTCGACGCGCGACGCGGCGGGCGCCCAGACCCGCACGGGGGCGCTCACGCACGCTCCAGGAGCGCCACCGGGTGGGACCGCAGCAGCTGCGCGAGCGGCACCGAGCCGCCCGTGACGGTGTGCCGGCCGATCACGTCGCGCCAGCGTCCCTCGGGCAGCTGGACCGTGTGCTCCGCCCAGCCGCCCAGGCGCTCGAGCTCGAGCGCGGCGCGCGTCGCGACGGTGACCGTCACGGGAGCCTCGCCGACCGTGCGCGCGAAGACCACCGCGTGGCCGGAGGACGATGCGAGGGGCACGTACCCCGCATCGTCGCCGATGAAGGCGGCCGGGTGGGCGCGGCGGATGCGCAGCGCGGACGCGGTGACGAGCATCTTCTCCTCGGCCAGCCCGCGCGGCTTGGCGCCGGTGAGGGCCCGCTGGAGCATGTCGGCGCGCAGGTCGAAGTCGACGGGACGGCGGTTGTCGGGGTCGACGAGGCTCGGCGCGAGCGTCTCGGTGCCCTGGTAGACGTCGGGGACGCCGGGCATCGTGAGCTGGAGGAGCTTCTGGCCCAGGACGCTCGCGCGGACGCCGGTCGCCGTGAGCCGGTTCCAGCCCTCGACGGCCTCGCGGACCGCCGGATCGGCGTGCGTGGCCTGCGCGAACCACAGCACCTGCGACTCGTACGACTCGTTGATGGAGGTCCACGTGGTGTGCGACTTGGCCTCGCGCATCGCCTTGACCAGGTAGCCCTCGAGGCGGTCCCACTCCATGACGCCGTCCTCGTCGGAGGTGCCGACCAGGGTCTGCCACCAGAGGTTCTCAGTGCGGCCGTCGAGCTCGGCGGGCCGCAGCTCGGACGTGCTCGCGCGCAGCTGCTGCACCAGGTCGTCCCACTGGTCCGCCGCCTCGGACAGCACTCCCAGCCGCGCCCGCACGTCCTCGGAGCGCTTGGTGTCGTGGGTTGAGAGGCAGGTCATCGCGTGGGGATAGAGCTGCTGCTGCTCGTGCGCCCACGCGTGGAACGCGGCCGGGGGCATCGCGAAGCGTCCGGCGGGGGAGCCGACCTCGCACAGCGGCAGCAGGTGGGTCCACCGGTAGTACGCGGTGTCCTCGACGCCCTTGGCCATGACCGCGCCGCACGCCTGCTGGAAGCGGGTGATGAGCTCGCGCCGGTTGGCGTCCGCGGTGCGGCCCGCGGAGCCGACCTCGGCGCCCTTGAGGAGGTCCACGACCACCTCGAGCGTCTCGAAGCGCTCCGGGTCCAGCACCCGTCGGGCACGCTCGGCGGCGTGGTCGATGGTCTCGATCGAGCTCGGGCGCGGCTGCTCGCCCTCGACCACGTAGGCGCGGTACCGGTCGAACGTGACGAGCAGGGTGCGCAGGCAGTCGTAGAGCGCGCGCCACGTGTGGTCGCGCAGCCGCACGTCGGTGATGCAGATGGTGTGCGCGATGGTCGCGAGCCGGTGGACCTCGCTCGACAGCGACTCGCGCACGATCTCCCACTTGGCCGCGTCGATCATCGCGGGCAGCTCGCCCATCGCGTCGCCCGTCACCCGGTGGAGCGTGCCGGCGAGCGGGGCCGCGCCCGCGGGGTCCCGCAGCAGCGCGCCCACACGCCACGACGCGTCGTAGCCGGTCGTGCCCGCCGTCTTCCAGGTGGTGGGAAGCCGCTCCTCGTCCTCGAGGATCTTCTCCACCACGATCCACGCGCCGTCGGTCGCCTCGGACAGGCGGGAGATGTAGCCGGCCGGGTCGGCGAGGCCGTCGGGGTGGTCGATGCGCAGCCCGTCGAGGGTGCCGTCCTTGACCAGGGAGACGATGCGCTCGTGGGTCGCGTCGAAGACGTCCTGGTCCTCGACGCGCACCGCCACGAGCGAGCCGACGTCGAAGAACCGCCGGTAGTTGAGCTCCTCGTTCGCGACCCGCCAATAGGCGAGGCGGTAGTGCTGCTGCTCGACCAGGCTCGCGAGCGGCAGGCTCTCCGTGCCGGGGCGGATGGGGAACACGTGGTCCCAGTAGCGCAGCACCGGCACCTCGCCCCGGTCCTCGAGCCCGGGCACCACCATGTGGTCGATGCTCAGCTCGCCGGCCGCGAGGACGGTGCCGATGCGCTGGCCCAGCACCGGCATGAGCACCGGCTCGCCCGAGCCCCAGTCGACGTCGAACCAGTGCGCGAAGGGCGACTCGTGGCCCTCCTCGAGCACGGACCACAGCGCCCGGTTGTGGAAGGCGGGGGTGGGCACCGCCATGTGGTTGGGCACCACGTCCGCGATGAGCCCGATGCCGCGCTCGCCGGCCTGCCAGGACAGGTCGCGCAGGCCCCGCTCGCCGCCGAGCACCTCCGCGATCCGCGAGTGGTCGACCACGTCGTAGAAGTGCGTCGAGCCGGGCGCGGCGGTGAGGATGGGGGAGAGGTACAGGTGCGCGACGCCCAGCGCGGAGAAGTAGTCGAGGCGGGCGGCGGCGTCGGCGAAGGTGAAGTCCTCGCTCAGCTGGAGCCGGTACGTGGAGACCGGCACCGGCGCATCCGGCCGGTGCCCCAGCCGCTTCGTGCTCCTCGTGCGTTCCTGCGTGGCGTCTGACATGGACCGAATCAGCCTCCTCGAAGTGTGACCATCATGGCAGACACGCCCCGAGGAGGCTGATATTCCCTTGGGCGGGGCTTTACTTCGCCGTGACCGTGATCTCCACGGGGATGTTGCCGCGGGTCGCGTTGGAGTACGGGCACATCTGCTCGGCCTTCTCCATCACGCGCTCCGCGGTCTCCTGGTCGATGCCCTCGGCGGTGACGTGCAGGCGCACGCCCAGCCCGAAGCGGTTGAGCGCCACCGGGCCGATCCCCACCTTGGCGGTCACCGTGGAATCGGTGAGCTTGACCTTCATGAGCTTCGCCGCGCCCTGGAACGCCGAGTTGAAGCAGGCCGCGAAGCCGGAGGCGAACAGCTGCTCCGGGTTGGTCTTCTTGGGCTTGGTGATCGGGTTGGGGATGACGAGCTCGACGTCGAGCAGCCCGTCGCTCGTGCGGACGTGGCCGTTGCGGCCGTCGCCGGTCGCCGTCGCCTCGGCGGTGTAGAAGGCCTTGGGGTGGCGCGGCTCCTTGTCGTGGGCGGCGCCCTCGCCGGGGGTGACGTCCAGGTCGTCGACGGCGGGGGTGGCGGTCTGCTCGGTCATGCGTGCTCCTCGGGATGATCGGTACGGGTTGTAGAGTTACTAGTACGTCTACTTCAGGCCCAACGCAAGTCGAGGCAGGATGGATTCCCGACAGGCGCCGCGGGAAAGGCGCCCGAGCAGGAGGAGCACGCGATGACCGTCACCACCGACGCCGCCCCACGGCCCCAGCGCGGCCCGGCCGTGCGCGACGCGATCGTCGACGCCGCCGCCACGCTGTTCTCCGAGCACGGCATCCGGGCCGTGAGCGCCGACCGCATCCTCGCGGAGGCCGGGTTCTCCAAGGTCACCTTCTACCGGCACTTCCCGTCCAAGGACGATGTGGTGGTCGCCTACCTCGAGCGCGAGCTCGCCTACGTGCGGGGCGTGATCGCGGCCGGGGCGGGGGAGCACGTCGACCTCGATGCGCTCGCGTCCGCACTCGTCGACGAGATGTGCCGGCCCAGCTTCCGTGGCTGCCCCTTCATCAACGCCGCCGCCGAGTATCCAGAGGCCGGCCACCCGGTGCGCGCCGTGGTCGCCGAGTTCCGCGCCCTCATGGTCGGCGCGATCGACGCGTGGCTCGCGCGGCAGGGGGTCGAGGACCGCGGCCGCATGGCGGAGCAGATCATGATGCTGCGCGACGGCGCGCTGGTCGCGGGCTACCTCGACGGGGATCCCGACGCCGTCTCGGCCGCGCTCGCGGACGGCCTCCGCGCCCTCGTGGGAGGCGCCCGGTGATCACGGCGTGGCAGGTGCGCGACTGGCGCATCCGCGTCGCCGACCTCTACGCCGACGTGCGCGCCGAACCCGATCCCGAGGCGGCCCACCGCGCGTGGGCCCAGGGCCGCGCCGCCCTGCTGCGCGAGCATCCGGCGACCGCCGTGCCCGCCGCCGCGCGCGCATCGTTCACCCCCGAGGTCGCGCCCTACGACCCGGCGATGCGCTTCGTGGTGCCCGTCCTGGGGGCCGATGCGGAGCGTCGGGAGGTGCCGACGCCCACCGACGGCGTGGTCCCGTTCGAGCGCGTGGGCCGGGTCGAGCTGTCGGGAGTCGGCTCGCTCGACGTGTGGTGGCTCGACTCGTACGGCGGAGGGATCTTCATCCCGCTGCGCGACGCCGCGCCGCGCACGTACGACGGCGGTCGCTACCTGCTCGACACCGTCAAGGGCGCCGACCTGGGCGGCACGCGGGATGCCCTGGTGGTGGACCTCAACTTCGCCTACCAGCCGTCGTGCGCCTACTCGTCCGACTGGGTGTGCCCCCTGCCCGGGCCCGGCAACCGGCTCGAGGTCGCCGTGGAGGTGGGGGAGCTGTACGTCCCGGCGGAGGCGTAGTCAGTCCGCGTCGTCCGGGTGCGTCGCGCTCACGCGCAGCAGCTCGATCACGGTCCTCGGGTGGTAGGTGGACCAGCGGTCCGCGCCGAGGACCATCGTGGCACCGGTCGCGTCGTCGACCAGGGTGAGCTCGATGTCCAGCAACCCGCCGCGCACGCGCACCTCGAGCCCGTCGCGCGGGAAGGTGCCCATGAGGTACGCGCGCTCGGGGTGGGCGGCGAAGAAGCCGTGCGGCAGGCCGAGCACGTGCACGCTCGTGGGGGTGACGGCGAGGCACACGTGCGGCGGCAGCTCCACCTCGCCGGTCGCGAGGTCCTCCGCGAGGTGCGCGCCCGCCTCCACGGTCTCGAGCCCGCCGTGGGCATTGACGGGGACGCGGCGGTCGGCCCGCTCGTTCCAGATCGGGTCGTCGAGCGCGCTCGCGGGCATGAACTCCGCCGCCGCCATGATCGCCTCGTCGCCGGTGACCTCGCGGGCCGCCGTGATGAGCCTGTCCTCGCGCGTCATCGCCGCCTCCTCCGGGCGCCCGCCGCGGACGGCCCTCCCTGCCACCGTACGCGGGTCGCGCGCCGACCGGTGAGCGGCGCCGGGAAACAAAGAACCGCCGCCTCCCGAGGGGGAGACGGCGGTTCCGATGGAGCGGACGACGGGACTCGAACCCGCGACCCTCACCTTGGCAAGGTGATGCTCTACCAACTGAGCCACGTCCGCATGGATGCTGCGTGGGCGATACTGGGATCGAACCAGTGACCTCTTCCGTGTCAGGGAAGCGCGCTACCGCTGCGCCAATCGCCCGTCGTCGTAGACGGATCGACCGCCTCCCGGGGGAGAGCGGTCAACGAGCGGACGACGGGACTCGAACCCGCGACCCTCACCTTGGCAAGGTGATGCTCTACCAACTGAGCCACGTCCGCGTTGCCGGGGCAGAAGCCTCGGACTTCAGAGGATCCCGAAGGAACCTCGTGGTGGGCGATACTGGGATCGAACCAGTGACCTCTTCCGTGTCAGGGAAGCGCGCTACCGCTGCGCCAATCGCCCGAGGTGGAGATGGGATTCGAACCCACGTATACGGCTTTGCAGGCCGCTGCCTCGCCTCTCGGCCACTCCACCGTAGTGCCGTCACCAAGGTGACGACCCTCCGAGCGGACGACGGGACTCGAACCCGCGACCCTCACCTTGGCAAGGTGATGCTCTACCAACTGAGCCACGTCCGCATGTCTGGGCTGTTGCCCTGACGAGAGATAGACCTTAGCGGATTTCCGGGCCCGGAACCAAATCGGCCCTTGGTCCCGCGTGGCGTGCCGCACGGCTCCCGTTCAGGGGGCGGGGGAGCGACACCCGACGTAACGACGTACACCGCTAGCGTGGGCGCCATGAGGTGGGAGGACGATGCGCGACGCGCCGGGAGCGCGGCGTTCCGCGGCGTGCGGGCGTGGGATCCCGTCGAGCACGTCGACCTCGCCCGCGACGGCGCGCGCATCGCCGCCGGCGGCTTCTGGGTGGTGGTCGCGACCTTCGAGGGTCGCCTCGACGCGTGGCGCATGGCCTCCGTGGAGAGGGACGATGCGGCGGTCGCCCCCGCGCCCGAGCCCGGTCCCGGACGGGCCTGGGAGGGTCCGGGCGCCTCGTCTTGGACGACCTCGCTCGACCGCGACGCCTACGTGGCCGGCGTTGAGGCGATCCGCGGGGACATCCGCGAGGGCGACGTCTACCAGGTCAACCTCTGCCGCATGCTGGCGGCGCCCCTCGCCGCACCCGAGCCGGGGCCGGACGCGGTGGCCCTCGCGCATCGTCTCGCGACGGGCAATCCCGCGCGCTACGCGTCGCGCATCGCGATCCCGCGGACCGAGGCGTGGCCGGGCGCGTGGGTGGTGTCCGCGTCGCCCGAGCTGTACCTGCGCGTCGACGGCGGCACGGTGACGTCCAGCCCCATCAAGGGCACCGCCGCGCCGGGCGAGGCGATGCTCCCCAAGGACGAGGCGGAGAACGTGATGATCACGGACCTCATCCGCAACGACGTCTCGCACGTGGCCCGGCCCGGATCGGTCGCGGTGCCCGAGCTGCTGGGCCTGCACGAGCACCCCGGCCTGGTCCACCTGCAGTCCACCGTGACCGCCGCGCTCGCCCCGGACTTCGACTGGACGGACGCGCTGTGGCCCGCGCTGCTCGACGGCACCTTCCCCCCGGGATCGGTGTCGGGGGCGCCCAAGGAGTCCGCGCTGCGGATCATCGCGCGCGAGGAGCCGGGCCCGCGCGGGGCCTACTGCGGGGGCATCGGCTGGATCGACGCGGACGCCCGCTCGGCCGAGCTGGCGGTCGGGATCCGCACCTTCGAATGGGTTCCGGACCAGGGCGGACGCCTCCGATTCGGTACCGGCGCGGGCATTACGTGGGGGTCTGACCCTTATGGGGAGTGGGAGGAGACCGAGCTCAAGGCGCGCCGCTTGATCGGGCTCGCCTCGGGCACCACACTGTCCGCATGACAACGCTGGTGTGGGCTGGGGGGCTCCTGCGTGCCGAGGACGAGCCGATCGTCTCCGCGCAGGATCACGGATGGACCGTCGGGGACGGTGTCTTCGAGACGCTGGAGGTGGTCCGAGGTCGCGCGTTCGCGCTGAGCCGCCACCTCAAGCGGCTGGCGTACTCGGCGGCGCGCATGGGGATGGCGGAGATCGACGCGGAGGCCGTCCGCGAGGGCGTGGGCGAGATCCTCGCCGCGGGCCCCGACTCGACGCGCCTGCGCATCACCGTCTCCACCGGACGCGGACCGCAGGCGACCGCGCGCGGCACCGGCCCCCACACGATCGTGGTGACGGCGACGGACGGGCCGCGGCCCGCCGAGTGCCGCGCGGTGCGGGTCCCGTGGCGCCGCAACGAGCGCTCGCCGCTCGCCGGTGTCAAGAGCACCTCCTACGCGGAGAACGTCGTGATGATGGAGTTCGCGCGCTCGCGGGGCGCCGACGAGGCGCTCATGGCCAACACCCACGGGCACCTGTGCGAGGGCACCGGCTCGAACATCCTGATCGAGCGCGGCGACGAGATCGTCACGCCGCCGCTCGCCTCGGGCTGCCTCCCCGGCATCACGCGCGGCCTCGCGCTCGAGTGGGGCGCCGACGCGGGGCTGCCGATCCGTGCCGCCGCGCCCGGCGAGCTCGAGATGAGCGTGCTCGACGAGGTGCTGCGCGGCGAGGCGTTCGCGGCCGTGTCGTCGTCGACACGCCGGATCCAGCCGCTCGCCTCGCTCGATGGCACCGCTCTCGTAGCAGGGCCTTTGCTCAGCGGTCTGCGGGACGTCTTCGAGTCGGCCGCGGCACTTGATGTCGATCCTGGTCCGAGACGCGGGAAATAGCCGCTATAGTTGTCGTCGCACCGCAAGGGGCGATTGGCGCAGGGGTAGCGCGCTTCCTTCACACGGAAGAGGTCACTGGTTCGATCCCAGTATCGCCCACCAACAGGGTCCTGGTTCCTCCCTCAGGGGAGAGACCAGGGCCCTTTCTGCATCCCCGGGACGTCCGGGCTGTCGATCAGCCCGTGTAGCCGCCCTGGGCGCCCGGGTCCGCGACGACGGGAGCGGCGGCGCCCGCCGTCGTCGGAGCCGTCGTGGTGACCCGCGTCCGGGCGGTGGTCGTGACGTCCGGGGAGACGGTGTCGCTCGGGCTGCCCGTGGTCGTGGTCGTGGGCTCGCCCGCGGTGGTCGGCGCGCCGGTCACCGGGGACCTGTCAGTCCCGCCGCCCCGGACGGACGTCGTCGCGCTCGCCGCCAGCGGGCTCGGGATGCCCGGAGGGGTGGCCTGGGGGACCGGGGTGGGGATGGGGTACTGGTCGGGCGTCGCCTGCGGCGTCGCCTGGGGCACGGCCAGGGGCACGGGCGTGCCCTGGGGGAGCACCTCCGGGGTGGGGAGCTGGTCGGGCGTCGCCTGGCTCGGCGTGACCGCCTGCGAGCTCACCGGGGCCGGCACCGCGTAGCAGCCGTCGGACGCCAGGCGGTCGCCTGTCGCCTCGTCGGCCTCGATGCTGGCGCGGTACTGGAGGTAGCCGCCGCCGGGGGCGTCGCAGACGATGACTACGTCGTGTCGTCGCGTCTCCGCGCTCGCTGCCGTGGTCATGACGATGCCGAGCGGCGCGGCGAGCGCGACGGCGGTGGTGACGATGCGGGTGGGCCTCTTCATGGTGGGGTGTCCTCTGATAGTGGGTGGGCCTGCGTGCGCGCGCCGTGGGGCGGTGGTCGGTCTGCACGGATCGCGACGCATTCATCGTCTCGGGCGGCGGCCGCCGTGTCGTCGTCCCGTCGTCGGCATGCGCGGCTACCACGTCCGCGGTACGCGCCCGCTGGGCAGGCGCTCTGCCAGGCACGATGCCGGGGAGGGGAATATCGTCCACGGCGCGTCCCGTTGCCGATCGGGTCCACCGATCGACGACGAAAGGGGTCCACCATGGACATGGACGACCTGAAGAAGAAGGCCGAGGAGGCCCTCCCCGGCGACGACACCGTCAAGAAGGCGGGGGAGAAGGTCCGCGAGCACACGCCCGACGCGGCGGACGTGCCGGTCGCGAAGGCCGAGCAATGGGCGAAGGACCACAACAAGGACTGACGGTCCGACGAAAGCGCCGCGCCGGAACCTCACCTGGCCGGCGCGGCGCCTTCGTCGCGTCGGCATGCCTACGCTCGGCGCATGCGCCTCTTCGTGGGGATCATGACGCCGGCCGCGATCGACGACGCGCTCGACGCCGTCCTCGACCCGGCGTACGTCGCGCGGGCCCGCGAGGCGGGACTCGACCGCTGGACGCCCCGCGAGGAGCGGCACATCACCCTCCGGTTCGTCGGCGCGACAGACGCGGATGCCGCGATCGAACGTGCGACCGCGGCCGCGGCGGCCATGAGCGACGCACCCGCGCTCGTGATCGGCCCGCACGCCGTGCAGCTGACCTCGCGCGTGGTCGCGTTCCCCGTGGCGGGAGCCGCCGACCTCGCCGCCGTCCTCGACGCGGCGCTCGTGCCCGCAGGGATCCCCACGCGCGACCGTCCCTTCACCGGGCACCTCACCATCGCGCGCTCGCGGCGACGCCTGCGCCCGGGCCAGCTCGGCGAGGCCCTGTCCCACCCCGCGCTCGCGATCCCGTGGGCCCCGCCGGCGCTCGAGGTGGTCCAGAGCGTGCCCGGCGAGGGGCCGCGCTACCGCGTGCTCGCCGCGTTCCCGTTCACGGGGTGAGGGCGGGCTCGGCCGCGACCCTTGCCGCGCATCGTCGCCCTCGCTACCGTCCCCGTAAGGATGACGGGAGACGCGGATGACGGGCACGGCGGGACGCGAGCCGGTGGACACGTCGCCGTCGCCGACTGTCACGGACGAGCGCGTCGCGCGCGGGGTGCCCGAGGAGCTCGACGAGTTCCAGCTGGTGGAGTACCGGCCCGAGTACCGCGTCGACCTCGAGCGGATCCGCTTCTCGCCGTACTTCTCGCGCCTGTCCGCCGTCACCCAGGTGATCTCGCAGTCGGGCGCGGGCCTGGCCGTCCACAACCGCCTCACGCACTCGGTCAAGGTGACAGCGGTGGCCCGCGCGATCGCCGTGTCGCTCGCGGGTGACTGGGGCGAGCGGGGCGCGCTCGTGCGGGACCTGGGCGGCTGCGACGCCGTGGTGGTGCAGGCGGCCGCGGCCGCGCACGACCTGGGCCACCCGCCGTTCGGCCACCTGGGCGAGCAGACGCTCGACCGCCTCGCGCGCGAGCGCTTCGGGCTGTCGGAGGGCTTCGAGGGCAACGCGCAGACCTTCCGCATCCTCACCCGCCTCGACGAGTACGACCGCGCCGGCCACGGCCTCAACCTCACCGCCGCCGTCCGCGCCGCCGTCCTCAAGTACCCGTGGACCCGGGAGCAGGGCGAGGGATGGCGCGCGGGCGCCGGGACCCCCAGGGGCCTCGCCCCCCACCGTCCGGGCGAGGGTGCCCGCAAGTTCTCCGCCTACACGCTCGACCTCGACGACATGCTCGACGCCCGCAGCGCGTACCCCGAGATCGCGCGCCGGCAGCAGACCGTCGAGTGCTCCGTGATGGACATCGCCGACGACATCGCCTACTCGCTGCACGACCTCGACGACTTCTACCGGGCTGACCTGCTCAACCAGGCGGCCGTCTCCGCCGAGTTCCGCACCTGGATCCGCGACCGGGCCGCGCTCGCGGTCGTGCCGCTCGAGGACCTGCGCCGCGCGCGCCGCACCGCCGGCCACGGGCTCGAGCTGCTGCGCCGCCGGCTCGTGAGCCACGACCCGTGGATCGCGGGGGACGATGCGTTCGGCGAGTCGGTCGCGCGCGTCGCCGAGGAGGTGGTGGACGGGCTGCTGTCGGTGCCCTACGACGGCTCGCTGGCCGCGGACCGCGCGCTCGCGGTCTTCATGGCCGGCTGGATCGCGCGCCTGCAGCACTCGATCACGGTGTCCCGCGACCCTCACATCCGCTCGGGCCACGTGAGCCTCGACGCCGCCGCGTTCCACGACGTCGCCGTCCTCAAGTTCCTGCAGGAGAGGTTCGTGCTCCACCGCCCCGACCTCGCGCTCTACCAGCGGGGACAGGCGAGCGTGATCGAGCGCCTGGTGCTGAGCTTCGAGGCGTGGCTCGACGACGACGACGAGGTGCGCCGTGCTCCCCGCCGCCTGCTCGACCTCGTGGAGCTCGCCGCCGAGGACTACCTCGTGCTGCGCGACCGCGCGCCAGAGCTGCTGCCCACCACCGACGCGTCCGCGCTGCGCCGCTTCGCGACGGGCCGCGGGATCATCGACTACGTCGCGTCGCTGACCGACGCGCAGGCGATGTCGGTCGCCAACCTGGTCTCCGGCGCCTCCGAGCGCCTGTGGGACGGGGGGCAGGGGCTGTAGGGCGCGTCGCCTCCTCAGCCACGCGGCGCGGCGACCCGACCGCCCGCGGATCGGTAGCATCGTCCCGTACAACCGAACGTCCGAGGAGTGACCTGTGCCCAGCGTGAATGCGACCATCGACGGCGTCGAGCGAGAGCTCGAGGCGGGCACGACGGGCACCGACCTGTTCGCGGACCGCCGGGACGTCGTCGTCATGCGCGTCGACGGCGCCCTGTGGGACCTCGCGCGCGAGGTCCCTGCCGGCGCGAGCGTCGACGCCGTGACCGTGTCCGAGCCCGACGGCCTCATGGTGCTGCGCCACTCGACCGCGCATGTCCTCGCGCAGGCCGTGCAGCAGGTCAACCCCGACGCGAAGCTCGGCGTCGGCCCGCCGATCGAGAACGGCTTCTACTACGACTTCGACGTCGAGACCCCCTTCACCCCCGAGGACCTCAAGGCGCTCGAGAAGGCGATGCAGCGCATCGTCAAGGAGGGCCAGGCCTTCGTGCGCCGCGAGGTGACGCGCGAGGAGGCGCTCGCCGAGCTCGCCCACGAGCCCTTCAAGTGCGAGCTGCTCAGCCACGAGGCCGACGGCGCCGAGGGCGCGTCCGTCGAGATCGGCGACGGCGAGATCACCATCTACGACAACGTCCGCCGGGGTGGCGAGCGCGCGTGGGGCGACCTGTGCCGCGGCCCGCACGTGCCGTCGACCCGCGTCCTCCAGAACGGCTGGGCGCTCATGCGCTCCGCGGCCGCCTACTGGAAGGGCTCGGAGAAGAACCCGCAGCTCCAGCGCGTGTACGGCACCGCGTGGCCCACCAAGGAGGAGCTGGTCGCGTACAAGGAGCGCCTGGCCGAGGCCGAGCGCCGCGACCACCGCAAGCTCGGCGCCGAGATGGACCTGTTCTCCTTCCCCGACGAGATCGGCTCGGGCCTCGCGGTCTTCCACCCCAAGGGCGGCATCGTCCGCATGGAGATGGAGGAGTACTCGCGCAAGCGCCACATCGAGGAGGGCTACGAGTTCGTCTACACGCCCCACGCGACCAAGGGCAAGCTGTTCGAGGTCTCTGGCCACCTCGACTGGTACAAGGACGGCATGTACCCGGCGATGCACCTCGACGAGGAGCGCGACGCGGACGGCAACGTCACCAAGCAGGGCCAGGACTACTACCTCAAGCCCATGAACTGCCCGATGCACAACCTCATCTTCGACTCGCGCGGCCGCTCGTACCGCGAGCTGCCCCTGCGCCTGTTCGAGTTCGGCACGGTCTACCGCTACGAGAAGTCCGGCGTGGTCCACGGCATGACCCGCGCGCGCGGCTTCACGCAGGACGACGCCCACATCTACTGCACCCGCGAGCAGATGAAGGACGAGCTCACCAAGACCCTCGAGTTCGTGCTCGGCCTGCTCAAGGACTACGGCCTGGAGGACTTCTACCTCGAGCTGTCGACCAAGAACCCCGAGAAGTTCGTGGGCTCCGACGAGGTATGGGAGGAGGCCACCGAGACGCTGCGCGAGGTCGCCGTCGCCTCCGGCCTCGAGCTGGTCCCGGACCCGGGCGGCGCCGCGTTCTACGGCCCCAAGATCTCGGTGCAGACCCGCGACGCGATCGGCCGCACGTGGCAGATGTCGACCATCCAGCTCGACTTCAACCTGCCCGAGCGCTTCGAGCTCGAGTACACGGCTCCCGACGGCTCGCGCCAGCGCCCCGTCATGATCCACCGCGCCCTGTTCGGCTCGATCGAGCGCTTCTTCGCGATCCTCACCGAGCACTACGCGGGCTCGTTCCCCGTGTGGCTGGCCCCCGTCCAGGTCCGCGCGATCCCGGTCGCCGAGCCGTTCAACGACTACCTCGCCGAGGTGTGCGCCACGCTCAAGGCGGAGGGCATCCGCGTCGAGCTCGACGCCTCGGACGAGCGCTTCCCCAAGAAGATCCGCACCGCCTCGAAGGAGAAGGTGCCCTTCGTGCTCATCGCCGGCGGCGACGACGCGGACGCGAACGCCGTGTCGTTCCGCTACCGCGACGGCAGCCAGGACAACCAGGTGCCGGTCGACGAGGCCGTGCGCCGCATCGTCGAGGCCGTGCGCACGAAGGCGCAGGTCTGACGATGGCCGAGGCCTTCGACGCGGAGACGATGGGGGGTGTCCCGGACGGCTTCGAGCGTCTGTGGACCCCGCATCGTCTCGCGTACGTCGAGGGCGACCGGCCCGACGACGGCCCCACCGGCTGCCCCCTGTGCCGCAAGGCGGAGGAGGGCGACCGCGAGGCGCTCGTGGTGCACCGGGGCGAGCACTGCTACGTGGTGCTCAACCTCTACCCGTACAACCCGGGCCACCTCATGGTGTGCCCGTACCGGCACATCGCCTGGTACACGGACTGCACGGACGAGGAGCGGGACGAGATGGCCGCGCTCACCCAGCAGGCGATGCGCGTGCTGCGCGAGGTGAGCGGGCCCCAGGGCTTCAACATCGGCATGAACCAGGGGAGCGTGGGCGGCGCCGGCATCTCGGGCCACCTGCACCAGCACGTGGTGCCGCGCTGGGAGGGGGACACCAACTTCCTCCCGATCATCGCGCGGACCAAGGCGGTGCCCCAGCTCCTCGATGACACGTGGCGTCGCGTGAGCGACGCCTGGAGAGAGGACCACTAGATGCTCGGCAGGCTCCGGCCGTACATGGCCGCCCTGTGGCAGGCGCCCGCGCGCCTCCTGCTGTCGAAGGGGATCCATCCCAACGTCATGACGGTGCTCGGCACCGTCGGCGTGGTGCTGGGCGCGGTGCTGTTCTTCCCGCACCAGGGGATCTGGTTCTTCTGGGGCACGCTGTTCATCACGTTCTTCGTGGTGACCGACATGCTCGACGGCACCATGGCGCGCCTGGGCGGCAAGAGCTCGCGGCTCGGCGCGTTCCTCGACTCGACGCTCGACCGCGTGGCCGACGCCGCGATCTTCGGCACGCTCGCGTGGGTGTTCATCGACATCGACCGCTTCACCGCGCTGGGGGCGCTGCTGTGCCTCGCGATCGGCTCGCTGGTGCCCTACGCGCGCGCCAAGGCCGAGGGCATGGGCGTGGCCGCGAACTTCGGCATCGCCGAGCGTTCCGACCGCCTGGTGATCTCCCTGGTCGCGGTCGGGTTCTACGGCCTCGGGCTGTTCCCGCTGTGGGTGCTCACCGCCGCGCTGTGGATCCTCACGGTGCTCGCGGCCATCACGGTCGGCCAGCGGATCTGGGCCGTGGTGCGTCAGGCACGCCTGCACCCCGAGTGGAACGCGCGCCTCGACGGGCAGCCGCAGCCGTACCCGCACGAATGAACGTCTTCCTCGTCGCGTTCCGCGCCTCGCGGTACGCGCCGGTCCCGCTCACCCGTGGGCTGCTGTGGTCGGGCACGATGCTGCAGTGGGCGCGGCGCGCGAAGCCCGCGCGGCGCCTCGAGGACAACCTCCACCGCGTCACCGGGCTCGAGGGACGGGAGCTGCGCGCCCTGAGCCGGAAGGGCATGGCGTCCGCCGCGCGCTACTACGCGGAGACGTTCGAGCTGGGCCGGATGTCCGAGGCGACCGTCGACGCGCGCGTGCGCGTCGAGGACCCGCACGGCGCGCTCGATCGCATCGCGACGGCCGGCGGGCGCGGAGTCCTGGCGCTGTCGCACTCGGGCAACTGGGACCTCGCGGGCGCGTACGCGTGCCGTCACATCGCGCGGGTCGTGACCGTCGCGGAGATCCTCGAGCCGCGAGAGGTGTTCGACGAGTTCGTCGCGCTGCGCGAGGGGATCGGCATGACCGTCCTCGGGCACGAGGGCGGCGTGACGTTCCGCGAGCTCATCCGCATCGGCCGCAGCGCCGACCCGGGCATCATCTGCCTGCTCGCGGACCGCGACCTGTCGGGCTCCGGCGTCGAGGCCGGGATGTGGGGCGAGGGCGTCAAGGTCGCGCCCGGCCCCGCGGCCCTCGCCGTCGCGACGGGCCTGCCGCTCATCCCGGTGCACGTGCGCTACGAGCGCCTCCACGGCCGGCGCCGTCGCGCCGCCCGCTCGCGCTGGGGCGTCGTGCTCCACTTCGGACCCCCCGTCGCGCCGGACGATGCGCCCGCCGACGACCGCGTCGGGCACCTCACCCGGTCCTGGGTACAGTTCATCGCAGCGGGGATCCAGGAGCACCCCGAGGACTGGCACATGCTCCAGCGCTTCGGATGGACGGAGACCGCAGGGTGAGGATCGGGATCGTGTGCCCGTACTCGCTCGACGCCCCCGGCGGCGTCCAGCTGCACGTGCTCGACCTCGCGCAGGCGCTGATGGCGCGCGGCCACGAGGTGTCCGTGCTCGCGCCCGCCGCCAAGGACACCCCCGTGCCGGCCTACGTCTCGAGCGCGGGCCGCTCGGTGCCGATCCGCTACAACGGCTCCACGGCACGCCTCACCTTCGGCCTGATCGCCGCCGCGCGCGTGCGCGAGTGGCTCAAGCTCGGCCACTTCGACGTGGTCCACCTGCACGAGCCGGGCGCGCCGTCGCTCAGCGTGATCGCGATGTGGGCACGGATCGGCCCCACCGTCGCGACGTTCCACTCGTCGCAGTCCGAGTCCGTCGCGATGCGGCTCGCCAAGCCGTGGATCAAGCCCGGGTACGAGGAGCTCGACGCGCGCATCGCGGTGTCGCCCTCGGCCGCCGCGACCGTGCGCGACCACCTGCGCGTCCAGGCGACCCACATCATCCCCAACGGCGTCGACACCACCCGGTTCGTCGAGGCGACCGTGGCGCCGCGGTGGGCGGGCACCCCGGCCGCGCCGACCATCGGCATCCTGGGTCGCCTCGACGAGCCCCGCAAGGGCCTCGAGGACCTCCTGGCCGCGATCCCGGCTGTGCGCGCCCGTCACCCGCACGCGAGGTTCCTGGTCGCGGGCCGCTTCTCCGATCGCATCGCGGCGAAGGCGGCGCGTGCCGGCGCCGAGGTCATCGGCGAGCTCGACGAGGACCAGAAGGCCCGCTTCATGGCCTCGGTCGACATCTACTGCGCACCCAACACGGGCGGCGAGAGCTTCGGCATCGTCCTGGTGGAGGCCATGGCGGCGGGTGCCGCTGTCGTCGCCTCCGACCTCACGGCCTTCCTGGACGTGTCGACGATGGCGGACGGCGGCCACGCCGCCGCGCATCACGCGGTGGGCGACCCGGAGTCGCTGGCCGCGAGCATCACCGCGCTCCTCGACGACCCGGCGGGTCGCGAGGAGCTCGCCGAGCGGGGCCGCGAGTGCGCGGCCGCGTTCGACTGGTCCAATGTCGCGCCTCGCGTCGAGGAGACGTATCGCGACGCCATTAGGATGGACGCCGAGTTCCATCCCCATCCGACGAAGGACGTCAGCACCCCATGAGCACCATCGATGAGACCACGAAGCCCCAGGTGGGGACCGACCTTGTGAAGCGCGGCATGGCCGAGATGCTCAAGGGCGGCGTCATCATGGACGTGGTCACCCCCGAGCAGGCGAAGATCGCGGAGGACGCCGGCGCGGTCGCCGTCATGGCGCTCGAGCGCGTCCCCGCCGACATCCGCGCGCAGGGCGGCGTGTCGCGCATGAGCGACCCGGACATGATCCAGGGCATCATCGAGGCCGTCTCCATCCCCGTCATGGCGAAGGCGCGCATCGGCCACTTCGTCGAGGCGCAGGTGCTCGAGAGCCTCGGCGTCGACTACATCGACGAGTCCGAGGTCCTCACCCCGGCCGACTACACGCACCACATCGACAAGTGGAACTACACGGTTCCGTTCGTGTGCGGCGCGACCAACCTGGGCGAGGCGCTCCGCCGCATCTCCGAGGGCGCGGCGATGATCCGCTCGAAGGGCGAGGCCGGCACCGGCGACGTCTCGAACGCGACCACCCACATGCGCAAGATCCGCGCCGAGATCAAGGCCCTCACGGCCATGCCGAAGGACGAGCTGTACGTCGCGGCCAAGGAGCTCCAGGCGCCGCTTCCGCTCGTGCAGGAGATCGCCGAGACCGGCAAGCTGCCCGTCGTGCTGTTCACCGCGGGCGGCATCGCCACCCCGGCCGACGCCGCGATGATGATGCAGCTCGGCGCCGAGGGCGTGTTCGTCGGCTCCGGCATCTTCAAGTCGGGCAACCCGGCGCAGCGCGCCGCGGCCATCGTCAAGGCCACCACGTTCTACGACGACCCGTCGGTCATCGCGGACGTGTCGCGCGGCCTGGGCGAGGCGATGGTCGGCATCAACGTCGACGAGATCCCCGAGCCGCACCGCCTCGCCGAGCGCGGCTGGTAAGTGTCACGCATGGGCGCCGCGTCGGAGGATCGCATCCACCGTCGCGGCGCCCGCGTGCTGCTCGTCTCCCATGAGGAGAACGAGCCGCGCCTCCTCATGGTGAGGGGGCACGACCCCCACGACCCCGGGCGCTACTTCTGGTTCACGCCGGGCGGCGGCCTCGAGGCGGGGGAGACGATGCGCGCGGCGGCGATCCGCGAGCTCGCCGAGGAGACGGGTCACGTCCTCCTCGACGACGAGCTGGTGGGCCCCGTGTGGCGGCGCACCGCGGTCTTCGACTTCGCGTCGCGGCCGTACACGCAGTTCGAGGAGATCTTCGTCGGGCTGCACGCCCACGCGGCGTCCCGGTCACGGACCGACGCGGCGTGGACCGAGATCGAGCTGGAGACCATCGACGAGGTGGCCTGGCTGACCGAGCGCGAGCTGCGGGAGTCCTCCATCGAGGTGTTCCCGGCGCAGCTGCGCGAGAGCTGGACGTGGTTCCTCGACTGGGACGGCGTCACGCGAGACCTGGGAGAGGTGGACGAATGAGCACCGTCGGTGTGCTGGCCCTGCAGGGAGACGTGCGCGAGCACCTGGCCGCGGCGACGCGGGTCGGGGCCACCGCGGTGGGCGTGCGCCGCCTGTCCGAGCTCGAGTCCGTCGACGCGCTCATCATCCCCGGCGGCGAGTCCACCACGATCGACAAGCTGCTGCGCGCGTTCGACCTCTTCGAGCCCCTGCGCGACCGGATCCACGCCGGGATGCCCGTGATGGGCTCGTGCGCGGGCATGATCATGCTCGCCACCGACCTCGTGGGCGGCATCCACGACCAGCAGAGCCTCGGCGCGATCCCCATGACGGTGCGCCGCAACGCGTTCGGCCGCCAGGTGGACTCCGCCGAGACCGAGCTCGTGTGGGAGCCCGACGGCTCGGTCATGCACGCGACCTTCATCCGTGCGCCCTGGGTCGAGGCGTACGACCCGGCGGTCGAGGTCCTCGCGACCGCCGAGGGCCCCGACGGCTCGCGCCACCCCGTGGCGGTGCGGCACGGCAACGCGATCGCGACGTCGTTCCACCCCGAGATCGCCGAGCCGGGCGCGGTCCACGACGACCGCGTCCACCGCCTGCTGCTGTCGCTGGTCTGAGTCTCGCGCGGAGCGACGTCGCCCTCCGCGCCGCCTCGTGCCCATTGGTACCAATCGCTGGGCGCGCGCCGTGGGTCAGCCCTCGATGCCGGGAGGCGCCTCGCCCGTGACGCCGTCGATGACGTCCCGGTCGCCGAGGTCGGCCCCGAGCGGGACCTTGAGCACGTCCAGGCATGCGTCGCCGGGGTTGCGCTTGGTCGACGTCACCGTGATGGTCACCGTCGCGTCCGTCTCGACCACGGCTGCGACCGGGTCGCCGTTGCACGTGTCCACGTGGACCACCTGGATGTCGCCGCCGTTGGACCAGCCCACGATCGGCATGGGCCCGCGCACCTCGGTCGGCTCGGACGCGGCGCACGCGGCGAGAGCGAGGGCGAGGGCCGGGAGGAACGCGACACTGCGTAGCGGCATGCGGCCACGCTAGCGCGCCCGGCCGGGCCACCGCATCGTCCCTCGCGCTTCGCACTACACTGGACGGGATTCCAGACCGACATTCGACGAGGAGCACACGTGTCCGGGCATTCCAAGTGGGCGACGACCAAGCACAAGAAGGCCGTCATCGACGCCAAGCGCGGCAAGCTGTTCGCCAAGCTGATCAAGAACATCGAGGTCGCGGCCCGCACCGGCGGCGGCGACCTCGCGGGCAACCCGACGCTGTTCGACGCGGTTCAGAAGGCGAAGAAGTCGTCCGTCCCCAACGACAACATCGACCGCGCCGTCAAGCGCGGCTCGGGCCTCGAGGCCGGCGGCGCCAACTACGAGACCATCATGTACGAGGGCTACGGCCCCAACGGCGTCGCGGTGCTCATCGAGTGCCTCACCGACAACAAGAACCGTGCGGCCACCGAGGTGCGCGTGGGCCTGACCCGCAACAACGGCACGCTCGCGGACCCGGGCTCGGTCTCGTACCTGTTCTCGCGCAAGGGCCAGGTGATCGTCTCGAAGGAGGGCGGCGCCACCGAGGATTCGCTCATGGAGGCGACGCTCGAGGCGGGTGCGGAGGAGATCAACGACCTCGGCGACGTGTTCGAGATCATCTCCGAGGCCACCGACTTCGTCGCGGTCCGCACCGCGCTGCAGGATGCGGGCATCGACTACGAGAGCGCCGAGGCGACGTTCATGCCCTCGATGAAGATCGAGCTCGACGTCGACGGCGCCCGCAAGATGCTGCGCCTCATCGACGCCCTCGAGGACTCGGACGACGTCCAGAACGTGTGGGCAAACTTCGACGCGTCCGACGAGGTGCTCGAGGCCGCCCAGGCGTAACGGCCCACGGTAGCGGGGGACGATGCGCATCCTGGGGGTCGACCCCGGCCTCACCAGGTGCGGCCTCGGCGTGGTCGAGTCCGGCGCGGCGCGCCGCGTGACGATGCGCGACGTGCGCGTCGCCACGTCCCCCTCGACCCTCGAGACGCCCGCGCGTCTCGCCCAGATCGCGACGGTCCTCGAGGCCATGCTCGACGAGCATGAGCCCGAGGCCGTCGCGATGGAGCGCATCTTCGCGCGCTCCGACGTCTCGACCATCATGGGCACCGCCCAGGTGTCGGGCGTCATCATGCTTGCGGCCGAGCGCCGCGGCCTGCCGCTCACGCTGTACACGCCGTCCGAGGTCAAGGCCGCCGTCACGGGCAACGGCCGCGCCGACAAGGCGCAGGTCACGTTCATGGTGACGCGGCTGCTCGGCCTCGAGGAGGCCCCGCGCCCGGCCGATGCGGCGGACGCCCTCGCGATCGCCATCGCCCACGCGTGGCGCGGGGGAGCGGCCCCGGCCGGCTCGGGCGCGACCACCCCCGCGCAGCGTCGCTGGGCCGAGGCGGAGAAGGCGGCGCGCCGCAGGGGCTGATCCGGTGATGTCGGGCCCGTCCGCTAGCCTGTTCGCACAGGTGTTCGAAAGGGGATCCGGGTGATCGCGCAGCTCACGGGAACGGTGGCGCACGCGGGGGCGACCTCGCTGGTGCTGGACGTCCAGGGGGTCGGCTACCGGGTGCTGTCGACGCCCGCCACGCTCGGCGAGCTGCGGGCCGGCCTCGACGCGACGCTGCACACCCAGCTGGTGGTGCGCGAGGACTCGATGACGCTGTTCGGCTTCCTCACGTCGGGGGAGCGCGACACGTTCGAGCAGCTGCAGGGCGTGCAGGGCGTGGGCGCCAAGCTCGCCCTCGCGATGCTCGCGGTCCACTCGCCCGAGGCGCTGGCGCACGCGGTCGCCGCGGGCGACCAGAAGGCGCTCACCAAGGTCCCCGGCATCGGGCCCAAGGTGGCCGCGCGGCTGCTGCTCGAGCTCGGCGGGCGGCTCGTGCTGCCCGAGGACGCTCCCGGAGCCCCCGCCGCGGACTCGCGCGGCGAGGTGGTCGAGGCGCTCGTGGGCCTGGGCTACCCGGCCAAGAACGCGCAGGCCGCGGTCGACGCGGTCGCACCCGACCCGATCGAGCCGTCGGCCACGGCGGCCACCCTGAGGGCCGCGCTCAAGCACCTGGGAGGCACGCGTGGATGACCGCGTGGTGGACCCGGACGCCGACGCGATCGAAAGGTCCAACGAGGCGGCGTTGCGGCCGTCCAACCTCGACGAGTTCGTCGGCCAGCGGGTGGTGCGCGAGCAGCTCTCCCTGGTGCTCAACGCCGCCACGGGCCGCGGCACGCCGCCCGACCACGTCCTCCTGTCCGGCCCGCCCGGACTGGGCAAGACCACCCTCGCGATGATCATCGCGGCCGAGCTCGGCGCGACGCTTCGCCTCACCTCCGGCCCCGCGATCCAGCACGCGGGCGACCTGGCCGCGATCCTGTCCTCCCTCGACGAGGGCGACGTGCTGTTCCTCGACGAGATCCACCGCCTCGCGCGGCCCGCCGAGGAGATGCTCTACCTGGCGATGGAGGACTACCGCGTGGACGTGGTGGTGGGCAAGGGCGCCGGCGCGACCTCGATCCCGCTGAGCCTGCCGCCGTTCACGGTGGTGGGCGCGACCACGCGCGCCGGCCTGCTCCCCGCGCCGCTGCGCGACCGCTTCGGGTTCACCGGCCACCTCGACTTCTACGAGGACGACGAGCTCATGGCGATCGTCGTGCGCTCCGCGGGTCGCCTCGGCGTCTCGATCACCCACGACGCGGCGCACGAGATCGCCTCGCGCTCGCGCGGCACCCCCCGCATCGCCAACCGCCTGCTGCGCCGCGTGCGCGACTGGGCGCAGGTGCACGGCACGGGCCGCGCGAACCTCGAGGCGGCGCGCGAGGCGCTCGCCGTGTACGAGGTCGACGAGCGCGGGCTCGACCGGCTCGACCGCGCCGTCCTCAAGGCGCTGTGCACGCGCTTCGCGGGCGGACCCGTCGGCCTGTCGACGCTCGCGGTGACGGTGGGCGAGGAGACCGAGACCGTCGAGACCGTCGCCGAGCCGTTCCTCGTGCGCGAGGGGCTCATGAGCCGCACCCCCCGCGGCCGCATCGCGACCGCGGACGCGTGGCTGCACCTGGGCCTCAAGCCGCCGGCGGACGCCATCGGCGGCGAGTCCGGCGGGCGCCTGTTCGACTGACGGCCGCGGAGGGGCCGCCGCGTGAGACGCGCCGGGACCTGGGGTGTTCCGCGCGGGGTGCCCGGTCCCTCTAGAATCACTCGGGGCTCAAGCGAGCCGTTACCGTGAGGATTCCTGTGGCACGTGTGAAGAACGAGGCGCGTCGTGCGCTGACCTGGCTGGGCGTCATCGTCGTCGCCATCTATGCAACCCTGGCCGTCGGGGTGTGGACCGGGCAGGCGTCGTGGACGCCCAACCTCGCCCTCGACCTGGCCGGCGGCCGCGAGATCGTGCTCGCGCCGACGCTGGCCGAGGGCAGCGACCAGACGGTCGACCAGGCCGACCTCGACCAGGCGGTCGAGATCATCCGCAAGCGCATCGACGCCTCCGGCGTCGCCGAGGCGGAGATCTCCACCCAGGGTCAGAACATCGTGGTGGCGCTGCCGGGCAACCCGTCCGAGGAGACGGTGAACCTGGTCCGCCAGAGCGCCCAGCTCCAGTTCCGCCCCGTGCTCGTCGCCGGCTCGCCGTCGCCCACCACGTCGGCCTCCGCGTCGCCCTCGCCGAGCGCATCGGCCTCCGCCGACGCGTCCGCGTCCGACCCGTCCGCGTCGGCCAGCCCCGAGCCCAGCGCATCGGCCTCCGCGTCCGCCGAGCCCAGCGCGTCCGCCTCGGCGGAGCCCGCCGCGGGCACCGACGCATCGTCCCTCGACTGGGTCACCCCCGAGGTCCAGGCCAAGTACGACGCGCTCGACTGCACCGACCCGGCGAACCTCTCGGGCGTCACGCCCGGCGACCCGGCGAAGGCCGACGCGGTCTGCGACCAGGACGGCCTCGCCAAGTACATCCTCGGCCCCGTCGAGATGGACGGCTCGGACATCGCGACGGCGACATCGGGCCCCGAGTACTCCTCGACCGGCACGCTGACGGGCCGCTACGAGGTCCGCATGGACTTCACCAAGGCGGGAGCTAAGACGTTCGCCGAGATCACCGGCCGCATCAAGGACCTCGAGTCGCCGCGCAACCAGTTCGCGATGGTGCTCGACGGCGTGGTCATCTCGGCCCCCTCGGTCTCGACCACCATCTCCGGCGGTCAGGCGTCCATCACGGGCAACGGCATCACCAAGGACTCGTCCGAGCAGCTCGCGAACCAGCTGAAGTTCGGCGCGCTGCCCATGACCCTCGAGGTGCAGTCCGACCAGCAGATCTCCGCGACGCTCGGCGCCGACCAGCTCCACAAGGGCCTCATCGCGGGCCTCATCGGCCTCGTGTTGGTGGTCATCTACTCGCTGATCCAGTACCGGGCCCTCGGCCTGGTGACGGTCGGCTCGCTCGTGATCTCCGGCACCATCACGTACGGCCTCATCGCGCTGTTGTCGTGGGGAATCGGCTACCGCCTGTCCCTCGCCGGCGTCGCGGGCCTCATCGTCTCGATCGGTGTGACGGCGGACTCGTTCATCGTCTACTTCGAACGCGTGCGTGACGAGCTGCGCGAGGGCCGCACCCTCAAGGCCGCGATCGACCACGGCTGGCGCCGCGCCCGCCGCACCATCCTGGCCTCCGACGCGATCAACCTGCTCGCGGCCGTGGTGCTCTACATGCTCGCCGTCGGCGGCGTGCGAGGCTTCGCGTTCACGCTCGGCCTCACGACGCTCGTCGACATCGCCGTGGTGTTCCTCTTCACCCACCCGATCCTCATGCTCATCGCGAAGCGACCGTTCTTCCGCGACGGGCACAAGTGGTCGGGACTCGACCCGCGCCAGCTGGGCCGGGACACCATGTACAAGGGCCGCGGCCGCGTCAAGAGCGCCGGCGAGCCCACGCTCGCGGAGCGCAAGGCGGCCGCCGCGCTGGCGGGTGCCCCCGCCTCCACCGATGCCGATGCCGATGCCGACGCCCCGGCCGACGCCCGCCCCGAGGGGGAGGAGAAGTAATGAAGCTCAACCTGGCTGAATGGGGCAACAAGCTCCACTCCGGCGAGAAGACCTACCCGATCGTCCAGCAGCGCAAGCGCTGGTTCATCGTCTCCGGGGTCCTGGTCGCGCTCTCGCTCGCGCTCATCCTCATCAAGGGCCTCAACCCGGGCATCGACTTCGTCGGCGGCACCGAGTTCCAGGTCACCGGCACGTCCACCACCGACACCTCCATCGCGGAGCAGGTCGTCGCGCAGGAGGCGCCCGGCGAGACGCCCCGCGTGACCGTGCTCGGCTCGGACGGCATCCGCGTCCAGATCGGCGTGGTCGAGGGCCCGGTCGCGCAGTCCATCACCGCCGAGCTGGCCAAGGGCTACGACGTCCCCGAGGCGCAGGTCAGCTTCACGCAGATCGGCCCCACGTGGGGCGCGTCGGTCGGCAAGGCCGCGATCCAGTCGCTGATCGTGTTCCTCGTGCTGGTCGCGATCGTGATGTCGCTGTACTTCCGCGCGTGGCGCATGTCGGCGGCGGCGCTCGTCGCCCTCGCGCACGACCTCATCATCACCGCCGGCGTCTACGCGCTGTCGGGCTTCGAGGTCACGCCCGCGTCGGTGATCGGCTTCCTCACCATCCTCGGCTACTCGCTCTACGACACGGTCGTGGTGTTCGACAAGATCCGCGAGAACA
Source organism: Demequina soli (assembly GCF_000971195.1). Classification (GTDB taxonomy): domain Bacteria; phylum Actinomycetota; class Actinomycetes; order Actinomycetales; family Demequinaceae; genus Demequina; species Demequina soli. Next base: position 106,926 of record NZ_BBLZ01000004.1, read on the forward strand.
CCGCGAACCTCACGTCGCAGCACCGCTACACCTACGACGAGCTCGCCAACCTGGGCCTCAACCAGACCCTCGTGCGCTCGATCAACACGTCCGTGGTCGCCCTGCTCCCGGTCTCCGCGATCCTCTTCATCGGCGCGTGGGTGCTCGGCGCCGGCACGCTCAAGGACATCTCGCTCGCGCTGTTCGTCGGCATGGCGGTCGGCACCTACTCGTCGATCTTCGTCGCGACGCCCGTCGAGGTCGCGCTGCGCGACGGCGAGGAGCGCATCGCGGAGCACACCAAGAAGGTCCTCGAGCTGCGCGCGTCGGGCCAGACCGACGTCGCGATCAACGACGAGGGCGAGGTCCGCGTGGGCGCCGTGACCAAGGGCGCCCACCAGGGCGCGGCATCCCAGCCGCGACGCAAGAACCGCAAGGCCTGACCCGGCCCGACGGAAGGGGGACGATGCGGTGGCCACCGCATCGTCCCCCTTCCGTCGTTCCCGGGGTCGGGGGAGCGCGCTACCAGGGAGGTCACCCGTTGTCGGGGTGCGCGGATAGACTGGCCGCCTACCAGCCTCGGAGGTGCGCGTGACAGAGACCCGTCCGTCGACCGGCACGCTCGGGCTCGGGTTCCTGCGCCGCGGCAGCCGTGAGGCCAGCGCGATCGACGGCGTGCTCGACACGTACCGCCGGATGTATCCGCGCGGACGGACCGGGCTGATCGAGCGCGCGTACAAGGTCGCCGAGGAGGCGCACCGGGGGCAGGCGCGCAAGTCGGGCGAGCCGTACATCACGCACCCCATCGCGGTCGCGCAGATCATCGCGGACCTGGGGCTCACCGACACGGTCATCGCGGCGGCGCTGCTGCACGACGTGGTCGAGGACACCGAGTACCCGCTCGAGCGGATCACGGAGGAGTTCGGCGACGAGGTCGGGATGATCGTCGACGGCGTCACCAAGCTCGACAAGGTCAAGTACGGCGACGCCGCGCAGGCCGAGACGGTGCGCAAGATGGTCGTGGCGATGGCCAAGGACATCCGCGTGCTGCTGCTCAAGCTGTGCGACCGCCTGCACAACGCGCGCACGTGGAAGTACGTCTCGCCCGAGTCCGCGCGCAAGAAGGCGCAGGAGACGCTCGAGATCTACGCGCCGCTCGCGCACCGCATGGGCCTCAACGCCATCAAGTGGGAGCTCGAGGACCTCAGCTTCCAGACGCTGTACCCGAAGATCTACCAGGAGATCGTCGACGTCGTCACGGACCGCGCGCCGGAGCGCGAGAAGTACCTCGCGCAGGTGCGCGCCGAGATCGAGAAGGATCTCAAGGCGATGAAGATCAAGGCGGAGATCACCGGCCGCCCCAAGCACTACTACTCCGTGTACCAGAAGATGATCGTCCGGGGCCGTGACCTCAACGACATCTACGACCTGGTGGGCATCCGCATCCTCGTCGAGACGGTGCGCGACTGCTACGCGGTCCTGGGCGCGATGCACGCCCGCTACCAGCCCGTCCCGGGCCGGTTCAAGGACTACATCGCGATGCCGAAGTTCAACCTGTACCAGTCGCTCCACACGACCGTGATCGGGCCGACCGGCAAGCCCGTCGAGCTGCAGATCCGCACGTACGACATGCACCGTCGAGCCGAGTACGGCCTCGCGGCGCACTGGCGCTACAAGGAGAACGCGAAGACCGGCCAGCGCGCCACGGGCGACGCGGGCGACATGGGCTGGCTGCGCCAGATCGCCGACTGGCAGCAGGAGACCGCGGACCCGTCCGAGTTCCTCGACAGCCTGCGCGGCGAGATCTCCAAGGCCGAGGTCTACGTGTTCACCCCGCGCGGCAAGCTGCTGTCCCTGCCGCAGGGCGCGACCCCCGTGGACTTCGCGTACGCCGTCCACACCGAGGTGGGCCACAAGACCATCGGCGCGAAGGTCAACGGCCGCCTGGTGCCGCTCGACTCGACGCTGGAGAACGGCGACACGGTCGAGGTGCTCACCACCTCCGACGAGAACGCGCACCCCAAGCGCGACTGGCTCGAGTTCGTGCAGTCCACCCGCGCGCGCAACAAGATCCGGCAGTGGTTCACGCGCGAGCGCCGCGAGGAGTCGATCGAGACCGGTCGCGACATGCTCGCCCGCGCGATCCGCCGCCAGCAGCTCCCGATGCAGCGCCTCATGAGCCGCCCCACGCTCCTCGCCCTCGCGAAGGAGATGCACTACGAGGACGTCGACTCGCTCTACGCCGCCATCGGCGAGCACAAGGAGCAGGCGTCCGACGTGGTAGTGCGGATGGTGGAGGCCGTCGGCGGCCAGGAGGGCGCCGACGAGGACATCACGGAGATCACCCGTCCCGGGCTGCCGGCGCAGCGCACGCCCGCGCGCCGCGGGGATCCGGGCGTCGCGGTGCACGGCCTCACGGACGTGGTGGTCAAGCTCGCGCGCTGCTGCACCCCGGTGCCCGGCGACGCGATCCAGGGCTTCGTCACCCGCGGCCAGGGCGTGTCCGTCCACCGGGCCGACTGCGACAACCTCGCCCAGCTCAAGAGCCAGAGCGAGCGGCTCATCGACGTCGAGTGGACCGGCCACAACGCCGGCACGTTCCTGGTGCAGATCGAGGTCGAGGCGCTCGACCGCAACCGCCTGCTCTCGGACGTCACCCAGGTGCTGTCCGACCACCACGTCAACATCCTGTCCGCGAACGTGTCGACCAACCGCGAGCGGGTGGCGATGTCGAGCTTCGTGTTCGAGATGGCGGACCCGTCGCACCTCGGCGCGATCCTCAGCGCGGTGCGCCGCATCGACGGCGTGTACGACGCGCGCCGCATCACCAACACCAAGCGTCACTTCTGAGGCGTCGCCGCCCCCACGACGGCGCGCACGAGCGAGTCGAGCCGCGCGAACCCGGCCCCGTTCGCGGGGTCGCAGGCCAGGGCGGCCAGCAGGTCGGCCGGGACGATGCGCCCCTCGCGCAGGCCCCGCACCGCCGCCGGGAGCGCATCGCCGGGGTCCTCCCAGCGCAGCGCGTCCACGCACGCGCGCGGCGGGGGAGCGAGCGCGAGCCCGCTCGGGGTGCGGATCCCGAGCCTCGCGGTCACGCCCGAGTGGAGCATGACGAGCGCGCCGGGAGGCCGGTAGAGCCCGCGCAGCCCGACGGCGTGCCACGCGAGCGGCGGCGCGGTCAGCCAGCCGTGGACCCAGAGCGCGGCGAGGCCGGTCAGCACCACGTGGCCGGGCACCCGGGGTGCGGCGGCGAGGGCACGCAGGCCGGGGGAGTCGGGCACGTCGATCGGGCGCGCCGTCCCCGGGGTGAGGGGCGCGATCGCATGGTCACGCGCCAGGCGCGCGTAGGCGAGCCGGCCCACCTCATCGGCGCGCAGCAGGATCACCGCTTCAGGGTCGCTCGCGGAGCCCCGGCGGCGCGAGGGGGTGTGGATGGCGCCCGCGCGCCCGCCCGCGCGCCCGCCCCGTGACCTCTTCCCACACATGAACTGCAGTGGCGCCACCTCTGGTCGAGGTTTGCGACGCGAAGTGCATCGGGCGAGCGTTCACATGCCGGTCGCCGTGTGGGAAGCGGTCGGCGCGTCCCCGCGGGCATGCAGAAGCGCCCCGCCACCAACGGTGACGGGGCGCCCTGAAGGGATCCGGCCTAGGAGAGGCCCTCGATCTGGGTCAGCCACGCCTTGCGGGCGGCAAGCGACTCCTCGAGCTTCTTGGTGTCCTTGCCCTTGGCCTTCGCCTCGGCGATCTCGTCCTCGATGCCGGCGATCGCGGAGTGGAGCTGCGCGGCCGCACCCGAGGCGCGGGCCTCGAGCTCGGGGTTGCGCGAGTTCCACTCGGCGTCCTCGGCGTCGCGCACGGCCTTCTCGACCACGCCCATGCGCTTGGCGAGGCGTGCGGCGTCGGCGCGCGGCACGCGTCCGGCGGCCTCGAAGCGGTCCTGGATGGGACGCAGCGCCTGCTTGGCGGCGGCCAGGTCCTTGATCGGCAGGATCGCCTCGGCCTCGACCACGGCGGCCTCCTTCGCCTCGACGTTGCCCGACAGGGCCTCGTCCTCGGCGTCGGCAGCACCCCGACGGGCCTCGAAGAACGCGTCCTGGGCGGCCTGGAACCGCTTCCACAGCGCATCGTCCACCGAGCGGCGGCCGCGGCCGGCGGTGCGCCAGTCGTTCATGAGGTCGCGGAACCCGCGGGCGCCGCGGTCCCAGTCGGTGGTCTCGGCGAGCTGCTCGGCGCGCGCGACGAGGTCCTCCTTGCGCGTCGCGACGTCCGAGTTGGAGCGGTCGAGCTCGGCGAAGTGGTGCTTGCGCGCCTTCTCGAAGGCGGAGCGGGCGTGCGTGAAGCGGGTCCACATGGCGCGCTCGGCGTCCTTGGGGATGCGGGCGCCGGAGCGCTGCGCCTCCTTCCACTGGTCGAGCAGGCCGCGCAGCGCGGCGGTGTCGTTCTTCCAGTGGACCTGGTTCTCGGGCTTCGCGGCGAGGGCCTCGGCCATCGCGACGATCTCCTCGCGCGCGGCCACCGCGGCTTCGCGGGCGACGCGACGCTCCTCGTGGATGCGCGCGCGGACGGTCTCGGCCTCGGCCTTGACCGCGCCGTAGCGCTCGGCGAGGGTCTCGAGGTCGCCCACGACGCTCGGCGGCGTGAGCACGCCCTCGATCGACGTGATCGAGTCGTCGATGTCCTTGGGCGAGAGCTCCGCGGAGGACAGGCGTGCGTGGAGGCGCTCGACGGCGGCCTCCAGCTCGAAGAACGCGTGGGCGTAGGCCTCGAGCGCGGCGTCGTCGGCGGCCTCGCCGACCTCGACCCGCTCCTCGGCGATGATCACGTAGGCCTTGCCGTCCTCGACGAGGCCGTGCGCGAGGGCCTCCTCGAAGCGCTCCTGCGGGACCTCCGACGCGACGGGCACGACGACGACCGGGTGGGTCGCCTGCTTGGCCACGGCGGCGGGGGAGGGGGCCTTGAACGCGCCCGGCTTGGGAGCGCGGGGACGCGGGGCCTTCGCCGCGGGTGCGGCGGGTGCCTCGGCGGCGGGGGTCTCCTCGGCCACGGGGGCCTCGGCATCGGGAGACTCGACTGCTGCGTCGGCGGCGGGCGCGGCGTCCTCGGAGGCGACGGGCGCCTCCTCCGCGGCGGCGTCGGCCACCTCGGGAACGGCCGCGACCTCGGTCTCGGGGGTGGGCTGGGGCGTGGCCTGAACGGCCTCGGTCTGCGACGCCGCGGCGTCGGGCGACTCGGTCATGAGACGGATACCTCGTTCACGATGACGGACATGGCCGGAGGACCGTCGGTGTCCCCGGTGATGGTGCCTGCTTCGGCAACACGCCCCACCTTATCGGTCCCGGAGGTCAAGTGGCCGAGCACGGTGTAGCCGCCCGCCTGGTCGGCGGGGATGGTGGAGTCCTGGTAGACGATGAAGAACTGGCTCCCCATCGAGCTGCCATCGCCGGAGGCGCGTGCCATCGCGACCGTGCCCGCGGGGTAGACGTCGTCGCCGGGCGCGTTCTCGACCGGCCCGAACCGGTAGGCCGGGCCGCCGGTGCCGTCGCCGCGCGGGTCGCCGCACTGGAGCACGTAGATGCCTGCCGTGGTCAGGCGGTGGCACTGCGTCCCGTCGAAGAAGCCGTCCTCGGCGAGCTTGACGAAGCTCGCGACCGCCTGCGGTGCGTCCTTGCCGTCGAGCGTCAGCTCGAGGTCGCCCTGGTTGGTCGCGATGGTCGCGTCCCAGGTGCGGTCCGCGGCGTAGGACGGGTCCGGCGGCGCCGGCGACGCGGCCCAGCCGGACGCGACGGTCACGCCGTAGTCGTCGCTCGCGCTCGGCGTGGGGGTGGACGATGCGGCGGCCGCGCCCGCGTCGGACGTCCTGTTCGCGTGCATCGCCGCGAGCAGCACGGCGAGCCCGCCGCCCAGCACCAGCGCGACGGTCAGCACGATCGCCGTGATGCGGATGACGCGCTCACGGTGGCGCTGCTTGGCGGCGATCCTTCCCTCGTACGCGTGCTGCTTCCGCGCCGCGTTCGCCTTGGCCTGCTTCTTGGTCGTCATCGGGCCTTCCTCGTCCGGGCGATGTGCCAGGTCAGTCTAGGTGGGCGGCATGCGGAACAATGGCGGGCATGGCACGCGTGCAACCCCTCTCCGGATTCCCCGAATGGACCCCGCAGGAGCGCCTCGTCGAGGCGCATGTGATCGGCACCCTCCGCGAGGTGTTCGCGCTGCATGGCTTCGGCGAGATCGAGACGCGCGTGGTCGAGCCCGTCGAGCGCCTCGCGGGCGACTCGGACGCGTCCAAGGAGATCTACGCGATCGGCCGCCTCAACGCCGATCCCGACGCTGACCGCAAGGAGGCCAAGCTGGGCCTCCACTTCGACCTCACGGTGCCGTTCGCGCGCTATGTCGAGGAGAACCAGGGTCGCCTGCAGTTCCCGTTCCGCCGCTACCAGATCCAGAAGGTGTGGCGCGGGGAGCGTCCGCAGGAGGGCCGCTTCCGCGAGTTCTACCAGGCGGACATCGACGTGGTCGGCCGGGACACCCTGCCCGAGCACCTCGAGGCAGAGGTCGCGATCGTGATGGCCCGCGCGCTTCGCGCCCTGCCGCTCCCGCCCGCCCGCATGCACCTCAACAACCGCGGCCTGGTCGAGGGCTTCTACCGGGGCGTCGGCATCGTCGACGTCGCCGGCGCGCTGCGCAGCGTCGACAAGCTCGACAAGATCGGCCCCGACGGCGTGCGCGAGGAGCTCCACGGCAAGGGCGTGAACCCCGAGGCCGTCGACGCGATCCTCGAGCTCGCGGCCATCCAGACCCCGGACGGCTCGTTCGTCGACCTGGTAGAGGCGCTGTGGGACCACAGCCCGATCGTCGAGGGGGCGGACGATGCGCGCGAGCAGTTCGATCGCGGCGCCCGGTCGCTCGCGGCGCTCGTGGACGCGGTCAACGCCGCCGTGCCCGAGACGGCGATCGCGGACCTGCGCATCGCGCGCGGCCTCGACTACTACACGGGCGCCGTCTACGAGACGGTGCTCGAGGGCCACGAGGACCTCGGCTCGATCTGCTCCGGCGGCCGCTACGACTCGCTCGTCGCGGGCGGCGGCTTCCCCGGCGTGGGCATGTCGATCGGCGTGAGCCGCCTCGTGAGCCGCATGCTCGGAGCGGGCCTCGCGACCGCGTCGCGCTCCGTGCCGCAGGCCGTCCTCGTGGCGGTCACCGACGAGGAGCACCGCGCCGCCTCGACTGCGATCGCGGACCGCCTGCGCACGCGCGGCATCCCGACCGAGGTGTCCCCGAACGCCGCCAAGTTCGGCAAGCAGATCCAGTACGCCGACCGCCGCGGCATCCCGTTCGTGTGGTTCCCCGCGGCCGGCGATGGCACCAGCCCTGACGGCGAGGTCAAGGACATCCGCTCGGGCGAGCAGACGCCCGCAGACGCCGACGCCTGGGTGCCCCCGACCGAGGACCTGAACCCGCGCATCGTCCGCGGCTAGACTGAGACCCGCTCTTCACAACCCCGCGCTACCCGCGCGTAAGAAAGGCAAGCAACTTGCTCCGCACGCATCTCGCTGGAAACCTGCGCGCCGCCGACGCCGGCGCCACCGTCACCCTCGCCGGCTGGGTGGGCCGCCGCCGCGATCACGGCGGTGTCGCGTTCATCGACCTGCGTGACGCCTCGGGTCTCGCGCAGATCGTGATCCGCGAGGAGGTCGCGCACGCGCTGCGCACCGAGTACGTCATCCAGGTCACCGGCGAGGTGCGCCTGCGCCCCGAGGGCTCGGCGAACCCGAACATGCCGTCGGGCGAGATCGAGGTGTCCGTCACGGACGTGACGATCCTCAACGAGTCGGCGCCCACGCCGTTCCCGATCGACGAGCACGTCACGGTCGGCGAGGAGGCGCGCCTCAAGCACCGCTACCTGGACCTGCGCCGCCCGCAGCCGCGCGCGAACATCGTGCTGCGCTCCGAGGTGAACAAGGCCGCGCGTCGCGTGCTCGAGCGCAACAGCTTCCTCGAGATCGAGACCCCGACCCTCACGCGCTCCACCCCCGAGGGTGCCCGCGACTTCCTGGTGCCCGCGCGCCTGTCGCCCGGCTCCTGGTACGCGCTCCCGCAGTCGCCGCAGCTGTTCAAGCAGCTGCTCATGGTGGCCGGCATGGAGCGGTACTACCAGATCGCCCGCTGCTACCGCGACGAGGACTTCCGCGCGGACCGCCAGCCCGAGTTCACGCAGCTTGACATCGAGATGAGCTTCGTCGACCAGGACGACGTGATCGCGCTGGGCGAGGAGCTGGTGCGCGAGCTGTGGGCGCTCATCGGCTACGAGGTCCCGCTGCCGATCCCGCGCATCACCTACAACGACGCGATGGCGCGCTTCGGCTCCGACAAGCCCGACCTGCGCTTCGGGCTCGAGCTCACGGAGCTGACCTCCTACTTCAAGGAGACGCCGTTCCGCGTGTTCCAGGCGGAGTACGTCGGCGCGGTCGTCATGCCGGGCGGCGCGTCGCAGCCCCGCAAGACGCTCGACGCGTGGCAGGAGTGGGCCAAGCAGCGCGGCGCCAAGGGCCTCGCGTACGTGCTGGTCCAGGAGGACGGGACGCTCGGCGGCCCCGTCGCCAAGAACCTGTCCGAGTCGGAGCTCGCCGGCCTGGCGGCCGAGGTGGGCGCCAACCCCGGCGACTGCATCTTCTTCGCCGCCGGCAAGACCGGCCCGTCGCGCGCGCTGCTCGGCGCCGCGCGCAACGAGATCGCGCGCCGAGTCGGCCTGATCGACGAGGACCGCTTCGAGTTCTGCTGGGTGGTCGACGCCCCGCTGTTCAAGCCGGTGGACCTCGAGGACGACGACGTCGCCCTCGGCCACTCCGCCTGGACCGCCGTGCACCACGCGTTCACGAGCCCCAAGCCGGAGTTCATGGACACGTTCGACACCGACCCGGGCCCGGCGCTCGCCTACGCCTACGACATCGTCTGCAACGGCAACGAGATCGGCGGCGGCTCGATCCGTATCCACCGCCAGGACGTGCAGCAGCGTGTGTTCAAGGTCATGGGCATCGGTGACGAGGAGGCCCAGGAGAAGTTCGGCTTCCTGCTCGACGCGTTCCGGTTCGGCGCCCCGCCGCACGGCGGCATCGCGCTCGGCTGGGACCGCGTGACGGCGCTGCTGGCGAAGGCGGACTCGATCCGCGACGTCATCGCGTTCCCGAAGTCGGGCGGCGGCTACGACCCGCTGACCGCCGCTCCCGCGCCCATCACGCCGGAGCAGCGCGCCGAGGCCGGCGTCGACTTCGTCGCCGAGGACGAGGCTGAGGAGACCGTCGAGGCGTAAGCCTCCTCACCGTGCGTCGCGAGGGCGGGATCCCTGAGGGGTCCCGCCCTCGTCGCGTCTCCGCCCCTGACCCTGCTCCACACGCCGGATGCAGTTCCGGGCATCTACGTCGAGGTTTGCCGCGCGAGTTGCAGCGAGATGGACGATGCGCGGGCTCGGCGTGTGGGGCACGGTCAGGTGGTCGCGGGCGTGGGCACCGGGTCAGCCGCCGGACGATGAGCGGCGCGGGTCGGCCGTGACGCCCAGAGCACCCCGCCGATCACCAGCGCGCCGCCCGCGAGCTCGAGCCACCCCGGCACCTCGCCGAGCGCCAGCCACGCGGTGACGATCCCCACGACCGGGACCAGCATCGAGAACGGCGCGACGCGTCCCGCGGGGTGGCGGGCCATGAGCCACACCCAGATCCCCGAGCCCAGCAGCGTGCCGAGGAGCACCGTGTACGCGAGCCCGAGCCACGCGGGAACGGCCGCGGCGGTGAAGGCGCTGGTCAACGACGCGCCGATCCGCGCGGGCCCCTCGACCGCGAGCGACAGCGCGAGCATGGGCAGCGGCGGCACCACCGACATCCACAGCACCAGGTGCAGCGGCTTCTCGGCGCGGGCCTGGCGCGAGGCGAGGTTGCCGAACGCCCAGCCCAGCGCCCCGAGGATCACCAGGAGGAACGGGCCGAGCGGCGCGCCCCAGCCGTACGCGAGCCCGACCACCGCGAGGCCGGCGGTCGCGACCGCGACGCCCGCGACCGCGCGCGGGGTCAGCCGCTCCCGCAGCAGCACCGCGCCGAGCACCACCGTGAACGGCGCCGAGGCCTGCAGGACCAGCGACGCGAGCCCGGTGGGGAAGCCCGCGGCCATGCCCAGGTAGAGGCCGAGGAACTGCACGGTCCCGAACCCGAGCCCGTAGCCGATCAGCCACCGCAGCGGCACGTCCGGACGCGGTACCAGGAGCATCGTCGGGATCGCGATGATCGCGAAGCGGAGCGCCACCAGGAACAGGGGAGGGAACTGGGTCAGCGACGCGTGGATCGCGAGGAAGTTGAGCCCCCACAGGATCGCGACGGCGACGGCGAGGAGGGTGTGGCGCAGCGGCATGGCGCCAGCGTGCCAGGGCTCGCAATGAAGGACCAGCGCATCCTGGTGAAGCGACGATGTAGGTTGCCTACATGGAAGTGAGGCATCTGGAGCTGCTGCGCGAGCTGAAGGAGCGCGGCACGCTCGGCGCGGTCGCGGCGGCGACCTACCGGACGCCCTCGGCGTTGTCGCAGCAGTTGCGGACCGCTGAGCGCGAGCTGGGCGTCGCGCTCGTCGAGCCCGCCTCACGCGGGCTCAGGCTCACGTGGGCGGGGGAGATCCTCGCGTCTGGCGCCGACGACGTCCTCGCGGCGCTCGCCCGCGTCCAGGGCGCGCTCGACCAGGGCCGCGGGGAGCCGAGCGGCACCGTGCGCATCGGCACCCTCCCGAGCGCGGGCGCCGCGCTCATCCCCGGGCTCATGGCGGGCCTGGCCGGCACGCACCTGCGCATCGAGCTCGAGGACTTCGACCTCGCCGAGGCCGACTATGCGGGCCGCACCCTCGACCACGACCTCGTGATCGCGCACAGCCTCAGCTCCGATGTCCCCACGGGAGCGGAGGGCCTGTTCTCCCGCGTCGTCGCGCGCGAGCCGATCGACGTCGCGGTGCCCGCCGCGCATCGTCTCGCGTCGCGCGCCTCCCTGACGCCCGAGGACGTCACGGAGGAGCGCTGGATCGCGGTGCCGCGCGGCTTCCCGTTCGCGACGGTGCTCGAGTCGGTGGAGGCGGCGACGGGGGCGACGCTCGAGAGGATCGTGGAGATCCGCGACAACCGGCTGGTCGAGTCGCTCGTGGGCCGGGGGCTCGGGATCGGGCTGCTGCCGCGGTTCTCGACGCCGCCGTCCGACGCGTACCGCCTCATCCCGCTCGCCGGCGTCCGAGCGACGCGGGCGATCGTCGCGATCGGCCGTCCCGACCGTGTCGAGCGGCACGCGGTGCGTGCGGTGCTCGACCGGCTCGCGACGGTGGGGGAGTCGCTCGCGTAGGGACGCCACGCGCTCAGTGATGCAGCCCCATGCGCTCGTGCAGCCGGCGCAACGGCCCCGGCGCCCACCAGTTCCAGTCGCCCAGCAGCGTCATGGTCGCGGGGACCAGGAACATGCGCACCACGGTCGCATCGAGCAGCACCGCGAACGCGAGACCGACGCCGACCTCCTTGATCATCAGCAGGTCGCCCAGCGCGAAGCCGAGGAACACGAGCACGACCACCGCGGCGGCGGAGGTGATGATCCGGCCCGAGCGCTGGAGCCCCTTGCGCACCGCGGCGTCGTTGGGCTCGCCGGCGTCGACGTACTCCTTGACGCGGGAGAGCAGGAACACCTCGTAGTCCATCGCGAGCCCGAACCCGAAGGCCGCGATGATGACGGCCACGTACGTCTCGATGCCGCCGGTCGAGGTGAACCCGAGCGTCCCCTCGAGGTGCCCCTCGCCGAAGATCCACGTCACCACGCCGAGCGTCGCGAGGAGCGACAACGAGTTGATGACGAGGGTCTTGAGCGGCACGAGCAGCGACCCGGTCATGAGGAACAGCAGCACCAGGGTCGCCACCACCACGAGCGCTCCGGCGAGCAGCGCTCCCTCGATGATCGCGGCGAGGAAGTCGATCTGGGTCGCGGCGACACCGCCGACCTCGAGCGCGACCGGCTTCGGCAGCGCGCGGATGTCCTTGACCGCCTGCACGGCGGCAGGCCCCGACGGGTCGGGCGCGTCGAGGCGCACGCCGACGAAGGCCTCGCCGTCGAGGGTCTCGGGCGCGTCGATCTTGCGCACCCCCGACACGGCGGCCACCTTCTCCAGGTAGGCGGTCAGCGCGGACGGATCCGCGAGCGTGTGGATGGTGATCGGCGCCTCGCCCAGGTCGGGGAAGCCCACGCGGAACGCCTCGACGAAGTCGCGCCGCTCGTTGCCCGGCGGCAGCGCCTCGATGTCGGAGTTGCGCAGCTGGATCTGCAGCACGGGGCTCGCGAGCACCAGCAGCAGCAGCGTCGCACCCGTCACCACGAGCCACGGCCGCCGCTGACCCCACCCCGCGAGGCGCGAGAAGGCGCCCTCGTCGCGGTCGACGTTGGACGTCGCGGCGATGATCCGGCGCAGGCCCGGCACCCGCGACAGCACGCTGGGCCCGGTGATGCGCGGCGCGAGCAGGTACAGGACCGCCGGCACGATGGTGAGGGCGGCCACCATCGCCGTGAGCACCACGCCCACGGCGGCGCCGCCCATGCCCTTCATGATGACGGGCTTGAACAGCAGCAGCCCGCCCACCGCGATCGTCACGATCAGCGCCGAGAACGTCACGGTCCGCCCGGCGGTCGCCATCGTGGACTCGATCGCGCGGTCGCGCGTCTCGCGTGGGTCCCCGCCGAGCCGGTGCAGCTCCTCCCGGAACCGCGACACGATGAGCAGCCCGTAGTCGATCGACAGGCCGATCCCGAGCACCGTCACCACGTTGACCGCGCTCTGGTCCAGGTCGAGCAGGTACGAGAATCCGTACAGCACCGCGAGGCCGCCCGCGATCGAGGCGATCGCGCCCGTCAGCGGCGTCGCGGCCGCGAGGAAGCCGCCGAACACGAACACCATCACCAGCAGCGCCGCCGGCAGCGCGATCATCTCCCCGGTGCGGAGGTCGTGCTCGAGCTGTCCTGTGAAGTCGTTGAACACCAGGGGGTTCGAGGACGTGTCGACCACGACGTCGGGGTTGCTGGGGCGCATCTGCTCGACGGCCGCGGCGACGATCCGCGCGACCTCCTGGTGGGTCGCGAGAGGGTCCACCGACCCGAAGTCCGCGAAGCTCACCTGGATGAGGAAGCCCGTGCCGTCCTTGTCCACGAGCGCCTTCGCCTGCGCCTGGGCGTCCGTGCCCGAGGACGATGCGCCGGCCGCCGCCGCGTCGAACGCCGGCCCCGGCACCACCCCGAACGGCGACGCGACGGTGACCACCCGGTCGATCCTGGCGATCCGCGCGGCGGCGTCGGCGACGCCCTGCGCAACCGCCGCATCGTCCATCGAGACGTGGCGGACGTACGAGGTGACGGGCGGGCCCTGGTCCGCCGGCGCGGTGCGCAGCTGGGCCTCGTAGACGGCCCACGAGTCGGAGCCCTCGACCAGCGGCGGGCCCGTGGTGACGCGCTGGAAAAGACCGTCGCCGTTCACGCCGACGGTCGCGAGCGCGTAGAGGCCGAGCGTGCCGACCACCGCGAGCACCACCACGAGGCGCGGTGCTCGCGCGATCAGGCGCCCGACCCGGGCGAATCCCCCCATGCGCCCAGGCTAGGCGCGCCCCCCGACAGCCGGAAGGGGTGCCTCCACAGGCTCGACGGCGCGGAGGGTCGGACGGACACGGATCCTACGAACCGCTACATTCGGGACACGGCGGATCCCGCCGGTGATCAAGGGGAGAGGGTCGATGGCGAGCAGCACGCGTACCTGGAGGGCACGGATCGTCGGGGCGGCGCTCGCCCTGGCCGTGACGGGCACGCTCGCGGTTCCGGCCGCGGCCGCGGAGCCCGTCACCTACGTCGACGCCGCGGACTCGGGTCACGCGGCCGCGATCACGTGGATCGGCGCGCAGGGGATCTTCCCCGGCGACCCCGTCGACGGAGGTCGCGCCTTCCATGGCGGCAAGGCGATCACGCGCGCCGCGATGGCGTCGTGGCTGTACCGCTACGCGGGGGAGCCGGCCTTCGACGCGCCCGCCACCGCGACCTTCAGCGACGTCCCGGCCGGGAGCAAGGGCTCCGTCGCGATCGAGTGGGCGGCCTCCCGCGGCATCATCGACGGGTACGCCGACGGCACGTTCCGTCCCTCGCGCGGCACCACCCGCGACGGCCTCGCCTATGCCCTCAAGCGCCTCACGCGCGGCAGCGTCCCCACGGGCTCCGCGGTCTACGCGGACTCCAAGGACGCGCGGCACCCGGGCGCGGTCGAGTGGGCGGCGTCCGAGGGGCTCGCCGACGGCTGGCTCACCTGGCGCGGCCGCGAGTACCGGCCGTCCCTCGCGGTGACCCGCCAGACGCTCGCGCTGTTCCTCTACCGGCTGTCGCACGACGCGGCCCCCATCACCGCGGTCAAGCGCACCGTCGAGGCGCAGCAGAAGGTGTGGATCACCTACTCGCGCGTCAACCTGCGCAAGGAGCCCACGTGGAGCTCCGCCGTCGTGGTGTCGGGCCTCAAGGGCGCCCCCGGCACGTACCTGGGCAACGCGTGGAACGGCTGGAAGCGCGTGAAGATGGGCGGCATCGTCGGCTGGTCGCCCGCGAAATACCTCACCACCACCCAGCCGACCGCGGCCAAGACCAAGGTGGGCATCAAGCTCTCGCAGCTGTACTTCCGGTCCGGGCCGTCGAACGGCTATTCCGTGGTGACCACGGCCGGACGCGGCACGCGCGGCACGTTCACCGGGGTCATCAAGGGCACGTGGTGGCTCGTCGACATCAACGGCAAGCGCGCCTGGACGCCCGCGACGCACCTCAACACGGTCACGACGTACAACCCCGCCGCGATCCTCAAGGTCGCGCACGGCCAGGTGGGCTACCGCTCGCCCAACTGGAACCACAACAAGTACAACGACTGGCTCGGCGAGTACCGCTCGTGGTGCCACGTGTACGTCGCGTGGGTGTTCGACAAGGCGGGCTTCGCGCAGGGCGTGCCCAAGCGCTCGAAGTTCCAGGAGTGGGTGGGCCTGCTGCGCGACGCCGGCGTGCTCGACACGACCCCGCGCGGGAACATGCAGAAGGGTGACGTGGTCCTGGTCGACTGGTACCCCTACGACGGCCCGACGCACACCGGCATCGTCGACCACGTGGACGGCGAGTACGTGTGGCTCGTCGAGGGCAACACCCCCGACGGCTCGGGGGACCCGACCCGCGGCGTCTTCTACCGCAAGCGCGCGATCGTGGACATCTACGCCGTGTTCGACCCCGACGACTACGCGCGCGTCAACGGCTTCTGACCCCGGGGACGATGCGGTGGCCGGGCCTGTCGGTGGCGGCGCCTACGCTGGGCGCATGGATCTGTTCGACGCGGCTCGCACCGACGCGTCCGGCGTGCCCGAGACGCTGGGCAACGCGCCGCTCGCGGTGCGGATGCGCCCGCGGTCGCTCGACGAGGTGGTCGGCCAGCAGCACCTCCTGACCGAGGGCTCGCCCCTGCGCCGGCTGATCGGGGAGGACGCGCCCGCCACCTCCGTGGTGCTGTGGGGTCCGCCCGGCACCGGCAAGACCACGCTCGCGTACCTCGTGGCCGGCAACAGGCGCTTCGTCGAGCTGTCCGCGGTGACGGCGGGCGTCAAGGACGTGCGCGCCGTGGTCGACGACTCGAAGCGCCGCATCGCGACGGGGGAGCGCGAGACCGTGCTCTTCGTCGACGAGATCCACCGCTTCACGCGCTCCCAGCAGGACGCGCTGCTGCCCGCCGTCGAGAACCGCTGGGTGACGCTCATCGGCGCGACCACCGAGAACCCGTCGTTCTCCGTGGTGGGGCCGCTGCTGTCGCGGTCGCTCCTGCTCGTGCTGCAGCCGCTCGCGGCGCCGGACATCACGGCGCTGCTGGCGCGCGCCGTGTCCGACGCGCGGGGGTTGGGCGGCTCGGTGACCCTGGACGATGCGGCGCGCGACCACATCCTGCGCGTCGCCGGGGCGGACGCCCGCAAGGCGCTCACGCTGCTCGAGTCGATCGCGCAGGCCGCCGGGCCGGGCGGGGTGGTGTCCGCGGAGCTCGCGGAGGCGACGATGGACGCCGCGCTCGTCGCCTACGACAAGTCGGGCGACCAGCACTACGACGTCATCAGCGCCTTCATCAAGTCCGTGCGCGGCTCGGACGTCGACGCCGCGCTGCACTACCTGGCGCGCATGGTGGTGGCGGGGGAGGACCCTCGGTTCATCGCGCGCCGGCTCGTTATCCTCGCCGCGGAGGACATCGGCATGGCGGATCCTCAGGGGCTCGTCATCGCACAGGCGGCCGCGGATGCGGTGAGCTTCATCGGAATGCCGGAGGGGCGCATCGTGCTCGCGGAGGCGACCACGTACCTGGCGAGCGCGCCGAAGTCGAACCGGTCGTACCGCGCCATCGACGCCGCGATCGCGGACGTGCGCGCGGGCAAGGCCGGCGTGGTGCCCGAGCACCTGCGCGACGCGCACTACGCGGGAGCTGAACGGTTGGGGCATGGGCAGGCGTACGTGTACGCGCACGACGCCCCGCACGGCGTGGCCGCCCAGGAGTACCTGCCCGAGTCGCTGCGCGGCTCGCGGTACTACGAGCCCACCGAGCACGGCTACGAGCGCACCCTCACCGAACGGCTGCGCACCATCCGGGGGATGCTGGGGCGGCGGGACTGAGCGGTAAGGCGCGGCGGGCGTGTCGCCGCGGCGCGAACCAGCTCGCCAGCGGCCTCACCAGTCCGCGGGCATCGAGTCCTTGCCGTCGAGCCACAGGCGGTCCGACGGGTCCGAGTGGGTGCCGCCCGAGTTCACGTGCTTGTCCGAGATCTGCGGGCCCTTGGTGATGACGTGGACCATCGCCATGGCGTGGCCGCGGCCCAGGCCGTAGTCGTCGCGCAGCCACTCCACGATCGGTGTCGCCTTGGTGTCGGGCCCGAAGCCCTTCTCGGTCGCGAGGTCGAGCAGCTGGCGCGGCGTGAGGCCGGTCTTGGTCTCGACCGCGTCGAGGTACGCCTGGAAGGACATGGGTGCACCGTAGGCAGCCGCCGCGCGGCGGGGCAAGAGGAGTTGAGGACAACTTTGAGCACCAGCACCGGAGACACCCATGGAAGTTGGTGCGGATCCTCAAACTTATCGGGGGAGCGCCGTGGGGCTCTGGGCGGGCGACAATGGTCTACCCATGCGGAGCGAGGATCCTCGAAAAGCGACCAAGGCCTACCCATTTCGGGAGGGCCGGCCGGCGGGCACGCCAGGGGCACGCCGGTCCTACCCCGACCAGCACCCACCTGCTATCCTTGTTCAGCCCTCGCGGACGGTTGGCTGCTGTCGCCGCGAACTCAGCAAATAACGATCATTTCTCCGGTCGCATCCGCGCGCCCGGGGAGCTGTGAAGGAAATCATGACCTCTGTTCAGAAGGCACGTCGCCAGGTTCGCCTGTCGCGCAGCCTCGGCATCGCCCTGACGCCGAAGGCTGTCAAGCACTTCGAGAAGCGCCCGTACCCCCCGGGCGAGCACGGCCGCACCGCCCGCCGCAAGGAGAGCGACTACGCCGTCCGCCTGCGCGAGAAGCAGCGTCTTCGCGCGCAGTACGGTCTCCGCGAGAAGCAGATGACCTCGACCTACGCCGAGGCGAAGAAGGAGTCCGGTCTGACCGGTGAGGCCTTCGTCGAGCTTCTGGAGATGCGTCTCGACGCGCTCGTGCTGCGTGCGGGCTTCGCGCGCACCATCCTTCAGGCGCGTCAGTCGGTCCTGCACCGCCACATCCTCGTGGACGGCAAGATCGTCGACCGCCCGTCGTTCCGTGTGAAGCCGGGCCAGACCATCCAGGTCAAGCCCAAGGCCGTCACCATGGAGCCCTACATGGCTGCCGCCGCCGGCGCGCACCGTGACGTGCTCCCGCAGGTGCCCGAGTACCTCAACGTCACGCTTGAGAAGCTCACCGCGACGCTCGTCCGTCGTCCGAAGCGCGCCGAGGTCCCCGTGACCTGCGACGTGCAGCTGGTCGTCGAGTACTACGCTCGCTAAGGCGCACCCGCGGGGCCCGCAAGGGCTCCGCTAGCAGTGGCCGCGGTGCGCCGCCCTCCGGGGTGGTGCACCGCGGCTTTTTCTGCACGATGCAGTGCGGGCCGGGCGCGTCCAGCGCCGGCCCCCGGACACGAGAAGGACCAAGAACCAAGCATGCAGACCTCTGAGATCGCCACGCGGTGGGTCGACTACTTCGCGAAGAACGACCACCACATCGCGCCGAGCGCCTCGCTCGTGTCGCCCGATCCGTCGCTGCTGTTCACGGTCGCCGGCATGGTGCCGTTCATCCCGTACATCATCGGGACCGACACCTCGCCGCACCCGCGCATCGCCTCCGTCCAGAAGTGCATCCGCACCAAGGACATCGAGGAGGTCGGCAAGACCACCCGCCACGGCACGTTCTTCCAGATGCTGGGCAACTTCTCGTTCGGCGACTACTTCAAGGAAGGCGCCATCAACCTCGCCGCGGAGTTCCTCACGGGACCCGAGAGCGAGGGCAAGATGGGCTTCGACCTCGACCGGTTCTGGGTGACCATCTGGAACGAGGACGACGAGGCCTTCAGCCACCTCACCAACGTCGGCGTCGACCCCGCGCGCATCGTCAAGCTGACGCGCGAGGAGAACTTCTGGGACACGGGCCAGCCGGGTCCCGCCGGCCCGTGCGCCGAGTGGCACTTCGACCGCGGCCCCGAGTTCGGCCCCGAGGCCGTGGGCGGCACCGTGGACCCGGGCGGCGACCGCTACCTCGAGGTGTGGAACCTGGTGTTCGACCAGTTCCTGCGCGGCGAGGGCGCCGGCAAGGACTACCCGCTCATCCGTGAGCTCGACCAGAAGGCCATCGACACCGGCGCCGGTCTCGAGCGCCTCGCGTACCTCAAGCAGGGCGTGTCCAACATGTACGAGATCGACGAGGTGTTCCCGGTCATCGCGAAGGCGCAGGAGCTCTCGGGCCGCACCTACGGCGCGGATGCGACCGACGACGTGCGGATGCGCTACCTCGCGGACCACGTGCGCTCGTCGCTCATGCTCATCAACGACGGCGTCACCCCCGGCAACGAGGGCCGCGGCTACGTGCTGCGCCGCCTCATCCGCCGCTCGGTGCGCGCGATGAAGCTCATGGGCGTCGACGACCGCTCCATGCCGGAGCTGCTGCCGGTCTCGCTCGACGCGATGAAGGCGTCGTACCCCGAGCTCGAGGCCAACCGTGCGCGCATCGAGGCCGTCGCCTATGCCGAGGAGGACGCGTTCCGTCGCACCCTCGCGTCCGGCACCACGATCTTCGACGTCGCCGTGTCCAAGGCCAAGGACGCCGGTTCCACGGCGCTGTCGGGCTCCGACGCGTTCGAGCTGCACGACACGTACGGCTTCCCGATCGACATCACCCTCGAGATGGCGGCCGAGCAGGGCATCCAGGTGGACGAGGCGCGCTTCCGCGACCTCATGAAGGAGCAGAAGGAGCGCGCCCGGGCCGATGCGAAGGCCAAGAAGGGCGGCCACGCGGACGTCGGCGTCTACAACGGCATCAAGGAGGAGCGCGGGCTCACCGAGTTCCGCGCCTACCAGGAGCTCACCACCGCCACCGAGATCACCGCGATCCTCAAGGACGGCGTGACCGTCCCGGTCGCGTCCGAGGGAGAGACCGTCGAGGTCGTCCTCCCGCAGACCCCGTTCTACGCGGAGTCGGGTGGCCAGGAGGCGGACTCCGGCGAGATCCGCTCCGCTCACGGCACCCTGCGCGTCATCGACGTGCAGCGCCCCGTCAAGGGCCTGATCGTCCACACCTGCCAGGTGGTCGAGGGCCAGGTCGCGCAGGGCGACCAGGTCTCCGCCGAGGTCGACCCCGAGTGGCGCCTCGGCGCCCGCCAGGCGCACTCCGGCACGCACCTGCTGCACGCCGCGCTGCGCGAGGTGCTCGGCCCCGACGCGCTCCAGTCCGGCTCGTACAACAAGCCCGGCTACCTGCGCCTCGACTTCTCGTGGCCCTCGGCGCTGTCGCACGAGACCCGCTCGGAGATCGAGGAGGTCACCAACCGTGCCATCCGCGCCGACCTGGGCGTGAGCGCGCAGCACATGACCCTGCCCGAGGCGAAGGCCTGGGGCGCGGTCGCGCTGTTCGGCGAGACCTACGACGAGACGGTGCGCGTCATCGAGATCGGCGGCCCCTGGTCGCGCGAGCTCTGCGGCGGCACGCACGTCGAGCACTCGAGCCAGGTGGGCATGGTCGCCGTGTCGACCGAGTCCTCCGTGGGCTCCGGCTCGCGCCGCATCGAGGCCTTCGTGGGCATCGAGGCGTTCCAGAAGCTCGCGGCCGAGCGGGCGCTCGTGTCCGAGCTCACCACCACGCTCAAGGTGCAGCCGGGCGAGCTCCGCGGCCGCATCGAGAACGTGCTCGAGCGCCTCGCCGACGCGGAGAAGCAGCTCAAGGGCTACCGCCAGCAGGCGATGCAGCACGCCGCCGGCTCCCTCGTGGACGCCGCGGCCGACGTCGCCGGCGTGCGCGTGGTCGCCGTCCAGTCGCACGATGCGGCCGAGGCGGACGACCTCCGCACGCTCGTCACCGACGTGCGCGCCCGCCTGGGCGAGTCCACCCCCGCGGTGGTCGCCGTCGCGGCGGAGATCGGCGGCCGCCCGCAGATCGTGATCGGCACGAATGCCGGGGCGCGCGACGCGGGGCTGAAGGCCGGAGACCTGGTGAAGGTCGCATCGTCCATCCTGGGCGGCGGTGGCGGCGGCAAGCCGGACCTCGCGCAGGGCGGCGGCCAGGACGCCTCCAAGATCGCGGACGCCCTCGCGGCCGTCACCTCGACCGTGGCGGCGCGTGGATAGGGGCGCACGCCTCGGGGTCGACGTCGGCACCGTCCGCATCGGCGTGGCGGCGTCCGACCCCGACGGCCTCATGGCATTCCCCGTCGACACCGTGCAACGCGGCGACGGGGACGTCGAGGCCGTCGCGGCCCTCGCCGAGGAGCGCGCATGCATCCGCGTGTTCGTCGGGCTGCCGCGCAAGCTGTCGGGGAGCGAGGGCAGCAGCGCGGAGGACGCGCGCGCCTTCGCGGCCCGGCTCGCGGAACTGACCTCCGCGGACGTTCGTTTGATCGACGAGCGCTTCTCGACCGCCACCGCATCCCAGGCGATGCGGAGCGCGGGACGTAGTGCCAAGAAGCAGCGACAGGTGATCGACCAGGCGGCCGCCGTCGTGATCCTGGAGAACGCCTTGGACGTTGACAGGAACGGTAACCTCGGGGCAGTGACCATCGAGGTTCCGCGCAAGGGGAATGATGACTGACCTTTTCGAGGCCGAGGCGACCAGCACCACGTCTCTTGACCTGCGCCGCCTCCAGCGGCAGAAGCGACGCGCCGCGCGCCGGCGCATGACGCTGCTCGTCACCGCGGTGGCCGTCGTGCTGCTCGCGATCGGCGGCTCGATCGCGCTGAACTTCATCAAGGGGATCGAGACCAGCGGGTCCTCCACGGCGGCGGACTACGACGGCCCGGGCCAGGGCAACGTCCAGGTCATCATCGAGCCCGGCGCGTCCGGTGCGGACATCGCCGCGACGCTGTACGACGCGGGCGTCATCGCGTCCAAGCAGGCGTTCATCGCCGCCGCGAACGACAACCCCGACTCGACGTCGATCACCGCGGGCTACTACTTCATGCACAAGGAGATGAAGGCGGAGTACGCGGTCGACGCGCTGCTCGACCCGGCCAACCGGGACGTGCGCTCCATCACCATCCCCGAGGGCAAGACGCTCGACTACTACTACGAGAAGATCGCCAACCTCACCGGTAGCAGCAAGGACGACGTGAAGGCGGCCGCGAAGGACACCGAGGCGCTCGGCCTGCCCGCCGAGGCGAACGGCAACCTCGAGGGCTGGCTGTTCCCGTCGACCTACGAGTTCAACCCCGGCGTCACCCCGCAGGAGGTGATGACCAAGATGATCGCGCAGACCGTCAAGGTGCTCGACGACTACGGCGTCGCCCCCGAGGACCGCGAGCGGATCCTCACCGTGGCGTCGCTCGTGGAGCGCGAGGCGAAGCTGGACGAGGACCGTCCCAAGATCGCGTCGGTCATCTACAACCGCCTCGACGCGGACATGAAGCTGGGGCTCGACTCGACCGTGAAGTACCTCTCGCCGTCGGACGGCGTGTGGACCACGGACGAGGAGCGCAACATCGACTCCCCGTATAACACGTACCTGTACAAGGGCCTCCCGCCCGGCCCCATCGCGGGTCCCGGCGAGGCGTCGATCAAGGCGGCCGTCAAGCCGGCCCAGACCGACTTCCTGTTCTTCGTGACCGTCAACCTCGACACGGGCGAGACGCTGTACGCCAAGGACTACCCGACGCACCAGGCGAACGTGGCGAAGCTGCAGGAGTGGTACGCAGCGCACTCCGACTCGTCCGGCAACTGATCCCGTGAGCGGCGTGACCGGCATGCGCCGGGCGGGCGTGCTCGGCCACCCCATCGGGCACTCGCTGTCGCCGGTGCTGCACCGGGCGGCGTACGCCTCTCTTGGTCTCGAGTGGTCGTATGACGCGTACGACGTTCCGTCCGGTTCTCTCGCCTCCTTCCTGGCGGGGATGGACGATGCGTGGGCCGGGTTGTCGTTGACCATGCCGCTCAAGGTCGAGGCGCTGCCGCTCATGGACTTCACCGAGTCCATGGCCAAGCTGGTCGGCGCGATCAACACGGTGCTGGTGCAGTCCGTGGGCGGCGGCCGCCAGCTCGTGGGCGCCAACACGGACGTCTGGGGCATCCAGGCGGCGTTCCGTGAGGCCGGGGTGTCCTCGGCCGGCTCGGGGCTGATCATCGGTGGGGGAGCGACGGCGACCTCCGCGATGGCGGCGCTCGGCGCGCTCGGCGTGACCGCTCCCTACGTGGCCGTGCGGTCGCGCGGGCGTGCGGGCGGGCTGCTGCGCGCCGCCACCAAGATGGGGGTGACGCCGCGGTTCATCGACCTCGCGGACGTCGCGACGCTCGCTCCGTCGCTCGACGTCGCCGTGTCCACCGTGCCGGCGGACGCCGGGGCGACCCTCGCATCGTCCCTGGTCACCGTGCGTGAGGGCGCGGCGCTGCTCGACGCGATCTACGACCCGCTGGTGACGCCGCTCGGGGCCGCGTGGGCCGCGCGGGGCGGGACGCGGATCGGCGGCGAGCGCATGCTGCTGCACCAGGCGGGGGAGCAGGTGCGCCTCATGACCGGTCATGACGCGCCGCTCGACGCGATGGGCGCCGCGCTCGACACGACACTCCGGAGGTAGCCGCTTCAGTTCCTCGATGTTCTGCCGATGGTACTTTCGGCACGAATTTCCATCGAGGGTCATGAGGGGGCGCCGGTGAAGCAGCTGGGAACCATCCTGCTGGAGGGCGGCGCGCTCAGCGAGGAGCAGCTCGTCGAGGCGATCGACGCGCAGCAGGAGCGGGGCCAGTCGCTCGGCCGCACGCTCGTCGAGATGGGGTACATCTCCGAGGGGCAGCTGGTGCGCGCGCTCGCCGCGCAGGTGGGCATGGATTTCATCGAGCTCGCCGACTATCCCGTCGACCGCGCGGCCGTCGCGCTGGTGCCGGGCGCCGTCTGCCGGCGCCACATGGTGCTGCCGGTCGAGGTCGGGGACGGCCTGATCAAGGTCGCGATGTCCAACCCGGGCAACGTGGTCGCGGTCGACGACATCTCCACCATCACGCGCATGCGGGTCATCCCGGTGGTCGCGGCGCACGACGACGTCGCCAACGCGATCGACAGGTACTGCCGCTCCGACGCGGAGATGGAGGACCTGCAGGAGCACATCGAGACCGATGTGGACGTGGCGGACGAGGACCTGTCCTCGGCGGCGGACGACGACGCGCCCATCGTGCGGTTCGTCAACCTGCTCATCACGCAGGCCGTGCAGGACCGCGCGTCCGACATCCACATCGAGCCGGCCGAGCACGACTTCCGGGTGCGGTACCGCATCGACGGCGTGCTCCACGAGATGCAGCGCGGCCCCAAGGCGATCCAGGGCGGCGTGATCTCGCGCCTGAAGATCATGTCGGACATCGACATCGCGGAGCGACGCAAGCCGCAGGACGGCCGCCTGTCCGTCAACCACCAGGGCCGCAAGATCGACCTCCGTGTCGCGACGCTGCCGACGGTGTGGGGCGAGAAGGTCGTCATGCGTATCCTCGACAACTCGACGGCGAGGCTCGCGCTCGAGGACCTGGGCATCCGCGAGCGGAACCAGGCGATCTACTCCGAGGCGTACACCAAGCCCTACGGCATGATCCTGGTCACCGGCCCGACGGGTTCGGGCAAGTCGACCACGCTGTACGCGACGCTCAACCAGATCTCGCGGCCCGAGGTCAACGTCATCACGGTCGAGGACCCTGTCGAGTACCGCATCCCCGGCATCAACCAGGTGCAGGTCAACCCGAAGGCGGGACTGACGTTCGCGGCCGCGCTGCGGTCCATCCTGCGTGCCGACCCGGACGTGGTGCTCGTCGGCGAGGTCCGTGACGGCGAGACCGCGCAGATCGCGATCGAGGCGGCGCTCACCGGTCACCTGGTGCTGTCGACGCTGCACACCAACGACGCGCCGTCCGCGATGACGCGACTCATCGAGATGGACATCGAGCCGTTCCTCGTGGGGTCCGCGATCGACTGCGTGGTCGCCCAGCGACTCGCGCGCCGGCTGTGCGACCACTGCTGCGTGGAGCAGACCGTGAACGCCTCCGATCTGCCGCCGGCGATCAAGTGGGGGAGCGGCGCCGTGCCGACCATCATGCGGCCCGAGGGCTGCCAGCGGTGCTCCAACACGGGCTACCGCGGGCGCGTGGCGCTGCACGAGATCATGCCGATCAACGAGGAGATCGAGCGGCTGACGGTGGCGCGAGCTTCCTCGGCGGAGATCGGCCACGCGGCCGTGGACGCGGGCATGGAGACGCTCATCCAGGATGGGTGGGCGAAGGTGCTCGAGGGAACCACGTCCCTTGAAGAGCTTCTCCGAGTTGTGAAATAAGCCACATCTCTACAGACACGCCACGTATCTACCGATATTTCTATGCGAAGGACCCGCTAGATTGCGGTTCCAGTTGAGGGAGGACAAGTGAACGAGTTCACTCCGGGCGCAGAGCCCTGGCGGCCGACGCCGCCGCCCGCGGCTCCGGTCGCCGGCGCTGAGGGTGCTGGTTCCGTGGCTCCTTCCACGCCTGGTGCCGGGGTTCCTTCGACGCCGGCCGCAGGCGTTCCCGCGGCCGCTCAGACGGTGCCGTCCCTCTCGCCTCAGGGTCCTCCCGCGGCGCCCATCCTCCCGACTGGTCCGTCGCTGCACAGCGAGCCTCACAGCTCGGCCGTGCGCCGCGCATCGTTCCTCGACGAGCGTCGGCCGCTGGCGGCGCAGGCTTCGGGTGCTCCTGGCCCGGCCCCCGCGCCTGTCTCCGCGCCGGCTCCCGTCGGAGCGCCGGTGGCGTCCGGTGCACCGACCACGACGCAGACGCTCGACGCCGCCGCGGCCTTTGCGGCCGCTGCGCAGGAGCACCTAGGTGCCGGCGCCTCGTTCATGCCGGCGCCCGAGAAGGAGCCCGAGGCACCGAAGAAGCCCGAACCGCCGCAGGCGAAGCCAGCCGCACAGGTGACGCCGGGGCGCAACCGCATCGGCGCGAACAACGAGCGCCAGGATGGCGACCTCGACATCAACAATGCGCTGCGCGCGATGTTGAAGACCGGCGCTTCCGACCTTCACCTGACCACTGGCGTGCCGCCGATGGTTCGCCTCGATGGTGGCCTCACCCCGCTCGAGGGGTTCGCGCAGCTCAACCCGGAGAGCCTTCACCGCTCGCTGTTCGGCATCCTGACCCAGGCCCAGCGCGAGCAGTTCGAGGAGGAGCTCGAGCTCGACTTCTCGTACTCGGTGGTCGGCGAGGCGCGCTTCCGCGTCAACCTGTACCGCCAGCGCGACTCGCTTGGTGCGGCGTTCCGTGTCATTCCTTACGAGATCAAGCCGCTCGAGGCGCTCGGCATCCCCGAGGTCGTGGGCAAGTTCGCCCAGCTGCCGCGTGGTCTGGTGTTGGTGACTGGGCCGACCGGATCGGGCAAGTCGACGACGCTTGCGTCGCTCGTCGACCTCGCGAACCGCTCGCGCAGCGCGCACATCATGACCGTCGAGGACCCGATCGAGTTCCTCCACCGTCACAAGCGCTCGATCGTGAACCAGCGCGAGGTGGGCGCGGACACGCGGTCCTTCGCCAAGGCGCTCAAGCACGTGCTACGTCAGGACCCGGACATCATCCTTATCGGTGAGATGCGTGACATCGAGACGATCTCCGTCGCGCTCACCGCCGCGGAAACCGGACACCTCGTGTTCGCGACGCTGCACACGCAGTCCGCGCCGCAGACGATGGACCGCATCATCGACGTGTTCCCGCCCGAGCAGCAGGGTCAGGTCCGCTCGCAGCTCGCCGCAGCGATCCAGGGCGTGATGTGCCAGACCCTGCTGAAGCGTGCGGACGGACCCGGCCGGGCGGTCGCGGTCGAGGTCATGGTCGCGACCCCGGGTATCCGCAACCTCATCCGTGAGGGCAAGACCCACCAGATCTTCACGTCGATGCAGGGCGGCGCGTCGCAGGGTATGCAGACCATGGACTACCACCTGGCTGAGCTGGTCAAGTCCGGCAAGGTCACCTACGAGAACGCCGTCGAGATGGCGCAGTCCTTCGAAGAGTTCAACCGCCTCTGCGGTCGGCACGGCCGGTAGCGGGGGAGGGCATCATGGCAGCTGCCGCCGCAACCGCGGTCAAGAAGTTCGCGTACGAGGCGCGGGACGGTTCGGGCAAGGTGCGCAAGGACACGATGGAGGCGCCGAACTCGCAGGCGGTCGCGGCTCGCCTTCGCGAGCGTGGGTTCACGGTGCTTCAGGTCGAGGAGGCCGGTGGCACCGGCCTCAATATGGAGCTCACGATCCCCGGCCTCGGGGAGAAGATCGGTCTCAAGGACATCGCCATCATGTCGCGTCAGCTCGCGACGATGATCGGCGCAGGTCTCTCGTTGATTCGCGCGATGACGATCCTCACGGAGCAGACCGAGAACAAGGCGTTGCAAAAAGTGTTGTCGGAGGTCCGCACCGATGTCGAGACAGGTAAGGCGTTCTCGGTGGCGCTTGCGCGACACCCGCAGGTGTTCCCTCCTCTCATGATCAACATGGTGAAGGCCGGCGAGATCGGCGGATTCCTCGACCAAGTGCTCGTCTCGATCGCCGAGAACTTCGAGACCGAGGTGGCGCTCCGCGGAAAGATCAAGTCCGCAATGACGTATCCGGTTGTGGTTTTCTTCATCGCGGTGCTCGCCGTGACGGCGATGCTCCTCTTCATCGTTCCCGTGTTCGCAGACATGTTCAAGAATCTCGGTGGCGAGTTGCCGCTGCCGACGCAGATCTTGGTGTCACTTTCCGCAATCCTCAAGGTTGGCGCCGTGCCCTTCGCGATCGCAATCTTCGTTGGCGCAGTGTGGTGGAAGAAGAACAAGAACCGGCTTGAGGTGCGCAATAGGGTCGAACCGGTCTACCTCAAGCTTCCGGTATTTGGTGGGTTGATCCAGAAGATTGCGGTGTCGCGTTTCACACGCAACTTTGGCGCGATGGTGCGATCTGGTGTTCCGATTCTCCAGGCGCTCGACATCGTCGGACAGGCGTCGGGCAATATCGTGATCGAGCGCGCGACTAAGGACGTGCAGGACTCAGTGCGCCGTGGTGAGTCTCTCGCGGGCCCGCTCGCAAAGCACACCGTATTCCCGCCGATGGTCGTCCAGATGATCGCCGTGGGTGAGGACACGGGCGCACTGGACACGATGCTGGACAAGATCGCCGACTTCTACGACCAGGAGGTCGAGTCGACGACTGAGCAGCTCACGAGCCTCATCGAGCCCCTGATGATCGCCTTCCTCGGCACGATCATCGGTGGCATGGTCATCGCACTTTATATGCCGATCTTCAAGGTCTTCGACCTGATCGGCTCGTGACAGAGTCTTCCGTTCGGCTAGCCGAACGGCAGGTGAGCGGGGTCTGAGGGCCTCACTCATTTCAACCAATAGAGAAGACAGTGAAAGGCAGGAGCGAAATGATCGCTCGCATTCAGCAGGCCATGGCCAAGAAGGACGACAAGGGCTTCACCCTCGTCGAGCTTCTTGTCGTCATCATCATCATCGGCATCCTTGCCGCGATTGCCATCCCCCTTTACCTCAACCAGCAGAACAAGGCGAAGGACTCGGCGGCCGAGGCAGACCTCAACACGCTTCGCACCGCCGTGGTCTCTGCGATGACGGAAAACCCGCAGGCGACGGCCGTGACCGTTACCGGTTCCGGCCAGGTCGTGACGATCAAGGTCACCGCGACGCCGGCCGTTGCGGACACCACGGTGAACCTTTCGCCTGGCAATGTCCTCGGCACCACCAACACCGTGAGCATTCCCAACGCGACGGTAACGCTGTCCGTCAAGTCGCCCACCGGCACCACGTTCTCGATGGACGAGACTGGCAAGGTCACCACGACTCCGTCGGCGTAGCTCTCGGATTTCGAGTTCGCGACCAGCTGACGTGGACGGGGTCCCGTGTTCGTCACGGGGCCCCGTCTGCTCGGCCAATTGTTGGTACGAAGGGGGTGCGTTTTGAGCAAGCGCGACAACGATCGGGGCTTCAGCCTCACCGAGGTTATGGTCGCCATGGTTATCCTCCTGATCGTGATGACCGCCATGATCAGTGCGCTCATTCTTGCCCTTACGAAGACTTCGGCCGCAGCCACAAGGGCGACCGCCGCAGAGGCGGTGCAGGCTCGTATTGAGGACGCGCGATCCAACGCCGCCTCGGGCTCGTGCACCGTAATGCAGGGCGTGGTTACTAAGACCACGGTCGTGTACGACGGCCGCAAGGTGCCGATCACCATTAAGGGCGCGGTAGCGCAGCCGAACGGCGATTCGTGCAAGGTTGCGGCGGCAGGCGATGATGGCGATCCCGCTCAAATTCTTCGCGTGACCGTCACCGCGACCACGACAGTGGCTGGCCTAAACAATCCCCTCGCGCAGACGACCACCGACCTATTCATGAAGTACGAGGCCCCGTGATGAACCGCCTTCGCGACGACGATGATGGCTTTACTCTCGCAGAGCTGATCGCATACATGGTGGTACTCGGGATCCTCATGACGATGGCATCGATGATCTTCCTACAGATCATCGAGAATGAGCGTTACGTGCGCGCGACGGCGCAGGCCAACAACACCGCTCAGATTCTCTACAAGGCCGCCGAGTACGACTTGCGCAACGCGAAGACCGCGCGCGTGCTCTGGGACGGCCAGCTTCTTCTTCTCTCGACGCGACAGGCGTCTACGGCGGCGGACGACAACGGTGTCTGCGTTGCCTACTTCTTCGACACCGCGAAGCAGGAGGTGCGCCGCAGCAGCAGCCTGGCGTCCACCAACACGATGGCTGCGCGCGATGCCGCGTCGCTTACGGCTCTTCGGTCTCTCACCGCGAACTGGACCATCTACGGCGACGATACGGCCCCGATCATCTCTGGATCGACCGGTCTTCCAGTGTTCTCGCCGGCCAATGTGGTCGTGACATCGCCCGGCTCGGTGACCGTGTCGCTCCGCTTCGAGACTTTCAAAAACCGCAAGCCCGTCGAGTTCGCGAAGACCATCGCGCTCCGGCCTCAGCCCGATCTCACGAAGATCTGCTTCTAGGAAGGCATGACCATGGCACGCACGCGACTGCAGAGCCGCCACGACGACGCCGGCGTGGCGCTCGTTATGGTGCTCGGAATCGTATCGGTCAGCGTCATTCTGCTCACGACGTTGGCGCTGACGACCATCTTCACGCTGAAGACGACGGCCCGGACCAAGGCAGAGATGGCGGTTCTCGCCTCCGCCGATGCGGGCATCGACTTCGTGTTCGGCCAACTCGACGGTAAGACGTTCGCACAGCTGTCGACGGTGTGCTCGCCTGCCTACAACTACCTGGTCAACAATGACACGGTTACGGTGAAGACGCTTTACACCCTCGACGATGGCACGAAGACGAACTGCCCCAGCGCGACCGACATCGTGACGGTCCTCCGTGTGACTTCCACCGCAGTTTCCGGCAACAAGACGCTTGACGGTCCGCTCAAGCGCACGGTGGTGGCTACTTTCGCCACCACCCCGCCGTCGGCAACGCTTGACAAGGCGATCTTCTCCGACGCCTCGCTCGACCTGATCAACAACACGCAGGTCGTCGAGAGCGCGCCCGGCGTTCTCGACGCGAACGTGTACTCCAACGGTCAGATCACGATCCGCACTCAGGTGAACGTCGACGGCCAGATCTACTCGGCGACCGGCGACGTGACGGTCGACAACAAGTCTTTGCTGAAGGGCACGTTGTGGGCGGCGGGTCGTGTCACGCTCGCGACCCAGGCAACTGTGCAGGGCGATGTCTACTCGGCAAGCCCGCTCGTCAGCACGTCGACGCCCGCCGTGAGCTTGGACTCGTCCAACACGATTGTGACGGGCGACGTGCTGGCGAACGGCACGATTGTCTCGCAGGGCCGCACGGGTAACTCGGGCGGCATTCTGGGGATTGCGTTCTCCCGTGTCGGGCAGGTTCTGCTCCAGAACGATGCAACCGTGGGAGGCAGCATCTACGCCGGTGGCAACATCACGCTTGCGAAGTCGACGGTCGGCGGCGATGTGATCTCGACCGGCGGAGACGTCGTCGCAAGCGGGACGCCGAACTTGGTTGCTGGCAAGGTCGTGGCCAAGGGCGCGGTGCCGGCAACCAGCTACTTCTCTACTCCGAAGCCCACCAGCCTCACCGGAAACACGGCCTCAGATTTCCCCACGGGAACCGCGATCAATCCTTCCACCACGCAGTTCCAGGCTGGTGTCGGTTATCCCTACCTCATTGTTGCCCCGAAGCGTGAAAGTCTCCCGAAGGACGGCATGGCGCTCGCCGACATCAAGGCATGGCCCGGCTGGACGCTTGACCCGTCCACGTCGTGCGACAGCAGCGATCCGATGAACTTCATCCGGGACAACCCGAATGGCATCACGGGTCCGCGGATGATCGTGTTCACCTGCGCCTCGGGGAAGCCGGTCAATATCGATGGCACTGGAAATAAGACGATTACTCTTTCAAACGATCTTGCGCTCGTATCAACTACGGGTTTCTATCAGACGAACAATGTGACCTACACGGGTACCAACGCTACTGATCCGTGGACGCTCTTCTGGCTTGTGCCGTCCGACTCGCTCGGCGTGGATTGGAAGCCGGCAGCGGTCTCGGGGCAGTACTACCCGGTGTGCACGACGACGCCGACCGACTCGAAGAACCTGTATTGGGACCAGATGAAGGTCACCAAGCTCGTGTGGTTCTCCTACACGCCGTGCACCGTCGAGTTCAAGAACGGCAACAACCTGACCGGTAATACGGACCCTATGACTGGCCAGATCTACGCGGGCGCGTTCAAGGCCGGCGCTGCGACGAAGATCCAGATGACGAAGGTCGCGATCCCGTCGCTCGGTGGAGACCCGCTCCCGACCGATCCTGCGGCCGTGCGTTTGACCTCCCGATTCGACCTGCGCGACTGAGATCCGCTCGATGACAACGATCTTCATCGTCGGCGCCGTGCTTGCCGGGCTCGCGCTGGGCTCCTTCGCGAACGTGCTGATCTACCGGGTGCCTCAGGGGCTCTCGATCGTCCGCCCACCCAGCGCATGCCCACGCTGTGGTCACGAGATTCGAGCACGCCACAACGTGCCAGTTCTCGGTTGGATCTGGCTGAAGGGACGATGCGCGGACTGCTCGGCGCCGATCAGCCCGCGATATCCGTTGGTTGAGTTCGCCATGGGGGCGACGTTCGGCATCGTGACCTGGCTCACCGGCCCGGGAGCCAACACCGTCGTACTGCTCACGCTGGTCTTCTACGGTCTGGTGCTCGCGGCGATCGACCTGGAAACCCGACGGCTCCCGAATCCACTGACGGCGGCCTTCGCGATCACGTTGGCTGTTGTCGTCCTCGCTACGGCCGTCGCGACAGGGGACTGGTCGGACGCGCTTCGCTCAGTCATCGGTGCGGTGGCGTTGGGTCTGCTTTACGGGATCGCCTTTGTCGCGTATCCGAAGGGCATGGGTTTCGGCGACGTCAAGCTCGCGCCGTCGCTTGGCGCGGTGCTCGGCTTCCTCGGGTGGCCCCAGCTGATCGTCGGGGCCTTTGCCGCATTCATCTGGGGAGCGGTGGCGGGAGTCATCGCGATGCGCCGCGCACGGAAGTCGCGAGGCGTAGCGATTCCCTTCGGCCCATGGATGGTGGTGGGTGCTCTGACCGGGGTGGTCGTGGGCGTACCCGTGGCCACGTGGTACCTCGATGTGGTGCTGGTGCAGTAGCACTTGAGCAGCTTCGGCCATCGGCCGATAAGGAATGAAGTAGTAGAGGAGGGAACGCTGTGGGTACAAGAACTGTCGCGATCGACATCGGTGCTTCGGCAGTCCGTGTTGCCGAGATCGAGCTTGGCAACGGGGCAGATCCGCGCGATGGCGCGACGTTGCACGCGTTTGGCGAGGCGGCCGTGCCCGCTGGCGTCATGCGAGACGACGAGATCCTCGAGCCGGCGACTCTGAGCGCCGTCGTCAAGGAGGCCTGGGCCGCCGCGAAGCCGTCAACCAAGCACGTGACTTTGGGCTTGGGCCTCCCTTCGGTCGTGGTCCGCGAGGTCGACATCCCGGCGCAGCCGATGGACAAGGTGCGCGAATCGCTCGCCTTCCACGTCCAGGATCAGCTGCCCATGGCTGCCGACGAGGCCATCCTCGACTTCTATCCCACTCAGGAGATCGAGGCACAGGGTGGTGCCACGCTTCGGGGCCTGCTGGTCGCTGCGCCCAGGTCGGTGGTGCGCGACATCGTCGAGGTCATCGACCGGGCAGGACTGTCTGTCGCGTGCGTCGATCTGTCGGCCTTCGGCATCTGGCGGGCGGGGTGCCGGGACAACTTCACGAGCGCGAATGTCGCCTTCGTCAACGTCGGCGCCTCGACCACCACGGTGGTCGTGTCGCACGCGGGTGCGCCGCGCATCGTCCGTGCTCTCTCCCAGGGAAGCCACGATGCGAATCGCGCTCTCGAGTCCGCTCTGCGGGGTACCCCGGTCAACGCCGAGGCGCTCAAGCGTGAGGTCGGCATGGATCTCAACGTCGGCGCGGACAAGCGCGGACTCGCGGAGGCTTCCGCGCATGCGATCTCGCCGATGATCGAGGCGGTACGCAACACGCTCGTGTACTTCGCCAGCAGCAATCCCGGAGGTGCGCTGCAGCAGGTGGTGCTTACCGGCGGTGGCAGCCAGATGCGCGGATTGGGCCAGGCGCTGGCGAGTGCGACGCGCCTGCCGGTCATGATCGGGGATCCGCTCTCGGGTCTTCGGATCGGGAAGAAGGTGCAGCTCGGCGGCGCCGAGACGCGGACCGCGGAGCTCGCGACGGTGATCGGGCTCGCGATGAGGAGTGCAAAGTGAATGCGGTTGCGGAAAGGTACGGAGCGTCCACGCTCGCGGGTGTCAACCTCATCCCTCGGGAGATCGCCGCACGTAGGACGATGCGCGCGGTTCAGTTCGGCGCGGTCGTGGCGATCCTGATCGCCATCGCCGGCGTTGGCCTGCTGTTCGCCGGCGCCGCATTCGCGAAGATGTCCGCCTCCGACGAGCGCGACACCGCTGCCCAGGACGAGAGTGCTGCCGTCGCCGCACGCGACGCGAAGGCGGGTGTGTTCACCGACGTCCAGGTGCGCGAGCAGGAGGAGTACACGCTTGCACAGATCGGCTACTCCGAGATCGCGTACTCGCAGTTGACGGCGTCTGTGCAGGCCGTGTTCGACGCGGACACGGGCCTCGATGGGTTCACGATCCAGGGTCCCAGTGCCTCCGGGACGGTCGCGGGCTCCGGGGATACGAGCATCTATCCCAATGGCGTGGGAACCATCCAGATCACCGCTCGCGCGACCACCCAGCAGAAGGCGACGGAGCTCATCGCCAAGCTCGAGGCCGTGCCCGGACTCGCGGCCGTGCGCGGCACCAGCGAGGCCTTCGCGGTCGATGGCGCGGACACGTATTACGGCGTTTCGGTCACCGGTGTGATCACGGCGAACCTGTTCACCGGTCGCCTGATGCCGACGGATGGGATCTCGCAGGCAAACGAGCTGATGATGTCCTCAGTCGAGCCCAGCCCTGAGCCGAGCGCGTCTGCCTCGGCCACGACCCAGTCTCAGGAGGGCTGACATGCTGAACTCTCGCTACGCCCCCGTCATTGCCTTGGCGGTACTCGGCATCGTCCTTGTTGCGGTGCTGGGGTGGTTCCTGGCGATCAAGCCCCAGTTCGACGAGAGGGACTCCCTCAAGTCTCAGACGGCCACCATTCGCGGCAACATCGATCAGGTCAACATGGCCTCCGCGAAGATCGATGAGTATGCGGCTCAGCTCCAGGGTGACGATTCGGTCGCCAAGGAGATCGCGCTCAACGCGCCCTCGGAGCTCGATCTGCCGGCGTTCCGCGCGCGCCTCTGGAAGGCTTTCAACGACACGAAGATCGAGCTCGTGTCGTACTCCCAGGGCGGCGAGACGCTTCTGCCGCCGCTTGAGGTGGACCCATCCGCTCTCGTGGCATCGCAGGTCGCGGCCCTGTTCCAGACCGGGCCCGTGTCGGCGGCCTCGTCGGTGGTCCCGGACCCCGCAGCGACGGCAGCCGCAACGGGAACGGACGGAGCGGCTGACCCGACGGCGGTCGTCGGTACCGATGGTTGGGCGCCCGCGGTCACCGCCCCGACAGAGTCGACGCTCGCGAGCGCTCAGGTGTTCAAGGTGCCGTTCACCCTTGTCGTGGCTGGCTCGCCGCAAGAGACCTACGACTTCCTCGCGTTCATGTCAGATCCCGATCAGCCCGTCTTCGAGGTGGAGGCGATCACGCAGACTGCGCGTCCGTCAGGGTCCGGCACGATTCCTGGCGTGTCCGACGCCAAGGACGGCGACGTGTCGACGACCATCACCGGGTCGCTGTTCGTGTACAACCCGACGCTCGAGCTGCACGACCAGGAGCTCGGCAAGGGGGCCAAGACGCCGGGTGAGTCGGCGTTCCACAAGCCGCCGAACTCGCCAGCTCAGCCGGGTGCCTGAACCAGCACGCCGTTAGCGGGGTGGCTGCTCTCACGAGCGGCCACCCCGTTCCGCTGTTTCTGCATCTCACCATCCGGACGGACCGTCCACTCGTGGAAGAATGACGCCCATGCTTCGATGGCTCACCGCAGGCGAATCCCATGGTCCCGCCCTTGTCGGCACGCTCGAGGGCCTCCCGGCCGGCGTCGAGATCACCAGCAGCGAGATCCAGGCCGCGCTCGCCCGACGCCGCCTTGGCGCCGGCCGCGGCGCGCGCATGCAGTTCGAGCAGGACCAGGTCACCATCCTCGGCGGCGTGCGCCACGGCCTCAGCCAGGGCGGTCCCGTCGCCGTCATGGTGGGCAACACGGAGTGGCCCAAGTGGGAGACCGTGATGTCCGCGGACCCGGTCGACGCCGAGGAGCTCACCGGTGCCCGTGCCGCGGCCCTCACCCGCCCGCGCCCCGGGCACGCAGATCTCGTCGGCATGACCAAGTACGGCTTCGACGACGCCCGCCCCGTGCTCGAGCGCGCCTCCGCCCGCGAGACCGCGGCCCGTGTCGCGCTCGGCCAGGTCGCCGAGAACTTCCTCGAGCAGGCCGCCGGCATCCGCCTCGTCGCGCACACGGTTCAGGTGGGCCCCGTCGTGGTCCCCGACGACGCGCCGCTGCCGCCCGCCGACGCGACGCCCGCGCTCGACGCGGACCCAATCCGCTGCTTCCACGCCGCGACCTCCGCCGCCATGCTGGCCGAGATCGACGACTGCCAGAAGGCCGGCGACACCCTCGGCGGCGTCGTCGAAGTGGTCGCCTACGGCGTCCCCGTCGGCGTCGGCAGCCACGTTCACTGGGACCGCCGCCTCGACGCGCGCCTCGCGGCCGCCCTCATGGGCATCCAGGCCATCAAGGGCGTCGAGGTCGGCGACGGCTTCCGCACCGCCGCGCGTCGCGGATCCGAGGCTCACGATGAGATCGAGTACGGCCAGGACGGCGTCACCCGTCGCACCAACCGCGCAGGCGGCGTCGAGGGTGGCATGACCAACGGCGAGCCGCTGCGTGTACGCGCGGCCATGAAGCCCATCAGCACCGTGCCGCGTGCGCTCGACACCATCGACACCGCGACGGGGGAGGCCGCCAAGGCCATCCACCAGCGCTCAGACGTGTGCGCTGTCGCGCCCGCTGCCGTGGTCGCTCAGGCGATGGTCGCGCTCACGCTCGCGGACTCGCTGCTCGAGAAGTTCGGCGGCGACTCCGTCGCCGAGGTGCGCCGCAACATCGAGTCCTACGTCGCCGCGATCCCGGAGCACCTGCGCTGATGGGCCCGCGTGCGGTCTTGATCGGTCCTCCGGGCTCGGGCAAGTCGACAGTCGGCGCGGAGCTCGCGTCCCTGTGGGGTGTCGCTCGCCGCGACACCGACACCGACATCGAGCAGCGCGCGGGGAAGTCCATTCCCGACGTCTTCCTCGAGGACGGCGAGTCGCGCTTCCGCGAGATCGAGCGCGAGGCGGTGGCCGATGCGCTGGCCGAGCACGATGGCGTCCTCGCCCTGGGCGGGGGGGCGATCCTCGCCGAGGGGACGCAGGCGCTCCTCGAGGCCTACGCGTCGGCGGGCGGCACGGTCGTCTTCCTCGACGTGAGCCTCGCCGCCGCCGCGCCGCGCGTGGGCCTCAACGCCTCGCGGCCGCTGCTCGTGGGCAACCCGCGCGCGCAGTGGGTCGCGCTCATGGACGCGCGCCGGCCCATCTACGAGCGGCTCGCGACCGTCTCGATCCTCACCGACAAGTCGACGCCGCCCGAGGTGGCCGCGCAGATCGACGCCGCCGCAAAGGAGCGCGCATGACCGTCCACCGCACCATCGAGGTCGCCACCGCCGCCCCCTACACGGTGACGGTGGGGGAGAACGTTCTCGACGACGTGGCCGCGTCCGTCCCCGCCACGGCGACGCGCGTGCTGGTGGTGACGGCCGCGCCCCTGCGCCGGCACGTCGACAACCTCAAGGCGTTGCTCGACGCGCGCGGCCTCACGGTCGTCATCGCCGAGGTTCCCGACGCCGAAGAGGGCAAGACCGCCGAGGTGCTCGCCTTCTGCTGGGGCGTGCTGGGGAAGTCCGACTTCACCCGCAGCGACATCGTCATCGGGTTCGGCGGGGGAGCGGTCACGGACCTCGCGGGCTTCGTCGCCGCCACCTGGCTGCGCGGCGTCGGGGTCATCCAGGTCCCCACCACGCTGCTCGCGATGGTCGATGCGGCGGTCGGCGGCAAGACGGGCATCAACACCACCGAGGGCAAGAACCTCGTCGGCGCGTTCCACGAGCCGATGTCCGTGTGGTGCGACGTGCGCGCGCTCGACACGCTGCCGCGCTACGACCTGGTCGCCGGCCTTGCCGAGGTGGTCAAGTGCGGCTTCATCAGGGACGCCGGGATCCTGGCCATCGTTGAGGACAACCTCGCGCTCCTCAAGGGCGGTGGCACCGATGCGGCCATCGACGCGGAGACACGGGGGGTCCTGCTCGAGCTCATCGCGCGCGCGATCCAGGTCAAGGCCGACGTGGTCGCCGCGGACCTCAAGGAGTCCTTCCTCCGCGAGATCCTCAATTACGGCCACACGTTCGGCCACGCGATCGAGTACACGGAGCGCTACCAGTGGCGCCATGGCTCGGCCGTGTCCGTGGGCATGGTGTTCGCCGCCGAGCTCGCGCACCTCGCGGGCCGGCTCTCCGAGCAGGACGTCGAGCGCCATCGCACGATCCTGTCCGGGCTCGGCCTGCCGACCACGTACCCCGGCCACCGTTGGGACGCCCTGTACACGGCGATGAAGCGCGACAAGAAGACCCGCGGCGACCTGCTGCGCTTCGTCGTGCTTCAAGGCATCGGCAACCCGGTGCGTCTCGAGGGCCCCGACCCGGCGCTCGTCCAGGGCGCCTACGCGGCCATCAGCTCGTAGGCGCCGCGAGCTCGAACCTCATCTCGGTGAGGTCGGCCGGCGTACAGAGAGCGCGGGCAGCCGCCTCGAGATCGGGGTCGGCCGTGACGACGGTCACGGTCTCGCGATGCGCCGCACCGATCTGGCAGAGTCGGTCGACGCCGTCGTCCTGTCGATTCCGCAGCGACGCCCGCTCCGCCGTGTTGAAGGCGAGATGCCGGTCCTCCTCGTCGATCGTCAGGAGGTAACGAACGTGCGTGTCCCACGGGATGTCGAGATTCCAGGGAATTCGGACGCCGTTCGTCTCGTCGGCGTACGTCACGCCGCGGTCGTACACCGCAGCGTCAGGGCCGAAGTAATCGCCTGCGACGACGAGCATCGGCGCCGGCCTCCATCGTTCGATGAGCGGGTTGAGCGGGGCGATGACGGCGAGGACCGCCGCTGTCAGCGAACCGACGAAGGCGAGCCCGCTCGGCAGCGACCCCGGCCGTCGTGAGATGGTTCCGAGCACCATCCCGATCACCACAGGCAGGATCGCCACCGTGGCCATCTGGAGGTATCGCGACGGGTAGTACTCGAGCTCGCCGCCGAACCCTCCACGCGCGAGGAACAGCGGAGCGCCGCCGACAAGCAGGCCCATCGCGACGAGAGTCGGGACCCCACGCTGTGCTTTCCGCGGGCCCAGCGCCGCCAGGATGAACACCATTCCGAACAGCGTGGCCGTCAGACCGTACGAGTACGGCGCCGGCAAGTAGGTCGGCACCGTGGCAGCGTGGGCGCGACCCGCCGATCCGCCGTCGGCAAGCTGGAGGAACTGCTGCCCGACGATGACCATCGCGGACCACACGAAGAACACCGAGGCCGCCGCAGGCCAGGCCAGCACGCGCCGGCCGTTCTCGGCCACATCGACGCGAACCTCGCGCCAATGGCGAACAGTGACCAGCAGTGCCAGCAGCCCGGGCACCGCGGCGAACGGTGTCCACACCAGCATGAGTACCGTCGTCGCCAGCACGAGCCCCGCGAATGCCTGCCGCGGTGACACCCTCGAACGCAGCGCGATCGCCGCAGAAGCGAGCACCACGGCGACGACGATGCTCCCGTTGATCTGTCCGCGAAAGAGGAAGAAGCCCGTGGCTGGGCCCGCGAGCAGCGCGCCGGAGGCCAGGGCGGCCGCGGTGACGGCCGGCCATGCGCGCGTGCCCCCGAATGAGCGTGCGATCTCCGCCGCAAACGTGCCGGCGAGGAAGCATCCCACCATGATCATGATCGTCCAGTGCGCGGAGTGCGCGGCGATCTCCGCCGCGAGCTCGCCGCCGCTGCCGTCGAGCGGTGTTCCGAATGAGATCAGCGACGTGCTCAGCGCATGCTCAAGCGGGCGGGGATTGCTGTTGTAGAGGAGAGGGAATCCGTTGTAGTCGGCAAAGTGGCGGACCGCCCACAGGTCGACGGTCGAGTCGTCCAGCACGCCCCATGAACGGGCCGATGACCCACCCTTCAGGCGAGCGATGACAAGCCCCGTCGCCCATGCGACAGCGCCGAGGCTCGCTGCGACGGCCACGGAAGTCTCAGCGCGCAGTTGCGACACCTGAGGCTCGCGCCGGGGCCCCAGCAGCCCGACGAGGAGGGCCGCGCCGTACGCGACGGCGACGACCATCGGGAAGGGCACCGGCGTCGCGGGCGTCAGGGTCATCAGGATGAACGTGCCGGACACGCCGATCACTGCGGACAGGGCTAGGGCAGCGCCGGTCCCCCATCGAGGGGCGAGGCGCCAGGTCCAGGTCGCGAGGCTCAGTGCGGCAAGGCAGGCGGGGGAGAGTCCCCACCACAGCGTGGCGACCACGAAGATGGTCACCGCGACGATGGCTGTGGCGGACCTCCAAGCGTTGCGCACGCGGCCGTTCCCGAGGGACGTGGGCGTCGTCGGAGCGTGTGGAGGCGCGTCTAGCATGCCCAGATGCTAGGGGAGGCGTGCACCAAGCCAACTGTCGCCACCCCGGCGACCCCGGCATCGTCCACCGCGCGTGCCAACCCGGCCACCGCATCGTTCCCCGATACGCTACGGACCATGAACGTCCTGGTGGTCAACGGTCCCAACCTGCGCAGGCTCGGCACGCGCGAGCCCGAGAAGTACGGCACCACCACCCATGACGAGCTCGCCGTCCTGGTGACCCAGTGGGGCGCCGACCTCCAGCTCGACGTCGAGGTGCGCCAGTCGGACAACGAGGCCGACCTGGTCCACTGGATGCACGAGGCCGTCGACGCCGGATGGCACGTGGTCCTCAACCCGGCCGCGTTCACGCACTACTCGTACGCCCTGCGGGACGCGTGCGCGCTCGTGAGCGCCGCCAGCCTCGCGCTGGTCGAGGTGCACCTCACCAACCCACACTCGCGTGAGGAGTTCCGCCACACGAGCGTCATCAGCGGCGTCGCGACGGGCACCATCGCGGGCTTCGGGGTCGAGGGGTACCGGCTGGCGCTCGAGGCGGTCGCACGCCGCGTCGGCTAGAATCGTCTGCGGACTAATCCCAGATACTTTGGTAAGGACACCCCTGTGGCGACTTCGAACGACATCAAGAACGGCTCCGTGCTCAACCTCGACGGCAACCTCTGGTCCGTCATCGAGTTCCAGCACGTGAAGCCCGGCAAGGGCGGCGCGTTCGTCCGCACCAAGCTGAAGAACGTGCTCACCGGCAAGGTTGTCGACAAGACCTTCAACGCGGGCGCCAAGGTCGAGTTCGAGACCGTCGACCGCCGCGACATGCAGTACCTGTACTTCGACGGCACGTCCTACATCTTCATGGACCCGCAGACCTTCGACCAGATCCCGGTCTCCGAGGCCGTCATGGGCGACGCGACCGACTACCTGCTCGAGAACGAGTCCGCGGTCATCGGCTCCAACAACGGCAACCCGATCTTCCTCGAGCTCCCGGGCTCCGTGGTCCTCGAGGTCACGTACACCGAGCCGGGCCTCCAGGGCGACCGCTCGTCGGGCGGCACCAAGCCCGCGACGCTCCAGACCGGCAAGGAGATCCAGGTCCCGCTCTTCCTCGAGGTCGGCACCAAGGTCAAGGTCAACACCTCGACCGGCGAGTACCAGTCTCGCGTCAACGACTAGTGGCCGCCCGCACCAAGGCTCGCAAGCGCGCGCTCGACGTCCTCTTCGAGGCCGACCAGCGCGGCACCAACGTGCTGTCCGCGCTGGAGACGCGCCTCCAGGACTCCGGCCAGCAGACCCCGCTGCCGGCGTACTCGGAGGAGATCGTCCGCGGCGTCGTGCAGTGGTGGGTCGAGCTCAACACGATCATCCAGGACGCGTCGCCCGAGTGGACGCTGCCGCGCATGCCCGCCGTGGACCGCGCGCTGCTGCGCATCGGCGCGTGGGAGATCCTGTGCAACGACGAGGTCGACGTCGCGGTCGCAATCGACGAGGCCGTGTCGCTTGCCGCGGATCTGTCGACCGATGACTCGCCGTCGTTCATCAACGGCGTGCTCGGGACCATCGCTCGCGAGGCGCCTGCGCTGAACGCGGGGGAGTAGCTGACAGCGCAAGCCGGTAGGGCCGCATCCGCCTCTCCGGGCGCTGCGGCCCTACCGGCTTGCGCCCTGCGGCTTGCATGGCCGTCCCACAGTCTGTCGTAGTTGTGCTCGACTTCCGAGCTGACTACCTTCGACCGACGCGCCTGGCGTGTTCGTCCTGAGCGGCTTCGGTCGCCGCGCGCGTGTCGACGCTGAGGGCCCCTTGGGGTCCCGATGAGCCGTTCTTCCGCGCAGGTGGACGGCGGTGTTCTTTACTTGTCGGCGCTTGGCACTTCGACCGTTGACGTTGGCCCGCCGCGAGTGTGCGCGCAAGTGAGTCGGCTGTCTCGCGGGTCGGCCGGCGGTAGTCACGAGGGAATCCACTTTGCGGCTTGCATAATGCGCTCGGCATAGGTCATGCCCCGCGCAGCACCTGCGAAAAAGCCTCCTGTGGCAGCGCGCGCGTAGTCCATGGCTGAAGCCTTGTTCGATGACTCAGCAAAAACCGCGAGGCTGATCTCCGTGACCTTCGCCATTGCCTTCGCCGCGGCCTGAGGATCTGTTGACTCGTGCGAGAACATCACGCCGATCATCCACTTTCGGTTCAAGGTGTCCGGATCGAGAAGTTCGAGCAACGCGCCGTCTCCGTACCTCTCTTTCGTCGCGTTGTCCGCGCATGCGAACCAGGTTGGTTGCAGCCTGCGCAACACCTTCTCAATCTGGAGCTTCGTGAGGTTGTCGATAATGACGTCGAACTGGTGGTCCCAGCACGTCACCGCCGCTCCAACGTTCTCGTCAACCCTGATCAGGTAGACGGGGACCCAGGCGCTCTCGACCGCGACCTTGGCCTCCGTGTAGGCACTGGTTCGGCGCCAGGCAATTCCGTCGACGACCTCCGTTGTAGGTGCGGTCGCATTTGCGAAGTGCTCCACAGTTCACCTCCGGAACCACGTTGTTCGGGGTACGGGGCGTTCCCCCCAACACAAATGGTGCCCTCTGACAGGGGGCTTCGCGCGCGATGCGGCCGCGCGGCACAAGCGCGAATCGGGCGAACCTGATAAGTGCCGGACCGTATTGCCGGCCATGGGTACAGCGGCGACTCGGTGACCCCTGTGGATATCCGCCCGATTTGTCCGCTTCGGTGTCTGAGGTCGGTGATGGACTAGTGCCATGCCCGACACAACCACCTCCGATCCGCTCGACGCGCTGCGCACGCGCGTCGAGGCTTCGGATGGGCTGCCCGATTGGGACGCGGTCGCGCTCATGCGCGAGGCCGTCGGCCAACGCCGCGAGTCCGACCTCGTGGTCGCGCAGATGGCCGCCAAGCTCGCCGTGCGGTCCGGTCCCGGCCGCGCGGGGCTCGCGAGCCGCCGCGGCTTCAAGGGCATCGACCAGCTCATCGCCTCGGAGACCGGCGGCACCGTCACCGAGGCCGAGCGCCTGCGGATCATGGGCACGGCCCTCTACGGCACAGCGGACGATGCGCCGGGCGGAGCCTCCGTCCTACCTCACCTCGCTTACGAGGCGCGCGAGGGCCGGCTGAGCCCGGACAAGTTCGTGCTGCTGCGCGAGGTCCTGATGAGGCATCCCGACGCCCGGGACATGGATGGCCTCCCGGTGGACGATGCCGTACGGGCCACCCCGCTCGGTCGCCGGTCCCTGGCACGGGTGGAGAGGATGGCGGTCGACAAGGCCGTCATCTCGCCTCTCCGGACGGTGCGCTCGCTGGCCGTGCAGCTCGAGGCGGGACTCACCCCGCCGCCGGTGGGTGAAGAGCAATACGAGGAGCTCCATCGCGCGCGGACGGCCTCGGTGCGCGAGGAGGCCAACGGGATGTTCCGCGTCACCGCGCTGCTCGACCCGTTGACCGCCGCGCCGCTGCTTACCGCGCTCGACGGCTACATGAGCAAGCAGTTTCGCGCTGCGGTCGATGACGAACCGGCCGACCAACCCACGCCCGGTCAGATGCGCGCGGACGGGCTCAGCTGGCTCGGACGCCACGCGAACGGATGCCGCCAGCCCCACGACGCCGTCAAGACCACTGTCAACATCCGCATCACCCTCGAGGACTTCGCGTCCGGCACCGGCCACGGCGAGGTCGACGGCATCAGCCGCCCGCTCCCGGGGAGCCTGCTGCGCTGGTACGCGGCGGATGCCGAGATCGTCTGCACGGTCCTGGGCAGGTTCGGCCAGGTGCTCGAGCACGGGCACGCGAAGCGGCTGTTCACGGTCGGCCAGCGCAAGGCGATCGCGCAGCGCGACCGGGGATGCGCGTGGTGCGGCGCCCCGCCCAGCCACTGCGACGTCCACCACATCGTCTACTGGATCAACGGCGGCCGCACCGACCTTGAGAACGGGATCATGCTCTGCGTGACGTGCCATCACTGGATCCACCGGGACGGATGGGCCATCAGGTTCCGCCAGGGCAGCCCCGAGTTCCTCCCGCCGGCATCGATCGACCCCGATCGGCGCCCCCGCGCCGGCTATCAGGCACGCATCAGGCTGAACGATGCGGAGCTGGTCGAGGCGAGCCGCGCCGGACCACCCTGACACGCCGCCGCGACCCGCGGCCGTCCGGTAGGGTGTCACACGCAACCCAGACATCCTTTAATGCCGTCCAGTGAGGCGGGGAAGGGGGTCGCCAGGTGACTGGCACCATCATGGGCGCGGCCGACGTGTCGCGCGCCCTCACACGCATCGCCCACGAGATCGTGGAGCGCAACGACGGCGCCGCCGACGTGGTCCTCATGGGTATCCCGTCCCGCGGACTGCCCCTCGCGCATCGTCTCGCGCAGCGCATCGCGGAGATCGAGCCCGGCTTCGACGCCGAGGCCGCCACCGGCGCCCTGGACATCACCATGTACCGGGACGACCTGTTCAAGAACCCGACCCGCACTATCGGCACCACCACGGTCCCCGCGGTCGGCATCGACGACGCGGTCGTGGTCCTGGTGGACGACGTGTTCCACACCGGCCGCACCATCCGCGCCGCCCTCGACGCCATCCGCGACCTGGGCCGCCCCCGCGCCGTCCAGCTCGCGACGCTGGTCGACCGCGGCCACCGGGAGCTGCCCATCCGCGCCGACTTCGTGGGCAAGAACATCCCCACCGCCCGCTCCGAGCGCGTCGACGTGCGCGTCGAGGAGATCGACGGCGAGGACGCCGTGGTCCTCAGGAAGGGGGAGTGACGATGCGCCACCTCCTGTCTACCAAGGACCTCACCAAGTCCGACGCGATCCTCATCCTCGACACCGCCGCCCAGATGGCCGCCACCCAGGAGCGCGAGGTCCGCAAGCTCCCCACCCTGCGCGGCAAGACGGTCGTCAACCTCTTCTTCGAGGACTCGACCCGCACCCGCATCTCCTTCGAGGCCGCCGCCAAGCGCCTCAGCGCGGA
This sequence comes from Demequina soli, assembly GCF_000971195.1. Taxonomy (GTDB): domain Bacteria; phylum Actinomycetota; class Actinomycetes; order Actinomycetales; family Demequinaceae; genus Demequina; species Demequina soli. Next base: position 151,919 of record NZ_BBLZ01000004.1, read on the forward strand.
CGTCATCAACTTCTCCGCCAAGGGCAGCTCCGTGTCAAAGGGCGAGTCCCTTAAGGACACCGCCCTCACCCTCCAGGCTATGGGCGCCGACGCGGTCGTGGTCCGCCACTGGGCCTCCGGCGCCGCCTACCAGCTCGCCCACGGCGGCTGGCTCCACGGCAGCGTCCTCAACGCGGGCGACGGCACCCACCAGCACCCCACCCAGTCGCTGCTGGACGCCTTCACCATCCGCAAGCACCTGGTCACCAGCCCGCTCGGAGCGGACCTGAACGGCCTCACCGTCGCGATCGTCGGTGACGTGCTCCACAGCCGCGTCGCCCGCTCCAACGTGCACCTGCTGCACACGCTGGGCGCGAAGGTGGTCCTGGTCGCCCCGGCCACCCTGGTCCCGGTCGGCATCGACCCCTGGCCGTGCGACGTGGTCCACACCCTCGACGAGGCGATCGAGTCATACGACATCGACGCCCTCATGATGCTGCGTGTCCAGCGTGAGCGCATGACCGGCGGCGGCTCGGCGTTCTTCCCCAGCCCCGCCGAGTACACCCGCATCTACGGCCTCGACGGCGACCGCCTGCGCCGCCTGCCCGACCACGCCATCGTCATGCACCCCGGCCCCATGAACCGGGGCCTCGAGATCTCGGCCGAGGCCGCCGACTCGCCCCGCTCCGTCATCGTGGAGCAGGTCGCGAACGGCGTCGCCGTCCGCATGGCCGCCCTGTACCTTCTGCTCGCCGGAGAGGAGGCAGCTCAGTGAGCCGCCCCATCGTCATCAAGAACGCGTCGCTGTACGGCGACACCACCGCCAGCCTCCTCATCGAGGACGGCGTGATCACCGCAGTCGGGGACGTAGAAACCCCGGACGATGCGGTGGTCGTCGAGGCGGACGGCCTCGTCGCCCTCCCGGGCCTCGTGGACCTCCACACCCACCTGCGCGAGCCCGGCCGCGAGGACGCCGAGACCATCGAGACCGGCTCCCGCGCCGCCGCCCGCGGCGGCTGGACCGCCGTCCACGCGATGGCCAACACCAACCCCGTCGCGGACACCGCCGGCGTGGTCGAGCAGGTCTACAGCCGCGGCCAGGAGATCGGCCTGTGCGACGTGTTCCCCGTGGGCGCCGTCACCGTGGGCCTCAAGGGCGAGCACCTGTCCGAGATGGGCGCGATGGCCAGCTCCAAGGCCCGCGTCCGCCTGTTCTCCGACGACGGCGTGTGCGTCTACGACCCGGTCATCATGCGCCGCGCGCTCGAGTACGTGAAGACGTTCGACGGCGCCGTGGTCCAGCACGCGCAGGACCTGCGCCTGACCGAGGGCGCCCAGATGCACGAGGGCGAGGTGTCGGCGGAGCTCGGCCTCGCGGGCTGGCCCGCCGTCGCCGAGGAGTCGATCGTCGCCCGCGACGCCCTCCTCGCCGAGCACGTCGGCTCGCGCGTCCACGTCCAGCACCTCAGCACGGCCGGCTCGGTCGAGATCGTGCGCTGGGCCAAGGACCGCGCCATCCAGGTCACCGCCGAGGCGACCCCGCACCACCTGCTCCTCACCGACGAGTCCGCGCGCACCTACGACCCGCTGTTCAAGGTCAACCCGCCGCTGCGCACCCAGGCGGACGTCGACGCCCTCCGCCAGGCGGTCGCCGACGGCACCATCGACATCATCGCCACCGACCACGCCCCCCACGCATCCGAGGACAAGGACTGCGAGTGGGCGTCCGCCTCGTTCGGCATGCTCGGCCTCGAGACCGCGCTCGGCGTCATCCAGAAGGTGCTCGTCGACACCGGCGCCTGCACGTGGCGCGACGTCGCCCGCCTCATGTCCGAGGCGCCCGCGCGCATCGGCCAGGTGGACGACCGCCACGGCCGCCCGCTCGCCGAGGGCGAGCCCGCCAACATCACGCTCGTCGACCCCAACGCCGCCTGGACGGTCGAGGCCGACCAGCTGGCCTCCCGCGCCCGCAACACCCCGTACGGTGGGATCGAGCTTCCCGGCCGCGCCGTCGCGACGTTCCTGCGCGGCGTCCCCACCCACGTCGACCCCACCCTGGAAGGAGCGTTCGCGTGACCGCAGCGAACCGTGCCGTCCTCGTCCTCGAGGACGGGCAGACGTTCGAGGGCCGCGCCTACGGCGCGGTCGGCGAGACGCTCGGCGAGATCGTCTTCAACACCGGCATGACCGGCTACCAGGAGACCCTCACCGACCCGAGCTATCACAAGCAGATCGTCGTGATGACGGCGCCGCACATCGGCAACACCGGCGTCAACGACGAGGACGACGAGTCGCGCCGGTACTGGGTCGCCGGCTACGTGGTCCGCGACCCCGCACGCCGCCCCTCGAACTGGCGCGCGCAGCGCAGCCTCGACGAGGACCTCGTCGCCCAGGGCGTCGTCGGCATCTCCGGCATCGACACCCGCCAGCTCACCCGCGTCCTCCGCACCGCGGGCGTGATGCGCGCCGGCATCTTCTCCGGGGACGATGCGCTGGCCGGGGACCTCCTGGCGCGCGTCAGGGGGGCGGCGCAGATGAAGGGCGCCCACCTCGCGGACGAGGTCTCGGTCGCCGAGCCCTACGTGGTCGAGCCGGTGGGGGAGCAGGTCGCCCACGTCGTCGCGGTCGACCTCGGCATCAAGGCGATGACCCCGCAGCAGATGGCCCAGCGTGGCATGCGCGTCACCGTGGTGCCCTCGAGCACCCCGGCGGCGGAGATCCTCGCGATGAACCCCGACGGCGTGTTCTTCTCCAACGGCCCCGGCGACCCGGGCGCCGCCGACGCGACCGTGGCGCAGCTGCGCGAGATCCTCGACGCGAAGGTGCCGTTCTTCGGTATCTGCTTCGGCAACCAGATCCTGGGCCGCGCGCTCGGGTACGGCACCTACAAGCTGGCCTTCGGCCACCGCGGCATCAACCAGCCCGTGATGGACCGCACCACCAACAAGGTGGAGGTCACCGCGCACAACCACGGCTTCGCCGTCGACGCGCCGCTCGACGGCGAAAGCGACAGCCCGAACGGCTACGGCAAGGTGCTCGTCAGCCACGTGTGCCTCAACGACGACGTGGTCGAGGGCCTCGAGTGCCGCGACATCCCCGCGTTCTCGGTCCAGTACCACCCCGAGGCCGCGGCCGGTCCGCACGACGCCTCGTACCTCTTCGACCGCTTCCTCGACCTCATGAAGGGCCAGCATGCCTAAGCGCGACGACATCACGAGCGTCCTCGTCATCGGCTCCGGGCCGATCGTCATCGGCCAGGCCTGCGAGTTCGACTACTCCGGCACCCAGGCGTGCCGCGTCCTCAAGTCCGAGGGCATCCGCGTCATCCTCATCAACTCCAACCCGGCCACGATCATGACCGACCCGGAGTTCGCCGACGCCACCTACGTCGAGCCCATCACCACCGAGGTGATCGAGCGCGTCATCGCCAAGGAGCGCCCCGACGCGCTCCTGCCGACGCTCGGCGGCCAGACCGCCCTCAACGCGGCCATCGCCGCCGCGGAGGCCGGCATCCTCGACCGCTACGACGTCGAGCTCATCGGCGCGAACCTCGAGGCCATCAACCTGGGCGAGAACCGCGAGCTGTTCAAGGGCGTCGTGGAGCGCTGCGGCGCCGACTCGGCCCGGTCGCACATCTGCCACACGATGGAGGAGTGCCTCGCCGCGGCGGAGGACCTCCAGTACCCCGTCGTCGTGCGCCCGTCCTTCACCATGGGCGGCCTCGGCTCCGGCTTCGCGTACAACGAGGAGGACCTGCGACGCATCGCCGGCGCGGGCCTGCACTACTCGCCGACGACCGAGGTGCTCCTCGAGGAGTCCATCCTCGGCTGGAAGGAGTTCGAGCTCGAGCTCATGCGCGACAAGGCGGACAACGTCGTCGTGGTCTGCTCGATCGAGAACGTGGACCCCGTGGGCGTCCACACCGGCGACTCCGTCACCGTCGCGCCCGCGCTGACGCTGACCGACCGCGAGTACCAGCGCATGCGCGACGTGGGCATCGCGATCATCCGCGAGGTCGGCGTCGACACCGGCGGCTGCAACGTCCAGTTCGCCATCGAGCCCGACACGGGCCGCCTCATCGTCATCGAGATGAACCCGCGCGTGTCCCGCTCCTCGGCGCTCGCCTCGAAGGCCACCGGCTTCCCGATCGCGAAGATCGCGGCGCGCCTGGCCATCGGCTACACGCTCGACGAGATCCCCAACGACATCACCGGCTCCACCCCGGCGTCCTTCGAGCCCACGCTCGACTACATCGTCGTCAAGGTGCCCCGCTTCGCGTTCGAGAAGTTCCCGGCCGCGGATCCGGTCCTCACCACCACGATGAAGTCCGTCGGCGAGGCCATGAGCCTCGGCCGGTCCTTCACCGAGGCGCTGGGCAAGGCGCTGCGGTCGATCGACAAGAAGGGCATGAACCTCCACTGGGACGGCCCTGTGCCGGCGGGGGAGCAGCTCGAGGAGCTCCTCGCCGAGATCGCGGTCCCCACCGAGAAGCGCTTCATCCAGGTGCAGCAGTGCCTGCGCGCCGTCGAGGCCGGCACCCTCACCCTCGAGGCCGTGTTCGACGCGTGCAAGATCGACCCGTGGTTCCTCGACCAGATCCTGCTGATGAACGAGGTCGCGACCAAGGTCAAGGACGCCGCCACGCTCGACGCCGACCTGCTGCGCGAGGCCAAGGGCCACGGCCTGTCCGACCAGCAGATCGCCGACCTGCGCGGCCTCAAGGTCAACGAGGTCTACCAGATCCGCAAGGCCCTCGGCGTGACCCCGGTCTACAAGACGGTCGACACGTGCGCCGCCGAGTTCGAGGCCCGCACGCCGTACCACTACAGCTCGTACGACGCCGAGACCGAGATCATGCCCCGCGACCGCGAGGCCGTCATCATCCTCGGCTCGGGCCCCAACCGCATCGGCCAGGGCATCGAGTTCGACTACTCGTGCGTGCACGCGGCGCTGACGCTCAAGGACCGCTACGAGACCGTCATGGTCAACTGCAACCCCGAGACCGTCTCCACGGACTACGACACGGCCAACCGCCTCTACTTCGAGCCCCTCACGTTCGAGGACGTGATGGCGGTCTACGAGGCCGAGCTCGCGGCCGGCCCGGTCAAGGGCATGTTCGTGCAGCTGGGCGGCCAGACCCCGCTGTCGCTCGCGCAGCGCCTCGAGGACGCCGGCGTGCCGATCCTGGGCACCAGCCCCGAGGCGATCGACAACGCCGAGGACCGCGCCGCGTTCGGCCGCGTCCTCGACGCCGCCAAGCTCCCCGCGCCCGCCTACGGCACCGCGCACGGCATCGACCAGGCGATCGAGATCGCCGAGGGCATCGGCTACCCGGTCCTGGTCCGCCCGAGCTACGTCCTGGGCGGCCGCGGCATGGAGATCGTCTACGACCGCGCGCAGCTCGAGGACTACGGCACCCGCATGGACTCCATCGGGGACCACGCCACCGACGCGCCGCTGCTCGTGGACCGCTTCCTCGACGACGCGATCGAGATCGACGTCGACGCGCTGTTCGACGGCGAGGAGATGTTCCTCGGCGGCGTGATGGAGCACATCGAGGAGGCCGGCATCCACTCCGGCGACTCGGCGTGCGTGCTGCCGCCGTTCTCCCTGTCGCAGGCCGAGCTCGACCGCATCCGCACCTCGACCGAGGCGCTCGCGCGCGGCATCGGCGTGCGCGGCCTCATGAACGTCCAGTACGCCCTGGTCTCGGACGTCCTCTACGTCCTCGAGGCGAACCCGCGCGCGTCCCGCACCGTGCCGTTCGTCGCCAAGGCCACCGGCATCCCGCTCGCCAAGGCGGCGTCCGAGGTCATGGCCGGCGCCACCATCGCCGAGCTCAAGGCGTCCGGCATGCTTCCCGAGCACGACGCCGCGACCACCGACATGTCCCAGCGCATCGCCGTCAAGGAGGCGGTGCTGCCGTTCAAGCGCTTCCGCACCCACGAGGGCATCGCGGTGGACTCGGTGCTCGGCCCCGAGATGCGCTCCACGGGCGAGGTCATGGGCTTCGACGACACGTTCCCGCTGGCGTTCGCCAAGTCGCAGACCGCGGCCTTCGGCGGCCTGCCCACGGGCGGCAAGGTGTTCGTGTCGACGGCGGACCGCGACAAGCGCTCCATCACGTTCCCGATCGCGCGCCTGCGCCAGCTCGGCTTCGAGATCCTCGCGACCGCGGGCACCGCGCAGGTGCTCCAACGCATGGGCATCCCGTCGACCGTGGTGCGCAAGCACTCCGAGGGCAAGGGCCCGAACGGCGAGCCGACCATCGTGGACGTCATCCACGAGGGCGGCGTGGACCTCATCATCAACACGCCGTCCGGCCAGGGCGCGCGTGCGGACGGCTACGAGATCCGAGCGGCCGCCACCGCGGCCGACATCGCCATCGTGACCACCACGCAGCAGCTCTCGGCGGCGGTCCTCGCCATCGAGGCGCTCCAGGCCGGGCCGTTCGACGTCCTGAGCCTGCAGGACGCGGCGCGCGCCTAGAAGCACAGGCGCGGCGCGCATCGTCCCTTGCGGGGGAACGATGCGCGCCGCCCGGGCGCGCCCGCGCGCCCTTCCAACATCGCAGGTAGAGTGACTACGGCTGCTGAATCGGGCAGCCCATGAGGGAGGTAGGGATGGCGTTCGGCGCCCGTCTCGCGACCGCGATGGACCAGCACGGTCCGCTCTGCGTGGGGATCGACCCCCACCCGGGGCTCCTCGCGGATTGGGGCATGGAGGACACCGCGGATTCGCTGCGAGCGTTCGGCGACGCGGTGCTCGACGCATCCGTGGGCAACGCGGCGGCCGTCAAGCCCAACGCGGCGTTCTTCGAGCGCCACGGCTCCGCCGGCGTCGCGGCCCTCGAGCACGTGCTCGGCCGCGCCCGCGAGCTGGGCATCCTCACGGTGCTCGACGCCAAGCGTGGCGACATCGGGTCGACCATGCAGGGCTACGCCGACTCGTGCCTGCGCCCCGGCGCGCCGCTCGAGTGCGACTCGCTCACCGTCTCGCCGTATCTCGGGTTCGGGTCGCTCGCGCCCGCGCTCGATCTTGCCAAGGAGCACGGCAAGGGGATCTTCGTGCTGGCCCTCACCTCGAACCCCGAGGGTCCCGAGGTCCAGCACGCCGTCACGCCGGACGGCCGAGCCGTCGCGGCCGTGGTCGCCGACTCGGCGGCCGCGCTCAACGAAGGTGCCGACCCGATGGGTGACGTGGGCCTCGTGGTCGGCGCCACCGTGGGGGACGCCGTCCAGCGTCTCGGCATCGATCTCGACCGGGTCAATGGTCCCATCCTGAGCCCCGGAGTGGGTGCTCAAGGGGCGGGACCAGCGGAATTGTCCCTGGTCTTCGGGAACGCGCGCGGTCGCGTGCTCGTCAATCAGTCGAGGGGCGTGCTCAAGGCGGGCCCCGTCGTCGACAAGCTGCGTGAGGCCGTCATCGAGGCCTCGTCCGCAGCCAGGAGCATCCTGCGCTAGGCGCAGGCAGACCGGAAGGGAGAGGCCATGGCCACCCCGGAACTTACCGATGAGCAGCGCGCCGCCGCGCTGGTGAAGGCCACCGCCGTGCGTTCGGCACGTCGTGTCTTCAAGGAGGAGCTGACCCGCGGCGAGATGAGCCTCGCCGAGGCGATCCGCCGCGCCAAGGCGGACGAGGCCCTCGCGGGCATCCGCGTCCGCGACCTCCTGCAGTGCCTGCCGGGCATCGGCCCGAAGCGCGCGCAGATCGTGATGGAGGAGATCGGCATCTCCCTCGCACGCCGCATCCGCGGCCTCGGTCAGCACCAGGTGGAGGCCCTCATCGAGCGCGAGCGTCGATGAGCCGACTCGTCGTCCTTGCCGGCCCCACCGCGGTCGGCAAGGGCACGGTCGTGCGCGCCCTGCGCGACATGGCCCCCGAGGCCTACCTGTCCGTCTCCGCCACCACGCGCGACCCGCGCCCCGGCGAGGTGGACGGGGTGCACTACCACTTCATCGATCGTGAGGACTTCCAGCGTCGCGTCGACGCGGGGGAGTTCCTCGAGCACGCCACCGTGCACGGCCAGAACTGGTACGGCACGCTGCGCGGCCCCGTGGAGGAGAAGCTCGCCGAGGGCGAGCCCGTCCTCCTCGAGATCGACCTCCAGGGCGCCCGGCAGGTCAAGGAGACGATGCCGGACGCCCACTTCGTGTTCCTCGCGCCCCCGTCGTGGGACGAGCTGGTGAGCCGGCTCGTGGGCCGCGGCACCGAGGGCGAGGAGGAGCGCGAGCGTCGCCTCGCGACCGCGCGGGACGAGATGGCGGCGGTCGACGAGTTCGACCAGGTCATCGTGAACGACACCGTGGAGCGGGCCGCGGCCGAGCTCCTGTCGGTGGTGCGAGGAACCCGGTAGACTGCCGGGAGTCTTTTTGAATTTCTGAGGAGTGATTGTGGCCGGAACCGTCGCCAACCCCATCGGCATCACCAACCCGCCGATCGACGAGCTGCTCGACAAGGTCGACTCGAAGTACGCGCTCGTCATCTACGCCTCCAAGCGTGCGCGCCAGATCAACTCGTACTACGAGGCGCTCGGCGAGGGCCACTTCGAGAACGTGGGCCCGCTCGTCGAGGCCGACTCGACCGACAAGCCGCTCTCCGTCGCGCTGCGCGAGCTCAACCAGGGCAACCTCCTCGAGCTCGGCGACGACGCCCCCGAGCAGCAGTAAGCCCGTGCGCGTCCTCCTGGGCGTCACCGGAGGCGTGGCGGCGTACAAGGCCGCCATCGTCCTCAGGCGCCTGAAGGAGGACGGCCACACCGTCCGCGTGGTCCCCACGGCTGCCTCGCTGCAGTTCGTGGGGCGCGCGACGTGGGAGGCGCTGTCGGGGCTGCCCGCCACCTCCGACACCTTCGACAACGTCCCGGCGGTCGAGCACGTGAGGCTCGGCCAGGCCGCGGACGCCGTGCTGGTCGCCCCGGCGACCGCCGACTTCCTCGCGCAGCTCGCCCACGGCGAGGCCCGCGACCTGCTCGGGAACGCGCTGCTCGCGACCCGCGCGCCCGTGATCGTGGCGCCCGCGATGCACACCGAGATGTGGGAGAAGCCCTCCACCCGCGCCAACGTCGCGACGCTCCGCGCGCGCGGCATCACGGTGATCGAGCCCGCCGTCGGCCGCCTCACCGGCCCCGACTCCGGCCCCGGCCGCCTGCCCGAGCCCGACGACATCGTCGCCGCCTTCTACGCCGCGGTGGACGGCGGCCCCTTCCCCGCAGGCGAGACCCCGGCGCGCTGGGGCGACCTCGCCGGCCTGCGCATCGTCATCTCCGCGGGAGGCACCCGAGAGCCCCTCGACGCCGTCCGCTTCCTCGGCAACCGCTCGACCGGCACGCAGGGCCTCGCGCTCGCCGAGGCGGCCCGCGAGCGCGGCGCGGACGTCACCGTGGTCGCGGCGAACGTCACGCTTCCGGTCTCGGAGGGCGTCGCGCGCGTCGACGTCGAGACCTCCGCCGAGCTGTCCGCCGCCGTCAAGGAGGCCGCCGCATCGTCCGACGTGGTCATCATGGCCGCCGCCGTCGCGGACTTCCGCGCGCGCGAGGTCGCGGGCACCAAGATCAAGAAGGACGGCTCGGGCACGCTCACGCTCGAGCTGGTCGAGACCGAGGACGTCCTGCGCGCCCTGGTGGCGCAGGCCGTGCCGGGCCGCACCGTCGTCGGCTTCGCCGCGGAGACCGGGGACGATGCCGGCACCGCTCTCGAGCACGCGCAGGCCAAGGCGTGGCGCAAGCGGGCGGACCTGCTGGTCTTCAACCCCGTGGGGGGCGGGCGCGGGTTCGGGGACGTCCCCAACGAGGTGCTGCTCCTCGACCGCACGGGCGCGGTGCTGGGCGGCGCCTCCGGCACCAAGCTCGCGGTGGCCCACGCGGTGCTCGACTCGGTTGTCAGCGTCCGCCACTAGGCTGACGCGCATGACCGACCTCAGGCTGTTCACCTCCGAGTCCGTGACCGAGGGTCACCCGGACAAGATCTGCGACCAGGTGTCGGACGCCATCCTCGACGAGATGCTCCGTCAGGACCCGCTGTCGCGCGTCGCCGTGGAGACCATGGTGACCACGGGCCTCGTGCACGTCGCGGGCGAGGTCACCACCGAGGCGTACGTCGACATCCCCGGCACCATCCGCGGCGTCGTGCGCGACATCGGCTACACGTCCTCGAGCGTGGGCTTCGACGGCGACTCGTGCGGCGTGTCCGTGTCGATCGGCGAGCAGTCGCCCGACATCTGGATGGGCGTGGGCAACGCCACCGACTCCGACGCACACGAGCTGGGCGCCGGCGACCAGGGCCTGATGTTCGGCTACGCCTGCACCGACACCCCCGAGCTGATGCCGCTGCCCATCCACATGGCGCACGCGCTGACCGCGCGCCTCGCCCAGGTGCGCCGGTCGGGCGAGGTCGCGGGCCTGCGTCCCGACGGGAAGGCCCAGGTGACCATCGGCTACGACGGCGACCGTGCCGTCACCGTCGACACCGTGGTGGTGTCCACCCAGCATGCCGAGGAGGTCGCGACCGCGGACCTCCGCGCCGCCGTCGAGGAGCTCGTGATCGCGCCCGTGCTCGCGCGCTACGACCTCGACTCGGCGGGCCACCGCTCGCTCATCAACCCCACCGGCCGCTTCGAGATCGGCGGCCCCAAGGGCGACGCGGGCCTGACCGGCCGCAAGATCATCGTCGACACGTACGGCGGCATGGCCCGCCACGGCGGCGGCGCGTTCTCGGGCAAGGACCCGTCGAAGGTGGACCGGTCGGCCGCCTACGCGATGCGGTGGGTGGCCAAGAACGTGGTCTCCGCCGGCCTGGCCACGCGCTGCGAGGTGCAGGTCGCCTACGCGATCGGCACCGCCCACCCGGTGGGCCTGTACGTCGAGACGTTCGGCACCGGCACGATCCCCGACGCCCGCATCGCCGCCGCCATCCGCGAGGTCTTCGACCTCCGCCCCGGCGCGATCATCGACGCGCTCGACCTTCGTCGCCCGATTTACCGCCGGACGGCCGCCTACGGCCACTTCGGGCGCGAGCTCGACGGCTTCACGTGGGAGCGCACGGACCGCGCCGCGGACCTGCTCGGCGCGGCGCGGTAGCCGTGGGCCGCACCGTCGCGCGCGTGTGCGTCGACAGCGAGCTGCCCCACCTCGACCGCCCCTTCGACTACGAGGTTCCCGAGAAGCTCGTGGGCGTCGTCGAGGCGGGCTCGCGCGTGCGCGTGCGATTCAGCGGCAGGCTCATCGACGGCGTGGTGACGGGTCTCGCGGACGGCAGCGACTTCGAGGGACGGCTGCTGGAGATCAAGTCGTCGTCGGCGGTGCCGTCGTACACGCCGGACGCGATCGCGTTCGCGGACGCGGTGGCGCGCCGGTACGGCGGCTCGCTGTGGGACGTCCTGCGCCTCATGGCGCCGCCGCGCGTCGCCGGCGTCGAGAAGCGCGACTGGGCCCTCGCGGCCCACGACGGTCAGGCCTTCCACGAGGCCCACGAGAACCTCGCGCCCCACGCCGACCAGGTGTCGCTGCCCGCCGACGCGGTGGTGCGCGGCGCCCGGATCGTGTGGGAGGCCGTGCCGGACCCGGCGCGGCGCCACGGCCTGCCCGTCGAGGCGCTCCTCGCGCCCGCGGCGGCCGTCGCCGCCAAGGGCCTCACCGCGATCGTGATCCTGCCCGACGCGCGCGCCCTCACCGCCGCCGCGGAGGCGCTCACGCGTGCCGGCCTCAGCCGCTGGAGCGCCCGCTCCGGCGGCCACTTCACCGTCCTCCACGCCGACGACGGCCCCGCCGTCCGCTTCGGCTCGTACCTGGCCGCGATGCGCGGCCACGCGCGCATCGTGCTCGGCACGCGGCCCGCCGCGATGCAGCCGGTCCCGAACCTCGGGCTCGTGGTGATGTGGGACGAGGCGTCGAGCGTCTACGAGGACCCTCACGCCCCGTACCCGCACGCCCGCACCCTCGCCGCGATGCGCGCCGACGAGGCCGGCGCCGGCGTCCTGCTCGCCGGCTACGCGCCGTCCGTCGAGGCGATGTCCCTGGTCGCGCACGGGTGGGCCGAGCGCGCCGGGGTCCCGCGCGGCGACGTGCGCACCGGCACCCCGCTCGTGACCGTCGTGGACGATGCGCGGCGCGAGGCCGAGGGAGCGTCCGGCTGGCACTGGATGCCGGCCTCCGTGTGGCGACGCGCGCGCGCCGCGCTCGAGGACGGCCCCGTCGGGATCGTGACGCCGCGTGCGGGCTACGTGCGTGCGACCGCGTGCGCCCGCTGCGGCGAGTGGGCGTCCTGCATCGCGTGCGGCGGGCCGCTGCGGCGCGACTCCGCCACCAGCCCCCTGCACTGCGCCGAATGCGGAGCCGACCACCGCGACTGGCACTGCGCCGAGTGCAACTCGCCCGCCACCAAGCAGCTGCGGCAGGGCGTCGAGCGGATCGCCGAGCAGGTGCGCGCGATGGCGGGGGAGGCCCCCGTCGCGCTGTCCGCCGGCGCGGTCGGGACCCTCGCGGACGGCGAGGTCACCGCGGGCTTCGTGGTCGCGACCCCCGGCGCGCTGCCGGCGGTCGCGGGAGGCTACGCGCGCATCGTCATCGTGGGCGCCGACGTGCCTGCTGGTGGCGCCCTGGGCGCCGAGCTGCAGGCCATGCGGTGGTGGCTCGGCATCGCCGCGCTCGCCCGACCGCGCGGGGACGGGGGAGAGGTGCTGGCCGTGGGTGAGCTGCCGCCCGCCGTGCGCGAGGCGCTCGTGGGCTGGAACGCCGCGGAGGCCGCGTGGGACGCGTACGCCGAGCGGGCCGACCTCGCCCTGCCGCCGTACCGCCGCGCCATCCGCCTGTGGGGCGAGCGCCCCGTCATCACGCTCGCGCTGTCCGAGACCCTCGAGGGGGAGCGCCTCGAGCGCCACCGCGACATCGCGGTCGTCGACGCCGCGGGCGGCGCCATCCTGCTGGTGACCCGCCGGGCCGCCCAGGGGGTCGTGGACGTGCTGCGCCGTCGCCAGCAGGAGTTCTCCAAGGCGGGCGACGGCGAGCTCCGCATGCGGGTGGACGCCCCGCTCGACCCCGTGTCGTAGCCCACTACGATGGTCGGATGCGCCTGATCTTCGCCGGAACGCCCGAGATCGCCGTCCCGACGTTGGCCGCCCTGGAGGGCGCGGGCCACCAGATCGTGGCGGTCCTCACCCAGCCCGACGCCCCCGGCAAGAGGGGCCGCACGCTGCACCCGTCGCCCGTCAAGGAGTACGCGCTCGCGCGCGGCCTCGACGTGTGGACGCCGGAGAAGGCGTCCGCGCCCGAGATCGTCGCGCGCGTGAAGGAGCTCGAGGTCGACGCGGCCGCCGTGGTCGCGTACGGCCAGATCCTCCGCCCCCGCCTGCTCGAGGCGGTCCGCCTCGCGTGGGTGAACCTGCACTTCTCGGTCCTGCCGACGTGGCGCGGGGCCGCCCCCGTCCAGCGCGCCATCATGGCCGGCGACGAGATCACGGGCGCCTCCACCTTCGTCATCGAGAAGGGCCTCGACACCGGGCCGGTGATCGGCACGCTCACCGAGCGCATCCGTCCCACGGACACCGCGGGCGACCTGCTGGACCGGCTCGCCGGGCTCGGCGCGCCGCTCATGGTGCAGTCGCTCGAGCTGCTCGACTCCGGCCAGGCCCGCCCCGCCCCCCAGGGCGACGACGACGTCAGCTACGCCGAGAAGCTCTCGCGGGACGATGCGTACGTCGCCTGGGAGCTGCCCGCCCACGTGGTCGACCGGAGGGTCCGCGGCTGCACGCCGGCACCCGGCGCGTGGACCACGCTGCCCGACGGCTCCGTCGCGAAGCTCGGCTCCGTCTCGCCACGGCCGCGGCGCGCCGGCACCGTGCCCGGCCAGGTGCGGCTCGAGGAGGGCGAGGTGCTGGTCGGCACCGGCACCGACCCCGTCGCGCTCAGCACGATCGCGCCCGCGGGCAAGAAGCCGATGGACGCCGCCGCCTGGTGGCGCGGCGCCCGCCTGGGCGAGGGCGCCCAGCTGGGAGAGGCATGAGCACCGCGCGCGACGTCGCCTACGACTGCGTGATGGCGGTCTCCACCGAGGGCGCCTACGCCAACCTGCTCATGCCGACCCTGCTCGAGCGCGCGCGCCTCGAGGGCCGCGACGCCGGCTTCGCCACCGAGCTCGCCTACGGGACGCTCCGGATGCGCGGCCTCTACGACGCCATCATCGAGCGCGCCGCCGGACGCGACCCCCGCGATCTCGACCCCGAGGTGCGCGTCGCCGTGTGGCTCGGCACCCACCAGCACCTCGCGATGCGGGTGCCCCCGCACGCCGCCGTCAACGAGACCGTCGACCAGGTCCGCCGCGAGCGCGGCGTGGGCGCCTCGAAGTTCGCCAACGCCGTCATGCGGCGCGTGACCGAGCGGGACGCCGCGGAGTGGATGGAGGCCGTCGGCACCACCCTCGCGACGCGCCACTCGCATCCCGCGTGGGTGGTGGAGGAGCTCGAGGCCGCGCTCGCCGCCGACGGCCACGACGGCGAGGTCGCCGCGCTGCTCGAGTCCGACAACTCGCCCGCGCGCGTCACCCTGGTCGCCCGTCCGGGGCTGATCGACCGCGAGGAGCTCATCCAGCAGGCAGGCGGCGAGGCGGGCGAGTACTCGCCCTACGCCGTGGTGCTGCCCGGAGGCCGCCCGGGCGACCTCGAGGCCGTCGCCGAGGGCACCGCCGCCGTCCAGGACGAGGGCAGCCAGGTGGTCGCCGCCGCGCTGGCCGCCGTCCAGCCCATCGAGCCGGGCGAGCGCTGGCTGGACCTGTGCTCCGGCCCCGGCGGCAAGGCGGCCCTGCTGGGCGCGCTCGCCGCCGACGGCGCCGCGACCCTCGACGCCGTCGAGCTCCACCCGCACCGCGCCGCCCTGGTCCGCCAGTCCACGCGCGCCGTGCCGGAGGGCGTCGTCACCGTGCATACCGGGGACGGGACCACGTACGGCGAGAGCGGCGCCTACGACCGCATCGTCCTGGATGCCCCCTGCTCCGGACTCGGTGCCCTCAGGAGGCGCCCCGAGTCCCGCTGGCGCCGTCAGCCCGAGGACCTGCCCGAGCTGGTCGCGCTCCAGAAGGCGCTGCTCGCCAACGCCGAGCGGCTGCTCGCCCCCGGCGGCGTGCTCGCCTACATCACGTGCTCGCCCGTGCTCGCGGAGACCCGCGAGATCGTGGCCGGCAGCACGCTGCGCCAGCGGGACGCCCGCGAGGCCGTCGCGGGGGTCACCGGCACCGAGCCCCGCATGTGGGGCGAGGGTCCCCATGTTCAGCTGTGGACGCACATCCACGGCACGGACGCGATGTTCCTCGCGTTGCTCGAGAAGCCCCTGGCATAGGCCGCGCTACGCTCCCGATGGACCCAAGGAGCGCCGATGCCGTATCAGGACATGTCCCTCGACCAGCTCGAGGCGTACCGGCCCGTGCTCACCGCACCCGCCGACTTCGACGCCCGCTGGGCCGCGACCCTCGCCGAGACGCGCGCGCACCCGCTCGACGTGCGACTCGAGCGGGTCGCGTCGCCGCTGCGCCTCGTGGACGTGTGGGACGTCACCTTCTCGGGCTTCGGCGGGGACCGCATCCGCGCGTGGCTCGTCACCCCGGCGGGCGCCGTCGGCCCGCTGCCGACCATCGTCCAGTTCAACGGCTACGGGGGCGGGCGCGGGATGCCGCACGAGCGGCTGTTCTGGGTCACCGCCGGCTACGCGCACCTGGTGATGGACACGCGCGGCCAGGGCTCGGCGTGGGGCACCGGCGGGCACACGCCGGACGCCTCGGGCGGCGGCGACGCCGCCGCGCCCGCCCACCCGGGATACATGACGCGCGGCATCCTCGACTTCGAGACCTACTACTACCGCCGCGTCTACGCCGATGCCGTGAGGGCCGTCGAGGCGGCACGCAGCCTCGCGGTGGTGGACGATGCGCGGGTCGTGGTCGCCGGCGGCAGCCAGGGCGGCGGGATCGCGATCGCGGCGGCCGGCCTCACGGACGTCGCGGCGGCGCTCGTCGACGTGCCGTTCCTGTGCCACATCGAGCGCGGCATCGACATCGCCGACACCGACCCCTACCAGGAGGTGGCGCGCTACCTGGCCGTGCATCGTCTCCACGAGGACGCGGCCCTCGCGACGCTCGCCTACGTCGACGGCGTCCACCACGCCGCGCGCGCGACCGCGCCGGCGCTGTTCTCCGCCGCGCTGCGCGACCCCACGTGCCCGCCGTCGACGGTGTTCGCGGCGTACCGTGCGTGGGGCGGCGAGGCGGCGATCGAGACCTACCGCTTCAACGGCCACGAGGGCGGCGACGCCTACCAGCAGCTGCGCCAGGCCGCGTTCCTCGAGGAGAGGTGGCGTTGACATGACGATCCCCGGTGACGAGACGTACCTCGCGGAGCAGCGCGCCGACCTCCTGCGCTTCATGACGGGGTCGCGACGCCCCGAGGGCTTCGGCTGGCTCGACGAGCGGGGCGGCGTGGACCTCGCACGCCCCGTGGAGCTGTGGATCACGTGCCGCATGACCCACGTCGCGGCGCTCGGTCTGCTCGCGGACGAGCCTCCCGCGGCCGGCGGGCCCTCGCGCGCCGAGCTGGCGGAGATCGCCGAGCACGGCGTGCGGGCACTGGCGCGCGGCCCGCTCCACGACGCCCAGCACGGCGGCTGGTTCGCGGCCGCGTCCGACGGCGCAGCCGCCGACACCGCGAAGCAGGCGTACGGGCACGCGTTCGTGGTGCTCGCCGCATCGTCCGCCGTCGCGGCGCACGTGCCGGGGGCCGATGCGCTGCTCGCCGACGCGCTCGCCACGTCCCTCACCCGGTTCTGGGACGACGCGGAGGGCCTGTCCGTCGAGGAGTGGGACGCGGCGTGGACCACCCTGGACCCGTACCGCGGGGTCAACGCGAACATGCACACCGTCGAGGCGTACCTGGCGGCCGGCGACGTGACGGGGGACAGGGCGTGGCACGTGCGCGCAGGCCGGATCGCGGCGCGCGTGGCCGGCTGGGCCCGGGACAACGGCTGGCGCATCCCGGAGCACTTCGACGCCGCCTGGACGCCGATGCTCGAGCACCACCGCGACGAGCCGGCCCACCCGTTCCGCCCGTACGGCGCGACCGTCGGGCACGGCCTCGAGTGGGCGCGCCTCATGCTCTCGGTCGACGCGTCGCTCGGCACGGACAACCTCCGTGAGGCGGCGATCGCGCTGTACGACCGCGCCGTCGCCGACGGCTGGGACGTCGACGGCGAGCCCGGATTCGTCTACACCACCGACTGGTCGGGAGCGCCCGTGGTCCGCGAGCGCATGCACTGGGTGCTCGCCGAGGCCGTCAACGCCGCCGAGGCGCTGCGCCAGGTCACCGGCGAGCCCCGCTACGCCGCCGACGCCGCCGCCTGGTGGGGCTACGCCGACGCGTGCTTGGTCGACCACGTCGACGGCTCGTGGCACCACGAGCTCGATCCGTGGAACCGGCCTGCCCGCACCGTCTGGCCGGGAAAGCCGGACGTCTATCACGCCTACCAGGCCGCGCTGCTGCCCGTCCTGCCCCTCGCGCCCTCGTTCGCGAGCGCCCTGGCCGAACGCTGACCCCCACTAGGCTCGTGCCCATGGGCATCCAGATCGCGCCGAGCATCCTCTCCGCGGACTTCGCCAACCTCGAGCGGGACATCGTCGCCGTCAAGGACGCCGATTGGCTCCACGTCGACGTGATGGACGGGCACTTCGTGCCCAACCTCACGCTGGGGCTGCCGGTGGTCGAGCGCATCGCCCAGGTCTCGCCGCTGCCCGTCGACGCGCACCTCATGATCGAGGACCCCGACCGCTGGGCGCCGCGCTACGCCGAGATCGGCGCCGCGTCGGTGACGTTCCACCTCGAGGCCGCCCGCGACCCGCGCACCATCGCGGCAGACCTCCGCTCGCTCGGCGCCCGCGCGAGCTGCGCGATCAAGCCCGGCACCCCCGTCGAGGACGTGCTGCCGCTGCTCGACACGCTCGACATGGTGCTCGTCATGACGGTCGAGCCCGGGTTCGGGGGCCAGGCGTTCATGGCCGACATGATGCCCAAGCTCACCACTCTGCGCGCCGCCGCCGATGCCGCGGGCCGGGACATCTGGCTGCAGGCCGACGGCGGCGTCGCGCGCGACACCATCGCGACCGTGGTCGAGGCGGGTGGCGACGTCCTGGTCGCGGGCTCCGCCATCTACGGTGCCCCGGACCGGGGAGCCGAGATCGAGGCCCTGCGCGCGCTGGGCCAGGCGGCCGTCCATGGATGACGCCGCCCACCTCACCCGCGCCGTCGAGCTCGCCCTGCGCGGCCCGGCGTACGGCCCCAACCCGCGCGTCGGCTGCGTCATCGTGTCGCGCGACGGCGTGGTCCTGGGCGAGGGCTGGCACCACGGCGCGGGCACCCCGCACGCCGAGCCCACCGCGCTGGACGATGCGGCGCGGCGCGGGAACGACGTCACCGGCGCCACGGCGTACGTCACGCTCGAGCCCTGCAACCACACCGGCCGCACCGGGCCGTGCACCGACGCGCTCACGCGCGCGGGCATCGGCGCCGTCGTGTACGCCGTCGAGGACCCCAACCCTGAGGCCGCCGGCGGGGGAGAGGTGCTGCGCTCCCGCGGCATCGACGCCCGCTTCACGCCGCTGGACGCCGCGGCCGCGGTGACCCGCCGCTGGCGCGGCGCCGTCGCGCACCAGCGCCCCTGGGTGATCGCCAAGTGGGCCCAGACCCTCGACGGCCGCACCGCCGCCGCCGACGGCACCAGCTTCTGGATCACGGGCGAGGAGGCCCGCGCCCACGCCCACGGCGTGCGCGCCGAGGTCGACGCGATCCTGGTCGGCACCGGCACGGTACGCGCCGACGACCCGGCGCTGTCGGCCCGCCCTCCCCACGTCGCGGACCCCCACCAGCCGTTACGGGCCGTGATGGGCCTCACCGACACGTTCGGCGCCAAGGTGTGGCGCGACGACCACGCGGTCGCGCTGCGCACCCGCGACCCACACGAGGCGCTCGCCGCGCTCGAGGCACGCGAGGTGCGTACGGTGGTCGTCGAGGGCGGCGGCACCATCACGACGGCGTTCCTCCGGGCCGGCCTGGTCGACGAGGTCCACGCCTACATCGCGCCGGCGATCCTCGGCTCGGGCACGAACGCCGTGGGAGACCTGGGAATCGCCACCATGGGCGGAGCGTTGAGGGGCCTGGACGTGACCGCGACCGTCCTGGGCGTCGATACGCTGGTCACCGCCTTCTTCCAGAGAGGACTGCAGTAGATGTTCACCGGCATCGTCGAGTCCCTCGGCACCGTCACCGAGGTGACCGGTTCCGAGGCGAGCGCTCGGCTCACCATCGAGGCCCCCGGCCTCACCCACCTTGTCCACGGCGAGTCCATCGCGGTCCAGGGCGTCTGCCTCACGGTCGCCTCCCACGAGGGCAGCACGTGGACCGCGGACGTCATGCGCGTCACGCTCGAGACCTCGTCGCTCGGCGGCCTCGTCGCCGGGTCCCAGGTCAACCTCGAGCGGGCCACGCCCGCCGGCGGTCGTCTGGGCGGCCACATCATGCAGGGCCACGTCGACGGCGTCGCGACGCTCGCGGCGCGCGACGCGCAGGCCGAGTGGACGGACCTCACGTTCGAGATCCCCGCCGACCTCGCCCGCTACGTGGTGCGCAAGGGGTCGATCGCGCTCAACGGCGTGTCCCTCACGGTCGCCGAGCTCGACGACAACCGCGTCACCGTGTCGCTCATCCCGACCACGCTGGCCGAGACCACCTTCGGCGCCGCCCGCGTGGGCGACCGCGCCAACGTCGAGGTCGACGTGGTCGCGAAGTACGTCGAGAAGCTCGTGGCGGCGCACGCATGAGCGTCGACGTGATCGCGCTGGTCGAGCAGGCGCTCGAGGAGCTGCGCGCGGGCAAGCCCGTGCTCGTGTCCGACTCGCGCGACCGCGAGGACGAGGCCGACTTCATCATGGCCGCGCAGACCGCGACCGCTGACTGGGTCGCCTGGGGCATCCGCCACTCGTCGGGCTACCTGTGCGCGCCCATGCCCACCGAGCGCGCCGACGCGCTGAGCCTGCCGCTCATGGTGCCCTCGAGCCAGGACCCGCGCCGTACCGCGTACACGGTGTCCGTGGACGCCGCCGTCGGCGTCACCACGGGCATCTCCGCGGCGGACCGCACCACCACCCTCAAGGTGCTGGCGAACCCCGACGCCACCGCGGAGGACCTCATCCGTCCCGGCCACGTGCTGCCGCTGCGCGCCGTGCCCGGGGGAGTGCTGCATCGTCCCGGCCACACCGAGGCGTGCGTGGATCTGTGCCGCCTGGCGGGCCTCGAGCCCGTGGGTGTGATCGGTGAGATGGTGAACGACGACGGCACGATGATGCGTCAGGGTGACACCACCGCGATCGCGGAGCGCGACGGCCTGACCTTCCTCACCATCGCCGACCTCATCGAATACCGCCGCGCCGTGGGCGACCAGCCGCCGCCGGTCGAGCCGCGCCCCGAGCGCGTGCTCCACGTGGGCTCCTCGCGCCTGCCCACCCGGCACGGCGAGGTCACCGCCCACGCGTACCGCGACGCCCGCACCGGCGACGAGCACGTCGCGCTCGTGGTCGAGCCCAAGGACGGCATCGTCCCCGTGGTCCGCGTGCACTCCGAGTGCCTCACGGGCGACGCGTTCGGCTCGCTGCGCTGCGACTGCGGCCCCCAGCTCGACGCCTCCATCGCACGGATCGTCGAGGAGGGCGGCGCGGTCGTGTACCTGCGCGGCCACGAGGGCCGCGGCATCGGCATCGCCGCGAAGATCCAGGCGTACGCGCTGCAGGACCAGGGCTACGACACCGTCGACGCGAACACCCACCTGGGACTGCCGGTCGACCGTCGCGAGTACGGCGCGGCCGCATCGATCCTGCACGACCTGGGCCTGACCCGGATCCGCCTGCTGACGAACAACCCGGCCAAGGTCGAGGGCCTGCGCGCCTCCGGCGTGGACTGCATCGAGCGCATCCCGCACCGCGTGGGCGCGCACCCCGAGAACGAGCACTACCTCCGCACCAAGGTCGAGCGGATGGGACACCTGTTGGGAGACAACGCATGAGCGGAGCCGGAGCACCGGCCGTCGAGGTCGACGCCCAGGGCATGACGGTTGAGATCGTCGCGAGCAGCTGGCACACCGAGGTCATGGACGGCCTGGTCGCGGGCGCGATCCGCGCCGCCGAGAAGGCGGGCGCGTCGTACCGCGTCACGCGTGTCCCGGGCGCGTTCGAGCTGCCCGTGGTCGCGGAGGCGCTCGCCCGCAAGGGAGCCGACGCGATCGCGTGCCTCGGCGTCGTGATCCGCGGCGGCACGCCGCACTTCGAGTACGTGTGCGACGCCGTCACCCGCGGACTCACCGACGTGGCGCGCACCCACGCGACGCCCGTGGGCTTCGGCATCCTCACCACCGACGACGACGCGCAGGCCCTCGACCGTGCCGGCCTGCCCGGATCCAGCGAGGACAAGGGCGCCGAGGCCGTCGAGGCGGCCCTCGCGACCGCCGCGGTGCTGAAGGGCCTGTAACCGCCCCTAGGCTCGGGGCATGGACACCGACGTTCTCCATCTCCGCGCCTCCGGCGTGTCCGTGCTGCTCGACCTGAGCGACGGCCGCCTGCCCCGGATCGCCCACTGGGGCGCCGACCTCGGGAGCCTGTCCGACGAGGCCGCCGCGGCGCTGGTGAGCACGGGTCGCGGCGGCTTCGCCTTCGGCGGGCTCGACTCGGCGCACGCCGTGTCGGTGCTGCCCGAGCACTCCTACGGATGGCTGGGCACGCCCGGGCTCGAGGGCTCGCGCGCGGGCCGCGACCACTCGACGCGCTTCGTCGTGACGGACGTCGCGCGCACCCCGGACGGCGTCGAGGTCACGGCGGACGATGCGGACGCCGCCCTGCGCGTGCGGGTCGACATCGAGCTGCTCGCCTCAGGCCTGCTGCGCGCTCGCGCGACGCTCACGAGCCTCGGCGGAGAGCCCTACGAGGTGAGTGCGCTCGCGCCGATGCTGCCCGTGCCGCCCGTCGCGGCGGAGCTGCTCGACTTCACGGGCCGCTGGCTGCGCGAGCGCACCCCGCAGCGCACCCCGTTCACGGTGGGCACGCGCCTGCGCGAGTCCCGCGCGGGCAAGCCCGGCCACGATTCGGCCTTCCTGGTGGCGGCCGGCACGCCCGCATTCGGGTTCGCGCGGGGGGAGGTGTGGATGGCGCACGTCGCCTGGTCCGGCAACGTCCGCACCCTCGCCGAGCGCGGCCGCGCGGGCGACTCCCTCATCGGCGGCGGGGAGCTGCTCCTGCCCGGCGAGGTGCGCCTCGCGGCGGGGGAGTCCTACGCGTCGCCGTGGGTCTACGGCGCGTACGGCGCGACCGGCCTCGACGAGGCCTCCGCCCGCGTCCACCGGTGGCTGCGCGCCAGGCCCGAGCACCCGCATCGTCCCCGGCCCGTCACCGTCAACACGTGGGAGGCCGTCTACTTCGATCACGACCACGCGCGCCTGCTCGCGCTCGCCGACGCGGCCGCGGCCGTGGGCGCCGAGCGGTTCGTGCTCGACGACGGCTGGTTCCGCCACCGCCGCGCCGACAACGCGGGCCTGGGCGACTGGCACGTCGACGAGGGCGTCTACCCCGACGGGCTGGGCTTCCTCGCGGACCACGTGCGCGGCCTGGGGCTCGAGTTCGGGCTGTGGGTCGAGCCCGAGATGATCAACCCCGACTCCGACCTCGCGCGCGCCCACCCCGAGTGGATCGCGCAGGCCGGGCACGGCCGGCTCCCGCTCGAGGAGCGCCACCAGCAGGTGCTCGACCTCACCCACGCCGACGCGTACGCGTCCATCGAGGAGCGCCTCCACGCGCTCGTCGCGGAGCTGCGTCCCGCCTACCTCAAGTGGGATCACAACCGCGTGCTGCTCGAGGCGGGGTCGTCGGCCACCGGCCGGCCCATCGTCCGCGAGCAGACCCTCGCGTTCTACCGCCTCATCGACGGGCTCAGGGAGGCGTTCCCCGGCCTCGAGATCGAGTCGTGCTCCGGCGGCGGCGCGCGCATCGACCTCGAGGTGCTCGGGCGCACCGACCGCGTGTGGGCCTCCGACTGCAACGACCCGCTCGAGCGCCAGTCCATCCAGCGGTGGACGCAGCTGCTCGTGCCGCCGGAGATGATCGGCGCCCACGTGGGCCCGCCCGCCGCGCACACCACCGGCCGCACGGCGTCGCTCGGCTTCCGCTTCGCGACGGCGTTGTTCGGTCACCTGGGGCTCGAGTGGGACGTGACGGCGGACGATGCGGTGGCGGCGCGGGACGAGATCGCCGCCTGGGTGGCGCTCCACAAGACCCTGCGGCCGGTGCTGCACGGCGGCACCGTGGTGACCACGGACCTGGCCGACGACGCGTACGCGGTCCACGGCGTCGTGGCGGAGGACCTGAGCGAGGCCGTCTACTCGATCGCGGCGCTGCGCCTGCCCCTGACCGCGGAGGCGGGCCCCGTGCGGCTCGGCGGGCTCGACGCCGACGCGTCGTACGAGGTCGGGGTGCTCGTCCCGGACGCCGGGGGCGAGGCGCCCGGGCGCGCGCTGCCCGCCTGGTGGGGGCGCACGGTGACGCTCACCGGCCGCGCGCTCGCCGTGCGCGGCGTCCAGGTGCCGGCGCTGCCCCCGGAGGACGCCGTGCTGCTGCGCGCCCGCCGGGTCGGGGACCGATGAGGGATCAGGGCCGATAGGCTGACCGGCGTGAAGACGTTCGAGAGCCTGTTCGAGGAACTGCAGCGACGCGCCGTGGAGCGCCCCGAGGGTTCGAGCACCGTGGCGATGCTCGACAAGGGCGTCCATGCCATCGGCAAGAAGCTGGTGGAGGAGGCCGCCGAGTCGTGGATGGCCTGCGAGTTCCAGACCGCCGACGAGGCGGCCGAGGAGATCTCCCAGCTCCTGTACTGGGCCCAGGTGATGATGGTCGCCAAGGGCCTCTCGCTCGACGACGTCTACAAGAACCTCTAGGAGAGAGCCGTGCTCCGCATCGCCGTGCCCAACAAGGGCTCCCTGTCCGACCCCGCCATCGAGCTGCTCAAGGAGGCCGGCTACAAGCAGCGCCGCGACCCCCGTGAGCTCGTGATGGTGGACGAGCGCAACAACGTCGAGTTCTTCTTCCTGCGTCCCCGTGACGTCGCCGTCTACGTGGGCTCCGGCACGGTCGACGCCGGCATCACCGGCCGCGACCTGCTCATCGACTCGGGCGCCGACGCGGTCGAGCACCTCGAGCTCGGGTTCGGCGGCTCGACGTTCCGCTACGCGGCCGCGCCCGGCGTCGCCACGTCCATCCAGGACATCGAGGGCCAGCGCGTCGCGACCAGCTACCCGCGCCTGGTCGAGCAGCACCTCGCCTCGCACGGCGTGACCGCGCGCGTGGTCCGCCTCGACGGCGCCGTCGAGTCCTCGGTGCGACTCGGCGTCGCCGACGTGGTCGCGGACGTCGTGTCCACGGGCACCACGCTGCGCGCCGCGGGCCTCGAGATCTTCGGGGAGCCCATCCTGTCCTCCGAGGCGATCCTCATCCGCGCGCAGGACGCGCCGGCCGAGGACATCGCGATCGTCACGGGCCGCCTGCGCGGCGTGCTCACGGCCCGCCGGTTCGTGCTCGTCGACTACGACGTCCCCTCGGACCGCCTCGACGCGGCCATCGCCGTGAGCCCCGGCTTCGAGGCGCCCACGGTCACCCCGCTGCACGGCTCCGACTGGCACGCGGTGCGCGTCATGGTGCCGCGCGCCGAGATGAACCACATCATGGACGCCCTCTACGCGGTGGGGGCGCGCGCGATCCTCACCACCGAGCTGCTCGCGGTCCGCGTCTGATGGCGCAGGTCTCCAAGCCGGAGCGCCTGCTCAACCTCATCATCGGGCTGTCGTCGACGCGGCACCGCCTCACGCGCGACCACATCCGCGACACGATCGAGGGCTACGAGCCGCTGCCCTTCGGAGCGTCCGAGGAGGACGTGCGCAAGGCCGAGCAGTCCTTCGAGCGCATGTTCGAGCGCGACAAGAAGGAGCTGCGCGAGCTGGGCGTGCCGATCGAGACCGTCGAGGACCCCGTCCACGGCGACGAGATCGGCTACCGCATCCGCCCCGCCGAGGCGGCGATGCCGGCGCTCGACCTCACCGCGGCGGAGCTCGCGGTGCTGGGCATCGCGACCGACTACTGGCGCGGCGCCGTGCTCGGCGCGGACGCCACCCAGGCGGTCATGAAGCTTGCCTCGTCGGCGGAGCACGGCCCCCGCGTCGAGCTGCCGTTCGCGGCGCTGCCCGCCGTCGCGGGCGACGCGTTCGCGACGCTCGTCGAGGCCGTCGCCGACCGTCAGACCGTGCGCTTCGAGTACTCCTCCGTGAGCTCGGGCGCGGGCACCCGCACCATCGAGCCGTGGCGCGTGGTGCTGCGCGCCGGCATCGCGTACGTGATCGGCTTCGACCGCGACCGCGAGGCGCCCCGCACGTTCCGCGTGCAGCGCATCGGCGGCGCCGTCGCCCCCGTGGGCGAGACCGGCGCCTACACGATCCCGCAGGAGATCCCGCTCGGCGCGCTCGCCGAGAGCGATGACGTCCGCACCGCCCGCGTCGCGCTGCGCCCCGAGTCGGGCCACGCGCTGCGCCGCCGCGGCACCCCCGCGGGCGTCGACGGCGGCTGGGACCTCTACGACGTCGCGTACGCGCACGCCGATGCGGTGGTCGCCGAGGTCCTCGCGCTCGCCGGCGGCGCGCGCATCGTCTCCCCGGCCGAGCTCGCTCAGGCCGTCGTCAAGGCCGCCACGGCGGCGCTGGAGGTGGAGCGTGGCTGAGCAGGCCCGCGACCGGCTCGTGCTGATGCTGGGCATCCTCACCTACGTCGAGCGCCACGGCGACACGCCGTTCTCCGACCTCGCCGAGCACTTCGGCGTGAGCGTCGACCAGGTCCGCGCGGACATCAACGCGCTGTGGCTCGCGTCCGAGCCGGGCGACTCGTGGTCGCCCATCGACTTCTCCGCCGACGCCTACGACTCCGACGTCGCCGCGCTCGTGCGCAACGACGGCGTGTCCCAGGTGCGGCTGTCGCCCCGCGAGGCGGTCGCGCTCGTGGGCGCGCTGTCGACCATGGGCGCGGCGGGCGCGCTGCCGGAGGCCGGCACGCAGGCCCTCGACAAGCTGCGCACGGCGCTGAGCGAGCCCGTCACCGTCATCGGCGACGACCACGTGGCGCCCGAGCTCCGCGAGGCGCTGCTGTCCGCCATCTCCCGGTACCGCCAGGCGCGCCTCGACTACACCGACGCGCAGGACCGGCGCACCACCCGCATCGTCGACCCGCACCGCCTGGTCGTCATCGACGGCCACGCGTACCTCGAGTGCTTCTGCCGGCGCGCCGAGGACTACCGGGTGCTGCGCCTGGAGCGCATGGCGTCGGTCGAGGTGCTCGACGGCGCCGTCGAGCACCCGCCCACGGACAGCGCGGGCTTCAGCCTCACGCCCGCGTTCTCGGCGACGGTGCGCGTCGCGCGCGCCGGCCGGTTCGCGCTCGAGGACATGCCCGGCGTGCGCATCGAGGACGCGGAGGAGGACGTGATCGCGACGTTCGACGTGGCCGACGCCGCGTGGGTCGCGGGCCGCCTGCTGTCCGTCGCGCCGCACCTGCGTGAGATCCAGCCGAACCGCCTGGTCGACGCGCTCCACCGGCAGGCACGTTCGGTGCTTGACGTCCAGCGCTAGACTGAGCGCTCTCAGACCGCTTCGAAGGAGCATCCCCGCATGGGCCGCAACGAGATCCTCATCGTCCTGCTGATCGTCCTGCTGCTGTTCGGCGCCCCGAAGCTGCCGCAGCTCGCGCGCTCGCTCGGCCAGTCGATGCGCATCCTCAAGGACGAGACCACCTCGCTCGCCGGCGACGACAAGCAGGCGGACAGCAAGGCCGCTGCCGAGGAGAAGCCCGCGGTGACGTCCGCGGACGAGCCGCGTGACGGCGACAAGTAGGTCTCGCCGGAACAACCCCGATGCTCGGATGCCGCTTGCCGAGCATCTGAGGGAGTTCCGCAAGCGGATCGTGCTGGCCGCCGTGGGCATCGCCCTCGGCATGGTGGCCGGCTGGTACCTCTACACGCCCGTCTTCGAGGCGCTGCAGAAGCCCGTGCTCGACGCGGCGCGGCAGGACGATGCGCTGGTCACCGTCAACTTCTCGGGCATCGCCACCGCGCTCGACATGCAGATCAAGATGTCGCTGGTGCTGGGCATCGTGGTGAGCGCGCCGTGGTGGCTGTACCAGCTGTGGGCGTTCGTCGCCCCCGGCCTGCACCAGCGCGAGCGGCGCTACACCTTCGCGTTCCTCGGCGCCGCGGTGCCGTTGTTCTTCTCCGGCGTCGCGTTCGGGTGGTGGGTGTTCCCGCGCGCCATCCGCGTGCTCACGGGCTTCACGCCCGACGGCGCGGCGAACTTCCTGGACGCCCAGCTGTTCATGACGTTCGCGATGCGGCTCATCCTCGCGTTCGGCCTCGCGTTCGTGTTCCCCGTGGTGATGGTCGCCCTCACGTGGACCCGCCTCGTGCGCGGGCGGACGTGGCTGCACGGCTGGCGATGGGCCGTGTTCCTCATCTTCCTCGCCGCCGCGATCCTCACGCCCACGCCGGACGCCGTGACGATGCTGTTCATGGCGGGGCCGATGGTGGTGCTGTACTTCTCCGCGGTCGGGATCTGCATGCTGCGCGACCGGTCCTTCGAGCGCCGACAGGACCGTGAGGCCGTCGAGTGAGGACCATCGGGATCATCACCAATCCGACATCGGGGTCGGGTCGGGGCCTCAGGTGGGGCGTGGAGGCCAAGTCCGCGCTCGCCGCCGGCGGCCACCGCCTGGTCGACCTGTCCCGGGGCTCCTGGGCCGCGTCGTACGAGGCCGCGATGGCGCATCGGTCCTCGCTCGACGCCCTGGTCGTGGTGGGCGGGGACGGCATGGTGCACCTGGGGCTGCAGGTGTGCGCCGAGACGGACCTGCCGCTGGGCATCGTCGCGGCCGGGTCGGGCGACGACATCGCGTCGTCGGTCGGCCTGGTGCGCCACGACATCCCGGCCGCGATCGCCCGCATCGAGGCGGGCCTGCGCGGCGAGACGATCCGCGTCGACGTGGGCAAGGTCTCCGGCGACGCCGTGGAGGAGCCGGGCCGGCCGCGCTACTTCGGCGCAGTGCTGTCGGCCGGCCTCGACGCCGAGGTCGCCTCCTACGCCCGCGGCCTCACGCATCCGCGCGGGCCGCTCAAGTACATGGTCGCGACCGCGGCCGTGCTGCCGCGCTTCCGCCCTTACGGCGTCACCATCACCGCGGACGGCCGCACCTGGACCCAGACGTGCACGCTCGTGGCGGTCGCCAACGCGTCGGTGTTCGGCGGCGGGCTCATCCTGTCGCCCGAGTCGAGCATCGTCGACGGTCGGCTCGAGCTCGCGACCGCCGACGCGATGTCGCGCCGCCACGTGATGCGGTTGTTCCCCAAGCTGCGCGACGCCTCGCACGTGGGCGACCCGCGCGTGACCATCCAGCAGGTCGACTCCGTCACCCTCACGCCGCACCCGGCGGGAGGGCCCCTGCCCGCCGCGTTCGCGGACGGGGAGCTCGTGGGAGCCGCGCCCGTCACCATCACCGTCGCCCCGTCGTCGCTGACGGTGCTCGGCGGTCGCGTGCCGGCGCCCGGAGGCACAGTAGCCTGACGGCATGACCAGCCCCGCCGAGCGCTACGCGGCGGCGCGCGAGCGCGCCCGCCATGCCGACCTCGTGGAGTTCGAGGCCGAGCTCCCCTTCCCGCTCGACCCGTTCCAGCGCGAGGCCTCCGAGGCCGTCGCGGACGGCCACAGCGTCCTGGTCGCGGCACCCACCGGGGCCGGCAAGACCCTGGTCGGCGAGTACGCGGTGCGCCACGCCTTCGGGCAGGGCGAGAAGGCGTTCTACACGACGCCCATCAAGGCGCTGTCCAACCAGAAGTTCCGCGACCTCGTGCGCGCCTACGGGCCGTCGCGCGTGGGGCTGCTCACGGGCGACACCACCATCAATCCCGACGCGGACATCGTGGTGATGACCACCGAGGTCCTGCGCAACATGATCTACGCGGGCTCCGACACCATCGAGCGCCTCGGCGTCGTGATCCTCGACGAGGTCCACTACCTCGCGGACCGCTTCCGCGGCTCGGTGTGGGAGGAGGTCATCATCCACCTGCCCGAGCGCACCTCGATCGTCGCCCTGTCGGCGACCGTGTCGAACGCCGAGGAGTTCGGCGCCTGGCTGCGCGAGGTCCGGGGCGACACGCGCGTGGTGGTGTCCGAGCATCGTCCCGTGCCCCTGTGGCCGCACGTCCTGCTGCGCGAGGGGATCTACGACCTCTACGCGCCCGGCGTCGACCCGCAGGACCCGGGCCTCACCCCGCGCCTCAACCCCGAGGTCGAGGCGCTCGCCAAGCGGTCGCGGCGCGAGCCGGCGGGCCGTCCCACGCGCGGAGGGCGCCGTCCCGAGGGCCGCCGCGCCCCGCCGCGCTTCGCCGTCGTCGACGTGCTCGACCGCAACGGGCTGCTGCCCGCGATCGTGTTCGTGTTCTCCCGTGCCGGCTGCGAGGACGCGGTCGACCAGGTCCGCGCGGCAGGCATGGTGCTCACCACGGAGGCCGAGCGGCACGAGATCGCGGCGATCGTCGAGGAACGATGCGCGGGCATCCCCACCGAGGACCTGGGCGCCCTGGGCTACGGTCACTGGCGCGACCACCTCGAGGCGGGCATCGCGGCGCACCACGCCGGCATGATCCCCCTGTTCAAGGAGGTCGTCGAGGAGCTGTTCGGCAAGGGCCTCATCAAGGTCGTCTACGCGACCGAGACCCTCGCCCTGGGCATCAACATGCCCGCCCGATCCGTGGTGCTGGAGAAGCTCGTCAAGTGGGACGGGCAGGGGCACAAGGACCTCACCGCGGGGGAGTACACGCAGCTGACCGGACGCGCGGGACGCCGCGGCATCGACGTCGAGGGGCACGCCGTGGTGGTCGAGCACCCCGGCTTCGACGCGACCCAGCTGGGCCGCCTGGCCTCGCGTCGCACGTACCCGCTCATCAGCTCGTTCCAGCCGACCTACAACATGGCGATCAACCTGGTCGCGCAGCTCGGTGTGGACCGGGCGCGCGAGGTGCTCGAGATGTCGTTCGCGCAGTACCAGGCCGACCAGTCCGTGGTGGGCAAGGCCCGCAAGGCGCGTGAGCTCGAGTCGACCCTGCGCGGGTACGCCGAGGCGGCGCGCTGCGACAAGGGCGACTTCATGGAGTACGCGGCGCTGCGCGAGCGGCTCGGCCGGCTGCAGAAGCAGGCTGCGAAGGCGTCCACGCGTGCGCGCCAGGAGGCCACCGCGTCTACCCTCGCGGCGCTGCGGCGCGGCGACGTGGTGCGGGTCGGCGGGGGTCGCCGTGCCGGGCTCGCGGTCATCGTGGAGCCGGACGACAACCCGGTCGCGCCCCGGCCCGTCGTGGTCACGGAGCAGGCGCGCGTCCACCGGCTCGCGGTGTCGGAGCTGCATCACGGCATCGAGACGGTCGGCGTGGTGCGTCTGCCGCGGCGGTTCGACTCGCGCAACGCCCGCTCGCGGCGCGAGGCCGCGCAGGTGATCGCCGACGCGCGCGGCGGCTTCGAGGCGACCCGCTCCCGCCGCCGCGATCCCGTGGAGAGCGCGACCGCGGATGCCGAGCTCGAGGTGCGCCGCCTCATGCGCGAGCACCCGTGCCACCAGTGCCCCGACCGGGAGGCGCACGCCCGCTGGGCCGAGCGCTATCACCGCACCCTGCGCGACAAGGACCGCGTCACGGGCGAGATCCAGCGCGCCACCGGATCGATCGCGCGCGTGTTCGACAGGCGCCTGCAGATCCTCGACGCGCTGGACTACGTCGAGATGGTGGACGGCGCGCCCGAGCTCACCAAGCACGGCGAGATGATGCGGCGCCTGTACGCCGAGAACGACATCGTGATCGCCGAGGCGCTGCGCACCGGCGCGTGGGAGGGTCTGCACCCGCCTGCCCTCGCCGCCGCCGTCTCGACGCTGCTCTACCAGGGGCGACGCGCGGACGAGAGCTCTGCCCCGCACGTGCCCGGCGGCCCCAACGGCGTCCTCGGGCGGGCCCTCAAGGAGACCGTGCGGCTGTGGTCGCGGATCGACGACATGCAGCGCGAGCGCGGCCTTCCCGACCTGCCCGCGCCCCACTGGGGCATCGTCGGACCCATCCACGGCTGGGCCCAGGGCAAGGGCCTCGACGCCGTGCTCAAGGGCTCGGAGATCGCGCCCGGCGACATGGTGCGCTGGTGCAAGCAGGTGATCGACGCGCTCGAGCAGATCGAGGACATCGCGCCGACCGCCGGCACCCGCGCCTCGGCGATCGCGGCCACCAAGGCGATGCGCAGGGGAGTGGTCGCGTACTGATCCCGGCCGGGGCATGCCTGCACGCCGCACCACCCGGAACCGCATAGGGTTGCCTGGTGCTGACCGGACTGAGGAACCTCCTGCTGGCCGCCGCCGCGGGGTTCGCCCTCAACCTGGCCTTCCCCGACACCGGCTGGTGGGCGCTCGCGCCCGTCTCGGTCGCCGTCCTGTGGTGGGTGCTCGAGGGCGCCACCGCGTGGCGGGCCTGCGGCCTGGGGTGGGTGTACGGGTTCGTGTTCATGCTGCCGCACCTGTGGTGGGCCGACTTCGCGGTCGGCGCCATCCCGTGGATCGCGCTGAGCGCCGCCGAGGCGGTCGCGTGGGCGCTCATGGCCGGCGCGTGGGCGCACGTGCGCCGCTCCGGCATCCTCGACGCGCACCGCTGGGCCGAGACGCTCGTCTTCGCCGGCCTGTGGGTCGCCGCGGAGCAGCTGCGCGGCCTGGTGCCGTTCGGCGGCTTCCCGTGGGGTCGCATCGGCTACGCGTTCCCGGACGTGCCGCTCGCGCGCCTCGCCTGGCTCGGCGGCGTCCCGCTGGTCACGTTCGCGGCCGTGCTCACCGGAGCCCTCCTCGGGCTCGCGTGGGAGGCGGCACGCACCCGCCGCCTCGTGATCGCGGCCCTCGCCCCCGTGCTCGCGCTCGGCGTCCTGGGCGCTGGCTGGCTGGTCCCGCTCGACAACCAGGCGGAGGATGGGACGATGCGCGTGGCGGCCGTCCAGGGCAACGTGCCCGACCTGGGGCTCGAGTCGTTCGCCCAGGCGCGGCTCGTCACCGAGAACCACCTCGCGGAGACCAAGCGCCTCGCCGAGGACATCGCCGACAACCCCGTCGACCTGGTGGTGTGGCCCGAGAACGCCACCGACATCGACCCCCGCGTGGACGCGGAGTCCGACGCGGCCGTCCAGGAGGCCATCGCGGCCGTCCACGCGCCGCTGCTGCTCGGCACCGTCGACTACACGCCAGTGAACGGCCGCTACAACACGATGCTGCTGTACGGGAAGAACGGCACCGTGCTCGACACGTACTCGAAGCAGCGGCCCGCGCCGTTCGCCGAGTACGTCCCCATGCGCAGCATCGCGCGCCTGTTCGCGCCCATCGTGGACCAGGTCACCGACATGCTCCCCGGGACCGGGCCTGCCGTCATCGACGTGCCGTTCAAGGACGGCGCGGTACGCGTCGCGACCCCCATCTGCTTCGAGGTCGCCTACGACTCGATCGTGCGCGACGCCGTCGCCAAGGGCGCCGAGCTCCTCATCGTGCCCACCAACAACGCCACGTTCGGCCGCACCGCCGAGAGCACGCAGCAGCTCCAGATGACCCGCATGCGCGCGATCGAGTCCGGCCGCTGGGCCATCCAGATCTCCACGGTCGGCGTGAGCGCCGTGGTCGACCCGTCCGGGCGCATCGTCGACGAGACCGAGCTCTTCACCGCCGACCACATGGTCGAGCGTGTCGGCCTGCGCACGTCGCTCACGCCCGCGACCCGCGTCGGCTGGTTCACCGGCTGGGCGTTCCTCCTGGTCCCGGCCCTGATCGCGGGCCTCGCGATCCGCGCCCGCATCGCCGCGAGGTACGACTGGTGAGGACCCTCGTCATCATCCCCACCTACAACGAGCGCGAGTCGCTGCCGCGCCAGATCTCGGCCGTCCACGGCGCCGCGCCCGAGGTCGACATCCTCGTCGTCGACGACGGCTCGCCCGACGGCACCGGCGACTGGGCGCAGGCCGCGTCAGAGACGGACGGCCGCATCCACGTCCTGCGTCGCACCGCCAAGAACGGGCTCGGCGCCGCCTACCTCGCCGGCTTCGCGTGGGGGCTTGACCGCGGCTACGACCTGCTGTGCGAGATGGACGCGGACGGCTCCCACCGCGGACGGGACCTGCCCACCCTGCTCGCGCGCGCATCGTCCGCCGACCTGGTGATCGGCTCCCGCTGGATCCCCGGCGGCAGCGTGGTCAACTGGCCGCGCCACCGCCTGCTGCTGTCCACGGGCGCGAACACGTACGTGCGGCTCGCGCTGGGCCTGAGGGTGCACGATGCGACGGCCGGCTTCCGCGTCTACCGCGCCGACGTGCTGCGCCGCCTCGCGCTGGGCGACGTCGAGTCGCAGGGCTACTGCTTCCAGATCGACATGGCCTGGCGCGTGCTGCGCGCGGGCGGCACGGTCGCGGAGGTGCCCATCACGTTCGTCGAGCGGGAGGCGGGGGAGTCCAAGATGAGCGGCGCGATCATCCGCGAGGCCCTGGTGAAGGTCACCGCGTGGGGCGTCGCGCATCGTGCCCACCAGCTCGCCGACCTGCTGCCCGGACGTTCCCGGGCATGAGAACGGGCCCCGCCGGATGACGGGGCCCGTGACGTCTCTCGGGATCTAGCGCCGGCTGGCGCGGAGAAGCTCGAGTCGCTCCTCGAGCAGCTCCTCCAGCTCGGGGATGGTCCGGCGCTCCAGCAGCATGTCCCAATGGGTGCGCTGGGGCTTGACCTCCTTGGGCTCGGGGCGGTCGCCGTCCCTCAGCAGCGCGAGGGCGCCGCAGTGGCACTCCCACGAGAGGGGGACGTCCGCCTCGACCGAGAACGGCATCGACACCACGTGCCCGTTGGGGCAGTCGTAGTGGACCTCGATGCGCTCGGCGAGCTCGGCGTTGTGGATCGATTCCATCGACTGGGTACCCAGTCGCATCCCTCGAAGCGCGCGGTCAGCCATGGCGTCCTCCTTCCCGCAGGCGGGCGCCTGCACGCGGACATAACGAGCGTAGCGGGTGAGTTGTTCCTGGTTCGGGGTGGGAATCGGGTCGCCGAGGCAAGGGTGGACGCGGCGGGGCGCCGCGTTAGACTTAGCCAAGCAGCCTTAGTCCACTCCCGAGGAGGTCCGCGCCATGCGCACGGTCAACATCCATGAGGCGAAGACGCAGCTGTCGCGCCTCGTCGCCGCGACCGAGGGTGGCGAGACCATCGTCATCGCCCGCGCCGGCGTGCCGGTCGCGCGCCTGGTGCCGGTCGACGCGCCGGCGACGCCCGCGCGGGTCGGCTTCCTCGCGGCGACCATCCCCGACGACTTCGACGACTGGGGGGTCGACGACGCCGTCGCCCTGTTCGAGGGAAGGTGATGCGCACGCTGTTCGACACCCACGTGCTGCTCTGGATCGCGACGGACCACCCTCGCCTCGCCGGCGACCTCCGCGCCGTCGCCCTCGCGGACTCGACCGAGCCGTGCTTCTCCGCGGCAAGCATCTGGGAGGTGGCCATCAAGGCGGATCTCGGGCGTCCCGACTTCGACGTCGAGCCGGCGGCGCTTCGCCGCGGCCTGCTCGCCAACGGCTTCGAGGAGGTCGCCATCACGGGCGAGCACGCCGCGGAAGTCCGTGCGCTGCCTGGCATCCATCGCGACCCGTTCGACCGGGTGCTCGTCGCTCAGGCCCGCGTCGAGCGCCTCCCGCTCGTCACGGTCGACATGAAGCTCGCAGGCTACGGGGAGCCGGTCCGCGTCGTCAGCGCGTGAGCGCGGGCTCCCGCGTCGGGCGCCCCTCCGGCACGGGACGATGCGCGGGTCGGCTCGCGTACGCGCCCACGCCGACCGCGACGAGGATCAGTGCCGCGCCGGCCAGCTGCAGCGGCGCGAGCGCCTGGCCCAGCAGGACCCAGCCCAAGACCCCCGCCGTCAGCGGCGTGAGGAAGCTCAGCAGGCTGACCCGGCTCGCGGGGAGCCTGAGGATGCCGGAGAACCAGGCCAGATACGCCAGCGCGGTGCCCGGGATGGCGAGCCACGCATAGCCCAGCAGGTTCGTGCCGGTGAGGTGGGGGAGTGGCCCCTCGAGGAGAAGGGTCGGGACCACGAGCACGAGGCCGCCTGCGACCAGCTGCCAGCCCGTGAAGGCGAGCAGCGGGACCGGCCGCCCCCAGCGCTTGGTCAGCAGCACGCCCGAGGCGGTCGCCGCCGCCGAGCCGAGCCCCGCGAGCACGCCCCACGCGTCCATCCGGGCGCCGGGAGTGAGGACCAGCATGGCGACGCCGATCACGCCCGCGCCGGCCGCGGCGCGCGCCAGGGGAGCGACCCTCTCGTGGAGCACCGCGCCTGCCAGGGCGGTCACGAGCAGCGGGTGCACGGCGGCGAGGGTCGCGGCGACGCCGCCGGGGAGGCGGTACGCCGCCACGAACATGAGCGCGAAGAACGCACCGATGTTGAGGGTGCCCAGGACGGTCGCCTTCCACCACCAGGCGCCGCGGGGGAGGGTCCGGGTGATCGCCAGCAGGACGAGTCCGGCGGGCAGGGCGCGCAGGGTCGCGGTGAGCAGCGGTCGTCCGTCCGGCAGGAGCTCGGTGGTGACGAGGTAGGAGGTGCCCCACACCAGCGGCGCGAGCGAGGTGAGGGCGAGGGTGCGCGTGGGAGTCATGAGAGCCGTCCGATAAATCTTGAAGTCAAGATAATAGACGTATCTCGACGTCAAGATATTCCGCTGGCAGGATGGGCGCATGGTTTCACGGGAGGCAGACGCGATCGACGGCATCCTCGAGGCGTGGGCGCGCGAGCGTCCCGACCTCGACGTGAGCGCGCTTGCGGTGATCGGCAGGCTGTCGCGCTACGCGGCGCTGGTCCAGGTGCGGCTCGACCGGGTGTTCGCCGAGCACGGCCTGCAGTCCTGGGAGTTCGACGTGCTGTCGGCGTTGCGGCGGTCCGGTGCGCCGTACGAGCTCACGCCCGGCGAGCTGGATCGCGCGTTGCTCATCACGTCGGGCACCACGACGCATCGCATCCAGCGGCTCGAGGCGCGCGGGTTCGTCACGCGACATCGTGACGAGGCCGACAGGCGCATCGTCCGTGTGCGCCTCACCGAGACCGGCCGCGCGGCTCACGAGGCCACGCATGACGCGCACGCCGCCAACGAGACGCGCATCCTGGCGGGGCTGAGCGGGGCGGATCGGGCCGACCTGCTCAGCGGCCTCCAGGCGCTGGGTCGCGTGCTGGGCGACACGGCGGACGATGCGGTGCACGCCTTGTCGGAAGGCGAGACGCCGGCTTAATGTAGTGATGTCACTACAGAGGAGGTGGCCGTCATGAACGCCATCAGCGCGCGGGAGTTCAACCAGAATCCCTCGGCGGCGATGCGTGCCGCGGACTCCGGTGGCCCAGTCATCATCACCAACCGTGGACGTGCGGCGTACGTGCTGCTCGCATATGACGAGTTCGCATCCCACACGCGCGGGAAGTCGCTCGCACGCGCACTGAGCACGGACAGCGACATCGACTTCGACCCGCCCCGCGCGGCCCTCGAGGCACGCCCCGTGGACCTGTGATGTTCCTGGTCGACACCAACGTGATCTCAGAGCTTCGCAAGGCGCGCTCGAGCGTGAACATGCACGTATTCGCGTGGGCCGATGGGCAGCCGCCGGAGCTCATGCACACGTCGGCGATGTGTCTGTACGAGCTCGAGCGCGGGGTGCTGCAGCGAGAGCGGACGGATCCCGCGCAGGGAGCGAGCCTCCGCAGGTGGCTCGACACGCAGGTGGCACCGGCGTTCGCCGGGCGCGTCCTGGCCGTCGACGCCGACGTCGCGGAGCGAGCGGCGCAGCTCCAGGTGCCGGATCCCGCGCCGGTGGTCGATGCACTGATCGCCGCGACGGCGGCTGCGCACGGGCTGGCCGTGGTCACGCGCAATGTGCGGGACTTCGAGAGGCTCGGCGTTGCGGTGGTCGATCCGTGGCGGCCCATGTGAGGCACGTCGCCGACCCCGCTCGCCTCGCCTGACAGAACGCCGATAATGCGCATTATGTCAACTCAAGGGTGAAGCGCGCCGGGAGGGGCCCTCCCTCACCGTGCTCGCGCCAACACGAATCCCTGAGGATGCCGCTCGGTCGTTCTCGGCTCCCGGTCGAGCACGGTGTCGATCGCGAACCCGGCGGCGACGAGAGCATCCGCGACGTCCGCCGTGCGATGCAGGAACGCCGTGAGCGCCACGTCGTGGCCGTACGCACCGGCGATCTCGCGCCGCCCGGTTCCCGATTGGAATCCGATCAGCACGACGCCACCGGGACGCGTCACCCGGTGGAGCTCGGCTGCCAGTGCCGGGAGGTCGCCCGACGGCGTATGGATGATCGAGTACC
This sequence comes from Demequina soli, assembly GCF_000971195.1. GTDB lineage: Bacteria > Actinomycetota > Actinomycetes > Actinomycetales > Demequinaceae > Demequina > Demequina soli. Next base: position 189,427 of record NZ_BBLZ01000004.1, read on the forward strand.
ACGCCAGGACTCCGTCAACGGAGTCGTCGGCGTACGGCAGGTCCGCGATGTCCGCGACCGTGAGCTCCGCGAGCGGGTCGGCTCGCCGCGCCTCGTCCAGCATCCTCGCGGACAGGTCGACTCCCGCGAGCGTCACCCCCGCAACGCGCGAGCGAACGTAGGCGAGCATGCGGCCCGCGCCGCAACCCGCGTCGAGCACCGTCGCCGACGGCGGCAGCTCGCCCGCGAACCGATCGACCATCGCCATGTCCTGCTGCGCCTCGAAGCTCGTGTCCGGGAGGCTCGCCGCGTAGGCCCGCGCCACCGGGTCGTAGCCCGCTCGCGTCTGCGCGAGGCGGCGTGAATCCATGGCGCCAGAGTAGGCCCCTCCCCCGCCGCAACCGCGTATCTACCAGGAGTCTCAGATCGTCGGCGCCACCCCCGGAGCCTTCTCGCGCGCATCCCGCACCACGCCGAGGATCGACGTTATGCCTGGTAGCGGGCGCGAGCCGGTATCCTGGTCACTTCGGACCACGTGTGCAGACCACCCTGAGAAGGCTGGAGAAACCGCCGATGACCCACACAGACGAGGCCCAGACGACCCTGATCGAGCCCCTGGCCGACGTTGTCGAGATCTCCTCTCGCTGGCGCGAGCTGGCCACCGAGTTCGGCACGGCGCGCCACCAGGTTCGTCGCGAGGACGGGCCCGCCCTCCTGGTCGATCGCGGGACCGCGGTGGTGCTCACCGCCCCGCACGGCACCCCGCACTACCGCGCCGGAACCATGAAGGCGGCCGACCTCCACACCGGATCGCTCACGCTCCTCGCGAGCGAGGTTGCGCACGTGTCGGCGGTGGTGTCGACGGGCGGGCGGACCGAGTGGGACACGTGGGACGAGCGCGATGACGAGTTCACCCGCCACCTGCGCGAGCTCCGCGAGCCCGCGCGCATGCTCATCGACATCCACGGCATGGGCGACCACCACGGTCCCGACTTCTGCCTCGGCACCGGACCCCACCCCGGCACGCTCGAGAACCTCGCCGTCGAGATCCTGCGCGCCGAGCTCGAGCCCTTCACCGTCGCCGTCGACTCCCCCTTCGACGCCAGCCCGCACTACACCGTCACGAGCCTCGCCCAGCGGCACCTCGGCCTCGCGGGCCTGCAGATCGAGGTGGCCGCGCGCTGGCGCAGCCCCGAGGACCAGGAGGCGGCCCCCGGCGCCGCCGCCCTGTCGCGCGCGCTCACGGTCGTCGAGGAGCACCTGCGCGACGCGGCCTGAACCCCTCCCTAGGTCCCGGTGACGATACTTGTATCGGTGAAAGAATCGCCCGTCGGTCGCATCAGCCGCGGCCGACCGTGCTTCATCACCTACCGGGAGGACCCCACCATGACCAGCCTCACCGCGCGCCGCGCCACCTCGATCGTCGCGGGCGGCGTGTTCGCGCTGACCGCGCTCACGGCTTGCAGCTCCGGCGATGCCGCCGACGGATCGGCGGGCGACGCCGCGACGCCCGCGGGCACCACCACCGAGAGCTCTGACGCCCGCACCGCCGCGCAGAGGGTGGTCGACGAGTGCGCGGACGGCGACTTCACCCTCTCCGCCGACGGCGAGGTGCTCGCGATCCAGGCGCCGTGGAACACCGATGCCGACAGCCCGCTCGACCTCGGCACCGACCTCGGCGACTGCATCAAGGAGCAGGGCTTCCTCGACGGCATCGACATGAACGCCGTGATCGGCGACTCGCTCGGCGACGGCGCGGACGGCGCCGCGATGCTGAACATCTTCGGCGACGACGGCCTCGTGGTGGTCGCCGACGGCGCCTTCGTGCGGATCACCACGTGGGACGGCGACGAGCAGCTCGACGCCGATGCGTTCTGGTCCGCCGCGCTGTCGCAGGCCGACTCCGACGACGACTTCGTCGCGCCGGCAGGCTGGTCGATCAAGATGGAGATGGGGCCGGACGACGGCACCTACACGGACAACACGGCCGGCGACGGCGCCGATGCGAGCGCCGCGTCGAGCGACGCGACGGGTGCGTTCGGCGAGGCGCACGTCTACGACGACGGCCTGTCCGTGACCATCGGTGCGCCCACCGCGTACGAGCCGAGCGACTCCGCCTACGCACAAGGTGATCACTTCGTCGCGTTCGATGTCACCATCGACAACGGCACCGACGCCGCCTTCGACCCGTCGGGCTTCAACGCCACGGTCGCTTCCGGCGACCGTGAGGCCGAGCAGGTCTTCGACAGCGCCAAGGACGTGGACGGCTCCCCGTCCACCTCGGTCCAGCCCGGGCGGAAGGTCACCTTCACCATCGCCTACGGCGTGAGCGACCCCGACGACCTCACGATGGACGTGTCCGTCGACTTCTTCGATCACGACGGCTTCACGCTCGTCAAGTAGCGGGGGCCGGCGTTCGGGGCGCTTCGTCGACTGGCGAGGCGGCCCCGGGCGCGTGGGCCGGTGGTCCCTGGCGCGGCCCCTCCCCCGTCCGTACTGTCGTGACATGACGCCGACCGCCCCCGCCTCCCCCGATCCGGCCTTGCGCGCGCTTGCCGCCGCGGACGCGGACGCCTGCCCCACCCTGCTCACGGCCCTCGCCCACGACGCGGTGCCCCGGGTCCGTCACGCCGCCGTGCGCCACCCGTCCCTGCCGCCTCGCGCGATGCTCGAGACCGCGCGCCGCGCCGACGCGGAGACGTGCGAGATGCTCGGCGAGAACCCCGCCGCGCCGTCGTCCGTGATCAGACTCCTGGCCCGCCACCTCGCCGTCGAGGTGCGCCTGGCCGTCGCCCGTCATCCGCGCATGGACCTCGTCACGCTCGAGCGCCTGGCCGACGACCGGTCCGCGATGGTGCGCTCGGTCGCGCAGGCCATCCTCGAGCGCCGGCTGTCGGGCGCCGCCCCGGCCTGACCCGCCCCGTTCACAGCTTGCGCAGGCGCGCCCGCCACTGGATCAGCGAGAACCCCACCACCGCCACGAGCAGGACCGTGCCCACCGACGAGCCCGTCCACAGGGCAAGCATCGCCGCCCCCACGATCGCCGACACGATCACCGCGTCGACCTGCCACAGCACCGTGCCGACCACGGACAGGTCGCCCATCGGCGTCACCACCGGAGCCGTGAGCCACAGCGGAGGGAAGCCCTTCGCGGCGCCGTCGAGCCGCACCACGGTCAGCACGCCCACCAGCACCACGGTCAACGCGACCGCCGGCCACCACGCGTCGCCGCGGGTGAGCGCCGAGACCGCGGCCGCTCCCCCGGCCACCACCGTGCCGCCGAGGAAGGGGGCCCAGGTGCGCGACAGCACCAGCGCATCGTCCGACATCCCGAACAGCCGCGGCGTCGTCACCGCGAGCACCGCGTGACGCAGGCCGTCGCTCAGCGGCCCCAACCCCACGAACACCAGGAGCGACGCCGCGATGGCGAGCGCCCAGTGCAGCAGCCCGGGCGCGTCCGGCGCGGACGCCAGCAGCCATCCGCCGCCGCCGAGCGCGAGCGCCGCCACCAGCGCGCGCAGGGGCATGCGCAGGGTCGCCGCGAGGTCGGCGCGCACCACCGCGACGGTGAACGATGCGCCCCGCACCAGCCGCCAGCGGCGCCCCAGCGTCGGGGCGGCCCGGAAGCTGCCCATCGCGGTGGCGAGGTCGCCGGTGGTGGCCGCGACGGTCGCACCCTCCCAGCGGCGCGCCTGCTCCACGAGCGCGGGACCCGCGAGCGTGCCGAGCAGGAGCGGCACCGCGGCCGCGACGACGACGGCGAGCACGCCCAGGCCGACGAGCGGCACGACCGGGACGGCGCCCGACCCGTCGGGCCAGGTCGCGGCGGCCCACGACCACGGCATCGCGTCGCCCACGGTGGGCACCGCCGCGCCGAGGCCGATGAGGGCGACGAGCACGGTCGGCACCGCCCACACGACGGCACCCGTCGCGGCCTGGCCCGCGAGCCACGCCCCCGCGAGCAGCACCCCGTACAGCGCGGAGGCGGCGAGGCCGACCCCGAGCGCGCCCCAGGTCATCGCCTTCGCGTCCGCGAGCGGGATCAGGAGGACCGCCGACACCGCGACCGACAGCCCGACGAGCGCCAGGGTGGACCGCAGCATCGGCCCACGGAAGATCCGGCGGCGCGGGATGTCGGACGTGACGAGCGCGTGGACCACGAACGGGCGCATCACCGCGGGGCCCCGCGTGGTGCCCACGACGAAGGCCGCGACGAGCGCGGATCCCAGCGCGGCGCCGAGCGCCGTGGCCGTGCCCGGCGCGACCAGGGATGTCACGACGTCGGGGCTGTGCAGCGCGCCGCCGAGGCGGCGCACCGCGGGGCCGCCGTAGATGAGCACCGCGAGGGTGGTGACGTAGATGGCGTACACGACGCCGCCCGCGCCCGTGCCGGACTGGCGGTGCCGGTACTGGCGCCAGAAGGCGCCCAGCTGGTCAGTCGCCATGCGTGGTGCGCACCTCGGTCAGGGAGACGGTCGGGCCCGTGAGCGCGTCGCGGAGCGCCTCGCTGTGGCTCGCGATGACGAGCGTCGCCCCGTCCTCGCGCTCGGCCTCGAGCAGCTCGGCGAGCACCAGCACGCGCTCGGCGTCGAGCCGCTGCTCGGGCTCGTCGAGCAGGATCACGTCGCACGGCCTCGTGAGGGTGAGCGCGAGGGCGGCCATCTGCGCCTGGCCGGAGGACAGCTCGTGCGGGAACCGGCTCGCGAGGGCGCCCACGCCGAACGCGTCGAGCACTCGCCCACCGCGCCCGCGCGCCTCCTCGGAGCCGAGACCCCACGACAGCCCGATGAGCGCGAAGTGCTCGGCCAGCGTGAGGTTGTGCGCCAGCGGCGGGGTGCCGATGAGCGCCGCGACGAGGGCCCGGAAGGTGGGGTCCTTCTCGTCGGCCGGCGCGCCGCCGACCATCGCGGTGCCCGTCTTGGGCTTGAGGGTGCCCGCGAGCACGCGCAGGAGCGTCGTCTTGCCCGCGCCGTTGGCGCCCACCAGCTTGACCGCCTGGTGCTCGCGCGCCGTGAACGACACCTTCGCGAGCACCGGCACCTCGCCGATCTCCGCGGTCACGCCGCGGACCTGGATCACGACGTCCTCCGCCGGCTGCTGCACCTTGCTCTTCTTCTTGGCCACGACTCCCCACCCTAGGGCCCGCGCTACCCTGCCTGCGTGACCTCCGCCCCTCTTCCGAGCACCATCGCGGCGCCGGTCGAGCACACGCTGGAGATCAAGCGGTCGATCTTCCTCACCCACCTCGCGCCCGCCGGGTCCGTCGAGGAGGCCGATGCGGTCATCGCGCGGATCCGCAAGCAACGCTGGGATGCGCGCCACCACTGCACGGCGCTGATCGTCGGCACCCACGGCGACCGTCAACGCAGCAACGACGACGGCGAGCCGGCAGGCACGGCCGGCGTGCCGATGCTCGAGGTGCTGCGCCGCCGCGACGTCACCGACGTGGTGGCCGTGGTGAGCCGGTGGTTCGGCGGCGTCAAGCTCGGTGCGGGCGGCCTGGTCCGCGCCTACGGGAGCGCGGTCGCCGAGACCCTCGATGTCGCGAGCCTCGTCCATCGGGCGCCGCGCACGGCGGTCGCCGTCGACGTGCCGCATGCGGAGGCGGGCCGCGTCCTCGCGTTCCTCCACCAGTGGGTCGAGACGCACGATGCGGTGCTCGACGCCCCCGAGTACGGCACCCAGGCGCGCCTCGCCGTGTGGGTGCCGCCCGAGGACGTCCCGGTGCTCGACGCGGACCTCGGCGCGTTCGCCGCCGGGGCGCTGACCACGCGCGCGGGCGAGACCCGCATCGTCGACCTGCCCGCTCGCTAGCATGGGCGGCATGCGGCGTGCGCTCGTCCTCCTGGTCCCGGCCATGCTGCTGGCCGCCTGCACGCCCTCCCCCGCCTCGGACATGCCCGAGGACATCGCCGCGCGCCTCGCGCAGGTCGACCAGGCCGTCGCGGACTGGGCCGACGCCGCGACCCCCGCGGAGGCGCACGCCGCCGCCGAGGCCGCCCGCAACCTCGTGCTCGGGCCCGACGCGCCGTTCTACGGCGACGCGGACGGTGACGGCGAGACGCTCGGCGCGGTGGCCGTCGGCCTGCTGCCCGGGCGTGATGGCCAGCCGGGACTGGTGCGCGACCCGGCCGTCAACGCGTGCGTCGAGCGCGACGTCCTCGGCGGCTCCTGGGAGCGGCCGAGCGAGCGGTGGGACCAGGCGGTCGCCGCGATCGAGGAGTGGCGCGCGGACCTCAACACGTTCCCCGGGCTGTCCTCGCACCCGCAGCGCCTCATCGGCTGGGCGACGCTCGCGCTCGAGTCGAGCGACCTGGACACCATCCACGAGTTCGCCTCGCACGCGCGCCTGCACCTCGAGGTCGCGCGCGCCGCCTACGACGACTGCACCACCGGCATCTGACCGGCGTCGTCCGCCTCGGGGGGCACCACCACTGCGTCGGCGGCCTCGCCGGCGTGCGGGTAGAACGCGAGGGTGAGCGCGACGCCCACCGCGAGGCCGACCAGCTGGGCGGCGATGAACGGCGCGACGGACGCCGGCGCGATGCCCGCGAACGTGTCGGAGAACACGCGGCCGACGGTCACCGCGGGGTTCGCGAACGAGGTCGAGCTGGTGAACCAGTAGGCCGCACCGATGTATGCGCCGACGGCGGGCGCCGCGAGGGCCCCGCGACCCGACCGGGCGAGCGCGAAGATGATCAGCACGAGGCCCGCGGTCGCGACCACCTCAGCGAGCAGGTGCGGGCCGGTCGCGCGTGCGGTCGTCGAGATCGCGGTGGGCACGTCGAACATGAGGTTCGCGAGCACCGCGCCCGCGATCCCGCCGAGCACCTGGGCGATCGCGTAACCGCCCACCTCGCCGAGCGTGAGGCCGCGACCCGCGCGGCGCCCGAGGAACCAGTCGGCCAGCGACACCACCGGGTTGAGGTGCGCGCCCGAGACGGGGCCGAGCATGAGGATGAGCACCGTGAGACCCAGCGCGGTCGCGATCGCGTTCTCGAGCAGCTGGAGGCCCACGTCGCCCGGCGACAGCGACGCCGCGGCGATGCCGGAGCCCACCACCACCGTCACGAGCAGGGCCGTGCCGAGGAGCTCCGCCCCGAGCGCGCGCGCCCGTGCGCCGCTCACGCCGTGCCCAGCGCGCGCGACACCCGGTCGAGGGCGCCGGGCACGAGCGCGTAGTACGCCAACGTGCCCCGCTTCGCACGGCTGAGGAAGCCCGCATCCGTCAGCACCTTGAGGTGATGGGACACGGTCGGCTGGCTGAGCCCCACGGGCTCCGTGAGGTCGCATACGCACGCCTCTCCCCCGGCGGACGCCGCCACGATCGACAGCAGCCGCAGCCGCGCCGGGTCGGCGAGCGCCTTCATCGTGTGGGCCAGCTCCGCCGCGGCCTCCTCGGTCAGCGGTTCGCCGACCAGCGACGTGGCGCACGCGGCGGACACGTCGGTGAGCTCGATCTCGGTCATGACATCGACAGTAGTCGATATTGACAGTCATCGATAGAGGCAGGCACACTCCGGGCATGACCCTGATCGACCTCACCCCGCGCCCCTCGACGGGCCTCGCGAACGCCCACCTCCCGATCGCGATCATCGGAGCCGGGCCGGTCGGGCTGGCGGCCGCCGCGCACCTGCTGCGCCGCGGCCTCCCGTTCGAGGTCCTCGAGGCGGGCGACACCGTGGCGGCTAGCGTGCGCGCGTGGGGTCACACGCGGCTGTTCTCGCCCTGGCGCCACCTCGTCGACCCCGTCGCGCAGGAGCTGCTCGAGGCGCACGGCTGGTCGCTCGACCAGCCCGACCGCGCCCCCTCGGGCGCCGAGCTCGTCGCGGGCTACCTCGCGCCGCTGGCCGCGCTCCCCGGCATCGCCGAGCGCATCCGGCTCGGCGTCGCCGTGACCGACGTCGCGCGCGAGGGTATGGACCGCACCCGCACGCGCGGTCGCGCCGGCGCGCCGTTCACCGTGCGCACGCTCGATGCGTCGGGAGCCGTCGCGGATGGCGCGTACCGGGCCGTGATCGACGCGTCCGGCAGCTGGCTCACCCCCAACGCGCTCGCATCCAACGGCCTGACGCTCCCGGGCCTCGCCGAGGTGGCGGACCGGGTGCTGCCGGCGCTGCCCGACGTGCTTGGTGCCGACCGCGCCGTCTTCGCGGGCCGCCGCACGACGGTGGTGGGCGCCGGCCACTCCGCCGCCAACACCGTCATCGCGCTCGCCTCGCTCGCGCGCGACGAGCCCGGTGCCACCGTCACGTGGGCGATCCGCTCCGCCTCCCCCGACCGGGTCACCGACGCGGAGACGGACGGGCTGCCCGGGCGCGCGTCGCTCGGCGTGCGTGCCCGCCGCGCCGTCGCCGACGGCCGGGTCACGCTGCTCGACGGCTTCGAGACCGTGGGCGCGCGGAGCGACGGGGACGACGTCGTGCTGGTGGGCCGGCGTGGCGGGTCGCTCGCCGAGCACCGCACCGACCTGGTGGTGAACGCGACGGGCTTCCGCCCCGCGCTCGACATGTACCGCGAGGTCCGGCTCGAGCTCGACGAGATCGTCGAGGCGCCCCGCCGGCTCGCGCCGATGATCGACCCCAACGAGCACTCGTGCGGCACGGTCGAGCCGCACGGCTACCGCGAGCTCGCGCACCCCGAGCAGGGTCTGTTCATCGTCGGCATGAAGTCCTACGGTCGAGCCCCGACGTTCCTGCTCAAGACGGGCTACGAGCAGGTGCGCTCGGTGGTCGCGTGGCTCGCGGGGGACGTCGCCTCGGCCCTCGCGGTCGAGCTCGTCCTGCCGGAGACCGGCGTGTGCTCGACCGCCGACGGCGGCTGCTGCTGACCTCCCCCGCGGGCCGCGCGCGCCTCAGCGCAGCCGGACGCCGCGCGGCAGGCCACGGTGCCTGCGGTGGCGGTTCTGCACCGCCGTGGTGATGGTCCCGACGACCCCGCCCAGGACGAGCAGGATCATGAGGTAGAAGCCCGGCTCGAAGGCGTGCGAGGTGGCAGGGGTCGCCGCGATGAGGGTGGTCGCGGCCGCGGTTGCGGTGAACATGAACTCTCCGTTGAGTCGTTCGGCGAGGCACGATGGGTCGCACCGGCCTCGCTGCCAGGTGGGGACCTGTCTCCAACCTACCCCCGCGCGGAGCGGCGGCCGGCCACCCTGGCCGGGTGTCGCATCGTCCCCCGCCCGCTCGCGACGAAGGCCGCTCCCACCAGGGGGAACGGCCTTCGTGACGCGGATGTGAGATGCGCTACTGCGCGGCGATGGACTCCAGCTGGTCCGCGACGCCGGCGGCCCACTCACGCACCGCGGTGAAGTCGCGGAAGTCGCCCTTGGGCGGGTTGAGGACCTTGATGAGGGCCTTCTCGCCGACGTTGAGCTTGTCCCAGTCGAGCGCGCCGGGGAAGCGGGCGTGGTCGTGGGCGTCGATGTCGCGCGCGAAGCCGTCGGCCTCGTCGAGCGGCTGGCCGGGCTCGACCACGGTCTCCATGCCGACCGAGAACAGCCACACGTCCTTGGCCTTGAGCTCCGCGAGGTGCTCCTTGACCAGGTACGAGGCGTCGCGGCGCCACAGCCCGCCGTACACGGCCGAGCCGAGCACGACCGCCTCGTAGTAGTGGACGCCCTGCACGTCGCATGCGTCCTGAAGATCCACCTCGAAGCCCCGCTCGCGGAGCTCGTCCGCGATGCGCCGCGCGACCTCGCGCGTGGCTCCGTACTTGGATCCGACAGCTACCAGCACCTTCATGGTGACCTCCTCCGGGGTGTGCGGATCCATCGTCCCGTGGTGCCGGCACGCACCGACGGGACGATGGTCCCCGACAGGAGCTATTCGATCACGAGGACCAGGTCGCCGCCCGCGAGGGACTGCGATCCCCCGATGACGACCCGCTGGACCGTGCCCGCGACGGGCGACGTGATGGAGGACTCCATCTTCATGGCCTCGATGACCGCGACGGTCTGGCCAGCCTCGACCTCGTCGCCCTCGGCCACGCGCGGCGTGACGAGGCCGGTGAAGGGCGACGCGATGTGGCCGGGCCGCGACGAGTCGGCGCGCTCGCGCTCGACCACGTCGACCTTGGCGGACAGATCGCGGACCTGGAGCGGCCGGATGGAGCCGTTGAAGTTGAAGATGACGGTGCGCTCGCCGTGGGAGTCCGGCTCGCCGATCGCCTCGATCGACGCGATGAGCTTGACACCGCGGTGCAGCTCGATCACCGCCTCCTCGCCCGAGCCCTCGGTGAGGCCGTAGAGGTAGTGGAACGTGTCGATGACGGAGATGTCGCCGTACTTGTCGATCGCCTGGTCGAACTCCTTGGCCGGCCCGGCGAACAGCAGGTGGTTGAGCCGGCGGCGCCGCGGCTCGCCCTCCTGCGCGAGGACGTGGCGGTCGTCTTCGGTGAGCTCGGCCATCTTCCGCTCGATGGTGCGGCCCTGGAGCGCCTTGGTGCGGAACGGCTCGGGCCAGCCGCCGGGCGGGTCGCCCAGCTCGCCCGCGAGGAAGCCGATGACGGAGTCGGGCAGGTCGTACTTGTCGGGGTTCTCCTCGAAGTCGGCCGGGTCGGCGTCGTTCGCGACGAGGTGGAGGGCGAGGTCGCCGACCACCTTCGACGAGGGGGTGACCTTGACGAGGTTGCCGAGGATGCGGTTCGCGGCGGCGTACATGTCCTCGATCGCCTCGAACTTGTCCGCGAGGCCCAGCGAGATCGCCTGCTGGCGCAGGTTGGACAGCTGGCCGCCCGGGATCTCGTGGTGGTAGACGCGGCCCGTCGGACCCGGCAGGCCGGACTCGAACGGTGCGTACAGGCGGCGGACCGACTCCCAGTACGGCTCGAGGTCCTGCGCCGCGGCCAGCGAGATGCCGGTGTCGCGCGTGGTGTGCTCGAGCGCCGCGATGAGCGCCGACATCGGAGGCTGCGACGTGGTGCCCGCCATCGCGGCGTTGGCGACGTCGACCGCGTCGACGCCCGCCTCGGCGGCAGCGAGGAGCGTGCCGATCTGGCCGCCCGCGGTGTCGTGCGTGTGCAGGTGCACCGGCAGGTCGAAGCGCTCGCGCAGCGCGGACACCAGCATGAACGCAGCCGCGGGACGCAGCAGGCCCGCCATGTCCTTGATGGCGAGCATGTGCGCGCCGGCCTCGACGAGCTGGTCCGCGAGGCGCAGGTAGTAGTCGAGCGTGTACAGCTTCTCGCTCGGCGAGATCATGTTGCCCGTGTAGCACAGCGTCGCCTCGGCGACCGCGGTGCCCGTGGCGCGGACGGCCTCGATCGCCGGCCGCATCTGGTCGACGTCGTTGAGGGCGTCGAAGATGCGGAAGATGTCGATGCCGGTGGCGGCGGCCTCCTCGACGAAGGCGCGGGCGACCTCGTCCGGGTACGGCGTGTAGCCGACCGTGTTGCGGCCGCGCAGGAGCATCTGCAGCGCGATGTTGGGCATCTTCGCGCGCAGGTCCTCGAGGCGGATCCACGGGTCCTCGGACAGGAAGCGCATCGCGACGTCGTAGGTCGCGCCGCCCCAGCACTCGACCGAGAGCAGCTCGGGGGTCATGCGGGCCGTGTGGCCGGCCGCCGCGAGCAGGTCGTAGGTGCGCACGCGGGTCGCGAGGAGCGACTGGTGCGCGTCGCGCATCGTCGTCTCGGTGACGGCCAGCTGGCTCTGCTCACGCAGCGCCTTGGCGAAGCCCTCGGGGCCCAGCTCGAGCAGGCGCTGGCGCGAGCCGGCCTGCGGCTCGGCGTCCAGGTCGATGGTCGGCAGCTTGTCGGCGGGACGCACGAAGGTCTCCGCGTGCTCGCCGAACGGACGGTTGACCGTGGTGTGGCCCAGGAAGGCCAGCAGCTTGGTCGACCGGTCGGGCGTGGTCGCGACGTCGAGCAGCTCGGGGTGGCGCTCGATGAACGCGGTGGTGACGCCGCCCGCCTGGAACTCGGGGTGCGACAGCACCGCGCGCAGGAACTGGATGTTCGACGTGACGCCGCGGATGCGGAACTCGGCGAGGGCACGCAGCGCGCGGCGCGAGGCCGTCGCGAAGTCCTGGCCGCGGCACGTGAGCTTGACCAGCATCGAGTCGAAGTGGCCGGTGATGACGTTGCCCGCCATGCCGGTCGCGCCGTCGAGGCGGATGCCCGCGCCGCCCGGCGAGCGGTACGCGACGATGCGGCCCGTGTCGGGGAGGAACCCGTTGGCCGGGTCCTCCGTCGTGATGCGCGTCTGGATCGCGAAGCCGGTGACGCGGACGTCGTCCTGGCGGATGCCCAGGTCCTCGAGGCTCTCGCCCGCCGCGATGCGCAGCTGCGAGCTCACGAGGTCGATGCCCGTGACCTCCTCGGTCACGGTGTGCTCGACCTGGATGCGCGGGTTCATCTCGATGAACACATGCTGGCCCGCACGCTCGCCCTCGGTCGCGAGGAGGAACTCGACGGTGCCCGCGTTGACGTATCCCAGGCTGCGGGCGAACTTCACCGCGTCGGCGCACAGCGCGTCGCGGATCGCGGGGTCGAGCGCCGGCGCGGGCGCGATCTCCACGACCTTCTGGTGGCGGCGCTGCAGCGAGCAGTCGCGCTCGTACAGGTGCACCACGTTGCCGTGGCCGTCCGCGAGGATCTGCACCTCGATGTGGCGCGGGCCGAGCACGGCCTGCTCGAGGAAGACTGTGGGGTCGCCGAACGCGTTCTCGGCCTCGCGCATCGCGGCCTCGAGCAGCTCGACGAGGTCCTCGCGGCGCTCGACGCGGCGCATGCCGCGCCCGCCGCCGCCCGCGACGGCCTTGACGAACACCGGGTAGCCGATGCGGTCCGCCTCGCCCACGAGGAAGTCGATGTCGCGCGACGGCTCGGACGAGTCGAGCACGGGCACGCCCGCCTCGCGCGCGGCCTTGAGCGCCGCGACCTTGTCGCCGGCCTTCGCGAGCACCTCCGGCGGCGGGCCGACGAACGTCACGCCCTCCTCGGCGCAGCGGCGCGCGAACTCGACGTTCTCGGACAGGAAGCCGTAGCCCGGGTAGACGGCGTCGGCGCCGGCCTGCTTCGCGACCGCGAGGATGGACTCGATGTCGAGGTAGGCCTTGACCGGGTGGCCCTCCTCGCCGATCTGATAGGACTCGTCGGCCTTGACGCGGTGCTCGGACATGCGGTCCTCGTAGGGGAACACCGCGACGGTGGCGGCACCGTTCTCCACGGCGGCCCTGAAGGCCCGGACGGCGATCTCTGCGCGGTTTGCCACGAGGACTTTGGCGAACATGTGCTTCCCTTCGTCGTTGGGGACATCCTGCCAGGTTTCGAGACCGGGGTCAGCCGCGTTCCACCAGGTGAGACGGCGCCGCTTCGGGTGCTCTCGCCCGACCACGCTCCACACGCGCGGGGGCATGAATCGATGCAGATCTGCAACTCGCGTCGCGAACCGCGAGTGGAGCGGTCACCGATGCCGAATCGGTGTGGAGGGGCGCACCGTGGAGGCGGGCGCCGGGACGATGCGCGGGCGGGCTCAGCCGGCCTGGCTGCGGCGCGCGCGGCGCTCGGCCAGCTCGTCGACCGCGGCGACGCGTGCATCGTCCGCACGGTCGGCGGGGAGGGCGGACAGCGATCCCTCAAGCTCGCGCCACACCTTGCCCAGCGCGATGCCGAACACGCCCTGGCCGCCCTGCACGAGGTCGATGACCTCGTCGTCCGAGGTGCACTCGTAGACCGAGGCGCCGTCGGACATGAGGGTGATGCGGGACAGGTCCTCCACCCCGCGCTCGCGCAGATGCTCGACGGCGGTGCGGATCTGCTGGAGCGAGACGCCCGAGTCGAGCAGGCGCTTGACCACGCGGAGCACCAGGATGTCGCGGAAGCCGTACAGGCGCTGCGTGCCCGATCCGGTCGCGGAGCGCACGGTGGGCTCGACGAGCCCGGTGCGGGCCCAGTAGTCGAGCTGGCGGTAGGTGATGCCGGCGGCCTTGCAGGCGGTCGGACCGCGGTACCCGGCGTTCTCGTCGAGCGCGGTCAGGCCGTCGTCGAAGAGCACGCCCTGATCGAGCCGAGGAGGCATTCGGTGGCCGGGCTGGTCGGTCATCAGTCCTCCTACTAGGTTCAACCTGCACTCAAACGTTAGGGCCGGCGGGTGGCCGGGTCAACGACCGCGGGCACGTGTCGCGCGGGTGTCCCCGCCTATCCTCCCACCGACTGGCGCACGATGGCGGAGAACGCCGCGATCGCCGCCTCGCCGAACTCCGCCTCCGCGGCCTCCGCCTGTCCCCCGCCGTGCCGACGCAGGGGCAGCGCCGCCGCCGCCGCGCGGTCCGCCTCGCGACGCGCCGCGAGCACGAGCGTGCGCAGGGAGCGCACGTCGCCGCCCGCGTGGAGGTACGCGGCCGCGGCCACCACGACGGTGAGGACGTCCGGGTCGTAGCCGTCGGGCACGGACGGTGCGAGGATGCCCGCGTCGACCAGCTCGCGCAGCGTGTCGACGGTCACCCCCCCACGCTCCGCGACGACGACGGCCGCCAGGTAGTCGTCGGGCGCATCGTCGATCTCGGCGAGCGTGACGGGCTCGTGCAGGAGCCCGGCGTCGAGCGCGTCGAGCTGCTCGCGGATGACGGTGAGCGGGCGGTAATGGTCGCGCTGCTGACGCAGCACGAAGCGCACGCGCTCGACGTCGGCCGGCGAGTACTGGCGGTAGCCCGACGCCGTGCGCTGCGGGCACACGAGCCCGCTCGTGTCCAGGAAACGCAGCTTGGAGGTGGTGAGCGCGGGGAACTGGCGCTGCACGAGGCCCAGCACGTCGCCGACGCGCAGCATCGGCTCGTGGGACAGCGCGTGCGGCCAGGTGCCGGGCTGGGCGACGCCGGGAGCTGCGGGCGTGTCGGCCGGACCGGCCGCGCGGTGGGCGGCCTCAGCCATCCGTCAGGCCTGCGCGCCCGGGTAGAAGGTGAGGCGGTACTTGCCGATCTGCACCTCGTCGCCCGACTCGAGCCTCCGCTCGCTCACGTTCTCGCGGTTGACGTAGGTCCCGTTGAGCGAGCCGTGGTCCTTCACGTAGAACGCGTGCCCGTCGCGCACGAACTGAGCGTGCTCGCGGCTCACGGTCACGTCGTCGAGGAAGATGTCCGACTTCACGGAACGCCCGACGGTGGTGACGTCGACGTCCAGCAGGAACCGGGCTCCCAGGTTGGGGCCGTGGTGGACGATCAGGAGCGCGTGGTCCGGGCCGAGCGCCTCGACGGCGGTCGTGTCCTGAGAGCTCAGGCGGTGAGGTGCTCCCTCGTCCACGGGCGTCGCGGAGTCGAGCGACATCGTGCGCTCGACGGGGCTCTCGTCATACGTCATGACGCCTCCTTCGGCTCGTGCGGGTCGCCCCTCATCCTAGGCCCGCCGTGCCCTCCTGCCTAACGTCTTCGACGGCGTTGCGCGCACGCGTCCTCGCACGCAGATCCCGGACGTAGCCCATGCCGGCGTACCAGTACAGGACGGCCGCGACGCACGTGCCCGCGATCGCGAGGCCGTGCAGCGCGCGCCAGTCCGGCACCGCGACGACCACGAGGTACGCGAGCGGCAGGAACAGGTACAGCAGCGCCGTCGCGAGCTTGCCGACGTAGGTCACCTGCGGCGACTCGACGTGGCGGCCGTGCGCGACGAGCAGCGCGGTGCCGACCACGAGGTCGCGCGCGAGCAGGACCGCGACGAGCCACCACGGCACGATGCCGCGGATCGCGAAGCCGACGATCACGACGGCGGTGAGCAGCCGGTCCGCCGCCGGGTCGAGCAGGCGTCCGAGCTGCGTCACCTGGTGCCAGCGGCGCGCGAGGAATCCGTCGAGGAAGTCCGACACACCCGCGGCGGCCAGCGCGACGATGGCCCAGCCGTCCTTCTCGAGCGTGAGCAGGGTGCCGAACACGACGATGAGCACCAGGCGCACCATGCTGATCGCGTTGGGCACCGTCCAGATGGCCGTCGGGGCGACGGGGTGCCCGGCGTGCGGGTTCTCGGCGGCTTCCACGCCCGACAGTCTAGGGGTGGGTCAGGACTCCGCCTCCTGCTCCATCACCTTGTCGACCGTCTCGGCCGCGATGCGGGTCGCCTCGTCCTCGCTGGCGCCGCGCGCGAGCTCCTTCGCCTTGATCTGCTCGAACTTGTACCGGCGCGTGTCCAGGACGCTGTCGTCGTTCATGATCGCCTCCGTCGGTGCTCCAGGGGACCTCTTCAGCCTAGGCCGGGGCCCCGGCTCCCGCGAGCCCTGCGGGCCTCCGTGACACGCCCGGTCGGCACCTCTACCATGGGGGGCATGACCCCCGCCGGCCTCGCCCCTCGCGACTTCGCGCTCTGGCGCGCCCTCGCGCTCATGGGACGGCGCCTGGTGGCCGGGCTCGACCAGCGCCTCCAGGCCCAGGTGGGCATCTCGGTGCCCGATCTCGACATCCTCATGGCGCTCGACGCCTCCGACGACGGCCGCCTGCGCGCGGGCTCGCTCGGCGAGATGCTCGGGTGGGAGAAGTCGCGGATCTCGCACCATGTGTCGCGGATGGAGGCGCGCGGGCTCGTGCGCCGCTTCTCGTGCAGCGAGGACCACCGGGGCACGTGGATCGAGATGGCCGACGGCGGCCGCGACGCGCTCGCGGCTGGTCTGCCGATCTTCGCCGACCACCTCCAGCGCGGCCTCATCGACGTCATCCCGGCGGACGAGGCCGTGGTGGTGGGGCGCGCCGCGCTGCGCGTGCTCGACGCCTCGCCCGCCAGCAGCTGCCAGGCCGAGATCGACCGCATCGGCGACGCGCTCGGGCTTCACGCCGGCGACGTGCGCGCGTCGCTCTGACCTCCGTGAGCCTCCCCTGCCCGGTCCGCTGACCGCCTAGGGTGGAACCCATGCCCGACCCGTCCTTCCTGACCTCAGACGTCGTCGTGATCGGAGCGGGCCAGGCCGGCCTCGCCGTCGCATACCACCTGGGTCGGCGCGGTTTCCGGGTCGGCTCGGAGGTGCTCGTGCTCGACCGCGGCCCGGGCCCCGGTGGCGCGTGGCAGCACCGGTGGTCCACGCTCACGCTGGGCACCACGCACCGCCTGCACGACCTGCCGGGCATGTCCGACACGGGGCTGTCCTTCGACTCCGCGCCCACCGACCGGCCCGCCGCGGAGGTCGTGCCCGAGTACTACGGCAGCTACGAGGACCGCCACGGCCTCGAGGTGATCCGGCCCGTCACGGTGAGCCGCGTCGAGCGCTTCGACGGAGGCTACAGCGTCCACGCGACGCCGGACTCGACCGTGCTGCGCGTCGACACACGCGTGGTGGTGTCGGCGACGGGCACCTGGACGAGCCCCCGGGTGCCGTTCATGCCCGGCCGCGACACGTTCCGCGGCCGCCAGCTCACCACCGCCGAGTACACGGACGCGGGCTCCTTCGCCGGGCTGCGCGTCGCGATCGTGGGCGGCGGCACGTCCGCGCTGACATTCCTCGACGAGGTCGGCGACGTCGCCGCCGAGGTGCTGTGGTTCACGCGCCGCGCGCCGATCTTCCACGACGAGCACGCGGACCTCACCCCCGAGCGCGGCCGCATCGCCGTCGCCATCCAGGAGGAGGCGGCCCGCGCGGGCCGGCCCCTGCCGTCGATCGTGTCGGTCACCGGGCTGCCCCGCTCGCCCCTCGTCCAGCGGCTCGAGGCCGCGGGCCGGCTCGAGCGCCTGCCCATGTTCGCGGAGATGACGCCCGCGGGCGTGATCACGCGGGAGGACGAGGAGATCCCGCTCGACGCGATCATCTGGGCCACCGGGTTCCGCCCCGAGGTGTCCCACCTGCGCCCGCTGGGCGTGGTGAACGATGCGGGCGGCATCGTGGTGGAGGACGGCCGGGTCCCGTCCGAGCCGGGCCTGTTCCTCGCCGGCTACGGCCCGCAGGCGTCGACCATCTCGTCGAACCGGGCGGCCCGCGTCACCGCGAGGACGATCGCGGAGCTCCTGGGCCGCTGAGCCGGGGGCGGGCGTCGGCCCGCCCCCGGCTCGTGCTCACGCGAGCCGCGCGACCACCGCGTCGGAGACCGGCCACGGCGTGCCGAAGCGGTGCGCCGTCACGGACACCGCCTGCTCGCGCAGGAACGGCAGCAGCTCCAGCTCGGGCGCCCCGGTGACGGGCGCGTCGTAGACCGCGAGGTCCGCGCGCTGGGCAGGAGCCGCGCCCACGGCACGCACGCGTGCCCCGTCGCCCGCGACGCGTGCGACCAGCTCGGCCTCGGTCTCGACGCGCACCTCGACGCCGGCCGCGGTGGTGACGCGGCGGAACCAGTCGGTCACCTCGACGGCGCTGGAGATGCCGCCGGTGCCTCCGGCGCGCAGCCGTGCCGCCAGGGTACGCACGAGCGCCCACTTGTCGACGCCGTCCCACCGGATCTCGGTGGAGGCCGGCACGTGGCGCAGCACGTCGTGCTCCGCGGCGAGGCCGCTGCGGTCGACGGCGGCACCGAAGGTGTCCCGCCACGCGCGCGCATCGGCGGCGGCCGCGGCCCGCACCCAGGCGGGCGCGCCGTCGAGCAGCGCCGCGAGGTCCGTGGGCACGGTCGCATCGGCGTCCGCGGCCTCGGCACGCTCCCACCCGGTCAGCCCGGCGAGGTACGAGGGGCCGCCCGCCTTGGCGGTGGCGCCCACGACCGAGCGCTTCCAGCCGCCGAACGGCTGGCGCTGGACGATCGCGCCGGTGATGCCGCGGTTGATGTAGAGGTTGCCGGCCTCGACCGTCGCGGCCCAGCGGTCGATCTCGTCGGCCTCGAGGGAGTGCAGCCCGGCGGTGAGGCCGTAGTCGACCCCGTTCTGGACCGCGATCGCGTCGTCGAGCGTCGCGGCCATCATGACGCCCAGGACGGGACCGAAGCACTCGGTGAGATGGAACCACGAGCCGGGCGTGACGCCCAGGCGCACGCCGGGGGTCCAGGCGCGGCCCGCATCGTCCAGGCGGCGCGGCTCCACGAGCCACCTCTCCCCCGGCTCGAGCGTCGTGAGCGCGCGCAGCAGCTTGCCGGCAGCGGGCTCGATGACCGGGCCCATCTGCGTGGACGGGTCGTCCGCACGGCCCACGGCGATCGAGCGCACGGCGTCCTCGAGCTGCGCGGCGAAGCGACGCGACCGCGCGACCGAGCCGACCAGGATGACGAGCGACGCCGCCGAGCACTTCTGGCCCGCGTGCCCGAACGCCGACTGCACCACGTCGCGCACCGCGAGGTCGAGGTCCGCGCTCGGGGTCACGACGATCGCGTTCTTGCCCGACGTCTCCGCGACGAGGCGCACGCCGGGGCTGACGCGGTGGAACAGCTCCGCGGTCTCGTAGGCGCCCGTGAGGATCACCTGGTCGACGCGGGGGTCGCGCAGGAGCGCGTCGCCCAGCCCTGCCGCGATGCCCTCCTCCGAGATGTCGACGAGCCGCAGCACGTCGCGCGGCACGCCGGCCTCCCACAGGATCTCGGCGAGCAGCGCGCCGCAGCGGGCGGACTGCTCCGCGGGCTTGAGGACCACGGACGATGCGGCGGCGAGGGCCGCGAGCGTCGAGCCGGCCGGGATGGCGACCGGGAAGTTCCACGGCGGCGTGACGACCGTGACGTCGCGCGGGCGCGGCCGGGCGCCGTCGAGGCGGTGCAGGTCGAGCGCGCGCTCGGCGTAGTAGTGGGCGAAGTCGACGGCCTCGGAGACCTCGGGGTCGGCCTGGTCCAGCGTCTTGCCCGCCTCGGCCATCATCACGGCGACCAGGTCGCCGCGGCGGGCCTCGAGCGCACGCCCTGCGGCGTGCAGCACGGCGGCGCGGTCCTCCGGCGTCAGCGCCTGCCACGCCTGCGCACCGGCGTTGGCGGCGGTGAGCTCCCTGGCGACCGCCGCATCGTCCTCGACGCGCGCCGCGGCGAGCGTGGCGAGGCCGGCCTCCGTGACGGCCGCGGAGGCGTACAGGTTGCGCGCCCAGTCCCGGCTGGCGCCGAGCGACGGGTCGGTGTCGGGGGCGTTCTCGAAGGCGGCCCCGTGGAGCGGCACGCCCGCGCCGGCGCGGTACGAGGCGACGGGTGCCTCCTCGGACAGCGCGAGCGAGGCGCGGAAGCGTCCCTCCTCGCGCGCGAAGGTCGCCTCGTCGCCCAGGTCGAACAGCGCGGACATGAAGTTGGCGGGGCTGGCCACCTCCTCGAGGCGGCGCACCAGGTAGGCCAGCGCGACGTCGAACTCGGCGGGGTGGACCACCGGCGTGTACAGGCGCAGCGGGCCCGTGTCCTGGGCGACCGCGCGGGCGACGTGCTCGCCCATGCCGAGCAGCATCTCGAAGTCGAGGCCGTCCTCGACGCCGCGGTCGCGGGCGGTGAGCAGGGCGTGCGCGATGTCGAAGAGGTTGTGGCCCGCGACGCCCAGGCGCACGTGCGCGAGGCGCTCGGGGGTGAGCGCGAAGTCGAGGATGCGCTTGTAGTGCGCGTCGGACTCCTCCTTCGAACCCCACGTGGCGAGCGGCCAGCCGTGCAGCTCCGCGTCGACGCGCTCCATCGACAGGTTCGCGCCCTTGACCAGGCGGACCTTGATCGGGGCGCCGCCCTTGGCGACGCGGCCGGCCGCCCACTCCTGGAGGTGGCGCATGGCGCCGAGCGAGTCGGGCAGGTAGGCCTGCAGCACGATGCCGGCGGTCAGGTGCTCGAGGCCCCGGCGCTCGAGCAGGCGCGTGAACACCGCGACCGTGAGGTCGAGGTCGCGGTACTCCTCCATGTCGAGGTTGACGAACGCGCCGTCCTTGCGCGCGGCGAGCTCGTACAGCGGCGCGAGCCGCTCGACCACGGCGTCGACGGCCTCGTCGAACGCCCACGGGTTGTGCGGCGCGACGGCCGCGGACACCTTGAGGGAGACGTAGTCGACGTCGGGGCGCTCGAGCAGCGCGAGGGTGCGCTCGAGGCGGCGGTCGGCCTCGGCGGAGCCGAGCACGGCCTCGCCGAGCAGGTTGAGGTTGAGGCGGCTGCCGCGCGCGCGGAGCCTGGAGAGGGCGCCACCCAGGCGCTCCTCGGTCGCGTCCACCACGAGGTGTCCCACCATCGAGCGCACCACGCGGCGCGACGCCCCCACGACCAGCCCGGGCGCGACGTGCGACACCACGGCGCCGGCGCGCAGCGCGACCCGCTGGTACGCCGGCAGGAAGGCGTGGTCGCGCTGGACGATGCGGCGCAGGCTCGCGGCCGCGACGCCCGTGTCCTCGGGGCGCACCGTGCCGTCGACGAAGTCGGTGAGGAACGCCAGCCCCTCGGGTGCGCGCAGCATGCGCGCGAGCAGGCGGGCCGAGCCGTCGATGCGGGTGTCGGCGGCGCGCTCGAGCCAGGTGCGGACCAGGGCGACGGTGTCCTCGGCGGCGTGGATCCGCTCGGGGGCGTGGGGGGACGCGGTCATGGGACTCCTTTACGTGACGGGACAGTGTGGACTCCCCCGACCCCACAGCACCATCGCGGCAGACTTACGCATATCCGTAAGCGCCGCTTATGCTTTTCGCATGCTCGACCTGACCCGCCTCGTGGCCCTGCGCGAGCTCGCGCTGAGGGGCACCATCGCCGCCGCGGCCGACGCCCTCGGCTACACCGCGTCGGCGGTGTCGCAGCAGCTCGCGGCCCTGGAACGGGAGGCCGGCGTACCTCTCACCATCCGCGCCGGCCGCGGCGTGGTGCTCACCCCGGCCGGCGAGCGCCTCGTGGCGCGCACGCACGAGATGCTCGACACGATGGAGGTCGCGGAGGCCGAGCTGCGCGCCGAGGCCGGCGGGCTGTCGGGCACGGTGCGGCTCGCGGTGTTCCAGTCGGCCGCGCTCACGCTCGTCACCGGCGCGCTGATCGATCTGCGGGACTCGCACCCGGGGATCCGCGTGGTGGTGACGCAGACCGAGCCCGAGGAGGCGTTCGCGGATACCTGGGCTCGCGAGTACGACCTCGTGGTCGCCGAGGAGTACCCCCACCACTCGGCGCCCCACTACCCCGGCGTCATCCGCCGCCCGCTCGTGCGCGACGCGCTGCTGCTCGCCGTCGGCGGCGAGTGGGCCGGCGCCGCCTCCGTGGCGGAGCTGGCCGACGCGGCCTGGGTGATGGAGCCGCCGGGCACCGCGACCCGCCACTTCGCCGAGCAGACCTGCCGGGTCGCCGGGTTCGAGCCCGACGTGCGCTTCGCGTCCTCCGACCTGCAGGCGCACGTCCAGCTGGTCGAGCGCGGGCTCGCCGTGGCGATCCTGCCGGGCCTCATGGTCGAGCACGCCGGCATCGGCGCGCGCGTGATCCCCCTCGAGGGCGGCCCGCGGCGCACGGTGTTCACGGCGATGCGCGCCTCGTCCCGCCTCGACCCTGCGGTGCAGGCGGTGCGCACCGCGCTCGAGGAGCAGGCGGGCCCGTCGGCGGGCTCCTGAACCTCGTCAGCCGCGAGCGGTGACCTGCCGCGCGAGCAGCGTCGCCCCCACCACCGCGGCGGGCATCGCGAGCAGCGCCCCGAGCGGCAGCAGGAACACCAGGAAGACGGCCGCGCCGAACGCGACCGTGCGCGCCCGATACGGCCGCAGCGCCGCGACGCGGTCGCGGCGCGACACGATCCCCCGGCGGGCCATCGGGTAGGCGGTCAGCTCGATCGCCAGCAGCCGGCCGCCCACGAGCGCCCCCACCGCGAAGGCCGCACCCGATCCCACCACGGGCACGAGCCCGACGAGCAGCAGCAGGAGGGAGACGCCGACCGAGATCGCGAGCGTCACCACGCCCTCCCCCAGCCCGCGCGCGAGCCCGCGCGCCCACGGCTCCTCCGCGGCCGGCGCGTCGAGCCCGCCCAGCGACGCGTCGACGCGACGCGAGATCGCCTCGAAGAACGGCTGGCCCACAGCGAGCGTGAGCGTCGCGAACAGCGCGACCGCCACCAGGGACGATGCGGCGAGCACCGCGATCGAGGCGGTCACCGCGACGAGCGCGGCCCAGGTCCCGTCGCCGGCGCCCAGGCCCGCCGCGATGTCCCGCCCGACCCGGCCGAGGTAGACCGCGAGCACGCCGAGCCCGACGCCGAGGACCGCGGCGACGATCGCGCCGGGCACGAGCCCCAGCGCCATGAGCCGCGGCGCGCGCGCCCATCCGCGCAGCCCGTCGACGGCGGTGCGGACGCCCGCGGCCGCCTCGGGCACGAGGCGGGTGGCGGCTCGCGTGGGAGGCATGGCCGCGATGCTAACGGGCCCGCGGCGGCGGGGCTACAGTGACGCGCAGCCGTCCCGAGGAGAGACATGCACGACCTGGTGCTCCGCGCCGCGCGCCTACGCGGCCACGACCGTCCCGTCGACATCGCCATCGATGCGGGGCGCGTCTCGGCCCTCGGCGCCGAGGTCGCGCGCGGACGCGACGAGCGGGACCTCGCGGGGCGTCTCGTGGTGCCGGGACTGTGGGACGCGCACGTGCACTTCTCCCAGTGGGCGCGCACGCGCGGCCGCCTGGACGTGTCCGGCGTGGGCTCCGTGGCCGAGGCGTGCGCGCGGGTGCGCGCGGTGGCGGCCGACGGCATGATGGTCGGCTTCGGGTTCCGCTGGGCGACGTGGACGGAGGCGCCGACGGCCGAGGCGCTCGACGCGGCCCGCCCGGCGCCCACGGTCCTGCTCTCGGGCGACCTCCACACCGCGTGGGTCAACACCGCCGCGGCCCTCGAGCTCGGCTGCGCGCCGGGGCTGCTGCGCGAGGACGCCGCGTTCGCGGTCGAGCGCGCGCTCGACCGCAGCCCCGCGACCCGGACTGAGCTCGCGGAGGCGGTGCGCGCCGCGTCGTCCCGCGGGGTGGTCGGGATCCTCGACCTCGACTTCGCCGACAACGTCGCGAGCTGGGCCACCCGCATCGCGGACGGCGTCGACGGGCTGCGCGTCGACGCGGGCTTCTACCCCGACCTCCTGGACGCTCGCGTCGCGGCGGGCGCGCGCACGGGCCTCGCGGTCGACGGCACGCACGGACTGCTGCGCCACGGACCGCTCAAGGTCATCACCGACGGCTCGCTCAACACCCGCACCGCGCACTGCGTGGATCCGTACCCCGACGGCGGCACCGGGATGCAGAGCGTGGCGCCAGCGGACCTCGCCGCGCTCATGGGCGCCGCGCACGGCGCCGGCATCGCGTGCGCGATCCACGCGATCGGCGACGCCGCCACCGCGATCGCGCTCGACGCGTTCGCGGCGACCGGTGCCGACGGCTCGATCGAGCACGCCCAGCTGGTCTCCGACGTGGATATCCCGCGCTTCGCCGCGCTCGGCGTCACCGCGAGCGTGCAGCCCGAGCACGCGCTCGACGATCGCGACGTCGCCGACGCGCTGTGGGCCGGTCGCACCGGACGGGCCTTCCCGCTGCGCGCGCTGCTCGACGCGGGCGCGCGCGTGGCGCTCGGCTCCGACGCGCCGGTCGCGCCGCTCGACCCGTGGATCGCGATGTCCGCGGCCGTCCACCGCACCCGCGGCGGCCGCGCGCCGTGGCATGCCGAGCAGTCCGTGACCTTCGACGAGGCCCTGGCCGCGAGCACGCGCCCCGGGATCGCGGTGGGCGCGCCCGCGGACCTCGTCGCCGTCGACACGGACCCCTGGACGGCGGGCACGGACGCGCTGCGCGCGACCCCGGTCGCCCTCACGCTCGTGGGCGGCCGGGTCACGCACGCCGCGTCCTAGCCGATCGACTCCACGAGCGTCGCGCTCTCGAGCGAGATGTCGACGCCCGCGAGGGCCTTGGAGATCGGGCAGTTCTCCTTCGCGTCCTCCGCGAAGCGCGTGAACTCGAGCTGATCGATCCCCGACACCTTGGCGTGCACCGTGAGCATGCTCGACCTCACACCCACGCCCGCCTCGAACTTCACCTCGGCGTCGACCTTCACCCAGTGCGGCGGGGTGCCGTTCTGCTCGAGGGCGAAGGACAGCGCCATCGAGTAGCAGGACGCGTGCGCCGCGGCGAGGAGCTCCTCGGGGGTGGTCGCGCCGTCGCGCCCCTCGGAGCGCGCCTTCCAGTCGACCTCGAACTCGCCGTTGCCCGACGCGAGCGTGGACCTGCCCTCACCGTTGCTGAGCCCGCCGTACCACTTCGTCGTCGCCTTGCTCGAGACCTCCATCGGGTCCTCCTTCGCCTCGTCGTGCCGCGGGCGGCGGTCGCCGCCCGTCCCCACGTTACGTCCCTGTAAAACCTCGGCGCATGCCCTTGCGGGAGACGCGCCCCCGGTGGGAGCGTCCCTCCAGTTGGACGAACGTCCAAGTGAGGAGGCGCCGATGAGCCGCATGCCCGTCGACGAACGGCGTGCCGCCCTCGTCGCCGCGACGCTCGCGGTGGTCGAGCGCGACGGCATCGCGGGCGCCTCGGCGCGGGCGATCGTGAACGAGGCGGGCATGCCCCTCGGGGCGCTGCACTACGCGTTCACGTCGCTCGACGCGCTCATGGACGCGGCCGCCGACGCGGTCACCGATCAGGAGCGCATCGCCGCGGAGCCGCCGCCGGGCGCCGCCGCCGGCTCCCTCGCGGACGTGCTGCGGGAGGGCCTCGCGGCGTACGTCGACCTGCTCGCGGCGCACCCGGCCCGCGAGCTCGCGTTCCTCGAGCTCATGCTCCGCGCCGCCCGCGCGCGCCTCGACCTGCCCGCCGGCCCCGGGCGCCACGCGCGCTCCTACGCGGTCATGGCGGAGCTGCTCGAGGCCGCGGCCGCCGCCACCGGCACGCGGTGGGCGTCCCCGACCGACGCGCTCGCGCGCCACGCCGTCGCGACCCTCGACGGCATCACCACCACGTGGCTCGCGGACCACGACACGCCCGCGGCCCACGCGACCTCCCGGTTCCTCGCCGCGGCGCTCGCCCACCACGCCGTCCCGCCCGCCGACCAGGAGGCCTGATGCTCACCGACACCGATCCACGCGTCCTCGCCCACATCAACCTGTTCGCGGTGCTGGGCGCGCTGCCCGAGCTCGCGCGCCTCGCCCCCGAGGCGCGCCCGATCCTCGCCCGCGTCGACCGCCCCACCGTGGTGCGCCTGCGGGTGCGCGGCCTGCCCGAGCGGTCGCTGCGCTTCACGGCGGACGGCATCACCGAGGAGGACGGCGACGGCCGCGACGTCACGCTCGTGCTGCGATCCGCGGCGCATCTCAACGCGATGATCGACGGCACCGCGCAGCCCCTCCCTCTCACCGGCCCGGGAGGCCTGCGGTTCCTCACCCGGGTGTTCGCGCCGCTGGCCGAGCTGCTCGGGCGCTACCTCCGCCCGAGCGACGAGGACCTCGCGGATCCCGACCGGCGCGACGCGTGCGCCGTCCTCACCCTGCACGTCGCCGTCGCCGCGATCGCGCAGGTCGCCAACACCGACCGCTCGGGCCGCTACTCGGCCCGCCTCATCCCCGACGGGCAGATCGGCGTCGAGGTGGGCGACACCATCGATCTGCGCCTCCACGCGCGCGACCACGCGCTCACGTTCGACCGGACCCCCGCATCGTCCCCCGCGCGGGCGGCGCTGACCTTCCGGGACCTCGACGTGGCGGGCGACGTGCTCGCCGGGCGCGCCAGCGCGCTCGCCTGCCTGTGCGACGGCCGCATGGCCATGCGCGGGTTCATCCCCATGATCGACAACGTGAGCCGGATCCTCGACCGCGTGGGCCACTACCTCGGAGACTGACATGACCGCCACCCCCGTCACCGCCCCGTACACCTACGCCAAGAGCCGCGAGGCCTTCGCCCGCGCCCAGCGCGTGATCCCCGCCGGCATCCCCGGCCACCAGGGACCGTCCGAGGGCTGCTACATCCCCCAGTCCGCGTACCCCATGTTCAGCTCCCGTGCCGAGGGCTCCCGGTTCTGGGACCTCGACGGCAACGAGTACCTCGACTACATGTGCGGCTACGGGCCCAACGTGCTCGGCTACGGCGACCCCGTGGTGGACGCGGCGGCGCGCCGCCAGGCCGCGCTCGAGGACGTGGTCACGATCCCGTCCGCGGTGATGGTGGACCTCGCCGAGCTGCTCGTCGACACCGTGGCCAGCGCCGCGTGGGCGTTCTTCGCGAAGAATGGCGGCGACACCACCACGCTCGCCGTGATGACGGCCCGCGCGGCGACCCGCCGCAAGAAGGTCGTCTTCGTCGAGGGCTACTACCACGGCGTCGCGCCGTGGACCCAGAAGCTCGACTACCCCGGCGTCCTCGAGGAGGACGTCGCGCACAACCTCTCCGTGCCGTGGAACGACCTCGAGGCGCTCGACGCCCTGCTGCGCGCGCATCGCGGCGAGGTCGCCGCGTTCATCTCCACGCCCTACATGCACGGCAACTTCGTCGACAACGTGCTGCCCGTGCCCGGCTACTGGGAGGGCGTGCGGCGCCTGTGCGACGAGCACGGCGTGGTCCTCATCATGGACGATGTGCGGGCCGGCTGGCGGCTCGACCTCGCCGGGTCCGACCACCACTACGGCATCGCGGCGGACCTCATCTGCTTCTGCAAGGCGATCGGCAACGGCTACAACCTCGCGGCGCTGTGCGGGCGGGAGGAGCTGCGCGAGACCGTCGCCTCGCTCACCTACACCGGCTCGTACTGGATGAGCGCGGTCCCGTTCGCCGCGTCGATCGCGACGATCGGGCGCCTCAAGGAGCTCGACGCGCCCGCGCTGTTCCGCCGCCGGGGCGAGGAGCTCACGCGCGGCCTCGTCGAGTCCGCCGCCGGGCACGGCCTCACGCTCGTCGCCTCCGGCGAGCCCGCCCTGTTCTACCTGCGCCTCGCGGACGACGACTCGCTCATGCTCCACCAGCGGTGGGTCGCCGAGTGCGTGCGCCGCGGCGTGTGGTTCACCTCCCACCACAACCACTTCCTCAACGCCTCCCTCACCTCGGGGGACATCGCCCGTACGCTCGAGATCGCCGACGAGGCCTTCCGCATCGTCGCCAGCGCCTAGGGAGCCACCATGTCGGAGCTCGTCCCCACCTCCGTCCCGCTGCGCGCCGAACGCCTCGGCGTGAGCGCCGCCTACGCGGCGCAGGGCCTGTCCTACGCGACCGTCGTCACGTCGCTGCCCGCCCTCAAGGCGCGCTACGAGCTGTCCGACGACACCGTGTCGCTGCTCACCCTCACGGTCGTGCTGTTCGCCGCCGCCGGCTCCGTGGTCGCTGACCGCGTGGCCGTGCGGCTGGGCTCGCGCGCCGCGGTCGCGCTCGGGCTGACCCTCCAGGCCGTCGCGCTCCTGTCGATCGCGCTGCCGCTGCCGTTCCCCGTGTTCTGGGTGCTGCTCGCGCTCTACGGCACGGGGCTGGGCTGCATCGACGCGTCCGCCGCGATGCAGGGCGCGCTCGTGCAGCGCCGCGCCGGGGTCGCGCTCATGGGGTCGTTCTTCGCCGCCAACACGGCCGCGGGCATCGTGGGCGCGCTCGTCATGTCCGCGGGCGCGGCCACCGCGCTCGGCGCCAGCCTCGGGCTCGCCACGGCCGGGCTGGTCGCCGCGGCCGTCGCGGTCGTCGGCCCGCGGCTGCTCGACCCGACCCGCGAGCGTGAGGCGGACACGGGAGCCGCGCGGCCGCGGCTGCCGATGCGGGGCCTGTGGGCCCTCGGCTTCGTGATCTTCGCCGCGTTCACCGCGGACTCCACCGTGGCGACGTGGTCCTCGCTGCACCTGTCCGAGGGTCTCGACGCCGCCGCGTCGGTGGTGCCGCTCGGCTACGCGGTGTACGCGGGCGCGACACTCGTCACGCGCCTGGCGTCGGACCTGGTGGTGCGCCGTTACGGCCGCGCGCCCCTCGCGGTCGCCACGGTGGCGATCGCCGCCGCCGGCCTCCTGCTCGCGGGGCTCGTGCCCGCGATCCCGGCCGCGCTGATCGGCTTCGGGCTCGCGGGGCTGGGCGTCGGGGCGCTCGTGCCGCTCGCGTTCTCGGCGGCGGGCGACCTGGACCACCGGCGCGGCGACGAGATCATCGCGCGCGTCAACCTCTTCAACTACCCCGGCGCCGTGATCGGCGCGGTGCTGCCCGGCCTCATCGCGGGCGCGTCCGGCTACGGGCCGTCGTTCCTGCTCGCGGCGGTGCTGCTGCTGCCGGCGCTGGGCGCGATCCGCCGCTTCCGCGCGGGCGACGCCGCGCGCCCCGCGCCCGCGCGCTCCCTCACGTGACGGGGTGCTCCAGGAGGCGCCGCAGGGTCGTCACGACGCCGTGGTCCTCGTTGGACGGCGCCCGGTAGCGCGCGCGCTCGGCCACCTCGGGGTGGGCGTTCGCCATCGCGAACGACAGCTCCGAGGCGTCCATCATCTCGAGGTCGTTGAGGTAGTCGCCGAACACGACGGTCTGCGCCGGGGTGACGTCGAGCGCGGCCTGCAGCGCGCGCACCGCGACGCCCTTGTCGACGCCGACGCCCATGATGTCGATCCAGTGCCGGTCCGAGACCACCACGCGCAGCGCGTCGCCGTCGAAGGCCGCGAGCACCGGCGCCGTGTCGTGGGCCGCGTCGCCGAAGTCGTAGATCGCGACCTTGAGGATGTCGTCCTCGACGGCGGTGAGGTCCTCGACCACCTCGAGCGCGGCGTAGTACGGCCGCGCCTTGCCCAGGAACGCGTCGTCGGTGCGCTCCACGTACGCCGAGCGCTTGCCGCACACGACCACGCCCACGTCGTTCCCCGCGGCGGCGTGCGCGCGGACGGTCGCGACGATGGCCGGCATGGCGGCGGCCGGCAGCGGCGAGGCTGACACCTCGGTCGCTCCGCGGCGCACGTAAGCGCCGTTCTCCGCGATCACCACGAGGTCCTCGCCGAGCCGCGCGAACTGCCGCGCGAGCGTCGCGAACTGCCGACCCGACGCGGGCGCGAACGCGATGCCCCGCTCGCGCATGCGCTCCACGAGCGGCCACACCGCCTCGGGGATCTCCTTCGCGCCGTCCAGCAGGGTGCCGTCCATGTCGCACACCACCAGGCGGATGTCGTGCGGCCCCGCGGGCACGTGGAAGGCGTCGGCGTGGGTCATCGTCTCTCCTGGGGGTGGGATGCCTCCAGGGTAGCCGGGGACGATGCGCGGCCCGGCCGAGCGACCGGCGAGGGGTGCGAATCGGGCAGAGTGGTCATCGGGCCCGTCCAGGACCGCTAGATTCCTCCACCAAGGGGCGCGGGCGCCCCACCACCAGGGGGGAACCATGGGAGCACCGGTCATCGGCGCGACGTCGTACGTCGAGGAGTCGAGCACGGGGATCTGGCACGACCTGGAGGCCGTGTGGCTGCCGGACCAGTACCTGGCGCCGCTGCGTGCCGCCGGCGCCGTGGTCGCCGTCCTGCCCGAGCAGGATCCCGCGCTGGCCGCGGATGCCCTCGCCCGGGTCGACGCGCTCTACCTCACGGGCGGCTATGACGTGGACCCCGCCGCCTACGGCGAGGAGCCGCACGGCGAGACGGACGCCCCGCGCGCGGCCCGCGACGCGTGGGAGGCCGCGCTCGTGACCGCGGCCCTCGCGGCCGGGATGCCGATCCTCGGGGTCTGCCGGGGCGCCCAGCTCCTCAACGTCGCGCGCGGCGGCACGCTGCACCAGCACGTCCCCGATGTGGTCGGCCACACCGACTACCAGATGGGTGACGCGATCTTCCGCGACCTCGCCGTGAGCGTCCTGCCCGACACGCTGCTGTCGACGCTGCACCCGCTCGAGCGCGAGGTCCCGATGTACCACCACCAGGCGATCGACCGCCTGGGCGAGGGCCTCGTCGTCTCGGCCCGTTCGGTGCACGGCCTCGTCGAGGCGATCGAGCTCCCCGGGCAGGCGTTCTGCCTCGCCCTCCAGTGGCATCCCGAGCACGACACGCCGACCGGCGTATGGGACGCGTTCGTCGCGGCCGCCCGGGCCTTCGCCGCAGGGGCTCAGCCGGCGCGGCCCAGCTCCATGTAGGCGTCGACGTCCTCGAGCGTGGGGATGGAGTCGGCGGATCCAGGGCGCTGCACGGCGAGCGCGGCCGCGGCGACCGCACGGGTGGCGGCGGCCTCCAGGGCCTCGCCCCGTGCCAGGCCGGCGGCGAGCGCGCCGCAGAAGGTGTCGTTGACGGCGGACGAGTCGAGCGCGTGGGCGACGTAGCGCGGCAGCCCGCGCACGCCGTCGCGGTCCGCGAGCACGGATCCGCGCAGCCCGCCGAACACGATCGCTGCGGGCACGCGCGTCGCGAGGGCCGCCGCGAGCTCCTCCGGGCCCGCCTCGGCCAGGCCGGTCAGCTCCGCGGCCTCCTCGGCGTCGGTCACCAGGACGTCGACGTCGGCGAGGAAGGGCTCCGCGGCCGACGCGTGGGGCGCGGCGTTGAGCACCACGGTCGCGCCCGCGCGGCGTGCCGCGGCGGCCGCGGCGGCGGAGCCCGGCACGGGCGTCTCGAGCTGCAGGAGCAGCACCGCGGTGTGCGCCACCACGTGCGCGGCGCGGTCCGACAGCACGTCGAGCGTGCCGTTCGCGCCGGGCAGCTCGATCACCGTGATCTGGCCCTCCGCGTCGAGCGCGATGAGGGCGGCGCCGGTGGCGCGGCCCTCGACCTCGTCGACGCACGCCTCCACCCCGGACTCGTCGAGGCAGCGCAGCAGGATCGCGGCGTGGTCGTCCGTGCCGACGGCGCCCACGAACGTGGTGCGCGCGCCCATGCGGGACGCCGCGACGGCCTGGTTGAGACCCTTGCCGCCCGGGCCCATCTCGAGGTCGTGGCCCACGGCGCTCTGGCCGGGCGTCGGTGGCTTGTCCACGAGCACGCGCAGGTCCGCGTTCGCGCTGCCGAACACGGTCACGTCCCGGTGCACGGTGCCTCCTTCTCCTTCGACGCTACAGGTCGGCCTTCCAGTGGAAGCCGCCCGCGATCGCCTCCCGCATCGCCTGCATCGCGTTCGCGATGGTCGTCTGATAGGCGCGCGAGTCCTCGGAGTCGGCCGCCTCGGCCTTCGCCCGGGCGCTGCGCTCATGGAAGGCCAGATAGGCGACGATGCGGTCGCGCTCGACGGTGCGGCCGTCGCCGGCCTCGGGGGTCTGCTCGCTGCTCATGGACCCGCATCGTACGCGGCGCCCGGGATACTGGTGCGCGTGGCACACCTGCGCTCCGTCCTGTCCCCCGTCCTGCCCGATGCCTCCTCCCCCGCCGTCGCGATCCTGCTGCACGGCTACGGCTCGCACGAGCACGACCTCGCGGGCCTGGCCCGCTGGCTGCCGGCGGGCCTGCCGTGGGCGTCGCTGCGCGCGCCCCTCGACACCGGGTACGGCGGCGCCGCCTGGTTCCCGCTGTCGCCCGACGGCGCCATGGAGCAGGACGCGATCGACGCCGCGGCCGCGGCCGTGTGGGCGTGGGTGGACGCGCACCTCGCCGACGACGCCCGCATCGTGCCGGTGGGCTTCTCGCAGGGCGGCCTCATGGCGCTGCAGCTGCTGAGGACGCGCCCCGAGCGCGTGCTCGCCCCGGTGGTCCTCGCCGGCTTCGTGCCCGTCGGCCCCCAGCCGGCCGACGCGACGCTCGCGGACCTGCGGCCCGCCGTGTTCTGGGGGCGCGGCGACGCCGACCCGGTCATCTGGCCCGACGCGATCGACCGCACGCGAGCGTTCCTGCGCGATCACGCGGACGCCGAGACCCACGTCTACGCGGGGCTCGGGCACTCGATCACCGAGGAGGAGATGGAGGACGTCGGCGCGTTCCTCCGGCCCCGCCTGCCCTGACGCTCACGCGTCCAGCAGCTCGAGCAGCCATCGCGCGCCGCGCACGTCGGCGACGTCGGCGACCCGCTCGCGCAGCCCGCGGTCGGAGGTGACCACCGTGGGCCGCCACCCGTCCGCGGCGTAGGCGCGGGTGCGGGCGACCACCGCGTCGTCCCCCGACCCGATCGCGTCGAGGACCCGCACCCCGGGGCCGGCGTGCGCGCCGCGCGCGGCCCCCTCGAGGACGAGCGTGATGCGCGGATGCCAGCGGTCCAGCGGCAGCCCGAGCTCGCCGGCCGCGACGCCCCGACCGGCGAGAAGGGACAGGCGGTCGGCGAGCCGCTGCGCGGCGCCGGCGCGGTCGCGCCACCAGCCGTCCGGGACGGAGCCGACCACGTTCGCGCCGTCGACCACGAGGGCGGGACGATGCGCGAGCGCGTCCCGCAGCGCCGGCCAGGAGGCGGCGAAGCCGGGATGGAGCTCGCGTCCGGCGACCTGGTCCAGGGCCACCCACGCGAGGTCGAGGCTCTCCGTGTCGGCGGCCACGGGCTCGAACGCGCGGTCGACGCGCGCAACCACGGTCGTGTAGGTCCACACCGCACGGTCGAGGACGTGGACGGCGACCGGCGTGACGGCGCCGGCCGGCACACCCGCCTCCTCGGCGGACTCGCGCAGCGCGGCGGCGAGCGCCTCCTCGCCGTGATGCCGCGCGCCGCCCGGGATCCCCCACGTGCCGCCGTGGTGGCTCCAGGCGGCGCGGTGCTGCATGAGGATGCCGCGCGCGGGGTCGTGGGCGAGCAGGCCCGCCGCCCCGAACGCCCCCCAGTAGCGGGTGCCGTCCGCGGCGACCGCCCAGTTGTCGCCCGGGTCGCGGTCGGGGCTCAGGCGCGGCGGGAGGCTCACGCGGCCAGGCTCCCACATCGGCGCGACCAGGGTCGATGACACGGCCGGGATCCGGTGCGAGACTGGTTGACATGACCACTCTTCATGACTTCCACGCGGCCGCGCTCGACGGCACCGACCGCGACCTCGCCGACTACGCGGGCCGGGTGGTCCTCGTGGTCAACACGGCCTCCAAGTGCGGCCTCACGCCGCAGTTCGAGGGCCTCGAGGCCATGTATCGCGAGCTCGCCGACGACGGCCTCGTGATCCTGGGCTTCCCGTGCAACCAGTTCGCCCACCAGGAGCCCGGCACCGCCGACGAGATCGGCGACTTCTGCCAGGCGAACTACGGCGTGACGTTCCCGATGTTCGCGAAGATCGACGTCAACGGGCGCGCCGCGCACCCGCTGTACCGCTGGCTCAAGTCCGAGACGCGCGGACTCACCGGCGGCGCCATCAAGTGGAACTTCACCAAGTTCCTCCTGGGTCGCGACGGCCGCATCGTCAAGCGTTTCGCACCCACGGTCACGCCCGAGGAGATGCTCGACGAGGTCCGCGCCGCCGTGCGCGTGGGGGCGTCTCAGCCGAAGTAGCGGCCCGGGCGGTGGTTGATCGCCACCACCAGGTTGAGCAGCACGCCGCCGACGATGGAGCACACCAGGATCCACCCGTCGACCAGCGCGATCGACGCCGCGATCACGCACAGGTCGAGCGCGAGCTGCACGTAGCCCGCGCGCCAGCCGCGCGAGGTCTGCAGGTACTGCGCGAGGATGCCGAACCCGCCCGCGCTCGCGCCGTGGCGGAACAGCACGATCATGCCCGTGCCGACCGCGAGGCCCGCGAAGACGGCGGCGTACATCGGCTCGAGGGACGAGACGTCGATGAAGTGCGGGTGCAGGCCCACGCCCACCGAGATGAGACCCACCGCGATGAGGGTCTTGAGGGTGAAGGCCCAGCCGATGCGGCGCACGGCGAGCCAGTAGAACGGCACGTTGATGAGGAAGTACACGACGCCGAGCGACCAGCCGGTCACGTACGTCGTGAGGAACGACACGCCCGCGAGCCCGCCGGTGATGCCGCCGATCGCCTTGAGCAGGTACATGCCCCACGACATGAGGAACGCGCCGGTCGGGATCGCGAGGACGTCCTCCCACACCGCGTGGGGCTTGATCTCGACGGGCGGCTCGGCGACGGTCACGGGTTCCTCCTGGACGATGCGGAGGCCGGCTCAGCTCCCGGGGCTCGCGGCGACCCGGTCGTCGGCGGCCGCCAAGGAGGGTACCGCATCGTCCACCGGGACCCGGGTGACCGCCCACCCGGCGACGGCCGCGAGCACGCCGGGGACGCACAGCGCGAGGCCCACCCAGGTGGGAGCGAGGTAGCCCCAGCCGGCGGCGATGACCGCGCCGCCGAGGAACGCGCCCAGGCTGTTGCCGAGGTTGAGCGAGGAATGGTTGACGGCGGCCGCGATGGTCTGGCTGTCGCCGGCGACGTCCATGAGGCGCGTCTGGATCGCCGGCGAGATCGCCGACGCCGACGCGCCCACGAGGAACAGGCCCGCGAGCAGCCCGGGCAGGGTGCTCGCGGCGAGCGCGAGCAGCAGCAGGGAGCCCGCGAAGAGCGCGAACAGGCGGAACACGGCGCGCATGGCGCCGCGGTCGGCCATGCGGCCGCCGACGATGTTGCCGGCGGTCATGCCCAGCCCGAGCACCACGAGCGCGACCGGCACGAAGGACTCGGGCGTGCCGGTGACGTTCGTGGCGAGCGGCGAGACGTAGGAGTAGACGGCGAAGAAGCCGCCGAAGCCGAGCGCGCCGGTCGCGAGCGCGAACCACACCGCGGGACGGCCGAAGGCCGACAGCTCGCGGCGGACGGTCGCGGCGGGGTCGCCGGGCGAGCGCGGGACGAGGAGCGCGATCGCGAGCGTGGTGAGCGCGAAGATGGCCGCGACAGCGAGGTACGCGACGCGCCAGCCTGCGTGCTGGCCGAGCCACGTGATCGCGGGGACGCCCACGACGTTGGCGATCGTGAGGCCGGACAGCACGAAGGCGACGGCGCGGCCGCGGCGTCCCGGGCCCATGAGGTCGGCCGCCACGAGCGCGGCGACGCCGAAGTAGGCGCCGTGCGGCAGGCCGGCGAGCACGCGGGCCGCGATGATGGTCTCGAACGTCGGGGCGAGCGCGGACGCGACGGTGCCGAGCGTGAACGCGGCCGCGAGCACGGTGAGGAGACCCTTGCGGGGGAACCGCGCGGCCGTCGCGGCGATGGTCGGGGCGCCGATCACGACGCCGAGCGCGTACGCGGAGATGACGATGCCCGCCTTGGCGATGGCGGCGTCGGGGTCTTGGGCGTACAGGGTGGGCAGCGTGTCCCGGGCGATGTCGGGCAGCAGGCCCATGGCGACGAACTCGGTGGTGCCGATGCCGAAGCCGCCCAGCGCGAGCGCGAGCAGGGCCAGGCGCGTGCGCGCGGGAGAGAGCGAGGGCATGGTGGCGCCGTTCTACGAGGGCTGGAGGCCGCTCGTCGTCGAGCGCGGGGAACACCCAGTGAACCACGCGGGTGGCGGCGCCGATTCCCGAGAGCGCTCTCCCGTCGGCGCCGCGCCGCGTCAGTCCTCGAGGAGGGCCGCCGTGAGCCAGCCGCGCGGGATCCCCATGCCCTCGACGAGCGCCAGTGCGTGCGGCCGCAGCTCGCGGCACAGCGCGTCGATCTGGTCGCCGATGCCCTTGGAACGGGCCGCGGTCATGCGGTTGTGCTCGAGGAACCACGCGCGGTCCTCGGCGATGCTGGCCAGGGCGTACAGGCTGCAGAGGCGCTCGAGCACCGCGCGGGCCTCCCGGTCCCGGCACGCCTCGACCGTCTCGACGAACGCCGCGAGCGTGACCCGCTCCATGTGCGCGCGGGCGACGAACTGCACGTGGGGGCCGAGCCGGTTGAACGCCTCGAACGGGTCACCGCCGTCCTTGGCGGCCGCCCGCATGCGCCGCGCGAGGGACTCGAGGGAGTGGCGCTCGCGCTCCTCGACCATGTAGGCGTGCCAGCCGCGGTCGACCAGGGTGGTGTCCTCCGGGCGGCGGCGGGCCGTCGCGGCGAGCCGGTCCAGCATGAGCCCCGCGGCCGTGCGCTCCATCACCCTCTCGCCCACGGCCTTGGTGGTGGCCTGGACCACGCCGGTGCGGTCGAGCGCGGACCACGCGTGCCGGTAGTCGGTGAGCAGCGCCTTCGTGACGAGCTGCATGAGCACGGTGTTGTCGCCCTCGAAGGTCGCGAAGATGTCGACGTCGCCGCGCAGGGCGGTGAGCTCGTTCTCGCTGAGGTAGCCGGCCCCGCCGCACGCCTCGCGCGCCTCCTGGACGGCCCGGTTGGCGAACCACGTCTGGGTGGCCTTCATCCCGGCGGCGAAGGTCTCGAGCTCGCGCTGGTCGCGCTCCGTGCTCGGATCGTCGCCCTGGACGTGGACGAGCGCCGCGATGAGCGCGTTCTGGGCGGTGCCGTACGCGTAGGCCCGCGCGATGAGCGGCAGCAGGCGCCGCTGGTGCACCACGTAGTCGAGCAGGAGGACGCCGTCGGGGCGGCCGGGCGCGGGGAACTGGCGACGGCGCAGGGCGTGGCGCGTCGCGATCGACAGCGCGCGCCGCGCCGCCATGGCGCCGCCGCCACCCACGCACACACGGCCGCGCACGAGCGTGCCGAGCATCGTGAAGAAGCGGCGGTTGGGGTCGGCGATCTCGGAGCGGTAGGTGCCGGACTCGTCGACGCCGCCGTAGCGGTCGAGCAGCATGCGGCGAGGCACGCGGACGCGGTCGAACGTGAGGGTGCCGTTGTCGACGCCGAGCAGGCCACCCTTGTGGCCCTGGTCGCCCGTGGTGACGCCGGGCAGGTCGCGCCCGTCCTCGTCGCGCAGCGGCACGAGCGCCGCGTGGACGCCGTGGCGCTCCCCCGCCACCACGAGCTGGCCGAACACGACCGCCATGCGGCCGTCGCGCGCGGCGTTGCCGATGTACGCCTTGGTGGCGGCGGGCGTGGGCGAGTGGACCTCGAGCTCGTCGGTGTCGGGCAGGTACGTGAGGGTGGTCTCGAGGCTCGCGACGTCCGAGCCGTGACCCAGCTCGGTCATCGCGAAGCCGCCGAGCAGCTCCATCGACGTCACGCCCGGCAGGAACGCGTCGTGGTGCCATGCGGTGCCCAGGTTGGTGATGGCGCCGCCGAACAGCCCGAACTGGACGCCCGACTTGATGGTGACCGACAGGTCCGCGTGAGCGAGCGTCTCGAAGGTCAGCACGGCCTCGAGCGGGTCGGCGTGGCCGCCGGCACGCTCGGGCACCCCCGCCGACCCGAAGCCGGCCGCGTCGAGCGCCCGCAGCCGGGCGAGGGTCCAGTCGCGGGACTCCTCGATCCCCATCTCGACGGGGCGCAGGGCGCCCTCGGCGGGGAAGGTGGCGCGGTTGCGTGCCCGCTCGGCGGCGTAGCGGCCGTCCAGCGCGGTGCGCAGGTGCGCGCCCAGCGTGGTGAGCCGCTCCTCGGCGACGGCGGCCTTCTCGTCGGTCAACGTCATTGTTGCTCCTTCGATGGGTGGGGGGTGTTCAGGGCGCGAGCGCGCCCTTGAATCCGGGTGTGAACAGCGCCGTGATGTGGGTGACGACCTCCGCGCGCGGCGGGCGGGGGTCCGCGTCGGCCCACTGGTCGGCGGCCGCGCGGATGAAGCCGACGAGCCCGTGGCCCCAGATGGAGGCCGAGGCGGCGTCGAGGCCGGAGCGCTCGAGCTGTCCCGCGATGGCCTCGGACACGTGGCGTCCCATGATCGCGGGCAGGTCGCCCGCGGGGTCGGAGTCGGGCGCGCCCTGCGCGGCGGGGGCGGCCATGACGAACCGGTAGATGTGCGGGTCGCGCTCGACCAGGCCCAGGTAGGCGTCGGCGAGGTCGCCGGCCATGCGCCCGAGATCGGCCGGGTCCGTCAGCTCGAGCGCGGCCGTGAGGCCCGAGTGGATGTAGTCGTGCACCGCGTCGACCACGGCGGCGTAGAGTCCCGCGCGGTCGCCGAAGTGCCGATAGAGCACCGTCTTGGAGGTGCCGGCGCGCGCGGCGATCTCGTCGAGCGAGACGCCCGCCCCGTGGGTGCGCACGGCGCGCAGCGCGTGGGAGACCAGCTCGCGGCGTCGATCGACGCGGTGCTGCTCCCAGCGCGTGTCCCTGCCGTCGGTGGCCATGCGCCCACCATATCCAGTACCGGCGGTATCTGCTACCGTCAGTACCGGTTAATCACCGAATCCACCGAGCATCCGGAGGAAAGATGGTCCACACGGTCGTGGTCGTCGGCGGGAATCGCATCCCGTTCGCGAAGGCGGGGGGCCCGTACGCGCGGGCCTCCAACCATGACATGCTCACCGCGGCGCTCGACGGGCTCGTGGCCCGCGCGGGCCTGGCCGGGGAGCGCATCGGCGAGGTCGCGGGCGGCGCGGTGCTCAAGCACCCGAACGACTTCAACCTCACGCGCGAGGCGGTCCTCAGCTCCGCGCTCGCACCCGAGACCCCGGCGTGCGACCTCCAGCAGGCGTGCGCCACCGGCCTCGAGACCACCATGTACCTCGCGAACAAGATCGCGCTCGGCCAGCTGTCGAGCGGCATCGCCGCGGGCGTCGACTCGGCCTCCGACGCGCCCATCACGGTGAGCGACCCGCTGCGCCGGATCCTCCTCAAGGCGTCCCGCGCCCGCACGCCGCAGCAGCGCATCGCCGCGTTCGCGAAGGTCCGGCCCGCCCACCTCGCACCCCAGGCGCCGCGCGTCGCGGAGCCGCGCACCGGGCTGTCGATGGGCGAGCATCAGGCGGTCACCACCGCCCGCTGGGACATCTCGCGCGAGGCGCAGGACGAGCTCGCCGCCGCGAGCCACCACAAGCTCGCAGCCGCGTGGGAGCGGGGCTTCTTCGACGACCTCGTCACGCCGTACCTCGGCACCACCCGCGACGCCGTGCTGCGCCCCGACACCTCGGTTGAGAAGCTGGCCGCCCTCAAGCCCGCGTTCGGCGGGCCCGAGGGCACCATGACGGCGGGCAACTCGACGCCGCTGTCCGACGGCGCCGCCGCCGTGCTGCTCGCGACCGAGGAGTGGGCCGCGGAGCACCACCTCACGCCGTGGGCGCGCATCGTCGACGCGGAGGTCGCCGCGGTCGACCACCCGGGCGGCGCCGACCTGCTGCTCGCGCCCGTCGGCGCAACGGGTCGCCTGCTCGCGCGCCAGGGCCTCACGGTCGACGACATCGACCTGTTCGAGATCCACGAGGCCTTCGCCTCGACCGTGCTCGCGACGCGCAAGGCGTGGCAGGACGCCGACTACTGCGCGTCGCTCGGGCTCG
Source organism: Demequina soli (assembly GCF_000971195.1). GTDB lineage: Bacteria > Actinomycetota > Actinomycetes > Actinomycetales > Demequinaceae > Demequina > Demequina soli. Next base: position 229,200 of record NZ_BBLZ01000004.1, read on the forward strand.
ACGGACCCCTCGGCGCGTTCCCGGACCACAAGCTCAACGTCACCGGGTCGTCCCTCGCCGCCGGCCACCCGTTCGCCGCCACCGGCGCGCGCATCGTCCCCACCCTCGCCAAGCTCCTCCACGAGCGCGGGCCCGGCTCGCGGGGGCTCATCTCGATCTGCGCGGCGGGCGGCCAGGGCCTCGTCGCGATCCTGGAGGCCGTGTGATGAGCGCGCTCGAGAAGGCGTACTACTCCCCCGTCGGCCGCAAGGTCGCGTCGAAGGCCGGCCTGCACGAGCCGCCCCGCCTGCGCCGCGGTCGCGAGTGGCCCCAGGGCCGCATCGTGCTCGCGCCTCTCGGCGCATCGTCCCTGGTCGCGGACGCGCTCGCGCTCCTGGGTCGCGAGCACGACGCGCCCGTGGTCGACTCCGGCACGGACGCCCCGGGCTACGGCGACCGGATCGGCGCGCTGGTCGTGGACGCGCTCGACGTCGCCGCGGTGACGGACCTCGAGGCGCTGCGCGCGGTGCTGAGGCCCGCGGCGCGCGCGGTCGAACGGGCCGGGCGCATCGTCGTCGTGGCCCGCCCGGGCGGCGCCGGCGGCGGCTGGGAGGCCGACGCGGTCGCGCGCGCCCTCGACGGGATCAACCGCACGGTGGGCAAGGAGCTGCGCGGCGGCGCGACCGCGACGCTCGTCTACGCGCACGAGGGCGTCGCCGCCGCGGACCTCGTGTCGACGCTCGGCTTCGTGCTGCAGGGCCGCTCGGCGTTCGTCGACGGCCAGGCGTGGCACGTGCGCCCCGCCGCCGTGACCGCGGACCGGCTCGACGAGCACCCGCTCGACGGGCGCGTGTGCGTGGTCACCGGCGCGGCGCGCGGCATCGGCGCCGCGATCGCGCGCACCCTCGCGCGGGAGGGCGCGGCCGTGCTCGCCGTCGACATCCCCGCGGCCGGCGAGGCGCTCGCCGCGGTCGCCAACGAGATCGGCGGCACCGCGCTCCAGCTCGACATCACCGCGGACGATGCGGGCGCCAGGATCGCGGCGCACGTCGCCGCGCGCGGCGCGCGCATCCACGCGATGGTCCACAACGCCGGCATCACGCGCGACAAGATGCTCGTCAACACCGACGCCGACCGCTGGGCCTCCGTGCTCGACGTGAACCTCGCGGCGGAGATGCGCATCAACGCGGTGCTGCTCGACCCGGCGGTCGAGGGCGGCATGGCGGACGGCGGGCGCATCGTCGGCATCGCGTCGACCTCGGGGCTCGCGGGCAACAAGGGGCAGACCAACTACGCCGCGTCGAAGGCCGGCGTCGCGGGGCTCGTCGCCGCGATGGCCCCCGACCTCGCGCACCGGCGCATCACCGTCAACGCGGTCGCGCCGGGGTTCATCGAGACGGAGATGACGGCGCGGATCCCGTTCGTGCAGCGCGAGGTGTTCCGCCGCGTCAACAGCCTCAGCCAGGGTGGCCAGCCGGTCGACGTGGCCGAGACCATCGCGTACCTGTGCGAGCCCGCGTCGCAGGGGGTGACGGGTCAGGTGATCCGCGTGTGCGGACAGAACATGGTGGGCGCCTGATGGACCGGGCCGTCGAGCTCCTCGACGGGCTGCCGCCGATGGGGGCGGCGTTCGCGCGGGCGCTCGTGCCGTCGCGCGCGGCCGAGGTCCACCTGCCCGCGCATGCGGTCCGCGTCGAGGGGATCCGCCAGGATCCCGACCGGTACGCGGAGTACTCCCGGGTGTGCGGCTACACGCTGCGCGACACCGTGCCCGCCACGTGGATCCACGTGCTCACGTTCCCCCTGCACGTCGCGCTGCTGGGCGACCGCCGGTCGACCGTGCGGCTCGTCGGGGCGGTGCACACCGCGAACGTCATGACGATGCGCCGCGCGGTGGGCGTGGACGAGCCGCTGAGCCTGCAGGTGCACCTGGAGAACCTACGGCCGCACGCGCGGGGCGCGCTGCTCGACCTGGTGGGCCGCGCCGAGGTCGACGGCGAGACGGTGTGGGAGGGCGTCTCGACCTACCTCGCGAGCGGCGCGCACGTGCCCGGCGAGCCCGGCGCATCGTCCCACGAGCCGTGGGAGCCGGTCGCCCCCGTCGCCCGCTGGCGCCTCGCGGCGGACCTGGGGCGGCGCTACCGGCGGGTGTCCCAGGACCCCAACCCCATCCACACGAGCCGCGTCGCCGCGCGCGCCTTCGGGTTCGCGCGGCCCATCATCCACGGCATGTGGACGCACGCGCGCGCCATGGCCGCGCTCGAGGGGCGGCTGCCCGAGGCGCACCGCGCCGAGGCCGCCTTCGTCAGGCCCGTGCTCCTTCCCGCTACCGTGGGGCTTGCGGTATCCCCCAACGATGAGGGACTCCGCTTGGCGGTCACCACCAAGGACGGTGCGAAACCCCACGTGATCATGGGTACGGGCCCCGCGCGCTGATTGGCGCGGGTCGGCGCCCAGCCGCCACAATGTCCCCCACACGTCCGACGACCCGCAAGGATCACCGACCACATGCCTTCTCAGCTGCCCCCGGCCTACGACCCCGTCAACGGTGACGAGCGTCCCTGGTACCGCTACTACGGTCCGGGCGTGCCGCACGCGATCGAGCCCGCCCCCGAGGCGTCGCTCGGCGCGATGGTCGCCGAGGCGGCACGCACGCACGGCGACAAGGTGGCGTTCTCGAACCTGGGCGGCACGCTGTCGTTCCGCCAGGTCGACGCGCTCGCGACCCGCTTCGCGGCCTACCTCCAGCACGACCTCGGTCTGGTCAAGGGCGACCGCATCGTCATCCAGATGCCGAACCTCATGCAGTACCCGGTGGCGCTGTTCGGCGCGCTGCGCGCGGGCCTCATCGTCGTCAACGCGAACCCGCTGTACACGGCCACCGAGATGGAGGGCGTGTTCCGCGACGCCGAGCCGCGCGCGATCGTGGTGCTCGCGAACTTCGCGGACAAGGTCGCCGGGATCCTCGAGCGCACCACCATCGAGCACGTCATCGTCACCCAGGTGGGCGACCTGCTCGCGCAGCCCAAGCGCGCGATCACCAACTTCGTGGCCGCGAAGGTGAAGAAGATGGTCCCGGCGTACGACCTGCCGCACGCGGTCCCGTTCACCACGGCGCTGTCCACCGGACGCCACGCGCGCCTCACCGACCCGGGCCTCACCCACGACGACGTCGCCTTCCTCCAGTACACGGGCGGCACCACCGGCGGCGCGAAGGCCGCGGTGCTCACGCACGGCAACCTGCTGGCGAACCAGGACCAGTTCATCGCGCAGATCCGCAACACGCTCGGCGAGGAGCGCCAGTCGGTCATCATCGCCGCGCTGCCGCTTTACCACGTGTTCTCCCTCACGGTGAACTGCATCGGCTTCTTCCGGTTCGGCTCGCACAACGTGCTCATCACCAACCCGCGCGACCTCAAGGGCTTCGTCAAGACGCTCGACGCGTCCAAGCCGGACGGACTCATCCTCGTGAGCACCCTCGCCGGCGCGCTGCTCGACGCGCCGGGGTTCAAGGACGTCGACTTCGGGCGCCTGCGCCTCACGGTCGGCGGCGGCATGGCCGTGCGCTCGTCCGTGTCGGACCGCTGGAAGCAGGTCACCGGCCACGACATCACCGAGGGTTACGGCCTCACCGAGGCCTCGCCCGTGGTCTCCGTCAACCCCACGCACATGTCGCCGCGCATCGGCACCATCGGCGTGCCGCTGCCCTCGACCGACGTGCGCATCGTCGACGACGAGGCGAACCCGCTGCCGCTCGGTGAGCGCGGCGAGCTGGCCGTCCGCGGCCCGCAGGTGATGCGCGGGTACTGGAACAACGAGGCCGAGACCGCGCGCGTGCTCACCGAGGACGGCTGGCTCCTCACGGGCGACATCGCCGTCGAGGACGAGGACGGCTTCTTCCGGATCGTCGACCGCAAGAAGGAGATCATCGTCTGCGGCGGCTTCAACGTGTACCCCGGCGAGATCGAGGACGCCGCGATGCTCCACCCCAAGGTCGCCGAGGCCGGCGCGATCCCGATCCCCAACGAGCACTCGGGCGAGGTGCCCAAGCTGTTCATCGTGCGCCGCGACCCGTCGCTCACCGAGCACGACCTGCGCGTCTTCCTCAAGGAGCGCCTCACGGGCTACAAGCGTCCTCGCGTCATCGAGTTCATCGACGAGCTGCCCAAGAACAACGTGGGCAAGGTGCTGCGCCGCGAGCTGCGCGAGCTCGAGGCCTCCCGCGCCGCGGAGGCGCCCGCCCAGTGAGCGGCATGCGTGCCGTCCTCGCCGCGGCGGTGGACGATGCACGCCTCGCCCCGGAGGGCCGCGTCACCGCGGTCTACCCGGCGCTGGCCGCGGTGGACCCGGCGCTGCTCGCGGCCGCGGTGCACCCGCTGGGCGGGACGCCGGAGGCGGCGGGCAACGTCGACGCGCCGTTCATCCTCATGAGCGTCGCGAAGCCGTTCGTGCTCGCGCTCGCCGTGGACACGGTGGGGACTGAGCGGGTGGTCGGGCTCACCGGCATGACCGCGACGGGCCTCGCGTTCAACGACCCCGACGCGATCCGTCGCTCCCCCGACGGCCGCACCAACCCCATGGTCAACCCGGGTGCCATCACCGCGGCGAGCCTCCTGGGCGACGGCGACGTGCGCGCCGGCGAGGCGCGGATGCGCGCGGGCCTGTCGGCATTCGCGGGCCGCGACCTCGCGGCCGACCCGGTCATGGTGGAGGCGATCCACGCGACCAACCAGCGCAACCGGCTGCTCGCGGGGCTGCTCGACGAGCGCGGCCTGCTGGGCTGCGCCCTCGAGGACGCGCTGCACCTGTACACGTTCCAGTCGTGCGTCGGGCTGCGCGTCGCGGACCTCGCGCGGATGGGCGCGGTGCTCGCCGGCGGCGGGCTCGATCCCGTCACGGGCGCGCGCACCGTCTCCGCCGAGGCCGCCGACGTGGCCCTGCGCGCCATGGCCCTCGCCGGCCTGTACGAGGCGAGCCACACCTGGATGGCCGCGGTCGGGGTGCCCGCGAAGAGCGGCATCGCGGGCGGGCTCGTGATGATCGCGCCGGGCCGCGCGGCGCTCGCCGCCTACTCCCCCGGGCTGGACGACGCCGGCAACCCGGTGCGCGCGCAGGAGGTAGCGAGAGCGCTCGCGCCCGTCCTCAACGATTCGCAATGACAGATGTGACGAGATAGTGCTCGTGTGACCGGTGGGTTCCCCTGCGCCTCAGGAGTCGCACCCACCACATGTGTCATTGCGAATCGTCGAGCGCGCCCCGTTGCATGCCGAGCATCGCCTCCAACGCGCGCAGCAGCAGCGGCGCGTGGTCGGCGCGATCGCGTCCTCCCGCGAGGGCGTGCGCGTTGACGCCGTCGATCATGCCGAGCAGCGCGCGCGCCACCGGCGCGGCGTCGGCGGCGCCCGCCTCGCGCAGCGCATCCTCGAGCAGCGCACGCCACGCGGCCTGCTCGTCGCGCACGGCGGCGGCAAGGCGCGCGTGAGCGGGCGACTCGGCCCACGCCTGCACCCACACGCGGGTGACCGCGTCGCGCGTGCCGTCGGTGAGGGTGCGCACCAGCGGCGCGATACCGCGCACGCCCGCCACCTCGGAGCGCTCGCGCGCCGAGATCCCCGCGAACACCTCGGCCACCAGCGCGTCCATGCCGTCGACGTAGTGCGCGACCAGGCCCGATGCCACGCCGGCGCGCTCGCCCACCCGGCGCAGCGTGAGCGCGGCGAGCCCGTCGCTCAACGCGAGCTCGGTCGCGGCGGCGAGGATCGCGGCGCGGCGCGCGGGCCCCGCGAGGCGGGCCGAGGGGGCGGTGGTCGTTGACGGCATGACGACGATTCTGTAGGTTCGGCGGCAATTGATCAACCGATCAACTCAGAGTCGTCACCACGGGAGGACGCGTGTTCGACGTCGTCGAGGCCACGATCGCCGAACTGCGCGCCGCGCTCGAGACGGGCGAGGTGACGGCCGTCGAGCTCGTCATCGCCTACCGGGCGCGCGCCTGCGCCTACGACGCGGAGGGCACCGCGACGGCGCTCAACGCGATCGTGGTGACCAACCCCGACGCGCTCGCCGAGGCGGAGGCCTCCGACGCGCGCCGCGCCGCCGGCGCCCCGCTCGGGCCGCTCGACGGCATCCCCTACACCGCGAAGGACTCGTACCTGGTGCGCGGGCTCACCGCCGCCGCGGGCAGCCCCGCCTTCGCGACCCTGGTCGCGCAGCGCGACGCGTTCACCATCGAGCGCCTGCGGGCGGCCGGCGCGATCTGCCTCGGCCTCACCAACATGCCGCCCATGGCCAACGGCGGCATGCAGCGCGGGCTCTACGGCCGCGCCGAGAGCCCCTACAGCGCCGCGCACCTCGCCGCGCCCTTCGCGTCGGGCTCCTCGAACGGCTCCGGAGTGGCCACGGCTGCGAGCATGTGCGCGTTCGGGCTGGGCGAGGAGACCTGGTCGAGCGGCCGCGGCCCCGCCTCTCACAACGCCCTGTGCGCCTACACGCCCTCGCGCGGTGTGATCTCGGTGCGCGGCAACTGGCCGCTCGTGCCCACCATGGACGTCGTGGTCCCCCACACCCGGACCATGGCCGACCTGCTCGAGGTCCTCGACATCGTGGTCGCCGACGACCCCGAACCCCGCGGCGACCTGTGGCGCGCCCAGCCGTGGGTCGAGCTGCCGCGCGCCTCCGAGGTGCGTCCCGCGAGCTACGCGGCCCTCGCGCGCGACGCCTCCCTCGCCGGCGCCGTGCTCGGCGTGCCCCGCATGTACATCAACGCGGACGCCGAGGCGGGCACCGCATCGTCCCCCGGCATCGGCGGCCCGACCGGCCGGCGGATCGACACGCACCCCGACGTCATCGCGCTGTGGGAGCGCGCCCGCGCGGACCTCGAGGCCGCCGGCGCGACGGTCGTCGAGGTCGACCTGCCGATGGTGTCCCGCTACGAGGGCGACCGGCCCGGCATGCCGACCATCACGGACCGCCCCGAGCTGCCCGACGGCTACCTCGCGCGCGAGCTCGTCGAACTGTCGGCGCGGGCATGGGAGGACTTCCTCGACGCGAATGGCGATCCCGCACTGCGCTCGCTCGCGGACGTCGACGGCACGACGATCTTCCCCGCCCCGCCGGGCGCGCTGCCTGACCGCTACGACGGCTTCGACGACGACATCGCCGGCTACCCCGACTGGGTACGCGCGCATCCCGGCACGCGCGTGACCGACATCCCCACCCTCGCCGAGGGCCTCGCCGGCCTCGAGGCGATCCGCCGGACCGACCTCGAGGAGTGGATGGACGGTCTCGGCCTCGACGCCCTCGTCTTCCCGGCGGTCGCGGACGTCGCGCGCGCCGACATGGACGTGGACCCCGCCTCCGCGGACGCCGGCTGGCGCAACGGCGTGTGGATCGCGAACGGCAACCTCGCGATCCGGCACCTGGGCGTCCCGACGGTGACGGTTCCCATGGGGACGATGCACTCCACCGGCATGCCCGTCGGGCTCACCCTCGCGGGGCGCGCCTACTCCGACAACGCCCTGCTCGCGCTCGGCGCCGCCTTCGAGGCGGCGGCCCCGCGCCGCGTCGCGCCCCCGCGCACCCCCGCGCTGACCGCCGCCCACGAGGAGGACCGATGACCCGCCGCATGCCCGCCGAGTGGGAGCCCCACACCCGCACCTGGATGGCGTGGCCGAGCGGCGGCTACACGCTGGGCGACAGCGACGCCGAGGCCGACGAGGCGCGCGGCGCCTGGGCGGCCGTCGCGAACGCGATCGTGGCGCGTGAGCCGTTGACGATGCTCGTGTCGCCCGACGCGGTCGGCGCGGCCCGCGCGTGGCTCGACCCGCGCATCGCGCTGCTCGAGGCACCCCTCGACGACGCGTGGTTCCGCGACGCGGGCCCCACGTTCGTCGTCGACGACGGCGCGCTCGCCGGCGTGGACTGGGTGTTCAACGGGTGGGGCGCCCAGGACTGGGCGACGTGGGACCGCGACGCCCTGGCCGCACGCGCGGCGCTCGCGTCGATCGAGGTGCCGGCCATCACATCGTCCCTGGTCAACGAGGGTGGAGGCATCCACACGGACGGCCGCGGCACGTTCCTTGTCACCGACACGGTGCAGCTGGACCCGGGCCGCAACCCGGGCTGGACGCGCGCCCAGGTCGAGGACGAGCTCGCGCGCACGGTCGGCGCGCGCAAGGTCATCTGGCTGCCGCGCGGGCTCACCCGCGACTCCGAGCGGTTCGGCACGCGCGGGCACGTGGACATCGTCGCGTGCTTCACGCCCGCCGGAAGCGTGCTGGTGCATGACCAGCGCGATCCCGCCCACCCCGACCACGCCGTGTCCGCGGAGATCCGCGCGCTGCTCACCGCGGAGACCGACGCCGACGGGCGTCCGCTCACCGTGGTGCCGATCCCGGCGCCGGCGACGCTGCGCGACGACGAGGGCTGGGTCGACTGGTCGTACGTCAACCACTACGTGCTGGACGGCGCGGTCATCGCGTGCGTCTTCGACGATCCGCACGACGCCGAGGCGCTCGCGGTCCTCGCGGCCGCCTACCCGGGCCGCGAGATCGTGGGCGTCGACGCGCGCCCGATCTTCGCGCGCGGCGGCGGCATCCACTGCATCACGCAGCAGCAGCCCGCGGTCTGAGGTCCACCCGCCTTCCATCGGGGCGTGCGGTGTGACACGCTCGCGCATGCTCTCCGTTTTCACGTGGTTGCGAACGCCCGCGCTGGCGTTCAGGCCCGTCCGCGGGCATGCGAGCGCGATGCGGCACCCTCAGGTGGGGGCCAGTTGGCACACTTGGGGGCGCGTGGCACGCGCCAGGGCGTCGGCGCCGTTCCTAAGGACGTGAAAACGGAGAGCGTCGGGGTGCGGGCATGGGGGTCTCCTCACGCGCGAGGCACGGCGACGCCCGCGGCAAGCGAGGCCGGCACGTCCAGGACCCGCTGGTTGGCGCTGCCCCGGAACGCGAGGGTGAGGTCGCGCTGCGCGAGGTCGAACGGCCCGTCGACCAGGACGTCCACCAACGACAAGAGCTCGCGCTGGTCCGGATGCCCGACCAACAGCTCCTCGAACGTGTAGCCCGTCCAGCACCACACGTCCTTCGTGGGCAGCTCCGCGCGCACGCGACGCGCGAGCGACAGGCATGTCCCCGTGTTGAGGAAGGGCTCGCCACCCAGCAGCGACAGCCCCTGGACGGCGGAGTGCGCGAGGTCCGCGAGGATCCGGTCCTCGAGGTCGGCGCTGTACCGCGACCCACAGCGGAAGCTCCACGCGTCCTCGTTGAAGCAGCCGTCGCACGCGAACAGGCAGCCGCTGACGTACAGCGAGCACCTCACGCCCTCGCCATCGACGAAGACGAAGGGCTTGTAGTCCGCCACGAAGCCCTGGCTGACCCGATCGGACCGCCAGGTCTGCGCGACGGGCGACCTGTGCATCGTCACCCCTCGGGATCGAGGGCGGAGAGCGGCACCCGTACGTCCGCCGACATGTGCTTGACCCGCGCCGCGATCTCCTGGTGGCGGCCGTGGACCATCGGGCGCTGCTGGGGGTTGCCCAGGTAGCCGCACGTGCGCTTGACGACGTCGCACGAGCGCGGGTCCTCGTTGCCGCACGCGGGGCACGCGAAGCCGCGCGCCGTGGGCGTGAAGTCGCCCGCGAAGCCGCACTCGAAGCAGCGGTCGATGGGTGTGTTGGTGCCGAGGTACCCCACGCGGTCGTAGGCGTAGTCCCAGACCGCCTCGAGCGCCTTGGGATTCTGCTGCAGCACGGGGTACTCGCAGTAGTGGATGAAGCCGCCGGAAGTGAGCGGCGCGTACTCCGCCTCGAAGTCGAGCTTCTCGAACGGCGTGGGGTGCTTGCGCACGTCGTAGTGGAAGGAGTTGGTGTAGTAGTCCTTGTCGGTGATGTCCGCGACGGCGCCGAAGCGCTCCTTGTCGAGGCGGCAGAACCGGTCGGTGAGGCTCTCCGACGGCGTCGAGTACACCGAGAAGTGATAGCCGGACGCGGCCTTCCACGCGGCCGCGTGGTCGCGGAGCGTGCGCAGCACCCGTAGCGTCATCTCCTTGGCCTCGGGGTTGGACTCCCACGCGCCACCGTAGAACGCGGTCGCGACCTCGTAGAGGCCGATGTAGCCGAGCGACACCGTGGCGCGGCCGTCACGGAACAGCGTGTCGACGTCCTCGGCCGGCGCGAGGCGTCGCCCGAACGCGCCGTGGATGTAGAGGATGGGCGCGTTGCCGGGCACCGCCTCCTTGCACCGCTCGATCCGGTAGGCGAGCGCATCGTGCATGGTCTCGAGCCGCTCGTCGAGGAGCCGCCAGAACGTCGCCTGGTCCCCCTCCGACTCGAGGGCGATGCGCGGGAGGTTGAGCGTGACGACGCCGAGGTTCATGCGGCCCTCGACCACGTCCTCGCCGTCCGCGTCCGTCCATCCCTGGAGGAACGAGCGGCAGCCCATGGGCGCCTTGAAGGAGCCCGTGATCTCGACAATCTTGTCGTAGCTGAGCACGTCGGGGTACATGCGCTTGGTCGCGCACTCGACGGCGAGCTGCTTGATGTCGTAGTTCGCGTCGTCCTCGGCCAGGTTGAGGCCGCGCTTCACCGTGAACAGCAGCTTGGGGAAGATCGCCGTGCGGCCCTCGCGGCCGAGGCCGCGGATCCGGATCTGGAGGATCGCCTTCTGGATCTCCCGCTCGTACCAGCCGGTGCCCAGCCCGAAGCCGATCGACGTGAACGGCGTCTGGCCGTTGGACGTGAAGAGCGTGTTGATCTCGTACTCGAGCGACTGCATCGCGTCGTAGATGTCCTTGCGCGTGCGCTCCTGCACATACGCCTCGCGGCGCGGCCCCTCGTCGATCCACTCCGCGGCCTCGGCCTGGTGCTTGGCGCGGTTGAGGGCGGCGTAGGGCGCGAGCAGCTCGTCGATGCGGTTGACCGTGCAGCCGCCGTACTGGCTCGACGAGACATTGGCGATGATCTGCGAGATCTGCGCGGTGGCGGTCTGGATGGAGCGCGGCGGCTCGACCTGGGCGTTGCCGATGCGGAAGCCGGCCGACAGCATCGTCTTGAAGTCGATGAGGCAGCAGTTGGTCATCGGCGCATAGGGGTGGTAGTCGAGGTCGTGGTAATGGAGGTCGCCCTTCTGGTGGGCGTTCGCGACGTGCGCGGGCAGCATGCGCAGGCCGATGGCCTTGCCGACCATGCCGGCGGTGAGGTCGCGCTGCGTGTTGTAGACCTCGGCGTCCTTGTTGGCGTTCTCGTGCACCACCGACGAGTCCTTCGACATGAGGCGCGAGATGGAGTGGTTGAGGTCCATCGCCTTCGAGCGCGAGAAGTCGCGGTCGACGCGGTAGTCGATGTAGGCGCGGGCGACGTCGTACTCCCCCGCCTCGAGGAGCTCGTGCTCCACCACGCTCTGGATCTCGTAGATCTTGACGGTGCCGTCGTGGCGCGCGGCGAGCTCGGCGTCGACGCGGCGCACCAGCGCGTCGACGGTCTGCTCGTGGGCCGAGGTGAGCCCGCCGTGGACGGCCGCGAAGGCCTTCGCCAGGGCGGTGCCGATGCGTCGGTCGTCGAAGCGCAGCGTGCGGCCGTCGCGCTTGACCACGTGGAGCCCCGCGGTCGCGGCGCCCTCGGCGGCGGTGTCGGTGCGGTCGATCTCGCTGATGCTCATGATGCTTCCCCTTCGCTTCCGTGCGCCGACCACCACTACATATGGTGCTCCTAGCGACACCGGAACACTAGATGTCGTGGTCCTGACGCCCTGGGCCCTAGGTCCCTGGCGGGGCCCGCGCGGCGGGCGCCGCGGCTCGCGACGGGGCCGGGACGTGCGGGGACGCGCCGCGGGACCCGCGCCTCGAACTCGCGCGCCCTCGGCGTGTCGCGCGCGGGAGGCGCGCCCTACAGCGCGGTCGCGCACAGTAACCGCATCGGCATCACATGGCGACGGCGACCACGCTGAGATGAGACGGAGATCACACCGCGGGCCGGCTTGATGCCCCCGGAGGGATGTCACCCCTGGTCCGGCCGGTAGCGGAGGGCCCGCAGGGCTGTCACCGCGCGCCAGAATGCCTGGCGGAGGTGTCCGCGCTCAGCCGACTCTCTGATAGCGCAGTTATCGTCGTATGAGCTCATCGGCCCTTGGGGGCGCCGCCGGCACGGCCGCGGACGCACGGCGATCGAGCAGTTCTTGACACCGACCCCTGGAGACCTGTGCCCATTTCACGCCTGCCCTTCACCTGGCAGACGGCGTCGACGTTCGCTGTCTGCTGCTTCCTCGGCGGCGTCGCGGTCGCCGTCGGCGTCCACGAGCAGCGCGTCGACAGCGCCGTCGAGGACGCCCGCGCCCAGGCGCGCGTCCTCGACGAGGAGCGCACGCGCCTCGAGGAGACGCTCGCGAAGGCACGCGAGGTCTCCCAGGTGTCGCAGGACGTGTCGGACGCCGAGTCCGTCGTGTCCGCCTCGGCCGAGCTCGCCCAGGCGGCGACGTCGGCCGCCTACGCAGCCGAGCAGCACCACATCAGCGTGAGCGCGACGGCGGCCGTCCCGCCGTCGTGGGCGAACGCGCCGCTTGGCGCCACCACCGCGATCGGGCCGTACGCGCTCACCCCCGACCTCAAGATCGACGCCAGCGCCGTGCTCGGCGAGGTGAGCAGCGAGCTGGACTCCAGCCTGCCCGACTCGTCGTCGCTCACGGAGCCGTCGGCGACGCCGAGCGCCTCGCCGTCGGCGGACGCCTCCGCGACGTCGGACCCCTCCCCCAGCGCGTCGGCATCCGCGTCACCCTCCGCCACGCCCTCCGCGTCCGCCTCCACCGACGCCACGCCGTCCGCCGACGCCACGCCGTCCGCCGACGCCTCGGCGTCGCCCGCGCCGACGATGACCCCGGACGAGGAGGCCGCCGCGCTCGCGGACCTCATCGACGACACCGAGGTGTCCCGTGTGCTCCGCGGCCAGGAGACCGACCTCGAGACCGTCACCGCGACGGCCGCCCGCCTCGAGCAGGCGTCCGCGCAGATCGACGCAGCGACCCGACGCATCGAGGGCACGACCGCCGTGCTCGAGGCCGCGACCGCCGAGGCCTCCCTCGAGCGCGCGAACCTCACCCTCGACGAGCGACTCAAGGCCGTCAAGGCCACCGCGGACTCCGCGCAGGGGATGGTCGACGCCGTCGACGGCAAGGTCGGCGACAAGGCGACCATCAAGGACGTCTCGAAGGCCCGCCAGGCCCTGCTCGACCTGCGCGAGACCGAGGTCGACCGCACGGACGCCGACGCGGTCGACGCCACCGTCGCCGAGGTGCGCGCGGCCGTGACCGACCTCGAGGACGCCGAGTCCGCGCTGTACAAGTCCCACCAGGCGTGGGTGACCGCGGAGAACAAGCGCCGCGACGCCGAGAACGACTCCCGCATGGCGGCCTACGACAAGCAGGTCAGCGCCGCCTACGCCTCGCGCCGCGACGCGTACGCCAGCGCCGTGGCCGCCCACCAGGGCGGCTGGACGGGCACGCCGACGGGCGTCACCTACACCAACGGCAACGTGCCCAGCTCGCAGCTGTGCTCGCTGTCGTTCGCGGCCGGCATGCAGCTCCAGTGCGACGCCGCGGCGGCGCTCGAGATGGCCGACGACGACTACTACGCCGAGACCGGCAAGCACCTTGGGCTCGCCTCGTCGTACCGCTCCTACAGCGCGCAGGTCGCGACCAAGGCGTCGAAGGGCTACCTCGCGGCGACGCCGGGCACGTCCAACCACGGCTGGGGCATGGCCGCCGACTTCCAGCCCGCAGCGGCGTCCTGGATGCGCGCGAACGGCTACAAGTACGGCTGGGTGCATCCGCTGTGGGCGCGCGCGGGCGGCTCGAAGCCGGAGTCCTGGCACCTCGAGTTCGTGGCCCCGAACGTGGGCCTGGACCTGCCGTCCAAGCCTGACCTGCTCACCCACGTGAAGAGCTCGCTGCAGGGCTGACCCGTCAGGGCTGGGCGCGGACCTTCGCGCCCAGCCCGGGATCGAGCATGGCGCCGGTGGCGCTCATGACGGCGTCGGCGCCCGCGGCGCGGTACGCCCCGGCGTCCGCGGCGGTGAGCACACCGCCCACACCGACGATCGCGAACGGGCCGTGCGCGTCGCGCAGCCTCGCTAGCCTCGCGGTCATCTCGAGCCCCGCCCAGCGGATCGCGTCGCCGCACACGCCTGCCACCGCGCGGCCCTCACCGGGGAGCGCCTGGCGCCCGTCGGCGTCGACGAGCCTCGCGGGCAGCGTGTTGACCGCCGCGTACCCATCGACGATGCCCGCCGTCGCCCGGACGAACGCGGCGAGCGCCGCATCGTCCCCGAAGTACGCGAGCTTGAGCAGCAGCGGCACGTCGCCGACCTCGTCCTTGACGGCGCCTGCGATGCGGGCGACGGCCGCGGTGTCGAAGCACAGCAGCGCTCCCGTGCCCTCGTTGGGGCAGCTGAGGTTCATCTCGAGCACGGGCGCGCCGGCCTCGACCACGAGCCGCGCGGCGGCGACATGGTCGGCGACGTACGCGCGCTCACGATCCGCGACCCCCGAGCCGGGGCGGGTGCCCTGGAACGATCCGACGAGCACCTGGCCCTCGCCTGCGGCGGCGACGGCGGCCGCCATGTCGGGCTGCCAAGCGTCGGGGTCGCGCGAGGGCACGCCGAACGAGTTGGAGATGCTCGTGGCACCGTCGAGGCGGTCGTCCGCGCGCAACGGCGCGGTGCGGCCGGCCTCGAGGCGCCCGTCGACGTGCACGGCGAGGGTGTTCGGGAACGGGTGCACCGGATGGGCCTCGGCACGGACGGTCTTGTAGACGTTGACGTCGAAGCCGTGGCGGAAGGCCGCCGCGCAGTAGGCGGCGTTGACGAGCGGGCCCGCGGGGATGCCGAAGGCGCTGCGCACGGGGCGGCCCAGGAACGATGCGCCGGGCGCCTCCGAGGGCGCGCCCGGGGCCGCCTCGGCGAACGTTCCGAACGGCCCGTGGGCGTAGTTGTCCTCGTAGGTGCGGCGGGGGTCGTAGAACCAGGTCATGTCGGGCCGACCGTAGCGCGCCCGTGGGCGCGGCGTCCGGGACCTCCGGGCCTCGCGCCGCGCTCCACGCCGCCGACCCCCGACCACCCCCCACACGCCGGCGCCGCTGAATCGATCCATCGCTGCAACTCCAGCGGCAAACCGGGAGAACGGTCCAGCGCAGCGCAGACCTCGTGTGGAACGCGGTCGAGTGGGTGGAGCCTCAGCGCGGACCGTGGTGCCCGGGATCGGTCAGCCGCGACCGTGCGGGGCGTCGCCGCCGAAGAGCATGGTCGCGAGCATGAGGAGCATGACGGCGACGCAGGCCGCCAGGATGATCAGCACCCACCACCAGGCGAGCGTGATCGCGAGGACGATCGCGAGCACGAGGCCCACGGTCCACAGCACGGCCATGTACAGCCCGAAGCGCGCCGCGGCGGCGGGGTCGGCGTCGAACCGCGTCGGCTCGTGGGCGGACGCGGCGTCGCGCGCCCACGCCTTGCGCCGGTTGGTCTGGGTGGCGCCCAGCCATGCGAACAGGCCGATGGCGGCGAGCGCGAGGACCCCGGCGGCGACGGCGTAGACGACCGCGTCGGTCGCGACGGCGAACGCACCGCCGCACGCGCCCGCGGCGAGCACGGCGAAGGTCGCGAGGCCGTAGCCGACCGCGCGGGGCACCGGCATGGCGTGATTGGCGGTGGTCTCCTGCGCGAGCGAGTCGGCGGTGACGAGGCCGAGCGCGAGCGCGGCGACGATCCCGAGGCCCGCCACGATCGCGGCGCCGCCCTGCACGACCCCGAGGGGCTCGAGCGCGACGCCCACGTAGGCCGCGGCCGCGAGCACGGCCAGCAGCGTGGTCCGCACGACGAAGCCCGGGCGCGGGCGCACGCGGTGGCGCTCGTGGAGGTGGGCGGCGATCGCGGCCTCGGGCGCGGAGGCCGGCCGCTCGGGCGTACCGAGCAGCTCCGCGACGGGCCCGAGCTCCTCGACCGCGCGCCGCGCCGCGGCCGCCGGCGCCACCCCCGACGCCTCGAGCTCGGCGGCCCGGGCCATGAGGTTCGCGCGGATCTCCTCCTTGAGGTCGCGCGCGTCGGGCGTCATCGCGACGCCCTCGAACGCCTCGTCGAGCAGGCGGTGGATGTCGGTGTTCATGAGGCGTCCTTCACGTCGAGGAGGGTGTCGATGATGCGGCGCGTGGCCACCCACGCGGCGACGCGGCCGCGGTAGACCGCGCGGCCCGCGTCGGTGATCCGGTAGTACTTCCGACGGCCGCCCTGGGACTCGTCGCCCCAGTACGACTCGACGAGGCCGTCCTTCTCCAGGCGCCGGTACGTGGCGTAAAGGGTGGCCTCCTTGATCTCGTGGTCGCCGCCGGCGGCGTCACGGATCGCCTTGTGGATCTCGAAGCCGTAGCTGTCGCCGCGTCGGAGCACGCCGAGCACGATCGTCTCGGTGTGGCCGCGCAGCAGGTCCGCGGCGAACGCATCTGTCTGTGTCACGTCGATTACTATATCTCATTAAGTACCTGCGCACGCAAGGCCGAATCTCGCCCCCCGCTGGCGCGCCGGCGCGGCCGGTGCTTCCCTGAAGCCGTGACCCCGGTGCTCGACGTCGACTACCTGGTGGTCGGCGCGGGCGCGACCGGCCTCGCCTTCGCGGACTCGCTCGTGGACCACTCGGACGCCACCGTCGCGATCCTCGACCGCGCCGACGCGCCCGGCGGCCACTGGCGACAGGCCTACCCGTTCGTACGGCTGCACCAGTCGTCGACGTTCTACGGCGTCGCCTCCGCCGTGCTCGGCGGCGGGATCCAGGAGTCCGGCCCCGAGGCCGGCCTCCACGAGCGCGCAACGGGACCCGAGGTGGTCGCGTACTTCGCCGACGTCGCACGCCGCCTCGAGGCCACGGGGCGCGTCACGCTGCTCCCCCGCCACGAGCACCTCGGGGACGGCCTGCTCCGCTCCCTCGAGGACGGCGCGGAGAGCGCCGCCCGGCCCGGCGCGCGCATCGTCGACGCGCACTTCCTCTCCCCCACCATCCCGGCGACCACGCCGCCGCCGTTCGCGGTCGAGGACGGCGCGCGCGTCATCCCCGTCGGCGAGCTGCCCGACGCTGGCGAGGCGAGCGCCTACGCGATCGTCGGCTCGGGCAAGACCGCGACCGACGCCATCGTGTGGCTCCTCACGCACGGCGTCGACCCCGGCGCCATCCGCTGGATCAGGCCACGCGACCCGTGGATGCTGGACCGCGCGATGGTCCAGCCGGACGCCGCGAGCTTCACGGAGCTGGTGGCGCGCACATGGGAGGCGGCCGCAGCGGCCACGAGCCTCGAGGACCTTTTCCTGCGGCTCGAGGACGCCGGCGTGATGCTGCGGATCGACCGCGCGACCACGCCCACGATGGCGAAGACCCCCACCCTCGGGCGCTGGGAGCTCGACCTGCTGCGCGAGGTCGAGGACGTGGTGCGCCTCGGCCACCTCCGCGCCGCCGGCGCGCGCACCCTCACCCTCGACCGAGGCGAGGTCACGCTCGCACCCGACACGCTCATCGTCCACTGCGCCGCCGACGGCCTGCCCCACCCGGACCGCGCGCCCGTGTGGGACTGGGACACGATCACGCTCCAGCCGATCCGCGCCGGCTTCCCGTGCTTCGGCGCCGCGTTGGCCGGCTACGTCGAGGCCACCCGCGACGACGACGCCGTCAAGAACGCGCTGTGCCCGCCGAACTCGTTCGGCAACTCGCTGCGCGACTGGGCGGTCATGACCCGCCGCGGCGCGCTCGCCTCCGCGCGCTTCCTCGCGGAGCCCGACATCCGCGCGTGGGCCGACGGCGTCGCGCTCAACCCCGCACGCATCCCGCCGGGCTACGCGTCCGCAGGCCTGGACGATGCGCGGGAGAGGATCGCGCGGACCTCGCCGGCCGCGCTCGACGCGCTGGCGCGCCTGGCCGCCTGACGCGCGGTCTCTGCGAACCCCCAGGAAGACGCCGGGAGAACCGCCAGGAACCCCCCATAGGTTCCCAGCATGACCCCGACCCCCGAAGCCCGCCGGCCGCGCCGTCACCGCCTGCGCCGCCGCCTCGCGGCCGCCGCCATCGCCCTCCTGCTCGCCGTCGGCGTGCCCAGCTGGTGGGCGCTCAACCGCTACGTGGTGGACCACGTCGAGGTCGCGAACGCCTCCCAGCGGGAGGAGCAGGTGGCCGCCGAGGCCTCCACGGGCACCGCCGCATCGTCGACCGACGCGCCCCAGGTCACCGTCACGGAGCACACCTACGGCTCGGGCTCCGACCAGGCCACCTACTACGTCGCCGACGTGGTGCTGAGCGACATCACGCAGCTGCGCTCGGCGTTCGCGAACGACGCGTTCGGCGAGAACATCGTCGAGTACCCGTCCGACATCGCGTCCGACGTGGGCGCCGCGTTCGCCGTCAACGGCGACTACTACGGCTTCCGCACCACCGGCATCGAGATCCGCAACGGCGTCCTCTACCGCGACGAGGGCGCCCGCGAGGGCGCCGTCATCTACGCCGACGGCACCATGGACGTGTACGACGAGACCTCCACCTCCGGCCAGGAGCTGCTCGACGCCGGCGCGTGGCAGACCCTGTCGTTCGGCCCCGGGCTGGTCCACGACGGGCAGGTCATGGACGGCATCGACACCGCCGAGGTCGACACCAACCTCGGCAACCACTCCATCCAGGGCGACCAGCCTCGTACCGCGATCGGCATGATCTCCGCCAACCACTACGTCTTCGTCGTGGTCGACGGGCGCTCGAGCGAGAGCGCGGGCGTCACCCTGACCGAGCTCGCGTCGATCATGCAGGACCTGGGCGCCACCGAGGCGTACAACCTCGACGGCGGCGGCTCCTCGACCATGGTGAGCGACGGCTCGCTCGTCAACGACCCGCTCGGCAAGGGCCAGGAGCGCGGCACCTCCGACATCCTCTGGGTCGGCTGACGTGCGGGTCCTCATCCCGGCCTACGAGCCCGACGCGCGCCTCGTCGACCTCGTCGCGGCGCTGCGCCCGGGCGCCGCGGTGGTGGTCGTGGACGACGGGTCCGGACCCGCGCATCGTCCCCATTTCGACGCGTGCGAGGCGCTGGGCGCGACCGTGCTACGCCATCCCGCGAACCGCGGGAAGGCGGCGGCGCTCCGGACCGGCTTCGCATGGGCCCTCGCACACGCCCCCGGCGAGGCCGTGGTGTGCGCGGACAGCGACGGCCAGCACACCGTCGAGGACATCGGCGCCGTCGCCGCGGCGCTCGCCTCGGCCCGGGACGATGCGGTGGTCCTGGGCGTCCGCGCGTTCGCCGGCGACGTGCCGCTGCGCTCGCGCGTGGGCAACCGCGCGACCACGGCCCTGCTCGCCGCCGCCACGGGGCGGCGCGTGACCGACACCCAGACGGGGCTGCGCGGCTACCCCGCCGCGCTGCTGCCCTGGGCGCTCGGCGTGCGCGGCGAGCGGTTCGCGTACGAGCTCGAGCTGCTCCTCGCCGCGTCGCGCCGGGGCATCGCCACGATCGAGGTGCCCATCGCGACCGTGTATCTCTCGGGCAACGCGTCCTCGCACTTCCGCCCGCTCGTGGACTCCGCCCGGGTGATGCGGCCGCTCGTGCTGTTCGCCGCATCGTCCCTGATCGCGTTCGGGGTGGACACCGTCGCGCTGCTCGCGCTGTCGGCCGCGACCGGCAGCCTCGCCGCCGCGGTGGTGGGCGCGCGGGTGCTGAGCGCCTCGACCAACTTCGCGATCAACCGGCGCACCGTGTTCCGCTCGCGCGGCCGGGTCGGGGCGCAGGCGGTGCGCTACGCCGCGCTCGCGGGCGTCCTGCTGTTCCTCAGCTACTCGACGCTACGCACGCTGACCGAGCTCGGGGTGCCGCTGCTCGCCGCCAAGGTCGCGACGGACGCCGTGCTGTGGGCGCTGTCCTACGGGATCCAGCGCTCGCTCGTGTTCGCGCCGACGCCCTCCCCGGCAGCCGCGACGGAATCCACCACCGTGACGCTGATCGCGCACGAAAGCGGCGCGAGAACGCACGTGTGACGCTCGGCCCGCGCGGCAGTGCGCACCTATCCTGGCGCGATGAGTCCCCAGACCGGCGTGGGTCCCGCGCGCCCCGACCGCATGCACGCCGTCTCCGACGAGAGCCGCGCCGTCGTCGACCTCGTGCTCGACTACACCCGCCGCCGCGCCCTGTACGAGGACATCCCGCTCGACGTGCCGGCCTCGCCGGAGGAGCTCGCGCAGGTCGCGTCCGGCTCGATCACGCCGGGGGGTCTCGGCGCCGAGCGTGCCCTCGCGCTGTTCGGCGACGTGCTGGCGCCGACGTGCCTCTCGACCGACCACCCGGGGTACCTGTCGTTCATCCCCTCGGCCCCGAGCAAGGCCGCCACCGCGTTCGACCTGGTGGTGTCCGCATCGTCCATCTACGGCGGGTCCTGGCTCGAGGGCGCGGGCGCCGTGTTCGCAGAGAACGAGGTGCTCGCGTGGCTCGCGGGCGAGCTGGGCCTGCCCGAGACCGCCGGCGGCGTGTTCGTGCAGGGCGGCACGATCGGCAACCTCTCGGCGCTCGTGGCGGCACGCGACGCGGCCCGCCGCGCGCGGCGCGAGCGCGGCCTGCCCGACCCGGCCCGCTGGGTGGTGGTGTGCAGCGCGGAGTCGCACTCGTCGGTGGCCTCCGCCGCCGCCGTGATGGACGTCGACTGGGTCGGGATCGAGCCGGACGACGACGGCCGGCTCCACGGCCACGCCGTCGAGGACGCGCTCACCGCCCACGGCGACGCGGTGTTCGCGGTGGTGGCGACCGCGGGAACCACCAACTTCGGGATCGTCGACGACCTCGCGGGCATCGCCGCCGTCACGCGCGCCGCGGGCGTGTGGCTGCACGTCGACGGCGCCTACGGGCTCGCAGGCGCGCTCGTGCCGGCGATGCGACCGGCCTACGCGGGCATCGAGCACGCCGACTCGCTCATCGTGGACCCGCACAAGTGGCTGTTCGCGCCGTTCGACGCGTGCGCGCTCCTCTACCGCGACCCGCAGGTCGCGCGCCGCGCCCACACGCAGCACGCCGAGTACCTCGACGCGCTCACCGAGTCGCCCGACACGAACCCCTCGGACCTCGCGATCCAGCTCACGCGCCGCGCGCGCGGCCTGCCGCTGTGGTTCTCGCTGGCGACCTACGGGACGAACGAGTACCGCGCGGCGATCTCGTACGGCATCGAGCTCGCGCGCCGGGTCGCGGACGAGGTGGCGGCGCGGCCGGAGCTGTCGCTCGTGAGGCGCCCTCAGCTGTCGGTCGTGGTGTTCCGGCGCGACGGCTGGAGCGCCGCCGACTACGAGGCGTGGTCGGCGCGCCTGCTCGCCGACCAGAAGGCGTTCGTGGTGCCCAGCTCCCACCGCGGGGAGCCGGTGCTGCGCATCGCGATCGTCAACCCGTTGACCACTTTCGAGCTGATCCGCGACGTGCTCGACTCGCTCGACTCGCAATGACAGATGTGACAGATGTGACAGATGGGACTCGCGGGACGTAGGCGGCGGGCGCATGAGTCACGCCGACCCGTCGCCTACGTCCCACGCGTCACATCTGTCATTGGGAACCGTACGGTCAGCCGTTGAGG
Source organism: Demequina soli (assembly GCF_000971195.1). GTDB lineage: Bacteria > Actinomycetota > Actinomycetes > Actinomycetales > Demequinaceae > Demequina > Demequina soli. The sequence goes on from NZ_BBLZ01000004.1 coordinate 250,789, forward strand.
AGCTTTGCCGCTCGGCGCGCGCCCTCGCCCAGCGACTCGAGCTTCGCCCACGCGATGGCCGGGTGGATGCGGCCGCCGAGGCCGCAGTCCGTCGACGCGATGACGTGGTCCGGACCGACGATCTCCGCGAAGCGGACGATGCGCTCGGCCACCAGGTCGGGGTGCTCGACCACGTTGGTCGCGTGGCTCACCACGCCCGGCAGCAGCGTGGTGCCGGCGGGCAGCTCGACGTCGCGCCACACCTTCCACTCGTGCTCGTGGCGCACGTTGCCCGCCTCGAAGGAGATCTCGGCGGCGTTGATCTGCGCGACCAGGTCCGCGATGTGACGGAGCTCGAGGTCCGTGGTGTGCGGGCCGTGCCAGGAGCCCCAGCACAGGTGGATGCGGACCTGCTCGCGCGGCAGCCCCTCGATCGCGTGGTTGATCGCGTCGATGCGCGTCTGGATGAACGCGCGGTAGTCCGCGACGGACGGCTCGGGGTTGATCTGGTCCCAGCTCTCGGCCAGCGACGGGTCGTCGATCTGGAGCGTGAGGCCCGCGTCGGTGACCGCCTTGTACTCCTCGCGCATGACGTCGGCCCACGCCCAGATGTGCTCCTCCTCGGTGGCGAAGTAGGAGTTGCCGATGCGCGCGGCCGAGCCGGGCGCGAGCGACGTGATGAAGCCGGTGGACAGGCCGGCGGCGTCGAGGCCGCGGCGCAGGCTCGCGATGTCGGACGCGATCGCGTCGTGGCCGCGGTAGGACAGCGGGCCGACGGCCTCGGGCCAGAACGGCGGCTCGCCCATGAGGACGCCCGAGGTCGGGTCGAAGTAGGCGGCGGCGAAGCGCACCCAGTCGCGACGGTCCTCCATGGAGGTCAGGCGGATGTTGCCGGGCTCGGAGCGCACCGGGCCGGGGCGCGGCGCGTCCAAGGCCGGGAGCGCGAGGCCGGCGGTGCGCTGGAACGAGTAGGACCACCAGGCGCCGAAGTCGTGCGCCGCGGTCATGGCCTTGCCGTACTCGCCGTCGCCGACGATGGTGATGCCGGCCTCGACCTGCTTGGCGACCAGGTCGGTCACGGCCGCGGCGGCGAGCTCGCGGTACTCGTCGGTCTGGACGAGCGTGAACCCGTCCTCGGCGACGGCGAGGGCCTGGGTCGCCTCGACGAGCTCGGGCGAGCGCGGCAGCGATCCCGAGGTGGTGGTCTGGATGGTCAGCTCGGACATCGAGGCTCCTTCGGACGCGGGCGATCGCCCGCACGGCAAGCAGGGACGGCCCGCCGGCAATGCCCACCCTGGGTGGATCCGAGGCCTCGTTTGATGCGCGGCGGCCCGGCCATTGTGCCCGGTCGGGCCCCTGGGCGCCAAAACGGCGGGGGGACGATGCGGTGCGCGCCGCATCGTCCCCTCGCCCTGCGGCGACGCGCGCCCGGGGCTACGTTGAATCGGGGAACGCTCAGGGACGCGCGCCACGAGGAGGCCCATCATGTCCGGCACGTTCAGCAGCAGCGACGACTTCGACGACTTCGCGGAGCCCTGGTACACGCTTCCCGAGGGCAGCATGCCGGCGCAGACCGCGTACGAGATCGTGCACGAGGAGGCGATGCTCGACGGCAACGCCCGCCTCAACCTCGCGACCTTCGTCGGCACGTGGATGGACGAGCATGCGAACCGCCTCTACGCGGAGACGTTCGACAAGAACATGATCGACAAGGACGAGTACCCCAAGACCGCGGAGATCGAGACGCGGTGCTGGAGGATCCTCGCCGACCTGTGGCACGCGCCGGACCCGGAGCACGCGATCGGCACGTCGACCGTCGGCTCCTCGGAGGCGGCGATGCTCGCGGGGCTCGCGCTCATGCGCCGCTGGCGCGCGCGGCGCCGCGAGGCGGGCCTGCCGACCGACCGGCCGAACCTCATCATGAGCGCGGCGGTGCAGGTGTGCTGGGAGAAGTTCTGCAACTACTGGGACGTCGAGGCGCGCCTGGTGCCGGTGTCGCACGAGCACCCGGCGCTCGACGGGCACGGGCTCGAGGACTTTGTCGACGAGAACACCATCGGCGTCGTCGCGATCATGGGGGTCACCTACACGGGCGTCTACGAGCCGGTGCGGGCGATCGCCGCCGCGCTCGACCGCATCCAGGACGCGACCGGCCTTGACGTGCCCCTGCATGTCGACGGCGCGTCGGGCGCGATGGTCGCGCCGTTCCTGCAGCCCGAGATCGCGTGGGACTTCCGCGTCGAGCGGGTGGTCTCCATCAACACGTCGGGCCACAAGTACGGCCTGGTCTACCCGGGTCTGGGGTGGGTGGTGTGGCGGAGCGAGGAGCACCTGCCCGAGGACATGGTGTTCCGCGTGAGCTACCTGGGCGGCGACATGCCCACGCTCGCGCTGAACTTCTCCCGCCCCGGGGCGCAGGTGCTGCTGCAGTACTACCTGTTCCTGCGGCTGGGCCGCGAGGGCTACACGGCGGTGCACTCCCACACGCGGGCCGTCGCGCTGTACGTATCCGGGGAGATCGCCGCCATGGGTCCGTTCGAGCTCGTGAGCGACGGCAGCGACATCCCCGTGTTCGCGTGGAGGCTCAAGGACGGCCACAACCCCAACTGGAACCTCTACCACCTGTCCGACAAGCTGCGCGCGCGGGGCTGGCAGGTGCCCGCGTATCCGCTCCCCGAGGGGCTCGAGGACATCACGGTGCAGCGGATCGTGGTGCGCCGCGGCAGGCGCGCGGTCGCGCGCGACTTCCTCGAGGACCTCCGGGCGTGCGTCGACTACCTCGAGGCGCTCGACGGGCCGATCCCGGTCGAGCGGACGAGCTCGGCCTTCCACCACTAGCGCGGGGGACGATGCGCGCGCCCGTAGCGCTCAGTCCTCGCCAGCTCCCGGCCGCACGAGCACGGCGGCCGCCAGGAAGCACGCCGCCCCGAGGAACGTGCCCAGGTTGGCCCACAGGAGGCTGACGAACGTCTGGGTCTCCGGCACCACGTACGCGCCGATCGCCGACGCCCCGAAAGCGACCGAGCCGACCATGTTCAGCCAGGCCGCCTCGGGGGTGCGGGCGCGCACGTGCCAGAGCTCGTGCCGGCGGCGCGCCGCCGCGAGGGCGAGCGCCCCGGACACGAGGAAGGCCAGGGAGCCCCACGCGTCCGACCGCCAGCCGATGCCGACCGCGCCCGGCGTGGCGACGGCACCGAGCAGCGCCGCGAGCGTGCTGACGTTGAACAGCACCGTGCCGAGCGACTGGACGGCGGCCGCCCACCAGTCGTAGCGGTCCCCCGTGGTCGCCGTCGGCCGCGGCGGGCGCCTGCCGCTGAGCAGCAGCTGGATCGCGCCCGCGCCCGTGAACAGGAGCGACCCGACGAAGAAGGTGACGCCCGTCGCGACCGCCCCGGCGGCCTCCTGGAACCACGGCAGGGCGCCGACCATGAAGCACAGCGACCCCAGCGCGAAGCCCCATGCCTCCGCGCGCAGGCGGATGTAGCGGCGGCGCTCCATGAGCCCGAGCCTAGGGCGCCGCGCGCCCCGATGTGACGAAGGCCACGTCCGCGCGGCCCCGACGGCCACGCGGCGCCGGACGTGGGCGGGCGTAGCAGGGGCGCGATCGCCGCGCGCGCCGCCCGGCACGATGCCCGATTCGCGCCTTCCGCACGATTCTGGGAGCGGTCCACAAGCGCACCGTGATCATTTTGTTACCTTCGTTCGATGCGTGAGAGGAGTTTCCCGTTGTCGAGTTTTCGCGCAAATCTCCACCGCCACGCCAACCGCGTGGCCGCCACCGCCGTCGCCGGTGGCGCCCTGAGCCTGGGCTATGCGACCGCCGCGATGGCGTCGCCGGCCCCCCTGCCGGCGGACACGCCGCAGCAGGCGAGCGAGGCGGTCCGGACCGAGACCACCGTCGCCCCGATCACCGCGAGCGCCAAGGCTGACTGGGGCGTCGACGAGCTTCCCCAGGTCGAGGTCACCCCCTTGTGGGAGCAGCCCGCCCAGATCAAGAAGGCCCGCGCGCTCGCGTCCGACCCGGAGGTGGTCGCGACCGCAGCCGTGCACCTGCGCACCGCCGCCGACGGCGGAGCGGAGTCGCTCGCCGTGCTCGCGGACGGCACCAAGCTCGGCACGGACGCCGACGAGGTCACCCGCGGCGACTTCACCCGCGTCTACACCAAGGACGGGCTCACCGGCTTCGTCGCGAGCCACCTGCTCGACAACCTCGCGGATCTGCGTGCCGCCGAGGAGGCGGCCGCCGCCAAGGCCGCCGAGGAGGCCGCCGCCACCGCCGCCGCGTCGACCGCGTCGACCGCGTCGACCACGAGCACCGCCACCACGTCGGTCGCCTCGTCCACCAGCGCCTCGTACTCGAGCATCGTCGCGGCCGCGCAGTCCCAGATCGGGTCGGCCTACGTGTACGCCTCCGCGACGCCGGGCGCGTTCGACTGCTCCGGCCTCGTGTCGTGGTCCTACGCCCAGGTGGGCATCAGCGTCCCCCACTCGTCGAGCGCGGTCCGCGCGGTCGGCACGGTCATCTCGGCCTCCGAGGCGCGTCCCGGCGACGTCATCTGGTCGCCCGGCCACGTGTCGATCTACGCGGGTGGCAACCAGCAGATCGAGGCCGTCGGCCCCGGCAGCGGCGTCCAGCAGACGTCGATCTGGCAGTCCAGCCCGGTGTTCCTGCGCTTCTGACGCGCCACCCGGACCCTCGCGGTCGGCGGTCCCCCGCCGGCCGCGATACGGTCGCGGCATGACGCACCTGTCCGGATCCCAGATCACCCTCACCCACGGCGACCAGGTCGCCACCATCGCGAGCGTCGGCGCGGCGCTGCGCGAGTACACCGTCGGCGGCCGCGACGTCGTGGTGCCGTATGCGGCCGACCAGCTCGCGCCCGCGTTCAGCGGCATGGTCCTCGCGCCGTGGCCCAACCGCCTGCGCGACGGCCGCTACACCTTCGCGGGCGCGGACCTCCAGGTCCCCGTGAGCGAGCCCGACCGCGCCACCGCGCTCCACGGGTTGGTCTCGTGGGCCGACTGGACCGTCGAGTCCTCCTCCGCGGACGCGGTCACCCTGACGTTCGCGCTCGCGGCGAGCCCCGGCTACCCCTTCCAGCTCGTCCTCGCGACCACGTACGCGCTGACCGACGGCGGCCTCACCATCACCACGGTCGCGCGCAACGAGGGCACCGCCGCCCTGCCGTACGGCGTGGGCTTCCACCCGTGGTTCGCGCCCGGCGGCACCCCGGTCGACGAGTGCACCCTCCAGCTGGGCGCCGCCTCGCGCGTCACGGTCGACGAGCGCCTGCTGCCGACGGGCACGGTCCCCGTCGACGGCGACTTCGACCTGCGCGAGGTCCGTCCGCTCCGGGGCGTCGCGTTCGACGATGCGTGGGTGGACCCGATCACGGACGCCGACGGCCGCTCGTGGGCCCGCCTGGGCTGGGCCGACGGCTCGACCATCGAGATCTGGGCCGACTCCGAGGCGACCGCGTGGCAGGTGTGCACCGGCGACCAGGTGCCCGGCGTGTACCGCGCGGGGGTCGCGATCGAGCCCATGTCCTGCATCGCGGACGCGTTCCGCACCGGAGAGAGGCTGATCACGCTCGAGCCCGGCGCCGAGCACACGCTCGCGTGGGGCATGCGCCTGGCCTGAGGCGTCCCCTACGCCAGCGCGGCGTGCAGCGCATCCTCGAGGATGTCGAGCCCCGCGTCGACCTCGGCATCGGTCACGGTCAGCGGCGGCGCGATGCGGAACACCCCTCCCATGCCCTTGAGCTGGCCGATGTTCATGTGCAGGCCGCGCTCGAGGCACGCGGACGTCACGGCCACGCCGTAGCCCTCGGCGGGGGCCTTGGTCGCGCGGTCCGCGACCACCTCGATGCCCTGCAGCAGGCCGCGGCCGCGGACGTCCCCGACGGTCGGGCAGCCGGCCTGGATCTCGCGCAGGCGGGCACCCATGCGCGTTCCGAGCTCCCGCGCGCGCCCGACCAGCCCCTCGCGCTCCACGACGTCGAGCACGGCGAGCGCGACGGATGCCGCGAGGGGGTCGTTGACGTGGGTCGTGTAGAAGAGGAAGCCGCGCTCGTGGCACGCCTCCTCGATGGCGCTGCTCGTCACCACCGCCGCCACGGGCAGGCCCGCGCCGAGGGTCTTCGACAGCGTGAGGACGTCGGGCGTGACGCCGTCGCGCTCGAAGGCGTACATGGTGCCCGTGCGCCCGAGACCCGTCTGCGCCTCGTCGAGGATGAGCAGGCCGCCCCGCTCGTGGCACCACGCGCGTAGCCGCGCGAGGTAGCCGACGGGCAGCTCGACGATCCCGCCCGAGGACAGGATGGGCTCGACCAGGACCGCGGCGAGCGCGCCCGTCGACTGGCGGTCGATCGCCGCGAGCCCGAACTCGAGCTCCGCCTCCCAGTCGTGGGAGCCGTCCGGCCGGCGGAACGGCGACCGGTAGGCGTCGGGGGTGGGAAGCGTGAGCATGCCCGGCTGGGTGGGACCGTAGCCGCGGCGCCCGGCGACGTAGGTCGCGGCCGCCGCGCCGTGCGTCATGCCGTGCCACGAGCGGTCGAACGTCACCACCTCGAAGCCGCCCGTCGCGAGCTTGGCCATGCGCAGCGCGGCCTCGTTCGCCTCGGCGCCGGTGCTGAGCAGCAGCACCTTGTCCAGGCCCGCGGGCATGGTGGCGGTCAGCCGCTCGCCAAGCTCGACCACCGGGCGCGACAGCATGCCGCTGAAGAGGTGGTCGAGCGTGCGCACGGACCGGCTCACGGCGTCGACGATCGCGGGGTGCGCGTGCCCCAGGACGGCGCTCATCTGACCCGACGTGAAGTCGAGGATGCGGCGCCCCTCCGCGTCGACGACGTAGGAGCCCTCGCCGCGCTCGATGATCCGCGGCGTCCACCCGGTCCCGAACCTCACCAGGTGCGCGTCCGCGCCCGCCCAGAACCCCGCATCGTCCATCCGCGCCTCCCCGAGCCGTGCCGTCGGCCCATCCTGGCGCGCGGATGTTGCCCGGGTGTTTCGGGCCTCCGGGGACGATGCGCGCGGCGGCTAGGGAGCGTCCGCGACGGGCTGGCGCAGGATGGTCCGCAGGCGCTCCGGGGCGCTGCGGCGCAGGTCGCTCAGGTAGATCTCGTGGTGCCGGCCCGTCAACGCGAGACCCTGATCCGCGATCTCGGCGTGCAGGCGGGCGATCACCGGGCCCTCGTCCGCGAACGGCCCGACGTGAAGCGTCTGCATGCACCGGCCCTCCTCGAGCGTCTCGAGCCGCACGTCGTCGAGGCGGGCCGGGGCGCCCTTGGCGCGGACCCGCGCGACGACCGCCTCGAACGCCTCCCTCTCGGTCCATCCCGGCACGGCGATCATCGCCGTCCACCGCCACGCCGCCCGGTCGCCGGCCGCGAAGGCCGCGGGGTCGTCGGCCCACCACAGGCCCTCGAGCGGCATGACGACGTAGTCGCGTCCGAGCTCCCGCTTGCTGAGGAACTTGAGTCCGTACGCGACTGGGTAGAGCGCCCCGAGTGCGGCAGAGAACTCCGGCGAGGTGTTCGGGTCGCCGCGGCCGTCAGCCATGAGAGAGGACATCGGGGGGACGTCCACGAGGCGGAGCTCGCCGCGGCGCGCGCGGTAGGAGTCGAGCTCGCGCTTGAGGTCCGCCTTCGCGTCCACATCTTCACCGTACCGCGGCCGGGGGGCCTTGCCGCAAGGCCCCCCTCGAGGAGGAGAATCGGCGGCCGTGCCGCGCGCGCCCGCCGCCCGCCCGCCATGCTGAGAACCGGAGGATCCCCATGACCGATGACGTCTTCGCCCTGCCGGCGCGCCTCGCCGCGAAGGCCGAGCCCTCGCTGATCGACGCCGACGCGCGTCACCTCGCGCGCGTGGCGGCCGCGGTCGCGACCCAGGTCGCCGACCTCCGCACGCGCCTCGAGGACGAGCGGCTCAAGCCCGGCGGTGGTGGCCAGGCGACCGTCGAGCGCGACCTGGAGGTGCATCGCCTGGCCTCGCGGGTGCGCACGCTGGAGCGCTACGGGCTGGACCTGTGCCTCGGGCGCATCGTCGCCGCGGACGGCGAGGTCACCTACATCGGGCGGCTCGGGCTGACCGACCGCGACGGCGGCCGCCTGCTCGTCGACTGGCGCTCCCCCGCCGCCGAGCCCTTCTTCGGGGCGACGGCCGCGCGGCCGATGGGCCTCGCGAGCCGGCGCCGCTACCGGTGGGGCCGCGGGCGCATCGTCGACTACTGGGACGAGCCGTTCGGCGAGGGCGCGGCCGCCGCGTCGGCGCTCGACGAGGATGCCGCGCTCATGGCGAGCCTCGGCGCGAGCCGGTCGTCACGCATGCGCGACGTGCTCGCCACCATCCAGGCCGACCAGGACGGGATCATCCGCGCCTCGTCCGCGGGCGCGCTCGTGGTCGACGGCGGGCCCGGCACCGGCAAGACGGTGGTCGCGCTGCACCGCGCCGCCTACCTCACGTACGCGGACGCGCGGCTGGCCGCGCAGGGCGGCGGCGTGCTCGTCGTGGGCCCGCACCGGCCGTACCTCGCCTACATCGCGGACGTGCTGCCCAGCCTCGGCGAGGACTCGGTGCGCACGTGCACCGTCACCGACCTGGTGCCGGAGGGTGACGGCGCCGCACCCGAGACCGATCCCGAGGTCGCGCGGCTCAAGGCGTCGCTGGACCTCGCGGTCGAGGCGGCCGTCGCCCTCTACGAGGAGCCTCCCACCGCACCGCTGGTGCTCGACATCGCCGACGAGCAGGTCCGCGTCACCGCGCGCGACTGGGCCGAGGCCTTCGCCGCGCCGGAGCCCGGCACGCCGCACAACGACGCGCGCGACGAGGTGTGGCAGGCCCTGCTCGGGATCCTGGTGCGGCGCTTCCGCGGGGACGATGCGGACGAGGAGACCCGTCGGGAGGACCAGTTCGACGCGTACGGGCTGGGCTACGACGAACCGGACGAGCCGGTGAGGCTCGCGCTCTCGCGCCACCGCGACCTGGTCGAGGCAATGGGCCGCGCGTGGCCCATCCTCGAGGCGGCGGACATCGTCGCCGATCTCTGGGAGGTGCCGGCCTACCTGCGACGATGCGCACCCTGGCTCTCCGCGGCCGAGGCCGCGTCGCTCCGCCGGGACCCCGACGCGGCGTGGACCGTGGCTGACCTGCCGCTCATTGACACGGCGCGGCACCGGCTCGGCGACCCCGAGGCGGCGCGGAGGCGCCGCGCCGAGGCCGCGCGGCGCGACGCGCACCGGGCCCAGATGGCGTCCATCGTCGAGGACCTCATCGCGAACGACGACACCGAGCTGCGTGTCATGTCGATGCTGCGGGGGCAGGACCTCAAGGCGCAGCTCGATGCCAGCGTCGCCGATCCCGGAGCCGCGGCGGACCGGCTGGCGGGCCCGTTCGCCCATCTCGTGGTCGACGAGGCGCAGGAGCTCACCGACGCCGAGTGGCGCAGCCTCCTGCGCCGGTGCCCCTCGGGCAGCCTCACGATCGTGGGCGACCGCGCGCAGGCCCGCCACGGCTTCGCCGAGACCTGGGAGGAGCGGCTGGCGCGGGTCGGGATGCGCGACGTGCGCCGGTCGCCGCTGTCGGTGAACTACCGCACGCCCGCGGAGATCATGGCCGAGGCCGCCCCCGTCATCCTCGCGGAGCTGCCGGACGCGAACGTGCCCGAGTCGATCCGTACCGGCGGACTCCCGGTGGCGCGCCGGCCGCGGGCCGCGTTGGACGCGCTCCTCGAGGCGTGGCTGGCCGCGCACGACGAGGGGGTGGCGTGCGTCATCGGCGACCCGTCGATCCCCGACGGCGAGCGGGTGCGGTCCCTCGGCCCCGCGGACGCCAAGGGGCTCGAGTTCGACCTCGTCGTGCTCGTCGAGCCGGAGGCGTTCGGCACCGGGCTCTCGGGCGCGGTGGACCGCTACGTGGCGATGACACGCGCGACCCGGGAGCTCGTCATCGTCGAGGGCTGACGCCGGCCCTACTCGGAGCCGGCGCCCTCGAGGTGCGCCACCACGCGGTCGAGGCGCGCCTCGACGACGTCCCGCATCGACGGCCTGGCGAGCCGCGAGCCCAGCGTCGGGTCGCCGACGTGCACCTCCACCCCGATCCGGGTGCCCGCGTCCTCGGCCGCGAACGTCCACACGAACGTGTCGACCGGGAGGTCGTGGTGCGGCCGGTGGTGGCCGCGCAGCCACAGGCTCGGGTGGGCCTCGTAGACGATCCGCGCGTCCGGCACCACCTCGGTGAACGTCACGTCGACGTCCTCGTCGACGGGGAACGGCGCCGGGTAGACCATGTGCGCCGTGGTCCCGACCCCGTCCGCGGTCGCCTCCACGTCCACGACCTCGATCGGGTCCCCGTCGTGCAGGTTGCGCGGGTCGCGGCAGTACTCGAACGCCGCATGCACCGGGGCGTCGGCGTAGGCGGACAACGCGATGAACGGCTTCGTGGCGGTCATGGTCATCACCTCTCCTCGAGCCTACGTCCGCGGGGGCGGCGCCGCCCCTACTCGCGGCCCTCGTCGAGCGGGATCAGCATCGACCGGAAGGCGCCGTCCTCGAGGTGCAGGTCCCAGATGCGGTCCGCGACCTCGTCGAGCGTGTACCGCAGCTTCGGGATCGCCCCCGGGATCACCAGCTGCGCGACGCGCACGCCCTCGTCCGCGAGCGCATCGTGCAGCATCTCGCCGTACGCGCTCTCGGCGGGGAACGCGACCGACGTGCCGGCGAAGTCGTGACGGGCCTTGACCGAGGTGCCTCCGTTGATGAGGACGATGCTTCCCTCGCCCGCCGCGCGCATGCCGGGCAGGACGGCGCGGGCCGCGCGGATGAGGCCCAGCGCCGAGAACGACAGGGCCTCGAGCGCCAGCTCGGGCGTGAGGTCGAGCACCGGCTTGAGGTAGTCGCGCGACGGCAGCGGGCTGTACTGGAGCACCGTGACGGGCCCCAGCTCGGCGGCCGCGTCCGCGAGCGCCGACTCGAGCGCGCCGGGCTCGCGCACGTCGGCGGCGTAGCCGCGCGCGGTGACGCCCGCCTCGGCGAGCCCGGTCGCGAGCGCGTCGACCTTGGCCTGGTCGCGCGCGACCAGCGCGACCGAGAACCCCTCGCGCCCGAACCTGCGGGCCACGGCCGCACCCAGGCCCGGGCCTGCTCCGATGATCGCGATGGTGGGCATGGGCGGTCTCCTTCGACTCGGCTTCGTCCCGACCCTAGCGCGGCCGCGGTGAACCGCCGGGCGGCGCGCATCGTTGAACCCGTGGGAGGGCGGATGCCTGTCGACAGGGAGTCGGTGCTGCGCGAGCTGCACGACCAGCACGCCGCGGTGCTGTGGCGCTACGTCACGCACCTCACGGGCGACGCCGCCGCCGCGGACGACGTGGTCCAGGAGACGCTGCTGCGCGCGTGGCGGACGCCACGGATCCTGGAGCAGGACCCGGCGTCGACGCGGTCGTGGCTCATCACGGTCGCGCGCCACCTGGTGATCGACGACGCCCGCAGCGCCCGCCGCAGGCACGAGGCGCCGCGCGAGAACGTCCCCGACCGCCCCGCCGACGGCGCGGAGGACGCGCTGTTCGACGCGCTGCTCGTGGCGGAGGCGATGGCGACGCTCAGCGCCGATCACCGCGCCGTGATCGTGCGCGCCTACTTCGGCGGGCTGTCGACCGCCGAGCTGTCCGGCGCGCTCGGGATCCCGGAGGGGACCGTGAAGTCCCGCCTGCACTACGGGCTGCGCGCCCTGCGGCTCGCGCTCGAGGAGAGGGGCGTGACGCGATGACGGTCGACCACGCGGCGTACGCGGACTGGGACGCGGCCTACGTGCTGGGCTCGCTCACCCCCGCCGACCGGCGTGCGTTCGAGGCCCACCTCGCCGGTTGCCCCGCCTGCCGCGACGCGGTCGCCTCCCTCGCGGTGGTGCCCGGCCTGCTGGGCCGCGCCCGCCCCCTGCTCGGGGACGATGCGGCGAAGGCCTCCCCCGAGCCACCGGAGGACCTCGTCGCGCGGGTCGGGCGGCGGCGGGCGTCGCGCCGTCGCACCGTCCGCCGGCGGATCGTCACGGGTGCCCTCGCCGTGGCCGCCGCGGCCGCGCTCGCGGTCGGGGTCCCCGCGGCGCTCGACTCCCCCGGCCCGCCGCCGGTCGCCGTCGCGATGACGCCGGTCGCGGACACCGGCATGACCGCGAGCCTCACGCTCGAGGCCGCCGACTGGGGCACACGCATCGCGATGACCTGCGGCTACCCGGCCGGCACGACCGACTACGGCGCGGCGGCCTACGCGCTCGAGGTGACCGGCACCGACGGCGCGGTCAGCCAGGTCGCGACCTGGACCGGCGTGCCCGGACGCACCGTGCACGTCGACGCCGCCACCGCCCTGCCGATCGACGAGATCGCGTCGGCGCGCATCGTCACCGCGGCCGGCGACCCCGTGCTCGAGTCCCCGGTCGCCGGCTGAACCGGCGCGCCGCGCGCCTCGTGTCCCGGGTGACCGTCCCGTCGGAAAGGCTCGCCATGTCCCCCCGCACCGCCCTTCGTCTCACCGTCGTCGCCGCCGCGTCGCTCGCGCTCGCCGCCTGCTCCTCGGGCGGCGGCTCGGGCACCCCCGGCTACGGCTCCGGCACGTCCCCGTCGCCCACCACCGGCCCTGCCAGCGGCGCCGTCGCGGCATCGCTGGCGACCGCGGACTCGCCGCTCGGCACCATCGTCGTCGACGGCGACGGCACCGTCGTGTACCAGTACGACGCCGACACGCAGGGCTCGGGCACCTCGGCCTGCACCGGGTCGTGCCTCGCGACCTGGCCGCCCGTGCACGCCGGCAGCGCCGCGCCCGCGGTGACCGGCGTCACCGGGACCGTCGGCACCATCACGGGCGGCGACGGCGAGCCCCAGGTGACCCTCAACGGCTGGCCGCTCTACTACTACTCCGGCGACACCCAGCCGGGTCAGACCCACGGCCAGGGCGTCGGCGGCATCTGGTGGGTGATGGACCCCTCGGGGACACCCGTGCACGGCTAGGATCGCGCCTCGCGCTCGGGCAGCGGGCCCGGGGGCTCGCCCGGCTCGCGCTCGAGCAGGAAGAAGTAGGGGCGCCCCTCGTCGCGCGCGCCCCGGCCGGCCATCACGCCGAGCAGCGTGTCCTGGTCGACCCGCACGAGGTGGTCGTGGATGGGCCGCGCGTCGTAGGTCATCGTCGCGGTGACCCTCCCGCGGTGCGCCGTGTCGCCGAGCCATGCGCCGCCGCCGCTCAGCGCGACGTCGGAGACGAGCGAGCCGTCCTCCGCGCGGCACACGATCGGCTGCACGTGCTCGGCGTCGACGAAGTTCTTGCCGAACCAGCGGGCCCGGCCGAGCGCGCGGTGGATCCGGTGGCCCGTGTCGATGCCCGTGCCGCGCCACAGCCCGGTCAGGTCGGCTGCCCCGACCGCGGGCAGCACGTCCCACAGGGCGGTCAGCTCGTCGGGGTCGCCCGCGCCGGTCGCCGCGAGCGCGCGGACGCGATCGGCCGCGGTGCCGGCCGCCGCCGGAGCCTCGCGCGCGGGCTCCTCGGCCATGAGCATCACCGCCTTGACCGCCTCGCCCGAGCGCGCGGCGGCGATCGCGGCGTCGATGCGCGCGAACGGAAAGGTCGTGACGAGGCGCTCGAGCGGGAAGAGACCGGCGCGCCACAGGGCGACGAGCGTGGGCACGTCGCGCGCGGGCGTCGCGTCGCCCTCGATGACGCCGGTGAGCGTGCGCCCCCACAGGAGCGCCGTCTGGCTCACCGTGACGGGGTTGGCGCCGTGCCGCAGCGCCACCGTGGCGCACGTGCCCGGCGAGGCCAGGGCGCCCAGCGCCGCCCCGAGCGCGTCCGTGGTGCCGACCGTGTCGAGCGCGAGGTCGTAGCGGGCGCCGCGCGGGTCGAGGCCATCGGCGGCGACGGCGTCCGTCGCGCCCAGCTCGAGCGACAACGCGCGCCGGCGCGGGTCCGGCTCGACCACGGTGACGGAGGCGCAGCCGGACGCCCGGGCGGCCATGACGGCCGCGAGCCCGACCGTGCCCGCGCCGACCACCAGCATGCGGTCCGTGAGCCCGGGGCGCAGGACGTTGAGGACCGTTCCGGCGCCGGTGAGGACGCCGCACCCGAGCGGTGCGGCGAGCGCGAAGGGGATGTCAGAGCCGATGGGGACCACGTTGGTCGCGCGCGCGATGGCCCGCGTCGCCCACGAGGACTGGGCCATCCATGCCCCGGCCACCGGCGCATCGTCCCTCCCCCATAGCGTGCGCGAGCCGTCGGGGCGGACCCCGCGGTAGTTGCGCAGCGCGAACTCGCGGCAGTAGGCGGGGTGCCCGGCCCGGCAGCGCCCGCACGCGCCGCACGCGTCGAAGGTGAGCACCACGCGGTCGCCGGGGACGACGTGGGTGACGTCGCGCCCGACCGCGGCGACGGTGCCGGCGCCCTCGTGCCCGAACACGGCGGGCAGGTCGAACGGCGCTCCCCCGTCGATCGCGGTGAGGTCGGTGTGGCAGATGCCGGAGGCGGCGACGTCGACGAGCACCTCGTCGTCGCGGAGCGCGTCGAGCCTGACCTCGACGGCGACGGGTGACGCGCCGGGGGTGTGCGCCACGGCGGCGAGGGTCGGTGCGTCGAGCGTCATGCGTGCCTCCACCCGGGCGCCGCCTCGTCGCGGCGTCCACGCCATATGTTAACCGCGACTCACATTCGCGCAAGGCTCGCACGCCTCCGCGCGCGCCGACGCCGCGTGGGCTAGCGTCGCGAGCGACCACCCGGCACCCGCGATGGAGCACCGCAGCACATGGACCACGTCGACACCATCGTCATCGGGGCCGGCGTGTCCGGCCTCACCGCCGCGCGGCTGCTCGCGCGCGAGGGCCGCACCGTCGTGGTGCTCGAGGCGCGCGACCGCGTCGGCGGGCGCGTGTGGACGCGACGCGCCGGCGGCACCGTGACGGACCTGGGCGCCTCGTGGATCCACGGCGTGACCGATGAGCCGGTCGCGACCGCCGCCGGTGCGCTCGGCATGCGCACCGCCGAGTTCACGGTCGGCAGCTACCAGGTGGACGGCCGCCCGATCGCGTACTTCTCCCCCGAGGGCGTCCGCATGACGGACGATGCGGTGCGCGCCTTCGTGGCCGACGTGCGCACGGTCGACGCCGCGCTCGCCGACGCGATCGCCTCCTCGGGCGCCGACGAGTCGTACCGCGACGTCACCGAGCGCGCCCTCGCGGCGCAGAGCTGGGGTGCCGCGCGTGCGCAGCGGGTCCGCGAGCTCCTCGAGCACCGTTCCGAGGAGCAGTACGGGGCGTGGATCGAGGACCTGGCCGCCCACGGCCTGGACGACGACTCGGTCGACGGCGACGAGGTCGTGTTCCCTGACGGCTACGACCGGCTGCCAATCGCCCTGGCCGAGGGTCTCGACGTCCGCCTCGGGCGCACGGTCACCCGTGTGGAGTGGTCGGGCGACGAGGTACGGGTGACCGCGGGCGGCGAGACCCTCGTCGCGACGACGGCCGTGCTCACGGTCCCGGTGGGCGTGCTCAGGTCCGGCGACCTCGCGATCTCGCCGCCGCTGCCGGACGTGGTCGCGGGAGCGCTGAGCCGGCTCGAGATGAACCGCTTCGAGAAGGTGGTGCTGCGCTTCCCCACCCGATTCTGGGGCGAGGGCCAGTACGCGATCCGTCAGCAGGGGCCCGAGGGCCGCTGGTGGCACTCCTGGTACGACCTCACGCCGCTCCACGGCACCCCGACCCTGCTGACCTTCGCCGCCGGGCCGGCGGCGCGCGCCATCGAGGGCTGGTCGGACGCCGAGGTGGCCGCGTCCGTCCTCGCGCAGCTGCGGCGCCTCTACGGCGAGCGCACCGAGGAGCCCAGCCGAGTCGACGTCACCGCCTGGCACGCGGACCCGTTCGCGCGCGGCTCCTACGCGTTCATGACCGTGGGCTCGACCACCGCCGACCACGACGCGCTCGCCACGCCGGTCGGCGGGGTGCTCCACCTCGCGGGCGAGGCCACCTGGACCGACGACCCGGCCACCGTGCCCGCGGCGATGCGCTCGGGCCACCGCGCGGCGGAGCGGATCCTGGGCCGCGCGGTAGCCATCGAGGGGACGTGGGCGGCACCCTCCTGACCTACGCCGCGCGCGCCGGTCGGATCGATGGGCGCGGGTGCTGCTGCGGTGGTGTCCTCGGGCATGCGTCCAGGGTTCCGCGACGAGGCGCGCGGCGCATCGTCCCGCCGCAGGCATCCGGGCGTACGACGGACGCGGTACGGGCCCCGATTTCCCGTCGGCGGCCACGCGTGCCAGCATGAACAGGGACACCGAGGGGGTCGCATGCCCGAGTATCCGAACGTCGAGGACCACGGCCTGATCGGCGACCTCCAGACCGCCGCGCTGGTGTCCACGGACGGCACCATCGACTGGTTCTGCGCGCCGCGCTTCGACTCGCCGAGCATGTTCGCGTCCCTGCTCGACGCCGACCGCGGCGGCTGCTTCCGGATTCGCCCCGTCAGCGCCGACCACGTGACGCGCCAGCTGTACCTGCCGGACACCGCGATCCTCGTCACCCGGTTCATGACCGACGAGGGCGTGGGCGAGGTGGTCGACTTCATGCCCGTCGTGGGTCACGAGCCGACCGACCGGCACCGCATCGTGCGCCTCGTGCGGGTGGTGCGGGGCACGATGCGCTTCGAGGGCGAGATCCTGCCCGGCCTCGACTACGGGCGCGCCCGTCACACGATCGAGGACCTGAGCGACGAGGGGGCACGGTTCGTGGCCGGCGGCGTCTCCCTCACGGTGCACCGCATCGGGGACGTCGTCATGCACGGGGACGGCAGGTCGGGCGCCCTCGTCGCGGACGGCGGCGCGCTGCGCATCACCGGCGAGCTGCGCGAGGGCGACATCACCGGCGCCGTCCTCGAGACCGGCGGAGCGGCACCTGAGCGCGTGTCGCGCGCCGAGGTGGAGCGGCTGCTGCGTGAGACCAGCCGGTTCTGGCGCGAGTGGAACGGCAGGTCGACCTACCGCGGGCGCTGGCGCGAGATGGTGGGGCGCTCGGCCATGACGCTCAAGCTCATGACGTACGCGCCCACGGGCGCGCTGGTCGCCGCCCCGACAGCGGGACTACCGGAGCAGGTGGGCGGCGAGCGCAACTGGGACTACCGGTACACGTGGGTGCGGGACGCGTCCCTCTCCGTGCACGCGCTGCTCGGGCTCGGGTACACCGAGGAGGCGGCCGCCTTCGGGGTGTGGCTCATGGATCGCGTGCACGAGGGCGCGGGCGCCGAGTCGGGGCCGCTGCGCATCATGTACCGCGTCGACGGCACGTCCGACCTCACCGAGGAGAGCCTCGACCACCTGGCCGGCTACCGCGGGTCCCGGCCGGTGCGGATCGGCAACGGCGCCGCCGGCCAGGTGCAGCTCGACATCTACGGCGAGGCCCTCGAGGCGATCTTCGTGGCCGCCGAGGCAGGCCTCGACCTGGCGCACGCGGGATGGGTGCAGCTCACGGAGCTGCTGGACTGGCTGTGCGACCACTGGGACCAGCCGGAGGAAGGCATCTGGGAGACCCGCGGCGGGCCGCAGCGCTTCACGTACGGGCGGGTGATGTGCTGGATCGCGCTCGACCGCGGCATCCGGCTCGCCCGCAAGCACGGCCGGCCCGCGCCGCTCGCGCGGTGGATGGATGCGCGCGACACGATCTACCGCCAGGTGATGGAGCGCGGGTGGGACCGGCGGCGCGGCGCCTTCGTGCAGCATGACGACACCGACGTCCTGGACGCGTCGCTCCTGCTCATGCCCATCCTCGGGTTCATCGCGCCGCTCGACCCGATGTGGCTGTCGACGCTGCGCGCGATGCGCGGCGAGCTGGTGTCGGACAGCCTCGTCTACCGCTACAACCCCAGCGCCTCCCCCGACGGCCTGTCCGGCTCGGAGGGCACGTTCACGCTGTGCTCGTTCTTCTACGTGGACGCCCTCGCCCGCTCCGGGTTCGTCGAGGAGGCCGAGCTCACGTTCGGCAAGATGCACACCTACGCCAACCATCTGGGCCTGTACGCCGAGGAGATCGGGCTCACCGGCGAGCAGCTGGGCAACTTCCCGCAGGCATTCAGCCACCTCGCGCTCATCAACGCCGCGATCGTGCTCGACCGGCACCTCGACGACGCGCGCGACCTGGTCGGGCCCGCGATCCGCGAGGCGATGCGCCGGCTCGACACGCCCACCACCGCGCCGTCCTGGCGCGTCCCCGGCGAGGACCGGTAGCGGTCTCGCGCGTCACGATGCGCCGGGACACCTTGACGCCCCGCCCGCGGCTGGCGAGGGTGGAAGGCATAGTGTCCGCACACCACCTCGGGGGGTCACGATGCCCGCGATCTTCGTCAGCATGCCGGCGACGGACCTGGAGCGCACGAAGGCGTTCTACGTGGCCGTCGGCTTCACGCTCGACTCGCAGCTCACGTCCGACACCGCCGCGTGCGCCGTGGTCGAGGAGGGTCACAGCTACCTCATGGCGGTCAGCCGCGACCTGTTCCAGTCCTTCACCGAGAAGCCGATCGGCGACCCACGCGTCAACCCCGTGTCCGCCGTGACGGTCTACCTCGACAGCCGCGAGGCCGTGGACGCGGCGGTGCTCGCCGGCGTCGCCGCGGGCGGCTCCGAGGACGAGCCGGCCACCGACTACGGCTTCATGTACCAGCGCCAGGTCTGCGACCCCGACGGGAACATCCTCCAGTTCGGGTTCATGGACGCCTCGGCGGCGCCCTCCCCCGCGTGAGCACGGGAGGGCGCCGCCGAGGCTATTTGCCGACGTTGATGCTGAGGAGGTCCTGGCCGACGATGAGACGGCCGTCGAACCCCTGTGCCGCGGCCCGCAGGGTCCGCTCGCTGCAGTTGCCGGGGACGATGTGCGACAGGACCAGGTTCTTGACGCCCGCCTTCGCCGCGACGTCGGGACCCACCTGAGCGATCGTGGTGTGGGCGCCCAGCAGGTGCTGGCGCAGCCCGTCCCGTGCCGCCGGCGGCACGCGCGTGACGATCGTCTCGACCCAGGCGGGGTCGATGACCTCGTGCACCAGGTAGTCGGCACCCTCCGCCAGCTCGATGAGGTTCTCGCTCACGGCCGTGTCCCCCGAGAACACGATCGACCCGTCCGGGGTGTCGAACCGGTACCCGAACGCGGGCGCCGTGGGGTGATGGTCGACGAGCGTGGCGGTGACGCGCACGTCGCCGTCGGCGAACACCTCGAAGGGGGACACGCGCGGCGGGCGACCGTCGCCGACCGCGGGCCACAGGGCCGACACGTCGATGTCGGTCACGTCGAACACCTGGGACGGCGGCGTCATGCCGGAGTCCCGCACCCGATCGTTGAGATCCTGCGCGAACGCCTTCTGCAGGTAGGACGTGAGCTGCGAGATCCCCGGCGTGGGCTCCGCGGCCTCGATGACGGGCCGCTGGGCGCTCGGCGGGAACATCGGCACGAGCGCGCCGCGGTCGCCGGGACCGAGCACGCGGATGGGAGCCGTGCGCCCGGTGGAGTTCATCGCGCCCGTGGCCCACAGCGCCGGCCAGTCCATGAAGTGGTCCGAGTGCAGGTGTGTGAAGAGGATCGCCTCGACGTTCGTGAGGATGGTGCCCACGTCGGTCGAGGGCTGGAGGCCCGCGGCTGCGAGCTTCTCCATGGTCCCCAGGCCCAGGTCGACCAGGTACTCGCGGCCGTCGAACACCACGGCGGACCCGATGCCCGCGCGCGCGCCGTCGAGCGCGACGGGGCCTCCGGCAGTGCCGAGCAGGACGAAGCTGGTCCGCGCGCGCGGCGCGTGGGAGGAGCCGTTCGCGCTCGGGGCGGCCTGCGCCGCACTCCCACCGGCGGCGATCAGACCCGCGGCGGCCGCGGCGATCCCTGCGCCACGGATCAGCCCGCGGCGGCTCGTGCCCGCCGTCTCCGGGTAGGACGGGATGTCATCGCACATGAGCGCTCCTTTGCGTCACGGTGATCCGCCTCGCGCGCAGCACACGCCGGGGCGACGGCGCGACTCGCGTGCCGCGCCTGACCCCGGGGACCGCATCGTCCCTGGGACCTGACACGATCCAACCCCAGTTGTTTGCTGGGCGCAACCCGGTTTCACCTGACAAAAGTCGGGCCGATCGCGGGACGGAACGGCGCGCGTGTGTGAGGGTCAGTTGGCGACCGGCGAGAAGGTGTCGTACTCCTCGATCACCAGCCGGATCCGCGCGACCGCATCGGCGCTCAGGCCCGCGTCGCCCGTCACCTGGTGCAGCGCGTCGACCGCCAAGTTGCCGTACTTGTGGCCGGCGTCCTCGGGAACGGCGGTGGACAGGATGAGGTCGATCACGCCTTGGAAGGCGGTCACGACGGGGATCCAGACCATATCGGGGCTCACCTGATCGGAGCGCTGACCGTCCTGGAGCCACTGGGGCTTCGACCAGATCACGCTCGGGCCGATCCACACGATCGGGTCGTTGCCGTGCTGCAGGTACGCGACCCGGGTGTCCTCCCACGGCCCGCTGGGGGTGTCCAGCCCTCCCCACGCGTCGGACCAGCGCACATGCGCGCCCTCGTCGAGCACCGGCAGCGAGTAGGGGCTGCCGGCGTCGCGGGAGTTCTGCGCCTCCTGCCACACGGGGGTGAACGAGGGCGTGCCCGCGAGCACCGCGCCCTCGGTCGACGACTGCAGGTCGGCCTGGTCGGCGAACGCGGCCTGGATCCCGAAGCTGCCCAGGCTGAGGCCGTAGACCACGAGCTGCGGGCGGGAGTCGGCGGGGAGCGTGCCCCACCAGTCCGTCACGGCGTGCACGAGCGCGGACGTCCCGTCCTGCGACAGGTCCGGGGTGAGCAGGGCGGACACGGGGCTGCCGGTCGCGCCGTACTGGAGCGAGACGATGGCGGTGTCGCCCGCGTGCAGGTACTCGAAGCCGTCGATCGCGGCGGGGTCGAGCCAGCCCGAGCCGGTGGTGCCGGCGATCATGAGCACGGACCGGTCGGCCGCGCCTGTGCGCTCGAGCTCCTGCACCGCGAGCTGGGCCTTCTCCTCGAAGGTGCCGGGCACGTCGACGCCGACGTAGACGCGGATGGGCTCCTCGGCGGCGACACCGGTGACGGCCTCGATCTGGGCGGCGGTGGGGCCGCCGCCGACGATCTTCGCGCCCTCGCTGCCCACCTGCTCCCACTTCACGAGGCTCTCGGAGCTGCCCGAGCGCAGCGGGCTCGTCGGCTGGGCGTACTCGGGGTCGTACTGGCGGTTCGCGTGCTCGGACGCGAGCGTGAGCAGCCACGACAGCACGCCCAGTCCCAGCGAGAACACGACGAGCATCGCGACCAGGGTCGCGCCGATCGTCACGCCGCCCGCCACGCGGGGCCGGCCGTCGCGGCCGGGCATGCGCGGCGCGATGAGCGCGTGGAGGCGCCGGTATCCGGCGGCGACACCGCGGCCGATCGCGAACGCGAGCCACGCGCCGAGCGCGAAGAAGATCACGCCGACGAGCCAGTCGAAGCCGTCGGTGTCGGGGATGCCGACGGCCTCGTGCACCGAGTCCTGCCACCGCAGCGCGAACGGCATGAGCACCGCCGCGCCGGCCAGGCCGATGAGGATCACGATCCACGCGCGCGCCTCGGCGGCGCGCGGGAGGCGGCCGCGCGACAGCGCCGCGATGCCGCGCCACGCGAGCACACCCACGCCGTAGCCGACCGCGAACGCGAGGCCCGACACGAAGCCCTGACCCCACGCGGGCCGCGGCAGCAGCGACGGCGTCAGCGACAACGCCATCAGGGCAAGACCCACGGCCGCGCCGGCCACATCCAATCGAGCGCCGATGCGCACCACACGAACCACGGACCCTCCCCTTCGTCCCGCTCACCGTAGCGGCGCGGACCCCGCGCACGGCTCCAGCCCGCCGCGACTCGCCGGGATTGACATGATTCCTATGCCTTTGCGCAACGATGCGCCCGCACCAGGGATTTCACCCTGCCGCCGGGCCGGGCTCCGTGCTAGCGTCCGAATCACCGTGGCTGAGGGCACCCCACGGCAACCACCCACAAGGAGCTCACGTGGAGCAGAGAACACGAGGATGGCTCGCCGCTACAGCGGCGGGCGCGACCCTGGTCGCCGGCGCCTTCGGGCCCGCGGCGATCGCCGCGCCGGCGGACGACACCGCCGACTCGACCAGCGCCGCGGAGTCGCGGCCCGACAACCGACCCGGCCCGCTCACCACCCGCCAGGACGAGCGGCGCAAGGCCGCGCAGGAGCTGATCCTGTCCGGCGCGGCAAGCCCCGACGAGGATGGCGTCGTGGCGCTGGCCGCGGACGGCGAGAAGGACAAGTACTACCAGACGGCCGTCACGGGCACGGGCCAGGTCTTCACGATCCTGGCCGAGTTCGGCGATCAGGGCAGCGGCAAGCTGGGCAACGTCCCGGGCCCGCTGCACAACGAGATCCCCGAGCCGGACCGCTCGGTCAACAACAGCACGCACTGGGTCTCGGACTTCAACCAGGGCTACTACACCGACCTGTTCTTCGGGTCCGGCGAGTCCTTCGCGGACTTCTACTCGAAGCAGTCGTCAGGCAACTACACGGTCGACGGCGAGGTGAGCGACTGGGTGCAGGTGCCCGGCAACGCCTCGACGTACGGCGACAACAGCGTCGAGGACGACGGCGGCGCGTGGCAGTTCATCGAGGACTCGGGCAACGCCTGGTACGACGCGCAGGTCGCGGCCGGCAAGACCGACGACGAGATCAAGGCGGAGCTCGCGTCCTACGACGTGTGGGACCGCTACGACTACGACAACGACGGCGACTTCAACGAGCCCGACGGCTACCTGGACCACTTCCAGGCGGTCCACGCGGGCGAGGGCGAGGACGCGGGCGGCGGCGCGCAGGGCGACGACGCGATCTGGTCGCACCGCTGGTACGTCAACGCCACCGACTTCGGCCAGACCGGCCCGACCGTCGACGGCACCCAGGTGAAGTTCGGCGGCGCGCAGATCGGCGACACCGGCTACTGGATCGGCGACTACACGGTCGAGGCGGAGAACGGCGGCCTCGGCGTGTTCGCGCACGAGTTCGCGCACGACCTGGGCCTGCCCGACTTCTACGACACCGCCGGCGGCGAGAACTCGACGTCCTTCTGGACGCTGATGTCCAGCGGCTCGTGGCTGGGCGACGGCACCCAGGACATCGGCACCACGCCCAACTACATGGGCCCGTGGGAGAAGATGCAGCTCGGCTGGCTCGACTACACGATCGCCGACGCCGAGGGCAGCTACACGCTCAGCCCGGCGGCGGTCCAGGCCGACGGCCAGGCCCAGGCGCTCGTGGTCGACGTCCCCGACGCCGGCATCACCAGCACGTACACGACCCCGCTGTCGGGCACGCACGCGTGGTGGACCGGCAGCGCCGACGACCTCAACGCGACGCTCACCCGCACGCTCGACCTCACCGGCATCAAGTCCGCGACGGTCACGGCCAAGGCCTGGTACGACATCGAGGACGGGTACGACTACCTCTACGCCGAGTACTCGACGAACGGCACGGACTGGACGCAGCTGGGCAAGCCCGTGTCCGGATCGTCCCGCGACAAGTGGACGACGCTCCGGTACAGCGTGCCCGGCGGCGGCCCCGTCCAGCTCCGGTTCCGCTACCAGACGGACGGCGGCGTGCACTATGCGGGCGCGTTCCTCGACGACCTCGTCATCAAGAGCGGCGGCACCACCCTCCTGACCGACGACGTGGAGGCCGGCGACAACGGCTGGACGCCCGCGGGCGGCTTCGCCCGGTCGACGGGCACCGAGACGAGCATGGGCGACCGCTACTACCTCGTGGAGAACCGCACGTACGTGGGCTACGACGCCACCCTCGAGCACGGCCCGTACCAGTTCGATGCGGCCTACACCAAGCCGGACCACGTCGAGCACTTCCCGTTCCAGGACGGCATGCTCGTGTGGGCGGTCGACGAGTCCTACTCGGACAACAACACCATCGAGCACCCCGGTCACGGCCTGGCACTCCCGGTGGACTCGCACCCGGCGAAGTTCACCTACCCGGACGGCTCGGCGCCGAGCAACCGCCGACAGCCCTACGACGCCACGTTCGGCCTGCAGGACATCGACACGGTCACGCTCCACAAGGAGGTCCTGGTGGGCAAGGGCAAGAGCCAGTCGATCGCGACGGTCGGGGCGGTCGGCACGTCCGGCACCCAGACCGCGACGTTCACCGACACCGACCCGAACGCCTACTTCAGCGGCACCAACCCCCTCGGCGGCGTGATCGTCGCCGGACAGGGCGTGTCCGTGACGGTGACCTCGCAGGTCACGGGAGGCGCGATGACGGTCGACGTGGTCAACCCGTCGTAGACGGCGTTCCACCCGGCACGATGCGGCGGGCCCGTTCCCCTCGGGGGCGGGCCCGTCGTCACGCGAGTCGGCGGAGGGGCTCGCCGGCCGCCCACGCGGCGATCGCCTCGACCGCCTGCGGGTAGAACACCCGGTAGGTGCCGTCCGTGACGTAGCCCAGGTGCGGCGTGAGCACCGTGCGCGGCGCCGAGCGCAGCGGGTGGTCCGATGGCAGCGGCTCGGCGTCGTACACGTCGATGCCGGCGCCGGCGATGCGTCCCGAGTGCAGCGCGGCCACCAGGGCGTCGGTGTCGACGAGCGGCCCGCGCGAGGTGTTGACGAGGATCGATGTCGGTCGCATCGACGCGAGCTCCCCGGCCCCGACGATCCCCCTGCTGCGGTCGCTCAGCTTGTAGTGGACCGTCACGACGTCCGCGGTGGAGAACAGCTCCTCCTTCGCGACGGCCCGCACGCCCGCCTCCGCGGCCCGCGCCGAGTCGAGCCGCTGGCTCCACGCGACCACGTCCATCCCGAAGGCGAGGCCGACCCGTGCGACCGCGGTGCCGAGACGCCCGAGCCCCACGATCCCGAGGCGCCGCCCCGCAAGGTCGCCGCCGACGGTGGACTGCCACCCGCCGGCACGCATGCGGGCGTCCTCGGCCGGGATGTGGCGCAGCACGGCCAGGATGAGCCCCCACGCGAGCTCGGGCGTGGAGGTCGCCGGCGACTCCGTGCCGCACACGACGATGCCGCGCTCGCGCGCGGCGTCCAGGTCGATCGACGCGTTCGCCATGCCGGTGGTGACGAGCAGGCGCAGGTCCGGCAGCGCGGCCACCCGTGCCGCGGTGAACGCGGTCCGCTCGCGCATGGCGACCACGACGTCGGCGCCGGCGGCGACCCGGGCGAGGTCCGCATCGTCCTCGAGGGGACGATGCACGAACTCCACCTCCGCGCCCAGCCTCGCCCAGTCGGCGTAGCCGGCGGCGACCCCCTGGTAGTCGTCCAGCACCACGATGCGCACGGCAACCTCCTTCGATCGCTCCGCCGCACCGGAGTCTACGGCGCAGATCGGTAGAATCGAGCGGGTGTCCGAGACCCCCTCCCCCGCCGCGCGCGAGCACCGCATCGACCCCGACGACCTCGCGACCACGCTGCGCGTGCTGGCCTCGCTGAGCGACGTCGACGAGGACGACCCCGACTTCGCGACCGTGCGCAACGCGACCGCCGCCATGATCAAGTCCGTCAAGCGCAGCCGCCGACAGGAGCGGCGCGCGGCCATCGCGACCGCCGACAGCGCCGTGGTCGCCGCGACGGCGACGGGCGCGGCCGACCGCATCGACGACGAGACGCGCGGGCTGACCCTCGAGGCGCGCGCCGCGACCCCGACCGCGGGCGAGTACCTCAAGCCCCGCCCCTGCTACATCTGCAAGCAGAAGTACACGCAGGTCGACGCGTTCTACCACCAGCTGTGCCCCGCGTGCGCGGAGACCGGTCACGCCAAGCGCCACGCGCGCACCGACCTGCGCGGGCGGCGTGCCCTGCTCACGGGCGGCCGCGCGAAGATCGGCATGCACATCGCGCTGAGGCTCCTGCGCGACGGCGCGGACCTCACGGTGACCACGCGCTTCCCGCGCGACGCGGTCCGCCGCTTCGCCGCCATGCCCGACGCCGCCGAGTGGCTCCACCGCGTCACGGTGGTCGGCATCGACCTGCGCGACCCCGCCCAGGTGGTCGCGCTCGCCGACTCCGTGGCGGCGCACGGCCCGCTCGACATCCTCATCAACAACGCCGCGCAGACCGTGCGCCGCTCCCCGGGTGCGTACGCCCCGCTCGTCGACGCCGAGTCCGTCCCTCTCGCGCACGGGCTGTGGGAGGACGGCCGCGGCCCGCACCTGCTCACGCTCGGACGCACCAGCGACGCGCACCCGTTGAGCATCGAGTCCTCCGTGGCGACGCACCCGCTGCTCGCCTCCGCGCACCTCGATGAGCTGGGCGTCGGCGCGGCCGCCGTCGAGGCTCAGCGCCTCACCGACCTCGCGCTCGCTCCCGGCTCGTCGTCGCTCGAGCGGCTCGCGGACGGATCCGCGATCGACGCGGGCGGGCTGGTGCCCGACCTCCACGACACCAACTCGTGGATCCAGGCCGTCGGCGACGTCACGCCCCTCGAGCTGCTCGAGGTCCAGCTGTGCAACTCGACGGCGCCGTTCATCCTCATCAACCGCCTGCGGCCGCAGCTCGCGGCGGCGGCCACCGCATCGTCCACCGGCCGCTCCTACGTGGTGAACGTCTCCGCGATGGAGGGCGTGTTCGAGCGCGGCTACAAGGGGCCCGGTCACCCGCACACCAACATGGCGAAGGCGGCGCTCAACATGCTCACCCGCACGAGCGCGCGGGAGATGTTCGAGACGGACCGGATCCTCATGACCAGCGTCGACACCGGCTGGATCACCGACGAGCGCCCCCACCCCACCAAGGTGCGGCTCGCCGAGGAGGGCTTCCACGCGCCGCTCGACCTGGTCGACGGCGCCGCGCGCGTGTACGACCCTGTGGTCCGCGGCGAGGCCGGCGAGGACCTGCACGGGGTGTTCCTCAAGGACTACGCGCCGTCGCGCTGGTAGCCCACGCCCGGCCGGGAATACCGCCGCCACCGGCTACGCTCTTTTGTTGACACTTCAACTACCCGCCACGAGTGAGGAGCAGGCGCCATGAGCACGCCCGCGCAGCCGGTCCAGTTCGGCGTCGAGACCTTCGGCGACCTGCCGCTGCACGACTCGGGCGAGCCGATGTCGCACGCCGCGTCGATCCGTCAGGTGGTCGAGGAGGCGGCGCTGGCCGACAAGGTCGGCATCGACGCGGTCGCGCTCGGCGAGCACCACCGCCCCGACTTCGCGATCTCCTCCCCCGAGATGGTGCTCGCGGCGATCGCGTCGCGCACCGAGCGGGTGACGCTCGGGTCGGCCGTGACGGTGCTGTCCTCGGACGACCCGGTGCGCGTGTTCCAGCGCTTCTCCACCCTCGACGCCGTCTCGGGCGGCCGCGCCGAGGTGATCCTGGGCCGCGGTTCGTTCACGGAGTCGTTCCCGCTGTTCGGCTACGACCTCGCCGACTACGAGGTGCTCTTCGAGGAGAAGCTCGAGCTGTTCACGCGCCTGCTGACCGAGCGCCCGGTCACGTGGGAGGGCACCACGCGCGCCCCGCTGCACGAGGCGGACCTGTACCCGAAGACCGACTCGGGCTCGCTCACCACGTGGGTGGGCGTGGGCGGCTCCCCCGAGTCCGTCGTGCGCACCGCCCGTCACGGCCTGCGCCTCATGCTCGCGATCATCGGCGGCGACCCGGGTCGCTTCGCGCCGTACATCGACCTCTACCGCCGCGCGGCGGACCAGTTCGGCACCACCGCCCACCCGGTCGGCATGCACAGCCACGGCTTCATCGCGCCCACCGACGAGGAGGCGCGCGAGTCGTACTTCCCGGGCTACAAGGCGATGCGCGACCGCATCGGCGCCGAGCGAGGCTGGCCGGCCATGACGCGCGCCCAGTTCGACGCCGAGGTGGTGCACGGGTCGCTGTACGTGGGCTCGCCCGAGACGGTCGCCGCGAAGATGGCCGCGGCCATCGGCGCCCTCGGCGTCGGCCGCTTCGACTTCGTGTACACCGGCGGGGGCGCGATGCCCGCGTCGTCCCGCCTGCGCGCGGTCGAGCTGTTCGGCACCGCCGTGATCCCGCGCGTGCGCGAGCTGCTCGCGGACGCCGCATGAGCGAGATCCGCACGCTCGGCATCCTCGGCGCGGGCAAGCTCGGCCTCGTGCTCGCGCGCCTCGCCGTCGCGGCCGGCTACGAGGTCACGCTCGCGGGCTCGGGCGACCCCTCCCGCATCGCGCTGACGGTCGACGTCCTCGCGCCCGGCGCGCGGGTCGCGACGGCCGATGCGGTGGCCGGCGCCGCGCACGCCGTCATCCTCGCGCTGCCGCTCGGCAAGCACCGCACCGTTCCCGCGGCGGCGCTCGAGGGCCGGCTGGTGGTCGACGCGATGAACTACTGGTGGGAGGTGGACGGCGTCCGCGACGACCTCACGGACCCGCGCACCACGTCCTCCGAGACGGTCGCCGCGCACCTGTCGGGCTCGCGCCTGGTCAAGGCGTTCAACCACATGGGCTACCACGACCTCGACGAGGGCCCCCGGCCCGCCGGCGCGGCCGACCGGCGCGCGATCGCGCTCGCCGGCGACGACGCGGACGCGGTGGCCTCCGTCGCGCGCCTCATCGACGCGCTCGGCTTCGACGCCATCGCGATCGGCGTGCTCGCCGAGGGGCGCCACCTCCAGCCGGGCGCCCCCGCGTTCGGCGCCAACGTCGGCGCGGACGCGCTGCGCGACCTGGTCGACGCTTCCCGCGCGGAGCCCGCGGACGCGACGCGTCCGGCCTGATCCCGCCCCTCCCGGGGCCGAACCGGCACATTTCCACGCCTGGCGACCCCCCGCATCGTCCCTCGATGCCACGCTCGGGACCTTCGACGCCTACGGTTGTCCCATGACCTCCGAGAACGTCGAGACCGACGCCGCTGACGAGCCCACCCAGACCTTCGCCGACCTCGGCCTCGACGGCCCCATCCTGAAGTCCCTCAAGGCGGTCGGATACGAGACCCCCTCGGCCATCCAGGCCGAGACGATCCCGCTGCTGCTCGAGGGCCGCGACGTGGTGGGCCTCGCCCAGACCGGCACCGGCAAGACCGCCGCGTTCGCGCTGCCGATCCTCGCGCGCCTCGACAAGGCGCAGAAGGCGCCCCAGGCGCTCGTGCTCGCCCCCACGCGCGAGCTCGCGCTGCAGGTATGCGAGGCCTTCGAGCGCTACGCCGCCGAGATCAAGGGCGTCCACGTGCTGCCCGTGTACGGCGGCCAGGGCTACGGCGTGCAGCTGTCGGCGCTGCGCCGCGGCGTCCACGTGGTGGTGGGCACGCCGGGCCGCATCATGGACCACCTCGACAAGGGCACGCTCGACCTGTCCGAGCTCAAGTACCTGGTGCTCGACGAGGCCGACGAGATGCTCAAGATGGGCTTCGCGGAGGACGTCGAGACGATCCTCGCCTCCACGCCGGCCGACAAGCAGGTCGCGCTGTTCTCCGCGACCATGCCCGCGACGATCCGCCGCCTGTCGCAGCGCTACCTGAACGACCCGGCGGAGATCACCGTCAAGCGCAAGACGACCACGTCGTCCACGATCACGCAGCGCTACCTCATCGTGTCCTACCAGCAGAAGATGGACGCCCTCACGCGCCTGCTCGAGGTCGAGAACTTCGAGGCGATGATCGTGTTCACGCGCACCAAGAACGACACCGAGCAGGTCGCCGAGCGCCTGCGTGCGCGCGGCCTCGCGGCGGCGGCCATCAGCGGCGACGTGGCGCAGGCGCAGCGCGAGCGCACCATCAAGCAGCTCAAGGACGGCAAGCTCGACATCCTGGTCGCGACGGACGTCGCGGCGCGAGGCCTCGACGTCGAGCGCATCAGCCACGTCGTGAACTTCGACATCCCGATCGACACCGAGTCCTACGTCCACCGCGTGGGCCGCACGGGCCGCGCGGGCCGCACGGGCGACGCGATCAGCTTCATCACCCCGCGCGAGCGTCGCCTGCTCACCGCGATCGAGAAGGCCACGCGCCAGCCGCTCACCGAGATGCACTGGCCGTCCGCGGACGAGGTCAACGCGACCCGCCTGGCGCGCTTCGACGACTCGATCACCGCCGCGCTCGAGCAGTCCGACCGCATCAGCAGGTTCCGCGACATCATCGCCCACTACGTCGAGCACCACGACGTGCCCGAGGCGGACGTCGCCGCGGCGCTCGCCGTGGTCGCGCAGGGCGAGACGCCGCTGCTGCTCGACCCGGCCGACGAGCCGCGCCGGCAGACGTTCGCCCCCGACCGCCGCTCGCGGGATGACCGTGGGGACGATGCGCGGGGCGGCCGGGACGACCGCGGCGGTCGCGCGTCGCGCGGCCCGGGCGAGGGCTTCACCGCGTACCGCATCGAGGTGGGCAAGCGTCACAAGGTCGAGCCGCGCCAGATCGTGGGCGCGCTCGCGAACGAGGGCGGCTTCTCACGCGGCGACTTCGGCAAGATCACGATCCTGCCCGAGTTCTCCCTGGTCGAGCTGCCGTCCACGCTGCCGCCGTCGGCGCTCGAGCGCCTGCGCGGCACCCGCATCTCCGGTCGCCTCATCGAGATCCGTCCCGACTCGGGCCGGCGCGAGCAGCGCGGCGGGTCGCGGGGCGGCTACGGCGACCGCGACGGCGGTTCCCGCGGGGGGTCGCGCGGCGGCTACGGAGACCGTGATCGCGGCGGACGTGACGATCGCGGCGGACGTGACGACCGGGGCGGGCGCGACGACCGCGGGTCGCGCAAGCCGCGCTGGTAGCAGGTATGACGCGCGAGGGCGCCGTGGCTACGCGGCGTCCTCGCAGCGGTGCTTGAGGCCGTTCGCCTCGTTGTGCAGGTACTCGTCCGTGAGCCCCCGGTACAGGCGGCCCACCATGGGGCCGAGGAACCCGTGCTGCTCGATCGAGAGCGCGACGTGCGCTCCCCCGTCGGGCAGCGGCTCGATCCGGTGCATGGCCGTGGTCCGCAGGCCCGGACGGGCCGCCTCCCAGGTGAAGGAGCTGCCGGGGATCACCTCGGTCACCACGTACTCGGCGTCCGCGAGCCGGGGCTGCGTGACCTTCGCGTGGCTACCGACACGGAGCGGCCCGTGGTCCGGCCTCGTCACCGAGGTGACGGTCGGGGTCCACTCCGGCCACAGGTCGACGTTGCTCAGCACCGCCCAGACCCGGTCCGGGGGCGCCGCGACGTCGAACTCGACGGTCTGGCTCACCCGGCGATTGTCGCGCCGCTCCGCGCCGGTCGCGAGCGCTGGCGCGAACGTCGTCAGGCCTCGCGGATGGTCGCACCGCGCAGCCGCTGGACCGCCAGGTAGGCGGCGGTGAGGAGCAGTCCCACGTAGACGTCGTTCTCGAACCACCCGAAGGTGGTCTGCTGTGCCGGTCCGAAGGTGGTCGGGTAGTAGAAGATCGAGATCCCGAGCAGGAGCGTAAGGTAGCCGAGCACGGTCGCCTGCGCCCAGCGGGCCCGACGGCCCGCGAGCCACGCGATGGCGAACGCTACGGCGTAGAACGCCCAGGTGAGCGGCGTGGTCACCGTGAACGTGGGGTCCTCGATCCCCGCGGCCCATGCGTAGACCGTGTGGCCGGCGGACAGGGTGAACGCAACGAGCAGGATGCCGCGGAGGTGGCGAGCGTAGGCGGCGGTGCGGCGGGCGCCGGGTGCGGCGTGAGCCTGGGCGGCCGGTGTGGAGACGGCGGACATGATGGGTTCCTCTCGTATGACGGCGGCACCGTGCCGCTCGGATCCCAGCCTTCGCGTCGGGCCGGGGACAGCACACCCACAGCGCACCCACACCGCAACCACACGGCCGCCGGCCCTCGCCGCGGGACGTCCGCCCTGTTAGCGTGCCGACGTGGGCCACGACTACACGGCCGAGGGGGTCGGCGCCGTCCTGCGACGCCTGCGGGAGTCGCGCGCCCTCACCCAGGAGGAGCTGGCGGAGCTCTCCGGCATCACCGCGAAGGCGATCGGGGCGCTCGAGCGGGGCGAGCGCCGGCGGCCCTACCCTCACACCGTTCGCGCGCTCGCCGAGGGCCTCGGGCTGACCGCGGACGAGCGGGCCGTCCTCGTCGCCGCAGTCCCCGCCCGCGCCGAGGCGGCGCCCGCGCCCGATCCGGACGTCGTCGCGGCCACGCCGCTCGTCGCCGGCGGCGACCTGATCGGCCGGGAGCCCGAGCGCGCGGAGCTCCGCGCGCTGGTCGCCGACGGACACCACCGCCTGGTCACGCTCACCGGTCCCGGAGGCATCGGCAAGACGCGGCTCGCGCTCGACGTGCTCGCGTCCGAGGCGCACCGGTTCGACGGCGGCGCGGTCGCGGTCGACCTCGCCCCCGTCCGTCAGGCCGTGCACGCGCTCCCCCGCATCGCGGCGGCTCTCGGCCGGCCGGACCTGGTGGCCGAGGACGCCCTCGGCGAGCTGGCGCGCCACCTCACCGGTGCCCCGGTGCTGCTGGTCCTCGACAACCTCGAGCAGGTCGCGGGCGTCGCACCCGTCCTCGCGGAGCTCCTCGCACGGTGCCGCGGACTGGTGGTGCTCGCCACCAGCCGCGCCGCTCTGAGGATCCGCGTCGAGTTCGAGTACGCGGTGCCGCCCCTGCCGCTCCCCGCCGCCACGACGATCGACGCCGTGACGTCCTCGCCGGCCGTGCGCCTCCTGCTGGACCGCGCCGGGGCCGCGGCGCGCGGCCTGCCCCGCACCCCCGAGGACGCCGACGCGCTCGCCTCCATCGCACGACGGCTGGACGGGATCCCGCTCGCGCTCGAGCTCGCGGCGTCGGGCCTGAGGCTCCTCACGCCTACCGCGCTGGCCGCCATGCTCGGCCGCGTCGACCTCGGCGGAGCGCCCCAGGACCTCCCCGCGCGGCACCGGACCATGGGGAGCGTGCTCGACTGGAGCATGGACCTGCTCGAGCCCGAGGAGATCGCCCTCTTCGCGAGGCTGTCGGTCTTCGTCGGCGGCTTCTCGCTCGACGCGGTGGACGAGGTCGCAGGAGATGCCGTCTCGGGGGGCGCGTCGTCATGGCCGATGCTCGCGACGCTCGTCGAGCAGTCGCTGGTGATGCGTGCCGACGCGCCCGTCGGCGAGCCGCGCTTCCGGATGCTCGAGCCCGTGCGTCAGCACGCGAGGGCGCGGCTGCACGTCACGGGAGGCGCGCAGGCCGCCGCGGATGCGCACGCCGCACACTTCCTCGCGCTCGGGGTCGCCGCCGCCGGTGCGCTCGAGGGCGCGGGCCTGGTCGCCACGCTCGATCGGCTCGACGCGGACCACGGCAACCTGCGCGCCGCGTTCCTGCGCCTGGTGGAGCTCGATCGCGACAACGATGCGGGCGAGCTGGCGGCGCGCCTGTGGCCGTACCTCGCGCTCCGCGGCCACGCCCGCGAGGGCCTCGAGTGGCTTGACCGGATCGGTGTGGGCGTGCCGGATGCCACCCGCTGCCGGGTCCTCACGGCACGGCTGGGCCTGCTGCTGCTCACCGGCGAGCGCGTCGCCATGGCGCGCGAGGCGGACCGCGCCGCCGCCGCATGCAGGCGTGTCACGGATCCGGCGATCACGTGCGCGACACTGACGCTGCTCGCGCAGGCGGCCGTGTTCGCGGGTCGCCTCGACGAGGCCGCGGGCGCGCTCGGCGAGGCCGAGGCCCGCGCACGGGAGGCGGAGAACCGTTGGGTGCAGGCGCACGCCCGGATCGCGCGGGCTCAGCTGGCGCTCGCATCGGGCGATCTCGCGGCCGCGGACGCAGTGATCCTCGACGCGGTCCGGCTCGCGCGCGACCTCGGCAACCCGTTCACGCTCGCGACCGCGCTCAACGTGCATGCGACGCTCGCGGAGGTGCGCGGCGACGACGGCGCCGCGGCTGCGCTTCTCGGCGAGTCCGTGGCGATCTCGGCCGCGGGTCGGCTGAGCTGGACGCTCGGCTATGCCCTGCCCGCGCTCGCGGGCGTCGCGCTGCGCGTCAGCGACCCGGAGACGGCAGCCTGGCTGTTCGGCGCGGGTGCCGCGATCTCGGTGGCCGATGCGGTGGACCCGACGTTCCCCGTCGCGCGCACCCTTGCCGACCGCGGGCTCGAGCGGACGCGGGCGACGCTGGGACCGGCGGCGTTCTCGCGCGCATGGGCCGCCGGTCGCGCCGCCGACGCGGCGGCGATCACGGCACGAAGCGCGGCCGTCATCGACCGCGCAGGCGCCGCACGTACCGGCTGAACTGCCACGCGCCGACGGTGCGCAGCAGCAGACGGACGGGCACCGGCAGGGTCGCGAGCATGCGGGCACGCTCGTCGGCGTCCGCGTCCTCGAGGACCAGGCCGAACATGATCGGCAGCTCGCTCCTCGACATCACCTCGGTGCCGTGCTGGCCCATCTGCCGCCACTCCGCATCGGTCACGTGGCGGTACGCCAGCGGCAGGATCTCGCGCTCCTCGAGGTCGAGGTGCTCGAACAGCGCGGTGCTGAAGCCCTCGACGAGCATGGCGAGCCGTTCGCCGCCGGCCGCGGTGGGGTGCTCCTCCCAGGCCGCGAGGGCGGGCTGGACGGCCTCGATGTGCGCATCCACCCCGTGGTGCTGCGCCTGCATGGTCTCGACCAGGCCGGTCGACGGCGCGGCGCGCTCGAGCAGCAGCGGCCACAGCACGATGTCCTCGCCCGTGTGATGCATCTCCAGCCCGGCCATGCACAGGCGCAGGTGCCGCGCGACCACGGACGCGCGGGCCGTGTCGCCGTCGGCGGTGGCGCGGATGTAGGCGGGGACGATGCCGAACTCGCGCCGGAACGCGCGGTGGATCACCACCATCTCCTGGATGTCGGGGCGCTGGTCGGGAGGGACGGTGGCGGTCATGGCGGCTTCTCCTTGAGAGGTGTGCGGGTGCCACCAGGCTCACGCGCCCCGCCGGCGCACCCCACCCACACCGCACCCACGCATCGTCCACACCCACGCGGGCGTGCGACCATCGTGTGCACAGCATCGTCCGACGGACCGCCAGGAGGAGCCGCGTGACAACCGTGGGCGCACAGGATCCCGATCTCGAGGCGCCGGCGACCTCGCGCGCGGTCGAGCTGCTCGCGGGCCGCACCATCGCCGTCCTCACGGGCGCGGGCCTGTCGACGGACTCCGGGATTCCCGACTATCGGGGCGCGAGCTCCCCGCGTCGCACGCCCATGACCTTCCAGGACTTCGTCGGCGACGAGGCCAAGCGAAGGCGCTACTGGGTCGGCTCCCACCTGGGCTGGAAGGCGTTCTCCGCCACGCAGCCGAACGCGGGGCATCGCGCGCTCGCCGCGCTCGAGGCCGCCGGCGCGGTCTCCGGCTTGGTCACGCAGAACGTCGACGGGCTCCACCTGCGCGCGGGCTCACGCGAGGTGGTCGAGCTCCACGGCCACATGCGCGCCGTCGCATGCCTCAC
Source organism: Demequina soli (assembly GCF_000971195.1). GTDB lineage: Bacteria > Actinomycetota > Actinomycetes > Actinomycetales > Demequinaceae > Demequina > Demequina soli. The sequence continues at coordinate 286,137 of NZ_BBLZ01000004.1, forward strand.
CTGCGGCACCAGCTTCGCCCGCGAGGAGGTCGCCGCGCGGCTCGAGCGCGACAACCCGGAGCTGGCGCTCCCCGACGGCGTGCGGCTCGGGCCCGACGGAGACGTGCTGCCGGAGTCCTGGGAGAGCGTCGCCGTGCCCGACTGCACCGCGTGCGGCGGGCTCCTCAAGCCCGAGGTCGTGTTCTTCGGGGAGCTCGTGCCCGCCGCTCGCACCCGGGCGGCCGAGCGCATCGTCGACGACGCCGCGGCGATGCTGGTCGCCGGCTCGTCGCTCGCCGTGAACTCGGGGCTGCGTCTCGTGGAGCGCGCGCACCGCCGAGGCCTGCCGATCGTGATCGTCAACCGGGGCGCCACCAAGGGCGATCGGCGCGCGGACGTCAAGATCGATGCAGGCACGTCGGAGACCCTCGCGGCGCTCGCGGCCGCGCTGACGTAGCGCGTCGCGCCCGGACACCTGTGGCACAGTGGTCGGGTGAGCGAGTCATCCCTGGTAGCGCACGCGGAAACCGTCCGGGCCGCCGCGGAGTCGCGAGCGCATCGGCGGCGGACGGCCGTCCAGCTCGAGACCACCGCGGCGCTCGTGGCGACCCGTCGGGACGAGCTGGCCTCGCTGGAGCGGGCGCTGGCGGAGGAGCAGGCGGGTGTCCGCCGGCTCGAGCAGCTGTCACCCACGAAGGTCTGGGCCGCGCTGCGCGGCAACACGGCCGATCGCCTCGCCACGGAGCGCGCGGAGGCGGATGCCGCCGCACTTGCGGTCACCGCGGCGCGGTCGCGCCTCGACAGCGCCGTCGCCGAGGACGCGCGGGTGCGGCGCGAGCACGATGCGCTGAGCGGCGCCGATCGCGCGTACGACGAGGCGCTCGTCTCCTACGAGGAGGCGATCCTCGCCTCCGGCGGCCCCGACGCGGCCGAGCTGACGGAGCTCGCGGAGCGGTGGGGCGTCGCCCAGGCCCGTCGACGCGAGATCGGGGAGGCCGTCGAGGCGCTGCGCGGCGCGAGGAGCGCGCTCGACGGCGCTCTCGACAAGCTGGACAGCGCGGGCGGCTGGTCGACGTACGACACGTTCTTCGGCGGCGGCCTCATCGCCGACATGGTCAAGCACTCGAGGATCGACGACGCCACCGAGGCCTTCACCGCGGTCAACCGGGCGCTCGAGCGGCTGTCGGTCGAGCTCGCCGACATCGGTGGTGCGGCGATCGACGGTGTCGACGTGTCGCAGACGCTGGCCGTCTTCGACGTGCTGTTCGACAACATCGTCAGCGACTGGATGGTGCGGGACCGCATCGCCGAGGCCCAGGGACGCGCAGAGGCACTTCGGCGTCGGCTCTCCGAGCTCGCCGCGGAGCTCGACACCGAGGCCGCCGAGGGCGCGGCGCGGATCACCGAGCTGCAGCGACGGCGCGAAGCGATCCTCACCACGCCCTGAGCAGTGGGCGCCGTCACCCGTCCAGCAGCGCGTCGCGGCACGCCGCGAGCAGCCGCGCGAGCGTGTCGCGCTCGGACTGCGGCAACGGTGCGACCATCCGGCCCACCACCTCGGACACGGCGCGGTCGGCGTCGTGAAGCGCGGCCTCGGCCCGGGGCGTGAGCGACATGGCGCGCTCGCGCCGTGGTCCCTGCTCCTCCGCCCGGGCCACCAGGCCCTGCCGCTCGAGCCCCTGCAGAAGCACGCTCATGGCCTGCCTGCTCACGAACGCTCGCCGCGCGAGGTCGGAGGCGGTGATCCCGGGCGCCTGGTGGAGGTGATGCAGGCACGCGTACTGGGAGACGCTCAGCCCGAGGGGACGCAGGCACTCGTCCATCCGCAGGTGCAGGACGGACTGCGCACCCTTGAGGAGGACTCCGAGCTCCTCAGGGCTGGCCGGGGACGTCGCGACGTTCATGTCAAGAGTTTGACACACAGCGGCGCGAAGTGTCAGTATGTTGACACTTGATTCGCGAAAGGACCCCACCATGACCGCCCCCACCTCCGGCCCGGACTTCGTCTCGATCCAGGTCCGCGACATCGCCGCCTCCGCGGACTTCTACGAGCACGTGGTCGGCATGCGACGCCTCCCGGCCCCGAACCCCCACGCGCAGATCTTCTCCGCCGGCGGCGCCACGTTCGGCGTCCGCACGCCGCTGCCGGGCGTCGACCTCGACGCCATCCCCGAGCTGGGGACCGGCATCGCCCTGTGGTTCCATCGCGAGGACGCTCTCACCGTGCACGATGCGCTGGTGGCCCACGGCGCCACCGTCACGCAGGCGCCGTTCGACGGCCCGTTCGGCACCACCTTCGCCTTCCGCGACCCCGACGGCTACACGATCACCCTCCACTCGCGCGCCGCCTGACGCGTCGCGTCCGGACGCGATCGCGGGGATCGCCCTCGCGACCCGCGACTAGGCTCGCTTCGTGACCGTCCCCCACCCGCGCATCGTCCCCAGGCGCCCCCTCCCCCGCGTCCCGGCAGACCGATGAGCGCGATCTTCGATGCGCTGCGGCGCTGGCCCGACGTCGAGGCACCCGACCTTGTCGCCGTCGACGCGGCCGATCGCCTGATCCTGGACGAGTCGGCATCGTTGCGCGCGACCGCGGTGCCGGGCGACATCGCGGTGATCAACGACGCCTACGGCGCGCTCACCCTCGGGGCCGCCGAGGACGGCGCGAGCGGGATCCGCACGCACATCGACGCGATCACCGGGGAGCGCGCACTTACGACGAATGCCGCGCGCGCGGGGCTCACCGGCCACTTCCGCCCGCTCCCCCTCGACGCGGGCCTGGTGAGAGGGGCGCGCATCGTCCTGCTCCGCCTGCCCCGCACCCGCGACGCGCTGCGCGACATCGCCGGCCTGATCGCGGCGCACGCCGACCCCGCCGTGGTCGTGGTCGCGGGCGGGCGGCTCAAGCACATGTCGGTGTCGATGAACGCGGTGCTGAGCGAGCACTTCGGGCCGCTCGACATCAGCCATGCCCGCCAGAAGTCACGAGTGCTGATCGCCCGTGCGCCTCGGGATGGTCGCGACCCCGTGCCTGCCGCCGCGCGGGTCGAGGGCCTCGAGGTGCGGGCCTACGGCGGGGCGTTCGCGGGCGCCAAGCTCGACATCGGCACCCGCCTGCTGCTCCAGAACCTTCCCGGCGCCCCGGCCGGCGGGACGCCGAGCGATCCCTTGATCGATCTGGCCTGCGGCACGGGGATCATCGGCGCACGGATGGCGACGAAGTTTGGCGGCGCGCACGTGTACGCCTGCGATCAGTCGGCGATCGCGGTCGCGTCGGCGCGGGCGACGATGCGCGCCAACGGCCTCGAGGAGCGCGTCACCGTGGCGCGGGACGACATGCTCGGCGCGAGGCCCTCCGCGAGCGCATCGTTCATCACGCTGAACCCGCCGTTCCACTCGGCCGCTGCCGTGACCGACCTGCTCGCGCCGCGGATGTTCGCCGACGTGGCGAGGGTCCTGCGGCCCGGGGGTCAGTTGTGGTGCGTGTGGAACTCCGGGCTCAGGTATCGGCCGCTGCTCGAGCGTGCGATCGGCCCCACCGAGCAGGTCGCACGCAACACCAAGTTCACCGTCACCGTGTCGACGCGTCGCTGATGTAGCAGCACCTATGCGAGTCGCGCTCCGCCCTCGACGTGGATCGTCTCGCCCGTGACGAAGCCCGCGCCGAGGAGCCAGAGCGCCGCATCGACGATGTCGTCGCTCGCACCGGCTCGGCCCGCGAGGTTCGATGCCGCCACGCCCTCGAGGAATCGCCGCTTGCCCTCCGCTCCCAGTCCATCCCAGCTCCCGGAGTCGACTATGCCCGGCGAGATGGCGTTCACCCGCACCGGCGCGAGCTCATGCGCGAGGTGGCTCGCCAGGAAGGAGACGGCACCGTTCGAGACGCCCATGACGGAGTAGGGCGCCCCCGGCGACCAGGCGGCGATCCCCGCGAACAGCGTGATCGAACCGGTCGACGGAAGCAGCGCCCCGAAGTGCTTCGCGACCAGCAGCGGCCCGACCACCTTCGCATCGAAGGCGGCGAGGACCCCATCCTTCTCGAGCTGCGCGACGGGCACGTTGTGATGGGCCGATGCGGTGATCACGATGTGGTCGACGGCGGTGAGCGTGGTCGCCGCCTCCGCGATGGTCGCCTCGTCCGTGATGTCGAGGCGCAGTGCGCGGCCGTCCGGAAGCGAGCCGACTACCCGCTCGGCGTGCTCCAGGTCCCGCGCCCCGATCACGACCTGCGCACCGGCCGCGGCGAGCCGGCGGGCGATCGCCTCGCCGAGGAACTTCGAGCCGCCGATGATGAGCACGGTCCGCCCGTTCAGGGTCTCGTTCATGATGGTGTGGTCCTTTCCAGTGGCGTCACCACCCACGGGTGATCGCGGTGAGCATCGCGCCGTTCGCGAGCCCACGATGGGAACGGTATGGTTTTGATACCGGTCACTTCAACGAAACTGGGGACCCTCGATGGGCAAGGCCTACGACGTGATGGCGGCGACGTGCCCGAGCCGGACCGTGCTGCACCGGATCGGCGCACGGTGGACGGTGTTCGTGGTCACCGCGCTGGAGGAGCGCCCGATGCGCTTCGTGGAGCTCAAGACCCGCATCCAGGGCATCACGCCCAAGGTCCTCACGGAGACCCTTCGCGCGCTCGAGACCGATGGCCTCGTGAAGCGCATCGACCGCAGCGGCAAGCTCCCGCACGTCGAGTATGAGCTCACGGATCTGGGACGCTCGCTCGGGGTACCGCTGCAGGCGGTGAGGGAATGGGCCGAGAGCCACGTGCCCGAGATTACCGAGGCGCAGGAGCGCGCGGCACGGTCGTAGGTGCCCGTGCCGCGAGGAGCGCCGCGACCCAGGTGAGGCGGCTCGGCGCAGCGATCCGCGGCATCGCGGCTATCGGCGCGCGAGGATGTCCCACCAGTCGTCCGGGACGCGTCCCGCGGGTCCGGGCGCCGGCTGATCCTGCGGGTGGCTCGTGGGTTCGGCGAGCGGCGGCCCCTCGAGGAACGTCTCGCCCGCATAGTCCCAGTACCAGTCCTCCCCCGGCTCGTAACTCTGGATCACGGGGTGGCCCGTCGCGGCGGCGTGGCGGCGGGCGTGGGTGCTCAGCGATCCGTCGCAGCACCCGACATGTCCGCACCGCGCACAGCGACGCAGGTGCCACCACCAGCCGCCGGTCTGCTCGCACTCGAGGCAACCGGACCCGCTCGGCGGCACGGCGGTGTCGAAGGCATCGTCTCCTGCGGCCAGCATCGCTACCTCCATATCGAGCGGCGACCAGGGCATCGCACGGAGGTGCCCACCGTGCGGGCGTGAAGGCGGGCGGACCGCTCATGGCGAGCGTAGCCAGTCACGCCCTCCCTCGGGCGGCGGGCGGGTCTGCCCCGTTGCTGGTTGACGTCAACCGACGCTGGGGCAGACCCGCTCATTCCGCCTGTACCCGGTCGTTTCCGGTTGGTCGCGGTTGAATCTGATCGGTTCTCGAAGCGTTCAGCCCCGAGCTCAACGTCAGGCTGCACAAGCATGCGCGCGGATCTCACAACGGTGGTCATACCCGCGTCGCCGTCGTCACGGAAGCCGATAGCCAGACGGTGGTCGCGTATCACGCGATCACGATGGGTTCCGTCGCACCGGCGAACGCCACCGCTCGCATGAGCGCCGACGGCGGTCGCCACCCCGTCCCGTTCATCGTGCTGGCGCGTCTCGCGGTCGACGAGCGCCACACCGGACAGCGCCTCGGCCGAGCGCTGCTGCTCGACGCCATCCGCCGCTCCATCGCGGCCTCGAGCGACATCGGCGCCCGCGCGATCATCGTCCCCTGCAAGGACGCCGCAGCCAAGAACTTCCACCTCAACACCATCCCCGAGTTCGACGAGCCCCCACGACCTGATGATGCTCACGTCGCCGCTCAAGGACGCGCGGGCCTCGCTCGGTATCGGCTGACCCCACCCACGGCAATGTACCGGGGCTGCCAGTCCCGCGCCCCGTGGACGTCGACCATCGCCGAGGCGAACCCCACCGCGCAGCCGAGGCTGCCGAAGTTCGGGGCGCAAGAATGTCCGCCGAGGCCGCCTCAATCCTTAGTAATACTAAGCATCTGCTAAAGTCGAGCGCGTATCCACCAGGGAGGCCGACCCATGACGGACAACGCGAGCACCGAGCTACGCCAGGCGGTCGTTCGGCTCTACAGCCGCTTCCGATCCGAACGCGCGGAGGGCGAGGTCCCCGATGCGGCACTGCTTGTGCTGCTGGCCCTGGACAAGAAGGACCAGATGAGCCTGAGCGATCTGGCGGACTCGGCACGAGTCACACTCGGATCGATGAGCCAAACGGTCCGCCGCCTGGAACAACTCGCCTACGTCGCCAAGTCCCGATCCGAACACGACCGCCGCAAGGTCGTATTCGCCCTGACCCGTGAGGGCCGCGCGGCCGCAGCCGCCTCCCGCAAGCATCGCCGCGACTGGCTCGACACCAAGCTTGCCGACCTCACACCGACCGAACGAGCGGACATCGCTCGCGCCGCTCCAATCCTGCTCCGCATCGCGAACTCATAACCAGGAGAACCCATGCATCCCATCGACATCGTGCTGCGCCCCCTCGGCTGGGCCTTCAGCAGTCGCCGCGCCGGGGAAACGAACAGCCTCGCCAACGCCCCCGCATTCGCCACAACAGGGCGTCTCACCCTCACCTCGCCCAACTTCCTCGAGGGCGAAGAGATCCCTGCGAAGCACTGCGGAAAGTTCATCGGACAGAACGTCTCGCCCGCCCTCGACTGGAGCGCGCTTCCCGACGAAGCCTCCAGCCTGCTGCTCATCGTCGAGGATCTCGACAGCCCCGGCACCAGCCCCCGCCTCCATGCCGCCGCCGCATTCCCGGCCACCGTCGAGAGGCTCACCGAGGGGGCACTGACCCCGGACGCGACCGACGTCCAATTCTTGGCCGGGAAGCGCGGACCCTTGACCTACGCCGGCCCGCGCCCGCTCCCAGGACACGGCCCGCACCACTACCGCTTCCACCTCTACGCCCTCGACGCTCAGGTCGACCTGGCGACAATCCCAGCTGCCGAGCACCTTGCCCCGCAGCTCTCTGGGCACGTCCTGGCGTCCGGTACGCTCACCGGCACTCGGACCGCCTAAGGCCGACCGACAACTACGAGGCGCCAGCCACGTGCAGCGAGCCGCGCTGGTGGCCACGTTGAGCTCGACCAGGATCGCGCGCCTCGTCCGGCGCGCGCTTCACGCGGGCCGGCCCGCATCCGCGTCGGTCGTGGCAAGCCGGGAGGCGAGCTGGGCCCTCGAGGTGACGCCGAGCTTGGGGAAGATCCGGTACAGGTGGGAGCCGACCGTGCGTGGCGACAGGTAGAGCCGCGCGCCGATCTCACGGTTGGACAACCCGTCCGCGGCCAGGGTCGCGATCTCCCATTCCTGGGGCGACAGCGCCGCGTGCCGCTCACGGTCGGGGCCTTCTGCGGCGCGGCTGCCAGCGGCTCGCAGCTCGACCGCGGCGCGTTCCGCCCAGGCCGACGCACCCATCGCGTCCAGCGCGGCGTGCGCGTTGCGGAGCGGGTTGCGCGACTCCCCCACCCGGCGGTGGCGGCGCAGCCATGAGCCGTAGGCCAGCTCGAGGCGTGCCCGCAGCAGCGGCCACCGCACGAGGCCATGGCCGAGCGCCTGCCGGAACAGCTCCTCAGCCGCGTCGTCGGCGGCGAGCACGGCGCGCGCGTAGAGCAGCTGATGCGTGAGCATCGGCGAGTCGATCCGCGCGTCGAGCCGCTCGAGGTCGGCGACGATGCGTCGGGCATCGTCCTCCTCGCCGCAGTGCGCCGCGGCCTCGGCGAGATACATCAGTCCGTGGAACCGCTCCATGGGGTGGAAGGCGACGTCGTCGGGGTCGAAGACCCTGCGGAGCGCGCCGTAGGCCTCGTCGTAGGCGCCCTGGCTGCAGCTCGCGATGCCGCGCGCGAGCTGCACGCACGCCAGGAGGTTGTTGAGGCTGCGCCCGTTGGCGAGCTGCTCGGCGCGCGCGGCGGCCGCGTGCGCCGACTCCGCCTCGCCCAGCACGCCGAGCAGCATCGCGTGCTGGGAGAGGTTCCCGATGTCCCAGATCGGCTGGCCCGTGTCGCGCGCGATCTGTTGCCCTTCGCGCGAGGACTCCCGCGCACGTGCGAGGTCACCTACCTCCAGCCTGTCGCCGATCGCCATGGTGATGACATGGGACAGCAGCCCCAGCCTCCCCTGGTCACGCAGCCTCACCTCGGCGCGCTCGAGGAGGTCGATCGCGAGCACGGGGTCCCCGATCGCGTGCGCGGCCATCCCGAGCAGCCGCAGCTGGTCGGCGTCGGTGGCGGTCTCGAGCACCACCGCCGTGAGGGCGCGTCGGACGCGGGCGCTCTGGCGATTCGGCTCGGCCACCGCGAGGGTGGCGACGAATCGCGGGTCGTCCCCGCATGCCGCGGGAAGATCGTTCGCAGCGGCGACGACGGCCGCGGACGCCTCCTCTCCGGCGTGTGCCCACCAGCACCTCAGCGCCGCGCCGAGCAGCAGGTCGAGGGCCAGCGCGGGGTCACCTTGCTCGGCGGACCGCCGCGCGATGGTGCACAGCTCGAGGACGCGCGCCGCGTCCCCTGGCACGCCGTCGTTGAAGATCTCGCGCAGCCATTCCATCCGCGCGCGCTCGAGCTCGCTCAGCGGGGTGAGCGCCGCCTGAGCGAGCAGCGCATCGACGGTGTCGGCCCGGCCGAGCCCGAACGCGAGCTCCGCGGCGAGCAGCAGCCTCCGGCCGCGCACGCCGGCATCGGTGGTGAGGTCCGCCGCCCGCTCGAGCGCCGCGATCGCCGAGGCCACCGACCCCCGCCTCAGGCCCACCAGGTGGTGGCGTTCGAGCGCGTCCGCCACCGCATCGTCCTTGCCGAGGATGGACTCGGCGCGATGCCACACCGAGCGGAACGGCTCGTCGGTGAGGACCTCGGCGAGCGCGAGGTGCGCCGCCTGCCGCCGGGGCAACGGCTCCGCCTGCACGACCCCCGAGCGCACGAGGGGGTGACGGAACACCACGTCACCGCCATCGACGCGGATCAGGCGTGCCGCGATCGCCGCGGCCACCGCATCGGCGGTGGCGGCCCCGGAGCCCAGCAGGGTGGACGCCGCGAGGATCTCGCGCAACGAGGCACCGTCGTCGACGGCGGCGACGAGGAGCACGTCGCGCGCCTCCGGTGGGAGGTCGCCCAACCGTGCGGCGAAGGTGCGCTCGAGACGCGCGCTGAGCGTGATCGGCGGCATCGGCAGACCCGGCACCGGCGTCGTGTCCGCCGGTTGGCTGGCGGGCAGCTCCACGAGCGCGAGCGCGTTCCCCTGCGCGTGGCGCAGGATCCGTTCGCGCGCGGCCGCGCCCAGATGGGGGCCGTGGCGCTCCACCAGCTGGCGCGCCACCGGGTCGGCCAGGGCGCCCACGTCGAGCTGGGCCAGGCCCGCAGCCGCAAGCACCGCGTCGTGACCGTCGCGCAGGACGGCCACCATGCCGACCGGCGCATCGCCCAGGCGCCGCGCCACGAACGCGAGCGCCTCGTGCGACGGATCGTCGAGCCACTGGACGTCGTCGACGGCAACGAGGACCGGCGCCGTGGCGCTCGCCGCGACGAGCAGGTTGAGAGCGCCGAGCGCGATGAGGAACGGTTCGGGCGGTCGCCCCAGCTCGGCCTCGCCGAATGCCGCCAGCAGCGCCGCACGCTGCGGCGGGGCGAGCTCGCCCGCCAGATGCAGGACGGGCCGCAGCGCCTCGTACAGGCCGGAGTACGGCAGGTAGGCCTCGGCCTCGAGTCCCGTCGCGGCCACCACCGTCATCCCCGACCGCCGGGCGTGGTCACGCGCGGCCGCCAGCAGGACGGTCTTGCCCATGCCGGCCTCGCCGCGCATGAGCAACGCACCGCCGGCATCGGGCAGCCCGTCGATGAGGGCGCGCAGCCGCGCAAGCTCGACCGCGCGGCCCACGATGCTCTCGTCCACGTCACCAGTGTCCACGGCGCGACGCTTGTAGGGACGGGTCATCGCGCCACCACGCGTGGCGCCTGAGGATCGACGGACCTCGCGTCGCCCTCGACTCGCGTCCCCTCGAAGCCGTCGCGGGCGGCGGCGAGGTGCGCGGCTGCTTCGTGCGAGCGGCCGCGAGCCTCGAGCCAGGTTCCGTACGAGGCGTGCGTCTGCGCCCGGACCCACCGCCACTCGCCGCCCACGCGGGCGAGCGCCTCCCGGTACAGGCGCTCCTGGTCCGGCTCCTCCGCGAGCGCGGCGCGCGCATAGGCCAGGTGGGCGTGAAGCAGCGGTGACGGGGTGACGCGCGCCGTCCGCTCGAGGTCGCCGATCAGGTCGACGATCTCGTGTCGCGTGCCGGCGAGCGCGGCCGCGCGTGCGAGCGGCATCACCCCGTCGAACCGCTCCCGCTGGTGGAACGCGGGGCTGCCCGGCATGAACATGGCGCGCAACGCGTCGTAGGCGGTCCGCGGCTCGCCCGCGTCGAGCGCGGCGAGGCCCCGCACCATCTGGACGCACGCGAGGAGGTCGTTGAGCCCGGCCCGGCCCGCGGTGACCTCGACCCGTGCTGCCATGTCGAGCGCCGCTGCGGCGTGCCCCGCCATGACCTCGGCACGGGCGGCGCACACGAGAGTCCCCGCGCTCCAGATGGGCTGGCCGGTCAGCTCTGCGAGGCGCAGACCCTCGTCGACCGCACCCCGCGCGCGGGGAAGGTCCCCGAGCTCGAGGCGCACGATGACCAGCATGCTCAGGACGTGGGCGAGCAGCCCCTGGCGTCCATGGAGCCGCAGGTCCTCGGCGGACCTGTCGAGCAGTGCGACCGCGCTCACGCTGTCTCCGATCGCGTGCGCCGCCATCCCGAGCAGGCGCCACGCCTCCCCGCCCGTCGGGCCGGAATCGGCGCCCCCTGGATGCGCGACTGCGTGCAGGAGGCCCGTCACCTGGCGCGCCCTCAGCACGGGCTCGGTCACCGCGAGCGCGGCGATGTAGGCAGGCTCGCGCATCAACGCACGCCGCGCGTCCCCGTGCGCCTGAACGCGGAGCGAGTCGAGCGCGTCGATGACGGCGCCACGGGCGCGCCGACCCGTGTCGGCCCACCAGCAGCGCAGGCCGGCGGCGAGGAGCAGGTCGACCGCAAGGCGCGTGTCGCCGGCTTGGCCCGCGTGGCCCGCGGCGTCGACGAGGTCGTGCACGCGGCCCGCGTCGGCGGCGTCGGTGTCGCGGAAGGTCTCGGCGACTCCCTGGAGGCGTGCCGCGTCGACGGTGGAGAGGTTCTCCCGGCGCGCACGATCCACCAGGGCGCGCACGCCGTCGGTCGCACCCATCTCGGAGGCGTGCTGCGCCGCGACGAGCAGCCGACGCCCTCGCAGCGCCGACGTGGTCGTGAGGTCCGCGGCGCGTTCGAGCGCGGCGACGGCCGACGCCAGCGCCCCCCGCGCGAGCGCGACCTCGGCGGCCGCCTCGAGCCGGTCGGCGACCGCATCGTCCGGCCCGAGGATCGACTGCGAGAGGTGCCACGCCTGTCGCACGGGGTCCGCGACGATGCGCGCGAGGGATGCGCTCGCGACCTTGCGGCGCGCCAGTGCGGCGTCGGCGAGGATCCCCGAGCGTACGAGCGGGTGACGCATCACGGGGACGTCGCCGTCGAGCGTCACGAGTCCCGCATCGACGGCCGGCGCGAGGACCACGGTCCTGGCGGGTTCGTGGCGCATCATGGCGACGGCTTCGCCGAGGGCGTCGATACCGACCATCGGGTCGAGGGCGGCGAGGAGAAGCGCGTCGCGGGTCCATGCGGGCAGCTCGTGGAGGTGCGCGGTGAACGCGGCCTCGAGCCGTGCGGGTAGCGGGACAGCTGGGGACGATGCGCCGCCGGCGGCCCGCACGACGTCGAGCGCGTGGGGCAGCTCGACAAGGGCGAGCGGGTTCCCTCCGGCGCTTGCGAGCACCGCCGCGGTGTCGGGCGCCGACAGGCCCGGGGCCGATGCGGCGAGCAGTGCTCGTGCGTCGTGCTCGTCGACAGGGCCGACCTTGCGCACCTCGGCCGACAGGTCCGCAGCCGGGTACCCCGGCCGAGTCGCTGCGACCAGGACGACCGGCGCGTGACCGATCCGACGCGCCACCATGGCGAGCACGTCGCGCGTCGGCTCATCCCACCAGTGAAGGTCGTCGACGAGCACCGCGACGGGCTCCGCGGTGGCGGCGAGCAACCGCCACACCGCCCGCGCGATGAGGAACGGGTCGGGGCGCGGGCCTTCCGCGAGGCCGAGCGCCACCCGAAGCGCGTCGCGCTCCGCCATGCCGTTGGCTCCCGCGCCGGACCAGCCCGTCTCCCACGCCTGGCCCGCGAGCAGCTGCTGCAGCCCCGCGAACGGGAGGTGCGCCTCTGCCTCGGTCCCGACGGCGCTCAGCACCCGCATGCGCGCCGCGTGGGCTGCGGTGCTGGCGACCGCGAGCAGGCGCGACTTCCCGATACCCGGATCCCCCTCGAGCAGGAGCACCCGTGGCGCGCTGCCCTGGCGCGCGATCACACGGCCGATCGCGTCGAGGTGATCGGCGCGTCCGACAAGCGTGGACGCACCGTGGGGTGCGGTCACCGGCGCCCTCCGGCGAGGCTCGGCTCCATGGCCGCAAGGACCGGGACCGGAGCGGCGGCCGCATGGCGTGCCTGGACGGCGGTGGCGGCCCGCTCGGCGCGTGCGCCGGCGAGGAAGGTCGCCGCCCAGTGCATGGTCACGGTGACGCGGTTGCGGTACCCGTTGAGGGTGACGAGGTGCACGCCGAGCCACGCCGCCCACGCGACCGGCCCCACGAGGCGGATGCGTCCGGTCTGGACCACCGCACGCAGGCGGGCGATGGTCGCAAGGTTGCCCTTGTCGCGGTACCGGAAAGGGGCGGGCGGCTCCCTGCCGTCCACGCGTGCGGCCACGACACGCGCGGCGTAGCGTCCGGCCTGGATCGCGGCCTGCGCGAGGCCGGGCACGCCTGGCATGCTCGCCAGGTCGCCCAGGACGAACACCTCGGGGTGCCCAGGGAGAGTGAGGTCGGGTGCGACCTCGACGCGGCCCCCACGCGCGGCCTGCGCGCCGGCGAGCGTCGCGAGGGCGCCTCCCAGCGGCGACGCCGCGACGCCCGCAGCCCAGACCTTGGTGGTCGCAGCCATCCGCACGTCCTGGCCGTCCGCGGTGTAGCGCACCTCGGTGGCGTCGATGCCCGTGACGCGGGCACCGAGCAGCACCTCCACCCCGACAGCCTCGAGGTCGCGGCGAGCCCGGGCCGACAGCACCGGCCCGAAGGCGGGCAGCAGGGCCGGTCCGGCCTCGAGGAGCACGACTCTCGCGTCCGCCGGGTCGATGCTGCGGAAGTTGCGGCGCAGGCTGCGCGCGGACAGCTCCGCGATCTGTCCGGCGACCTCGACGCCGGTCGGGCCGCCGCCCACCACCACGAAGGTGAGGTGACGGCATCGTTCGGCGTGGTCGGTCGCGGACTCGGCACGCTCGAACGCCTCGTAGATGCGTGCACGGATGGCGAGCGCATCGTCCACCGTCTTGAGTCCCGGCGCATGCTCGCGAAAGGTCTCGTTGCCGAAGTAGGAGTGCGTCGCCCCCGTGGCGACCATGAGCGTGTCGTACGGGGTGACGGTGACTGCGCCGAAGGCCGACGAGGTGACGGTCCGCGCGACGAGGTCGACGTCCTGCACCTCACCCAACAGGAGCCTGGCGTTGCGCTGCCGGCGCAGCACCTCCCGGAGCGGCCGCGCGATCTCGCCCTGCGACAGGATGCCCGTAGCCACCTGGTAGAGGAGCGGCTGGAACAGGTGGAAGCCGGTCCGGTCGATGAGCACCACCTCGACCGCGGCCCGACGCAGCCCGCGCGCCGCGAACAGCCCGGCGAACCCGCCGCCCACGATGACGACGCGGTGCGCGGTCCCGGCCATCACGCAGCCTCGGCGAGCGCGCGCTCGCCCAGCCACGCGAGGCAGCGGTCCGCGATCTCACGCCAGCCGTGGTCGATGGTGAGCGAGTGCCCGCGGTCCTCGAACTCCATGAGCTCGGTGCTCGCGTACGAGTGCTTGTACTGCTTGAGCGTCGATCGGGTGATCGCCTCGGGGACCGTGTGGTCCTGACCGCCCATGATGAGCAGCAGCGGGCCGCGCGCATCGTTCCTGGTGTCGACCTTCGCGGGCGAGTGGAGCGAGAAGTTGGCCGCCGCGGCCTCGAACAGGGGCTTGCCCGGGGCGGGGATGGCCCACCGGTCGTAGAGCTCGTCGGACTCCTCGGGGCTCACGGCGTTGCCGAAGGCGTACCGGAACTGCTCGGCGGTGAGCGAGACCGCCTTGCCCTTGTTCGCCGGGTTCTTGAACACGGGCAGCGTCGCACGCAGCGACGACAGCGGCAGGGGCAGGACGCCCTTGATCTGGGCGGCGTCGATGGCGATCGCCGCGCGCGCCAGGTCCATGCCTAGCAGCTTCTCCGCGATCATGCCTCCAAAGGAGTGGCCGACGAGGATGGGCTTCGCGGGAAGCCGTTCGATCACCTGCCGGTAGCGCTCGACCACGTCGTCGATCCCGACGCCGGCGATGAGGGACTCGTGCGCGCGGGCGGCGTCGACGGTCGCGGGGACGCCGGGCCAGCCGGGCGCCTCCGCGGCGTAGCCGGCGTCGGTGAAGAGGTCGACCCAGGGCTGCCAGGAGGACGGGTGGAGCCACAGGCCGTGGATGAAGAGGACGGGGGTGGCGGGGTGGGTGGACATGATCGGCTCTCCTTCTTATGGGGCGGTGAGGGGCGCGGCCCGGACGGGTCCGCGGGGACGATGCGCCGGTCAGGTTCGGCGCGCATCGTCACGGGGGGCGAGTGGTGCGCTCATCGGACGATCAGCACCGTCTTCCCCGGCGGTCGGGGCGAGCGCGCCCCGGACGCGTAGGCGGCCCGTCCATCGGCGAGCGGGAACGTGGCCGCGATGGGGATGACGAGCCGGCCGGTCTCGGCGAGTGCCGCGACGGCCCCGAGCGCCTCGGGATCGGGGCCGACCACGAAGAACAGCGGCTCGACGTCGTGTGCGGTGGCGAGCTCGGGATCGGGTGGCGCCTGGAGCGACACGAGGCGACCGCGCGGACGCAGGACGCCGAACGAGCGCACCAGGACGTCGCCGCCGACGGTGTCGAGCACCACGTCGTACGCACGGCCATCGCCGTCGAAGTCCTCCGCGGAGGCGTCGATGACGCGGTGGGCGCCCAGGCCGGCCACGAATCCCCTCTGAGGCTCGAGGACGGTGGCGGTCACGTCGGCGCCGAGGGCGGCCGCGATCTGCACGGCGAACGCTCCCACGCCGCCCGCGCCGCCGTGGATCAGGACGCGCTCGGCGCTCCGTACCCGCGCGTGCCGCACGAGGGCTTGCCAGGCGGTCGCGGCTGCGAGGGGCAGCGCCGCGGCTTGGACGTGACCGACGCCGACGGGCTTGCGGCCGAGGTTCGCCAGGGGCACGGCCACGTACTGGGCCGCGGCGCCGTCACGGTCGAAGGGCACCAGCCCGTACACCTCGTCCCCGAGCTGGAACGTGCCGTCCGCGTCGGGGCCGAGCGCCGCGACGGTGCCTGAGAATTCGTGCGACGGGATGACGGGGGTGCGGTCCGCGCCGTCCCGCGTCCAGCTGAGGTCCCAGTCGAGCTCGGCGAAGGTGATCGCGGCGGCGTGCACCTCGACCAGCACCTCCCCCTCGCCAGGCTCGGGCACGGGCGCCTCCTCGAGCTCGAACTGCTCGGGGCCACCGCGGAGGTGCGCCCTCAACGCGGTCATCGTGGGCGGCGCGGCTGTCGGCTGGGCTGTCATGGCGGCGCTCCTTCTCAGGGTGGTGGCGCTTCGTGCTGACACCGCCACCGTAGGAACGGCGCCTGCGCGCCGTCTTGAGTCGATCGACTGCGATGCGGCGCTCCCCTGGCCTCCCTCCTGGGTCGTGATGCCGCCGCCAAGCGCAGTCGTCGGACTCAGGACGCGGCGCCCGTCACGCTCCTACGGTGGAGACATGGATCTTCAGCTGCAGGACGCCACCGTCGTGGTCACCGGAGCGGGCAAGGGCATCGGTCTCGCCGTATGCGAGGCGCTGGCCGCCGAAGGCGCCCGGGTGATCGCCAACGTACGCACGCCGAGCACCGCGCTCTCGGCGCTCGCCGACCGTGCCTCGGTCACGCTCGTCGCCGGTGACATCACCGCAACCGACACGCGTGCACGGCTCGTCGAGGCCGCAGGCGGCGCACCCCATGCGCTGGTCAACAACGCAGGTATCGCGCCCGCCCGGCCGGAAGGCTTCCTCGCCGTCCCGCCGGATGACTGGGCGCACACGTTCGCGCTCGACCTCTTCGCGGGCATCGAGATGATCCGCGCGGTGCTGCCGGGCATGCTCGCACGGGGCTCGGGTTGCGTCGTCAACGTCGGTTCGCTCAACGCGCGCCTGCCCGACCCCTTGGTGATCGACTACTCCGCCGCGAAGGCCGCCTTCGGCAACGTGGCCAAGAGCCTCTCGAAGGCCTACGGACCCCAGGGCATCCGCTTCACCAGCGTCGACCCCGGACCGGTGGCGACCGACCTGTGGAACGGGGCCGGAGGCGTGGCCGCGACGGTGAGCGCTGCCGCGGGGATCGACCCGGCCGAGGTCCGGACCGGCGCCGCCGGCCAGATGCCCACCGGACGCTTCTCCACCCCCGCCGAGGTCGCCGTGCTCGTGACCCTCCTGTGCAGCCCCCGGGTCTCGAACGTCACCGGGTCGAGCTTCGTCATCGACGGCGGCATGGCGCCGATGCTCTGAGCACGGCGCCCGTCACGGGCGCGCCCGGTTACGTGCCTTGCGGGCGGGACATCGCCAGTGTCTGCCCCAGCATCAGCTGACTCGAACGGTCACAAAGATGGGTTCTCGATGGGCGCACGGGCCTCAGCGTGGCGACGCCGACCCGCTTGTCCACACCCATGGCACTGCCTTTCCGGTCGGTGGCTGATCAGGCCGGCGGATGGTCTGTCGAACCCGGGGCGCAACACGCCCATGGAAACGGGTCCGCCTACGCAAGATGCCAACGCGGGCCGAGGCGCGTGTGTCGACACGCACCGGTCCGATGGCTAGACGTCGACGCCCCGTGGCACTCCATCTGTAGCCTCGTCGCGTGACTCAGATCGACAGCTATGAGCGTCTCGCTTCCGTCGCCGAACTGAAGGCGATGCTGACAACTTGGGGTGTCGCCGGGACACCACCAGAGCGCGACGACGTCGGCCTTCACTTGCCTGGCGGCGTGTGGCCCACGCGTGCGAACGCGAGTGATGTGGCACTCACTCTCGCAATGCTCGCGCAAGGACACCACGAAGACGAGATCTCATTGCGCGCGCTCTCGATCGAGGGACCTCTTGTCCTCGCGGGGGCGACCCTGCCATTCGACGTGAGTTTCCACAATTGCGCGATGGAGGAGCTAGACCTTCAACGGGCCACACTTGGCTCGGTGCGCCTTGGAGGGTGCACTGTGGGCAGGCTTGACGTGAGTGCGTCGCGAATCGAGAATCTCCAACTTGCCGCCACTGCGCTCGGCAATCTCGTTGGCTGCGGAGCCCAATTGGGTTACCTGGGCGCGGTGGCTGTCAAGGTAGGCCCCCGCTACGTGGGCGAGACTTGGTGCAGGGGCTCGGAGTGTCTTCATGTCAACCTCGCCGACACAACTGTTGGCGGTCTTGCTATCAGTGGAACGTTCGCAGGGAGTGTCGAGGCGGGCCGCATCCAGGTACAGGAGTCAAGCAACTGGTATGCCGACCTCGAGAGTTGCTTGTCGATGCCAAGCGCCCAGAAGAGCGTCAGGTTGCCCAATCACATGTGGATGGATTCAGCGATCTTCAACAGCAGCATGAGCGTCAAGGCGAACTACACGATCATTTCGATGAACCACGCGGCCGTCCGGGGCAACTTATATGTTGGGGACAGCAGTGACTCAGGCCCTGGCGACCGGTCCCTGATGCTTGCCGACAGCGAGGTCAGCAAGAAGCTGCTTATCACCATGCACCATGGGTACGCACTGGACCTCACGCGGTCGACCGTGGGCCTCGACGTCACCATCAGTGAGTCGCGGTTTGGCGACGGCGTCTTCGCCCGCGGCATTCGCATCGGCGGAAATCTGCACTTGCACAAGACCGCGATCCGCGCATTGCGCCTGGATGATGCAGAGATTCGCGGATCCATTTCCCCGGAGTGCGGGGATCCCCGTGAGACCGTCTCCCAGACACAATGCGAGCCGACTCCTGTCGAACTTCTCGACTTCACCGGCGCAGCCATTCAGGGCAGCCTCGATCTCGGCCCAACTGTCTTGGTCAATCGAACGACACAGGTTCGCACCCGGTTTGGCATCTTCACTGCCGGCGGCGATGCCCCACAGGGCTTTCGGTTTGAGCGAATGCGCGTTGGCGGCGCATGGTGCGTGCCTAACCTCAGGTCCGCGTCGGGCACGGTGGCGCTGTCCGCGCGTGGCGCCGAGATTGGCACCCTATTCCTAGACGCCGACGAGTCTCACCCAGCAAGCGATGAAGCGAACATTCGTGCATACGAAGTTCACGGCGTAGCGTCGGGTCGGAAGCGCGCATCGCGTCCACCCGCCGGGCGACCCACGAGCCGTCGACAGACTAGTTCGGGAGCATGGAATTCCAGCGCTCCACCCCAGCTCGTGCTCGACCTAAGCGAAGCAGAGGTCGGGAGGCTCGAAACAGCAAGGCCGACGACCCGTGTCGGCGTCGCCCCCGTGACAATCGGACCAACGTCCAACCTGAAGCTTCGCGCTCTAAGCCAAGATATGACGCGAGACCCGGAGAGGCTCATCGGCTGGCTGGACTACGCTACCGATGGCCCGCACGCTTTTCCTCTAGGAACGTGGCTCGCCTTCGCCACTCATCTGGAACAGGTGGGCCACGAGGCGACCGCGCGCAGGGTCCGCTTTGAGGCCACCGAGCGCTACCTCAAGCAGGACCGAGCGCTGCTGAGACGCGTGTGGAGGTCTATAAAGCGATACACGATCGGGCATGGCTACTATCCGGCCCGCGCCTTAGTGGGACTCGGCATCGTGTGGCTCGTAGCGCTTGTGACCCTCAGGTTCTCCGGGCAGTTCATGACGCCCACGGATTCCGCGCTTGCGTCCGGTGGTACGACGGCAAGCGACCCGTCGCAAGTTGGATATCCCGGATTCTGGGCCGGGCTCTATGCGTTCGATGTGGTCCTCGCGCCCGTAGGCTCGGGCCAGGCCGAGGCCTGGCAAGTCTCCGGAAACGAGTGGCTGGCAGGCTTCATCACAGCGTTGAGGCTCGCCGCATACGGGCTACTTGGCATGTTTGTCACAGGAGTGTCGGGGGTCCTTTCCAAGCGCTAGGTGTGGTGCCCACGGACGATTCCTGCATCTCGGACGATGACGAGAACTGAATCGGTTGTAAGTCGGGTCTGCCCTAATGTGGCTCTTCACAGATGAGGCTGTAGCGGCCGCTCGACGATGAGTGGTCGGGGGTAGGGGTCGAGGTCCCCCAGGATGGAAGTTCTCACGCTCACCATCTGAAAGACCTCGACTTGCTCAACGCTACCTTCGGCGCGCCCGACCTCACGACCTTCGCGGGCCTCGAGGCCCTCGGCCCGATCGTCACCGGGCAGCGCATCGCAGCCGACCGCGCGGTGCTCGAGTGCCGCGTGGCCGTGATCGACGACGTCTGCCGCGACTGCGGGGACCGGGGCCGCTCCCTCGGCACTCAGTCCCGCTACCTGGCTCACGAGCCCTTCGGCTGTCGACCTATGACGCTGCTGGTGCGGGTCCGCCGCTATCGGTGCGACCCGTGCGACCGGTTCTGGCTCGACGACCTCCGCGCCGCCGCGGATCCACGGGCGAAGCTCTCCCGCGGCGGACTCGCGTGGGCGCTTCGCGCTCTCGTCGTGGACCACCTGTCGGTCTCTCGCATCGCGGCGGGGCTCGGGGTTGCGTGGAACACCGCCAACGACGCCGTCCTGACCGAGGGACACCGCCAGTTGATCAACGACCCGGCCCGGTTCGACGGCGTCGCGGTCATCGGTGTCGACGAGCACGTGTGGCGACACACCCGCTTCGGCGACAAGTACGTCACCGTCATCATCGACCTCACGCCCGTACGCGACAGGGTCGGCCCGGCCCGGCTGCTCGACATGGTCCCCGGCCGGTCGAAGGCCGTGTTCAAGACGTGGCTGTCCGAGCGCCACCCTTCGTGGAGCCAGCGCATCGAGGTCGTCGCGATGGACAGCTTCTCAGGCTTCAAGACCGCCGCCGCCGAGGAACTCCCGACCGCGACCGCGGTGATGGATCCGTTCCACGTCGTGAAGCTCGCCGGCGACGCCCTCGACCAGTGCCGACGCCGCATCCAGCAGGCCATCCACGGTCACCGCGGCCACGCCGGCGACCCGCTCTACATGTCCCGTCGAGTCCTGCACACCGGGCTCGAGCTCCTCACCGACCGCCAGTGGGACCGACTCGACGCCCTCTTCGACGCCGACGACCATGCTGAGGTCGAGGTCACCTGGGGCGTCTACCAGCGGATGATCACCGCGTACCGCAACCCCAACCGGGCGATCGCGAAGGCCGACTTCGCGGCGCTCATCGAGTCGCTGCGAACCGGCGTCCCGGCCACACTCGTCGAACTGCGACGACTCGGCCGGACCCTGAACAACCGGGCACACGACATCCTTGCGTTCTTCGACCGCCCCGGAACATCGAACGGACCGACCGAGGCCATCTGTGAGTCTGGCGGTGGCTGGTCTGGGACCGGCTGGTCAGGATGGAAGTCGGGGCAGACCCCCAGGATGTCAGCGGCGAGTTCGCGTCGCGGAACGCCGGACCGCGGATCCGGCCTTGCCTGTACCTCCTAGGCCGAACTGACCTTGAGCTGCACCGACTCGCTGACCGCGTTTGCGAAGAACTTTGGAAGCGGCGACTGGTCGTTCTCAGAAGTGAGCCAGTAGGTCCCAGTAAGCCTTCCGTAGTCATTGAAGTCGGCCTCGGCAGTCCAAGTCGACACTCCGGAGTTGGATTCGACAAGCAACGTCACTGCTAGACCGCTGATGCTGAAGGACTTGAGACGTGGCACCTTCGCAGCTGCCTCCTCCACCATCATCTCGAAGTCGCGATGCGTGAGGCGCTCATCGAACTCGATCGGAGTGTTCCGGCGTCGTCGAGTCTCTGCTGCATCCTTGAGCACTAGCGCGGCGACCGTGCCAGCGGCCGCAACCACACCGCCGACAAAGAGCTTGTCCAGAAAACCCATGCCAACCTCCTTCGAGTCCCTTACCAGGGAGCCTAGTGGGCACCCATGACACATACCTCTCGCCATCCGCGAAAACTGCGGGACGCTGAACGCGCCAGCGGAGGGGCTGATCACGTAGCACTCAGCATCGGGGCATGTCCGCGCGAGTGACTACACCCCGGCGGGAACCTATCGGGCCCCAGCCGCGCACCTGATCGGTACAGGCGTCACCACGACGCCGACCACCGAGAAGGAGGGCGGCATCATGTTCCGCACCCGTGCATCACTGTCCGGCTTCATCGTGAGCGAGCCAGCACTCACCGCCACCGAGCGGGGCGACGCACGTCTCTACGTCCGCGTCGGCCAGGAGCACTTCCATCGCGGCGAGGACGGCTCCTTCACCCCGCTCGAGCCGACGTTCCACGACCTGGTCGTCTTCGGTCGAACCGCAGAGCGAGCCGCCGAGCACCTCGCCAAGGGCGATCGGTTCATCGCGGAGGGGCGCATCCGGCGGTTCACCCGCGTCGGCACTGACGGCGTCGAGACCGACGCGGAGGAGTTCGTCGCCGCGCGGATCGGGCACGACGTCGCCCGCACGAGCTACACCGTCGAGCGCGCGCGCCGCGCCAAGCAGGAGGCGCCGGCCGCGCCCGAGGAGACGGCCACGCAGCCCACTCCCCCGACGTTGACGGCCTGACGGGCCCGGCAAGCCGACGATCAGTCGTCCTTCGCGAACACCCGATCGAGCATCGCTGCCGTCGCCGGATTCACCATCTCTGGCGGCTTGATGTAGTGCTGAATCGTGATCCGCGGGTCGGTGTGCCCCAGCAGCTCCGCTGCAAGCTCCACCCCGCCCTCGTCGTTGATCGCAGTGGCGACGGTACGTCGGAACATGTGCGGCGTGACTCCAGTGATGCCCGCACGCTCGAGCACCATCCGGAACTGACGGCGCACGTTGTTCGTGGTCAGCGGCGTCCCGTCGCGCGTGCAGAACAGCAGCGCGTCGAGCGAGTGGTCCTCCAACCGTGCCAGCCGGCGCCGTACCGCCTCTGCGGTGAACGACGGGATCGCCACGGTCCGCACGGACCTCGCCGTCTTCGGGTGGTCCTGCCGCTTCGTCGGCTCACCATGGAGGCTGACGATGGTCCCGGCGATCCGGATCGACGGCGTCTTGCTCGTGACGTCGACATCGCGGCGACGGATGGCCAGGACCTCGCCGATGCGGGCGGAGGTGCCGAGCATGACCTCGACGATCGCGCCGAGCTGCCCGTCCGGTCGTGGGCCGGAGTAGGAGCCGCCCATCTCCCAGAAGGCGATCGCCGCGCGCACCGCGTTGACCTCGGTGGCGGTGAGCGCGTTCGGTCGCGATGCGGGGCGCCGCAGCGGCGAGACGTGAGCCATGGGATTGCGCGGCAGCACCTCGTGTCGCACCGCGAGCTCGAGCGCGAGCCTGAGCACCGCCCGTGCGTGCTTGGCACGGCTGTAGCTCTGCTTTGCGAGCACCTTGAGGTACTGGTCGCAACGGGCCACCCCGATCTCCCGCAGCGTGAGGCCCTTGAACACCGGAAGCACGAGCGTGCGCATGTCCCGCTCGTAGAGCTCCAAGGTGCGCTTCGAGATCCGCCCCTCGAGCTCGAGGTCCTCGAGCCAATACGCGACCAGGTCCGGGAAGGGGCTGTCGGGCGACAGGACCGAGCTGGCGGGCTGGAACAGGCTCCGATCAGCGAGCTTCGCCTTCAACGCCTGCTCCGCCTGGCTGCGCGTGTTGGCAGTGGCCTGCACGAGTCGGTTCTTGCCGTCCCAGTCGCGGTACCGGGTCCGCGCGACCACGCGACCGCGAGCCGCGTCGAGGTAGGCGATGTCACCGAAGGTGCCGATGGTCAGCCGCGCGCGAGCCACGGTGTCACCTCCCCTCCGCAGGAGAGGCGTCGCGCTGCTGCTCGACCCAGGTCCGCACATCCGAGACCGAGAACTTCAGGTGCTTGCCGAAGCGGTACCCGCGCGGCCCGACGCCGCGAGTCCGCCAGTCGTAGACCGTGGAGACTGGCACGCCGAGGTATGCGGCGAGCTCGCTCACGTCGAGCAGGGGCTCGAGGCCCCAGTCGTTGTCCACAGTGTCGCGTTCGGCGCTCATGCCGCATAGGTGCGGAGCGCGCACCCCAGGCGTTCGGGACCAACCGGCACCAACGCCGCCCTGCCGTAGCGCGGCCGGCGGAGGGCGCGTCAGCGAGCCCAAAGTGATGAGTAAATGATGACCGGGTCATGTCACTCCATGCAAAAAGTCCTGGCAACCCGTGAGTTACCAGGACTTTCCGCTTGCTACACGTCGGGCTGACAGGATTTGAACCTGCGACCCCCTGACCCCCAGTCAGGTGCGCTACCAAGCTGCGCCACAGCCCGTGACAGCGGTTAACTATATCGGAATCCGGAGCCCGCAAAGACCACCTCGCGCCGCGGATGCCCAAACAGCCGCAGATAACTTGGTCACCCCAGGCAGCGCCGACACGGCCCGGAACCCCCGCATCGTCCCTGGCACCCCCTATGCTCGCGGTACTGCTCAACGACGAGGAGAACCGTGCTCGACACCGCCATCATCGGCGCAGGCCCCGCGGGCCTCGCCGCCGCCTTCGCGCTCCAGCAGCGCGGCCTGCCCTACACGCATCTCGAGCGCAACCGTGGGGTGGGCGGCCTGTGGGACATCGACGCCCCGGGCAGCCCGATGTACGAGTCGGCGCACTTCATCTCCTCGAAGACCTTGTCGGGCTTCCCGTCCTTCCCCATGCCGGACGACTACCCGGACTACCCCAGCTACAAGCAGATCTACGCGTACCTCAACGCGTTCGCGGAACACAACGGCCTCGACAAGGCCATCGAGTTCGACACCGCCGTCGAGAAGGTCGAGAAGATCGAAGGCGGCTACCGCGTCACCCGCACCAACGGGACCAGCACCGACCACGCGCACGTGATCGTCGCTTCCGGCGTCCAGTGGATCCCCAACGTCATCGACCTCCCCGGGAACTACACGGGCGAGGTCCGCCACACCGTCACCTACCGCTCCCCCAAGGAGCTGGAAGGCCGAAGGGTCCTGGTGATCGGCGCCGGCAACTCGGGCGCCGACATCGCCTGCGACGCCGCCCGCTCCGCCGACCACGCCGTCATCAGCCTGCGCCGCGGCTACCACTTCATCCCCAAGCACGTGTTCGGCAAGCCCGCCGACGTGTTCGCCGACGAGGGCCCCACCATGCCCATGTGGCTCGAGCAGCGCGTCTTCGGCGTCCTGCTGAGGATCCTCAACGGCGACCCGACGCGCCTGGGCCTGCCCAAGCCCGACCACAAGGTGTTCGCGACCCACCCGCTCATGAACACCCAGCTGCTCCACCACCTCGGGCACGGCGACGTCACCGCGCGGCCGGCCATCGCGACCACGAGCGGCACCACGGTCACCTTCGCCGACGGCACCACCGAGGACGTCGACCTCATCCTCCTCGCGACCGGCTACCACCACGCCGTGCCGTACGCCCAGGATCTCGTGGGCGACGGCCCGCACCCCGACTTCTACCTCACCGCCTTCTCCAGGAACCCCGGCCTCTACGGCCTCGGCTTCGTCGAGACCAACGGCGCCGCGTACGTCCTCATGGAGCAGCTCGCCGCGATGATCGCGCAGCACATCGACGACCGCTTGAGGCGCCCCGAGCGCTGGGCGGAGTTCGAGAGGACGATCGCCACGGACACCCCCGACCTCACGCGCGGCATCAGGTTCGTCGACTCCACGCGCCACGCCGGCTACGTCGACGGCGTCGCCATCACGAGGTACCTGCACAGGACCGCGAAGCGCATGGGCTGGACCATCCCGTGAGCCGCGCGCGCCTCGACCTCACCGACCGCGTCGTCGTGGTCACCGGCGGCGCCGGGGGCATCGGCCGCGCGGTCAGCGCCCTCGCGGCGCAGCGCGGCGCCCGCATCGTCGTGGCGGACATGAGGGACGATGCGGCGCGCGCCGCCGTCGACCGCCTCCCGGGCGGCACGGACCGCCACACCGCCGAGGTCGCCGACCTCACCGACCGCGCCCAGGTCGAGGCGATGCTCGCCCGCATCGGCGGCCGCCACGGCCGCATCGACGTCCTCATCAACAACGCCGGCATGACCAGCGCCGAGCGCTTCGACGTGCGCAGCGTCGAGTCCATCGAGCACGAGCTCGCCGTCAACCTCACCGCGCCGCTCATCTTGACGCGCCTCGCGGTCCCGCTCCTTCGCGCCGCACCGGACCCGCGCGTCATCACCACCGTCTCGCTGGGCGGGATCTTCCCGCTGGGCGAGACCCCGATCTATACGGCGAGCAAGTTCGGCCTGCGCGGCGCGATGCTGTCGATCGCTCTCGACCTGCGCGACAAGGGCATCACCGTGAGCTCGGTGCTGCCGTCCGCGACGGACACCCGCATGCTGCGTCAGGAGGCGCTCGACGGCGGCAACGCGCTCCAGTTCCAGGATCCGCCGCAGTCCCCCGAGCACGTCGCCCGCACCATGATGCGCCTGCTCGACAAGCCCCGGCTCGAGGCGTACCCGCGTCCCAGCGAGTCGTGGCTGGTGCGCGCGGCGATGCTGATGCCGAACGCGCTGCCCCGCCTCATGCCCCTGTTCCGCGGCAAGGGCGAGCGCGGCCAGGCGCGCTACATCAGGCAGCTGCGCGAGCGCGGCCTCATCGCCACGGTCGACGGGGTGGAGACCGCGGTCGACGCCTGAGCGTCGTCGGCCCGCGCGCCCGCCACCGCCTACCCTGGAGCCATGGCCCGCGTACTGATCACCGCCTTCGAACCGCTCCCCGGCAGCGCCGCCGAGGCCTCGTCCGACGCCGCACGCATCCTCGCCGAGACCTGGCACGGCCGCGCCGAGATCGTCCACCGCGACCTCGTGCCCGCGTATGCCGAGTCGTCGCGCCGCCTGCGCGCCTCGATCGCCAAGCACCTGCCCGACGCCGTCATCGTGGTCGCCACCGCGCCCGGCGCCTCCGCCGTCACGGTCGAGCGCCTCGCGGTCAACCTCGACGACACTCACGCGCCGGACGCCCACGGCGAGCAGCCGGTCGACCGGCCCATCGTCGAGGGCGCGGCCGCGGCCCTGTGGGGCACGCTGCCCGCCAAGGAGGTGGTCGCGGCCCTCGAGGCGCACGGCCTCCCGGCCACGGTGTCGCTCAACGCCGGCAGCGGGCTCGCGAACCACGTCTTCTACGTCATGCAGCGCGAGCTCGCCGAGTGGGGCGTGCCCAGCGGCCTCGTGCAGGTCCCCGCGACGCCCGCGATGGGCCTGGACGGCGCGGCGCTGCCCGCCGAGGTGCTCGCCGAGGCGCTGCGCATCGTCGTCGCGACGGTCGTCGGCGAGGACGACGAGCCCGCCGCGCCGGCACCGGTCGAGGACGATGCGGAGGCCACGCAGGCGTACCTGCTCCCCATCCGCGAGCCCATCCCGGGCGACACCCCCGCGTTCGGCCTGCCCGTCGCCGACGAGCCGGCCGCCCCCGCGGCGCTCAGCCCCGCGGCGTGGAGCCCCGAGCCGGAGGCCGAGACGGTCGCGACGCCCACGTGGGAGCCGGAGCCGGAGCCGGAGCCTGCGCCGGAGCCGGAGCCCGCACGCGAGGCGACCCCGGAGCCGGAGCCGGAGCCGGAGCCGGAGCCGGAGCCTGCCGCCGGCCAACCTGACGCCGCCCCGCAGACCCCCCGCCTTCCCACCTGGGACGAGATCATCTCGGGCAAGAGCCAGGCCTGACCCCCGCATCGTCCCCCGGAGGAGCCATGGCCGACGGCCTCGCGACCAGCGTCACCCTGTCCCTGCCCGAGTGGCTGATCGCCGAGATCTCGGCGCTGCCCGACGCGCTCGCGACGCCCGAGGAGCAGATGGCGCTCGTGCATCGGCTCGCGGACCGCAACTGGCGCGAGGGCGGCGGCGGGCCGTTCGCCGCGATCGTCGTGGACTCGGCGACCGGCGCGCTCGTGTCCGTGGGCGTCAACGTGGTGCTCGACACGGGCATCAGCGCCGGCCACGCCGAGGTGATGGCGCTCGCGCTCGCGCAGCGACGGCTCGGCACGTGGGACCTGGGCGACGGGCGCGACCTCACGCTCGTGGTCAACTGGCGGCCCTGCGTGCAGTGCTACGGCGCGACGCTGTGGTCGGGCGTGCGCCGGCTCGTGGTCGCGGGCGAGGGCCCGGAGCTCGAGGAGCTCACGCGCTTCGACGAGGGTCCCGTGGTGGACGACTGGGCCGCGCAGTTCGAGGCCCGCGGCATCGCGGTCACATCGGACGTCCTGCGCGACGAGGCCCTCGCGGTCTACCGGGCGTACGGCGACTCGACCTCGACGGTCTACAACGCGCGCGGCACGGGACCGGTCGAGTCGCGCCCGTGACCCCCGGTTCGGGACGCTCTGTCCTCAGGAATCGGCGTAGCCGACGATCTCGGGACGCTTAGTCCTCATCGGTCAGAGAGAGCGTCAACCGGGGGGTCGAGGACTGAGCGTCCCGAAACGCGCCGCGTCCCGCGAATCCGAGGACTGAGTGTCCCGACCCGTCGGTCAGCGCGTCGGGAGCTTGACCAGCAGCATCGCGCCGAGCCCGAGCGCCAGCACCACCACGATGCCGACCACGCCCCAGATGGTCGCGCCCGTCAGCGCGATCGTGAGCGTCCACATGAGCGGCGCGAGGAACGACACGGCGCGGCCCGTGGTCGCGTAGAGCCCGAAGATCTCCCCCTGCTTGCCCGGCGGGCTCACGCGGGCCAGCAGTGACCGCGACGCCGACTGCACGGGCCCCACGAACAGGCACAGGACCAGGCCGGCGACCCAGAACACCACGGGACCGAGCGGGTGCAGCACCGCGACCGCGAGCCCCGACACCACCATGAGCGCGAGCGACCACAGGATCAGTCGGCGCGGACCGAAGCGGTCGTCGACGAACCCGGACAGCATCGTCGCGACGCCCGCGACCAGGTTCGCGGCCACGCCGAAGTAGATGACCTGGTCGCCCGAGAAGCCGTAGGCGACCGACGCGATGATCGCGCCGAACGTGAACACCCCCGCGAGGCCGTCGCGGTAGATGGCGCTCGCGACCAGGAACCACAGGGTCGCGCGCGAGTCGTGCCACAGGCGCACCAGGTCGCGCCACAGCCGCGCGTAGCCCGCGACAAAGGAGACGGGCTCGCGGCCCGTCGCCGTCGACTCCGGCACCCACCGGAACAGCGGCCATGCGAACGCCAGGCACCACACCGCACAGCCCACCGCGATGAGCCGATACGCCATGCCGTTGGACGTGTCGAGCCCGAACCAGTCGGCGGACTGCGCCACCACCACGAGCACGAGCGCCACGATGCCGCCCGTGTACCCGAAGCCCCACCCCAGGCCCGACACCCGCCCGACGTTCGCGGGGGTGCTCACCTGCGTGATGAGGGCGTTGTAGTTCACCCCGCCGATCTCGGAGAAGATCGAGCCGATCGCGATGAGCCCGACGCCCAGCACGAAGTACGGGGGCGCCGCCTGCACGAACGCGAGCCCCAGCATCGACAGCACGAGCAGCCCCGTCATCCAGCCGAGCCACAGCTTGCGCCTGCCCGCGGTGTCGGCGCGCTGGCCCAGCACCGGCGCGAGCACGGCCACGATGATCCCGGCGACCGTCATCGCGGCGCCGAACCCGCTCGACAGGCTCGCCAGCGCGAGCTCGTAGGCGGCGTTGCCCTCCCCCAGCTTGGCGATCTCGGGGTCCATGAAGTCGTCGCCCACCAGGTACAACGCCGCGAACACGAACGTGATGATCACCGAGTTGAACGGCTGCGTCGCCCAGTCCCACAGCGCCCACGCGAGCACGCGGCCGCGGCTCACGGGTCGGTCGGCCAGGTCGAGCGAGGGCGACGGCGTCGTCGCGTCGGAAGTCATGGGGCAAGCGTGCCGGTCACGCGTGAACGATGCGCGTCCAACACGCCAACACGCGCTGAACGATGCCCGAAGGTGGCACCATCGGGGGTATGGACGAGGCCCGCACCTGGGAGGACGATGCGCTGGCCGGCTTCGAGCGCAGCCCGCTCGGCCCGGCGACGCTCGTGAGGTCGCGCACGTCGCCCGAGCTGCCGCGCGCCGCGGTGCTCCACGTGCACGGCTACAACGACTACTTCTTCCAGGCGCACCTCGCGCGGTTCTTCGAGGAGCAGGGCCTCGCGTTCTTCGCGGTCGACATGCGACGCGCCGGCAGGTCGCTACGCGAGAACGACACCCCGCACCTCATCGCGGACATCGCGGAGCTGGGCGACGACATCGACGCCGCGGTCGCCGCGATCGCCGAGGAGCTGCCCGCACTGCCCGTGGTCGTCCACGCGCACTCGAACGGCGGCCTCGCGGCGGCCATCTGGGCCTCCGACCGGCCCTCCCCCGCCCTCGCCGGGCTGGTCCTGGACAGCCCGTTCTTCGCGCCGTTGACCACGCGCGTCCAGCGCCTCGGCACGCGCGCCCTGCCGGCGCTCGCGCGGTTCAGCCCGATGACGGTGATGCACCGCGCCCCGTCGCACTACGCCGCGCGGCTGCTGCGCCCGGAGGGCGGCGGCTGGGAGTTCGACGTCGCGTGGAAGAACCCCGGCGGCGTGCCCGCGCGCGCCTCCTGGCTCGCAGCCGTCACCCGCGCGCAGGCCCGCGTCGCGCGCGGCCTCGACATCCGGGTGCCCGTGCTGGCGGCGCGCTCGCACAGCTCCGGCCCCGACAGCCCGACCAACCCGCTGCTCGGCCTCCAGGACACGGCGGTGGACGTGGGCGCGATCGCCCGACACGCGCATCGTCTGGGCCCCGATGTCACCGAGGCCGTGGTCACGGGCGGCCTCCACGAGCTGTCCCTGTCCTCCCCCGTCCCCCGCGCCGCGTACCTCGCGGCGATCCGCACCTGGCTCCCGAAGGCGATCCCATGACCCGACGCCCCACGCACCCGTACTTCGACGCCCCGTTCGCCGCGCTGGCCCACCGGGGCTTCTCGCGCGACGGGCTGGAGAACTCGATGGCGGCCTTCCAGGCGGCGGTCGACCTGGGCTTCCGCTACGTCGAGACCGACGCGCACGGCACCGCCGACGGTGTCGCCGTCGCGCTGCACGACTCGTCGCTGGACCGCACCACCGACGCCGAGGGCGAGGTGTCCGCGCTGCCCTGGGCACGGGTGAAGGAGGCGAGGATCGGCGGCGTCGAGCCGGTGCCGCTGCTCGAGGACCTGCTGGGGACCTTCCCCGGCCTGCGGGTGAACATCGACGTCAAGGCCGAGTCGGGCATCGTCCCCGTCGCGGACGCGATCGAGCGCACCTCCGCCCACGACCGCGTGTGCGTCGCGTCGTTCTCGACGGCGCGCCGCGAGGCGACCGTCGCGCGCCTGTCGCGCCCGGTCGCCACGAGCGCGGGCACGTCCGAGGCCGGACGGTTCTTCGCGGGGGGCCTGCTGGGGCTGGGCACGCTGCGCTCGCTCGAGCGGGTCGACGGGCTGCAGATCCCGTGGCGCGTGGGCGCGGTGCCCGTGCTCACGCAGCGGCACGTGCGGATCGCGCACGAGGCGGGGCGCGTGATCCACGTGTGGACCGTCAACCGGGCCGAGGAGATGGAGTCGCTGATCGACGCCGGCGTCGACGGCATCGTGTCGGATCGCGCCGACGTGCTGCGCGAGGTGCTCGAGAAGCGCGGCCTCTGGTCCGACTCCCAATGACAGATGTGACGGAAGCGACGGGTGAGACTTGGGTGGCCGCATCGGCCGGGTGATCGACCACCGGGCGCGTCGCGCGCCCGAACCTCGGGCCCGGTTGAAGTGCCGGGCGACCAGACACGAGTCCGTCAGCGAGCGGCGACGCCCGCAGTCACATGCGTCACATCTGTCATTGCCAATCGCCTACCTGCGCTTGGAGCCTCGCTTCTCGCGCACGCGCACCGAGATCTGGATCGGGGTGCCCTCGAAGCCGAAGTTCTCGCGCAGGCGACGCTCGATGAAGCGGCGGTACTGCGGGTCGAGGAAGCCCGACGCGAAGATGACGAAGCGCGGCGGACGGGTCGACGCCTGGGTCGCGAACAGGATCTTGGGCTGCTTGCCGCCGCGGACCGGGTGCGGGTGCTCCGCGACGAGCTCGCCGAGGAACGCGTTGAGGCGGCCGGTCGAGACGCGCTGGTCCCAGCTGGACAGCGCGAGGTCGATCGCGGGCAGCAGGCGGTTGGTGTGCCAGCCCGTCATCGCGGACAGGTTCACGCGAGGCACCCACGAGTGCTGGACCATGTCCTTCTCGATGGAGCGCTCGAGCAGGAACCGCTCGTCCTCGCCCACCAGGTCCCACTTGTTGAACACGAAGATCATCGCGCGGCCGGCGTCCACGACCTGCTGGACCACCCGCAGGTCCTGGTCGGTGAGCGGCGCGGACGAGTCGAGCAGCACGAGGGCGACCTCGGCGCGCTCGATCGCGGTCTGCGTGCGCAGCGAGGCGTAGAAGTCCGCGCCCTTGGACATGTGGACGCGGCGGCGGATGCCGGCCGTGTCGACCAGCGTCCACGGGCGCCCGCCGATCTCGACGATCTCGTCGACCGGGTCGCGCGTGGTGCCGGCGATCTCGTTGACCACCACGCGCTCGGAGCCCGCCAGCTTGTTGAGCAGAGACGACTTGCCGACGTTGGGGCGCCCGACCAGCGCGATGCGGCGCGGCGCGTGCTCGTCGACCTCGACCTGGTGCATCTCGGTCGGGAGGATCGCCATCGCGGCGTCGAGCAGGTCGCCCGTGCCGCGGCCGTGCAGCGCGGACACCGGGTACGGCTCGCCCAGGCCCAGGTTCCACAGAGCCGCGGCCTCGAGCTCGCCCTGCGGGCCGTCGACCTTGTTGGCGGCGAGCACCACGGGCTTGTCGGCCTTGCGCAGCAGCCGCACCACCTGCTCGTCGGTCGCGGTCGGGCCGACCATCGCGTCGACGACGAAGAGGATGGCGTCGGCCATCTCGATCGCGGCCTCCGCGGCCTGCGCGACGGACAGGTCGATGCCGGTGACGTTCTTCTCCCAGCCGCCCGTGTCGAGCAGCGTGAAGTCGCGGCCCGCCCACTCGGCCTTGTACGCGACGCGGTCGCGCGTGACGCCGGGGGTGTCCTCGACGACGGCGAGGCGCTTGCCGATGATGCGGTTGACCAGCGTTGACTTGCCGACGTTGGGGCGGCCGACGATCGCGAGGATCGGCAGCGCCTCCTCGGTCTCGGGCAGCGGCTCCCCGGACAGCTCGGCGAGGTCCTCGTCGGTCAGGTCGTACGCCTCGAGGCCGGCGCGGAGCGCGGCCTCGCGGATCTCGTCGAGCGTCTCGGGCGCGTCCGAGGGATGGGGCGCGGGCAGCTGCTCGTCGTTCATGAATGGTCCTTCTCTGTGCGCGCATCACGGCGCGGGTCGTCGAGCGGAAGCTCGAGGTCTGTCGTGTCAAGGGTACGGGCCACCTGGTCGCGCAGCGCCTCGGCAAGCCTCTCGGCCGCCCACGCCTGCTTCGCGCGGCCGCCGCGTACCTCGTCCGGCGGCGTGAGCACCACCGGGGTGCCGAACGCCACCACGAGGCGGCGCCCGGGCTTGGGCCAGATGTTCACGGACTCGCCCGTGCGGCGCGAGCCGACGATCGCGGTGGGCACCACGGGCGCGCCCGACTGGATCGCGAGCCACGCCGCGCCGCCGTGGACCGCCTCCGCGGTGCCGACGCCGCGCGTGCCCTCGGGGAACACGCCCACGACGCCGCCCCGGCGCAGGACGCCCAGGCCGCGCGCGAGGGCGTCGCGGCCCGAGCCCTCCACCGTGATCTGCTGCGCGGCGCGCAGGATCGCTCCGAGCGGGCCGCTCATCATGCCCTCACGGATGAGGAAGTGCGAGCCGCGCGGGATCACGCCGTGCACCACGGGGCCGTCGATGAGGCCCACGTGGTTGCACACGACGATGACCGCGCCCTCCCGCGGCACGGACTCGCGCCCGCGCACCTCGGTGCGCCACAGGACGCGCGCGAGGAACCGTCCGACCCACCGGGACCAGCGCGGCCCCCACGGGCTGGGGACGGGTGCGCTCACTCGATACCCGGCTCTTCCAGGGACGATGCGCCACCCTCCCCGGCATCGTCCCCCCGCACCTCGGTCACCAGGTCGAGCACGGCCTGCACGGCCTCCTCGATGGTGAGGTCGGACGTGTCGAGGGTGTGGACGCCGTCCGCGGCGGTGTGGAACGACACGACGGTCGCGTCCTTCCTGTCCCGCCCGAGCACGGCCTCGCGCACGGTGGCGAGGTCGGCGCCCTCGCCGGCGCGGCGGGCGACGCGGATCTCCTCGTCGGCGGTCATGAGGATGCGCACGTCGGCGTCGGGGGCGATCACGGTGGTGATGTCGCGGCCCTCGGACACGATGCCGCGCCCCTCGGACGAGCCTCCGGCGACCTCCGAAGCGATGATCTCACGCTGCCAGCGGCCCAGCGCGGCGCGCGCCTCGAGGTTGGTCGCGACCTTGGAGACGGTCAGCGCGACGGAGTCGGTGCGGATGAGCGAGGACACGTCCTCGTCCTCGAGCACCACGCGCGGGTTCCGCGGGTCGAGCACCAGGCGGACGTTCATGGTCTCGACCATCGCCGTCACGTCGTCCTGGTTCGCCAGGTCGACGCCCTCGCGCATGCACCACAGGGTGGCGACGCGGTACGTGGCGCCGGTGTCGAAGTACGCGAGCCTGAGGCGGCGCGCGACCTCGCGGGCCACCGTGGACTTGCCGGTGCCCGCGGGCCCGTCGATCGCGATCGAGATTCCGGTCATGATGCAGCGATCTCCCAACCGTGCCGTTCGAGCGCCGCGACGAGGGCCGCGGCGTGCGTGGGCAGCACGTAGAGCGTGGTGAGTCCCACCGGCTGCCGCGGCGAGTGCT
Source organism: Demequina soli (assembly GCF_000971195.1). Classification (GTDB taxonomy): domain Bacteria; phylum Actinomycetota; class Actinomycetes; order Actinomycetales; family Demequinaceae; genus Demequina; species Demequina soli. Next base: position 320,292 of record NZ_BBLZ01000004.1, read on the forward strand.
CGATGGCGATGTCCTCGACGTTGACGTCCTCCGCGGCGGTGTGCTGCAGCAGGCGCAGCAGCTGGCCGGGGGTGTCGGGCACGATGACGGTCACGGGCGTCCAGTCGCGCGTCGCGCCGCCGTGCTTGCCGGGGATGCGGGCGACCTCGAAGCGGCCGCGGTCGATGAGGTCGGTGAGGGCCTCGCCGATGTCGTCGGCCTCCCTCACCTCCTCGAGGTCCGCGATGATGTGGTCGAGGCTGTCGATGAGGTGCTTGCGGTTGAGGCGCGCGATGTCGGCCCACATGCCCGGCAGCGACGCCGCGATGCGGGTGACGTCGCGCAGCCCCTGGCCCGCGAGGGCGACGTCGTCGGCGTCGAGGATGCCCAGCGCCGCCGCGACGGCGGACGCCGCGACCTGCGGCGCATGCGAGACGCGAGCAACCGCCGCATCGTGCGCCGCCGCCTCCATGGTCACCACGTCGCACTGGAGGGCCTCGGGCACGAGCGCCACCGTCGCGATGGCCTCGGGTGTCGCCCCGTTGGGGCAGAGCACCCACGGGCGCGCCTTGAACAGGTCGCCCTGCGCGCCGAGCCCGCCGGAGACCTCGCGGCCGGCCATCGGGTGGGAGCCGACGTAGCGGGACGATGCGCCGGTCGCCTCGGCGGCGGCGGCGATGGGGGCCTTGACGCTCGCGACGTCGGTGACGACGGCGTCCGGGTAGCGCCCGAGCGCGGCCGCGACCACGGCCGCGGCGGCCGACGGCGGGACCGCGACGATGACGAGCTCGGGGGCGTCGCCGGTGGGGGTGCCGCCGGCGCCGATGGAGCGGGCGAGCCGCTCGGCCTCGGGGTCGTTGTCCTCGATGGTGACGGTCCAGCCCTCAGCGGCGAGGCCGATGCCGAGGCTGGCGCCGATCAGGCCGGCGCCGACGATGTGCGTGCGGGGTGCCATCGCGGCTCCTACTGGGCGAGGTCGCGGCGCAGGCTCACGGCGTCGCGGAGGTACACGTGCGAGATCTCGTCCCGCGGGCGGTCGAGGTGGGCGTGCATCATCACGCGCACGACGAGCGGCAGCGCCCCCGGCACGGCCATCTCCTGCGCGCACATGAGCGGGACGGCGCCGAAGCCGAGCGCGCGGGCCGCGGCGGCCGGGAAGTCGGCGTGGATGTCCGGGGTGCAGGTGAAGATGACCGAGATGAGGTCGTCGGTGGTGAGGGTGTTCTCCCGCATCAGCGCCTCGATCAGCTCGATGGTGCGCTCGTGCAGGTGGTCCTTCTCGTCGCGGTCCAGGGTGATGGCGCCACGGATCGCTCGGATCGTCATGGCGTCCATCGTATCGGCTGGCAGGGTGCCCGCCTGGCGCCCTGGGGGCTACAGCCCGGCGGCATCCATGAGCTTGCCGACCTCGGACGGCGACAGCTCGCGGATCTCCCCCGGCGCCATGGTGCCCAGGCGGATGGGACCGAACTGGGTGCGCACGAGCTCGAGCACCGGGTGGCCCACCTTGTCGAGCATGCGGCGGACGATGCGGTTGCGGCCCTCGTGCAGCTCCACCTGGACGAGCGACGAGTCGCCCTGGACGTCGAGGATGGTGCACGCGGTCGCACGGACCGGGCCGTCGTCGAGCTCGACGCCCTGCTTGAGCAGCGTCGGCAGGTTCTTCGACACGCGGCCCTTGACCTTCGCGACGTAGACCTTCGACACGCCGTGGGTGGGGTGCGCGAGGCGGTTCGCGAGCTCGCCGTCGTTGGTGAGGATGAGCAGGCCCGTGGTCTCCGCGTCGAGGCGGCCCACGTGGAACAGCCGCTCGGGGTAGCGCGCCACGAACGTGTCGAGCGCGGGCCGTCCCTGCGGGTCGGACATGGTGCTCACCACGCCGAACGGCTTGTTGAGGACCACCGTGAGGTGGCTCGAGTCGACCATGATGCGGTTGCCGTCGACCTCGATCGCGACGGACTCGGGGTCCACGCGGACGCCGAGCTGGTCGACGACCTCGCCGTTGACCTTCACCCGCCCGGCCTCGATGAGGTCCTCGCACTTGCGCCGCGAGCCGACGCCCGCCGAGGCGAGCACCTTCTGCAGGCGGATGCCCTCGGGGCGGTGGATCTCCAGCTCGGCCATCAGCGACCCTCTCCATCGATGTCGGCGAGGTCGGGCAGGTACGGCGCGAGCGGCGGGAGGTCGTCCAGCGTGGACATCCCCATCCGCTCGAGGAACTCCGTCGACGTGCCGTACTGCACGGCACCGCCGCTCTCCCCCACCTCGGTGACGAGCCCGCGCGCGGCGAGCGTCTTCATGACGGAGTCGACGTTGACCCCACGGATCTGCGACACCTGGCCGCGCGTGACCGGCTGGCGGTACGCGACCACGGCGAGCGTCTCGAGCGCGGCCTGCGACAGGCGCGCCGACTGGCCGTCCACGATGAACCGCCCGACCACATCGGCGTACAGGCGCGACGAGTAGATGCGCCACCCGCCGTCGACCTCGCGCAGCTCGAAGCCGCGGGGCGCGTCGGGGTCGGCGTACTCGTCGCGCAGCGCCTCGAGGGCAGCCTGGACGTCGGCGACGGGCAGCTCGATCGCGGCGGCGAGCTCGGCGGCGGGCACCGGCTCGTCGACGACCATGAGCACGGCCTCGAGCGCGCCGCGCAGCTCCATGACGTTCACTGCCCCTCCTCGTCTCGCACCACGGTCAGGCCCGCGGCCTCGGAGGCGACGCCCATCGCATCGTCCTCGTCGAACTCCGCCGACACCTCGACGGCGGACTCGCCGCCGGTCCAGCGGACCGTCAGCTCGCCGAGGGAGCGTACCTGATCGAACGCGACCACGGCCTCGCGGAACAGCTCGAGCAGCGCGAGGAAGCGCGCGACCACGACGGCGGTGCTGCCGGCGTCCCGCGTGAGCGAGCGGAAGGACACCGAGCCCTCGCGCTGCAGGCGATTCGTGATGACCGCGGCCTGCTCGCGCACGCTCACCGCGGGCGCGTGCAGGTGGGACAGGCTCACCGTGGGCGCCGACCTGGGCTCCAGGGCGTGCGCCGCGAGCTGCGCGAGCAGCTCGGGGGTCGCGGTCCACACGAGCTCCGGCAGCAGCATCGCGAACTGGGGCTCGAGCGCGACGTCGCGGGGCACGCGCCGGGGTGCCGCGAGCATCGTCCCGAAGGCGCCCGCCGCCTGCTTGAAGGCGCGGTACTGGAGCAGACGGGCGAACAGCAGGTCGCGCGCCTCGAGCAGCTCGAGGTCCTCCGCATCGTCGACCTCGCCCTGCGGCAGCAGGCGCGCGGCCTTGAGATCGAGCAGGGTCGCGGCGACCACCAGGAACTCGGAGGCCTGCGACAGGTCCCAGTCCCCCTCGCGCGCGGCGAGCACGCCGAGGAACTCGTCCGTGACCTGCGCGAGCGCGACCTCGGTGATCTCGAGCTGATGCTTCGAGATGAGGCTGAGCAGCAGGTCGAACGGCCCCTCGAAGTTGTCGAGGTGGACCTCGAAGCCCTTGGCGGGCTCGGTCGCGACCTCGGCCGTCACGCTAGGCGGCGACCCCGCGCGCCACGAGCTCGCGGGCGAGCTGACGGTAGGCCTCGGCGCCCGCGTGCGACGGGGCGAACGAGGTGATGGGCTCGGCGGCGACGGTGGCGTCGGGGAACTTCACCGTGCGGTGGATCATCGTGTCGGTGACCCGGTCCCCGAACGCGTCGCGCACGCGCTCGACGACCTCCTGGGCGTGCAGCGTGCGGCCGTCGTACAGCGTCGGGACGATCGCGTCGATGGTGAGGCGCGTGTTGAGGCGGTCCTGGACCTTGCCGATCGTGTCGACCAGCAGCTTGACGCCGCGCATCGCGAAGTACTCCGCGGCCAGCGGGATCACGACGCCGTGCGCGGCGACGAGGGCGTTGACGGTGAGGAGGCCGAGCGACGGCTGGCAGTCGATGAGGACCGCGTCGTAGTCGTCGAGCACGGGGCGCAGCGCGCGCGCGAGGGCGCTCTCGCGGGCGACCTCGCCGACGAGCTGCACCTCGGCGGCGGACAGGTCGATGTTCGCGGGCAGCAGGTCGAGGCCCGGCACCTTGGTCTCCAGGATGACGTCGCGCGTCGCGACGCCCGTCTCCATCAGGAGGTTGTAGACGGTGTTGTCGAGGCCGTCCGCGTTGATGCCGAGGGCGGCCGACGCGGCGCCCTGCGGGTCGAAGTCGATGAGGAGCACCCGGCGGCCGTACTCGGCGAGGGCCGCGGCGAGGTTGACCGACGTGGTGGTCTTGCCCACCCCGCCCTTCTGGTTGCACAGCGCGACGACGCGCGCGGGACCGTGGCTGGGAAGGGGTTCGGGTGCAGGGAAGTCGGACACGCGCCAACCTTACCGCCTGGTGACCAGGCCCCTCAGCGGGCGCGCGGGTGCGTCGCGGCGTACACCTCGCGCAGCGTGTCACGGGTCACGAGCGTGTAGATCTGGGTGGTCGTGACGGACGCGTGCCCCAGCAGCTCCTGCACCACGCGGACGTCCGCGCCGCCGTTGAGCAGGTGCGTCGCGAACGAGTGGCGCAGCGTGTGCGGCGAGACTTCCTCGACGCCCGCGCGCTCCGCCGCGGCCCGCAGGATGGTCCACGCGGACTGCCGCGACAGGCGCCCGCCGCGCGCGTTGAGGAACAGCGCCGGGGTGCCCTTGCCGGCATGCGCGAGCGGCGCGCGGGCGCGCACCAGGTACGCCTCGAGCGCCCCCACCGCGTACCCCCCGACGGGGACGATGCGCTCCTTGCGACCCTTGCCGCGCAGGAGCACCGCCTCCTCGCCCGGGGCGAGCTCCACATCGTCCACGTCGAGGCCCACGGCCTCGGAGATGCGCGCGCCGGTGGCGTACACGAGCTCCAGGAGGGCGCGGTCGCGCAGCGGCGCCGCGCCGTCGCCCAGGCCCGCCTGCGCGAGGATCCGGTCGACCTCGTCGGTGCTGATCGCCTTGGGCAGGCGCTTGGGGATGGCGCGCGGCTTGACCTGCGCGGACGGGTCGCCCTCGGTCCAGCCCTCGAGCACGGCGAAGCGGTGCCACCCGCGGATGGCGACCACCGTGCGGGAGGCCGATGCGGGGGCCAGGGCGCGCCCGCCGTCCTCCCCCGTGCTCACCCCCTGGGCGAACGCGGCGACCTCCTCGCGGGTGACGTCCTTGAGGTCGTCGAGGCCGCGGGTGGCGAGGAAGGTCGCGTAGCGGTCAAGGTCGCGGCGGTACGCCGCGACGGTGTTCGGGCTCAGGCCGCGCTCGACGGCGACGTGCGCGAGGTACGCGTCACGCTGCCGCTCGAGCATCGGTCAGCGGACCGACAGGACGTCGGTGAGGAAGGGGTCCACCATCACGGCGGCGAACACGATCGACAGGTACGTGATCGAGTCGTGGAAGAGGCGCATCTCGCGCAGCTTCGCCTCGCCCGCCTTGGAGCGGCGGTAGAGGCGGATGCAGCCGGCCAGGAACCACGCGCCGGTCACGGCGGCGACGCCGAGGTACACCCAGGTCATGTTCGCGACCCACGCGAGCGCGAGGCTGGTCGCCACCATCGCGGCCGCATACCCGACCATCTCGACGGCGACCTTGCGCACGGGCGCGACCACCGGGAGCATCGGCACGCGGGCCTGCTCGTAGTCGCCCTTGAACTTCATCGACAGCGGCCAGTAGTGCGGCGGCGTCCAGAAGAAGATGATGAGGAACAGCAGCACGGGGGTCCACGCGAGCGAGTGCGTGACGGCCGCCCAGCCGATGAGCACGGGCATGCAGCCCGCCATACCGCCCCACACGATGTTCTGCGCGGTGCGGCGCTTGAGGATCATCGTGTAGACGACGGCGTAGCCGACGATCGCGACCACGTTGAGCGCGGCGGCGAGCCACGAGCCCACCACCAGCCAGAACCACAGCGTCGACACGATCGACAGCACCCACGCGAAGATGAGCGCGCCGCGCGGGGAGGCGGCGCCGGTGACGAGCGGGCGCTTGCGGGTGCGCTTCATGACGGCGTCGATGTCGCGGTCGAGGTAGCTGTTGAAGACCTGGGCGCCTCCCGCGGACAGCGCGCCGCCGACCAGCGTCCCCAGGAGCAGGCCGAACGAGGGCCAGCCGTCGGCCGCGAGGACCATGGTGGGGATGGTGGTGACGAGCAGCAGCTCGATGATGCGGGGCTTGGTCAGCGCGACGTACGCGGCGACGACGGACACCACTCGGCGGGGAGCCGCGACGGGCACGGCGGCATGAGCCTCGGAGGTGGCGGTCGGCATGCGGACAAGTGTAGCCGCGCGGTACGGGACCAGGGTCCGTGGCGGGCACGTCTCACCGCGTGAGATGTGCCCGCTCCCAGCAATGTGAACGTCCTACAAGCGGGATTCGCCCCGGTAGGCTGACCCCGTATCCGCTACCTGTCGAGGGAGACACCTGTGACCATCAACTGGACCGACGTCGACCGCCGCGCGGTCGACACCCTGCGCGTGCTCGCCGCCGACGCCGTCGAGAAGGTCGGCAACGGCCACCCCGGCACCGCGATCTCGCTGGCGCCCGCCGCGTACCTGCTCTTCCAGAACGTGATGCGCCACGACCCGTCGGACTCGCACTGGCTCGGCCGCGACCGCTTCGTGCTGTCCGCGGGCCACTCGTCGCTGACGCTGTACCTGCAGCTGTTCGCGTCGGGCTACGACCTCACGCTCGACGACCTCAAGGCGCTGCGCACCGAGAACTCGCGCACTCCCGGCCACCCCGAGTACGGCCACACCGACGGCGTCGAGATCACCACCGGCCCCCTGGGCACCGGCATCGCGTCCTCCGTGGGCATGGCGATGGCCGCGCGCCGTGAGCGCGGCCTGCTCGACCCCGACGCCGCCCCGGGCGCCTCGCCGTTCGACCACTTCGTCTACGTGATCGCCGGCGACGGCGACCTGCAGGAGGGCGTGTCCCACGAGGCGAGCGCGCTCGCCGGCACGCAGGAGCTCGGCAACCTCATCGTCATCTGGGACGACAACCGCATCTCGATCGAGCACGAGACCGACATCTCCTTCACCGAGGACGTCGCCAAGCGCTACGAGGCGTACGGCTGGCACACCCAGCACGTGTCCTGGATCACCGAGGACGGCTACCAGGAGGACCCCGAGGCGCTCTACGACGCGATCCGCGCCGCGCAGGCCGAGACCTCGAAGCCCTCCTTCATCCGCCTCTCCACCATCATCGGCTGGCCGTCGCCCACCAAGCAGAACTCGGGCGGCGTGCACGGCTCGGCGCTCGGCGCCGCCGAGGTCGCGGGCCTCAAGGAGGTCCTCGGCTTCGACCCCGAGCAGTCCTTCGCCGTCGAGCCCGAGGTGCTCGCCCACACGCTCGAGGTCAAGGACCGCGGCCAGGCCGCGCACTCCGAGTGGAACGCGCAGTTCTCCCGGTGGGAGGCCGAGAACCCCGAGCGCGCCGCGCTGCTCGCCCGCCTCGTCAAGCGCGAGCTGCCCGAGGGCTGGGAGGACGCGCTCCCGACGTTCGAGGTCGGCGGCTCCGTCGCGACCCGCTCGGCGTCCGGCAAGGTCCTCACCGCCCTCGCCCCCGTGCTGCCCGAGCTGTGGGGCGGCTCGGCCGACCTCGCCGGCTCCAACAACACCACGATGGACGGCGAGCCGTCGTTCCTCCCGCCGAGCCGCGCCACCCACTCGTGGCCGAACGCCGACTGGTACGGCCGCACGCTGCACTTCGGCATCCGCGAGTTCGGCATGGGCACCATCCTCAACGGCATCACGCTGCACGGCCTGACCCGCGTCTACGGCGGCACCTTCCTGGTGTTCTCCGACTACATGCGCGCCTCGGTGCGCCTCGCCGCGCTCATGCGCATCCCCACCACGTTCGTGTGGACGCACGACTCGGTGGGCCTGGGCGAGGACGGCCCGACGCACCAGCCGATCGAGCACGTCGCCACGCTGCGCGCGATCCCCGGTCTCGACGTCATCCGCCCCGCGGACGCCAACGAGACCGCCTTCGCGTGGAAGTCGATCCTCGAGACCACCGACCGCCCGTCCGCGATCATCCTCACCCGCCAGAACGTCCCCACCCTCGAGGGCACCTCGGCGGAGGGCGTCGCGAAGGGCGCGTACGTGATCGCCGGTGCCGACGAGGACGCCGACGTCGTGATCCTCGCGACCGGCTCCGAGGTCTCCGTCGCCGTCGAGGCGCGCTCGCTGCTCGCCGCCGAGGGCGTCAAGGCCCGCGTCGTGTCGATGCCGTCGCGCGAGCGCTTCGAGCGTCAGGACGCCGAGTACCGCGAGTCGGTGCTCCCCGCCGCCCTCAAGGCGCGCGTGTCCGTCGAGGCGGGCTCCCCGCTCGGCTGGCGCGAGCTGGTCGGCGACGCCGGCCGCATCGTCGGCGTCGACCACTTCGGCGAGTCCGCCTCGGGCGGGCTGCTGCTCAAGAAGTACGGCTTCACCGCGGAGAACGTGGCCGCGCAGGCGCGCGAGTCCATCGCCGCCGCCGGCTGACGCGCCGCACCCCGGGGAGGCCTCGCATCGGACGATGCGGGGCCTCCTTCGCGTCTCGCCCCGCCTCGCGCCGCCACCCGATTCGCTCAGCACGGTTTCCGCTGCGACACGCCGAGCCGAACCCGGGCATCCTCCGTTCGACGCCGCGCGCCTCATCTCGAACCGTGCCGAGCGAACGAGGCGCTGCCGTCTCACGAGGTGGCGCCACCGCATCGTCCACCCGCAATAGGATGACAAGAGCAGCGTCGCCCCTTCGACGTCCCCCCTGGAAGGTCTCAGAGTGAACAATCCCTTGCGCGATCCGCGCGACCGTCGCCTGCCCCGCATCGCCGGCTCCTGTGGCCTCGTGATGTTCGGCGTCACCGGCGACCTCGCGCGCAAGAAGCTCATGCCCGCGGTCTACGACCTCGCCAACCGCGGCCTCCTCCCGCCCGCGTTCGCCCTCACCGGCTTCGCGCGCCGCGACTGGGACGAGCAGGACTTCGCGGAGGTGGTGCACGACTCGGTCAAGAAGTACGCGCGCACGCCGTTCCGCGAGGAGACGTGGCGCCAGCTGTCCGAGGGCATCCGCTTCGTGCAGGGCACGTTCGACGACCCGGAGGCCTTCCAGCGCCTGCGCGACACGGTCGAGACCCTCGACCGGGAGCGCGGCACCGGCGGCAACCACGCGTTCTACCTGTCGATCCCGCCGTCGGCGTTCCCGCAGGTGGTCACCCAGCTGCGCGAGTCGGGGCTGTCCGACCCGCGCGAGGGCACGTGGCGCCGCGTCGTCATCGAGAAGCCCTTCGGGCACAACCTCGAGTCGGCCGAGCAGCTCGACGAGGTCGTGTCGGCGGTCTTCCCGCCGGACTCGGTGTTCCGCATCGACCACTACCTGGGCAAGGAGACGGTGCAGAACCTGCTCGCGATCCGCTTCGCGAACCAGCTGTTCGAGCCGATCTGGAACTCCCAGTACATCGACCACGTGCAGATCACGATGGCCGAGGACATCGGCATCGGCTCGCGTGCCGGCTACTTCGACGGCATCGGCACGGCGCGCGACGTCATCCAGAACCACCTGCTGCAGCTCTTCGCGCTCACCGCGATGGAGGAGCCCGCGTCCTTCGAGGCGGACGACCTGCGCACCGAGAAGGAGAAGGTGCTGCGCTCCGTGCGGCTGCCCGCGGACCTGGGCGAGGGCACCGCGCGCGGCCAGTACGCGGCCGGCTGGCGCGGCGGCGAGCAGGTGGGCGGCTTCCTCGACGAGGACGGCATCTCCGCCGACTCCATCACAGAGACCTACGCGGCGATCCGCCTCGAGGTCCCCAACCGCCGGTGGGCGGGCACCCCGTTCTACCTCCGCGCGGGCAAGCGCCTGGGCCGTCGCGTCACCGAGATCGCGCTCGTGTTCAAGAAGGCGCCCTCGCCCTACTTCCAGGACATCTCCGGCGCCGACACCGGCACCAACGCCCTGGTCATCCGTGTCCAGCCCGACGAGGGCGTGACGCTGCGGTTCGGCTCCAAGGTGCCCGGCACCGCGATGGAGGTACGCGACGTCACGATGGACTTCGCGTACGGCAACGCGTTCACCGAGAGCTCGCCGGAGGCCTACGAACGCCTCATCCTCGACGTGCTCCTCGGCGACCCGCCGCTGTTCCCCCGCCAGGAGGAGGTCGCCCTCTCCTGGAAGATCCTCGACCCCATCACCTCGTTCTGGGAGACCCAGGGCCAGCCCGAGCCGTACCGCAGCGGCACGTGGGGCCCCGCGGGCGCCGACGACATGATGGCCCGCGACGGACGCGTCTGGAGGCGCCCATGATCATCGACCTGCCCCGCACCACGACCGGCGCCATCAACAAGCGCCTGGTCGACTCCCGCAAGGACGGCGGCGTCGTCACGCTCGCGCGCGTGATGACCCTCGTCATCGACGCCACCGGCGCCGACGCCGAGCAGGCGATCGCCACCGCGAACGTCGCCTCGCGCGAGCACCCGTGCCGCATCATCGTCATCGCGCCCGGCTCCGCCGAGGAGGCCCGCCTCGACGCCGAGATCCGCGTGGGCGGGGACGCCGGCGCGTCCGAGGTCGTGGTGCTGCGCCCGTCCGGCGCGCAGATCGGCCACGACGACACCCTCGTCACGCCGCTGCTGCTGCCCGACGCCCCCATCGTCGTCTGGTGGCCCGCCGCCGTGCCCGAGGACATGGGCTCGTGCCCGCTCGGCCGCATGGCGCAGCGCCGCATCACCGACAGCAAGGGCGAGACCGACCCCGTCGGCACCCTCCTGGGCCTCGGGCAGTGCTACCGCCCCGGCGACACCGACCTCGCGTGGACGCGCCTCACCCGCTGGCGCGCGCTCCTCGCCGCGGCGATGGACCAGGTCCGCCTGCCCGAGGTGTCGGTCGCGCGCCTGCACGGCGACACCAACAGCCCGTCGATCCTGCTGCTGGGCGCATGGCTGAAGAAGGCGCTCGGCTGCGAGGTCGAGGCCGCGTTCGACGACTCGGTGGCGGCGCTGCAGAGCATCGTCCTCGAGACCCCCGAGGGTCCCATCCGGATCGCGCGGCCCGATGGCCACAACGCCACCATCAGCCAGCCGGGCCAGCCCGACCACATCATCGCGCTGCCGGCCCGCACGCTCGAGGAGGCGCTCGCCGAGGAGCTGCGCCGGCTCGACGCCGACGCCGTCTACGGCGACGTGCTCGCGGAGTTCACCGCCGAGACCGTGGTGTCGCTGTGACGGGCACCGCCGACGCGGGGTCGCACGCGACCCGGGTGGTCGTGCACCCGTCGGCGGGCTCCGTCGCCGAGGCGACGGCGGCGCGCCTGCTGCTGACGCTGATCGACACGCTGTCGGTCCAGGCCCGTGCCGACGTGGTGCTCACCGGCGGGACCGTCGGGATCGCGACCCTGGCCGCGGTGGCGCGCTCTCCCCTGGCGACCGACGTCGACTGGACGAGCGTCCACGTGTGGTGGGGCGACGAGCGGTTCGTGCCGGCGGGCGACGCCGACCGCAACGAGGGCCAGGCCCAGGAGGCGCTGCTGGGCGCCCTGCCGCTTCCGGAGGACAACATCCACCGCATGGGCGCCTCGTCCGCGTTCGCCACCGTCGAGGAGGCCGCCGCCGCGTACGCCGCCGACATCGAGGCGGCCGGCACGCCCGCGTGGGACGTGCTCATGCTGGGCATGGGACCCGACGGCCACGTCGCCTCGCTGTTCCCCGGGCACCCGGGCTACGAGGCGCGCGACGCCGAGGCGATCGCGGTGCACTCCTCCCCCAAGCCGCCGCCCATGCGCGTCAGCCTCACGCTCGAGTCGATCCGCCGCGCACGCCGCGTGTGGGTCGTCGCCGCGGGAGCCGCAAAGGCCGACGTGGTCGCCCGATCGCTGCACGGGGACCTCGAGCTGCCCGCCGCCGCGGTGCGCGGCACGCTCGAGACGCTGTGGCTCGTGGACGCCGAGGCAGTCGCGAAGGTCTGACGCCACCCTGATTCGCTCCGCACGGATCCCGTGCCGACACGCCGATGGCCGGCCCCCAGAGGGGCCGGCCATCGGCGTGTCACGGTCGGAACCGTGCTGAGCGAACTGCGTGTGCGGAGCGAAGCACGGGAACGCTCAGTGGCGCTTGCCCATGAGCAGGTCGCGGCCCTCGGGGGTGACGCCGGCGGGCTCGGGCAGGCGCTCGCGCACGGTCGCGACGATCGAGTCGATGTCGAACTCGGCGGGCTTGGCGTAGATCTCCTCGCCGTCCGCACGGAACGTGAACACGCCCTTGCGGCCGGTCTTGAGGGTCACGCCGGCGATCGCGTTGCCGAACTCCTCCAGCAGGCGGGTCTGCGCCTCGGTGGCGCGCGGCAGGTAGCCGCAGGGCACGCAGTACTCGATCTCGATCTGCATCGGTTCTCCTTGGTGAGATGGTTGGCGGGTCCACTATCCCCGACGCCCGACGCGCCCCGGACATTCCCGGCGCCGCGCACGCGCGCATCGTCCACGCGCCCCACGAACGCGCGAGGGCCGCTCCCCCGAAGGGGAACGGCCCGGGATCACACGGTGATCAGTCCGCGACGGCGAGGTCGCCGCGGCGGATGCGAAGCGAGGTGAGCGCCTCGTCGAGGAGGGCGGCGCCCTCCTCGTCGCTGCGACGCTCCTTCACGTACGCGAGGTGCGTCTTGTACGGCTCGTTGCGGATCGGCTCCGGAGGGTTCTCCGGGTCCAGCCCCGCGGGAAGCCCGCAGCGCGGGCAGTCCCACTCGACCGGGATCTCCTGATCGTCGCCGATCGCGAAGCTCGGCGAGTTCACGTGCCCGCGCGCACAGTAGTAGGAGACGACCTGACGCGGCGCGGACTCGCCCCGCTCGTCCTCTCCCATGGGCCCGGCGCCTACGCGCGAGCCTCGGATGGCGTTGCCCCCTGCCATGGGACGTCCTCCGTTGCTGCTAGAGGGAGAAGCGGGACACGAGGCCCAGCAGGACGACCGACGCGACCCAGACGATGGAGACGCCCCACGTGATACGCGTGAGGTTCCTCTCGCCTACGGCCGACGACTGGACGCCGGAGGCGAGGCCGCCGCCGAACATGTCCGTGATGCCGCCGCCCCGACCGCGGTGGATGAGCACCAGCGCGATGATGAGCAGCGAGGTCACGACCAGCATGACCCACAGGATGGTGTTCAGGATGTCCACGTCTCTCCCAGATGATGGATGGCGGGTACAAGAATACCCGCCGCGGGACGCAGGCCCGGCCCATTCTCGGGCCGGGCCTGCATCACGGCGTCAGCCCACCTGGTGGGACTTGAAACGCGCGATCTTCGAGAACTCCTCGGGGTCGAGCGACGCGCCGCCGACGAGGCCGCCGTCGACGTCCTCCTCGGCCATCAGCTGCGCGATCGACGAGGACTTCACCGAGCCGCCGTAGAGGACGCGGACGCCGTCCGCGAGCTCGGCGTCGTACAGCTCCGCGAGGCGGCCGCGGATGGCCGCGCAGACCTCCTGCGCGTCCGCCGGGGTCGCGACCTCGCCGGTGCCGATGGCCCACACGGGCTCGTACGCGATGACGACGTCCTTCGCGAGATCGGCGGACAGGCCCTCGAGGGCGCCGTCGACCTGCGCGAGCGTGTACTCGACGTGCGTGCCCTCCTTGCGGATGTCGAGGCCCTCGCCCACGCACACGATCGGCACGATGCCGTGCTCGAACGCCGCCTTGGTCTTGGCCGCGACGACCGCGTCGGTCTCGCCGTGGTACTGACGGCGCTCGGAGTGGCCCACGGCCACGTAGGAGACGCCGAGCTTCGACAGCTGGGTGCCGGACACCTCGCCGGTGTAGGCGCCCGAGACGTGCTCGGAGATGTCCTGCGCGCCGTACTTCAGCTCGAGCTGGTCGGCGTCCACGAGCGTCTGCACGGAGCGCAGCGACGTGAAGGACGGGAGGACCGCGACCTCGACCTCGGAGAAGTCGTGCTTCGCGTCACGGAGCAGCCACGCGAGCTTCTGGACGGTGTGCGTGGCCTCGAGGTGGTCGAGGTTGAGCTTCCAGTTGCCGGCGATCAGGGGGGTACGTGCCATGGGTATCAGTCCTCCAGAACGGCGAGGCCCGGCAGGACCTTGCCCTCGAGCAGCTCGAGCGACGCGCCGCCGCCCGTAGAGATGTGGCCGAAGCCGGCCTCGTCGAAGCCGAGCAGGCGCACGGCCGCGGCGGAGTCGCCGCCGCCGACGACCGAGAAGCCGTCGGAGTCGATCATGGCCTGCGCGACGGCCTTGGTGCCGGCCGCGAAGGCCTCCATCTCGAACACGCCCATCGGACCGTTCCAGACGATGGTCTTGGCGTCGGCGAGCTTCGACGCGAACAGCGCGGCGGAGTCGGGGCCGATGTCGAGACCCAGGCGGTCCTCGGGGATCGCGTCGGCGGCGACCACGATGTGGTCGGCGTCCGCGGCGAACGCGGTCGCGGCGACGATGTCCGTCGGCAGCACGATCTCGACGCCGTTCGCCTTGGCGGTCTCAAGGTAGCCCTTGACGGTGTCGATCTGGTCCTCCTCGAGGAGCGACTTGCCGACGCCGTGGCCCTGGGCCGCGAGGAACGTGAAGACCATGCCGCCGCCGATGAGGAGGCGGTCGGCCTTGGTGAGGAGGTTCGCGATGACGCCGAGCTTGTCGGAGACCTTCGAGCCGCCGAGCACGACCGCGTAGGGGCGGGCGGGGTCGGTGACGGCCTTCGACAGCGACTCGACCTCGTTCTGGACGAGCAGGCCGGCGGCGGCGGGCAGGATCTGCGCGACGTCGTACACGGACGCCTGCTTGCGGTGCACGACGCCGAAGCCGTCGGACACGAACACGTCGGCGAACGCCGCGAGCTCGGCGGCGAGCGCCTGGCGCTCCTCATCGACCTTGGAGGTCTCGCGGGCGTCGAAGCGCACGTTCTCGAGCATCGCGACCTGGCCGGGCTCGAGGGCGTCGGTGACGGCCTTGGCCGACGGGCCCACGAGGTCCTCGGCGAGGGTGACCGGCTTGCCGAGCAGCTCCGCGAGGCGGGCCGCGGCGGGCGCGAGCGAGTACTTGGCCTCGGGCTCGCCCTTGGGGCGGCCCAGGTGGGCGGTGACGATGACGGAGGCGCCGGCGGCGAGCAGCCTCTCGATCGTGGGGACCGAGGCGCGGACGCGGCCGTCATCCGTGATGGTGGTGCCGTCGAGCGGGACGTTGAGGTCCGAGCGGACGAGCACCTTCTTGCCGGCGAGGTCGCCGAGCGAGTCGATGGTCTTCATGGGTGTTCCGTTCCTGCGAGATGGGAAGGGTGAAACCGGGGTGACGCGACGACGGCCGCACACGCCAGAGCGTGCACGGCCGTCGAAGCGATCACATCGGGAACGCTTAGAGGCGCTCGCCGACGTAGTTCGTGAGCTTCGCGAGCGAGGCGGAGTAGCCCCACTCGTTGTCGTACCAGGACACGACCTTGACCGTCGAGCCGTTCACCTTGGTGAGCTTGGCGTCGAAGATCGACTGGTGCGAGTCGCCGATGATGTCGGAGGAGACGATGTCGTCCTCGACGTAGGACAGCGTGCCGGCCATCGGGCCCTCGGCGGCAGCCTTGATCGCGGCGTTGACCTCCTCGATGGTGGTCTCGCGCGAGGCCTCGAAGGTGAGGTCGGTGGCCGAGCCGGTGATCGTGGGGACGCGCATCGCGAAGCCGTCGAGCTTGCCCTTGAGCTCGGGGAGGACGAG
This sequence comes from Demequina soli, assembly GCF_000971195.1. Classification (GTDB taxonomy): domain Bacteria; phylum Actinomycetota; class Actinomycetes; order Actinomycetales; family Demequinaceae; genus Demequina; species Demequina soli. The sequence goes on from NZ_BBLZ01000004.1 coordinate 335,930, forward strand.
GGCGACAGCCTTCGCCGCACCGGTCGAGGTGGGGACGATGTTCTGGGCGGCGGCGCGTGCACGGCGGAGGTCCTTGTGCGGGCCGTCCTGGAGGTTCTGGTCACCGGTGTAGGCGTGGATCGTGGTCATGAGGCCACGCTCGATGCCGATGGCGTCGTTGAGCGCCTTGGCGAACGGCGCGAGGCAGTTCGTGGTGCAGGAGGCGTTCGAGATGACGTGGTGGTTGGCCGGGTCGTAGTCGGTGTGGTTCACACCGATGACGAAGGTGGCGTCCTCGTTCTTCGCGGGGGCGGAGATGATGACCTTCTTGGCGCCCGCGGCGATGTGCGCCTTGGCCTTCTCGGCGTCGGTGAAGAAGCCGGTCGACTCGATGACGATGTCGGCACCCAGCTCGCCCCAGGGGAGGTTGGCGGGGTCGCGCTCGGCCAGAGCCTTGATCGCCTTGCCGTCCACGTAGAGGTTCTCGTCGTCGTAGGTCACCTCGCCCGGGAACTTGCCCAGGACGGTGTCGTACTTGAGGAGGTGCGCGAGCGTGTGGTTGTCGGTGAGGTCGTTCACGCCGACGATCTCGAAGTCGAAGCCGAGCTCACGCGCGGCGCGGAAGAAGTTACGTCCGATGCGGCCGAAGCCGTTGATGCCGACCTTGATGGTCACTGTGTGTCTCCTCCGGTGCGTCGCCGGGGCGACGCGATAGTGGATGGTGGGATGCGCACCTCGACGTGCGCCGGACGCCGCTGTGGAGCGGGCCACTGATGTGAAGCCTACTACTTCGACCTTGGGCGTTCAGCCGGACAGAAGTCCCAGGTCCGACCCCTGCCGGGGCCCTAATCGTCCTCGAGGAGCTCCTGGTTGATGCCCGCCTCGGTGTCCGGGATGCCCAGGTCCTCGGCCCGCTTGTCGGCGGTCGCGAGGAGGCGTCGGATGCGCCCGGCGACGGCGTCCTTGGTCAGCGGCGGGTCCGCCAGCTTGCCCAGCTCCTCGAGGGACGCCTCGCGGTTGGCGAGGCGCAGCTCGCCCGCCTCGCGCAGGTGCTCCGGGAGGTCGTCGCCGAGGATCTCGAAGGCGCGGGCGACGCGGGCGCCCGCCGCGACGGCGGCCCTGGCGCTGCGGCGCAGGTTGGCGTCGTCGAAGTTCGCGAGGCGGTTGGCGGTGCCGCGCACCTCGCGGCGGGTCCGCTTCTCCTCCCACGCGAGGACGGAGTCGTGGGCGCCGAGGCGCGCGAGCAGCGTCGCGATGGCGTCGCCGTCGCGGATCACCACGCGGTCGACGCCGCGCACCTCGCGGGACTTGGCGCCGATGCCGAGGCGGCGGGCCGCGCCGACGAGCGCGAGGGCGGCCTCGGGGCCGGGCGACGTCACCTCGAGCGCGGACGAGCGGCCGGGCTCGGTGAGCGAGCCGTGCGCGAGGAACGCGCCGCGCCACGCGGCGACGGTGTCCTCGAGCGCGCCGCCGACCACGTGCGGCGGGAGGCCGCGCACGGGCCGGCCGCGGTGGTCGAGCAGCCCGGTCTGGCGGGCGAGCGACTCGCCCTCCTTGACCACGCGCACCACGTAGCGGTTGCCCTTCTTGAGGGCGCCGCCGGAGACCACGATGATCTCCGAGCCGAGCCCGTACGTCTCGTGGATGAAGCCGCGCAGGCGGCGTGCCGCGGCGGCCGTGTCCAGCTCCGCCTCGATCACGATGCGTCCCGACACGATGTGCAGCCCGCCTGCGAACCTGAGGGTCGCGGCGATCTCCGCCTTGCGTGCGGAGACCTTCTCGAGGGGGACGCGGGCGAGCTCGTCCTTCACCTGTGCCGTCAAAGCCATGGCGACAATCCTGCCATCTGTCAGCGCACCGGCGTGCCGCCGGAGCGGACCCACGTCACGAGCGCCTGATACTGCTCGCGCAGCAGCGCCGCGTCGTGGCGGTCGAGCGTCCCGGGCTCGCGCATCGGCGCCGCGACGTAGCGCGCGCCCCACGCCTCGACGGCGGCCCGGAGCGCCGCATCGTCCTCCGACGCGTCGACGAGCACGGCCGCCGGCACGAATCCGGGCGCCGCGGCACGCAGCGCCGCGATGTCGTCGACGCGGTCGGTGCCGGCGGTCTCCTCGTCCTCGTCGGCGATGTTGAGCGTGAGGATGGTGCGCGGGCCGGCGTCGACGAGCGCGGCCGCGACGCGCGGCACCAGGAAGTGCGTGAGCACCGAGGTGTACCAGCTGCCGGGGCCCAGGATGATCGCGTCCGAGGAGGCGAGCGCCTCGAGCGTGCCCGCCGGGACCGCGGGGTCGACGGGATCGATCGCGAGCGACCTCACCCGTCCGGGCGCCGTCGCGACCGCCACCTGGCCGACCACGCGGCGCGGGCCCTCCGCGCAGTCGACGACGGCGCTCACCGTGATGGGCTCCGTGGACACGGGCAGCACGCGGCCTTCGGCACGCAGCAGCCGGCCCACCCAGTCGAGACCCTCGACGATCCCGCCGGTGCGGTCCCACAGGCCCGCGATGAGCAGGTTGCCGACGGCGTGCCCGTCGAGCGGACCCGCCGTCGCGAAGCGCCACTGGAGGACGTCGCGCCAGGTCCTCCCCCACTCGGTGTCCTCGCACAGCGCGGACAGCGCCATGCGCAGGTCGCCGGGCGGCGGGACGGGCATCTCCGCGCGGATGCGGCCGGACGAGCCGCCGTCGTCGGCGACCGTCACGACGGCGGTGATGGACTCGCACGCGCCCCGCAGCGCGGTGAGCGTCGCGTAGAGGCCGTGTCCGCCTCCGAGGGCGACCACGTGCGGCCCGGTCATCGGGGCTCCCGGTCACGATGCGTGACGCGCACCTGGTAGCCGCGGTCGCCGAGGACGCGACCCAGCTCCTCGGCGATCGCGACCGACCGGTGCTTGCCGCCGGTGCAGCCGACGCCGATGGTGACGGAGTGCTTGTCGTGCGCGCGGTAGCGGTCGAGCACGCCCGCGATCACGTCCGCGTAGCCGTCGACGAACTCCCGCGCGCCGTCGGACGCGAGCACGTAGTCGCGCACCGGGGCGTCGAGCCCGGTGAGGGGGCGCAGCTCGGGCTCCCAGTGGGGGTTCTGGAGGAAGCGGACGTCGGCGACGAAGTCCGCGTCGCGCGGCGACCCGTTCTTGAAGCCGAAGGACTGCACGTTGACCTGGAGGGGTCGCTCGGTCTCCCCCGCCACCTCGGTCATGACGTCGCGCAGCTGGTGGACGTTGAGGTGCGAGGTGTCGACCACCTCGGTGGAGCGCTCGCGCACGGCGGCCAGCGCGGCGCGCTCCCGGGCGATGCCCTCGAGGATGGTGCCGTCGCCCTGCAGCGGGTGGGGCCGGCGGGCCTCCTCGAAGCGGTGCACCAGCGTCGCGTCGGACGCGTCGAGGAACACGAGCCGGACGGTGATGCCGCGCTCCTCGAGCTCGTCGAGGACCGCGTCGACGTCCTGGAAGAAGTCACCCCCGCGGACGTCGACCACGGCCGCGAGGCGGTGGTGGCGCCCGCGGCCCACCATCTCGACCAGGCCGGCGAGCAGCTGCGGCGGCAGGTTGTCGACCACGTACCAGCCCAGGTCTGCCAGGGCCGCGGCGGCCTTGGTGCGGCCCGCGCCGGACATGCCGGTGAGCACCATGACCTCGGCGTCGACGCCCGTCATGTCGAAGGTCGGGCGCGGGATGCCCGACGGGTAGGTGACCGGGGGGACCTCGTCCATCATGCGTCCAGCATGCCAGCCTTGCCCCGGAGGGCCTGGTAGACGGTCCGCGCGGTGCCCGATCCCACGCCGGGCACGAGCGCGATCTGCTCGATCGACGCCTCCTTGAGGCGCGCGAGCGACCCGAAGTGCGTGAGCAGCGCCTTGGCCCGCGTCGGGCCCACGCCGGGGACCTCGTCGAGCTGCGAGACCTTCATGGCCTTGGTGCGCTTGGCGCGGTGGTGCTTGATCGCGAACCGGTGGGCCTCGTCGCGGACGCGCTGGAGCAGGTAGAGGGCCTCGGAGCCGCGCGGCAGGATCACCGGGAAGTCGTCGCCCGGCACCCACACCTCCTCGAGGCGCTTCGCGAGCCCCACCACGGCGATGTCGGGCACGCCGACCTCGTCGAGCGTGCGCCGCGCGGCGTTGACCTGGGGCAGGCCGCCGTCGACCACCACGAGCTGCGGCGGGTAGGCGAAGCGCGCGGACTCGCGCTCCTCGGGGGGCAGCCGCGACTCCTCGAGGTAGCGCGTGAAGCGCCGCGACAGCACCTCGTGCATCGCCTCGGTGTCGTCGACCGCGTCCGCGATGGAGAACTGGCGGTACTCCGGCTTGCGCGCGATCGCGTCCTCGAACACCACCATCGAGCCCACCTGGTTGGTGCCCTGGGTGTGGGAGATGTCGTAGCACTCGATCCGGAGCGGCGCCTCGGTGAGCCCGAGCGCCTCCTGCAGCTCCTGCAGCGCCGCCGACCGCGTGGTGATGTCCGACGCGCGCTTGAGCCGGTGCTGCTCGAGCACCTGGACCGCGTTGCCGTGGCCCGTGGTCGCGAGCTCGGCCTTCTTCCCCCGCGCAGGCACGCGCATCGTCACCTTGGAGCCTCGCAGGCCCGACAGCCACTCCGTGAGGGACGATGCGTCGCCGGGCAGGTGCGGCACCAGCACCTCGGGCGGCACGTCCTCCGCATCCACGGACCCGTAGGCCTCCTCGAGCAGGCGGCTCACCATCGCGGGGCCGTCGAGCGGCTCGGGCTTGTCGACCACCCAGCCGCGCTCGCCGGCGATGCGCCCGTCGCGGACGTGGAACACGTGGGCGGCGGCCTCGAGCTCGTCGTCCTCGAGGGAGAAGATGTCGGTGTCGACGCCCGGGTCGAGCACGATCGCGTTGCGGGCCATCACCGCGTCGAGCGCGCGGAGCCGGTCCCTCGCGCGCGCCGCGGACTCGAAGTCCTCGCGCTCCGCCGCCGCGTGCATCGTCTCCGTGAGGTCGCGTACCAGGGGCTTCGCGTCACCCGCGAGCACGTGGCACACGCGATCGGCGAGCTCGCGGTGATCCTCGGGCGAGATCCGGCCCACGCACGGCGCGGAGCACTTGTCGATGTATCCGAGCAGGCACGGCCGGCCCTGCCGCTCGGCCTTGCGGAACACGCCGGGCGCGCATGTGCGGACCGGGAGCGCGGTGAGCAGCGTGTCGACCGTCTCGCGGATCGCCCACGCCTTGGCGTACGGCCCGAAGTAGCGGACGCCCTTCTTGCGGTCGCCACGCATCACCTGGATGCGCGGGAAGCGCTCGTTCATGGTGACCGCGAGGTACGGGTAGGACTTGTCGTCGCGGAAGACCACGTTGAACCGCGGGTCGTACTGCTTGATCCAGGTGTGCTCGAGGATGAGCGCCTCGACCTCGTTGCGCACCACCGTCCATTCGACGGACGATGCGGTGGTCACCATGGCGCGCGTGCGCGGGTGGAGCTGGGAGAGGTCCTGGAAGTAGTTGGCCAGGCGGGCGCGCAGGCTCTTCGCCTTGCCCACGTAGACCACGCGGCCGTGCGGGTCGCGGAACCGGTACACGCCGGGCTGCGTCGGGATGGTGCCCGGCGCGGGGCGGTACGAGGCGGGGTCGGTCACGTCGCCAGCCTACGCACGCCTCACGCGGGCGCCGGGGCGCCCAGGATCTCCGCGAGGAAGAGGCCCGTGTGGGAGCCCTCCGCGCGCGCGATCTCCTCGGGCGTGCCTTCCGCGATCACCATGCCGCCGCCGGAACCGCCCTCGGGACCCATGTCGATCACCCAGTCCGAGGACTTGATGACGTCGAGGTTGTGCTCGATCACGATCACCGTGTTGCCCTTGTCGACGAGGCCCTGGAGCACGCCGAGGAGCTTGCGGACGTCCTCGAAATGCAGGCCGGTGGTGGGCTCGTCGAGGACGTAGATGGTGCGGCCGGTGGAGCGGCGCTGGAGCTCGGAGGCGAGCTTGACGCGCTGCGCCTCGCCGCCCGACAGGGTGGGGGCGGGCTGGCCGAGGCGGACGTAGCCGAGCCCCACCTCGACGAGCGTGGTGAGGTGGCGCGCGATCGACGGGATCGCCTCGAAGAAGTGGGCGGCCTCCTCGATCGGCATGTCGAGCACGTCGGACACGTTCTTGCCCTTGAAGTGCACCTCGAGCGTCTCGCGGTTGTAGCGGGCGCCCTTGCACACCTCGCACGGGACGTACACGTCCGGCAGGAAGTTCATCTCGATCTTGAGCGTGCCGTCACCCGCGCACGCCTCGCATCGTCCGCCCTTGACGTTGAAGGAGAACCGGCCGGGCCCGTAGCCGCGGACCTTCGCCTCCTGGGTGTCCGCGAAGAGCTTGCGGACCTTGTCCCACACGCCGGTGTAGGTCGCGGGGTTGGAGCGCGGGGTGCGGCCGATGGGCCCCTGGTCGACGTGGACGATCTTGTCGAGCTGGTCGACGCCCGTGATGCGGGTGTGGCGGCCCGCGACCTGGCGCGCGCCGTTGAGGGTGTTGGCGAGCGACGTGTAGAGGATGCCGTTGACCAGGGTCGACTTGCCGGAGCCGGACACGCCGGTCACCGCGGTGAGGACGCCGAGCGGGAAGTCCACGTCGATGCCGCGCAGGTTGTTCTCGCGCGCGCCGACCACGGTGACCTTGCGCTTCCGATCGATCGGGCGGCGGCTCTCGGGCAGCGCGATCGAGCGGCGGCCCGACACGTAGGCGCCCGTCATGGAGCGCTCGTTGACCAGCAGCTCCTCGTAGGTGCCCGAGTGGACCACCTCTCCCCCGTGCTCGCCGGCGCCGGGGCCGATGTCGACCACCCAGTCGGCGGTGCGGATGGTGTCCTCGTCGTGCTCGACGACGATGAGCGTGTTGCCCAGGTCGCGCAGGCGCGTGAGGGTGTCGATGAGGCGGCGGTTGTCGCGCTGGTGGAGGCCGATCGACGGCTCGTCGAGGACGTAGAGCACGCCCACGAGGCCCGAGCCGATCTGCGTGGCCAGGCGGATGCGCTGCGCCTCACCGCCCGACAACGTGCCCGCGGCGCGCGAGAGCGTGAGGTAGTCGAGACCCACGTCGAGCAGGAAGCCCAGGCGCGCGTCGATCTCCTTGAGGACCTGGACGGCGATCTGGCGGCCGCGCTCGTCGAGGTCCGCCTCCTGGAGGAAGCTGCGGGCCTCGGCGATGGACAGCTCGGCGAGCTCCGCGATGGAGCGGCCGCCGATGGTGACGGCGAGCACCTCGGGCTTGAGGCGCGCCCCACCGCACACGGGGCACGGGACCTCGCGCATGTACGCCTCGTAGCGGTCGCGCGAGAACTCGGACTCGGTCTGCTCGTGGAGGCGCTCGATCCACGTGATCGCGCCCTCGAAGCCGGTGGTGTACTGCCGCTCGCGGCCGTAGCGGTTCTTGAAGCGGACGTGGACCTTGTAGTCCTTGCCCGTGAGGATCGCGGACTGGACGTCCTTGGGCAGGTCCCTCCACGGGGTGTCCATCGAGAAGCCCAGGTCGTCGGCGAGCGCGGTGAGCGTGCGCGCGAAGTAGTCGCTCGACGTGGAGGCCCACGGCGCGACGGCGCCGCCGGCGAGCGACAGGTCGCGGTCGGGGACCACCAGGTCGGGGTCCACCTCGAGGCGGATGCCGATGCCGGTGCACTCGGGGCACGCGCCGTACGGGGCGTTGAAGGAGAAGGTGCGCGGCTCCATCTCCTCGAGCGTGAGGACGTGGTCGTTGGGGCACGCACGCTTCTCGGAGTAGCGGCGCGGCTCGATGTCGCCGTCGACCGGGTCGATCACGACGAGGCCGTCGGCGATGCGCAGCGCGGTCTCGACGGAGTCGGTGAGGCGCTGGCGGACGCCGTCGCGCGCCACCAGGCGGTCGACGACCACCTCGATGTCGTGCTTGAGCTTCTTCTCGAGCTGGGGCGGCTCGGTGAGCTGGACGGTCTCGCCGTCGACGCGGGCGCGCGCGAAGCCCTGCTGCTGGAGGTCCTCGAACAGGTCCTGGTACTCGCCCTTGCGGCCGCGGATGACGGGCGCGAGCACCTGGTAGCGCGTGCCCTCGGGCAGCGCGAGCACGGAGTCGACGATCTGCTGCGGCGTCTGCGCCTGGATGATCTCGCCGCACACCGGGCAGTGCGGGGTGCCGACGCGCGCGTAGAGCAGGCGCAGGTAGTCGTAGACCTCGGTGATGGTGCCGACCGTCGAGCGCGGGTTGCGGTTGGTCGACTTCTGGTCGATCGACACCGCCGGGCTGAGGCCCTCGATGAAGTCGACGTCGGGCTTGTCCATCTGCCCGAGGAACTGTCGCGCGTACGCGCTCAGCGACTCGACGTAGCGGCGCTGCCCCTCCGCGAAGATCGTGTCGAACGCGAGGGACGACTTGCCGGAGCCGGACAGGCCGGAGAAGACGATGAGTGCGTCGCGGGGAAGGTCGAGGTCGACACCCTTGAGGTTGTGCTCACGCGCACCGCGGACGAGGAGACGGTCGTTCACCCGGCCATGCTACGCGGAAACGCCTTCGAACACACGTTCGACTCGCGCGTGTCGCGGCCCGGAGGCGCCACCTCGACGCACCGCGCCTGGCGCCCGAGCACCGCGCCCGCTTCCTGGGAGGTGCTCAGTGCGCAAGATCGCAAGAATCGGGCACTGAGCACCTCGAAGCGCGACGGCCCGTCGCACGCGGCAACCCACACCACTGCGCCGCACGGTGGACTTTCCAGATCGGCAAGTCATAGGGTTGCCGATATGGAAAGTCACGAGATGGCCGGCGCGGAGCTTGCCGCGGTCGAGGCCACGCGACGGCGCGCAGCCACACGCACCACACCATCGCCATGGTTCAGCGCGGCCTCCAGCACCCTTGTCGCCGCGTACGTCCTCACCATCCTGATCCCGGATGGCCTGCCGAAGTTCGCGAGCACCGCGGTGCTCGGGGGGCTCACGGTCGCGCTCGCGTTCGGTCAAGCTCGGCGGACCGGCGTGCGTCGGTACTCATGGTCGAAGCGCCAGGCCGCGGCCCTCGCAGCGGGCATCGCGACCCTGCTCGGGATCCTCTGCTTCGCCGTGTGGCTCCACGTCGCGCATCCGCTCACATGGGCGACCGTGGCATGCGCGACCGCGGCGTGGGCCACGACGTTCACGTGGCACCGGTGGATCTACCGGTTGCGCAACGACGTGGTTCTTGCGACATGACGGCCCAACCGCCGTTCGACGAGCTCATCCATGCTCCCCACCGCCTGCGGATCATGGCGACGCTCGTGGCGGTCGGCACGGACGTCGAGTTCCAGGCGTTGCAGGACATCCTGGAAGTCGCCGCTCCTGTGGTGAGCAAGCATCTGCGCTTGCTTGCCGACGCGGGCTACGTCCGTATCCTCAAGCCTCGCGGACTAGGGCGGGCGCGTACCTGGGTTGAGGCGACGCCGGCGGGCCGCGACGCCTACATCAGCCACGTCGCCGCACTGCGCACAATCCTCGAGCAGGTCGGACCCGAGACACGCACCAGTGGTGAAGGATGAGCACATGAGCCTCTACGCCGTCCACTACTCCTACGACGAGCGCTCCGCCGAGCGCGAGGACATGCGTCCGGTCCACCGCGAGTGGATCATGACGCTCGTCGACGAGGGGGTCGCCAAGGCGTTCTCGCGCTACGAGGACGGCGGCGAGCCCGGCGCCCTGTTGATCTTCGAGGCCGACAGCGCCGATGACATCGAGGCGATGCTCGCGGACGACCCGTACCAGCGCGCGGGCCTCGTGGTCTCGCACTCGGTGCGGACATGGCCGGCCGGCGGCCCCTGGACCGCCTGACGCCTCAGCCCGGCCCTTGCGGCAGCGGATCCTGTCGCCCATGCCCCGCTCGGCGGCCTTGTGGCAGCGGATCCTGTCGCGTCGGGGAAGGGCTAGGGCGCCGCGTCCTCGTAGCGGTGCTCCCGCGGGAGCCCCTCCCTCAGTGCGCGCATCAGTCCTCCGCGGGTGCCTCGGCCTCGCGCCGCCCCGACACGACGATCGACACCAGCGCCGCTCCCCCGATCGCGACCACGATCACCCCGAGCGACAGCCACGTGGGGATCTCGGGCACCGCCTCGACCGGGTGGCCGCCGTTGATGAACGGCAGCGTGTTCTGGTGCAGCGCCTCGAACACGAGCTTGACGCCGATGAACGCGAGCACGATCGCGAGCCCGACATTGAGGTAGATGAGCCTGCTCAGCAGACCCTCGACCACGAAGAACAGCTGCCGCAGGCCCATGAGCGCGAACGCGTTCGCTGTGAAGACGATGTACGGGTCGTCGGTGAGCCCGAAGATCGCCGGGATCGAGTCGAGGGCGAACAGCACGTCCGTCGAGCCGATCGCGATCATCACGATGAGCAGCGGCGTGACCATGCGCCGGCCGGCCTCACGCACGAAGGCCCTGCCGTCGCGGTAGCCGTCGGTGGTCGGCAGCACGCGCCGCGCGTACGCGACCAGGCGGTTCTCGCGGTACTCCTCCTCGCCGTCGCCTCCCCCGCTCTCACGGGCGACGTGCACCGCGGTGTAGAGGAGGAACGCGCCGAAGATGTAGAAGACCCACGAGAACGCGCTGAGCGCGGCCGCGCCGGCCGCGATGAACAGGCCGCGCAGCACGAGCGCGAGCGCGACGCCGAACAGCAGCACCTTCTGGCGATGCTCCGGCGGCACCTGGAAGCGCGCGAGGATCACCAGGAACACGAAGAGGTTGTCGACCGAGAGGGACCACTCGGTCAGCCATCCCGCGAAGAACTCGGTCGAGCTCTGGGCGCTGTCCCACGCGATCATCGACACGCCGAACACTGCGGCGAGCCCCACGTAGAAGAGCGTCCAGGTCACCGACTCACGGAACGTGGGCTGGTGAGGCCTGCGCACGACGACGTAGAAGTCGAACGCGATGATGGCGATGACGCCGATGATGGTGACAGCCCAGACGAGTCCCGATTCCACCGGTTCATCCTAGGGGCCGCGACCCCACCGCCGGCCCGCATGGGGACGGGAACGCCTCAGCCGGCGTCGATCATCTGCCGGAGCTCCTTCTTCAGCTCGCCGATCTCGTCGCGCAGCCGCGCCGCGATCTCGAACTGCAGCTCCGCGGCGGCCTCGCGCATCTGCGCCGACAGGTCCTCGATGAGCTGCGACAGCTCCTCGGCGGGTCGCTGCGCCAGCAGGGTCTTCTTCCCGCCGCCGGGCGTGGGCGCCTTCTTGGCGAGCTCGAGCGCCTGCGCGGTGTCCGCCTCCTCGCGCGCGAGCATCTCGGTGATGTCGCCGATGCGCTTGCGCAGCGGCTGCGGGTCGATGCCCTTCTCCGTGTTGTAGGCGACCTGGATCTCGCGACGGCGGTTGGTCTCGTCGATCGCGGACGCCATCGAGTCCGTGATCGAGTCCGCATACATGTGCACCTCGCCCGACACGTTGCGGGCCGCGCGGCCGATGGTCTGGATGAGCGACGTGCCGGACCGGAGGAAGCCCTCCTTGTCGGCGTCGAGGATCGACACGAGGGACACCTCGGGAAGGTCGAGACCCTCGCGCAGGAGGTTGATGCCGACGAGCACGTCGAAGCGGCCCATGCGCAGCTCGCGCAGCAGCTCGACGCGTCGCAGCGTGTCGACGTCCGAGTGCAGGTACTCGACGCGGACGCCGCGGTCCCCCAGGTACTCGGTGAGGTCCTCGGCCATCTTCTTGGTCAGCGTGGTGACGAGGACGCGCTCGTCCTTCTCGACCCGCTCCCGGATGCACTCCAACAGGTCGTCGATCTGGCCCTCGGTCGGCTTGACGACGATCTTCGGGTCGACGAGGCCCGTGGGACGGATGATCTGCTCGACGACGCCGTCGGCGCGCTCGAGCTCGTACCTGCCGGGCGTCGCGGACAGGTAGACCGTCTGGCCGACGCGCTCCTGGAACTCGGGCCACTTGAGCGGCCGGTTGTCCAGTGCGGAGGGCAGGCGGAAGCCGTGCTCGACGAGCGTGCGCTTGCGCGACGAGTCGCCCTCGTACATCGCGCCGATCTGCGGCACCGTGACGTGGGACTCGTCGATGACGAGCAGGAAGTCCTCCGGGAAGTAGTCGAGCAGCGTGTGCGGCGGCGTGCCCGCCGCGCGCTGCTCGATGTGCCGCGAGTAGTTCTCGATGCCCGAGCAGGTCCCGACCGAGCGCATCATCTCGAGGTCGAACGTGGTGCGCATCTTCAGGCGCTGCGCCTCGAGCAGCTTGTTCTGCCGCTCGAGCTCCTGCAGGCGCTCCTCGAGCTCCTTCTCGATGGTCGAGATGGCGGCGTTCATGCGCTGCTCGGACGCCACATAGTGCGATGCCGGGAAGATGTGCGCCTGCGTGCGCTTCTCCACCACCTGGCCGGTGAGGGGGTGGAGCGTGTAGAGCGCCTCGACCTCGTCCCCGAACATCTCGATGCGGATCGCGAGCTCCTCGTAGACCGGGATGATCTCGATGGTGTCGCCGCGCACGCGGAAGGTGCCGCGCGTGAACGCGAGGTCGTTGCGCGAGTACTGCATCTGCACGAACTCGCGCAGCAGCGAGTCCCTGTCGAGCACGTCCCCGATCGCGAGCGTCACCATGCCCTGGATGTACTCCTCGGGCGTGCCGAGGCCGTAGATGCACGACACCGACGACACCACGATCACGTCGCGCCTGGTCAGCAGCGAGTTGGTGGCCGAGTAGCGGAGCCGCTCGACCTCCTCGTTGATGGACGAGTCCTTCTCGATGAACGTGTCCGTCTGCGGGACGTACGCCTCGGGCTGGTAGTAGTCGTAGTAGCTGACGAAGTACTCGACCGCGTTGTTCGGCAGCAGGTCGCGGAACTCGTTCGCGAGCTGCGCCGCGAGGGTCTTGTTGTGCGCCATCACCAGCGTGGGCCGCTGGAGCCGCTCCACCAGCCACGCCGTGGTGGCGGACTTGCCGGTGCCGGTCGCGCCGAGGAGGACGACGTCCCGCTCCCCCGCCTGGATCCGGCGCGCGAGCTCGTCGATGGCCTTCGGCTGGTCGCCTGACGGCTGGTACTCGGAGATCACCTGGAACGGTGCCTCGCTGCGGCGGAGGTCGGGGCTGCTCATGGGGTCCACGGTACGCCGGGCCTCCGACAGGACGATGCGGCGGCCGCCCGCCGCGGCGGCGTCACCGGGGGACGTTCAACGACCAGAACGCGTCGACCTGCGCGTCGAGGTCCTCGACCGCGCCCGAGCCGTCGAGCACCACGTCCGCGATCGCGGCCCGCTGCTCGTCCGTCGCCTGCGCGCGGATCCGGGCCCGCGCATCGTCCGCCGTCATGCCGCGCGTCTCGACCATGCGCCGCACGCGCACGTCCTCGGGCGCAGCGACCGTGACGACCAGGTCGAAGTCGGGGCCCTGGCCGCTCTCGAGCAGCAGCGGGATGTCGTGCACGATCACGCCGACGCCCTCGCGCCGCGCCTGCCGGTCCGCCGCGGATCCCATCGCGATGACGTACGGGTGGACGATCGCGTTGAGGCGCAGCCGCGCGCCCTCGTCGCGGAACACGATCGCGGCGAGCGCGAAGCGGTCGAGCGCGCCGTCCGCGATCACGCGGTCGCCGAACTCCGAGGCGATGTCGACGAGCGCGGCCGAACCGGGCTCCACCGCCCGCCGCGCCAGCTGGTCGTGGTCGATGACGCGCGCCCCGAGCGCACCGAAGCGCGCGGAGGCGGTGGACTTGCCCGAGGCGATCCCCCCGGTGAGGCCGATGCGAAGCACGGGGGCAGTCAAGCATGCCCCTCCGACGGGCGCCAATCCAGGCCGGATGCGACGAAGGCCGCCACCCCGGAGGGTGACGGCCTTCGATCGAGCTTGGGGCTTAGTTGCCGCCGGTGAGCTTCTCGCGCAGAGCGGCGAGGCGCTCGTCGGAGGCGAGGGTGCCCATGTCCGACGACGACTCGTCCTGCGACGAGTACGAGGTCGGGCCGTCGGCCTTGCGGCCGCCCTTGCGGGGAGCGGACGACGACGACGATGCCGCGGGAGCGGTGGCCTCGGCCTCGGCGGCCTGAGCGTCCTGCTTCGCGACGAACGCCTTGTGCGCCTCCCAGCGCTCGTGCGCCTTGGCGTACTCGGCCTCCCAGGCCTCGCGCTTCTCCTCGAAGCCCTCGCGCCACTCCTGCGTCTCGGGGTCGAAGCCCTCGGGGTACAGGTAGTTGCCCTGGGCGTCGTACTCTGCGGTCATGCCGTAGAGCGCGGGGTCGAAGTCCTCGCCCTGCGGGTCGACACCCTCGTTGGCCTGCTTGATGGACAGCGAGATGCGGCGACGCTCGAGGTCGATGTCGATGATCTTGACGAAGACGTCCTCGTCGGCCGACACGACCTGCTCGGGCAGCTCGACGTGGCGGGTCGCCAGCTCCGAGATGTGCACGAGGCCCTCGATGCCCTCGTAGACGCGGACGAACGCGCCGAACGGGACGAGCTTGGTGACCTTGCCCGGGACGATCTGGCCGATCGCGTGGGTGCGGGCGTAGACCGCCCACGGGTCCTCCTGGGTCGCCTTGAGCGACAGCGAGACGCGCTCGCGGTCCATCTCGACGGTGAGGACCTCGACCTCGACCTCCTGGCCGACCGAGACGACCTCGGACGGGTGGTCGATGTGCTTCCACGACAGCTCGGAGACGTGCACGAGGCCGTCCACGCCGCCGAGGTCGACGAACGCGCCGAAGTTGACGATCGAGGAGACGACACCCTTGCGGACCTGGCCCGGCGCGAGCGCGGTGAGGAACGACGAGCGCACCTCGGACTGCGTCTGCTCGAGGAAGGCACGGCGCGACAGGACCACGTTGTTGCGGTTCTTGTCGAGCTCGATGATCTTCGCCTCGATGGACTGGCCGATGTAGGGCGCGAGGTCGCGCACGCGGCGCATCTCGACGAGCGAGGCCGGGAGGAAGCCGCGGAGACCGATGTCCACGATGAGGCCGCCCTTGACGACCTCGATGACGGTGCCGGAGACGACGCCGTCCTCTTCCTTGATCTTCTCGATCGAGCCCCACGCGCGCTCGTACTGCGCACGCTTCTTCGAGAGGATCAGGCGACCCTCCTTGTCCTCCTTGGTGAGGACGAGCGCCTCGATGGTGTCGCCGACGTTGACGACCTCATCCGGGTTGGCGTCGTGGCGGATGGAGAGCTCGCGCGAGGGGATCACACCCTCGGTCTTGTAACCGATGTCGAGGAGGACCTCGTCACGGTCGACCTTGACGATGGTGCCCTCAACGAGGTCACCGTCGTCGAAGTTCTTGATGGTCGCGTCGACGGCAGCGAGGAAGTCCTCAGCGGTGCCGATGTCGTTGACAGCGATCTGGGAGTCGGGGGTGGAAACGGACATTAAGGAGTAGCTCCGGTGGACAGGGATCGTATGGATGGTTGTGGACCGGCACGCGGGCGCGCCAGACCATCGGACATACTACCCCGTCGGGCGCCCCCGGGGCAATGCGACGGCCCGGGGGCGGCGCGCGATCGCGCCTGCTCCCCGGGCCGGTCGGACTGCCTCAGAGGCCGCGGGCCGCCATGAGCAGCTCCTCGGGCACCCACTTGGTCTTGCCCATCATGGTGTCGAACGGCTCGAGCACGATGTGGTCGCCCTGCAGCGCGGTGAACTTGTGGCTCTCCCCCGCGACGATGCCGTCGATCGCCGCGACGCCCATGCGGGTGCCGAGCAGGCGGTCCGCCGCGGTGGGCACGCCGCCGCGCTGCACGTAGCCGAGCACCGTGAGGCGCGACGTGAAGCCCGTGGCCGCCTCGATCGCCTTGGTGACCTCGTGGCCGATCGAGCCGGCGATGGGGTTGCCCTTCTCGTCGATCGTGGCCTTGCCCGTCCAGTTGGAGCCCTCGGCCGGGAGCGCGCCCTCGGCGACGGCCACGATCGAGAAGTTCTTGTAGCGGTGACGGTGCTTGATGCGCTTGGCGATCACGTCGATGTCGAACGGCTCCTCGGGGGCGAGGATGATGTCGGCGCCACCCGCGATGCCCGCGGTGACGGCGATCCAGCCGCTGTGGCGGCCCATGAGCTCGACGACCATGACGCGGTTGTGCGACTCGGCGGTCGAGTGGAGGCGGTCGATCGCCTCGGTCGCGATCGACACCGCGGTGTCGAAGCCGATCGCGGCGTCCGTGCCGACCACGTCGTTGTCGATGGTCTTCGGGATGCCGATGACCGGCACGCCGAGCTCCTTCGAGACCTTGCCCGCCGCCTTGAGCGTGCCGTCGCCGCCGATGCAGATGAACCCGTCGAGCTTCTCGTTCTCGAACGTCTCCTTGACGGCCTCCATGCCGCCCTCGACCTTGTGCGGGTGGCACCGGGCGGTGCCCAGCATCGTCCCGCCGTGCACGAGGATCCCCGACACGTCGTCCCTGGTGAGCGGCTTCGCGTCGCCGTCGATCACGCCCTGCCAGCCGTTGTTGAACCCGACGATCGAGCAGCCCAGCTCCGAGGTCCCCCTCTTCACCACCGCCCGGATCGCAGCATTCAGGCCGGGGCAGTCTCCGCCGCCCGTGAGAAGTCCGATTCGCATGGCACCAACCCTAGTGTCCAGCGGTGCGCCAGTCACCGCCCGTTCCGACGTTGACATCGAGAGGGACGCTGAGATCGCCGGCGGCGCGCATCTCCTCCCGGAGGATGGCCTCGACCGCCGCGCGTTCACCCGGGGCTGTCTCGACCACGAGCTCATCATGCACCTGGAGTACCTGCCTGGATGCCAGACCTTCGTCCCTCAGGCGGCGGTCCACGCCCAGCATCGCGCGCTTGATGAGGTCCGCCGCGGAGCCCTGGATGGGGGCGTTGAGCGCGACCCGCTCGGCGATGTCGCGGCGCTGCCGGTTGGTCGACGTGAGGTCGGGGATGTAGCGGCGACGGCCGAACAGCGTCTCGGTGTAGCCGTCCTTGCGCGCCTGCTCGACCACGGCCTGGAGGTAGTCGCGCACGCCGCCGAAGCGGGAGAAGTAGTCGTCCATGAGCGCCTGGGCCGCCCCGACGGGCAGGCTCAGCTGCCGCGCGAGTCCGAACGACGACAGCCCGTACGCGAGTCCGTAGGACATCGCCTTGACGTGGGAGCGCATCTCCGGGGTGACGTCCTCGGGCGCGACGCCGTAGACCCGGGAGCCCACGAACCGGTGCAGGTCCTCCCCCGCCGCGAACGCCTCGATGAGGCCCGCGTCGCCCGACAGGTGCGCCATGATGCGCATCTCGATCTGCGAGTAGTCGGCCGTCACGAGCGTCTCGAAGCCGCCACCTACGGTGAACGCCTCGCGGATGCGGTGGCCCTCGGGGGTGCGGATCGGGATGTTCTGGAGGTTCGGGTCCTTGGAGCTGAGGCGCCCCGTGGCCGCGACGACCTGCGAGAAGGTGGTGTGGATGCGGCCGTCCGGCTGCACGGCCTGCGCGAGCGTCTCGATGATCTGCGACAGCTTGGTCGCGTCCCGGTGCGCGAGCAGCGCGGTGAGGAACGGGTGCGGCGCCTTCTCGTTGAGGTCGTGGAGGGACGATGCGTCGGTCGTGTAGCCCGTCTTGATCTTCTTGGTCTTGGGCATGCCGAGGCGGTCGAACAGCACCTCCTGGAGCTGCTTCGGCGAGCCGAGGTTGACCCGGTCCCCGCCGATCGCGGCGTACGCGTCCTCGGCCGCGCGGTCGGCGCGGGCGCGGGTCTCGTCGGCCAGGCCGGCCAGGGTGGACCTGTCGACGGCCATGCCGGCGTGCTCCATCCACGCCAGGACCGTGACCAGCGGGATCTCGAGGTCGCGGTAGAGGTCGGCCATGCCGCGCTCCGCGACCATCGGGTCGAGCACCGCCGCGAGGGCGCGCACGTGGGCCGCACGCTCGCCGGCGGTCTCGGCGGCCGAGCCTCCGAGGCCGAGGTCCAGCTCGCCCGCGGCGGGCCCGGCGTCGAGGCTGACGCCCATGTGACGCTGCAGGATCTGCTCGAGGTCGAAGCCGCGCTGGTCGGGGTTGACCAGGAACGCCGCGATCTGGGTGTCGCCGACGATGCCCGCCAGCTCCCAGCCGCGCGCCCGGAGGGCGTGCCAGCCGTCCTTCGCGGCGTGGAGGACCTTGGGGACCGATGCGTCCGCGAGCCACGCGCCGAGCGTCGCCTCGTCCGCGGGCGACAGGGCGGCGAGGTCCACGCCCCACGCGGCGTCGGCGGCGTCGGCGACGCCCAGGGCCCACGCGTCGGCGTCCACGCCGCCCCTGCCCTCGACGTGCAGCGCGACCGGGCCGGTCATCGCGGTGATGGCCGCGACCGCGCCCTCCGAGCGGACCACCACGGCCACGGTCTCGACGGCCGTCTCCCCCGCATCGTCCCCCTTGACGAACGGCATGAGGCGGTCGCGCAGCGTGCGGAACTGGAGCGCGTCGCACATGCGGTGGATCTCGGCGGCGTCGCCGCCGCCGAACTCGAGGTCCGCGAGCGGGACCGCGACGTCGAGGTCGGTCAGCAGGTGGTTGAGCTCACGGTTGAGCCGCACCTGATCGAGGTGGTCGCGCAGCGACTGGCCGGCCTTGCCCGGGACGTCGTCGGCGGCGTCGAGGATGCCGGGCAGCCCGCCGTACGTGGTGATCCACTTGGCGGCGGTCTTGGGCCCCACGCCGGGCACGCCCGGCAGGTTGTCGCTGGTCTCACCGACCAGCGCGGCCATGTCGGGGTACTGCTCGGGCCGCACGCCGTACTTCTCCACGACGGCGTCGGGAGTGAAGCGGACCAGGTCCGAGACGCCCTTGCGCGGGTAGAGCAGCGTGACGTCGTCGTTGACGAGCTGGATGGTGTCGCGGTCGCCCGACACGACGAGGACGCGCATGCCGGCCTCGCGGCCCAGGCGCGCGTAGGTGGCCAGCAGGTCGTCGGCCTCGAAGTTGGCCTTGTCGACCGCCGCGACGCCGAGCGCGCCGAGCATCTCGCGGATGAGCGGCACCTGCGGCTCGAACTCCGGCGGGGTCGCGTCGCGCGTGCCCTTGTAGGACGGCAGGCGCTCGGTGCGGAACGTGCCGCCCGGCAGGTCGAAGGCCACGGCGACGTGGGTGGGGTCGTTGTCCTTGAGCAGCGTCGCCAGCATCGTCGTGAAGCCGTACACGGCGTTCGTCGACACGCCGGTCGAGGTCGCGAAGTTCTCGACCGGAAGCCCGAAGAAGGCTCGGAAGGCCATCGACAGTCCGTCGACGAGCAGGAGGGTTCCCTTGGTGGATTCGGTCACGGGTGCCAACCTATCTTCATGTCAGACGCCGACGACCCCCGCCCGTACCCCCCGCTCGAGGTCGGGCTGATCGCCCGCATGGGCATCTCCATCATGACGGTCACCCCCGACAGCGCGGTGGGGACGATGCCCGTCGAGGGCAACACCCAGCCGGCCGGCCTGCTTCACGGCGGGGCCTCCGGAGTCCTCGCCGAGACCCTCGCGTCGGTGGCCGCCGACGCGCACGCGAAGTCGATTCACCCCGATGGCGTCGCGATGGGCGTCGACCTCAACATCACGCACGTGCGCGGCGCGCGCGAGGGGATCGTCACGGGCACCGCCACCGCGCTCCACCTCGGCCGCACCATCGCGGCCTACAGGATCGACGTCACCGACGAGGACGGCGCGCTGCTCGCCTCGGCGCGGCTCACCTGCGCGGTGCGCACGCCGCGCTGACCCCGCCGCGCACCCCTCCCCCAGCCCCGCGAGACCCGGGACGCCCGATATGTCCCGCATCGTCAGGGCTGGAACACGCCTAGAAACGCCGACAAAGCATGTCCACAACACGCCGTTAACACGCCGGGTCTAGGGTGTCGCCCAATCGGAGGGAGAACGGTGATCACCAAACCCGACACACGGCTGCTCAAAGCGGTCGCACTGCTGCTGGTCGCGGCCACAGCATTCGTCATCGCGTCGCTGGTGCTGGGGGGTGATCACGCGGCCGCGACCACGGTCGACCCGGTGGTCGCCCCGGCCAACACGCCCAAGTCCCAGCTGGTCGTCCAGGGCCTCATCAACGGCACCGTGTTCGGCATCCTGCTCGCGCTCGCCGCGGTGGGCCTGTCGCTGATCTACGGCACGACCGGCCTGAGCAACTTCGCCCACGGTGAGCAGGTGACGTTCGGCGCGGTGCTGACGTACTTCCTCACCACCAAGAGCGACGTGTCGCTGCCGCTGATCCCGGCGCAGTTCAACATCGGGCTGCCGCTGCCGATCGCCGCGATCGTGGCGATCATCATCGCGGGCGGCACCGGATGGCTGCAGGACAAGCTCCTGTGGGGCCCGCTGCGCCGGCGCCGGATCGCCGCGCTGCAGCAGATGATCGTGAGCATCGGCCTCTCGCTCGCGCTGGTGAACCTGTTCCAGTGGTGGGTCGGCGGCGAGCGCTACCGCCTCACCACGTCGATCGACTCGCGCCTCACCTTCGGCGACTACTACATCGGCCGGCAGACGCTGCTGTCCGTCGTGATCGCGCTCATCGCGCTCGCCGGCGTCGCCTTCTTCCTGCTGCGCACCCGCCTCGGACGCGCGACCCGCGCGATCGCCGACAACCCGGCGCTCGCCTCCGCGTCCGGCATCCGCGTCGACGGCATCATCCGTCTCGTCTGGGTGATGGCGGCGGCGCTCGCCGCGCTCGGCGGCATCCTGCTCGCGCTGTACGAGAACGGCCTGTCGTTCGACCAGGGCGCGCGCCTGCTGCTGCTCATGTTCGCGGCCGTCACGCTCGGCGGCCTGGGTCAGGCCTTCGGCGCGCTCGTCGGCGCGCTCGTCATCGGCATCGTCACGGAGGTCTCCACCGTCGTGGTCGCCCCGGACATGAAGTACGCGTCGGCACTCGTGATCCTGATCGTGGTGCTGCTGATCCGGCCGCAGGGAATCCTGGGCCGCGCGGAGAGGGTGGGCTGACATGGATCTCCTCATCGACGCGCTGGGCGAGAGCTTCGCCCCCGCGACCGCCGCCTTCGCCATCGCGGCGATCGGCCTCAACTTCCACTTCGGACTCACCGGCCTCCTCAACATGGGCCAGGCGGGCTTCATGCTCCTGGGCATGTACGGCTACGCGATCTCGATCCGCAACGGGCTGCCGATCTGGGCCGCGATCCTCATCGCGATGGGCACCGCCATCGTCTTCGGCGCCATCCTGGGCTGGCCCACGCTCAAGCTCAAGGGCGACTACCTGTCGATCGTCACCATCGCCGCGGCCGAGATCGTGAGATACGCCGGACGCTCGCAGACGTTCGTCAACCTCACCGGCGCGTCCGTCGGCATCCGCGGCAACGAGTACAAGGGCCCCTTCGAGGACCTGTCGCCGTTCCCAGACGAGCGCATCACCGTGCTGTGGTGGACCTATCACGGCTCCGCGTCCAACTCGTGGTGGCTGCGCCTGGTCGCGTGGACCTTCGTCGGGCTCATGCTCCTGGTCTTCTGGCGCCTGTCGCGCTCCCCGTGGGGACGCGTGCTCAAGGGCATCCGCGAGGACGAGGACGCCGTGCGCTCGCTCGGCAAGAACGTCTACTGGTACAAGATGCAGGCCCTCATCATCGGCGGCGTCATCGGCGCCCTCGGCGGCGTGATCTGGTCGCTCGGCAACTCGGTCCAGCCGGACTCGATGGGCCGCGCCACCACGTTCTGGATCTGGACCCTGCTGCTGCTCGGCGGCGCCGCGACGGTCTTCGGCCCGGTGGTCGGGTCGATCGTGTTCTGGACGGCGCTGAGCCTGGTCAAGGGCCTCGCCAAGCTGTTCATCCCGGAGTCGATCATGCCGTCGACCGTCATCGAGCCGTTCGCGCTCATGCTGGTCGGTGTGACGCTCATGCTGCTCGTGATCTTCAGGCCGCAGGGCCTGCTCGGCAACAAGAAGGAGCTGGCCTTCCATGCCTGATCCCACCATCGTCGCCGGCATCGATCCGGTACCGGGCGTCGCCAAGCCCGACGCGATCCTCGTCGCCGACGGCGTCAAGCGCCGCTTCGGCGGCCTCACCGCCGTGGACGTCGCTCACTTCGAGGTGCAGCGCAACACCATCACGGCGCTCATCGGCCCGAACGGCGCCGGCAAGTCGACGTTCTTCAACCTGTTGACCGGCTTCGACCAGGCGCAGGAGGGCACGGGCACGTTCGACGGCCAGCCGCTACGCGGGATGCCGCCGGCCAAGGTCGCGCGCGCCGGCATGGTCCGCACGTTCCAGCTGACCAAGGCTCTCGAGGGCATGTCGGTCATGGAGAACATGCGCCTGGGCGCGCAGGACCAGCCCGGCGAGAACTTCTTCACCGCGTTCGTGCCGCCGCTCTGGCGCGCCCGCGAGCGGGAGATCACCGAGCAGGCCCACGAGCTCCTCCACCGCTTCAAGCTCTACGAGAAGCGTGACGACTCGGCCGGCTCCCTGTCCGGCGGCCAGCGCAAGCTCCTCGAGATGGCGCGCGCGCTCATGTCGAAGCCGACGATGGTCATGCTCGACGAGCCGATGGCGGGCGTCAACCCGGCGCTCACCGAGTCGCTGCTCGACCACATCATCGAGCTCAAGGAGGAGGGCATGACCGTCCTCTTCGTCGAGCACGACATGCACATGGTGCGCCGCATCTCCGACTGGGTGGCCGTCATGGCGCAGGGCAAGCTCATCGCCGAGGGTCCCGCCGGCTCGGTCATGCAGAACGAGGCCGTCCAGGACGCCTACCTCGGCGCGCATCACGACACCGACCTCGGGGAGGACCTCTGATGACCGACACGAACGACGTCCTCATCACCGCGGACGACGTCTGGGCCGGCTACATCCCCGGCGTCTCCATCCTCAACGGCTGCACGCTCGAGGTGAAGCGCGGCGAGCTGGTCGGGATCATCGGCCCCAACGGAGCCGGCAAGTCGACGTTCCTCAAGGCGCTGTTCGGGCTGGTGCCCGTCACCGGCGGCTCGTTCAACCTCGACGGCGACGACATCACGAACCTCCGCGCCGACCAGCTCGTGCGCCGCGGCATCGGCTTCGTCCCCCAGACGAACAACGTGTTCCCGTCGCTGACGATCGCGGAGAACCTCGAGATGGGCGCCTTCCAGGCCCCCAAGACGTACAAGCAGCGCCTCGAGGTGGTCGGCGACCTGTTCCCCGTGCTCATCGACCGCAAGGACCAGCGGGCGGGCTCGCTCTCGGGTGGCGAGCGCCAGATGGTCGCCATGGCGCGCGCGCTCATGATGGACCCGAAGGTGCTGCTGCTCGACGAGCCCAGCGCCGGCCTCTCCCCCGCCCGCCAGGACGAGACCTTCGTCCGCACGCGTGCGATCAACCAGACCGGCGTCACCGTCATCATGGTCGAGCAGAACGCCCGCCGCTGCCTGCAGATCTGCGACCGCGGCTACGTCCTCGACCAGGGCACGGCCGCCTACTCGGCGACCGGCCGCGAGCTGCTCAAGGACCCCAAGGTCATCGAGCTGTACCTCGGCACGCTCGGCGCGTAGCGCCTCGTCCCTCGCCCGCAGGCCCCGGCTCCACCCCCACGGTGGGCCGGGGCCTTCCGCTTGCCCGGGGACGATGCGGGGGGCGCGGGGTGCACCTCCCCGCGACGCTCTCCGTTTTCACGGGGTTGCGAATCGGCCGCGGCGGATCATTGCGTCCATCGGGACGATGCGCGGGTTCCGTGCGCGTCTGGCGCCCCTCTGAGGGTGCCAGGCCGGCATGGCGGCCCTCATCGCGGCCCTCCCGCGTTCGCAACCACGTGAATTCGGAGAGCGCGCGGAACGGATCCCCGGGAGCCGCTCACCGCGCGGCGTGGCGCCCGGGAACGCGGGAAGGGCCCCGGCCGAAGCCGGGGCCCTTCCGTGAGGATCCGTCGATCAGGAGGCGGACCAGGCGACCTCGTCCACGCGGTGCGGGACGTTGTTCTCGTCGTACTGGTACACGCCGATGATGGCGGTCGTGGGGTCGTTCTGGTCGTTGAACGAGCCGGCACCCGAGATCGACTTGTACGCGATCTCCGAGCCGTCGTTGATCAGACCCGAGCACTCGACCCAGCCGGTGCACTCGGTGCCGCCGGTCGAGCCCGACACCGCGGCCATGTTGGCCTGGATGTCGTCGGGGGCCGAGGAGCCGCCCTTGAGCGCGGCCAGCGCGACGAGCATGACGGCGTCGTACGACTCGGGGCCGTAGGAGTAGTCGCTCAGCGTGCTGCCGTTGGCCTCGTCGAGACGCTTCTTGAAGGCGTCGTCGGCGGCGGCGCCGGGGATGGTGCCCTTGCCGCCCTCGAGCGTGCCCGGGTCGAAGGTCTCGGACCAGTCGGCCGTGTTGCCGTCCGTCATGTAGATCTTCGTCGCGTCGTAGCCGGAGCTGACGAGGGCGGGGATGATCTGCGCGGTCTGGTTGAACGCGATCATGAGGATGGCGTCGGGGTTGGTCGCGAGGGCGTTCTGGACGTCCGCCTCGTAGTTGGTCGCCTTGGGGTCGATCTCCTGGCCCGAGGTGCCGTAGGTGATCGTGCCGCCGGCGGCCTCGACCGTCTCCTGGACCACGTTCCGGAAGGAGGTGCCGTAGTCGTCGTTCTGGACGAGGACCGCGATGTTCTTCGCGCCGTCGGTCATCATCAGGTCGGCGACCGCCGCGCCCTGAGCCGTGTCCGGCGGGGCGGTGCGGAAGTAGTACGGCGAGTAGCCGGACAGCGACGTCGAGGTGTTGGCGGGCGACACCATGACGATGCCGGCCGCGTCGACGTCGTCGATCACGTTGAGCGTCACCGAGGAGGACGCCGCGCCGATGATCGCGGACACGTTGTCCGAGATCAGGTCGTTGATCGACTGGGAGCCGATGGTCGGGTTGTCGGCGTCGGACGAGTCCGTCTCCTTGAGCGACACGTCCGCGCCGAAGATGCCGCCCGCCTCGTTGATCTCCGAGATGGCGAGCTTGACGCCGGCGATCTCCGGCGGGCCGAGGAACGCGAGCGAACCCGTGACCGGCAGGAACGTGCCGACCTTCAGGGGCTCACCCGACGCACCACCACCGGTGCTGGCGTCCGCGCTCGAGTCTCCGCTGCTGGAGTCCGTCGAGCACGCGGCGAGGGACAGGGTCGCGACGGCGGCGAATGCCGCGCCTCGCGCGATGGAGTTCCATCGTGCCATGTTGTTTCCTCCCACTCGGCGAGATGATCTCGCCTCGGTTGACTCGCCACCGGCGATATCCGGTGGCGGTAAGCGTCAACCTAGCGTGGGAAGATTTCACGTTCGCGTCGTGTCTATCACGATTCCGTGACAGAAAACGCCGTCCCCCGAACGGTTTGGGCTACTTTCCACCCATCTGCTCGATCACGGCCTCCGCGACCTCTCGCATCGTGAGACGGCGGTCCATCGAGGTCTTCTGGATCCAGCGGAAGGACTCGGGCTCGTTGAGCTTCATCTTCTCCATGAGCAGGCCCTTCGCGCGCTCGACCTTCTTGCGGGTCTCCATGCGCTCGGTGATGTCCGCGATCTCGTTCTCGAGCGCACGGATCTCGACGTAGCGCGACGCGGCGATCTCGACGGCGGGCAGCAGGTCTCCCGGCGTGAAGGGCTTGACCACGTACGCCATGGCGCCGGCGTCGCGCGCGCGCTCGACCAGCTCGGTCTGCGAGAAGGCGGTGAGCAGGACCACGGGCGCGATGCGCTCCTTCGCGATCTGCTCGGCCGCGGTGATGCCGTCCATCACGGGCATCTTCACGTCCATGACGACCACGTCGGGCTTGTGCTCGCGCGCGAGCGCGACGCCCTCCTCGCCGTTGGCGCCCTCGCCGACGACGTCGTAGCCGCCCTCGCGCAGGGTCTCGACGATGTCCATGCGGATCAGCGCCTCGTCCTCCGCGACAACGGCGCGACGCGCGCGCGTGGTGGCCGGGATCGCCGGCTCGGCCTGGGTGGTGTCGTTCGCATCAGTCACAGGCGATAGCCTAGTGCCCCCGCCCCGGTAGCCCAACTGGCAGAGGCACGCGGCTCAAACCCGCGGTGTTGTGGGTTCGAATCCCACCCGGGGTACGCATCGTTCCTGGGACGACGGTCCCGGTGACGCGCACGTCGCGGCCCGTGGGATGCTCGGAGCATGACCACCACCGACACGCCCGCGGCGCACGCGCCGATGCACATCGCGCTCGTGGCGCACGACAACAAGAAGGCCGAGCTGCTCGAGTGGGCCTCGTTCAACAAGGGCTCGCTCTCCCCGCACCACCTCTATGCGACGGGCACCACGGGCACGATGCTCGAGTACGAGCTGGGCCTCAGGATCCACCGGTTCCTGTCGGGTCCTGTGGGAGGCGACCAGCAGATCGGTGCGCGCATCGCCGAGGGCCGGCTCGACATGCTCATCTTCTTCTGGGACCCGTTGGAGCCGCAGCCGCATGACCCGGACGTCAAGGCGCTGCTGCGCCTGGGCGCGCTGTGGAACATCCCGATGGCCTCCAACGTCTCGACCGCGGACTTCCTCATCTCCTCGCCCCTGTTCGCGCAGGGCTACGAGCGCAAGGTGCCCGACCTGGGCCCGCGCGACTGGGAGGAGATGCGCGAGGGCGACTGACGCATCGTCCCGTGAACGACGAGGACCCCGCCGGCCGAGGCCGACGGGGTCCTGTCGTGTGCAGGCGTGGCGCTTAGCCGCGGACCTGACCGACCTTGTGCACGAAGATCGAGTTCGTGGTGCCGGGCACGCCCACCGGGGTGCCGGACACGACGACCACGTAGTCGCCGTCCACCGCGCGGCCCGACTCCTTGAGGTAGGTGTCGACCAGCGTCACCATCTCGTCGGTCGAGTCGACCTTGTTGACGAGCTCGGCGTGGATGCCCCAGGAGAGCGCGAGGCGCTTCTGGGTGGCCGCGTCGGGCGTGAACGCCAGCATCGGGGTCGAAGGACGCAGGCGCGACATGCGCAGCGCCGAGTCGCCCGACTGGGTGAACGTCACGATGTACTTGATGTCGAGGTTCTCGGCGATCTCGGCCGCGGCGTGGGTGACGGCGCCACCGCGCGTGTGCGGGGTCGAGAGGTACGGCGCGATGCGCGAGTAGCCCTTCTCCTCCGTGTTCTTCACGATGCGGGCCATGGTCTCGACCGTGACGATCGGGAAGTCGCCGACCGAGGTCTCGCCGGAGAGCATGACCGCGTCGGTGCCGTCGAGGATCGCGTTGGCGCAGTCCGAGGTCTCGGCGCGCGTGGGGACCGGCGAGTGCGTCATCGACTCGAGGACCTGCGTGGCGACGATGACCGGCTTGGCCTGCGAGCGGCACAGCTCGATGGCGCGCTTCTGGACGAGCGGCACCTCCTCGAGCGGGAGCTCGACGCCGAGGTCGCCGCGGGCGACCATGACGCCGTCGAACGCGTCGACGATCTCGGCGAGGTTCTCGACGGCCTGCGGCTTCTCGACCTTCGCGATGACCGGGCGGACGATGCCCTCCTCGGCCATGATGCGGGCGACGTCGTCGTAGTCCTTGGCGGAGCGGACGAACGACAGGGCGATGAAGTCGGCGCCGAGGTGGAGGCCCCAGCGGAGGTCCTCCTCGTCCTTCTCCGACATCGCGGGGACCGACACGGCGACGCCCGGGAGGTTGATGCCCTTGTTGTTGGACACGGGGCCCGGGACGACGACCTTCGTCACGACGTCGGTGCCGTCGACGACCTCGGTCACCTCGAGGCGGACCTTGCCGTCGTCGATGAGGAGGATGTCGCCGGGCTTGCAGTCGCCCGGGAGGCCCTTGAACGTGGTGCCGCAGATGTCCTTGGTGCCCACCACGTCGCGCGTGGTGATCGTGAAGACGTCGTCGACGGCGAGCTCGTGCGGGCCGTCCGCGAACTTCTCGAGACGGATCTTCGGGCCCTGGAGGTCCACGAGGACGGCGACGTTGCGACCGAGCTCCTCGGCAGCCTGGCGGATGTTGCGGTAGACGTTCTCGTGCTCCTCGAAGGAGCCGTGGCTGCGGTTGATACGGGCGACATCCATGCCCGCCCCCACCAGCTTGCGCATCTGGTCGATCGGCGACGTGGCCGGTCCGATCGTGCAGACAATCTTCGCGTTACGCATGTTCTCCAACCTCGTTCAGGCGCGAAGCGCCGTCGTGTGCGCCGTCACCGGCGCCGGGAGCTCGGTGCTCCCTGACAAGTATTCATCTATGGCGGCCGCGGCCGCTCGTCCTTCCGCGATCGCCCAGACGACGAGGGACGCTCCGCGACCGGCATCGCCGGCCACGTACACGCCCTCCTGGGTGGTCGCGTAGTCGTGCGCGCGCTCGATCTGACCGCGCGTTGTCAACGCTACCTGGGACTGTGCCTGGAGGTTCGTGACCTCTGGCCCAGTGAAGCCCATCGCGATGAGGACCAGGTCCGCCGGGATCTCGCGCTCGGTCCCCGGGGTCGGGGTGCGGGATCCGTCGGGGTTGTACTGCGTCACGGCGACGCGGAGCGACCGCACGTGACCGTTCTCGTCGCCGAGGAACTCGACGGTGGACGCGAGGTAGTCGCGCTCTCCGCCCTCCTCGTGGCTCGAGGACACTTCGAAGAGCCGCGGGTCGGTGGGCCACGGCTGGCTGTCGGGACGCTCCGTCGGGGGCTTCTTGCCGATGGCGAGCGTGGTGACGCTCGCGGCGCCCTGGCGCAGGGCCGTGCCGATGCAGTCGGAGCCCGTGTCGCCGCCGCCGATGACGATGACGTGCTTGCCCTGGGCGTGGATCTGGTGCACGACCTCGTCGCCCGCGGCGGCCTGATTGCCCTGGTGCAGGTACGGCATCGCGAAGTGGATGCCGTCGAGCTCGCGGCCCGGGATCGGCAGGTCGCGCTCGACCGGGGCGCCCGTGGCGATGAGCACGGCGTCGTAGCGGGCGCGCAGGTCGTCCCAGGTGATGTCGGTGCCGATCGTCACGCCCGTGCGGAAGCGGGTGCCCTCGCGGTCCATCTGCGCCACGCGGCGGTCGATGACGTGCTTCTCCATCTTGAAGTCCGGCACGCCGTAGCGGAGCAGGCCGCCGATGCGGTCGTCCTTCTCGTACACCGCGACCGTGTGGCCGGCGCGCGTGAGCTGCTGGGCGGCCGCCATGCCGGCGGGGCCCGAGCCGACCACGGCCACCGTCTTGCCGGTGTGGCGCTGCGCGATGTGCGGCGTGACGTTGCCGTCCTCGAACGCGCGCTCGATGATCTCGACCTCGACGTTCTTGATGGTGACGGCGGGCTGGTTGATGCCCAGCACGCACGACGTCTCGCACGGCGCCGGGCAGATGCGGCCCGTGAACTCCGGGAAGTTGTTGGTCGCGTGGAGCCGCTCGATGGCGTCGGCGTACTGGCCGCGCCACACGAGGTCGTTCCACTCGGGGATGAGGTTGCCCAGCGGGCAGCCCTGGTGGCAGAAGGGGATGCCGCAGTCCATGCATCGTCCGGCCTGGCGCTTGAGGACCACCTCGTCGCGCCCCAGCTCGTCCTTGACCTCGCTCCAGTCGCGCAGGCGGACGGGAACGGGACGGTACGGCGGGACCTCCCGCTCGCGCACCTTCAGGAATCCACGCGGGTCAGCCACCGGTCACCTCCAGGAACTCGGCCCACGCACCGGGGGCGGTGAGATCGCCGCCACGGGCGTCGAGCTCGGACAGCGCCTCGCGGACGCGTGCGTACTGTGCGGGCAGGATGCGCGTGAACCGCGCAACCGTCATCGGCCAGTCGGCGAGCAGCTCGCGCGCCACCGGCGAGTGGGTCTCGGCCTCGAACCGCTCGACGAGCGTGCGGACGATGACCTGGTCCTCGGGGTCGAGCGGGCTCAGCGTGAGCTCCCCCGAGGCCACGGACTGCGCGTTGACGCGCTCGGGCCGCAGGTCGAGCACGTAGGCCGTGCCTCCCGACATGCCTGCGCCCAGGTTGCGGCCCGTGCGGCCGAGGATCACGGCCGTGCCGCCGGTCATGTACTCGAGGCCGTGGTCGCCCACGCCCGACACGACCGCGGTCACGCCCGAGTTGCGGACGAGGAAGCGCTCGCCGACCTGGCCGCGCAGAAGGATCTCTCCCCCGGTGGCGCCGTAGCCGACCACGTTGCCCGCGATGACGTCGCGCGTCTCGTCGAGCATGGACTCGCGGGCGGGACGCACGACGATGCGGCCGCCGGACAGGCCCTTCGCGACGTAGTCGTTCGCGTCGCCCTCGAGGCGCAGCGTGATGCCGCGCGGGACGAACGCGCCGAACGACTGGCCGGCGCTGCCGCGGAACGTCACGTCGATCGTGTCGTCCGCGAGGCCCTCGCCGCGGTAGCGGCGCGTGACCTCGTAGCCGAGCATCGTGCCGACGGTGCGGTTGATGTTGCGCACGTCGCTGACGATGCGGACGGGCTCGCCGCGCTCGAGCGCGGGCTGGGCCTGCGCGATGAGCGTGTTGTCGAGCGCCTCGTCGAGGCCGTGGTCCTGCGTCGTCGAGTTCATGAGCGCCGCGCCGGCCTTGGGACGCGCGAGGATCGGCGCGAGGTCGAGACCCTGCGCCTTCCAGTGCGCGATCGCGGCGCGGGTCTCGAGCGCCTCGACGTGGCCCACGGCCTCCGCGATGGAGCGGAAGCCGAGCGCCGCGAGGTGCTCGCGGACCTGCGTCGCGATGAACTCGAAGAAGGTCTCGACGAACTCCGGCTTGCCCGAGAAGCGCGAGCGCAGCTCGGGGTTCTGGGTGGCGACGCCCACCGGGCAGGTGTCGAGGTGGCAGACGCGCATCATGATGCAGCCCTCGACCACCAGCGGGGCGGTCGCGAAGCCGAACTCCTCGGCGCCCAGCAGGGCGGCGATGACGACGTCGCGGCCGGTCTTCATCTGGCCGTCGACCTGGACCACGATGCGGTCGCGGAGGTCGTTGAGCACGAGCGTCTGCTGGGTGTCGGCGAGGCCGATCTCCCACGGGGCGCCGGCGTGCTTGAGCGAGTTCAGCGGGCTCGCGCCGGTGCCGCCGTCGTGTCCCGAGATGAGGACCACGTCGGACTTGCACTTGGCGACGCCCGCGGCGATGGTGCCGACGCCGACCTCGGCCACCAGCTTGACGTGGACGCGCGCCTTGGGGTTGGCGTTCTTCGCGTCGTGGATCAGCTGCTTGAGGTCCTCGATCGAGTAGATGTCGTGGTGCGGCGGCGGGGAGATGAGGCCCACGCCGGGGGTCGCGTGGCGGGTCTCGGCCACCCACGGGTAGACCTTGTTGCCCGGCAGCTGGCCGCCCTCGCCGGGCTTGGCGCCCTGCGCGAGCTTGATCTGGATGTCGTCCGCGTTGACCAGGTACTCGCTCGTGACGCCGAAGCGGCCCGACGCGATCTGCTTGATCGCGGAGCGGCGCTCGGGGTCGTACAGGCGCTCGACGGGCTCGCCGCCCTCGCCGGTGTTGGAGCGGCCGCCGAGGCGGTTCATCGCGATCGCGAGCGTCTCGTGCGCCTCCTGCGAGATGGAGCCGTACGACATGGCGCCCGTGTTGAAGCGCTTGACGATCTCGCTGATCGGCTCGACCTCGTCGATGTCGACGGCGGGCAGGCCCGAGTTGAGCTCGAGCAGGCCGCGCAGCGTCATGAGGCGCTTGGACTGCTCGTCGACGCGGTCCGTGTACTCCTGGAACACGTCGTAGCGGCGGGTGCGCGTCGAGTGCTGGAGCTTGAACACCGTCTCCGGGTCGAACAGGTGCTCCTCGCCGTCGCGGCGCCACTGGTACTCGCCGCCGGTGCGCAGGCGCTGGTGCGGCGGCAGCTCGCCGGACGCCGGGTACGCGTCGGCGTGGCGGGCCGCGACCTCCGCGGCGACCACGTCGAGCCCGACGCCGTCGATCTGGCTGGGGGTGCCGTTGAAGTGAAGGTCGACGAGCTCCTTGGACAGGCCGATCGCCTCGAACACCTGCGCGCCGCGGTAGGACGCCATGGTGGAGATGCCCATCTTGGACATGATCTTGAGGACGCCCTTGCCGAGCGCCTTGATGAGGTTCCGCGTCGCCTTCTCGGGGGTGACGTCGCCGAGGTAGCCGCGGTTGGCGAGGTCCTCGACCGTCTCCATCGCGAGGTACGGGTTGACGCAGCCCGCGCCGTAGCCGATGAGGAGCGCGACGTGGTGGACCTCGCGGACGTCGCCGGCCTCGACGACCATCGACAGCTGAGTGCGGCGGTGCGTGCGCACGAGGTAGTGGTGCACGGCCGACGTGAGCAGCAGCGACGGGATGGGCGCGAGGTCCGGGTTCGCGTCGCGGTCGGACAGCACGAGGAAGGACACGCCGTCCTCGATCGCCTCGTCGACCTCGCGGAAGATCTCCGACAGGCGCTGGTCGAGCGCCTCGGCGCCGCCCTTGACCGGGTACAGGCCGCGGATCTTGCGCGCCGAGAACACCCCGCGACGCTTGGGGTCGCGGTCGATGTGCAGGATCTTCGCGAGCTCGTCGTTGTCGATCACCGGGAAGTCGATGATGATCTTGCGCGCGTGCTCGGGGGTCGCGTCGAGCAGGTTCGGCTCGGGGCCGAGCGCGCCGCCGATCGCAGTGACGATCTCCTCGCGGATGGAGTCCAGCGGCGGGTTGGTCACCTGCGCGAACATCTGCACGAAGTAGTCGAACAGCAGGCGCGGCCGCTGCGACAGGACCGCGATCGGGGTGTCGGAGCCCATCGCGCCGATCGGCTCGACACCCTCGCGGGCCATCGGTGCGAGCAGGATCTTGAGCTCCTCCTCGCTGTAGCCGAAGGCGCGCTGACGGCGCTGGACCGAGCGGGCCGAGTGGGAGATGTGCTCGCGGTCGGGCACCTCGGACAGGCGGATCGCGTTGTCGGCGACCCACTGCTCGTACGGCTGCTCCTCCGCGAGGGCGGACTTGATCTCCTCGTCCTCGACGATGCGGCCCGCGCCGGTGTCGACGAGGAACATGCGGCCCGGCTGGAGGCGGCCCTTGCGGATCACCTTCGCGGGGTCGAGGTCGAGCAGGCCGGCCTCGGAGCCGCACACGACGAGGCCGTCGTCGGTCACCCAGAAGCGTCCGGGGCGCAGGCCGTTGCGGTCGAGCGTGGCGCCGATGACGGTGCCGTCGGTGAAGTGCAGCGCGGCGGGGCCGTCCCACGGCTCCATGAGCGCCGAGTGGTACTCGTAGAAGGCGCGGCGGGCGGGGTCCATCGCCTCGTTGTTCTCCCACGCCTCGGGGATCATCATGAGCAGCGCGTGCTGGATGGGCCGGCCGCCCAGGTGCAGCAGCTCGAGGACCTCGTCGAAGGACGCGGTGTCGGACGCGGAGGGCGTGCACACCGGCATGAGCGGCGCGAGGTCGCCCAGCAGCTCGGAGCGCAGCATGCCCTCGCGCGCGGCCATCCAGTTGCGGTTGCCGCGGACGGTGTTGATCTCGCCGTTGTGCGCGATGCCGCGCAGCGGCTGCGCGAGCGGCCACGACGGGAACGTGTTGGTCGAGAAGCGCGAGTGCACGAGCGCGAGCTCGGACGCGAACAGCGGGTGCGTGACGTCCGGGAAGACCTGCTCGAGCTGGTAGGTCGTGAGCATGCCCTTGTACGTGAGGGTGCGCGACGACAGCGACGCGAAGAAGGGGCCGCCAGCGTTCTCGGCGCGCTTGCGCACACGGTAGGCGCGGCGGTCGAGGTCGATCCCGGACACCCCGTCGACCGCGAGGAAGACCTGGCGGAACGTCGGCATGGCGCCGCGGGCGCTCGGGCCGAGCGGCTCGGGGTTGGTGGGCACGTCGCGCCAGCCGAGGACGGTCACGCCCTCCTGGTCCGCGGCGGACTCGAACGCGGCCACCTCGGCGGCCTCGGAGCCGGGCGTGAGGAACGCGATGCCGACGGCGTACTCCCCCGCCTCGGGCAGCTCGAACGGGGCGACCTCGCGCAGGAACGCATCGGGCACCTGGGTGAGGAGGCCCGCGCCGTCGCCGGTCTCCGTCTCGGCGCCGACGGCGCCGCGGTGCTCGAGGTTCTTCAGCGCGGTGAGGCCGGCATCGACGATGTCCCGGCCCGCCGTCCCGCGCAGGGTCGCCACGAAGGCGACGCCGCACGCGTCGTGCTCGTACGCGGGGTCGTAGAGCCCCGTCGCAGGCTGGGGAGCGCCAAGATGCGCGACCATCACACCGTCCTTAAGCGTCCCCGGGAGTACGGGGACATTCGTAGATTTCGGGGCGCCGTCGACCCGGTGTTGACACGGGCGTTCAGCCTACCGCGAACGACGGCAGGCGCGGAATCCCGTGCTCAGGCCCCGGTGGGGCCGTCACCCTGGGTGTCGGCGACATCAGACGTTCCATCGACGCCAGGCGCAGCATCGTCCTCGGGGTGGGAGGCGGGCGCCGCGAGCAGCGACCGGTCCGGTCGCTCGGGCGCCTTGCGCTGCCGCCATCCTAGGCCCACGAACGCGCCGATGGCGCCGAGCAGCACGACGACCGACACCCACTCGTTGATCCGGAGACCCAGGACCGTGACCGCCTCGTCGATGCGCAGGTGCTCGATCCAGATGCGTCCCGACACGTACACGATGACGTACAGCCAGAACACGCGGCCGCCGTACAGCTTGAGACGGCGGTCGAGGTAGATGATGAGCGCCGCGCCGGCGAGGTTCCACAGCAGCTCGTAGAGGAACGTCGGGTGGAACGTCGCGAACTGCGCGTAGCCGTCCGGGCGGAAGGCGGGGTCGATCTCGAGGCCCCACGGCAGCGTGGTGGGGCCGCCGAAGAGCTCCTGGTTGAAGTAGTTGCCCATGCGGCCGATCGCCTGTGCGATGAGCACGCCGGGCGCCGCGGAGTCCGCGAAGGCCGTGAAGCTCACGCCCGCACGCCGGGCGCCGATGTACGCGCCGAGCGCCCCGAGCGCGATCGCGCCCCAGATGCCCAGGCCGCCGTTCCAGATCTTGAGCGCGTCCCACGGGTGCCCGTTCGGCCCCCAGTACGGGGCCGGCGTGCTGATGACGTGGTAGATCCGCCCGCCGACGATCCCGAACGGGATCGCCCAGAACGCGATGTCGTAGACGGCCTCGGGGTCGCCGCCGCGCTCGACCCAGCGCCGCGTGGTGAGCCACACGGCCACCACGATGCCGAGCATGATCCAGAGCGCGTAGGCGTGGATGGTGAGCGGGCCGATCGAGAACGAGCTCCACTCGATGGGCGGGCTGGGGATGAAGGTCCTCACGCGGCCGACCTCACGCCCGCCGCGAGCTCGGCCACCTTGGCGCGCAGGCGCTCGAGGTCGCCCTCGTCGCCCAGGGCGCGGACGAAGGCCGTGCCGACGATGACGCCGTCGGCGAAGCCGGCGACCTCGGCCGCCTGCTCGCCGGTGGACACGCCCACGCCGATGCAGACGCGCTCGGCACCGGCCTCGCGTGCCTCGCGGACCACCCGCTCGGCCGCGTCGCCCAGCGCGGCGCGCTCGCCCGTCACGCCCATGAGCGGGGTGGCGTACACGAAGCCGCGCGTGGCGTCGCACGTGAGCCGCATGCGCTCGCGCGTCGTGGACGGGGCGACCAGGAAGATCGTGTCGACCTCCGCCGCGCGCGCCGCGTCCACCCACTCGGGGGCGGCGTCCGGGGTGAGGTCGGGCGTGATGACGCC
The DNA here is from genome assembly GCF_000971195.1 of Demequina soli. Lineage (GTDB taxonomy): Bacteria > Actinomycetota > Actinomycetes > Actinomycetales > Demequinaceae > Demequina > Demequina soli. Next base: position 371,304 of record NZ_BBLZ01000004.1, read on the forward strand.
CGCGCCCCCGGCGGCCCTGAGGTCGGCGGCGAAGCGGTCCCAACCACGCTGGAGCATGAGGTTCGCGTAGCTCATCACGACCGGCACCGCGCCCGCCTCCGCGACCGCGCGCACGGCGACGAACGCATCGTCCACCGTGACGCCGCGCTCGAGCGCGACCGCGGCCGCGTGCTGGATCACGGGGCCGTCGAGCACCGGGTCGGAGTACGGGGGGCCGACTTCGACCACATCGCAGCCGGCCTCCACCAGCACGCGCATGGCGGCGATCGACGTCTCGACGTCGGGGTAGCCGACGGGCAGGTAGCCGACGAGCGCGGCGCGCCCCTCGGCCTTGCACGCGTCGAGGCGGTCGGTCAGGGCGCTCACGCGTCCTCCTCCGGGAGCATGTCGAACCAGCGGGCGGCCTGCTCCACATCCTTGTCGCCGCGCCCCGACAGGGTCACGAGCAGCGTGGCGCCGGGACCCAGCTCCTTGCCGAGCCGGATCGCCCCGGCGAGGGCGTGCGCGGACTCGATGGCGGGCAGGATGCCCTCGGTGCGGGTGAGCAGGCGGAAGGCCTCCATGGCCTCGGCATCGGTGACGGGCCAGTACTCGGCGCGGCCGATGCTCGACAGCCATGTGTGCTCGGGGCCGACGCCCGGGTAGTCCAGGCCGGCCGAGATCGAGTGGGAGGGCTGCGTCTGGCCGTCGGCGTCCTGGAGGATGTACGACAGCGAGCCGTGGAGGATGCCGGGGCGGCCGCCCGTCAGGGTCGCCGCGTGGCGTCCCGTCTCGACCCCATCGCCCGCGGCCTCGCAGCCGATAAGCCGGACCGATGCATCGTCCAGGAAGGCGTCGAACGAGCCGATCGCGTTGGAGCCGCCGCCCACGCACGCGAGGACGGCGTCGGGCAGTCCGCCGAGGGCGAGCATCTGCTCGCGCGCCTCGACCGAGATGACGCGCTGGAAGTCGCGCACCATCGCCGGGAAGGGGTGCGGGCCGGCCGCGGTGCCGAACACGTAGTTGGTGGTGTCGACGTTGGCGACCCAGTCGCGGAACGCCTCGTTGATGGCGTCGCGCAGGGTGCGGGTGCCGGTCGCGACGGGGATCACCTCGGCGCCGAGCAGGCGCATGCGGGCGACGTTGAGCGACTGGCGCTCGGTGTCCTCCTCGCCCATGTAGATGACGCACTCGAGGTCCATGAGCGCCGCCGCGGTCGCGGTCGCGACGCCGTGCTGGCCGGCGCCGGTCTCGGCGATCACGCGGGACTTGCCCAGGCGCTTGGTGAGCAGCGCCTGGCCGAGCACGTTGTTGATCTTGTGCGAGCCGGTGTGGTTGAGGTCCTCGCGCTTGAGGAACACGCGGGCGCCGCCGGCGTGGGCGGCGAAGCGGGGCACCTCGGTGACGATGCTGGGGCGGCCCGTGTAGTCGCGGGCGAGGCGCTCGAGCTCGCCGGTGAAGGCGGGGTCGATGCGCGCCTTGTCGTACGCGTCGGTGAGCTCGTCGAGGGCCGCCATGAGGGCCTCGGGCACGAAGCGCCCGCCGAACTCGCCGAAGAAGGGCCCCGGGGCCGACTGGAGCGAGCCCGTCACGGACGAACCGAACGCAGCGCGGGGTGGGCGCCGGCGGCGACCATCTCCGCCACGGTCGCGCGCGGGTCGCGGTCCTTGACCAGCGCCTCTCCGCACAGCACGGCGTCGGCGCCCAGGCGGGCGTACTCGACCACGTCGTGGCTGTCGCGGATGCCCGACTCGGCGATCTTGAGGATGCCGTCGGGGATGTGCGGGGCGACACGCGCGAACGTGGTGCGGTCGACCTCGAGCGTGCGCAGGTTGCGGGCGTTGACCCCGATGACCGTCGCGCCGGCGTCGGCGGCACGCTTGGCCTCCTCCGCATCGTGCACCTCGACGAGCGCGAGCATGCCGAGCGAGTGGACGCGCTCGACCAGGCTCTCGAGCGCGAGCTGCTCGAGCGCCGCGACGATGAGCAGGACGACGTCCGCGCCGTGGGCGCGCGCCTCCCACACCTGGTAGGGGGTGACGATGAAGTCCTTGCGCAGGATGGGGATGTCCACCTTCGCGCGGACCGCGTCGAGGTCCGTGAGCGAGCCGTTGAAGCGGCGCTGCTCGGTGAGCACGGAGATGACCGACGCGCCGCCGGCGGCGTACTCGGTGGCGAGCAGCGCCGGGTCGGCGATGTCGGCGAGCTCGCCCTTCGACGGGCTCGAGCGCTTCACCTCCGCGATGATGCCCACCTCGTCGCGGGCCAGCACGGCCCGGGCGTCGAGGGCGCTCGGGAGGCGCGCGGCGCGCTCCTTGAGCTGGTCCATGGAGGTGAGCTCCTGGCGGACCGCGAGGTCCTCGAGCACACCTCCCACGATGCTGTCGAGAACGCTCATTCCACCCTCTCCCATAGCGGTCATGCTACCGCCGTCAAGGGACGCCCAAGGACGCCCCAAGGTTCCGGCACAGGGTGCCTAGGCGAGCGGCTGACCGTGGCCGAGCGCGCGCAGGACGGCGCCGGCGGCGAGCGACACGACGGCGACCCCGATGCCGGCGAAGGTCAGCGGGTGGACCGGGATCGCGATGCCGACGGACATGATCAGGGCTGCGATCACGAGGCCCACGTTGGTGACCCAGGCGGCGCGCGTCTTGCCGTGGTTGTGCGGCGCGATCTCGGGAAGGTCCTGGGGCTCCAGGTGGATGCTCGACATTGTTGCTCCTCGGGGACTGGAAGGATTGCGCGTCAGTGTAGCGAAGCCGGGGACGTCGCCAGGCGCGTCGCTGTGGCGATCGCGCGGATGAGCGCGGCGGCCTTGTGGCGGGTCTCGGCGGCCTCGTTCGCGGGCACGGAGTCCGCGACCACGCCGGCGCCGGCCTGGACGTGGGCGGTGCCGTCCGCGATGAGCGCGGTGCGGATCGCGATGGCCATGTCCATGTTGCCGGCGAAGTCGAGGTAGCCGACCGCGCCGCCGTAGAAGGCGCGGCGCGTGGGCTCGATCTCGTCGATGAGCGCGATGGCGCGCGGCTTGGGTGCGCCCGAGAGCGTGCCGGCCGGGAACACCGCCTGGAACGCGTCGAGGGCGCCGTGGGGGCTCTCGAGGCTCCCGACGACGGTCGAGCAGATGTGCATGATGTGCGAGTAGCGGTTGACCTGCATGAACTCGACCACCTCGACGGAGGTGGGCTCGCACACCTTGACGAGGTCGTTGCGCGCGAGGTCGACGAGCATGACGTGCTCGGCGATCTCCTTGGGGTCGGCGAGGAGCTCCTCCTGGAGCGCCTTGTCCTCCGCCGGGGTCGCGCCGCGCGGGCGCGAGCCCGCGATCGGGAAGGTCGACACGCGGCCGTCCTTGACTGTGCACAGCGACTCGGGGCTCGAGCCGACGACCGCGAACTCGCGGCCCTGGTCGTCCTCGAGCTGGAAGTAGTACATGTACGGGCTGGGGTTGAGGGTGCGCAGCACGCGGTACACCTCGAGCGGGGTCGCGTCGCACGCGACGTCGAAGCGCTGGGAGGGCACCATCTGGAACACCTCGCCGTCGCGGATCGCCTCCTTGGCGAAGTCGACGGCCTTCTCGTACTCGCCCGGCGCGCTGCGCTGGGCGATCTCGGGCTCCGGGCCGTCGGTGAGGACGGACAGCGGTCCGGGGACGGCGGCGGCGAGCTCTCGCTCCATCCGGTCGAGACGCGCGACGGCGTCGGCGTACGCGTTCTCGATGCCCGTCTCCTGAGCATCGGCGTTCACCGCGTTGGCGATGAGCCACACCGAGCCGTCGCGGTGGTCGATCGCGGCGATGTCGGTCGCGAGCAGCAGCAGCACGTCGGGCACGTCGAGCTCGCGTGGCGCCTTCATGGGCAGGGTCGGCTCCCACTGGCGGATGATGTCCCAGCCGAGCACGCCGACCATGCCGCCCGTGAGCGGCGGGAGGCCCTCGATCGCCTCGGAGCGCATCTCGTCCAGCACGTGCGCGATGGCCTGCAGGGGCGCGCCGTCGCTCAGGCCCACGGGGACGTCCCCGCTCCACCGCGCATCGTCCCCGTCCACGGTGAGCATCGCGCGGCTGCGCACGCCCACGAACGAGAAGCGCGCGCGGGAGCCGTCGGGCTCGGCGGACTCGAGGATGAACGTGCCGGGCCGCTCCTGCGCGAGGGCGCGGTAGACGGCGACGGGTGTGAGCGAGTCGGCGAGCAGGCGGCGGACCACGGGCACCACGCGGTGCGAGGCGCCGAGGTCGACGAAGCCCTCGAGCGTGGGCCAGGTCTGGCCCCACTCGACGGACACGGCGGTCATGCGGCGCCTTCCAGGCCGTTCACGGCGCCCAGGTCTCCCCCGGCCTCGAAGCACGTGCGGGTGCCCGTGTGGCAGGCCGGACCCTGCTGGTCGACCTCGAGCAGCAGCGCGTCGCCGTCGCAGTCGAGGCTCACGCGCACGACGCGCTGGACGTTGCCGGAGGTGTCGCCCTTGCGCCACAGCTCCTGGCGCGAACGGCTCCAGTAGACGGCGCGGCCGCTGGTGAGGGTCTCGTGCAGGGCGTCGTCGTTCATCCACGCCACCATGAGCACCTCGCGGGTGTCATGCTGCTGGACCACGGCGCAGACGAGTCCGGCGGGGTCGCGCTTGAGGCGCGCTGCGAGGTCGGCGTCGAGAGGCATGCAGCCCATCCTTCCACGGGTGACGCCTCGCACCGATGCACCCCTCCACACGAGCCGCCTGGTGGGAGCGCTCTGGGATGCAACTCGCGCGGCAAACGCCGAGTCGAGCGGCGCCGAATGCAGGATCCGTGTGGAACGCGGTCGGCGTGAACGGGCTCAGCGCCCGCCGTTGCGCTCCATCACGTACCGCCACGGCTCGGACAGCGTGAGGTGGATGTCGATCGACACGTCCGAGCCGAACAGCCGCGCGAGGCCCTGGCACGCGGCGACGTCGGCCGCGGCCGAGCAGATCGGGGGCAGCCCCTCGAGCCCGTGCTCGAGGCACACCCGCTGGACCAGGTCGTAGGCCGCCTTCCACGAGGCGTGCCAGTCGGACACCAGGTAGTCGGTGTCCGACAGCAGGTCGAACACCTCGGTCAGGCCCATCTTGCGCGCCTTCGACAGCGCCACGAGCTCGCGGACGGTGAGCGACTCGAGCCGGATGAGGTGCGCGTCGAACGCGGACAGGCGCAGGCCTCGCACGCTGGCCGCCAAGGACTCCGTCACGTCATGCTCCTCACCCGGGCGCCGCATCGTCCACGGCCCCGCGCCCATCCAACCATCGCCGCCCCGCGCGCGACCACGCCACGCCCGTCGCGCGGGACGTGATCCGCGTCACCTTTCCAGGGACGATGCGCGGGTTCAGTCGCGGGTCTGCGCCACCCAGGCCTCGTGGAGGCCGGCGTACGTGCCACCGGCCGCGACCAGCTCGTCGTGGTGGCCCAGCTCGATGAGCTCGCCGTGCTCCATCACGCCCACGATGTCGGCGCGCTCCGCGGTCGACAGGCGGTGCGCGATGACGACCGCCGTGCGGCCCTGCATGAGCGACTCGAGCGCGCGCGAGATGCGCACCTCGGTCGCAGGGTCCACGGCGGACGTTGCCTCGTCAAGGATGAGCAGGTCGGGGTCGCGCAAGTACGCCCGCGCGATCGACACCAGCTGACGTTCGCCGGCCGAGAGCAACTCGCCGCGCGGGCCGACGTGCGTGTCCAACCCGTGGGGAAGCGTCTTGACCCACCCCTCGAGCCCGAGCGACTCGAACGCCGCGTGGGCGCGGCTCTCGAGCTCCTCGTGGGGCGCGTCCGGGACCGCGTAATGCAGGTTGGACAGCACCGAGCCGTCGAACAGGAAGCCCTCCTGCGGCACCACCGCGACGGACCGGCGCAGCGAGCCCATGGGCACCTCGCGCAGGTCGACGCCGCCGACGTGCACGGTGCCCTCGGTGGGGTCGAAGAAGCGGGACATGAGGCGCGCGAGCGAGGTCTTGCCGGACCCGGTGGTGCCGACGAGCGCGAGTCGCTTGCCCGCGGGGAGGTGCAGGTCGATGCCCTTGAGCACCTCCGGGCCGCCGGGATAGGTGAGGCGGATGCCGTCCATGACGAGGTCGCCGCGGCCGTGCGGGATAGCGGTGCCGTCCTCGCCGGGATCGGGGATGGTGATCTTCTCGTCGACCAGCTCGACGACGCGGCGCCAGCCGACGAGGGCGCGCTGCATCTCCGCGAGCATCTCGATGATCCACATGAGCGGGCCCGCGAACATGTACACGAGGAACGCGAACGCGACGACGGTGCCGACGGAGATCTCCCCGGCGAGCGCGAGGTGCGTGCCGCCGACGAGCGCGATGCCGGTCGCGAGCGACTGGCCGAACGCGGTCGAGGAGAACGTCACGGACGCGAGCAGCGAGGCCCGCTTCTCGGCCGCGAGGATCGCGTCGATGTCGCCGCCGAGCTGGTCGCGCATGCGCTGCTGGACGCCGTAGGCGCGGATCGTCGAGACCCCGACGAGCTGCTCGGAGGTGCGGCCCATGAGGTCCGCCATGCGGCCGCGCACGCGCGAGAACGCCTCGCTGATGCGCGGCTGGATCCACACGAGCGTGAGCGACATCGGCACGAAGGCGACGAGCACGATGAGCGCGAGCTGCCACGAGTACGCGAGCATCACCACGAAGACCACGCAGGCCTCCATCGCGGAGATGATCATCGCGGCGCCGGTCCACTGCATGAGGTCGCGCATCGTCTCGACGTCACCCGTGACGCGTGACACGTACCGGCCGCGCTGCTCCTCGTTCTGCGTGAGCACGGACAGCTCGTGGACCTTGCCGAACGCGCGGATCCGCAGCGTCGCGAGGCCCGCCTCCGCGGCGGTCACCATGCGGCGACGCACGATGTACGACAGCGAGGCGGCCACGATCAGCACCACCGCGCCCGCGGCGGCGTAGCCGGCCACGAGGCCGATATCGACGCCGCCGGGCGCCATGAGGCCCAGGTCGGTCACGCGCTGCGTGAGGAACGGCGTGGCGGCACGGCCCGAGGCCGCGATCGCCGCGAGGGCGAGCGTCACCCCGAGCCCCTTGCGGAACTCCGGGCTCAGCTCCATGCCGCGCCTGAACAGCCGACGGAAGGTCATGTCCTCGCTCATCCCACGTATCCCGCCTGCTCCTCGGCCTGACGCCGGGAGTCCTCCTCGTAGGCGAGCACCAGCTCGCGGTAGCCGGGGTCGCGCGCGATCAGCTCGGCGTGGGACCCCGCGTCGACCACGCGGCCGCGGTCGACGTGGACGATGTGGTCGGCGAGCATGATCGACGCCAACCGGTACGCGATGACCAGGACGGTCGGGCCGTCCTCCCCCGCCAGGCCCGTGAGGATCTCGCGCTCCACGCGCGGGTCGACGGCGCTGGTCGCGTCGTCGAGCACGAGCACGCGCGGCTCGCGCACCAGCGCACGCGCGAGAGCCAGGCGCTGACGCTGGCCGCCGGACAGGTTCATGCCGCGCTCGGCGAGCACGGCATCGAGCCCCGTCCGGCCGTCGCGGCCGAGGCGCTCGACCACGTCGACCACGTTGGCGCGGCGCAGGGACTCCCACACCTCGTCGTCGGTGAAGTCGCCGCCGAGGGTGACGTTGTCGCGGACCGTGCCCGAGAACACGAACGCGGTCTGCGGCACGAGGGCGACGTGGTCGCCCAGGCGCGCGATCGCCTCGAGGTCGGTCTCGTCGAGCGTCACCGCGCCGGTCGAGGGGCGCGCGAGGCGCGCGGTCGCCAGCGCGACGGTGGACTTGCCCGAGCCGGTCGAGCCGACGAGCGCGGTCACGGTGCCCGGGCGCAGCTCGAGCGACACGTCGTGCAGGATCACGGCGAGCTCGCCGTCGCCGTCGTCGGCGGCGATGGAGGCGTTCTCGAAGCGCACCCCGCCGGCGCCGGCCGTCGCGATCTCGGTGTGGCCGGGCTCGTCGACCTCGGTCGCGGCCTTCGCGATGCCGCCGATGCGCGTGAACGCCACGAGCGCCTGCGGCATCTGGCCGAGCACCCAGCCGAGGCCGCGGATCGGCACCGCCATGAGCGTGACGAGGTAGATCGCGGAGACGACGTCGCCGACGGACACCGCCCCGACGGAGGCGCGCATCGCGCCCACGACCATGAGCGCGACCGCGCCGAGCGGCACGATGACGTCCATGAGCGGCTCGAACCACGCGGAGGTGTGGCCCACGCGGGTGTCGGCGTCGCGCAGGTCGTTGGCGACGCGCGCGAAGCGCTCCACCTCGCGGTCCTCGGCGCCCAGCGCCTTGACCACGGTGCCGCCCTCGAAGCTCTCGTGCGCGATGGTCGACACGTCGGCGCGCAGGCTCTGCCCGAGGTCCCAGCGCGGCGTGATGACCTTCTCGTACACGACGTTGATGGCGAAGATGATGGGCACCACGGCGAGGCCGGTGACCGCGAGCCACGGGTCCATGCGCCACATGGACCAGCCGGCCGCGAACATCATGACGAACGAGCCGATGGTGAAGGCGAACGGGTGCAGCGGCGACGTCGCGGTCTCCGAGTCGGAGGACATCGCGGACAGCATGCGGCCCGACGGGTTGGACCGGTGCCAGCCGAGCGGAAGCGACGCCAGCGCATCGGCCACCACCCGGCGGTGGCTCGCGCCCACGCCGGCGACGCCGAAGCCCTGCACGGTGCGGCGCGCGCCCACCAGGACCGCGTTCGCGAGGCCGATGAGCAGGAACGCGCCGCCGACCAGCCAGATGGCGACCTTCGGGTCCTGCGTGCGCTGGCCCCAGTAACCCTCGATCGGGTCGCCGGCGACCGCGGGGATGACCACCTGGTCGGTGACGTCGCCCAGCAGGGTGCCGAACAGCACGGTGAGCAGGCTGAACGCCGCGGCGGCGGCGACCGCGATGCCGAACTGCCAGGGCTGCTCGCGGACCGCGTGGGCGAGCAGTTGCACGGCCTTGCGGGTGAAGCGTCCGGACGTCTCGTAGCGGGTGGCGGCGGTCGGGGCCGTCATCGCACCTCGATCCCGGCGTCGCGCATGGCGTCCTTGACCTCCTGGATGGACAGCGTGCCGAAGTGGAAGACGGACGCGGCGAGCACCGCATCGGCCCCCGCCTTGGCGGCCTCGACGAAGTGCTCGACGGTGCCCGCGCCGCCCGAGGCGATGAGCGGCACGTCGACCACGGCGCGCACGGCGGCGAGCATCTCGAGGTCGAAGCCGTCGGTGGTGCCGTCGGCGTCCATGGAGTTGAGCAGGATCTCCCCCGCGCCGAGCTCCGCGCCGCGGCGCGCCCACTCGACCGCGTCGATGCCCGTGCCCTGGCGTCCGCCGTGCGTGGTCACCTCGAAGCCGGAGGGCGTGGAGGCGCCGTCGCGGCAGCGGCGGGCGTCGACGGACAGCACGAGCACCTGGTTGCCGAAGCGCTGGGCGATCTCGGAGATGAGCTCGGGGCGCGCGATGGCGGCGGTGTTGACGCCGACCTTGTCCGCGCCCGCGCGCAGCAGCCGGTCAACGTCCTCGGGCGAGCGCACGCCTCCGCCCACGGTCAGCGGCACGAACACCTGGTCCGCGGTGCGGCCCACGACGTCGTAGGTGGTCTCGCGGTTGCCGGACGATGCGGTGACGTCCAGGAAGGTGACCTCGTCGGCGCCGGCGGCGCCGTACGCGGCGGCGAGCTCGACGGGGTCGCCCGCGTCGCGCAGGTTCTCGAAGTTCACGCCCTTGACGACGCGGCCCGCGTCGACGTCGAGGCACGGGATGAGACGAACGGCGACTCCCATCAGGAGCTCCCCTCCGGGTTCCAGACGTCGAGGATGTCCACGACGAAGACGAGCGTGCCCTTGTCCGCGTAGCCGTAGCTCGGGGGCACCACGAGCATGACCTGCGAGCCGGCCGTCTGGTCGAGCAGCCCCTCGTCGAGGCCGCGGATCACCTGGCCGGACCCGATCTGCAGCTCGAAGGGCGCGGTGTCGACGGGCCAGGACGACTCCATCACGTCGCCCTTCTTCCACGCGCCGTCCTTGTCCTTGCCCTTGGCCCAGTACCAGGCCGTGTACTGCACGGTGAGGTAGGAGCCGTCCTTGACCTGCGCGCCGGAGCCCTGGATCAGGGTGGCGACCTGGAGGTCCGTGGGCGGGTCGCCCTGGGGGATCTCCACGGACGGCTCGCCGCTCCGCGCGCGCGTGACCGTCGGCAGGTCGGGGTTGGGCGCGACGTCCGTGCCGACGGCGTGGTCGGGCAGCACGTCGATCACCATGGCGATCGGCGGCTCCTCCGTGTCGGAGCCGAACGACGGCGGCGCGACCACCAGCACGCGCGCGCCCACCCGCACGTCGAGCAGCGTCTTGTACAGCTCCTCGCCCACCACCTCGGGGGCGAGCAGGAACGAGCGCGGCAGGCCGTCGTAGGTGTTGATGAGCGTCGTGCCGTCGTCGAGCGAGGCGCCGTAGATGTCGAGCAGCAGCGGCTGTCCGTCCTGCAGGTACTCGCCGTCGCCGTCCCACACGACCTTCGACTGCTCCTGCGCGTAGGTCAGGCCCGGGGTGAACTCGAGCGACGGCGCGAGCGTGTCGGAGCCGCCGATCGTGATGGTGGAGATGTCGCCCGACGGCGACACGCTCGGCGAGGCGTCCGTGGGCGCGGCGGTGCAGCCCGCCAGCGTCAGGGACGCGAGGGCGAGCGCGAGCACGACGAGTCGACGCATCGGGGAGAATTCCTTTCAGGACCGTAAGAGTCTACGGCCGGTCACGCCGGCTCAAGAGCCTCCAGGAGCGCGTCGACGCGCGCGTCCTCGGTGCGGAACGGGTCCTTGAGCAGCACCGTCGTGCCGGACGAGCCGGCGATCTTGAGGTGCACCCAGTCGACGGTGAAGTCGCGGCCGGACTCGAGCGCCTTCGTCACGAACGCGCCGCGCAGGCGCGCGCGCGTCGTCTGCGGGGCGGTGGTGATCGCCCGCTCGATGTCCGCATCGGAGACGATGCGCCGCACCAGGCCCTGCTGCTGCAGCCGGTAGAACACGCCCCGCTCGGGCGACACGTCGTGGAACGCGAGCTCGAGGCGCGCGAGGCGCGCGTCGGACAGGTCGCAGCCGAGCCGCTCGCGGTAGCGCATGACGAGGCGGTGCTTGATCGCCCAGTCGAGCTCCGACTCGACGCCGGAGAAGTCGCCGGTGCGGACGGCGTCGACGCCGCGCTGCCACAGGTCGAGGATCTGGTCGACCTCGGCGCTGGGCGCGATGACGCCGCCGAGGTGGCGGCGCACCAGGTCGATGTACTCCTGCTGGATCTGGACGGCGGTGAGGCGACGCCCGTCGGTGAGCTCGACGGTCGCGGCGCCCGTGAGGTCATGCGCGACGTCGCGGATGGCCTGCATCTCGCGCGCGAGCGTGAGCTCGGGCAGGACGACGCGGGCCTCCATGAGGCGCAGGATCAGGTCCGTGGCGCCCACCTTGAGCAGCGTGGTCGGCTCCGCCATGGTCGAGTCGCCGACGATGACGTGCATGCGCCGGTACAGCTCGGCGTTGGCGTGCGGCTCGTCGCGCGTGTTGATCATCGGGCGCGACCGGGTGGTCGCCGAGCTGAGGCCCTCCCACATGTGGTCGGCGCGCGGCGAGAAGCTGTAATGCGCGCCCGTGGGGGTGCGCGTGAGGGTGCCCGCGCCGGTGACGATCTGGCGGGTCACCAGGAACGGGAGCAGCGCCGACGCGAACGCCTTGAAGTCCGCGCGCCGGCGCACCAGGTAGTTCTCGTGGCAGCCGTAGCTGTTGCCCGCGGAGTCGGTGTTGTTCTTGTAGAGGTGGATGGTGCCCTCGACGCCCGCGTTGCGCAGGCGCTCCTCTCCCCCGGCGACGAGGTGGTGGACGATGCGCTCGCCCGCCTTGTCGAGGGCGATGAGGTCCGTGAGGGTGTCGCACTCGGCGGTCGCGTACTCGGGGTGCGCGCCGACGTCGATGTAGAGGCGTGACGCGTTCGGCAGGAACACGTTCGAGGACCGGCCCCACTGGACCACGGAGTGGAACAGGTGACCGGCGACCTCCTCGGGCGTCACGGGGCGCGCGGCGCCGGTGTCGAGGTGGAGGCCGAACTCGGTCTCGAGGCCGAGGATGCGCCGCGCCGGGTCGACGTCGAGGGGCGGCGGGATGTCGGTGGGAAGCATGGTGAGCGGCCCGCGGAGGCTACTGGCCGCCCTTCTGCACGAAGGACCGCACGAACTGCTCGGCGTTGACCTGGAGCGAGCCGTCGATCTCCGCGAGGAGGTCGTCGAGCGCGTCGTTCGAGGCCTGCGCCGCCGCGGCGGGCGCGGGAGCCTCGGGCTCGGGGGTCTCGTCCTCGTAGGGCTGTCCTTGCGCGTTGAGCTGGGCCATGCCCGCGAGTCTATCCGCCGATGAGCGCGTCGAGGAGGGGGTGTCGCGACGCGTGCGGCTCGTCCAGATGGACCACCTCGAGGTGCCCGTGGTCGGTCTCGCGGTCGAGCACCACGGTGGACCAGCCGGCCGCGTCGACGAGGTCGGGGCGGGCCGCGACGATGCCGCCGCGCAGGCGGGCGCGCGTGTCCTGCGGGGCGGCCGCGACGGCGGCCGCGACCTCCTCATCGGTGGCGAGGCGCTCGACCTGGCCGGCCTGCGCGAGCCGCGTCGCCCACCCGTCCCCCAGCCTGGACCACTGCAGGTCCATCGCGGCGAGCCGCGCATCGTCCCACGGCAGGCCGTCGGGGTGCGCGTCGGAGGCGTGGCGCGCGCGCAGGCGCCCGAGGAGCTGCAGCTTGGCCACCCACTCGACCTCGCGCGCGGCGCTGAACAGGTCGGCGGCGAGCCGCTCGAGGACGCCCTCCCAGCGGGCGATGATCGCCGCGTCGCCCGCGTCCGTGGCATAGGTGCGGCAGATCTCGAGCAGCGCGCGCTGGATCTCGAGCGCGGTGGCCTCCTCGCCGGAGGCGAGCTCGAGGCGCTCGCGCAGCGCGAGGTCCCGCGATACCGCCTGGACGGCGGCCACGGGGGCGGCGAGCTCGAGCGCGTCGAGGCGCTCGTCGTCGGCCTCGATCGCGGCCAGCACGAGGGACGTCGTGCCGACCTTGAGGTACGTCGCGACGTCGAACAGGTTGGCGTCGCCGATGATGACGTGGAGGCGACGGTAGCGGGCGCGCTCGGCGTGCGGCTCGTCGCGCGTGTTGATGATGGGGCGGCGCAGGGTGGTCTCGAGGCCCACCTCGGCCTCCATGTAGTCGGCGCGCTGAGAGATCTGGAAGCCGGCGGCCTCGCCGAACGGCCCGAGCCCGACCCGGCCCGCGCCGGTGAACACCTGGCGGGTGACGAGGTGCGGGGTGAGGCGGCGCGCGAGGTGCTCGAAGTCCGTGGCCCGGCTCACGAGGAAGTTCTCGTGGGTGCCGTAGCTGGCGCCCTTGCCGTCGACGTTGTTCTTGTAGAGGTGCACCGCGGAGCCCTCGTCGGCGGCGTACCGCTCGGCCGAGGCCAGCGCGATCGCGTCGCCCGCGCGATCCCAGATCACCGCGTCGCGCGCGGAGGTGACCTCGGGGCCCGAGTACTCGGGGTGCGCGTGGTCCACGTAGAAGCGCGCGCCGTTCGCGAGCACCGCGTTGAGGTGGGCGGGATCCTCCCACGAGCCGCGGCGGCGGCGCAGGGTGACGTGGCCGGCGGACTCGTCGTACTCGGGGGCGTCGGTCAGCAGGTCCGGGGTCGCCGACGCGCGCGAGCGGCGGAAGCCCCGCTGGTCCTGCAACGGGTCCTCGCCGCCGTAGTCCCAGCGCGTGGTGCGCTCCCCCGCCCAGCCGCGGCACGCCGCGACCAGGCGCGAGGACATCAGGATGGGGTTGGCGCGGGGCTCGTCGGGGTCGACGATGCCGTACTCCGTCTCGATGCCGACGACCCGCACGTCACTCCCCCGCGAGGGTGCCGGACGCGACGGCGCGCGCCTCCGCGAGCTCCTGGTCCGCGGCGAGCTCGAGGTGGCCGCGCGTGAGGCCCTTGGCCTGGCCCGCGACGACGCCCTTGATCGCGGCCGTCTTGGCGCGGTCGACCACGTTGCGCACCACGGCGCCCGACACGTGGCGCGAGGCGTCCGCATGGGCGAAGATGCGGCCCACGCCGGCCTCGATGAGCGCGCGCGCCGTGGCGGCGCGGTCGCCGCCGTGCGCGTCGAGCTCGGCCTGCGCGAGCGGCAGGTCCGCGGTGAGGTACTTGCCGAAGATGTCGGCGGTCGCCTCGGGGCTCGGCCGGGAGATCTCGATCTTCACGTCCAGGCGGCCGGGGCGCAGGATCGCGGGGTCGATCATGTCCTCGCGGTTGGAGGCGCCGATGACGATGACGTTGCCCAGCGCCTCGACGCCGTCGAGCTCGGTGAGCAGCTGCGGCACGATCGTGGTCTCCATGTCGGAGCTCACGCCGGAGCCGCGCGCGCGGAACAGCGCGTCCATCTCGTCGAAGAACACCACGACGGGCGCACCCGAGTGCGCCTTGGCGCGGGCGCGCTCGAAGATGGTGCGGATGTACCGCTCGGTCTCGCCCACGTACTTGTTGAGCAGCTCGGGACCCTTGACGCTGAGGAAGTAGGAGCGGTCCGCGCCCACGGCCTCGGCGAGCGAGTGCGCGACGGCCTTCGCGATGAGCGTCTTGCCGCATCCCGGCGGGCCGTACAGGAGGAGGCCGCGCGGCGGGCGCAGCGCGTGCTCGCGGTAGAGCTCGGGGTGGACCAGGGGCAGCTCGATGGCGTCGCGGATGCGCTCGATCTGCGGGGTGAGGCCGCCGATCGACGCGTAGTCGATGTCGGGCACCTCCTCGAGGAGCAGCGCCTCGACGCCCGTGCGCTCGACCTTCTCGGAGGCGAAGCCCGTGCGCGCGTCGAAGATGACGGTGTCGCCCTCGTGGACGCGGCGCGCGGCGTCGCCGCCGATGAGGGTGACGACGCGCTCGTCCTCGCCGCGCGAGACCACGAGCAGGCGGTCCGCGTCGACGACCTCGCGCACGATGGCCGCCTGGCCGGTGCGCTCGGGGCGCGCGACGTCGACCACGACGCTCATGGCGTTGAGGAGCACCTCGTCGCCCGGCGCGAGGTCGGCCTCGAGCGTGGGCAGCACCGCGACGCGCATGCGGCGCCCGGAGGCGACCACGTCGGCGTTGCGGCCCGACCACTCGACGAACGTCGCGAAGGACTGCGGCGGCTGCGAGGCCTCCGCGAGCTTCTCGCGCATCTCGCCGATCTGGTCGCGCGCGAGCGTGAGCAGGCGCTGCAGCTCCGCGTTCTGGCGCTCGAGGCGCCCGATGACGTCCTGGGCCTCCCCCACCATCAGTCCTCCTCGACGGCCTGGTCGCGCACGGCGGTCGCGTCGCGGCGCACCTTGCGGATCTTCTTCTCGCTCACGGGACGCTCGCCCAGGTCCTCGGGGCTCCAGTCCCCGTCCGTGGGGTACGAGCCCTTCGCGGGGCGGCGGGTGCGGCGCGGCGGCTCGACGCCCGGCGCCATGCGGCGCGCGGTGAGCAGGAAGCCCGTGTGGCCGATCATGCGGTGGTCGGGGCGCACGGCGAGGCCCTCGAGGTGCCACGTGCGCACCATCGACTCCCACGCGCGCGGCTCGGTGTAGCCGCCGTGCTCGCGCAGGTCCTCCGCGAGGCGGGACAGCTGCGTGGTGGTCGCGACGTAGGCGAGGAACACGCCGCCCGGGGTGAGCGCGGTGGCGGCCTCGTCGATGTTCTCCCACGGCGCGAGCATGTCGAGCACCACGCGGTCGACGGTGCCGGGCTCGAAGGCGTCGCCGACGCGGTCGGCGAAGTCGCCGATCTCGAGGCGCCACGCGGGGTGCGGGCCGCCGAAGTGCGACTCGACGTTCGCGCGGGCGATGTCCGCGAAGTCCTCACGGCGCTCGATGCTCACGAGCTGCCCCTGGTCGCCGACGGCGCGCAGCAGCGACATGGTGAGGGCACCGGAGCCGACGCCGGCCTCGACCACGCGCGCGCCCGGGAAGATGTCCGCCATCTGCACGATCTGCCCGGCGTCCTTGGGGTAGACCACCGCGGCGCCGCGCGGCATGGACAGCACGAAGTCGCTCAGCAGGGGGCGCAGCACCAGGTAGTCGAAGCCCGCGGTGTTGGTCACCACGCAGCCCTCGGGCTGGCCGATGACGTCGTCGTGGTGGAACAGCCCGCGGTGCGTGTGGAACTGCTTGCCCGGGGTCAGCACGATGGTGTGGTGGCGCCCCTTGGCGTCGGTCAGCTGGACGCGGTCGCCCGCGCGGAGCGGGCCCCGGCGCTCGGACGCGCCGACGGGCTCGGAAGTCTGGGTCATGCGGCCAGTCTAGGGCGCGGCCCGGACCCCTCCCGCGGCCCGCGAGCCGCGCATCGTCCCTGGCGCGTCAGCTGAGCGCGTCGCGCACCTTGTCGAGGTGGGCGATGCCCACGGGCATCCCGTCGCGGTCGGTGACGACCACCACGTCGGTGCGCCCGAACCACGGGACGACCGCCTCGACGAGGTCCTCGCCCGTGGCCGCGCCGGGGATCGCCGCGCCGCGCACGATCGGCATGGTGACGGACATGAGCGACGTGGTGGCGCGCAGCTCCTCGGGCACCGCCTCGGTGAGGGCGACCGGGAAGTGGCCGGCGGCCTGGCCGTCCGCGGCGAGCACCACGACCTCGGTGGCCCGTGCGGCCGACGCGAGCTCGCGGGCCTGCGCGACGGTCGCGTCGAACGTCACGCCCACCGCGGGCACCGCGAGCGACAGCGCGCTGACGCCCTGACGGCGGCCGAGCACGGTCGCCGCGCGCAGCTCGGCGCCGGCCGCGGGCCAGATGACGGAGAAGAGGAACATCGCCCACACGGCGGCGAGGAGGTCGACGCCGGTGCCGTTGACGAGCGGGATCCCGACGGCGAGCACGATCACGCCGATCGCGACGATGCGCCCGCCCTGGGCCGCCCACCGGTGGCCCTTCCACTGGTCGCCGGTGGCGCCCCACACGATCGCGTTGACCACGCGCCCGCCGTCGAGCGGCGTGCCGGGCAGCGCGTTGAACGCCGCGAGGATCAGGTTGAGGACGCCCGCGTAGTGGACGATGCGGCCCGGCGTCCCGTCGATCGCGCCGGCGGCGGCGAGGGCGACCACGCCGATGACGGCGTTGGCGAGCGGGCCCGAGGCGGCGATGACGCCGATCTCGAACGGCTTGGGGTCGCGGCTGCGGAACTGCGTGTGGCCGCCGAAGAACGTCAGCACGATCTCCTCGACCTCGCGGCCGAACGCGCGCGCCGCGGCGGTGTGGGCGAGCTCGTGGAGGAACACCGAGACGAACAGGAGCAGCGCGACGGACAGGCCGATCGCGAAGCCCTGCCGGTTCAGCCCGTCGCTGCCCGTGCCGTAGAACGCGGCGAGGATGAGCGCCATCACCAGCGTCGAGGGCATGAGCACGATGCGCGCGCCGAGGATGCGGCCGAGCGAGATGCCGCGGGTGCGGGGCTTGTCCATGGCTCCACGGTAGTGGGCGGCGCCGACGCCATCCGGCACCTCGCGCGCGGGGCCGGCGTCGCGTCCTGGGGACGACGGGGCGGTGTCGGCGGCAGCGCCTAGGGTGGTCGCATGCCTCGCCCGCCCGCCCTGTCCCCGTCCCGCGCCGGTGACTTCCAGCAGTGCCCGCTGATGTTCCGCTACCGGACCGTCGACCGCCTGCCCGAGCGGCCGTCGCCCGCCGCGACGCTCGGGACCCTCGTGCACGCGGTGCTCGAGCGGCTCTACGACCTGCCGGCGCGCGAACGCACCGTCGATTCCGCGCACGCGCGCCTCGAGCCGCAGTGGCGGGAGATGGTCGCGAAGCAGCCCGACCTGGCGGAGCTGCACGCCGACGAGGCCGCCGAGCAGGCGTGGCTGGCGGACGGCCGCCAGCGCCTCGCCACCTACTTCGAGCTCGAGAACCCGCAGCGTCTCGAGCCCGCCGCGCGCGAGGAGTTCATCGAGCTTCAGCTCGAGGACGGACCGCTGCTGCGCGGCATCATCGACCGCATCGACATCGCGCCCGACGGCTCCATCCGAATCGTGGACTACAAGACCGGCAAGACCCCCGACCCGCGCTACGGAGCCAAGAAGGAGCGCTTCCAGATGCGCTTCTACGCCCTGGTGATCGAGCGGATCCGCCAGCGGCGGCCCGCGCTGCTGCAGCTGCTGTTCCTCAAGGACGGCGGGCGCCTCGAGATCCGCCCGACGGGCGACGACATCGCGCAGGTCGAGCACGAGATCCGCGAGATCTGGAACGAGATCACGGCCGCGGCCTCCGCGGGCCGCTTCCGCACCCGCAAGAGCGCGCTGTGCGGCTGGTGCAGCTTCCAGGACCGCTGCCCCGAGTTCGGCGGGGTCGAGCCGCCGCTGGACCCGGACGCGGTCGAGCGTGCCTTCGGGGTGCGCCCGGTCACGGCCTGAGGCGGCGGTCGGCGCTACTCCGACTCGCCTAGCTGGTCGACGGCCTCGCCGCCGAGGATCCGGCCCAGCGCGGGCACGTCGATGCCGTCGAGCGAGCGCACGCGGCTGAGTCCCGGCCGCGCCTGGATCGGCACGAGCCGGCGCACGCCGATGGTCGCCGCGCCCGACGCGTACGCGGATCCCACGCCCGCCGACGAGTCCTCGAGCGCGACGCAGTCCCCGATGTCCACCCCGAGGCGCTCGGCGGCGGTGAGATAGGGCTCCGGATGGGGCTTGCCGTGCGTCACCTGGTCGCCCGACACCACCACGGCGAACGCGTCGGGCACCCGCGACACGAACGCGTCCGCGAGCATCGAGTAGGACATCGTCACGAGCGCGCACGGGATGCCCGCGGACACGACCGCGTCGAGCAGGGCCCGCGCATCGTCCATCCACGGCACCCGCTGGCGCACCTGTGCGGTGACGCGTCCCAGCAGGTAGGTGATGATCTCGTCGGGCTCGAGGGCGACGCCGCGCTCGATCATGATCTGCGCGGACACCGACAGCGGGTTGCCGACGAGCTGCAGCCCGTCCTCGTGCGTCCAGCCGACGCCGAACCTGCGGGCGAGCTCGATCTCGGCGCCGATCCAGTAGGGCTCGGAATCGATGAGGGTGCCGTCCATGTCCCAGAGCACCGCGGCCGGGAGCGTCGCCTTCTCATTCATATGGCGTGAGTCTAGGCTGGCGCAATGACCGCTGAGCACGACCCCGCGGCCCTTGCCGCCGACCAGTCCGTGATGATCGCGGCCTTCGAGGGCTGGAACGATGCGGGATCCGCCGCGTCGTCCGCGCTCGACCACCTGGCCTCGGAGTGGCAGGCCCGCGAGTACGCGGCGCTCGATCCGGAGGAGTACCACGACTTCCAGGTGAGCCGGCCGAGCATCCAGACCGTCAAGGGCGGCGACCGGGTGGTCTCGTGGCCGGGCACGGTCATCTCGACCGCGCAGGGCCCGTGGGTGGGCCACCGCGACATCGCCCTGGTGCGCGGCATCGAGCCGTCGATGCGGTGGCGCCGGTTCTGCCGCGAGATCGTCGACTACGCGGAGGACCTCGACGTCAAGACGCTCCTCACCTGCGGTGCGCTGCTCGTCGACGCCCCGCACACCCGTCCCCTGCCGACGTTCGTCACGAGCGAGGACGCCCGCGCGCGCGAGGCCTTCGACCTCGAGTCGTCCGACTACGAGGGGCCCACCGGCGTCCTCGGCGTGCTCGGCCACGAGGCGGCGCTGCGCGGCATCACGGTCATCTCCGTCTGGGTGGGCGTGCCCCATTACGTGGCGCACCCGCCGAGCCCCAAGGGCACCGTCGCGATCCTGTCGCAGCTCGAGCGCTTCCTGGGCGAGCCGATCGACCTGGGCGACCTTCCGGACGAGGTCGACGCGTGGCAGCGCGGCGCGGACGAGCTGACCGAGGAGGACGAGGAGGTCGCCGCCCACGTCGAGCAGCTCGAGTCCGTCATGGACGAGACGAGCCTGCCGGAGGCGTCGGGCGAGGCGATCGCCGCGGAGTTCGAGAAGTTCCTGCGCCGCCGCGACCTCGGGAACGGCAAGGCCTAGCCTCCCCGCGCATCGTCCCCGGACCGGGGACGATGCGCGGTGCCGCCGCCGTACCGACGTCAGGTCGCGCTGATCGCGCCGGCCGCCAGCAGGCCGACGATCACGCCGGAGAACGCGAACCGGTAGATCACGAACGGCGTGTAGCTGTGGTGCGAGATGAGCTTGAGGAACCAGACGATGACGGCGTAGCCGACGCCGAACGCGATGACGGTCGCGATCGCGGTGTTGACAAGGCCCGGCATGCCGGGGTCGCTGAGCGTGCTCCACTCGGTGGCGAGCTCGAAGAAGCCCGAGCCGAGCACCGCCGGGATCGCGAGCAGGAACGACACGCGCGCGGCAGCCTCGCGCGTCATGCCGAGCAGCAGGCCCACGGTGATGGTGCCGCCCGAGCGGGACACGCCGGGGATGAGGGCCATGGACTGCGCGAGGCCCAGCAGGACCGCGTCCTTGACGGTGAGGTCGTGCAGGTCGCGCCGCTTGGAGCCGATACGGTCCGCGAACCACAGGAGCGCCGCGAAGATCGCGAGCACGGCCGCGGTGATGTAGAGGTTGCGCAGGCTCGTCTCGATCGAGTTCTTGAACAGGACGCCGAGGATGACGATGGGGAACGAGCCGATGATCACCCACCAGCCCATGCGGGCGTCCGGGTCGGCCGCGCCGATCGTGCGCTCACGCCAGGACGCCTCCTTGGCCACCAGCGCGCGGAACCACGCCCCGATGATCCGGACGATGTCCTTCCAGAAGTAGACGAGCACGGCCGCCTCGGTGCCGATCTGGATGACGGCGGTGAACGCCGCGCCGGGGTCCGCGCCGTGCGGCAGCAGCGCGCCGATCACACGGATGTGCGCGCTGGACGAGATCGGCAGGAACTCCGTGAGTCCCTGCACCAGGCCGAGGATGACCGCTTCCCACCATTCCATGGGCGCAACACTAGCCGCCGCGCGTGGCGTTACCGCCCAAGCCCCCAGGTTCGGTAGCGTCCGTCCCATGCAGCGCGCTCGGATCGGCACCACCGGACTCGAGGTGTCGCGGCTCGCGCTGGGCACCATGACGTGGAGCCGCGACACGGACGCGCAGGAGGCGGGCGACCAGCTCGACGCCTTCCTCGACGCGGGTGGCACGCTCCTCGACACCGCGGCCTCGTACGCGGACGGCGGCTCGGAGGAGCTGATCGGACGCCTGCTCAGCGGCTCGATCTCGCGCACGGACGTCCAGATCTGCACCAAGGCCGGCATCCGCCGCACGCCCGGCGGCGGCGTCGTCGACGCCTCGCGCGACACGATGCTCGACACGCTCGACGCGTCGCTGCGGCGCCTGGGCACCGATCACGTCGACGTGTGGCTGGTCCACCAGCTCGACCACGGCACCCCGCTCGACGAGACCCTCCACGCGCTCGAGATCGCCGTCAACAGCGGCCGCGCGCGCTACGTGGGCGTGTCGAACTTCCCCGGCTGGGCGACGGCGCGCATCGCGACGCTCGCGGACCGGCGACCGGCGCTCGCCGCGACGCAGGTCGAGTACTCGCTGCTGCAGCGCGGCATCGAGCGCGAGGTGGTGCCCGCCGCGCAGGCGCTCGGGCTGGGCGTGATGGCGTGGAGCCCGCTAGGGCGCGGCGTCCTCACCGGCAAGTACCGCACGTCGATCCCCGCGGACTCGCGCGCCGCCTCCGAGCACCTGGCAGGGTTCGTCGAGCCGTACCTGGACGATCGCGCCGGCTCGATCGTCCAGGCGCTCGCGATCGCCTCGGAGGGCCTCGGCGTGACGCCCCAGGAGACGGCGCTCGCGTGGGTGATGGCACGTCCCTTCGTCGCGACCGCGGTGGTGGGCGCCCGGACCGTCGAGCAGCTCGTGCCGTCGCTCAGGGCGGCGTCGCTGAGGCTGCCGCCTGCGATCGTCGACGCGCTCGACGAGGTCTCCGCGATCGAGCTGGGATACCCGGAGCGCCGATGAGCGCGGCGCGCGCGGGCCTCACGGGAGTGGGCACGTGCGCGCCCGACGCGGCGGGGCCGACGGCCCGCGCTCACCTCAGCTGGAAGTCGTCGAGGTCGTCGTCGAGGACGTCCTCGTCCTCCTCGGCGTGGGCGTCGATCTCCTCGTCCTCGTCGTCGCCGTCCTCGTCCTCGTCCGGCTCCTCGAGCTCGACATCGTCCAGCAGCATGGGCAGCGTCTCGCCGTACTCGACGTCGAGGACGGCCTCATACCTGTCGAACGCGTCGGCGAGCGAGTCGTACGCGTCGTCGACGGCCACATCCTCGTCGCCTCGGCGGGCCAGGACCGCGGCGAGGTGCTCCTCGTATGCCGCGACCAAGAGCCTCAGCGCCTCATGCGCGTTCGAATCCATGGCTATGACGTTACCCGTGGAACAGGTTGAATGGGAGGCGAGATGAACCACGACACGCACCGGAACGCCCACGTGATCCACCCGCGTCGCATGTCCGCGCCGCCGGACTCGCGCTTCGACTGGCGCGTGGTCGACATCCCGCCGGACATCACCCGGGGCGAGGCGCGGGCGCTGCTGACCGAGCAGGCCGAGTACGGCCGCTGGGAGCTGTTCCGCTCCCAGATGTTCTTCGGTGGGGCGCGCCGCGTGTGGCTGCGCCGGCGCGTGATGAACGTGCGCCGCACCGACGACGCCGCGTAGCCGGTCCCCCGGCGAGGTTTCTCCCGTAGCGATTGGTACCAATCGCTACGAGGTGGACCGATCTCGTGCCGATCGGTACCACTGGCGCACCACGGGACGATGCACGGGCCGGGTCAGGCGGGCGGCGCGAGCGTCACCCAGCGCTCATCGACGCGGTAGCCGAGTCGCGTGTTGGCGGCGAGGCTCGCCGGGTTCTCAGCCGACCCTCCCGTGCGGAGGACCTCGACGCCCTCGTCCACGAGCGCCAGCACCGACACGGCCTTCACAGCCGTGCCGAGCCCTCTCCCCCGTCTCGCGCGGGCGACGACGGTGAAGTCCGTCTCGCCGCACGTGCCGTTCACGTCGACGTAGGTGACCGCGTGCACCTCTCCGGTGCCACCGACGATGGCCCACGCACGTCGTGTGGCTGTCGGGCGGGCACGCTCGCGGGTCAACGGCTCGTGGCGCGTCGCGACCCCGCCCGGGTAGTCGCCCGCCGTCGCGGCGTCGAGCGCCAGCACCGCGACGACATCGGACGCAGCGATCTCGCGCACCTCGCCCCAGGCCGACGCGCCGCGCACGAGGCGCTCGAGCCGCTCGAGCTCGGCCCGTTCCGCGATCAGCTCCGCCGCCCACGACTCCGCGACCACGCGCCAACCCCCGGCCAGGAGTCCGGCGACCCGCGCATCGTCCGCCCGAAGGACCACGGGGCCGTGGCTCACGACGCGAACCAAAGGTCGTCGTCGACGGTCACCGAGACGAGCACCCACCCACCGAAGAGGTGCGCGGCCCAGCTCTCCCACTCCACCTCGCGCACCTCCGGATGGGGAGGCATCTTGGCGCGCAGCAGGGTCGTGTCGCCGCCGCGGATCTCGACACCGAGCACCGCCGCCCGCCCGCGCGTGCGCCCGCCGCGGATCGGACCCCTGTCGTCGTGCAGCCGCACGGTGACGTCGGCGCGCGTGCCGACGAGCCCGCCGCGCCCGTGCACCCCGACCAGGAGCACGCCGAGGACGACGATCCTCACCGGTATGAGCCGGACGCCTTCCGGCCCGCGCGCCACGACCGCCACCGGCAGATGGCCCGACAGCTGGAGCAGCCGCGTGGAGAGCAGCACCATGACGAGGGCCAGGACCGCCAGGTAGACGGCGGGCCACGCCGTGTCGGCGAGGACGCCTCGTAGCGGGACCCAGACGCCCACGCCCGCGACCGTCGTCGCGAGGACGAGGAGACCCGGTCGCAGCGCGCTGCCCCCGTGCCGCGGCAGCCTGACCCAACGCGTCCCCGTGACCGGGACGTCCATCAGCAGTCGGTGAGGAACCGGACCATGACCTCGGTGCCGAACTCGAGCGAGTCGATCGGGACACGCTCGTCGATGCCGTGGAACAGGCCCGGGAAGTCCAGCTCGGGAGGCAGGCGCAGCGGGGCGAAGCCGTACCCGGCGATGCCGATGGTCGCGAGGTGCTTGTTGTCCGTGCCGCCCATCATCGTGTACGGCAGGACGATCGCTTCCGGGTCGTCGAACGTGACCGCCTCGATCGCCTTGTGGACGAGCGGCACGTCGAACGGCAGCTCGATCGACGCCTCGGTGATGTACTGCTCGACCTTGACGTGCGTGCCGGCCAGCTCCTCGATCTTCCGCAGCACCTGCTCCTGCTGGCCGTGGAGGAAGCGCGAGTCGACGAAGCCGCCCGCGGAGTCCGGGATGACGTTCACCTTGTACCCGGCGTCCATCATGGTCGGGTTCGAGGTGTTCCTCAGCGACGCCTCGACCATGCGGCCCACGGCGCCGAGGCCCGCGACGAGCGCGTCGATGGTGGCGGGGTCCTCGGAGTAGTCCACGCCGAGCAGGTCGGCGGTGCCGCGCAGCAGGTGCTCGGAGGTGGGCGAGATCTCCATGGGCCACTCGTAGGCGCCGATGCGCGCCATCGCGCCGCCGAGGTGCGCGACCGCGTTGTCGTGGTGGACCAGCGAGCCGTGGCCCTGGACGCCGGAGGCCGCGAGGCGCAGCCACTGCATGCCCTTCTCCCCCGTCTGGAAGAGGTAGACCCGCTTGCCGGCGACCTGGATGGAGAAGCCGCCGACCTCGGACACGGCCTCGGTGGCGCCGCGGAAGTCGTCGGGGTGGTTCTCGACCATCCACTTGGCGCCGCGGTGGCCGCCGTGCTCCTCGTCCGCGAAGAACGCGATGACGATGTCGCGCGCCGGCTTGACGCCGGCGGCGATCATGCGGCCGATCGCTGCCAGGTACATCGCGTCGACGCCCTTCATGTCGACCGCGCCTCGGCCCCAGATCATGCCGTCCTTGACCTCGGCGCCGAACGGGTCCACCGTCCAGTCCTCGGGGAACGCGGGCACCACGTCGAGGTGGCCGTGCAGCACGAGCGGCGGACGGGAGCGGTCGACGCCCTCCCACAGCGCGGTGAGCGACGCGCGGCCGGGCTCGGCCTCGCGGATCACGGGTTCGAGGCCCAGGTCGCCGAGGTACGTCGCGACGTACTCCGCCGCGGCACGCTCGCCAGGTCCCTCGGCGTCGCCGTAGTTGGAGGTGTCGATGCGCATGAGGTCGCGCGCGAGGCGGACGACGTCGGACTCGGTCATGGCGCCCAGGCTAGCGGGCCCGCGCGGGCGCGCCCCGCATCGTCCCGCGTCAGATGACGCGCCACCCGTTGACGATCACGACGCCCAGCACCACCAGTCCCAGCACCGACAGCGCGTACACGAGCCACCGGTAGCCCGCCTTGTGCGCGGCGACCACGATGCACGCCACGGCGCCCGGGATGAGCGCGAGCCCGTAGCGCCCGGTCACGTTGGGGAAGTACTGCGGGACCACGGTGTTGAAGTACGCCTGCACCTGGACGATCGTCGGGTACAGGATGGTGCCCGCGAGCACCATCCAGCCGAGCGTGCGGCGCGCCGGGTCCTTCGCGCACGCGACGATCACCGCGAAGATGGCGCCGATGACGAGGACGTTGAGCAGGCGCGTCCACGCGAGCATGAGGGCGACGTTGAGCGGCTCCTGCAGGTAGAAGTCCGACGCGAGGTTGAGCCCCGAGAACGCGGTCTCGAGCCACTCCGAGCCGGGCAGCCCGGTCACGTCACGCGTGTTGAGGCCGACCAGCGGGTTCTGCCAGCTCGGGTCCCCCCGGCCGCCCTGCCACGCCTGCCACAGCCCGTACGGCACGAGGATCGCCCCCGCCATGCCGACGACGATCCACAGGTCCTTGATGCGGGGCTGCTTGCGGCGCCAGTCGCGCAGCATGCGGAACGCAAGGAGCGCGCCGAGGGCGATGAACGGCACCGCGGCGATGGTCTTGGCCATCCCGGCGAGCCCGGCGAGCAGGGAGGCGAGGCGCCAGTCCACGTCGTCGTCGACGAACATGCGCGCGGCCAGCCAGATGGCCGAGGCGCCGATCACGATCGACGAGGCGTCCGGGTTGACCGTCGTGACGGCGTGCAGGACGCGCGGGAACGCCGGGAGCAGCAGCGGCGCGACGATGGCGGCGGCCGGGTCGACGCGCCAGCGACGCAGCGCGGCGAACATCATCTGCATGCCGAGCGCGAGCCACAGCACGCCCATGAGACGCGCGGCCGTGAGGAAGTCCACGCCGGGCACCACCGCGGCGAGGGCGCGGGCGGGGAACCCGACCAGCGCGTAGAACACGGGCGGGTAGAAGAAGTTGTACTGCTGGCCCTCGTACGGGAACTGCCACGCCTCCGCGTCGGAGCCGCACGCGGGCAGGTCGTAGCCCTCCTGGCCGACGCACGCCCAGGTGTCGCGGATCTCCGGGGCGATCACCGAGCCCGCGTAGGGGATCTGGAAGTGGGCGACGCGCCACGCGTAGTCGGCGTGGGTGGGCTCGTCGATGCGCGACATGGCCGAGCCCGGACCCAGCACCACGGGGATCACGATCGCCGCGGACACGACGACATAGAACGCCAGCACGGCGAGGTACGAGCGGCGCGAGTCGCGGAACGATGCGGCCCACTCCTCCGCGAGCCCCAGCCACTCGGAGGGCAGCGCCGCCCGCCGTCGCGTCGTGGCTGTCACCTGCGCTCCTTGTCCGACCGGGCCGATGGGGGCGCCGACCGGCGGCGCGCTGCTCGCATCGTATAGGCGCCTGGAGGCGGACGATGCGCGGCGCACCGCGGCCCGGACGTGCGACGATGCCGGGGAACGCGGAAGGCCCCGACCTGATGGTCGGGGCCTTCCTCTGGTGTCCGAGGGGGGACTTGAACCCCCACGCCCTATACGGGCACTAGCACCTCAAGCTAGCGCGTCTGCCAATTCCGCCACCCGGACAGGTGACCTGCTGGACTCTCTCGAGCCCCTCAGCGCGAGAAGAACTCTAGCACGGCCCCGGGGCGACATTTTGCACTCGGGGCGGAATCGGCCGAAAAACTAAGTGATGGGCGTCAGCTGAGGAGGCTCACGCCTCCGGGTCCGATGAGCAGCCCGACGACGATGAGCACGACGCCCCACAGGATCTGCTTCTGGAAGATGCGGATCACGCCGAAGACGACGAGGATCACCGCGATGATCCAGAGGATGAAGTCCCACATGGTTGTTCCTTCCGTCCGTATGAAGTGCGGTCCCGGGATGCCTCCCTGACAACCTCTCGCGACACCGCAGGTATTCCCCGGTGCCCTCCCCCATGGTGCGCTCGCGCGGCGTGTTGCGCACCCGGAGGGCGCCTGCCGCCGTCGCGGATGCGCGCGCCGTCATCGGAAGTCCCGCGACCTGCTGGGGACCTTGAGGGACATGGGTGACAGGTGCTCGGCGACCAGGTTGGTGGCGCCGTCGGCGCGCTCGATGCGCCCGCGGATGATGAGCGCCGGCGAGCGCCGCGCGACCGCCTGGAACCTCTTCCAGACCCCCACCGAGCAGATGACATTGAGGAAGCCGGTCTCGTCCTCGAGCGAGATGAACGTGACCCCCCTCGCCGTCCCGGGACGCTGCCGGTGCGTGACGACGCCCGCGACGGTGACCCGCCGCTCCGCCTCGTGGGCGAGCACGTCGGCGACCCGCAGGACGCCCGCCTTGTCGAGGCCCTCGCGCACGAACATCGTCGGATAGCCGTCGACGGACACCCCCGACGCCCACACGTCCGCCACGGCCTCCTCCACCACGCTCATGCCGGGCAGCATGGGCGCCTGCGCGCCCGGGACGGTCCCGGGCAGCGTGTCGGGACCCTCGCGGGACAGCACCCCGGACGCCCACAGCGCCTCGCGTCGCGTCACGCCGAACGCCTCGAGCGCGCCCGCCGTCGCGAGCGCCTCCCACTGCGCCGTGGTGAGCCCCCTCTCGGGGGCGAGCCCGGCCTGCCCCGACACACCCGTGGGGCGGATGCGCACGCGGCGGGCCATGTCGTGGAGGTCGGCGAACGGGCGCTCGGCGCGCGCGGCCACGATCGCGGTCGCGGCCTCGTCCCCCAGCCCGCGCACCGCGCCCAGGCCCATCCGCACGCCCAGCAACGGGTCGACGCGCACCAGGCGCGCCATCTCCGGGCGCCTCTCCCCCGGCGCCGCGAACGGCTCGTCGAGCGCCTCGACGCGCGCGAGCACCTCGGAGCGGGCCACGCAGGGCCGCAGGATCGCCTGGCCGTGGCGGCGCGCGTCCGCGGCGAGGGACTGCGGCGAGTAGAAGCCCATGGGCTGCGCGGCGAGCAGCCCCGCGTAGAACGCGGCGGGCCGGTGCACCTTGAGCCAGCTCGACGCGTACACGAGGTACGCGAACGAGTACGAGTGGGACTCGGGGAAGCCGAAGTCGGAGAACGCCTTGAGCTTGTCGAAGATCTGGTGGGCGACGTCCGCGGTGATGCCGCGCTCGTTGGCGCCGACCATGAAGCGTGCGCGCAGCGCCTCCATGCGCTCGGGGCTGCGCTTGGAGCCCATGGCGCGGCGCAGCTGGTCGGCGAGCGCGCCGTCGAAGCCGGCGGTGTCCATCGCCATCTGCATGAGCTGCTCCTGGAACAGCGGCACCCCGAGGGTCTTGCCGAGCGACTTCTCGAGCAGCGGGTGGAGGTAGGTGACCTCCTCACGCCCGCGCGCCCGGTTGATGTAGGGGTGGACGGAGCCGCCCTGGATGGGGCCGGGGCGGATGAGCGCGACCTCGACGACGATGTCGTAGAACTTCCGTGGTCGCAGCCGCGGCAGGGTCGCCATCTGGGCGCGCGACTCGACCTGGAACACGCCGACGGTGTCGGCGGCGCACAGCAGGTCGTAGACCGCCGGGTCCTCCTGCGGCAGCGAGTGCAGGCCGAGGTCCTCGCCGCGCACCTCCTGCATGTACCGGAACGCGTACTTGAGAGCCGAGAGCATGCCCAGGCCGAGCAGGTCGAACTTCACCAGCCCCGCGTCGGCGCAGTCGTCCTTGTCCCATTGGAGGACGGTGCGGCCGGGCATGCGGGCCCACTCGACGGGGCACACGTCGATGACGGGCCGGTCGCAGAGCACCATGCCGCCGGGGTGGATGCCCAGGTGGCGCGGCAGGCGCATGAGCCGGTCGGCGAGGTCGAGCACGTTGTCCGGGATGTGCTCGAGGTCCTGGGTGGGCGGCGGCTCGGGCCACATCGCGTCGCGCTGCTTCGCGGCCCACTCCTCCTGCCTCTCCGGCGGGACCCTCAGGGCGCTCCACCGGTCGATGGACTTGGACCACGCGTCCTGCTGGCCGACGTCGAAGCCGAGCGCGCGGGCCGCGTCGCGCACCGCCGACCGCGGCCGGTACTGGATGACGTTCGCGACCATCGCGGCGTTGATGCGGCCGTGGCGCGAGAAGACGTACTGGATGACCTCCTCGCGGCGGTCCGACTCGATGTCGACGTCGATGTCGGGCGGCCCGTCGCGCTCGGGCGCGAGGAACCGCTCGAACAGCAGGCCGTGCGTGACGGCGTCGACCGCGGTCACGCCGAGCGCGAAGCAGACCGCGCTGTTGGCGGCGGAGCCGCGCCCCTGGCAGAGGATGTCGGAGCGACGGCAGAACGCCACGATGTCGTGGACGATGAGGAAGTAGCCGGGGAAGTCGAGCGCCTCGATGACGGCGAGCTCGTGCTCGATC
Source organism: Demequina soli (assembly GCF_000971195.1). GTDB lineage: Bacteria > Actinomycetota > Actinomycetes > Actinomycetales > Demequinaceae > Demequina > Demequina soli. The sequence continues at coordinate 400,925 of NZ_BBLZ01000004.1, forward strand.
TGCCGCCATGCGCCGGGCACCCGCTCCGCGTCGGGCGGCCCGTACCGCTCGCGGGCGCCGCGGTAGGTGAGCTCGCGCAGCCACGTGGCCTCGGTGTGGCCCGGCGGGACGGGGTACGGCGGGAGGTGCGGGGCGACGAGGTCGAGGTCGAACGCGCACTCGGCGGCGAGCCGCGCGGCCGTGGCGACGGCCTGCGGGTGACGGCGGTGGCGGAACAGCATCTCGCCCGCGCTGCGCAGGTGCTGGCCCGGGGAGCCGGGCAGCCAGCCGTCCATGTCGTCGAGCGAGGAGCGCGAGCGCACGGCCGCGAGCGCGCCCGCGAGGTCCGCGTCGCGCGGGGTCGCGTAGTGAGCGTTGGTCGTCGCGACCAGGGGCAACGAGGCATCGAAGGCCAGGTCCGCGAGCGCGGCGTTGATCTCGGAGTCGTAGGGCGAGCCCGTGTCGGTGATCTCGACGGCCACGCCCTCGCGCCCGAACAGGGACACGAGCCGGTCGAGCTCGGCCGCCGCGGCCGCGTAGCCGTCGCGGGAGATGCCGCCGGCCAGAGCATCGGCCCCCGCGCGGCGGGAGGCGCCCGCGACGCCGGCCCCGCCGAGCCCGGTGAGGGCGGCGCGCACGGGACCCTTGCGGCAGCCCGTCAGCACGAGCAGGTCCCCGCCGCCGGCGTCGGCGAGCGTCTCGAGGGTGTAGCGGGCGAGGCCCTTCTCCCCCGTCGCGAGGTGCGCCATGCCGATGGCGTGGCTGAGCCGCGAGTAGCCGCTCGCGCCGCGCGCGAGCACCACGAGGTGGGAGGCGCGCGGGTCGGGCACCCCGGTGGGCGGGTCGAGCACCGGACGGCCGCCGGGCCCCTCGACGGCGAGGCTCAGCTCGGCGCCGAACACGGTCGGCAGGCCGATCTCGCGGGCCGCGCCGGCGAACCGGACGGCGCCGTAGAGGCCGTCGTGGTCCGTGATCGCGAGCGCGCTGAGACCCAGCCGGCCCGCCTCCGCGGCCATCTCCTCGGGCTGGCTCGCGCCGTCGAGGAAGCTGAAGGCGCTGTGGGCGTGCAGCTCGGCGTACTCGGGCAGGTCAGTCATAGACGGCCTCCAGGCGCCACTCGCCGCCGCCGTACGCGAGCAGCACCGCGGTCGCGACCCCCTCGCCGTCGCGCAGCGCGACCTGGAGGTAGGCGAGCCGGGACGCATCCTCGGACCACCAGCGCTCGGACACGGGCCACGGCCCCGCCCACGACTCGACGGGCCGCGGCCTGTCCCACACCGGCCCGACGATGCGCCCCACGTGCCCCTCGGAGGGGTGACGGTTCGCGGCGCGCGCCCGCTCGTCGGCGCCGTCCGCCTCGAGCCGCACCCACGTGGGCGGCGCGCTGATGGCGAGCCGGCGGCTGATGGTGACGGGGGCGCCGCCCGCGTCGAGCACGAGCGCGGGGCGGGCGACCGGCGGCACGGTCGCGGGCGGCGGGTCGGGGATCCGCCCCGGCCACGGGTGCGCGATCGCGCGGGCGGGGGGCGCCTCCTGGCCCCAGGGCGCGAGGTGCGCCCTGTCGCGGGGAGAGCGCCCGCCCTGCTCGGCGACCGCGAGCACACCCTCGAGGCCGAGAAGCCCCTGGACGCGCTCGAGGGCACGATGCGCGCGCGAGTCCGCGCCCGACACCCCGCCCCACAGGTAGGCCTGCTCGGAGCCGAGCGGGACCACGTCCTCGGCGACCAGGCCCAGCGACACCAGGGGCGACGGCTCGGGGCCCTTGTCCCCGCCGGCGCCCGCGGTGCCCGACAGCCAGCCCTCGAGCTGCCAGCGGACGCGGTCCGTCATGTGGCGCGCGAACGCGCCGGCGCGGGTGCCCACGTCGGTGCGCCACACGCGCTCGAGCTCCTGGCCCTTCTCGGTGCGCGCGGTGATGCGCACCCGCCCGCAGCGCACGCCCGCGGCCAGCAGCGCCGCGTCGAGCGCGGCGGCGGCCTCCCGGGCGACGTGGACGAGCTGCTCGATGCGTTCGGCGGGATCCTCGAAGACGTGCTCGACGGCGATGTCCTCCTCGCTGCGGCGCAGCACGGGCGGGGCGAGGTCCTCCCCCGACGCGAGCCGGTGCGCCCACACGCCCACGGGCCCGAAGCGGGCCAGCACGTCCGGGAACGGCAGCGCCGCCAGGTCCCCCAGGGTGACGATCCCGAGGCGGGTGAGCACGCTCGCGAGCCGCTCCGCCTCCTGGCGCTGGACGCGCTCCATGGCCGCGAGCGCGAGCGACTCGACCGGCGCGGGCGCGAGGTAGTCGCGCGACGTGCCGGCCGGCACGAGCTCCGCGCGGCGCGCGGCGATCACGGCGGCGAGCAGGCCGTCGGCGGCACCGACCGCGCACTCGAGCCCCGCATGCTCGGCGACGGCGGTGACGAGCGCCTCCGCGAGCGTCTCCTCGGAGCCGTGGAAGCGGGCGGCGCCGTCCGCGGGGATGATCATCAGCCCGGGACGGGAGATCTCGACGCCGGAGACGGCCTGCTCGGCGGCGGCCGCCACGGACTCGAACAGCCGCGAGTCGCGCCCCTCGTCGTGGGGCAGGATCACGAGCTCGGGGCACGCGCGCTGCGCGAGGCGGCGGGTGCTGCCGCGCCGCACCCCGGCGGCGCGCGCGGCCGCCGACACCGCGACGAGGCCGCGCCCGTGCAGGACGGCCGCGGGGACGTCCGCTCCGAGCCCCGCCTCGGTCATCGCGGCCACGACCGGCCAGTCCGGCACCCAGAGGACGGCGCGACGCACCACGGTCACGACGCTCACGCCGCACCCCCGAGGACGCGCGCGGCCGCCACCGCGGGCACGGTCGCGCCGCGTCGCAGCGGGGCCTCCGCCTCGAGCGGCACGGTGACGAGCCGCGCGGCGGCGCCGCGGCGCTCCTCGACGCGCACGGTGAGCTCCCGCCCCCGCAGGCGGCCGTCACCCGCGCCGAGCCCGTGCCAGCGGGACGCGACCGCGGTCAGGCTCGCATGCGCACCCGCCCAGGGAGCCTCGGCGATGATCACCGCGCCGCGCTCCCTGGCGCGGGTGGCGAGGCGGCGACGGTCGGGCTCGGACAGCGCGAGGCGCGGCCCCAGCAGCACGACGTCCATGCCGTCGACGCACGCGCCCGCCACGGCGGCCGCCTGGGCGCCCGGGTGCGGCACGAGCGCGACCCGTGCGAGGTCGAGCCCGCGCCGCGCCGCCGCCACCACCCCGAGCGAGGGCATGCCGACGGCCGCGGTCCAGGACCCCGCCTCGGAGGCGGCGGCCGCGAGCGCGAGCATGAGGGACGTCGAGCCCGCGACGGCGATCACCTGGCCGCGCCTGAGACCCTGCGGCAGCACCTGATCGAGCAGCGGCACGAGCGGCAGCGTGGGCGCCTCCCAGCGCTCGCGCGTGGTGCCGACCTTGCGCTGCACGCCCGCGAGCGCCTCGCGCGCCCGGGCGAGCCTGGCCTCGGCCGTCTCCATCGCGTCACCCGCCTCCCGCATCGTCCATTCGAACACCTGTTCGAACGATTCGATTATGGACCCACCCTCCGACAGCGGGCAAGGCGCGCACGAGCGCCCTGGAAGGACGCCGGATCGCGGCGAGGAGAGGAGGGCCGGTCAGGCAGGGCGGCGCGCGCCCGTCCCGGCGCGCATCAGCTGCGTGGCCGCGACGGCCGCGACGGACTCCGCGGCGAGGAGCCCCACCAGCACGAGCAGCTGCACCTGGGCCGCCTCGAGCGGCGACGCTCCCCCGAGCAGCAGGCCCACGAAGGCCCCGGGGAGCACGACGACGCCGGCGTTGCGGGTCTGGTCGATCGCCGGCACGAGCGCCCGGGAGACCGCGACGCGGGCCAGGGGCGCCGCCGCCTGCCGCGGCCGCGCGCCGAGCGCGAGCCAGCCCTCCACCTCGGGCCACGTCGCACGGGCCTCGTCGCGCATGCGCTGGCCGGCGAGCGAGACCGCCGTCATGGAGCCGCCGATGATCTGCGCCGCGAACGGCAGCAGCGACGCCGCCTGCCGCGGCAGCGCCCCGGCACCCATGACCGCGCCGACCGCGACCACGGCGCCCGCGACGATCGCGGCCGCGACCCGCCACGCGCCGGCGGCGCCCAGCCCGATCCGTCGCGTCGACGTCCACGTCGCGGCGGCCACCATGACCGCGAGGTACAGCCACACCGCGCCGGGATGGCGGAACACCCACCCGATCACGAGCGCCACCGCCGCCAGCTGCACCGCCGCACGCGCGATCGCCACGGCGGCGTCGCGCCCCATCCGCACCCGGGCGGCCGCGAGCGCGCCGAGCGCGACGGCCGCCAGCGCCGCCACCGCGACCACGAGACGACCGACGCCGCCCATCAGCGGGCCCGCAGCTCCCACATCGCGACCGCCGACGCGGCGGCCACGTTGAGCGAGTCCACTCCCCCGTGCATGGGGATGACGACCGCCTCGTCGACGTGGGCGAGCGCCTGGCGGGTCAGCCCGTCGCCCTCGGTGCCCATCACCAGGGCGACCCGCTCCCCGGCGCGCGCGGCGAAGTCGTCCAGGGCCACCGCATCGTCCCTCAGCGCGAGGCCCGCGACGGTGAAGCCGAGCCCGCGCAGCTCGTCGAGCGCGCCCGGCCACGACTCGGCGCGCGTCCACGGCACCTGGAACACCGTGCCCATCGACACCTTGACGGAGCGGCGGTAGAGCGGATCGGCGCACGTGGGCGAGACCACCACCGCGTCCGCGCCGATGCCCGCCGCCGACCGGAAGATCGCGCCCACGTTGGTGTGGTCGACCAGCCCCTCGAGGACCACGATGCGCCGCGCGTCGCGCGCGAGGTCGGCCAGCGCCGGCAGCTCGGGGCGCTGCATCGCCGCGAGCGCGCCGCGATGCACCTGGTAGCCGGTCACATCCTCGAGCAGCGCCGCGGGCGCGAGGTACACCGGCACGTCCTCGCCCACCAACGGCTTCACCGAGGACAGCCACCTCTCGCTCACCAGCACGGACCGGGGACGATGCCCGGCACGCACCGCGCGACCGATCACCTTGGCGCCCTCCGCCATGTAGAGGCCCCGCTCGGGCTCGAGCGCGCGGCGCAGCGCGACGTCGGTGAGGTCGCGGTAGTCGGCGAGGCGGGGGTCGGCGGGGTCGTCGATCGCGATGACGGGCATGGGCCCATCATCCCAGGGAAGCGGGCGGCCGCATGCCCCCGGGAGTAGCCTGGAGGTGTCGACGACGAGGTCGGCACCGCCGGAGGGAGGCGGTCGTGAACACGCTGGACACCAGGCTCGACGCATGGGTCGAGCAGGGGCTCATCACCCCCGAGCAGGCCGCCGAGCTGCGCCGCTACGAGGTCGCGCACCCCGCCGAGGAGCCCGCCGCGACGCCGGCCCCGACACCCGGGGAGGTCGCCGTCGCGCCTCCCGGCGCGCTCGCGGTCGTCGGCGAGGTCGTCGGCTACCTCGGCGCGGTGCTCGCCGTCTCGGGCGCCGCCTTCGTGGTGAGCCGGACGTGGTCCGACCTGTCCGATCCCGCTCGGCTCGCCCTCGTCGCCGTGCTGACCGCCGCCGTCGCCACGGGCGGCGTGCTCGCGGCCCGGGCCCCGCAGCCGCCCGCGCAGCGCCTCGCGTCCGTGCTGCTGCTCGCGACCGTCGCCCTGTCGGGGTGGCTCGCCTGGGTGGTCGCGCACGACGTCGCCGGGCTCACGGCGGACGATGCGCTGGCCCGGTCGGTCACCGTGACGCTCGCCGTGGTCGCGGCGACGGTCTACGTGCTGCGCCGCCGCGCGCTCGCGCAGGGCGCGCTGCTGGCCTCGCTCGCCGCCGCGCTGACCGCGGTCGTCGCGCCGTGGAACGCGGACGCCTCGACCCTCGCGATGGGTGCCGCGTGGGCCGGGCTCGGCCTCGCATGGGTGGTGCTCGGCGCGGCCCGGGTGCTGCCGCCCGCCCCGATGGCGCTCGTCACGGGCGGCCTGCTGGCGATCCTGGGCGCGCAGATGGCCGGCGCGGGCGCGCACCGGGTCGCGGTGATGTCCGCGGCCGCCGCGCTCGCGGTCGCGATGATCGCGGTCGCCGTGACGCTGCCCCGCCTCATGCCGCTCATCGTGCCGGGCGGGATCGGGCTGCTGGTCGCGGTGCCGCGGCTCATCAGCGAGCTCGTGGGCGACGCCGTCGCCACCTGGGTCGCGGTGATGGTCACGGGGATGGCCCTCGTCGGGCTGGCGGTGTGGCTCGTGCGGGAGCGCCGGCAGCCTCCGGGCCTCGCCCCCTGAGCGTCGCCCGGGGCCGCCCGTCACAGGCCCCGGGCGCGGCGAGGGCCCCGAGGGATCGCTCCCCCGGGGCCCCTCGCATCGTCCGGGCTACTGGCCCTTCTCGGCGTCCGGGTCGAACGGCTTGCCGGACCGCGTGCCGGCCTGCTCCGCCTCGCCCGAGATGCCCTCGGCCTGCCGGCGCGCCTCCTCGAGCGCGGCACGCGGGTCCGCGAGCGCGGAGGTGATGCGCGACGTGCGCTGGCGGGCACGCTCGGGATCGCGCTCGAGCGGCGCGCCCTCGTCGGTCACCCCGAAGCCGGCGGCGACGGCCTTGAGCGCTCCCGTGAACTCGGTCGGCACGAACCACATCTGGTTGTTGTTCGCCTTCGCGACCTCGGGGAGCATCTGCAGGTACTGGTAGGACAGCAGCTTGGAGTCGGCGTCGCCCTCGTGGATGGCGTCGAACACCTGGAGGATCGCGCGCGCCTCGCCCTCGGCGCGGAGGATCTTGGACTGCGCCTCGCCCTCCGCCTTGAGGATCGCGGACTGCTTCTCGCCCTCGGCGGTGAGGATCGCGGACTGCTTGACGCCCTCGGCGGTGAGGATCGCGGCGCGGCGGTCGCGCTCGGCGCGCATCTGCTTCTCCATCGAGTCCTTGATCGACAGCGGCGGCTCGATCGACTTGAGCTCGACGCGGTTGACGCGGATGCCCCACTTGCCGGTCGCCTCGTCGAGCACGCCGCGCAGCTGGCCGTTGATCTGGTCGCGGCTGGTGAGCGTCTGCTCGAGGTCCATCGTGCCGACGATGTTGCGCAGCGTCGTCACGGTGAGCTGCTCGACACCGGTGATGTAGTTCGCGATCTCGTAGACCGCGGACTTCGGGTCGGTGACCTGGAAGTAGATGACGGTGTCGATCTCGACCACCAGGTTGTCGGACGTGATGACCGACTGCGGCGCGAACGAGTACACGTTCTCGCGCAGGTCGACCTTGGCACGCACCTTGTCGATGAACGGCACGAGCAGGTGCAGCCCCGCGTCCATCGTCGCGTGGTACCGGCCGAGCCGCTCCACCAGGTACGCCTGCGTCTGCTGCACCACGATGATCGCGCGCGCGATCGCGGTGATGACGAAGATCGCGAGGACCGCGAGCGCGACCCACACGATGATCATCCCTACGTTGTCACCCATCTCAGCTCTCCTCCTCGGGCGCGACCACGGCGGTCGCCCCATCGATCCTCAGCACGGTGACGTCGGCGCCCTCGGGGATGGCGGGCGCATCGGCAACGGTGCGCGCCGTCCAGACCTCGCCGTTGAGCTTGACGCGGCCCCGCGTCTCCGTCACCTCGTCGATCGCGCGTGCCGACCGGCCCACGAGCGCGGCGGCGTTGGTCTGCGCCGCGCCCTCGCCCTTGGCCCGCAGCGAACGCAGCAGGTAGGGCCGCAGCAGGCCGATGAGCGCCGCCGCCACCACGAGCGCGATGATGACGCTGAGCCACCACGGCGCCCCCAGCAGGGCCGCCACGCCTCCGGCGAGCGCGCCACCGGCCAGCATCGCGAACAGCAGGTCGAGGGTGAAGAGCTCGATCGCCCCGAGCACCATCGCCCCGATGAACCACCACAGGAACTGTTCTCCCACGTCTTCCTCCTTGTTCTTGCGACGCTAGCAGGGGCGACGAGAGGCGCGCATCGTCCGCGGGGACGATGCGCGCCTCAGGGTCGGGGTGCGCCCGGGTGGGCGTGGGGCTCAGGCGGCGGGCGCCTCGGCCTCCAGCGCCTCGGCGCGGCGGAGCGCCTGGTCCGCGTGATGCCCGCGCCACGCGCGGGAGATGGCCCACGCCCACGCGGCGACGATGGTCGCGTACACGGCCCAGCTGTACGGGGCGACCGCGGACAGCGCGTCGGAGTGGAGCAGGGTGCGCGCGTTGGTGAGGAGGATCATGCCTCCGACGGCGGCGCCGAGCATGCGCGGCGGGACGATGCGCACGAGGTACGCGGCGATGGGGGCGGCGACCAGGCCGCCGGCCAGCAGCGCGAGCACCCATCCGAAGTCGATGCCGGCCGAGCCGAGGCCGAGGATGAAGCCGATCGAGGCGGCGGCGGAGACGAGGAACTCGCTCGTGTCGATCGAGCCGATCACCTTGCGGGGCTCGAGGCGGCCGGTCGCGAGGATGGTGGGCGTGCCGATGGGGCCCCAGCCGCCGCCGCCCGTCGCGTCGACGAAGCCGGCGACGAGTCCGAGCGGGGCGAGGAAGCGCGAGCGCAGCGGCTGCTTGGCCTTCTCGGCGCTGACCTTGGTGCCGGTGAAGCGCGTGAGGACGTACAGGCCCAGGCCGAACAGGAGGGCCGCCATGACGGGGCCGGCGGCCTCGGTGGTGATGCTCGACAGGAACGTCGCGCCGGCGAACGCGCCGATCGCGCCGGGCACGCCGACGCGCCACACCACGCGCCAGTCGACGTTGCCGAAGCGCCAGTGGGCGACGCCCGAGGCGAGGGTGGTGCCGACCTCGGCGAGGTGCACGGTGGCCGACGCGAGCGCCGGGCTCAGGCCCACGGCGAGCATGAGCGTCGACGACGTGACGCCGTAGGCCATGCCCAGGCTGCCGTCGACGAGCTGGGCGCCGAATCCGACGATCGCCAGCAGGACGAGTGAACGCATGGGTGCCTCCGCTCGAGCCGGCCGCGGGCGCGACCATGGGTCGAGGTGAGACAAACCATACCCACCTAGTAGGTAGGAATCAATCCCTACCTGTCAGATGGGTTGATGTGGGCGTCCTCCCAGGCCGCTTGGTCGTCGACAAGCGCGCGGATCTCCCCCGGCAGCTCGCCGCTCGCGAGCTGCGCGACCGTCACCTTCTCGAGCACGTTGCGCACGCTCGCGCGCACCGCGACCCACACCGTGAGCAGCTCCGACGCGGCGCCGCCGTACTCGAGGTCGGACGGGCGCTCGCCGCGCACGAAGATGAGCGGCCCGTCGACGGCGCGCACGACGTCCGCGAGCGTGATGTCGACCGCCGGCCGGGCCAGGCGGTAGCCGCCGCCGATGCCGCGCTGGCCGACCACCAGGCCGTCGTCGCGCAGCTCCGTGAGGATGCCCTCGAGGAACTTGCGGGGGATCCCCTGGCTCGCGGAGATCTCGCCGGTGGTGCGCGGCGCGTCGGAGCGCGCGAGCTCGGCCGCCGCCCGGAGGGCGTAGTCGGCGCGGGCGGAGACCTTCACGGGTCAGCCGCGGCGCGCGGAGAAGCGGCCGCCGTTGGCGGTCAGCTCCACCGGCATGCCGTAGGTGGCGGAGAGGTTCTCGGACGTGAGCGTCTCGGCGATCGGGCCCGCGGCGACGATGCGCCCCTCGCGCAGCAGCAGCACGTGGGTGAAGCCCACGGGGATCTCCTCGACGTGGTGGGTCACCATGACGAGCGCCGGCGAGCGGTCGTCGGCGGCGAGCTCGGTCAGCGCGGACAGCAGCTCCTCGCGACCGCCCAGGTCGAGGCCCGCGGCGGGCTCGTCGAGCAGGAGCAGCTCCGGGTCGGGCATGAGGGAGCGCGCGACCTGCACGCGCTTGCGCTCGCCCTCGCTCAGGGTGCCGAACTCGCGCTCGGCGAAGGTCTCCATCCCGAACGCCCACAGGAGCGCGTCCGCGCGCTCCTCGTCGAACGAGTCGTACTCCTCCTGCCAGCGGCCCGTCACGCCGTGCGCCGCCGTCATGACGACGTTGCGGACGGTCTCGTGCGACGGGATGCGGTCGGCGAGCGCCGCGCTCGACAGGCCCACGCGCACCCGCAGCTCGCGGGTGTCGGTGTCGCCGAGCGTCTCGCCGAGGATGGTCGCGCGCCCCTCGGTCGGGAACATGCGCGCCGAGGCGATCGACATGAGGGTGGTCTTGCCCGCGCCGTTGGGTCCGAGGACCACCCAGCGGTCCGTGTCGGAGACGCTCCAGGACACCTCCCGCAGGATCTCGTTGTCACCACGGCGGACGCGCACGCCCTCGAACTCGAGCACCTCAGTCATGGCAGGTGAGCCTATCCAAGAATGGAGCGGTAGACGCTCAGCGTCCGCTCCCCGATCGCCTCCCACGAGAAGCTCTCGGCGGCGCGTCGGCGGCCCGCCTCGCCCATCGCCTTCGCGCGGTCGACGTCGGAGACCATGGCGGTCAGCGCGGCGGCGAGATCGGAGACGAAGGCCTCGGGGTCGCGAGGCGTGCCGGTGCCGTCCTGCTCCTGGTCGATCTCGACCAGCGTGCCGATCTCGCCGTCCACCACGACCTCGGGGATGCCTCCGGTGGCGGTCGCGACGACGGGCAGGCCCACGGCCATCGCCTCGAGGTTGACGATGCCGAGCGGCTCGTACACCGACGGGCAGACGAACGTCGTGCACGCGTCGAGCACCGCCACGAGGTCGGCGCGCGGCAGCATCCTCTCGATCCACACGATGCCGTCGCGGGTCTCCTGCAGCGTGGCGACCGCGCCCGAGACCTCCGCGGCGATCTCCTTGGTGTCCGGCGCTCCCGCGCACAGCACCACCTGGACGTCCTGGGGCAGCCGCTCGACCGCCTTGAGGAAGTAGGGCAGGCCCTTCTGGCGGGTGATGCGGCCGACGAAGACGATCGCGGGACGGTCGGGGTCGATGCCGTGCTCGGCGACGACCGCATCGGCGTGCGCGCGCGCCTCGTCGGTCGCGGGCGCGGCCCACGCGTCGACGTCGATGCCGTTGTGGACCACGTGGACCTTGCCCGGGTCGACCTCCGGGTACGAGCGCAGGACATCCTTGCGCATGCCGTCCGACACCGCGATGATGCCGTCCGCGCCCTCGTACGCGGTCTTCTCGATCCAGCTCGAGACGCGGTAGCCGCCACCGAGCTGCTCGGCCTTCCACGGGCGCATCGGCTCGAGCGAGTGCGCGGACAGGACGTGCGGGATCCCGTGGAGCCGCGCGGCGAGGTGGCCGGCCATGTTGGCGTACCAGGTGTGCGAGTGCACGAGGTCGGCGCCGCCGCAGTCCTTCGCCATCGGCAGGTTGTGCGCGAGCACGTCGAGAGACGCGTCGCCCACTCCCCCGCCGAGCGCGTCGTACCCGGTCACGCCGGGCTCGTCGCGGGGTCCGTCGAACGCCCGGACGCGGACGTCCACGTGCTCGCGCAGCACCGCCGCGAGCTCCGTGACGTGCACTCCGGCGCCTCCGTAGATGTGGGGCGGGTACTCGCGGGTGAGGATGTCGACGCGCATGTCCCCCACGCTAGCGGCTCGCCCCACGAAGAGCCTGCGACGTGCCCGCTTCGCCCCCTATGCTGGGTCTATGCCAGCGCCAAAGGTACTTGCCATCGTCCTTGCAGGAGGTGAGGGCAAGCGCCTGATGCCCCTCACCGCGTCACGCGCCAAGCCCGCGGTGCCGTTCGGCGGCACCTATCGGCTCGTCGACTTCGCGCTGAGCAACCTCATCAACTCGCGCTACCTCCACGTCGTCGTGCTCACGCAGTACAAGTCGCACTCGCTCGACCGCCACATCGCGCGCACCTGGCGCATGTCGCCGCTGCTGGGCAACTACGTGGCGCCGGTGCCCGCGCAGCAGCGTCGCGGCCCGCACTGGTACCTCGGCAGCGCCGACGCGATCTACCAGACCGTCAACATCATCGAGGACGAGCAGCCCGACATCGTCGTGATCGTCGGCGCCGACCACGTCTACCGCATGGACTTCTCACAGATGGTCGACGCGCACATCGCGTCGGGCGCCGAGTTCACGGTCGCCGGCATCCGCCAGCCGATCGGCCTCGCCGACCAGTTCGGCGTCATCGACATCGACCCGTCGCACCCCGACCGCATCCGCGAGTTCCTCGAGAAGCCCAAGGACCCGAACGGGCTGCCCGACAGCCCCGGCGAGATCCTCGCGTCGATGGGCAACTACGTCGCCAACGTCGATGCCCTCATGGCGGCGCTCACCGCGGACGCGGAGAACCCCGCGTCGAAGCACGACATGGGCGGCGACATCGTCCCCTGGTTCGTCGAGCGCGGCGAGTGCGGCTTCTACGACTTCATCGACAACGACGTCCCCGGCTCGACCGATCGCGACCGCGACTACTGGCGCGACGTGGGAACGCTCGACATGTACTACGACGCCCACATGGACCTCATCGCGGTCCAGCCGGTGTTCAACGTGTACAACGACCGCTGGCCCGTCCACCAGGGCCTCATCACGCACGCGCCGGCCAAGTTCATCCACTCCGAGGAGGGCCGCCTGGGCCACGCCGCGGACTCGATCGTCTCCCCCGGCGTCATCGTGTCGGGCGCGACGGTCACCGGCTCCGTGCTGTCCCCCGGCGTCCGGCTCCACTCGTGGTCGACGGTCTCGGACTCCGTGCTCCTCGACGGCGCACAGATCCACCGTCACGCGCAGGTCCACCGCGCGATCCTCGACAAGAACGTCGTGATCCAGGAGGGCGCCCGCGTGGGCATCGACCGCGAGGCGGACCTCGCCCGCGGCTACACGGTCACCGAGAGCGGCATCACCGTGGTCGCGAAGGGCACGGTCGTCACGGCATGAGGTTGTGCGTCCTCGACGTCGATTCCACCCTGATCACCGCCGAGGTCATCGAGCTCATCGCCGCCCGCGCGGGCACGCGCGAGCTCGTGGCCGAGATCACCGAGCGCGCGATGCGCGGCGAGCTGGACTTCGCGGCTTCCCTGCGCGAGCGCGTGGCCACGCTGGCCGGCATCCCCGACTCCGTGTTCGCCGAGGTGCGCGCCGAGGTCGAGTTCACGCCCGGCGCGCCCGAGCTCATCGCGGGCCTCCAGGCGGAGGGCTGGGAGGTCGCGCTGGTGTCGGGCGGCTTCGAGGAGATCGTCGGCTCGCTCGCCGCGTCCGTGGGGATCACCCGGTTCCGCGCCAACCGCCTCGAGGTGGACGATGCGCGGCTCACCGGCCGCACGATCGGCCCCGTCATCGACCGGGCGGCCAAGGCGGCGACGCTGCGCGAGTTCGCGGCCGAGGTCGGCTGCGCGCTCGAGGACGCGGTCGCGATCGGCGACGGCGCCAACGACCTCGACATGATGGGCGTCGCGGGCCTCGGCATCGCCTGGCACGCCAAGCCGATCGTGCAGGAGCAGGCGGACATCGCCCTCAACGGCGCGCGTCTCGACGAGGCGCTGCCGCTCATCCTCGCGCGCGGCTGATCGCCGCCCTTCCCCGCATCACCGCCTCGAGAGCGGCGTGGCATGCACGTGCCGCGCCGCTCTCCGTTTTCACGTGGTTGCGAACGCGTGGCGCGCGTCCTCGAGGGTGCTCCATCGCGGTCCCTCGCAGGCCCATGCCATATACCAGGGATGATGTGCGGGGCGCCCGCGCTCCCCCGGTGCGCGAGCGCGGCGATGCGTTCGCAATTGCGTGAAAACGGCGAGCGCGGCGCACAGGTGGTGCCGGTGTACCCGCGGGAGGGTGGATCAGGTCAGCCGGGACGCCGCCGCGATCGCCAGGATCGCGAAGGCCTGGGCCTCCGCGCTGGTGCCCGAGCGGTCGAAGCCGGGCGCGCCGCAGACCTCGCGGACGATCCCGTCCTCCCCGACCGAGGCGAGGGCCGCCTCCGCCCAGCGCGCCGCATCGTCCGCATACGAGGCCGGCAGCCAGCCGTCCGCCACGCCCGTGAAGGCCGCGTAGGCGAGCATGAGGCCGGCACCGCCGTCGACGAAGGTCGACGGGTCGTCGAGCACGTCGTGGAAGCGGCCGTCCGGGCGCTCGAAGGCTGTGCACGCGTCGATCAGCTCGCGCGCCTCGCGCTCCCAGCGCGCGCGCACGGTGTCGGCCTCGACGCCGAGGTGCAGGGCACGCGCGAGGCCCGCCGCCACCCAGCCGCTCCCGGACGCCCAGAAGGCGTCGCGCGCGAACTCGCCGGAGGCCATGTCGTAGCGGTGCCGGTACAACCCGGTCCCGGCGTCCCACAGCTGCTCGCGGTGCATGCGGTACTGCATGTCCGCCGGCGCGAGGTCGCCGGACGCGACGAGCGCGGGCACCACCATGTAGACGGAGTCCGCCCACACCTCGGTCGAGCCCTTGAGGTGGTGGAGCACGCCCCAGTCGTCGCGCGGCGAGTGCCGGAGCAGCCACCAGCGCTGGCGCTGCGCGGCCTCGGCGGCCGGCGCATCGTCCTCACCCAGGAGGAGCGTCGCCTCGAGGAGGGGGCCGGAGTTGACGGCCCCCGCATCGTCCATCGCGCCGAGCTGGCCGTCCGCGTCCTGGCGCGTGACAGCGTCCCGCGCGAGCATGCGCGCGAGGCCCAGGTGACCCGAGTCGATCGCGGCGTGCGTCGCGACGCCCTGCTCCCACGCGAAGCGCTGCATCGAGAGCAGCGCGCGCCACAGCGGCGCGGTGTCGCGGGAGGCGAGGGACGGCGCGGGTACGGTGCCGCTCACTCCTCGACGTCGCGGCCGGACAGCACCGCGACGAGGCGACCGCAGCGCGAGGTGACCTCGGACCACGGGCAGTCGAACTCGAGCACCGCGGCGGTCGCGGTCGGCAGGCCATGCGCGACGCGCTGGAGCGCGGTCTTGTCCGAGCCGGGCCCCGCAAGGTGGGCGGCGGCCGCGGACGAGGTCGGCTCGTGGCCGACGATCACCACGGTGTCGGTGTCGCCGAGCCCGTGCAGGACCTCGAGGATGCCGCCGACGTGGGTCTCGTACAGCTCGTCCTCGGTGACCGTCTCGCACGCGGGCAGGCCGGCCGCCATGAGCTTCCACGTCTGCTGCGTGCGCACCGACGGCGACACGAGCGCGAGGGTGGGCGTGTAGCCGGCCTCCGCGATCACCTGGCCCAGGCGCGTCGAGGCCTTGCGGCCGATGAGCTCGAGGGCGCGGGCGGAGTCGTCGAGTCCGGCCGCGGGGGCCTCCGCCTTGGCGTGGCGGGCGAGGATCAGCGTGGGCACGGTGTCACTGTCCCATAGCGTGGACGCCGCCGTCCACGTGGATCATCTCGCCCGTGGTGGCGGGGAACCAGTCGGAGAGCAGGGCGGTCACGGCGCGGGCGGTCGGCGCGGTGGCCTCCGAGTCCCAGCCCAACGGGGCACGCTCGGACCAGTTGCCCTCCATCTGCTCGAAGCCGGGGATGTGCTTCGCGGCGGTGGTCTTGATGGGGCCGGCGGAGACGACGTTGCAGCGGATGCCCTGCGGGCCGAGGTCGCGCGCGAGGTACCGGTTGACGGCCTCGAATGCGGACTTCGCGACGCCCATCCAGTCGTAGACGGGCCACGCGAAGCGGCCGTCGAACGTGAGGCCCACGATGGAGCCGCCGTTCTCGAGCAGCGGCGCGGTCGCCTGCGCGAGCGCCTTGAGCGAGTACGCGGAGATGTGGATCGCCGTGGAGACGTCCTCCCACTCGGCGCTCATGAAGTTGCCACCCATGACGGACTGCGGCGCGAATCCGATGGAGTGGACCACGCCGTCGAGGTGCGGGACCAGCTCGCGGACCTTGTCGGCGAGGCCAGCGAGGTGCTCGGGGTTGGTCACATCGAGCTCGACGACCTGCGCCTCGACGGGCAGGCGCCGGCCCATGGCCTGGGTGATCTTGAGCGAGCGGCCCACGCCTGTGAGGACCACGGTCGCGCCCTGCTCCTGGCACAGCCGCGCGACCTCGAACGCGATCGAGCCCTCGGTGAGGACGCCGGTGACGAGGATGTTCTTGCCTTCGAGAATGCCCATGGGTGCTCCTAAGGGGGACGTAGCGGGGACGATGCGGGGTGTCAGTGGCCCATGCCGAGGCCGCCGTCGACGGGCAGCACGGCGCCCGAGACGTAGCCCGCGGAGTCGGACGCGAGGAAGACGGCGGCGGCGGCGACCTCGGAGGCCGCACCGAAGCGCTTGGCGGGGATGGTGTCCGCGTACTGCTTGACGGTGTCGTCGCCCAGCTCGGCGGTCATGTCGGTGGTGATGAAGCCCGGCGCGATGACGTTCGCGGTGATGCCGCGCGCGCCGACCTCGCGGGTGACGGAGCGGGCCATGCCCACGAGCGCCGACTTCGACGACGAGTAGTTGACCTGGCCGGGGTTGCCCATGAGGCCGACGACGGAGCCGATGAGCACGATGCGCCCGTAGCGCTCGCGGATCATCGAGTTGACCGCGCGACGCACGCAGCGGAACGTGCCGGTGAGGTTGACGTCGATCACCTGCTCGAAGTCATCGTCGCTCATGCGCATGAGGAGGCCGTCGCGCGTGATGCCGGCGTTGGCGATGAGCACGCGGACGCGGCCGTGCTGCGCCTCGAGCTCGTCGAAGGCGGCGTTGACGGCGGCGGTGTCGGTGACATCGGCGATGGCGCCCGTGACGCCGTCGGGCAGGTCGCCCCCGCGGTAGATGGTGGACACGGTGTCGCCGTTGGCCACGAAGGCCTCGGCGATGCTGCGACCGATGCCGCGGTTGGCTCCGGTGACGAGGACGTGGCGGGTCATGGGGGCCACGCTAGCGGAGGGCGGGACCGGAGCGCGAAAACGCGGCCACTACCCTTGTCGGGTGACCACCCCCTCCCTGGCCTCCCGGATCCTGCGCGTCACGGGCATCGTCCTGGTGTCGCTCGCGGTGTCCGCGGTGGCGGTGAAGGCGGGGTTCTGGCAGTGGCACCGTCACGAGACCCGCGCGGCCGCGATCGAGCTGTACGACCGCAACGCGGCCGCCGATGCGGTGCCGCTCGAGGAGGTGCTCTCCCCCGGCGACGCCGTCGGCGAGCACGAGTGGACGCACGCGACCGTGTCGGGACGGTTCGAGCCGGGCTCGGAGACGCTGCTGCGCAACCGGCCTGTCGACCGCGAGCGCGCGTGGCAGCTGCTGGCATGGTTCGACACCACCGACGGGCGCGCGCTGCTGGTCAACGCCGGCTGGGTGCCCATCGAGGACTCGGCGGAGGACACCTCCGCGGTGCCCGCCCTGCCCGCCGGGGACGTCACGCTCACGGTGGTGCTGCGCGCGCAGGAGGCCGACGACGGCCGCCGCGACGAGGGCGCGACCCGCATCACCGCGCTGCAGATGCCCACGCCCGACGCCGACCCGATCGACGGCTACGGCGTGGTGCAGCAGGTGTGCGACTCCGCCGGCTGCGACGACGCGATCGGCGAGCAGGTGCCGCTGCCCACGCTCAGCCTGGGCCCGCACCTGTCCTACACGTTCCAGTGGTTCGCGTTCGCCGTCATCGCGCCCGTGATCGGGATCCTGCTCGCCCGCCGCGAATGGCAGCTGCTGTCGGGCGCCCGCCCGGGCGACGAATCGTCCGCCGCCGAGAAGGCGCCGCAGGAGCCCGCCGCGCCGCGTCGCCGACGTGCGGCGGGTCCCAGCGACGAGGAGATCGAGGACGCGCTGTAGGGCTTCCAATGACAGATGTGACGGGTGTGACGTCCCGTCACACCCGTCACATCTGTCATTGCGAATCGTTCAGGCGAGGGAGATGAGCTCCCGGTAGGACTCGTTGTAGAGGTCCTCGACCGCGTCGGGCAGGAGCAGCACGCGCTCGGGCTCGAGCGCCTCGACGGCTCCCTCGTCGTGCGTCACCAGCACCACGGCGCCCTCGTAGGTGCGCAGTGCGCGCAGGATCTCGGCGCGCGACGCCGGGTCGAGGTTGTTGGTCGGCTCGTCGAGCAGCAGCACGTTGGCCTGCGACACGACGAGGGTCGCGAGCGCGAGGCGGGTCTTCTCGCCGCCGGAGAGCACCTTGGCGGGCTTGTGCGCGTCGTCGCCGACGAACATGAAGGAGCCGAGCACGTTGCGCACGGCCGTGTCGTCGAGGTCCGGCGCCGCGTGGCGCAGGTTCTCGAGGACGGTCGCCTCCATGTCGAGCGTGTCGTGCTCCTGCGCGTAGTAACCGAGCTTGAGGCCGTGCCCGGGCTGCACCTCGCCGGTGTCGGGGTCCTCGACGCCGCCGAGCAGGCGCAGCAGCGTGGTCTTGCCCGCGCCGTTGAGGCCCAGCACCACCACGCGCGAGCCGCGGTCGATCGCGAGCTCGACGTCGGTGAACACCTCGAGCGAGCCGTAGGACTTCGACAGCTCCGCCGCGCGCAGCGGGGTCTTGCCGCACGGCGCGGGGGTCGGGAAGCGCAGCGCGGCCACGCGGTCCTGCACGCGCTCGCCCTCGACGCCGGAGAGCATGCGCTCGGCGCGCTTGGCCATGTTCTGCGCGGCGACGGCCTTGGTGGCGGTCGCCTTCATCTTGGCGGCCTGGGCCATGAGCGCGGCCGCCTTCTTCTCGGCGTTGTCGCGCTCGCGGCGACGGCGCTTCTCGTCGGTCTCGCGCTGCCGGATGTAGAGGTCCCAGCCGAGCGCGTACTGGTCGAGCTCGCCGCGGTTGGCGTCGAGGTGGAACACGCGGGTGACCGAGGCGCGCAGCAGCTCGACGTCGTGCGAGATGACGACGAGACCGCCGGGGAACGAGGCGAGGAAGCCGCGCAGCCACACGATCGAGTCCGCGTCGAGGTGGTTGGTGGGCTCGTCGAGCAGCAGGGTCTCCGCGTCGGAGAACAG
Source organism: Demequina soli (assembly GCF_000971195.1). Taxonomy (GTDB): domain Bacteria; phylum Actinomycetota; class Actinomycetes; order Actinomycetales; family Demequinaceae; genus Demequina; species Demequina soli. The sequence goes on from NZ_BBLZ01000004.1 coordinate 419,608, forward strand.
GATGCGGGCCAGCTCGACGCGGCGGCGCTGACCACCCGACAGGGTGCCCAACGGCTGGGACAGGATGCGCTCGTCGAGGCCGAGGTTCGCGGCGATGCGCTGGGCCTCGGACTCGGCGGCGTAGCCGCCCGCCGCGCGGAAGCGCTCCTCGAGGCGCGGGTAGGCGTTCATCGCCTTCTCCATGACCGCGAGGTCGGGGCTCGCCATGCCCTCCTCGGCGTCCCGCAGCTTCTGCATGAGGCCCGCGAGATCGCGCACCGACAGGATGCGGTCGAGCGCGCGCTGGGTGGGCTCACCCTCGCGCGGGTCCTGCGGCAGGTAGCCGATGCTGCCCTTGTGGGTGACGGAGCCGCCGGTGGGCTGCGTCTCGCCCGCGAGGATGCGCGTCATCGTGGTCTTGCCGGCGCCGTTGCGGCCGACGAGGCCCACGCGGTCGCCGGGCCCGATCTGGAAGCTCGCGGGGTGCAGCAGCACCCGGGCGCCGATACGGACCTCGAGATCCTTGGCGATGATCACACGTTCTCCCTGCTGTCGACACGGCGGCGTTTGTGGCGTCCGCACAACGTTTCTGCACCCTGGCCTCAACTCGGTCTCGGGGACCACCGGCGGCTCTAGGGTTTCCGCATCCAGTATCCCAGGGGGTTCGTATGTCGCAGAACCGTGGCCTGACCGGCCAGTCCATCGCGCTCGTCGCCGTCTTCGCGGCCTTCATCGCCGCGGCCTCGCAGGTGAGCATCACCATCGGGGTCGTGCCCATCACCCTGCAGACGTTCGCGGTGGTCCTCGCGGCGCTCGTGCTGGGGCCGTGGCGGGCGCTCGGAGCGGTGGCGCTCTACCTCGTCATGGGCGTGGTGGGTGCGCCGGTGTTCGCCAACCACCTGGGAGGGCTCGCCGTCCTCACCGGACCGACCGGAGGCTTCCTCGTCGGGTTCCTCGTGTCCGCGGTGGTGGTCGGCGCCCTCGCGAGGCTCCTCGCTCGCACGGGCCGGCTCGCGCGGCGCGGCGGCGCCGCCGCCTGGCTGATCGCCGCGGGCCTCGTCTCCGTCCCGCTCATGTACGCCGTCGGGGCTCCGTGGCTCGCGCTGCGGACGGGCCTGCCGCTGCTGCCCGGCCCGGAGTGCTCCGGCGTGTGGGACAAGGCGTGCGCGTCGGTCGCCACCGTCGGGATCATGCCCTTCATCCCGTTCGACATCGTCAAGGTGGTCGCCGCGGGCATCGTCGCCGCGGCCATCCGCCGTGCCTACCCGGGGCTGCTCGGGGCGGCGAGCCGCGCATCGTCCACCCGCACGGTCCACCAGGGGGACGAGGCGCCGGCCGCCACCGCGTAGCCTTGACGCATGATCGAGTTCAAGGATGCGGCGGTCGTCGCGCCCGATTCCGGGGTCCCCATCCTCGAGCCGACCACCCTGACGCTCACCGAGGATCGCATCAGCATCATCGGCGCGAACGGGTCCGGCAAGTCCACCCTCGCCCGCCTCATCAACGGCCTCGTGCTGCCGGTCGAGGGCCAGGTGCTCGTCGACGGGCTCGACACCCAGCGTGACGGCGCCCAGGTGCGCCGCAAGGTGGGCTACCTCTTCACCGACGCGTCCGCGCAGCTCATCATGCCCACCGCGGTCGAGGACGTCGCGCTGTCGCTGCGGCGCCTGATCAAGAGCCGCCGCGAGCGGGACGACGCGGCGCTGGCCGCCCTCAAGGAGATCGGCCTCGCGTCGAAGGCCGACGTCTCCGTCAACGCGCTCTCGGGCGGCCAGCGCCAGCTGCTCGCCCTCGCGGGCGTGCTCGCGTGCACGCCGTCGATCCTCGTGGCCGACGAGCCCACCACCCTGCTCGACCTGCGCTGGCGCGCACACGTGGGCGCGCTGCTGCGCTCCCTTCCGCTGCAGGTGATCGAGGTCACGCACGACCTCGACTCCGCGGCCCGCGCCGAGCGCACGCTCGTGGTCGACCTCGGCCGCGTGGTGTTCGACGGCGATCCCAAGGAGGCCGTCGGCGTCTACCGCGACCTCATGTTCGGCCGCGCGTCTCAGGGCGCGACGGCGTGATCTCGCTCCTCGGCATCTACCGGCCCGGCCGGACCCCCCTGCACCGCGCGCCCGCGTGGTCCAAGATGCTGCTCCTGCTGGCGATCTCCATCCTCAGCATCGCCGTCTCCGATCCCGTCACGAGCCTCGGCATCCTCGCGGCGTCGCTCCTGCTTCTCGCCTCGACACGCCCCCCGCTCGCCACCACGCTCAAGGGCATGCTGGCCATCGCGGTCCTCGCGGTGCTCGCCGCCGGGTTCCAGATCTGGCGGGGCGACTACGTGCGCGCGCTCGACCTCGCGGGCGACCTCATCTCGATCGCCGCGCTCGCGCTCGCCGTGTCGAGCTCGACGTCGATGTCGGACATGCTCGAGCTGGTGACGGCCCTCGCGCGACCGCTGCGATGGGTGCTCCCGCCCGAGACCATCGGCGTGATGGTCTCCCTCACCCTCCGCTCCATCCCCGAGGCCGCCCGCATCCTCACCGAGGCCCGCATCGCCGCCCGCGCGCGCGGCCTCGAGCGCGACCCGCGCGCCATCCTCATCCCCTCCGCGTCGCGCACGGTCGGCTTCGCGCTCCAGCTGGGCCAGGCGCTGCACGCGCGCGGCATCGCGGAGCACGGCCGCGCGGCGCGCCTGCCGGTCGGCCCCGATACCAGGGACGATGCGCACCCCCGGGTGATGGCCGAGCCTCCGGTCCGCGAGGCGACCCCCACCGGCGAGACGCCGGTCCAGGAGCCGAGGGCGCGTCGCGGCGGGCGCCGTGCGCACCGCGACGAGGCGGTCGAGACGGTGGCGGAGCCCGCACCCGCTCCCCCGGCGACGACTCCCGAGACCGTCGTCACGACGCCGGAACCAGCGACCGAGCCGGAGCCCGAGCCCACGACCGGCGCGATCCCGCGCTGGGGCCGCGTCCACGAGGGCTGAGCCGGGCCCTCAGGCCTCGTCGAGCATCCCCACCAGCCGCGTGGTGGTCGCCCAGCTCCGGATGGTCATGTCTCGGTAGGCGGGCGTGCCGACGACGCTCGACATCCTGCTCCGCGTGCGCTCGGCGCTGAGGCGCCGGAAGTACACGACGCCCTTGCCGGCCCAGCCCGAGTCGACGCCCTCGCGGATCCCGAACGCCGCAAGCGCGGCCTCGGCATCGACCCCCGCGCGCAGGAACGCGACGTCCGAGTGGTAGACGTCCGGCTCGGTGCCGAACCCGGCCGGCGCATCGTCCACCGCGGCCCTGAGGCGCGCCGCCCCCACGCCCACCACGACGGTGTCGACGTCGAACCTGTCGCGCAGCACGTCCTCGACGAGCAGCTCGACGCCCGCCTCCTCGAGGCCCGGCGACTCGAGGAGCACGTTGCCCGACTGGATGTACGTGCGCGCGGGCACGCCGCGGGCGGCGAGGACCTCCCGCAGGCGTGCCATCGGCACCGGGTTCCTGCCGCCGACGTTGATGCCGCGGATCAGGGCGACGTGGCTGGCGTCACCCACGGGGCAGGACGGTGAGGACCCGCGCGGTGTGGTCGTGGAACTCCTGCATGAACGCGGCGAGGAAGTGCTCCGTCGCCTCGACGGACACGTTGCCGGACTCGTCGATGAGGCCGGGCGTGAAGTGGATGTAGGCCTCCGGCGCGGTCATCTGGCGTGCGTTGCAGAAGCTGAGGACGCCGCGGAGGCTCTGCTGGCTCACGGCCGTGCCGATCATGCCGATCGATGCGCCGATCACGGCGGCGGGCACGTGGTCGAAGGCGTTCTGCCCCCACGGACGCGACGCCCAGTCGATCGCGTTCTTGAGCGCGCCCGGGATGGAGCGGTTGTACTCGGGGGTGACGAACAGGAGCGCATCGGAGGCGTTGATGGCGTCCTTGAGGGCGACGGCGGGCGCCGGATAGGCGGTGTCGTAGTCGGGGCTGTACAGCGGGAGGTCGCCGATGGGGATCTCGGTGAACTCCATGTCGTCGGGCGCGAGGCTGACGAGCGCCTTGCTGAGCAGGCGGTTGATGGACGTCGAGGACAGGCTGCCGACGAGGTATCCGACCTTGTAGACCATGGTGGCGCTCCCGGGGATGGTGGATGGGTCCCGTTCATCGTCGCCCGCGAGCGCGGGCCTCGCAACGCGAGCGCGCGACCCCTGGCCGTGCGCGCCGCGGCGCCCTAGCCTGAGCCGTGTGGCGATCAACGAGCTGGGCAACTACCTGCGGGCACGCCGTCACGCCGTGCGCCCGGAGGACGTCGGCCTGCCGCGCGACGACGGCCGCCGCGTCGACGGGCTGCGACGCGAGGAGGTCGCGAGCCTTGCGGGGATCAGCGCCGAGTACTACCTGCGCCTCGAGCAGGGCCGGGACACGCACCCGTCCGACCAGGTGCTGCGCGGGCTCGCGCGCACGCTCGGGCTCGACGACGCCGCTACCGCGTACCTCCACCGGATCGCCGACCCGCCGCCCGTGCGCTCCTTCGCTCCCCTGCCCGGCTCGCTCGACGACGAGGTCTTCACGTTCCTCGACGGCTTCGAGGACACCGCCGCGTACGTGATCAACGCCTGCCAGGACGTGCTCGCCGTCAACGAGCGAGCGAGCCGGGTGTTCACGTTCGGGACCGTCGGGTCGAACATGTTCGACACGCTGTTCTCGGAGGCCGCGCGCTCCAACCTGCCGGACTGGGACGACCACGTCGCGCTGGGGATCTCGGCCCTCCGCGAGCGCAGCGACCCCGACGACCCCCGCCTCCACGAGCTGGTCGGCCGGCTGCTGGTGACCGAGCCCGAGTTCGCGCGCCTGTGGGACCGCCACGACGTCACGGTCCAGGCGAGCGGCGTGGGCACCACGTGGGTCGCGGCGCTCGGCGCGCTGCTCACGCTCAGGTGGCAGAGCCTGCAGGTCCCGGGCGAGGCCGGGTTGACGCTGGTCGCGCACTACGCCGACCCGGGCACACCCGCCGAGGAGGCGCTGCGCTCGCTCGGCTGAGACCCGCCGCGAGGGTGGGTGCGCGGGGGTCCTCGTCGGGACGATGCGCGAGACCTAGGCTCGCCGCATGGAGCAGGTCGATGCGCTGCTGGCCGAGTTCGTCGAGTCGCTGGCGCTCACCCCCGCGGCCGTGGTCGATGCGCGCTGGGACGTGGTCGCCTCCAACGCGCTGGCGCGCGCCGTCTCGCCGAGCCTCGCCGTGGGCACCAACCTCGCGGAGGCCACCCTCCTGGGCGGGAGCGCGCGCCGCACACTGCGGGAGTGGGACGTGGTCGCGACGCGCATGGCCGACCTGCTCGCCCGCCCGCTGTCGCGCGACGACGACACGACGCCGCTCCACGGCCTCACGGTGGCGATGGAGCATCCCGAGGTCGGTCGCCTCGACCTCACCTACGAGCTGCTGCGCGTCACCGGCGCCGAGCAGACCGTGATCCTCGGGCACGCCGCGGTGGCGAGCGAATCGGAGCGGCGCCTCCTCACCCTCGCCGCCCGCCTGGGTCCCGCCGCCCGGTGACGCGCCCCGCGAGCGTGGGTGCGACGCGGCCAGGCACGTGCGGCGCGACGGACCTACCCTGTCGCCATGGAGAGGCTGGGTCCGCTCGCGCAGTTCCTGCGTGCGCGGCGAGCGCTGGTGCAACCCGAGGCGGTGGCGCTGCGACGGGGAGCGTCCGCGCGCCGCGTCGACGGGCTGCGCCGCGAGGAGGTCGCGCTTCTCGCGGGCATCAGCACGGACTACTACCTCAAGCTCGAGCAGGGCCGCGAGCTCCATCCGTCCACCACGGTGCTGGACGGCATCGGCCGGGCGCTCGCCCTCGAGCCGCACCTGCTGCTGCACCTGCACCGCCTGGCGCGCCCGCCCCTCGCCCCGGCCCCGCGCACCGACGGCGCCGTGAGCCCCACGCTGCTGGGGCTCATCCGGTCGATGCCCGGTGTCCCGTGCCACGTGCTCACCAGGCGCCTCGACCTCGTCTACGTCGATCCCCTGGCGGAGCGCCTCAGCCGCGCGTTCCGCGTCGGCGGCAACCTGGTCGCGATGGTGTTCCGGCCGGAGGCGCCCCGCACCGCCGCCTGGCATGTCGACGCGCGGCGAGCGGTCGCGTACCTGCGCGCCTCCGTCGATCCTCACGACGACGGCCCCGAGATCGCCCGCCTCCTCGACGAGCTGCGCGCGCTCGACCCGGAGTTCGAGGTCCTCTGGGAGCTCCACGAGTCCGGCGTCCCCAACGGCGCGCCGACATTCTTCGCACACCCCGAGGTCGGCACGATGGAGCTCCGTTACCAGGCCTTCGGCCTGCCGGGGACCGGAGGGCAGTCGCTCGGCATGTACGTGCCCGCGCCTGGCGGGCCCTCGGCCGAGCGGCTGCAGCTGCTCGCCCAGCTCGTCGACGACGAGTCGCTGCTGGGTGACCGTGGCGCACCTAGGAAGCCCGGGGCCACGACGTCGCGTTGACGCGTTCGTAGCGTCGGGGGCATGGACCTCGGACTGGACGGCAGGACCGCGATCGTCACGGGCGCGGGCAAGGGCATCGGCCTGGCGATCGCCCAGGCGCTCGCCGGCGAGGGGGTGCACGTGATCGCGGCCTCGCGGTCGCGGACCGATGCGCTCGACGCCCTGGGCGACGCGGTCACCTTCGTGTCCGCGGACCTCACCGACCCGACGGTGCCCGCCTCGCTCGTGGCCGTCGCCGAGGAGCGCGGCGGCCTCGACATCCTGGTCAACAACGTCGGCGCCGTGTCCCTGCGCGGGGACGGGTTCATCGCGATCGACGACGACGCCTGGGCGCGGACCTTCGAGGTGTGCTTCTTCTCGATGCTCCGCATGACTCGCGCCGCCATCCCGGCGCTCGTCGCCCGCGGGGGAGGCAGCGTGGTCACCGTCGGGTCGGTCAACGCGTTCCTGCCCGACCCCGGCGTCGTCGACTACTCGGCCGCCAAGGCCGCCGTGTGGAACCTCTCGAAGGCGCTCTCGAAGGAGTACGGGCCGCAGGGCCTGCGGTTCAACACCATCAGCCCGGGGCCCGTGGCGACCGACCTGTGGCTCGGCGACCACGGGGTGGCGGCGACCGCCGCCGCACAGCTCGGCGTCGACGTGGACACCGCGCGCGACGCCGTCATCGCCCAGCAGGGCGGCTTCTCCACCGGCCGCTTCACCCAGCCCTCCGAGGTGGCCGACCTGGTCCTCGTGCTCGCGAGCGGCCGCGCGGGCAACATGACCGGCTCGGACGTCCTCATCGACGGCGGGCTCGTCAAGACCCTCTAAGCACCCCATCACAAGGAGCACTCCCATGCCGAGCACCACCCCCGACATCGTCTTCATCCACGGCCTCTGGATCCACGCCACCGCGTGGGAACCCTGGCAGACCCTCTTCGAGGAGCACGGCTACGCCTCGACCGCGCCGGGCTGGCCCGGCGACAAGGACACCGTCGCGGCGACCCGCGAGGATCCCAGCGGGCTCGACGGGGTCGGGATCGCCCGGATCGTCGACCACTACGCCGAGGTCATCGAGGGCCTCGACGGCAAGCCGATCGCGGTCGGCCACTCGTTCGGCGGCCTGGTCGCCCAGGAGCTGCTCGCGCGCGACCTGGTCCGCGGCGCCGTCGCGATCGACCCCGCCCCCATCAAGGGCGTGACCGCGCTGCCGTTCTCCCAGCTCAAGTCAGGGTTCCCTGTGCTCAAGAACCCCGCCAACAAGAACCGCACCGTCGCGCTCACCCCCAAGGAGTTCCACTACGCGTTCGGCAACGCGATCTCGGAGGAGGAGTGCAACGGGATCTTCGATGCGTATGTGATCCCCGGGCCGGGCCGCCCGCTGTTCGAGGACGCGACCGCGGCCTTCGTCAGGCGCTCCCCCGCGGCGGTCGACACCCACAGCGCCGCCCGCGGGCCGCTGCTGCTGACCTCCGGCACCGAGGACCACGTGGTCCCCGCGGTGGTGACGAAACAGGTCCTCAAGCTCTACGCCGACAACACCGCGTCGATCACCGAGTACCACGAGTACGAGGGCCGCGGCCACTCGCTCACGCTCGACGACGGCTGGCGCGAGGTCGCCGAGGACATCCTCGGCTGGCTCGCCGCGCAGGGCCTCACGCCGAGCGCGACCGCCGCAGACGCCGACGCGGCGCGCTGAGCCGGCCGCCGCATCGTCCCCCGAGAACGACGAGAGCCTCCTCCCCGCGAGGGGAAGGAGGCTCTCGCGTGTGCGACGGCGTCTCAGACGTTGAAGCCGAGCGCGCGCAGCTGCTCGCGGCCGTCGTCGGTGATCTTGTCCGGGCCCCACGGCGGCATCCACACCCAGTTGATGCGGAAGCCGTCGACCAGGCCGTCGAGGGCCTGGGACGCCTGGTCCTCGATGACGTCCGTCAGCGGGCAGGCCGCCGACGTGAGCGTCATGTCGATGACGGCGTGACGGTTCTCGTCGAGCATCACGCCGTAGACCAGGCCGAGGTCGACGACGTTGATGCCGAGCTCGGGGTCGATGACGTCGCGGAGCGCTTCCTCGACGTCGGCGGCGTTGGCCGGAGAGGTGGTCTCGGTCATGCCTGTCCTCCTTCCACGGCGGCGGACTGTGCTCCGCGCGCCTGGATCAGCGCGTCCCGGAAGGCCATCCAGCCCAGGAGCGCGCACTTGATGCGTGCAGGATACTTGCCCACCCCGACGAAGGCGGTCGCGTCGCCGAGCAGGTCCTCGGTCTCGTCGTCGAGGTGCTCGCCCTTGGCCTGCATGAGGGCGCGGAACGCCTCGACGGTCGCGTCGGCGGTCTCGAGGGACTCGCCCTCGAGCAGCTCCGACAGCACCGAGATGGAGGCCTGCGAGATCGAGCAGCCCTGGCCCTCCCACGCGATCGCGGAGACGGTGTCGCCGTCCACGCCGACGCGCAGGGTGACCTCGTCGCCGCACGTGGTGTTGAGCTGGTGCGACTCCCCCGTGCCGGCGGCCGTGATCTCGATGAGGCCGCGGCCGTGCGCCTCGCGGGCGTGGTCCATGATGACCTGCTGGTACATCTGCTCGAGGGTGCTCATACGGTGACTCCGAAGAACTCGCGGACGCCGGCCAACGCCTCGATGAAGGCGTGGGCGTCGTCCTCGGTGGTGTAGACGTGCGCCGAGGCGCGGGTCGAGCCCGTGAGCCCCAGGCGACGGTGGAACGGCTGGGCGCAGTGGTGGCCGACGCGCGCCGTGATGCCGCGGTCGTCGAGGACCTGGCCCACGTCGTGCGCGTGGACGCCCTCGACGACGACGGCCGCGAGGCCGAGCACCGCCGTGCCGTCCCCGCCGACGGGTCCGAGCAGGCGCACGCCCGGCAGCGCCGCCGCGCCCTCGCGCAGGATACGCGCGATGCGGGCCTCGTGCTCGGCGACCCGGTCCATGCCGAGGCCCATGAGGTAGCGGGCCGCGGCGCCCATGCCGACCGCCTGCGCGACGGGCTGGGTGCCGGGCTCGAACCGCTGGGGCGCGTCGAGGAAGCCGGTGGTCTCCATGGTGACGACCGTGATGGCGCTGCCGCCGAACTGCGACGGTGGCAGGGCGTTCAGCAGGTCGGACCGTCCCCAGAGGGCGCCGATGCCGGTCGGGCCGAGCATCTTGTGCCCCGAGAACGCCAGGAAGTCGACGCCCAGGTCCGCCACGTTGACCGGGAGGTGGGGCACGGACTGGCAGCCGTCGAGCACCGTGAGCGCACCGACCTCGCGCGCGCGAGCCGTGATCGTCGCGACGTCGGAGACGACGCCCGTGACGTTGCTCGCGTGGGTGAACGCGACCACGCGCGTGTTGCCCGTGATCACCGAGGCGAGATCGTCGAGGACCATCACCCCCGCATCGTCCACCGGGATCCACGCGAGCTCGGCGCCCGTGCGGGCGGCGAGCTGCTGCCACGGGATGAGGTTCGCATGGTGCTCGACCTCGGTGATGACGATGCGGTCGCCGGGGCCGACGCGGAAGCGGTCCGCCGCGGGGCCGCCGGCGCCGAGCGACGCCTGCAGCATGCCGTTCGCGACGAGGTTGAGCGCCGCGGTCGCGCCGGGCGTCCACACGATCTCCTCGGCGGGCGCGCCGACGAGCCGGGCGACGTCCTCACGCGCCGACTCGAAGGCCTCGGTGGCCTCCTCGGCGAGGATGTGGGCGCCCCGGGCGACCGCGCCGTTGTGCTCGCGGTAGAACCGGTCCTCGGCCTCGAGCACGACGAGCGGCTTCTGCGCCGTCGCACCCGAGTCCAGGTACACGAGCGACCTCCCGTTCCTGACCGTGCGGGCCAGGAGCGGGAAGTCGTCGCGCAGATCGGGGAGCATGGTCAGGCGTTCGCCACGTAGCGGTCGTAGCCCTCGGCCTCGAGGCGCTCGGCGAGCTCGGGGCCGCCCTGCTCGGCCACGCGGCCGGCCACGAACACGTGCACGAAGTCCGGCTTGATGTAGCGGAGGATGCGCGTGTAGTGCGTGATGAGCATGATGCCCAGGCCGGTGTTGTCCTTGGCGCGGTTGACGCCCTCCGAGACGATGCGCAGCGCGTCGACATCGAGGCCGGAGTCCGTCTCGTCGAGGATCGAGATCTTCGGCTGGAGGAGCTCCATCTGGAGGATCTCGTGGCGCTTCTTCTCGCCGCCCGAGAAGCCCTCGTTGACGCCGCGCTCGCCGAACGCGGGGTCCATGCGGAGGTTCTCCATCGCGCCCTTCACGTCCTTGACCCACGTGCGGAGCTTGGGGGCCTCGCCGTCGATCGCGGTCTTCGCGGTGCGGAGGAAGTTGGACACGGACACGCCGGGGACCTCGACCGGGTACTGCATCGCGAGGAACAGGCCCGCCTTGGCGCGCTCGTCGACGCTCATCGCGAGGACGTCCTCGCCGTCGAGCGTGACGGAGCCCTCGGTGATCGTGTACTTGGGGTGGCCCGCGATCGAGTAGGCGAGGGTCGACTTGCCGGAGCCGTTGGGGCCCATGATGGCGTGGGTCTCGCCCGAGTTGATGGTCAGGTCGACGCCCTTGAGGATCTCCTTGGTGCCCTCGGGGGTGTCGACGGTGACGTGGAGGTTGCGGATCTCCAGGGTGCTCATGCGTTCTCCTTGGTACGGATGGGGGTGTCGACATCGACGAGGACGCGCTCGCCGTCGACACGGGTCGGGTAGGTCTTCACGGGGGTGATGGCGGGCAGCTCGTCGGGCTCGCCGGTGCGGACGTCGAAGCGCGAGCCGTGGCCCCAGCACTCGATGAAGCAGCCCTCGACGTCGCCCTCGGAGAGCGAGACGGCGCCGTGGGTGCACATGTCGTCGATGGCGTAGAAGTCGCCGTCATCCGTGCGGACGATCGCGATCTCCACGTCGGAGCCGTTCTCCAGCGTGAGCTCGGCGAGCATCGCCGAGCCCGGCTGGAGGTCGCCCACCATGCAGGCGAGCTGCTCACTCATCGCCGGGCTCCTCCTGGAGGTCGTCCGCGACGTGCTCGAGCTCGAGGTCGATCTGGCGCATGAGGCCCTCCTCGACGGCCGGCACGCCGATCTCGTGGATGAGGTCGGCGAAGAAGCCGCGGACCACGAGCTTGCGCGCCTGGTCCTCCGAGATGCCGCGCGAGCGCAGGTAGAACATCTGCTCCTCGTCGAAGCGGCCGGTCGCGGACGCGTGGCCCGCGCCCTCGATCTCGCCGGTCTCGATCTCCAAGTTGGGGACCGAGTCGGCGCGCGCGCCGTCCGTGAGGACGAGGTTGCGGTTGAGCTCGTACGTGTCGGTGCCCTCGGCTGCCGCGCGGATGAGGACGTCGCCGATCCACACGGAGTGGGCGGTGGCGCCGGCCAGCGCACCCTTGTAGGTGACGCGCGAGGTGCACTTCGGGACCGCGTGGTCGACGAAGAGCTGGTGCTCCTGGTGCTGGCCCGAGTCGGCGAAGTAGAGGCCGAACAGGTCGACCGAGGCGCCCTCGCCGGCGAACGCGGCGGAGGTGTTGAGGCGCACGACCTTGCCGCCGAGCGTGACGACGGTGCCGCGCAGGCGCGCGTCGCGGCCGAGCTTGGCGACCACCTCGCCCGCGTGGACCGCGTCCGCGTCCCACTGCTGCAGCAGCACGAGGTTGAGCCCGGCGTTGTCCGCCAGGTTCACCGAGACGAGCTCGGAGTAGCGCGCGGTGCCCGTGCGGGTGATCACCACGGTCGCCTCGGCCGACTGGCCGACCTCGATGAGGAGGTGGCCGCGGACGTCGCCGCCGACGCCGGTGAGGTCGATCGTGATGGGCTCGTCGACGACGGTGTTCGCGGCGATGGCGAGCGCCATCGCGCCGCCCGAGTGCTTGACGGCCAGCGCCGACGCGCGGTCGCCGGGCGCGCGCACGGTGCGCTCGCGCGCATCGTCCACGGGAACCTCGGTGAGGGTCACGCCCGCCGGGAGCTCGCTGGTGGCCCACTCGAGGTGGCCCGCGACCGGCTCGTCCGCGAACAGCGGCTTGAGGTCGCGCACCGGCGAGAAGCGCCAGTTCTCCTCGCGGCCCGTGGGCACGGGGAACGCGTCGGCGTCGAAGGAGACGATGCGGTCCGCACGGGACTTGTCGGGGACGATGCCGTGCGAGTGCGCGGCGTCAGCGGTGGCCTGGGTGTGATCGGTGACGGTCAACCGACGGATCCTTCCATCTGGAGCTCGATGAGGCGGTTCAGCTCGAGCGCGTACTCCATGGGCAGTTCGCGCGCGATGGGCTCGACGAACCCGCGCACGATCATGGCCATGGCCTCCGACTCCTCGAGCCCGCGGGACATGAGGTAGAACAGCTGGTCCTCGGACACCTTCGAGACGGTCGCCTCGTGGCCCATGTGGACGTCGTCCTCGCGGACGTCGACGTACGGGTAGGTGTCGGACCGGGAGATCTGGTCGACAAGCAGCGCGTCGCACAGCACGTTCGACTTCGAGTTCTTCGCGCCCTCGAGGACCTGCACGAGGCCGCGGTACGAGGTCCGGCCGCCGCCGCGGGCGACGGACTTCGAGATGATCGACGACGAGGTGTTGGGGGCGGCGTGCACCATCTTGGCGCCCGCGTCCTGGTGCTGGCCCTCGCCGGCGAACGCGATCGACAGCGTCTCGCCGCGCGCGTGCTCGCCGAGCATGAAGATCGCCGGGTACTTCATGGTGACCTTCGAGCCGATGTTGCCGTCGACCCACTCCATGGTGGCGCCCTCGGCCGCGGTCGCACGCTTGGTGACCAGGTTGTACACGTTGTTCGACCAGTTCTGGATGGTCGTGTAGCGCACGCGGGCGTTCTTCTTGACGATGATCTCGACGACGGCCGAGTGCAGCGAGTCGCTCGAGTACACCGGCGCGGTGCAGCCCTCGACGTAGTGCACGTAGGAGCCCTCGTCCGCGATGATCAGCGTGCGCTCGAACTGGCCCATGTTCTCCGTGTTGATGCGGAAGTAGGCCTGCAGCGGGATCTCGACGTGGACGCCCGGCGGGACGTAGACGAACGAGCCGCCCGACCACACGGCCGTGTTGAGCGCGGCGAACTTGTTGTCGCCCACCGGGATGACGGTGCCGAAGTACTCCTCGAACAGCTCCGGGTGCTCCTTGAGCGCCGTGTCGGTGTCGAGGAAGATCACGCCCTGGGCCTCGAGGTCCTCGCGGATCTGGTGGTAGACCACCTCGGACTCGTACTGCGCGGCGACACCCGCGACGAGGCGCTGCTTCTCCGCCTCCGGGATGCCGAGCTTGTCGTACGTGTTCTTGATGTCCTCCGGCAGCTCCTCCCACGAGGTCGCCTGCTTCTCGGTGGACCGCACGAAGTACTTGATGTTGTCGAAGTCGATCGCGGTGAGGTCGGAGCCCCAGTGCGGCAGCGGCTTCTTGTCGAACAGGCGCAGGCCCTTGAGACGCAGGTCCAGCATCCACTCGGGCTCGTTCTTGAGCGCCGAGATCTCACGGACGACGTCCTCATTGAGGCCGCGCTTGGCAAGCGCGCCGGCCTCGTCCGAGTCGTGCCATCCGAACTGGTAGTTGCCGATCGAGGCGATGGCCTCGTCCTGCGTCATGGGCTCGGTAGGAGCACTCATGCTGATCCTTCCTTACGGGTGGGGGTGGCGAGCGGGATCGTGGTGGTGCAGACGTGGGCGCCGCCCGCGAGGGTCGACAGACGCTGCACATGCACGTCGAGGATCCTCGAGAAGGCGCGGGCCTCGGCCTCGCACCACTCGGGGGTCCTCTCCGCGATGGACTGGACGGGGCAATGCCCCTGGCAGAGCTGGACGGTGATGCCGCCGGGGCCCGGACGGACCGAGGCGGCGTAGCCGCGCTGACCCAGCGCGGCGGCGAGCTCCTCGACGCGGCGCTCCATGGGGGCGTCGGCGTCGACGGCGGTGGCGAGGGCGTCCTCGAGCTCCTTGGCCTTGGACTCCACGAAGGCCTCGAGGCCGCCGCTGTCGCGCAGCGCCGTGATGGCATCGACGGCGACGTCGCGATAGGCGGAGGCCAGGGCGCGCTGGCCCTCGTTGGTGGCGACGAACGAGCGCGCGGGGCGGCCGCGGCCACGGACGTGGAGGCCGGCGGGCTCGTGATCGACGATGTGCCCGTCGTCCTCGAGCGCGGCCAGGTGGCGGCGCACGCCGGCCGGGGTGACGCCGAGCTCGGTGGCGAGCGCGGCGGCCGTGATGGGGCCGGCGGTGGCGATGAGGCTGAGGACGCGATCGCGGGTGGTGTCGGCGTGCATCCGGTGCCCTCTCCTTCTGGTCGCGGCTCGGCCCTCGACGGCCGCGCCTCAATTAGGAAACATTTTGGTTCATTAAAAAGAACGCCGCAAGCAAGGCCCGCCTAACCTCGCCGCCGCGGTCCGTGGACGATGCGTCGCGCGCCTCGCCGCGCCCGTGCGGCGCCCGCGTGGTCAACGCTCGCAGGCGCCGCGTTGTGCCCGCCGGTGCGCGACCCACGGAACCGGGCCGGCGCATCGTCCCGCGCACCTAAGATTGTCCGCGTGTCGAGCACCACCGATTCCCCCGTGACCTCCTCCCCCGCCCGCGGCCTCCGCAGCGTGCCCGGCCGCCTCGGCGACCTCGTCGGGCGCCACACGCGCGGGCTCACGCTCGCGAACATCGCGACGCAGGCGGGCATCATCGTCACGGGCGGCGCGGTGCGCCTCACCGGCTCGGGCCTGGGCTGCTCGACGTGGCCGCAGTGCGAGCCGGGCCAGTTCACGCCCACGCCGTTCGGCGAGTCGACCATCCACCCCTACATCGAGTTCGGCAACCGCACCCTCACGGGCCTCCTCACCATCGTCGCCGTGCTGCTCGCGATCGGCGTGTGGCGCACGCGCCGCGACCTCCGCTGGTGGGGGCTCGTGCCGCTGGCCGGCGTCGCGGTGCAGGCCGTGCTCGGCGGCATCACGGTGCTCGTCCACCTCGACCCCGTGATCGTCGCGCAGCACATGCTCGTCAGCCTCGCGCTGGTCTGGTACTCCACGTGGCTCGCGCTGCGCTACCGCGGCGCACGCGGACGCCTCGGCGTCAACCTCGCGCCCGAGCGGTGGGTGTCGGCCGGCCTGCTGCTGGCGCTGCTGATCCTCGGCACCGTCACCACCGGCGCGGGCCCCCACTCCGGCGATGCGGGCGTGACCGACCGCCTCGCGATCGACCCGGCGACGGTCGCCCGCGCGCACGCGCTCACCGTCTGGGCGTTCTGCGCGCTGCTCGTGTGGATCGGCTGGCAGATCCGCCGCGACCGCAGCGCGGGCGCGCGCGACGAGGCGCGCAAGGCGTACTGGGTGCTCGTGGGAGTCACGCTCGCGCAGGCCGCGATCGGCGAGATCCAGTACTTCACCGGGCTGCCGTCGCTCATCGTCGGCTTCCACATGCTCGGGGCCGCCACCCTCACGGCCGCGCACTCCGCGTTCTTCCTGCTCAACAAGCGCGAGCGCGTCGCGTGAGCGCGGGGGGCGAGGTCACGCTCGCGCGGATCGAGGACGCCGCGCGCATGCTCGCCGGCGTCGCCCAGCGCACGCCCGTGGACCACGCCTCCTCCTTCAGCGAGATGCTCGGCGCGCCCGTGCACCTCAAGCTCGAGAACCTCCAGCGCACCGGATCGTTCAAGGTCCGCGGCGCTGCCTACCGCATGTCCCGCCTCACCGCCGACGAGCGCGCCCGCGGCGTGGTCGCGGCCTCCGCCGGCAACCACGCGCAGGGCGTCGCCCTCGCGGCGCAGCAGCTGGGCATCGAGGCGACGATCTTCATGCCGCTCGGCGCCCCGGTCCCCAAGCTGCTCGCGACCAAGGGCTACGGAGCCACGGTCGTGACGGAGGGGGCGACGGTCGAGGAGTGCCTCGCGCAGGCCGCCGCCCACGCCGACCGCACCGGTGCGGTCATGATCCACCCCTTCGATCACCCCGACGTGATCGCGGGTCAGGGCACCATCGGCCTCGAGATCCTCGAGGCCGTGCCCGACGCGCAGACCATCGTGGTCCCGATCGGCGGCGGCGGGCTGGTCGCCGGCGTCGCGGTCGCGGCCAAGGCGGTCGCGGAGCGCCAAGGCCGCAGCATCCGGATCCTCGGCGTGCAGGCGGCCGCCACCGCCGCGTTCCCGCCATCGATCGCGGCCGGCCATCCCGTCACCATCGACCGCGCCGGGACGATCGCGGACGGCATCGCCGTCGCACGGCCGGGGGAGCACACGTTTCCCTTGGTCCGCGACCTGGTCGACGAGATCGTCACCGTGGACGAGGATCACCTCGCGCGCGCCGTGCTGACGATGCTCGAGCGCACGAAGCTCGTGGTCGAGCCGGCCGGCGCCGCGCCCATCGCCGCCCTCCTCGCGGGCCTCGTCCCGGCCGACGGCCCCGCGGTGGCGCTGGTCTCGGGCGGCAACATCGATCCCCTGCTGCTCCAGCGCATCATCGCGCAGGGGCTCGTGGTGTCGGGGCGCTACATGACGATCCGGATCCCGCTGCCCGACCGCCCGGGACAGCTCGCGCGGGTGTCCGAGCTGCTCGCCGCGGCGGGCGCCAACGTGGTCGAGGTGCTGCACACGCGCCACGACCTGGGGCTCACCCTCAACGACGTGGTCCTCCAGGTCAGCGTCGAGACCCGCGGCCCGAACCATCAGCGCGACGTGCTCGAGGCGCTGGGTCGGGCCGGCTACGCGCCGGAGGTCGCCGGGGACTGAGGGCCGGCCGCGCGGGTGGGATGCTCGAGCTGCCGGCGGCTCAGGCGCAGAAGCGGGCGTTGCCTCCGGCGCCGTTGTAGAGCCACACGCCGTCGATCTGCTGGAAGCCCATGCTCCAGCTGCCGCCGCAGTCGGCGGGCCACGTCACCATGATGCCGGGGATCCCGTTCTCCATGCCAAGCACCTTGACGGTACCCGCGCTGCCGACCTTCGCACGCGCCTGGGCGAGGGTCGTGGATCCTTCTACAAGGCCCCTCCAATACGCTTCGGCCCGCGAGATGTGACCGGCGTTGTACTTCGCGTCGAGCCAGACGGCCTGCTTCGCGGTGACCTTGTACACGCCACCCGACCGCTTCAGGGTGACGCGCACGTAGCCCTTCGCGTTGGTCGCCGCCTTGAACTGGCGCACCTGCGAGCCGCCCGCGCTGCTGACGATGGTGCCCGACGCGTCGAATACGCGCTTGACCTTGGCGAACGAGTCACCGAGGTGCACCGCCGCGTACTCGGCGCGGTCCACGGTGGGCGTGCTGTTGGCTGCTGCCGGGACAGCGGCGGCGGCCATCATCGCGAGACCGGCCACAGCGGCGGCCACGGTGCGGGTGAGCTTCATCACTTCTCCCTGTTCGGGGCGCAATACGCCCCAGTGGTGCGGATCAGCGGTGGCGCGCTTCGCGGGCCGTGACCCGCCTCCACACGCATTCTGCAGCTGGCGATGGCCCACTCGGGGTTTGCGTCGCGAGTTGCAGCGGAGAGCGTTCTCTCCGGTCCGCTTGTGTGGAGCAGGGTAACGCCACCGTGTGACACCCTGCGACACGGCGCGGTCCGTGCGCTCAGCCGAGCAGCGACGGGGGGCGACGCCAGGGCGCGTCGGCGGGGCGCAGCAGCTCCCAGCCGGACCGGCGCGCCGCGTCCAGCGCCAGCGCGCCCGCGACGATGGTGGGGCTCTGGACGTCGCCGGCCCAGATGGACTCGAGGACCTCGGTCAGGGGCACCCAGCGCCCCTCCATGTCCCGCTCCTCCTCATGGCGTGCGTGGCGCTCGCCCTCGGGCACGGGCGCGAGGTCGCGCGCGAGGAAGATGCGGATGCCCTCCGACGACCCCCCGGGCGAGGTCATGAAGTCGACGAGCGTGTCCCACCGGCCGGCTCGCAGGTCGGCCTCCTCGTAGAGCTCGCGTGCGGCCGCCTCGACGGGCGGCTCGTCGCGCACGTCGAGGAGGCCGGCAGGCGGCTCCCAGGTCTCGGCCTGGACCGGGTGGCGGTACTGGCGGACCAGGTAGACCCGGTCCGCCTCGTCGAGCGCCATGATGGCGACCGCGCCGGTGTGGTGGATGTAGTCGCGTTGGACCTGGCCGGACTCCCCCAGGTCGACGCGGTCGGTGCGCACGTCCCACACCTTGCCCTGGTAGGCGAGGCGCGAGTCGACGACCGGCCGCGCGCCGGGGACGTCCGCGATCATCAGACGGCGGCCGCGTCCGCGGTGGCGGACGCACCCTCCTTGCGCGAGACCGCGGCGCCGATGAGGCCCGCGAACAGCGGGTGCGCCTTGGTCGGGCGGGACAGGAACTCGGGGTGCGCCTGCGTCGACACGTAGTACGGGTGGGTGTCGCGCGGGAGCTCGACGAACTCGACGAGCGAGCGGTCGGGGCTCTGACCCGAGACCACCAGGCCGGCCTCCTCGAGCTGAGCGCGGTAGGCGTTGTTGACCTCGTAGCGGTGGCGGTGGCGCTCGCCCACGGTCGTCTTGCCGTAGGTCTCCGCGACCACCGAGCCCTCCTTGAGGACGGCCTGGTACTCGCCGAGGCGCATCGTGCCGCCCAGGTCGCCCTTGCCCTCGACGATCTCGAGCTGCTCCTCCATCGTCGCGACGACGGGGTGCTTGGTGTCGGGGTCGAACTCGGACGACGACGCGCCCTCGAGGCCGAGCACATTGCGGGCGTACTCCATCACCATGGTCTGGAGGCCGAGGCAGATGCCGAGCGTCGGCACCTGGTTCTCGCGGGCCCAGCGCAGCGCGCCGATCTTGCCGTCCACGCCGCGCACGCCGAAGCCGCCGGGGACCAGCACGCCGTCGACGCCGCCGAGCGCCTCCTGGGCGCCCTGCTCGGTCTGGCAGCGGTCGGACGCGACCCAGCGGATGCGCACCTTGGTGTTGTGGTGGAAGCCGCCGGCGCGCAGCGCCTCGGTCACCGACAGGTAGGCGTCGGGCAGGTCGATGTACTTGCCGACGAGCGCGATCTCGACGTCCTTCGCGGGCTTGTGCACGCGCTTGAGGACGTCGTTCCAGGCGCCCCACTCGACGTCGTGGAACGGCAGGTCGAGGCGGCGCACCACGTAGGCGTCCAGGCCCTCGGCGTGCAGCACCTTCGGGATGTCGTAGATCGACGGGGCATCGATCGCGTTGACCACGGCGCCGGGCTCGACGTCGCACATGAGCGCGACCTTGTTCTTGACCGAGGTGGGCACCTCGCGGTCGGAGCGCAGCACGAGCGCGTCGGGCTGGATGCCGATCGAGCGCAGCGCGGCCACCGAGTGCTGGGTGGGCTTGGTCTTCTGCTCACCCGAGGGACCGATGTACGGCACCAGGGAGACGTGCAGGAAGAAGACGTTGTCGCGGCCCACGTCGTGACGGACCTGGCGCGCGGCCTCGAGGAACGGCTGCGACTCGATGTCGCCCACCGTGCCGCCGATCTCGGTGATGATGACGTCGACGGACGGGCCGGCCTGCTGACGCATGCGGCGCTTGATCTCGTCGGTGATGTGCGGGATCACCTGCACGGTGTCGCCGAGGTACTCGCCGCGGCGCTCCTTGGCGATCACCTGCGAGTAGACCTGCCCGGTCGTGACGTTCGACGCGGCGGACAGCTCGACGTCGAGGAACCGCTCGTAGTGACCGATGTCGAGGTCGGTCTCAGCGCCGTCGTCGGTCACGAAGACCTCGCCGTGCTGGAAGGGGTTCATCGTGCCCGGGTCCACGTTGAGATACGGGTCGAGCTTCTGCATCGTCACGCGCAGGCCGCGCGAGCGGAGAAGCCGTCCCAGGGAGGAGGCCGTCAGGCCCTTCCCGAGGGAGGACACCACGCCTCCGGTGACGAAGATGTGACGGGTGACATGGTCCGTGCCGGACGAGAATCGCGTTCGCTCCACGGGCTTCAAGGGTATCAGCCGTCGGTCCCGGGTGCGGTCCCGGAAACGCCGAGGAAGCCCGGAACCTCGCCGTCGCGGTAGTGCGGGAGCGTGCCGGTGAGGCTCTCCGAGACGGCGGCGACGGCGGTGACGGAGCCCAGCGTCCAGTCGGACGATGCGACGGTCGCCACATCGTCGCGCCTGGTCTCCGCGGTGATCGCGCCGGGCTTGCCGACCACCGTGACCGGCGCGTCGTAGGCCGCGAACGCGTCGACGAGGGCCGTCGTGGCATCGGCGTCGCCGGCGACGAGGACGATCGCGTCGGCGCGGGCCGCGGGCTCGCCCTGCGCGAGCCCCGCCTGGGTGAGCAGCTCCCACACGACGGCGCCGCGGTCGTCGCCCGCCGCCGCCACGGCCTTGTGGTCGGTGCCGGTGGGCGCGGCGCCCGTCGCGCCCTGCACGAACGCGTGCGCGAGCACGATCGTCGGGTCGGCGGTGTCGACGCCCACGAGCGTCGAGGCGACCTGCTCGGAGAAGGCCTGCCGGAACTCGCTCTGCGACGAGTCCGTCCACACCTTGCCCGGGGACACGGGCCCCGCCTCCGTTGCCCCGGCGAGGGGAAGGCGCTCCCCCACCGCCGTGACGGCGGCGTCGGGGGCGCCGGGCGCTGCCACCACGAGCACGGAGAACCCGGGCAGCAGGTTGGCGAGCAGCGTGGGCGCCGTGGTGTCCACGTAGGCGGCGGCGGTGGTCGCGCGGGCCTCCGCGTCGTCGGCGCGTTGCTGCTGCGTGGCGACCTCGGACTCGAGCCGGTCGATGCGGTCCCCCGTCTCGCCCAGGAGGGCCGCGCGCAGCGGCCCCGAGCCGAGGACCACGCCGATCGCGAGCACGGCGACGCCGGCCGCGGCGGAGACGACGCGTCCGCGCCCGTCGCTCATCGGCCACCCCCGACGGTCCGGTCGATCCACTCCCAGGCCGATGCGAGCGCATCGTGCCCCTCGGGCGTGCCCCACGCGGCGAGCAGCACCGCGACCGCGGCGAGCGCGAGCGCGCCCCACGCGGTCCACGCGCTGTAGCGGTGCCGGTAGACGGCGCCCAGGACGCGCGAGTCGACCACGGAGCCGCTGGCGACGAGCCGCGACAGCAGCGCGCCCGCGCCCGCCGTCGAGCGGTCCTCGACGTAGTCCAGGAGCCCGTCGCGGGCGCCCGCCACGATCACGACGGAGGCGCCGGCGCGGTGGGCGGCGAGCATCGCCACCTCCTCGCTCGCGAGCGAGGCGTCGCACGAGTCGTGGGTGAGGCCGATCGCCTGCGCGCGGGCCCGGCCGGCGTCGCGGCCCTCGGCATCGTGGACCACCACCTGGGCGGCGCGCGCGAGAACGTCCTCGCTCACGGCATCGATGTCACCCAGGACGATGCGTGGCACCAGTCCGGCCGCGCGCGCGGCGTCGGCGCCCTCGCCCACGCCGATCACGATGGGACGCCGCTCGCGCGCGAAGCGGGCGAGCACCTCGTCGCCGCCGGCGAAGCGGGAGGTCACCACCACGACGGGGCGGTCCTTGACCGGCAGGCGGAGCTCGGGCAGGCCGACGCCGTCGAGGAGCAGGTCGGCGTCACGGTTGAGCAGGTCGAGCGCGGTCGCCGTGAACGAGGCGACGTGCACGTGCAGGTCCTCGTCGGCCGCGCGGATGCGTGCCTCGACGTCCTCGAGGTGGAGACGCACGCCGCCCTCGACGGAACGAGGGCCCGAGGCGATGCGGCCGTCCTCGACGCTCACCGTCGAGCCGTCGCGGAAGGCGAGGACGTCCGGGCCCGCGGACTCGACGACGGGGATGCCGGCCTCGAGCAGGACCAGCGCGCCGGTGGTGGGCAGGCGCCCCGACAGGCACGCGCTGGCGTTGACGACGGCGGCGGGGCGACGCTCCGCGAGGGCGGCGGCCGCGCGGCGGTCGAGGTCCAGCGCGTCCACGATCGCGACGTCCCCGGGCTGGAGCCGGCGGGCGAGCGCGAGCGGCGAGGAGTCGACCCGCGCGGGTCCCGAGATCAGGGTGGTGGCGGCGGTCATGGCGGCTATGGTGCCACGCGCGACGCCTCCAGCAGCTCACGTGCGTGGGCGAGTGCGGTCTTCGATCCCTCGTGCCCGGACAGCAGCCGCGCGAGCTCCTCGACGCGGTCCTCACCGGCCACCTCGTGCACCTGCGAACGGGTGATCGAGCCGTCGGTCGACTTCGCTACCACCACGTGCCGGTCGGCGTGCGCGGCCACCTGCGCGAGGTGGGTCACCACCAGCACCTGATGCGTGCGGGCGAGCTCCGCGAGGCGGCGCCCGACGGCGATGGCCGCCTTGCCGCCCACGCCGGCGTCGACCTCGTCGAACACGAAGGTATGGCCGGGTGTGACCGCGTGGCGCGCGAGCGACACCTCGATGGCGAGCATGATGCGCGACAGCTCCCCGCCCGAGGCGGCCTGGGCCACGGGACGATGCGGGGCGCCCGGGTGGGAGGCCAGGGTCATCGCGACCTCGTCGGCGCCGGTCGCGCGCGGCTCGATGGGGCGCAGCTCGACGCGGAACGAGGCGTCGGGCATCGCGAGCGAGTCGAGCTCGGCGTCGACGTCGACGGACAGGCGGGTCGCGGCCGCCTCGCGGCTCGCGGTCAGGTCCGCGGCGGCCCGCTCGACCTCGGCGCGTGCCACCCGCTCGGCCTCGCGGCGCGCCGCGAGCGTCTCGTCCCACGTGTCGTCCTGCGCCACCGCGGCCTCGGCGCGATCGCGGTACGCGAGCACGCCCTCGAGGTCCGCGCCGATCCGGCGCATGAGGGCGTTGAGGTCCGCGCGGCGGGCCTGCAGGGACTCGAGGCGGGCGGGGTCGGCGTCCATGCGGTCGAGGTACGCGGTGAGCTCGTGGGCGACGTCCGCGGCTGCGTAGGCGACGTCGGCCAGGCGCTGCTCGATGGCCTCGAGGGCGGGGTCGTGGCGCGCCGCGTCGCCGAGGGCGCGGCGGGCCGCGTCGGCGGCGATGACGAGGGTGAGCTCGGCGTCGCCGTCGATGGCCTCGCGGGCGCCGGCGACGCCGGCGCGGACCGCCTCGGAGTGCTGCAGCACCTCGATCTCGGTGGCGAGCGCCGCGTCCTCCCCCGGCTCGGGAGCGACCTCGTCGATCGCCGCCAGGTCGTCGCGCAGGCGCGCGGCCTCGAGGCGCGCTGCCTCGGCGCCCGTCTCCATCGACTCGAGGTCGTCGCGCGCGGCACGCCAGGCCTCCCAGGCGGCCGCGTACCCGGTGAGCAGCGCATCGTGCCCCGCGAAGCCGTCGAGGATGACGCGCTGCTCCGCGGACGAGCGCAGGCGCGCCTGGTCGCTCTGGCCGTGGACGGTCACCCAGTGCTCGGCGACCTCGGCGAGGACGGACTGCGGCACCGTGCGCCCTCCGATGACCGTGCGGGAGCGCGTGGTGGCGCCGACGGTGCGGGAGACGATCACGGTGCCGTCGTCGTCGATCGCGGCGCCGGCCTCCTCGAGCCGTTCCGCGGGCCAGGTGCCCGCCGGGACGTCGACGACCGCCTCCGCGAGAGCCGCGTCGGCGCCCGTGCGGACGGTCGCGGGGATGCTCTTCGACCCGGTGATCAGGCCGAGGCCCGTGAGGACCATCGTCTTGCCGGCGCCCGTCTCCCCCGTGACGCAGGTGAGGCCCGGGCCGAGGTCGACGCGGGCGGACTCGATCACGCCCAGGTTCTCGATGGCGAGCTCGTGGAGCACGTCAGATGCCCGCCCCCCACCCCGCGATGGGGCGGGTGCCGCGGAAGCCGTCGACGGGCAGCGCGAACTTCTTCACCAGGCGCTCGCTGAACGGCGCGTCCGAGGTGCGCGCGAGCCGGACCGTCTGGGCGCCGCGGCGCACCTCGACGCGGCCGCCGCGGGCGAGGTCGATCGCGCGCGCGCCGTCGAGCACCACCTGCCCGTCGCTCGACGAGCGGTCGAGGATCTCGACGCTCACGTGCGAGGAGGGGCTGACCACGAGCGGGCGCGCGAACAACGCGTGGGCCGCGAGCGGCACGACGAGCACCGCGTCGACGTCGGGCCACAGCACGGGCCCGCCGGCGCTGAACGCGTGGGCCGTCGAGCCCGTCGCGGTCGACACCACCACGCCGTCGCAGCCGAACGTCGACAGCGGCCTGCCGTCGATGTCGAGCGCCACCTCGATGGTGGTGCGCAGGTTCGCGCGCTCGACCGTGACGTCGTTGAGCGCCCAGCCGGTCTCGACCACGCCCTCGGGCGACGTGACCGTGACGTCGAGCGTGCCGCGCTCCTCGACGCTGTACTCGCCGCCGGCGAGGCGGCGGGCCGCGTGGGCGACGTCGTCACGCTCGAGCTCCGCGAGGAAGCCGACGTGCCCGAGGTTGACGCCGAGCAGCGGGATGCCGGTGCCGCGCGTCATGTCGGCGGCGTGGAGCATCGTGCCGTCGCCGCCGAGGACCAGGGCCGCCTCGATGGGCGCGTCGCCGACCCGGAAGTCGGTGCACGTGGACACGCCCTCGCCCGCGAGCGCGGCCGATGCGAGGCTCGCGGCCTCGAGCGCCTCGGGACGATGCGGGTGCACCACGAGGAGGATGCGGCGGGTCATGGCATGCCTCCCGTCTCCTCCTCGATCGCGGCCCGGACCTGGGCCTCCGTCAGCGCGGGCGGCCTCTCGCGGCCGCCGCCCCTAGCCTGCCACGAGCGCGACGCCCACACGAAGAACTCGACGTTCCCGTGCGGACCCGGGAGCGTCGACCGCGCGATCCGGTGGATCGCGAGGCCCGAGGACATCATCGCGGACGCCACCGACATCACGGCGCGGGCGCGGTCGTCGGGGTTCGTCACGACGCCGCCGCGGCCCAGCCGTTCGCGTCCCACCTCGAACTGCGGCTTGACCATGAGCAGGAGGTCGACGTCCTCCGCGGTGGCGGCGAGGACGGGCGCGAGCAGCAGCGTGAGGGAGATGAAGGACACGTCGGCGACGACGAGGTCGGGCCGCTCCCCCAGGTCCTCGACCGTGAGCTCGCGCGCGTTGAGGCCCTCGCGGGCGACGACGCGCGGATGCGCCGCGATCGCGGGAGCGAGCTGGCCGTGGCCCACGTCGATCGCGTGGACGCGCGCGGCGGCGCGCTCGAGGAGCACCTGCGTGAAGCCTCCCGTCGAGGCGCCGACATCGAGGCAGAGCCGGCCCGCGGGGTCGAGCCCGGGACACGCGTCGAGCGCGCCGAGGAGCTTGTACGCCGCACGCGACACGTACTGGTCGGGGGCGCTCACCTCGAGCAGCGCATCGTCCCCCACCTCGAGCGACGCCTTGCCGGCGGGCGCGCCATCGACCGTGACGGCGCCCGCCGAGATGAGCTCCTGCGCGCGTGTGCGCGACGGGACCAGCCCGCGCGCCACGAGCGCGCGGTCCAGCCGCATGCTCAGCGCGACTCGTCGCGCAGGCGCGTGGAGAGCGCCTCCTGGACCTTGTCGAAGAACACGGCCTGCTGCTCGAGGTCGTCGGGCAGCTCGGTCACGGCCTTGAGCGCCTCGCGGACCTCCGCGGGGTACTCCACCTGGCCCAGGGACTCGCGCGCATCGTTGAGGTCAGCCATGGAACTGGAGGCTAGCCGAAGTGCGGGAGGGTCTCAACGTCGATCTTCTCGCCCGCGTCCGCGGCAGCCCACGCCGCGGCGCATGCGGCGCGCACCCGATCGAGGGCGTCGCCGCCGTCGACGTGGAGGCGCCCCTCGGTCACGCGGGCGCGGGCGTCGCCCGCGTGCCACCAGCGGTCGACCAGGGTCGGCTCCGGGTGGGCCTCCGCGAGGGTCGACAGGTCCGCGCCGATGAACGACGGCCGCTCGCCGGGCACCGCCAGGATGGCGTCGCGGGCGGTGTTGACCCCCGTGAGCACCAGCAGGCCGGGGATGCCCGCGGCACGGGCACCCTTGAGGTCGGTGTCGAGGCGGTCGCCGATCATGAGCGGGCGGCTCGCGCCCGCCTTCGCCGCGGCCATGCGCAGCATCGCGGGCTCGGGCTTGCCCGCCGCGAGCGGGGTCACGCCGGTGGCCGTGCGGACCACGCCCACGAGCGAGCCGTTGCCCGGCGCGATGCCGCGCTCGTTCGGGATCGTGAGGTCGAGGTTGGTCGCGAAGAAGCGCGCGCCGGCGTTGATCGCGTACGTCGCCTCCGCGAGCTGGCGCCAGCCGAGGTCGGGCGAGAAGCCCTGGATGACGGCCGCGGGGGCCTCCTCGGCGGAGTCGACGATGGTGTAGCCCTTGGCCTTGACGGCCGTGTAGAGGCCCGCGCCCCCGACCACCAGCACCTTCGCCCCCGCCGGGACATGCTCGGAGAGGAGCTCGGCGCCGGCCTGCGCGGCGGTCATCACCTCGGCGGCGGAGCACGGGATGTCGAGCTCCGAGAGGTGCTCGGCGACCGTCTCCGGCTCGCGGTTCGCGTTGTTGGTCACGAACATGACCCCCATCCCCGCCGCGCGCGCCGCCTCGAGGGCGGGCGGCGCGGACGGGATGGCGTGCGGACCCTTGTAGGCGACGCCGTCGAGGTCCACCAGGGCGACGTCGAACGTGTCCTGAAGGGCCGCCTCCGTGCCGAGCAGGCCTGCGCTCATGCGCGGTCCTCGTCCTCGTGGTCGTCGTCGACGAAGTCGATGTCCGTGTCCTCGTCCTCGTCGTCCTCGTGGTCGACGTGCTCGGGCTCAGCGTCGACGTCGTCGTCCTCGTCGTCGGCGACCTCGTGGAGGTCGTCCTCGGCGTCGAACTCGGGCTCAGCGTCGACGTCGTCGTCCTCGTCGACGTGCTCAGGCTCCGGCTCGGGCAGCTCGGCGGTGTCGTACAGGACGATGTCCTCCTCGAGCTCCTCCTCGACCTCCTCGGGCAGGGACGCCTCGAGCTCGTCGGCCTCGGCGTCCTTGCCCAGCGCGCGCAGGACCGCGATACGGGCCTCCGTCACGCGGACGGTGAGCTCCTCGTTCTTGGTGGAGATGCGGTTGAGGACGAGCATCGCCGCCTCCGCGTCGCCCATGTCGAGGCGCGCGCCGGCGACGACGATCTGCAGCTCGACGGCCGAGTCGTGCGGCAGCACGCGCGCGTCGGGCTCCTCGGCGAGAGCGAGGGCGCGCTCGGGACGGCCCAGGCCGCGCTCGCAGTCCGCCATGAGCGGCAGGTGCTCGACCGAGCCACCCAGGCGGCGAACCGTCCGCAGCTCGCGCAGCGCCTCGGCGTAACGGCCGGTGGCGTAGGCGGTGAGGGCGGCGGCCTCGCGGACCACGTCGACGCGGCCACCGCGCTGCAGCGCGACCTGCGCGTGGCGGTACGCGAGCTCCGGGTCGATGTCGACGAGGTTGCCCGCCATGATCAGGTGTCGGCCCACGTCCTCGGCATTGTCCTTGCTCAGCGTGCGCAGGCGCGCGCGGACGTCGCGGTCGAGCTGGCCGTACGTGATCTCCTCGGGGATCTCCGGGGCCTCGATGACCTGCGACTTCGTGAGCGGGACGCCGGCGACGCGGGCGGTGCGCTCGTCGGACTCCGGACGCTCGCGCCCACCGCGGTCGGGACGCGCGCCGGGACGGCCGGAGCCACGCGGGGCGCGGTCGCGGTCGAAGTCACGGCGGGGGCCGCGGTCGCCATCGAACGAGCGCCGCGGACGGTCGTTGTCGAAGTCGCGACGCGGGCCGCGGTCACCGTCGAAGGAACGACGGGGACGGTCGTTGTCGAACGAACGCTGCGGACCCCGGTCACCGTCGAAGGAACGACGGGGACGGTCGTTGTCGAACGAACGCTGCGGACCCCGGTCA
>NZ_BBLZ01000004.1:447930-452435 GCF_000971195.1 Demequina soli
AAGGAACGCCGGGGACGGTCGTTGTCGAACGAACGCTGCGGACGGTCACCATCACGACGCGGACCCCGGTCACCGTCGAAGGAACGACGGGGACGGTCGTTGTCGAAGTCACGACGCGGGCGGTCCGAGTACGACGGGCGCGACGGACGGTCATTGTCGCGACGGGGGCCACGGTCACCATCGAACGAACGACGCGGACGGTCATTGTCGAAGTCGCGACGCGGACCACGGTCACCGTCGAAGGATCGACGGGGACGGTCATTGTCGAAGTCACGACGCGGACCACGATCACCATCGAACGAACGCCGGGGACGGTCGTTGTCGAAGTCACGACGCGGACCACGATCACCATCGAACGAACGCTGCGGACGGTCCTGGCGGTTGTCGTACGAACGACGCGGACGGTCCTCGTCGTAGGAGCGACGCGGGCCGCGGTCGCCGTCGACGTCGCGGCGAGGCCGGTCGTTGTCGTACGAGCGACGCGGGCGGTCGTCGTTCGAGCGCTGCGGACGGTCACCATCGAACTGACGACGGGGGCGGTCGCCGCCCTCGCGACGGTCGCCGTCGCGCTGCTTGCGGGGGTTGATGCCGGGGCGCGAGTCGTAGCTCGCGCGGCGCTTGTCGCGCTCGTCCCTGTCGTTCATGGTGCTCCTGTCCAATTGTGTGGACGCTCCCGCCATTCTTACGCGCCTGGGCACGAAGAACCGGGTCAGTACGTCCTGAGTAAGTCTCTCTCACGCGTGGTCGCGGCGTCCCGAGCGGTCAAGACACGGGACAATGGCGGCGATGACTTCCACCGACACGTCCCTGCTCGCCCGCCTTCCGGAGACGGCGCCCGGCGCGGCGCCCGATCCTGACGCGCTCTACGAGGCTTTCGCGACGTGGGCGGCGGAACGGGACCTTCCATTATATCCACATCAGGACGAGGCGCTCATCGAGATCGTCTCGGGGTCGCACGTGATCCTCGCGACGCCGACCGGCTCGGGGAAGTCGCTGGTCGCCGCGGGCGCCCACTTCGCGGCCCTCGCCGCGCATCGTGCCGGCACGGGAGGCCGCACCTACTACACGGCTCCGCTCAAGGCGCTCGTGTCGGAGAAGTTCTTCGCGCTGATCGAGATGTTCGGCAGCGAGAACGTCGGCATGATGACCGGCGACAGCGCCGTCAACCCCGACGCGCCCATCATCTGCTGCACCGCCGAGATCCTCGCGAACCTCGCACTGCGCGACGGCGACGCGACCGACGCGGCGCTCGTGGTCATGGACGAGTTCCACTTCTACTCCGACCCGCAGCGCGGCTGGGCGTGGCAGGTGCCGCTGCTCGAGCTGCCGCGCACGCAGTTCGTGCTGATGTCCGCCACCCTGGGCGACACGTCGTGGCTCGTCGAGGACCTCGAGACGCGCACCGGGCGCGCGGTGTCGGCGGTCACGAGCGCCGAGCGCCCGGTCCCCCTGTCCTTCGACTACCTGGTGGAGCCGCTGCCCGAGGTGGTCGAGCGCATCGTCCAGACGGGCCGCGCGCCCGTCTACATCGTCCACTTCACCCAGAAGGACGCGGTCGAGCGCGCGCAGTCGCTGCTGAGCATGAACGTCGCGACCCGTTCGGAGCGCGACGCGATCGCAGCGGCGCTCGACGGCATCCGCTTCGGCACCGGTTTCGGCAAGACCCTCAGCCGCTTCCTGCGCGCCGGCGTGGGCGTGCACCACGCGGGCATGCTGCCCAAGTACCGGCGCATCGTCGAGCGCCTCACCCAGCAGGGCCTGCTCAAGGTCGTGTGCGGCACCGACACCCTGGGCGTGGGCATCAACGTGCCCATCCGCACGGTCCTGCTCACGTCGCTCGTGAAGTACGACGGCGAGCGCATGCGCCATCTCAGCGCGCGCGAGTTCCACCAGATCGCGGGACGCGCCGGCCGCGCGGGCTACGACACCGAGGGCGAGGTGATCGTGATGGCGCCCGAGCACGTGATCGAGAACCGCAAGATGCTGCTCAAGGCGGGCGACGACCCGAAGAAGGTCAAGAAGATCGTCCGGAAGAAGGCGCCCGCCGGGTCCGTGAACTGGACCGACGCGACCTTCGAGCGGCTGCGCGACGCCGATCCGGAGCCGCTCACGTCGAGCTTCGCGGTCACGCACGCGATGGTGCTCAACATCCTCGCGCGCGGCCGGGACGATGCGCGGTCCGGCCGGGAGGCGACGGACCCGGTGGTCGCGATGCGCGACCTGCTCGCGGCCGTCCACGAGACCCCGGCCCAGCGCTCGGCTCACGCGCGCCAGGCGTTCCGGATCTACTGGTCGCTGCGCAAGGCGGGCGTGGTCGAGCGCGTGCGCATCCCGGACGCGAGCCATCCCCGCGGCGCGCGCCCGTCGGTGCGCCTCACGGTCGACGTGCCCCGCAACTTCGCCCTCAACCAGCCCCTGTCCCCCTTCGCGCTGGCGGCGATGGACCTGCTCAACCTCGAGTCGCCCACCCACGCGCTCGACGTGGTCTCCGTGATCGAGTCGACGCTGTCCGACCCGCGCCAGCTCCTCGTCGCGCAGCAGTTCCGCGCGCGCGGAGAGGCGGTCGCCGCGATGAAGGCGGAGGGCATGGAGTACGAGGAGCGCGTCGACGCCCTCGAGGAGGTCACGTGGCCCCGGCCGCTCGCGGACCTGCTCGAACCCGCGTTCGCGATGTACCGCCGCTCCAACCCGTGGATCATGGGCGCCGAGCTCTCCCCCAAGTCCGTGGTACGCGACATGCTCGAGAAGGCGATGACCTTCGGCGACCTCGTGTCGTCCTACGGCCTCGAGCGCACGGAGGGCATCGCGCTGCGCTACCTCGCGGAGGCCTACCGCGCGATGCGCCAGACCGTGCCCGAGGAGCACCGCACCGAGGAGGTCGCGGAGATCACCGACTGGCTGGGCGAGGTGGTCCGCTCGACCGACTCGTCGCTGCTCGACGAGTGGGAGAAGCTCTCCAACCCGGAGTCGTTCGTCGAGGACGATGCGGATCCCGCCGCCCCGGTGCTGCCGGGCGCGGGTCCGGCCCGCCCGGTCACGGGCAACCCGCGCGTGCTGCGCCGCCTCATCCGTAACGCGATGTTCCGCCGCGTCGAGCTCGCGTCGCGCGAGGACTACGAGGCTCTCGGCACGCTCGACAAGGGCGCCGGCTGGGACGCGTCTGCCTGGGAGGACGCGCTTGACCCGCTGTTCGCCCTGCACGGGGACGATGCGGTGGGCATCGGGCCGAACGCCCGCTCCTCCGCGCTGCTCACCTTCGTGGAGGCCGGCTCCGCGGGCGGCACGGACGGCCGTGGGCGCGCGGCGCTGGCGGCCGCGGGCCACACCGAGGTGCCGGCGGGCACGTGGATCGTGCGTCAGGTCATCGACGACCCGGCGGGCGACCACGACTGGGGGATCGTCGCCGCGATCGACCTGGACGCGAGCGACGAGGCGGGCGAGGTGGTGCTCGAGGTGCTGGCGGTGGGCGCCCTGTAGCGGCCTCCCCGGCGCCGGTCGCGGCCGGCGTCAGTGGGTCTCGACGACGATGCGCCCCATGGGGGTGAGCGAGATCGGGATGAGCTTGAGGTTGGCCCACGCCATGGGGATGCCGATGATCGTGATCGCGAGGGTGAAGGCCGTCGCCACGTGCGCGATGGCGAGGATCAGGCCGAGCGGGATCCACAGGATGTTGCCGATCACCGTCCACGCGCCGGCGTCGGCCGCGCGCACCACCTCCCGGCCGAACGGCCAGATCGCGTAGTTGGCGATCCGGAAGCACGCGATCCCGGCGGGGATGCCGACGATCGTGAGGCACGCGAGGATGCCGACGATCACGTACGAGAACCACAGGCCGATGCCCGCGAAGAAGAACCAGATGATGTTGAGAAGCGTGCGCATGCCTCAGCGTATGCCCGTGCCTCGTCAGCCGTCGGTGAGGACGGCGGCGTAGGCGCGGACCGAGCGGTGGTACCGCGGCAGCGAAGGCTCGATCGCCTCGATCGCCACTCGGAGCGCCTCGTCGTGCCGACCAGCGCTGTGGAGCGCGAGCGCGAGGAAGACGCGGGGCGCGGCACCGGTGGCGGGATGTGCAGGGGCGGCCTCGAGCATCGCGATCGCGTCGTCGATGCGGCCGAGGTTGCGCAGCGTGGACGCATGTTGCACCACCATCTGGGCGGCGCGGTCGGGGTCGACGCTGTCGAGGCCGGCCGCCGTGGCCGCGGCGTACCGCTCATGAGCCTCGGCCTCGTGCCCGCCCGAGTCGTAGGCACCGCCCAGCTCGAAGGCGCCGAGCGCGGGATGCGGCGCGCGATCCGCGAGGTCGCGCATGGCCACGATTCGGGCCTCGCCGTCGATGGTCTCGTCAGCCCACAGCGCCTCGACGTCGTGCTCCCAGGCGGTGTCCATCACGCCAGGCTACCGGGCGACTACCTGCGGACATGACAAGAGGCCGACTCCCAATGACAGTTGGGACGGGTGTGACGAGCGTGGGGGTGGCTCGAGTCTCATCCGTCACTTCTGTCATT
>NZ_BBLZ01000003.1:0-185814 GCF_000971195.1 Demequina soli
CCCGCCGCCCCGGCTCCCGCCGTGATCGCGTCGTCGGGCTCGGGCTACGTCACGCCGATCGTCCGCAAGCTCGCGGCCGACAAGGGCGTGGACCTCGGCTCGCTCACGGGCACCGGCGTCGGCGGACGCATCCGCAAGGAGGACGTCCTCGCGGCGGCCACCGTCCCCGCGGCCGCTCCCGCCGCGCCTGCCGCCGCTGCCGCCCCCGCGGTGCCGGCGAACCAGGTCGAGGTCTCCGAGCTGCGCGGCACCACGGTCAAGATGACCCGCATCCGCAAGATCACGTCCGACAAGATGATGGAGTCGCTGCACGGCATGGCGCAGCTCACCTCCGTGGTCGAGGTGGACTGCACCAAGATCTTCGCGCTGCGCGCCAAGAACAAGAACGCGTTCTCCGAGAAGCACGGCGTGAACCTCACGTTCCTGCCGTTCTTCACCCGCGCGGTGTCGATCGCGCTCCAGGAGCACGCGTTCCTCAACGCATCGGTCGTGGGCGACAGCATCGTCTACCACCCGTCGGTCAACCTGTCGCTCGCGGTGGACACCCCCAAGGGCCTCATGCTGCCGACGCTCAAGGACGCGGACGCGAAGACGATCGTCGACCACGCCAAGGGCATCGTCGACCTCGCCGGCAAGGCCCGCAACGGCGGCCTCAGCTCGGACGAGATCTCGGGCGGCACCTTCTCGGTCACCAACACGGGCTCGGGCGGGACGCTGTTCGACACCCCGATCGTCCCCTCGCCCCAGGTCGGCATCCTCGCGACCTGCGCGATCGTCAAGAAGCCTGTCGTGGTCAAGGGCCCCGACGGCGAGGACGTCATCTCGGTGCGCCCGATGTGCTATCTCCCGCTGTCCTACGACCACCGGATCGTGGACGGCGCGGACGCGGCCCGCTTCCTGCAGACCGTCAAGCGCATCATCGAGGCCGGCGAGTTCGAGTCCGAGCTCGGCCTCTAAGCGACAGGGACAACTCCACATGCGCGTCGTCATCGCAGGCTCCTCGGGGCTGATCGGCACGGCGCTCAAGAACGACCTGCACGGGGGCGGCCACGACGTGGTCGCCCTCGTGCGGCGTTCCCCCACCGGCGAGCACGAGTCGCGGTGGGACCCGGCCACCGGGCGTATCGACGCGGACCTCGTCCGTTCCGCGGACGTGGTGGTCAACCTCGCCGGCGCGTCGATCGGCGACAAGCGCCTGACCGACTCCTACGCCCAGGAGGTCCGCCGGTCGCGCGTCGACTCCACCCGGACCATCGCGCGGGCGATCCTGGGGGACGATGCGGGCGCCGGCTTTCGCGGCATGCTCCTGCAGGGCTCGGCGATGGGTTTCTTCGGCGACCGCGGCGAGGAGCGGCTCAACGAGCGGTCCCCCGCCGGCCACACCCTGCTGTCGAGCATCGTGCTCGACTGGGAGGCCGCCGCGCAGCCCGTCCGCGACGCGGGCGTGCGCGTGGTGACCGCGCGCACCGGCCTGGTGCTCGCCGCTCACGGCGGCTTCGCCGAGCGCCTGCTGCCCCTCACCTCACGCGGCCTGCTCGGCGCCCTGGGCGACCCCGACACGTGGCACTCGTGGATCACGCTCGAGGACCACATCCGGGCGCTGCGCTTCCTCATCGACTCCGACCACTCCGGCGTCGCGCTGTGCATCGCGCCCCACCCGGCACGCGACGGCGCCCTCATGCGGGCATTCTCGGAGGCCGCCGGCAAGCGTCCGGGATTCCACGTGCCCCGGTTCGTGCTCGACGCGGCGATCGGCCGCGCTGTCGAGGACCTCCTCACGTCGCAGCACGCCACCCCCGGCGTGCTCACCCGCCTCGGGTTCACCTGGAACCACCCCACCGTCGAGGACGCCGCCCGCTGGGTCATGTCGCGCCGCTGACGCCCGCGACCCGCCAGGCCTCGCCGGACCACGCGAGGTCGAGCACCACCCGCTGCGACTCCCCCGCCACCTCGGTGCGCGTCCCGTCCGGGGACACGAGCACCCGCGCCGAGAGCCGGTAGGTCACCTCGACCGTGGCACGCGTCCCGTCCCGCGCCCGCGTGCTCGCGCCCGTGACCTCGACGGCGAGGTCCTCGAGCGCCTCGCCTCCCGCGAGCTGACGGGCCTGCCGCGACGCGGTCACCCACGCCTCCGAGCCGGGCACCGTCATCGCGACGAGCGCCTCGCCGTCGCCCCGTGCCACGGCGTCCACGCGGCGCTCCGTGAGCGCCCGCGCGGCATCCGCGGGATCGGGCAGGGACGATGCGGAGGCGGGCGCGGCCTGCGCGCTCACCGGCTCCCGGCCCGCGTCGGGCAGGGGCGCCCACAGCAGCCACGCCGCTGCCGCCCCGAACGCGAGGACGGCTGCCGCGAGCCGGCCGGGGCGGCGCCGGAGCCGCCAGGCCCAGGCGCGCGGGTCGGTCTCGGTGCGCGCGTCCGCCGAGACGGGCGCCGCCCCGTCGGTCGGCGCCTCGGGTCGCCAGCGCACGGGCGCGGCGCAGCGCGCGATGCCGTGCGCGACGGCGGCGGCCGAAGGCCGCGCGTCGGGGTCAGGGTCGAGCAGCGGCAGCATCCACGCCTCCGCCTCGGTGCGCCACGCGGGCGCGGCCGCGGCGAGCGCGAGGGCGCCGAGGGCGTGGACGTCGTCCGCGGGCGTGGGCGGACCCCCGCCGGCCCGCTCGGGCGCCGCGAAGCCCGGCGTCCCGCGCTCGCGCCCGAGGGCCGGGCCGACAAGGTCGACCAGCACCGGGCGCGCCCCCACGATCACGTTGCCGGGGGCGACGTCGCCGTGCGCGAGCCCGCGCACGTGGAGCGCGGCCAGGGCGTCGGCGATGCCCGCGACGAGCCACACCCACTCCCCGAGCGACGCGCAGCGCCCCGCCTCGGCGAGCGTCACCCCGGCGACGCGGGGCGCGCACGCCACCACCGCATCGTGCTCACGCGCCACGTCGAGCGGGACGCACACGCCCGGGTGCTCGACGGCGCTCAGGGCCGCGAGCCGGGCGCGCGCGGCCCGCTCGTCCGCGTCGCCGTGCCCGACCGTCCGGGTGACCCGGTCGAGCCGGAGGGGCGTGATGGTCCGCACCCCTCCACCGTCGCATCGCGAGCGGCGCCCCGATCAGTTCTCCACAGGGTCGATTCAGTCGGAGATGCGCCGCGACGCCCACCATGCACGCCGGCCCAGGTCCCCGATGAGGCCGGGGACCAGGAGCGAGCGCACGACGAAGGTGTCGATGAGCACGCCCGCCGCCACGATGAAGGCGATCTGCGCGAGGAAGATCAGCGGGATCACGCCGAGCGCCGCGAACGTCGCCGCGAGCACGATGCCCGCCGACGTGATGACCCCGCCCGTCACGGCCAGCGCGCGCCGGATCCCCTCGCGCGCGCCGTGACGCAGCGACTCCTCGCGCGCCCGCGACATGAGGAAGATCGAGTAGTCGACGCCGAGAGCCACGAGGAACACGAAGCCGAGCAGCGGCACGGACGGGTCGGTGCCCGGGTAGTCGAGCACGTGGTTGAACACGATCGCCGACAGCCCGATGGTCGCCGCGAAGCTCAGCACGTTCGCGACGATGATGAGCACCGGCGCCGCGAGGGCCCGCAGGAGCAGCACGAGCACCACGAGGATCACCGCGAGGATGGTCGGGAGGATCACCTTGAGGTCGCGGTCGGTGGTGAGGCGCGTGTCGAGCGACTCGGCC
Organism: Demequina soli; assembly: GCF_000971195.1. GTDB lineage: Bacteria > Actinomycetota > Actinomycetes > Actinomycetales > Demequinaceae > Demequina > Demequina soli. The sequence goes on from NZ_BBLZ01000003.1 coordinate 3,682, forward strand.
GCCGCACCGCCCACGAGCGCCTGCGGGTCGATCGCGTGCACGGCGGCGCGGACGTCGGTGACGATCGTCTGCGCCTCGGCCGAGGACGCCGCGACCTGCGTGATGGCGTCGATCTCGACGCGTCCGTCCACCACGACCGGCTGCTCGCCGGGCACGGCGCCCACGGGCGCGCCCGCCGCCACGGACGGGGTGAGCACGTACGCCTGCGCGACGCCGTCCACCCCCTGGACCGCGGACAGCACGGCGTCCGCCTCGGACTCCGCGGCGATCACCCGGATGGGTGAGGTCGCGCCGGCGTCGACGTGCTTCTCGAGGAACTGGAAGCCCGTGACGGACTCGGTCGACTTGGTGAAGATGTCGCGGTCGCCCAGGCCGCCGACCTTGAACGTCGGCACGAACGCGGCGAGCACCACGAGCCCGATCGCCGCCGCGGCCCACACGACGCGCGGGCGCGAGGCGACCTGGCGCGAGACGCGGCCCCACAGGCCGGCGCGCGCCTCGACCTCCTCGACGGTCTCGTGCGCCTCGTCGGCCCCCTCGCCGCGGTACCGCGGCATGGCCGGCCAGAACACGCCGCGCGCGTGCCTGCCGCCGATGAGCAGCAGCGCGGGCAGCAGCGTGAGCGCCGCGAGGAACGATGCGGCGATGCCGATCGCGCCGGCCGGGCCGAGCGCGGCGTTGGACTTGAGGTCGCTCAGCAGCAGCACCAGCAGTCCCGCGATGACCGTGCCGGCCGACGCCGCGATGGGCTCGAGCGAGCGCCGCCACGCGTGCGCGAGGGCTTGGTACGGCGACTCGGTGCGGAGCAGCTCCTCGCGGTAGCGGGCGACCAGCAGCAGCGAGTAGTCCGTGGTCGCGCCCACCACGAGGATGAACATGATGCCCTGGCTCTGCCCGTTGAGGGTGATGACGTCGGACGAGGCGAGGGCGTAGACCGCGATGATCGCGCCGGTGAGCGCGAGCATCGACGTCGCGAGCACGAGGAACGGCAGCACCGGGCTGCGGTAGACGATCAGCAGGATGACCAGGACGACGCCGAGCGCGACGAGAAGCAGGATCCCGTCGATGCCTCCGAAGGCCTCCACGAGGTCGGCGGTGAGGCCCGCGGGCCCGGTGACGTAGCCGGTGAGGCCCGTGCCGGCCTCGGCCCAGCCGTGGCGCAGGGCGTCGACGTACAGCTGACCCACCGAGCTGTCACCCACGGCCTCGGCGAACACCGTCGCGTCGACGGAGAAGGTCGCGACGATCGCCTTGCCGTCCTGCGACGCGACCGCGGTCGGGCCCTCGCCCTGGGGGCCCTTGAGGGTGACGTCGCCGACGGTGCGACCCTCGGGGTCGCCCTCGAGCGGCGCCTTCAGCACCGCGTCGACGAACGCCTGCACGGTCGGCAGGTCCGCGGGCGTGCCCTCGACGGCGAGGATCGCGGGGATCGAGTCCGTCGGCGCGAACTTCGCGTGCGCGGCGGCGGCCTCGGTCGACTCGGCGCTCGACGGCAGGAACGCTGCGGCGTCGTTCTCCTGCACGTCGGAGAGCTTGCCGAACGTCTGTCCGCCGGCGCCGCCGACGGACAGCCACACCGCGATGACGAGGACGATGAGCAGGGGACGGGCCCAGGTTCGCATCTTCACGCTGGTAATGATGTCGTAAGGTCGGCGAACTATTCCCGTCGGCGACGAGAGTTACCATCCTGTGATGCGCATCGTCCCCCTCGACCTCGGCACGCGCCTCGTCCCCTACGAGGAGGCCTGGGCGCTCCAGCGCGAGGTCCACGCGGCAGTCGCCGCGGGCGCGGCCGAGGACACCGTGATCCTGGTCGAGCACGAGCCCGTGTACACCGCGGGCCGCCGCACCGCCGCCTGGGACCGCCCCGTCGACGGCACCGCCGTGGTGGATGTCGACCGCGGCGGCCGCATCACGTGGCACGGCCCCGGCCAGCTCGTCGGCTACCCGATCGTGCGCCTCGCCGAGCCCGTCGACGTGGTCCGGTACGTGCGGCAGCTCGAGCAGGCGGTCATGGACGCGTGCGCGTCCTTCGGCGTGGAGACGATGCGCGTCGAGGGCCGCTCGGGCGTCTGGCTCCCCGCGGACGATGCGCGGCGCGAGCGGAAGATCTGCGCGATCGGCGTGCGCGTGGCCAAGGGCGTGACGATGCACGGCTTCGCGCTCAACTGCACCCCGGACCTCGGCTGGTACGACCGCATCGTCCCGTGCGGCATCTCCGACGCGGACGTGACGTCGCTGTCGGCCGAGCTCGGGCGCGAGGTGCCCGTGGCGGAGGCCGTCGAGCCGACCCTGCGATTCCTGGAGGAGGCGCTCGCCGACGTAAGGTGGGCGCTGGCGCCTACCGGCGCATCGTCAGTCCTCCCCACGAAGGAGCCCGTGTGACCATCGCCCCCGAAGGCCGCAAGATGCTGCGCGTCGAGGCCCGCAACGCCGCCGTCCCCATCGAGCGCAAGCCCGAGTGGATCCGCACCAAGGCGACCATGGGTCCCGAGTACAACGACCTCAAGGGCCTCGTGAAGGCCGGCGGCCTGCACACGGTCTGCGAGGAGGCGGGCTGCCCCAACATCTTCGAGTGCTGGGAGGACCGCGAGGCGACGTTCCTCATCGGCGGCGACCAGTGCACGCGCCGCTGCGACTTCTGCCAGATCGACACCGGCAAGCCGGCCGCGTTCGACGCCGACGAGCCGCGCCGCGTGGCCGAGTCGGTGCGCCAGATGGGCCTCAAGTACTCGACCATCACGGGCGTCGCGCGCGACGACCTCGAGGACGGCGGCGCGTGGCTCTACGCCGAGACCGTGCGCCAGATCCACGCGCTCATGCCGGGCACCGGCGTCGAGCTGCTCATCCCCGACTTCAACGCCGAGCCCGACCAGCTCGCGGAGGTGTTCTCGTCGCGCCCCGAGGTGCTCGCGCACAACCTCGAGACGGTGCCGCGCGTGTTCAAGCGCATCCGTCCGGGCTTCCGCTACGAGCGGTCGCTGTCGGTGCTCACCGCCGCGCAGGACGCGGGGCTGGTGACCAAGTCGAACCTCATCCTCGGCATGGGCGAGACCTTCGACGAGGCCGTCGAGGCGCTGCGCGACCTCCACGCCGCGGGCTGCGACCTCATCACCATCACGCAGTACCTGCGCCCCTCCCCGCGCCACCACCCCGTCGACCGCTGGGTCAAGCCCGCCGAGTTCGTGGAGCTGTCCGACATCGCCGAGGAGATCGGCTTCCTCGGCGTCATGTCGGGCCCGCTCGTGCGCTCGTCGTACCGCGCCGGCCGCCTGTGGGGCCAGGCGATGCGGAGCAAGGGTCGCGAGATCCCCGCCGCGCTCGCCCACCTCGGCGAGGCCACCGAGTCGCGCCAGGAGGCCTCCGCGCTGCTCAAGGCGCGCCCCGAGCTCGCCTGACGTCACCGGGACCAGGGGTCCCGAGGGCGTCCTGACCTGCGACTAGACTGTGCGCATCATGGCTAAGAACGACGCACCGAAGCCCAAGAAGCAGCGCTGGTACCACCTGGTCCTCCAGGCGTACAAGGTGACCGCTCCGCACGACAAGTACCTGCTCCCCGGCATCATCGGCATCTTCGTCGGGATCGTCGCGATCGCGGTGCTGATCGGCCTGCTCATCGGCAACACCGCCGCGATCATCTACATGGCGATCTTCGGCGTGCTCGGCGGTGCGCTCGGCGCCATGTACTTCCTCACGCGCCGGTTCGAGAGGAACGCGTTCGCGCGCATGGAGGGCCAGCTGGGCGCCTCGGTCGCGGTCGCGCAGTCCATCCGCACCGGCTGGACCTTCGCCGACGAGCCCGTCAACATGGACGGCCGCGGCAAGGCGGTCGTGTTCCAGGGCGTGGGCAAGGGCGGCATCGCGCTGCTCGCCGAGGGCGGCGCCGCGGTGCGCAAGCCCGCGGACGCGACCAAGAAGCGCCTCGAGAAGCTCGTGCCGGGTGTGCCCGTCACCGTGATCTACGTGGGCCGCGGCCAGGGCGAGGTCCCCATCGCTGGCCTCAACAAGGCGATCCGCAAGCTCCCCAAGGCGCTCAAGAAGAACGACCGCCCCACCGTCGAGGCGCGCCTCAAGGCGATCGGCGGCGCGAAGCCCCCGATGCCCAAGGGCATCGACCCGGTGCGCGCGCGTCCCGACCGCAAGGGCATGCGCGGCCGCTGAGCCGCTCCGCTTCCCGACAACCCCCTCCCCTCGCGCCCCCGCGAATGGGTAGGGGGTTGTCGCTTCTCGGCGATCGCTGCTCGCCAGGGGTGGCAGGTTGTCGGTGGCTCAGCCGAGCTCGACGGTGACGCCGCGCTCCCCCGCCCCGAACCGCACCGCGGTGAGGTCGGGGATCCGCGCGAGCCCCGCCGTCGCGGGCGTCGCGAGCCCGCCCACCACGATCACGCGGCACCCTGCGGCGAGGCCGGAACGCACGCCCGCGTCGGAGTCCTCGAGCACCAGGCAGTCCTCCGGCGCGACCCCCAGCGCCGCGGCGCCGCGCCGGAAGGGCTCGGGATCCGGCTTGCCGTGCGCGACGTCCTCCGCGGCGACCAGCGCGTCGATCGGCGGGAAGCCCAGCCGCTCGAGGCGGCGCAGCGCCGCGGTCCGGACAGCGGACGTCACGACCGCCCAGCGGCCGGCCGGTAGTCCGTGCACGGCCGCGACGGCGCCGGGGATCTCGACGTCGGCGTCGAAGCGCTCGTTCTCCCACGCGCTGATCCGCGCGAACCACGGCTCGATGTCGGAGGTATCGCCGAGGAAGCGGCGCAGGGTCGCACGCGCGGGCACGCCGTGGACGTGCGCGAGGACCTCGGCGACGTCGAACCCGGCCTCGCGCGCGAAGTCGCCCCAGACCACGTCGACGGTCGCGGTCGAGTCGATGAGCGTGCCGTCCATGTCGAGCAGCACGCCCCCGACCTCGAGCGCCATCATGCGGCGGCCCCGATGGCGACGATGCGGGTGCCGGCGAGGCGGTCGTGCAGGCCGCGGCCGTCGGGTCCCCACACCACGGCCGGGATCACGAGCGCGAGGAGTGCCGTGCGGATCGCGGCCTTGCCGAAGCCGACCGCGCGGGCGCCGTCCTCACGGACGACCCGCAAGCCGAGCACGCGGTGGCCGATGGTCGAGCCGAGCGTCGCGACCAGCACCAGGTGCTGGACGGCCCACACCGCGAGGGTCGCGAAGGTCGACCCGGCGAGGAACGCGCGCTCGATCACGGTGACGCCGTCGACGGGGTAGGACGGATCCGGGAAGAACGCCGAGGAGATCAGCAGGCACAGGATCCAGTCGATGCCGATGCCGACCAGGCGACGCGGGACGAGGGCGGAGGGCGTGGTCTGCTCGGTCACCGGGACAGCCTAACGGCGAGGCGCGCGCCCGACCCGCCCGGCGCATCGTCCCTCGCGCCCGGTACCACCACTCCGCAGGTGCCACTTGTAACACTCCGGAAACATTCTGTGTATGTGCAGGCAACGGACCGCCCCTAGGGTGTGAGGTGCCACTGTCAGACCGAGCACTTCATGAAGGAGTACCGGATGTTCAAAGACGCCAACGAGGCGATCGAGTATGTGAAGAACGAGGGCGTCGAGTTCGTCGACATCCGCTTCTGCGACCTGCCCGGCCAGATGCAGCACTTCAACATCCCCGCGTCGCAGTTCACCGAGGACGTGTTCACCGAGGGTGCGATGTTCGACGGTTCGTCGATCCGCGGCTTCCAGGCGATCAACGAGTCCGACATGAAGCTGCTGCCGGACGTCGCGACCGCGTTCGTCGACCCGTTCCGCAAGGCGAAGACGCTGGTCATCAACTTCTCGATCGTGGACCCGTTCACGAACGAGCCGTACTCGCGCGACCCCCGCAACATCGCGGCGAAGGCCGTCGAGTACCTGAAGTCCACCGGCATCGGCGACACCGCGTTCTTCGCGCCCGAGGCCGAGTTCTTCATCTTCGACTCGGTTCGCTTCGACACGAACCAGCACGAGGGCTACTACCACATCGACTCGTCCGAGGCGTGGTGGAACACCGGCGTCGAGACCGAGGCGGACGGCACCCCGAACCGCGGCTACAAGACGCGCTACAAGGGCGGCTACTTCCCCGTCTCCCCCGGCGACCAGTTCGCGGACCTCCGCGACGAGATGTGCAAGGTCCTCGAGGAGGTCGGCCTTCACCTCGAGCGCGCGCACCACGAGGTGGGCACCGCCGGCCAGCAGGAGATCAACTACCGCTTCAACACCCTGCTCCACGCCGGTGACGACATCCAGAAGTTCAAGTACGTCATCAAGAACGTCGCGTGGCGCGCAGGCAAGACCGTGACCTTCATGCCGAAGCCGCTCTTCGGCGACAACGGCTCGGGCATGCACGTCCACCAGTCGATCTGGAAGAACGGCGAGCCGCTGTTCTACGACGAGTCCGGCTACGGCGGCCTCTCGGACATCGCCCGCTGGTACATCGGCGGCATCCTCAAGCACGCCCCGTCGCTGCTCGCGTTCACCAACCCGACCGTCAACTCGTACCACCGCCTCGTGCCGGGCTACGAGGCCCCGGTCAACCTGGTGTACTCGGCCCGCAACCGCTCCGCCGCGGTGCGTATCCCGATCACCGGCTCGAACCCGAAGGCCAAGCGCATCGAGTTCCGCGCGCCGGACCCGTCGTCGAACCCGTACCTCGCGTTCGCTGCCCTCCTGATGGCCGGCCTCGACGGCATCAAGAACCGCATCGAGCCCCCGGCCCCGGTCGACAAGGACCTCTACGAGCTTCCCCCGGAGGAGCACGCCCAGATCGCTCAGGTCCCGGCCTCGCTCCCCGAGGTGCTCGACGCCCTCGAGGCGGACCACGGCTTCCTCACCGAGGGCGGCGTGTTCACCGAGGACCTCATCGAGATGTGGATCGACCTCAAGCGCACGCAGGAGATCGACCCGCTGCGCTTCCGTCCGCACCCGCACGAGTTCGAGCTCTACTACGACTGCTGAGTCGTAGCGCTCATCCGGAGGCCCGTCCCGCATCGCGCGGGGCGGGCCTTCCACTTGTGCGGGGACGATGCGCGGGGTCGACCGGGTGCGCCGGTGCCCCTGTTCCTCCTGCTAGGGGCCCGCTAGGGTCGTCCGCATGTGGACGCTCGCACGCACCCCCGATGGCCCTCGACTCATGTGGACACACGTGCGGTGGGCGCGAATCGTCGCTCTCCTGCTCATCGCGTGGTGGGCGCTGATGGTGATCGCGAACATGCTGCTCGACGGCGGGAGCGCCGGCTCGATCGCCGTGTGGACGCTCGTGATCGGCGCGCCCGGCGTCACCCTCCTGTACCGCCTCGGGGTCGACCGGACCTGCGCGGTCCGCGAGGTGGTGGCGACCCGAGAGGTCGAGGACGGGCTCCTGGTCACCGTGATGGACGACCGCGCCCGCCGTCACGAGGTCCTCACCGATCCGTCGACCGCGGCGGCCGTCGCGCGGGCGGTGGCGGGCGCCGAGTAGCGTCAGGACGCGCGTGATGGCTCGTCCTGAGCCGCGTAGGACGTGAACCTCCAGCCGTCGCCGTCAGCGATGACGGTGGGCCCCGAGAGGTCGCCCGCGCCGCCGCCGCGCCCGTCCCAGCGGATACGGAGCTCGCCGGTCGCGCCGCGCGCCACCGTCACCGCGAACGGGGTCACGCCCGTGCCTGCCTCGTCGACGGTCGCCATGTCCGGGACGACCGTCATCCCGGTGCCGGCGGCCACCAGCGACACGGTGCCGCCCAGCGTCGGCGCGAAGCATCCGTAGACCACGACCGTGTCGCCGTAGGCATGCCGCTCTCCCGACCAGTCGGTGCCGAGGAGGATCCCCGGGTCGCCGTCGATCGCGGGCAGGTCGTTGCAGTCGTCGGCCATGGTGGGCGCCGCGTGCGGAGTGGGATCGAGAGGGACACGCGCGTCGCCACCGGCGCAAGCCGCACAGGCGAGCACGGCCGCGCACGCGAGGAACGCCTGCCACCCACCACGCATGCTCACCCGAGCACCCCCTCGACGGCGGGCGCGACGGGCGCCCGCCGCCATCATCGCAGGCACAGGGCGCTTTCAAGGCCCGGAAGGACGGCCTGTCAACTCTCGCGCGCCAGCCCGGCCTCACGCGCGCGGACGATCGCGGCCGCCCGGTCCGACACCTGGAGCTTCGCGAAGATCGCGGAGACGTGGTTGCGCACGGTCTTGAGGCTGATCATCAGATCGTGCGCGATCGCTGCGTTTCCCTTGCCCGCCGCGATCAGCTCGAGCACCTGCCTCTCGCGATCGGTCAGCTGCGGGAAGGCCGCCACGCGCGAGCCCGCGCCGGTCGCGAAGTGCGCGACGATGCGCGCCGCGATCTCGGGGCCGAAGATGGCCTCCCCTGCCGCGGCCGCACGCACCGCGCGCTCGAGCTCGTCCTGCTCGGCGCCCTTGAGCAGGTAGCCGCGGGCGCCCGCACGCATGGCGGCGAACACCGAGTCGTCGTCCTCGAACATGGTCAGCACGACCACCGCGCAGCCGTTCGCGTCGCGCACGATGCGCCGGGTCGCCTCCATCCCGTCGAGGCCGGGCATGCGCAGGTCCATGAGGATCACGTCGGGGTGCTCGCTCGCGGCGAGCTCGACCGCCTCGATCCCTGTGGCGGCGGCTCCGACGAGCGTGATGTCGTCGACCTCCGCGACCATGAGCTCGAGCCCGCGCCGGAACGCGGGATGGTCATCCGCGATGAGCAGGCGGATCATGCGCGCGGCTCCACCAGGTGCTCGGGCGACCGGGCCGACTCGAGCGGCAGGACCGCGTGCACGAGCAGTCCGCCCTCGGGCCGTGGACCGATCGCGCAGGTGCCACCCAGCTCGGCCGCGCGCTCGCGCATCGAGCTCCAGCCCACGCCGTCCTCGACCCCTGGGAGCGCGCCACGACCGTTGTCGGCGATCGTCACCTCGAGCGCGTCGCCGGCGCGGAACGCAACCGTGCAACGTGACGCGCCGCTGTGACGCGCCACGTTGGTCATCGCCTCGGTGGCGATCCGGAACGCCGCGACCTCGACCGCCGCGGGCAACCGCGGCGCATCGCCCCCACCGTCCACCTCGAAGGCGACCTCGCCGGACAGCGCCGCCGCGCGCAGGCGCACCGCCGCAACCAAGCCGACCTCGTCGATGGCCACCGGGCGCAGCCCGTCGACCACGCGGCGCACCTCGGCGATGGTGCCGCGAACCTCCTCGCGAGCCTCGGCGAGGAGGGCGTCGCGCTCGGCACCATCGCGCTTGGCCTGCGCCGCGTTGAGGGTGAGCAGGATCGCGGCCAGCGACGGTCCCACGCCGTCGTGCAGGTCGCGGCGCAGGCGACGCCGCTCCTCCTCGCGGCCGGAGACCAGGCGGCTGCGAGAGTCGCGCAGCGCATCGTTCAGCTGCTCGGCGCGCACGAGCACGGCGGCATGGCGTGCGAGGTCCCCGAGCAACGCGCGGTCGGACGCGTCGAGCACACGCCCCGGTGGCAGGTCGACCACGAGGTCGCCGAGGTGCTCGCCCCGATGCACAAGCGCGACCCCGGTGCCCGCGGGGCCGATCGACACGCGCTCCGCACGCAGCGCATCGGCCACCGCAGCCGTCACCGCGTCGACGAGCCCGTCGGGGTCCGCCGACTCCGCCCGCTCGCCGAGCAGCCGCCAGGCGGCCTGCGCCTCGGACCGGTAGCCGTAGACCCAGCGCTCGATGCGCCGCTCGATCCAGCGATGCGCGGGCTGCATCGACACCGCCACGACGGCGATGCCGATCGCACCCGCGAGGGTGGAGCTGCTCAGGACGGCGCCGGCCAGCGCAAGGATTCCCGCGTAGGCGGCCAGCGCGACCACGATCAGCGCGCCGTAGACCAGGGTGCGGCTCAGCACCAACCTGATATCGAGCAGGTGGTGTCGGACGATCGCGACGGACACCGCGACGGGGATCCCCAGGGCGCCGATGGCGAGCACCCACGTGAACGGGAAAGCCGGGACCTGATCGCGCGCGAGATACGCCGCCCACACGAGCAGGAGCGCCGTCGGCACGCTCAGGCTGCCCCACACGACCCAGAGCAACTGGAGCCTCTCGACACCGCCGGACCGCCGAAGCCGCCATCCGACTGCCCAGACGGCTCCGAAGAGGAAGGCCGTGACCACCACGAGGCCGAGGACGCCCACGGCTCCGAGCCAGGCGGGCAACGCGACCGGCGGCTCCACGCCACCGTGCGCCGCGGCGAAGCCTTCGCGATCGGCGGCGGCGCCGATCCAGAACAGCACGTTGCCCGCGAGCCCGATGTGGATCCACCGTGCCCATCGGCGGGATCCCGGCCTGCCGTCGGGCAGCAGGTAGGCGATCAGCGCGACCCACAGGAACAGGAGCGTCCACATCCCCTGCGTCGCCTGATCGAGGACCAGGCCGAGGCGTCCGGCACCGGCCGTAGCGCCGGACGGCAGCCCGAGCACGATCCCGACGCTCACGCCGTGCGCGACCAGCAGCCACCCGATGACGCGGCTCCCGCCGTGCAGCAGCACCACGAGCCCCGCGACGCACGGCACCGCCCCCACGGCGATGGCAAGCACGGCGTCCATGCCGCCAGTGTCGATGATCGGGGCCCGCGTGCACAGGGCTCCCGGGACAAGTTCCCAGGCTGTCCGGGACACGCGCATCGTGCGGGCGGGTCGGCGGGAGCCCGACGGTTGCCTCACCGAACAGAGAGGAGCCGAGCATGTCGCTCAGCAGATTCGACCGGATCGCACCGTGGAGCGGGGCGATCGCGGGTGTCGCATGGGTGGCGCAGGACGCGCTCGCCCAGTTCCGCGAGGACGATGCGCCCGGCGGTGGCACCGTCGCCTACATCGCCGACCACCTCGCGACCAACGTGGCGGCGAGCCTCTGCCTGGTGGTGATGGCCATCGCGCTGTTGTTCTTCGCCGCGACGCTGCGCACCACCCTGCGCGATTCGGAGGGCGTCGTGGGCACCTTCTCCGGGGTCGCGTACGGCGGATGGCTCGTCGCGGTCGCCGGCGCCGCGCAGATGCTCGTGTGGAACATGAGCCTCATCCATGGCGTGCCGGCGGGCGCCGACACGGCGCTGCACACCCTCGACTACGTCGCGTACTTCGCGTGGGACGCGGTGGCCATCGGGGTAGCCGGCGCATTCATCGCGACCGGCCTCGGCATCGTGACGGGCGCCGCGCTCCCCCGATGGTTCGGGATCGTCACGCTCGTGCTCGGGGTGCTAGGCGCGCTCGGTGCCGCGGGCATCCCGCCCGGGGGGATGGTGAGCTACGTCCTCCTGCCGTTCTGGCTGGTCGCGGTCTCCATCATGATGGCGCGACGTCAGCGGCGCTCCCGGGCGGGCGCACCGGCACCGCACCACGACACCGCGACAGTGGCCTGAACGGCGCGCCCCGACCCACGCGCCGACGGGGAGCGCCCGCACTCACGCGAGGGCGGGCGGTCCCCGTCGGTCGTGCGGACGCCGCGGGGCCCACGGCCGCCGTCAGCCCCCGACCGGCCTCCACATCAGCGTCACCGGCGACCGGTCGATCACCGTGGGGAACCGGCCGACCTCGACGTAGCCGAGCCGCGCGTAGCGGACGTTGTTGACCGGGTTGCTCGACTCCAGGTAGGTGGGCATCCCCTGCGCGTCCCAGCGCTCGAGGTCGACGCCGAGGTGCGCCATGCCCGCTCCCCTGCCCGCCGCGCGCGGGTGGGTGGCGAGCAGGTTGAGGTAGGCGTGGGGCGGTCGCAGCGCGCGATGCTCCTCGAAGCGCGACCACAGGGTGAGGAGGTCGGCGACGCGCGACGGCTCGAGGGAGGTGTCGAGGTGGCGACGGAGCGCATCGGCCTGCTCGGCGGACATCTCCGGCGCTCCGTCGGGTAGCCACACCGAGACCGTGTCGGCCTCGCCGGTCACCCAGACCGTCCCGTGACCCAGCGCGCCCTCGACGAAGAAGCGCCAGAAGCCGGGAATGTGATCGACAGACCCGTCCGGGCGCGCCAGGGCGACCTCCCACACCGGGTCGTGCGCGAAGGCCAGCGCGATCGTGCCGACCACGGCGTCGACGTCGGCGGCGGTGGCGGGGCGCGGGATCATCGCGTCACCGTAGCGCGTCGACCAGCTCCGCGGCCATCGACACCACGCGGTTGTCGTCGGCCGTGGGCGTGAAGCCGAGGCGCGCGACCACGAGCTGCTCCGACGGCACCACCACGACCCACTGGCCGTCGTGGCCCTCCGCGAAGTACGTGTCGGCCGGCAACCCCTTCTCGACGACGGAGCCGTCGGGGCGAGCGTTCGACCACCAGCCGGACGCGTAGCCGTCCGAGCCCTCCTCGACGGTCGTTTCCACGGCCGTCGTGGAGTCCGCGATCCACCCCGCGGGCAGCAGCTGCTCGCCGTTCCACTCGCCGTCCTGGAGCGCGAACTGGCCGATGGTCGCCCAGTCGCGCGGCGTCGCCCACATGTAGGACGAGCACACCGGGGTGCCGACCGCATCGGCCTCGAGGACCGCGCTCGCCAGGCCCAGCGGCGCGAAGACCTGCTGGCGCGGAGCGTCGGCCTGGCCGCGGTCGGCCGTCACGATGTCGCACATGAGGGTCGTCGCCCCGCTCGAGTACTGGAGGTACGAGCCGGGCTCGTGCGCGAGCGGCTGTGACGCGACGTACGCGCCCATGTCTCCCTCGCCGTAGAGCATCTGGGTGATGGGCGTGCCGAGGTCGTAGGTCTCGTCCCACTGCAGGCCCGAGGTCATCTGCATGAGGTTGCGCAGCGTGATCGCGGAGCGCCCGTCGGTCCACGACGGCACGAGGTGGTCGTCGTCGAGCGACACCTCGCCCTGTTGGACCAGGCGACCGACCATGAGGTTGGTGACGGACTTGGTCATCGACCAGCCGAGCTGGGGCGTGGTCTGGTCGAAGCCGTCCGCGTAGCGCTCGGCGACCAGCTGGCCGTCCTTGAGCACCACGACGCCGCGCGTGCCCAGCTCCGCCTGCGCGTCGGCGGGCAGGTCGTCGCCGAAGCCGCGCGCGAGGGCGGCGGTCACCGCGTCGTCGGACGATGCGGTGAGCGGAAGGTCGGTGTACGGGTTGGCGTCCGCGGACACGGCCGTCGCGGCGGGCAGCGCGTCGGGACGGGACGATGCGAGGGTGCACCCGTAGCCGTCGACCTCCCACGCCTTCTGCTTGGCGAGCACGCCGAGGATCGTGGCCTGCGCGGCCGTGCCGTCGTCGGTCAGCTTGGTGCTGAGCACCGGCACGAGGGGGTTGGGGGGAAGGTCGTCCGCCGCATCGTCCCTGCCCGCGATCGCGTGGAGCGCGCACGCGTTGTGCGCGGCGTACCCCGTGCCGGTGAGGAGCATCGGCCGCTCGTACCAGTAGGCGGCGGTGACGCCGACGGCGAGCGTGGCGACGGAGGCGATGACGATGGTGCGTGCGCGTGGCATGGCTGGGGAACCCTTCGAATCCAAGACGATCGCGCCGGGAGCCCACGTCGGTGTGGAGCCCCGCCGGCGCCGATCGAGACGGCCCAGACTAGGCCATCGGAGCGCGGTCGACGCACGCGTCGCGGACGATGCGGTGGCGGGCGATGTTCCCCGGCTACGGCAGGATGGGCGCGTGCATGAGGCGTGGTCGGGTCGAGGGGGATGGTCGCTCACCCGCGACGACGACCGCCTCACGCTGACCGTCGGCGACGAGACCGAGGTCTTCGAGGGCGTCGACGCAGGCCGCCTCACCGTGCGCCGCACCTGGAACGGCCTCGCGCTCCACGTCACCGGCGAGCACCCCCGCCGCCTGCCCGGCCTCACCCGCACGGACGCCGACGCGATCCGCGCGGCCGTCACGCGCATCGTCACCCGCGGCGCCCTCGCCGCGCCCCTCGCCCAGGCCGTCGAGACGCACGCCGCGCTCGAGCGGCTGCTCGCGCGCCACGTGCGCGCCCAGCGCTGGGTCCCCTACGACACCGTCGCCGCACTGCTCGACAGCCTTCCCACCAGGGACGATGCGCTGGCAGGAGTTCCGGCCGACGCCCGCACCCACCTCGAGACGCACCTCTCCCCCGGCGAGCTGCGCGCCCTCGCATTCCTCGACGGCGCCCCGCTGGCGCGCGTGGGCCAGGCGAACGCCGAGATCATGCGGCGCGAGCTGGCCGCCGGGCGGTCGTTCTTCACCCGCGTCGAGAAGGCGCCCCTCACGCTCGAGCAGGCGCGCGCGGTGGTGACGCTCGACAACCGCGTGCGCGTCATCGCGGCCGCCGGCTCCGGCAAGACCTCGGTGATGGTCGCGCGCGCCGCGTACGCGATCCGGCGCGGGTTCGTGCGACCCGAGCGGATCCTCATGCTCGCGTTCAACTCCGACGCGGCGCGCGAGCTGCAGGAACGCGTCGACATGCGCCTCGCCGCCCTCGGGTTGCCGTCGGAGGGGGTGCGGGCGAGCACGTTCCACGCGTTCGGGCTCGCGCTCATCGGCGAGGCGACGGGGCGACGCCCCCGGATCGCGCCGTGGATCGAGGCAGGCACCGAGGTCGAGAAGGTCCAGGAGATCGTCGACGAGCTGCGCGACTCCTCGCTCGACTTCCGCTTCAAGTGGGACCTGTTCCGCCTGCTCTACGGCAAGGTCCAGCCCGGGGGCGCCGAGCCCGACAGCCACGACTCCCTCACCGGCGTGACCGGCTTCGAGACGTACCGCGGCGAGACCGTGCGCACCGAGGGCGAGCGGCTGGTCGCCGACTGGCTGTTCCTCCACGGCGTCGACTACCGCTACGAGGCCCCGTACGTCCACGACCTGTTCGACCGCGACCACGAGCGCTACCGGCCCACGTTCCACTACCCCGACGCGGACCTGTGGCACGAGCACTGGGCGCTGCGGGCCGACGGCGCCGCGCCCCCGGGCGTCGTCGGCTACCGCGAGACGATGAAGTGGAAGCGCGGCATCCACCGGAAGCACGGCACGGCGCTCGTCGAGACGGCGTGGCACGAGATCGAGGACCACAGCGGCTTCGAGGCCCTCGCACGGTCGCTCGAGGAGCACGGCATCGCGCTCGACTGGAACCCGGACCGGCCGCTGCCCGCCGCCGAGCCGCTCGAGCACGAGCGGCTCGCCCACCTGGTACGCACCTTCATGACGCACGTGAAGTCGGGCGCGCTCACGCCGGAGGACCTCGAGGCGCGCGCCGCCGCGCAGCCCGAGCTCGACACCCCGCGCACACGCCTGTTCCTCGACCTGTACTGGCGCATCCACGAACGCTGGCAGGCCGCGCTGGCCGAGGCCGACGCGGTCGACTTCGACGACATGCTGCTGCGCGCGGCGGAGCTCGTCGAGCAGGAGCCGTCGCTCGCCCGCTGGGACCTCGTCATGGTCGACGAGTTCCAGGACACGTCGCGCGCGCGGGCGCGCCTCACCCGCGCGCTGCTGGTCGGGGATTCGAAGCACCTCCTCGCGGTCGGCGACGACTGGCAGGCGATCAACCGCTTCGCGGGCGCCGACCTCACCGTGATGACCGGCTTCGGGGACCTCTTCGGCCCGGCCCTCACGCGCCGCCTCCAGACCACGTTCCGCACCACGCAGACGACGGCGGACGTCGCGAGCCGCTTCGTGTCCGCCAACCCCACGCAGATCGCCAAGGGCGTGCGCGCGTTCCGCGGCCCGGGCGGCGCGCCCGTCGCGATCGTGCGGGTGCCGCGGCACGATGCGCTGGCGGGCGCCGTGCGCACGCACCTGGAACGCCTGTCCGAGGCCGGCGAGGCGGGCACCGTGGACGTGCTCGGCCGCTACGGCTTCGACCGGAAGCTGGTGCCCGCGCGGCGCTTCGACGGGCTCGACGTGCGCTTCCGCACGATCCACCGATCGAAGGGCCTCGAGGCGGACCACGTGATCCTGCCGAACGTCTCGAGCGGCCGCTTCGGGTTCCCCAGCACCATCCCCGACGACCCGGTGCTGCGCCTCGCGATGTCCGAGGACGACGGCTTCCGCCACTCCGAGGAGCGCCGCCTCCTCTACGTCGCGCTCACGCGGGCCCGCAGGACGGTGACACTGTTCACGGTCGCGGGGCGCGAGTCGCCGTTCGTGCTCGAGCTGCTCGAGGACGCCGACGTGGAGCTGCGGTCCGAGGACGGCCAGGCGGTCACCGAGGAGGTGCGGGTGTGCCCCGGATGCGGCGAGGGGACGCTCGTGCGGCGCGAGGGGAGGTTCGGCGAGTTCTACGGGTGCTCGACGTTCCCGCGCTGCACGCAGACCGTGAAGGTGTAGCGAACCAACGCCGAGAGCCTTCCTCGTCCCTTCGCGAGAATCTTCCTGATGCACATCTGAGATTCTTCCTAGTAGCGCGGCGAGCCAGCCGGTATCATGCCTACATGGCCTACCAACGCCGCATCGTCGACACGATCCTCGACGAGGTCTTCCCCCACCTTGCCGCCATCGCCTTGGAGGGCGCCAAGGGAGTCGGCAAGACGGCGACCGCCACGCAGCGCGCCTCGACCGTGCTCGCGATGAACAACCCGCAGCAGCGCGAGAGCGTCGCCTCCAACCTTGACCGGATCACGGCGGTGGCGGCCCCCGTGCTCATCGACGAGTGGCAGCTCGAACCCGCCGTCTGGGACCGCGTGCGGCGCGCCGTCGACGACGACAGCACAGGTGGCCACTTCCTCCTCGCCGGCTCCGCGGCTGTCGCGCCGGGCACGCCGATCCACTCCGGCGCCGGGCGCATCGTCCGCATGACGATGAGACCGCTCGCCCTCGGCGAGCGCCTGCCCGGAATCGCCACCGTGTCGCTCGGGTCGATGCTCGGGGCCGAGCAGCGGGACATCGCGGGCGAGTCCCCGGTCCTCTTCGACGGCTACGTCGACGAGATCCTCGCGTCGGGCTTCCCTGGCGTCCGCGGCCTGCCCGAGCGCGCACGATCACTGCAGCTCGACAGCTACATCACGAGCATCGTCGACCGCGAGCTGCCCGAGAACGGGATCACGGTGCGACGCCCGGAGGCCTTGCGCGCGTGGCTCGCCGCATACGGCGCCGCGACCGCCTCCACCGCGTCCTACGGCGCGATCCTCGATGCCGCGACGGCGGGCATCACCGCCAAGCCCGCGCGCGCCACGGTGGACTCCTACCGCGACAGCCTCTCGCGGCTCTTCGTGCTCGATCCCGTGCCCGCCTGGACTCCCCGCTTCCACCCACTCAAGCGGCTCGCGCTCGCACCCAAGCATCACCTGGTCGATCCGGCGCTGGCCGCGCGGCTGGCCGGCGTCAGCCGAGCGGCACTGCTCGACGGTCAAGGCTCTCGGATCGACCGCGGTCCCGCCACGTGGCTGGGGGCGCTCTTCGAGTCGCTTGTCACGCAGAGCGTACGGACCTACGCGCAGGCGGTCGACGCCTCGGTGGGGCACCTCCGCACGTGGGATGGCGGACGCGAGGTCGACCTGATCGTCGAAGCGCCGGACGGCCGGATCGTCGCCATCGAGGTGAAGCTGGCCGCGACCGTCGGCGACCGGGACGTCCGCCACCTCAACTGGCTCGCCGACCAGCTCGGCGATCGCGTCGCCGACCGCGTGGTCATCACCACGGGGCCGGCCGCCTACCGTCGCGCGGACGGCGTCGCCGTGGTGCCGCTCGCGCTGCTCGGTCCGTGAGCTCCCGCCACTCTCGGAGATAAGCAGAAGCTCCGGCGACGGGCTGGGACCTGGAAGATCAGGCCCGGACCGTCGCCGGAGCGGTGAGTCGTGCGGGGTCGAGGCGTCAGCCGCGCTCGCCCTCGTCGTCGGAGCCGACGACGGCCGGGACCGCCGCATCGTCCGCGCCGGAGATCTGCTCGCCGGCGGCCGCGACGGCGGACTCCGCCTCGACGTGACCGGCGCCGCCGGACATGCTCCTCGTCCGGACGAGGATGGCGGCGGACAGCGCCGCGAGCAGCACCGCGCCGACCGAGATCCACATGGCGGTCGAGAAGCCGTGGACGGTGGCCTCGGCCATCTCCGCGGGTGTCGAACCGCCGTGGTCGGCGATCCAGTTGGTGGTGGCGGTTGCCGCGACCGTGTTGAGCAGCGCGATGCCGATCGAGCCGCCCACCTGCTGCGTGGTGTTGAGCGTCGCGGACACGACGCCCGCGTCGCTGCCGCGCACCCCGCCGGTGGCGGTCGCCATCGACGGCATGAACGTCATGCCCATGCCCAGGCCGAGGAGGATCAGGCCGGGGAACACGTGGACCCAGTAGGTCGAGTCGACGTCGATCTGCGTGAGGTATGCCAGCGCCGAGGCGCCGATGAGCATGCCGGGGATCATGAGGCGACGCGGGCCCACGCGGGGCAGGAACCGCGCCGAGATGCCCACCGCGCCGGTCATCATGCCGACGACCATGGGCAGGAACGCGACGCCGGTCTTGAGCGGCGAGAAGCCCTGGATGCCCTGCATGTAGTAGGTGAGGAACAGGAAGACACCGAACATGCCGATCTGGGTCAGCCCGACGGCGACGAGCGCGCCCACGCGGTTGCGGTCGCGCAGCAGGTGGAGCGGGAGCAGCGCGTGCGGAGTGCGACGCTCGACGGCGACGAAGATGCCGAGAAGCACCACGCCGAGCCCGAGCATCGACAGCACGAGCGTCGAGGTCCAGCCGTGCTGCTCGGCCTCGCTGAGGCCGTAGACGATCGCGAGCAGGCCCGCGGTCGCGAGCAGCGCGCCGGGGATGTCGAGGCGGGTGCGGATGCCCTCGACGCCGTGGTTGTGCAGGAACAGCGACGCGCCGATGACGGCGAGCACGGCGATCGGCACGTTGACCATGAGGGTCCAGCGCCAGTCGAGGTACTGCGTGAGCGTGCCGCCGAGGATGAGGCCGATCGCGGCGCCGCCGCCGGCGATCGCGCCGTAGATGCCGAGGGCGCGGGCGCGCTCCTTCGGTTCCGTGAACGTGACGTTGAGCATCGACAGCGCGGCGGGTGCGAGCAGCGCGGCGAAGACGCCCTGGAGCGCACGGGCGACGACGAGCATCGCGAAGGTCTGGGAGAACCCGCCGAACGCCGAGGCGGCGGCGAAGCCCACGAGGCCCACGATGAGGACCTGCTTGCGGCCGAAGACGTCGCCGAGGCGGCCGCCGAGGAGCAGCAGGCCGCCGAAGGCGAGCGTGTACGCGGTGATGACCCACTGGCGGTCGGCATCCGAGATGCCGAGGTCCGCCTGCGCGGTGGGCAGCGCGATGTTGACGATGGTCATGTCGAGCACGACCATCAGCTGAGCAAGGCCGATCGCGGCCAGGCCCCACCAGCGGCGGGGATCGGGTGTGATGTCCATGGGAGCCTTTCACGGGCGCGTCGGGACGCGCGGCTGAAACGGGGGCGGCATCGCCGGGGAGCCCTGACGGGCGGGGCCGGGGCCCGGGGGCCGAGGCGGTCGGCGGGTCGGAAGCGGGACGATGGGCCCTTGAGGAACTTCCTAGCCGCCCGGTAAGTTACTGACAGGACGCTATAGTGGAACTAGCCGGCCGTCAAGTCGATTCCCGCGAGACGCAAGAATCTCGACGACCACCGAGAGGACGCCATGACCGAGACCCCCACCCGCCGCCGCGGAGACACCCGTGCGCGCATCCAGGAGGTCGCGCTCGAGCGCTTCACCGACAACGGCTACGACCAGACCTCGCTGCGCGAGATCGCCGAGGACCTGGGCGTCACCAAGGCCGCGCTGTACTACCACTTCAAGACCAAGGACGAGATCCTCGAGTCGCTGCTGAGCGAGGCGTCCGTCGCCCTCGACGCCCTGGTGACGTGGATGCTCGCCGAGCCCTCCACGCGCGAGCGCCGCGTCGAGATGATCCGCCGCCTCGGCGAGATCACCCAGGGCGTGCCGGGCGACGTCATGCGCTGCATCCAGCAGAACGAGGTCGCGCTGCAGAACCTCGGCACGACGACCACCCTGGTCCACGACCTCAAGGTCCGGCTGTGGCAGGCCGCCCTGCCCGACGACGCCTCGATGGAGGACCGCCTCCGCATCCGCATGGCGACCATGGCCGTGCTCATCGCGAACAAGCCGGGGAACGACCTCGGCGGCACCGCGGCCGCGCGTGCCGCCGCGGCTCAGGCGATCGCCGAGGACCTCATCCGCTAGGCGGGGGTCAGCCCAGCGTCGCGGCGGCCTCCCGCAGCTCGGCGAACGCGGCGGCCGTGCGGTCGCGCAGCTCGCCCGGCTCCTCGCCCTCGGCCGGATCCACCCATCCGCGGAAGCCGGTCGAGAAGGCGACCACGCCCATCTCCGCCGCGAGCCGCGCGACGGGTCCCGGCACACCCCGGGCGACCAGCGCATCGTCCATCGCGGCGGCCATGCCGACGGCCTTCATCGCGTTGCGCGCCCGGAACTCGTCGTTGGCGGCGATCGCCGCGTCGATGAGCGGGCTGAGCTCGCGGTTGAACTCGGTCATCGAGGACGATGCGCGGTCCAGCCCGGCGGCGACCGCGTCCAGGGGGGTCGCGCCGGCGGGCGCCTCGGCGATCCCCTCGGCGAGCAGGCGGCTGAGCGTCTCCTGGCCGGCGGTGAGGATGTCGCGCTTGTCGGCGAAGTGGCGATGGAAGGTGCTGCGGGTGAGGCCCGCGCGCTCGGCGATCTGGGCGACGGTGGTCTCGTCGAAGCCCTGCTCGGCGAACAGCTTGAGCGCCTCGACGACGAGGCGCTGGCGGGCGTCGGGCTTCCATCGGGCCATGCGGTCATCGTAGTCGATGCGACACGTGTCGCATCAAGGTGTTACCGTGATGGAACAACTGTCGCATCACTTTCGGAGGTTCACCATGCGCGTCTTCATCACCGGCGGGACCGGTCTCATCGGCGCGGCGGTCGTCGCCGAGCTCCTCGCGGCGGGCCACGAGGTCACGGCCCTCGCCCGCTCGGACGCCTCCGCGGCGACGGCCACCGCCGCCGGCTGCGCCGCGGTGCGCGGGTCGCTGGCGGACCTCGAGGTGCTGCGCGCCGCGGCCGCGGCCTCCGACGGGGTGATCCACCTGGCATTCGGCAACGACTTCAGCTCCCCCGAGGCCCTCGCCGCGAACGTCGCCGAGGAGTCCGCAGCGCTCGAGGTCCTGGGATCCGCCCTGGTGGGCAGCGAGAAGCCGCTGGTAACGGTCGCGGGCACCCCGGGCGTGCCGGGACGCGCGTCGACTGAGGAGGACCCGGTCCCGACCGTGGGCCCCGTGGGCGGACGTGGCCTCGCCGTGATGCGCGCGCTCGGGCTTGCGTCGCAGGGCGTGAGGTCGTCGGCGGTGCGGCTGCCGCGCACCGTGCACTCGGACGGCACGGGCGGCTTCGCCGGGATCCTTACCCGGATCGCCCGCCAGACGGGCGTCGCCGCCTACCCGGGTGACGGCACGCAGCGCTGGCCCGCGGTCCACGCCGCGGACGCCGCAGTGCTGTTCCGCCTCGCGCTCGAGGGCTCGCCCGGCGGCGGCGTGTGGCATGCCGTCGCCGATGACGGCGACGCGGTGCGGGACATCGTCGAGGTGATCGGGCGCCGGCTCGGGCTGCCGGTCGAGTCGCGTCCCGCCGACGCGTTCGGGCCGCTGGGGGCCGTGTTCGCGGCGGACCAGCCATCGTCGAGTGCGCTCACCCGTGCCGAGCTGGGCTGGGAGCCCACGCACCCGAGCCTGCTCGAGGACCTCGAGCTGATCGAGGCCTGACTCTCCCCTACCCGCACGGCGGTCGGGACGCTCAGTCCTCAAGAATCGGTGACTTCGGCGATCTCGGGACGCTCAGTCCTCGGCCGCGCGAGCCCGGGCGGGCGCTCTTGGCTGGCGCTCGCGGCGGGGCCAGCCCATGCGCGGTCCCCCGGCGTGTGAGGACTGAGCGTCCCGAAACGGGCGCCCAGGCCGAATCCTGAGGACTGAGCGTCCCGAGCCGCGAGCGAAGCTGCGCGCGCCGAGCCGCGAGCGGAGCTCAGCGTCCCGCGAGGTGGGGTCCTCAAGGATTCGGGAGTGCTGAGCGTCCCAACCCCTCTCAGCCGGCCATCTCCTCCTGGCGGGTCGCGGCCGCCACGTGCGCGGCATCCGCCACGTACCCGTCGAGATGCCGCTCCGGCACGCCGTCGTACACGGACAGCGGCCGGATCAGCGCATTGTCGGCGAGCTGCTCCTGGATGTGCGCCGTCCAGCCGGCGATCCGCGCCATCACGAAGATCGGCGTGAACAGCTCGGTGTCGAAGCCCATGAGGTGGTACGCCGGGCCCGACGGGTAGTCGAGGTTCGGGTAGATCCCCTTGCGGCTCACGAACTCGGTCTCGAGGGTGTCGTAGAGCTCCGCGATGTCGGGACGGTCGTAGTGCGCGACGAGCGTGTCGAGCGACGCCTTCATGGTGGGCACGCGCGAGTCGCCGCGCTTGTACACGCGGTGGCCGAAGCCCATGACCTTCCGCTTGGCCGCCAGAGCATCGTCCAGCCAGGGCCCGACCCGATCGGCAGACCCGATCTCGTCGAACGTGCGCATGACCGCCTCGTTGGCGCCGCCGTGAAGCGGTCCCTTGAGCGCCCCGATGGCCGCGACCACGGCCGAGTAGTAGTCCGACAGAGTCGAGGTCACCACGCGCGCGGTGAACGTCGAGGCGTTGAACGAGTGCTCGGCGTAGAGCGTCATGGACACGTCGAACGCCTTGCGCACGGTCTCGTCGGGCTCCTCGCCGAACGTCATCCACAGGAAGTTCGCGGCGTAGCCGAGGTCCTCGCGCGGCGGCACGAGCGGCAGGCCGCGACGGTGGCGCTGGATGTAAGCGACGACGGCGGGCACCTTCGCGATGAGGATGAGGGCCTTCTCGCGGATCTCGTCCGGGTCGGTGGACCACGCGGTCGGGTCCTCGCCGCCCATCACGCTGACCGCCGTGCGCACCACGTCCATGGGGTGGGTCTCGTCGGGCAGCCTCTCGATCACGCCCATGAGGCGGTCGCCGAGCTCGCGATGCGAGCGCTCGAGCGCGAGCGCCCGCTCGCGCTGCTCGGGCGTGGGCAGGTCGCCGTTCCACAGCAGGTGCACCACGTCCTCGAAGGAGCACATCGCCGCGAGCTCCTGGACGGGGTACCCGCGGTACAGCAGCGAGTTGGTCTCGACGTTGACCTTCGACACGGCCGTGCGGTCGGCGACCACGCCGACCAGGCCCTTCCGGATCTCGGTGGTGTCGCTCATGATCACTCCTTTGTGATGGACGATGCGGTGGTTCAGTCGCGCGCGACCGTGAAGGTGTAGACGTCCTCGTCGAAGCGGGAGTAGCCCTCGTAGTCGAGGAGCTCGTAGAGGTCGGCGCGGTGCTGCATCTCGCCGAGCCGCGAGGTGAGGACGCCCTTGGTCTCGAGGGTGTCGAGGGCCCGCATCGCGGAGCCCATCGCGAGGCGCAGGAGCGACACGGGCCAGATGACCACGTTGACCCCCACGTCGCGCAGCGCGTCGACGGTGAACAGCTCGGACTTCCCGAACTCCGTCATGTTGGCGAGGATCGGCACGTCGACGGCGGCGCTCACGGCCTCGAACTCAGCGAGCGTGGCCATGGCCTCGGGGAAGATCGCGTCGGCGCCCGCGTCGACGAGTGCCCGCGCCCGGTCAACGGCATCCGCGAGACCCGAGACCCCGCGCACGTCGGTGCGGGCCATGATGAGCAGGTTCGGGTCGCGCCGGCCGTCGACGGCGGCCCTGATCCGGCGCACCGCGAGGTCGAGCCCCACCACCTCCTTGCCGTCGAGGTGGCCGCACCGCTTGGGGTTGACCTGGTCCTCGATGTGCAGGCCCGCGACGCCGGCGTCCTCCATCTCCTGGACGGTGCGCGCGACGTTCATCGGCTCACCGAATCCGGTGTCGGCGTCGACCAGCACCGGCAGGTCGGTGACGCGCGCGATCTGCCGGGCGCGGCCCGCGACCTCGGTGAGCGTGGTGAGCCCGATGTCCGGCAGGCCGAGGTCGGCGGAGATCACGGCGCCGGAGACGTACACGCCCTCGAAGCCGCGCTCGCCGATGAGCCGCGCGGACAGCGGGTTGAACGCGCCGGGCATGCGCAGCAGCTCGCCGCTCGCGAGCCGCTCGCGGAACGCCGCGCGCTTGGCGGCGGCGGGGGTGGTCGCGTAGAGCATCATGCCTCCTAGAGCAGTCCGGCCGGGGCGGGCGCCGAGGCGCGCACCGCATCGGTCACGGTGAAGGTGAGCCGGCCGAGCTCCTCGGCGGTGAGCGACGGCAGCCGCTGGGCGACGTCAAGGAACCGCTCGGCCTCCGCGTCCTCGAGCACCCCGGAGGCGAGCGTGCGGAACTTGCGGACGTAGTCGGCGCGCGCGAACGGCCGCGCGCCGAGCGGGTGGGCGTCCGCGACCGCGATCTCGTCGCGGAACACGGAGCCGTCGGTGAACGTCACCTCGATCGAGCCGCCGAATGCCTTCTCGGCCGGGTCGTTCGAGTGGTACCTCCGGGTCCACTCCGGGTCCTCGGTGGTGACGATGCGCCGCCACAGGGCGACGGTGTCCGGCCGGGCGGCGCGCGCGGGCAGGTAGGACGACTCGTGGTCGAAGGCGCCGTCCTGCAGCGCCACCGTGAAGATGTACGGCAGCGAGTGGTCGAGCGTCTCGCGGCTGGCCTCGGGCGAGTACTTCTCGGGGTCGCCCGCGCCGGACCCGATGACGAAGTGGGTGTGGTGCGAGGTCGCGAGCACGATCCGCTCGACCCGCGCCGGGTCGCCCACCTCCGGGTGCGACCCGTGCAGGCGGCGCGCGAGGTCGATCCACGCCTGCGACTGATACTCCGCGGAGTGCTCCTTGGTGTACGAGTCGAGGATCGCGCGGCGCGGCTCCCCCGGCTCGGGCAGCGGCACCTCGTAGGACGCGTCGAAGCCGCCCAGCAGCCACGCGATCACGCCGTCCTCGCCCTCGTAGATGGGCGTCGGCGAGGTCTGGCCGCGCATCGCGCGGTCCACGGCCTCGACGGCGAGCTTGCCCGCCAGCGCGGGCGCGTGCGCCTTCCACGACGAGATCTCGCCCTTGCGGGACTGGCGCGTCGCGGTGGTCGTGTGAAGGGCCTGTCCGACGGCCTGGAAGATCACCTCGGGACCCAGCCCGAGCATCGTCCCGATGCCCGCCGCCGCGGACGGGCCCAGGTGCGCGACGTGGTCGATCTTGTGGCGGTGCAGGCTGATCGCCTTGACGAGGTCGATCTGGATCTCGTAGCCCGTGACGATGCCGCGCAGCAGGTCCGCGCCCGTGATCCCGCGCGCCGCCGCGTGCTGGGCGGCCGCGAGGATGGGCGGGATGTTGTCGCCGGGGTGCGAGTACTCCTCGGCGAGGAACGTGTCGTGGTAGTCGAGCTCACGCACCGCCACCCCGTTCGCCCACGCGGCCCACTCGGCGCTCACGCGCGTCGCGAGCGGCTCGCCGAACACGATCGCTCCCGCTCCCCCGGACGATGCGCCGTGGGCCAGCGCCTGCGCGCGGGCCGCCGCGGGGGCGGAGCGGGCGTAGGAGGCGGCCGCCACCGCAGCGTTGTCGATGACGCGGTTGATCACCATGTCCTCGACGTCGGCGTCGACCGGCACCTGCTCGGCGGCGACCTCCGCGAGACGCCAGGCGAGCTGCTCGCCGCGCGGCAGCGCCTCGGCCGAGGTGTGGGCGCGGACGGTCCAGGTCTTCATCGACGAGGCTCCTTGGGGTCGGTGTCGAGGGAACGGACGATGCTCGCCAGGCTGCGGTGGAGGTGCAGCTCGGTGGCGTGGGCGGCCATGGTCGACGAGCCCTCGACGATCGCGTCGAGGATGAGCAGGTGCTCCTGGGTGGCCTCGCGCAGGCGGGCCTCGTCGTCGCTCGAGACCCGGCGCAGGCGCGCGACGTGCGCGCGGACGCTGCGGAGCGCCGCCTGGAGGTAGGGGTTGGCGGCGGCGGCGTCGATCGCGGCGTCCATCCGGGCCGTGAGCGCGTAGAAGTCCTCGCGCGATCCCCCGGCGGCCAGGCCCTCGCCGGCCGCGCGGACCTCCTCGCGCAGGACCGCGAACACGGCCGGGTCGCGCCGCTGGGCGGCGAGGGCCGCGGCCTTGACCTCGAGCGCCTCGCGGATCTCGAACAGGTCGCGGACGGCGTCGAGCGAGAGGCCGGCGACCACGAGGCCGCGGCCGCCGCGCGCCGCGACGAGGCCGTCGCCCTGGAGCCGCGAGAGGGCCTCGCGCAGCGGGGTGCGGGAGACGCCGAGGCGCTCGGACTGCTCGATCTCGGCGAGCGGCGCGCCCGGCGCGAGGGCCCCGTCGAGGATCTCCTCGCGGAGAAGCTCGTAGACACGCTCGCTCGTCCTCACGCCGCCTCCTCGCGGTTCTGCATGCACACGCATGCCGTTCGAGCCGAACCTAGCACCGCGACGCCAGTTCTGTATACAGAAATGCGTCAGCGGCTGGTGACGTCCCCGAATCGGCCCGCGACGGGCGCCAGGAGAAGCGGGCGCAGCGCGGCCATCGCGGCGGCGGTCACGGCAAGCGACAGCAGGAACAGCGCCACGCCCAGCCACGTGGCCGAGTCGCGTCCCGCGAACATCGCGTCGAGGTTCTCCCGCGCACCGGTGGTGAGCACCAGCGCCACGTGGCCCACCACGAATGCGACGAAGTAGATCATCACCGGGAAGTGCACCGCCCGGGCGACGTTCTTCGGGTAGATCCGGTCGAGCCGGCCCCCGCCGCGCCAGTAGATGCTCATGCGCACGCCCGTGATCACCGCGAGCGGCGCCGCGACGAACACCGTGAGGAAGTACATGAGCTGCTGGAGCGCGTTGTAGTAGACCCACCCGTGCTCGGCGGGCCAGTTCAGCGACGCGTACTGCAGCACCGTGCTGACGGCGTTCGGGATGACCGACCAGCTCGTCGGCACGATCCGCACCCACTGCCCGGTCGAGAGCAGCAGCACGATGTAGGCGGCGCCGTTCGCGACCCACAGGACGTCGAGGGCCTGGTGCGTCCAGGCGAGCAGGCCGATGCGGTCCTTCGGATCGGAGCGCCGCGCCCAGTAGGCCTCGGGCCGGGTCTGATACCGCACCGCGAGGCCCGTGCGCAGGATCAGCGCGATGAGGAACATGTTGAAGAAGTGCGTCCACGACACCCACGCGGGGATCCCCACGGGCGCGCCCTCGGGCAGCGCGTAGGTGCCCGGGTAGTTCTCCATGAAGCTCGCCACCGCGTCGAGGCCCACGAGCCAGCGCGCCACGAGGATCACGAGCGCCACCACCGCGAGCAGGGCCGCGACCGCGATCGCGGCGCGCCCGCCGCGGCCCATGCGGCGCGGGGTCGGCACGGGTTCGGAGGACGATGCGGGCGTCGGGACGGCCTCGGGCGCGGGCTCGGGTGCGGCGTCGGGCGCGGGCGCCTCCTCCTCGACGGCCGCGGCCACGATCCGCGCGGGCGCCATCCCCGCGGGCGGCCAGGGTTCGCCGGTGGGCTCCCGGGGCAGGCCCCGGCGCAACGGCACGGTCCCGGAGGGCGCGGCGGCCGCGACCGCCGCCGCGGTCGGCGGCGCCTCCGCGGGCTCGACCACCGGCTCGGGCGCGTCGACGGCCGACGCGACCGGCGCATCGTCCCCGGGGCGCGCGGGCGGCCAGGGCTCGCCGCCGGGGGTGCGAGGCAGGCCGCGGCGCACGGCGGGGCTCACGCGTCCTTCCTCGCCTCGAGCGCCGCGATGAGCTGCGGCACCACGTCGAACAGGTCCCCGACCACGCCGAAGTCGGCGATCTCGAAGAGCGGCGCCTCGGCGTCGGTGTTGACGACGACGATGGTCTTCGCGGTCTGCATGCCGGCGCGATGCTGGATCGCGCCGGAGATGCCGAGCGCGACGTAGAGGTCCGGCGAGACGGACACGCCGGTCTGTCCCACCTGGTGCGAGGCGGGCACGTAGCCCTCGTCGACGGCGACGCGCGAGGCGCCCACCGCGGCGCCCAGCGCGTCCGCCAGCTGCTCGACCAGCGCGAACTGCTCGGCCGAGCCGATGCCGCGGCCGCCGGAGACCACCTTGGCGGCGCTGCGCAGGTCGGGCCGGTCGGAGGTCTCGACGATCGGGTCGACGGAGACGACCGTCACCGCGGGCAGCCCCGAGGCCTCGACGTCGAGCTCCTCGACGGGCGGGTCCGTGACGGCCTCGGCGCGCGCGTCGACCGCGCCCTGCCGCAGCGTCACCACGGGGGCGCCGAACGTGGGCGCCGAGTCGACGAGGAACCCGCCGCCGTAGATGCTGTGGTGCGCGACCACGCCCTCGGCGTCGCGGGACACGCTCACGGCGTCGACCGCCAGCGCGGAGCGCGTCCGCGCGGCGTACCGGGCCGCGGCCTCGCGGCCGTCGACGGAGTGCGAGGCGAGCACGGCGCCGGGCCGCACGCGCGCGGCGGCGGCCTCGAGCGCGTCGACCACGCCGACGCCTGCCGCGCCCGCGGGGGCGGCGAGCACTCGGGTCGCGCCGAGCGCGCCGGCGGCGGCGGCCTGTGCCGCGGCGCCGTCGCCGACGACGAGCGCGACGGGGTCGCCCACCAGTGACGCCGCGCCGAGCAGCGCCGCGGACGAGGCCGCGAGGCCGCCCTCGGCATCGCGGTCGAGCAGGACCAGGATCGTCTCGGTCATGCCGCTCCCCCTCACGCCAGCCGGTTCTCGACCAGGAACGCCGCGAGCCGCTCGCCCGCGTCGCCCTCGTCCACGATCCTCACGCCCCCGGACCGCGGCGGGCGCTCGCGGATCGCGATCATGATCGCGCGGGAGGCCTCGGGGTCGAGCGCGTCCACGCCCAGGTCGGCGAGCGACAGCACCTCGATCGCCTTCTTCTTGGCGGCCATGAGGCCCTTGAAGTTGGGCATCCGCGGGGCGGGCATCGCCTCCGTGACGGACACGACCGCGGGCAGCGGGGCCTCGATCCGGAGCGTGGCGGCCTCGGTCACCCGCACCCCCGACACCCCCTCGGCCGTGAGCTCGAGCTCGGAGAGGAAGGTCGCGGCGGGCAGCGCGAGGAGCTCGGCCATCGCGGCGGGGACGGCGCCGCCCCCGCCGTCCGTCGACGCGTTGCCCGCGGCGATCACGTCGAAACCGACCCGGCGGGCCGCCGCGGCGAGCGCCTCGGCGGTGAGGGTCACGTCGGCGCCGACGAGCGCATCGTCCACCACATGCACGGCGTGGGTCGCGCCCATCGCGAGGGCCTTGCGCAGGCTCGACTGCGCGAGCGCGGGCGCCATGGCCAGCACTATCACCTCGGTCTCGGGGTCGCGGTCGAGGACCGTCAGGGCGGCCTCGAGGGCGCGCTCGTCGACCTCGTCGAGCACCGCCTCCTCCGAGGTGCGCACCGCCAGGCCGGTCTCCAGCGACAGCGACCGGTCGACGTACGTGTCGGGCACCACCTTCATCAGCACGAGGATCCTCATCGCGTTCCCTTCTCCAGCCGGGCGAGCGCCGCGTCGGCGGCGGCCGCGAGCGCGGGCACGCCCTCCGCGAGCCGCGGTGCGAAGGCGTCGCCGGGCCGCTGCCCGTCGAGCCAACGCGTGTACATCGCCTCGCAGAATATCGCCGACTTCCACAACGCGAGGGCCTCGTACCAGGCCAGTCCGGCAAGATCGGCGCCCGTGCGCGCGGCGTAGCGCTCCGCGAGCGCCTCGCGCGAGGGGAAGCCGGGGCCGGCGGTCACGGGCGTGAGGTCCATCACGGTGGCCGGGATGCCGTCCTCGGACCACGTGGCGAGGAGGTACCCGAGGTCCGCGAGCGGGTCGCCGAGCGCCGCCATCTCCCAGTCGAGGATCGCGGCGATCCGGTCGGGCGCGGCGTACATGAGGTTGCCCAGGCGGTAGTCGCCATGGACGATGCTCGCGCGCGCCTGCACGGGACGCGTCGCCTCGAGCCGCTCCCCCACCCGCACGACCAGCGGCAGGTCGCGGCGCGTGTTCAGCGGCCACAGCTGCGCGAAGCGGCGCACCTGGCGCTCCAGGTACCCGGCGGGCCTTCCCAGCGCGGCGATCTCGCCCTCCAGCGGCACCGCGTGGAGGTTCGCGAGCGCGTCGACGGCGGCGTGCGCGACGGCGCGGCCCGCATCGGCGCCGTCGAAGCCGTGCGGCAGCGCATCCGTGAGCACCACGCCGTCCACGTGGTCCATGAGGTAGAACGGCACGCCGAGCACCGCATCGTCCTCGCACACGGCGCGCACGCGCGGCACGGGGACGCCTGCCGCGCCGACGGCGGCGAGGAAGCGGGCCTCGCGCGGCATGTCGTGCGCGGAGGGCGGGTAGGGCGGGCGGGGTCCCCGGCGCAGCACCAGGCGGTCGCCGCCGCGGCGGATCTCGTAGGTGATGTTGGCCTGCCCGTCGCCGATGCGCCGCCACGCGAGCTCGCCCGCGGGCACGCCGAGGCCGTCGAGGTACGCCGCGAGCGTGTCCGTCACCAGCAGGGGCGGGCGTGGCGCGGCGGCCGCCTCCGCGGGCGTGCGGACCACGTCGACCGCGTCGGGCACGGTCGCGAGGTCCGTCACCGGGCCCCCTCGGGCCGGTCGAGCGGCGCGGCACCGTCCTGGATCTCGCGGCGGCGGCGGGACACCGCGCGGCGCGCGATGGCCCATCGGTGGGTCTCGCTCGAGCCGTCGTACACGCGGAACGGCCGCACCTCGTTGAGGAAGGACAGCAGCGGCAGCTCGAGCGTCACGCCGTCGCCGCCGCACAGCTGAACGGCGCGGTCGATGACGCGGCCCACGGCCTCGGAGACGTGGACCTTCGCGATGGACGATGCGGTGGCGCCGGCCCGCGCGTCGCGCTCGAGCTCGCGGGCGGCCCAGTCGATGAGGGCCGCGCTGCTGGCGAGGTCGATCTCGGAGTCGGCGAGCAGGCCTTGCGCGATGCCGAGCTCCCCGAGCGGCGAGCCGAACATCTCGCGCGTGCGGACGCGGTCGAGCGCGGTGTCCTGGGCGCGTCGCGCGAGCCCGAGCCACCGCATGCAGTGGGTGAGCCGCGCGGGGCCCAGGCGCACCTGCGCGTGCCGGAAGGCCTGGCCCGGGGTGCCGAGCACGTCGGCGTCGGCGACGCGCACGCCCGCGTAGCGCACGTGAGGGTGGCCGCCGGAGATCGCGGTCTCGAGGGTGCGGATCGCGTGGCCGAGCTCCACGCCGGGGGCGTCCATCGCGACGAGGAAGAGCGTGGCGGCGTCGTCGCCCAGCTCGGGGGTGCGCGCCATCACGATCGCGAAGTCCGCCTCGTCGGCGCCCGAGATGAACCGCTTCTCGCCGTCGAGCACCCAGCCGCCGTCGACCTGGCGGGCCGAGGTGCTGAGCGCGGCCGGGTCCGAGCCGGCGCCGGGGTGCGGCTCGGTCATCGCGAAGCACGAGCGCGTCGCGCCCGCCGCGAGCGGCGCGAGGAACCGCTCCCGCTGCTCATCGGTGGCGATCCGTTCGAGCAGCAGCATGTTGCCCTCGTCGGGAGCCATGCAGTTGAGCACGGCCGGTCCGATCGGCGAGTAGCCGGCCTCCTGGAACACCGGCGACCACTCCGTGAGCGGCAGGCCGAGCCCGCCGAGCGCCACGGGCACGTGCGGCGCGAACACGCCGGCCGCGCGGGCGCGCGCCTGGAGGTCGCGGCGGGTCTCGGCGTCGAGCGTGACCCCGGCGGGCGGCTCGGCGGGGATGACGACGTCGCGGATGAAGGCGCGCGTGCGCGCGGCGACCTCGGCGGCGCCCACGCCGGTGCCGGGCGCGGCGGTCATGCCACGCCCCCGGCCGCGAGGAGGCCGCCGTCGACGGTGAGCACCTGGCCCGTCACCCACCCGGCGTCCGCCGAGCACAGGAAGGCCGCGGCGGCGGCGACGTCCTCGGGCCGGCCGAGGCGACCCAGCGGGTAGCGCGCCGCCACCTCCTCCTCGTGTCCCTCGTACAGCGCGCGCGCGAAGCGCGTGCGGACGACGGCCGGAGCGAGGGCGTTGACCCGCACACGCGGCGCGAGCTCGACCGCGAGCGTGGTCGCGAGGTGCGCGACGGCGGCCTTGGTGACCCCGTACCAGCCGATGCCGGGAGAGGCGACGGCGCCGGTGACCGAGGACATCGCGAGGATGGCCGCCCCGTCCCGCTCGCCGAGCCCCGCGGCGCACGCCTCCTGCACCCAGCCGAGCGTGCCGAGCACGTTCACCTCGAAGATCTTGCGCGCGGCGTCGTGGTCGAGCTCGAGCAGCGGGCCGTACACGGGGTTGATGCCCGCGTTGGCGACCAGGATGTCGATCCCGCCGAACTCCCCCACGGCCGTCGCGACGGCCTCGCGGCGGTGCGCGGGATCCTGCGCGTTGCCGGGCACGATGCGCACGCGCCCCTCCGGCAGCGCCGCGGCCGCCTCCTCGAGCGGCTCGGGGCGGCGCGCGGTGAGCACCACGGAGGCGCCCTCATCGGCGAGACGCCGCGCGATCGCGAGGCCGATGCCGCGGCTCGCGCCGGTCACGATGGCCACCCGGCCCTCGTGCCGCGCGCGCGCCGCGGCGACCGCCGCATCGTCCACGGGCACAGCGTTCTCGATCACCCGGGTGCTTCCCTCCACCATCCCACGCCCCTTTGCGCTGCCGCTTAACGGCGGTTCGAATCCGCCGCGTCCAGCATGGCACGAAACGCCCGCGACGCAAGGGATGGTCACCATGATTTCTAATGTGATATAAAAAATCTGTCGTCATGATCAACGAGGATCGGAGACAGCATGACCGCCACCACGAGCACCCGGGCCGTGGCGTCGACGGGGGTCGTCGGCCCCCGCGACCTGTACGAGGACGAGCACGAGCAGTTCCGCGAGATGGTCGCCGCGTTCGTCGAGCAGCATGCCCGGCCGAACGCCGAGCGTTGGGACGAGCAGGGGCGGGTCGACCGCTGGCTCTTCACCAAGGCCGCCGAGGCCGGGATCCTGGGGTTCTCCATCCCCGAGGAGCACGGCGGGGGCGGCTCGGACGACTTCCGCTTCAACGCGATCATGGGCGAGGAGCTCGCGCGCCACCCCGTGTCCTCGGGCATGGCGGGCATCGCGCTGTCGAACGACATCGTCATCCCTTACTTCACCGACCTCACCGACGACGAGCAGAAGGCACGCTGGCTGCCGGGCATCGCGCGCGGCGAGCTCATCGTCGCCATCGCGATGTCCGAGCCCGGCACGGGCAGCGACCTCGCGGGGATCCGCTGCGCCGCCGTGCGCGACGGCAACGACTACGTGGTGACCGGGTCGAAGATCTTCATCTCGAACGGGCAGAACGCGGACCTCGTGGTGACCGCCGTGCGCACGGGCGAGGACCCCCACCGCGGCCTGAGCCTGCTGGTGATCCCCACCGACTCCCCCGGCTTCTCGCGCGGCCGCCGGCTGGACAAGGTGGGCCTGCACGCGCAGGACACGAGCGAGATCCACTTCCAGGGCGTGCGCGTGCCCGCCGCGAACATGCTGGGCGCCGAGGGCAGCGGCTTCCTCGGGCTCGTGCGCAACCTTTCCCAGGAGCGGCTGTCGATCGCGGCGGCCGCGGTCGCGTCGAGCGAGGGCGTCCTCGAGCGCACGCTGCAGTACGTGAAGGACCGGCACGCCTTCGGGCAGCCCATCGGCTCGTTCCAGAACACCCGCTTCGAGCTCGCCGACATGGTGACCGCCGTGCGCGTGAGCCGCGCCTACATCGACGGCTGCCTGCGCCGCCTCATGGACGGCACCCTCACGCCCGAGGACGCGGCCGGCGCGAAGTACTGGACCACCGAGCAGTACGTGAACGTCGTGAACCGCTGCCTGCAGCTGCACGGCGGCTACGGCTACATCCGCGAGTACCGCATCGCGCGGGACTACGAGGACGCCCGCATCACCACCATCTACGGAGGCACGACCGAGATCATGAAGGAGATCGTCGGTCGAGGCCTGGGTCTGTGAGAGGAAGTCATGGCCGACGCATACATCTACGACGCGGTCCGCACGCCGCGCGGCAGGAACCGGGGCGGCTCGCTCCACGGCATCAAGCCCGTCGACCTCGTGGTGGGCCTCATCCACGCCCTCGAGGCCCGCAACCCCACGCTCGAGCCCGCGCTCATCGACGACGTCGTGCTCGGCGTGGTCTCCCCCATCGGCGAGCAGGGCGGCGACATCGCGCGCACCGCCGCTCTCGTCGCGGGCCTGCCGGAGACGGTCGCGGGCGTCCAGCTCAACCGGTTCTGCGCGTCGGGCCTCGAGGCCGTCAACACGGCGGCGCAGAAGGTCGCGAGCGGCTTCGAGGAGCTCATCCTCGCGGGCGGCGTCGAGTCGATGTCGAGGATCCCGCTGGGCTCCGACGGCGGCGCCTACGTGCAGGACCCCACCACCAACTACGACCTCTACTTCGTGCCGCAGGGGGTGAGCGCCGACCTCATCGCGACGCTCGAGGGCTTCACGCGCGAGGACGTCGACGCGTACGCCGTCGAGTCGCAGCGCAGGGCGGACGATGCGTGGCGCGAGGGCCGCTTCGACCGCTCGGTGGTCCCGGTGCAGGACATCAACGGCGTGACGGTGCTCGACCACGACGAGCACCGCCGACCCGGCGGCACGGTCGAGTCGCTCGGCGCGCTCACCCCCGCGTTCGCGGCGATGGGCGCCGACGCGGGCTTCGACGCGGTGGCGATGCAGAGGTACCACCGGGTCGAGCGCATCGACCACGTGCACACGGCGGCCAACTCGTCCGGCATCGTCGACGGCGCGGCGCTCATGCTCATCGGCTCCAAGGAGATCGGCGAGCGCCTGGGCCTCACCCCACGCGCGCGCATCGTCGCGGCCGCGGTGACCGGCTCGGAGCCGACGATCATGCTCACCGGGCCCGCGCCCGCGACCCGCAAGGCGCTCGCCAAGGCCGGGCTCGAGGTCGACGACATCGACCTGTTCGAGCTCAACGAGGCGTTCGCGGCGGTGGTGATGCGCTGGGAGCGGGAGATGGGCATCCCGCACAGCAAGGTCAACGTCAACGGCGGCGCCATCGCGATGGGACACCCCCTCGGCGCGACCGGCGCCATGATCCTCGGCATGCTGCTCGACGAGCTCGAGCGGCGCGATCTCCGGCGTGGCCTCGCCACCCTCTGCGTCGGCGCCGGCATGGGCGTCGCCACCATCATCGAGCGGGTCTGAAGGGACATGAGCATGAGCGTGATCGAGGAGACCGCCCGCGGCTACGCGTGGGACGAGGACGCGGACGGCGTCGTGACCATCACCATGGACGACCCGGCGAGCGCGGTGAACACCATGAACGCCCACTTCGTGGCCTCGCTCGAGGCGACGGTGGACAGGCTCGAGGCCCGGCGCGACGACATCGCGGGCGTCATCCTGGCGTCCGCCAAGAAGAGCTGGTTCGCCGGCGGCGACCTCAACCTGCTGCGCGCGGCCGACCCGGCCCGCTCGGCCGAGGAGGCCGCGCACATCGACCACGCCAAGGCGCTCCTGCGCCGGCTCGAGCGGCTCGGGCGGCCCGTGGTCGCCGCGCTCGACGGCACCGCGCTCGGCGGCGGCCTCGAGGTCGCGCTCGCGTGCCACCACCGCATCGCGGCCTCCGATGTCCGCGGCGCACGCTTCGGGCTGCCCGAGGTGTCGCTCGGGCTCCTGCCGGGCGGCGGCGGCGTCACGCGCGTCGTGCGCATGCTCGGCCTGCAGAAGGCGCTCGCAGACGTGATCCTGCCCGCGACCAAGTTCGCGGCCGAGGGCGCGCTCGCGGCGGGACTCGTCGACGAGGTCGTGCCCGCGGCCGAGATCCGCGAGCGCGCCAAGGCGTGGATCGCCGCGCACCCCTCCCCGGTGAAGCCGTGGGACGTCGCCGGGTTCAGGCTCCCCGGCGGCGCCGTCACGTCGCCGGGTGTGGCGGGCATGCTCGGCGCGATGCCCGCGCTGCTGCGCAAGCAGACCAAGGGCGCGCCGCTGCCCGCCCCGCGCGCCGCGATGGCCGCCGCGGTCGAGGGCGCATACGTCGACTTCGACACCGCCTCCATCATCGAGACCCGCTACCTCGTCCAGCTCACGCACACGCAGGTCGCGAAGAACATGATCAAGGCGTTCTTCTTCGACCTCGAGAGCATCAACAAGGGCGCGAGCCGGCCCGTCGGCTACCCGACCTACCAGGCCAAGCGGGTCGGCGTGATCGGCGCGGGGATGATGGGCGCCGCGATCGCCTACGTCGCGGCGCGCAGCGGCATCGACGTCATCCTCAAGGACGTCTCCGTCGAGGCCGCGGAGAAGGGCAAGGACTACGCGCGCCGCCTCGAGGAGAAGGCCCTCACGCGCGGCCAGACCACGCCCGAGCGCTCCGAGGAGCTCCTCGCGCGCATCACGACCACGGGCGATCCGCGCGACTTCGGCGGCGTCGACCTGGTGGTTGAAGCCGTGTTCGAATCCGTGCCTGTCAAGCAGGCGGTGTTCCAGGAGATCCAGGACGTGGTCCTGCCCGGCGCGGTGCTCGGCTCCAACACCTCGACGCTGCCGATCTCCCTGCTCGCCGAGGGCGTGCACCGCGACGACGACTTCATCGGCATCCACTTCTTCTCCCCCGTCGACAAGATGCCGCTCGTCGAGATCGTGCGCGGACGCAAGACCTCGGACGAGGTGCTCGCGAAGGCCTTCGACTTCGTCCTGCAGATCCGCAAGACCCCGATCGTCGTCAACGACGCCCGCGGCTTCTTCACCTCGCGCGTGATCGGGCGCTTCATCGACGAGGCGCTCGCGGCGGTCGGCGAGGGCGTCGAGCCCGCGACGGTCGAGCAGGCGGCGCTGCAGGCGGGTTACCCCGCGGGCCCGCTCGTGCTGGTCGACGAGCTGTCGCTCGCGCTCACCCAGAAGATCCGCTCCGAGACCCGCGAGGCGCAGGTCGCCGACGGCACGCCGTGGGTCGCGCATCCCGCCGAGGCGGTCGAGGACTGGATGGTGGACGATGCGCAGCGGCCCGGGCGCAAGGCCGGCCAGGGCTTCTACGACTACGACGAGACGGGCCGACGCGCGGGGATCTGGCCGGGCATCCGCACTCGATACGGGTCGGGGCGCACCGAGATCCCGCTCGTCGACCTCCAGGAGCGGATGCTCTTCGCCGAGGCGCTCGACACGATCGCATGCCTCGACGCGGGGGTGCTCACCTCCGTGGCCGATGCCAACATCGGCTCGATCTTCGGCATCGGCTTCCCGGCCTGGACCGGCGGCGTGCTGCAGTACGTCAACCAGTACGAGGGCGGCCTGGCCGGGTTCGTCGCCCGCGCGCACGCGCTCGCGGACACGTACGGCGAGCGGTTCCGCCCGCCCGCCTCGCTCGAGGCGCGCGCGGCCAGCGGCGAGATCTACGAGTAGGAGCGGCCATGCTCAGCACGCGGTTCACGGAGGCGATCGGGATCGAGCACCCGATCGTGCAGGGCGGGATGATGTGGGTCGGCCGGGCCGAGCTCGCGGCGGCGGTGTCCGAGGCGGGCGGCCTGGGCATCATCACCGCGCTCACCCAGCCGACCCCGGCCGACCTGGTCAAGGAGATCGAACGCGCCCGGACGATGACCGACAAGCCGTTCGGCGTCAACCTCACGATCCTGCCGTCGATCAACCCCCCGCCCTACGACGAGTACCGGCGCGCGATCGTCGACGCGGGCGTCACCATCGTCGAGACGGCAGGCTCCAACCCGGAGCCGCACATGGAGATGTTCCGCGAGCACGGCGTCAAGGTGATCCACAAGTGCACGAGCGTGCGCCATGCGCTCAAGGCCGAGCGGGTGGGTGTGACGGCCGTGTCCATCGACGGCTTCGAGTGCGCGGGCCACCCCGGCGAGGACGACGTCCCCGGCCTGGTGCTCATCCCCGCGGCGGCGGACGTGCTCACCCTCCCGTTCATCGCGTCGGGAGGGTTCGCGGACGGCCGGGGGCTCGCGGCGGCGCTCGCGCTCGGCGCGGACGGCATCAACATGGGCTCGCGCTTCATGTGCACCCAGGAGTCGCCGGTGGCGGAGGTGGTCAAGGAGCGGATCGTGGAGGCGACGGAGCTCGACACCAACCTCATCTTCCGGTCGCTGCGCAACACGGCGCGCGTCGCGAAGAACGCGATCAGCGACGAGGTGGTGCAGATCCTCGCGGACGGCGGACAGTTCGAGGACGTCCGCGCGTTGGTCGCGGGCGCACGCGGGCGCAAGGTGTTCGAGGACGGCGACCTCGACGCCGGCATCTGGACGGTCGGGATGGTCCAGGGGCTGATCCGCGACATCCCGCCCGCGGGGGACGTGGTGCGGCGCATCGTCGCGGACGCCGAGGACATCCTGCGCGCGCGCCTGGCCCAGTTCAGCGGGCCGCTCAGCGAGCCGCTGCTCCGTGCCTGACCATCGCCTGCGCCGTCGCGACCAGCTCGTCGAGCGAGCGCGTGCGCGGGTTCCACCACTCGACCACCCAGTTCATCGCGCCGAGCAGCAGCAGACGGAAGACGTTGATGTCGAGGTCCGCCCGCACCTCCCCCGCCTGCTGGGCGGCGACGAAGAGGTCGCGCCACAGGCGGCTGTAGAGGGCCTCCTCGGCGGCGGGACGCACGCGCAGCTGCTCGGGCACGTGGCCCGCGTTGCGGATCGACGCGGTCGCGTAGTCGGAGAGCTGCAGCTCGAAGCGCAGGTGGGCGTCGACCGCCACCATGAGGCGCTCCATGTGGGTCGAGAGCGGGTCCATCTCGGCGAGCACCTCCTCGACGTGGAGGCGCACCAGGTGGGCACCCACCCACATGACCTCCTCGACGAGCTCGTCGCGGGAGCCGAAGTAGTAGTAGATCGCGGGCGCCTGGACGCCGGCCACGGCGGCGACGTCGACCAGGCGGGTGCCGGCGTAGCCCTTGCGCGAGAGCACCTCCGCGGCGGCGTCGAGGATGCGCTGGCGGGTCTGCGCGGACTTGGGGGTCGCGTGCGGCGGCGCGTCGTCGGGCCGCTCGGTGTCGGTCGCATTGGTCTCCACGATTCTAAATCCTATTAGATTCCACCTTGCGCGCGACAGGGGCTCGCCCTAACATGTGAAGCACCGTTAACTTAGCGGCGCGAGGCGTCGCATCGGCGCGTTCCACCCCTCAACTGCTCAACGGAGAGTAGGAGACCCGGCGATGACCCTCATGGACCAGACCCAGCCCACCGCAGAGGTGACCACCCGCAACCCGGTCGACGGCAGCATCGTCGCCACCTACCCGATCGCGGGCCCGGCCGAGGTCGCCGCGGCCGTCGCGCGGGCCCGCGCGGGCTCGGCGTGGTGGAGCGGACTCGGCTTCGACGGCAGGCGCGCGTACCTGCTCGCCTGGAAGTCCGCGATCGCGCGGCGCGCCGACGAGCTCGCTGGCATCATCGCCGCCGAGACCGGCAAGCCGCACGGCGACGCGGTGCTCGAGGTGATGCTCACGCTCGGCCACCTCGACTGGGCCGCCAAGAACGCGAAGGGCGTCCTGAGGCGGCGCAAGGTCAAGGCCGGCCTGGTCAACTACAACCAGCACGCGAGCGTGGGCTACGAGCCCTACGGCGTCGTGGGCGTCATCGGGCCGTGGAACTACCCGTTCTACACGCCGATGGGCTCGATCTCGTACGCGCTCGCGGCGGGCAACGCAGTGGTGTTCAAGCCGAGCGAGCTCACGCCCGGGCCCGCGGTGTGGATCGCGGAGCGCTGGGCCGAGGCGGTCGGCCACGACGTGCTCACGGTGGCCACGGGCGACCGCGCGACGGGCGCGGCGCTGGTCGCGGCGGACGTCGACAAGGTCGCGTTCACGGGCTCGACCGCGACCGCGAAGAAGGTCATGGCGGCCGCGGCGGAGCGGCTCGTGCCGATCGTCGCGGAGTGCGGCGGCTCGGACGCGCTCCTCGTCGCCGCCGACGCGGACCTCGACGCCGCCGCATCGTTCATCGTGTTCGGCGCGATGGGCAACGCCGGCCAGACCTGCGCGGGCGTCGAGCGCGTCTACGTGGTCGAGTCGGTGCGCGACGCCCTCGTGGCGAAGGTGAAGGAGGCCGCCGAGCGCCTGCGCACCTCGGGCGCCGACGCGCAGTACGGGCCGATGACGCTGCCCGGCCAGGAGGAGGTGGTGCGCCGTCACGTGGAGGACGCGCTGCGCACCGGCACCGCCGCGGTGGGCGGGCTCGACAGCATCCAGGGCCGCACCATCGCGCCGATCGTCATCACCGACGTCGACGAGCGCTCCGACGCGGTCCAGGAGGAGACGTTCGGGCCGCTCGTGGTCATCAACCCGGTCGCGTCGCTCGACGAGGCCGTCCGACGCGCCAACGGGACGCAGTACGGGCTGACCGCCGCGGTGTTCACGCGCGACAAGGCGGCGGCGGCGCGGGCCGCGGCGGCGCTCCGGGTCGGCGCGGTGTCGATCAACTCGGTGCTGGGATTCGCTGGGGTGGCCGCGCTGCCCTTCGGCGGGGTGAAGGCCTCGGGCTTCGGGCGGATCCACGGCGCGGACGGGCTGCGGGAGTTCAGCGTCGTGAAGTCGATCGCGCGGCAGACCCGCAAGGCGATGCTCGACCTGCTCACGATGGACCGCACCGAGAAGGACCTCCACACGGCCACGCGCATGATCCCGATGCTCCACGGGCGCGCGAAGGCCCCGCGAGGCTGAGGGAGGGCGGCCGGCCGTCAGGCGTCGAGGACCGCCTCGAGCACCGGAGCGATCCACGCCTCGACGGCCGGCGCGGGCGCACGCCGCAGCGCCACCGCGAGGTCCGCGACCACGTTGAACCCGGCATGGACCAGGCACCTCGCCTCGCGCGGGTCCAGGTCGGGGCGGACGCGGCCGAGCAGCTCGACCCAGTCGTCGACGTGCGCACGCTGGAGCCGGCGCAGCCGCCGCTGGTCCTCCTCGTCGAGCGCGCCGACATCCGCCGAGTAGACGTCCATGAGGTCGCGGTCGTCGACGGCGAACCGGATGTAGGCGGCCTCGAGGATGCGCAGCGCCTCGCGCGGGTCCGCGTGGCCGAGCGCCTCCTCGGCCGCCCCGTCGAGCGCCGCCGCGGCGCGCTGGCACGCGGTGAGCAGGATCTCGGCCTTGCTGCCGAAGTGGCGGTAGACGCCCGACGGCGTGAGCCCCACCGCGGCCGCGATCTCCTCGAGGCGGACGTCGTGATAGCCGCGCTCGGCGAACAGCGCGATCCCCGCATGGGCGAGCTGGTCGCGACGGCGGCGCGGCCGCGCCAGCGGCTCCGCTGCTCCGTCGACGGGGCCGGGCGCGGGTCCCGCGGTCCGGGCGAGCACCCGCAGCGCCGCGTCGCGCACGAGCGTCCGCAACGCCGGCGCGGGGATCGCGGTGCGGTGCGTCGTCACGCTCGCGATGGCGCTGAGCGCCGCCAGCGCCGCGAGGTCCAGGGTGTCCGCCGCGGCCTCGGGCCGCAGCACGGCCTCGGGCTCGACGATGCGCCCGCGCAGCCCGGCGAAGGCGTCCCGGAGCGCATGCCGGTCCTCCGTGCGAAGGTAGCGGCTCTCCCAGCGGTAGATGCCCCCGGTGGCGCGCATGCCGATGGTCGCACCCGCGACCGCGTCGAGCAGCGCCTCGACCGCCTCGCTCGCCGCCTCGGGCGTCGGCTCGGCCATCGCCTCCACGTCCGCCGTCGCGTCGGCGAGCCGGCCGACGAGCCCGAGCGCGACCTCGCGGAACAGGTCGTACTTGGTGTCGAAGTGGCGGTAGAGCGCCGCCGCCGAGATGCCCACGGCGTCCGCGACGTCCTGCATCGCGACCCGGTGGTAGCCGCGCTCGGCGAACGCGGCCGCCGCCGCGGCCTCGATCACCTGCCGGCGGTCGCGCGGGCGCCGCCTGACGGGATCGGCGGCAATGGTCTCGCTCACGCTCGCCACCCTAGCCCCCGCATGCGCGACACGACAGCATCTAGCCAACAAATGTGAATCGTGAGTAACATGCTGCTAGCTGGTCCCCACCTGTGGCTGGCAGCGAAGGACGGGTCGAGGCAACGGCGCCTCGGTCCGCGGGCTCGACGTCTACGAAGAGGTGCATGTCATGAGCGAAGCCACGTCCGGCATCCCCACGGGGGTGCGCCGCAACCACTGGATGAACCAGGTCCTCGCCCACGCGGCGATGAGGCCCGACGCCACCGCGTTCAAGTTCCGCGGCGCGGTCACCACCTGGAGCGACGTCGCCACCCACATGGACACCCTGGCGGCCGCGCTCCGGCGGCGCGGCGTCGGCTTCGGCGACCGCGTGCTCCTGCTCACCCTCAACCACCCGCTCGTCATCGAGAGCGTGTTCGCGATCAACCGCCTCGGCGCGATCGCGGTGCCGATGAACATCCGCCTGTCCCCCGCCGAGCTCGCGTACATCATCGACGACGCGGACGGCGACGTCGTCATGGTCGACCAGC
The DNA here is from genome assembly GCF_000971195.1 of Demequina soli. Lineage (GTDB taxonomy): Bacteria > Actinomycetota > Actinomycetes > Actinomycetales > Demequinaceae > Demequina > Demequina soli. The sequence continues at coordinate 45,889 of NZ_BBLZ01000003.1, forward strand.
CCCTCGTGCCGCTCATCGCGGCCGCGGGCCAGCTCACGTCGCGCCTCACGAAGGTCATCGTGTTCGGCGAGGCCGGCGAGGCCGGCGAGGGCCAGGAGCCGATCGCGGACCTCCTCGCCGAGCCGCTCGACGGCTTCGAGGCCCCGGACATCGCCGAGGACACCACGTGCCTCATCATGTACAGCTCGGGCACCACGGGCCGCCCGAAGGGCGCGATGCTCGACCACCTCAACATGGCCGCCCAGTCGCTCACGGTGATCCGCGTCAACAACATCTTCGACGAGCGGGACGTGTCGTTCCTCACCGCTCCCCTGTTCCATATCGCGGGCCTGGGGTCGATCGGCGCGAACTTCATCGTCGGCATCCCGACCGTCCTGCACCCGCTGGGCGCGTTCAACCCGGCGGAGATGGTCGACGCGTGGGAGGCCGAGGGAGCGACCATCGTCTTCAACGTGCCGCAGCAGTGGCAGGCGATCTGCGCCGTGCCGGGCATCCGCGAGCGCGACCTCAGGCTCCGCGTCATCAGCTGGGGTGCGGCCCCCGCAACGGACACCCTCCTGCGCACCATGTCCGACACCTTCCCGGACGCGCTCAACGTCGCCGTCTTCGGCCAGACGGAGATGTCCCCGATCACGTGCGCGCTGCGCGGCGAGGACGCGATCCACAAGCTCGGCTCGGTGGGCCGCCCCATCGCGACCGTGCAGTGCCGCATCGTCGACGCCGAGATGAACGACGTCGCGCCCGGTCAGGTCGGCGAGATCATCTACCGCGGCCCCAACCTCATGAAGGGGTACTGGCGCAAGCCCGCCGAGACCGCCGCAGCCTTCGAGGGCGGCTGGTTCCACTCGGGCGACCTGGTGCGCCAGGACGAGGACGGCTTCGTGTGGGTGGTCGACCGCCTCAAGGACATGATCATCTCGGGCGGCGAGAACGTGTACTGCGCCGAGGTGGAGAACGCGCTCGCGGGGCACCCCGCGATCGTCGAGGCGGCGGTCTACGGGCGCGAGGACGACCGGTGGGGCGAGGTCCCCGTCGCCGCCGTCGTCCTGCGCCCCGACACCACGCTCGACGTGGGCGAGCTGCAGGCCTGGCTGGGTGACCGCCTCGCGCGCTTCAAGCAGCCCAAGGACCTCGTGCAGGTCGAGGCGCTGCCCCGCAACGCGGCGGGCAAGGTCAACAAGGTCGCGTTGCGCGCGGCCGACCGCGCCGCGGTGCCGGCACTCTAGGGACGATGCGCGGGTTGTGCCGATGCCACGCGTGACGGTCTCGGTCGAGCTCCGATGGGCCGACGTGGACCTCAACGGACACGTCAACAACGTCGCCTACCTGGTGCTGCTCGAGGAGGTGCGGATCCGGGCACTCCATCCCGTGATCCGCGCCGCCTCGGGCGTGCCGGGACCGCTCGCCGCGACGGGTCGGGCGACCGTCGTGGTGGGGCGGCACGAGATCGAGTACCTGCGCCAGCTCACCTGGTGGCCCGCGCCCGTGCGGGTCGAGCTGTGGGTGGCGCGGATCGGCACCGCCAGCGTCGACGTGCACCACGCGATCCTGCCGCCCGCGGGCGCCGGCGAGGAGCCCTACGCGCACGCGGCGACCACGCTCGTCTACCTCGATCCCGCGACGCAGCGCTCCCGCCCGCTCACCGGAGCCGAGCGCCAGGCGTTCGAGCCCCTCCTCGACGCCCCGCTCGCGTTCCGTCGCGCACCCGTCCCGACGTGAGCCCCGGCGCTCGCTGCCGCACGGTCGTAGGGTGACAGCGTGATCGAGGCTCTGCTCGTGGGCGTGGCGGCGCAGTCCTCCCTGCTCCTGGCCGGGCTGATCGTCTACCGCGTCACCATCCCCGACCGTGCGGTCGGGCAGCTCGCCGGGCTCGGCGCGGGCGCGCTCGTCGCGGCCGCGGCGTTCCAGCTGGTCCCCGAGGCGCAGGCGTCGCTCGGCAACCTCGAGATCGGTGCCTGGCTTCTCGGGGGCGCCGGCGTCTACGTGATCGCCGACACTCTCGTCGAGCGGCGCTTCGGCGCGTCCGGCGCGATGGGCATCGTGGTGGGCAACATCGTGGACGCGCTGCCGGAGTCGCTGATCTTCGGTATCCAGATGGTGGCGGGACTCGTGAGCCCCGCCCTCGCCGCGTCGGTGTGGGTGTCCAACATCCCGCAGGCACTCCCGCCGGCGGCGGACATGCGCGCGAGCGGCTGGAGCGCGCGTCGGCAGCTGCTGCTGTGGGGCGCCGTGGTCGTCGCGGCGGGCGTCTTCTCGGCGCTGGGCTATGGTGCCGCGGAGCTGGTGAGCGGCGCGACCGGCGCTCGCCTCGCTGCCCTCACCACGGGCGCGCTCATCGCGATGCTCACCACGTCGATGATCCCGTTCGCGTACGAGAAGGGGCGCGTAGCGGCGGGCGTCTGGGCCGTCGTCGGCTTCGGCCTGACCCTCGCCGCGTCCTGACGCGCGACGATGCGCGACGCGCCTCCCCGCCCGGCGCATCGTCCCTGGCCTTGCTAGGTTTCGAGAGGGACGGGAGGTGGGCTGATGGCCGAGACGGAGCGCGCCCCGGTCAAGCTCTCCCTCCTCACCATGATGACCATGGTGGTCGGCACCATGGTCGGCGCCGGGGTGTTCACGCTCCCCCAGCGCTTCGCCGCCGCCACGGGCGTGCGCGGCGCGCTCATCGCGTGGGCGATCGCGGGCTGCGGCACGCTGATGCTCGCGCTGATGTTCCAGGCGCTCGGCAACCGCAAGCCGCACCTCGACGCGGGCATCTACGCGTATGCGAAGGCGGGCTTCGGCGAGTACCTGGGGTTCTTCTCGGCGTTCGGCTACTGGGCGACCACGTGCGTGGGCAACGTGTCGTTCTGGGTGCTCATCATGTCGACGCTCGGCGGCTGGTGGCCGGCCCTCGGCGAGGGCGACACGCTGCTCGCGGTGGCGCTGTCGAGCGCGGGGCTGTGGGGCTTCTACCTGCTCGTGCGGCAGGGGGTGAAGGAGGCGGCGGCGATCAACCGCATCGTCACCATCGCCAAGCTCGTGCCGATCGTCGTGTTCATCGTGATCGCGCTATTCTACGTCGACCCGCAGGTGTTCCTCGACAACCTCGCGGGCCCCGCGGACTCCCCCCTGTTCGACCAGGTCAAGGCGACGATGCTGGTGATGGTGTTCGTGTTCCTCGGGGTCGAGGGCGCGAGCATGTACTCGCGGCACGCGCGGCGGCGCAAGGACGTGGGCCGCGCCACGGTGCTGGGCTACCTCGCGGTGTTCGCGATCTTCGCGTCGGTGACGATGGTGAGCTACGGCATCATGTCGGCGTCCCAGATGGCCGAGCTGCGCCAGCCGTCGATGGCGGGCGTGCTCGAGTCCGTGGTGGGCGGGTGGGGGTCGGTCTTCATCAGCGTCGGGCTCATCGTGTCGATCCTGGGCGCGTACCTCGCGTGGACGCTCATCGCGGCGGAGCTGCTGTTCGTCGCCGCGAAGGACCACGACATGCCGCGCTTCCTCGCGCGCCAGTCGGACCGCGACGTGCCCACCACGGCGCTGCTCACCACGTCGGTGCTCACGCAGGCGATGGTGCTCATCGTGCTCGTCTCGGCGGACGCCGTGAACTTCATGGTCGACCTCACGAGCGCGCTGTCGCTCATCCCGTTCCTGTTCGCGGCCGGCTACCTGCTGAAGATCGCGGCGCTGCGCGACGGGTACGGCCCGGGCCGCGAGCGCGGCCGGGAGCTCGCGCTGGGGGTGCTCGCGACCGCGTACGTGGTGTTCCTGCTGTTCGCGGCGGGGCTGACCTTCGTGCTCGTGTCGTCGATCATCTACGCGCCCGCGTCGATCCTGTTCGTCATGGTGCGCCGCGAGCAGGGGCGGCGCTGGTTCAGCCCGCGGGAGACGGTGATCCTGGCGGTGTCGCTCGGGGCCGCGGTGGTCGGCGTGGCGGGGCTCTCCATGGGCTGGCTCACCATCTAGGGCGGCGTGAGGCTCACACGTCGGTGACGTGATGGGTGCCCGCGAGCGCCTCGACCAGGTTCTCGGGGTCGAAGGTGGGCCGCGCCGCCTGGCGTGCCACCGCGCTCGAGGACAGGCTCTCGTTGCCGTGGTGCGTCTTCAGCATGGGCCGGATGAACGGCGGCCACAGCTTGAACGGCCCCTGGCGGGAGTCCGAGAAGGCCCCGAGCGGGTCCGGCGCGAAGTCCATCGTCAGCTCCCCCGCGTCGACGGGGTGGCCCGCGACGAACGCATCGTCCACGAACCCCAGCCCCTGCCCGGCCGCCATGCGCGTGAGCCAGCCGAGCGCGATGTCCGCGAGCGCGGTGGTGTTGCCGCCGCCGCCCCCGACGTTCGAGTGGCATCCCGCGAACCAGACCTGCTCGAGGATCTGGCCCTCGGCGGCCACGGGCAGGTCCCACAGGGTCGGGGCGAAGGCGGCGCGCTGCTCGTCGATCGCGAGCGCGTGATAGGCCGCCCGCACGGAGCGCGACAGCTGCGTGTCGTGGAAGGCCCACCGCTTGTTGAACCACTTGACGATCGGCACGGAGCTGCCGGGGATGCCCAGCGAGCCGACTGTGTCGAACACCCCGACGAAGCGGATCGACAGGTCGGGGTACGAGTGGGCCGCGCGGAACTCCTCCGCCCGCCGCTCGCCCGGCGCCGTGTCCTTGGAGCGGTCGCGGTAGAGAGCGTAGGCCTCGTCGAGGGCGCCCAGCTGGTCCGGCCGGAGGATCCCGGCGTTTCGCAGGAAGCCCGCGATCGACCGGGCCGTGTAGGCGCCCCGGCTGTAGCCGAGGAGGAAGATCTCGTCGCCCGGCTCGAACTCCGCGGCGATCGCCCGGTAGCCGTCGCGCACCTCGCGCGACAGCCCCCATCCGAACACGCCGCCGAGGATCCGCTCGCCCGGCCGGGTGCCCACGCCCGGCAGGTAGTGGACATGTTGGACGATGCCGTCGGCGCCCGTAGGCGCGACCGCGCGCGCGATCTTCACGACATTGGTGGGCCGCGCCTGATCGGCCTTGCTCCACGTGCCGTCGCAGCACACCACGATCCGCTTCATCGCGCGCCTCCCTCGTCGGTCGGTCTCCATCCTCCCAGGAGGCGGGCGGATCGCGCGGGATGCGCGTCAGGCGCGGCCGGGCAGCGCCAGCGTGTGGTCGGTGTGGTCCACCTTCGCGGCGAGGTAGCGGGCGTTGGAGTCGGTGAGGTGCACCCCCGTGGGGACGCGCTCGTCCACGTCGACCCCGAGCAGCTCGAGCTGCGCCGCCTTGTCGGGGTTGTTGCTGAGCAGCCGGATGCGGTCGACGCCCACGGCGCGCAGCATCTGGGCCGCCGCGGTGTAGTCGCGCTCGTCCTCGCCGTGGCCCAGCGCGACGTTGGCCTCGTAGGTGTCGAGGCCCGCGTCCTGGAGCGCGTAGGCGTCGAGCTTCGCATACAGCCCGATCCCGCGGCCCTCCTGGCGCAGGTACAGCAGAAAGCCGCCCGCCTCGGCGATGCGCTCGACGGCCTCGCGCAGCTGCGGTCCGCAGTCGCAGCGCTCGGAGCCCAGCACGTCGCCCGTGAGGCACTCGGAGTGCGGACGCACCAGCGGCGCCTCGCCGCCGGCCGCCGCGCGGGCGAGCGCGCCCTCCCAGTCGCCCAGGCCGATCGCGAGGTGCTCGCGGCCGTCGGCGAGGCCCGCGAACGTCATCACCCTGCCCGTGGTCGCGAACCCGTCCGCGAAGCGCAGGGGGACGGTGACGGCGGTGCGCACCGCGGCGGGCGCAGGCTCGAGCCCGGGGGTGGACGATGCGTCGGCGGGCTCGAGCGGGGCCGCGTCGCTGCGACGGCGGCTGGGGCAGATCGCGGTCATCTCACTCCTCGGGGCTGGCGCGCGGGCGCGCGATAGGTGACGCAACAACCACGTGTGCCGGGTGATTCCGGGCCGCGCCGCCGGGAGTGCCGAGGCGGGCGCCGCCCGGTTTGCCCCGGCGGCATGCAACCGCTTACATTGGGCGCCGACCCGCCTCGCAGATGACGGCGAGGCGGGTCCGCACGCGTCCGAGATCCGGCGCGACGAGAGCCGAGAGGACACCGTGGCCCACACCGACGCCGCAGCCGCCGCCCCCGCGATCCACGCCGACCAGGAGTGGTGGCGCTCCTCCGTGATCTACCAGATCTACCCCCGCTCGTTCGCGGACTCGAACGGCACCGGCGTGGGCGACCTGCGCGGCATCACCTCGCGGCTCGACAGCCTCGCGGACCTCGGCGTCGACGCGATCTGGCTGTCGCCGTTCTACCGCTCGCCGCAGCGCGACGCCGGCTACGACGTGTCCGACTTCCGCGACGTCGACCCGCTGTTCGGCACGCTCGCGGACTTCGACGCGATGGTCGAGCGCGCCCACGGCCTCGGGCTGCAGGTGATCGCGGACATCGTCCCCAACCACTGCAGCTCCGACCACCCGTGGTTCCAGGAGGCCCTCGCGGCCGCGCCCGGCTCGCCCGAGCGCGAGCGCTTCGTGTTCCGCGACGGCAAGGGCGAGCACGGCGAGCTGCCCCCGAACAACTGGGAGTCGGTCTTCGGCGGCCCCATGTGGACCCGCGTGACCGAGGCCGACGGCACCCCCGGCCAGTGGTACCTGCACATCTTCGACACCTCGCAGCCGGACTTCAACTGGGAGCTCGAGGAGGTCCGCGCCGAGTTCGACGGCGTGCTGCGCTTCTGGCTCGACCGCGGCGTCGACGGCTTCCGCGTCGACGTGGCGCACGGCCTCATCAAGGCCGAGGGCCTGCCCGACTTCGTCCAGGACGAGGACGAGGCCTCGATGGGCGGCGGCGCGGCGACGCAGTCGCCGTACTGGGCGCAGGACGGCGTCCACGAGGTGTGGCGCCGCTGGCGCGCGATCCTCGACACCTACCCCGGCGAGCGCATCCTCGCGGCCGAGGCGTGGGTGTACCCGCTCGACTTCATGGCCAACTGGGTGCGGCCCGACGAGATGCACCAGGCGTTCAACTTCGGCTACATGGAGACGCACTGGGACGCGGCCGACCTGCGCGCCGTCATCGACGCGTCGATCGACACGTTCGCCGCGGTCGGCGCCCCGTCCACGTGGGTGCTCTCCAACCACGACATGATCCGCCACGCCACGCGCCTCGCGCTGGGCAAGGACACCCCGCAGGGCCACGGCATCGGCCCCCGCTCCCCCGGCCTGCCCGACATCGAGGAGGGCATCCGCCGCGCCCGCGCCGCCTCCCTGCTCATGCTCTCGCTGCCCGGCGGCGCCTACCTCTACCAGGGCGAGGAGCTCGGCCTTCCCGAGGCGATCGACATCCCGGACGATGCGCGACAGGACCCCACGTGGCACCGCACCGAGGGCGAGAGGTACGGCCGCGACGGCTGCCGCGTGCCGCTGCCGTGGGAGGCCGACGCCCCCGCGTACGGCTTCTCCCCCACCGGCGACACGTGGCTGCCGCAGCCCGCGGTGTACGGCACGCTCGCGCGCGACGCGCAGCTGGGCGTCGAGGGCTCCACGCTCGAGATGTACCGCGCGGCGCTGCGCCTGCGCCGGTCGCACGGCCTCGGCACGGGCACCGGCACGGTGACGTGGGAGGGCTCCCCGTCGGGCGTGCTGGTCCATGTCGCGAACGGCGTCCGCGTGGTCGCGAACGTGTCCGGCGAGCCGTTCCCGATCGAGGGCGAGGTGCTCGTCGCGTCGCACGCGCTCGAGGACGGCGCGCTGCCCGCCGACGCGACCGTGTGGGTGCGGGTGCCCGAGTAGGATTCCCGCAGACACGGGGCCTGACGGAAGGGACCGAGGGTGGCGACGATCCAGGGTGTGGCCGCGCTGGCCGGCGTGTCCACCGCCACCGTGTCCCGGGCGCTCGCCGGCAAGAGCACGGTGTCGGACGCCACCCGCCGCAAGGTCGAGGAGGCCGCGCGACAGCTCGGCTACGTGGCCTCGGCCACCGCATCGTCCCTGGCATCGGGCCGCACCAGGAACATCGGCATGGTCATGCCGATCCTGGGGTCCTGGTACTACGCGAGCGTCCTCAAGGGCGCCCACCGGGCGCTCACCGACGGCGGCTACGACCTCACGCTCTACCACCTCGAGGACACGACGCGGCATCCGCGCCGGCGCCGGCGGCTGTTCGACGAGTTCCTCGCACGCAAGCGCGTCGACGCCTTCATCGCCGTCTCGGTGGAGCTCACGGACGCCGAGCTGCGCCGGCTGCACGACCTGGGCAAGCCCATGGTCGGGCTCGGCGGCCCGCTCGCGGGGGTGACCACGCTCGGTCTCGACGACCACGCGGTCGCACGCCTCGCCACGGAGCACGTCACCTCGCTCGGGCACCGCCGCATCGCGTTCATCGGCGGCGAGGAGCAGGACCACCTCGACTTCCACATGCCGGCCCACCGCCGCGAGGGCTACGAGGCGGCGCTCGGTGCGGTGGGGGTGGAGCCGGATCCGTCGCTGCGCGCGGTCGGTGACTTCACCATCGAGGGTGGCCACCGCGCGGCGCTGCGCCTGCTGGGCGACCCGCGCCTCCGGCCCACCGCGATCGTGGCGGCCTCCGACGAGATGGCCATCGGCGCGATCCTCGCCGCGCGCTCGCTCGGGCTCCGCGTGCCCGAGGACCTGTCCGTGGTCGGCATCGACGGCCACGAGCTGGGATCGTTCTTCGAGCTCACCACGGTCGACCAGAACCCCGTGGACCAGGGCCGCCTCGCCGCCGAGACGCTTCTCGCCGAGCTCACGGGCCGTCCCGCGGAGCGCGCCGCGCTGCCGCTGCCCTACGACCTCACCGTGCGCCGCTCCACCGCCGTCGCCCCGGGCAGCCGTGACTGACGGCGAGGTCCTGGTCATCGGACCGACCAGCGACAACCTCATCGTGTCCCTCGACGCCCTCCCCCGCCCCGAGCCGCACACGACGTTCGCCCGCGGCAGCGTCCAGGTGATGGGCGGCACCTCCGCGGGCAAGGCGCTGCACCTGGTCGACGCGGGCGTCGCGACGACGCTGCTCACCACCCGAGGGGACGATGCTGTGGGCGCCGAGCTCGTCGCCGCGCTGGGCCGCTGCGGGGTGGAGGTGCGCGCGGTGCTCACCGACGGCCCCACGGAACGCCATCTCAACCTCATGTCGCCGCGCGGGGAGCGCGTGTCGATCTACCTCCAGGCCGCGGGCGCGGTCGCCGTGGAGGAGATGCGGCGCGCCCGGGCCACCGCACGCGAGGCGCTGCGCGAGGCCCGGGCCGTATTCCTCGACCTCGCCGACCTGTCGCGCGCCCTCATCCCCGAGGTCACGGCGCTCGCGCGCGAGGTGTGGGTCGACGTCCATGACTACGACGGCGAGCAGGCGTACCACCGGCCGTTCCTCGAGGCGGCCGACGTGGTGGTGATGAACGGCGACCGGATCGCCGGGCCGTCGACGTACCTGCGCGGCCTTGTCGCGGGTGGCAAGACCCTCGCCATCTGCACGCTGGGATCCCGCGGCGCCATCGCGGTGGGTGCGGACGGCTCGTTCGCACGGGTCGAGGCCCCGAAGGTCGAGGTGGTGGACCCCAACGGCGCCGGCGACGCCTTCGCGGCCGGGGTGCTGGCGCACGCGCTCCATGTGGGCGGCGCCGCGCAGCTCACGGGCGACGCCCTGTGGCAGGCGCTCGAGGCCGGTGCGGCGCAGGCCTCCCGCGCCCTGTCGAGCCGTGAGCTGTCGCCCCTGCTCGAGCGCCCCGCTCCCACCGTCGGCTGACCTGGCCGACGGCGCATCGAGGCCACGCCTCGGGTGCACGCGCCTCCGCCGTGGCAGTGCCATACCGGCGAACCACCGGACCCCCGTGCCGCAACTCCCTTAGGCGGAGCTCTCCCCGCGGTCGTGCCGACCCGGTGGCGCGCCGGGCTCGTCGAGCCTGGGGGCGGTGAAGAGCGCGGGTCGCGGTGTCCCGAAGCGTGCCCTGCCGCCTTGGCGGGGGGTGCGGGTGGGGTCGACGGAGGCTGGTGGGATGAACCAGACCTCGGTGGCGGTGGCACGGATCTGCCAGCCCTGGTCGTGGATGACGTGGTGGCAGTGGCCGCACAGAAGGACGCCGTTGGACAGGTCGGTGCGGCCGCCGTGGCCCCAGTAGCGGATGTGGTGCGCCTGGGTCCAGGCGGGCGGGGCGGAGCAGAACGCGCACCCGCCGTCCCTTTCGCCCAGCGCGATGCGTTGGGCACGGGTGAAGGGGTAGACGCTGCGTCCCAGGTTCAGCAGCTCGCCCTTGTCGCACAGCAGCGCGGGGGCGAGGATCGCGGCGTACGTCATGCGTTGCGCGGTGGTGATGTCGATGGGCAGGGGGCAGCCGTCGATCTCGGCCAGCCCGGTGCCGGTGGTGAGGTCCGTCGCGTGGGCGCGCACCACGAGGGTGGTGGTGGGCTTCAGCGGGTCGGTCGAGGTGCAGCCGATGGCGTGGTGGCATGCGTCGGTCAGGGCGTCGGCACGGATCTGCTCGATGGTGCGCTGATCCGTGCCGGGGTTGTCCTGGCTGGCATGCATAGCCCTGCGCGTGAGTGTGTCGATGACGTGCTGGAACGGGGCCGCGCTCTCGGGGTCGAGCTCACCGTTGATGACGAGCATCCCGGCCCGGTTGCGCCACATCTTCAGGAAGCGTGACCGGCGGCGTTGGGCCATGGTCCGCTCGTGCTGCTGGACATCAAGAGCGGCCTTGAAACGGCCCACGATCTTGGCGAACCGTGTCGCGTCGATCCCGACGGCGCGCTCCACCAGCTCGGCAGCGGCGGTCTGCTTGGCGGACTCGGCGACGTCCTCGGACAGCGAATCGAGCATCACGATGATCTGGGAGCCGCAGTCGGTCGAGATCCGGCCGGTCGCGAGGGCCTCGGCGACCACCGGATAGCGCGGCTGCTGCTGCCTCGGAGCCGGCGGATCATCCTCGTCAGGATCATCCGGATCATCCGCATCGGGGTCGTTGTCCGGGTCGGGGTCGTCGTCCGGGTCGGGGTCGTCGTCCGGGTCGGGGTCGTTGTCCGGGTCAGGGTTGGGATCGGGGTCGGGGTCGCCGGCGTGCTCCCTCTCCTCCAGGGCTCGCCCGACCTCGAGCAGCCTGACGGCCTCGGCGCGCGTGGCGCCCATGATCGAGGCCACCAGGTCCGCGGCCGAGCGGTAGCCATGGAGCTTCGCCACCCCGCCCCCGGGGACATCGGAGTCGACCTCGATTCGGCGTGCCTCACGCGCGAGCACGAGGTCCACCTCACGGGCCAGCTGCGCCGCCCCGCTCAGGTGCGCGACCGCCTCACCGGACTGGTCATGGGAGGCGGCCATGAGCATAGTCCCCACCGCGATCCGCGCCTCGAGACACGCGTGCGCAAACCCATCCACGGCGGGACCTCCGCCGGGAAGATCGTCGAACAAGCTCTGCGCGTCCATGAGACCAGTCCATCACGAGGGTCTGACACTCACTCGCGGGCATCATCCCTGCTATGTACATATATCGCGAGGCGTCGGGGGCTGGGGACATCGGCGCAGCGGCGGGGCAAGGGCGGCGGCACGCTGGAAGCACCGTGAGCGGCAGACGGCCGGCACCGGCACCGCCAGCGAGCAGCGAGCGGCGAGCAGCGAGCACCACCAGCGAGCCGCAGCCCTACCTCCTGGCCCGCGGCCGCGTCACCAGCGCGACCACGAGGAACACCGCGGCGACCGCGAACCCGACCAGCGACACCACGCCCAAGCGCGCCTGCAGCGCGTCCACCGTGTCCTGGGTCACGAGCCGCGTGAGCGCCTCCCCCGCGGTCCCGCCGGACCCGCCGGGCAGCACCGAGGCGATCCCGTCGACGCCCCACCACGTCAGCACGAGCCACAGCCCGCCCGCGATCGCGCCGACCGCGAGCCCCGCCTTCGCCACGAACCACCGCGCGCGGTGCGTGACGAACAGCCCCAGCACCACGAGCGCGATGCCCGCCCACAGCGCCCACCGCTGCGCCAGCTCCATCACGTGGTACCCGGTGCGGACGTCCTCGAACGTCGAGGCGTCCATCACCTGGACCGGGATGGGCGCGAGGTCCACCTGGGGCGCGCGCGAGCCGACCACCGGGATCCGGGCGATCTGGGAGTTCACGTACTGGTCCGCGTCGAGCTCGAGGATCAGCGGCGCGGGGGCGCGGTCGGGCTCGGTGACCTGGGTCGCGAACTGGGCGCGCGCATCGTCCACCTGCGCGAGGAGCGCAGTGCGGAACTCGTCCGTGCGGGCGGCGTCCTCGATCCAGCCGCGCACCGTGTCGTCCAGGCCGAGGCGCGACAGGTCGACGCCCGCGTCGGCGAGCGCCGTGAGGGCGCCGTCGGCGATGGCGGTGCCCACGGCGTCGACGATCTCCTGGTCCGACAACGCGCGGGTCGCGATCGAGTGCACCGCGCTGCCATCCTCGACCGCGCTCACGACCACCCCGCTCACGGCCCACAGCGCGATGAGCGAGGCGCCCACGAGGATCAGGACGGCGGACGCGACCGTGCGGAGCGCCCTCACCGGGCGTCCTCGTCCCACCCGAAGAACAGCCGCTCCGTGACCGCGCGGGCGCGGCGGGCGTTGCGGGTGTACCGCTCGTCCAGCTCGGGCCCGGTCTGACGCGAGCCGAGGATGCCGGCGAGCACGCCGAGCTCGCGCATGTCGGCGGGCAGCACGTCGGTGTCCTTCGCGCTGCCGCGCAGGGCCAGCGCGCCACGCAGGTCGGTGGCGAGCACCCATGCCGAGCGCAGCGTGGTGGCGTCCGGGCGCGCGATGAGGTCGAGGTCCGCGGCCGCGACCAGCGCGTCCATCGTCACGGTGGTCCGCAGCTCGGGGTAGGTGCGGCCGTGGCGCAGCTGCGTGAGCTGGACCACCCACTCGACGTCCGACAGCCCGCCCGGTCCCAGCTTGAGGTGGCGGCGCGGGTCGATGCCCCGGGGCAGCCGCTCCGCCTCCATGCGGGCCTTGAGCAGGCGCATCTGCTTGAGCGCCGCGCCCGGCAGCTGCACCGGGTAGCGCACCGCATCGATCATCTGCACGAAGGCTGCACGCAGGTCGAGGTCCCCCGCGCAGGGCCGCGCCCGCAGCAGCGCCTGCGCCTCCCAGGCGTCCGACCACCGGCCGTAGTACTCGGTGCACGATGCGAGGGACCGGGCCAGCGGCCCGTTCCGTCCCTCGGGGCGCAGGTCCGCGTCGATCGCGAGCGGCGGCTGCGGGCCCACCTTCTGCAGCAGGGTGCGGATCTCCTGCGCGACCTGGACGGCGATGGCCTGTCCATCCGGGGCGTCGCCGTCCCACACGAACTGCACGTCCGCATCGGACAGGTAGCCCATCTCCAGCCCGCCGTAGCGACCCATCGCGATGACGGCGAAGCGGATGGGGAGCTCCTCGAGCCCCCGCGCCTCCGCGACGGTGTGGCGCGCGATGCGCAGCGCGCCCTCGATGAGCATGTCGGCGCTGTGGGAGACGGCGCGCGCCGCGTGCGAGGAGTTGATCATGCCGAGCGTGTCCGCGGCGGCGACGCGGGACAGCTCGCGCCGGCGCAGCCCGCGCAGCGCGGTGATCGCCTGCGCGGCGTCGTTGGAGCGCCGCAGCACCGCGTCCGCCTCGCCCCACAGCCGCTCGTAGTCGCGCGGCGCGAGGTCCTCGTCGCGGTCGAGCCACGTGACGGCCTCGCCGGAGGCGAGCAGCGCACGGGCGACGTACGCGGAGGTCGACAGCAGGCGCGCGAGCCGCTCCGCCGCCGTGCCGGAGTCCCGCAGCAGCTTGAGGTACCACTGCGTGCCTCCGAGCTGCTCGGACAGCTGGCGGAACGCCAGCAGCCCGGCGTCGGGGTCGGCGCCCTGCGCGAACCAGCCGATCATGGCGGGCAGCAGCTGGCGCTGGATCGCGGCGGAGCGCGACACGCCCTCGGTCAGCGCCTGGATGTGCCGGTACGCGCCCGCGGGATCCACGAAGCCGACCGCCCCGAGGCGCGCCCGGGCCGCGGCATCGTCCAGCCTCGCCTCGCCGGCGCTGAGCCGCGCGACCACCGGCAGGATGGGCCGGTAGAACATCTCGAGGTGCATCGCGCGCACGTCGCGACGGATGTCGGTCCACACCTCGTCCATGTAGTCGACGGTCGCGAAGCCGGAGGCGCGCGCGAGGATGCGCCGGTCCTGATCCGACTCAGGCATGAGGTGCGTGCGCGTGAGCTTGCGCAGCTGCAGCCGGTGCTCCCACACGCGCAGCTGGCGGTACGAGCGGTCCATCGCCGCCGCCTGGGGGCGCCCGACGTACCCGCCCGCCCGGAGCCGGGCGAGCGCCTCGAGGGTCCCGCGCACGCGCAGCGACTCGTCGCCGCGGCCGTGGACCAGCTGGAGCAGCTGGATGGTGAACTCGACGTCGCGCAGGCCGCCCGGGCCGAGCTTGATCTGCCTGTCCGCCTCCGCGGCGGGCACGTGCTGCTCGACGCGGCGGCGCATCGCCTGCGCGGACTCGACGAAGCCCTCGCGCTCGACGGCCTTCCACACGAGCGGCCACAGCGCGTCGATGTACGCGGCGCCCACCTCGGGGTCGCCGGCCGCCGGCCGCGCCTTGAGCAGCGCCTGGAACTCCCACGTCTGCGCCCAGCGGTCGTAGTAGGCACGATGCGAGGCCAGGTTGCGTACGAGCGGCCCGTCGCGCCCCTCGGGACGGAGGTTCGGGTCCACCTCCCACAGCGCCGGCTCGACGCCCATCCCGGAGCACGCCTTCGCGGCGGCGACCGCGAGGCGCGTCGCGACCTGCAGCGACCGCGCGTCGTCGACGCCCTCGGCGGGCTCCGCGACGTAGATGACGTCGACGTCGGAGACGTAGTTGAGCTCCCTCGCGCCGCACTTGCCCATCGCGATGACCGCGAGGCGGGTGGTGGCGTGGTCGGGCTCGTCGTGGCGCGCGATCGCGAGGCCCGCCTCGAGCGCGGCACCCGCGAGGTCGGCGAGCGCGGCACCCACGCGCGGCATGAGCTGCGCGGGCTGGCTCTCGAACAGGTCCTCGGCCGCGACGCGCATGAGGGCCCTCCGGTAGGCCACGCGCATCGCGGCGACCCCCTCGACGCCGCCGAGGCCCGCGACCGGCGCATCGTCCCGCGGGTCGGCCCCGACGGCCTCGAGCAGGAGCGCGCGCACGTCGACGGCGTCGAAGCCCTCGTCGTCGGGCCACGCCTCGAAGTCGGCGCACAGCTCCGGATGCCGGATGAGGAAGTCGCCCAGCGCGAGCGAGCCGCCCAGCAGGACCGCGAGGCGGGCGCCCGCGCGGCTCGTCGAGAGGCGGCGCAGGGTGTCGAGGTGGCCGGCGTCGCGCGCCGCCTCGGCGAGGCGCAGCAGCTGCAGCAGGCCCGCGTCGGGGTCGGGCAGGTACGACACGAGGGTCGCCGGGTCGTCGAGCGTGATGCCCGAGACCCGGCCGATCTCGTCGATCAGCCCCGCCGCGCGGGCGGGATCGGCCGCCCCCGCCCGCCTCAGCAGCGTGGTGAAGGAGACCTCGCGCGCGCTCACGACGCGCTAGAGGACGGACAGGTAGGTGTCGATCTCGTAGGGCGTGACCTGGGCGCGGTACGCCTCCCACTCCGCGCGCTTGTTGCGCAGCACGAAGTCGAAGACCCGCTCCCCCAGCGTCTCGGCGACGAGCTCGGAGCGCTCCATCGCGTCGATCGCCTCGCTCAGCGACGCGGGCAGCGGCTCGAAGCCCATCGCCCGGCGCTCCGCGTTGGACAGCTCCCACACGTCGTCCTCGGCGCCGTCGGGCAGCTCGAGGCCCTCCTCGATGCCCTTGAGGCCCGCGGCCAGCAGCACCGCGAACGCGAGGTAGGGGTTCACCGCGGAGTCCATCGCGCGGTACTCGACGCGGGTCGACTGGCCCTTGCCCGGCTTGTGCAGCGGCACGCGCACCAGCGCGGAGCGGTTGTTCGAGCCCCAGCACACGTAGGACGGCGCCTCGGCGCCGCCCCACAGGCGCTTGTACGAGTTGACGTACTGGTTGGTGATCGCGGTGATCTCCGGCGAGTGGCGCAGCACGCCCGCCATGAACTGGCGCGCGACCTGCGACAGACCCAGCTCGCTGCCCGCCTCGTAGAACGCGTTGCGGTCACCCTCGAACAGGCTCATGTGCGTGTGCATGCCGGACCCCGGCGCCTCGAACAGCGGCTTGGGCATGAAGGAGGCGAAGACGCCCTGCTCGAGCGCCACCTCCTTGATCACCGTGCGGAACGTCATGATGTTGTCGGCCGTGGTGAGGGCGTCCGCGTAGCGCAGGTCGATCTCGTTCTGGCCGGGACCCGCCTCGTGGTGGCTGAACTCCACCGAGATGCCCATGTTCTCGAGCATCGTGATCGCCTCGCGGCGGAAGTTGTGCGCCGTGCCGCGGGGCACGTTGTCGAAGTAGCCGGCGCGGTCGACGGGGACCGGCTGCTGGCCGCGCTCGAACTGCTTGAACAGGTAGAACTCGATCTCGGGGTGCGTGTAGAAGCTGAACCCCTGCTCCGACGCTCGGTCGAGCGTGCGCTTGAGGACCTGGCGCGGGTCCGACAGCGCGGGCTCGCCGTCGGGCGTGTAGATGTCGCAGAACATGCGCGCCGCGCCCTGACGCTCGCCGCGCCACGGCAGGATCTGGAAGGTGGCCGGGTCGGGCTTCGCGACCATGTCCGCCTCGTACACGCGCGTGAGCCCCTCGACGGCCGAGCCGTCGAAGCCGATGCCCTCCGCGAACGCGTTCTCGAGCTCCGCAGGCGCGATCGCCACCGACTTGAGGATGCCCAGCACGTCGGTGAACCAGAGCCTGATGAAGCGGATGTCGCGCTCCTCGACGGTGCGGAGAACGAATTCCTGCTGCTTGTCCATGGCGCCCATCTTGCCGTATCCGTGTGACGTTCGTGTGTCCCGCCCCCGCGTGCCGCCACCCCTACGCTTGACCCATGTCCGACCTCCGCATCGCGCTCGCCCAGATCAACACCTGCGTCGGCGACATCGCAGGTAACGCCGCGCTCATCCTCGACCGCTGCCGTGCCGCGCACGCGCTCGGCGCCCACGTGGTCGTGTTCCCCGAGATGACCACCACGGGCTACCCGATCGAGGACCTCGCGCTCCGCTCGAGCTTCCAGCGCGCGGCCGCCGCCGCGGTCGACGAGATCGCCGCGGGGCTCGCCGCGGAGGGCCTCGGCGCGCTCACCGTGGTGCTGGGCACGCTCGGCGTCTCGCGCACGGGCCGCCCCTTCAACCAGGCGGTGGTGATCAGCGGCGGCGAGGTGGTCGCGCGCTACAACAAGCACCACCTGCCCAACTACGGCGTGTTCGACGAGCGCCGTATCTTCGCCGCCGGCGAGGACCCGTGCGTCGTCTCCGTCGCATCGTCCCCGGTGGGCATCGCGATCTGCGAGGACATCTGGCAGGACGGCGGCACGGTGGCGCAGCTCGCGGACAAGGGACTGCGCGTCCTGCTGGTCCTCAACGGCTCGCCCTTCGAGGAGGGCAAGGGCCACACCCGCGTCGAGCTCGCCGCGCGCCGCGCCCGCGAGGTCGGCGCGCCCGTCGCCTACGTCAACCTGTG
Organism: Demequina soli; assembly: GCF_000971195.1. Classification (GTDB taxonomy): domain Bacteria; phylum Actinomycetota; class Actinomycetes; order Actinomycetales; family Demequinaceae; genus Demequina; species Demequina soli. The sequence goes on from NZ_BBLZ01000003.1 coordinate 63,395, forward strand.
GGGCGGCCAGGACGACCTGGTCTTCGACGGCCACTCGTTCATCGTGTCCGCGGCGGGCGAGGTGGTCGCCTCCGCGCCCGGCTTCACCGACGCGATGATCGTGTGGGACGTGCCGGCGACCGGGGACGATGCACCCCCGTCCGGCATCGCGCCGCGCGAGAGCGACGACGAGCAGGCCTACTGGGCGTGCGTCACCGGCCTGCGCGACTACGTCCTCAAGAACCGCTTCCGCTCGGTGATCCTGGGGCTCTCTGGCGGCATCGACTCTGCCCTCACCGCCGCGATCGCGGCGGACGCGATCGGCGGCTCCAACGTCGTCGGCGTCTCCATGCCGTCCGAGTTCTCGTCCGACCATTCGAAGGACGATGCGGCGGACCTGGCCACGCGCATCGGCGCGGACTACCGCGTGGAGCCCATCGGGCGCCTGGTCGACGCCTTCCAGGACCAGCTCGCGCTCACCGGCGTGGCCGAGGAGAACCTGCAGGCGCGCCTGCGCGGCGTCATCCTCATGGGGATCTCGAACCGCGAGGGCCACCTGGTGATCGCGCCGGGCAACAAGTCCGAGCTCGCGACCGGCTACGCGACCATCTACGACGCGGGCTCGATCGGCGGCTTCGCGCCCCTGAAGGACCTCGACAAGACGCGCGTGTGGCAGCTCGCGCGGTGGCGCAACGCCTACGCCGTGTCGCGCGGCGAGGTCGAGCCGATCCCGGTGAGCTCGATCGAGAAGCCGCCGTCGGCCGAGCTGCGCCCCGGACAGGTCGACCAGGACTCGCTGCCGCCCTACGAGCTGCTCGACGAGGTGCTCGACGCGTACGTCGAGCACGCCGAGGGCCGCGCGGAGCTGCTCGCGCGCGGCTTCGACCCCGCGGTGGTGGACCGCGTCGTCGGGCTGGTCGACCGCGCCGAGTGGAAGCGCCGCCAGTACCCGCCGGGCCCCAAGGTCACGGCGCTGGCGTTCGGCCGCGACCGCCGCCTGCCGATCACGAACCGCTGGGTCGAGTAGGCGCGCGGGGCGCACCACGGCCCGCGGATGTGGCAGGGGTCTCGCATCGTGAGAAGGTGAAGGCATGACGCGTAAGAAGGTCCGGATCCACCACTTCCAGGAGATGAAGCAGCGCGGCGAGAAGATCGCCATGCTGACCGCCTACGACTTCCCCACCGCCCGGGCGTTCGACGCCGGCGGCGCGGACATCCTCCTCGTCGGCGACTCCCTCGGGGACAACATGCTCGGCCTCGAGTCGACCGTCCCGCTGACCCTCGACGAGATGATCCCGTTCGCCCGCGCCGTGGTCCGCGGCGCCGAGCACGCCTTCGTGGTCGCCGACCTCCCGTTCGGCTCCTACGAGGTCTCCCCCGAGCAGGCCGTCGAGTCCTCGATCCGCATGGTCAAGCTGTCGGGCGCGCACGCCATCAAGTTCGAGGGCGGCCGCCGCATCGCCCGCCAGGTCAAGGCCGTGACCGATGCGGGCATCCCCTTCTGCGGACACCTCGGCTTCACCCCCCAGAGCGAGACCGCGCTCGGCGGCCGCCGCATCCAGGGCCGCGGCGACCACGGCATCGACGAGCTCGTCGCGGACGCGCTCGCGCTCCAGGAGGCCGGCGCGTTCGCCGTCGTGCTCGAGATGGTCATCGCGCCCGCCGCGAAGGCGGTCACCGAGGCCCTCGACATCCCGACCATCGGCATCGGAGCGGGCCCCGACACGGACGGCCAGGTCCTCGTGTGGCTCGACATGGCCGGCGTCGGCAACTGGCACCCCCGCTTCTCCAAGCAGTTCGGCGCGGTCGGCCAGGCCATGATCGACGCATCCGCCGCGTACGTCGACGAGGTCAAGGCCGTGACCTTCCCCGCCGCCGAGCACACGTTCGAGAGCTGATCATGGGCTCGATCCTCGTCACCGGGTCGGAGGGCAAGCTCGGCCGCCACGTGGTCGCGCGCCTCACCGCCGACGGCCACGCCGTGCATCGTCTCGATGCCAAGCCGCTGCCGCCCGCGATGGACTACACGCGCATCGACCTCACCGACGCGGGGCAGACCATGGACGCGATGTTCGGCGTCCAGGACCGCTACGCCGGCGTGGACGCCGTGGTCCACCTCGCCGCGATCCCCGCGCCCGGCCAGCTGACCGACACCGCCACGTTCCACCACAACATGGCGGCGACGTTCAACGTCTTCCAGGGCGCACGCCGCGCGGGCATCCGCGACATCGTCTACGCGTCCTCGGAGACGGTGCTGGGCCTGCCCTTCGCGATCGACCCGCCGTACATCCCGGTCGACGAGGAGTACGACGCGCGCCCCGAGTCGAACTACTCGCTCGTGAAGCACCTCGAGGAGCAGATGGCGATCCAGCTGTGCCGCTGGGATCCCGAGCTCAAGATCCTCGCGCTCCGCTTCTCCAACGTCATGGACGTCGAGGACTACGCCGCGTTCCCCGCCTTCGACGCGGACCCGACGCTGCGCCGCTGGAACCTGTGGGGCTACATCGACGGCCGCGACGGCGCCCAGGCGGTGTCGCGCGCGCTCGCCTACGAGCCCCGCGGCTTCGACCGGTTCGTCATCGCGAACGCCGACACGGTGATGTCCCGCTCCTCCGCGGATCTCGCGGCCGAGCAGTTCCCGGCGGTGCCCGTGGTGAAGGAGCTCGGCCGGCACGAGACGATGCTGTCGATCGACAAGGCGCGCCGCCTGCTCGGCTACGAGCCTCAGCACAGTTGGCGGCACCACGTGTAACGTCCCTGCTATGGGGGACGATGCGGGGGTCACCGGGCGCGACAAGCGCGGCTTGGGATGGCTCGCGGCTGCGGCGGGAGGGTTCGCGCTGTTCCTCGCGCTCGCCGGGCTTGGCGAGAGCTGGGGCGCGGGCGACCACCCTCGCGGGGTGAGCGTCGCGATCGTGCTCCTCGCCGCCTCGGCGAGCCTGGTCATCGTGCTCACCGTGGTGGCCGCGGGACCCCGCGCGACGAGCCGCTCGGCGACCGCGGGGCTCGCGTGCGCGGCGCTCGAGCTCGTGGCCGTGTCCCTCGCCTCGCGGTGGCAGCTGCTCCACCACGACCTCAGCGACATCGGGACGGGCCTGCTGCTGGTGCCCGCCCGGCTCCACGCGATCGGGTCGTTCGCGGGCTTCGCGTACGCGTGGCACGCCCGACACCGCGCCCGCGCCGCCGGGGTGACCGCATGAGCGCCGCGGCGATACAGGACGATGCGGCACGGCCTGGCCGCGGCGGCCGCGTGTGCGCGTGGATCGCCGCCGCCCTCGGCGCGTTCCTCTGGTATTGCGCGCTCGAGGGCGTGCGCGGCTTCGCGGAGTCCGACAACCGGGGATGGCTCGGCAACGCGACCGGTCTCGACGAGGCCATGCCGTGGCTCGTGGCCCTGTTCGCCACCTTCGCGGCGACGATCGTGCTCACGGTGGTCACCACCGGCACGCACGCCACCGCGCGCAGCGCGATCGGGGGCCTCGCGTGCGCGGGCGCCGAGCTCGTGCTCACGATCGTCGCGCTCGCCTGGGACTATCCCGAGGCCGGCCTGGGCCTGCTCGGCTACGACCTCATGTTTGGGATCGTGCTCCTCCATGCGGGCGCCTCGGCGGTGGGGTTCGTGCTCGCGTGGGACGCGCATCGTCCCCTCGCGCCCGCCGCGCCGCCGGCCGGCTAGGTCCCCAGCGCGCCGCTCAGCTCCCACGCCAGGACGGGCGCGAGCGTGCGCACGTACGTGTCGGTGAGGTGGAAGCCGCCCCGGTACACCACCACGTTGTCGATCACCGCGGGACACGAGGCCGCGTCGCAGAAGTAGTCCGTGAGGTCGACCACCGCCACGCCGGGCGTGCGCGCGGCCGCCTCCCGCATCGCCGGGCCGCCGCTGCCCGCGACCGACGACGACCGGGTCAGCGCGCACGCGTCGGGGTCGGCCACGTGGCGCGACACGCACTCGTCGATGTCGGACGGCGGGATCGGGTTGTCGAGCAGCGCGACCACCCGGATGCCGTCGGCCTGGAGGCGCGACCACCGGCGCGCGTAGCCGTCGATGCCCGCCGCGAGCGACATGGTCACATCCGCGGACGAGCCGAGCGGCGACGCGACGCCGTAGATGCCCGAGGTGAGGACCACGTCCGGCGGATCCTCCTCGAGCGCGGCGACGACGGCGCGGTTCCACGCGTCGCACGTCTCGTACGGCCGCGACCGGATGATCAGGGTCGCCTCCGAGAAGGAGCAGCTCGCCTTCGAGGTGAGCTCGACCCGCCAGCCGTGCTGGTCGCCGTACGCGTCGAGGGCGCTGTACCACTGGATCGACTTGGAGTCCCCGACCACGACGATCCTGCGGGACGCCTCGGTGTCGCCCGCGACGCACCACCGCGGCGTCACCTCGTCGAACTCGATGATGAGGTGGCAGTCGGGGTCCGAGTACTGGGGGCGGTCGTCCACGGCGACGTCGGGATCGGGCACGGGCCTCACCGCGCCGGACGCCGGGATGAGCGGCCAGCGTGCGGACGGGTCGGGCCACAGGGCGGCGCCGCCGTGCGGAGCGGTCGGGTCCATCGTCGCCAGATCGAGCACCTCGGGCTCGCCGGGCGACGTGAGGTCGATCGCGGCGACCCGCGAGGCGTCCTGGTCCGGGGCGGACACCGCCACCGCGACGCCGAGCCCGACGCCGCACAGGCTCAGCGCGGCGCCCATGAGGATCGACCGTCGGTCCGAGGCGACGAGGGCCGGGGCGAACCGCACGGGGTTCTCGATGAGGCGATGCGTCAGCCACGCGAGCACCACCGCCGCGGCGACGGCCGCCGCGGCGGTCCCGGGCGCGAGCTCGCCCCACGCCTGGCGTGCGGCGACGAGCAGCGGCCAGTGCCAGAGGTACAGCGAGTAGGACAGGGCGCCGAGCCAGAGCACGGGGCGCCACCATCGGCCGGTCATCCAGGCGTGCGAGTCGACGGACGCGCCTCCCGCACCCCCGGCGACCATGACGAGCGCGGCCCCGGCCGTGGGGACCAGCGCGAGCGCGCCCGGCCAGGCCATGTCGGCGCGCATGCCGATCGCGGCGCCCGCGATGAGCACGAGGCCGAGCAGCGCTCCCGGCCCGCGCAGCCGGACGTCCAGCCGCACCCACGCCGGCGCACCGATCGCGACGAGGCCGCCGAGCGCGAGCTCCCACATGCGCACGCCGGTGTCGAAGAATGCGACGTCGGGGTTCGCGCCCGTCTCCGCGAGGCACCACGCCAGCGATGGCAGCGCGAGCGCGCCGAGCGCCACCGCCATCGCGGGACGGGTGCGCCACCGGCGGCGGCGGATTCCCCACGCGACCGCCGCGAGCAGCACCGGCCAGACCAGGTAGAACTGCTCCTCGACGGAGAGCGACCAGAAGTGCAGGGCGGGCGAGGGCGACATCTGCGACCCGAGGTAGTCCACCGCACGTGCCGCGAACCCCCAGTTCGCCACGTACCCGGCGGCGGCGGCGATGTCCCGGCCGTAGTCGTCGCGGTACGCGCCCGGGGCGAGCGTCACGGCGAGCGCAGCGACGGCGGCCAGCACCGTGACGGCCGCGGGGATGAGGCGCCGCGCCCGGCGCGCGTAGAAGCGCATCAGGCGCACCCGGCCCGTGGCGTCGATCTCGCGCACGAGCAGCCCCGTGATGAGGAAGCCCGAGATCACGAAGAACACGTCGACGCCCACGAAGCCGCCGGGCACGAACGTCACGCCCGCGTGGTAGGCCACCACCAGGGCGATGGCGAGCGCACGCAGGGCCTCGATGTCGGGGCGGAAGCGCGTGCGCGCGCCGGAAGCGCGCGGCAACGCCGCCGTCAGTCCCCCCACGGTCACGCGCCCACCCTAGGGATGAACGCCCATATGCCAGCGGTGACACGCTCGGGCGAGTTCAGCACCTCACGCCGGACGCGCGGGGCGCGCTACGAGCCGGACCCACCCCAGCGGTCGTCGTCCTCGTCCCAGGACTCGTTGCGGTGCTTGGCGATGTCGAGGGCTCCCGCGGCCTCCTCGCGGGTCGCGTAGGGCCCCATGAGGTGCTCCCACGGGCTCTGCCGGCCCTTCTCCACCTGCTTGGTCCTGGTGTTGAAGAAGTACTGGACCGGCTGGTCGCTCTCGGGTGACATCGGCATCGCCTCCGTGAATAGACTGCCAGGCATGAGCCCTGTCCGCGAGAGCATCACCAAGGGCGTCGTCACGCCGGTCCGCGAGGTCCCCGCCTCCATCGCCCGCCCCGAGTACGTCGGCAGGAAGCGCGCCGCCGACTGGCGCGGCGGCGACGTCCACTCCCCCGAGACCATCGAGCGGATCCGCGTCAGCGCCAAGCTGGCCGCGCAGGCCCTCGCCGAGGTGGGACGCCACGTCGCCCCCGGCGTCACGACCGACGAGCTCGACCGCATCGGCCACGAGTTCCTGGTCGACCACGGCGCCTACCCGTCCACGATCGGCTACCCCGGCGCCGCCGGCCGCCCCCCGTTCCCCAAGGCGATCTGCACCTCGGTCAACGAGGTCATCTGCCACGGCATCCCCGACTCGACCGTGATCGAGGACGGCGACATCGTCAAGGTCGACATCACGGCGTTCAAGGACGGCGTGCACGGCGACAACTGTGGATCGTTCATCGCGGGCGAGGGCACCGAGGCGTCGCGCAAGCTCGTCGAGGTCACGCACGAGGCGATGATGCGGGGCATCAAGGCCGCCCAGCCGGGCCGCCAGGTCAACGTCATCGGCCGGGTCATCGAGAAGTACGCCGCGCGCTTCGGCTACGAGTCCGTCCGCAGCTACACGGGCCACGGCGTGGGGCCCGCGTTCCACACCGGCCTGATCATCCCCCACTACGACGCCGCGCCCCACCACGACGACGTGATCGAGGTCGGCATGACCTTCACGGTCGAGCCGATGCTGTGCATGGGGTCGGAGGACAGCCACGAGTGGGACGACGGCTGGACCGTCGTCACCAACGACGGCTCGTGGGTCGCGCAGTTCGAGCACACCATCGTCATCACGGAGAACGGACCGGAGGTTCTGACGCTGCCATGAGCAAGAACATCGCGATCGGCGTGGACATCGGCGGGACGGGCATCAAGGCCGCGCCCGTCAACCTCAAGACCGGCGAGTTCACCGAGGACCGCTACCGGATCCCTACTCCTCAACCGTCCACGCCGGACGCGATCGGGCGCACCGTCGCGAAGGTCATCGCCAAGTTCAACCCGCCGCGGAAGGTGCCCATCGGCGTCGCCTTCCCCGGCGTGGTCCAGCACGGCGTCGTCAAGACCGCGGCGAACGTCGACGACTCGTGGATCGGCACCGACCTGCGCGCGATCATCCGCGACTACGCGGGCCACGACGTGCACGTCCTCAACGACGCCGACGCCGCCGGCTACGGCGAGTTCAAGTTCGGCGCCGCTCACGGCCGCAACGGCTCGATACTCATGACGACTCTGGGCACCGGCATCGGCACCGCGATGATCGTCGACGGCGTGCTCGTGCCCAACCTCGAGCTGGGCCACATCATGATCGACGGCCACGACGCCGAGGACCGTGCCGCCGAGTCCGCGCGCGACCGCTACGGCTACGACTGGGACCAGTGGATCGAGCAGCTCCAGAAGTACTACTCGGAGCTCGAGCGGCTGCTGTGGCCCGACCTCATCATCGTCGGCGGCGGGGTGTCGAAGTCGCACCACATGTTCCTGCCGAAGCTGCGCCTGCGCGCCCCGATCATCCCCGCAGACCTGCTCAACGGCGCCGGCATCGTCGGCGCCGCCGCCGCCGCGGCGGCCGAGGTCAAGCGCGAGGAGAACGAGACCAAGGAGGCCGAGAAGGACGCCCGGAAGGCGGCCAAGAAGGCCGCGAAGAAGGCCGCCGCCGAGCACGCCTGACCCGGCCGCGGGGCGCCCGCCCCTAGGCTCGCGCCATGGCCCTCCACGACGCCCCGGTGCTGTCTCACCCGCTCGCGCGCCTCGAGCCGCTCGCGCCCGCCCACGTGGACGACCTCGCCACCGCCGTGGCGCCCGGAGAGCTGTGGCGCACCTGGTACACCCGCATCCCCTCGCCCGTGGAGATGGCGGGCGAGATCGACGCGCGCCTCGCGGCGCAGGCCGAGGGCAGGGTCGCCCCCTGGGCCATCGTCGAACCGCGCTCGGGCCGCGCGGTCGGCATGACCACCTACCTCAACCTCGACGCGACCAACGGCCGGGTGGAGATCGGGAGCACCTGGATCGGGCGCGAGGCGCAGGGCACGGGCATCAACCCCGCCGCGAAGCTCCTGCTCCTGTCGCGGGCGTTCGACGAGCTGGGCTGCATCGCGGTCGAGCTGCGCACGCACTGGCACAACCACCAGTCGCGCGCCGCGATCGCGCGGCTGGGCGCGCACCAGGACGGCGTGCTGCGCCAGCACCAGCGCTGGCACGACGGGACCCTGCGCGACACGGTCGTGTTCTCGATCCTCGATCGCGAGTGGCCCGCGGTCCGGGCGGGGCTCGAGGCGCGGATCGCTCCCCGCCTCGCCTCGCTTTAGCGGGGACGATGCGGCGGTCGCCCTAGGAGGCGTCCTCCGCGAGCAGGCGGTACAGGTCGCGGCGCGCGGTCGCGACGATCTCCGCGGCCTTCTCCGCGACGTCCGGGCGGTCGTAGCGGCGCGCGATGTGGCCGACCGCCTCGTGCAGCTCGTGGAGCTCGCGTCGCAGCGCGATCGCCTGCTCCTTGCTGTCGTCCCGCTCGAACATGGCATCGAGCGCACCCTCGCGCTCGTCGGCCCATGACCGACCGGCGCCCGTGAGCGAGGCCGTCTTCCGGCCGTCGACCACCTCGATGGCCACCAGCCCCTCGTCCTCCAGCGCCTGGAGCGTCGGGTAGATCGAGCCGGGGCTGGGGACCCAGGCTCCCCCGCTGCGCTCCTCGATCGCCTTGATGAGGTCGTAGCCGTGGCGCGGCTGCTCGGCGAGCAGCAGCAGGATCGCGGCGCGCACGTCGCCGCGCGGGCGCCCCCCGCGTCGGCCGCGCCCGGGACCGTGGCCCGGACCGCCGTGACCGGGTCCCCCGTGGCGACGGCCGCCGCGGCCGGGACCCTCCGGCCCCTCGAACCCCGGCCGGTCGAGGCCATCGGGGCCGTCCTCCGCGCCGAAGCCGCCGCGGCGGCGCAGGGCGCGCGGGCCGCGCGCCTCGGACGGGTCGGCCCAGCCTGGGCCGAATCCTCCGCGCATCCCGCGCGGCGTGTGCTGATGCGAGCTCGTCATCGCTCGCTCCCTTCGTTTGTTCCTATCAGTGCGCTATCACGATATATCGCGTTACAGCGGATGGCAAGCGTCCGGTAGGAACCCCGCAGCCGGTTCCCACACGAGATCCGCTATCCGCGGCTCGCGCGTCGGGGAATGCGACGGAAGTTGCAGAGAACTCCGCGCGATCCGCGCGCGTTGTGTGGGAAGAGGTCGGGGCGCGGCGCCGGCCAGCCCGCGTCGGGCGACCCGCCGCGCGCCCTGCGTGTCGGGACCTACGCCCCCGTAAGTTACGGTCCCGTAGCCTAGAATCGGAGCCATGAGCCAGTCCCCCCGCGCGGAGTCGACGACGCCGTTGATGATCCGCACCGCCGACGACTACACGTTCACCGCGCTGCTGCGCGACCGCGTCACCGCCGAGCCCGACCGCATCTTCGCCGAGTACAAGGACGCCTCGGGCGCGTGGGTCAAGGTCAGCCGCGCGCGCTTCCAGGAGGACGTCGCCCGCATCGCGAAGGGCCTGATCGCGCACGGCATCGCGCCCGGGCAGACGGTCGGCCTGCAGGCCAACACCCGCTACGAGTGGGTCGTCGTGGACTTCGCCATCCAGGCCGCGGGCGCGATCACGGTGCCCGTCTACCCCAGCTCGTCCGCGCACCAGGTGGCGTGGATCCGCGAGGACGCCGAGCTCGCGATGCTCATCGTCGAGGACGACCGCATGGCCGACGCCGCGCGCGAGATGGACGCCCCGCCGCGCCTGCTCGTGATCGACGGCGCCGAGGAGCCCGCGCTCGACGTGCTGGCCGAGGCCGGCGCGATCGTCGACGACGCGACCCTCGCCGCCGCATCGTCCGACGTGCGCGCCGACGACGTCGCGACCATCGTCTACACGTCGGGCACCACCGGGCGGCCCAAGGGCGTCGCGCTGAGCCACCGCGCCTTCGTCGAGCACCCGCTCAACGGCGCCGCCCACCCCGACCTCGGCACCCTCGCGCAGAACGATGCGCGCATCCTGCTGTTCCTGCCCCTCGCGCACGTGCTGGCCCGCCACGTCGAGATGCTCGCGCTCGCGTGCGAGGCGGTCATCGGGTTCGCCCCGAGCCACAAGACCCTCGCCTCGGACCTCCAGACCTTCCGCCCCACCTGGCTCATGGCCGTGCCGCGGGTGCTCGAGACCTTCTACAACGTGGTCGACGAGCGCACCGGCGGCGGCATCAAGCAGAGGCTCTTCCGGTGGAGCGCGTTCGTGGCGCGCAAGGTCGACGAGAAGCGCGGCCGCGGCGGCCACGGGATCGTGCTGCGCGCCCAGATGGCCCTCGCCAACGTGCTGGTCCTCAACAAGGTCCGCGACGCGCTCGGCGGGAACCTGCGCCACATCGTGTGCGGCGGCGCGCGCCTCGTGCCGCGCGTGGCCCACTTCTACGGGGGCCTCGGCATCGCGTGCATGGAGGGCTACGGCACCACCGAGCTGGCCGGCCCGATGACCATCAACCCGCCGTCGGACGTGCGCGTCGGCACCGTGGGCTTCCCCTACCCCGGCGGCACCGTGCGGATCGCCGAGGACGGCGAGGTGCTCGCGCAGGGCCCCAACATGTTCGTCGGCTACTGGAAGAACCCCGAGGCGACCGCCGAGGTGGTCACCGACGGCTGGTACCACACGGGCGACCTCGGCTCGATCGACGCCGACGGCTACCTCACCATCACGGGGCGCAAGAAGGAGATCCTGGTCACCGCGGGCGGCAAGAACGTGCAGCCTGCGAGCCTCGAGGACGCGATCCGCCCGTACGCGCTCATCCAGGAGGTCGTGGTGGTCGGCGACGGCAAGCCGTTCATCGGCGCGCTGCTGTCGCTCGACGAGGCGATGCTGCCCGGCTGGCTCAAGTCCAAGGGCCTGCCGTCGATGACCGCGTCGGAGGCGGCCGCCGACGCGACCGTGCGCGAGCACATCCAGCACATCATCGACCAGGCGAACCGCCTCGTGTCGCGCGCGGAGGCGATCCGCGAGTGGCGCGTGCTGCCGCGCGAGCTGTCCGAGAAGTACGAGGAGATGTCCGCGTCGCTCAAGGTCCGCCGCCGCCAGGTCGAGGCGCACTTCAAGGACGTCATCGACGGGATCTACGCGAAGGCCTGATCCGCCCCGCATCGTCCGGCGCCTCGGCGACCTGAGGTCGGACTCTCGGCGTTCTCCCAGCAAACGGGGGCAACCTGGGACCCATGGCCTTGATCGACGAGCCGACCCGGACACCGCTCATGACGCCGGCGCGCCCTGCGACCACCGACGTCGAGATCGTGGTGCCGGTCTACAACGAGGAGGCGGCGCTCGAGGCGAGCGTGCGCCGCCTGCACGCCTACCTGCGCGACACCTTCCCCTTCACGTCGCGGGTGGTGATCGCCGACAACGCCTCCACCGACGGCACGCTCGCCATCGCGGAACGGCTGTCGCGCGAGCTCGCCGGGGTGCGCGTGCTCCACCTCGACGCCAAGGGCCGCGGCCACGCGCTGGCCGAGGCGTGGGGCGCGTCCGATGCCGCCGTGGTCGCCTACATGGACGTCGACCTGTCGACGGACCTGCGGGCGCTGCCACCGCTGATCGCGCCGCTGCTGTCGGGACACTCGGACGTCGCGATCGGCACGCGCCTGGCGCGCGGCTCGCGTGTGGTGCGCGGGCCCAAGCGCGAGCTCATCTCCCGCACGTACAACCTCATGCTCCACACGTTCCTGCGGGCCCGCTTCTCGGACGCCCAGTGCGGCTTCAAGGCCATCCGCGCCGATCGCGCCCGCCAGCTGCTGCCCTACGTCGAGGACGGCGGCTGGTTCTTCGACACGGAGCTGCTGGTGCTGGCCGAGCGTGCGGGCCTGCGCATCCACGAGGTCCCCGTCGACTGGACCGACGACCCCGACTCCCGCGTCGACATCGCCGCCACCGCGTGGGGCGACATCCGCGGCATGGCCCGGGTGGGCCGCGCGCTCGCTACCGGCCGCATCCCGCTGTCGTCGCTGCGTGAGCCCGACGCGATCGACGTGCCCGCTCCCCCGCGCCTCATCGGCCAGGTGGTCCGCTTCGCGATCGTCGGCGTCGCATCGACCCTCGCCTACCTGCTGCTCTACCTGCTGCTGCGCCACGTCATGGAGGCCCAGGCCGCCAACGCGGTCGCGCTGATCGTCACCACCGTCGCCAACACCGCCGCGAACCGTGCCTTCACGTTCCGGACCGCGGGCGGCGGCCAGCTGCGACATCAGCTCCAAGGCCTCCTGGTGTTCGGGCTGGGCCTGATCCTGACGTCCGGCGGCCTGCGCCTCCTGCACGTGATCGACCCCGACGGTACCCGCCTCGAGGAGGTCATCGTGCTCGTCGCGGCGAACGTCGCCGCCACCCTGCTCCGCTTCCTGCTGTTCCGCCACTGGGTCTTCCGCGGACCCGCCGACGAGGGGACCACCCGATGACCACCGACATCACCGCTGTCGACGCGACCGCCGCATCGTCCCCCGCGCTTCCCCCCGGGGACGATGCGGCGCCCCCCGCCGCTCCCCCGCGCCGGTCCTTCCTGGGCCGGCTGTGGCGGGGCCGGCCCGAGGATCCGGCGTGGGCGCGGCCCGCGCTGCTGGGGCTGCTGCTCGCGACCGCGGTGCTGTACCTGTGGAACCTGTCGATCAACGGCTGGGCGAACTCGTACTACGCCGCCGCGATCCAGGCCGGCACCGAGTCGTGGAAGGCCTTCTTCTTCGGCTCGTTCGACGCCGCCAACCTCATCACCGTCGACAAGACCCCCGGCAGCCTGTGGGTGATGGAGCTGTCCACCCGCATCTTCGGGATGAACAGCTGGGCGATGCTCGCCCCCCAGGCCCTGCTCGGGGTCGCGTCCGTCGGCGTGCTGCACGCGACCGTGCGCCGCGTCGCCGGACCCGCCGCGGGCCTCATCGCCGGCGCCACCCTCGCGCTCACCCCCGTCGCGGTGCTGATGTTCCGCTTCAACAACCCCGACGCGCTCCTGGTGCTCATGCTCACCCTCGGCGCCTACGCCACCGTGCGCGCCATGGAGAAGGGCTCGTGGCGGTGGCTGGTGCTCGCCGGCACGTTCGTCGGGCTCGGGTTCCTCGCGAAGATGATGCAGGCGTTCCTGGTGATCCCCGCGTTCGCGGGCGCCTACCTCGTCGCCGCGCCGATCGTGCTGCACCGGCGCATCCTCCACGTCCTGTCGGCGGCCGCCGCCGTCGTGGTCGCGGGCGGCTGGTGGGTCGCGATCGTCGAGCTGTGGCCCGCCTCCTCCCGCCCCTACATCGGCGGCTCCCAGACCAACTCCGTGCTCGAGCTCATGCTCGGCTACAACGGCCTGGGCCGCCTCACGGGCAACGAGACCGGCTCCGTCACCGGCGGAGGCGGCGGCAACGCGGGCCCCAACTGGGGCAGCACCGGCCTGACCCGTCTCTTCACCGACGACTACGGCGGCCAGATCGCGTGGCTGCTGCCCGCCGCCCTCGTGCTCATGGGCGCGCTCCTGTGGGTCACCCGCCGCGCGGCTCGCACCGACACGCTGCGCGCCTCGACCATCGTGTGGGGCGGCTGGCTGGTGGTCACCGCGCTCGTCATCTCGCTCGGCGGCGGCATCATCCACACCTACTACACGGTGGCCCTCGCGCCCGCGATCGGCGCCCTCGTCGGGCTCGGAGCCGTCACCCTGTGGCGGCAGCGCGGCACCTCCGCCTTCGCGCGGTACACCCTCGCGGGCACCGTCGCCGTGGCGGCGCTCACCGCGTTCGTGCTGCTCGAGCGCACCTCCGACTGGAACGCGTGGCTCGGCCCGCTGGTGCTCATCCTCGGGGCGGCCACCGCCGGCGTGCTCGCGCTGCCGGCGCGGCTCGGCACGCCGACCCGCTGGGCGGGCGCGGCGGTCGCCTCGGCCGGGCTCGTGGTGGCGCTCGTCGGACCCGCGGCCTACGCGGTCGACACCGTCTCCACCGCGCACACGGGGTCGCTGCCGACCGCGGGCCCGTCGACCGGCTTCGGCTTCGGCAACGGCGGCACCGGCTTCGGGCGCGGCGGCGGCCAGCTCCCCGGCGGCGGCCAGTTCCCCGGCGGCGCCTCCCAGAACGGGCAGACCGGCCAGGGCGGGCCCGGCGGCGGAGGGATGCCCGGCGGCCAGGCGCCCGGGGGCACGTCTCAGAACGGCGGCCAGCTGCCCGGTCAGGGCGGCACCACGGGCGGCACCACGGGCGGCTTCGGCGGCACGGTGGGCGGCGGCCTCATCAACGGCTCGACGCCGTCGGACGCGCTGGTGCAGCTGCTCGAGCAGGACGCGTCCTCGTACACGTGGGTCGCTGCCACGGTCGGCGCGAACAACGCCTCGGGCTACCAGCTCGCGACGGGCGACCCGGTGATGGCGATCGGCGGCTTCAACGGCTCCGACCCGGCGCCCACCCTCGAGGAGTTCCAGCAGTACGTCGCCCAAGGCAAGGTGCACTACTTCATCGGCGGCGGCGGCTTCGGCGGCCAGAACGGCGGCTCGGAGGCGTCGAGCGAGATCGCCACGTGGGTGGAGCAGAACTTCACCGCGCAGACCGTCGACGGCGTCACCGTCTACGACCTGTCGAGCGGCGCGACCCCGGCCACCGCGGCCTGACGCGGAGGAGCCCCCGCCGATTCCACCGGCGGGGGCTCCGACCGCGGCGCGGGCCTACGGGCGCAGCAGCACCTTGGTCGCGCGGCGCTCGTCCATCGCGGCGTACGCCTCGGCGGCCTCCTCGAGTGGGAGCTCGAGGTCGAACACCAGGCCGGGCGTGATGCGGCCGTCGATCACCTCGGGCAGCAGCTCCTCGATGTAACCGCGCACCGGCGCGACGCCGCCGCGCACGCCCACGTTGGTGTTGAACATCTGACGGACCGGCAGCTCGGGGCCGCCGTTCGGCACGCCCACGAAGCCGACCTGGCCGCCCGGACGGGCCGACCGCAGCGCCTGGTCCATCGACTCCTTGGTGCCGACGCACTCGAGCACCACGTCCGGGCCGATCCCGTCGAACATCTCCTTGAGGCGGGCGATGCCCTCCTCGCCGCGCTCGGGCACCACGTCGGTCGCGCCGAACTCGCGCGCGAGCGCCTGGCGGGCCTCGTGGCGGGACATGGCGACGATGCGCGACGCGCCCAGGCGCTTCGACGCGATGATCGCGCACAGCCCGACCGCGCCGTCGCCCACGACCGCCACGGTCGAGCCCTCGGTCACGCCGCCCGAGACGGCCGCGTGGTGACCCGTGCCCATGACGTCGGACAGGGTCAGGAGGCCCGGGACCAGCGCATCGTCCGGCATGCCGCCGGGCACCACGACGAGGGTGCCGTCGGCCATGGGCACGCGCACGCGCTCGCCCTGGCCGGCGTCGGCGAAGCCGTGCTCCTCGGTCTCGCTGCCCCACCAACCGCCGTGCTGGCAGCTCACGCTGGCGCCGTTGCGGCAGTTCACGCACGTGTTGTCGCACTGGTAGAACGGCGCGATGACGAAGTCGCCGGGGCGGACCGCCTCGACGTCCTCCCCCACCTGCTCGACGACGCCGACGAACTCGTGGCCGATGCGCTTGGGGCTCGCGGTCGGGGTCACGCCGCGGTACGGCCACAGGTCGGAGCCGCACACGCAGGCCGCGACGACGCGCACGATCGCGTCGCGCCCCGTCGACAGGACGGGGTCCGGGACGTCCTCGACGCGGATGTCGCGCTCGCCGTGGATGATGGTCGCGCGCATGGCGGTCTCCTCTGGTCGGTGTGGATGGCTCCAGCGTATGGGCCCGGAGGCCCGGGCCTACAGGGCGGGGCGCCGCGTGTGGACGGTGATGGGGTCCTCGGCGTGGGCCTCGTCGTCGGGAGGCGCACCCGTGTGCACGAGGGACGGGTCGACGATCGTCAGGGTGAACACGCCCGGGCCCGAGCAGTAGAGGATGACGAGCAGGAACCAGCCGCCCTCGACGAGCATGCGCGACTCGGTGAGCGCCTGCAGCGCGAGCGCGGCCGTCAGCAGCGCCCAGCCGAGCGGGATGTAGGTGTCGCCGCGGCTCGCGCGCTCGACGAGGCGCCACGCGCTGCCGAAGGACAGCACCACCATCACGAGCAGCAGCACGACGCCGATGAGGCCCAGCTGCAGCCACGCGTCGAGGAACGCGTTGTGCCCGTGGGCGGCGACCACGCCCGCCTTGTCGATGATCGTCTTGTACGGGTCCTCCCAGATGGGCCAGTAGCCCACGTAGCCCCAGCCCTCCGGGCGGTGCCACGCGTACTGGACCACCTGGTCCCAGATCGCGGTGCGGTTGGTGGCGTCCGGCCCGCGGTCGAACATCGCGAAGATCTCCGCGCGGAACTTCAGCGTGAGCACCGCGACCGCGGCGGTGATCGCGAGCACGCTGAAGGACAGCACGCGCTTCATGCTGGGCTTGGCGCGCCGGATGATCAGCGCCGCGATGACGAGCCCCGCGAGGTAGACCGCGGCGACCGTGACCGTGGCGGACAGCGTGAGCAGGTGCACCAGGACGGCGCCCGCGAGGGTGAGCCCGCCGTCGATGAGCCGGATGCGGCGCTCGAGCAGGAGGATCAGCGCCGTCATCGCGGCGAACAGCGCGATCGCGGCGAACGGGTTGCGGTTGCCGACGAAGCCCTGGACCGGGCCGCCGGAGAACATCGCGGCCTGCGACCACATGATCGGGAACCCGCCGCCGTCGACCTTGGCGATGCCCGACAGGTCCTTCATGAGCGGCGGGAACGGGTGGCGCACCACGATCGACGCGAAGAGCTCGAACGCGATGCCCATGAAGAGGCTGATCTGGAGCCCGCGGTGAAGGTGGTCCATGAACTGGCCGCGCGAGGTGCCGCGCGCGACGAGCACCGCGACAAGCGTGGTGATCACGAGCACGCCGGACGCGAGCGCGGTCACCGGTCGCGTCGCGGACCAGGTGGTGCTGAGCACCGCGAGCGCGGTGAACACCGCGACGAGCGGAGGAACGTGGAGGCGGCGCAGGTAGCGGCGGAACGCGATCAGGACCGCGGCGACGGTCACCAGCACCAGCACCGAGTACGCCGGCACGCCCATGAGGTAGCGGAAGCCCTGCCCGGAGAACAGCAGCACCACCGTCCAGACGGTGACGGCGGCGCGGGCGCGCTGCGACGTGCTGCGGGCGTACCAGGACGCGAGGGAGCTCGTGGGCATCCGGTGGGGACCTCCTTACCAGGGACGGTACTCGTCGTCGGCCGGCACGGCAGGGTCGGGGCCGCCCTCGGAGCACCTCACTGCGGAGTGAGACCGGCGCGCCATCCTAACCCGCTGTGGGGGCGCCGCCGGCGTGCAGCGCGCCCTCTGCGGCGGGCGATACTGGCGGGGTGACCACCACCGCGAACCCCGTGACGCGCGCCCGCATCCGCGTGGGCCGGGCGATCTTCGCGCGCGTCGGCGGTCCCGACGGGCCCGCGAACCGCGACCGGATCCACCTCACGCCGGGACCGCGCTGGTTCCCGCAGGGCAGCGCGATCAAGCGCGTGCACGGCGACACCTCCATGTATCTCGGGGGGCTGCGCGCGCTGCTGCTGCAGTCGTTGCACCCGCTCGCGATGGCGGGCGTGGCAGGGCACTCGGGGTACCGGGGCGATCCGTGGGGCCGGCTGGCACGCACCGCGACGTTCATCGCGTTCACCACGTTCGGCACGGCCGACGACGCGCAGGCCACCGTCGACCGGATCCGCGCCATCCACGAGCGCGTGCGCGGCAAGGCGGCGGACGGCCGCCCGTACCGCGCTTCGGACCCGCACCTGCTCACGTGGGTCCACGTCGCGGAGGCCGACTCGTTCCTGGCGGCGCACCAGCGGTACGGCGTGCACCCCCTCGACGCGGCGGGCTGCGACGAGTACGTCGCACAGTCTGCTCGTGTGGCGCGGGCGCTCGGTGCGATCGACGTGCCCGAGACCGTCGCGGACCTGCGCACCGCGATCGAGGCGTACCGGCCCGAGCTCGCGGCCACCCCGGAGGCGCTCGACGCGGCGCGCTTCCTGCTGCGGGAGCCTCCGCTCGGCGGATGGGCGCGGGTCCCGTACGCGCCGCTCGCCGCGGGCGCCGTCGCGCTGCTGCCCGACTGGGCACGGCGCGACCTGGGCGTCGACACGTGGGGAGCGCGGACGCTGGGGCCGCTCGGCGGCGCGGTCGCGATCCGCACCATCCGCTGGGGCACGCGGCCCAACCGGCCGACGCAGAACGTCGACTGACGCGGCTGCCGTCCTGAAGGCGGCGCGGAGCGAGGCCCGGCTGCGAAGCGACTCGAAGCGACCAAGGTTCACGTTCGAGACGGGTCGAAGGCGACACGGATCCGCACGGTTGTTGCGGGCCCCCGTGCGCTCCGCCATCGGCATGGGCGTCGGCGGGCTCCCACCGCGGCTCGTGCGCCTCCCTTCCCCGACCGTCACGCATGCGACTTCGTGTCGCTCCGGGGCGCTCGTCGAGGTGGATCATGCGTGCAGCTGTCGTTCTCGGATCCGCATCACCGCCAGCACCGTGTCGCGGCACCACTCCGGGCGCGTCATGACGTCGACATAGGGGAGCCGCAGGACCTGGATGCCGAGCGTCGCCAGGTCGGCGTCGCGCTCGTCGTCGCGTTCGCGGTCCTCCCCCGCCGCGTGGTTGCCGTCGCCATCGAGCTCGACCGCGAGCAGCGTCGCCGGGTCGTACATGTCGAGACGGTACGAGGAGCCACGCGCCCACACCGCGTGCTGCCGGACGAAGGCGCCGAAGTCCCGCCCCGTGAACGTGCGCGTGAGCCCCTCGAGCTCGAGGAAGCTCTCCGCACCCTCATCGAATGCCGCGAGCACCGCGATCAGCCCCGCGCGGTCGCGCACGCGCGGGGCACCCGCGAGCGCCTCGCGGACCTGTGCCACGGCCACGACTCGCCGCTGCAGAGCCGCGAGGATCACGCCCGCGCTGTCGTCGGCGCCCGGGGTCCCCGCGCGCGCCCTGCGCCAGAGGTCGACGACCGCGTGGGCCGGCGCCGCGACCCGGCAGCCGTACCAGTCGGCATACTCGGGAAGGCATGGCGCCCGGACCGCGGAGAGCCACGCGCATGCGGGGACCCGCCGCCCGTCCGCGATGGTGGCATCGACGCGCGCGGGCGGCACGTCCTCGGCGCCGAGCGCGAACAGCGCGGCGCGGCCCGTGATCACCGCCCCGCACTCGGACGCCGCGTGCGCGCGAGGAAGGAAGGCCTGCGCGTGCGCGGCGGCGGCGAACCGCCCGTGGAACAGCGCCGCGACCTCGCCGCGCGCGATCGCGGTGCGCACCTGGCGAGCCGAGGTCATCGCGACCAGCTCCGCGCGCGAGAAGCTGCGGTCGCCGGCATGCACGCTCGACGGCAGCAGCAGGGCGTCGCGCCGGGTCATGCTCCCGTCGTAGACCACCCGCGGCCGTCGGCGGCGGCCCGCCGCCGATCTGTGGACAGGCGGGCTACCCGACCCCGCCGACCGTGGTGCCGGGCTCGAACTCGCCGTTGGCGATCTTGGCCCAGAACGCGTCCTCCTGGTCGGGGTCCAGCAGCACCGTGGAGCCCACGCCCGCGACCGAGTAGCCCATGTCCTTGATCGGCGGCGTGCCGGTCACGGCGTCGCCGCCACGCGTCGAGTTGAACGCGAGGGCGATGCGCGCGAGGTCGATCGGTCCCGTCTCGTCGCTCACCCGGAACGCGTCCAGGCCCGCGCTCACCACGGGCACGAGCCTGAACGGGTTGAGGATGGTGCCGGGGCTCATCACGCTCTTCGCGACCGCGCTGACCAGCTGCTGCTGGCGCTGCGTGCGGCCGATGTCGCCCAGCGGATCCGAGTAGCGCATGCGCGAGAACGCGAGCGCCTTCTTGCCGCCGACGGTGTGGCAGCCGGCCTTCCACGTGAGGTGGGACTTCTCATCGTCGACGTCGTGGTCGTAGCACAGCCGCACGCCGCCGACCGCGTCGACGATCTCGGCGACGCCGGAGAACCCGACCTCCATGTAGTGGTCGATCGTGAGGTTGGTGACGCCCTCGACCGTCTGCACGAGCAGCTCCGGGCCGCCCCACGAGAACGCCGCGTTGATCTTGTTGTAGCCGTGGCCCGGGATCTCGACGTAGGAGTCGCGCGGGATCGAGATGAGCGCCGTGGGCCCGTGCTCTGGCTTGTGGAGCACCATGATCGTGTCGGTGCGGGCGCCCTGGACCGTGGAGCTGTCGTCCCACCCCGCGCGCGAGTCCGAGCCGACGATCAGCGTGGTGAAGCCGGGCGTCCCCGCCGCGCCGGACAGCGCGGTGACGTGGTTGATGTTCGCGTTGACCCACACGTAGAACGAGCCGAACGCGATCGCGAGGATGAGCACCAGCGCGAGGAGCACGTTGCGGACCGGGTGACGGCGCCGACGCTTCGGGGGCGCCGCCGGCGCGGTCGCGGGGGGCGCGGCCTGCGGCCGGGTGGACGATGCGGGCCGCGCCTGGGGCGGCTGCGGCGCCTGGGCGGGCGGCGGGGCCTGGCGGGCGCCGGGCCGCGCGGGGGCGGGCTGCGGCGCCGGGCGCACGGTCTCGCGTCGCACGGGCTGCGAGGGGCGGGCGGTGCCGGGGCGCTCCTGGCCGCTGCGCGGCTGGATCGAGGGCGGCATGCGGCGCGGCTGGTCGCCGCCCGGGGTGCCGTCACGGTCGTCTGTCACGGTGCGAGGGTAACGCGTGCATGTTTCGGGAACGCGCAAGCCCCCCGGGAACCTGGGAAGTCGCGCGGGACGACGGCCCCGGCGCGGCTCAGAAGAGGGACGCGCCGCTGAGGAGCATCGGGACGGAGAACATCGCCCAGTCGTTGACGATGTGCGCGCCGGTCGAGACCCACAGGTTGCGGGTGACCACGTACGCGAGCGTGAGGAGCACCCGGGCCAGCGCGATGTAGAGCAGGCACTGGAGCACGTTCCAGTCGTAGGTCGGCAGGTGCAGCAGGCCGAACATCACCGCGGTGGCGATCCACGCGATCGCCAGGGCGGCGCCGCGCGACCAGCGGAGGCGGCGCACCAGCACGGACATCAACGCGAGCAGCGGCAGGATCGTGATGAGCTCCTCGCCGAGCAGCTGCGGGATCGACGCGAGGAGGAACTGGACCCGCTCGCCCGAGGTCGCCTCGGCGAGGAGGTCGCCGGCCGGGTTGGCGTTGCCGCCGATGGCGTTGTTGAGCGCGATCGCCACGGTGAGGCTGACCGTGAGGTTGAGCACGCCGAACCCGAGCATCTGCGCGACCTGGCGCGGGCCGACGCGGCGGAAGATCCCGGTCCAGCCGCGGGGCGCGGCGCACGCCAGCGCGATCAGCGGGATCGCCGGGAACAGGATCACGTGCGTCCAGTGCTCGACGGCCTGTCCGCCCGGGAGCGGCAGCAGCACCAGCTGCGCGAAGGCCACGGCGCAGGCGGCGACCACGACGAGCCAGCGGCGGCCATCGATCCGGTCATAGAGGGGAAGGTCAGGGTTGGCGGAACGGCGGGTCGGGCTCGCGGGAGCCGGGGTGGCCACGGGGCTGGCGCTCATGTCATCTCCTTGTTCGGTGATGACTCCAGGCTCCCGCGCGCGGGCCACCGGCGAATCGTGCGCGCGCAGACACCTGCGCGTACCGCGATCGCGGTACGCGCCTAGCTTCCGGCGAGTCCCGCCTGGTAGGCGGCCACCACGAGCTGCGCGCGGTCGCGCGCGCCGATCTTGGTCATGGCACGGTTGACGTGGGTCTTCGCGGTGAGCGGGCTCACGAACAGCCGCTGCGCGATCTCCTCGTTGCTCAGGCCCTGCGCGACGAGCAGGACCACCTCGCGCTCGCGGTCGGTGAGGTACCGGAACAGGTCGCCCTCGACCGCGGGCTGCGGGCGCTCGTCGGCGACGTGCGCGATGACGGCGCGCGTGGCGGCCGCGGACAGCAGCTCCTCCCCCGCCGCCACCGTCCGGATGGCGCCCAGCAGCTCGGCGGGCCGCACGCCTTTGCCGAGGAAGCCGCTCGCGCCGCCGCGCAGCGCGCGCAGCACGTAGCCGTCCTCCTCGAAGGTGGTGAGCACCACGATGCGCACGTCGGCCAGGTCGGGCTCTGCGGCGATCGCCTCGGTCGCCTCGAGGCCGTCCATGCCGGGCATGCGGATGTCCATGAGCACCACGTCGGGGCGAGCCTCGCGCACCACCCACAGCGCCTCGGCGCCGTCGGCGGCCTCGCCCACGACCTCGATGTCCTCCGCGGTCCCGATGATCGCGACGAACCCTCCGCGGATCAGCTCCTGATCGTCGACCACGACCACCCGGATCGTCATGTCCCCGTCCTCCTTCTCAGCGGCAGCGCGGCGCGCACCACGAACTCCTGGCCCTCCGGGCCCG
This sequence comes from Demequina soli, assembly GCF_000971195.1. Taxonomy (GTDB): domain Bacteria; phylum Actinomycetota; class Actinomycetes; order Actinomycetales; family Demequinaceae; genus Demequina; species Demequina soli. The sequence goes on from NZ_BBLZ01000003.1 coordinate 85,939, forward strand.
CGGACACCCCGCCGCCCGCCGCGTCCGCCCGCTCACGCATCCCGACCAGGCCGAACCCCGAGCCCAGGCCCGCGGCGCCGCTCACGGCGTTGCGCACCTCGACGGCCAGGTCCGAGCCGGCGGCCGAGATCGAGACCGTCGCTGCGCCCGTACCGTAGCGGCGCGCGTTGGACAGCGCCTCCTGGACGATGCGGTACGCCGCCTGGTCGGTCGCCGCCGGCAGGTCGGCGGGTGCCTCGGCCCGGCGGAGCTCGACCGCGAGGCCGGCGTCGCGGGCCTGCGTGATCAGCGCGTCGAGCGCGGCGAGGCCGACGGCGGGCCGCGTGTCGTCTTCCTCGCCCTGGCGGAGCACGCGCAGCATGACAGGCAGCTCCTCGAGCACGCGGGCACCGGCGTCCTGCACGCGACCCAAGGCCTCGGCGGCCTCGTCCGGCCGCGTCCCGAGGAGCGCCTCCGCGACGCCGGCCTGGACGTTCATCACCGCGACGTGGTGGCCCACCGCATCATGCAGCTCGCGCGCGATGCGGAGCCGCTCCTCGGCGACACGCGTGCGGGCGACCGCCTCGCGCGTCTCCTCGGCCTGGAGGGCGCGCGCCCGCTCCTGCGCGACCGTGCGCCGGTAGAGGTTCGTCGCGACGCCGACGGCGGTGACCAGCGCCATCCAGACCTCCGCCGACACCGTCACCGAGTCGGTGGCCTCGCGCGCGGTCCCGACGGCGACCGCCGCGCCCACCACGCCGGCCGTGCCCGCCCCGATCGCCAGAGCGACGGGGATCCGCGCCACGCGCGACGCGGCCGTGTACAGCGCGACCACCAGGGGCACGAAGGCGAGCGGGGTGTCCAGCGCGGCGAACGCGGACGCCGCGAACAGCGCGAGCACGACGGCCAGCACGGGTACGGGGCGTGCGCGCCTCCACGCCAGGGCGGCGCACGCCGCAAGCGCCGCGAGGGTGCCGACCGCGGCGAGCCCGCCGACGCCGTCCTCGACCAGCACGAGCACCGCGAGCGCGGCGGCGAGCACCCCGCCGCCCAGTGCGTCCCGGCCGCGCTCTGTCGCCGGACGCGGGACCCGGCCCCGCATCGTCCCCATGCCCGTCAACCTAGCGCGGCTCTCCCACGCTCCCCGGGAACGCTGGGCGGCTCGCGCTCGTCAGACCCTAGGGACGGCCGCCGTCCCGTGGGCACGAAGAGGAGCACGATGACGCAGATGACACCGCTCGACACCGTCGCCGCGCTGGGCAGGACCGCGGCGCCGCCGCTGTCGCCGGACCAGATCCGCGCCGTCCGCCAGGAGATCCAGCGGTTCCTGCTCCAGTACGAGTTCGGGCTGCGCGAGATCGAGACGAAGCTGACGATCCTGCGCGACGAGTTCCTCGAGCTGCACGACTACAACCCGATCGAGCACATCTCGAGCCGCGTGAAGTCCCCCGACAGCCTGCTCGACAAGGTGGCCCGCAAGGGCATCGCGCGCGACCTGGACTCCATCCGCGCCGAGATCACGGACATCGCGGGCGTGCGGCTGACGTGCGCGTTCAAGTCGGACGTGTACCGCCTGTTCGGGCTGCTCACGCGGCAGGACGACGTGTCGGTGCTGCGCGTGCGGGACTACATCGCCCACCCCAAGCCGAACGGCTACCAGAGCCTCCACGCCGTCGTGGAGATCCCGGTGTTCCTGTCGTCGGGCTCGGTGTCCGTGCCCGTCGAGGTGCAGTTCCGCACCGTCGCGATGGACTTCTGGGCCAGCCTCGAGCACAAGATCTACTACAAGTACGACGCGGACGTGCCCGAGTCGCTCACCGCGGAGCTGCGCGAGGCGGCGGCCACGGCGGCCGAGCTCGACGAGCGGATGGCGCGGCTGCACCGCCAGGTCCACGGCGGCGGCTGACCCGGCGGTCATGCGCCGAGCGCGCGCAGCCCGAACGTCGCGACGGTGGTCACGCCCGGCGCGAGCACGATGAGGTCGCGCCCCGAGTTGAGCGCGTCGGCGGGGCACGTCATGGGCTCGACCGCGACGGCGGCGCGCGGGCGCCCGTCGTCGACCTCGTCTGCCGTGTACGCCTGCACCCACCGATAGGCGCGGTCGAGCGTCATCTCGACGCCGCTCCCGCTCGCGGCCGTGAGGCGCACGCGCGCCGTGCCGTCGGCGTCGCGTCGCAGCGCGGTCCAGCCATGGTTGAGGACGCGCGCGCCGATGGGCCGCGGGGTGCGGAGGTCCAGCGCGCCGCCGTCGTGCGTGGCCACGGGGACGATGCGCTCGGGCAGCAGGCGGTCGGGCGTCACGAGCATCGCCTCGTCGGCGGGGATCTCCAGGGTCCAGCCGTCCACCGCGTGCGGGGCGGCGGGTCCGGCAAGGAGGTACGGGTGGACTCCGAGGCCCACCGGGGCGGGCGTCGCCGACTCGTTGCGCACCGTCACGACGTGGGTCAGCCCCTCCGACGACAGCGCGAACGCGACCTCGATGTCGAGCCGCCACGGATACCCCGGTCCCGCCTCGAGGGTGGCGCCGAGCACCACGCGCTCGGCGGCGACGCCCCGCGCCGCGAAGTCGAGGCCCGCGACGAGCCCGTGGTTCGCGGTGCGCCGCCCGGGCTCGTTGATGGCGAGCGTGTGGGTCTCACCCGCGAACGGATAGCGGCCGTCGGCCGTGCGGTTGGGCCACGGCGCGAGGAGCGCGCCGCGCATCGCGGGGCGTTCCTCGTCGGCGGCGAACGGCAGCACGAGGTCGTGGCCGCGATGGGTCAGCGTCCGCAGGCTCGCGCCGACGCTCGCGATGGTCGCCTTGTACCCGGCCGCCGTGACCGTGTGCTGCGCGCCGGACGTCGCCCTCCCGGGCTCAGGCACCGGGCGCGGTGCCATCGCGCTCGGACCCCTCGCGCGCGAACAGCAGCAGCTCGGGCAGGCTGGTCGCGAAGTAGTCGGTGACGCCGTCCTCGCGCACGGGCGCGGGCGGCGCGTAGAGCGCGCGGGCCTCGCCGAGGCTCCGCGGCGGGTCGACGACCCCGTGGCCGAGCGCGGCGTTGGCGCGGTCCCAGGCCGCGAGCGCGCGACCCTCGCCGCCCTCCCACGGGTGGAAGGCGCGCGAGGTGAGGATGGCGAGCGCACGCGCCGCCTCCCCCGCGGTCACGAGCAGCTCGACGTACTCGATCGTGAGGTCGTCGCGCGTGAGCACCGACTCCTCGAGGGGACGCAGCGCGCCGAGGCGCTCCGCGGCACCGTGACCGAGCCTGACGGCGAGCTGGTCGCGCTCGTACAGCAGGCGTGCGTCGCGGGGCGCGGCGGCGAGTGCCTGGGCGTAGCGGGTCCACGCGAGCGCGTCGTCGTGGGCGACGTTGTAGGCGGCGAGGCCCGCGTTGCGCAGCAGGACGGGGTCCTCGAGGCCGAGCGCGATCGCGGCCTCCCACTCGTGCGCGGCCTCGGCGCGGCGGTCGTGCGCGTAGAGCAGCATGCCCAGCAGCGCGCGGGCAGCGGCGTCAGCGGGATCGGCGGCGATCGCGGCGACGAGGGCGTCGTGCGCGTCGAGGCCGCGCGGGAACGCGAGCGCGCGGTCGGTGCCGCGGGCGGCGGCACGCCGGCGTGCGGCCTCCCCGCGCCGGCCCGCGCCGTCGAGCAGCATCGCGGCCAGGTACTGCGCGACCGGTCGGACGTTGCCCGACCCGTTCGGCGGCGCGGCGATGGCGACGTCCAGCGCCTCGAGCGCGCCCGGCACGTCACCGGCCTTGGCGAGATCGAGCGCGACGTCGACGAGCATCCCCGGATCCGGGGCGACCGGGCGACCCGCGAGGACGCGCAGGGTCGCGTCGAGGCGGTCGGCCTCGAGCGCGCGCTCGAGCAGAGCCTGGGCCTCGGCGGCGCGACCGGACCGGCGGAGGAGGATCGCGCGCACGGCGGTGCGGCGGGTGTCGTGGCCCACCGTGCCGTCGAGCGACTCGAGGACGCGCAGCGCGGCGCGGTTCCGTCCCCGTCGCGCGTGGGATCGGGCGAGCTCGAGCCCTGCGGCCGCGGCCCACGTGCCGTCCCAGCCGGCCTTGCCGAAGGCGCGCTCGGCCTCGTCGTCGCGGCCCAGGCGCGCGAGCACCAGGCCCGCGAGGTAGAAGGCCTCGGCGTCGAGGGGGTTGGCGTTGCGCCGGGTCTGGCGCGCCAGCGCGGTCTCGATGTGGGGCAGCGCATCGGCGTAGCGGCCCGCGCGGTACCACCGGTCGGCGATCGCGAGGTGGGTGCGCGCGTCGCCGGGATCGCGGCGCAGCGCCTCCTCCCACCACTCCATCGGCGAGCGGGTCGGGTGCCGGTACTGGCTGAGGTGCAGCCCGGTGAGGTAGAGCTCCTCGACCGTGGCCGTGTCGGCGGGCGCGGGAGGCTCCTCGGCGACCCACGGCTGCTCGTCGGGTGCCTCGACCGTCGCCCAGCGCACCAGGAGGCCGCCCTCGGCGTCGCGCAGCTCGAACGACTCGGCGCCCGTGAAGGCCGGGTGCGAGAGCGTGGCGGTCTCTCCTGGGGCGAGGTCGACGATGCGCTCGGCCAGCACGGCGTCGCCGTCGAGGAGCCGCGCGACAGCACCGCGCTGGGGGGACGTGACCGCGAAGGTCGCGACCAGCGCATCGTCCCGCATGACATTGACCGCGGCATCGGGCGTGGCGGCATGCGCCGGCCCGATCGCGGGGATCGGGTACCACTGCTGCGAGAAGACCTTGGTCTCGCCGGGCAGCAGCCACGAGAAGTCGGGCTGGTTGTCGGTGTAGACGCCCGCCATGAGCTCGACGTAGGGGCCGTCGCCGTCGGTGAGCTGGTCGTCCCACGCGTGACCGAAGGGCGCGTTGCCCCAGGTCCACTGCTTCTTGCCGGGCGAGACTCGGCGCTCGGCCCAGTGCACGAAGCCGGCGCCGGCGGCGTGGTCGTAGCCGCCGAAGAAGTCCTCCTGCGAGTCGACGATCATGTACGAGGTCGGCACGGGGATGTTGCGGTAGAAGTCGATGCGGTCCGCGCCCGGCTGCTGCGCGGCCAGGGCCGGGTAGTCGACGTTGTAGTACGGGCGGTCGGCCTCCGGGAACGCCGTGAGGGCCCGCCTCGCGTGGTCGGCGACGTAGCGCACGTCCTCGGGGAAGAACGACTGGTAGTCGTCGTGGACCCGCGCGGCGACGTTCGACCACCACAGGAAGGTCTGGCGCTCGCTCGTGCGGTTGTGCACGCGCACCACCAGCTCCACCACCGACGAGTCCGGCCGCAGGCGGATGCCGTGCTGCGCCGACATGCGGGCGAACGGGTCGTGGTCGTAGCACCACACCGTCACCGACCCGTCGGCGCCCGTCTCGATCGACGTCTCGACCGGGAGGTACGTCGCGGGCCGGTGATGCTGCGGCCAGTTGAACTCGACGCCGCCGCTGATCCACGGCCCCGCCAGACCCACCAGCGCGGGCTTGATCACGTTGTTGCGGTAGAAGAAGTCGTAGCACGTGGTCTTGTCGTAGCCGACGTGGATGCGGCCGCCGAGCTCGGGCAGGACCATGAGGCGCACGTACGCGTTCTCGAGATGGACGGCCCGCCAGTCGCGCGTGACGGGCTCGTCCGCGATCGACTCCGTGAAGGGGAGCGGGTACACCTTGCCGCTCGATCCCTGGTAGACCCGCTTGTCCAGGTACATCGGGTACGGGCTGGGCGCCCCCGCCTCGTAGGTGCGGATCGGGACCGGCTCGCTCCACGCGATCGCCCCGCCCGCCGCGAGCTCCGCGGCGAGCGTCGCGGGGGCGTCCGGGAGGGCGATGGCGGCGGCGGTCTGGGAGGTCATGGCCTGTCTCCTGCGGTGAGTCGGGTGCGGGCGACGCGGATCACGTCGAGAGAGCGGACGGTGATGCCGTCGGGGACGGCGCGGACGCTCGGGTCGACCCACACGCCGGTCGCGGCGCGCCACGGGAGCAGCTCGAGCACGAGCCCGCCGGCCGCGACCTCGTCGCGGACGGGAGTGAGGTCGATGTCCCAGTCCCGGCCGTGCCAGAAGTGGTCGCCGATGACGCGCCCGTTCACGACCGCGCGCCCCACGTCCCCGGTCCATCCGACGCGCAGCAGCACCCGGTCGACGCCGTCGAGCGCCTCGCGCGGGATGGCGACCGGGACGCGGGCGGCGCCCGAGAAGTCGGTGGGTGCGCTGAGGCGGTCGAGCGGGCCTCCCCGGACGATGCGCGGCGGCGCGGGCGCGACCACGGCGCCCGGGGCGCCGAGGGGCACCACCCCTCCCCCGGTCGCCACCGTCCGGTGCGCCCACAGCGCGCCGTCTCCGGGCGGCGCGAGCACCGCGAGGGCGGCGGCGGGGCGCTCGGAGTGCAGCACGAGGTCGCCGTCGAGGGCGTAGACAGGGCACTCGGACAGCACCGGCCGCGCCGCGCCCTCGATGTCGAGGACGTAGAGCCGGTCGGCGGTCGCGGGGTCGGCCACGAGGATGCGCGTGCCCGGCACGTCGACCACCGTCTCGGGCCCGGGCGCGCGTGTCAGCGTTGCCGCGGTCGAGCCGCCGTCGAGCTCGACGTCCACCGGGCCGGCCACGTCGACGTCGCCCTCGAGGACGATCTCGACGGGCACGCCGTCGGTGGCCGCGAGCACGAGCAGGTCGCGGCCGTCCTCGAGCGGCACCCGGGTCACGATCCCGGCGGTCGCGCTGCGCAGGGCGAGCCCGCCGGCGAGCGGGAAGCGGAGCGGCCAGGCGACGGACACCCCGGCGGGCAGGTCGACGGGCCGGCGCGGCACGGTAACCGTGCCGTCCTCGAGGGCGACCTGGAACCGCACCCCGGGCTGGGCGGGCAGGGGCGCGCGATCGGGCTGGTACGTCGTGGCGAACAGGTACCCGCGCGCATCGTCCGCCCGCACGGCCCATCGCAGGTCGTCGCCGTCCTCGCCGCCGCCGACCGTGGCGCGCATCGCGGCGATCGCGGGGTCCGTCGCGAGCCACAGGTGCTGGCGGCGCAGCAGGTGGTGGTGGTCGCGGATCTGGCCGTGCTCGCCGATGGGGGCGTGGAAGTCGTACGTGAGGGTAGGGACGTCGTTGGGGTAGCCGGTCGCGTGCGACTCGTGCTCGGTGCCGGCCGCGCCCGTGCGCTGCGTCCCGCCGGCGTACATGTAGTAGCCCTGCCACACCGATCCCGAGCCGATCTTCGCGAGCGCGAGCGCCGCGACGTCGCGCGGGGTGACGAGCGGCCGCCGGTGGTAGGCGACGTGCATGCCGCCGCCCAGCTCGCACGTGGCGAAGGGCACGGCGGAGTCATCCTTGAGCGCCACCCGGCCGGGTGCGAGGACGATGCCGTCGAGGGCCTCGCGCAGGTCCGCCCCGACCGTGAGGTCGTCGCGGACCTCGGAGTACCGGAAGTGGAAGGCGGAGAAGGCGGGCCAGTCGGTGGCGGTGTCCTCCCAGAAGCCGTCGGCGTAGGCGCTGTAGACGGGCATGAGGGTCGCGGGGACCTCGGCGCCGCCCCAGCCGGTGGCGGTCCAGAGGGGCACGTCGAGGCCCGCCTCCTCCGCGATGCGCCTCAGCGTCGCGAGGTGCTCGGGCTGGTCGTACAGCTCGTTGTCCATCTGCGCGCCGATGACCGGGCCGCCCTCGGCATGGCTCAGGCCGGCGAGCTGGGCGACGATCTGTGCGTAGAGGGGGCGGACCAGGTCGAGGTAGGCCGGGTCGTTCGTGCGGGGGTTCACGTCGAGGGCGAGCAGCCAGTCGGGGAAGCCGCCGTGACGGGCCTCGCCGTGCGCCCACGGGCCCATGCGCACGATGACGTCGAGCCCGTGTCGCGCCGCGGCCTTGACGAACGCCCGCAGGTCGAGGTTCCCGTCCCACCTGAAGTCGCCCGGCGACGGCTCGTGCGCCTGCCACAGCACGTAGGTGGCGACCGAGGTGAGGCCGCCGGCGCGCGCGTGGCCGAGCACCTCGTCCCAGCGCTCGCGCGGCAGCCGCGAGTAGTGCACCTCGCCCGTGATCGGGAACGTCGGGACGCCTCCGCGCTCGATCCAGCCGCTGGTCACCTCGATGCGGTCGGCGGCGCCCTCGGGGTCGCCCAGCGGCAGGTGCCCGCGGCGCACCTCGGAGGCGGGACGGACGCTCAGGCGCCGGTCGGCGCGCACGGCCTCGTTGCTCGTCATGGCGCCATCGTATGGACGTCCGGGCAACCCCGCGCTGGACGCTTGAGCGCGCGGCATGGACGGATCGACTGTCTGCGAAGGCGGGGCGGTGCGCGACCGTGGGGAGGCAGCGCATCGTCCCGTACCGTCGGAGCGTGCCGACCGACCGCCTCGCGATCTCCCTGTGGGACTTCTCCTGGTACACGCGCGCCACGGACGCGTACGCCGACCTCGACGACGCGGTCGCGCAGGCGGTCGCGCGCGGCTACAACGCCCTCCGCATCTGCGCCGCTCCGCTGCTCCTCGCGGGCGGCCACGGCCTGCCCGAGGAGCTCGGCGTCACCTCGCTGGGCGCGTGGCCCGGAGGCCGCCGCGGCGCGGGCACCCGCTGGTACGACGTGCCGCGCGACGCGACCGTCCACCTCCGGCGCCGGCTCTTCGCGCTGCTGGAGGCGGCCGCGCGGCACGGCGTGCGGGTCATCCTCGCGAGCTGGGAGCACCAGCAGTCCCCCGCGTTCTCCGCCGACGAGCGGTGGTGGCGCGCGATCGACGCGGTGCCGCACGAGGATCGCCTCCGGGACCTCGCGGGCGCGTTCACCGCGCTGCTCGCGGACATCCGCGCCGCGGGCCTCCTCGACGCCGTCGCGTTCGTCGAGCTCCACAACGAGGTCGACTTCTCCCGCGTGCCTGGGGACGCCCACGCGATCGACGAGGCGATCGGGCTCGTCTCGCGCGAGCACCCCGACGTCCCCGTCACGGTCAGCTACGGCAAGCCGCCGCATCGTGACATCGCCTCCTTGCCCGGATCGCTCCAGGTCGGCCAGTTCCACGTCTACGCGTACGGGGTGCTCGACGCGCTGCAGCGGCGCATCGACGTGCGCGGGACCGGCACCGACGGCTTCCCGAACGCGGCGCTGCGGGCGCTGCTGCGGGACGATGCGCCGACGCTCGCCGAGTACGGGCGGCCCGAGGCCTGGCGGCTCGAGGCGACCGTGGTGACCGACCAGATGCTCTACACGTACGACGCCGTCGACCCGGCCCGCTGGGACCGCTGGCTGCACGAGCACTACGGCGAGCACCGCGACGCGATGCACGACGCGATCCGTGCGCGCGTCCGCGCGATCGGCGCGTGGGCGCGGGCGAGGGACGTGCCGTTCGTCGTCGGCGAGGGGTGGGTGGGCTACACGCCGCTGCGCTCCACCTTCGAGGACGGTCCCGTGGGCCAGGAGCTCGCGGAGACCGGGATCGCGGAGGCCGTCGACCAGGGAGCGTGGGGCGCGGTGCCGACGTCGAACGCCGCGCCGCACCACCCGCTGTGGGGCGACGTCGCGTGGCAGCGCCGCGCGACCGCGATGATCCGTTCCGCCTAGGTCACCCCTTGCGCAGGTCCCGGTACTCGCTCGGGCTCATCTCGTGGACCTTGCGGAACTGCCGCGAGAAGTACAGCGGGTCCGTGTAGCCCGCGGCGTCGGCCACGTCGGCGACCCGCATCGCGGTCGTGTCCAGCAGACGGCGCGCCTCCGCCATGCGCCGCGCGGTCACGTAGGCGAGCACGCCGCCGCCGGTCGCGCGGCGGAACAGCGCCGACAGGTGGGAGGGCGACACGCCGACCATCGCCGCGAGCTCGGACACGCGGACGGGGCCGTCGAAGCGCTCGTCGACGTACGCCATCGCGCGCGCGAGCGGGTCGCCGCGCTCGGGCACGGTGCGGTCGACGGCGATCTGCGTGAGCAGCTTCCACGCGGTCCCGGCGGCCCCGAGCAGCTGGGCGGACGCGACGGCGCGCTCGAGCGTCGTGACGACCTCGTCGAGCAGGGCGACTGCGCGCTCGGCGTGGCGCAGCGCCATCACGGGACGCTCGGCGGTGAGCCCGGTCGCGGCCACCAGCTCCGCGACGTCCGACCCGCGCAGGTGGCACCACCAGATGGTCCACGGCGCGGCCTCCGAGGCGCCGTAGCGGTGAGGCGTCCCGCCGGGGATCACCGCCGCCGCGCCGGCGCCCACCGCATGCCGCACGCCGGCGAGCTCGACCCATCCGGCGCCGCCCACGCACACGATCATGATGGTCTCGGGCACGCCGCGCGGCCTGCTGCGCGCGTGGAAGCGCGCGGCCGGGAAGAACCCCGCGTCGGTCACCACGAGCCGTCGCGTCACCGGGCTGCGCAGCGCCGCGGCGACGCGCGAGCGCTCGACCACGTGCATCCGCTGCCGCTCGAAGCCCTCGACCAACTCCACCGGGTCATCGTGGCAGGCGCCGCGCGGCAGCGGGTGGCGCCGCGCGGCGCGGGACGATGCGTCGGGCGGGGTCCGGCGCCGGGTCGCCGTGCCATGCGACGCGCCTAGAGTGAGCACGTGATCGACCTCGTCTCACCCACGCTGGGCCTCGCCCTGGGCGGCGGCGGGACGCTCGGCGGTGCGCACATCGGCGTTCTCCAGGTGATGCACGAGCGCGGCATCCGGCCGGGCGTGGTGGTGGGGACGTCCGCGGGCGCGCTGGTCGGTGCGGCGTACGCGATGGGCATCGACCCGTACCGGCTCGAGGAGCTGCTGCTCGACGTGCACTGGCAGGACGTCGCGGCCGTGCCACGCCGCCCGGGTGCGGGGCTGCTCGACGCGGCGGCGCTGCGCGAGTCCGTCACCGAGCTGATCGGCGGCGACGTCCTCATCGAGGACATGCCGATGCGTTTCGCGGCCGTCGCGACCGACGTGGCCTCCCGCCGGGCCGCGGTGATCGAGCGCGGCTCTCTCGTCGACGCGCTGCGCGCGACGATCTCGGTGCCGGGGCTGTTCCGTCCCGTGCAGGTGGACGGCCGGCGGCTGCTCGACGGTGGGCTCAGGGCGAACCTGCCGCTCGAGGAGGCGCTCGGCGTGGGCGCGAGCCCCGTGATCGCGGTGCGGGTCGCGCCCGACTGGGACGTCCCCGGCTACTCGAGCTCGCGCATCGTGCGAGGGCTCGAGGCGCGGCCCGACGTGCTGGTCATCTCCCCCGTGCTGCGCGGGCGCACCTGGTGGCAGACCAAGGACCTGGCGGGGGTGGTGGCCGCCGGGCGCGCGGCCGCCGAGGCGGCGCTGGCCCCTCCGCCCCGACCTCTTCCCACACACACGGACGGCTGAGACCGCTCCCGCGATGCAACTCGCGCGGTGAACCCCGACGTGGACGCCGGCACGTGCCGGATCCGTGTGGGAAGCGGTCGGGGCGGGCGAGCGGGCGAGCGGGCGAGCGGGCGGGCGGTCGAGCAGGCGGTCGGCGAACTACCGGACGGTCGACTCGCGGACCACGAGCTCGGGCTTGTAGACCACGCGACGCGGTTCCGCCGCGCCGTCCGCCTGCTCGAGGACCAGCTCGACGGCCGTGGACCCGATGAGCTCGCGCGGTTGGCGAACCGACGTGATGGGCACCACGGCGGAGGCCGCGAAGGCGATGTCGTCGTAGCCGACCAGTCCCACGTCCTCGGGCATGCGCACGGGGTCCGCGGCGAACAGGAGCGCGCGCTGGATCCCGATGGCGAGCAGGTCGTTCGCGGCGACGATGCCGTCGACGCGGCCCTCCTTGATGAGCGGCACGAGCGCCTCGCCGACGCGGCGGCCCTCGTCGAGCGACATCTCGTCGGCGCCGAACAGGCGGATGGTGGCGGTCGGGTCGGCGGACACCGCGGACGACGCGCCCTGGAAGCGGTCCGCGACCTGGCGGATGCGCAGCGGCCCGCCCACGAAGGCGAGGTGGCGCCGCCCGGTGTCGAGGAGGTGGCGCGCGGCGAGCGCGCCGCCGGCGACGTCGTCGACCGAGACGGACGAGAAGGCCGACTCCCCCGCCTCGCGGTCGACGAGCACGACCGGGATGCCGTGGGCACGGATCTGCGCGAGGCGCGACAGGTCGTCGCCCGCGGGCGAGATGAGCACGCCGCCCACGCGCTGCTGCTCGAAGACGTCGAGGTGGCGCTCCTCGCGCTCGACCGAGTCGTCGGAGTTCGCCATGAAGACGCTCAGGCCCTCGTCCGCCGCGCGGTCCTCGGCGCCGCGCGCGACGTCGGTGAAGAAGGGGTTGCCCGAGTCGAGCACCACGAGCGCGAGCGAGCGGCTGCGGCCCTCGCGCAGCTGGCGGGCCGCGCCGTTGGGGACGTAGCCGAGCAGGCGGATCGCGTCGCGGACGCGCTCGACGGTCTCGGGCTTCACGTGCTCGGGGCGGTTGAGCACGTTGGACACCGTGCCGACGGAGACGCCGGCGTGAGCCGCGACCTCCTTGACGCTGACGCCCATCGCGCCTCCTTCCCTCGGGTTCCGTTCAGGATACTGAAACCTTCCATCCCGTTCGGGACACGCCGCGGATTTGACGACCGGCACCAGCGCGACATAGATTTTGAAACGATTCATTCACGGGTGCCTCTGGCGCCCTCGCATGTCCCCTCAAAGGAGAGTCACGATGGTCTTCAGCAGCCACGTCGCCAGCCGTCTCGAGGAGCAGGCCATCGAGCTTCCCTCGTGGGCCTTCGGCAACTCCGGCACCCGCTTCAAGGTGTTCGGCACCCCCGGCACCCCGCGCGACCCGTTCGAGAAGATCGCGGACGCCGCGCAGGTCCACAAGTTCACCGGCCTCGCCCCCACCGTCGCCCTCCACATCCCGTGGGACAAGGTGGACGACTACGCGGCGCTGCGCACGCACGCCGAGGACCTCGGCGTCGCGCTCGGCACCATCAACTCGAACACCTTCCAGGCCGACATCTACAAGCTCGGCTCCCTCACGCACCGCGACGAGAAGGTCCGCCGCACCGCGATCGACCACCACCTCGAGTGCATCGACATCATGGACGAGACCGGCTCGCGCGACCTCAAGATCTGGCTCGCGGACGGCACCAACTACGCCGGCCAGGACGACATGCGCGGCCGCCAGGACCGCCTCCACGAGTCGCTGCAGGAGATCTACGCGCGCATCGGCGAGGAGCAGCGCCTGGTGCTCGAGTACAAGATCTTCGAGCCGGCGTTCTATCACATGGACGTGCCGGACTGGGGCACGTCGTACGCCCAGTGCGCGGCGCTCGGCGAGCGCGCGACCGTGTGCCTCGACACCGGCCACCACGCCCCCAGCACCAACATCGAGTTCATCGTCATGCAGCTGCTCCGCCTCGGCAAGCTCGGCTCGTTCGACTTCAACTCGCGCAACTACGCCGACGACGACCTCATCGTCGGCGCCGCCGACCCGTTCCAGCTGTTCCGCATCATCGTCGAGGTGCTGCGCGGCGGCGGCTACGGCAAGGACGGCGACACCGCGTTCATGCTCGACCAGTGCCACAACATCGAGGACAAGATCCCGGGCCAGATCCGCTCCGTGCTCAACGTCCAGGAGATGACGGCCCGCGCGCTGCTGCTCGACCGCGACGCGCTCGACGCCGCGCAGGCCGAGGGCGACGTCCTCAAGGCCAACGGCATCATGATGGACGCCTTCTACACCGACGTCCGCGCCGACCTCGCCGCCTACCGCGAGGAGCGCGGCCTGCCCGCCGACCCGATGCACGCGTTCGCCGAGTCGGGCTACCTCGCGCAGATCGCCGCCGACCGCGTCGGCGGCGTCCAGGCCGGCTGGGGCGCGTAGACCTCCGTCCCCTCCCCGCCGGGCGGGGCGCTCGACCGCCCCGCCCGGCACCCCGCATCGTCCACCCTCACGTCCCCAGAGAGGACCCCTCATGACGAACCCCACCGCCGACGCGCTCATCGCGCGCTCCAACCGCCTCGGCTCCGACCCGAAGAACACCAACTACGCGGGCGGCAACACGTCCGCGAAGGGCCTCGCGCTCGACCCCGCCACCGGCGAGGACGTCGAGCTCGTGTGGGTCAAGGGCTCCGGCGGCGACCTCGGCACGCTCGGCACCAACGGCCTCGCCGTGCTCCGCCTCGACCGCCTCCGCGGCCTGGTCGACACCTACCCGGGCGTCGAGCGCGAGGACGAGATGGTCGCCGCGTTCGACTACTGCCTCCACGGCCGCGGCGGCGCCGCCCCGTCGATCGACACCGCGATGCACGGCCTCGTCGACGCCGCCCACGTGGACCATCTCCACCCCGACGCCGGCATCGCGATCGCGACCGCCGCGGACGGCGAGCAGCTGACCGCGACCATCTTCGGCGACCAGGTCGTGTGGGTGCCGTGGCGCCGCCCCGGCTTCCAGCTGGGCCTCGACATCGCCGCCATCAAGGAGGCCAACCCGCAGGCGATCGGCTGCATCCTCGGCGGCCACGGCATCACCGCGTGGGGCGACACCTCCGACGAGTGCGAGGCGCGCTCGCTCGAGATCATCGACACCGCCGCCCGCTACATCGCGGAGCACGGCGCGCCGGAGCCGTTCGGCCCGGCGCTGCCCGGCTTCGCCGCGCTGGCGGACGATGCGCGCAAGGCCAAGGCGATCGCGCTCGCCCCCGTGATCCGCGGCCTCGCGTCGCACGACCGCCCGATGGTGGGCCACTTCACCGACGACGCCGTGGTGCTCGACTTCCTGGCCTCGGCGGAGCACCCGCGCCTGGCCGCGCTCGGCACCTCGTGCCCCGACCACTTCCTGCGCACCAAGGTCAAGCCGATGGTCCTCGACCTCCCGGCCGACGCCTCGATCGAGGAGAGCATCGCGCGCCTCCACGAGCTCCACGCCGCCTACCGCGACGACTACCAGGCGTACTACGACGCCCACGCCGACGCATCGTCCCCCGCCATGCGCGGCGCCGACCCGGCGATCGTGCTGGTCCCGGGCGTGGGCATGTTCTCGTTCGGCGCGAACAAGCAGACCGCGCGCGTGGCGGGCGAGTTCTACATCAACGCGATCAACGTGATGCGCGGCGCCGAGTCGCTGTCGACCTACACCCCGATCTCGGACGCCGAGAAGTTCGCGATCGAGTACTGGGCGCTCGAGGAGGCCAAGCTCCAGCGGATGCCGAAGCCGAAGTCGCACGCCACCCGCGTCGCCTTCGTGACGGGCGCCGCGTCGGGCATCGGCAAGGCCATCGCGACCCGCCTCGTCGCCGAGGGCGCGTGCGTCGTCATCGCCGACCTCGACCTCGAGAAGGCGCAGGCCGCCGCGGCGGAGCTCGGCTCCACGGACGTCGCGATCGGCGTCGCGGCGAACGTCGCGGACGCGGACGCCATCACGGCGGCGATCGGCGAGGCCGTGCTGGCCTTCGGCGGCGTCGACCTCATCGTCAACAACGCCGGCCTGTCGCTGTCCAAGCCGCTCCTCGAGACCACCGAGGCCGACTGGGACCTCCAGCACGACGTCATGGCCAAGGGATCGTTCCTCGTGTCCCAGGCCGCGGCGCGGGTCATGATCGCGCAGCGCATGGGCGGCGACATCGTCTACATCGCGTCGAAGAACTCCGTGTTCGCCGGCCCGAACAACATCGCCTACTCCGCCACCAAGGCGGACCAGGCCCACCAGGTGCGCCTGCTCGCGGTCGAGCTGGGCGAGCACGGCATCAAGGTCAACGGGATCAACCCCGACGGCGTGGTGCGCGGCTCCGGCATCTTCGCCGGCGGCTGGGGCGCGAACCGCGCCAAGACCTACGGGATCGAGGAGGAGAAGTTGGGCGAGTTCTACGCGCAGCGCACCATCCTGAAGCGCGAGGTGCTCCCCGAGCACGTCGCGAACGCCACGGCCATCGTCACGGGCCCCGACATGTCGCACACCACCGGCCTCCACATCCCCGTGGACGCCGGCGTGGCGGCGGCATTCCTCCGTTGACCGCCGCGGTCGCCGCGGTCGACCTCGGCGCGACCTCCGGTCGCGTCATGGTCGGACAGGTGGGCCCCGACACCCTCGAGCTCCGCCAGATGGGCCGCTTCCCCAACGGCCCGGTGCACACCCCCGACGGGCTGCACTGGAACGTCCAGCAGCTCTACGCGCACGTCCTCGACGGGCTGCGCTCGGCGTCGCGCTGGGACGACGGGATCCGGTCCATCGGCATCGACTCGTGGGCGGTCGACTACGCCCTCCTCCGCGGCGACCGCGTCCTCGGCGAGCCGTTCCACTACCGGGACGAGCGCACCGCCCACGGCGTGTCACTGGTCCACGCCGACGAGCCGTTCTCCCTGCTCTACGCGCGCAACGGGCTGCAGTTCCTGCCGTTCACCACGCTGTACCAGCTCGCGGTGGAGCGCGAGGCGGGCATGCTCGGCGTCGCCGACCGCCTGCTCCTGGTCCCCGACCTCATGGCCCACTACCTCACGGGCGCCACCGTGGCCGAGGCGACCAACGCCTCCACCACCGGGCTGCTCGACGTGGCGACCAAGGAGTGGGACGGCGAGCTCATGGACCGGCTGCGCCTGCCGCGCGGGCTGTTCCCGCGCATCGTCCAGCCGGGTGAGAGCATCGGCACCCTGCTGCCCCACGTCACCTCGACCACCGGCCTCGCCGGCGACACCCCCGTCATCGCGGTCGGGTCGCACGACACCGCCTCCGCGGTGGTCGCGACCCCCATGACCGAGCCGGGCGGCGCGTACATCTCGTGCGGCACCTGGGGGCTCGTGGGCGTCGAGACGGAGTCGCCGGTGCTCAGCGACGCGGCGCGCGAGGCGAACTTCACCAACGAGGGCGGCGTCGACGGCCGCACCCGGTTACTCCACAACGTCATGGGCCTGTGGATCCTGTCGGAGACCATCCGCACGTGGGAGCGCGACGGCTCGACCGTGGACCTGCAGCGCCTGCTGGCCGAGGCGGCCGCCGTCGAGCCGGGCGACATCTTCGACGCCAACGACGACGTGTTCATGCCGACCGGCGACATGCCGGAGCGCATCGCGACGTGGCTGTCGTCGCGAGGCTTCCGGGTCCCCGCATCGCGCGCGGAGATGGCGCGCTGCATCATCGAGAGCCTCGCGCAGGCCTTCGCGGACGCGGTGCACGATGCGGCGGCCCTGTCCGCGCAGGACGTGCGCCGGATCCACATCACCGGCGGCGGCTCGCTCAACGAGCTGCTGTGCCAGCGCACCGCGGACCGCGCAGGGATGCCGGTGGTGGCCGGCCCGGTCGAGGCCACCGCGATCGGCAACGTGCTCATCCAGGGCCGCGCGATCGGCGCGATCTCCGGCTCGCTGGAGTCGCTGCGCGACTTGGTCGCGCGTACGTTCAACCCCAGAGTCTTCACCCCGAAGGGACACTGACCGAATGAAGATGGAGCGCCGGGTCCCCCGGCCCGCCGACCTGGCACCGCTGCTGCGCTTCAAGGGCATCGAGCCCAACGGCCGCACGCGCCGGCTGGCGAAGGCCCACACCATCGCCGACCTGCGCGCGATCGCGAAGCGACGCACCCCCAAGGGGGCGTTCGACTACACCGACGGCGCCGCCGAGGAGGAGCTGTCGCTCGCCCGCGCGCGCCGCGCGTTCCGCGAGATCGAGTTCCATCCCGCGATCCTGCGCGACGTGTCGAACGTCGACACGTCCGTCTCCATCTTCGGAGGCACGTCCGCGATGCCGTTCGGCATCGCGCCCACGGGCTTCACGCGGATGATGCAGGCCGAGGGCGAGCGCGCCGGCGCGTCCGCCGCGGGCGCCGCGGGCATCCCGTTCTCCCTGTCGACGCTCGGCACCACGTCGCCCGAGGGCGTGCGCGAGGCCAACCCGGACGGCCGCAACTGGTTCCAGCTGTACATGCAGAAGGACCGCGACAAGTCGATGCAGCTGATGCAGCGTGCGGCCGAGGCGGGCTTCGACACGCTGCTCGTCACGGTCGACGTGCCGGCCGCGGGCGCGCGCCTGCGGGACTCGTACAACGGGTTCACCATCCCGCCGCAGCTCACCCCTCGCACCGTGCTGAATGCCATCCCGCGGCCCGAGTGGTGGTGGAACTTCCTCACCACCGAGCCGCTGACGTTCGCGTCGCTGTCGGAGTGGAACGGCACCATCGGCGAGCTGCTCGACTCGCTGTTCGACCCGACGGTCGACTTCGACGACCTCGAGTGGATCCGCGACCAGTGGCCCGGCAAGGTGGCGGTCAAGGGCATCCAGACGCTCGACGACGCGAAGGCCGTGGTCGACCGCGGCGTGGACGGCATCGTGCTGTCCAACCACGGCGGCCGCCAGCTCGACCGCGCCCCGATCCCCTTCCACCTGCTGCCCTCGGTGGCGGCGGAGCTGGGCGGGAGGACGACCATCGTGGTCGACACGGGCATCATGGCCGGCGCGGACATCGTCGCGGCGCTCGCGTGCGGCGCGGACTTCACCTTGGTGGGCCGGGCGTACCTGTACGGCCTCATGGCCGGCGGGCGTGAGGGTGTGGACCGCGCGATCGAGATCCTGTCGCGCGAGGTGGTCCGGACCATGAAGCTCCTGGGCGTGTCCTCCGTGGCCGAGCTCAACCCCGGCCACGTGACGCAGCTCCAGCGGATGGTGCCGATCGCTCGGCCCTCGGCCGGTGCCGGCGCCGCCGCCGCTCCCGCCGCGAAGGCGGCGCCCGCCAAGCGCGCCCCCGCCAAGCCCCGCGCGAAGGCGGCCGCGAAGCCCGCCGAGGGCCTGATCGCGAGCCCGAACCGCACGAAGAACTGACGCGCCTCGACGGGCGGGCCCCTCCTCCGGGAGGGGCTCGCCCCCGTCGTACGCGGCAATGGTGGGGGTTGGTGTCGCTTCGCGCGCGTGCGAGGGCGCGACCATGCGTCCCGTTGTCGCTTCAGGCGCGCCACCGATATCGGAGCGCCGCGCCTCGGCGGAGCCCCGTCATCCCGAGCGAACGACAACGCCAGACACGGTTGAGGTTCCCCGGCCCACGCAAGCGGCAGGAAGTCGCACGATCGTCTCGGCGCCCCGCGCGCCCGCGCCATCCGACCCGGGACCAAGGGCGCAGCACCGCCACCCGATTCCATGATTGAATCGTTTCATTCCCGGAAGGGACGGCGCGCCGCAGGGGTCGCGCCACCGACACAGGAGGACATCGTGACCGTCATCGACCAGCCGAGGCCCACGCTCGACGAGATCATCGCGCAGATCGGCGAGGCGGGTGCCCGCATCTGCGACATCGAGGCCTCCGAGGCCGGCGCCGGCAACATCTCCGTCTACATGGGCTGGGACGTCGAGGTCCGCCGCCACTTCCCGAACGCCGAGGAGATCGAGCTCCCCGTCCCCGCGCCCGCCCTCGCCGGCGGCACCGTGCTCGCGACCGGCTCCGGTCGCCGCCTCCGCCAGATCGAGCAGGAGCCGCTCGCCGCGATCGGCGCGGTCAAGATCCACGAGGGCGGCCGCACCGGCACGCTCTACACCTCCAACGTGCGCAAGTTCGCGCGCCTCACCTCCGAGTTCAACTCGCACCTCGCGGTGCACCAGGACCAGGTCGAGCGCCGCGGCATCGACTTCCAGGCGGTCGTCCACGCGCAGCCGCCGCACCTCACCTACCTCTCGCACATCCCCGCCTACCGCGACACCGCGCGCATGAACGCCGCGATCCTGCGCTGGGAGCCGGAGAGCATCGTGTCGCTGTCGCAGGGCATCGCGGTGCTGCCGTTCTTCATCCCGGGCTCGGAGGAGATGGGCACCGCCAACGTCGAGGGCCTGCGCCAGTTCGAGATCACGCTGTGGTCCAAGCACGGCACCATGTCCCGCTCGGACATCTCGGTCTACCGCGCGGTGGACCGCGTCGAGTATGCCGAGACCGGCGCGAAGTACGAGTACATGGACCTCGTCGCCGGCGGCCGCGCCGAGGGGCTCACCAAGGCCGAGGTCCGCTCCGTCGCCGAGACCTTCGGCATCGACTCCCCCTGGCTCGCGTAGCCGTAGCCTGCTCGCCGTCGGGCCCGCGCTCCGTCTGGGGCGCGGGCCCTCTGCGCGCGCCGGGCGTCGGGCGCCGCTCGCCCCTTTGGCATCGGATCGTGCGGCCCGAGGCCTTCCCAGGCTCGTGCGGCATCGTCTGGTGCGATCCCGGTGTGGAGCCACCGCCGGCTCCCCCACGGCGGATCGCACCAGACGATGCCGCTGAGAGCCGGGTCCACGCCCACGTCGCACGATTCGATGCGACAGACACCGACGGGCCCCGGCCCGCCTCGTGGTGAGGCGGGCCGGGGCCCGTCGGCCGGGGCGCTGAGGCTCAGCCCACCGTCACCCCGAGGAGCGACCGGTAGAGGGTCTCGAACTCGGCGACGCTGGTGTCGCGCGGGTTGCCGCCGGCGCAGACATCGTCGAACGCGGCCTGCGCGAGCGCGGGGATGTCCGCGGACCGCGCGCCGATCTCGTCGATGGTGAGCGGGTTGCCCAGGTCCCGCGTGAGCTCGGCGACGGCCTCGACGGCCGCCTCCCGTGCATCGTCCAGGGGCATCGCGTACGCGCCCTCGACGCCGAACGCGGCCGCGATGTCGCGGTACTTCTCCCCCGTGTGCGGCGCGTTGAACGCCATCACCGGCGCGAGCAGGATGCCGTTCGCGACGCCGTGCGGCGCCTGGTAGAACGCTCCGAGCGGGTGCGCCATCGCGTGCACGATGCCCAGGCCGACGTTCGAGTAGCCCATGCCCGCCACGTACTGCGCGAGCGACATGCGCTCCATGGCCTCGGCGTCGCCGTCGGCGGCCGCGCGCAGCGAGGACGCGATGATCTGGATCGCCTTGAGGTGGAACAGGTCGGACAGCTCCCACGCGTCCTTGGTCGTGTAGCCCTCGATGGCATGCGTGAGGGCGTCCAGGCCGGTCGCGACCTTGAGCGCGCGGGGCGCGCTCGCCATCATCCCCGCGTCCACGACCGCGAGGATCGGGATGTCGTGCGGGTCGACGCACACGAACTTGCGGTTGCGCTCGACGTCCGTGATGACGTAGTTGATGGTGGTCTCCGAGCCGGTGCCGGCGGTGGTCGGCACGGCGATGATCGGGACGCACGGGTTCTTCGTCGGCGCGACGCCCTCGAGCGAGCGCACGTCCGCGAACTCGGGGTTGGCGACGATGATGCCGATCGCCTTGCACGTGTCCTGCGGCGAGCCGCCGCCGACCGCGATGAGCACGTCCGCACCGGACTCCTGGAACGCGGCCACGCCGGACTGCACGTTCTCGATCGGGGGGTTCGGGAGCACGTCGCTGTAGATCTCGTACGGGAAGCCGGCCCCGTCGAGCAGGGCAGTCACCTTGCCGGTCACGCCGGTCTCGATGAGGACCTTGTCGGAGACCACGAAGGCCTTGGAGAAACCGCGAGCCTCCAGCTCCCCGGGGATCACCTCGATCGCACCCGCACCGAAGTAGGCGGTCTGGTTCCAGATCATCCGATGTGCCACGTCGCACCTCCATGTCCGGGCCCGCGCGCGGCGCGTCACCGCTGGAGACGCCGGCCCTTGCATTGAATCGTTTCACTACGCGCGGCGCCCGACGAGAGGCTTTGGTCCCAGGCCGGACGCCGCTATGCTCACTGAGTGGAAGTAACTTTCTCGTAGTGAGACGAGCCCGCGAAGGAGCGCCATGCGCCTCACCCACCTCGGCCACGCCTGCTTCCTCGTGGAGACGGACGATGCGCGGCTTCTGATCGACCCCGGCGTGCTGTCGGAATTCGGCGGGGTCCGAGGACTCGACGCGGTGCTCGTGACCCACCAGCACGCGGACCACGTCGACGTCGACGGGCTGGAGGCGCTGCTCGCCGCGAACCCGGGCGCGGCGCTCGTGGTGGATCCCGACACGGCACCCGCGGTGGCGGCGCTGTCGATCGACGCCGTGGTCGCGAGCCCCGGCGACCGCCTCACGTTCGGCGGCTCGACGGTCGACGTGCTCGGCGATCTCCACGCGGCGGTCTACGGCCCGGTGCCGGGCTGCACCAACAACGCCTATCTGGTCGACGGCGGCGCCTTCCTGCATCCCGGCGACTCGTGGGTGCGCCCCGAGGTCCCGGTCGACATCCTCGCGGTGGCGATCGACGGCCCGTGGCTCAGGCTCGCCGACGCGATCGACTACGTGCGCGCGGTGGCCCCCCGGGTCGCGGTGCCCATGCACGAGGGCGAGACGACCGACCCCGCGAAGTACGCCGGGATGCTCGCCGCGCTGAGCCCCGACGGCGTGGTCCGCCGGCTCGTCCAGGGCGAGGCGGCCTCGTTCGACGGCTGACCGGAGGCGCCCGAGGGGCCGCGCGCTCGAACGGCATCGGCCCGTGCGATCGTGACGCCCGAATCCTGGCATCGGCATCGCCTGGTGCGGCGTTCTCCACAGAATTGTTCTCGGGGCTGCACGGGCCGCCGTTGACCGGCTACTCCTGAGCCCATGGCTACCGCCGCGCATCTCCCCGAGGAGGTGCATCGTGGCGCGCGCACCTACACCTGGGCGGAGCTGGTCACGCTCGCGAGCGTCCACCACGTCCGCACCGCGGTGGCCTCCCAGGAGGTGTCCGCCGTGCTCCCGGGCCGCTACGCCCCGACGCCCCACCTGTGGTCGCTCGTCACGCGGGCGCACGCCGCGACCGCCGCCGGGGCGGGGCTGCTCACCGGCGCGGGAGCGCTCTTCGCGTGGGGCGGGCTGAAGCGCGCCCCGGACCGCGTGCTCGTCACCCGGGCGCGGGGGCACCGCCTCCCGACGCGACCGTGGCTCGAGTCGTTCGAGACCCGCGCCAGGCTGGCGACAGCCGGGACATGGGGACCCGTCCCGCTCGTCTCCCCCGCCGTCGCATGCGTCCACGAGTGGACCCACGGAGATCCCGAGCGGCGCGCCGGCCGGGTCATCGAGACGTTGCGCAGGAAGGCGACCACCACCGACGCCGTGCGCGCCGAGCTCGCCGATGTGGCGCGGATGCCCGACCGCGCAGGCCTGCTCGAGACGCTCGACGCCTTCGACGGTGGCGCGCACAGCTTCCTCGAGCTCGAGGCGATGACGCGGACGTTCTCGGGCACGGAGTTCGCGCGGTTCGTCCGCCAGCACGAGGTCCGCGCCCGCGGCAGCCGGTACGTCATCGACATGTACGACCCCGCGACAAGGACGGCGGTCGAGCTCGACGGGGACGAGAACCATGCGTACGGCGAGGATCGCGAGCGTGATCTCGACCGCGACGCGGACCTCGCGACGCTCGGGATCCAGACCGTCCGGCTCACGTACAAGCGCGTGATGGACACGCCCGGGTGGTGCATGCGGACGGTGAGGGCGGTCCTGAAGGCGCGGTCGCAGCAGCCGATGCCGTAGCAGCCATTCCGGGGCCTTCCCCGCACGATCCGATGCCGCAGCCGCCAGGTCGACCCACACGCAACACGGCGCCGGCGGAGGATCCCTCCGCCGGCGCCGGCCCCCTCAGCCCCCCTCGAGAGGCTCAGTCGAACATCGAGGGGCGCGCTCCCGTGATCCAGCCGACGATGTGGTCGTTGTCGGTGTCCTCGGTGCGGACGTCCGCGACCTTCTTGCCGCGGTTGAGCACCACCATGCGGTCGCACACCGCCCCCGCGAGCTGCAGGTTGTGCGTGACGAGCACGATGGCGATCCCCTGGTCCGCCATGCGCCGGACCAGCGCCTGGACCACCTGGGTCTGCTCGTAGCCGAGCGCCGCGGTGGGCTCGTCGAGCAGCAGGATGCCGTTCTGCTCGCCGGTGACGCGCGTCGCGCTGCGCGCGAGGGCGACCACCTGGCGCTGGCCGCCGGAGAGCATCTCGACAGGGCGGGTCATGGCGGCGGTGCGGACGCCGAGCTTGTCGAGCTCCGCCTCCGACCGCTTGCGCTGCGCCTTGTGGTCGACGAATCCCAGCAGCCCGAAGAGGCCGGGCCGCAGGATCTCGCGGCCGATGTTGAGGTTGGTGGCGATGTCGAGCGCCTCGACCAGCGCGAGGTCCTGGTAGACCATCTGGATCCCGGCCTCGGTGGCGGCGCTCGGCGAGTGGAGCTCGACCTCGTCGCCGTGCACCTTCACGGTGCCTCCGGTGGGACGATGCGCGCCCGACATGATCTTGAGGAGCGTCGACTTGCCGGCGCCGTTGTCGCCGAGGAGCCCGACGACCTCCCCCTGGCCCACGCGGAAGTCGATCGAGTCGAGCGCGCGGACGTAGCCGTAGTGCATGTCGATGCCGGAGAGCTCGAGCGCGGCCGTGGTGGT
Source organism: Demequina soli (assembly GCF_000971195.1). Classification (GTDB taxonomy): domain Bacteria; phylum Actinomycetota; class Actinomycetes; order Actinomycetales; family Demequinaceae; genus Demequina; species Demequina soli. Next base: position 110,016 of record NZ_BBLZ01000003.1, read on the forward strand.
CGTGGCGGTCATGACCTCACCTCGTTCCCGTGTGGACGGATGCCTGGGCGGTGGCCATCAGGCGCTGCGACACGGTCCTGGTCAGCGACCGGTCGAGGGCGAGCGAGCCGAGCAGCAGCAGGCCGGTCGCGCCCGTGGCCCAGTAGGGCTGGATGCCCTTGATGGTGAGGCCGTTCGCGATGGTGGCGAGCACGAGCGCGCCGACCGCGACGCGGGGCAGGCTTCCGCGCCCGCCGACGAGCGACACGCCCGCGAGGGCGACGGCCGTGAGGGCCGTGAAGATCAGCGCGGGGCTGGCGTTGGGGTTGGCCTCGGTCACGGTGGCCGTGGTGACGAGGCCGCCGAGCGCGGCGCAGCCGCTGCTGATCATGAACGCCATCACCTTGTAGCGGTCGCTGTGGATGCCGGAGCGGCGCACGGCCTCCGCGCTGCCGCCGACGGCCATCAGCCTGATGCCGTCGCGTGTCTTGGTGAGGAACACGGTGCCGACGATGAAGACGCCGGCCGCGATCCACACCGGTGCCGGGACCCCGAGGTAGCGCTGCGTGCCCATGAAGTCGAGCTTCGACAGGCCCGGGATGGTGTAGCCGCCCGCGACGATCGCGGCGAGCGCGGACGTCACCGACAGCATCGCGATGGTCACGATGATCGGGTTGAAGCCGCGCAGCGAGATGACCCCGTTGATGAACCCGATGACGACGCCGATCACCAGGCCGACCACGAGGGCGAGCCACACGGGCATGTCGTGGATCACCATCCAGCCGGTGACGCAGCTCGACAGCGCGGCGACGCCGGGGATGGACAGGTCGAGCGCGCCGCAGATGATGCCGACGGCGACGCCGGCCGCGAAGATCGCGCTGATCGCCGCCGCGTTGGCGATGAGGATCGCGTTGTTGAGTGTTCCGAAGTAGGGGTTGGCCCACACCGCGAACACGATGATCAGCAGCAGCCACAGCACGAAGATGCCGCGGTCGCGCAGGAAGATCAGGCCGCGCACGCCGGCGCTGTCCTTGGTGGGGGCCGCGACGGGCGCGCCCCCGGGGGCCGGGGCGGGCGAGGCGGCGCCCCCGGGGTTGCCGGGGGTCGCCGCGCCGTTCGCCTGAGCAGGGGTGGTCATCGTCATGTCTCTCCGTGCCGGTCAGTTGCCGGCGGTGGTGACCTTGAGCGGGACGGTGAGCAGCTCGCCCTCCGCGGTCGGGTCGGCCTGCATCGTCACGAGCGTGTCGAACGACTGGACCATGTCGTCGTTGAACTGCAGCGCGACGGTGGCGTACATCGTGCCGTCCTTGACCAGGCCGAGGACCTCGTCGTTGCCGCCGAAGTCCGTGACGCACGGCAGGTCCTTGCCGGCCGCCTTGAAGGCGCCGATGGCGCCGAGCGCGCCCTCGTCGTTCGCCGCGGCGACGACGTTGACGTCGGGCTTGCCCTGGAGGATCGTGCCGACGTCCGTCTGCGAGGCCGCACGGTCGCTGATGGTCCAGTTCTGCACCACGGTCGCGTCGGGCGCGGTGGCCTTGAGCGCGTCCATGAAGGCCTTGTCGGACTCCTCCTTGCCGGCGGTGCCGGCCGCGGACTCGCCGTAGATCACGGTGCCCTTGCCGCCGAGCTTCTCATTGATGCACATGCCGGTCTGCTCGCCGAGCGCCTTGCCTCCGGCCGCGTAGTCGATGGTGTCGAACGTGATGCCGGGCTGCGGGCCGTCGAAGCCGTAGTCGGCCGGGACGCCGTTGATGAGGACGGGCACGCCCTTGTCCTGAGCCGTGTGGAGCACGTCGGTCATCGACGCGGGCGCGATCGCGATGATCCACAGCGCGCCGGCGCGGCCCGACTCGAGCACGTCGGTCACCTGCTGGACCTGCTTGGTGGGGTCGAGGCTCGGGTCCTGGACCACGACCTCCCAGCCCTTGCTGCCGCCGTAGCCGGTGACGCCCTCGGACAGGCCCTTCATCGCGGGCACCTGCAGGCCGATGGGCGAGAAGATCAGCGTCTGCGGCAGGTCCGACGCGGGGGCCGCGGAGGAGGTCGCGCTGGTCATGGACGATGCGCTGGTCGAGGGCGACGGGGTGTCGGTGCCCGGCGACGAGCACGCCGCCAGCAGGAGCACGGTCGCGGCGCCCATGACGGCCGCCGAGCGCTTGAGGTGAAGACGGGTGCTGCTCACGGGGATCTCCTTTGATTCCGCGATACGGGGTGTCCTGCAGACTTTCACATCGTGAAAGCGACTTTCGTCGGTGTTCAACATGTTAAACACCGCGTCGTGGGTTGTCTACGGTCCGCGCCGCCGAGACGAGGTTGTGACCTCGCCGCGGCGGCGCTCAGCGGGGCGGTCGGGTCACCACCGCCTCCCGGTACGGCGCCGCACGCTCCTCGACCACTGCGGCCTGGGCGGCGTGCGCCTGGGCGGTCGCGACGAGCTCCTCGTAGTGCGCGTGGCGCTCTGCCATCGAGATGACGGAGGTGTCGAGGTCGGTCCACTCCACACGGCCCGAAGCGTCGGCGAGGCGGCCGCGCGCGCCGCACGTGGCGCACTCGACGTCCGCGCCGCGCAGCACCACGACGTCGAGGTGGCACATCGGGCAGACCCCGGGCGGGCCGAGATACTCCGCCTCCCCCAAGGGTCGCCCGATCTGGCTCGCGACGTGGCGCCCGAGCCGACCCGCCCGCCCCACCGCGTCGGGATCGAGCACCACGGAGCGCGGCGTCCCGGCCCCCTCGACCACCATCTGGTCGACCACGGACGTGCTCATCGAGAACGTCAGCGTGTGCATGACGGGCAGCGCGAGCGCCTTCCACTGCGGGGTGAGCGAGCCGCCGCACGCGATGAAGCCCGCGACGCGGGGCCGCAGCACACGCTCGTCGACGCGGAACGGCACGGCCGGCGAGCCGCCCGCGCGCCGCACCTCGAGCAGGCCCTTGATGATCGCGGCGTCGGCGTTGGGCCCGAGCAGCCGGTCGCCCAGCACCTTGAGCCGGCCCGGCACGGTGCGGCTGATGATCGGCGCGCTGATGATCCACGCGTCGCACTCGATGAGCCGCTCCCAGAACCAGTCCGCGTCGTCGTCCCCGCCGTCGAGCCGCAGGTCGGCCAGCCGCACGAGCTCCGTCGCGGCGCCGGACTCCCCCGCCGCGCGCAGCGCCTCGATCAGCAGGATCTCGGCGCTGCCGCCGACCTCCCCGCACGCGAGCCCCAGCACCTTCGTCATGTCCGGCCTCCCTCAGTGGTCCACGCGCGGGTCGTCGACCCAGCTCGACTCGAGCCCGTGCACGAGCGCGACCATCGCCTCGTGCAGCGGGGTGGAGACGCCCACGCGGCCGCCCTCGGCGGCGATGCCGCCGTTGAGCGCGTCGACCTCGGTGGGCCGCCGCGCGATGACGTCCTGGAGCATCGAGGGACGATGCGCGAAGGCCTCCGCGATCGCCTCCTCGACGGCCTCGGCCGGGTCGCGCAGCAGCGCGATGCCCGCGGCGGCGCACACGGCCTCGGCCTCGGCGATGAGCGCGTCGACCCGCGCGCGCAGCCCGGGATGCGTGCACACCTGGCCGACGGTGAGGCCGGTGAGGGCGGCGAGCGGGCTGGTGGCCGCGTTGAAGACGACCTTGGTCCACTGGGGGCCGCGCGCATCGTCCATCGCGAAGGCGCGCAGGCCGCCGCGGGTGAGCAGGTCGGCGAGCCGCGCGACGTCGGTGGACGATGCGGGGCTCGGCTCGAACGGCCCGAGCCACGAGTCGCCGGGGGCGTCGTAGCGGACCGCTCCGGGCGCGGTGACGGCGCCGGCGGTGACGATGGTGCCGCGGATCACCCGCGGGACGACGGACGCGATGGTCTCCTCGTTGCCCAGGCCGTTCTGCACGCTCGCGACGGCGGCGTCGCGCAGGGCGTGGGCGGCGGCCGCGACCGCCTCGCGGGTGTGGCCGGCCTTGGTCGCGACGATCGCGAGGTCGCACGGCGGCAGGTCGGCGGCGTCGGTGAGCGCGCGCACGGGAGCGACGAAGTCCGCGGCGCCGGTGACGCGCAGGCCGTCGCGGGCGATCGCCGCCATGTGCTCCGCCCAGGGGTCGACGGCCCACACCTCGACGGCGGGCACGCGCGCGAGGTGGGCGGCGTAGAGGCTGCCGATCGCGCCGCATCCCAGCACCGCGACGCGGGTCGGGGCGGTCATCGGGCCGCCTCCGCGGCGAGAGCGGCACAGGCCTCGGGGTCCGCTCCGCCGACGCCGAGGCCGCCGACCACGCGGCCGTCGACCACGAGCGGTGCCCCGCCGGGCGCGGCCAGGAACGGGGACGACGCGAGGGCGCCGAGCGCGGGGGCGGCGGCGCCGAAGGCCCCGCCGAGGTCTGCGCTCGGGACCCCGAACCGCGCGGCGGCGGACGCGGTCGCCCGCGCGACGTCGACGCCCCCGGCCACCGCATCGTCCATCCGGTCCTCGCGGATCGGGTCGCCGCCGCGGTCGACCACGGAGACAGCGACCCGCAGGCCGCGCGCCGCGGCGGCCGCGATGACGGCGTCGCACAGCCCGGCGGCCCACGCGAGCTCGTGCTGGCGGGAGGCGACGGGCGCCGGGCGCATCCCGAGGGCGTCGGAGGGCGCGACCACCAGGTCGCCGAAGCGGTCGGCCCAGCGGGCGCGGTCGTCGCCGTGCTGGCCCGCGTACGGCACGCCGAGGGCGTACGCGATGAGGAGGTCCTCGGGGTTGGCGGGCTCGCCGTCCGCGCTCACCACCTCGGGGGCCACGCCCCGCGGGAGGAACGGGCTCACGGTCGCGCCGGAGGCCGCGATGCCGCCCACCACCACGCCGTCGACGGTGATCGGCATCCCGCCGGCCCCGGGGAAGACTGCCTCGGGCGAGGCGGCGACGAAGCCGCCCGCGATGGGCGCGGGCAGCGTGGTCATGCGGTGCAGGTGCTCGGCGGTGGGGATCTGCTGGGTCGCGGAGATCCACGCCTTCGAGCGGGCCCGCGCCATGCCGCCGGGGCCGCCGCGGTCGAGCCGGGAGGCGGTGACCACCGCGCCGGAGGCGCCGACGAGCGCGATCGCGCCGCGCAGCCCGAGCTGCTCGGCCTTGTCGACCGCGCGCGCGACGAGCACGCGGGCGTCGGCGAGCGGGAGGTCGCGGGGGTGGACGCTCATACGAGGGTCCGGCCGCCGTCGACGTACAGGCACTGGCCGGTGATGAACGCGGCGCGGTCGGACAGGAGGAACGTGACGGCGTCGGCCACCTCGGCCGGGACGCCGAGGCGGCGCGCCGGCACGAGCGACTCGAGCTCCTCGCGGTGCCCGTCGCGGTCCAGGTAGGCGCGCGTGAGGTCGGTCTCGACGTAGCCGGGGCCCACGGCGTTGACCGTGATGCCGTGCGGCGCCCACTCGCGCGCCATCACCCGCATCATCTGGTTGATGCCGCCCTTGGTCGCGGCATAGGGGGCGTGATGGGCGTGCGCGAGCAGCGCGGAGACGGACGACACGAAGACCATCCGCCCCTCGCCCGCGGCGACCATGCGGCGCCCCACCTCCTGGCCCAGCCACCATGCCGTCGAGAGGTTGAGGGTGAGGATCGACTGCCAGTCGTCGTCGCCCAGCTCGAGGACGGGCCGGCGGTCATTGCGCCCCACCGCGTGCACGAAGGCGCGCGGCTCGCCTACCATCGCGACGGCCTCCGCGACCGCGTCGCGGCACGCCTCGGGCGTCGAGATGTCGGCGACCACGCCGAGCAGCTCGCCGCCCTCGGCGGGCGAGTCGCCCACGAGCCGCTCGAGCGCGGCGGCGTCGCGGTCGACCACCACGGTCGCCATGCCCTGCCGGGCCAGGCTGCGCGCGCTCGCGCCGCCCAGGCCGCCCGCTCCGATGACGAGGGCGCCCTTGCCCTCGAGGTTCAGCCAACGTGCCATCTGCTCACTCTTCCTTGAGTTCTCACAGTGTGAAAGTCGCTTTCACGAACCGTAGGGCACGAGGCGGGCACCTGTCCAGGCGGGCGCGCCGCGCATCGTCCCGGCGCCCACCCGGCCGTCGCGCGAGGCTGGCGCCGACAGCCGGGCGGCGCTACCCTCCACATGAAAGCCGTTTTCACGAAACGAAAGTTGCCCGGTCCCCCGGGCGGCGCCCCGCACAAAGGAGTGCACGCATGGCCTTCCACCCGCTCCACGTGATCATCGCCGGCGGCGGCCTGGCCGGGCTCACCGCCGCCCACGGCCTGCTCCGCGCCGGCCACACGGTCGACGTCTACGAGCGCCACGACACCGTCGAGCACCGCCAGGGCTACTACCTCCACGTCAACCCCATGGGCGGCGACGCGCTCGAGCGCTGCTTGCCCGAGGACCTCTTCCGCCTCTACCAGGCCACCTCGCGCGTCAACTACGTCCGCACCGGCTCGATCGTGCGCGACGAGCAGCTCCACGAGCTCAGCTCGCAACCCCCGCTCATCCCGCCCAAGGAGGGCCCCTTCCCCGACACCGGCGTGCACCGCCGCCAGCTGCGCCAGATCCTCATGGCGCGCCTCGACGACGTCTACCACGCGGGCCTCGGCGTCGCGTCCTTCGCGCAGGACGATGCGGGCGTCACCGTGACGCTGTCCGACGGCACCGAGGTGCGCGGCGACGTGCTCGTCGGCGCCGACGGCATCAACTCGGCGGTGCGCCGCCAGCTGCTCCCGGACGTGCAGGTGGTGCGCACGGGCATCGACGGGATCGGTATCTTCGGGCGCACGATCATCACGGAGGAGCTGCAGGCGCAGCTGCCGGCGCTGCTCGACGAGGGCGTGCAGATGATCGTCGACCGCCACGGCTCGCGCCTCCTGGCGGCCACGTACCGGCCGCGCCGCCCCGCCGACGAGGCGTGCGCCGAGATCGCGCCCGACGTCCCGCTCGAGCCCGTCGAGCCGTACATCATGGCCAGCTGCTCCGTGCCGCCGGGCACCGAGATCCCGCCCGCCGAGGAGTGGACGCTCGAGACCGCGGAGCGGATCCGCGACGCGATGCTCGCCGCGATCGACGGCTGGCACCCGGCCACCAGGGCGATCATCGCGGCGATGGACGTGCCGTCGATGTTCGCCGTCCCGTTCGGCTTCCTCGACCCGGCCGAGAGCTGGGAGCCCTCGCGCGTGACGATCATCGGCGACTCCGCCCACGCCATGCTGCCCACGCTCGGCATGGGCGCGAACGTGTCCCTCAACGACGCCGCGGTGCTGGTCGACCGCCTCGCCGAGGTGGGCCGCGGCGAGCGCCCGCTCGAGGACGCGATCGGGGCCTACGAGGCCGAGATGCGCGCGACCGCCTACCCGATCCTCAGGATGGCCTCGCACCACGACGAGAACTTCGGCGGCGGCGCGCTCGTGGACCTCGCCCACGCGGAGCCGACCGCGTGACGGGCCGGCTCGCCGGCAAGGTCGCCCTCGTCACCGGCACGGGCGGCGGCATCGGCCGCGCAACCGCCCTCGCGTTCGCCCGCGAGGGCGCGCACGTGATCGGCTGCGACCTCGATCCCGCCACATCCGAGGAGACGGTCGCGCTCGCGCGCGACGCGGGCGGCCGCATGGACGCGATCGCGCCGGTCGACCTCGCGACGCCCGACGGCGCGTCGGCGTGGGTGGACGCGGCGGCCGCGCTCGGCGGCGGGGTCGACATCCTCGTGAACAACGCGTCCGCGATCCGCTTCGGCGCGATCGACGTCCTGTCCTACGAGGACTGGTCCTTCACCATGCGCAACGAGCTCGACATCGTCTTCCTCGTCACCCGCGCGGCCTGGCCGTACCTCATCACGCGCGGCGGCGGCTCGGTGGTGAACATCGGGTCGATCTCGGCGTCGCGCGGCGCGTGGTTCATGCCGCAGAACGCGCACGGCGCCGCCAAGGGCGGGGTGCTCGCGCTGACGAACCACCTGGTGGTCGAGGGTGGCCCGCACCGCATCCGCGTCAACGCCGTCTCCCCCGCCATGACCCAGACCCCGCACACCACGCCCATGCTCGAGGACCCCGACGGCCCGGCCGAGCAGATCCTCTCCCGCGTGCCCCTCAGGAAGTGGGGCCAGGCCGAGGACGTCGCGAACGCGATCCTGTTCCTCGCGAGCGACGAGGCGTCCCACGTGTCCGGCGCGAACATCCCGGTCGACGGCGGCGCGGCGGTGGTGGGATGACCGCCGCGGTCGACGGCCGCCCGGGGGTGCGCGGACGGTTGACTATGCGCGGCGAGCCCGCGTACGAGGAGGCCCGCGTGGGCCGCGTCTTCAACGCCCGCAGGCCCGACCGCTATCCGGCCGCGGTGCTCGAGGCGGCCGACGCCGAGGACGTGGCCGCCGGCGTGCGCCTCGCGATCGAACGCGGCTGGACGGTGTCGGTGCGCTCGGGCGGCCACTCGTGGGCGGCGTGGAGCGTGCGCGACGACGCGCTGCTCATCGACCTCGGCGCGCTGCGCTCGCTGTCCTACGACGAGTCGACGGGCGTCGTGGCCGCGGGCCCGGCCACCAAGGGCGGCGAGGAGCTCGCGCCGTACCTCGCCGCGCGCGGCCGCGCGTTCCCCGGCGGGCACTGCCCCAGCGTCGGCATCGGCGGCTTCCTGCTCCAGGGCGGCCAGGGCTGGAACGGGCGGCTCAACGGCTGGGCGTGCGAGAGCATCGTCGCGATCGACGTCGTCACGGCGGACGGCGAGCTCGTCCGCGCGGACGCCACCCAGCACGCGGACCTCTACTGGGCGGCGCGCGGCGCGGGCCCCGGCTTCCCGGGCATCGTCACCCGCTTCCACCTCCAGACCTATGCCAAGCCCGCCGCGATGTGGCACGACACCTGGACGTTCGCCCTCGACGACGCGGAGGCGGTGATCCACTGGCTGCACGCGGTCCTGCCCACGCTCGACCGCCGCGTCGAGCCCGTGATGGCCGCGACGCGCCTGCCGGACGTGCCGCTGCACGAGGGCGTGACCCACCCCGGCGGCACGGTCCTGCTGCTCCATGCGACCTGCATGGCCGACTCGGACGAGGAGGCCCGGGCGCTGCTCGCGGGTCTGGGCGACTGCCCCGTCGCCGGCCGCGAGCTAGGCCACGTCACCGCGCCCACCTCGATCGAGGAGGAGAACGCCGCGCAGGCCGGGCAGAACCCCGAGGGCCACCGCTACGCGGTCGACTGCGCGTGGACGGACGCCCCCGCCGAGACCCTCGCCCCGCTGCTGCTCGACATCTGGCGCGGGCTCGACACCGAGCACTCGTTCTCCATCTGGTACGGCTGGGCGCCCACGCGCGAGCTGCCCGACATGGCGTTCTCCGTGGAGGGCAACGTGTACGTCGCGACGTACCTCATCTACAGCGACGCGGCGGACGATGCTCGCTACCGGTCACGCGTGCACGCCCAGACCGCGGCGATCGCCCGGGACGGAGGCGTCGGCGTCTACCTGGGCGACACGGACTTCACGGCGCGCAACGACCGGTTCCTCTCCCCCGCGCACCACGCGCGGCTCGAGGAGATCCGCGGGGCCCGCGACCCGCACGGGCGGATCGCGTCGTACCTCACGTCCGACCCGGCGGGGCTCAACGTCCATGCCTGAGCGCGCACGCCTCGACCACGTCGGGCTCAACGTCGCAGACCTGGCCGCCGCATCGTCCTGGTACCGCGACGCCTTCTCATTGGAGGTGGACTTCGAGGGGCGGGTGGACGCGATCGGGCTGTCGTTCGTCATGCTGCGCGACGCGCACGGCGGGCGGCTCGAGCTGCTGCACCGCGAGGGATCCGCGGCGGGCCCGCGGCCGGTGGATCCCGCGGAGGCGGCGCTGCGCGAGGGCTTCGGGCACATGGCGTTCGACGTGAGCGGGCTCGACGCGGCATTCGCGCGGCTGGTCGCTCTGGGGGCGCGCGAGGTGATGACGCCGCGCCCGTCCCCGGAGCCGGGGATCCGGATGGCGTTCGTGGCGGATCGGGAGGGCAACCTGGTCGAGCTCCTCGAACGATTCGCAATGACAGATGTGACAGGAGTGACGGACGATGCGGGCGCGGCGGGCACGGCGGCCTTGCCGTCCGCGCGGGGCCGGGCGAGCGCGTGAGCCAGGTCCTCGGCGAGGCGCCGCGACGGCTGGTGCCGCTGCTCGCCTCGTTCACCGCGCTCGTGGTCTTCACCACCGACGTCTACATGCCGGTGCTGCCGCGCCTCCAGGCGGACCTCTCGATCAGCGCGGCGGCCGCGGCGGCGACGCTGTCCGCCGTCCTCGTGGGCGTGGCGGGCGGGCAGCTGGTGCTCGGCCCCGTGAGCGACGCGGTCGGACGCCGGCTGCCGCTCCTCCTGGGAGGCCTCGCCTACGCGGCCGCGCACGTGCTCAGCGCGCTCGCCCCCTCGATCGGGCTGCTGCTCGCGCTGCGGTTCGTGACGGGGCTCGCCGCGGCCGCGTGCCTCGTGGTGACGCGGGCGATCGTGGCGGACGTCTACCCGGACACCGCCGCCGGCCGCGCGTACGCGACGCTCGGCGCGACCGCGTCCATCGCGCCGGTCATCGCTCCCCTGCTCGGCGGCGCGCTCGCGCGGGTCACCGACTGGCGGGGCATGTTCGTGGTGCTGGCCGTCGCCGCGCTCGCCCTCACCGCGTTGTCCGCCCGCGCGCTCCCGGAGACGCTCCCGCGCGAGCGGCGTATCCCGCCTCGGCCCGGCGCGATCGTGCGCGAGCTCGGGGCCGTGCTGAGCCTCCGGCCGTTCCTCGCCTACCTCGGGGCGACGGGCGCGATCGGCGCGGTGCTGTTCGGGTACATCGGGGCGTCGTCGTTCGTGCTGCAGGAGGGGTTCGGGCTGTCGCCGCAGCAGTACAGCTACGCGTTCTCGCTGAACGCGGTCGGGATCGTGGCCGCGTCGATGACCACGCGGCACCTGGTCGCGCGGGTCGGCTCGGCGCGGATCCTCGCGGCGGGCCACGCGTCGTCGGCGGCGGGTGCGGTGGTTCTCGGCATCGGGGTCGCCGCCGGGTCGCTCGCCGTGGTGCTCGCGGGCCTGTTCCTCGCGATCGCGAGCATCGGTCTCATCATCCCGTCGGTGACCACGCTCGCGATGGCGGCCGCGCGCACCCGCGCCGGCGCCGCGTCGGGTCTGCTCGGCATCGTGCAGTTCACCGCCGGCGCGATCGCGTCGCCGCTCGCCGGGGCGGGCGGATCCGCGTGGGCGCTGGTCGCGGTGGTGGGCGCGGGCGCGCTGCTCGGGCCGCTCGCCGTGGCTCTCGTCGCCGGGCGTCGAGGCGCCGCCGGGGCCGCGCTCAGCGCGCCCGGCGAATCGTGACGACAAGCGTCGCCGTCGCGACCACCGCGCACGCGACCATGACGAGCGCGAGCGGCGCCGCCGTGGCCGTGCCGCCGACGCTCACCAGCGGCGAGACCAGCGCGGCGAGCCCGAACTGCGACGCGCCGAGCACCGCGGACGCCGCGCCCGCGGCCGCGGGGACGGCGCCCAGGGCGAGCGCCGTCGCGTTGCCGAGGACGAGACCCAGGCTCGACACCGCGGCGAACAGCGGGATCGCCAGCCGCCCGGCCCCGACCCCCGCCGCGACCAGGAGGCCGAATACCAGGGTGGACGCGAGCATCGTCCCGATCCCCACGGCCAGGAGCGCGCGCACGTCGCGCGTCGCCGCGAGCCTGGCGGAGACGCCGCTCACCACGACGAGCCCGAGCGCGTTGACGCCGAACGCGAGCCCGTAGCCGGTCGAGCCGAGCCCCATCATGTCCTGATAGACGAACGGCGACGCGGAGATGTAGGCCATCATCACGCCGAACGCGAAGGTGAAGGTCGCGGTGTAGCCGAGGAAGCGGCCCGACCGCAGCGCGCGCAGCGGCGAGCCGGTGGCGGCGCGCTCCGCGCGGTGGACGATGCGGCGCTCGGCCGGGTAGGTCTCGCGCACCACTGCGAGGATCGCGACGAGCATCACGACGGACAGCGCGAGCACCACCGCGAGGATCCCGCGCCAGCCGATCGGCTCGACCAGGAGTCCGCCCGCGATGGGGGCGACCACGGGGGCGACGCCGCCGACGATCATCATGAGGCTGAAGGCGCGGGCCGCGGCCTTGCCGGTCGCGAGGTCGGAGATCACCGCGCGCCCGATCACCATGCCCGCGGCGCCGCCGAGGCCCTGCGCGAGGCGCGCGGCGATGAGCACGCCCGTGGTGGGCGCGAGGACTGACGCGACGCCCGCCGCCACCATGAGGACCGCGCCGCCGACGAGCGGGGGCACGCGCCCGAAGCGGTCCGACAGGGGCCCGAACACCAGCTGGCCGGCGGTGACGCCGACCAGGAACGCGGTGAGCGTGAGCTGCACGGCGGTCGCGCCCGTGCCGAGGTCCTCGGCCATCCGCGGGAACGCGGGCAGGTACAGGTCCGTGGCGAACGGGGCGATGGCCGACAGGAGGCCGAGCACGGCGAGCAGGACGGCGGGGATGCCGGCCGATGCGGTGGCGGCGGCCTGGGAGCGCGGGGACGCTGCGGTGGTGGTCACGGGGACTCCTCGGGAAGAATGATTATGAAATCATAACTGACCGGCCGAGGCGCCGGTACCCTTCCCCCATGGCCGAGGAACGACCCTCCGACCGCGAGCTCGCGGAGCTCGCCGAGTCCATCCTGCGCATTGCGCGCGAGCTCGACCCGCACGCGGCGGGCGTCGGCGTGGTGCCGATCACCGGCACCGAGACCGCCGTGCTGCGCTGGATCCACCACCACCCGGGCGCGACGCCGAGCGCCGTCGCCGCGGCGACCGGACTCAAGCGCCCGAACCTGTCGGCGGCGCTGCGCGCCCTCGAGGACAAGGAGCTCGTGCGGCGCACCCCGGACCCCGACGACCACCGCCAGGCACGCCTCGAGGCCACCGCGCTCGCCGATGAGGGCGTCGCGCTGCTGCACGCGTACTGGTCGGGCCGCATGCGCGCCGCGCTCGACGGCGAGGATGCAGACGTGCCCGCGGTGACCGCCGCGCTCGACCGGATCGAGGCCGGGCTGCGGCCCTCACCGCGCCCGTAGCGCGGCGCGCCGTCGGCTCAGTCGGCCACGAACTCGGCTGGCCGGCCGGCGGCCTCCTCGACCGGCAGCACGCACGCGAACCGGTGCTCGCCGGCGGCCACCTCGATAGGCTCCGAACCGTCGGGCAGCACGATCTCCGCGGTGGTCGACGGCGGCACCGTCACGGCCAGCGCGATCGCGGAACCGTCGCGGTCCCAGCACACGGACGCGGTGCCGTACGGCGTCTCGTGCGACGCCTCGGCCCAGTCGAGCTCCCGGCTCGGCAGCGGCGCGACGCGGATCCGCCGGTAGCCCGGCGCGGCGGGCGCGAGGCCCGCGACACGGCGGTGCAGGAAGTCCGCGACGGAGCCGAACGCGTAGTGGTTGAACGACGTCATGCCGCCGGGGTTGATGGACCCGTCCTCGAGCATCGAGTTCCAGCGCTCCCAGATGGTGGTCGCCCCCATCGACACCGGGTACAGCCACGAGGGGCACGCCTTCTGCAGCAGCAGGCCCCACGCCGTGGCGCCGTGGCCCGTGTCGGCGAGCGCGTCGCACACGAGCGGGGTGCCCAGGAAGCCGCTGCCGATGTGGAAGCCGTCGACCGCCACCTGCTCGGCGAGCAGCGCGCCGGCGTGCTCGCGCTGCTCGGGCAGCAGCAGGTCGAACGCGATCGCGAGGGCGTAGGCGGTCTGCGCCGGGTAGGCGGCGCGGCCGCTCGCGGTGAGGTACTCGGCGCGGAAGCGCGCCCCGGTGCGCTCGGCGAGGTCGGCGTACCGGGCGGCCGCCGCATCGTCCCCCAGGACCTCCGCCGCGGACGCGACCACGCGCGCGGACCGGGCGAGGTAGGCGGTGGACACCAGCTGCCACGGCACGCGTGCCTTCCACGGCTGGTCGTCGGGGGCGGACGCGTCGAGCCAGTCGCCGAACGAGAAGCCGCCCGAGGAGAAGTCGAGCCGCTCCCCCGCCCGCGCGGCGAACGCGTCGACCCAGGCGGTCATCGAGGGCCACTGGGCGGCGAGGATGCCCGCGTCGCCCGAGCGCTCGTACAGCGTCCACGGCACGAGCGTCGCGGCGTCGCCCCAGCCCGCCTCCGCGCCGAGCGGCGGCATGTGCGGGTCGGTGCCCATGAACGGCACGTACGGCGGCACGTTGCCGTCGGGCGCCTGGTCGGCGGCGAGGTCGGCGAGCCAGCCCGTGAGCATGCCGGCGGTGTCGAACAGGAACGATGCGGTGGGCGCGAAGACCTGGAGGTCGCCGGTCCAGCCCAGGCGCTCGTCGCGCTGCGGGCAGTCGGTGGGCACGTCGACGAAGTTGCCGCGCGTGCTCCACACGACGTTCTCGTGCAGGCGGTCGAGCAGCGGGTCCGAGCACGCGAAGGTGCCGGTGCGGCGCATGTCGGTGTGGATCACGACGGCCTCGAGGTCCTCCGCGGCGAGCGTGCCGGGCCAGCCGGTGACCTCGACGTAGCGGAAGCCGTGGATCGTGAACTGCGGCTCCCACTCGCGCGGGCCGCGGCCGTCGAGCACGATCTCGTCCGCCTGGGTGGCGGCGCGCAGCGGCCGGGTGCCGAGCTCGCCGTGCTCGAGCACCTCGGCGTGGCGCAGGCCCACGACGGTGCCGGCGGGCGCGTCGGGGAACCTGAGGCGCATGCGGCCGACGAGGTTCTGCCCCAGGTCCACGACCGTCGCGCCGGAGGGCGTGGTGAGGATCTCGACGGGGTGGACGATGCGCGTGCGGCGCACCGCGGGACCCGTGGGGGCCACGAGGCGCGTCAGGTCGCACGGGATCGCGTCGACCGCCTCCCACGCGGAGGCGTCGAAGCCGGGCGCGTCCCAGCCGGCGAGCTCGCGGCGCGCGTCGTGGGTCTCGCCCTTGTAGAGGTCCGCGCGGGTGACGGGGCCGAGCGCCCAGCGCCAGGTCTCGTCGGTGCCGACGATGGTGCGCGTGCCGTCGGCGTGATCGACCTCGAGCTGGAGCAGCACGCCGGTGCGGTCGCCGTAGACGTCGCGCTGGCCCCAGAAGCCCAGGTAGCCGCGGTACCAGCCGTCGGCGAGGTGGGCGCCGACGACGTTCTCCCCGGCGCGCACCAGGTCGGTGACGTCGTAGGTCGCGTACCGGAGGCGCCTGTCGTAGGTGGTCCAGCCGGGCGTGAGCACGTCCTCGCCGACCACGCTCCCGTTGAGGTGCAGGGTGACGATGCCGTGGGCTGTCGCGCGCAGGCGTGCCCTCACGATGTCGGCGGGGACCGCCACCGATCCGCGCAGCAGCGCCGCGGGCTCGCCCTCGGTGCCGGGCTCGGGCAGACGGGGGCCCACCATGACGGCCTCCCACGCGCCCGGGTCGAGCAGGCCGGCCTCGACGACCGTCGGCTCGCTCCACGCGGAGGGCCCGTCGCCCTCGGGACCCCACACCCGCACGGCGACCTCGCGCCGCTCCCGCGACCCCAGCGGGGCGGCCGGCCAGGAGACCAGCACCTGGTCGGCGGACACGACGCGGCCCGTGGTGAACGGCGCCGTGACGCCATCCGGGTCGGTGACGCGCAGCTCGTAGGCGCTCTGACGCCAGCCGGCCTCGGCGGTGCGCGCGACCCACGACAGGCGGGGCGCGGCCTCGCCGATGCCGAGCGGCTCGCGGTGGTGCTCGATGGTGACGGGGTCGAGGTGAAGCGAGGTCATGCGAGTCGGTTCCTTGCGGTCGAAGGCGGAAAGGTCAGCGGTGTGCGGCGTGGCGGCGGAACAGGGCGGCCATGTCGCCGAGGACGAGGGCGGCGTCGGGTGCGGCGCAGACGAGCGCGTGCTCCCCCGCCTCCCAGGTGCTCGACTCCCCGGACAGGGCCGTCCCGAGCAGGGGTGCGCTGTCGCCGAGCGGCCACACGGCATCGACCGCGAAGCCCGGAGGGAGCGGCAGCTCGTCGAAGCGCCGCCAGAGCCACGCGCCGAGCTCGCCGCACGAGCCGAGCAGGTCCTGGATCTGGGCCACGCTCCACGCGAGCCGCCGGTACGTCTCGAGGGGGAACTGGCGCACCTCGAGCCCGGGGATGCCGAGCACGTAGGCGGCGGCCTCGGCGTCCGTGTCCCGGTTGTACTCCTCGGCGTCGGCGACGGAGCCTCCGACCCACGCGAGCGTCAGCCGCGCCGCGATGTCGGGCGCAGCCGCAAGTGCCTCGGCGACGTTGGTCAACGGGCCGCCGCACACGAGGGTGAGGGGTAGCGCATCGCCCCTCCGCGCGTGCGCGATGATCGTCCGTGCCGCGGCGGAGATCTCCGACCCGGCCGCGACCGCCGCGAGGTCGACGGGCGCGTCCCCACCGGCGGCGACCTCGGGTGCGGGCCCGCCGATCAGGTCGACGAGCTCCGCGGCGTACGCCGCGCCGGCCGCCGCGCCGCCCTCGGGCGGGCCGAAGACGGGTGACAGCCGCGAGCTCGTGATCGCGTCGACGCGGTGCCCGGGCGACAACAGGTGATGCGCGAGCGCGAGGAGCCCGTCGGGGTCCCCCGCGAAGTCATTGTCGATGATGACGCGGCAGCGGCGGGCGATGGTCAGCGGCATGTCAGGCTCGCGCGATGCTCGCGCTGCGGTGCTCGCGCACGATCTCGCCGAGCACGTGGGCGGACGGCTTGACGGTCCGGTCGAAGGTCTCGCGGTCGACGGAGACGAGCCCGAGCTTGGGGCCGTACCCGAAGATCCACTCGAAGTTGTCGAGCAGCGTCCAGTGGCAGTAGCCGAGCACCGGGGTGCCGGCCGCGATCTGATCCCCGAGCGCGGCGAGCGCGGCGGGGATGAAGGCGGCGCGCTGGGCGTCGTCGTCGGTCTGCATGCCGTGCTCGGTGACCAGGACCGGCACGCCGGAGACGCGGTGCGCGTACTCCGCGGCGCGGGCGACCGACGCGGGCTCGATGAGGGTGCCCATGCCGTTGCGCGGACCGTCGGGCACCACCTCGCCGTCGGGGCCGTGGAAGATCGACTCGTAGTTCTGCACGCCGATGAAGTCGTCGTCACGCGCGACCTCGAGCCAGTGGTCGTAGACCGCCGCTCGCTTGGCGTCGCGGCGCTGCTCGCCCCCGTCGAGCGCGACCTCGTCGATGATCGCGATGGAGACGCCGGTGGGCAGGTCGGGGCGGCGCGCCTTGATGGCGGCGACCGCGGCACGATGCGCGCGCGTGAGCCCGTCCGTGAACTCACCCTCGAGCGCGGCCGGGATGACGTTGGACGCGTAGTAGCGCTCCGTGCCCGCGTCGCGCGCGGCGGCGGCGAGCATCTCGAGCTTGATCTGCTCGGCGATCGGGGGCAGCTTGCCGCTCGCGTGGAGCAGCTGCTCGAGGTTGGGCTCGTTGATGGTGACAGCGACGGCGATCCTGTCGCCGAACCGGGCCATCACCCGGTCGCACTGCGCCGCGAACAGGTCAGCGGCATCGTCCGCGAGCCACGAGCCGGCGGCGGAGAACCAGTGCGGCGACGCGAAGTGGTTGAAGGTGACCACGGGCGCGAGACCGCGGGCGAGGCAGCCGTCGACCACCTGCTCGTAGTGGTCGAGCGCGGCCTCGTCGATCTCGCCGCGGCGGGGCTCGACGCGCGCCCACTCGACGGAGAAGCGGAAGGCGTTGAGGCCCAGCCCGGCGGCGAGGTCGAGGTCCTCCTCCCAGCGCTCGTACGAGCGGCACGCGGGCCCGCTCGGCTCGGAGAAGAGCGACGGCGTCGTGTGCTCCAGCGTCCAGATGTCACTGTGGACGTTGTCGCCCTCGCCCTGGTGGCCCGCGGTGGCAACGCCCCAGAGGAAGTCGGAGGGGAAGGTGCTGGTCATGGGAGGTACCTCGAGATCAGTAGATGAGCTGGTGGTGCGGGAGGGACCGGGCCCCGGATGGGCCCGGTCCCGGATGCGGGCTAGCGGACGCCCTTGATGAGCGGCATGATGGCGGCCCCTGCGAGGCACAGGACGGCCGAGCCGATCCATAGGAGCGCGTAGTTGTGGCCGGCGCCGATCGCGAGCACCGCGGGGCCGACGGCCGGCACCACGATGTTCGGGATGTTGAGCGCGAGGCCGAAGACGGCCATGTCCTTGCCCGCGTCCTTCGCGTCGGGCAGCACCGACGCGCACAGGGCGAGGTCGACGGTGAGGTACATCGACTGGCCGACCGCGAACACGCACCAGGCGACCACGAAGGCGGCGAACGTGTGCGCCGTCGCGCCGATCACGAGCGCGGAGGCCATGAGGATCGCCGCGACGGCGACGAACGGCTTGCGGCGGCCGACCTTGTCGGACAGCCAGCCCGACGCGGTGAAGAACACGATCGAGATGGGTGCGGAGATGAGCGTGAGCAGGCCGGCCTTCGCACCGACCTCGGGCAGCGGCACCTCGAGCACGTCGATCATGAAGTAGACGAAGTAGGTGAACAGCGCGGCCATCGCGACGCCTGCGAGCAGGCGGGCCAGCCAGGTCCATCCGAAGTTCGGGTGCTTGCGGGGGTTGACGATCAGTCCGCCGACGAGGCCCTTGACGTCGAGTGCGGGCACCTCGGCGCGGGTCTTCACCGGGTCGCGGTACATCAGCAGCAGCGGAAGCGTGGTGACGATCGCAAGGGCGACGGGCACCGAGAGGATCAGCAGCGGCTGGCCGACGAGGGCGCCCGCCAGGTACGAGCCGCCGGAGAACGCGAGCGCACCGAACAGGCCCATGATTCCCATGACGCGGGCGCGCATGGAGTCGGGGACCGCCTCCACGGGGATCACGGCGTAGGCGTTGAAGGCCGACTGCATCGCGACCACAAGGACCACGTAGGCGGCTCCGATGATGGCGACGTTGCTGGTCGCACCCGCGATCACGCCGGCGACGAGCGCGACGCCGAGGCCGCCCACGATCCATGGGCGACGGCGGCCGAACCGGCTGGTGGTGCGGTCGGACAGCGCCCCCGCGAGCGGGATGACGACGAGCATGAGCAGTGCGCCGACCGCGACGGTCCGGCTGTAGACGATGTCCTTGGTGTCGGGCGCGACGGCGGCGATGCGCAGCGACAGCGCGGTCGACATGCTCATCGCCATGATGTACATGCCGAGGGCGGCGACCAGGACGAGCCCGATGGTCTTGCGGGGGGATCCGAACTCGGCGGTGAGGCGCGAGGAGTCGTCCATCGACTCCGACGCGAGGACCGCTTCATCTGAGAGGGTCATGAGGCTTCCTTGCCTGAGGGTCGCGAGGGGGCGGCCCACGTGGTGTTCTACGCGATGGTCCCGGGGGTACGACGACTATAGCCACGAAAATCTTAAGGTGTCAAGGTTTTCGCGATCCGGAGCCGTCCGTCCGCGCCGATCAGCGCAGGGACCCGCGGCCCATCCGGGCCACGCGCGGCGCGGCGAGCTCGGGGAAGGACGTGTCCGAGGTGGTGTCGTCGCCGTCGGACCGATGGCCTGCGGTGGCGACACCCCAGAGGGGCGATGCACGGGTTGGGACTGTCATGGCGACCTCCTTCGGCACCGCGACGGTGCGGCGGGTGGGTGCTGCGGGCGTGGCAGGTTCAGGCGGCGCCGGCCTGGAGATCCTGCTCCGCCTGGATCTCCTTGAGCCGCAGGCGGTCCGCGCGCCGCTGCTCCTGCGCCGCGGGGTCGGGTACGGGCGACGCGAGCAGCAGCCGCTGCGTGTACGGGTGCTCGGGCGCGGAGGTGACGGTGTCGCCGTCGCCCCACTCGACGATCTCACCGTGCAGCAGGACGGCGACGCGGTGCGACATCTCGCGGACGACCGCGAGGTCATGTGAGATGAAGAGGTACGCGACCCTCGTCCGCTCCTGGATCTCGAGGAACAGCTCGAGCACGCGGGCCTGCGTGGACAGGTCGAGCGCGGAAACCGGCTCGTCGCACACGATGAGCGTGGGATCGAGCGCGAGCGCCCGGGCGATCGCGACACGCTGGCGCTGACCGCCCGAGAACTCGCGCGGGTAGCGGTCGGCGGCGTCCGCCGGAAGCGCCACCATGTCGAGCAGCTCCCGCACGCGGGCCCCGGCCTCCTTCTTGGAGGTCTTGCGCACGATCATGGGCTCGGTGAGCGAGTCGCCGATGGTGAGCGACGGGTTGAGCGACGAGTAGGGGTCCTGGTAGACCACCTGAATGTCGCGCGTGAGCTCACGGCGTCGCTGCTTGGTCGGATGGGAGATGTCCTCGCCCTTGAAGGTGAGCGACCCCGCGGACACCGGCGCAAGGCCCAGCAGCGCGCGCCCGATGGTGGTCTTGCCCGAGCCGGACTCCCCCACCAGGCCCACCGTCTCGCCGGGCCTGATGTCGAAGCTCACGCCCTTGACCGCACGGAACGGCTGGGCTCTGAACCCCCGGCCCGGGTACTCGACCTCGAGGCCGTCGACGGTGAGCAGCGGTTGGTTCATGATGTCCTCCTTCATCGCAGCGCACCCGCCCCGAGCGAGCCGGCGCTCGAGACGCCCGGCAGCGGTGAGCGCGGCGCGCCCTGCGGGATCGCGGCGAACAATGCACGGGTGTACTCGTGACGCGGGTTCTCGAACACGGCGCGCGTGGCGCCCGTCTCGACCATCACGCCCTTCTGCATGACCGTCACGCGATCGCAGATGTCTGCGACCACGCCGAAGTTGTGGGTGACGATGAGGATCGCCATCCCGAGCTCGTCCTGGAGGTCGCGCAGCAGGTCGAGCACCTCCGCCTGGACGGTGACGTCGAGCGCGGTGGTGGGCTCGTCGGCGATGAGGAGGTCCGGGTGCGAGGAGACGGCGCCCGCGATGAGCACGCGCTGGGCCATGCCGCCGGACAGCTGATGCGGGTAGGAGTCGAACGCGCGCTGCGGGTCCGGGATCCCGACGCGAGCAAGCAGCGACAGCGCCCTCCCACGCGCTTCGGCCTTTTTCATCCCGAGCACCTTGACCAGCGGCTCGGTGAGCTGGTGGCCCACGGTGAAGGACGGGTCGAGGTTGGACATCGGCTCCTGCGGCACGTAGGCGATGCGCGAGCCGCGCAGCGCGTTGAGCTGCGCGTCGGTACGGCCCACCAGCTCCTCGCCGTCGAACACGATCGACCCGGCCATCACCTTGCCGCCCTTGGGCAGCAGGCCGAGGATCGAGAACGCCGTCTGGGTCTTGCCCGAGCCCGACTCGCCGATGAGGCCATGGGTCTCCCCGCGACGCACGGAGAGCCGTCCGCCCTTGACGACGGTGGCGTACCCCTCTCCCGCGGGGTAGGCGACGGCGAGGTCGCGGACGGTCAGCAGCGCGTCACCCGCGGGCTCGTCGCCGTGATCGATGTCCGCCGGCACCTCCTGATCGAGCGCCCACGGGCGCGCGGCCTTGTGCCGCTTGTCACCGGTGCCCTCGAGCTCGTCCCTCAGCGCGGTGCCGAGCAGCGTGAGCGCCACCGTGGTAAGCCCGAGCACGAGCGCGGGCCACAGCACCAGGTTCGAGGAGCGGTTGATGTTGTAGAAGCCCTCGTTGAGCATCTGGCCCCACGTCGGGGTGGTGGGGTCACCCAGGCCGAGGAAGTCGAAGCCCGCCTGCATCCCGATGCCCGCCGCGATCACGCCCGACATCAGCAGGATCACCGGTGCGCGCACGGCGAGGAGCACGTGGCGGCCGATGATCCTCCCATCGCCCAGGCCCGAGGTGCGTGCCGCATCGACGTAGAGCTCGTTCCGGACCGATCGCACCGAGGTGTAGACCACGCGGTAGTAGACGGGTGAGATGAAGAGTCCGAAGATCGCCATGGTCCACCACATCGAGGGGCCCATGACCGAGCGCGCGGCGATCAGCACGATGATCGACGGCAGCGACATCGTGAGCGCGGTGAACCAGGCACCCGCCGCGTCGATCAATCCGCCGTAGTAGCCGGCGACGAGGCCCGCGGTGAGGCCGACGGTGACGGCGACCGCCATCACCAGCAGACCGCCCGCGAGCGAGAACGCCGTCGCGACGAGAAGTCGCGACAGGATGTCGCGTCCCGCCGCGTCGCCTCCCAACAGGTACTCGGGGCCGGGCTCGGCGAGGATCATGTGCAGGTCGGTGGCGCTGGGATCGAACGGAGCGAGCCACGGGGCGAGCGCACCGAGCAGGACGACGACGGCGAGGATCAGCATGGACACGCCGCCGAGCGGGTGCCGCAGGAGACGGAGGAACAGGCCGGGGCCGGTGCGGCGCGCCGGTGCGGCCGCGGGCGTGACGGAGCTCATGACAGACGCACCTTCGGGTTGACCCAGGCCTGGATCACGTCGACCAGGGTGTTGACCAGGACGACGATGACGCCGGTCACCACGACGATGCCCATGACGACGGGGATGTCTCCCTGAGAGGTCGCGTTGAGCGCGAGCGGGCCGAGGCCGGGGATGGAGAAGAGGGTCTCGACGATGACCGCACCGCCGAGAAGGATGACGAACTGGAGGCCCAGCACGGTGAGCGCCGGACCGGCCGCATTGCGGAGCACGTGCTGGAACACGACCGAGCGCTGTGGCAGGCCGCGGCTGCGGAGCGTCCGCACGTAGTCGCGCTCGAAGGCGTCGATCATCGATCCGCGCACCTGCTGGGCGACGCCGCCGATCGAACCGACGGTGAGGGCGATGACGGGAAGCGTGATGGAGAGCAGCCACCCGGGCACGGACTCCGATGGGCGTGTGTAGCCGGTCGCCGGGAACCAGTCGAGGTTGATCGCGAACACGAGCACCAGCGCCAAGGCCATCAGGAAGCCGGGGATCGCCTGGCCGAGGACGGCGAGGAACTGCACGCCGCGGTCGGACCACCCGCGTCGCGTGGCGGCCAGGGCTCCGAGGGTGACGCCGAGGAGCGCGGTCAGCACCACGGAGCCGACGGCGAGGCTCACGGTGACCGCCATGCGGCTCATGACCGCCTCGGTCACCTCCTGGCCCGAGAACCACGAGCGACCGAGGTCGCCCGTGAGCGCGGATCCCACCCAGTCGCCGAACTGGACGATCACGGGACGATCGACGCCGATCCGCTCCTCGACGACGGCGACGGCGTCGGGGCCGGCCTGCTGACCGGCGATGCGTTGCGCGACGTCGCTCACGCCGAACTGAAGGAAGAAGAACGTGAGCACCGCCAGGGTGGCGATGAGGCCGACGCCGGTCGCGAGGCGACGGCTGACGAAGCTGAGCATGATGTCTCCAGGATCCAGCCGGTGGGGGCGGCCGGGCCGCCCCCACCGGTACGGGTCAAGCGGTGGCCGTGATGTCCCAGAGGTTGGACACGGCCTGGCCGGACTTCATGGTGATCTGGAAGCCGTCCGCGGTCACGATCACGCCGATGACGCGGTAGAACGGCGCGAACCAGGCCTGGTCCACGACGTACTCGTTGAGCTCCTTCGCGGCGGCCGCGCCGTCGTCACCGCCGAGGCGGATGCGGGCGGCGAGGGCCTCGACCGTCTCGTCGGCCTGGTGGTAGACGTTCCATGCCGCGCCGGGTGCGATCGCCTGGTTGTACGTCTGCCACGCGAGCGGCTCCTGGTTGAGGCCGAACGCGAATGCCGACCACTTGCCGCCAAGCAGGTCGCCGAAGAAGGACTCGCCCGCCTGCTCGTAGTCGATGAAGATGTTCGACTCCGCGAGCACGCCCTTGATCAGCTCGGGCTCCGACGCCGGGACGAACGACGTCTGCGGCATGGTGATGTGGATGCCCTCGGGGTAGCCGGCCTCGGCGAGCAGCGCCTTGGCCTTCTCGGGGTCGTAGGGGTAGGCGTCCTCGAGCTCGGCCTCGTAGGCGTCGCCCTCGACATTGAAGATCTGGGTGGTCGGCTCGCCGTAGCCCGACTCGAGACCCTGCAACAGACCCTCGCGGTCGATCGCGTAGTTGATCGCCTGGCGCACCTTGACGTCGGCGAGCGCCTCGTTGTTGGCGCCCCATCGATCGGCGAGGATAAGGCCCTTCCAGTTCACGGGGATCGAGTTGGTGGTGTATCCCGCCGCCTCGGCGTCGGGGATCTGCGTGAGCGAGTTGAGGTTCGACACGTCGACCTGGCCGTCGCGCAGGGCGTTCAGCAGCGCCGAGGCGTCGGCGTAGTAGTTGATGGTGATCTTGTCGAAGTGCTGGTCCTCAGGGGCCCAGTAGTCCTCGTTCGGCGTGAACGTGTACGTGGCGCCGATGGTGGAGGACGCGGCGTCGAGCACGTAGGGGCCGGTGCCGACGGGCGTGGTCTGAGCGTCGGGAGAGTCGAACGTCGAGGGCGAGGCGATCAGGCCGGCCTGCATGCTGAGGTTGATCTCGAGCGCCGGGTCCGGAGCCGACAGGGTGATCACGACGGTGTCGTCATCCGGGGCGGACACATCCGTGACGGCGTCGAGCAGGGCGCGGTCGGGCGAGGCGCCCTCGCGGAAGCGGTTGAGGTTGTCGACCACCACCTGCGCGTCGAGCGCGGTGCCGTCGGTGAAGGTGACGCCGTCGCGGATGTCGAGGGTGAGCTCGGTGAGGTCGTCGTTGTACTCCCACGCCTCGGCGAGCCCCGGCTGGACCTCGTTGGTCGCGGAGGTGCGGAGCAGGCTGTCGTAGACCGCCATGTAGTAGGTGGCCTCGTTGCCCCACGCGGCGTCGGCGGCCACCCAGGTCGAGATGTCGACGACGGCGCCGACCCGGAGCTCGGGCGCACGGCCCTCGATCGCGGTGCCCTCCGAGCCGCCGGCGGCGGGCGAGGTGGCGTCGTCTGAACCGGACGACGAGCATGCGGCCAACGCGAGCGTGGCCATGCCCGCCACGGCGGCGAGCTTGGTGTGTCGAAGCATCGTTGCTTTCCTCCTTGGGGTCACGTCATCGGCGACGTGCCGGTGACGCTAGCACGCAATTTCTTAAGGGTGCAAGATTTTTAAAATCACAACCTGATAACCTCGCGTCATGGCAACGCAAAGGGGCGCCTACAAGAAGTCGGCGAAGAGACGCGAGGAGATCCTCGACGCGGCGTTCGACGTCTTCTCGCGTCAGGGATACACGGCCGCATCGGTCAACGAGATCGCCAGGACCGTCGGCATGACGCAGCCCGGCCTGCTCCACCACTTCGGGAACAAGCTCGCGCTCCTCGAGGCGGTGCTCGAGCGCCGCGACCAGCTCGCGCTCGACATCCTCTCGGGTCGCCATGACGTCGAGTTCTTGTACGGACTGCTCGAGATCGCCCGTCGCAACAAGGCCGTACCAGGCCTGTTGCGTCTCTACTCGATCCTCGCTGCCGAATCGTCGACGCCCGACCATCCCGCACATGCGTTCATCGCGCGTCGTCTGGGGAACGTGGTCGGCGGCACCACGCGCGCCTTCGAGGAGATGCAGGAGCGCGGCATGCTGCGCGACGGCGTCGATCCGCGATCCGCGGCCCTCGAGATCACGGCGATCGCGGAAGGGCTGCAGCTGCTGTGGCTGCAGGGTATCGACGTCGACATGGAACGCATCATCCGCGGGCACTTCGACAGCTACCTGGAGACACCCCTCGACACGTCCGCGGCCCAACTGAGCGCGGACGCCTGAATCCCATCAACCTTTCATATGTAAGACTTTGGTCGGCCGGCGACGCGGGTTCCAGTCGACCGAACGGCCGATCACGGACGGAGACGCGGCGCACCCTGGTGCTGGTCCCCCCACACCCTCACGGATAGGCTGACCCACACGATCCGAGGCAACGCCGCCTCGGCACGGAGGGATGACATGGACGTCTCGGTGCCCACGCTGCGCTACTTCTGCGTGCTCGCGGAGGAACTGCACTTCGCCCGCGCCGCCGCCCGCCTCACGATCACGTCGCCGTCGCTGAGCCAGCAGATCGCGGGCCTCGAGCGCACCGTGGGCGGCCGCCTGTTCGACCGCACGTCGCGCTCGGTCGCGCTCACCCCGCTCGGCGCCGCGCTGCTGCCCCACGCCACGCGCGCCGTCGAGGCGCACGACGACCTCGCGAGCTGGGTGGCGGAGCGGCGCGCCCCGGCCGAGGCGACCCTGCGCCTTGGCGTGGTCGCGGCCGGCGCCGGCCCCCTCACCGCCGCGATCATGACCGCGGTCTCCCAGATCCCGCACCTGCGCCTCGAGATGCGGCGCGTGGGCTTCTTCGACGTCGAGCGCGAGCT
The DNA here is from genome assembly GCF_000971195.1 of Demequina soli. Lineage (GTDB taxonomy): Bacteria > Actinomycetota > Actinomycetes > Actinomycetales > Demequinaceae > Demequina > Demequina soli. Next base: position 135,994 of record NZ_BBLZ01000003.1, read on the forward strand.
GGTCGCGCGGCGCGCCGATGCGGTCCTCGCGCCCGCGCCGCTCCCCCCGCACCAGGACGTTCTCTCGACGGCGCCCCTGTGGTCGGAGCCGCGCGTGCTCGTCGTGCGCGCCGATCACCCGCTCGCCGAGCGCGACTCGATCTCGATCGAGGAGGTCGGCGACGAGACCTTCGTGGTGGTCTCGGGCGACCACCCCGACGCCATCGCATGGTGGACCGTCGACCCGCGGCCCGACGGCTCCCACCCGCGGCTCGGGCCGCGCGCCGACGACATCGACGGCCTCCTCGAGCTGGTGTCCGCGGGGATGGGCGTGAACATCGCCGCCGCCTCGGCGGCCGCGCACTACCCGCGCGCCGACCTCGCGTTCGTGCCGATCCGCGACATCGAGCCCGCGACCATCCTGCTGTGCACCCGCCGCCGGCGCGAGAGCGTGGTCGCGGCGTTCGAGGAGATCGCCCAGGCGGAGGCGCGTCGCGCCCGGGCGACGGTCGAGCCCACCGGACCCGCGCATCGTTCATAGGCACCGCCTACCGATCCGTCGGGATCTCGAACTTCCCCCGCGGGACCTTGGTCCCGGATGCTGGGCGCAGCGGCCCGACGACGAGGTCGGCCGCGGACCAACAAGGAGGTTGGCGAGATGTCCCCGAACGAGGCCCCCGCGCTGTCACCCACCCACGCCGGCATCCTGCCCGGCGAGCCCAAGCCCTTCTACCTCGACAACGGCGAGGGCGAGAAGTCCGTGGTGTTCGACACGCTCTTCACGATCCTGCTCACCGGCGACGAGACCGACGGCCAGTACGACGTCTTCAGCTGCGAGGGCAACGCCGGCCAGATCATCCCGGCCCACATCCACCCCTTCACCCACGAGATCTTCTTCATCGTCGACGGCGCCGTCCACCTGTGGATGGACGACGAGCAGGGCTTCAAGGAGGACAAGGTCCTCACCTCCGGCGCGTTCGGGTTCGTCCCCAAGGGCACCATCCACGCGTTCCGCATGGAGGCGCAGTCCAAGATCATGGGCGTGAGCTCGGGCGGCTTCGCGCGCTTCTTCCACGCGATGGGCACCCCGACCGACAAGCCGGGCATCCCCACCCCGAGCGAGTTCTACGCGCCCCCGTTCTCGCAGATGAAGGCCGCGGGCGAGCTCTACGGCACTGTGTTCCGCCCGGACTACAACTTCCTCACGGACTGAACCCGCACGGCCGTGACCATCGAGACCACGGCCCCGACCGCGCTCCGCGACCTCGTGTTCGCGGAGCCGGTCGGGTTCCGCCCGCTGTCCCTCGACCTGCACCCCTCCGTACCCGGGGCGCCGCTGGTCGTGTTCCTCCACGGCGGCGGCTGGCGCGTCGGCAGCCGCCGCGCCATGGCGCCGACGATGCCCGGCGACGCGCCCTTCGCGCGCATCACCGCGGCCGGCCTGGCCGTCGCCTCCTTGGACTACCGGCTGTCGGGAGAGGCGTGCTTCCCCGCGCAGGTGGACGATGCGGCGGCCGCCCTGGCCTGGCTGCGCGCCCACGGCGACGAGCTGGGGGTGGACGCGACGCGCATCGTCCTGTGGGGCGAGTCCGCGGGGGCGACGCTCGCCGCGCTCGTGGCGCTGGGGCCGGACGAGCCGCGCGCGGGCGTGCGCGGCGTCGTCGACTGGTACGGGCCCGCCGACCTGGTGGCGCTGGCCGAGCACCAGCACGCGCTCGACGACCCGGGGCTGCGCGAAGCAGGGTGGCTCGGCCACGCCGTCGGCGCCGATCTCGACCGTGCGCACGCGGCCAGCCCCGTGTGGCAGGTGCGGCCCGGCGCGCCTCCGTTCCACCTGGCCCACGGCACCGCCGATACCGCCGTCCCGCCCGATCAGAGCGTCGCGCTCGCGCAGGCGCTGCTGGCCGCGGGCGTCGACGCGGAGCTCACGCTGGTACCCGGAGCCGGGCACCTCTGGCAGGGCGACGTCGATCGCGACGCGATCCTCGACGCGGCGATCGGCTTCGCCCGCCGCGTGACGGCCTGACGGGGGCCGGGCGTGGACGGTTCAGAGCGCGCGCAGGCGCACCGAGATGTCCTCGGCCGTCGCGCGCAGCGCGTCGAGCAGCGGGCCGCGCAGGTCCGCGACCGTGTGACGGTTGGCGGCGACCGCGATGTTGATCGCGGCGGCCGGCGCCCCATCGCGCCCGAGCACCGGCACGGAGACGGACCGCAGGCCCGCGGCCACCTCCTGGTCCTGGAGCGCGTAGCCGTCGTCCCGGATCGCCGCGAGGCCGGGCTCGAGGTCCGCCGCCGACCGGGCCGCGTTCGGGCCCACTGCCCGCGAGAAGTCGTAGCCGCCGAGCAGGTCGCGGCGCTCCTGCTCGGGCAGGTAGGCCAGCAGCAGCTTGCCCATCGAGGTCACGGGCGCGGGCAGGGTCGACCCGACCTGGACGTTCGCGGTGACCAGGTCGGAGTTGCGCAGGCGCACCAGGTAGAGCACCTCGTCGCCCAGCAGCACGCCCATGTTGACCGTCTCGCCGGTGGTCTCCGCGAGGCGCCGCAGCGGCTGCTCGCTCACCTGGACGAGGCCCGAGCCGCGCAGCGCGGCCGAGCCGAGGGTGAGCACGGCGACGCCCGGCCGGATGGTGCCGTCCTCGGAGCGCTCGAGGAAGCCGCCCTCCTCGAGCGTGGCGACCACGCGGAACGCGGTCGGCATGGGGATGCCGGTGCGGTCGCTGATCTCGCGGAGCTTGAGCTCGGTGACGGTCTCGTCGAACAGGCGCAGCACGTCGAGCCCCTTCGCGAGCGCCTCGATGCGGTAGCGGTTGCCCGCCTTCGTGTCGACATCGGCTTTCATGGTGTGAAACCTATCCCCTTCATCCCTGGCATGTCGCCGTCACGCGCCGACGCGGAAGACGCGCAGCTGCAGCGCGAGCGTCGCGTAGTAGCCCACGAGCGTCGCGAGCTCGAACACCCCCGCCTCGCCCAGGGACGATGCGGCGGCGGCCCACGCAGCGTCGTCCAGGTCGCCGTCGAGGAGGTCGACCACGCAGCGCGCGACCGCGGCCTCCTCCCCCGCGAACGCACCCGCATCCTGGCGGCGCAGCGCGGCGAGCTCGTCGTCGGTGAGCCCGGCGGCGCTCCCGACGGCCTCGTGGGACTCGCGCTCGAAGTCGCTGTCCCAGCGGGCGGCGACCAGCAGGATCGCGATCTCGCGGCACCGGTCGGTGAGCGAGCCGCGGTACCGGATGGCCGCACCGAGGTCCTGGAGCGCGGCGCCGATGCCCGGCGCGAGCAGCATCGCGTTGAACGGGCCGCGCAGCGAGCCGTCGGCGCACGTGAGCGCGAAGTGCTGCGGACCCGCGGCCCGCGGCCCACCCGCGATCGCGTCGTAGAGCGCGGCCTGATCCGGGTCCAGCGAGCCCGGTGGGAGCCCTGGCAGGCGGGTCATCGGCACCTCCCTGTGTCGAGGAGCGGGGCCGGCGGGTCGCGGTTGACGCCGCCGAGGTCCCGTCGTAGATTCAACCATTGAAAACGCCTTTTGGCTATTGAAAGCGAGATCAACGATGATCACGATCGCGACCGAGGACCTCACGCTCACCGCGGCGGGGTACGACTTCGGCATCCGCGTGTACCCCGCGGCCCGCCCCGACGGCACGCTCCTCGTCTGGCTCCATGGCGGCGCGTTCATCTTCGGCGACCTGGACGTGCCCGAGGCCGACGCCACGTCGCGCCACCTCGCGGAGCACGGCACCAGCGTGGTCTCGGTCGACTACACGCTCGCCCCGATCGACGCCCTCGCCTCGATCCCGCTGCCCCCGCCGCAGGAGGGCATGCCCGCCCCCGAGGACCTGGTCAAGGCGCTCGGCTCGGGCCGACCGCGCGCGCCCTTCCCGGTGGCGTCGCTCCAGGCGGTCGCGGCCTTCGACTGGCTCGCCGAGCACGCCCTCGACCTGGGCGGCCACGCGCGCGCGGTGGCGATCGGCGGCGCGAGCGCGGGGGGCAACCTCGCCGCCGGCGCGGCGCTGCGCCTGCGGGACCGGGGCGAGAACGTGCCCAGCGCATCGTGCCTCATCTATCCCGTGCTGCACCCTGTGCTGCCCGACCCCGACGAGGAGCTGGCGGCGAAGGTCGCGGCCCTCACCTCCGGGTTCGACATGTCCCCCGAGGCGACCGCCGCGATCGGCGCGAACTACCTCGGCGGCGCCCCCGCCACCGACCGTTACGCGTTCCCGGCGGGCCACGACCCGCGCGGCCTGCCGCCCACGCTCATCGTCAACGCCGACGCCGACCGGCTGCGCGCCTCCGGCCAGGCGTACGCCGCCGAGCTCGCGGCCGCGGGGGTCGACGTCGAGGTGGCCCTCGCGCACGGCTCCGAGCACGGCTTCCTCAACGGGCTCGAGGACCCGCACCGCGCGGCCGTCCTCGAGCGCACCTCCCGCTTCATCCACGAGCGCGCCGCCGCGGCGCGCGCCTGACAACCGCCTCGAAGGAGAGAGCAATGACACAGATCTTCCCCCGCTTCGCCGGCAAGACCGTCCTGGTGACGGGCGCCGGCACCGGCTTCGGCGCCGAGGTGGCCGTGCGCGCCGCCCAGGAGGGCGCGCGCGTCGCGGTCCACTACCGCTCGTCGAAGGCCGGCGCCGAGCACACGCTCGAGCGCATCCGCGAGGCCGGCTCGGACGGCGTCCTGGTCCAGGCCGACATCATCAGCTGGGACCAGATCACGCGCATGGCGGATGAGGTGTGGGAGGCGTTCGGCGGCCTCGACGTGCTGGTCAACAACGTCGGCGACGTCTCGAGCGAGCAGATGTCGTGGAAGGAGCTCACCCAGGAGGCGCTCGACGCGGTGGTCGACGTCGACGTCAAGGGCACGCTGCTCATGACCCACGAGTTCGGCGCCCGGATGCTCGAGCAGGGCCACGGCGCGATCGTCAACGTCGGCTCGACCGTGGTGGTCAAGGGCTCGCCGCGCGCGCCCCAGTACGCGGCCGCGAAGTACGCGATCCTCGGCATCACCAAGTCCTACGCGAAGGCCTTCGCGCCCGCGGTGCGCGTCAACACGTTCGCGCCGGGCTTCATGGAGACCGAGCGGCTGCTCGAGCGCGCGGACTGGAAGGCCGGCCGCCGCGAGGTGCTCATCTCCCAGACGCCCATGGGCCACATCCCGCCGCCCGAGTTCGTCGCCGGCGCGTGCCTGTGGCTCGCGACGGACGAGTCGGCCCACCTCACCGGCGGCTACATGCTCGCCGACGGCGGCTTCAACATGGTCGGCGCGTAGGCGCGCGGACCCTCACGACACCCCGACAGACAAGAGGAGAAGCAATGAAGCTCATCACCTTCGACGAGGGCCGCGTCGGCCGCCTCGAGCTCGAGGAGGGCGTGGTCATCGAGCTCGACGTGCCGTCCACCCGCGAGTTCTTCGAGCGCGGCGGCAAGGTCGGCGAGACCGGCGAGCGGCTGCGCTACGAGGACGTCACGCTGCGCGCCCCCATCCGCCCCAAGAAGTTCTTCCACACCGCGGGCAACTTCATCGACCACCACAACGAGCTCACCGCCGTCGACTGGTCGCACCCGGTGCACAAGGGCATCGTGTTCTTCCAGAACCTCGACGCGATCATCGGCCCCGAGGACCCGATCGTGTACCCCGAGGGCCTCACCAAGGAGCTCGACTACGAGCTCGAGCTCGCGATCGTCATCGGCAAGGGCGGCAAGTTCTTCGGCCCCGACGAGGCCGAGGACTACATCGCGGGCTTCACCGTCTTCAACGACATCACCGCGCGCGACATCCAGCGCAAGGAGATGGAGTCCGGCGTGTTCTCGTTCTCCAAGGGCATCGACACGTTCTGCCCCATCGGCCCGTGGATCGTCACCAAGGACGAGGTCCCCGACATGCACAACCTCGCGATGGAGCTGCGCGTCAACGGCGAGGTCCGCCAGAGCGGCAACACCAGCAAGACCCGCATCACCTGGCCGCACCTGGTGGCGTACCACTCGCCGCAGGTCTACTCCCCCGGCGACCTCATCACCACGGGCACCATCTCGGGCGTCGCGGCGGTCCAGAAGAACCCGTTCGACTTCTACCTCAAGCCCGGCGACGTGGTCGAGGCCGAGATCGAGGGCATCGGCACCCTGCGCAACCCGATCATCTCGTGGCAGGACGCGTACGGCGAGCCGGCCCCGCGGCGGGTCGACTGGTGAGGATCGCCGCCCTCGACGGCCGGCTCGTCCTCGTCACGGAGGACGGGCGGGCCGTCGACGTCGCGGAGGCCTCCCGCGGCCGCTTCGGCCCCGACCCCATGGGCGCGTTCGCCGACTGGCGCGCCTTCGCGTCGTGGGCGAGCGAGCGCCTCGCGGACGATGCGCCGGGCGCCCGGGCCCTCCCGCTCGACCGCGCGCGGCTCGGCCCGCCCGTGCCGCGGCCCGCGCAGATCTTCGCCATCGGCGTGAACTACCGCGAGCACGCCGACGAGGCGGGCTACCCGCCCGACAGCCTGCCCGTGACGTTCACCAAGTTCCCGTCCAGCCTGGTCGGCGACCAGGCGACGGTGACGCTGCCGCCCGGCAACGTCGACTGGGAGGTCGAGCTGGTCGTGGCGATCGGGGTCGGCGGCCACGCGATCGCGCGCGAGGACTCGTGGGGCCACGTGGCCGGCGTGACGGTCGGTCAGGACCTGTCCGAGCGCGTCGCGCAGCTCGCGGGGACGATGCCGCAGTTCGGCCTCGCGAAGTCGCACCCGGGCTTCTCCCCCACGGGCCCGTGGCTGGTCACGCCCGACGAGCTGCCCGACCGCGACGACCTCGCCATCTCATGTGCGATCGACGGCGAGACCATGCAGGACTCGCGCACGTCGCAGATGATCTACGACGTCCCGGAGCTGATCGCCCGCCTGTCGGCGGTGGTCACGCTGATGCCGGGCGACCTGATCTTCACGGGCACGCCCGCGGGGATCGGGAACCGACGCACCCCGCCGCGCTTCCTCCGCGCGGGCGAGGTGCTGACCAGCTCGATCGAGGGGGTCGGGGAGCTGGTCACGCGGTTCGCGTGATCGAGGCGACCGCCGGACGTGCGTGAGACCGCGCCCGGCGGTCGTCGCCTCCTCGGCCCCGCCACGCCCTCAGCGGTTCCTTAGCGAGCCGCGCCGATGCTGAGGGCATGACCCTCGCAGCCCTGCTCGCGGCGTTCGGCCCCTTCGCGCTCGCGCTCGTCGGCGTCATCGTGTTCATCGAGAACGGCCTGCTCTTCCCGTTCCTGCCCGGGGACACCCTGCTCTTCGGGAGCGCCGTCATCGCGGCTGCCATCGGGGTCTCACCGTGGGTCGTCGTCGCCGTCGCCGCGGTCGCCGCGATCCTGGGCGGCGAGGCGGGCTTCGCGATCGGGCGCCGCTACGGGCGCCGATGGTTCCGGCCCGACGCGCGTGTCCTGAGGACGCGCTACGTCGACGACACGGAGCGGTTCTTCGCGCGCTGGGGCACGCCGGCCATCGTGCTCGCGCGGTTCGTGGCGATCGCGCGCACCTTCGTCGCGCCCGCCGCCGGCATGTCGACGATGCCCCACCGCACGTTCTCCGCGTGGAACGCCGCGAGCGGCGTCGCGTGGGCATGCCTGGTGGGCCTCGTCGGGCACCTCCTCGGGGCGATCCCGTGGGTCGCCGCGCACATCGAGTGGATCATGATCGGCATGCTCGCCCTGCCCGGGATCCCCCTCGCCATCACCGCGGCGCGACGCGCAAGGCGCACGCCGGCTCCGGTCGACGCCACCGTCGGCGCCTGAGCCGCCCGGCGCTCAGCGGCGCTGCATCCCGGCCCTCAGCGCCGCGGGGCCGGCAGGCGCATCGTGAACGTGGTGCCGCGCTCGGACGTCTCGGTGACCTCCACCGAGCCCCCGAACCGCCCCAGCGCGTCCTGGACGAGGCTGAGCCCGATCCCGAAGCCGGTCGGTGCGGACCCGCCACCGTCGACCGCGTCGGACGAGCGCGCGAAGCGGTCGAAGACCCGCGCGGGGTCGATGCCGCGGATGCCGCCGCCGTGGTCGGCGACCGCGATCCACACCCCGCCGCGCGCCGCGCCCGCCCGCACCTCGACGTCCGCGCCGGCCGGCGAGTGCTTGACCGCGTTGTCGATCAGCGCGACGAGCGCACGGTGGAGGCTGTCCGCGGGGATCGCGGCCTCGAGATCCTCGGGGACGGCGTCGGCGCGCACGCCGACGCCGCGCGCCTCGGCGAGGATCCGCATCGAGTCCACGGCGCCCGCGATGACCGGGGCGACCCGCTCGGGCGCGGCGAGCGTGCCGGCGGCCGGGTCGATCGAGGCGAGGAGGTCGTTGACCACGCCGATGAGGCGGCGCGAGTCTCCGCGCAGGTCCTCGACGACGCCGCGGTTCGGGTCGTCGCCGTCCATCGCGCGCTCGAGGACCTGCAGCCGCGTGTCGAGGATCGCGAGCGGCGTGCGCAGCTCGTGGGACGCGTCGGCGACGAACCGGCGCTGGCGGGCGAGCGCGTCCACCAGCGGCTCGACCGCCCGGTGCGTGGCGACGAGCGCGAACGTGCCGGCGAGCACGATCGCGATCGCGCCGAGCGCGATGACGCCCTCGATCACGTCGACACCGCCGACGTCGATGGCCGCGGAGTGCCGGGTGGGGTCGAGCAGGTCGGTCACCGGGATCTGCTTGAACACGAACAGCACCGCCGCGATGAGCACGAGGACCACGAGCACGGCTGCCGCGACCGCGATCCACACCCCGACACGGATCGCGGTGCGACGGACCAGCAGCGCGTCGGCGTCGGCGCGCCGGGGCCGGCGCGCGCTCACAGCATCCCGAGCCGGTAGCCGCGTCCCCGCACGGTGGTGACGATGTCGGGGTCGGTCTTGCGCCGCAGGTAGTGCACGTACGTGTCGACCGAGCCGGGGGTGTCGTGCGCGTCGAACACCGCTCGCAGGATCTCGTCGCGGCTGAACGTCTTCTGGGGGTGCACGGCGAGGAGCCGCAGCAGGTCCGTCTCGCGCTCGGTGAGGATGGTGCGCCCCTCGTACGGCGAGTAGACGGCGCGGGAGTCCGGGTAGAACTCCCACGAGCCGATGCGGACGAACGGCCCCTCCCCCTCCACCACGCGACGGATCGCGCGCAGCCGGGCGAACAGCTCGTCGAACTCGAACGGCTTCACGAGGTAGTCGTTGGCGCCGGCGTCGAGGCCGCGCACCTTGTCCTGCACGGTGCCGAGCGCGGTGAGGATCAGCGTGGGTGTGGCGATGCCGTCGCGCCGCAGCGTCTCGACGATCGACACGCCGTCGAGTCCGGGCAGGCGGCGGTCCACGACGAGCACGTCGAACTGCCGCTCCTGCGCGGCCGCCAGCGCGTCGCTGCCGTCATCGATGAGCGTCACCTCGTAGACGCTCTCGAGGACACCCCGCATGAGCGGTCCCAGCTGCGGGTCGTCCTCCGCGAGCAGCAGGCGCGGTCGAGCCTCGGCCATCATGTCCTCCACCCTCGGGTCACGGCTCTAAGAATCGTCTCAGGATCCCACCGTGGCAAGGGCGCGCGGGCGCATCGCCCACGACGCGGCGAGGCGATCGACGGCCACGGCGACGGGCGGCACCACCAGCATCGACGCCGCGACGTCCGTCGGGTAGTGCACGCCCAGGTACACGCGCGACCAGGCGGTCGCGAGCACCAGCACGCACCCGAGGACCGCCCAGCCGGCGCGGCCGCGGCGCGGCGCGAGCACGATCAGCATCGCGCACACGAGCGCGGCGGCGAACGCGGTGTGACCGCTGGGGAAGCTCGAGGAGCTGGGATGCGCGACCAGCGGGGCGTGCAGGAGAGCCGCGTCGGGTCGGGGACGCTGCACCACGACCTTGATCACCTCGGCCGCCACCCACGGCACGCCCGCGACCAGGCCGAAGCGCACGGCGAGACGGACCGAGCGGCTTCCCACGACGATGCCCACGGCCGCGCCGCCGAGCACCAGCACCGCGCCCATGTCCCCGAACACCGCGTCGATGGTGACCGCCGCCCGGTCGAGCACCGGCCCGTGCACGCCCTGCACCCAGGCGATCGCGTGGATCTCGGCGCCCGACCACGCGGGCGACGCGACGATCGCGAGGCCCACCACGGTGAGCAGGGAGAACACGGCGAGGGCGAGCAAGACGGCGGGTCGCGCGGCGCGACCGGGGGCATCGTGAGGCATCCCGACAGTGTCGCGGGGCGGCGCTGAGAAAGCGCTGAGGGGACCGGCGCCGCCGCTCCTTAGAGCCCGCTTAGACGCGCGCGCCGATGCTCGCGTCATGAGCACACCCGCCCTCCAGGGCCGCGCCCCCGCGCGCGTGCCCGCGCCCACCCGACAGTTCTGGATCGCCAAGGCGGTCTCCACGGCGCTCGGCGAGGCCGTGTCCGACTTCTCCATCCACGTCCTCAACCCCGTGCTGGCGGTGCTGCTCGGCTTCGCCTTCTTCGTCGGGGCCCTCGCCTTCCAGCTCACGCGCCGGCGCTACGTCCCGGAGGCGTACTGGCTCGCGGTCGCGGCGGTCGGCGTGTTCGGCACCATGGCCGCGGACGTCATGCACGTCGTGCTGGGCCTGCCCTACGCCGCCACGGCCACGCTCTACGCGGCCGCGCTCGCGGCGGTGTTCATCGCATGGCGGCGCACCGAGCGCACGCTCGACGTGCACGCCGTCACCACCACGCGCCGCGAGCTGTTCTACTGGGCCGCCGTGGTGGGCACGTTCGCGCTCGGCACCGCCGTCGGCGACCTCACCGCGGTCGGCCTGGGCCTGGGCTACGCGCCCTCGATCGTGCTGTTCGCCGTGCTCATCACCCTGCCCGCGATCGCCTACCGGTTCCTGGGCCTCAACGGCGTCGCCGCGTTCTGGACCGCGTACGTGCTCACGCGTCCCCTCGGGGCGTCCGTCGCGGACTGGCTGGGCAAGCCGGTGAGCGAGGGCGGCGCGGGCGTGGGCCCGGGCTGGGTGTCGCTCGTGTTCGCGATCGCGCTCGTGGCGGTCGTGTCGGCGCCGCGCATCCGCGCGCTCCGTGTCACCGCGCGCGAGCCCCGGCTCGACCGAGAGCTCACTCCGGACGCGTGAGTTCCCTTTTCAGGGTGCGCGCGTGACCGCTATCCACACGAGCGCGGCCGATCTGCCCCGATCCGCTGCACTTCCCGTCGTGAACCCCGACCAACGGACCACGAAGTGCAGAATCTGTGTGGGCCACGGTCGGGGCGGCTACGGGGAGCTCAGCCGCACACGCATCGTGCCCCGCGCAGGCCCGCGACCCCCATCCACACACGCGCAGCCGATCGGCCCCGATCCGCTGCACTTCCCGTCGTGAACCCCGACCAACGGACCACGAAGTGCAGAATCTGTGTGGGCCACGGTCGGGGCGGCGACGGGTGCGGGCGCCCGCACGCGCATCGTCCCCCCTCCCGCGGTGGAAGGGGGGACGATGCGCCGCTCAGGCGAGCGTGGTGAGGAGCGTGTTGAGCGCGGTCGTCTCGGCGGCCGCGTCGGGGTGGGCGTCGCGGATCGAGGTGAGCACCGCGTCGATCTGTCCGTCGAGGACGCTCCAGCCCGTCTCGTCGAGCGGCTCGAGGGTCGGCTGCGCGTCGTCCCAGGCGGTCTCGAGGTCCTTGGCCCGCGCCGTGGCGCCGGCCTGGTCGCCGGCGGCGACGAGCCCGCGCGTGTCCGAGACGATGGTGCGGATGGTCGCGACGTCGGAGCCGGGGAAGCTCGCCGTCGCCGACTGCCCGGGCGCGAGCGTGACCTGCGGGGCCGGCCCCTCCTCGCTCGCGGCGGCCACGCCGTGCGGCTGCGCCGAGGCCCACATGAGGACCGCGACCGCCACCGCCCCGACGGCGCCGAGGTACCCGAGCATGACGCCCTCGCGGGTGCGGTTCGGCTGCGCCGCGGGCGCCTCCGCGCGCGCCGCCCGCTCGCGGGACAGGACGTCCGCCCGCGAGCGCGACAGGTAGATCACGGTCGCGAGGATCGCGGCGAGGAAGATGATGCTGGTGGTCGCGACGCCGAGCCCGAGGCCCTGCTGATCGCGCGGCATGCCGAACCAGTCGCCGAGGTTCGCGCCGAGGGGACGCGTGAGGATGTACGCGAGCCAGAACGACAGCGTCGCGTTGGCCCCGAGGCGCCAGCCGATCACCACGGCGACGATCAGCCCCAGCGGCAGCAGCACGCTCACGCCGGGACCCCAGCCCGTGAGGTCCAGCGTCCAGTCGCCGGCGGCCGTGCCCAGCGCGAAGGTCACCAGGATCGCGAGCCAATAGAACAGCTCGCGCGGCGTGGTGGTGATGCTGTGGATGGACAGCGTGCGCTGGTTCCACCACCAGATCCCGAACACCAGGGCGAGGATCACCGCGAACACCGAGGTGCTCACCACGAGCGGCACGCCGAGGGAGTCCGTGAGGATGTCGGTGTAGAGCGTGCCGGTGACGCTCACCACGACCACCGTGAGCCAGTACACGAAGGGCACGTAGCGGCGGAGGCTCAGCTGCCACGCGAGCACGCCGGCGAGCACCACCGTGAAGAGGACCGCGGTCACCTGCAGTCCGACGCCGAGCGTCATGTTGATCCAGTCGGCGAAGCTCTCGCCCACCGTGGTGCACAGGATCTTGATGATCCAGAACCACAGCGTGATCTCGGGAACCTTGCTGAGCATCTCGCGGCCGCGCGCGGGGCGGGGCAGCGTCATCGTGTTGTCGTCCACCCGGCGCACGCTACGGAGGCGCCGCTAAGCCGGCGCTAAGCGATCGCGCAGGTGAACGTGTGGGCACCCCCACCGGCGTGCCGGACGGACCCGTCGGGCACGCGGACCTCGGCCTCGGCCGTCTCGGGAAGCCGAACGTCGAGGGTGAAGATCCCGTCCTCGATCCGCCACGCGACCTCGATCCGGCCGCGCCGCGTGAGCTGCGACGTCCGCGCGGACCTGAGGGTCGGCCCGGGCACCGGCTCGATGACGATGCGCCGGTACGCCTCCTCCCCCGGCGCCGGCTCGGCGGGCAGCCGCAGGCCTGCCACGTGCGTGTGGAGGAACGATGCGACGGCGCCCTTGGAGTAGTGGTTGAGCGAGCCGCGGGCGGTCCCGTCCTCGGCGATGCCGTCCCACCACTCCCACATGGTGGTCGCGCCGGCGTCGAGCATCCCCAGCCACGACGGGTGGCCGGTCGCGACGAGCAGCCGGTGAGCGAGGTCGGCCTGGCCGTGGTCCGCGAGCGCCGGCAGCAGCTGCCCGGTCGCGAGGAAGCCGGTCCCCAGGCGTCCGCCCGCCTCCTCGATCAGGACGGCCAGCCGGGCCGCGGTCGCCTCGCGCAGGCCCTCGGGCACGAGCCCGAACGCGAGCGCCCGGACGTAGTGGCCCTGCCGCTCCTCGGTCAGCGTGCCGTCGTCACGCAGGTACTCGGCCCGCCACGCCTCGAGCGCGCCGGCGGCGATCGCGCGGCACTCCGCCGCCGCCTCATCCTCACCCGCGATCGCGGCGAGCAGCGCGGTCACGTGCGCGGAGCGGTGGAGGAAGGCGGTCGCGACGATCCCGTGGTCGACGGTCGGGTCGGGGTTCGGCGGGACGCCCGGCTCGAGCCACTCCCCGAAGTGGAAGCCGGTGTCCCACAGGAAGCGCTCGTGGGGCGCGGGGTCGGGGCGGGCGGCGGCGCGCTCGGGGTGGCGGCCCGCGGCGGCACGGCCCGCGGCGTAGCGCACCCACGCGAGGGCGGCGGGGAGCTGCTCGGCGACGGCGTCCACCGATCCGTACGCGCGCCACAGCTCCCACGGGACCAGAGCGGCGGCGTCGCCCCAGCCCGCGGAGCCGGCGGAGGCGTCCTCGAACGCGATGCCCGAGGGGCGGTTGCCGGCGGGGTTCGGGATGACGGTCGGCACGCGGCCGTCCTCCCACCGGTCGGCGGCCAGGTCGCGCAGCCAACGGCGCGAGAAGTCCTCGACGTCCGCGAGCAGCGCGGCCGTGCCGACGAACACCTGCCAGTCCCCCGTGAACCCCGACCGCTCGCGCTGCGGGCAGTCGGTCGGAACCGCGCACGCGTTGTCGCGCAGGCTCCAGCGCACGGCCTCGTGGAGCCGCTCGAGCCGCGCATCGGAGCACGAGAACTCGCCGGTGCGGGCGAGGTCGCTGTGGACCACCACGCCGCGCGCGCCCTCGAGCGCGAGCCCCTCGGGCACACCGTCCACCTGGACGTAGCGGAAGCCGTGGGTGGTGTGGCGCGGCTCGAACACGTCGCCGGCGCGTCCCGCCGAGATCACCTGGTCGACCTGGCCCGCGTCGAGCAGCTCATGGGTCGCGAAGGTGAAGGCGCGCAGGTGCTCGAGCGTGACGAGGCCGTCCGCATCGAGCACCTCGCCGTGCGTGAGGGTGAGGCAGGTACCCGCCGGGCCGAGGTCCGTGAGCCGCATCCAGCCGTTGATGTCCTGCCCCAGGTCGATCACGGCGGTGCCGGGCCGCGGGAACGTGACGGCCGCGGGGGCGAGCTCCTCGATGCGGCGCACGCGGGGACCCTGCGCGGGGACCAGGCGTCCGCGGTCGGCGAGCAGCGCATCGTCCGGCGTCGCGACGGGCGCCCAGCCGGAGCCGCCGCCGGTGAACCACGCCGCGTCGAGCAGGCGCAGGTCGACGGCCTGGCCGTCCATGAGGTCGGCGCGCGTGACGTGGCTCGGGCGCGACTCCCAGGCGCCGCCCGTCGCGACGAGCGCGTCGCCCGCCTCCGACACCACGGCCGCGAGCAGCGCGGTGCGCGCGCCGAAGCCGTCGGCGCGGCGCTCGAAGCCGTGGCGGCCGCGGAACCAGCCGTCCGACAGGAGGAACACCAGGGTGTTCTCGCCCTCGCGCACCAGGGCGGTGACGTCGCGGGTCGCGACCTCGAGGCGCGCGCGATAGGACGTGAAGCCGGGCTCGAGCTCGTCGTCGCCGACCCGCACGCCGTTGAGGAACGCCTCGTAGAGGCCGTGCGACGTCGCGGCCAGGCGCACCTCGCCGGCGCCGGGCGCGACGGTGAACGATGCGCGCAGCAGGTAGGCGGGGCGCTGCCCGGCCGGCGCGATCACGGGTTCGTGCGGGGCGATCCAGGCGGCGGAGGCCAGCGCGGTCGTTCCCGCACGGCGGGATACGGACGGGGTGACGGTCATCGCGGAGTCCTCCTTGACGTGGGCGACAGGTCATTTCTACCACATGGCATGTATCGACTTTACAAGTGGTCGGTGATGTGGGTACGGTCGCTCCCACCGGGCTCGACGGCGAGCCCTTCGATCAGCAAAGGTGCTTGACGATGACCGTGTCACCCGCCGAGACGTCGCCCCGCGAGGACGACGCTCCCGCCCCGACCCCCGCCTTCCGCAATCCCGGCTCGGGCTTCCTCGTCGCGCTCGGCTTCGCGTCGATCCTGCTGATGGCGTCCCTGCTGTCGGTCGGCATCCTCACGATGCCGCTCCAGGCGACCGCCATCGATCCCGACCGCTCCACCAGCATCGTCTCCACCGTGAGCCTGTTCGCCGGCATCGCCGCGCTCATCGCGAGCCCGATCATGGGCCGCCTGTCCGACCGCACCACGTCCCGCCTCGGCCGCCGCCGCCCCTACCTCGTCGCGGGCGCGGTGCTCCTCGTGGCCGGCGCGTTCCTGGTGCTCGAGGCCTCCGCCACCGGGATGCTCGCCGCGGGCTGGGTGGTGATGAGCCTCGGCCAGATCGCCGCGTTCACCGCGCTCGGCGCGTGCATCCCCGACCAGTTCGCCGCCGAGCGTCGAGGCCCGGCCTCCGCCCTCTTCGGCATCGGCGGCGTCGCCGGGGCCGTCGTAGGCCTGTGGCTCGGGTCGCTGTTCTCGCCGAACCTCACGCTCATGATCATGGTGCCGGCCGGGCTCGGCGCCGCCGCGCTGCTCGCGTTCGCCGCGGTCCTGCGCGACGACCGGATCTCCCCCGAGGACCGCCCGGAGCTCCAGCTCCGCTCCGCGTTCGGCACCTTCTGGGTCAACCCGGTCCGCCACCCGGCGTTCGCGCTCGCGTTCGGCTCCCGCTTCGCGGTGTTCTGCGCGATCGCGGCGGTCAACGCCTACATGGCGATCTTCCTCATCCTCGGCCTGCACATCGACCCGATGGAGATCGCCGACAAGATGTTCGTCGCGAACCTGCTGTCGGGAGGCATCGCGTTCGTCATCGCGAACATCGCGGGCCGCCTGTCGGACCGCATCGGCCGCCGCAAGCCGTTCGTATGGACCTCGGCCGTGGTGTTCACCGTCGGGCTCGGGCTCATCGTGGCCGCCGACACCTTCAACGCGTTCCTCGTCGCGCTCGTGGTCATGGGCATCGGTCAGGGCATCTACCTCGCCGTGGACTTCGCCCTCATCACGCAGGTCCTGCCCGACCCCGAGGACTCGGCCAAGGACCTCGGGATCATGAACCTCGCCGCATCGCTGCCGAACATCCTGGTCCCCGCGGTGGCGCCCGCACTGCTGGCGATCGGCGCGAGCGCCGCCGCCCCGCAGAACTTCACGGTCTTCTTCACGGCGGCCGCGATCGCCGGCGCGATCGGCGCGCTGCTCATCATCCCCATCCGCGGGGTCCGCTGACCCAGGCACGATGCCCGGCTCGCCGCCCCCGCGGGGCGGGCCGGGCATCGTCGCGCGAGGGCTAGGGTGAACGCGAGGAGGTCCCCATGCCGCTGACCGATGACGTCGAGGTGCGACGCCGCGAGAGCCGCCAGGCCGCCGCGTCCGCGGAGCGCCGCGAGGCGATCCTCGACGCCGCGGTCGAGGCCTTCGCCGAGCGCGGCTTCAACGGCACCTCGATTCGCGACGTCGCCGGCCGCGCCGGGCTGTCCCACACCGGCGTGCTGCACCACTTCCCCGACAAGACCGCCTTGCTCGAGGCCGTGCTCGACCGTTCGGTCGGGCGCGCGGGAGCCGAGTTCGAGCTCGACGAGAGCGACGGCGAGCGCTTTCTCCGCGGTTTCCTCGCCCTCACCGCGCGCGACGTGGCGCGTGGCGTCGACGCCCCCGAGACCCGCATGTTCCGCATGATCACGGCCGAGGCGCTCGCGCCCAGCCACCCCGCGCACGGCTACATGCGCCGCTGGTACGCCGAGGTGCGCGGCCACGCGGTGACCGCGCTCGAGGACCTCGCCGCACGCGGGCTGCTGCTGGTAGACGTCGAGGAGATCCCCCTCGCGGCGGCCCAGATCGCGGGCGTGCGCGACGGCCTCGACCCGCAGTGGCTGCTCGACCCCGAGGCGTTCGACCTGGTGGGCGCCGTGCGCGACCAGCTGCGCCGCTACACCGCGCTCGCGCTGTAGCCGCGCTCGGCGCCACCTGCGCGACCGCGTTCCACACACGCGGACCCCGCATCGTCCCCTGGGATGCCACTCGCGCGGGATATCCCGACGTGCGTCGGGCCATGTGCAGAAACCGTGTGGACCACGGTCATGGCGCCCCGAGACGCCGAAGGGCCCGTGGTCCCCCTCGGCGACCACGGGCCCTCGCGCTGCCAGGAGCGCTACTTCTGGATGTCGCGCACGACCTCGCCGCCGAGCGCGGACACGGCCGCGAGCTGGTCCGCGTCCGGGGTCGCGAAGATGTAGCTGTCCGTCTTCACGATGCCCGACGTGGTGTCGTCTGCCTCGATGGTCACGAGGTCGGAGTCCAGCGCGTCGCCCGAGGTGTAGACCCGGAAGGTGCTCACGTCGGTGCCCTCGCCGGTGGCGTCGCAGCTGTACTCGTAGCTCGCGAGCACGCCCTCGCCGGCGACGCGGCCGCCGGCCCAGGACTCGCAGCCGGTCGCGGTGCGGATGTCCTCGACGATCTGCGAGACGTTCAGCGTCGCGACGGTGTCCGAGGCCGCGGGCGAGGTGCTCGCGTCGGTGTCGGAATCGGTGGAGCAGGCTGCGAGGAGCAGGCCGGCGGAGGCGGCGACCACGGCGACCTTGATGCCCTGGTTCATGCGCATGTGTATTCCTTTGTCTGATGGGGACGTATTCGAACCGAAGAATCCTATTCCCCTTTTACGCACCCGAGTGCCAGGCGAGGTCCCGGGAGGCCCGTCGGGGGACGATGCGGCACGTGCGTCGTGCGCGGGACGGCAGGGATGCAGCGGGCCCGCCGGTCTCCCGGCGGGCCCGCTGCCGCGTGGCGATTCGCTCCTAGGCCGCGGGGCCCTCGGTGAGGGTCGCGGTGCCGGTGTGCGTGGCGCCGGCGGTGTCGGTCCAGGTGAGCTTCACCGAGTCGCCGGGCTGGAGGGCGGTCAGGACGCCGGAGAGGTCGCTCTGGCTGGTCACCGTGGTGCCGTTGGCGGCCGTGATGGTGTCGCCCGCGACCAGGCCGACCTGCGCGGCCGGGGTGTCGGGGTAGACGTACTCGACCTGAGCGCCGTCGGTGGTGGTGACGGCGCCGAGGCGTCCGCCGGGCAGGACCGCGTACTGCTGGCCCGCCGCGATCGACACACCGAGCATGGCCGGGTAGCCGATGGTGATGGTGCTGGAGGACTGTCCCGACTCGATCTGCTGCGCGATCGACAGCGCGTCGTCGATGGGGATGGCGAAGGCGACCGTGTCGGCGCTGCCGGTGGAGGCGGCCGTGGTCATGCCGACCACCTCGCCCTGGCTGTCGAGAAGCGCGCCGCCCGAGTCGCCCGCCACCACGTCGGCGCCGAACTGGATCATGCCGCTGAGCGACTCGCTCGCCGCGGTGTACTCGGCGGCCGTGGTGACGGTGGCGTCGAGCCCCGTCACGGCGCCGTCGGCGGCCATGAGGGTGCCGCCGCCGGAGGCGTTGCCGACCGCCGTGACGGTGTCCCCGACCGCGACCCCCGTCTTGTCGGTCGTGACGGTGGTGAGTCCGGAGGCGCCCTGGAGCTGGAGGACGGCGACATCGTCGGTCGCGTCCGTGCCGACCACCTTGGCCGTGTAGGTGTCGCCGGTCGAGGCGATGGTCACCTGGATCTGGGTGGACCCCTCGACCACGTGGTTGTTGGTGAGGACCAGGCCGTCGCTTGTGAGGACCATGCCCGTGCCCGCGGCCTGCGCGCTGTCATAGCCGAGCACGGTGTCGATGAGGACCAGGCCGGTCGACTCGCTCGTGCTGGCGGCGGACGCGGCCGTCTGGGTGGAGGTGCCTCCCGACGCGGAGCTCCCGCCCTGGGTGGTGCCCGAACCATCACCCGGGAAGGCGCCGCCGCCGGGCAGCGTGCCGTAGATGCCGTAGCCGCCGGACGTCCCGGAGGACCCGGAGCTGCCCGACGTGCCCGACGATCCGGTCGAGCCCGACGTGCCGCCGGTGGCGGGGTTCGACGCGTTCTGGACCGGGGTCTGCGCCGTGGCGGTCGACGTCGAGGGAGACGCGCTGGTCACGGCGACACCCGCCGCGAACCCGCCGAGCGCGAGCGCGGACGCCGCCGTCACCATCGCGGCCCGTCGCATGTGGGTGCGCCGACGGTGGCGCGTCGCGGGCACGTGCTCGATCACGAGGCCGGCCGGGGGCTCGGCGGGAGGCGGCGTGAGGGCCGCGTCGCCGGACTGCTGGATGTCGTCGCTCATCATGTCCTCCTGAGATCTGTTCTCGATCCCACTTCACCGCCCCAGGCGGGGAGGAGGCTGAGAGGAATCAGGGAGAACGCTCAGAAACGCGGGCGCGTCCGACCGACCGCGCCGACGCCGTCGCGAACGCGAGCGGCGCCAGCACCGCGAGCGCCACCCAGGACAGCGTCGCGAAGCTCGTCGCGGCGAGCAGCGGGCCCGCGAGGAACGCGGTCGCGGCGCCGCAGAGGTTCGACATCGCGTCGAGCGCACCCTGCGCGGACGCGCGCCCCTCGGGCGCGATCGCCTCGCTGAACAGCGCCGAGCCCGCCACGTTGACGAACGACCACCCCACGCCGAGCAGGATCAGCGACACCGTGGTCCACCGCATGCTGGCGGACAACAGCGCCCCTACCAGGAGCGACACCGCGAATATCCCGATGCCGACGGCGATGGTGAGCCGGTGCCCGCGCAGGTCCACGAGCGCCCCGACCACGGGCGCGAGCGCGTACATGCCCAGCACGTGCAGGCTGATGGTGATCCCCACGATCGTCAGCGAGCCGCCCTCGTGGACGATGTGCACCGGCGTCATCGTCATGACGGCGACCATGACCGCCTGCGCGGTGAGGACCGCGAGCACGGCGTAGCGCGCCCGCGGATTGCCACGCAGCTCCGCGCGCAGCCGCGCGAAGCGCTCCCGCAGGGTGGACGATGCGGCGCGCGGCGCATCGTGCGGGGCGAGGGTGGCGCTCACGCGCAGCGGGTCGGGGCGCAGCCATGCGAAGACCACGACGCCCGCGAGCGCGAGGCACACCGCCGCGATGAGGAACGCCGAGGCGTAGACGGTCAGGCCGGTGGCGTCGCTCACGACGGCGCCCGGGGCGCCGAGGTTGGGGCCCAGCACCGAGCCGAGCGTGCCCACCCACACGATGAGCGCGAGCGCCCGCGCACGGTGGTGGGGCTCCGCGAGGTCCGTCGCGGCGAAGCGCGACTGGAGGCCGGCCGCGGACCCCGCGCCGATGAGCAGCAGGCCGACGAACAACGGCACCACGGCGGACCACTGCGCGGCCGCGACCAGGATCGCGCTGCCGAGCGCGGCCGTCCACCACCCGGTCGCGAGCGCGACCCGGCGGCCGAAGCGTGCCGCCAGGATGCCCAGCGGCAGGCCGAGCAGGGCCGCGCCCAGCGTGCTCGCGGTGCGCGCGAGCCCGCCCCACGCCTCGCTGTGGGTGACGTCGCCGGCGAGCAGCACCCCGATCGACGGGGCGACGCCCACGCCGATCATGCCGACCACCTGGGTGACGGCCAGGACCCGCATGGTGCGACGCTGGATCGCGGCGGCGGCCGGCGTCGCGCGGCTCACCGCGGTCGCGTCGATCTCCTGCTCCTGCACGTCCACCCTCTCGCACCCCGGATGCCGCCCGGGGTATGCGACCAGGCTACGGGCGGCGCGAGCCCGCACGCGACGGCCGACGTCCCGGGTGGTCGAGCCCTAGGAGGGGCGCGGCACCATGACGGTCAGGGCGGCCGGCATGATCTCCGCGGTGAACCCGACCGTCGACCCCTCCGTGTCGCCGTCCACCTGATACGGAACCTCGCGGTCGAGCTCCACCTCGACGCGGCGCCCCTGGACGCGCTTCATCGGCGATCCCGAGCCGTCCTTGCCGAACGCGCCGAGTGCCCCGAGCAGCCGCACCATGCCGCGCACTCCCCCGCCCCGCGCGACCAGCACGTGGAGCCTGCCGTCCGCCGGCTCCGCGTCCGGGAGCAGACTGATCCCGCCCTGCAGGCGCCCGACGTTGCCGACCAGCACCATGACGGCGCTGCCGTCGTGGACGGTGCGGCCGTCGACGCGGATCCGGGCACGGAACGGCTCGGCCCCCACCTGACGGACGCCGGCGACGACGTAGGCGCCGCCCTTCACGACCTTCTTGAGGCGCGGATCGGTGTCACGCATGATCTGGGCGTCGAGCCCGACGCCGGCCATGACGGCGAACCGCTGCGTGGAGCCGCCCGCGTTCCAGCGGATCATGTCGATCGGCATCGCGACGCCGTCGAGCGCGAGCGCGAGGGCCTCGCCCTCGTCGAGCGGCACGCCGAGGTTGCGGCCGAGCAGGTTGCCCGTGCCCGCGGGGATGATCGCGGCGGGCACCCCGCTACCGGCGAGCTCGGCGCACACGGCGCGTACCGTGCCGTCGCCGCCGGCGACGAGCACCATGTCGACGTCCTTGGCGAGCGCGTCGCGGGTCATCTGACGCCCGGGATCGTCGCGCTCGGTCTCGAACCACAGCGGCGCCTCCCATCCCGCCTCCGCCATCGCGTACGTGACGCGGCGGCGGAACAGGTCGAGCTCGAGCACCTTGGTCGGGTTGTAGACGACGGCGGCGCGACGCCCGGCCGCCGCGGCGCCGGCATGCGCGCGCCAGGGCACGTCCGCCTCGGCGCCGCTGATCCACAGCGCGCCGGTCGCCACGACGGCGCCGAACAGCCAGCCGCCCACCATGTCCGACAGGTGGGCGAGGGACATCGCCCACTGGTCCACCACCGTCAGGGCGATGAGGACGCCGCCCCACGCACGCGTGCGCACGCGTTCCGCGGTCGAGGCGCGCTGGGCGTTCGCGACCGTGACGGCGACCCACACGAAGATGGTGACGGCGAGCACGTGCCCCGAGGGATACGACGGGCCGACCGCGGAGATCGAGTCCGCGAACGCGGATTCGGGCCGTGGACGGTCGACCAGGACCCGGTTGAGCTGCCACAGCGGGACGCCGATCGCCGCGATGGCGAGCGCGATCGCGAGGCGCCGCTGGCGCTGCCGCTGGGAGCGCAGCGCCAGCGCGGCGGTCACCACCATGACGAAGAACGGGTTGGTGAGCAGGGAGAACGTCTCGGCTACCTGACCCCAGAAGGAGCGCGGCGCGAGGGACGATGCGGGGAGCCAGGTGTCGACGTGGGTGTCGGCCCAGCCGGTCATCACCCCGACGGTCCAGGCGACGTAGGCGGCGAGCGCGATCCAGAACACGGCCGGCTCGAACGGTCGACGCCGGCCGACGGGACGCTCCGGCGCGGGCACGCTCACGCGACGGCCCCTGCCCGGCACGACGCGCATCGTCCCCTCACCGCCACCGTCTCCTCCCACCGCCCTGGTCAGAGCATCCGGCAAGGACCAGGTTCTTCGCAAGGCGACGGGCCGCCGAGCCGGACCGCCTACGAGGTGAGCGCCTGCTGCCCGACCACGCGCAGCAGCGCGAGCCGCTCGACGCTGTCGGCGTCCTCGCGCGCGGTGAACCACAGCAGGTGCTGGGAGCCGTCGTCGGTGTAGAGGTTGTGGCAGCTCAGCGCCATCGTCCCGACGGTCGGGTGGACGAACGTCTTGTGGTCCACGCGCCGCAGCCTCACCGCCCGGTCCTCCCACAGCCGCGTGAACTCCTCCGAGGCCTCGGAGCACAGCGCCACGAGCTCCGCCAGCCTGCGGTCCCCCGCGGGCCGGCGGCCCGCCGCGAGCCTCAGGTCGGCGACCAGCGACTCGGACAGGCGGGCGTGATCCCGCTCGGGATGCGTCGCGCGGTGCTCGGGCTCGACGAACCAGCGGTACACCTGGCTCGACCGCGGCCACGCGATCCCCTGCCGCTCGCCCAGCAGCGCGCGGGCGAGGTCGTTGGCGGCGAGCGTCTCCGCGAGGTCCGAGACGATCAGCGCCGGGGTGTCCTCGAGGCGGTCCAGCAGCGCCAGCATCGCGGGCTCGACGTGCGTGTCGCCCGTGCGGGCAGGCACGGGGCGGCCCGCGAGCCGGTACACGTGGTCGCGCTCGTCGGAGGTGAGCCGCAGCGCGCGGGCGAGCGCGCCGAGCATCTGCGGCGAGGGCTGGACCTTCGAGCCCTGCTCGAGCTCCGTGTAGTACTCGACGGAGGCGCCGGCGAGCATCGCGACCTCGTCGCGCCGCAGCCCGGGCACCCGGCGGCGCGGGCCGGGCACGATGCCGACGTCGGCGGGCGTGATCCGGTCGCGGCGCGAGCGCAGGAAGGCGCCGAGCTCGGGAAGGTCCATCGCCCCAGTATCCGCGTGCTCGCGCCGCGGAGGGTAGGGGCGTCGCCCCCAGGGTGAGCGCCCTCTTCTCCGTCGCGCGCGGCCGCCGCACGCTGGAGGCGCAATCGACCCGAGGAGACCTCATGACCACCCCTTCCCCCGCCCCGCTCGCCCTCGTCACCGGCGCCAACCGCGGCATCGGCCGCGCGACCGCCGAGGAGCTGGCCCGCCGCGGCCACGACGTCGTGCTCACCTACCGCGGGCACGCCGAGGAGGCCGCCGAGGCGGTCGAGGCGATCGCCGCGCTCGGCCGCACGGCCATCGCGCTGCGCCTGGACGTCGCGTCGACGGAGGACGTCGCGCGGTTCGTACCCGAGCTCCGGGCGGCGATCCGCGACACGTGGGGCCGCGACACGCTCGACGTGCTCGTCAACAACGCAGGGGCGGGCGCGGACACGCGCCTCGGGGCGACCACCGCCGACGTCCTCGACGCCCTCTACGCGACCCACGTGCGCGGCGCGTACCTGCTCACGCAGGCGATCGCCGCCCCCGCCGAGGGCGCGCCGCTGCTCGCCGACGGCGGGAGCATCGTCAACCTCGGCACCGGCCTCACCCGCTTCGTCCACGTCGGCCGCGACGCCTACGCGGCGATGAAGGGCGCGGTGGGCGTGCTGACCGGCTACTGGGCTCAGCAGCTCGGGTCGCGCGGGATCCGCGTCAACACCGTCGCGCCGGGCCCCGTCGAGACGCACTTCTCGGGGTGGATGGGCGACGAGAAGGTTCGCCAGGTGTTCGCGGACGGGACCGCGCTGGGCCGGTCGGCGGTCGCGACGGACGTCGCGGGCGTGATCGCGTCGCTGGTCGCGCCCGGCTCCGCGTGGGTCACCGCGCAGCGCATCGAGGCGTCCGGCGGCTACCGCCTCTAGGCGGACGCGACCGCATCCGAGGCGATCCGCGCGCGCACCGCGCGGATCGTCTCGGCGTCGGTGCTGAGCGTCCCGTCCCCGCGCTCGGACTCGACCTGCGCACGCAGGTGGACCTCGGTCACCCCCGACGCCGCGATCACCTCGGCGACGTTGCCCGGCCTCACGCCTCCCCCGGCGAGCACCGCGGGACCGCCCGCCGCGACCAGCCGGGCCAGCGCATCGGCCCCCTGCAGCGCGGTCCGCGCGCCGCCGGAGGTGAGCACGCGCTCCACGCCGAGCCCCGCGAGGGTCGCGTACGCCGCGTCGATGTCGGGCGTCGCGTCGATGGCCTTGTGGCACGTCACCGGCACGTCACCCGCCGCGCCGACGAGCGCGCCCATCGCGTCCGCGTCGACCGTGCCGTCCGTGCGGAGGGCGCCGGTGACGATGCCGACGCGGCCGGGCGCGGCCGCCGCGACCTCGCGGATGACCGCGACGTCCTCGAGCATCACCGCGAGCTCGGCGGCGTCGTAGACGAAGTCGCCGCCGCGCGGGCGCACCATGATCTGCACCGTCACGCGCTCCGTCGCGGCCACCACCCGGCGGATCATGCCGAGGCTGGGCGTGGTGCCGCCCACGCACAGGTCGGCGCACAGCTCGACGCGGTCGGCGCCCGCCGCCTCGGCGGTGACGGCGCCGGCGACGTCGTCGACCACGATCTCGAGCAGGACGGGGGTCGGGGGCGCGATCGGATCCACGCGCCGAGCGTAGCGGCGTGCGGTCCCGACCGGCGCATCGTCCCTGGTCGGACAGGCCCTAGTGAGCGCCCTCCGCCTCGAGCGCGTCCACCAGAAGCCCGACGAGGGCGTCCAGCTGCACGTCGGTCGAGGAGTCCTCGTCGCCCGCGGTCGCGCCGTCGAGCGCGCGGGCCGCGAGGCCGGACTTGCTGTCGATGAGCTGGGCGATCCGCGCGTCGATCGTCTGCGCGGCGATGATCCTCCACGCCGTCACCGGCTCGGACTGGCCGATGCGGTGGATGCGGTCGATCGCCTGGGTCTGCTCCGCGTCGGTCCACGACAGCTCCGCGAGCACCATGTTCGACGCAACCTGGAGGTTGAGGCCCACGCCGGCGGCCATGAGGGAGCACACCACGATCTGCACGTCGGGGTCCTCGGTGAACGCGGTCACGTTCTCCTTGCGGGCCTTCGCGGTCTGGTCGCCGCGGATCGAGGCGTACCGGATGCCGCGCTCGGCGAAGATGCGCTCCGCCTCGTCCATCACGTCGATGTGCTTGGCGAAGAACACCACCTTGCCCACGTTGCGGGCCAGCTGCACCGCGTAGTCCGCCGCCAGCCCGGCCTTCGCCTGGCCGATGCGCCGAACCATCGTGAAGACGTTGTCGCCCTTCTTCTTCGAGGACGCGTCCTTGAGCTCCGCCGCGGCGATCTGCCGGGCGAGCGCGAGGTCCACGCCGTCCTCCGGCGAGTGGTCGGCGCGGCGCTCGATCGCGCGCAGGTAGCTCGCGACCATGCGCTCGGCGAGGACGGCCTCGGCGGCGCGGATGGAGCGGCCGAGCGGGCCGTCGAGCTCGACGGGCAGGTCGGCGACGCGGCGGGCGGGGATGTCGGCGGCGACGTCGGCCTTGCGCCGGCGCACGATGCCCTGGTCCACCACCGCGGCGCGCGCGGCCGGATACCACCCGCGGTCCGTCGGGATCAGCCCGGTGTCCTCGAGCGCCGCCATGAGCGCGCCGAGCGGCTTCTCGTCGTCGATCCAGCCGAGGAACTCCCAGATCGCGCGGAAGTCCTCGATGTCGTTGATGAGCGGCGTGCCGGTCAGCGCCATGAGCAGCGGCCGCGCGGTGCGCTTGCGGATCCGCTCGGAGAGCGCGAGCACGTGCTGCGAGCGCTGCGAGCGCTGGTTCTTGATGAAGTGCGCCTCGTCGAGGACCATCCCCTTGAAGCCGAGGTCGCCGAACCAGCCGACGTGCCGGTCGAGGATGTCGTAGTTGACGATGACGACGTCCGCGAACGCGTCGACCTCGTCGCCGTCGCCGTGCACCACGGTCGCGCGACGATGCGGGGTCCACAGCTCGACCTCGTGCGCCCAGTTGGTCTTGACGACGTTGGGCACGATCACGAGCAGCGGGTACGCGTCGGCGGCCTGCGCGGCCAGCAGCGCCTGCGCGGTCTTGCCCAGGCCGGGCTCGTCGGCGAGCAGGAACGTGCGGTGACCGCGGGCCGCGGCGGCGACGACCTGCGACTGGTGAGGCATGAGCGCCCGGCCGAGCGGCACGCGCGCCGTGGTGGCGGAGATCGAGTCCGGCTCCGGCAGCTCCATGCACGCCCGGGCGCCCGGCGCATCGTGCTCGAAGGACCGGAACAGCGGGTCGAGCAGCTCCCAGCCGGCGAGGCGGCGGGGCTGCGCGGCGGCGCGCGCCTGCGCGGCCGAGAAGTCCGGGGCGAGGAACGGATTGGCGAGCTGGAACGCGACGGCGGACTGCGGCACCACGCGCTTCTCCGCTCCGGGCGTCGGCTCGACCGGGGCGGGCTCGGGCTCGGGCTCCTCCTCGACCTCGCGCCCCGCGGCGCGCAGGACCGTCGTCTTGTAGGAGCGCGCGGCATCGGTGACGCGGGCGTCGTCGGCGAGCAGGGCGAGCAGCGAGGTGTCGCGGGCGGCGATCTTGGCGAGCATCGTCGCGACGCCGTCGAGGCGGCGCAGCTCCTCGTCGCGCTTGGCCTGGCTCAGCGACTCGTCGGCCTTCACGCGGGCGCGCTCCTCGCGGACGATGAGCGCAACCACCTGGAACTTGGTGCGCGCGACGCCGCGGGTCGGGGGCTGCTTGACCGCGCGGTCCACCTCGCCCGCGAGCCCGGCGAGGAGCGGGATGAGGCCCTGCTCCGCGGGGCGCGCGGCGCGGCGCCGCGTCGTGGTGCCGCCGCCGCTCCTCGTGCGGCCCGACCGTCGCTGCCCTGCTCCTGCCACTTCGTCTCCTACTCCTCCGCTGCCGCGGATGCGGCACGATGCGCCGCCCGGGGATGCCCGCGGTTCGCGGGCTCCGACCCTCGGTGTCCTCGCGCTGACCGCGGGCCGTTCAGATGGGCCGGCGGCGCGTCGGGCGATGCCGATGCCGAGGTGGGCGGGGCGCGTCACGCTGTAGCGCGATCGCTGTTCCGCCTGCATTCTACGGCCTGCGACCCGGGACCGGGGGAACGCAGGCGCGACACGGGTCAGGCGGGCAGCTGCACGCCCTCAGGCTCGGCAGCCGCGAGCCGCCGCGCGAGGATCGCGCACGTGAACAGCTGGATCTGGTGGAACAGGATCACCGGCAGCGCGACCGAGGCCGCGACCGCGGGCGCGAACAGCACCGACGCCATGGGCAGGCCCGTCGCGAGCGACTTCTTCGAGCCGCACATGAGCAGCGCGATGCGGTCCTCGCGGTTCAGCCCGATGCGCGCGCCAGCCCACCAGTTGAGGCTGAGCATGATCGCGAGCATCACCGCGCACACGGCGAGGAGGATCACCAGGGCGAACGCGGTGATGTGGCTCCAGGCTCCGGACACCTGCGCCTCGGACACCGCGCCGTAGGCGACCAGCAGGATCGTGGTCCGATCGGTGAAGCGCGTGAGGTGCTTGTGCGCGCGGATCCAACGGCCGATCCAGCGTTCGGCCACCTGCCCCACCGCGAACGGCACCAGCAGCATGAGCAGCGTGTCGAGCACGCCCGATCCGCCGCTGCCGCCCTGCTGGCCCGTGCCCACGATGAGCAGCCCGACGAGCACGGGCGTGAGCACGATGCCGAGCACGTTGGACACGGTCGCCCCGCAGATCGCGCCCGCGACGTTGCCGCGTGCGATCGACGTGAACACCACGGAGGACTGCACCGTCGACGGCAGCAGGCTGAGGTAGAGCAGCCCGGTCTGCAGGTCGGGCGCCACCACCGAGTCGGGCAGCAGCGTGACCGCGATGCCGAGGATCGGGAAGATCACGTAGGTCGACGCGAGCATCGACCCCTGCAGCCGCCAGTTCTTGAGACCCGCCCACACCTCGGACGTCGACATGCGCGCGCCGTACAGGAAGAACAGCAGCACGATCGCGATGTTGGTGACGGTGTCGAGGCCGTCGGCGAAGCCGCCTCGGGCGGGCAGCAGCAGGCCGAGGACGAGGACGCCGATGATCATCGCGACCAGCGGGTCGATCCAGGTGGCGGCCTTCTTGAGGCTCGGCGGGACGGGCATGGGCCCATCGTGCCCTACGTGTGTCACGGGACGGTTTCGCCCCCGCGCAGGCGAGGCGCATGGGCGCTGCCATTCGTGATCCACGCGTTCAGGGCTCTCGCCGCCGAGATCGCGGGCGCGCGCTCCCACGCCGACGCGACGGAGGCGTCTCGAACCAAGGCGCGGCCCGCCTCATGTCGATGAGGCGGGCCGCCGGGTCGATCTCCTGTGCCTGATGGCGTGGAAGGCCTTTCAGGTCTCAGCTCGTCGCCGCGGACGGCGCTTCGGACGGAGAATCGCCGCTGCAAATATCGTCGGTGAGCAACGTGAATGGCGCAGCCGTGCCATCGACCTTCACACCGTAGATCGTGTAGTTAGATCCCGAAGAGGTCGGGTTCGTATTGCTCGCCACCTGGTACCACTCGCCTTCAGCGGCCGTCGCGCCGTAGTGCAGCATGCCGTTGGGTGAGTCGAAGTACTCGTAGCGATAGTCGACCGCAACGCTGGCATCGCCGTAGCCACCCGTCCGGATGTCGAGGATGCAGGTCCCGCTCGCAGGGTCGCTAGGCGACCTGGAGAGCCACACGTAGACGTCGACTCCGGGCTGCTTGAGATCCATGATGACGCCGCCCCGAGCCGCGTATGCGGTGCATGCGTCCGAGGAGGCGAAGGGCGTATACCGATCCTCGGACGTGGCAAGGGAGAGATAGCCGCCCTTCTGGCATGCCTTGGCATTGAAGCTGTTCCCGGACTTCGCATCCGCGGTGCCGGCGAGCGTCATTGTCGACGCGAGCAACAGGACGACGATGGCGGCAATCCTCGCGAGAAAGGATGGTTGAGCGTGCGATGTCATCTCGAGATTCCCCTCGGTGTGTGGTGGCGGAGCGGCTCGGAACCGTCACTGCGGGGAGAGACGGTGAGCCGGTCCGCCAACAACATCTCCAACACAGAGGCGCGAGGGCTTCGTCAGGGTCGAGGCGAGCCACCGTGGCTGCGATCAGCGTATGACGCAGCAACGAACTGCGCTCGGCGACGGGGGCCGAGAAGCCGCACCACCGAGCAGCCGCCGCCACTCGCGGCGGGGGGCCGAGAAGTCACGTCCCAGCCTGCCGTGGCACCTCTCGAGCACGAGGCGGATGAGCTGGCCGATACGCCGGGTTCTGTCTCTCGCACCCGTTACCGGATACGAGGGGCGGCCATCCATCTAGGCCCTGGATTGCTCCAGGGCTCAAGCAACCTACCCGCATGCTCGGGCGAGCAGCCCTCGAACGCATGCTGTCTGGTCTTGCTCCGGGTGGGGTTTACCTTGCCGCTCCTGTCACCAGTCGCGCGGTGAGCTCTTACCTCACCCTTTCACCCTTACCCCCTCGCGCCCGAAGGCCCGAGAAGGCGGTCTGCTCTCTGTGGCACTGTCCCGCGGGTCACCCCGGGTGGCCGTTAGCCATCACCCTGCTCTACGGAGCCCGGACGTTCCTCGGGACCCCCGAGGGGGCCACGCGGCCGCCTGGCCAGCTCATCCGCCCAGCAAGGATACCGGTCGGGACGATGCGCGTGGAAGCCGGGTCCAACCGGCGCACGATGCGCGCTCCCGGGGGCATCGAACCTGGTGCGAGAGTCGGGGCGGCGACCTGTACGGCGGTTGGGTGCGCGCGCGAGGCGCGCGGCCCGCGCGGGTCAGCTTGTCGCGGGCGCCGCGGGCAGCGCCGCGGCCGCCTCGTCGTAGCCGGCCATGAAGCGCCCGAGCAGAACGGCGAACACGGCCCGCTCCCCCGCCTCGAGCCGGTCCAGGCCGCCTCGGATCACGTCCATCGACAGCGTGATGTCGCGCCGCAGCGCCTCCGCGCCCGCGGGGGTCACCTCGAGCACCAGCGCGCCACCGGAATCCGGGCGGTACCGCCGGATCAGCCCGTGCTTGAGCGCTGCCGCGACCTGGCGGTTCACGGTCGACTGCTCGAGCCCGAGATCGTCCGACACGTCGCGCATCGTCCGCGCCGCCCCGTCGGACAGCAGCCACAGCAGGCGCAGCTCGGCGGACGCGAGCGTCATGCGCTGCTCGACCACGCGTCGGACGCGCTCGGCGTCCGCGAGCGAGCGGGCCACGTCGTAGCGCTCGGCCCCCAGCAGGGCGCGCACGTCGGCACCGAGGGTCGTGGCGTCTTCACGAGCGTCGGGCACGTCATGTATTCTACACATCGTCGGCTTTATGTAACTTACATATCGAGCGCCTCGCGCGGCCGCCATCGTCCCCCTCCCCTCCAGGAAAGGCTCCGTCATGCCCTCCTCCGCCCCGCCCGCCGAGCTGAGCTCACGCCGCGCCGTCTGGACCATCGCGGTCCTCGCGTTCGGCTCGCTCGCCGGCGCGCTCATGCAGACCCTCGTGGTCCCCATCCAGGGCGAGCTCCCCGAGCTGCTCCACACCTCCGCCTCGACCGCCTCGTGGGTGGTCACCGCGACCCTGCTCGCGGCGGGCGTCGCGATGCCGGTCGTCGGCCGCCTGGCCGACCTCTACGGCAAGAAGCCGGTCCTCGTCGTCTCCGCGATCCTCCTGGTGGCCGGCTCGGTCGCGTGCGCGCTCGCGGACTCGGCCGTGCCGATGATCGCCGGCCGCGCCCTCCAGGGCATCGCGATGGGCTACATCCCCGTGGCGATCTCCGCGGTGCGCGAGCTCGCGCCCGCGCACCTGCGCAACACCGCGGTCGCCGGCGTGTCCGCGACGCTCGGCGTCGGCGGCGCGATCGGCCTGCCGCTGTCCGCGTGGATCGCGCAGAGCCACGACTGGCACGCCCTGTTCTGGGTCTCCGCCGCCCTCGCGACCGTCATGGTGATCCTCACCGCGGTCGTGGTCCCCCACCGTCACGACGCGCACCCCGCCAAGCTCGACCTCGTCGGCGCGGCCGGCCTCGCGATCGGCCTCGTCGGCGTGCTCGTCGGCGTGTCCAAGGGCAACGACTGGGGCTGGGGCTCCGGCTCGACCTGGGGCATGATCGGCGGCGGCATCGTCGTCATCGCACTGTGGAGCGTCTACGAGCTGCGCCACCACGACCCCCTGGTCGACCTGCGCACCTTCGCGCACCGCCCGGTGCTGTTCACCAACCTCGCGGCCGCGTTCATCGGCTTCGGCATGATGGCCCAGTCCATCGTGGTGCCCCAGCTGCTCGAGATGCCCGAGGCCACCGGCTACGGCCTGGGCCAGACCATCCTGCAGGCCGGCCTGTGGATGGCGCCCGGCGGCATCATGATGATGCTCTTCACTCCCGTCTCGGCGAAGCTGCTCGACCGCATCGGCGGCCGCCTCACCCTGTCGCTCGGCGCGTTCGTCCTCGCGTGCGGCTACGTGCTCGCCGCGTTCCTCATGGACGCGCCGTGGCAGCTGCTCATCGCCTCGTGCGTGATCTCGGGCGGCGTCGGCATCGGCTACGCCGCGATGCCCACGCTCATCCTGTCGAACGTGCCGGCCGAGGAGGCCTCCGCGTCCGTCGGCGTCAACACGCTCATGCGGTCGCTGGGCACCACCACCGCGGGTGCGGTGATGGTCGCCGTGCTCACCGGCACGACCACCGAGCTCGCCCCCGGCGTGGTCATCCCGACGCAGGGCGCCTTCCAGATGTGCTTCGTGGTCGGCGCCATCGCCGCGATCGCGGGCGCGCTCGTGGTGCTGCTGGTGCCCAAGCAGCGCAACCTGCGCGTGGACGATGCGGCGGTCGCCCCCGAGGAGCAGGCGGCGCTCGCGCACTGAGCACCTCGCACCGCCCTCGACCGGCCGGTCCGCCTCGCGCGGGCCGGCCGGTGCGTCTTCCGTGGCCCGCGCGCCTGCGGCGTCAGCCCAGCGGCCACCCCGTGTAGCCCTCGGCGAGGTAGGTGCGCCCGGCCTCGGACTCGGCGACGGTGCGCAGCTCGCCCAGCGCGCGGCGGGCGTCGAACTCGGACTGCCCGGGCGCCACGTGCAGCATGCTCGTCATCCACCAGGAGAAGTGCTGCGCCTTCCAGATGCGCCGCAGCGCACGCTCCGCGAACGCGTCGAACGGGCGCTCGTCCGCGCGCGTGAGCGACGCCTCGAGCGCCTCGGCCAGCAGGACCACGTCCGCGACCGCGAGGTTCATGCCCTTGGCGCCGGTGGGCGGCACGGTGTGCGCCGCGTCGCCCACGATGACGACGCGCCCGCGCCGCAGGTCGCTCGCGACGAAGCTGCGGAAGCGCAGCACGTCCCGCTGGATGATCGCCCCCTCGTGGAGCGTGGTGCCGGGCACGCGCCGCTGCAGCGTGTCCCAGATTTGGGCGTCGGACATCGACGCGGGATCGAGGTCCGGGTCGCACTGGAAGTACATGCGCTGGATGGTGGGGCTGCGCTGGCTGATGAGCGCGAAGCCGTCCGCGGAGCGCGAGTAGATGAGCTCCTCGGCGCTCGGCGGCGCCTCGCACAGGATCCCGAACCACGCGTACGGGTACTCCCGGAACATCCCCGCGGCGTGGCCGCCCCACACCGACCGGCGGACGATGCTGTGGGAGCCGTCCGCGCCGACCACCACCTCCGCCTCGAGGCGCAGCGGGCGGCCCTCGGCGTCGGTCGCGAGCACCCCGGGGGCGGCGGTGTCGGCCCCCTCGACGCCCTCGACCGTGACGCCGAAGCGCAGGTCCTGGCCATCGGCGAGGCGCGCGGCGACGAGGTCCCTCAGCACCTCGTGCTGCGGGTACAGCCACACGCCACGGCCCACGAGGCCCGCGAAGTCGATGCGGTGGCCCTCGCCGTCGAACGCGAGCTCGATGCCGTCGTGCCGGCGGCCCACGGAGTGCACCCGCGAGCCGGGTATCTCGCCCAGGATCTCGACCGTGCCCTGCTCGAGGATGCCGGCGCGGATGGTGGTCTCGATCTCCTGGCGCGATCGGCTGTCGAGGAGCACGGACGCGATCCCGGCGCGTGCGAGCAGGTGGGACAGCAGCAGGCCGGCGGGGCCCGCGCCCACGATGGCGACCCTGGTGCGCAGCACGGTCATGGCATCTCCCTTGATGTCGGTGCCCTCATGGTCGCGCCTCGCCCCCCGCCCGTGGCCAGCGTTCCCGTTCAACGAGAACAATTCGGGGTCGCCGCCGGGATCAGCGCCGGGCGCCCATGGCCCGCTCGATCCCGCGCGCGGCGCGGTAGAGCTCGACGAGCGCGAACTCCGTCTGCGCGTCGCGCGGCAGCACCACCGACAGCGCCGCGACCGTCCGCCCGGTCTCGTCGCGCACCGGGACGGCCAGCCCGGTCGACACGTCCTCGATGTAGCCGGGCGCGAGCGCGTGCCCGAGCGTGCGCACCTCGTCGAGCTTGCGGCGCAGCGCCTGCGGGTCGGTGGGCGTGGCGCGGCTGAGCGGCTTGAGCGGCCCGGCGAGCACGCGCTCCTGCAGCTCGCGGTCGCCGAAGGCCAGCAGCACGAGCCCCGACGAGGAGGCGTGCAGGGGCAGGCGGCCCGCCACGCGCGTGACGTTCGCCCCGGCATCCGGCCCGCTCAGGCGCTCGACGAACAGCGCGTCGTCCTGGTCGAGGATCGCCAGCTGGGTGTGCTCGCGCACGCGCGCCTGGACGTGCTCCATGAACGGCAGGGCCGCCTGGCGCAGCCGCAGCGCATGGGACGAGCGGGTCGCGAGCTCCCACAGCCGCATGCCCACCCTGATCCTGCGGTCCTCGCCACGCTCGAGCAGGCCGGCGTCGACCAGCTCGCCCACGATCCGGTGCGCGGACGACGCGGGCAGGCCCGCGCGGCGCCCGATCTCGGTCGCCGTCTGCGCGGTGCGCGTCGGCGTGAACGTCTCGAGGACGCGGACCAGGCGCTCGGTCAC
This sequence comes from Demequina soli, assembly GCF_000971195.1. GTDB lineage: Bacteria > Actinomycetota > Actinomycetes > Actinomycetales > Demequinaceae > Demequina > Demequina soli. Next base: position 170,427 of record NZ_BBLZ01000003.1, read on the forward strand.
CGAGTCGCCCGACGGGGAGTTGGCCACGCCGTCAGCATGCCACGCGATCGCCCGCAATGCCATTGAATGGGACAAGCCCTGGCGAGACCGCGGCGGCCGTGAGAACCTGAGGCGTCACGATGGCGTCGAAGGAGACCCATGACCGCCCCAGTCCCCACCGCAGGCGCGCCGCGCACCGCCGCCGCCCCCGAGACCCTGCTGGCCTCGGAGGACATGCCGCCGCAGTCCCAGATCACCCGCGAGATCCGCGACCTCCACGCCGCCACGGACGCACGCGAGGCCGCCGGCGAGCCGGTGCCCGCCACGCTGCGCGACTTCGCGCCGTACCGCTCGAGCATCCTGCGGCACCCGACCAAGAACCCGCGCCTGGTGGACCCCGAGACCATCGAGCTGCTCTCCCCCGCGTTCGGCCAGCGCGACGTCGCGCGCATCGAGTCCGACCTCACGCTCCAGCACCGCGGCGAGCCGCAGGGCGAGCGCATCACCGTCGAGGGGCGGCTGCTCGACTCGTGGGGGCGGCCGATCGCGAACGAGCTCGTCGAGGTGTGGCAGGCCAACGCGGCCGGCCGGTACATCCACCAGCGCGACCAGCACCCGGCGCCGCTCGACCCGCACTTCACCGGCGCGGGCCGGACCGTCACCGACGACCAGGGCCGGTGGAAGTTCACCACCATCAAGCCCGGGCCCTACCCGTGGAAGAACCACGTCAACGCCTGGCGGCCGGCCCACATCCACTTCTCGATCTTCGGCTCGGGCTTCACGCAGCGCATCGTCACCCAGATGTACTTCCCCGGCGACCCGCTGTTCGCGCTCGACCCGATCTACAACTCGATCCACCGCCAGCGGGACCGCGACGCGCTCATCGCCACGTACGACCACGACCTCACGGTGCCCGAGTTCTCGATGGGCTACCGCTGGGACATCGTGGTCGACGGCCCCGACGCCACCTGGTTCGAGCAGGACGGGGAGCACTGATGGCCGCCACCCCGCCCCCCGCATGGGGACCGCGCACCCTCGAGCCGTCCGCCGGCCAGACGGTGGGCCCCTTCTTCGCCTTCGGGCTCGACTACGCCAAGAAGCACGAGGTCGCCTTCCCCCACAGCCCCGGCGCGATCGTGCTCGGCGGCACGGTGTACGACGGCGCGGGCGCACCCGTCCCCGACGCGGTCGTGGAGATCTGGGGCGCCGACTCCGACGGCACCATCCCCCGGGCGCGCGGCTCCCGCCGGCGCGACGACCACACCTTCACCGGCTTCGGGCGGGCGTTCACGGACGACGACGGGCGGTGGGAGCTGTGGACCCGGAACCCGGGCGCCGCGCGGGGGAAGGCGCCCTTCTTCGCCGCCCTGCTGTTCGCTCGCGGCCTGCCGGACAAGCTCCACACCCGCATCTACCTGCCCGAGGACACGGAGGCGCTCGCCGCGGACCGCCTGCTCGCCTCGCTCGAGCCCGAGGAGCGCGACACGCTCATCGCGACGCGGCTCGCCGACGGCGGCCTGCGGCACGACATCCGCATCCAGGGCGACCGCGAGACCGTCTTCATCACGTTCTAGGCCTCAGGGAGGACGCCATCATCGACGAGGGTCTGCTGTCGCCGGTCACCGCCGGCATGGACGGCGCGGTCACCGACGCCGCGGTGCTCGACGCGCTCGTGGCGGCCGAGGCGGCGCTCACCCGCGCCTACGGCACGCTGGGCGCCGCGCCGCGCGCGCAGGTCGACGCGGTGTGCGCCGCCCTGGGATGGGTGGGCGCGGGCTCGCCCGCCGCCGGGCACGGCATCGCGCCCGCCGAGGTCGCGGCCGCCGCCGTCGCGGGCGGCAACCCCGTGATCCCCCTCGTCGCGCTGCTCCAGGCGCGCGTCCCGGACGATGCGCGGGCCTGGGTCCACCGCGGCGCCACCAGCCAGGACATCCTCGACTCCGCGCTCATGCTCGTCGCGCGGCGCGCCGCGCTCGAGACCGCCGCGACGCTGCGCCGCACGGGCATGGCCCTCGCGGGCTTCGCCGAGGCGAACCGGGACGAGGTGGCCGCCGCCCGCACCCTCACCCAGCACGCGGTGCCCACGACGCTGGGGCTGCGCGCGGCCGCGTGGCTGCGCGGGATCGAGCGCGCCGCCGCGCGCGTCGAGGAGGCCGCGCTCGCGCTGCCCGCCCAGCTCGGCGGCGCGGCCGGCACGCTCGCGTCGTTCGTCGAGATCCTGGGTGCGGAGGACGCGTCGCGCCTGCCGGTCGCGTTCGCGGACGAGCTCGCGCTGTCCGCGCCGCCCGCCCCGTGGCACACCACCCGCTGGCCCGTCACCGAGCTCGGCGACGCGCTCGTCCAGGCGCTCGACGCGTGCGGGGTCCTCGCCGCGGACGTCGCGACCGCCGCCCGCACCGAGGTCGGCGAGCTGACCGAGGGCTCGCGCGGCGCATCGTCCGCGATGCCGCAGAAGAGCAACCCGACCGCGGCGGTCCTGGTGCGCTCGGCCGCGCTGCGCGCTCCGATGCTCGGCGCCACGCTGCACGCCGCCTCGGCGTCCGCGTGCGACGAGCGCCCCGACGGCGCGTGGCACGCGGAATGGCCGGCCCTGCGCGAGCTGCTGCGGCTCGCGCTCGGCGCGACCGCCCACGCCGCCGCGCTCGCCGAGGGCCTCACCGTCGACCACGCGGCCGTCGCGCGCAACGTCGAGGCGACCCGCGGGCTGCTCGTCGCGGAACGCCTGTCGCTCGTGCTCGCCCCGCTGCTCGGCCGCGACGCCGTCGCGCGCATCGTCGCCGCGGCCGCCGCGGGAGGGGACCTCGCCAACCTCGTGCGCGACGCCCTGCCGCCGGACGCGGGCGTCGACGCCGACGCCCTGCTGGACCCCGCCGCCTACACCGGCCTCGCGGCGCGGCTTGTGGACGCCGCCGTGACCCGCTCGCACCGAGAGGGGGACGCATGACCGCGCCGTCGATCGCCCTCGCGCCCGCCGCCGGACCGGCGGACGCGCCCACACTCGTGCTCGGGCCCTCGCTGGGCACCTCGACGCTCCTGTGGGAGGCGGCGCTGCCCGCGCTCGCCACGCGCTTCCGCGTCCTCGCGTGGGACCTGCCCGGCCACGGCGCGGGCCCCGTCGCGCGCGCGCCCTTCACCGTCGGCGACCTCGCCGACACGGTGGCCGATGCGGTGGCGGGCCCCTTCCTGTACGCGGGCGTCTCGCTCGGCGGCGCCGTGGGCCTCGAGCTGCTGCTGCGCCACCCGGACCGGGTGACGGCCGCGGCGATCGTCGCGTCGGGCGCGCGCATCGGCGACGAGCAGGGCTGGCGGGACCGCGCCGCGCAGGTGCGCGCCCAGTCGACGTCGACGCTGATCGTCCCGTCGGCGCAACGCTGGTTCGCCCCCGCCACCATGGCGGCCCGCCCCCACCTCACGGGCCGGATGCTGCACGTCCTCCAGGACGCCGACGACGAGAGCTACGCGCTGTGCTGCGACGCGCTCGCCGCATTCGACGTCCGCGACCGCCTCGGCTCCATCGAGGCGCCGGTGCTCGCGGCGTGGGGCGAGCTCGACGCGGTGACGCCCGAGGCCTCCGCACGGCTGATCGCCGAGGGCGTCGCGCGCGGCACCGCCGCCGGCATCGCGGGCGCCTCGCACCTGCCCCCGGTGGACGCCCCCGCCGCGACCGCCACGCTGCTCGCCGACTTCCTTGAGAGGACCACACCATGACCACGGAGCCGTCCCCGACCGACGCCGACCGCCGCGCCCGGGGCATGGAGGTGCGCCGCGCCGTCCTGTCCGACGCCCACGTGGACCGTGCCATCGCCGGCACCACGCCGCTGACCGCCGACTTCCAGGACCTCATCACGCGCTACGCGTGGGGCGACGTCTGGTCGCGTCCCGGGCTCGACCGCCGGTCCCGCTCCGTCGCGGTGCTGACAGCGCTCATCGCGCTGGGCCACCACGAGGAGCTCGCGCTGCACCTGCGCGCCGCGCTGCGCAACGGCCTGACGGTCGACGAGATCCGCGAGGTCATCCTCCAGTCCGCGATCTACTGCGGCGTGCCGGCCGCCAACACGGCGTTCCGCATCGCGTCCGAGGTACTCGGGGACGCGGAGGCCTGATCGGGGGCCGGTGCGCGTCCGGCCGATCGCGCCTACAGTGGGACCAGATAACGAACACATGTTCGCCTAGCGAACAGCGTTCGGGAGAGAAGGATCGCCGATGATCGACAAGACCGTCCCCGACACCGCCCGCGCCGTCGCGGGCATCGCCGACGGCTCCACCGTGCTGGTGGGCGGCTTCGGCCGCGCAGGCCAGCCCGTCGAGCTGATCGACGCGCTCATCGCCCAGGGCGCGCGCGACCTCACCATCGTGAGCAACAACGCCGGCAACGGCGACGTCGGGCTCGCCGCGCTGCTCGCGAAGGGGCGCGTGCGCAAGATGATCTGCTCGTTCCCGCGCCAGCACGACTCGTGGGTGTTCGACCGCCTCTACCGCGCCGGCGAGGTCGAGCTCGAGCTGGTCCCGCAGGGCAACCTCGCCGAGCGCATCCGGGCCGCGGGCGCGGGCATCGGCGCCTTCTACTCCCCCACGGGCGTGGGCACGCAGCTCGCCGAGGGCAAGGAGACCCGCACCATCGACGGCCGAGACTACGTGCTCGAGCACCCGATCCGGGCCGACGTCGCCCTGGTCAGCGCCCTCGCGGGCGACCGCTGGGGCAACCTCGTCTACCGCGAGACCGCCCGGAACTTCGGGCCCGTCATGGCGACCGCGGCGACCACGACCGTGGTCCAGGTGGACCGCATCGTCCCCCTCGGGTCGCTCGACCCGGAGGCCGTGGCGACGCCCGGCATCTTCGTCGACCGCGTGGTCGCCGTCGGCGAGCGCCGGTGGCTCGACGCGGGCGCGTTCGTCGGCGGCGTCGACGTCGACGGCAACCCCCTGGCCGCGACCGCGGCCGACGCCCCCGAAGGAGCCCACCGGTGACCACCCGCATCTCGCGTGACGCCCTCGCGGCGCGCATCGCCGCCGATATCCCCGAGGGCTCGTACGTCAACCTCGGCATCGGCGCCCCGACGCTCGTCGCGAACTTCCTGCCCGCCGACCAGGAGATCATCCTCCACACGGAGAACGGGCTGCTGGGCATGGGCCCCGCCCCCGCCGCGGACGCCGTGGACCCCGACCTCATCAACGCCGGCAAGCAGGCCGTCACGGCACTCGAGGGCGCCGCCTACTTCCACCACGCCGACTCGTTCGGGATGATGCGCGGCGGGCACCTCGACGTGTGCGTGCTCGGCGCGTTCCAGGTCTCGCAGCACGGCGACCTCGCGAACTGGTCCACGGGCGCGCCCGGCGCGATCCCCGCGGTCGGCGGGGCGATGGACCTCGCGATCGGCGCCAGGTCCGTGTACGTGATGACCGACCTGCTCACCCGGACCGGCGAGCCCAAGATCGTCGCCGCGTGCACCTACCCGCTCACCGGGGTGCGCTGCGTGACCCGCGTCTACACCGACCACGCGGTGCTGGACGTCACGCCCGACGGCCTCGCGGTGCGCGAGACGTTCGGCGACACCACGGTCGCGTGGCTCGCGGAGGTCACCGGGCTGACCCTGCTCGACGCGACCGGGACCGACGCCTCGGAGGTGGCCTGACATGCCCGCATCGTTCATCTACGACGCCGTCCGCACGCCGTTCGGCAAGGGGGGCGGCGCCCTCGCCGGCGTCCGGCCCGACGACCTGGCGGCGCTCGTGATGCGCGCCACCGTCGAGCGCACCGGGATCGACCCGGCGCGGATCGACGACGTGATCTTCGGCGACGCGAACCAGGCCGGCGAGGACAACCGGGACGTCGCCCGCTTCGGGGCGCTGCTCGCGGGCTTCCCCACCTCGGTCACCGGCACCACCGTCAACCGCCTGTGCGCCTCCTCGGTCGAGTCCGTCATCCAGGCGTCGCGCGCGATCGAGGCGGGCGACGCCGACATCGTCCTCGCGGGCGGCGTGGAGTCCATGAGCCGCGCGCCGTTCGTCGTCGAGAAGTCCTCGCGGCCGTTCCCCGCGGTGGGCAACCAGACGCTGTGGAACACGTCGATCGGGTGGCGGATGGTCAACCCCGCCCTGCCCCAGCACTGGACCATCTCCAACGGCGAGTCCGCGGAGAGGATCGCCCGGGCATGGGGCATCTCCAGGGAGGCTCAGGACGAGTTCTCCGTGCGGTCGCACCGGCTCGCCGCGCGGGCGTGGTCGGACGGCACCTACGACGCCGAGGTGGTGGCGGTGCCCGGGGTCGACCTCGCGCGCGACGAGGGCATCCGGGACGACACGTCCGTCGAGCGCCTCGCCGCGCTCCGACCCCTGTTCGCCGACGACGGGCTCGGGTCGGTGACCGCCGGCAACTCCTCCTCCATCAACGACGGCGCGTCCGCCGTGCTCGTGGCCGCCGAGGGCGCCGTGCCCGGCGAGCCGCTCGCGCGGATCGCGGGACGCGCGGCGCACGGCGTCGACCCCGACGACTTCCCCATCGCGCCGATCGAGGCCGCACACAAGGCCCTGGCCCGCGCCGGCCGCACGTGGGCCGACGTCGACGTCGTCGAGCTCAACGAGGCGTTCGCCTCCCAGGCGCTCGCGTGCCTCCAGGGCTGGCCGGAGCTGGACCCGGACCGGGTCAACATCCACGGCGGCGCGATCGCGATGGGCCATCCGCTCGGCGCGTCCGGGGGCCGCATCATCGGGCACGCGGCGCACCAGCTGGCGCGGCGCGGCGGTGGCGTCGCGGTGGCCGCGATCTGCATCGGCGTGGGCCAGGGCCTCGCCGTGGTGCTCGAGCGATGACGCTCGCGGCGGACGATGCGCGGGCCGGGTCGGGCGCGGGCGCGATTGCGGGCGACACCGTCCAGTCGCTCGTGCGGGGCATCGCGGTGATCCGCGCGTTCGACGGCGCGCACCCGACGCTCACGCTCAGCGAGGTCGCGGCACGCGCCGACATCCCCCGCGCCGCGGCGGGCCGGTTCCTGCGCACGCTCGAGCAGCTCGGCTACGTCCGCGCCGACGCCCGGCGCTTCACGCTCACCCCGCGCGTCCTCGAGCTCGGGTTCGGCTACCTGTCGGCCCTCACGGTGCCCGAGGTGCTGCAGCCCCACCTCGAGGCGCTCTCCCGCGACGTCGACGAGTCCGTGTCCGCGGCCGTGCTCGACGGCACGGGCATCGTGTACGTCGGCCGGGCCCCCACGCGGCGGATCATGAGCGTCGCGATCGCGGTCGGCACCCGCTTCCCCGCGTACGCGACGAGCATGGGGCGAGTCCTGCTGGCCGCGCTGCCCGCCGCAGAGCGCGACGCCGTCATCGCCGCGACCGACCTCGCGCCCCTCACCGCGCGCACCCTCGTGGACCCGGGCGAGCTGCGCGCCGAGCTCGCGCGCGTGGCGGACCAGGGCTACGCGGTCGTCGACGGGGAGCTCGAGGACGGCGTGCGTTCAGTGGCGGTGCCCGTGCACGGCCGCGCGGGAGACGTGGTCGCCGCGGTCAACGTGTCCGCGAGCGCGGCCCGCACCACGCTGGAGCGGCTGCGCCGCGAGCACCTGCCGCGCCTCGTCGAGGCCGCGCGCGGCGCAGAACGCGACCTGCGGCTGCGCTGAGCCGACGCGGGGGGCGCCTCAGCCGGCGTCCACCACGAACGTGCTGAGCGAGTCCGCGGGCAGCTCCGCCTCGAACGCCGCGCCGTCGACCAGGAAGGTCATCGTCATGGGCTCGGCCAGGGGGTTCTGCGCGACGATCACGGTGGTCCCGTCAGGGTTGCGGAACGCCAGCTGATCGGTGTGGCCGGTGTAGGACAGCGTCGGGATCACCCGTGCGCCGCGCGCCACGAACCCCGACACGTGCCGCAGCACGTGGAACTCGTGCGTGAAGCGGTGCGTGCCGGTCTCCGGGTCGACCACCACGAGCGAGTTCTGCGCCCACCCCCAGCGGCTGACGCCGCCCTCGAGCAGGGCCATGTTCCAGTACATGTACGCGCTCGCGCCGTGCGAGAAGAAGTGCCGCATGAGCGCCCACGCGTGACGCGCGAGGCGCCAGTCGTTGAGGCCGTCGCCGCACTCCTGCTCGGTCTGATAGATCGGCAGATCCGGGTGGTCGTGGTGCACGTGCGGCACCGCTCCCCTGCCCGCCCACTGGGCGCCCACGCCGCGCACCCACGCCGCCGCGGCCGGGTCGGTGAGGACGCGGGTGACCAGCGCATCGTCCGCCCGCTCGAGGGTGCCCAGGAACACGTCGACGCCGCGCGCGTCCATCTCGGGGCCCAGGTGCACGAGGAACCGCGCGATGCCCTCGGGGGTCCAGGTGCACGACGGGAAGGGCTGCGCGGAGTTGAACTCGTTCTGCGGCATCACCATGCCGATCGGGATGCCCTCGGCGGCTTACGCGTCGACGAAGCGCCCGAAGTAGCGGGCGTACGCGGCGAGCACCGGCTCCTCGAGCCGCATCATGTCGGTGCCCTCCGCGCCCACCTGGTCGGGGCGGATGCCGTTGTCGACCATCCCCGCGAGCCCGTTCGGCAGCGCCGCGGCGTAGTGGCCGTTGACCTTCATCCACGAGGGCGGGCTCCACGGCGACGCCCACAGCCGCAGGTCCGGCCGGTGCGCCTGCGCGGCGCGGATGAACGGGATGAGCGTGTCGCGGTCGTGCGCGATGGAGAAGCCCTCGAGCGCGAGGTCGTCCGGCGTCTCGTCGTACGAGTACCAGTCGCGCGAGAAGTCGTTCGCGCCCACCGGCATGCGGCACAGCGACAGGTCGAGTCCGGCGCCGGGCGCGAACAGGGCGCGCAGCACCTCCTCGCGCGCGTCGGGCGCGAGGAGCGCGAGCGCATCCCAGCCCATCTCGTTGAACGAGGCGCCGAAGCCCTCGACGGCCTGCTGCGGCCGCTCCGTCTCGACGATCACGGAGGGCATCGCGGTCAGCGGCCCGAGCGCGACCGTGCCGCGCTCCTGGAAGGGGGACGATGCGGTGGTGCAGGTCCACGCGGCGGTGCGGGCGGTCATGGGTGTCCTCGGTGGTGTGTGCGGCTACCCACGATCCTGCCAGGTGCGATCACGGCGTCATGACCACCGTCGCACGGGACCGGCCCACGCACCGCCTACCCTTGTCGCGTGCTGATCCTGCTCCCGCCCTCCGAGGGCAAGACCGCCCCCGCCGCCGGCTCCCCCGTCGACCTGACGGCGCTGTCGCACCCGGGCCTCGAGGCGCACCGCAGGCGCGTGGGCGACGCGCTCGCGAAGGTCAGCGGCCAGCGCAACGCGATGGACGTCCTTGGGGTCGGCGCATCCCTCACCGCGGAGGTCGAGCGCAACCGGACCGTGTGGGACAACCCGGCCGCCGCATCGTCCACCGTGTACACGGGCGTGCTCTACGACGCCTCCGGCATGGCCGACTGGGACGCCGCGACGCTCGACAAGGCCGCGCAGAGCGTGCGGATCGTGTCGGCGCTATGGGGCGCCGTGTCCCCCGCCGACCGGATCCCCGCCTACCGCCTGTCGATGGGCACCTCGCTGGGCCGCCTCGGCGGGCTCGGCGCGTACTGGAGGAAGGCGCTGCCGGCGGAGCTCGACGCGCTCGCCGACGGCGGCCTCGTGATCGACTGCCGCAGCGCGTCCTACGTGGCCGCCTACCGGCCGTCGGACGCGCCCTGGGTCGCGGTGTCGGTGCAGCGCGAGCTGAACGGCAGGCGTGCGGTGGTGAGCCACATGGCCAAGCACACGCGCGGCCTGCTCGCCTCGCACCTGGTACGCGCCGATGCGCGCCCCGAGACCGCCGCCGACCTCGCCGACGCCGCGGCCGGGATGATCGGCGAGGCGCTCGTGGACGTGACCCTCGCACCCAAGGCGAAGGGGCCCGACGAGCTCACGCTCGTCATCGCGGGCTGAGCCCGCTCAGGACCGCGAGCCGGGTCGCAACCGGCGTATGGACCGACCCTCGGGCCCCGGCTACAGGCACGACGCACCGCGACCGGCCATGCGTACGCCGGTTGCGCGCGCGGCGGCGGGCGTTGGTGCCGCGCGGGCTCAGGTGAGCGAGTACCCGCCGTCGACGGGGATGGTCGCGCCGGTGATGAACGCGCTGGTCATGAGGAACAGGTAGGCGCGCGCGACCTCGCGGATGTCCGCGGTGCGGCCGAGCGGGATGAGCGCCTCCATGCGGTGGCGCATCTCGACCACCGCGGCGTCGGAGTGGTGGCGCCACAGCGGCGTCTGGGTCCACGTGGGCGCGACGGCGTTGACGCGCACCCTGGGCGCGAGCGCGAGCGCCAGCTCCCGCACGAGCTCCTGGATCTCGTCGTTGCCCTCGACCGCGCCGTGGCCGTCGTGCTCGCCGGGGTGGCGCGTCGCGCCGGCGGTGAGGGTGAGGGAGCCGCCGTCGCGGACGCTGCCGGCGATCGCGTCGACGAGCGCGCGGTTGTCGGCGACCTTGCGCTCGGCGACCTCGCGGACCGCGGCGTCATCGTCCTCGCGGACGTGGTCGCCCAGGCGTCCGCCGAGCGTCGACACCACGTGGTCGACCGTCCCGGCCGCCTCGACCAGCCGCGCGCGGCCCGCGTCGGTGGTGACGTCGAACGCGAGCGCGCTGGCCTTGCCGTGCCCGAGCGCGCCCGCCTCCTGCGCGGTGGCGTGCGACTTCGAGGGGTCGAGCCCCACGACGACGACGTCCGCGCCCGCCAGGGACGCGTCGAGCGCGACCTGCCGGCCGAAGCCCGACGACCCGCCGACCACGAGCACGCGCCGCCCCTGCAGGGAGTGCGGCGCGACGATCGGATCCTCGTAGCTGGACGGTGGCACGGTGACGGCATGCATCGCGGCTCCTCTCGGTTCCTCATCGGGAACGTTTGGGACCCCGTGACGGCTTCCAATGACAGATGTGACGGGTGGGACGCGAGTCCCACCCGTCACATCTGTCATTGGGAATCAGCGCCGGGCGGCTCCGCTCACGTCCGCGAGCAGGCCCGCCGCCTCGCGGTCGTCGGCCCAGTGCTGGATGAGCGCGAGCTTGTCGGCGGTCACCGTCCCCGGCACGACGGCGTAGACGAGCAGCGTGAGGTCGGGGTCCGACGGCAGCGTCATCCCCTCGAACTCGAGGTCGAGCAGTCCGACCGCCGGGTGCTGCAGCCGCTTCGCACCCGACCGGTGGAACTTCACGTCGTGACGCGCCCACAGCTCGCGGAAGGTCAGCGACCGTGTCGACAGCTCGCCGATCAGCTGCGTGAGCGCCTTGTCGTTGGGCCGCCGCCCGGCCTCCATGCGCAGCAAAGCGGTGACGTCCGCGGCGGCCTGGTCCCAGTCCACGAAGAACTCGCTCGCACCCTCGTCCAGGAACACGAACCGCGCCGTGTTGGTGGGCCGCTCGGGGCTGTCGAGCAGCGGCGCGTACAGCGCGCGCGACGCCCTGTTATGCGCGAGGTGATCCAGGCGCCCGTTGCGCACCCACGCGGGCGCCGTGATCGAGTCGAGGATCGCCTGCACCGTGGGCCGCACGGTCCCGGTGGGGCGGCGTCCGACCGCTCGGGACGATGCGGGACCCGCCGCCCGCGCCAGATCGAACAGGTGGTCGCGCTCCGCCTCGTCCAGCTGGAGCGCGTTCGCGAGGGCGTCGAGCACCGACTCGGAGGCACCTGAGAGGTTCCCCCGCTCGAGACGCACGTAGTAGTCGACCGAGACGCCCGCGAGCATCGCGACCTCCTCGCGGCGCAGCCCGGGGACGCGCCGGTTGCCGCCGTACGCGGGCAGCCCCGCCTGGTCGGGCGTGATGCGGGCCCGACGCGTGCGCAGGAACTCGGTCACCTCGGGGTTGGGCGTCATGCGTCCACCGTAGGACGCGACTCCCGCGCGAGGGAGGGACGGGCGTGCCCCCTCACGCGCGACGTGAACCGCGAGCCCCGAGGACTCCACGCGTCCCACCCGTCACAGCTGTCATTGGAAGTCGCTACTCGCAGCCGATCCCGTCGCCGTCGCGGTCGAACTTGGTCTCCCAGCCCGGGTCGCCCGCGCGGATGGGGTCCGCGCCTGCCGCGCGCACGGCGTCACAGTTCTGGTAGTAGACGTCCGCGGCCGGCGCCTCGGTGCTCTGCGCGGGCGTCGAGGTCTTCGTGGGCGTCGAGGTCTTGGCCGGCGCGGGCGCCTCGGTGGCGTGCACGTCCACGGGCGCGCCGCCGTCGGGCAGGGTCAGCCTCGGGCAGCTCGACAGGACGCGGCGCATCGCGTCGGCCTCGGCGGAGGTGACCCACAGGTCGTACTTGGCCTTCACCGCGACCTGGCGGGCGACGTACTGGCACCGGAACTGCTTGTTCGGCGGCAGCCACGTGGCGGTGTCGCCGTCGCCCTTGGCGCCGTTGGTGGGGCCGTCGACGGCGAGGAGGTTGAGCGGGTCGTTGGCGAACTGCTCGCGCGTCGCGGACGACCACTTCTGAGCACCCTTCTGCCACGCGTCGGACAGCGCCACCACGTGGTCGATCTGCACCTTGGTCGACGTGCCGGAGCCGCGCTGGAAGTCGATGAACGTGGCGGTGTACGGGTCCGCGAGGCGCCCGGTCAGCACCGTGCAGCCGTCGGAGTCGACTGTCGTCCGCGTGAGGTCGCGCGCGAGGATGTCGTTGCGCGCGTCGCAGCCGTTGCCGTCGGGGTCCGCCCAGTGCTCGAAGAGGTCGCGGTCGTAGCCCGTCGTGGGGGCGCGGCCCTTGACGGTGAGCGTGTCCACCGCCGCCAGCGCGGTCCCGTCCGTCGCGGACGGCGTCTCGGTGGCCGTGGGCGTCGGGGAGGCGGACGATGCGGCGGTCGCCGACGGCGACGCGCTCGCCGAGGGCGACGCGGACGGGCTGGCCGACGGCGAGGTGCTCGGCGCGGCCGCGGACGGCGACGGGCTCGCCGGCGCGGAGGCGGACGCGGTCGGCTCGGCGCGGACGGCGGCCTCGGTCGAGTCGACCGGGACGCTCGACCCGATGCCGAGCATCCCGATGACGAACGCCGCGGTCGCGATGCCGAGCACGCGCGCGTTCGCACCCCGCGACGGGGCCGGGGCGCGCCGGCCGAGCACCGCGAGCGGGCCCTGCCGCGGCGACGCGACGCCGACAAGGAGCCATCCCAGGCCCACGACCATGAGCACGACCAGCAACACCTGCAGCCCCGTCGGCGCATTGTGCAGCACCAGCGCCGCCGCGAGCCCGGCGAGCGCGATCTGCACCCAGGCGCGCCGCCACCAGACCTTGCGGGCGCGCGCGGATGGCTTCCTCGTCATGCTGTTCCCCCAGCGATGTAGTGATCCGCGCCGAGGGTAGTGCACCCTGCGCGGCCCGCGTGGGACCCCCGTCCTCCGCCCCGTCGGGACGCTCAGTCCTCCATCTCGCGCCCGTGCGCGGGTTTCGGGACGCTCAGTCCTCCTCGGCCCGGCTCGAGCGCGATCCGGGTAACGCCAGTCCCTCCCACTCGCCTGGCTCCCGGCATAGCGTCGGAGCCATGGACACCATCACCCTCAACAACGGCATCACGATGCCCGCCCTCGGCTACGGCGTGTTCCAGACCCCGCCCGACGCGACCGCGACCGCGGTCGCCGAGGCCCTGCGCGTGGGCTACCGGCACATCGACACCGCCGCGGCCTACTTCAACGAGGCGGGCGTCGGCGCCGCGATCGCCGCGTCCGACCTTCCCCGCGACGACCTCTTCATCGAGACCAAGGTGTGGGTCAGCGACTACGGCTACGACGAGACGCTTCACGCCTTCGACAAGGCGTCCGCGAAGCTCGGCCTCGACACGCTCGACCTGCTGATCCTCCACCAGCCCGCGCCCTCGCGCTGGGAGAGGACCCTGGCCGCCTACCGGGCCCTGGAGACCCTCTACGAGGACGGCAAGGTCCGCGCGATCGGCGTGTCCAACTTCATGACCGACCACCTGGCGCGCCTGCTCGACGTGGCCCAGGTGGTCCCCGCGGTCAACCAGATCGAGGTCCACCCCTACTTCCAGCAGGGGGCGGTCCAGGAGGCCGACACCGCGGCCGGCATCGTCAACCAGGCCTGGTCGCCCATCGGCGGCATCACGTTCTACCGGGGCGAGGGCCGCTCGACCCTCGCGGACCCGACCATCGGCGAGATTGCCGCGGCGCACGGGAGGACAGCCGCCCAGGTCATGCTCCGCTGGCACCTCCAGGAGGGCCGCCAGGTGATCCCGAAGTCCGTCACGCCGAGCCGCATCGCCGAGAACTTCGACGTCTTCGGCTTCACGCTCGCGCCTGAGGAGCTCGCCGCGATCGACGCCCTCGACACCGGCGTGCGCGGCGGCCCGGAGCCCGACGCCATCCGCGACGAGCTCTTCGACCGCCCCATCCCCGAGGCCTGACCACCCACCCGACCACCGCATCGTCCCCTCTGAAGGAGCACACCATGAGGCACACGCGTCTCGGAGCATCCGGGCTGCGCATCCCGCGCCTCGCGCTCGGCACCATGACCTACGGCGACCCGTCCTCGCAGGTGCCCGCGTGGGGCGCCTTCGGTTGGGACGATGCGGCGGCCTACTACCGCCAGGCCGTCGAGCTCGGCATCACGTTCTGGGACACCGCGAACGTGTACAGCGAGGGAGCGAGCGAGGAGCTCACCGGGCGGGCGATCCGGGAGTTCAGCACGCGCGAGCAGATCGTGCTCGCGACGAAGCTCCACTTCCGGATGCACGACGGTCCTGGCGGCCAGGGCCTGTCCCGGAAGGCCGTGATGGAGCAGATCGACGCGTCGCTGAGGCGCCTGGGCACCGACTACGTGGATCTCTACCAGATCCACCGCTTCGACCCCACGACGCCCATCGAGGAGACCATGGAGGCGCTCCACGACGTGGTGAAGGCAGGCAAGGCCAGGTACATCGGCGCGTCGGCGATGCACGCGTGGCAGTTCGCGACGATGCAGCACGCCGCCGACCTGGGCGGCTGGACGCGCTTCGTGTCGATGCAGGACCAGTACAGCCTCATCTACCGCGAGGAGGAGCGGGAGATGATGGGCCTGCTCGCACACCAGGGCGTCGGCGCGATCCCATACTCGCCGCTCGCGAAGGGCCGCGTCGCGCGGCCGTGGGCGACGCAGACCACGCGCGGCGGCAACGACCCGGTCGCGGACGCGACGTTCATCGACGCGGATCGCGGGGTCGTGGACGCGGTCGAGCGCATCGCAGGCGAGCGCGGCGTGCCGATGGCGCAGGTCGCGCTCGCGTGGGTGCTGCGCAACCCGGTGGTGTCGGCGCCGATCGTCGGCGCGACCAAGCCGCACCACCTCCCCGACGCGGTCGCGGCGCTGGATCTCGAGCTCACACCCGAGGAGGTCACGGCGCTCGAGGAGCACTACACACCCCGCGAACCCAAGGGCTTCTGACCGCTCCGATTCCCAATGACAGATGTGGCGGGTGGGACGGCCGTCCCA
>NZ_BBLZ01000003.1:186180-209295 GCF_000971195.1 Demequina soli
GGGACGGCCGTCCCACCCGCCACATCTGTCATTGGGAATCGCCCAGGCGCGGGTCGGTACGATGCACGCGCACCCCGGGAGGCCACCTTGACGCAGCGCATCGTCCTCATCACCGGCGCGTCCGACGGGATCGGCGCGGCGACGGCCCGCGCCCTCGCGCGGCGCGGCGACCGCCTGCTCCTCACCGGCCGCTCCCCCGCCAAGCTCGCCGCCGTCGCGGACGCCACCGGCGCCGAGCGCCTCGCCGCGGACTTCGCCCGCCTCGACGACGTGCGCGCGCTCGCCGCCTGGGTCCGCGAGCGCACCGACCGCCTCGACGTCCTCGCGAACAACGCGGGCGGCATCTTCGCCGAGCGTGTGATGACCGCAGACGGCAACGAGCGCACCCTGCAGGTCAACCACCTCGCGGGCTTCCTCCTGACGAACCTCCTGACGGACCGCCTGATCGCCGCGCGCGGGACCGTGGTCAACACCGCGAGCGCCGCCGCGACCAAGTACGCCCGCCTCGACCTCGACGACCTCGACGCGGCCCGCGGCTACAAGGCGACCACGGCGTACGGCAACGCGAAGTTCGCGACGATGCTGCACGCCGCAGGCACGCACGCCCGGCTCGCCCCCGAGGGGGTCCGGGCGGTCGCGATCTACCCGGGCGACGTCGCCTCGAACTTCGCCAAGGACACCGGCACCGCGTCGATGAAGCTGTTCTACAAGGGGCCGCTGGCTCGGTTCCTGCGCACGCCCGAGGACGGCGCGGCGAACCTCATCTGGGCGATGGACGATGCGCCGGACCCGGGCCGGACCTACACCGAGCGCCGCGTCCCGCCCCGCCGCCCGCATCCGCAGCTGGCCGATGCGGCGCTCGCCGACGCGCTGTGGGCCGAGAGCGAGCGCCGGGTCGGGCTGGGCGGCGCGATCGCCGGGTGACGCGGGCCGCGCCCGATACCGCGGATGCGGTACGTCGGATCACCCTCCTGCGGGACGCGTGATGAGGCGCCCCCTCCGTAGCGTCGCTGGGGTCACGACCTCGACACCCTACGGAGAAGAATCATGTCCTCATTCCTCGCGAGGATGGGCCGCTTCAGCGCGGCCCATCGCCTCGTGGTCGTCCTTGCCTGGGTCGCGGTGTTCGCCGGCCTGGCCGGCGTGCTCGGGGCCAAGGGCCTCGGCGAGAACAGCCCCGACACCATCCCCGACTCCCGGTCGACGCTCGCGCTGGCGACCATGAGCGAGCAGTTCCCGTCCGACGCCGCGCAGGGCGCGACCCTGCAGCTGGTGTTCCATCCCTCGGACTCGCTCGTCACTGATCCCGCGACCGCCGCCGCGATCTCGCAGCTCCTGGCCCAGGCCGCCGACCTTCCCGGCGTGACCTCCGTGAGCGACCCGTTCGACGCATCGTCCCCCTACGTCTCCCCCGACCAGACCCTCGCGGTCGGCACGCTCGCCTACGGCGACCTCACCGCCGACCAGCAGCAGGCCGACTACGACGCCGCGCTCGCCCTCAAGCAGGCCGCGCCCGCGGACCTGGGCGTCGAGCTCGGCGGCAACCTTGTGCCGCTCGGCGCGCCCGAGCAGGGCCTGGGCGAGGCCGTCGGCGTGCTGGCCGCGTTCGTGATCCTGCTGCTCACGTTCGGGTCGATGCGCGCGGCCGGTGCGAACCTGCTCGCCTCGGGCGTCGGCGTCGTCGTCGGCATGGTCGGCGTGTTCGCGTACGGCGCGCTGTGGCCTATCGGGTCAAACTCGATCATCCTGGCCGCGATGCTTGGCCTCGCGGTCGGGATCGACTACAGCCTGTTCATCCTGTCGCGCTTCCGCAACGAGCTTCGCGCGGGCAGGCGGGTGGACGATGCGGTGGCACGGGCCACCGGCACCGCCGGCACCGCTGTCGTGTTCGCGGGCCTCACCGTCATCGTCGCGCTCGTCGCGCTCGTGGTCGCGAACATCGGCTTCATCACCCAGATGGGCGTCGCCGCCGCCGCGGCGGTCGCGATCGCGGTCCTCATCTCCCTCACTCTCCTTCCGGCCATGATGCGCACGATGGGCGTGAAGGCGCTGTCCAAGAAGCAGCGCGCCGCGCTGACCGCGGGCGAGCTGTGGGACGAGTCGCAGCACGCCACCACGGGCTTCCTCAACGGCTGGGCCGGCTTCGTGGTGAGGCGCCCGGTCGTCGCGATCCTCGCGGGAGTCGCGGTGCTCGTGACGGTCGCGCTTCCGATGCTCGGCATGAAGACCGCGTTCTCGATCCCCGGCGGCACCGACCCGCAGGGCACCGAGCGCACCGCGTACAACCTCATCGTCGACAAGTTCGG
The DNA here is from genome assembly GCF_000971195.1 of Demequina soli. Lineage (GTDB taxonomy): Bacteria > Actinomycetota > Actinomycetes > Actinomycetales > Demequinaceae > Demequina > Demequina soli. Next base: position 188,487 of record NZ_BBLZ01000003.1, read on the forward strand.
CGGCGTCCAGAGCCCGCTCATCGTGCTCGCCGAGGGCGACGGCATCGCCGCCCACACCGCCGACATCGAGGCCGACCTCACGGCGATGGCCGGCGTCGAGCACGTCATGCCCGCCGAGATCAACGCCGCCGGCGACTACGCCCGCATCGTCGTCATCCCCGACGCCGGCCCGATCGACGACGCCACCACCGCGCTGGTCCACGACATCCGCGCCGACGAGGACGCCATCACCGGCGTCCACCTCGAGGTCACCGGCGAGACCGCGATCGGCATCGACCAGACCGCGGCCCTCAACTCCGCATTGATCACCTACCTCGCGGTCATCGTCGTCATCTCGCTGGCCCTGCTGGTGCTGATGTTCCGCTCGATCCTCATCCCCGTCGTCGCGACGCTCGGCTACCTGTTGTCGCTGTTCGCCTCGTTCGGCGCCAGCACCGCCGTGTTCCAGTGGGGCTGGAGCTTCCCACTCATCAACGCCCCGCAGGGTGACCCGATGATGAGCCTGCTTCCGATCCTCCTGGTCGGCGTCCTGTTCGGCCTCGCGATGGACTACCAGGTGTTCCTGGTGTCCCGCATCCGCGAGATGCACGTGGCGGGCATGGACGCGAAGGCCGCGATCAGGGAGGGCTTCGCCCGCAGCGCGCCGGTCCTGGTGGCCGCGGCGTCCATCATGACCGTGGTGTTCGGCGGCTTCGCGACCAGCACGTTCAACGTCGCCGCCTCCATCGCGTTCGGCCTCATGATCGGCGTGATCGCGGACGCGTTCATCGTCCGCCTCGTGCTCATGCCCGCCGTCCTGTCGCTCCTGGGCGAGTCGGTCTGGTGGCTGCCCCGCTGGCTCGACAAGGTCCTGCCTCACGTCGACACCGAGGGCCATGCGCTCGACGACCGCGAACCCGAGGGCGAGCGCGAGGGCGAGCGCGAGCTGGTCGACGCCTGATGCCCACCCCCGCGTCCGCCGGGCGCCGCGCGTCCCGCACTCAGGTTCGGGAGGCGCGGCGGCCGGCTGACAAGATGAGTCCCATGGCAGACGGGGCCGGCAGGCGCGGGACGATGCGCGGCCTCCTGCCTCCCCGCACCGACCTGGTCGCGATCGCCGTCGCGGTCCCCGTGCTCGCGATCGTCTCGGTGGTGCCCGTCGCGATCGGGTTCGCGGACTACGGCCGTGTCGCGGTCATGGCGGGGCTGTCGCTGCTGCCGGCCCTCACGGTCCACCGCATCCCCCGGACCGCGCTCGCGCTCACCGTCGCGATCGAGGCCGCTCACGTGCTGATGCTCGAGTTCGGGAGCACGCTGCCCCACGGCGTTGACCTGTCCATCGCGCTCGTGCAACCCGTCCCGCTGGCCACCGCCGTGGTCGCGGGATTGGCCGTTCTGCACCTCCCTCGCCGCACCGCCTGGGTCGCCCCGATCGTCGCGGCGCTCGCCCTGGCCGCGGCGAGCTACTCGCAGACGGGCATGGCCGACATCGGCACCACCGTGATCCTGTTCGACGTGGTGCTCATGGGCGCCGGCGTCGGGGGCCTGGCACGCGCGGCCCGCGAGCGGGGCGCCCGCCGCGACGCGGCCAACGCCGAGCACATCGACCGCGCCGTCGCCGAGGAGCGCCTGCGCATCGCGCGCGACCTCCACGACGTCCTCGCCCACCAGCTCACGCTCATCAACGCGCAGGCCGGCGTCGCCGAGTACCTCCTCGACACCGACCCCGCCGCCGCCCGCACCGCGCTGTCGGGCATCGCCCGGCACACCTCCGAGGCCCTCGACGAGGTGCGCGCGACCGTCGGCATGATGCGCATGAGCGACGACTCCCCCGAGAGCCGCACCCCCGTTCCCACGCTCGACGATCTGCCCGCGCTCATCGAGTCCTACGCCGCCGCGGGCGCGACCGTCACGCTCGAGGTCGACGGTCCCTCCCGCCGCCTTGGCGACCCGTCCGGCCTGGCCCTGTACCGCATCGTCCAGGAGGCCCTCACGAACGCCGCCAAGCACGCGCCCGACGCGGCGGTCGCGGTGGAGCTCACGTGGTGGACCGACACCGTCGCGGTGCGCGTGGAGAACGCACGGCCCGCGCGCGTGATCCCAGGCGACGGCACCGGCGCCGGGCTCATCGGCATGGCCGAGCGCGCCCGCGCCCTCGGCGGCACCCTCGCCACCGGCCCGACCGGCGCCGGCGGCTTCGCCGTCGAGGCGAGCCTGCCCTGCCCGCCCGTCGACACCCACGCCAAGGAGGCGACCCCGTGACCATCCGCGTGCTGCTCGCCGACGACCAGGCGCTGCTGCGCGCCACCTTCCGCATGCTGCTCGACTCCGCCGAGGACCTCGAGGTGGTCGGCGAGGCCGCCGACGGCGCATCCGCCGTCAGCGCAGCCCTCGCGACCGCGCCCGACGTGATCGCCATGGACATCCGGATGCCCGGCCTCGACGGGATCGCCGCGACCGCGCGCATCGCCACCGAGCCCACACTCGCCGGCACCCGCGTGCTCATCCTCACCACCTTCGAGACCGAGGAGCACGTCCTCGCCGCGCTGCAGGCCGGCGCCGCAGGGTTCCTCGGCAAGGGCGTCGAGCCGGCCGCGCTGCTCGACGCGATCCGCACCGTCGCCGCGGGAGACCGGCTGCTGTCCCCCGCCGCCACGCAGGCCGTCATCACCCACGTCCTCGACGCCGCACCCCGGGGCGATGCCGCGCACGTGCCCGGCATCGACGAGCTCACCGAGCGGGAACGCGAGATCGCGATCCTGGTCGCCGAGGGCCTGTCCAACGACGAGATCGCGCGAGCGCTCTTCATCAGCCCCGCCACCGCGAAGACCCACGTCAACCGGGCGATGACCAAGGTTCACGCGCGCGACCGCGCGCAGCTCGTGATCGCGATGTACCAGGCGCGACTGGTCGGCTGACGCGAACGATTCCCAATGACAGATGTGACGGGTGGGACTGCCGTCCCACCCGTCACATCTGTCATTGGGAATCGCGCGGCAGCGACGCGAGCGCGGAGACTAGTGCGGCGCCCCCACCGGCGGATGGTCGGGGATCACATGGACGACGAAGCGGTTGCCGTCGACCTCGACGACGTGATCGACCCCCACCTCGCCCATGGCTGCGGCACGAATGTTCGCAGGGGTCTCACGGCTCTCCACGCGATCGAGCTCGACCTTGGTCTGCGAGGCGTACGCCTGGGCCTCCGTCACCGTGAACACGGGGAGATCCTCCATCGTTCCGCTCACCTCCATCGCGACCACATCACTCCGAACCACACTACGCACCACGTGAGCCATCCGGAACCGGCCCAACCCGGGCGAGCTCACTTGCGATGGCACCGTCGACGAACGCGCGTTGCTCTGCGGTTGTGGCCGTCGCAATGAGGTAGATGCGCGCCTCGCGCGCCGCCCGCCACTTGCGTTGCGCGTCGAGCTCAACGGCCCACCGGGCGTTCGCCCACCAGTGCTCGATCTCACGGCGGACCTGCTCTTCGCGGGCTTCGCGCGCCCGCTGTGCCGAGGTATGCACGACGCCCCAGGCAGCCAATCCCGCGGCGATCGCCGTCGCGACGGGACCACGGTCGCCGACGATCGCGACGAGCGCGGTCGCGTCGAGCTCTCCGTCGCCAGCGACCGCCGTCGCGATCGCACCCATCAACGCACCGAGCGCCATGAGCGCAAGAGACCCGGCCCACCGCAAGGCGGGCGGGCTGGCGATCGGCTCCGGCATGCTCCGACCGTAGGCGTGCAAGCGCCATGGAGACAGGCGCCACGGGCCATCTGTGGACAGCGGCGGCGCGCAAGCAGGAGCTACGCACCAGGCGTCACTGCTTCCCCACCCGTCACAACTGTCATTGGGAGTCGCGCAGCAGGTCCGCCATCGCTCGGATGGTCGGCTCCGCATGCGAGAACGCGCGGTAGTAGCCCGCGCACAGGTGGTTGAGGCCGGGCTCGCCGTCGCGTGAGACGTCGAACCGGTCCTTCGGGCATCCGCCGTGGCACGCCCACCGCACCGGGCACTCGACGCATTGCGCCGGCAGCGACGTCCGCTTCGCCGCCCCGAACTCGCGCTGCCGCGGCGACCGCAGCATCGTCTGCAGCGACGCGTCGGAGACGTTCCCCAGCAGGTAGCCGGGCTCCACGAAGTGGTCGCACGAGTACACGTCCCCGTTGTGCTCGACCGCGATCGCGGAGCCGCACTCGGGCGCGTGGACGCACATCGAGTACTGGCCGAGCGCGTTGCCGAGCATCACGTCGAAGTGCTGGACGAACATCGTGCCGACGTCGTGCGCGGCCCACTCGTCGAAGATCGCGACCAGGAACTCGCCCCACGCTGCGGGATCCACGCTCCGCGAGGTGACTGCGTCGCCCTCCTGGCGGTAGAGGATCCGGGTCCCGTTGCCGTCCTTCCAGCCCTGCTCCGCGATGGGCAGCTGCTCGCGGGTGACGCGCTCGACGATGGGGATGAGCTGGAGGTGCCGCGCCCCCAGATCGTCCCGGAAGTAGCGGTACACCTCGAGCCCGTGGTCCTGGTTGGCCGCGTGCACGGTGCACAGGATGTTGAACTCCACCCCGTGCCGCTTCAGCACCTCCAGCCCCCGGAGCACCTGCGCGTGCGTCGCACGTCCGGCCTTGTTGACCCGGTACGCGTCATGCAGGTGCGCGGGCCCGTCCATGCTCAGCCCGATGAGGAAGCCGTGCCGCGCGAAGAACTCGCCCCACGCATCGTCCAGCAGCGTGCCGTTGGTCTGCAGCGTGTGCCGCACCGTCTGCGTCGGGCGGCGCAGCTGCTCGGCCAATGCGACGGCCCGTTCGAAGAAGGCCAGCCCGCGCATGGTCGGCTCGCCGCCCTGCCACGCGATCTCGACCTCGCCGTCGGGCTGGGAGGCCAACAGGTTGGCGAGGTACGCGTCGAGGCCCGCCTCGGTCATGCGCTGGCCGTCGCCGTCGTACAGCAGCTCCTTCGACAGGAAGAAGCAGTACGTGCAGTCGAGGTTGCACGCGGCCCCCGTGGGCTTGGCGAGCACGGTGAACGGGAGCCGCGTGCGCCCGGCGGGGTCGATCCCGGGCACCGCGACCACCGTGGGCCGCGGCGTGGGCTCGTGCGGGCTCGTCGTCATGTCCTCATCCTTGCGTGATCCGTCGGGGGGACGATGCGGTGGCCGGGGTCGCGCGGACCCGGCCACCGCATCGTCCGGTGTCAGCCGATCCAGCCGCGGGGGTTCTCGGCCATCTCGGCGTCGCGACGCTCGAGCTCGGCCTTCAGGGTCTCCGCGACGTCGGGGTGCCGCTCGAGCAGGTCGTAGGACTCGGCCGGGTCCGTCGTGAGGTCGAACAGCCACGGGCCCTGCTGGGTCGCCGCCGTGAAGGACATGTCGCTGGTGCCGTACAGGTACGGGTGCTGCCGGTAGTACTTGTAGCGGCCGTCGCTCACGGCGATGAGCTTGTCGCTCGCGTAGTAGTAATAGAAGTCGCCCACCTTCTCGCTCTGGCCCGCGAGCAGCGGCGCCATGCTGGTGCCGTCGAGCACGCGGTCCGTGGGGGCGGCGATGTCGAGCCAGTCCATGAGCGTCGGCAGGATGTCCGTGCCCATCGCCATGGTGTCGAGCGTGCGCCCGCCTTCGACGCCGTCGGGCCAGTGGATGAGGAACGGCACCTGCATGCCGCCCTCGTTCACGGAGCCCTTGCGGCCGCGCTGGTCGCCGGCGTCGCCCAGGTGCCACGGCCCGTTGTCGCTGGTGATCATGATGATCGTGTTGTCCAGCTGGCCGGTGGCCTCGAGCTCGTCGACGATCCGGCCGATGCCGTCGTCGAGGGTCTCGACCACGTCGCCGTAGAGGCCCGCGTCGGAGCGGCCCTCGTTCTCGGCGGCCGTGTAGAGCGGCTCGTGCGGGAAGTTGTGCGCGAAGTACAGGAAGAACGGGTCTTCGGACTGCGCGGACTCGCCGATGAACCTCACGGCCTCGTCCGTGTAGAGGCCGTCGATCTCGGTCTGGTCCACCTCGTCGACGAGGACCTCGTCGTCGCGGTAGATCTTGAACGGCTCGATGTCGTTCGAGTAACGCGAGCCGAGGAACGTGTCGAAGCCGAAGTCGTTCGGCAGCGCGCCCTCGGTGTCGCCGACGTGCCACTTGCCGATCATCTCGGTCGAGTAGCCGGCGGCCTTGAGCACGTCGGGGATGGTGATCTCCGCCTGCGTGAGGCCGAACGTGCCGGTCACCTTGTTGATCATGCCCATCGGGGTGCCCGTCGGGAAGAGGATGTCGGTGACGTCGGCCCGCGGCGACAGGCGCCCGGTGAGCATCGCCGCGCGCGACGGCGTGCAGACGGCGGCCGGCGAGTGGTAGTTCGTCAGCACCACGCCTTCCTCGGCCAGCCGGTCGATGTTCGGGGTCTTGATCGGGGTCTGCCCCGTGAAACCGAGGTCGCCGTAGCCGAGGTCGTCGTAGTAGACCAGCAGCACGTTGGGCGCCTTGCCGGTCGAGGTGGTGCCCGCGAGCGACGCGAGGTACTCGTCCTTGGCCGCCTCGTGCTCGGGCGAGTCGTCGGGGCTGTTGGTGAGCGCCTCGAACCCGACGTAGCCCGCGCCCGCGACCACCGCGGCACCGGGGATGGCGAGCGTCAGGCCGGTGGCCTTGAGGATGCGCTTGCCGCGGCCCTGCCGGTGCGGCGCATCGACCGTGGTCGCCTCCGGGGCGTCGGCGGGTGCCGTCTCGGCGGCGCCGGCGGGTGCCGTCTCCGGCGACTCGGGGGGAAGCTCTGATGACATCGTCGTCCTACTTCTTGGGTAGTGGTGTGGAACGTGCGGCCTCGGCCGCGTCAGCCGAGGGTCGAGAACAGCTCCCACGCCGCGACCGGCGCGTTGAGCTCGTCGGTGGTGCCGCCCATCATGCGCGCCACCTCGGTGACGGGGTTCGGCACGATGCGCCCGCCGCCCTCGACGCTGTAGAGCAGGACGGGAGCGTCCGTGTCGGCACCCCAGGCGGACAGCGTCACGGCGCCGTCGGAGCCCGGCTCGCCGCCGACCACCGACTCCACCGGGGACCCCGCGACGCCGTTGATCGCGGCGATCGCCGCGGCGGACTCCGGCGCGGACCGCATCGTGCCCAGGTCCTGGCCGACCATGCCGCCCTTGCCGCCCTCGTACGGGTTGATGGGGTCGCCGGTGCCCTCGACCAGGATGGTCGGGACGGGCGCGGTCCAGGCGTCGCAGGACCAGTTGTCCTCGGCGGGCAGGTTCGCGGCGTTGGCCTCGATGCCGGCGAACGTGCCAGGAGACTCGGCGGCCATCCGATAGAGCATGTGGGAGCCGTTCGAGTAGCCCACGCCGTACGTGTGCGACGCGTCCAGCGCGTAGGTGACCGCCGCATCGTCCACGAGCGCCTCGAGGAACGCGACGTCGTCGATGCCCTCGTCGGTGGCCGGGTAGCCGGTGTCGGGCCGGCAGTCGTGCCAGGTGTCCTGGTAGCCGTCCGGGTAGACCACCACGAAGCCCTGCTCGACCGCGAGCTCATCGAGCTGATAGCCGGTCGCGGCGCGCATGCCGTCGCCGTCCATCCGCGAGCCGTGCAGCGCGACCCACAGCGGCGCATCGTCCCCGAGCGAGGACGGGACCACGGCCGTGTAGGTGCGCTCCATGCCGTCGACGGTGAGCGTGCGGTGCTCGATCGATGCGTCGAGCACGGGCTCCTCGGGCGCGGGCGCGTAGGCGAGGTACCAGCCGGCGGCGCCGCCGGCGAGCACGATCCCGCCGACCACCCCTCCGGTGATCGCGAGGCGGCGTCGCCAGCGGCGAGGCTTGGCGGGGGTGGACGATGCGGGGGTGTCGGTGGTGGTCAACGCTGACCTTTCGCTAGGTGGGGGGTGGGGCGGGACGATGCGCGGCGCGCAACCGGCGCATCGTCCCGCCGGCGATTTCCAATGACAGATGTGACGGGAGTGTCGGAGGTGACAGCCTCACAAACCGGCGTGAGTCCCATCTGTCACATCTGTCATTGGGAGTCCATCGCCGAGGTCTTGGCGACCGTGTAGAGGATGGTGTGGACGCGGTCGCGCAGGCTCGCGCCCATGCCCACCGGGTCCGCCTTCACGGCGGCCTTGGTGGTGTTGACCGTCGCGGTCGGCAGCACGGCGAGCATGAGGTCGTTGCCGTTCCGGGCCGCGTCCTCGGGGTTCATCCACCCGCCGAGCACCGCGTCGGTCGACACGAAGCCGTCGAAGCCCCACTCGTCGCGCAGCACGCCCTGGAGCAGGTCCGCGTTGCCGCCCGCCCAGCTGCCGCCGATGTTGAGGAACGAGCTCATCGCGCCGGCCGGGTCGGACTCCTTCACCGCGATCTCGAACGGCTTGAGGTAGATCTCGCGCAGCGCCTGCTCCGACACGAAGATGTTCTCGCCGGTGCGGGCGTTCACCTCCTGCTCGTTGAGCGCGAAGTGCTTGATGGTGGTGAGCACGCCCTGGTCCTCGGAGCCGCGCACGATCGCGGCGGCCATCTTGCCGCTCACCAGCGGGTCCTCCGAGAAGTACTCGAAGTCGCGGCCGCCCATCGCGGTGCGGTGGATGTTCATGCCCGGGGCGTACCAGACCTGGATGCCGTAGGCGTTGGCCTCGTGGCCCACCGACTCGCCGAGCGCGTACGCCAGCTCGTCGTTCCAGGTGGAGGCGACCACGATCTCGCTCGGGTACGCCGCGGCGTCGAGCGGCGAGAACAGCGAGTTGAGGCCCGCGGGGCTGTCGAGCATCGTCATCGACGGGATGCCAAGGCGGTCGACCTCCTTGGTCGCGTACGCGCCGTAGGAGAACAGGTCCACCTGCTCGTCGACGGTGAGCTGGTCCAGGAACGCGTCCCACTGCGGGTCGTCGTAGTCCACGCCGACCATGTCGGACAGCGTGAGGCCGTTGTCGGCGCCGTAGGTCGGCGCGTCGCCCGAGGCCGCGACGTAGGTCGGGTCCATGCGCTCGAGCAGCGCGTCGGAGGCGGTCTCGGTGCCGTCGGGCGCGGCCGGGTAGGTGCCGTCCCAGTCGGCGCGCGACAGGTACGTGAGGTCGCCCTCGGCGTAGCCGAAGCGGCTCTCGTAGGCGGTGCCGGTGTCGGGGTCGGCGTCGTAGACCACGGGGTCCACCACCGCGACGGTGGACGATGCGACGGGCGTGTGGACGTCCGTGCGCGCCGAGATCTCGTAGTCGCCGGCCTCGAGCAGGTAGCTGCCGGCCGAGGTGTCCCAGGACGCCATGTCCTGGACGTCGAAGGTCACCGTGACGGTCTCCGAGGCGCCGGGAGCGAGCTCGGAGGTCTTGGCGTAGCCGGCGAGGTCGATCGCGGACTTCTCGATGCCGCCGTCGGTGTAGGGCGCCGAGTAGTAGACCTCGACCACGTCCTTGCCCGCGACGGCGCCGTCGTTGGTGACCGCGACATCGACGCTGATGGTGTCGCCGTCGATGGCGGGCTCCGCGACGTCCCACGAGAAGTCGGTGTAGCTGAGACCGTAGCCGAACGGGAACTGGACGGTGTCGGCGTAGCCCGCCTCGTCGCCGGCGTAGCGGGTCTCGTACCAGCGGTAGCCGACGTAGATGCCCTCCTCGTAGTCGAGGAAGCCGCGCTTCGCGTTGGTGTAGTTGTAGTCGCCGAAGTTCTCGGTCGACGGCGCCGAGGCGACGTCGTACGCGTACGTGTCGGTGAGGCGACCGGAGGGGTTGACCTCGCCGGTGAGGATCTTGGCGAGCGACGTGGCGCCCTGCGGGCCGGGGGTGCCCATCCACACGGCGGTGTCGATCTGCGGGTACTCGTCGAGGAAGCCGAGCTCCATCTGGTTGCCCGAGTTCACCACCACGACCACGTGGTCCATGACGGAGGTCACCTTGTCGAGCAGGTCGCGCTCCGCCTCGGTGAGCTGGAGCTGCTCCTGGGTGAGGTCGGCGCCCTCGGCGCCGTCGTTGCCGATCACCACGATCGCCGTGTCGGAGAAGGACCTCGCCTGCGCGAGCACGTCGTCGGTGAGGTAGTCCGGCGCGGGCTCGTTCTCGCCGCCGCCGGTCAGCATGCCCACCATCTGCGACACGAAGTTGCCGTTGTCACCCTGGTGCGCGGCGCCGGCGTCCTCCATGGTCGCGTAGAGGTCGGTGTTGTAGTCGACGCCCTGCGCCTCGAGCGCCTCGTACAGGGTCGGGGCGCCCGCGGTGTTGGAGCCGCCGGAGCCGGCGCCGCCGAGGCGCAGGTTGAACGACGCGAACGAGAACACGTTGACGCCGCCGTCGAGCGGGAGCACGTCGTTGTCGTTCTTGAGCAGCACCATGCCCTCGTCCGAGATGGACTCGGCCACGCCGGTGGCGGCGTCGCGCGCCGCCTGGGCCTCGGGGGTGTCGTCGCTGAACTCGAGCTGCGTGATGCGCATGATGCCGCCCACGTAGGGCGCGGCGAGCGCGATCACGCCGATGCCGGCGGCGGCGGTGACGCCCCAGCCGATCGCGCGGCGCGGACGGTGCTTGACCTTGCGGTAGACCCGCGCGCGACGCTTGAGCTCGCGCCGCTGGGCGCGGTTGAGCGTGGGCCGCACCTCGGCGCGCTCGGCCTTGGCGGCAGCCTTAGCCTCGGTCGCGGCGGCCTTGTCGGCCGCCTTGGCCGCGGTGCGCTCGTCCGGCGACATCGCCTCGAGCTCGGCCTTGCGTGCCTTGCCGGCCGCGCGCTCGTCCTTGACTCGCGCGACGGCGTCCTGCTTGATCTCTTTACGAGTAGCCATGTCTCTCTCAGTTCTTGCGTGCAGCGCGCTCGCTCCTTCGCCGAGCGCGCCAGGCGCCCCCGACGCGGCCGAGGCCACGCCAGAAGCGACGGTTGACCATGAGCAGCAGGCCGTCGAGCATCGCGTCGTCGACCCTTCCGCCGCTCATGCGCGCGACCGACCGGAACGGCAGGTCGAGCGCAAACCTGGTGTTGTTCGCCGCGAGCGGCTTGCCGAGCGCCATCAGCACGGCGCCGGACGTGTCGATGAGCCAGTGGAGGAGGCCGCCGAAGCCGCCCCTGCCCTGGCACTGCGCGATGATGTCGTCGCGCGTGAGCGGGCGAGTGCGGTCCCAGGTCGCCGGCGGCAGGGACCGCCCGAGCAGCGCCTCGAACTCCGAGGCGTCGACGTCCTCGACGCGGCCCGACACGTAATGCGGCAGGCGCGCGGCGTCGGGCGTGGTCCACGCCTCGCCGTCGACCTCGAGGTCGGCACGGACGCGGATGTCGCGGGACGATGCGCCGGCCAGGATCGCGTAGGTCCCACCGGCGAGGCGCCACGCGTCCGCGGCGGCGTCGTACACGTGGAACGCGTGATCGGCGTAGGCGATCTCGACGGTGGCGCTGTCGCCGGGCTCGAGGGCGACCCGCGCGAAGCCCACGAGCCCGCGCGGGGCGCGGACCTCGCCCTCGGCCGCTCCCGGGGCCTCGACGTAGAGCTGGACGGTCTCGGTGCCGGCGCGGTGGCCGACGTTGGTGACCGTGACGGTGGCGGACGTGGGGCCCACCGCCAGGTCGGTGTGCTCGAACGTCGTGTAGCCGAGGCCGTGGCCGAACGGGTAGCGCACGTCGGCGCCGACCTTGTCGAAGTAGCGGTAACCCAGGTAGATGCTCTCGCGGTGCTCGGAGCTGGCCTCGGTGCGGCCGAACGAGGCGTGCGAGGGCACGTCCTCGTAGCGCAGCGGGTACGTCTCGGCGAGGCGGCCGGCGGGCTCGGCGGCGCCGGTGAGGACGTCGGCGATCGCCGCTCCCCCGCCCTGGCCCGCGAGGTAGCCGTGGAGGATGGCGTCGACGTCGTCGGCGAACGGGAGCTCGACGGGCGCGCCGCCCGCGAGCACCACGACGACGCGCTTGCCGAGCCGGGTGACGGCGCGCACGAGGTCGAGCTGGTTGGCCGCGAGACGCATGTGGGCGCGGTCGACGCCCTCGGCCTCGGCGGACTCGTCGAGCCCGAGGAACAGCAGCACGGTGTCGGCCTTGGCGGCAAGCGCGAGGGCGCGGTCCTGGAGGCGCCGCGAGGGCTTGTCGCGGCGCGCGAAGCCGCGCTCGAAGCCGACGATGTCGAGGCCGGTCGCGCGCAGCGCGTCCAGCGGCGCGTCGACGCGCGTCGGGTTGACCAGCGAGGAGCCCGCCCCCTGGTAGCGCGGCGTCTCGGCGAAGTCGCCGATGACCGCGATGCGGCCCGCGGACGGCCCGAGCGGCAGCGCCTCGTCCTCGTTGCGCAGCAGCACGAGCGAGCGGCGCGCGGCCTCGATCGCGAGGGCGTGGTGGGCGTCGTGGTCGGCGACCCGCGCATCGTCCCCCCGCACCGCCGCGGTGCGCTCGACGAGCGCGAGCACCTCGTCGACGCGCGCGTCGAGGACGGCCTCGTCGAGCGCGCCGGACTCGACGGCGGCCACGATCTCGCGGTCGGTGACGCCGTCGGCCGAGGGCATCTCGAGCGCGTTGCCGGCGACAAGCCCGGCGACGCGGTCGTTGTTGCCGCCCCAGTCGGTGACGACGAGGCCGTCGAAGCCGAAGCGGTCGCGCAGGATGTCGGCGAGCTCGCGGTGCTCGTTGGCATACGTGCCGTTGACCTTGTTGTACGAGGTCATGACGGTCCACGGGCGGCCGTCGCGCACGGCGATGCGGAAGCCCTCGAGGTAGAGCTCGTGGAGGGCGCGCCGGTCCACCACCTCGTCGATGGACATCCGGTGGGTCTCCTGGCTGTTGACCGCGTAGTGCTTGAGGCATGCGGACACGCCTTGCGACTGGATGCCGCGCACCAGGGCGCCGGCGAGGGTGCCCGAGAGCAGCGGGTCCTCGGAGAAGTACTCGAAGTTGCGACCGGCGAGGGGGTTGCGCTTGATGTTGAGGCCGGGGCCGAGCAGCACGCTGACGTTCTCGGCCGCCGCCTCCGCGCCGAGCGCCTCGCCCACGCGCTCGATGAGCGCGACGTCCCAGCTGTTCGCGAGCGTCGCGGCGGGCGGGAAGCATGTCGCGGGGATCGACGCGTTGAGACCCAGGTGGTCCGCCGCGCCGCCCTGCTTGCGCAGGCCGTGGGGGCCGTCGGTGAGCATGATGCCGGGCACGCCGAGCCGCTCGACGGCCTTGGTGTTCCAGAAGTTCGCGCCGGACATGAGGGAGGCCTTCTCCGTCAGCGTCAGGGCGCTGCGGAGACGGGTCTGGTCGTCGGCGACTGTCATGAGAAACTACCTCGCATCAAGTTCCACCACGTGGTGGATGTCCGGTAGACCATAACAACTTCCACCACGTGGTGGAAATCCGGATCCCACGTCGGCCCGCAACGAGGAGGTTCACGTGCCCGACGGCTACACGACGGGGCGAGCGACCAAGCAGTCGATCGTCGCGAGCGCCGCGACGGCGTTCGGCGAGAAGGGCTTCTACGGCACCTCGCTGCGGAGCATCGCGCGCGAGGCGGGCGTGGACCACTCGACGCTGCTCCACCACTTCGGCAACAAGACCGCCCTGCTGCTCGCCGTCATCGAGTGGCACGATGCGCAGGGCATGCCCACCGACCTACCCGCCGAGATCACCGCGGACTACGTGGCCGAGGGCTTCGCCGGGCAGGCGGCTCGCAACGCCGAGACGCCCGGCCTGGTCCAGCTCCTGTCCGTGCTCACGGCCGAGGCGGGTGCGGAGGGCCACCCCGCACGCGAGACGCTCCAGAAGCGCCACGACCTCGTCGCGAGCGTCATGGCCTGGGTGATCCGCGTCCAGCGCGAGAAGCTCGGGCTGGACGACGACCCGCTGAGCCCCGAGGACCGCGCCGCCGTCATCATCGCCACCTGGGACGGGCTGCAGATGTACGACGCGCTCCATCCCGGCCGGCTCGACGTGCCGGCCCTCGTGCGCCGCGCGCTGCGCGACGCCTTCGGGCTCGAGTAGGCGCGCCGCCCCACCCCGTTGCCTACAGGTTGTAGGCAATGACCTATATGCCGTAGCCTGGCGCGATGCCTCGCACCCCGCTCTCCCCCGCCGTCGTCGTCGCGACGGCCGCGAGCCTCGCCGACGCCGAGGGCTACGACGCCGTCACCGTGTCGGCCGTCGCGCGCGCCCTCGACGTGCGGCCGGCCAGCATGTACGCCCATGTCCGCGACCGCGAGGCGCTGCTCGCCGGGGTGCACCGCCTCGCGCTGGGCGAGCTCGCCGAGCGCGTCGCCGCGCAGGTCGCGGGCCGCTCGGGGCACGATGCGCTGGCCGGCCTGGCCGCGGCGCACCGGGCATACGCGGCGGCGCGGCCGGGCGCCTGGACCGCGCTCCAACGCCCGGCCTCGCCCGAGACCGCCGCCTCCCCCGAGGCCGCGCGGGTCGCGTCGCTGCTCGCCGCCGTGATCCGCGGCTACGACGTGCCCGAGCGCGCGACCGTCGACGCCGTGCGCCTCGTGGGCGCGACCATCACGGGCTTCGTCGCCCTCACCGACGCCCAGGCCTTCGCGCATCGTCCCGACGACGTGGACGCCTCGTGGGCCGCCGCCGTCGACGCGCTCGACCGCGCCCTCACCTCGTGGCCCCAGGAAGGACCCGCCGCATGATCACCGTCCCGCTCACCTCCGACCTGATCCGCGGCGTCGCGGAGCTCGAGCCGACCGAGCGCGGCCTCGCCCTCCACCGGCTGCCCGCCTGGGTCAGGCACCAGCTCCCCGACCCGCAGCTCATGGCGATGGAGGCGCAGCCCGCGGGCGTCCGCGTCGCGTTCCGCACGGCCGCGACCCGCGTCGAGCTCGTCACGCACGCGAGCCGCGTGGTCTACGTCGGCGCCGAGCGGCCGCGCGGACGCGTCGACGCCTACGTCGACGGCGTGCCGGTCGCGAGCGACGAGCTCACCGGCGGCGACCGCCTCGAGATCGACATGACGACCGGCGCCGCGACCCCCCACGCCGGCGAGGACCACACGACGGTGCTCACGGGGCTCGTGGGCGGCGACCCGCTCGTCGAGCTGTGGCTGCCGCACAACGAGGCCGTGACGCTGGTGGCGCTGCGTGCCGACGCCCCCGTCACGCCCGACACCACGGTCCGCCCCCGCTGGATCCACTACGGCAGCTCCATCAGCCAGGGCTCGGCGGCGGTGCGACCCGGCGAGACGTGGACGTCGATCGCCGCGCGCGCCGCAGGCGCCGACCTGCGCAACCTCGGCTTCGGCGGCAGCGCGATGCTCGACCAGTGCGTGGCGCGCGTCATGCGGGACACCCCCGCGGAGGCCATCAGCCTCGAGATCGGCATCAACCTGGTCAACCTCGACGCGATGCACCTGCGGATCCTCGGCCCCGCGGTCCACGGGTTCCTCGACACCCTCCGCGACGGCCACCCGAACACGCCGATCCTCGTCGTATCCCCGCTGCTGTGCCCCATCCACGAGTCCACCCCCGGCCCGGGCGCCTTCGACCCGGCCACCATCGGCAGCGACCAGATCCGCTTCATGGCCACCGGCGACCCGGCCGACGCGGCGCGAGGGCGGCTCACGCTCGAGACCATCCGCGACGCGCTGCGCACCGTCGTCGCGGCCCGCTCCGACGACCCACGCCTGCACCTGCTCGAGGGCACGGCGCTCTTCGGCGAGGCCGACGAGGCCGCGGACCCGCTGCCCGACGCCCTCCACCCGAGCGCCGCCGCGCACCGGCTCATCGGCGGGCGCTTCGCCGAGCTCGCGTTCGGCCCGGGCGGCGCATTCGGGGGCTGATCCGCTCGAGTCCCAGGTACGACGCCGCCCTCCGTGGCAGGCTGGGCCACATGAGCGATCAGAGCGGCCTGTTCCCGGGCAAGATCTTCATCTCGACCGTGCTCGACGCACTCGAGACCAAGACCGCCATGAGCGGCGGCCTCGCCCGCGTCTATCTCATGCGTGCCGCGATGGCCGGCGTGATCATCGGCCTGATGTACCTCACGAACTTCGCCGTGGTCGCGGCGTTCGCGGGGTTCGGCGACGGCTCGCTCGTAGGGATCGGCAAGATCCTGGGCGCGCTCATCTTCGGCTTCGCGCTCGTGTTCATCTACTACTCGAAGTCCGAGCTGCTCACGTCGAACATGATGATCGTGACCGTCGGCTGGTACCACCGCCGGGTGTCCACGATGCGCGGCCTGCGCACGCTCGGCATGTGCTACCTGGGCAACTTCATCGGCGGGCTCGCGATCGGCCTCATCGTCCACTTCTCGACGATCCTCAGCGGCGCGGCGGGCGACCAGTTCACGTCGACCGTCGACCACAAGCTGTCCTACCTGTCGGAGGGCGCGGCAGGCTGGGGCGACCTGTTCATGCGCGCGATCCTGTGCAACTTCATGATCAACCTGGGCATGCTGCTGGTCTACAACGGCCTCATCAAGAGCGACGTCCTCAAGGCCATCGCGATGATCATGACGGTGTTCGTGTTCGCGTTCGTGGGCTTCGAGCACTCCGTCGCGAACACCGTCGTGTTCACGGTCGCGGCCCTCCAGGGCGGCCTCGACTGGGGCCCGGCGCTCGGCAACCTCGTGATCGTGCTGGCGGGCAACTTCGTCGGCGGCGGCCTGCTCATCGGCTGGTACTACGCGTACGCCAACGACGACCGGCGCTACCTGACCGCGCACCCCGAGGCGGCGGACGAGTAGCCGGTCAGTACCGGATCGCGTCGTCGAGGCGCAGGTCGCTCGCGTAGAACAGCTCGAGCAGGAGGCGCCGCCAGCGCATGCCCCGCGTCCTTCCGTAGTCGCGGAGGATCTGCTCCGCGCGTGCGATCACGTCGGCGGCCTCGCTGTCCATGGCGCGCCCCTCCCTGAGGAAGACGAGGGGCCTCGGCGCCCCTTCCTCTCGCACCGTACGCCCGGGACGCGGGCCGGCGTCCGGGACCATCGGCCCGAGGTGCGGGGCCCGAGGCACGAGGGACGATGCGCAGGTGGCGGCGGGTGAGCGCGCCGCCCGACCGAGGGCCGGACGGCGCACGCCCCTCGTCAGCGTCGCGGGTCGACCATCACCTTGAGCGCCTCGCGCGCGTCCATCGCGGCGTAGCCGGCCGCGGCCTCGGACAGGCCGATGGTCCGATCGAACACCCGGCCCGGGTCGATGACACCGTCGAGCACGTCGCGGATCGCGTCCTCGAGGTAGGCGCGCACGGGAGCGGGACCGCCGGCGAGGCGCGCGTTCTTGCCGAACAGCGAGCCGAACCCGACGGGCGCCTCCTCGTACTGCGGCACGCCCACCCGCGAGATGATCCCGCCGGGACGGACCACGCCGTACGCCTGCTCGTACGCGGGCATGTGGCCCACGGCCTCGAGCACCGCATGCGAGCCGAGACCGCCGGTGAGCTCCATGACCGTCGCGACGCCCTCGGCGCCGCGCTCGGCGACCACGTGGGTCGCCCCCCACTCGCGGCCGAGGTCGGTGCGCGCGGCGTGACGCCCCATGAGGATGATCGTCCCGGCGCCCATCCGCCTCGCCGCGAGCACCGCCGACAGGCCCACCGCGCCGTCGCCGATCACGGTGACGGTCTGGCCGGGCTCGATGCCCGCCATGAAGGCGGCGTGGTAGCCCGTGAGGTAGACGTCGGACAGCGCGAGCAGGGACTTGAGCAGGCCCTCGGGCGCGGTCTCGGGGTCGACGCCGGGCACCACGACGGCGGAGCCGTCCGCCTGCGGGATGCGCGCGAGCTCCGCCTGGAGGCCGGCCGCCGCGGGGGTGCCGTACCAGCCGCCGTGCGGGCACGCGGTCTGGAAGCCGTCGCGGCAGATCTCGCACGTGTTGTCCGAGAACGCGAACGGCACCACCACGAAGTCGCCGGGCTTCAGCGTCCGCACGTCGGCGCCGACCTCCTCGACCACCGCGATGAGCTCGTGGCCCATGCTGAGGCCGTGCTCGGACCCGGGCAGGGAGTGGTACGGGTGCAGGTCGGATCCGCAGATGCAGGCCCGGACGGCCCGCACGATCGCGTCGGTGGGCTCCTGGATGACCGGGGCCGGGGCGTCCTCGACGCGGACGTCGCCGGCGCCGTACATGAATGCAGCCTTCACGGGGGTGCTCCTTCTGAGAGGGGGTGAGGATGCCTCCAGCCTCGCGGCGCGGGACGATGCGCGGGAGACCGGGGCGACACGGGTACCGGCGGTACCCCCCTCGGCCGCGCACGCCGGACCGCGACATCATCACGCCTGGTCACAGCATGGTCACAGGTCGATCACCAACGCTTCCGCGCCGCCGGGCGTCTCCCTAGCATGAGCGCCATGGGCACACGCATCGCAGCGACCTCGCATCCCCTCCGCCGCGGCATCGTCGCGGCCGCGTTCCTCGTCCTCGCGTGGGGGCTGGTCGGCTGCAGCTCGGGCGCCGAGGACTCGTCGGGAGCGAGCGCGGGGGCGCTCGGCTACGAGGGCGGCGGGCAGGAGGAGCCGGCCACCGACGGCGGCACGTCGAGCGGGTCCGCGACCGGCGACCGCTCGCTGATCGTCACGGGCACGATGTACATGACCGTCGAGGACCCGATGGCCGCCGCCGACGACGCCCAGCGCATCGTCGAGGGCGCGGGCGGGCGCATCGACTCGCGCAGCGAGACCGCACCAGGCACGTACGACGGCGGCTCCGCGCAGCTCACGCTGCGGATCCCGGCCGCGCGCCTCGACCCGGTGGTCGACGACCTCCGCGGCCTGGGCACGGTCGACGAGTTCTCGACGGACTCCGCCGACGTCACCACGCAGGTCCAGGACCTCGACGCGGAGATCTCGACCCTGCGCGCGTCGACCGCGCGCATCGAGGCGCTGCTCGCGGACGCGGCCGACATCAAGGACATCATCACGCTCGAGAACGAGCTCGACGACCGCCAGGCGAGGCTCGAGAGCCTCGAGGCCCGCCAGCGGGGGCTCGCCGACCAGGTGGCGATGTCGACCATCGACCTGTCCCTCACCACCGAGCCCGTCGTGCTGGTCGACGACTCGCCGCGGTCCTTCTGGGGTGGCCTCGTGTCCGGGTGGAACGCGCTGATGACGTTCCTCGCGGGGACGCTGGTGATCGTCGGGGTGCTGCTGCCCTGGCTCGCGCTCGTGGCGCTCGTGGGCGCGGTGTCGCTTGCGCTGGTGCGGGCGCGGAGGGCACGCAAGCAGACGGTGGAGCCCCCCGCACCGCAGGAGCCGGTCGCGTCCGGCCCGCAGCAGGATTGAGGCCTCAGCGGGCGCCGGGCAGGTCCTCGTCCGCGACGTGCTCCTTCCACGCGGTGGTGGTGGCCGGGTCGTCGCCGTTCTCGAGGATCGCGAGGTGCTCCATGAAGGCATCGCCGGCGGCGTGGAAGTGGTCCTCCCCCGGCGGCGTGTAGAGGGTCTGGCCTGCGCGGACCTCGATGAGGGTGCCGTCGCGGCCGCCGAAGTAGGCGACTCCCTCGGTCACGTGCAGGTACTGGCCGCGCGCGTGCGAGTGCCACGCGGTGCGCGCCCCGGGTGCGAAGCGCACCTTGGCGACCACGGCGCGCTGGTCGGGCGTGTGCGGCATGACGATCGGGTCGAGCCACACGTCGCCCGCGAACTGCTCCGGCGGGTTCTTGATGGTCGGAATGGCGGGTTCGATGTTCACTTCGAGTCTCCTGAGTCCTGGAACAGCTGCTTGGCGAGGGTGAGCGCGGACACGGCCCGCGGCCACCCGGTGTAGAACGCGACGTGGGTGATCGCCTCGACGATCTGGTCCTGGGTCAGCCCGTTCGCGAGGCCCATGGGGATGTGGGCCTTGAGCTGCTCGATGTTGCCGCCGGTCACCAGCGAGGTGATGGTGACCAGGCTGCGGTCCCGCGCGGACAGCGCCTCGGTGCGGGACCACACCTGGCCGAACAGGACGTCGTCGGTGAGCTCGACGAAGGTCGGCGCGAAGCCTCCCATCATCCGCTGCATGGGGGTCTGGTCGTCGGTCATGCGAGGTTCCTCTCGGTGGACGATGCCGCGGGTGCTGCCGCGGTCGGGGTGTCCCGGCTGGCCCACCAGCTCGCGAGCAGGCGCAGCCTGTCCGCGGAGTCTGTGCCGGGTGCGGCGGTGTAGGTGGTGAGGTCGAGGCCGGGGTCGGCGGGCAGCTCGAGCCGCGTGTAGTCGAGCTCGACGAGCCCGACGACGGGGTGGACGAGGCGCTTGAGCCCGAGATGGTGGAGCCGGACGTCGTGCCGCGCCCAGCGGGTGCGGAACTCCTCGGCGCGCGTGGACAGCTCGCCGACCAGGTCCGACAGCGACCGGTCGAACGGGTCGCGCCCGGCGGCCGTGCGCAGGTTGGCCGCCGTCATGTCGGCGATGTCCTCCCAGTCCGGATAGAACGCGCGCGCCGCGGGGTCGAGGAAGATGAAGCGGCCGTAGTTCACCGGCTCGGTCTGCGTGGCGTACAGCGGCGCGTACATCGCGCGGCCCAGTGCGTTCGTCGCGACGATGTCGCCGCGGCTGTTGCCCACCACCGCGACCGCGTCGGTCATCGCGTCGAGGAGCTGCTGCAACGCGGGTCGCAGGCCGGCGGCGCGTGCGGGCCGGCGGCGGGCGCGCACCCCGGCGTTGGCCGCCCGGGCGAGGTCGGACAGGTGGGCGCGCTCCGCATCGTCCATCCGCAGGGCCCGCGCGATCGCGTCGAGGACCTCGTCGGAGACGCCGCGCAGGTCGCCGCGCTCGAGCTTGGTGTAGTACTCGACGCTCACGCCCGCGAGGACGGCGACCTCGCCGCGTCGCAGGCCGGGCACGCGGCGCGCACCGCCCGCGGGCAGCCCCACCATCGCGGGCGAGACCTTCGCGCGGCGGGTGGTGAGGAAGTCGCGGACGTCGTCCTTGGAGGGGGTCATGTCCCTGACGCTACGTCCCAGGGCCGATGCGAGGGAGACCTTGGCGGTACCCCCACCGGCCCCGCCCCTCGTCCCGCCCCCTC
>NZ_BBLZ01000003.1:209641-518962 GCF_000971195.1 Demequina soli
CCCTCGTCCCGCCCCCTCGTCCCGAACCGCCGTACAGTCGGCCGCCCGCCGCGCATCGTCCCTGGTGCGCAACCTCGAGGGGCCGTCTGTACGGCGGTTGGTGCCGGGCGGACGAGCTCAGACGGCGAGCGTGAGCCGCACGCCCTCGCCGAGCGCACGCATCAGGTGGCTGGGGACGCGACCGACAGGGAACGGGTCGACGAACTCGCGCCCCACGGGCCCGACCTGCGAGACGAGCGCGACGGAGTCGCGGTCGAGCCCGGTCGCGTCGCGCGGCACGCGCACGTTGCCCGGGAAGTCACCGAGGCGCACGTTCGAGGTCAACGGCACCACCAGCACCGTCGCGATCTCCGTGGCCAGGAGCCAGTCGGCCTGCAGGACCACGGCGGGGCGCCGCTTCGCGGGCTCCGAGCCGCGCGGCACCCCGAAGTCCACCCACACCACGTCGCCGCGCGCGATCACCAGTTCGACCCCTCGCGGATGATCCGCTCGGACTCGTCAAGCAGCGGCGTCTCGAACGCGCGCAGCCCCTCGCGCTCGAGCACGGAGTTCGCCATCGCCGTGAGCTCGGAGCCGCCCTCGAGCGCGTCAGCGAGCCGGCCGGCAGCGACCCGGTAGAACTCGGAGCGGCTCATGCCGTGGCGAGCCGCGACGCGCTCGAAACGCTCGAAGTCGCCGTCGGGCAGGGAGATCGCGGTCTTCATGCCGTCAAGTATAACGAGTTATACCCGCGAGGGGGAGGTCCAGCGTCACCCGCACGCGGAGCTCCCCGCGCCCCGGCTCGCCCACGCCTCCTCGTCCCGAACCGCCGTACAGACGGCCGCGCGCGGCGCATCGTCCCTGGTGCGCACCCTCGAGGCGCCGGCTGTACGGCGGTTGGTGCCCGCGGGAGGCCTACTCGACCGGCACGCCGAGGCACAGGAGGTGCGTCTCGGCGATGGTGCCGTCCCGATGCGCCCGCACCTGGAGGATCGTCGACGATGCGGGCGACGGCCAGATCGCTCCCCAGTGCGAGGCGGGCATCCCCAACGCCACGCCCACGGCCGACTTGATGGCGACGGCGTGCGACACGAGCGCGACGCCGCGGGGGACGTCGCGGCCGCCCAGGCACTCGGCGGCGTGCTCGCGCGCGAGGTCGGTGAGCACCGCGGACACGCGCTCCCCCACCTGGGGAAGCGACTCGCCGCCGGGGGCGAGGGTCTCGGCGCGGCGCCACGCGTGGATCGCGTCGCCGTCGCGCTCGACGATCTCGGCGACGGTGAGCCCCTCCCACGCGCCGAACTCGACCTCGCGGAGGCGCTCCTCGGTCTCGACGTGGGCGCCGATGCGACGCCCGAGCGCCGCGGCGGTCTCCTGCGTGCGAACGATGGGCGAGGCGAGCACCCGCGTGACGTGCGGCAGGTGCGTCCACGTGCGCCGCCCGATGCCGTAGACCAGGTCGGCGGCCTTGGCGGCCTGCACCTTGCCGGCGGCGCTCAGCGACGGGCCCGGCACTCCCCCGCCCGACATCCGCCGGGAGGTGGTCATCTCGGTGACGCCGTGGCGCACGAGCACGACGAACAGCGGCGCGACCAGGTCCTCCTCGTCCGGGGAGAACGGCGACTGGACGCGCGCGTTCGGGGACGATGCGGGGGTCGCGTCCGCGCCCAGGTCGGTGCCGTCGTCGTAGCGGTGCCCGTGATGCGGGACCGCGGGCTCGACCTGGGTGTCGCTCACTGCTTGGCGCCTCGCACGAGGATGCGGCCGCACTCCTCGCACCGCACGATCACGTCGGCGGCCTTGGACTGGATGTCGTGCAGGTCGCCCGGGTTGAGCACGGTGCGGCAGCCGAGGCACTGACCCTGGGCGAGCGCGGCCGCGCCGATGCCGCCGTGGCTGGCGCGCAGCTTCTCGTACAGCGCGATGAGGCCCGCGTCGAGCCCCGCCGCGACCAGGTTGCGGTCGCGCTCGAGCGTCGCGATCTCCTCGTCGAGGTCGGTCCAGGCCGCATCGCGCTCGGTGGTGAGCTCGGCGATCTGGCCGGCGATCGCGTCCACCTGCTCCTTGGCGGAGGCGTGCGCGGCCTCGGCACCCTCGAGCGCCTCCATCGCCTCGAGCTCGACGTCCTCGAGCGCGCCCTGGCGCTTGACCAGGATCTCGAGCTCCGCCTGGAGCGCCTGCAGGTCCTTCGCGGTGCCCTGGCCGGACTCGAGGCGCGCGGTGTCGCGCGTGGCGCGGTCGCGCACCGACTGCACGTCGTCCTCCGCCTTCTGCACGGCGCGGCGCAGGTCCGACACGTTCATCGACGTGGCGACGCGCGCCTCGTCGAGGTCGGTGAGCCGGGCCGTGAGCTCGGCGATCTGCTCGAGCACCGGCAGGTGGTCGCGGCGGTGGCGGGCCTGCTGGGCCTTGAGGTCGAGGTCCTGCAGGTCGAGGAGGCGGATCTGATCGGCGGCGGGTGCAGAGGGCACAGGTTCTCCTTCGCGCTAGAAGCGCGCGGTCCAGGGGTCGGTGGTGAGGGTCGAGACGAGCGTGTCGATGCCGGTGGCGTCGCCGAGGTACTCGGCGGCGGCCTCCAGCCACGTCCACTCGGAGGCGAAGTGGGCGACGTCCACGAGGTACGGGCGGCCGTCCGCGAGGAGCGCGGCCTCGCGCGCGTCGGACGCCGGGTGGTGACGCAGGTCCGCGGTGAGGTAGACGTCGGCGCCCGCCTCGCGCGCGGCGGCGAGGAACGAGTCGCCCGAGCCGCCCACGACGGCGACGGTCTGCACCGTGCCGTCGAGGTCGCCCGCGACGCGCACGCCGTGCGCGGTCGGGGGCAGGACGGTCGCGGCGCGCTCGGCGAACTCGCGCAGGCTGATGGGGGCGTCGAGGCGACCGATGCGCCCGGTCCCCTGCTCCGCATCGTCCCTCAGCGGCACGAGCGGCAGCGCGCCGGAGACGCCCAGCACGGTGGCGAGCGCCTCGGCGACGCCGCTGCCGGCGTGGTCGGCGTTGGTGTGCGCGTTGTACAGCGCGACGCCGTTCTCGATGAGCGCGTGGATCACGGCGCCCTTCGGGGTCGCGGCGTTGACGGTCGTCACGCCGCGCAGGAGCAGCGGATGGTGGGTGACGATGAGGTCGCACCCGGCCTCGACGGCCTCGGCCACCACGGCGAGCGTGGGGTCGACGGCGAAGAGCGCCCGCGTCACGGGCGCCTCGGGACGTCCCACGGTGAGCCCGTTGACGTCCCAGTCCTCGGCGAGGTCGAGGGGGAAGCGCCTCTCGAGCGCGTCCATCACATCGGCCACAGAGGTCATGGGGCAAGGCTACTCGGTGGACGGTTCGTCGGGCCGCCTGCCCTGGGGCTTCTTGGGCGCCTGCGGGGTGAGGTGGGGAAGCCCGGAGGCGCCGGGCCCGGAGCGGCCGGCGATCTCGTCGAGCTTCGCCTCGAGGACGCCGATGCGGTCGAGCAGCTGGGTGCGCGTGACCTCCTCGCGCGCCTCCTCCCGTGCGTCCTCCTGGCCCTGGGTGAGGCTCACGAACCACGCGGCGACGGAGGCCGTCACCACACCGATGAGGGCCACGCCGAGGAGCATGATGATCGTCGCGATGATGCGGCCCTGGACCGTCACCGGGGCGTAGTCGCCGTAGCCGACCGTGGTCATCGTCACGAGCGCCCACCACAGCGCGTCGCCGAAGTTCACGATCTGCGCTCCGTCGTGCCCGCGTTCGGCATCGAGCATCGCGACCGCGCCGATCCACAGGAGCAGCACCACCGCGATCACGACCGCCTGCGTGGACTTCACCACCCCCTTGCGGCTCGCGAGCATGGTGCCGGACGCGAAGACGGTGAGGACCTTGAGCGGGCGTGCGGCCGGGATGATCACGGCGAGGACGTCGAGCGGATGCGACAGCAGCCACCGGAATCGCTGCTCGTGCAGCGCGACGCGGATGAGCAGATCCGCGAGGAAGATCAGCCAGATGATCCCCTGGACGGTGAGCAAGGTGGCGCGCAGGCTGCCGGGCAGGTACT
This sequence comes from Demequina soli, assembly GCF_000971195.1. Taxonomy (GTDB): domain Bacteria; phylum Actinomycetota; class Actinomycetes; order Actinomycetales; family Demequinaceae; genus Demequina; species Demequina soli. The sequence goes on from NZ_BBLZ01000003.1 coordinate 213,636, forward strand.
CGCGGAACGCGATGCGGGCGGACCACACCACCAGGAACACGAACGCGAGCACCGCCATCGCGCCGTCGGCGCGCTGCGCGAACGCCGCGTACTTCTCGCCCTTGCGCAGGCCGCCCTCGTGCTCCTCGAGATCGAATGCCACGTCCGCTCCCCTCGTCGGTCCTGGTGAGAGGCTAACGCGCGGCGCGCATCGTCCCGCGGAGGCCCCGCGCGGGGACTAGGACGTCCAGGCGCGGGCGCGGAGGTCGAGCACGTGCGTGTCGCCGTGCTCGTCGACCACGTAGAGCGAACCGGCATCCTCCGACACGATCGTGAGCCGTCCGACGCCCTCGAGCCCGATCATCTCGTGCGCGCCCGTGCCGTCGTCGGTCGCCACCAGCACTCGTCCCAGCGTCGGATCGGTGCCCGACACCCCGGCCCAGGCGGCCATCGTGACGCCGTCGACCACGCCGACCCACCGGTTGGTGCCGAGCAGCTCGCTCCCCGACGCGGGCGCCTCCGGGTCGTCGAAGATGCCCACGGGCCAGCTGTTCGCGACCGGCGCGGCGGTGGCGGCCGCGGCCGCATGCGCGGCATCGTCGCGCGCCTTCGCGGCGAGGACCGTCTCGTCCGCGGCCGGCGTCACGTACTCCTGAGCGGCCGCGCGCGAGCCGACCGCCGCATCGGGGGCCGACATCGCGGACACGAGCGCGGCGACGCCGGTGACGGCCACCACGGCGCCGATCGCGCCGACCCAGTGCCGTGCTCCCATGATGAGCCGCCCCCGTCTCGCAGCATCCGGCGACCCCTCTGTCGCCCTCGGGCAGTATGTACCCGCAGGTATCCGCGCGCAATGCTCGGCAGACCGCCGGTCGCCGGCGCGTCAGGACGCGTGGGCCTCGGCGCACCCCGGCATGCCGTCGTACGACAAGCAAACGGGCGGCGCGCGTGCTCCTGGCGTGGTGGGCCCTGCCGGACTCGAACCGACGACACCTGCGGTGTAAACGCAGTGCTCTAACCAACTGAGCTAAGGGCCCGCGCGGACCATTGTGGCAGGCGGAAGGCGCGCGTCCGGACCGCTCAGGGGCGCAGCACCCCGATGAGCAGCGCGGCCGCGCCCGCGAGCGCCCAGCTCACGAGCGAGCCCACCAGGAACTCCTCGGCGGTGGAGCCGCGCCCCTTGTCCCCCGAGATCTCGGGGAAGCGGCCGATGCCCTTGGCCGCCATGAGGCCGACCACCACACCCTCGGCGCCCACGAGAGCGAGCGCCACGATGAGCCATCGCTCGAGCGGGCCGATGAACCGTCCGCCGCGAAGGCGCGGCAGCGGCTCCACCAGCGCCTCGCCCTCGGGCGCGGTGCGGGCCCGCGCGATCACGTCGCGGCACACCTCGTTGGACGTGTGCGCGAGGAGCACGGCGGACCCGAGCCCCGCGATGATCGCGGCCGTGCGGTCGGGGCCGCCGTCGGCGAGCAGCAGCAGCCCCGCGACCACGATGAGCGCCCCCATCGCGGCGTCCGCGCCGAGGCGCCAGCGCAGCGCGAGCCACAGCGCGGAGCCGACCGCGAGCGCCGCCGCGCCCCAGCCGCCGACCGCGCCGGTCACCCCGGCGGCCGTCACGGCCGCCACGAACCACGCGGCGACGGCGATCATGCGGGTCCGCGCATGCGGGACCGCACGGAGCAGCTCGGCGCCGGCGACGAGCGCGATCAGGAGCGCGGCCGTCATCGCGCCGGCCCGCCCGTCGCACCCAGCGACTCGAGCGCCTCGCGCAGCGCGATCGCCCCGGACCGGTGCGCGGACTGCGACACCGCGGCCTGGCTGATCGACTCCGCCGCCGCGAGCTGCGCCTGGGTCCGCCCCTCGATGAGCCCCGCGGCGATGCGCCGCTCGCGCGCCTTCATGCGGGCGACGACGTGGTCGCGGAGGAGGAGGACTGCGGAGGCCATGACCGCATCGTCCCCCGCCCCTCCGACACACCAGGCGCGCACCGCCGCCTCGCCGGCGTCCTCGCGACGATGCGCCTCGTCGATCGCCTCCCTCGCGCGCCACCAGGCGCTCCCGTCGGAGATGTCGCCGGCGACGTCGACCACCTCGCCCAGGCCGATGCCGCAGCGCACCTCGATGCCGTCCGGCAGGGCGAGCGCGGCCAGGGTGGTGACGCGGAGCGCGGCGGCAAGGTCGGCGTAGACGCCCTGGAACTCGTCGCCGACCGTCGCGGCGAGGGGGCGCACCACCGGCGCACCGCGCTCCGCGCGCGCGAACGCGTCCAGCACCGACGCCTGCGCGCCGGCCCGGTCGGGGAGCGCGCGCGATCCCACGATGTCGACGATCACGGCGGCAACGGCGTCCATGGGCGCCACGTTAACACTTATATGAGGAAGATATAAGTGTTTTTCCGGAGCGGCTCACCCGATGCTCGCGCTGCCCTAGCCTGGCCGCATGACCCCATCGAGCCGTCCGCGCCGCCGTCCAGACGTCACGGGGACGGAGCTCGTCGGCGGGGTCGAGCATCGGGACATCGTGATCGTCGACCCCGATCCGGCGTGGGCCGCACGCTTCGCCGAGGAACGCGCGCGGATCGCGGCGGTGCTGGGCCCGGTCGCACACAGCATCGAGCACATCGGCTCGACGTCCGTGCCGGGGCTCGCCGCGAAGCCGATCGTCGACGTTCTCGTGACGGTCGAGGACATCACCGCCGAGGAGGACTACCTGGCCCCCCTGCTGGGCGCGGGCTACGTGCTGCGCACGCGCGAGCCCGGGCACCGCCTCGTGCGCACGCCCGCGCTCGACGTGCACGTGCACGTCCTCGAGGCGGACGACCCCGCGGCGGAGGCGTACCTGGAGCTGAGGGACCGGCTGCGCCGCAGCCCGGAGGACCGGACGTGGTACGAGGCGGTCAAGCGGGAGCTCGCGGCGCGCGACTGGCCCGACATGAATGCCTACTCCGACGCCAAGACGTCCGTGATCGAGGCGATCAGGGCGCGCGCCCGCGTCGGCTGAGCACGGCCTCCGCGTCCGCAAGGACGCTTATATCCGCGGGATATCATCCGTCCCGCGGAGGTCGAGGCCTCAGCCCAGCACCTTCTCCACGGCCCCGCGGTACTCGGCGAGCTCGCGCGCCTCCCCCTCGGGGTTGACGATCGCCCACCGCACCACGCCCTCGGCGTCGACGAGGAACGAGCCGCGGCCCGCGAGGCCCTTGTGCGGGTTGAAGACGCCGAAATGGCGGGACACGTCGCCGTGCGGCCAGAAGTCGGACAGCAGGTCCGCCTTGTAGCTGTGCGTGTCCGCCCACGCCTTGAGCGTGTACACGGAGTCGCAGCTCACCACGATGACCCGGAGGTCGTCGCGCCCGAGCAGGTCCTCCGCGGACCGCAGGTCGATGAGCTCGTTGGTGCACGTGTCCGAGAACGCGAACGGCACGAACACGAGCAGGTAGGCCGTCCCCGCGAGCGAGGACGATGCCACCGTCCTGCCGTGGGTGTCCGTCATGCGGAACTCGGGTGCCGGCTGTCCCACGAGGGGATGGGTCACTTGGAGCGGCCCTTCTCCACGAGGTAGGTCGCGGTCCACCGGCCGCCGATGACGAAGGTCGAGGTCGCGTGCAGGCCCGCCACGGAGGCGCCCTCCTGCACGTCGCGCGGCTGCACGTGGCCCGCCTGGCCCGCCTTGGGCGTGCACAGGCACACCGCGGCGCCGTCGTCGAGAAGGGTCTGGGCGTCCATGAGGAGGTCGGCGAGGTCGTCGTCGCCGTCCCTGAACCACACCACGCAACCGTCGGTCACGTCGCCGTAGTCCTCGTCGACCAGCTCCTCGCCCGTGAGCGACTCGACCGCCGTGCGGAAGTCCGCGTCCGTGTCGTCGTCGTACCCGAACTCCTGGATGATCTGCCCGGCCTTGAGCCCGAGCCTCGCGACTACGGCGTCCATCGTCGCCTGCGCGTCCTCCTGCGTCGCCACGTCGGCGAGACCCCCTTCGTCGGATGCTGCGCGCTGGGCGCGCGCCGTGCGTCCACCCTAGAGGCACCGCGCGTCAGGGTGCAATCGTCGCCGCCGATGCCTCCCCGGCCGCCGTACGCGCCACGCGTGTCAGGCAAGTAACCTGTCTGTGGCAACAATGTGTGGGAAGAGGGCGCGCACCCGCGCCCATCCCCCGTTCATTCGGCGCGCCACCGCGCGCCCGACAGGAAGGTCACCTGTGGCACATCACGGCGAGGTCGACAAGGACCCGGGCGAGACCCAGGAGTGGCTCGAGTCCCTGGATGGACTGATCGAGTCCGGCGGCGAGAGCCGCGCCGAGTACATCGTGGACCAGCTGGTGGAGCACGCGGCGAAGAAGCAGCTGAGCGTGCCGCTCAGCCTCAACACGCCGTACGTCAACACGATCCACGCCGACGACGAGCCCGCGTTCCCCGGTGACGAGGAGATCGAGCGCCGCTACCGCGGCTGGATCCGCTGGAACGCCGCCGTCATGGTGACGCGCGCGCAGGCGGCCGGCAAGGGCGTCGGCGGCCACATCTCCTCCTACGCGTCCGTCGCGACGCTGTACGAGGTGGGCCTCAACCACTTCTTCCGCGGCAAGGACCACCCGGGCGGCGGCGACCAGGTCTACTTCCAGGGCCACGCGGCGCCCGGCGTCTACGCGCGCGGCTACGTCGAGGGCCGCTTCGGCGAGGAGGACCTCGACTCCTTCCGCCAGGAGAAGTCCGGCCCCGGCCGCGGCCTGTCCTCGTACCCGCACCCGCGCCTCATGCCCGACACCTGGGAGTTCCCCACCGTGTCGATGGGCCTCGGCCCCGCCTCGGCCATCTACCAGGCGTGGACCAACCGCTACCTGCACCTGCGCGGCCTCAAGGACACGTCCGAGCAGCACGTGTGGGCGTTCCTGGGCGACGGCGAGATGGACGAGCCGGAGAGCCGCGGCATGCTGCAGCTCGCGGCCAACCAGAACCTCGACAACCTCACCTTCGTGGTCAACTGCAACCTGCAGCGCCTCGACGGCCCGGTGCGCGGCAACGGCAAGATCATCCAGGAGCTCGAGGCGTTCTTCCGCGGCGCCGGCTGGAACGTCATCAAGGTCGTGTGGGGCCGCGGGTGGGACCCGCTGCTCCAGCGCGACGAGGACGGCGCCCTGGTCAACCTCATGAACACCGTCCCCGACGGCGACTTCCAGACCTTCCGTGCCGAGTCCGGCGCGTTCATCCGCGACCAGTTCTTCGGCGGCGACCCGCGCGCCAAGGAGCTCGTCAAGGACATGACGGACGACGAGATCTGGGCCCTCAAGCGCGGCGGCCACGACTACCGCAAGCTCTACGCGGCGTACGCCAAGGCGACCACCGAGAAGAACGGCAAGCCCACGGTCATCCTCGCGAAGACCATCAAGGGCTACGGCCTGGGCTCGAACTTCGCGGCCCGCAATGCCACGCACCAGATGAAGAAGCTCGCCGCTGCGGACCTCAAGGTCCTGCGCGACACCTTCGACATCCCGTTCACGGACGAGCAGCTCGAGGCCGACCCGTACAACCCGCCGTACTACCACCCCGGCTTCGACGACCCGGCCGTGCAGTACATGCTCGACCGCCGTCGCGCGCTGGGCGGCTTCGTGCCCGAGCGTCGCGGCGACCGCAAGGAGATCGCGCTCCCCGACGCCAAGGCCTACGACCTGCTCGCGAAGGGCTCCGGCAAGCAGGAGGTCGCCACCACGATGGCGTTCGTCCGCCTGTTCAAGGACCTGGTGCGCGACAAGGAGTTCGGTCACCGCGTGGTCCCGATCATCCCCGACGAGGCCCGCACGTTCGGCCTCGACTCGATCTTCCCGAGCGCCAAGATCTTCAACACGGGCGGCCAGAACTACCTGCCCGTGGACCGCGAGCTCATGCTCTCCTACAAGGAGTCCGAGTCCGGCCAGATCATGCACACCGGCATCAACGAGGCCGGCTCCGCGGCCGCGTTCCAGGCGGTGGGCACGTCGTACGCCACGCACGGCGAGCCGCTGATCCCGTTCTACATCTTCTACTCGATGTTCGGCTTCCAGCGCACGGGCGACCAGTTCTGGGCCGCGGGCGACCAGCTCACGCGCGGCTTCATCGTCGGCGCCACCGCGGGTCGCACCACCCTCACGGGTGAGGGCCTCCAGCACGCCGACGGCCACTCGCCGCTCATCGCCGGCACCAACACGTCGATCGTCCACTACGACCCGGCGTACGGCTACGAGATCCGCCACATCGTCAAGGACGCGCTCGAGCGCTGGTACGGCCCGGAGGCGGGCCGCGACCGCGACGTCATGTACTACCTCACCGTGTACAACGAGCCGTACCAGCAGCCGGCCGAGCCGGAGGACGTGGACGTCGAGGGCATCCTCAAGGGCATCCACCGCGTCTCCACGGCGCCTGAGGGCCACGGCCCGGAGGCGCAGATCCTCGCGTCCGGCGTCGCCGTGCCGTGGGCGTACGAGGCCCAGGAGATGCTCCTGCGCGACTACGGCGTGCGTGCCGCGATCTGGTCGGTGACCTCGTGGAACGAGCTGCGTCGCGAGGCCCTCGCGTGCGAGGAGGCCGCCTTCCTGCGTCCCGAGGAGGGCGTCCGCACGCCGTACCTCACGCAGAAGCTCCAGGGCGCGGCCGGCCCGTTCATCGCGACCTCGGACTACGACCACCTCGTGGTCGACCAGATCCGCGCGTGGATCCCCGGCGAGTACGCGACGCTCGGTGCGGACGGCTTCGGCTTCTCCGACACCCGCGCCGCCGCCCGTCGCTTCTTCCACATCGACGGCGCCTCCACCGCGGTGCGCGTGCTCCAGCAGCTCGAGCGTCGCGGCGAGGTCCCCGCGGGCACCTACGCCGAGGCGATCCGCCGCTACGAGCTCCACGACGTCCGCAAGGGCACGTCGGGCAACGCGGGCGGCGACGCCTGATCGCCTAGCGGCTCACGGCCTGGGGCCGGAGCCCTCGTCCTCGGACGGGGTCTCCGGCCCTTCGTCATCTCCCGGCGCCTCAGGCGCGTCGCCGTCGCCGGGCGCGGCGTCCTCCGGGACGATGCGCTCCTCGCCTTCGTCCGCGCTCTCACCCTCGTCAGCAGCGTCGCCCGTGGCGTCGCCCTCCTCACCGGGCGTCCCCGCCGAGACGTCCTCGGCGTCGGGCTCCTCGTCCAGCTCCGCCTCGGGCTCCCCCTCGACCAGCTCGTCCTCGGGGCCCTCGCCGATCGGCGGCTCGTCGGCGACCGCCGCATCCTCGTCGATGGGCGGCGCGAACGGGTCGCCGTCGGACGCGGCCGCGGGCTCGGCCGAGCCGCCGTCCCGATCCGCGCCCGAGCGGTCACCGCCGCCCGACCGGCCCGTCCCGAACATGCCCGACGCCCCGGACGCGCCGTCGGACCGCCGCGCGCCCGCGGCGGTGCGCTCCCGCACATCCTCCGGTGGCGACGCGAGCTCCTTCCCGGGGCGCGGGCTCTCGGACCCCGTCGGCGTCCACGCGGGGGCCGGATCGATGTGCGTGGCCGGCTTGGCCTCGACCTCGTCGAAGTGGCGCGCCTCCTCGGCCTCGGTCAGGCCGTCGTCGGTCACCGGGGCGCGTCGCGCATCGTCCCGCGCCCGGCGCGCCCGCACGAAGGAGGCACGCACCGCGAACGCCGCCCACGCCGTGAGCAGGAGCAGCACGCCGAGGGAGATCCACAGGATCACCAGGGTGTTCGTCGAGAACACCCCTGCGGGCGCGACGCGCACGTAGCCGTCCATCGCGCACAGCACGGCGCCGCCCGCGACCTCTCCGTACACGTGGTAGACGCCCGTGGGCACCAGCCAGGTGCGGTCGGCGATCCAGTCGGTGACGTCGGTCGCGGTCACCTCGCCCGTCATCTCGGTGGCCTCCGGCGCACCCTCCGTGGAGACCGTGCGGACGGGGACGGCGAAGCCGTCGATCATGATCCCGCCCACGCGCGTCTCGACCGAGACGGGCGTCGCCGAGGTGCCGGTCCACGTCACCGTCGCGTCGCGCGGGACCACCAGCGGCTCGAGCGCGGCCGTGTTCCTGGGCGCCACCGTCGTGCCTCCGACGGTGGCCTCGAGCGTGCAGCCGTCCGAGATGGATCCGGGCCGCACCAGCTCGGGGATGCCGGTGAGCGCGATGCCGCCGAGCACCCCGGCGAGCACCACGACCGCGGTGAAGCGACCGCGCGCGACCGCCCCGGATCGCGTCAGCAGCAGCGCCACCAGCACCATGAGGATCGCGGTGACCCCGAACACGACGGTGCGCTCCGGCGGGATCACGCCGAGCTGCCACAGCAGCCCGACCACGACCAGCCCCAGCAGCAGTCCCAGCACCATCCCCAGCAACGGTCGCGGCCGTGCGCTCATCAGCGATCCTCCCGTGGTCCCTGGTGCCGACGCTACCTGGCACATTCGCGACAGTCGCGACATCTCGCCCACGGCGCGTCGCCCTCCCGCGCCCCGCGTGCCGTTGTGCGAAACCCACAACCTCGTTGTCTGGGATCGACAATCGGGCGGCTACGCTGGCCCCCATGGTCAGCCCCGAGATGCGCGCCGAGACGCTGCGCCGCCTGCGCGGCGGCACCGGCCGCCTCGCCACGATGGCGCTCAAGACGCTCGACGCGGAGTACGCGTGGTTCCGCGAGCTGCCGGCCCAGGAGCGCTCGTGGGTGGGCTCGGTGGCGCAGGCGGGCATCGCGTCGTTCGTCGCGTACTTCGCGGACCCGCATGCGGGCCACCGCGGCACGCTCGAGATGTTCGCGTCCGCGCCGCCCGAGCTCACGCGCTCGATCTCGCTGCAGCACACGCTCACGATCGTGCGGACGTTCGTCGCGATCGTCGAGGCGCACAGCGACGAGTTCGCGGCGACCGGCACCGAGGCCTATCTGCGCGAGTCGATCCTGCGCTACTCGCGCGAGATCGCGTTCTCCGCGGCCGAGGTCTACGCGCGCGCCGCCGAGTCGCGCGGCGCGTGGGACGCGCGCATCGAGGCCCTCGTCGTCGACGCGCTCGTGCGCGGCGAGGTGGACGACGACCTGCCCTCCCGCGCCGCCGCGCTCGGCTGGAAGGCCGGGCCGACCCTCGTCATGGTGGGCCACACCGACGGCCCCCTCGGCGAGGTCCAGTCCGCCGAGCTGCGCCGCAGCCTGCGTCGCGCGTCGCCGGGCGCGCTCGTGGGCATCCACGGCGAGGACCTCGTGGTGATCGCGCGCTCGGACGGCGACCTCGGCGAGCTCACCGCGACCCTGCTGCCCAGCTTCGGGCCCGGCCCCGTGGTGATCGGCTCGCCGGCCGTGACGCTGCTCGAGGTGGCGCGCGCCACCCGCGCCGCCTTCAACGGCGTCGCCGCCGCGCCCGCCTGGGCCCTCGCGCCGCGGCCCGTCAACGCCGACGACCTGCTGCCCGAGCGCGTCCTCGTCGGCGACGCGGCGGCCGCCGAGCGCCTCATCGCGGTCGCGTACGACCCGATCGCGTCCGCGGGCGGCTCGCTCAAGGAGACCGTGGCCACGTTCCTCGACTGCGGCCGCTCGCTCGAGCTCGCGAGCCGCACCATGTTCGTCCACGCCAACACCGTCCGCTACCGCCTGCGCAAGGTCGCCGAGCTCACCGGCTGGGACGTCCTCGCGACGCGCGACGCGCACGTGCTCCAGATGGCCTTCGCGCTCGGACGACTCCGCGACGCGAAGGTCTCCCCTTTGTAGATTCCCTACAAGAACCACGGCCCGAATCGGTATCCCCATGCCGCGGAGGGCCGTCCGATGTGAGGCAGGCTATAACCCGTGATCGCCCTTCTCTGTCCCGGCCAGGGTGCCCAGACCCCCGGGATGCTCGCCCCGTGGCTCGAGCTGCCCGAGGTCGCCGCGTCCCTCGCCGCCCTGTCCGAGGCCGCCGGCGTCGACATCGTGCGCCACGGCACCGAGTCCGACGCCGACACCATCCGTGACACCGCGGTCGCGCAGCCTCTGCTGGTCGCCACCGCGATCGCTACCGGGCGCGCGCTGCTCGGCGACGCCGCCCCCGCCCTTGCCGCCGGCCACTCGGTCGGCGAGCTCGGCGCGGCCGCCCTCGCGGGCGTCCTCACCGACGCCGACGCGATGCGCCTCGTCTCCGTGCGTGGCGCCGCGATGGCGGCCGCCGCCGCGGCCTCCGAGCCCACGTCGATGGCGGCCGTGCTCGGCGGCGACGCCGACGAGGTCGCCGCGGCACTCGCCGCGCACGGCCTCACCCCCGCGAACGTCAACGGCGGCGGCCAGGTCGTGGCCGCCGGCTCCAAGGCCGCGATCGACGCGCTCGTCGCCGAGCCTCCGGCGCGCGCCCGCGTCATCGAGCTGCAGGTCGCCGGCGCGTTCCACACGACCTACATGGTCCCCGCGGTCGCCGAGCTCCACGCCGCCGCCGCCTCGGTGACCCCCGCCTCCCCGGCCGGGATCCTCCTGTCCAACGCCGACGGCGCCCAGGTGGCGGACGGCGACGACGCCCTCGCGCGCATCGTCCGCCAGGTCGCCAACCCCGTGCGCTGGGACCTGTGCATGGAGACGATGCTCGAGCTGGGCGTGACCGGCATCGTCGAGGTCGCGCCGGGCGGGGTCCTCACCGGGCTCGCCAAGCGCGCGATGAAGGGCATCCCCTCCGTCGCCCTCAAGACCCCCGACGACCTCACCGCCGCCCGCGAGCTTCTGGAGAACGCAGCATGACCACCCTCAACGTCCGCCGCGGCCCCGAGTTCACTCGCATCCTCGGCCTCGGCGTCGCCCGCGGCGAGAATGCCGTGCCGAACGACGCCCTCATCGAGCCGATCAACTCGTCCGACGAGTGGATCCGCAAGATGACCGGCATCGTCACGCGCGTCCGCGCGAACGAGGACACCTCGGTCATCGACCTGTCGGAGCGCGCCGCCCGCGACGCGATCGCGCAGGCGGGCATCGACGCGTCCGAGATCGACGCGGTCATCCTGTCGACCATCTCCTACCCCCGCATCACCCCCGGCGGCGCCCCGGTCCTCGCGGACCGCCTCGGCGCGACCCCGGCCGCGGCCTTCGACATCTCGGCGGCATGCGCGGGCTACTGCTACGGCATCGGCCAGGCCGATGCACTGGTCCGCTCGGGCGCGGCGCGCCACGTCCTCGTGGTGGGCGCGGAGAAGCTCAGCGACTTCGTCGACCCGGCCGATCGCTCGATCTCCTACCTCCTCGGCGACGCCGCCGGCGCCGTGGTGATCGGCCCGTCCGACGCCGCGGGCATCGGCCCGACCGTGTGGGGCTCCGACGGCTCCGCCTCGGAGCTGATCAAGCAGGACCACACGTGGCTCGAGATCCGCGAGGACCGCGACCTGCCGTTCCCGACCCTGCGCCAGGAGGGCCCCAGCGTCTTCAAGTGGGCGTCGTTCAGGATGGCGCCCGTCGCGCTCCAGGCCATCGAGGCCGCGGGCCTCACGCCCGACGACATCGACGTGTTCATCCCGCACCAGGCGAACCTGCGCATCATCGACCAGATGGTCAAGCAGATCGGGCTGCCGGAGAGCGTCGTGGTCGCCAAGGACATCGTCGACTCCGGCAACACCTCGGCGGCGTCGATCCCGCTCGCGACGGAGCGCGTGCTGCGCGACGGCGTCGCCAAGAGCGGCGACATCGCCCTGCAGATCGGCTTCGGCGCCGGCCTCGTCTACGCCGCCCAGGTGGTGGTCCTGCCCTGACGGGTGGGCCCCGCGTAGAGTTCACAACCGTTCGCAACGAACAGGGCGCCCCGGCGCCTCACATCCCCTACCAAGGAGCAGCAATGGCACTGTCCAAGGACGAGGTCCTCGCAGGTCTGGCCGAGATCGTCTCGGAGGAGACCGACATCGACACCGCCGAGGTGACCCTCGACAAGTCGTTCACCGACGACCTCGACATCGACTCGCTGTCGATGATGACGATCGTCACCCTCGCGGAGGAGAAGTTCGACGTCCGCATCCCCGACGAGAAGGTCAAGGACCTCGTCACCGTCGGCGACGCCGTCGACTTCATCGCCGCCGCGTAAGACCCCTTCACGCATCACAGTCCCTCACCCCCCTCACTTCCTCGGAGGATCGCCCATGAACGTCGTCGTCACCGGACTCGGCACCACCTCGCCGCTCGGCGGGGATGTCGCCAGCACCTGGGAGGCAGCCCTCGCGGGCCGCTCCGGCGTGCGGACGCTCGACAACGACTGGAACGAGAAGTACGGCGTGCCGGTGACCTTCGCGGGTCAGCTCGTCGTGCGTCCCGAGGAGGTGCTCTCGCGCCCCGAGACCAAGCGCATGGACCCGTCCGCGCAGATGGCGATCGTGGCGGCGCGTGAGGCCTGGGCCGACGCGGGCCTGGACCAGGTCGAGGTCGATCACGACCGCCTGGGCTCCATCGTGTCCTCGGGCATCGGCGGGGTGTGGACGATGCTGACCGCGTGGGACACGGTGAGGGACCGGGGCGCGTCGCGCGTCCTGCCCCTCACCGTGCCCATGCTGATGCCGAACTCCCCCACGGCCTACGTGTCGCTGGAGTTCAAGGCCCGCGCCGGTGCGCACTCCCCTGTCTCGGCGTGCGCGTCGGGCGCGGAGGCGATCGGCATGGGCTTCGAGATGATCCAGTCGGGGCGTGCCGACGTGGTCATCTGCGGCGGCACCGAGGCGGCGATCCACCCGCTGCCCATCTCCGCGTTCGCGGCGATGCAGGCGCTGTCCAAGCGCAACGACGACCCGCAGGGCGCCTCGCGCCCCTACGACGTCTCGCGCGACGGCTTCGTGCTCGGCGAGGGCGCGGGCGTGCTCATCCTCGAGTCCGAGGAGCACGCCGCCGCCCGCGGTGCCCGCGTCTACGGCCGCGTCGCCGGCGTCGGCATGACGGCCGACGGCCACCACATCGCGGCTCCCGAGCCCAACGGCGCCGGCCAGACGCGCGCGATGGAGCTGTCGCTCGAGCGCGCGGGCCTCACCGCCGCCGACATCGTGCACGTCAACGCGCACGCCACGTCGACCCCGGTGGGCGACATGATCGAGGCGCGCGGCATCCGCGGCCTGCTCGGCGCGCACGCCGACCAGGTGCTGCTGTCGGCGACCAAGTCGATGACCGGCCACCTGCTCGGCGGCGCCGGCGCGCTCGAGTCCGTCTTCACCGTGAAGGCGCTCGAGACCCGCACCGCTCCCCCGACCATCAACGTCACCGAGCCCGACCCCGAGCTCCAGGTGGACCTGGTCCGCGACACCCCGCGCGCGCTGCCCGAGGGCGACCTCGCGGCCATCAACAACTCGTTCGGCTTCGGCGGCCACAACGTGGCGCTGGTGTTCACCAACTCCTGAGCCCGAGCCTCGACCCTGAGCCATCCGCTCGCCGCCCCGCGGCGAATGGGTGGCTCAGGGTCGTTCGGCTCCGCCGCCCAGATCGAGCACCCGACCGTCCCCCACACGCGATCTGCACTCGGAGCACGCGTGGTCGGCATGTGCGCCGGGACCTGCATGGATCCAGGGGCGAAACGGCGTTCGTGTGTGGGGGACGGTCGCGGAAGGCGACGCGCGACACGGCCGCAGCCCGCGCATCGTCCCCCTCGCTACTCGAGCCCGGCGCCGAGCCTCTCGAGCGCCCGGTCGACCACGTCGACGAAGGCGTCGTCGGACCCGCTGGCCCACCACACGGCCGATTCGAGGATGCACCCGGTGATCGCCTGACCCAGGGCGCGGGCCTCGAGCCCGTCCTGCGCGATCGCACCGTCGCGCGCGAGGTGATGCGCGAAGCCGTCGGTCATGTCGCGCAGCGCTCCCACGCCCGCGGCGAACACCTCGGGGGACGCGCCGATGATGCGCAGGCGCACGCGCGAGATGTCCTCGGCCTCGTCCGACTCGGCGAGGGCCTCACGCAGCGCGGCCCGCAGGCCCGCGAGCCCGGGTGCGCTGTCGTCCGCCTCGAGGCGCTGCGCGAGGCGGTGGTAGTTGACGAAGAAGTCGCGCCACACCAGGTCCGCCTTGTTGGCGAAGTGCCGGAACAGGGTGCGCCGGGACACGCCGGAGCGGACGGCGATGTCGTCCATCGAGACGCCGGCGTAGCCGTGCTCGGCGAACAGGGTCGCGGCGATCCGCGCGATCCCATCGGGATCGGCGATCTGGGGACGCCCGGGACGGCGGTGCTCGCTCACGTGCTCACCCTAACCCGCAGGGTGCCGCAACCACCGAGCCACGCTCAGCCGACCCGGTGAAGCCAGCGGACGGGCGCGCCGTGACCCGCGTATCGGAACGGCTCGAGCTCCTCGTCCCACGCGGTGCCCAGCGCGAGGTCCATGGCGCGCCTGATGTCGCCCATCGACGCGCCGGTGTCGAGCGCCGCGCGGATCCGGTCCTCGGGGACCACCGTGTTGCCGTGCACGTCGATGACGGCGTGGAAGATGCCCAGCGACGGGGTGTGCGACCAGCGGCCGCCGTCGGCGCCGAAGGACGGCTCCTCGGTGACCTCGTACCGGACGTGCTCCCAGCCGCGCAGCGCCGAGGCCAGGCGCGCGCCCGTGCCCTGCTGGCCCTGCCAGGCCATCTCGGCGCGCAGCAGCCCGGATCCGGCGGGCTGGTCCGTCCAATCGAACGAGGCGCGCGAACCCAGCACTCCCTGGGCGGCCCACTCGATGTGCGGAGTCATCGCGCGGGTCGCGGAGTGCACGAAAAGGACACCACGGGTGATTGCTGCCATGACCCTTTCCTTCCTCTGAGGTGCGTCTTCCCCTACGACCTCGAAAGAAACAGCCCGTGGCACCGGGTGTGGCTCGATTGTGCCCCACTCACGCCGTTATCGCCAGCGCCGCGGGTGGAATGTCCGACCTTCGTGCGAGGGTGGTGCGCATGACCACCAGCGAGAACATCGTCACCGTCGCCCGGCTCCGCGCCGCGGAGGCGCGCGCGATGGAGACCGTCCATGAGGACGTCCTCATGGACCGCGCGGCGGTCGCGGTGGCCGATGCCGCGGTCGCCCTCGCCGCCGAGCGCGGGCTTCCGCTCGCCGGCCTTCCCGTGTGCGTGATCGCGGGCCCGGGCAACAACGGCGGCGACGCCCTGCTGGCCGGGGCGCTGCTGGCGCGACGGGGCGCGAGCGTGGTCGCGGTCGCCGTCGCGGACCGGGTCCACCCCCGGGGCGCACGGATGCTCGCCGAGGCGGCCGGCTCGCACGCCTTGTCGGGGATCGAGTTCCCGCTCGGACGCGAGCGCGTGCTCGACGCGCGGCTCGTCATCGACGGCTTCGCGGGCATCGGGGGCCGGCCGGGGCTTCCCGACGGCGCGTACTCGCTGCTCGGCCGCGCGGTCGAGGCCCGCCTGCCGATCGTGGCGGTCGACATCCCGTCGGGCCTCGCCGCGGACTCCGCGGACCTGCCGGCGCCGGACGCGTTCCCCGACGCGCCTCCGCGCTACGTGCGCGCCGACGTCACCGTGACGTTCACGGCGCCCAAGCGCTGCCTGGTCGAGATGCCGGCCGCCGCCGCGGCGGGCCGCGTCATCGTCGCGGACGTGGGGGTCGACCTCGGGTGACCGCCCCCGCCGGCCTCAGGAGCGCGACTCGAGGGACTCGCGCAGCTCGCGCATCGCCTTCTTGCGCACGTCCTTGCGCAGGCGGTCCAGGTAGAGGTGGCCGTCGAGGTGGTCCACCTCGTGCTTGATGAGGCGGGCCCAGATCTCCTCGCCCTCGATCTCGACCTTGTCGCCGTTGAGGTCGGTGCCGACGGCGCGCGCGTACGCGGGCCGCTCGCAGGGGTACCAGAGGCCGGGAACCGAGAGGCAGCCCTCCTCGCCGAGCTCCTGGTACTCCTCGCTCACCTCGACGATCTCGGGGTTGAGGATGTAGCCGATGTCACCGTCGATGTTCCACGAGAACGCCCGCAGCGACACGCCGATCTGGTTCGCGGCGAGCCCGGCGCGGCCGTCGTGGTCGACGGTCTCGACCAGGTCCTCGACCAGCTGTCGCACGCGGTCGTCGATCTCGCCGACGCTTTCGCAGGGGGTGCGGAGGACAGGGTCGCCGATCACACGGATGTCACGCATTGCCATGGGCGTATCCTCCCATGCCCCGGGCGCGGGCGTATCGTCGGGATATGACGCTCGAGACAGCGAGACTCCTGCTACGACCGTTCCGCCTCGACGATGAGGCCGACGTCCACGTCTACGCGTCCGACCCGGCGGTGTGCCGCTTCACCGAGTGGGGTCCCAACTCCGAGGACGACACGCGCGCGTGGGTCGCGGACGCCGCGGCCGCGGGGATCCCCGCCCATTGGGCCATCACGCTGCGGCACGATGCGCTGGGCGCCGGGGGCACCATCGCGGCAGGCACGGTGGTGGGCGGGGTGGGCGTCTACGGCGAGGGCCGCGGCCCGCTGGAGGCCTCCCCGCAGATCCGCGAGCTCGGCTGGGTGGTGCGGCGCGACCTCTGGGGGCGCGGCATCGCGACCGAGGCCGTCCACGCCGTCATCGACGCGCTCGAGGAGGACGCGACGCTCGAGCAGGTGCACGCCCGCTGCCGCCCCGAGCACAAGGCGTCCGCCAAGGTGATGAACCACCTGGGGCTCACGCTGCTGCGCCGGATCGAGAACGACATCCTGCGCGACGGCCAGTGGATGCACTCCGACCTGTACGCGCGGACCGTCACCCGATGACCCCGATGCGCCGCTGGGAGCGCGCGGACGTCGCCGCCTCCTGGCCGGTGCCGGGCGCAGCCGACGACAAGTACTCGCGCGGCGTCCTCGGCGTCGTCGCGGGGTCGCAGGCCTATCCCGGGGCCGCGGCGCTCGTGGTCTCGGGCGCGATCCGGGCCGGCGCCGGCATGGTGCGCTACGTGGGGCCGGACCGCGCGCAGGACCTGGTGCTCGCGCATCGTCCCGAGGCGGTGGTGCATCACCCGGTCGACGTCGCCGAGCGGGTCCCGCGTGCCCAGGCCTGGGTGGTGGGGCCCGGGGTGGCCGACTTCCCCGAGCAGGACGCCGCGATCGGGGCCGTGGTCGCGGAGTCCGTGCCGATGGTCGTCGACGCGGGCGCCCTCGAGACGGTCGCGCGGGCCCGCGCGGCGGGCGTGCGGGCGGTCGGTGCGGAGCGCGTGCTGCTCACGCCACATGCGGGCGAGCTGGTGCGCACGCTCGAGGCGCTGCGCCACGATGTCACGGCCGCCGACGTGGAGCGCGACCGCGTGGGCCACGCGAGGCTGCTGGCCGAGGCGGCGCGCGCGACGGTGCTGCTCAAGGGCGCGGTCACGCTCGTGGTCTCCCCCGGCGGCGCCGCGATCGAGCTGCCGGAGGCCCCCGCGTGGCTCGCGACGGCCGGCGCGGGCGACGTGCTCGCCGGGATCGCGGGCGCGCTGCTCGCTTCCGGGCTGCGCGCGGACGCGGCTGGCGCGTCGGCCTCGTGGGTGCATGCGCGCGCCGCGGAGCTCGCCTCGGGCGGCGGGCCGGTCGCGGCGCTCGACGTCGCGGGCGCGGTGCCGCGCGTGATCGCGGGCCTGCTCGCCGGCTAGCTCAGTCGGCGATCGGCGCGGCGCGGCCGGTCACCTGGAACAGCACCAGCACGCCGACCGCGCCGAGGAAGCAGATCACGGCGACCACGGCGAACGCGGTGACGGCGCCCAGCGACGCCGCGACCCGCGGCAGCAGCACGTTGGTCGCGGCGGCCACGACGGTGCACGGGAGCACCACCGCGATGAGCGCGAACGGGATCGCGGCGGCCGAGCCCGCGATCGCGACGATCACCGCGGCCGGGATCAAGCCGAGCAGCCCGCCCATGGTCGCGAAGGAGCGCGCCGAGCGCGCGCGGGGCACCCCGAGCGTGCGCACGTGAAGCCACCGGCCGACTGTCTGCGCGACGGACGCGATCCCGACGGCGACGATGAGGGCCGTCGCGACGAGCGTCGCCGCCTCCGTCGTGTCGACTCGGCCCGGGCTCGCGCCGCCGAGGAGCCCCCACACCCACGCGCCCGCGGGCACGCACAGCGCGGCCGCCAGCGTGTACAGCGGGATGTCCACGGCGGTCGCGATCCACGCGGCGACGACGGGCTCGCTCAGCGGGCCGCCCGCGCGCGGACCGCTCATGCGACGGTGGTCAGCCGGAACGAGGCCGCGCCGCCGGGCGCGAGCCCCTCGGTCTTCATGACGGCCTGCTTGACGGGCAGGATGAACGTCTTGCGCGCCTGCGACGGGAAGATGCTGGTGCGCCACGTGGTCGCCCCGACGGTCACCTCGACGCGCACCGCGCCGAAGCCGCGGCGCGGGCCGTGCTGGGCGTCCTCGATCTCGTCGGCGACGTCGAACGGCAGGTCGACGAACACCCAGGTGGCGGTGGTCGCCTCCCACAGGTACAGCGTCGCGTCGAACTGGTAACCGCTCACGCGAGCGACGCTAGCGCCGCGGCGACGATCGCCGCTACGCCCCGGGTCGCGTCGACGCGCTCCCCCGGCTCGTCCGGGCCGAGCGGCTCGAGGGCCGCGAACTGCGAGGCCACCAGCGAGGCGGGCATGAAGTGGTCGGTGCGAGAGGCGGACCGGCGCGCCGCCTCCTCGGCCGTGAGCACGAGCTCGAGGAACGATGCACCGGGCGCCGCCGCGCGGATCCGGTCCCGGTACGCCCGCTTGAGCGCGCTGCACGCGACCACGACGCCACGCCCGGCGCGCGCATCGTCCAACGTCGACCCGACGCGGTCGAGCCAGGGCCACCGGTCGTCGTCGTCGAGCGGGATGCCGGCCGCCATCTTCGCGACGTTCGCGTCGGGGTGCAGTCCGTCGCCGTCGACGAAGGGCACGCCGAGCGCCTCCGCGAGGGCGGCGCCGACGGTCGACTTGCCGCACGCGGTCGGGCCCATCACGACGATCAGCGGCGTCCCGTGTGCGCTCATGCGACCCTCCCTGGTGGCTCCCTGAGACGATATCGGGCGCCGACGCGCGTTTCCGCCGCGTTAAATCTTCGCAATCCCTACTTATGGGGGTAATTCGGGCGTTACCATTCGCCGTAGGGCTGGGGGCCGGCGGCCGTTCTCGCGCCGCCCCTCGAGGGGGAGGGACCGCGCATGGGCGTGCCTGCGTGGCGGCATCTGGGACGCGAGGGCGTCCTGCGAGTGCTCGCGCTTGGAATCATGGTGCTGGGGATGACCCTGGGGCTCGTCATGCTGGCGTCGGCGGCCACGGCCGCGCCGGTCGCGACGGACGATGCGACCGACGGCTCGGGCGCCGTCCTCACCTATCCCGCCCCTCCGCCCGCACCCGCCCCGGTGATCCACACGTGGACGCCGCCGGTGCTCGCCCCCGTCGCCGCACCGGACCTTCCGACCAAGAAGCACAAGAAGAAGGCCGCCGCGGCGCCCCTCGCGCCCGTCACGGTGACCGTGCCGGCGCCCGACCCCACGCTCGTGTGGGCGTTCGACCTCACCGGCGCCGACGGTGCGGCCCTCGCGGGGCGCGAGCTCCACCACGGCGACCGGCTCCACGTGGCCGCCACGGGCCTGCCCGCGGGCGCGACAGTGAGCGTGGAGCTGCACTCCACGCCGATCGGGATGGGCTCCGCGACGGTCGACGCGTCAGGCGGGCTCGACCTCACCATCGTGGTCCCGGAGGCCGCCGCCGTGGGCGACCACCGCATCGTCGCCACGCTGTCCGCGGACGGCTACGCCGACTCCGAGGCGTCGGTGCCGGTGACCGTCGCGAAGGACTTCCCGTGGCTGTCCCCCACGGTGCCGACGCTGTTCAACCTGGAGCTCACCCCGTTCAAGGTGGTCGCGACGGCATCGCTGGCGTCCGCGTTCCTGCTGCTCGCGGCCGTCCCCGCCGAGCTGCTGCAGTCCACGCTGACGGAGAACTACGCGCGCGCCTTCGGCTGGATCCCGATCGCCGCGCGCCGACGCGCGGGCGGCGCCACCCGAGGCAAGCGTCGCTACCGGCTGCCCACGTGGCTGTCGTCGGGCCTCACGGTCGCGGCCGCAGCGCTCATCCTCGGGATCGGGCGCGCCGGCTGGAGCCTCGAGCGCGAGTCGCTCGTCACCTACGTGAGCCTGTTCCTGTCCCTCACCGCCCTGAACCTGGGCCTCAACGCCGTCCGCGTGCTCGCCGCGCGGCGCCGGTTGCGCGTGCCCGGGCGCATGATCCCGCTGCCGGGCTCGCTCACCGTCGTGGTCGTCTCGGTGGTGGTGTCGCAGGTGCTCCACATCGAGCCGACACTGATGTTCGGCATCGTCGTGTCCGTGCAGTTCGGGCGCTCGATGTCCGAGCGGCACGAGGGACGGCTCGCCCTCCTGGGCGTGAGCGCCGTGTTCACCATGGGCGTCATCGCATGGATCCTGCTGAGCATCCTCGACGTGACCGTGGGTCGCACCGAGGCGCTCGGCGGGATGATCGTCGAGGAGACGCTCGCCGCGATCACGCTCGAGACCCTCGCCGCGCTCGTGGTGGGCCTGCTGCCGTTCACATACCTCGAGGGCAAGGCCATCCGCGACTGGAGCCCCCGCATCTGGCTCGCGTCGTACTTCGTCGCCGCGGTCTCGTTCGTGCTCATCGCGGTGCCCACCGGCGCCTCGTGGGAGGAGTCGGAGACGCCGCTGATCACATGGCTGCTGATCTGCGCGGGCTTCGGCGTGGTGTCGCTCACCGCGTGGGCGGTGTTCCGCTTCACCCCCGAGGGGCGTGCGCACGCGCACCACGTCGCCGGGCACCACGGCCACGACGCGCCGCCTCCCGAGGCTCCCCCGGCGGAGGCCCCCAAGGAGCCCGCGGGCGTCTGAGCCGCGCCCCCTCACCGGGACCTCGGTCCCATTCCTCGTACCCCGACCGGCCTACCGTGAAGGGGTGGGCCGTCAACGGCGACTGCCCACCACGCGCCGTCGGGAGGCGATGCCATGAGGCAGGTCCGGGTCCACGGCAGGGGCGGCCAAGGGGTCGTCACCGCCGCCGAGATGCTCGCCCGCGCGGGCTTCCTCGCGGGCCACGAGGCGCAGGCGATCCCCTCCTTCGGGTCCGAGCGCACCGGCGCGCCCGTCGTGTCGTGCTGCCGCTTCGCGGACACGCCGCTGCGCACACGCGAGCCCGTCCTCCACCCCGACGTGGTGCTCGTCCAGGACCCGACGCTGCTCGCCTCGGACCACCCGTTCGCGGGCCTCGCCCCCGGCGGGCTCGTCATCGTCAACACCACCGCGGACGCACCCGCGGTGCGCGCGCAGGCCGGCGCCGAGGACGTCCACGCCACCGTCCTCACCGTGCCCGCGATGCAGATCACGCTCGAGCGGCTCGGCCGCCCCAGGCCCGCCGCCGCGATGCTCGCGGCCTACGCCGCCGCATCGTCCGACATCACGCTCGACGCCGTCAAGCAGGTGTTCCGCGAGCGCTTCCCCGGCCCCGTCGGGGAGGGCAACGCCCGGGCGGCGGACGATGCGTTCGCCTACGTCCGCGCCGAGCTCGCCGGCGCGGGGCGAGGCTTGGAGAGCCGCCATGCGTGAGGTGCTCGAGGGCTCCCAGGCCGTGGCGCGGACGGTCGCGCGGTGCCGGCCCGGCGTGGTGTGCGCGTACCCCATCTCCCCGCAGACGCACATCGTCGAGGCGCTGTCCGTCATGGCGCGCACCGGCGAGCTCGCCAACTGCGAGTACGTCAACGTCGAGTCGGAGTTCTCCGCGATGTCGGTCTCGATCGGAGCATCGGCGGCCGGGTCGCGCGCCTACACCGCGACCGCGTCGCAGGGCCTGCTGTACATGGCCGAGGCGGTCTACAACGCGGCGGGCATGGGCCTGCCCATCGTCATGACGGTCGCCAACCGCGCGATCGGCGCCCCCATCAACATCTGGAACGACCACTCCGACGCGATGGCGATGCGCGACTCCGGCTGGCTGCAGCTGTTCGCGGCCGACAACCAGGAGGCCGCCGACCTCCACGTCATCGCGTTCGCCGTGGCCGAGGAGCTGGGCATCCCCGCGATGGTGTGCATGGACGGGTTCGTGCTCACGCACGCGTCGGACGTGGTCGAGCTCGCGACCGCCGAGCAGGTCGACGCGTTCCTGCCGCCCTACCGCCCCACCCAGGTGCTCGACATCGACCACCCCGCGACGCTCGGCACCATGGCCGGCCCCGAGTCCTTCACCGAGACCAGGTACCTCCAGCACCTGCGCTTCCTCGACGCCGCCGCCGTCATCGAGGCCTGGTCCGACCGCTTCCGCGAGCAGATCGGGCGCGAGGCGGGAGGGCTGATCGCCCGCTACGACCCCGACACGCTGGACCGGGACCGCGGGGCGCCGCCCGCATCGTCCACCGATCTCGCGGTGGTCGCGATGGGCTCCGTCGTCGGGACGCTGCAGTCGGCGCTCGCGCCGCTGCGCGCGGAGGGCGTGCCCGTGCGGCTGCTCTCGGTCGGTGCGTTCCGCCCCTTCCCCGAGGAGGCGCTGCGGGACGCGCTGGGCGGGTCGCGGCACGTCGTGGTGGTCGACAGGGCGCTCGAGCTGGGCTCGGGCGGCGTGCTCACCGGCTGCGTGGGCCGGGCGCTTGCCGGGACCGGCTCGCACCTGCACTCGGTGGTCGCGGGGCTGGGCGGCCGGCCGATCCTCGAGGCCTCGTTGCGCGACGTGGTGCGGCGGGCGCTGGTCGACGAGGTCGGGTCGCTCGAGTTCCTCGACCTCAAGCCCGGCATCCCCACGCCGGCGCTCGGCGCGACGGAGGTGGCGCGATGACCACGGTCCACATCCCGTTCCTCCAGACCGGCACCCTCGCGGTGGGCGGGCGCCTCCTGGACGATGCGCAGCGCTCGCTCCAGTCGCACGCCGACAGGCCGTCGTCGCTCACCAAGGGCCACCGGGCCTGCCAGGGCTGCGCCGAGGCGCTCGCCGCGCGCTGGGTGATGGACACCGCGGTGGAGGCCGCGGGCGGGCGACTCGTGGTCGCGAACGCGACGGGCTGCCTCGAGGTGTTCTCGACGCTGTACCCCGAGAGCGCATGGAAGCCGCCGTGGGTGCACTCGCTGTTCGCCAACGCGGCCGCGGTCGCGACCGGCATCGCGGCGGCACTGCACGCGCAGGGCCGCGACGACATCCGCGTGCTCGCGCAGGGCGGCGACGGCGGCACCGTCGACATCGGGCTCGCCGCGGTGTCGGGCATGTTCGAGCGCAACGACGACGTCCTCTACGTCTGCTACGACAACCAGGGCTACATGAACACGGGCGTGCAGCGGTCCTCGGCGACGCCCGCGTCCGCGCGCACCGCGACCACCCCGGCCGTCGGGCGCAACCCCGGCCAGGCGTTCGGGCAGGGCAAGTCGATGGTGAAGATCGCGATGGCGCACGAGATCCCCTACGTCGCGAGCGCGACCGTCGCGGATCTCCGCGACCTCGAGGCGAAGGTGCGCACCGCGATGTCGATCCACGGCGCGCGCTACCTCCACGTGCTGGTCCCCTGCCCCGTGGGCTGGGGCGCGAATAGCGCGGAGTCGATCAGCCTGTCGCGCGCGGCCGTCCAGTCGGGCATCTTCCCCGTCATCGAGGCGCGCGCGGGCGAGCTCACCGACGTGCAGCGCATCCGCGAGCGCGCCAAAGTCGAGGACTACCTCAGGCCCCAGGCGCGGTTCGCCCACCTGTTCAGGCCTGGCGGCGAGGACGCGCTGGAGCGGTGGCGCGTGCTCGCGGAGGCCAACATCCGACGCTACGACCTCCTGGGAGGTGCCTCATGAGCGGCCACGACGCTCCCCCGACCGTCGGCGTCTCGACCGGCCCGGCCACCTCGCTCGCCTATCACACGGGCACATGGCGGACCGAGCGTCCCGTCTACGTCGAGCTGTCCCCGCCGTGCTCGCTGGCCTGCCCGTCCGGGGAGGACATCCGCGGCTGGCTCGGGTCCACGCAGGAGGGCGCGGAAGGCTTCGAGGCGGCGTGGCGGCGGCTCGTGGCCGCCAACCCGCTGCCCGCGGTCATGGGGCGCATCTGCTATCACCCCTGCCAGACGGCCTGCAACCGGGGCTCCGTCGATGAGGAGGTCGGGATCAACGCGGTCGAGCGGTTCCTCGGCGACACCGCGCTCGACGAGGGCTGGGCGCTTCCCTCCCCCGCCGCATCGTCCAGGCGGCGCGTCCTGGTGGTGGGCTCGGGTCCCGCGGGGCTGTCCGCGGCCTACCACCTGCGCCAGCTCGGCCACGCGGTGACCATCCGGGAGGCGGCCGCGGAGCCCGGCGGCATGATGCGGTACGGCATCCCCGCCTACCGGCTGCCGCGCGAGATCCTCGCGGCGGAGATCCGGCGGATCGTGGACACCGGGGTGGTGCTCGAGTGCTCCACTCCCGTGACGTCGCTGGACGAGGCGCAGGCCGAGTTCGACGCGGTGGTCCTCACCATGGGCGCCGGGGTCGCGCACCACGTCGACATTCCCGCGGCTGCGGCGTCGCACATCGTGGACGCGATCGACGTGCTGCGGGACGTCGCGTCGGGCAAGCCTCCCCTGCTCGGGCGCCGGGTCGCGGTGTACGGCGGCGGCAACACGGCCATGGACGCGGCGCGGACGGCGCGGCGGCTCGGGGCGTCCGATGCGGTGGTGGTCTACCGGCGCACGCGCGAGCAGATGCCGGCGCACCCGACGGAGCTGGACGACGCGGTTGGCGAGGGCGTGCGCGTGCAGTGGCTGTCGACGATCTCCGCGGTCGACGGGCCGAAGGTGACGATCGAGCGGATGGTGCTGGACGAGGAGGGCCGGCCGCACGGGACCGGCGAGTACGAGGAGCTCGACGCCGACACCGTGCTGCTCGCGGTCGGGCAGGACGCGGACCTGACGCTCCTGGCCGACGTGCCCGACGTGGGCGTGACGGACGGGGTGGTCGCGGTGGATCCGGCGACGCTCATGACCGGGCGGGACGGGGTGTTCGCGGCCGGCGACGTCTCGCCCGGCTCGCGCACCGCGACGTACGCGATCGGGCGCGGGGCGCGGGCGGCGAAGGCCGTGGACGCGTGGCTCGCGGCGCGGGTGCTGCCGGCGGAGCCTCCCGCGCGCGAGGCCACCACCGACAGGTTGAACACCTGGTACTACTCCGATGCGCCGAAGCAGCATCGCCCCGAGCTGGAGGCCGCGAGGCGCGTGACGGGCTTCGAGGAGGTGCTGGCCGGGCTCGACGCGGAGCACGCGGTGTTCGAGGCGAGACGGTGCCTGTCGTGCGGGTCGTGCTTCGAGTGCGACAACTGCTTCGGGATGTGCCCGGACGACGCGATCCGGAAGCTGGGCCCGGGGATGCGCTACGAGATCGACTACGACTACTGCAAGGGCTGCGGCATCTGCGCCGCGGAGTGCCCGTGCGGGGCGATCGACATGATCCCGGAGGTCAGGTAGGCGCTCGCCGTGCCCGCGCATCGTCCCCGTGCCGAGTGGTACCACGGGGCACGAGTCGCGGGCGAGTCGTGGCGATTGGTACCACTCCGCCGCAGGGCAGCCGCGCATCGTGCCCCGGATACGACAACGGCGGGGACCCGAAGGTCCCCGCCGGAGCGAGTTGCCCGTCCCGCGGGACGGTCAGCGAAGAGTTACAGCGGGCGGATGTTGGCCGCCTGCATGCCCTTCTGACCCTGCTCGGGGTCGAACTCGACGCGCTGGTTCTCCTCCAGCGAGCGGAAGCCCGAGGAGTTGATCGCGCTGAAGTGCGCGAACAGGTCGGCGGAGCCGTCGTCGGGGGCGATGAAGCCGTAGCCCTTGTCAGCGTTGAACCACTTGACGGTGCCAGTAGCCATGATGTGTTTCCTTACTTCGTTGTAGGCCGCGGATCGCGGCCCGTGATGCGGCGCCGGCGGGGCCGGCGTGCGTGGGTTCCCGTTGGACCGATGCGCGATGCGCCGGTTCGACGGAGGTCTGAGGGCGCTTCATGAGGCCGTGAGGCCTGCACCGGCGGCGAACGCGAGTGTTGCTCGAATCTCGCCGCAGCGCCGGGATGGATGCTCGGAGTCTGGAACTTGCCAGTCTCGACAAGCGTGCAGGCGGATGCCCGCGCGAGCAAGTGTACGGCATCGGCGTGCGAGGCGACAGGGCGGATGGACGATGCGGTGGGTCGCGGCCGTCCTTGGCGGCCCGGTCGTCGTCGTCCCGCGCCTACGTCCTGAGCTTGCGCTGACGACCGTACATGCCGAGCAGCACCAGGAGCACGACGCCGCTGGTGATGGTGCGCCACGACTCGGGCATGTTCATGGTGCTCAGGAGGCTGGTGAGGAACGTCAGCACGAGCGCGCCGATGGCGGTCCCGAGATAGCCGCCCACGCCGCCCGAGGCGAGCGTGCCGCCGATGATCACGGCGGCCACCGTGGGCAGCGTGTAGCTGTCGGCAAGGTTGAGGAACACCGACTCCGTGTAGCCCAGGAGCAGGATGCCTCCCAAGCACGCGAAGACGCTCGATGCCACGTAGGCCATGATGACGTTGCGCCGCACGGGCACGCCGGACAGGTTCGCCGCGACTCGGTTGGATCCGACCGCGTAGATGTTCCAGCCGGCGACCGAACGCCGCAGCAGCCATGTCACGGCGACGATCAGCACGATCCACACGTAGACCACGCCGGGTACGTCGAACAGGCCGCGGTTGTTCACGAGGCCCGTGAGCGCCGGTGCCGACCGGCCCGCGGCCGCTCCCCCGGTGTACGCGAGCGCGATGCCGGCGACCACACCGGTCATGCCGAGCGTCATCACGAAGGGAGGGATGCGGAGGTACGCGATCCCGAGCCCGTTGACGAGGCCGATCACGGCACCGACCAGCACGGGCACGAGGATGCCCAGCAGCAGGCGGGAGTCGCTGCCGTCCATGATGCGGGCGGCGACGATGGCCCCGAGCGTGGCGGTCTTGCCGACCGACAGGTCGATGCCGTCGCCTCCGGACAGGATGACGATGGTCTGCCCGATCGCCATGATCCCGAGGAAGCTGGCGACGCGCACCATGCCCACGACCTGGCTGTACGCGCCGAATCCTGGGGAGACGAGCTGCCCGACCAGCACGATCGCGACCGCGACCGCAGCCGCGATGAAGATGGGGTCGGTGACGATCGCGCGCCACCGTGCGGCGGTGGGCGCCGCAGGGCTCTGCATGGCGGTCATCGCTGGTCCTTCCTGCTCATGACGACGGAGAGTGCGATCGCGGCGACGATGATGACGCCGCTCGCGAGCTGGCGCCACGTCGTCGGCACGCCCATGAACGACAGCACGGTCGACACCATCGCGAGGATGATCGCGCCGGCGACCGCACCGATGCCGCTGCCACGGCCGCCCGCGAGCGCGATGCCTCCCAGCACCACCGCCGCGATCGAGTCGAGCGCCATCGAGGACCCGACGAACGGGTCGCCGGAGCCAGTGTTGGCGAGGATCGCGAGCGCTGCCAAGCCCGCGAAGGCGCCGGCCACGATGTAGCTGGCCATCTGCACCCGGACCACGGGCACGAGCGAGGCGAAGGCGGCGCTCCGGTCGCCGCCCACGGCACGGATGTGCCGCATCAGGCGGGTGCGCGAGAGCAGCCAGTACAGAACGATCGCGAGCACGACGATGAGCACCGACACCGGGATGCCGATCACCAGGCTGCGGTAGCCGGTGGTCATGGTGCTCGGGACCATGCCCCCGGGCTTGGGCAGCACGACGAGCGCGGCTCCGGCGAAGACCGAGTTGGTGGCGAACGTGGCGATGAGCGGCTGGAGCCGGATCACGCCCACGATGAAGCCGTTGATCGCACCGGCGATCACGCCCGTGACGATGGCGGCCAGCACCCCGATCGCGACGCGCGACGGCTCGCCGTCCATCACGGTGAGCGCGACGACGCTCGCCAGCGCCACGATGCTGCCGATCGAGAGGTCCAATCCGCCGCCGATGACGACGACGGCCTGGGCGACGGCCGCGAACACCAACGGCGCGAAGGTCGCGAAGTTGCTGGTCAGCGAGTAGGTGGTGAAGAAGGTGGGCTGGAGAGCAACGTTCAGCGCGGTCACGACGATCAGGAGACCGATCGTCACCCAGGTCGACAGCGAGAAGGTGAGGTAGCGCTGCCAGCTGCCATCGCGGATGGCTCCGACGGTCGTCTGCGGCGGGGTCGTCATCACGATTCCTTCGTGTCGTCGTCGGAGATGCGCAGCGCGGCTGCGACGAGGTTGTCGTGGGTGACGTCGGTGCCCTCGAGCTCCTGGACGATGCGACCCTCGTAGAGGACCAGGACCCGGTCCGCGAGCTCCGCGAGCTCGACGTCGTCGCTGGAGTTGAGGATCACGCCGACGCCCTGGGCGGTGAGGTCGCGGATGATCGCGTAGATCTCCGCCTTCGCGCCCACGTCGACACCCTTGGTCGGGTCGTCGAGGAGCACGATGCGCGGCTCCGACAGGAGCCACTTGGCGACCACGACCTTCTGGGCGTTGCCGCCCGAGAGCGTGCTGACCGCGTCGGCGAGCGCGCCGATCTTGATGCGCAGCGCGTCGACCTGCGAGGTCGCGGCCTCCTTCTCCGCGCGGGCGTCGATGACGAGGCCGGCGCGGGCGCGGCGCCCGAGGGTCACCGTCGAGATGTTCTCCTGGATCGAGCGGACGCTGTAGAGACCCTCCGACGCACGGTCTCCGGGCACCAGGGCGAGGCCCGCCGCGATCGCGGACCTCGGGTTGCGGAACTCGACGGGATCGCCCGCGACCTCGATGCGTTCCGCCTGTGCCGGCGACGCGCCGAAGATGCCCGTGAGCAGCTCGGACTGGCCCTGGCCCTGGAGCCCCCCGAGGCCGACGATCTCGCCCGGGTGGACGTCGAGGCTGACGTCGGCGAGACCCTCGGCCTGCAGGCCCCGCACCGACAGCACGGGCTGGCCGTCGCGGGACGGGGCCGGGCGCTCGCCGCGCCCCGCCGCCCTTGCGAGGTCGCCGACCATCAGCCGGACCAGCTCCTGCTCGTCCGTGTCCTTCACGTCGACAGTCGCGACATTGAGGCCGTTGCGGATGATCGTGGCGCGATCGCAGAGATCGAGCACCTCCTCCATCCGGTGCGACACGAACACCACGCCCACACCCTCCGCCGTCAGCTCGCGGACCATGGCGAACAGCAGCGCGACCTGGTCACGGTGGAGCGACGCGGTGGCCTCATCGAGCACGAGGAAGCGGGGCCGTCGCAGCACGACCTTGGCGAACTCGAGCAGCTGCTTGGTCCCGGGATTGAGCGAGCCGACCCTCGTGCGGGGTCCGATCCCGCCGCCGAGCACAGGGCTCAACCGCTCAAGCATCGCGTCGACCTCGACCAGCTGGGCCTTGGGGGTCAGCCAGCCGGCCCGCGCGGCCTCGGTGCCGAGCACGAGGTTCTCGGCGACGGTAAGGTGCGGGATGAGCGAGAGCTGCTGGTAAACGGACTCGATGCGGTGATGGTGGGCGTCCTGCGGGCCGTGGATGCGCAGATCCTGCCCATCGAGACGGATCGTCGCCGCGTCGGGACGGACCGCGCCCGCCATGACCTTGTTCAGCGTCGACTTGCCGGAGCCGTTGGGGCCGAGCAGCCCGTGGACCTCGCCCTCGGCCACGGACAGGGAGGCGCCCTTGAGCGCCTGGACGCCGCCGTAGCGCTTGTCGACGCCGGTGATGTCGAGACTTGCCATGATGCGTGTTCCTCTTGGGGGTTCAGCGGGACGTGCAGACCGGGGCCGGGCGCCGTGCTTCACGGCGCCCGGCCCGGCCACCTGTCACTGGAAGTACTGGGCGACCTCGTCGGCGCTCAGGATCGAGTCGAGCACGTAGGTGTCCGCCTGGTCGGAGACCCCTGCCCACGTGTCGGCAAGGTTGTCGTTCGTCACCGGGGTGTCGAGCGGCAGGATGATGCTGTGGCCGTCGGTCACCTTCGACTGGTCGAGCTCCTTGCCCTGGAGCAGGTTGATCGCGAAGTGCAGCGCGGTCGCACCGGTTCCCGGCGGGTTGATGACGCCGACGCTGGCGAAGTCGGACCCGGAGTCCACCAGGTCGGTCCACATGCGCAGGAACCCGACGCGCGCCTCACCGCCCACGGTCACCGAGTCGGTCTTGTCGGCGGCCTCGACCGCACGGAGCACGCCCTGGGCCATGCCGTCGTACGTCCAGATGCCGTCGACGTTCGGGTAGGTGGCGAGCAGGTCGGTGGCGACCGTCTGCCCCGTCGCCTGGTCCCAGCCGCCGTCGCCGTGCGTGAGCACCTCGATGTTGTGCTCGGCGAACACCGGCTCGGCACCGGCCCAGCGGGCGTCGGTCGCCGGGTTGCCAGCGGCTCCCTCCACGGTGACGATGCTCGCTCCGTCACCGACGGCCGAGGCGAACCACTCGGCGCTGGCAGCGCCGAGGTCCTGCTGAGAGATGCCCACGTTGAGCACGTCGGGCGAGTCCACCGCCTGGTCGATCGCGATGACGGTGATGCCCTGGCTGATGGCCTCGTCGAACACGGCGCTCAGCGCCGTGGCCGAGTTCGGGTCCACGATGATCGCGTCGACGCCCTGGTTGATGAGGTTGCGGATCTGCTGGATCTGGCCGTTGACGTCCGCGTCGGCGTTCTCCATGACGAGCTTGTCGACCACACCCTCGGCCTTGTACTCGTCGAACGTCTGCTCGATCGCGTCGATCATCTGGGTGCGGTACTCGCTGGCGACGAACGCGTTGCTCACGCCGATGGTGAACGGGCCGTCGCCTCCCGACGAGGCAGCGGGGCTGCCGGACGTGGCCGGCGCGCTGCACGCGGAGATGAGCGCCGCGCTGGCCGCGACCGCGGCCAGACCGAGTGCGTGGGACTTCTTCATGAGGATTCCTCCTTGAACCTGCTGAACTGGACTTCCCTGAACTGAACTGTGCTGCTGATGGCGCACGGAGGGCCCGCGCGCCCACCCTTCACGCGACGACGTGCGGCCGAAGCGTCCGATAGGCGATCTCGAGGCCGGTGAGGATCTTGTCGTCCGTCCCGCCCCACTGCGGGTCCTCATGCTCGACGGAGAGAACTCCGTCGAATCCACCCTCGTAGAGGACGTCGATCACGCGGACCCAGTCGACCTGGCCGAGCCCGGGCACCCGGTAGCGCCACCAGCCGACGTCCCACGGGTCCTCCCGGACCACGGCACGACCCGGCCATCCGAACCGGTTGCGACGGTCGGCGAACAGCTCGATGTCCTTGGCCTGGGCATGCGCCACATGGTCGACGTACGGGCGGAGCGCCTCGACGGGGTCGATGCCCATCCACATGAGGTGCGACGGGTCGTAGTTGAGGTAGAGCCCCTGGGCGAACATCCACTCCCAGAGCTCTGGAGAGTACGCGAGATTGCCGGGGTACCCGTCTGGATGCCACCCCTCCATCACGCAGTTCTCGATGACCACCTTGACGCCGGACTCGCCCGCGTGGTCGACGATCGGCTTGAAGATCTCCTCCGCGTCGGCGAGGTTCTCCCGCACAGGACGGGTCCAGTCCCGGCCGATGAACGTGCCGACGGTGGGCACGCCGAGCGCGGCGGCCGCGTCGATGCATGCGCGCACGTGGGCGTTGACCGCGGCCCTCTCGTCGGCGTCGGGATGGAGGTTGTTGTCGTAGAACGCGAGCGAGGAGATGGTCAGGCCGTAGCGATCGGTGATCTCGCGAACCCGGTCCAGCTCACCCCCGTGGAGACGGGTGACATCGATGTGGGACGCGGTGAACGGGCGATCGCCGAGTGCGGGCCACGCCGCGACCTCGAGCGCCTCATAGCCTCGGTCGCTCGCCCACGAGGCGATCTCCTCGAGAGACCACCCCGGCAGGCATGCCGTCAGGAATCCGAGCTTCATCCCGCCACCTCGATCCAGTCCTGGGTGCTGGCCGCCTCCATGAACGCCTTGGTCAGCACCGCGGCCCGGTGCCCGTCGGCGAACGTGGGAAGCCCGTCGACCTGATCGCCTCCCACTGCCGCGTAGACGTCGCCCACGAAGCCCGTGAAGCAGTCCTGATAGCCCATCGGGTGCCCGACGGGGACGATGTTGTACCGCTCGGCGGCCGGGGCGGTGCCCTCGGTGCCGCGGATCACCACGGAGTTCGCGCCGCGCGAGCCGAGCCACAGGCTGTCGGGATTCTCCTGGTCGAACTGTGCGGACGCCTCGGCGCCCTCCACGGACAGCCACAGACGGTTCTTCCGGCCGGGCGACACCTGCGAGATGACCACGGAGCCGACGACGCCGCCGTCGGTCTCGAACATCACGGTCGCCCCATCCTCGGTGAGGGACGGACCCGCCGGGCGATCGATCGCGAACGACCTCGCGGCGACCCGCGAGATGCGCTGGCCCGTGACGAACTCGGCGAGGTCGCACCAGTGGACGCCGATGTCGCCGAACGCGCGCGACGCACCGCCCTGCTTGGGGTCGACTCGCCAGTTGCCATCGCCCGGGCGTGAAAGCCAGTCCTGGAGGTAGGAGCCATGGATGAGCCGGACATCGCCCAGGTCGCCACGGCCGACCCTCGCCCTTGCGTCACGCACCGTCGGGTAGAACCGGTACACGAAAGGCACCGCGGTGACGACTCCTGCCTCGGCCGCCATCTCGACGAGCCTTGCGGCGTCGCCCGCGTCGGGCGCGAGCGGCTTCTCGCAGATCACGTGCTTGCCCGCCTCGATCGCGGCAGCGGCGATCTCGACGTGGAGGTGGTTGGGCGTGCACACGTGCACGACGTCGACCTCAGGGTCGGCAAGCGCCTCGCGCCAGTCGGCGGTGGCGCGCTGCGCGAAGGTGCGCTCCCCCGCGGCGTCGGCCTCGCCCTGGCTCGCCGCGGAGATCCATGCCACCTCGCCTCCGGCGGCGCGGACGGCGCGTGCATGCACCTGTCCGATGAATCCCGCGCCGATGATCGCGGATCTGATGCGACCCTGCATCGTGGACCTCCCTGTGACGAGCTTCGTTGATCTGAGCCGACCTTATGTGCGAGACGCGCATAAGTCAACGCCCATCGAACGCAATGGCTCAAATCCTCTATTTACCAGCCATTACAGGTGCACCGCGCGCAGCGCGGTCGCGGGATCATCGCCGCAAAGCGGACCCAGCGCCGCCGAAGCGTTGCGCACTTTTGCTCGTTTGGAGTTGACTTTCGTGCATAACGACCTAATGTGGCGCTTACCAGCCGAGGCCCAACGACGGGCCTCACGAAAGGGAGTGATTGCGTTGGACGGTACGACGAGGTACAGGACGCGGAAGCTGATCACGACGGCGGCATTGGCCGCGACGGCGACCCTCGCAGCGGCGCTGCCGGCCGCCGCGGCACCGGCGGACGCCGGCGCCGCGAGCGGTCAGGCTCAGCACCGGGCGGTGATCCCCGACTCGAAGATCAGCGTGCAGCTGTTCAACTTCTTCTACTACATCGGCTTCGGGCAGGACGCGGCCGCGCAGGGACGTCAAGCGCAGGTGTTGAGCGCACTGTCGGACGCGGGCTACCGGAACGTCGAACCCGTCGACTACACCGGCTTCCAGGGTCTCAGCGCCCAGGAGTACCGCGCCCTGCTCGACAAGAACCACCTCAAGGCCAGCGCGCTCCACACGTCGGTCTCGATGGCCACCACGGATGCGGAGTGGGCGCAGAAGCTGGAGACCGCGAAGACGATCGGCGCCAAGTACATCGGCGCCGGAGCGGACCCGCGCACGTTCACCACGCCCGAGGAGTGGGTGGCGTTCGCCCAGAAGATCGATCACTTCGGCGCGATGGCTCGCCAGCAGGGCATCCAGTACATGGTGCACCTGCACAACTGGGAGTTCACCTCCGTCTACGGTGACCAGAACGCGTTCCAGATCCTTGTCGACAACACCTCGGCGAAGAACGTCGTGTTCGAGCTCGACCTGTACTGGGCCACGGCCGCCGGTGTGGACCCGCTCGCGCTGGTCGACGACTACAGCGACCGGATCGCGCTGCTCCACGTCAAGGACATGGCGCAGGACGGAAGCATCACGACCGTCGGCGAGGGCACCATCGACTTCGGCGCGATCTTCGCCGAGGCCGGGCACGGCATCCGCTACTACGTGGTCGAGCGCGACCCCGCGAACGACCCTTCGTACGACCCGTTCGGCCCGTCGCTCGCGGGCCTCGACTACCTGCGGGACGTCCGCTTCTGAGCTCATCCTCGCCTCGGGGGGCGGGTCCGCGTGCTCACGCGGACCCGCCTTCCCACTTCTGCGCGCACGACATGCCTGGCAGCGATCGCTCGGAACCGAAGTTCGCTCCTAGAATCCTGAAGTGCGCATCGACGACCTAGGGGGACCATTGGGCAGCACGACTCCGCCCGTCCGAGAGGGCGGCCCGCGGTGAGCGGCGGCTCGTCCGCCGTGCTGGACTCGCGCCTGGCCTCGCTTGCCGCGGTGCTCGATGCGGTACGCAGCGCCGACGCCCACACGCGCCCGGAGATCGAACGCAGCACGGGACTCGGTCGCAAGGTGGTCGCGCAACGCGTGTCCGAGCTCCTCGAGGCCGGGCTTCTCGACGAAGGCACGCTCGGGCCTTCGACCGGAGGTCGCGCGCCGCGCCTCCTGCGCTTCACGGCCGAGTCGGGCGTGATGCTGGTCGCGCACTTCGGCGCCACGGGCGTGGTCGCGGGCGTCGCCGACCTGTCGGGGACGATGCTCACGCACCGCAGGCGGCCGCACAACATCGCCGATGGGCCGGACGCGGCGCTCGACGTCATGGTGGAGATGTGGGACGCGCTGCTCGCTCAGCTCGATGCGCCGGGCATCCGCGCGCGCGTGTGGGGTGTGGGAGTCGGCGTCCCCGGTCCGGTCGAGTTCTCGACCGCGCGCCCCATGTCCCCGCCGATCATGCCGGGCTGGGACGAGTTCCCCATCCGCGAACGCATCCAGGAGACGTGGGCGACGCCCGTGTGGGTGGACAACGACGTCAACACCATGGCGCTCGGGGAGCTGCGCGGCGGCCTCGCGCGCGGCAGCGCGGACCTTGTCTACATCAAGATCGGCACCGGCATCGGCGCCGGCATCGTGTCCCGAGGCCGCCTGCATCGTGGGGCGCAGGGTGTCGCGGGCGACATCGGCCACATCCCCGTCCGGGAGGTGCTCGGTGTCGTGTGCCGGTGCGGCCGTGTCGACTGCCTCGAGGCGGTCGCCGGTGGACGCGCGCTGGTGGACGCGGCGACCGTCGCCGCCCACCGTGAGCCCGAGAGCGTGCTGGCCGATCTGCTCCGACGCGACCACGCGCTCACGCTCGCCCATCTGTCCGAGGCCGCCTCGTACGGCGACCGCGCGACCATCGACCTGCTGCGGACCGCGGGCCGCCGCATCGGAGAAGGGGTGGCGTCGCTCGTCAACACCCTCAACCCGGACCTCGTGGTGCTCGGCGGACCAGTCAGCGAGGTGAGCGAGCTGATCCTCGCCACCGTGCGCCACACGGTGTACGAGCGGTCGCTGCCGCTCGCGACGCGCGACCTTGTCCTCACGCGATCCGTCGACAGCGACCTGGTGGGGATCACCGGCGCGGCGTTCATGGTCATCGACGAGATCTTCCGCGCCGAGGCGCTCGAGCACTGGGTCGAGCACGGCCGTCCCGGCGCGGACATCAGCCTGCTCGCACCCAGCTCCTGAGCGTCCTGCCGGCGCACGTCCGAGGCGCCGGCGCGCCCGAACCGCGTCAGATCGTCTCGGGGATCGGGCGTCCCGGGAACAGCGTCGCGTACTGCTTGCGGTACATGCGCTTGCCCACCAGCCGATAGGCCAGCCGCGCGAAGGCGGGGACCTCCTTGAGGAACTCGCGCTGGTCCTCGATCGGGTTGACGGCGAGGATCATGCCCAGATAGGCGATCACCACCTTCTTCTCGAACTCGTCGAAGCCGTGCTCCGAGAGCTTGTCGAACTCCTCGACGGTCAGCACGCGGTCGACGGCGGGCATCACCTCGGTGACCTCGCGGCGCAGGTGCGCCTTGAGCGTCGCGGACAGCGTCTCGTAGCGCCGGGCGAGGTCCTCCCCCGCCTCCTGGTCCGCCGTCGCGGTCCACCGGTCGCGGATCGGGGCGAGATCGTCGAGCATCACCTTGACCTCCGCGTGCTGCGCCAGCATCTGGTCCACGTGCAGGGCACAGGCGGGCGCGCGCTCGCGCAGCTGCGGGTACATGAGCTGGTCCTCGCTCTCGTGGTGCACGTGGAGGACCTTGTCGATGTTGGCGAGCACCGCCCCGACATAGGTGGAGCGCTCCGTGTCGCCGGGCGCGGCGGATCGCACGAGTCCCGGCGCCTCGTCGTACGCCCATAGGAACACGCGGTGCACGCGCCTCATCCCCGCGGTGCCGGAGCACAGGATCGGGCCGTCGGGAACCGGCGCCGCCACCTCGCCCGGTTCCATGGCGAAGAAATCTGACATCGGAGCCCCCCGCACCCTGTCCAGCACGGGGCGCCGATGCCCCCTGTCGAGGCGACGCTACGCCCCGCTCCGCCGCGCGGCAACGGGAGCGACGGGGGCGACGGGGGCGACGGGCGCGACGCGCCTACGCAACCGCCGCATCGTGCCGCGACCTGGTGCGCAGATGGTGCACCACCAGGCCGAGGAACACGACGGCGCAACCGGCGACACCGAGCGCGAGCGTGAGCGTGATGCCGGTACCCGTCGGGTGTGCGTCGGCGGCCATGTGGGCCGCGAGGACCGCGCCTGCGACCGCGCTGCCGATCGAGCCGCCGACGGTGCGCAGCACCTGGTTGAAGCTCACCGCGCTGCCGAGCTCGTCGGTGATGACGCTGCGGGCGATGAGGCCCGGCATGGCGGCGTAGGTGGTGCCGATGCCCACGCCGAACAGCAGCATGCCGGCGAGGATCTCCCACAGCGAGTCGTGCGCGACGAGCAGCAGCACGGTGGAGCCGGTGACGACGCCGGCGCCGAACGGCAGCAGCGCGGACAGCCGGATGCGTCCGGCGACGGCGTGGACGATGCGGTTCGCGCCGAAGCTGCCGACCGACAGGGGAAGCATGACGAACCCGGCCCAGAACACGGGCATGCCGATGCCGTAGCCGGTCTCGGTGGGCGCCTGCGCGATGAGGCTCGCCACCGACAGCCCAAGGTACATGGCCGCGCCGAGCCCCAGGCCCGTGGCGTTCGCGAGGAGCACGTCGCCGTGACGCATCACGCGCAGGTTGATGAGGGGGTGGTCGCTGCGCAGCTCGACCACGATCCACGCGGCGATCGCGATGACCGCGAGCGCGAGCACGCCCAGGGTCGCGGGCGACGTCCAGCCCCAGTGCTCGCCCTCGCTCACGCCGGCGAGCAGCGCGGCGAGGCCCACCCCGATCAGGATCGCGCCCGGAAGGTCGAACGGCACGCGCGGCGCGGACTCGTCGGGACCGCGCGGCACGCCCCGCACCACCACCACGATCGCCGAGGCGACGAACAGCGCGGCGAACCAGAAGGCCCACTCGTAGTCGAACGAGCCCGCGATGATGCCGGTGAGGGGGTAGCCGATGCCGATGCCGGTGGCGACCGTGACGGACAGGCTCGCGATCCCGACCGTCACGCGGTCGGCGGGCAGGTAGCGCCGCCCGATCGCGATCGTCATGGGGACGATGCCGTACGTGAGTCCCTGCATCGCGCGCCCGATGAGGAACACCGGGAAGGTCGTGGCGACGGCCGCGAGGATCGAGCCGGCCAGGATGATCGCGAGCGCGGTCACGAGGATCCGCTTCTTGTGCGGGCCGTCGCTCAGGCGCCCCATGACCGGCGTCGCCACCGCGCCCACCAGGAGGTTGACGGTGAGCATCCACTGCGCGGAGGCGACGGAGACGTCGAGCT
Organism: Demequina soli; assembly: GCF_000971195.1. Lineage (GTDB taxonomy): Bacteria > Actinomycetota > Actinomycetes > Actinomycetales > Demequinaceae > Demequina > Demequina soli. The sequence continues at coordinate 251,271 of NZ_BBLZ01000003.1, forward strand.
CGCGCGAGATGGTGGGCACGAGCAGCATGCCGAGCGAGCTGACGATCGCGGTCGACAGCGCCGCGTAGACGAGCACCGTGAGCAGGCGCGGGGACACGCGCGCGTCATGCATCGAAGGCCCCCTCGGCGAGCGCGGCGAGCACGGGGATCGCGGCCGCGAGCGACGCCCGCCCCGCATCGTCCAACCTCTCCTCGATCGCCTGGGCGAGCCACGGCGCCCCGGCCCGGCGCTCGACCTCGTAGCGCTCGCGGCCCGCCTCGGTGAGGTCGATCCAGGAGCGACGCCGGTCCTCGGGGTCGGGGGTCCGGGCGACCAGGCCGCCGTCCTCGAGCTCGCGCACGGCGATGGTGACGGCCTGCGGGCTGATCCGGAGCGCGTGCGCAAGCTCGGACGCCGAGGCCGCGCCGCCGCGCGAGAGCCGTGCCAGGAGGCCCAGCTTCCCGAGGGACAGGGTGCGGTCGCGGTCGAGCCGGTGCATCACCGGCCGGAGCGCGTCCTGGAGGGCGAGCGACATGTCGAGCGATGGGGGCATGCGGACATGCTACAAGGAGATTGATAAAGGAGATTGACCATCAACGCCTAAGTGTGGGGGCGCCCGAGAGCAGCGAGGGTGCGATCGACGCCTGCGGCGACGCCCCGGGCGTCCGGCTGAGATTGTCAACGGTTTTGGCTACGCAATTGTCGCCAATGTCGTATACGTTCTCAAGTACGGGCTCTGTCCGTCGCGGTGCGCGACTCGGACGCTCCGCGGAACGCTCAATGGGGAGGTTCACACATGCCACACGTCCACGCCCTCACCGGGCCGTCGCGCTCCTCGCGCGCGGCCCGGCTGCTCGCCCTCGCCGCCGTCGCGGCCGGGGCCGTCCTCGCCGCGGGCACCCCCGCGGCCCAGGCCAAGACCCCGGCGCCCGCGCCGGCGGCCACCACGACCACCACCGACGACGGCCTCGCAAACCTCGCGGGGGTGGACGCCCGAATGAGCTGTGACGACCTCGTCGGGCTCACCCTCACGGACGTCGTCCAGGACGGCGTCGTCACCATCGACACCTCGGTGCTCGACGACTCGGACCCCGACGTCCAGCCGTTCTGCGACGTGCGGGGCAACATCGGCCCCGGCACCACGAGCATCGTCATGCACCTGCCGCTCACCGGCTGGACCCAGCGGTACGTGCAGACCGGCTGCGGCGGGCTGTGCGGCGGTGACAGCATCAGCTACCCGCAGGCCGCGGGCTGCTCGGTCGTGGAGGACGGCTCCGTCGCCACCGCGACGACGAACATGGGCCACGCGGGTCCGCCCACCGCGTTCTTCGGGAACCAGCAGGCGGTGCTCGACTTCGCGTACCGCGGGGTGCACGTCACGGCGGTCGCGGCGGAGGCGATCATCGAGATGTTCTACGGGCAGCCGGCCGCGTACTCGTACTTCACGGGATGCTCGGACGGCGGACGCGAGGCCCTCATGGAGGCGCAGCGCTACCCGGACGACTTCGACGGCATCGCCGCCGGCGCCCCCGCCAACAACATGGCCGTCCAGAACACCATCCACCACGCCTGGAACGTGGTCGCGAACCAGGACCAGAACGGCGAGTTCATCCTGCTCGCGGACCGGCTGCCTCTGATCCACCAGGCGGTCCTGGACGCGTGCGACGGCATCGACGGGCTGGTCGACGGCCAGATCACCGACCCGCGCCAGTGCGACTTCGACCCGACGAGCATCGTCTGCGACGACCTGACGGTGTGCCTCACGCCGGAGGAGGCGGCGGTGGTGCGCAAGCTCCACGACGGCGCGACCACCGAGCAGGGCCAGCGCCTCGAGGTCTACGGCGCGCACGCGTGGGGCTCGGAGCTGGAGTGGACGCTGTTCGTGCCGGCAACCCCGACGGGGTCGAGCGCCTCGGCGAACTTCGTCAACGGGTACATGCAGTACCTCGCGTTCACCAACCAGCAGGACCAGTCGACCACGTACCAGGACCTCTCGTTCACGCGTGAGGGCTTCTGGAACGCCGTGCAGGCCTCGCCGTACATCTCCGCGATGGACCCGGACCTGTCCGATTTCGCGGGCGCAGGCAGCAAGCTGCTCCTGTGGCACGGGTGGAACGACCAGCACATCCCGGTCACCAACACCCTCGACTATTGGAACGCCATGCAGACCACGATGGGACAGAAGACGGTCGACTCGTTCGCCAAGCTCTACCTGTTCCCGGGCATGGCGCACTGCGGCGGCGGCGACGGGCCGAACACGTTCGACATCCTCACGCCGCTGATGGCGTGGGTGGAGAGCGCGCAGGCGCCCGACGCGATCGTCGCGGCCACGGACGACGGCTCGCGCACGCGGCCCGTCTTCCCGTACCCGCAGGTCGCGCGGTACGACGGCACCGGATCGGTCGACGACGCCTCCAACTTCGTGGCCTTCGCCCCCAAGAAGGGCGCCACGGAGAACGCGTCCGACTACCGCTGGATCGGCGAGCGCCTCTACTCGAGCGGCTACCAGACGCAGTGCACGGTGGTCGATGGGAAGCTGGTGTGCACCACGCCGGCCTCGCAGTGGTTCGCGCAGATGACCAAGGCGTGAGGCACTGACCCGCGACCTCTCTCACACACGGACCGCCCGAGGGGGCGTTCCGCTGCAGATCTTGTCGCATGCTGCGACCACGGATGCCTGACCTGCAGCAGCGGTGTGAGAGAGGTCGCCGAGGGCGGCCCGTCGCACGACGTCGAGCCTGCGAGACTGTGGCCCGTGCCTCACCGCGACCCCGTCGACGCAGCCGCCATCGAGCACGGCGACGAAGCTCCCCCGCTGCGCGTGGGCGTGCTCGGCGCGGCCCGCATCGTCACGGACGCGCTCGCGACGCCCGCCGCGTCGACCCCGGGCGTCACCGTGGCCGCGGTCGCCTCGCGCAGCCGCGAGCGGGCTGCGGAGGCCGCCCGTCGGCACGGCATCGCCACGGCTCACGGCTCCTACGAGGCGCTCCTGGACGACCCGACGATCGACGCCGTCTACATCCCCCTGCCGGCCGCCCTCCATGCGGGGTGGACGGTGGCCGCCGCCCGCGCGGGCAAGCACGTCCTGTGCGAGAAGCCCTTCACCTCGAACAGTGCCGCGGCCGCCGAGGTCGAGGCGGCGACGCGCGAGTCGGGCGTGGTGGTGATGGAGGCCTACCACTCGCACCACCACCCGCTGGTGGCACGGGTGCGCGGGATCCTCGCATCGGGCGAGATCGGCACCGTCCGGTCCGCGCACGCCACCTTCTGCGTCCCCATCCCGCCGGGCAAGGACATCCGGTGGAACCTCGCGCTGGGAGGCGGCGGGCTGCTCGACGTGGGCTACTACCCGGTGCGGATGCTGCGCGAGCTGCTCGGCGAGGTGGTCGAGGTGACCGATGCGCGCGCGTGGATGCGCGACGGGATCGACCGCCGGGTCGAGGCGAGGCTCACGCTCCCTGGCGGCGTGATCGGCACCGTCGTCTCGTCGATCTGGTCGCGCCGGCTGGCGGGCGCGACGCTCACGGTGCGAGGCGACCGCGGCTCCCTCGAGGTCCCATTCCCGTATCACCCGCAGATGCGCGGCGTCATCCGCGTGCGTGGGACCGAGGGCCGCCGGACCGAGCGCGTCGACCGTCGTACCTCGTACTGGTACCAGCTGGGAGCTTTCGAGCGTGCGGTGAGGGACGGGGCGCCCCTCGGGACCGATGCGGTGGCAGCGGTCGCGCAGATGCGCGCGCTCGACGCCATCTACGATGCCGCGGGCGTGGCGCGGAGGCCGTGAGGGGGCGCGTCGGCGCCCGGACGCCTCACTCGCCCCGCCTCGCGGCCTGACCCGCGACCATGCCCGGCACGAGGTCGGCGGAGAAGGCGGCGAGGTCGCGCGTGACCACCGCGGCGATGTAGCCGTCCGGCCGGATGGCGACGATGCCGTCCCCGCCGATGCCGTACGCGCGGCGCCAGGGCGTGTTCGCGGCCGGGTCGAGGTGGACGATGCGCACGCCGGCACCGGTCGTGGGCCACGCGACCGCGTCGACGGCGGCGGACGCCGCGCTGGCGGTCGGCCGGGAGGGCGTCGGGTGCCGTTCGCGCGCGGCAGGCAGCCGCCGCGCCGTGGACCGCGCCCCGGCAGCCCCCGTCCCGCTAGCCACGATCGTTCGCGAGGATCCAGTAGGGCTCGGACCCCTCGGGATGGTAGGTCAACGTGAAGGTGTGGTCACCGATCACGACCGCGGTGACGTCTCCGGCGCGCACCGCGTCCGGGTAGGCGTCCGCGAAGGCGCCGAACACGGCATCCGGGGTGGCGCTGGAGACGAAGCGGTACAGGTTCCCGCCGGCCCCGCCGTGCGCACGTGGAGCCCAGAACTCGACCTTCCCGTCGACGGCGCCGAGGGAGTCGACCCACACGCCGGCATAGGTGCCACGCACCCCCACCCACGCGCCGGCAACGACGGCGACGACCGCGAGGGCGGTGAGCGCGACACGGGCGCGGCGTCCGCCTCGCCGCCACCCCCAGGCCACCAGCACGATCGCGGCGGCGACGAGGGCGAGCGCTGCGATGGCGTTGCCGAGGGTCATCGGTGGTCCCTCCCTGGTGAGCTCGCGCCGATGCGCCGTGCCATGACGAGTGCCCCACTGCGAGAGCCCCCGGCCCACGGTCGTCCTGCGTCAAGTCCACCCTAGACGGGGAAACGCGTTCTGGCGACACATCTACCAGGAACGATGCCCGGCTTCGGTTCGCGACATGCCGCGCCTTTCGAGTGCCGCCACCTGCGACCGCGGCAGCGTCCACCGCCCGCTGCCACACCCCTGCCGGCCCTCCATGCGTCTACCCGTGTTCGGGCAGCCGCGGCGCCGACACACCCGGGTCGCGACCGATGAGCGCCGCGCGGGTGACTGCGGCGGAGCCGAATCGATCGCGGACCGCATCGAGGGCAATGTCGAGCGCGGTGTCGATGCGCGCCCCGTCGTTCCAGTCGATCGGAAGCTCGGGCTGCACCGTGGCGGCGCTGGTCAGCTGCGCGAGCGAGACCCCGATGAGGGTGACGCCCCGGTCGGAGATGTCGGGACCCGCCGCCGCGAGCAGGCGCTGAGCGACGCCGAGCACCACCTCGGTGCGATCGGTCGGCGTGGCGAGAGTGTGCGATCGGGTCGCCTTGGTGAAGTCGCCGTAGCGAAGCCTCAGGACCACGGTGGCGCACGACGATCCGCGATCGCGCAGGCGCTTCGCGAGGCCGTCGACGATCTGCGTGACGATCAGCCCGAGCTCGCCACCGGTGTACGACCGGTTGCCGAGCGCGCGCTGCGAGCCGATGGATGCGTGGCGCTTGGTCGTCTCGACCGGCCGCGGGTCCCGGAGCCGGGCGAGCGCGTGCAGATGCGCGCCGGCCGCCTTCCCGAGCCATCGCTCGGCGGTCGCCGCCTCGAGCTCGGCCAGCTGCCCGACCGTGTAGACGCCGTTGCGGTGCAGCTTCTCCGCGGTCGCCGCGCCCACGCCCCAGAGCCGCTCGACGGGGAGCGGATGAAGGAACGCCGCCTCGCGGTCCGGCGCCACCACGAGGAGCCCGTCGGGCTTGCCGACCGCGCTCGCGACCTTCGCGAGGAACTTGGTTCTCGCGACGCCCACCGAGATCGGGAGCCCGACCTCGGCACGCACGCGCTCCCGCAGGCGCACGGCGATCTGCTCGGGGGTCCCGGCGAGGCGACGCAGTCCCCCCACCTCGAGGAACGCCTCGTCGATCGAGACGCCCTCCACATACGGCGTGGTGTCGTGGAAGATCGCGAACACCGCACGGCTCGCCGCCGCGTAGGCCTCCATGCGGGGAGGGACGACGATGGCGTCGGGACAGAGCGCACGCGCCCGGTGCACCCCCATCGCGGTGCGCACGCCCCGGGCCTTCGCCTCATAGCTCGCGGCCGCCACCACGCCGCCGCCCACGATGACCGGACGTCCGCGCAGCGCAGGGTCGTCCCGCTGCTCGACCGACGCGTAAAACGCATCGAGATCGGCGTGGAGCACCGTCGCCTCGCCGCGCATCTCACACCCCCCGCCACCACACGCTCTTCCAGGAATGGTCTCACCGGCGCCCGACCCCGCAGGCGCTCCTCGCCTGGCCGACCGGTCAAGCCGACTCGGCCAAGTGGCGCGCGAGCGGCAAGCAGCCATCCGGGACGAACGGCAGGATGGTCGCGGCGGAGAAGAGCCCGTTCTTCGGGTTGGCGAGGTCAAGGGTGAAACCTCGCGGGTGGCGAAGACTCGGAATTGACTGACCAGGGGGTATGCCCTCCTGCCGGAGTCCCCAGTCCATGCCTGTTTTTCTTGCAGTCCATTCTAGCCCGACCGACTCTCGCAATCCGCGCACCTACCAGCGACGATGCAACTCTCGATCGCGCGGTCGGGGACCACGCATCAGGACTCCTGCTCATGGCCCCGCCACAGTCCACCGCGTCTTGCGCGCCACCGCGGCGGCGCATCGTCCGGGCCCCGCGCTAGCGAACGCCGCCCGGCACTCGCCCACGGGGCCGCCCGACACGCGACGTGCACAGGCGGATGAACTGCCGCGCGACACACCGCACGCGCACGCCGCATTGAGCCCTGCGGCCATCAACAATGGCCATGTGCCTGGCGCGATGTTCAGGCACGACGGAGAAAAGGGGGCACGGTGACTGACGATCGGCACATCCGCGTCCAGGTGCACGGCGCCGAGGTGCCCGTCCAGCGCGAGACCTTCACCCTCCTGCTTGGATCCTCGCCCGCCCGTCGCCGGGCAGCGTATGAGCCGGCGCTCACGAACGGCTCGATCACGTTCGACAAGTTGGTCGGACTCGCGCGCGCCGCGGACATCCCCTACGCCCTCTTCTTCGGCTCGCACGAACGCGCCCTATACCAGGTGAACCGCAAGAACCGGCTGATCCTCAACGGGATCAGCAAGGATATCTTCGCGGTGAACTCTCGTAGCGAGGTTGAGCTTGCCGACGTCGAGCTCATCGTCAAAGACCTCATCCGCAAGCAACAGGAGCTCAAGACACGCGACTCCACTCTTCAGGCCAACACGATAGTGGGGTGCCTCAAGGGCTCACGGAGCGGCGTTGTCGCGGACGCCGCCCGACTCCGAACGCTGCTGGGACTGTCTCTAGAGGACCTCCGCAGAGCCAAGGGCAAGGAGCGCGCGCTCGAACACCTGATCACGCTGCTCGAAGCACGCCAGCTGCTGGTTTCACAGAGCCAGGAGAAGGTCATGCTGCAGCAGCTCCCTCGGGGCCGCAGCTTCAGCGGACTGTGCGTCAAGGACAAGAAGATCCCATACCTGTTCATCACCGGCGGCGAGGAGAGCGACCGCTATGAACCTGCCGGACGGCGCATCCTCACCCTCGCGCTCCTGGTCGCGTTGGTCGCCCGCAACGAGTTCAAGGCCGTCACCTTTGATTCGCACACGGCCGAGGTGCCGCCCGGGCCGCAGTGGGAGCTCGCGGAGGAGCTCGTCATGCCACGCGATGAGGTCAGCCATCTCGCTGTCGACTCTATCGAGGCGGTCCGGGCCGGCGCCGACCACTTCTGCGTCACGCCGAGCGCGTTCACAGTTCGTGCCCTAAGGCTCAAACTCATCGACCGTGACACCGCCGTAAGCACCCTCGACGGGCTGCGCGCCGCGTACGCCGAGGTGCCGAAGACGCAACCACGTTCACCCCGGATGATCACGGCCGTCCGCAAGTACGCCGGCCACGAGTACACCGCGCGCATGCTCCACCAAGTGGACCGCGGCCAGCTCAGCCAATCTGACTTCTGCCGGATCGTGGCTCTCAACCGGATGCGGCCAGCGGCGCTTCCTGATCTACGCGCGACTCTCGCATGACCGCCACCTACCTGCTCGACACGAACGTTATCTTGCGTCTACCGGAACGCATCCTCCGAAATCGCGCCGTCTCCCACCACTCGCACATCCCTGAGGAAGTCCTCTACGAAGCCCGGTTTGCACCGCACATCGAACGGTTCAGGCACCGGACCTTGCCCGTGACAGCCGGGGTCCTGGACTCTCTCCAACGAGTTTGGGACGCGGTTCCCGAAGACGACACCAGCGTCGTCGACCTGTTCCGGGGCAAGGGCAACGCCGACCCACTACTCGTCGCGATCGTTCTCGACCAACGCTCGAAGGCCGCAACAGGTCTTTTCGGTGACGCATGGAAAATCGTGTCAAACGATGCCCCGGTCCGGAGGCTCGCCGAGTCGTTCGAAATCCCGACCCTCGATCTCGCTCAATTCACCCAATGTGCGGGGGGCTGAAAAGCTCGTTGTGCTCTGCTCCGGCGCCACGAATTGGGCCACGGAATCGGCGTTGGAGCGTTTACCAGACACAGCCAGCCGCGGGCTTCAAATGGCGCTTCGAAGGTTCCAGCGCACGAAGGCCGGGCCCATTGGGCGCCAATCGTGCGCCGACCCGATTGGCGGCCCTATAGCTGCACCGGCTCTGGTCTAGCGTGTGGGAGTTTCGCGAAGCCAGAGTGCTCGGGAAGCCCAGCGATGGCCCACGGTCGCGCTTGGACCGTGTCATCGCCGCGCCGGTCGAGTTCTGCGGGCGAGTAGATGGTCCACGGCAGGCCCCCCGCAGGGCGGATCCCGATCGGCGCACCCGCCGTCGTGTCCCTCTCGATCGCCTGAAGCAGCGCATGCTCGTCCTCCACCTCGGCGTGCGGCGAGTAGAACGTCGCCGATCCCATCTCGAAGGTGGCTCCCAAGAGGCTCTGGACCACCCGAACATCGCTAATCACAATCGCGCCACCATCGCGAATCAGCGCGAGAACGGAGTCGGGCACGTCCCGTGCGAGCGTGCCGTTGAACACGAAGTCCTGCCGCTCGGCGCACGGATGTCCCTCCATGAACAGTCGCGCGATACGTGCGTCGATGACGTCGGCGTCTGTCGGCCCTGTTGGCGGCAACGCGAACTCAACGTCGAAGCGCACCTCAAGATAGTGAAGGTCTTCGATGAAAGCGACGAAGTCGCCGTTGTCTGCCGAAAAACTCCTGCGGCCAGCTTGAGGCAGGTCAATCCATTCGGCAGGGCTTCCATCGACTTCCACACCGAGTCGAGTGGCGGCGGCGAGCTGGTCGAGGAAGCGAATCACCCTGAGGATCCTGTGCGCCGACTGTCCGGTGAAATCCGAATCAACGCTGAACTTGCCGCGCGTTCCTTGCGTTCTCGGCACGCGCCAGGTGATCTCGACGCCTCCCTGAAATAGCCCTCGGACGGTCGCGCCCTCGACTCCAACGGCCGCGCCGACCGTTTCGCCCTGCAGGGTTGACCGAGTGCCGCCATCGCAATCTTCAGCAATCACGCGGATGCGCTGAGCCCGGTGATCGCCTTGCTGTGGCGAGATTCGCACCTCCGCGTTTCGCTCAGTGCCCGCGAACCAGCCCGGGCCCTGTCGATCGAAGGACTTCACGACATGCGGCGGTAGCGTTACCTCTTCGAGGGCCCCAAACTTCATCGCCACTTCAAACGCTTCACGCACAGTGGCGTCGGCTTCACCGAACTCCAACGTGGCAGAAAGCGTGAGCGGTTCACGTTCCTGCGCATCCGAGCGCTTTGCGTAGAGCGTTTCGACTGTGTTGCCTCTCGCGTCGACGGCGAACGAGGTACCCCAATACTCGCTACGAGCGTCGAGCTTTGCGCGGAGATGCCCAAGTTCGTCTGCGAGATCGCGTGGGCGAGCCAGCGCCGCGCTCTCGCGGTTCACCGCGCGCAGGATCTCGACCTCGCGGTCTAGCGCGAACCTTGCCTCGATATCCGGATGCTTGCTCAGCAAACCGTCGAGTTCCGGAGGACCCATGAAGCGCACCTCGACCCGCGCACCGTCCCTCATTTTCCGCACGGCCTTGCGTTCGGAACCCGTGACCTTGCGGGGCGTCACAAGGGTCCATGCAGGCATGCCGACCTCGTCAATGGCAGTCTTGAGCGATTTCTTGATCTGCCTCCTACGTGGCGCGAATCCCGCTGAAAATCCTTCGGGGAAGTATTTCAACTGGTAAACGTGGATCACCTGATCGGTGCTCCGGGCGCGGATATCGACATCGATTCCTCCATCGCCTCCCCGCCCGTCGAGCGCCTGAGCCACGAGACCCGCGCCAGTGAACTCGCGGACGAGCAGTGCCTCCACCAAGTCGTCGAAGTCACGGTTACTAATCTTCTGCCAGTCAATGCGCGCCATTTGGCCTCCGCGCGGAATCTAGGTTCGGGTTGAAGACGGGAGTCCCACGCTCGATGTGTGTCAAAGTACCGGTCCGTCGCACGGGGCAGCTGCGAGGAAGTTCCCGTGTCTATGCAATGAATTGGCTCAGAGCCGCTGTCGAGCGACGGACCCTACGACGGGCGATATTCACCCAGCGCTATGACACCAAGTCAGTAGTAGCCCGGGAACTTGCCGCCGAAGATGTAGTCCCACCACCCGAGAGCGGCTCGCGGATCTGACTCGCGAGCGGCGACGGCCTTGTCCGCGCGGACCGCCGCGGTTCGCAGTTTCGACAGCGCATCTCGATGCGTAGCCGACGACGAGCAAGGCTTGATCCGGCCACTGCTTCCGGTGGGGTCATTCATGTCAGCAAGGTCATGCGACGACAGGCTTGCCAAAAAGCGCTGCAAGTCCATGTCCCAAACCACGGATCGCTCTCCATTCATGTACTGCGCCGCTCGCATCTCAAGGTAGAAGGACGAGATCGGCACATTGCACTCGTACTTCCACGACTTCGCGAGTCGCGCAAGCCCCTTCGCCCCGCGCTTCACCTCGTCGCGGTTGTTGGCGACGTCGACATAATTGAGGTGCGCCTCCGGCGCCGACTGCATCCACTCGTCTGCGACGCCCGGTATTGCGTAGAGCATCGCCCCGCTGGCGAGCTTCTGCTCCGGGAAGGCTGGAATCAGCTCAACCCGTTCGTAGCCACCTCCAAACTCGAGTACCACCGCGGGGCGCTGCACATGGACATGCGTTTGCGGGAACCGCTCCTGCATTGCAGCCCTGACCTGACCGAGGACGGTGCTCCCGTATGCGGGCTTGTCCGTTCTTAGCGAGATGAAGTAGTCCACGTCACTGTGGCCACCTACCCCGGTGCCGTGCCGCCAGCTGCCGCTTTCGTACATGCGCCACACGCCAAACGTGGACTTGAGTTTCGCTTCGATCGACGCCCTGTGCGCCGATGCCTTGGCACGCGCGGCGTCGGTTGGCGTTATCCAGCCCAGATATGTCGCGAAGGCCTCAGGAACCGTTTTTGCCACTAGGCATCCCCCTCGTCAACGGCGTAATTTTGTCCGCCTAGAACTTCGATGTTCCTCTTTGCCTTCCGATACGCGGACATCCCCGGCGCGTCCGCCGTCTTATTCAGCTCATCGCGAGAGTTGCTGAGATCCTGGAGCACGTTACGCGCGTCGTCGTACGAAAGAGTGCTGATGTCGATCGTTGCAAATTGCCTGACGGCGGTCTGCAACTGCAGGAACGCGTTCGCGGACGCTTGTGACTGCGCTTGCCGCCTCGACGCGTTCACCGTTGTGAGAATTGCAGTGAGCGTCGCCGCTACGAGCGCCAGCAACCCACCGATCGTCGACCCTTCTACCCCCCATAGACTCCGCCCCTCAGAACCGAGCACGGCGCTTCCCGCAATCGCTCCGAGGACAGCCGCTGGCGCTCCGAGCCAAAGATTGACCCCACGCCAGATCTTGGCCTGCTCAAACTGTGCCTGCGATGAGTACATGGCGCTCTCGTGGAGCCGGAGGGCTTCGCGGCCAATCGCGAAGAGCGCCTCATCGATGCCGTGCGGCAGTTTGATCGGACCTTCTCCGGTCCCACCTAGAGGTGATTTACCAGACGCCTTGACCATCACTTGCCTCTCCATAGGGCCACCGAGTGATTATGGCAACTAAGGCCAGATCCTCGTAGGTGCGCCACGGTGTGTGCGGAAGAAGCACACGGACACGGTCGAGAGCGCCGGGTACAGCGAGCCAGTTTTCCGCCGCTCGTCACTGGACGTGCCGCGATGCGGGAGTTCTCCTGTAGCGCATACGAGCGGCACGTGCGCGTTGGACCGGAGCATCGCGGGGCGTCACACCGAACCGTCAGCACTTGCCCGGTACTCCTCCGCTGCCGGCTCGAGAGTGAACTCGAGGACCTCGACGTGCTGTTCCTTGAGTGCGTCGAGGACTTCCTGGGGTGTGGCGCGGAAGTATTCGCGTCGGAGGTTGATCTTGTTCAGGCGTCGGTCGGCGAAGCGCTGGTGGAGGTTGGTCTCGAGGGTGACGGCGTCGTCGGCGAAGAACAGGGCGTGGACGTCGAAGCGGAACGGCACGGATGCGTCGCCGAGCTCGTTGACGCGGTCCATCGGCTCGAGGCGGCGGGTCAGGCCGATCTTGACGACGTCGGGTCCGAACGCGCCGATGTTGGAGATGACGTACACGTAGCCGGCGCGGGCGTTCGCGGCTCGGTAGTCGACGTCGGCGATCGCCTTGTCCGTGTCCGCGAGTTTCTCCCGCAGGCGTGCCGCCCCTTCGACGTCGCCCTTGGCTTCGAGGGCGGCGAGGGCGTTCTCGTAGTGGGAGCGTTCCTTCTCGAGCTTCTCGCGTGCCGCCTTGAGCTCGGCCTCGACCTTGCGCTGCTCTCGCAGCTCCTCACGATGCGCCCGCTCGGCCTCCTTCTCCGCCTGGAGGGCCTGCATGTGGCGGGCCGCGAGCTCCAGCTCCTTGAGCCGCAGCCGGTGGTACGGGGCGGTGATGGACAGGTTGATCATCGTGCCGAGCTTCTCGACCTGCTCCATCGACTTCGTCAGCCTCTGTTGCGCGGAGGCCAGGTTGCCGGCCTTGACGGTCTTGACGCAGTTCTCCGCCTCCGCGTTGTACGAGCGCAGCATCAGCTTGGACATGTCGTTCACGAACCTCTCCCCCTGCTTGGCAGAGTTGTTGAACGTGAAGTTCGACGACGCCGACGTGGCCCTCTTCGCGGCCACGAGCTGCTTGATCTGCACGCGGACCCCCGCGAGTTCGGTGGCGAGCGTCACAGACGATTCGGCGGGGTGCTCGTAGTCGTAGATGCCGAATTCCTGCATGGACGCGGCTTGACGCAGGTTGACGAGGTCTTGCTCCGCGTCACGCTTCTGCGCATCGGCGAGTTGCTGGGCCGCTTGCGCGCCCGCGAGGTCGGCGCGCGCCTGCGAGATCTGGGCGATGACTTCCAAACGTGCGGCGTCGAGGTCTGCGATCTCCCCCAGCCCGTGCTTGTCGATCAGCCCCTGGAGACGGTCATTCTCCTCCTGAAGGCTCTTCGCGTGCTTGCGGGCACCGAACAGCGGCACCTTCCGCTCCTGGCCCGTCACGCCCGCGCTGGTCGGAGCGACTGCAACGTACGGATCGACGCTCTGCGTGCCCTTCGTGAAGACATGGTCGGTCCACGACGACCCGTTCCAGTACCGCTTCTCGTGCCGCTTCGTCGGGTCGGCATACCAACCCTCAGCCATCTGCGCCATTGCTCGATTCCCCTCAGTATCAGCAGTGATACTCACGATCGTATGTGCGAAGTCCGACACCCCGCCACAATCCAAACGACGCAGCGGCGGAACCTCGCACGCACGATGCAATCCGGACAGACGTCCCTCTCGGTCGACCCGAGAAGGTCGGCGCCGCAGGCCACGACCGTCGACCGTTGCCGGTTGCGCCGCCTCCACTACGGGAGCAGCGTGTCGATGGCGTTGTCGAACGCCGACGGGGACCTCACGACCCACCTGCGCGCGCTTGTGAGGGTGACCGCGATGACGCAGATGTCCGCGGCATGGACGCCAGGCGCACACTCCACGACGAGCTCCTCTACGTCCGCGGAGTCGCGAAGCACTCGGGCGGTCCCCTCCGCCGCGAACCAGCCGTCCCCGATCGGTCCGGCCAGCGTGACCTCCGGCCACAACTCTATCTCCGCAGCCTTGCGCGACGTCGCACCCGTCAACACCATCACATCTGGCCCTCCGCGGCCGCCGAACAGCCGCACGGGCCTTGTCCGGATGCCCCGACCGGCCACACGGCTGGTGAGCAGCCAGGCCTCGTGCGACTCCGTCAGCAGCTCCCGCACCGCCTCGCGCCGTGCGGCGGCCGTCACTCCGGTCCGCCCCAGCGTCGCGTGGACTCCACGTGCACGTCGAACAGATCGAGCGCGCGCGCCACGGTGTGCGTCACCACGTCGTCGATCGACGTCGGGTTCGTGTACATCGCCGGGACGGGCGGGAAGACCACCGCGCCGGCCTCCGTCACGGTGGCCATGTTCCGCAGATGGATGAGGTGGAGGGGGCTCTCGCGCACCATGAGCACCAGCCTGCGGCGCTCCTTGAGCACCACGTCCGCCGCGCGGCTCACCAGGGAGGACGATGCGCCCGAGGCGATCTCCGCGAGCGTGCGCATCGAGCACGGGGCGATCAGCATGCCCCGGGTGAGGAACGATCCCGACGAGATCGCGGCGTCGATGTCGCCGGGACGATGCACGTGGTCGGCGAGCGCCTCGACGTCCCTGCGCGCGAGCTCCGACTCGTAGCCGCGCGTCACGTGCGCCGCCTTGGACATCACCAGATGCGTCTCGACGCCCGCCTCGCGCAGGAGCTCAAGGGCTCGCACGCCATACGCCGTGCCCGAGGCGCCGGTGATCCCCACGATCAGCCGGTCCGCGGTCATCGCCCGGCCCCGCTCGGGGGCGCATCATCCAGAGACGGGAAGTCCATCCAGGGCGCCCAGGGGCGCGGGTCGACATCCATGAACGCCGCGCGGGCAAACTCCTCGCGCATGGACCACGGTGCGGTGGCGTCGTAGATGGTCTTCGAGGTGACGCCTGGCGCAGGGATGGCGCTGTCGTAGGACGGCTGTTGCGAGGGGTCGAGGACGTGACCGGCGACGCCCGGCACCACCACGATGTCGGTGGAGCCCTGCATGCGCGTGGTCATCGCCCACATCACGTCGTCGGTGTCGAACACGTCCACGTCCGTGTCGACCAGGATGACGTTCTTGAGCTCGCGGAACGTCGCGAGCGCGACGAGCGCCGCGTGGCGCGCCATCCCGTCGTCTCGCGGCCCGCTCTTGCGCACCTGCAGGATGAGCAGCAGCTTGCCGCCGCCCGCGGTGTGTGCGTGCACCTGGGTGACGAAGCCGGGCATCGAGCGCTCGACCGCCTGGAGCACGGAGGCCTCGGTGGGGATGCCTGCGAGCGAGGTGTGCTCCTCCCCCGGCCCCACCAGGGTCTGCAGGATCGGCCGCTCGCGGGTGGTCACGGCGGTCACGCGCATGACGGGCAGCGCGGGGTGGGCGGGACCGCTGTAGCCGGGGAACTCGGGCATCGCGTGTCCCGTGCGTGTGTGCTGGTCCTCGGCCACCCTGACATGCGGCAGGAGCTCGCCCTCGATCACGATCTCGGCGCGCGCGATGGCACGCTCGGCCACCGTGACGGCGTCCACCAGCTCGACCGGTGCGCCGCGCAGGCCGCCGGCGACCTGGAGCTCGTCGTAGCCGAGGGGCGTGGTCGGGGCCTCGAAGCAGGCCCCGACCACGATGGCCGGGTCGAGGCCCATGTTGATGGTCACCGGGAGCGGCCGTCCCGCAGCCTCGGCCTTCGCGCGGAACACGTCGATGTGACGGCCCGGGGAGAAGAAGATCGACAGCTCGTCCCTCCCCTGCACCGCGATCCGATGGATGGTGACGTCGGAGCGTCCGGTCTCGGGATCGCTGGCGAGCAGCAGCCCCATGCAGAAGTACGGCGCGGCGTCCGTCGGCGTGTTGGTGGGCGCGGGCAGCAGCGTGCGGATGTCGAAGCCGGGGTCCGAGGCAAGGTGAACGCGCTCCTGAACGGGAGCCTGGTCCACGACCACGGGCGCGAGCGGCGTCTCCAACGCCGCCACCAGCCGGTGCGCGACCGTCGACGGGGTCGCACCGAGCATCGTCGCCACACGTCGTCGGTCGGCCAGCAGGCCGACGAGGACGCGCGCGCCCGGGTATCCGGCCACGGAGGTGAACATCATCGCCGGGCCCCGCCGGGTCGGACGGGCGACCGTGCCGCCCGCGCCGATGTGGCGGTAGACGCCCGCGAGCTGACCGTCCAGATCCACCGGATGGTCGGTCTCGAGGTAGTCCGCCGGGTCCTGCTCGATGAGCGCGAGCGCACCTCGCAGGTCGAACGGCCCGGCAGCGGGCATGGTGCGGTGCATCGGGAGGCTCTCGCTCGGGACCGCCTCAGGCGGCCTGCTCGTCGGGCGTACCGGTGTTGATGAGCTCGAGCATCGCCTGGGTGGTGATCTGGTCGCCCGTGAGCTCGGCGACCGAGGTGCCGCGGTAGAACACCACCACGCGGTCGCACGCGGCGACCACCTCCTCGAGGTCCGTCGAGCACAGCAGGACCACCGCTCCGCCGTTCGAGGCGCCGCGGAGCAGCCCGTGGATCTCCGCGCGGGCGCCGACGTCGACGCCGCGTGTCGGGTCGTCGAGCAGCAGCACCGACGGCGCGTTGTCCAGCCACTTGGCCATGACGACCTTCTGCTGGTTGCCGCCCGAGAGCGAGCTGACGTCGTCCTCGATGGAGCCCACCTTGATGCCCACTCGCTCGACGTGCCCGAGCGCCCGCTCCAGCAGGGCCCCGCGCCGCAGCAGGGCGCCGTCGCGCAGCATCCCCATCGACCGGACCTGGACCATGTTCTCCCAGATGGGCTTCTCGAGCATGAGCCCGTAGCGGCGGCGGTCGCCCGAGACGTAGGCGACGCCCGCGGCGACGTGCGCCCTCTGTCCCCGGGGCGCCGGCCTGCCGCCGGGCAGCGTGACGTTGCCCGCGGTGGGGCGGACGATGCCGGCGAGCGCGCGCAGCACCTCGGTGGGGCCGGACCCGGCCAGGCCGACCAGGCCCACGATCTCCCCGGGCTTGGCCGTGAGGGACACGCCGTGCACGCCGGAGGCGAGCGCCAGGCCGTCGACCACGAGCGCACCGTGCGCCTCGCCAGCGAGCTCGGCGACGTCGGTGCGGGCCACGGTCTGGGTCGCGATCACCTTGTCGCCGATCATCGCCTTCACCAGCGTCGGGACGGTGTGGTTCGCGATGGGGTCCGCCGAGAGGGCGAGCTCGCCGTCACGCAGGACCGTGACCTCGTCGCAGACGCTCATCACCTCTTGGAGGATGTGGCTGACGAAGACCACGCCCACGTCGCGGCTGCGCAGGACCCTGAGGATCTCGAGCAGCCGGTCGGTCGCGCCGCCCTCGAGCGCCGAGGTCGGCTCATCGAGAAGGAGGACCCTGGGCTCGGTGACCAGCGCCTTGGCGATCTCGACCAGCTGGCGATCGGCGAGCGAGAGCTCCTGCACCAGCACGCCGGGCTTCGCGTCGACACCCAGCTGGTCGAGGATCGGCTCGGCCCGCCGGAGCATCTCCCGCTTGTCGATGAGCAGACCCTTGCGGGGCTCGCGCATCGGGAACAGGTTGGACAGCAGCGACAGGTGGGGGAACAGGCTGAGCTCCTGCGACACCACCGCCACGCCGTTCTCGGCCGCCTCCGCCGTGTTGGCGAAGGCGACCTCGCGCCCGTCGAGGCGCAGGACTCCGGAGTCGGGCCGGGTCACCCCGGTCATGATCTTGACCAGGGTGGACTTGCCGGCGCCGTTCTCGCCCAGCAGGGCGTGAACCGAGCCTGGACGGACCGCGAGGTCCACCCCGCGGAGTGCGTGCACCCCGCCGTAGCTCTTCCGGATGTCCTGCGCCTCGAACGCGTGCATGAGTGTGGTGCTCCGCCTTACTCGGTGATGTAGTCCTGGTAGTTCGCGATCTGCTCGTCACCCACGGGGGCGAGCGCCTCGCGCATCGAGTCGTCGCTCGCCTGGCGGGCGAGGACCTCGTCGATGTTGTCCGCCGTCACCACCAGGCCGCCGGTGTCCCACGTGCCTACGGGGATCTCGAATCCGTCCTCGGCGTGCATCGCGAGGATCTTGGTCGCGATGTAGCCCTTGAGCCAGTGCTCCGGCGAGACGAGCACGGCGACCGCGCCGGACTTGACCGCATCGAGCGAGCCAGGCTCGAGGTCCATGCCGCCCGCGAGCAGCTCGACGCCGTTCTTGGACTGGACCTGGCCGAGCGAGACCGCGTCCTGCGCACCCGGCGCCATGTACGCGAGGGCGTCGGGGTACTGGCGGTAGATGCCGTCCCACGCGTCGTAGTTCTCCTGAGGCGAGCCGGCGGTGCCGTACGTGGAGATCGGGCCCACCACCTCGACGTTCGGGAACTCGTCGTTGATGACCTCGATCATGCCGTCGACGCGGGCCATGAGCGGCGGGACCGCGGGCCCGTTGGTGCCGATGACGATCTGACCGGTGGACTCGGGGTCCAGGTCCTTGAGCAGCTCGCGGGCGAGCATGCGGCCCAGCTCGGTGTTGTCGTTCGTGATGAACAGGTCCACACCGGCGTCGGCCGGCGGCGGCGCGTCGATCGCGATGACCGGGGTGCCGCTCTCGGTCGTGTCGAGCACCGGACGGTAGAACGGGTCAGCGGCGAGCGCCTGGAGGACCACGCCGTCGGTCTGTGTCTGGGCCACGGCCTGGAACAGAGGCAGCAGCTTCGACGGGTCGCCGGAGTCGGGGGCGGTGGACTCGAGCGCGATCGCGGGGTCGTTGGCCGCGACCGCCTCCGAGCCCTTGAGCATGAGCTGGAACGCGTAGGTGATGGTGTCCCAGTAGGCGATGCCCAGCTTGATCGAGCCCGGCTCGAGGGTGGACTCCACGGTGGGCTCGGTCGCGCCCGTCGGCTCGCCGGTGGTGGTCGCCTCCGGCGTCGACGAGCTGCACCCGGCAAGGGTCAGCGCGGTGACGGCTGCAGTCGCGGCGAGGACGCCGATGCGCCCGCGCAGGCTGGTGGGGATGGACTTCATTGTCACTGCTCTCCTTTGTTGGAACCTGCTAATGGGGTGGTGGACGGGTGAACGGTGTTCAGGTCTGCCGTCGCCTCTGCTTGCGCCGGGCCATGAGCCCGTTGAGCGAGACGGCGAGGATGATGATCGCGCCGGTGGCGAACTGGCTCCACACCGCGGGGATGGAGAAGTAGACGAGCCCCACGCCGACGGTCTTGAGCAGGATCGCGCCGATCACGGCGCCGAAGATGGTCGCGGTACCGCCGGTGAGGGGGTTGCCGCCGATGACGGCGCCGGCGACGGCGAACAGCTCGAACCCGCCTCCCGAGGTCGGGTCTCCGCTGGTGAAGAAGGCGAGGCCCAGCAGACCGGCCAGGCCGGCGAGGCCGCCGCTCAGCAGGAAGGCGTACGTCTTGGTGCGCCCCACGGGGATGCCCGCGAACCGCGCCGCGTCCTCGTTCGAGCCGATCTCGCGGACCCGGTACCCGAAGGGTGTCGCGCGCAGCACCACGGTGAGCACCACGACCACGACGATGAGGATCCACACGGAGACCGGGAGGCCCAGCCACTTCTCGCCGCCGAGGATCCGGAAGAAGGAGTTGTCGACCGGCATCCCGATGATCTGCTTGCCCTCCGACACCGCGGCGGCGAGGCCACGCAGCACCCACCCCATCGCGAGCGTCGCGATGAGCGAGTTGATGCCGATGCCCTGGACGATGAGCGCGTTGAGTGCACCGACGGCGACCGCCCCGCACAGCGCGATCGCGGCGGCGATCCACGGGTTCATGCCGCCCTGGATCAGCACCGACGCCACGATGCTGGTCAGCACGTAGTTGCCCGCGACAGACAGGTCAACCTCGCCCTGCGTCACCAGGAACGCGATGCCCGCCGCCATGAGGGCGATGTACACCGACTGCTGGACCACGTTGATCAGCTGCGTCGAGTTGAGGAACGCGGGGTTCATGATCCCGATCACGGCGACCAGGAGGACCAGCGCGGCCAGCGCGCTGAACCAGTCCGCTCCGGTGAGCGCTCGGATCCTGATCCCGTTCCGGAGGAGGCTCGGCAGCGCGTCGCGCGACCCTCCCGGAGCCGACTTGGCGGCCGGCGCGTCGTCCTTGACGCGTTCACTCATGAGCATGCCTTTCATCGTGAGGTCCCAAGGATGGAGCGCGACGATGCCGACGGCATCACCTCGCGGAGGAAGTCGATCGCCTCGTCCACGAACGCGACGGGACGGGGGTGGCCTTCGAAGACGTGGTCGGCACCCTCGACGGGACGGAGCCGCACGTCCGCGCCCGCCCTTTCCAGGGCCGATGCGAGATGAAGGCTCTGGCCGAACGGCACCAGCCGGTCCCGCACGCCATGGCGGATGAGGATGGGCGGACAGCCTGAAGCCACGTGCGTCGCGGGGTCCGCGTCGGCGACCAGCTCGGGCGCCTGCTGCACGGGTGCTCCCAGCAACACTGACTCGGGCGAGTCCGGCGCGTCGTGGACCTGCAGCGCGTCGACAGTCGCCTGCGTGTCCATCAACGCGAAGTTCGACGGTCCGTACCAGTCGACGATCGCCGCGACGGAGGGCAACGGCAGGTACGGCTCCTCATCGGGGTGGGTCCGATCGCCTCGGATGCCGGCGCTCGCCGCGAGGTGCGCTCCCGCCGACTCCCCCCACACGGCGATCGCCTGCGTCGACACACCGACCTCGTCAGCCCGGCCACGCAGCCACCGGATGGCAGCGCGCACGTCGAGCAACTGCGCCGGCCACCTCGCCTCCGAGGACAGCCGGTAGTCGATGGCCGCGACGACGAAGCCCGCGCGCACCAGCCGGCGGAAGAAGTCAGCCTCCTCAAGGAACGTCGGCAGCAGGCTCTTGGACCCCAGCCGGAACGCGCCGCCATGGATCCAGACAACCGCCGGGTACCGCCGCTCGGACGCCGGTCCGCCCACCGGATCCCACGCATCGGCAGGCGCGTACAGATCGAGGGTCAGCGGCCGGTACCCGACACGGCTCGCGTAGACCACCTCTTGGATGACGGCCACATCGTCGACGATCGTCGGCAGCTTCAGCGGGGCATCCGCGAGAGGCTCCGCCCACGGCTCCGAGGATTCAGGTCCGGAAGGTGTACGTCTTTGCACGAGCCGACTCTGGCGGAATACTCGATGGCAGTCAACACATTAGAGCCATTATCGCCATTTGATTGATCTCAGTTTGGCAAAATCAAGGTTGGCGGCGGCTTATTCAAGCGGTCATCGTCGATTATCGTGCGGCAACAACAGTCCTTGCGGCAATAAGAAGCGCACCATGGAGCGTCGAGAGCCCGTCCAGAGCGGCAAGCCTCACTTCCGTCCGGGCGGCGATGGTCGGACGCGCGTACTCCCGCACCGCCCACTGGATCCCCTCGAAGAACGTCGCATGCGCCGTGGCCATGGTGCCGCCGATCACCACGCACTCGGGATTGAGCAGATTGGCGACCTGGGCCACGACGGCACCCAGCTCGCGCCCCGCGTCCTGCAGGATCCGCGAAGTCACTGCGTCGATGGCGTCGTGAGCGCCGAACGGCACCTCGGCGCCGTGGTGGGTGGCGGCGATCTGATCGGCGATCGAGGTCAGCGAGATCGTCGCCTCAAGGCAGCCCCGCTCCCCGCATCGACACAGCTCGCTGCGGCCGGCGACCTTGATGTGGCCGATATCGCCCGCCAAGCCGTTCGCGCCACGGTAGGGCCTCCCTCCCAGCACCAACCCGGCGCCGATGCCATGGGAGACCTTGAGGTAGAGCACATCCCGCTTCCCCGCAGCCACGCCGGCTCCGATCTCGCCCAAGGCGCCCAACAACGCGTCGTTCTCCACGTGCGTCGGAATCCCCGTGCGCTTGAAGATCTCGTCACCAGGGGCAATGCCGTCCCACGCCGACAGCCCTACGCTCGCCCGGACGCGACCCGACTCGGCCTCGATGGGTAGCGCGAAGGCCGCCACGCACTTCGCGATCACAGGGCTCCCCGCCATGGTCGAGACCGCCGAGATCAGACGCGCGGCAACATCGAGGGCGGCCGTCGAGTCGACATCGACATCCATCTCGCGGCGTTCGCTCGCGACGAGGTTGCCGCGTGAGTCACCGATGGCAGCGATGACACGGGTATGCCCGATGTCCAGGGCGACCACGTGGTGCTCACCGATCGCCGCTCGGAGCACTCGACCGGGTCGCCCCCGACCGGCACCTCGTCCCTTCGACTCGAGCTCTGACTCGACGACCTCGCCGGACTCGAGCAACGCCCCCACGGCGTGCGTGACGGTGCTCGGCGGAAGTCCCGTGAGATCGGCAAGCTCACCGCGGGTGACACCGTCACTGGCACGTATCGCGGAGAGAAGGGTCGCGCGAGTCCTGTCACGCGCGGGCCTGCGGTCAACGGCTCTGGTCACAGGGGCATCGTAGGGCGATGCATTGACACGCGAGTCGCGCGGCGCGCAGTCCTCCGTGAAGCACGTTCGGCCTCGGGGCGTCGTCGGGGCCTCCCCCGTCAGGCACGTGGGCGAGACCGACCGCATCGCTCCGGTGGCGCTGTTCCTGTGCGGCGACGCGGCCGAGCACGTCAACGGCGCGTCGCACGCCGCCGAGCACGGCAAGTCGGCATGGCGACGTCAGGCGAGAGCGCGGGCGCGCCCGCTACCCGTGGACGAGCGTCGGCGCGCCCGCATCCGCGAGCGGTCGCCGCAACGCGTGGATTCCGATCGCGATGCCGGCGCCGCCGACCAACACGCCGAGACCGCCGTTCGCGGTGCCGGTCGAGCCGCCGTCGGTCGCGGCGAGGAGCGCGCTCTGGGTGAGCACCACCAGCACCAGCGCCGCGGCGAGGTTGCTCAGCTTCAGCGCTTCCGAGAGGAGGTCCCGGCGGCGGCGCGACGCGATGATGCCGCCGACCGCGATGCCGAGCTCGGTGAAGGTCACCGTCGCGATCCCGATCGCGACGCGCTCGTCGTAGTGGACCGCATCGGCGCTGCCCAGCATGAGCGGGACGGACATCGCCATGTAGAGCGCGGACGATGCGATGAGGACGGCACCGACGCGGCGGTAGGTGGCTTGCGCCGCACCATGGTCCGGCTGTCCGGCCTCGCGCCGGTGAGCGACCACCACCATCGTCTTGGCGACGATGAGCCCCAGCGCGAAGGCGACGTTGCCGGCCATGAACCACGAGGGCTGCACTGCCCACAGGGCGCCCTTCCAGGCGGTGAGCATCAGGTGCCACGGGACCGCGAGGGCCGCCATCCGGATGGTGCGGCGTCGAGGATCGCGCCACGCTCCTGGCAGGACGATGCGTCGGCGCGCCTCCGTTTCCGACGGCGCGGGCCGCTGGGTCACCGTCACGGAGCGATGCCCGCCTGCACCGCGAACGACACGAGCTGCGCCCGGTCGCGTGCATGGACCTTCATCATGGCGCGGTTCGCGTGGGTCTTGACGGTGAACGGCGAGATGAAGATCCGCTTCGAGATCTCGATGTTGTCGAGCCCCTCGACGATCAGCCCGACCACCTCGCGCTCACGGTCGGTGAGCGCCGCAAAAAGCCGCGCCTTGTCCTCGTCGACGGCACGGGCAGGCGTCTCGCTGACGTGTCCCACGAGGGCACCGACCGCGCTCGCGCACAGCGCGTGACGACCCTCGGCGACAGCAACGATCGCATCCGTGAGCTCACGCGGTCCCGCGCCCTTGCTGAGGAAGCCGTCGGCGCCGGCGCGCAGCGCGGCGAGCACGTTGGCGTCCTCATCGAATGTGGTGAGCACGAGGATGCGTGGGCCGCCGTCGTCACGCGCACGCAGCCGCCGGGTGGTCTCGACCCCGTCGATGCCCGGCATGCGCAGATCGAGGAGCACCACGTCGACGTGCTGCGTCTCGACCGCACGGACGGCCGACAGGCCATCGCCGACCTCGCCGGCGACCTCGATGTCCGCGTGCGCCTCGAGGATGGTGCGCAGTCCCGCGCGGAGCATCTCCTGGTCGTCGACCAGCAGCACGGCGATCATCGTCCCTCCTCCTGCGGCAGCACCGCGGTGACCTGGAAGTGGGACCCGTCCGCTTGCGCGGTCAGGGTCCCGCCCACGGATCGGGCGCGCTCGCGCATGCCCGCGACGCCCGATCCCCCGCTGGGCGTGGTGAGGTCGCGCACCCGCGCGGCGCGCAGGTTCGCGACGCTGACGCGCACGCCGCCGTCCACCAGGCGTCGGACCTCGACGTCCGCTCCCCCGGCGCCGTGGCGATGAGCGTTGGTCAGGGACTCCTGGACGATGCGGAACACGGTCGCGGCGACCCGTGGGCTGAGGTCGCCGATGGAGTCCATCGTGGCGTCCACGCGCATGCCCGCATCGCGCCAGGTCTCGATCAGCGCCACGACATCAGACGCACCGGGTGTCGACGCACCAGGCACGGGCGCGCCGGGCTCCGGCTCCGAGGGGTCGCGCAGCACCCGCAGCGTGTCCTGTGTCTCACGCAGCACCGCCTGAACCGCGGCGCGCGCCTCGCCGAGCGCCCGCGCGGACGCGTCGGCATCGTCGGGAAGGGCCACCTCGGCCGCGCCGATGCGCATGCTCACCACCGCGATCTGGTGGCCGATGCTGTCGTGCAGGTCCCGCGCGATCCTCAGCCGCTCCTCGGCGACGCCTCGCTCGACGGCTGTGGCGCGTGCAAGCTCGGCCGCCTCGAGGCGAGCGGCGACGTCAAGCCGCGACTGCCAGGTCGCGCGCACCGCTGCGCCGACACTGGTGAGCACCATCACCGAGAACAGAGCGATCGACGGCGACACCTCCTGCGTGGGCGCCACCGCGCCCACATTGAGCGCCACGCCCACGAGGGCGCTCGCACCGATCACCCCGCCGATCAGCAGCGCCCGGGGCTCGCGCACGGCCAACACCAACGAGGCGAACGCTGCCATGGAGAATACGCCCGCCGGGTCCGTCGAGGCGGCGGCATCCACGAGAGGCGCCGCCGCGATCAGTGCGAGGGCGATGGCCCAGCGGTGCGCGGGCAGCCACACGCCGATTGTGATCACCAGCGCTGCCGCGACCTCGGCGAACTCGCCCGCGGGTGCGGCCACCGCGACGACCACGAGCGCGATGAGCGTCACCAGCGCGCGCGCGGCGAGCGTGACCGAGTCCGGGGTGACGGACAGGCGAGATCCAGGGGACGGGGACGGGGACGGGGGCATGGGCCCATGGTGGCATCCCCCGCAGCGCGCGTCGTGGTCCCTCAGGAGCGGTGCGGGTACCGCGGATGCAGTACTCGGCTCGGTGCACCGGCACGACGCGCCGGGGGCTCGCCTCCGTGACCATCGAGCCATCGCCTGGTATCGGACCGGGCTGAGCTGCCGAGGAGGCCGTCATGACCCACCGCTACACCGGATACGACTACGTCACCGTCGAGGTACCGCGCGACCACGAGGCCATGCACGTCGACGCCCGACGCGCCTTCGGGTGGAGCGTCGAGGGCGCGTCCACCACGCATCGTCCCAAGCCGACCGTGGAGCTGCGCCTCAAGCGCGACTACGCGCTGGGTACCGACCCGGAGCTCGCCGCGCTCGAGGCCGAGTGCCACGCGGCGCTCGCCGACGTCGAGTTCCTCTCGGGCCTCGCCGAGCGTCGTGCGGTCGCCGCCGCCGGCACGCTCGGAGCGCTCGGCTGCGTGCCGCTCGCGATCTCGGTGTTCCAGTGGGAAGGCGGCGGATCGGCGGGCGCACTCCTGATCGGCCTGGTCGGCCTCGTCCTCTGGTTCGCCGGCTATCCCACTTATCAGTCGGTGCTCCGCAAGCAGCGCGTGTCGACGACCATCAAGCGCGGGCGTCGTCTCATCGACGTGCACGCCGCGTGCGGCGCAGCCTCCTCGCTCATCGCGGAGCGTGCGGCATGACCGCCGCGGTCTCGGCGGGCCGGCCGGGACCTCCCACCGCCGCCCCCACCCCGCCGGTGCGCACAGGTGCGGTGACCGCGGCGCTGGCGCTCGCGGGAGGCCTCGCGGCCGCTGTGCAGACTCTCATCGTCCCGATCCTCGGCCTGCTCCCGGAGATCTTCCACGCCTCTCCCACCGACACCGCGTGGGCCGTCACCGTCACGCTGGTCGCCTCCGCTGTCGCGGTGCCCATCGCGGGCCGCCTGGGCGACATGTACGGCGCCCGCAGGATGGTGCTCGTCAGCCTGGCGCCGCTGATCGGCGGCTCCCTGCTGTGCGCCACCGCCAGCAGCCTGGAGGTCATGGTCGCGGGCCGCGCACTGCAGGGCCTCGGCATGGGCATCGTCCCGCTCGGATTGAGCCTGCTGCGCGAGGTGCTGCCAGCCGATCGCGTGGGCGGCGCCACCGCCATCGTCGGCGCCTCCACCGGCATCGGCGGCGCGATCACGGTTCCCGCCTCCGCGGCCCTTTCGCAGTACGCCGACTGGCACGTCACCTACTGGGGGGTCGCCGCGCTGGCGACGGTCGCCGCCGTGCTCACGTGGCACGCCGTGCCACCCCGCCGCCGGTCCCGGGCCGGCGAGGCGCGCCAGCGCTTCGACACGGCGGGCGCCACACTTCTCACCGTCGCGCTGCTGGCGCTGCTGCTCGCGATCTCCCAGGGAGGTCGCTGGGGCTGGGCGAGCGGCCAGACGCTCCTGCTCATCGGGGTGGCTACCACGGCCATGCTGGCATTCGTGGCCGTCGAGCTCGCCAGCAAGCATCCGTTGGTGGACGTGCGCGGTGCGGCGCGACGGGGCCCTGCTCTCGCCCACCTCGCATCGCTCCTGGTGGGCGCCTCGATGTACGCCCAGTCCCTGGTGATCCCGCAAGTGCTCCAGCTGCCGGTCGAGACCGGCTTCGGGCTCGGCCAGTCGATGCTGCGCGCAGGCCTGCTGCTGCTTCCCGGCGGCATGGTAATGATGCTCGCGGCCCCCTTCGCCGCACGGCTCGGCCGGGCGATCGGCTATCGCGTCACGCTCATGTGCGGCGCGGTGGTGATCGCCTGCGGGTACGCTCTCGCGGCGCTGGAGATGGACTCCACCGCGGGCCTCATGGCGGCCGTGATGGTGTGCAACGTGGGCATCGGGCTGGCGTATGCGGCGATCCCGATGATCATCATCGGCTTCACGCCGCCCGAGCACACCGCTGGCGCGAACTCGCTGAACACGCTCGTCCGGTCGATCGGCTCGAGCCTCGCCGCGGCAGGCATCGGCACGCTGCTCGCGGAGCTCGCGACCAGTGCGGGGAATCCGAGCGCGCACGCATTCACTGTTGCGCTCGTCGCCGGTGGTCTCGCTGCGCTGGCCGGGTCCGCCGTGGCGGCGCTCCTCCCACGCGACGCCGTCCTCGGGTGACGACACGGACACCAAGGCGACGCGGGGCGTGCTGCGCCGACAATCGCGCCACGCCCCGCGCGTCGCGCACTGGAGCGTCCGCTTCCCGTGAACAAAGGATCCTCAACCACGCGGGAAGCGCACGAAGCGCACCCCAAGACGTTCGACCGGAATGGTGCTCAGGTCGCCACCTGCCTCGACAACGCTCTCGCGCTGGCCAGTGCCGGCGTCATCCAGACGCACGGTCGCCTCATCCTTCCGACCGGCGCGATTCACCCTGCGACCAGCTTGACGTCGCCCCGATGCCTCTTCCGCAGCCGCGACGCCGACTTCGCCACCAGCGGCGTCGCCGACCCCGCCACGACCATGACGAGCGCGACCGCGGTCACCCCGGCGAGCGGCTCGCCCGCTCGCGTCGCCATCAGGGCGGTGATCGCAGGCGACAGGGTCCCGAACCCCGCCGCCGCAGCCGCTCCAAGCCTGCGCGCGGCAGCCGCGTATGCGACGCTCGATAGGACCCCGACAAGCAGCCCCTGCACGACGACGAAGGCGACGACGTCGACCGCCTGCGCGGTTCCCGCCAACAGCGCCGACGGCATCGCGCCTGTCATCGCGACGACGGCAACGGCGACCGCGGATGGGACCGCCACGAGGACCGTCACGTCGAGCGGATCGAGCGTGGTCTCGTGAACCGCGAGCGTGTAGGCGCCCCACAGGACGGCGGCAAGAGCGAGAAGCACGATCCCCTCGGCCGGCAAGTCCGACCGAACGGCGTACGCGGTGGCCCCGCTCCCGATCAGCACGAGGCCGAGACCCTGGGTTCGCGTTGCCGTTCCCCGACGAGACATTGCGCGCAGGCCCGCTACCGCGAGCGGAACCGTGCCCGGCGTCATCAGCCCGACGAACGTCGCGCTCGTCAAGGCCCCACCAGCAGCGACGATCGCGACATAGGGCGCTCCCGCACCGACACAGAGCGCTGCGAGGGCGCCGCGATTCTCGAGACGCAGCGCGCGGAGCGTGCGAGGAACACGCCACGCAAGCGCGAGAGCCGGCACTGCGAAGCGTATCGCCGCGATATCAGCGAGCTCGAGCGACGAGCGTGACGCTCCACGAAGCGAAAGCGCGAAGCCCGACCACGCGGTCAGCGCAACGAGCATCGCGAGCACGCCGACGGCGGTCGACCCGAGGGCTGCCCGGTGGGCGGGAACAGTTTTCGACATGCCGCAAGACTAGAAAAGTGATCAGGGCAGGTGATAGCAATTTTGACCCCACGAGCGACTCCAGTTGGCAGATTCTGCCAATCTGTGTGTGTGATAACACTCGATGAGATCGACCTCGACATCCTGCGCGAGCTGCAATCCGACGGACGGCTCACCAACCAGGCCCTCGCCGACCGCGTCGGGCTCTCGCCTTCCCCATGCCTGCGACGCGTACGGAGGCTGGAGGCCGAGGGCGCGATCGCAGGCTACCGCGCGACCGTCGACGCAGCCGCCGTGGGACTCGCGATCACAGCGTTCGCCCGACTCAAGCTCGTTCGCCACACGCCAGAGGTGGTCGACGGCGTCGAGCAGGCGCTGCGCGACACTCCCGAGGTCGTCGAGGCCCATCTGCTTGCGGGCGACGACGACTACATGGCGAAGATCACGGTCGGATCGTTCGCCGAGTACGAGGTTCTCCTGCGTCGCGCCATCCGTCCCATTCCCGGCCTCGGGGCCATCACCACGACGTTCGCGTTCGGCGTCACCAAGTCACCGTCACCTCTCCCCCTCGGTCGCTGACCGCTCACGCCGGCTCGCTCAGTGGGCGCCCGGCAGGCTTCGCGCACCGCGCGAGAGCCTCCCAGGGGCCGAAGTGCTCCACGTGGACACTGATGGCACAGCGGCGACGGAGATCGCGCAGTGGCCGCCCATGCCCTGCAGCCGCAACGCGAGGAAGCCCGACACGCGCCGTCGCCGCCCTGAAGCACTTTCGTCTCGTCAGGGCGGAACCGGCGATTCAGGTCACGGCATCGGTGTGCGAGTGCGCGGTGTGCTGCGACGTTGCCGGGGCGCGGCGGCGTGACCACACCACAGCCTCGCATCCCGCCTTCACGCCGCAATGAAGCGCGCTCGCTTCAAACCCGTCGCAGCGGAGGCGCACCAGCGCCGGCACCCGCAGCCCCGCGTCCCCGCGACCCGACGGCAATCGATTGTCGGCTAGCATCGCCTGCATGCCGTTGCTCGATGACTGGTCGGGACCGCTGGGATCGATAGCCGACGCAGCGCTCCACCGCGCGCGCCCCAGCACGATCATGCGGGACTTCATTGACCCGGCGCTCGCGCGGGACCACGAGGCGGTGCGACAGCTGGTCGGCACGGTGATCGCCTCTGGCCTCGCGACGTTCGATAAGGGCCGGCTGACCGCGACGCCTCGACTCACGTCCTTCTCGACGCAGGCAGAGGCCATGCGCGCATCGTTCCGGGCGAGCTGGCGCGGAGCGAGCAGCAACCTCGTGCTGCCCGATGGAAGCCGGCCGGCATTCGTCGAAGATGTCGAGGCGTACCCGTTCATCGGCCTAGCCCTCCGCGATGAGCCCCTCACGGTCAGCAGGTGGGAGGTGTCGACGCCGACCCTGAGGGCGCACCGCCTGCTCGGCCACGCTTCAACCGCGGGCATAGCGATCGGCGCGCCCATCGCGCTGGGCGCTCTCGCGCTCGTACTGCTCTAGCACGCTTGCTGGCGGTCGTTCACGGAGGCTCCCGCCGCGAGGGCGCACGCTGCTGCCCGCAACGAGCCCATTGCGGGCAGCAGCGTGGCATCGTGGACCGCAGTCCAAGAAACCCGCACCCATCGGTAGACCGGTTCCGCGCCGTCCAGGCGACAATAACCGCCCCGGAGCCGACGGCTCCAGCGTCCGGCAGTAGCGGGGGTCGCGGAGACGCCTGTCAGCGCACCGACCTGATCGGCAGCACCAGTAGTCCGCCAAGGATCCCGAACACGGCGCCGACGTAGTAGACCATCGCGTAGTTGTCCCCACCGCCGATGACCGCGAGGACCACGGCCGCGACCACGGGGGCGATCGCCTTGGGGATCTCGTTTGCGAGGGCCATGATCGCCACCCAACGACCGGACTCGACACGGTCCGGGATGACATCAAGTGTGAGCGCCTGGTCGACAGCGCCGAAAATCCCAGATGCGAGCGAGAACACCACCGCTCCGAAGATGTACACGACTACCGTCGTCATCGACCCTGTGACGACGAACGCGACCGCCATGAGCGCGCCGCTGACGAGGATCAGGGGCTTGCGCCGGCCGATCTTGTCCGAGAGCCAGCCGGAGCCGAGGGCACCGACGATCGAGGTGATCATCGTGATGGCGCCAGCCGTGGCCGACAGTGCTGCGATCGCGGAGGCGTCGATCCCCAGGCGCGCGCCGATGAAGTACACCGTGTAGACCGAGAACATGTAGATGCCGATGAACACCGACAGCTTGCTGATCCAGGTCCACGCGAAGTCCGGGTGCTGCCGCGGATTGAACAGCATCGTCTTGTAGACCCCGAGGACGCTCACCCTGGTGCGGGGCAGGTCCAGGGAGGACGGGTCGTTCATCTTGATGATGAAGGCGGCCGAACCGAGCAGCGTCACCGCGACGGGCACCATGAATGTCAACGCGGGCTGCGCCACGACCACGCCGGCGACGACTACGCCCGCGATGGCGGCAACCTGGGTGATAGCCCCGTTGACGCCGGCAACCATGCCACGCTGCTTCTCGGGGAGCGAGTCGCCCATGTGGGTCAGGAGCATCGCACCCATGGTCACGAGACCGATGTAGCCCACGACCCAGCCCACAAGGACCACGGCGAAGGACGACGAGATCGCGATGACGCCGTAGCCGAGGATGCCGGCCATCAGACCGCCGACCATCCAGGGGCGACGTCGCCCGAACCGGCTCCGCGTCGCGTCGCTGAGCACTCCGGTGAGGGGATTGATGAAGATGAGCACCACCGCTGCGGTGGTGAGCACCACCGCGAGGAGAGACTCCTTCGCGTCTGGGTTGATCGCCGCGATCTTCAGCGACATCGAGAACGAGCCCGGCGCGATCGATCCAACGTAGATCGCGAACTGCGCCAAGAAGAGGAGCGCAATGTATCGCTTGGACCACGGCTTGGCCTGCTGCGGCGCCTCACCTGCCGCGAGCTCGATCGGCTCGGGCAGGGAATCCACCGCTACCTCGGTGCTGCTCATGTCAACCTCTTCGTCTCGAGCCGGACCAGTTCCGGCTCCCTTCGATGCGCTCCATTAGAACAGGTGCGAGCCCAGAATGCCAACCGGTTGCCAGCCGCTTCGGCACCCATGTCGCGCAATGGTCCAGGTTCACCCACAGATTGGGACGAACGTCCTCGGGATAGCGCATACCCGGAGACACGTGCGGCGCCTCAAGCGCAGCACAGGATACGTGCGGCGGGCCCACCGACCGCGCGCCGCCGATGCCGCGGTCGGCGGCACCGCGAGACGATGCGGCGGCACGGATCCCGCTCCCGGCGTTCCCGATACGACGCGTGGGCCGCTCGGGCCGCAGACGGACGACCTCACGAGGCATCCACTCGACACCGGGCGCCTCGCCGGGCGTGGAGCGAGAAGGTCAGTTCACAAGGGCGATGCGATAGTCACCGGACCGGGCAGGAGCCCACGCCCGCGAGGGACGTCATGGGGGCCTGGTGGCAGGTCGACCGCGCCGGACACTCGGATGTCGGTCGAGGACGAACCGACCCGTAGGTCGAGGCGGCCGCCGTCGAACCCGAAGTCTCCCCTGGCATCGGTGTACGCCAGCTGCGCCGCGTCGAGCGTGAACGTGATCGCCGCGGACTGCCCGGGCTCGAGCGGAACCTTGGCGAAGCCCATCAGCTGCTGGGCCGGGCGTGCCATGCCGACTGCGGGAAGGGTGCCGTAGACCTGAATCACTTCTGCCCCGGGGACGGCCCCCGTGTTCGTCACCCCGACCGTCAACGTGAAGATGCCCGCGTCGCGCGCGCTCTCGTCGAGCACCATCTCGCCGTAGTCGAAGGATGTGTAGGACAGGCCGTGGCCGAAGGGGAACAGGGGGAAACGCTCCATGTCGACATACGTCTGGAAATTGTCCGCGGCGGTCCTGTGCTGGCCGCTCCCCAGGTGCTGCCCCTGGTACATGGGGACCTGACCGACGTGACGCGGCACCGTGTAGGGAAGCTTGCCCGAAGGGTTGACGTCGCCGACGAGCGCCGCAGCGACGGCGCGTGTGCCTTCCTGACCCGGATACGCCGAGAGCAGCACGGTGGACGACGCCTCGAGGACGGGCGCGAGATCGTAAGCCTTGCCTGCGAAGACCACCGAGACCGTCTCCACGCCGGCCGCCGCGATCGCGGCGCAGAGCTCGCGCTGCACCTCGGGAAGCACCAGGGTGGCTGAGTCCGACCCCTCACCCTCGGTCGCCGCACCTTCGAACGCCGCCGAGCGTCCACCGAGCGCGAGGATCACGAGGTCGGCACCGCGAGCCGCTTCGACTGCGTCCCGAATGTCCAGGCCCTCGCTCTCGACGACACCGGTTCCGGGTGCCACGATGATCTCCGCCTCAGGCAGAAGCGCGCGCAGCGCCTCGGCGAGACCCACGCTTCCGTGCTGCACGCGGATCTCCTCCTGCGGGTCGACCGCCGCTGCCTCGGCCTGCCGAGCCTCCATGTGCTCGCGGACGTGGTCGGGCAGCGAGCTGAAGTCGAGCTCCCACCCCGCGAGCCGCGCCTTGCCGGACGCGATGCCCCGCATCATCTCGGCGAGGACCGGGTAGGTGTAGTTCGCGAATCCGGCGCGCACGTCATCGGCGTAGGGACCGACGACGGCCACGCGCGTGACCGACCGACGGATCGGAAGTGCGCCATCGTTGGCGAGCAGGGTGACCGACTCGGCGGCGAGCTCGTACGCCAACGGCACGCCTGCGCCGGCGGCGCTCTCGGCGTCAGCCTCATCGGCGTACGGGTTCTCGAAGAGACCGAGCGCGAACTTCTGCTCGAGAACGCGCATCACGGAGCGATCCACGACCGACTCGCTGATCTCGCCGGCGCGCACCGCGTCCACGAGCTGGAAGCCATACCCGTACGCGTCCGGCAGCTCGACATCGAGACCGGCCTCGAGCGCAAGCCGCCCAGCGGTGCGAGCGTCCGGCGCTGCGTGCTGCCGTGTCACGGCGTACTGCACGGTGCGGTAGTCGGAGACCACAGTGCCGGTGAACCCGAGCTCGCCCCGCAGCAGGTCGTCGAGGATCTCGGCGGAGAAACCGACGGGCACGCCGTCGACCTCCGAGTAGGAGTTCATGACGCTCTGAAGCCCGGCATGGCGGATCGCAGCCTCGAAAGGAGCCGCGTGCACGTCGCGGAGCTCCCTCGGACCGGCCTGAGTGGCGGCCATGTTCTGTCCCGCCTCCGTCGCCGAGTAGCCGAGGAAGTGCTTCGCCGTCGCGATGACACCCTCGTCCAGGCTCTCACCCTGCATGGCCGAGACATAAGCCACCCCCATGGCTGAGGCCAGAAGCGGCTCCTCGCCGTATGTCTCGTGGACGCGACCCCAGCGAGCGTCGCGAGCGAGGTCGAGCACGGGCGCGAGCGCCTGACGGATGCCCAGTGACTTGAGCTGGCCGCGCATGACGTCCGCCATGCGGGCGACGAGCTCGGGCCGCCAGGTGGCGGCCAGCCCGCTGCCCGTCGGGAACACGGTGAACGAGCGCGAGAGGACACCGTTGAGCGCCTCGGTGTGGAACACGGCGGGGATGCCCATGCGGGTGTTCTCGACGAGGTGGCGCTGGATGCGGTTCACCGCCTGCGCCACCTCCGCGGGCGCGCCGGCGATCGACGTGATCGCACCGACCTGACCGATCCCGTGCTCCAGCGCCGCGTCGATCTTCGCCTGGTCGAGGCCTCCGACCATGCTCGTGAGGTTCGCAGAGGTGACGCCGCAGAGCTGCCGCGCCTTCTCCTCGAGCGTGAGCCTTTTCAGCAGGTCTTCGGCACGGGCCTGCGGATCGAGCGAACGGTCAAGATATGGCAACAACACAATTCCCATCATCGGTGAGAACTAGAATCCTGCGGCCTGCAGGTCGGCCTCGCGCTGGGCCGCGCGCAGCCTCTCGCGATCCGCGCGCCGCTTCTCCTGGCGGAGCGGGTCCGCGACCGGGGCTGCGAGCAGCAGACGCTGCGTGTACGGGTGCTCCGCCTGCTCGGTGACCTGGCGTGTGCTCCCCTGCTCCACAATGTCGCCCCGGTACACGACCGCGGTGCGGTGGCTGATGTGTCGCACCACCGCGAGATCGTGCGACACGAACAGGTACGCGACGCCCTGCTCGCGCTGGATGTCGATGAGCAGGTCCATCACGGTGGCCTGGGTTGACAGGTCGAGCGCGGAGACCGGCTCGTCGCACACGATGAGCCGCGGCGACGGTGCGAGCGCGCGTGCGATGGCGATGCGCTGACGCTGGCCGCCCGAGAACTCGCGCGGCAGGCGTGCCGCGGCGTTCTTCGGGAGGCCGACCCGGTCGAGCAGGTCGAGGACGCGCCTGGTGGCCTTCGCCTTGTCCCAGCCTTGGACGATGAGCGGCTCGGCCAGCGTCGCGCCGATCGTCAGCGAGGGGTTGAGCGAGCTGTACGGGTCCTGGAACACCACCTGGATGCCCTTCGACAAGTCCCGTCGGTCTCGTGCACCGAGGTGGGAGATGTCGCGACCGTCGAACCGAACCGAACCGCCGGTGACCATCGCGAGGCCGAGGATGGCTCGACCGATGGTGGTCTTGCCCGACCCGGACTCGCCGACGATCCCGAGAGTCTCCCCGCGACCGACCTCGAAGTCCACACCGTGGACGATCTCGATGGGCTTCTTTCCGAGGCCTCGCACCGGGTACGAGACCTTGAGGCCGTCGGCCTTGAGCAGCGGCGCGTTCATCGCACCTCACCTCCAGCGGCTTCGACGAGCACCGGTGCGTCCGAGCGCACGGTGTCCTCGTCGAGGATCGAGTTGAGCAGCATCTTGGTGTAGTCGTGCTGCGGATCAGCGAAGACGTCGACGGTGGTTCCCTGCTCGACGATCTCGCCCTGCTTCATCACCGCGATGCGGTCGCAGATGTCCGCCACCACGCCGAAGTTGTGGGTCACCAGCACGATGGCCATACCCATCTCGCGCTGCAGGTCACGCAGCAGGTCGAGGATGTCCGCCTGGACGGTGACGTCGAGCGCCGTGGTGGGCTCGTCCGCGATGAGGATGCGAGGAGCGGCGGCGACTGCGCCCGCGATCAGCACACGCTGCGCCATGCCGCCGGAGATCTCGTGCGGGTACGACTTGAAGGTCTTCGCCGGGTCGGGGATGCCCACGCGATCGAGCAATTCGAGAGCGCGTTCCTTGGCTGCGGCGCGCTTCACGCCCGTGGAGGCCATGATGCCCTCGATCAGCTGCTTGCCGACTGTGTAGACCGGGTCGAGGTTCGACATCGGCTCCTGCGGCACGTAGGCGATCTGAGAGCCACGCACGTTGATGAGGTCGGCCTCCGGCAGGCCGAGGATCTCCTTGCCGTCGATACGGACCGAGCCGCGCGTGACCAGAGCCTCGTTCGGGAGCACCCCGAGCACGCCGAAGGCGGTCTGCGTCTTGCCCGAGCCCGACTCGCCGACCAGGCCGAGGGTCTCTCCCGCCTTCAAGTTGAGCGAGACTCCTCGCACGACCTCGTTGAGGTCGCCTGCGGGTGAACGGTAGGCAATGCCGAGGTCGCGAACCGACAGCAACGACGCCTTGCCGGTGTCGATGTCGAGTGCCTCGAATCCCTGCGCCACGTGTGCGACGGCGATCTTCTGGGGCTTCGGCTGGGCACCCTGCAGGATGTCGCGCAGCGAGTTGCCGAACAGCACGATGCACGCATTCATCAGACCGAGCGCCAGGGACGGCCACAGGTACTGGGCGGGCGCGAGATGGATGTTCTTGAAGCCCTCACTGATCATGGCGCCGAACGACGGGATCTCCTTCGAGCCGACACCGAGGAACGCGAGGCCCGACTGGGTGCTGATCGAGGTGCCGCACAGGAATGCCGTCGAGATGACGATGGGTCCGCGGACCACGCTCAGCACGTGGCGGAAAAGGATGCGGGGATTCGTGACGCCCGAGACCTTGGCGGCATCGACGTAGAGCTCGTTGCTCACACCGATGGTCATGTTGCGCACGATGCGGTAGATGCCCGGCGAGAGCAGCACGCCGAAGATCAGCATCGTGAAGCGGTAGTCGCCCTTCGTGACCGGCATGAGCAGGATCAGCAGCAGCATGCCGGGGAAGGTCATGATGAGCGTGAAGACCCACTCGGTGACGCCGCGCAGTTTGAGGAAGTACCCGCCGATAAGTCCGCTCACGGTTCCCACGAGGGCGGCCACCGAGGCGCCGATGAGCGCGGACACGACCGCAGTGTTGATGGAGTGCAGGAGCCGGGCGAGGATGTCGCGCCCGGACTGGTCGCCGCCGAGCGGATAGCCCGGCGTGCCGACAGGCGCGAGGGCAGCCGAGAGGCTGGCCTCGTTGGGCCCGTGCTGTGCGATGACGTTCGCGAACAGGCCCGCGAGCACCATGAGGAGCAGGATGGAGCCGGTGACGACCGCCTGGGGGTCACGGATCAGGCGCGCGACAGTGCCGCGACGCTTCTCCTCGACTTCGGCGGTGACGGTGGTGGGAGCGGACATCAGTAGATCCTCGCCTTCGGGTTGAGCCAGCCGTTTGCGAGGTCGGTCAGCAGGTTGACGCCCAGCGTGAGCGCGACGCCGAAGACGGTGAGACCCATGAGGACCGGGTAGTCGACCTGGAGCGCGCTGTTGAAGCTGTAGGTGCCGAAGCCGGGCAGGGCGAATACCTGCTCGATGATCAGCGCGCCGCCGAACATGTTGGTGAACGTGATCATGAACACGGTGAGCGCCGGGCCGGCGGCGTTGCGGAGCGCGTGCTTGTAGACCACCGCGCGGGTGCTGACGCCGCGGGTGCGGAGCGTGCGGACGTAGTCCTTGCGGAGTTCGTCGATCATCGCGCCGCGGACCTGGTTCGCGATGGCGGCCGCTCCGCCGATCGCGAGCGCGATCACGGGGATGGTGATGGACTTCAGCCAGCCGACCGGGTCATCTCCGAAGCGGACGTAGCCGGTGGCCGGCAGCCAGTGGAGGTTGACTGCGAGCACCACCGTCAGGAGGATCGCGACCAGGAGGTTCGGGACGAGGTAGCCGAAGAGCATGAGGCCCTGCGCCCCCTTGTCGGCGCCACCTCCACGCGAGGCCGCGAACACGCCCAAGATGACCGCGATCACCGTGGCGATCAAGAGCGCGGGGATCACGATCGACAGGGTGACGACCATGCGCGGAGGCACGGCGTCGATCACGGGCTCCTGGGTGTACAGCGAACGGCCGAGGTCTCCGTGAAACACACCTTGAAGCCAATCGAGATACTGGACGACCACGGATCGGTCCAGGCCCATCTCGGACTTGAGGGCGGCGATCGTCTCGGGGCTGGCGGCGGTGCCGAGCTTCTGCGCGATGACACTGTCGAAGGAGAAGCTCAGCAGCCAGAAGGTGATGAGCGCGACGATGAGGAACAGGATGAACCCCGTGCCGATCCGC
Source organism: Demequina soli (assembly GCF_000971195.1). GTDB lineage: Bacteria > Actinomycetota > Actinomycetes > Actinomycetales > Demequinaceae > Demequina > Demequina soli. Next base: position 289,066 of record NZ_BBLZ01000003.1, read on the forward strand.
CGCATTGCGAAGAGAAACATGTGAGACCTCGGGAGAAGGTGGCCCGGTGGGCGGAGCGCACGCGCCCCGCCCACCGGGATGGGACTTCTTAGCCCTCGACGCCGAACAGCGAGAGGGTGGTGAAGCTGTTGGACGTGGAGCCCAGGTAGGCGTAGCCCTCTCGGGCGCCGATGACGCGGGTACCGTTGACGATCGGCGCGTCCCACGCGTGCTCGACCACCCACTCGTTCACCGCCTGCGCCAGCGGGCCCTGGGCGACAGGGTCCACCTCATCCTTCAGCGCATTGAGCAGCTCGGTGAGCTCCGGGTCGGTGTTGTGGAACGGATTCTGGAACGCGTTCTCGTCGTAGGTGTTGAGGAACTGACGCGCGGGCGTCGCGAGGCCGTCGACCCAGACCGCCATCGCGTACTCGCCGCCCATGATGGCCATGGCGGTGTCCGAGGCCGGGATCGGGACCCACTCCACGGTGATGCCGATGTCGGAGAGCAGCTGTGTGACGGTCGCGTCCATGGTCGACGTGTAGATGAGGCTCGGCATGGTGACCGAGAAGCCGTCCGCGTAGCCGGCCTCGGCCATCAGCGCCTTCGCCGCCTCGACGTCGTAGGCGTACGTGTCGTCAAGCGACGGGACGTACGACGCGGTGTCGGGGAAGGCGATCTGCTCGACGGGCGTCGCGTAGCCCTGCATGAGGGCGGTAGCGATACCGGCGCGGTCGAGCGCCATGTTGATCGCCTCACGCACTCGCTCGTCGGCGAGCGCCGGGACGATGGTGCCGTCACGGTCGAGGAACTTGAGGTTGAACAGGCCCGAGCCCGGGATCTCGGTGAGGGCGATGCCCTGCGACTCTGCCGAGTCGAGCGAGCCCTGGCCGACATCACCGACGTTGATCTCACCGGACAGCAGCGCGTTGTCCATGGCGGTCGTGTCGGCGATCACCTTGATGGTGACGGTCTCGAACGGGTACGCGTCGGCGTTCCAGTAGTCGTCACGCTTGAGGAGCACATACTGCGAACCGGTCACGGTTGCCGCGGTGTCCAGCGTGTAGGGGCCCGAACCGAGCGGGTTGGTGACCGCGTCGGCGGCGTCGAGCGACGCGTCGTCGCCGATGACGCCCGTGATCTTGGTGAGGTTGTCGAGGAACGCCGCATCCTTGGCGGAGAAGGTGATCACGACGGTGGTGTCATCGGGAGCCTCGATGCCCGACACGAGCGCCATGGTGGCCTGGTTGGGGCCGGTCTCGGTCTGGATCTTCTGCAGCGTTGCGACCACGTCGGCCGAGGTGGCGGCAGATCCATCCGAGAAGGTGAGGTCGTCGCGCAGGGTGAGGGTGAGGGTCAACTCGTCGTCCGACCACTCCCAAGCCGTCGCGGCGGAGGGTGCCGGGAGGCCATCGGCGTCGGAGACCAGCAGGCGGTCGTAGAGCGAGGCCCAGATGTAGGCATCGGTACCCGCCGAGAGATTCACCACGTCGAAGCCCTGGGGCTCGCGCTGAATCGCGATCGAGAGCTCAGTCGGCGTGTCGACCGAGTCGGCCGGTGCCGCCGATCCCGACGACTCGGGCTCGTCCCCGGCGCTCGAGCACGCCGCCGTGGCCAGAATCGCTGCGGTGGCGAACACCGCGGCGCTGAAACGCAGCTTCTGCGAGCTGCGAGAGATGGTGCGCATCACTAACTCCTTTGTTGTCAAGTGCGACCGCGAAGCTGGCACGCGTACCTCGCCCCCCTCCGCCATGAAGGAGGAGCGCCGCTCGGGGACTCCATCGCCCCCAAGCACCCGGCTCCGACGCACCGACACTAATGCATGGCAAGCGGTTTTGCCAACCGATTGCCATGCGCAGAATGACCTTGGTCGAGTAACAATTCGATTACAGGGTGGAGCGCGGGCGCAACCGGTTGAATTCCGGCCTACTTGCAGGCAGCGCATCGGCCGTGTCCCCCGTCATGACGCGACGAGGCCCGCAGGCCGCGCCGTCGACGCGGCCTGCGGGCCTCGTGAGCCTACTTCAGGCCAGATCGCCGTCGAGCCCTCGGTTCACGGCGAGCTCCACCCCACGCACCTCGGCCAGGCCCTTCATACGGCCGATGAGCGGGTAGCCGGGCGTGCTGTCGCGCGTGAGATCGTCGAGAAGGCGGTGACCATGGTCCGAACGGACCGAGATCCGCGGACCCTCATCGCCGCGCCGGCGCTCCTCCTTCACGAGCTCGCGCACCACGCCGACGATGTCGATGTCGCCGTCGATGTGCACCGCCTCGTGGAAGCTCTCGGGATCCTCTTCGCGGCGCGTCGAGCGCAGGTGTGAGAAGTAGATGCGATCAGCGAACCGGCGGGCCATCTCGACCACGTCGTTGTCGGCTCGCACACCATACGATCCAACACACAGGGTGAGCCCGTTCGCGGGGCTCGGGACGGCGTCGAGCAGCCACTGCGCGTCGGCCATGGTCGAGACGACGCGCGGGATGCCGAAGAGGTCGAAAGGCGGGTCGTCCGGGTGGATCGCCATCCGGACGCCGACCTCCTCCGCGACCAGGATGATCCGCTCGAGGAAATACTTGAGGTTGCCCCGCATCGACTCGTGCGTCTGCCCGTCGTACGCGGCGAGCGCCTCGCGGAACTCCTCGACGGTGTAGGACTCCTCCGAGCCCGGCAGGCCCGCGAGCAGAGTTCGCGTGACCCGGTCTATCTCGTCGGCCGTCGCGCCGTCGAACCAGGTGCGGGCGCTCGCGACGCGCTCGGGCGTGTGGTCCGCCTCGGCGCCCGGGCGCTCCAGCACCCACATGTCGAAGGCCGCGACGGCGTCGGCGTCGTAGCGCAGCGCCGTGCCACCGTTCGGGAGCGGCCAGTCGAGGTCCGTGCGCGTCCAGTCGAGCGCCGGCATGAAGTTGTAGCAGATCATGTCGACGCCGCACTCGGCGAGGTTGCGGATCGTCTCGCAGTACTTGTCGATCCACCCGTCGCGCGTGTCGAGCCCGCGGCGGATGTCCTCGTGCACGGGAACGGACTCGACGATCGACCAATACAGGCCCGCCGACTCGCACTCGGCCTGCCGCTTGCTGATCTCCTCGACCGACCACACCTCGCCGTTCGGGATGTGATGCAGCGCGGTAACCACCCCGGTCGCGTCCGTCTGCCGGACGTCGCTGAGCGTCACGGCGTCCTTGGGGCCGTACCAGCGCCAGGTCTTCTCCATGGGTCTTCCTTCCAATCGCCGCGATGGCGCGGCCGTGTCGTTCGTGGTGTCAGCTGGACGATGGGGCCGTCAGCGGTCGACGCGGGCGCCGCCGCCGGCGGCGAGCTTGTAGACCTCGGCCTTGGTGGCCATGGTCGTGTCGCCGGGGGTGGTCATGGCCAGGGCGCCGTGGGCGGCGCCGTAGTCGACGGCAGTCTGCAGGTCCACGCCCTCGATGAGGCCGTGGATCAGACCGCTCGCGAAGGAGTCGCCGCCGCCGACGCGGTCGAGGATCTCGAGGCCGTCGCGCTGCGTCGCGCGCACCAGTCCGGAGCGCTTGGACCAGGCCAGGGCGCCCCAGTCGTTGACCGTCGCGGAGCGCACGGTACGCATCGTCGTGGCGATGACCTGGAAGTTCGGGTAGGCCTGAGAGACCTCGTCGATCATCGCGGCGAAGCCTGCGACGTCGAGCTCGGCGAGCGACTCGTCGACACCCGGGACCTCGAAGCCCAGCGAGGCGGTGAAGTCCTCCTCGTTGCCGATCATCACGTCGACGTGCGGCGCGATCGCGCGGTTGACCTCTCGGGCCTTGTCGATGCCGCCGATGGCCTTCCACAGGCTCGGCCGGTAGTTGAGGTCGTAGGACACGACCGTGCCGTGACGATGCGCGGCCTCGACGGCGGCGATGACGGTCTCGGCGGCGGTGTCCGACAGGGCGGCGTAGATGCCGCCGGTGTGCAGCCAGCGCACGCCGAGCGTGCCGAACAGGTGGTCCCAGTCGACGTCCTGCGGGGCGAGCTGCGACGCGGCGGTGTGGCCACGATCGGACACACCCACCGCACCGCGCACGCCGAAGCCCCGCTCGGTGAAGTTCAGACCGTTGCGCACGCCCCGGCCGATGCCGTCATACGCCTTCCACACCAGATGCGACGTGTCGACGCCACCGGCGAGGATGAGCCCCTCGACCAGGCGCCCCACCTCGTTGTCGGCCAGCGCGGTGACGATGCCGGTGCGGTAGCCGAACGCGCGCGACAGGCCCCGCGAGACGTTGTACTCGCCGCCGCCCTCCCACGCCGTGAACGACCGCGCGGTCCGGATCCGACCCTCGCCCGGATCCAGACGCAGCATCACCTCGCCCAGCGAGACCGCGTCGTACCGGCACTCCGCCGCGGGGCGAACCTCGACAACGGCCATGTCAGGCCTCCTTCCCCGTCGCCAGCGCGACGGCCTCGGCCACGAGCGCGGCCACCTTCTCGAACCGACCCGTCGACACGAGGTCGCGGGGCACCATCCACGAGCCGCCCACCGCATGCACGCACGGCAGCGCGAGGTACTCGTGCAGGTTCGCGCGGCCGATGCCGCCCGTCGGCACGAACGACACCCCACCGAAGGGCGCCGCGAGGGCCGCGATCGCCTTCGCACCACCCGAGGTGCCCGCCGGGAAGAACTTCAGGGTGCTCACGCCGAGCTCGAGGGCGGCCTGCACCTCGGTCGCGGTCACCGCACCCGGCAACACCGCAACACCATGCTCGCCGCAGCGCTCGATCACGGCGCGGGACAAGCCCGGCGACACCACGTAGGACGCGCCGGCCGCGACGGCACGGTCGACCTGGTCGACGGTGAGCACGGTGCCGGCGCCGACGATCACGTCACCACGCGCTGCGATGATCTTGATCGACTCCTCCGCGGCCGGCGTGCGGAACGTCACCTCGGCCACGGGCAGCCCGCCGGCGACCAGGGCACGCGCGAGACCATCGGCGTCCGCCGCATCGTCCAGCACCACGACGGGCACCAGGCGATGCGCGCCCAACCGCTCCATGACTTCGTTCACCTGGGACAACTTGAACTCCTTGCGACTATGCGGAGAGAGGCGCACGCCCACGCGAGGGCGGCGTATGGCAACCGAATGCCAACACCGCTACGATACTACCGGCCCGCATGAAACAGTCGCCATCGCGGACCACCCGGCATCAGCATCGATTCTGACGCCGGCCAGACATGCAATCGGTAGCCCGGCGCATCGACGGGACCGCCGTTGCCGCCTTCTTCCAGCGTTCGCCGCGCAGCCGCGCGGCGAACGCTGGCAACCATTGGCAACCATTACGATCGTGGTGACCAGGAGGATTCCCATGAGCGACAGCACTGTCGACAGCGCGACCGGACGCCGCGGACGAAAGTCCGGCGCGCCCACCATCTACGACATCGCGGAGCTCGCAGGCGTCAACCCGTCGACCGTCTCCCGGGCGCTCAACCAGCCCGGACGCGTCAGCGCCGCGACCGAGGCGCGCATCCGAGCCGCTGCCGCGGAGCTCGACTTCCATATCAACCCGCTTGCGCGCGCCCTTCCGACGGGACGCACCAACACGCTCGCGGTGGTGGTCGCCGACATCACCAACCCGGTCGTGTTCGGCATCATCCGCGGCGCGGAGCGAGCGGCGAGCCGCGCGGGCTTCACGCTCATCATCGCGGAGAGCCAGGAGTCCGGCAGCCTCGAGGCGGCGACGATCGACCGCCTCATCCCCTCGGTAGACGGCATCGTGCTCGCGACCACCCGCCTGCCCGACGACGAGATCACGCGCATCGCCGCTCGCAAGCCGCTCGTCACGATCAACCGAGCCATGGACGGCGTGATCTCCGTCGCGCCCGACGTGCGGCCCGGGATCACCCAGCTCGTCGACCACCTGCATGGGCTCGGCCACCGTACGGTCGCGTTCGTCAGCGGACCCGGCCGTTCATGGATCAGCGAGCGCCGATGGGAGGCGCTCTTGGACGCGGCGCGCGCACTCGGCATGTCCGTGTTCGAGATCGGGCCCAACAGCCCGACCATCGAGGGCGGCGTGCGAGCCTTCGAGCGTGTCGAGGCGTCGGGCGCCACCTCGGTGGTCGCCTACAACGACCTGGTCGCGCTCGGCCTCATCAAGGCGGCACGGGAGAAGGGCATCGACGTCCCTCGGGATCTCTCCGTCGCCGGATTCGACGACATCTTCGGAGCCGAGTTCATCAGCCCTCCCCTGACCACCGTGCGCGCTGACCTCCTCGGCGCCGGCGCGGTCGCGGTCCAAGAGCTGTTCCGGAAGATCGGCGTCGACGCGGCGGTTGCCGACTCGGAGGAGCTCACCACCGAGCTGGTCGCGCGCGAGTCGACCGGGCCACTGCCCACCGCTCGCTGACCTCGACCCCCAGAGCCGCAGAGGCATCGATCAACGCAACCCCGGTTGGCAACCGATTGACAATCGGGGTGGCTTGTGGCTTTACTTGACCCATGCCGACGAAGTCACGGCGTAGCGCCGATCGCCTCCTTCCCGCCGACCCCGCGACTCGCGCGGTGGCGAGGGAACTCCTCGAGAGCATCGCGGACGCGCCGATCATCTCCCCCCATGGCCACGTGCCTGCAAGTTGGCTCGCGCGTGACACAGCCTTCACCGACCCCGCGAGCCTGCTCATCAGCCACGACCACTACATCACCCGACTGCTGCATGCCTCAGGCGTCCCGCTCGAGAAGCTCGGGGTCGCCGGCTCGCCGTCCGACCCCCGTGAGGTCTGGCGAGCGGTGTGCCGCCACTGGCACGCGTTCGCCGGAACGGCCTCGGACTTCTGGATGACGGACTCCCTCGAGCGCGTCTTCGGGATCACCGAGGCGCTCGACGAGGACTCGGCCGACCGTGTCTTCGACGTCATCAACGATGCGCTCGCCACGCCCGCACTGCGCCCGCGCGCGCTGTTCGACTCGTTCGGCATCGAGGTGCTCGCGACCACCGACGACGCCCTGGACCCTCTCGACGACCACACGGTGCTCGCCGCCGATCCTGGATTCGCGGGGCGGGTCGTGCCGACCTTCCGACCGGACCCGTACCTCGATCCGGCGGCACCCGATTTCACGGCACGAGTCGAGCGCCTTGTCGCGACCGGCCCGACCGCGGGTCTCACCTTCCGCGCCTACCTCGACGCGCTCAGGTCGCGCCGCGCGTACTTCGTCGACCACGGCGCGGTCTCGGCGGACCACGGTGTGGTCGAGCCCTACACGTGCGAGCTCGACGACGCGACGGCTGAGCGGCTGTTCCAGGGCGCCCTCGCCGATACGCTCGACGAGGCGTCGGCGCGCGAGTTCCGGGGCCACATGCTGTGGCGGATGGCCCAGATGAGCGTCGATGACGGCCTCGTGATGACCGTGCATGCCGGTGTCCACCGCAACCACCACACCCCGACGTTCGATCGGTTCGGCCCGGATTCCGGACACGACATTCCGATCCGGACCGAGTTCACGGCGAACCTCGCGCCGCTGCTGCGCTCCTTCGGTGCCGCCGAAGGCTTCCACCTGGTGCTCTTCACCATCGATGAGTCTGCGTACTCGCGTGAGCTCGCGCCGCTGGCCGGCTTCTACCCCAGCGTCTACGTCGGCGCGCCGTGGTGGTTCCTCGACGCGCCGGACGCGATGGCCCGCTATCGCGCGGCAGTGACCGAGACCGCGGGCTTCTACCGGACGTCCGGCTTCATCGACGACACCCGCGCATACCTGTCGATCCCCGCCCGCCACGACGTCGCCCGCCGTGCCGACGCGTCCTTCCTCGCCCGCCTGGTGGTCGAGGGACGCGTGTCGGAGAGTGCAGCGGCGCGCATCATGCGTGACATCGTCTCCACCATCCCTCGTGAGGTCTTCAAGCTGTGACCACCGCCGTTCTCCACGTCCCGACCCGCCCCCGCGACGGCCGAGCGGCCGCTCCTGTACGCATCGTCCATCTCGGCCTCGGCGCATTCCATCGCGCCCATCAGGCCTGGTACACGGCCCACTGCGCGGACGCCGACATGTGGGGCATCGCTTCCTTCACAGGCCGCGCAGGCGAGCCTTCCGATTCGATCGTCGCCGCGCTGCGGGCGCAGGATCACCTCTACACCCTGACTCTGCGCGGACCGGACGAGGATGCCCTCGAGGTCATCGACAGCATCGTCGCCGTGCATTCCGCCGCCGAGATCGATGCATGGGTGGGCTACATCGTGCGCCCCGAGGTCGCCATCATCTCGACCACAGTGACCGAGGCGGGCTACCGTCTCGACGCTGACTGGAATCCGCGCGCGGACGATGCGGTGGTCGCCTCCGATCTCGCGGCGCTCGCGTCGGGCACGGGCAGCCTCGAGTCGCCGCTCGCCCTGATCGCGCACGCACTCGAGCAGCGCCGCCTCGTGGGCGGCGGGCCGCTCACGGTCATGCCGTGCGACAACATGCCCGACAACGGCGCGCTGGTGCGCGCCGGCCTGCTCGCGTTCGCGTCGGCCGTCGGTCTCGAGCTGCAGGAGTGGATCGAGGAGAACGTGTCGTTCGTGTCGACGTCCGTGGACCGGATCACCCCGCGGTTCAGCGACGACGACCTCGACCTCCCGCACGCGCACGGGCTCGACGATGCGGTGCCTGTGGTCACCGAGCCGTTCATCAACTGGATTCTGCAAGGTGACTTCGCTGCGGGCAGGCCCGCATGGGAGACAGCCGGTGCCGAGTTCGTCGCGGACCTCGAGCCCTTCGAGAACCGGAAGCTCTGGCTCCTCAACGGCGCCCACACCGCGATGGCGGGTTTCAGCCGCCTACGCGGTTGCGCCACGGTGGCCGATGCGTCCGCGGATCCCGCCAGCCGCGAGCTGGTGGAGGCGTTCTGGTCCGAGGCGCGCCGCCACCTTCCGGTCGGAGTCCGCGCCGAGGAGTACTGCACCGCGCTCTGGGAGAGATTCGAGAACCCGCGCATCGCACACTCCCTGGCGCAGATCGCAGAGGACTCGGCCACGAAGCTCGGCGTCCGAGCCGCTCCCGTCGCGCTCGCGGAACTCGACGCGGGACGAACCGCGGAGGGCTGCGCCCGAGTGATCGCCGCGTGGGCCGCCGCGATGATCGCCGGCCAGGGTCAGCGAGACTCCCGCCAGGCCGACATCGATGCGGCGGTCGCGTCGAACGATGCCACCCGGGCGCTCGTGGCTGTCGTCTCCCCCACGCTCGCCGCGCGAGCCGGGTTCGTGGAGCTGGTCGACGGCGCGCTGGCTTGCTGAGACGCGCCGCATCGCCCGCGGCAACCGAAGGCCGGCACCCCTGCAGGGGTGCCGGCCTTCGCGCTCAGCGCTCAGGCCTCGAGAGAGGCGCGGATGAAGGCCACCGTCTCGTCGAGGATCTGCGCGCTCTCGGGTGTCGCGCGACCGAGGGTGGGGAACGAGTGGAACGTCTCCGTCCACGCGTCGACCTCGACGGAGACGCCCGCCTCCCGAGCCTTCTGCGCGATCGCGAGCGTGTCGTCGTGAAGCAGCTCGGACCGGTCGACGAACAGCCGGAGCGGCGGGAAGCCCGTGAAATCCGCATGGACGGGCGACAAGTAGGGGTCCGCGAGGTCAGCGCCCTGAGCGTACGAGTCGATCAGCTGGTCGTTGGTCAGGCCACCGAGGACGAGATCGGCCTCGCCGTTGGCCACGCGGCTCGGCAGCTCGGTCGCGAGCTCGCCGAGCGGCGACATCGCGTAGACGCACGCGGGCAGGGTGAGGCCGCGGTCGCGCGCGATGAGCGCAGTGACGATGGCAAGGGTTGCCCCGGCGCTCTCGCCGACGAGGACCACCGGGCGCGCGGGCGCCTCGGCCACCAGCGCGGCGTAGACCGCAGCGCAGTCCTCCGGCGCGGCCGGGAACGGGTGCTCGGGCGCGAGACGGTACGAGACGCTCACGACCTCGAGACCCGTGGCGGCCGCCAGCACTGACGCGTAGGCGCGCGAAGTGGTGGCGTTCCCGAACGCGAAGCCTCCCCCGTGGATGTAAAGGATGACCGCGCGCTCATCCGGCGCCTCGGTCCTGCTGCGCTCGACCTCGACACCGCCGAGCGCGTCCGCCACGAAGATCACGCCGGCCTCGACCGGCATCGCAGCGCCCTGCGCGTCGACCGCCGCGCGCACAGCGACGGCGTCGTCGCCGGGACCAGGGACCCGGAAGCCGCCCTCGGGCCGGTACTGCGCCATCATCGCCTTGATCTGCGTGAGCATCTCGCTCGCCATCGCTGCTCCTCTCTGAGCACGGTTCTGCGCATCCCGCGGAGGTGCGGTAGTTACGCGCGTTAGTACACCGTAGCAGGCCGCGGCGCAGCGGCGCCGCTCCAGGGTCCCCGACTGGCCGATGCGGGCGACGCGCACGTTTGACAGCGCAAACTAACGCGGGTAAGTATTGCCCCCGAACGACCCTCCAACGACGAAGGATGCCCCATGGCCGCAGCGCCGCAGACCGCCACCTCACCCGCCTCCCCCGACACCGGGACGAGGATCCTGCTTCGCGAGAAGCTCTCGTACGCGAGCGGGGACATCGGCGCCAACCTCATCTACGCCCCCACGACCACGTTCGTGCTCTTCTACCTGTCGACGGTGGTCGGCATCGGCGCGGCCGTCGCGGGCACGATCCTGCTCGTGGGCCAGCTGCTCAACGGCATCACCGACCTCACCATCGGCGTCCTCATCGACAAGACGAAGACGCGTTGGGGGAAGGCCCGACCCTGGGTGCTCGGCTCCGCCGTGCCGCTCGCGCTGTCCTTCTGGGCGCTGTTCTCCATCCCGGGAGGTCTCAGCGACACCGGCAAGGTCATCTGGGCCTTCGTCGCGTACTCCCTGGTGATGGCGGTGTTCTTCACCTCGTCGAACGTCGCCTACGGCGCTCTGATGTCGCTGCTCACGCCCAACCCCCGCACGCGCATCACCCTCACCTCGTTCCGGTTCTTCGCCGCACTGCTCACCACCCTCGTGGTGAACGCCGCGCTCCTGCCCGTGGTGGGCGCGCTCGGGAACAACCAAGGCGCCTGGACCACCGTGACGGGCGTCCTCGCCATCGTTTCGGTGGGCACCATGCTCGTGGTGTTCTTCGGCACCAAGGAGCGCGTCACCGAGGCGGCGGAGTCCCACGCGAAGCCTTCCCAGCCCACCTCGACGATGCTGCGCAACCTGATGCGCAACCGCTACTTCTTCCTCGCCGCCCTGCTGTTCATCGCGTTCAACCTCACCACCGCGATGTCCGCCGCCGGAGGCGTGTTCTACGCGGACACCGTGCTCGGCGACCCGAATCTCTTCGGTCCGATGAACGCCGTCGGCCTGGTGCCGGCCCTCATCGGCCTCCCATTCATGCCTGCGCTCATGGGACGCTTCGGCAAGCGCCGCCTGTTCCTCATCGGCATCACCGTCATGATCGTGGGCTCGTCCCTCCCGCTCATCGACCCGACGAGCTTCCCCATCGTGGTCTCCGGACTCGTCCTGCGCGGCATCGGCATGGTCCCGCTGACCGCCGGCATGTACGCGATCGTCGCGGACGTCGCGGACTTCGCCGAGTGGAAGGACGGCAACCGCTCCGACGGCCTCATCTTCTCGTCCGTGACGCTCGGTCAGAAGATCGGCGCCGGCTTCGGTGCCGCGATCGTCGGCTGGACCCTCGCCGCCGGCGGGTTCGTCGACGGCGCAGCACAGCAGTCCGACGCCGGCATCCATGCCGTCGTGGTCGCGTTCGTCTATCTGCCGCTCGTCGCCGTGATCATCACCGGCATCGCCGCCTGGTTCCTCGATGTCGAGCGCCACGTCCCTGCGGCGCGCCAGGCCCTCGCCACCCGCAACCAGGACGCGGCCGACGGCGAGATCACGGAGTAGGCGCGTGGCGAAGGGGGCGATGCTCGGCGAGCACCGCCCCCTTCGCTACACTCGCCGATCATGGCCACGCAGCACCGTCGTGCGACGAGCGCGGACGTCGCCCGCGCGAGCGGAGTCTCGCGCGCGACAGTGAGCTTCGTGCTCAACAACACACCGACGCAGTCCATCTCCGCCGCGACCAGGGCACGCGTGCTCGAGGCGGCGCGCGAGCTCAACTACATCCCCCACGCCGCCGGCCTCGCACTCGCGAAAGGCAGGACCGACACCGTGGTGCTCGACCTCGGCACCACCCCCTTCAGCTCCTATCAGGTGGGCGAGTTCGCCGAGGAGTTCTCGCGGATCCTCGAGGAGCACGGTCACCCCGTGGTGGTGCACGCTCGCGCGCAGGATCCCCAGGCGCTCGTGCGCCTCACCCGTGCGACGGAACCCTTCGCCGTCGTCTCCTTGGACCCGCGCACCTCGGCCATCGAGGCCGAGCTGCGTGCCGCGGGCGCGACGATGGTCGAACAGATCGACGCCCTGAGCGCCGTCGCGGCGAGCGACTGGGCCCGTGAGGCGGCGCTCCTGCAACTCGGGCATCTGTCCGCCACGGGACGCCGGGCGATCGGCTTCGTGCATCCCGTCGAAACCGCGTACCGCTCCGAGAGCGAGCTCAAGCACGTCGCGGCGATCGAGGTCGCCCAGGAGATCGGCGCGGCGGTCGGACCCGCGGTCACGTTGACGCCCGATCGCGACCAGTCAGCAGCGGCCGTCCGGCGTTGGCTAGAGGACTCCCCCGCCCTCGACGCCGCCATCGCCTTCAACGACGAGACGGCGCTGGCATTGCTCGCCGTGCTCTCCGACCTCGGCAGGCGCGTGCCGGACGACATCGCCGTGATCGGCACCGACGACGTACCGCTCGCTCGATACGCCACCCCTCCGCTCACTACGCTGCGCGCCCGGTCGCGTGAAGGCGCCGCCTACGTGGCCGCCCGACTCCTGACGGCGATGGACCGTCCCATGGAGGCGGCGATGCCTCCGCACATCTTCGACCTCGTGGTGCGCGGCTCGGCCTGACGCGCCGCCAACACGGCCTCGCGCTGCACCCCGCCACAGCCGGCCTTTTTTGCGACCTCACGCAAGGCCGGTTACAGTTACTAACGCGCGTCAGTACCGGGTCGCACCGACCGCGCCGCACCCGGCGAAACCACCAACGCGATCCGCGAGAGCAAGGAGATCGAGGGATGACAAGGACGCCGTTCGTCGACGGTTGGAGCCACCGCAAGAAGGTGAACCCGTTCGCAGAGATGGGCAAGGCGACCGCGCAGTACGCGCCCGTCGCTGTGCCGCACGACGCGATGCTCGGCCGCGAGCGTGACCCCGACCTCGAGCGTGGTTCCTGGGCGGCCTACTTCCCCGGCGGCACGGAGGAGTACACCGCCACTCTCGACCTGCCCGACGACGTGGCCGGCAGGCGCGTCGTGCTGGAGTTCGAAGGCGCCTACCGTGGGGCCGTGGTGCACGTGAACGGCGACTTCGCCGGGCATCGTCCCTACGGCTACTCACGCTTCCTCGTCGACGCGAGCCACCTGATCCGGGCCGGCGCGAACGAGATCCACGTCGAGACCCGCAACCACCAGGACGGTCGCTGGTACACGGGCGCGGGCCTCTTCCGCCCCGTCTGGCTTCACGTGCTCGACCAAGTGCATCTGGGGATCGACGGCATCCGCATCACCACCCCTGACATCGACGGTGACCGTGCGATCGTGGAGGTGAGCGCGGAGGTGGAGAACCACTCCGCCTCGACCGTCACCGTCGAGGTCGAGGCCGCTATCGCCGGACCGGCGGGCGCGATGCTCACCGTCGGACGCACGCGACTCACGCTGCTCGCAGGCTCCACCGCCATCACCCGTCACCGCCTCTCGGTGGAGACGCCCGAACTGTGGAGCGTGGACCGTCCGGCCCTGCACACCGCGACCGTCACGCTGCATCACGGGGATGTCGCCGAGGCGCACGAGACGGCCTTCGGCATCCGACGCCTCCAGCTCGACCCCGAGCGAGGACTGCGCATCAACGGCGAGACGGTGAAGCTTCGCGGCGCGTGCATCCACCACGACAACGGCGTGCTCGGCGCGGCGACGTTCACGGACGCGGAGGAGCGCCGCGTGCGCATCCTCAAGGAGTCCGGCTTCAACGCGATCCGTGCCGCGCACAACCCGCTGTCGACCGCGTTCATCGAGGCGTGCGACCGTCTCGGGATGCTCGTCATGGACGAGGCGTTCGATTCGTGGACGGTCGGCAAGACGGACTTCGGCTACCAGGCCGACTTCCCGGAGTGGTGGGAGCGGGACCTCGAGTCGATGATCAGCCGTGACTTCAACCACCCCAGCGTGATCATGTACTCCATCGGCAACGAGATCCCCGAGACGGGCACTCCGATGGGAGGCGTGTGGGGCCGTCGTATCGCCGAGAAGACCCGCGCGCTCGACCCGACCCGCTTCGTCACCAACGGCATCAACGGCATGCTCGCAGTGATGCCCGAGCTTCAGGCGATGATGGCCCAGCAGGCGGAGGCGCAGGCGGCCACTGCGCCGTCAGACGGCGCCGGCATCAACACGATGATGACCGACCTGGGCGACATGATGAACATGATCGGCTCGTCCGAGCTCGTGACCGAGAAGACCATGGAGTCCTTCGGCGTCCTCGATGTCGCGGGTATGAACTATCTCGAGTCGCGTTACGAATCGGACCGCGCGGCATTCCCCCAGCGCATCATCATCGGCACGGAGACATTCCCGACGCGGATCGACCAGCTCTGGGCCCTCGTCGAGAGCAACCCCCACGTGCTCGGCGACTTCACGTGGACGGGATGGGACTACCTCGGCGAGGTGGGCATCGGTCGGGTCCGCTACCTCGACGACGCCGACGAGATGGACGCGTTCTCCGGAGCCTTCCCATGGATCGCCGCCTGGTGCGGAGACGTCGACATCACCGGGCACCGGCGCCCCCAGTCGTATTACCGCGAGATCGTGTTCGGCCTCCGCCCCGAGCCCTACATCGCGGTGCGACGTCCCGAGCACCACGGCAAGCCCTTCGAGGCCGGGCCGTGGGCGTGGAGCGACTCCATCGCGAGCTGGGACTGGCCCGGCCACGACGGCGCAACGACGGTCGTGGAGGTGTACTCGGACGCCGACGAGGTCGAGCTGCTGATCAACGGGCGCTCGCTCGGACGCCGCGCCGCAGGGCGCGGGGCGCGGTTCCGTGCCGAGTTCGAGCTCGCGTATGAGCCCGGCACGGTCGAGGCGATCGCCTACCGCAGCGGGGAGCTCGCGGAGCGCTTCGCACTGCGCTCCGCGAGCGGCGAGCCCGGTCTGAAGGTCACTGCCGAGCCCGCGGGCAGCGCGGGCGAGCTGCTTTACGTCCCTATCACCGTCGAGGACGGCACTGGCGTCGTCGTGACGGCGGCGCGGTCCCTCCGTGTCGACGTCGCCGGTCCCGGCGTGCTGCAGGGCCTCGGTTCGGGCGCACCCGTGACCGAGGAGAGCTACCTCGACGACGTCCACACGACCTTCGACGGGCGTGCCCTCGCGATCGTGCGCCGCACGGGAGAGGGCCCCATCACTCTCCGCGTCTCCACCGACGGCCTGGCCGACACCTCGATCACGCTCGCGTGACACACCGCTGCCGGCGGGCCCTGAGGGCCCGCCGGCAGCCTGGGAACGGCGAAGACGGCGCGCGGCGCTCGATCAGCGTGGGTCAGCCCGCGACGACCCGCTCGGCCTCGAGGTACCTCACCATGAACGCGGCCGAGAGCTCGATCTCGCGCTTGCTCTCGGGCGTGTTCTTCCCTGTCGTGGTGAACGCGTGGAACGTGCCGGGGTACTCCTCGACCTCCACGTGAATCCCCGCGGTGCGCGCCTTCGCCGCGAACGCGTGGGTGTCCGCGGCGAGGAGCTCGCCCGGATCGCATACCAGGCGCATCGGCGGCAGCCCGGCGAGCTCCGCGAAGATCGGCGAGATCATGGGGTCGGTGAGATCGCAACCCGGCGCATACATCCGAGCGAGCGCCGCGAGCCCCACCGGGGTGACGGTGATCTCCTTGCGCGTGTGCACGCGCACGACTGTCTCCGACATGTCAGCCACGAGGCTGTTGAGGACCAGGCACGAGGGCATCCGGAGGCCCGCCTCGCGCGCCTTCATCGCGACCAGCGCGGACAGGTACGCGCCCCCGCTCTCACCGATCAGCGCGACGCCTGCACCCGGGTTCTGGGAGACGAGCGCCTCGTACACCGCGAACGAGTCATCGAGCCCGGCCGGATACGGGTCCTCGGGCGCGAGGCGATAGCTGCAGCTCACCACCACGCGCCCGGTCGCGAGCGCCAGCTCGGAGGCGTAGGGCCCTGCCGTGCGGCAGTCCCCCGTGACCAGTCCTCCGCCGTGGACGTAGTAGATGACGTCGTCGCTCGCCAACCGGTCCGGCGTGAAGAACGCGGTCTCGACGCCGCCGAGCGCGCGAACCTCCATCGTCACGCCGTCCTCAACGGTATGCTGCGCATACGCCTTGGCGAGCCTGGCCCGTAGACCCGCGACGTCGATGTCATCCGACGCGAACATGCCTCCCGACATCTTCTTGACGAGGGTGCGGACGATCTTCATCTTGAACGACACTGCCGTCTCCTTGATCAATAGGTGATGCGGGGGTGGGATGTGTGCGGCGTGCTCGCGAGGCACCGGTCCGGTCAACTCCGGTCAGTCGAGGACTCGCGAGGCGGGTGACGGCTGGACGGGCTCACCCGAGGTGAATGCCTGCGGCGTGCCGGATCGCTCTCCCTCTGCAGCCAGTACCCTCATCCGGATCGCCAGGTGAGACTTGCGTGGCAGCGGAACCACGACGCGCCCTTCGAACGCTCCCGGAAGCGTGTCGATCGTCATCTCCCACGTATCGATGACATCGATCTCAGCCCGCCTACCGGGCGGGATCATGAGGCTCTTCTCCCTGGGCTGGGTGAACGACAGATAGTGCAGCTCGTACTCCCCTGCGACGCCGCCGGCGCATGTGCGCCCGTACGACATCACCGGGTCGAGGCGACGGGAGGGCGACTCCCCGACCAGTCTGGCGAGGAACGCGATTCGCGCGGGGCTCTCCCCCACGAGTCGGCCGCCCTTCGCCCACCACAGCTCCTCCTGCTCGTTCCAGTAGGTCTCGCCGTGTGTGAAGTAGCCGCCGCGGACGGCAGTCTCCCAAGCCCGACGCACGAGCTCGCGAGCGCTCAGCCCGCCCCATTCCTGCTCGAGGTCGCCCTCGTAGCCCGCCTCATCGACCACGACCGGCTTGCGCCACGTGTCGCGCCACGCCCCGACGTGCTCAACCGTCTTCCAGAAGTCGACTTTCTGCATGCTCGCGTGGGTGATCCACGCGGCGGAATGGTCATAGATGTCAAGGCCATTGTGGATCCCGAGAAGATGTCCCGCATGGTCCTCCCGCGACACCAGCGCGCCGATCCGTGCCCAGTCGTCACGGTGCTTGGTCCACATGAAGTCCCACTCATTGGCTAGCGACCACCACACGTTGGGAAACGCCGCCAGCCGTCGCACCACGTAGGTGACGTAGCGGTCGTCGGCCGCCGCGCCCATGCCTGCGAACCCCCACCGGTCGTACGGGTGGAAAAGGATCAGGTCCGCCTCGACCCCGAGCGCGGCGAGGTCCTGAAGACGGCTTTCCAAATGCCTGAAGAACTCAGGGTCGAATCGCGTGAAGTCCCAGCCGTCGCCGTCCTCGTCGCGGACGTAGGGCGACCGGGGCGGCTCGGCCGTGTTGTATGCGTATGACTTCGGGAAGACGCACATGCGGATCTTCGTGAAGGGGCCGCGAGCCAGCTCGTCGAGCGTCTGCGCCTCGAGCGCGTCCGTCTGGTGCGTCCACGCGTACGCGGTTGTCCCGACCGGCATGAATGGCTCGCCGTTGTCGTACGCGAAGTGGAACGTATCTGCGACACGCACCGGACCGCGGAGCCCATCGTCGACAATGTCGACCTCGCCGAGGATCCCGTCGAGCGAACGCGCCGTCGAGATGGTGCGATAGGTCCAGCGCGCCGCATGAGGCGGCAGGAACCGCACCCTGTACACGCCGTCGCCGTCGTAGAAGCCGCCCACGGTCCGCTCCTCGTCGCCGTCAGCGAACACCGCGTGCAGCTCTACGTCGACGAAAGGGTTCCCGTGCGACGGTCCGTCGATGCGGAGCTCGAGCGGCGCGTTGACGGTGCCTGCCGCAGGCGCCACCAGGGTGGCGGATGCCTGCGCGACGCGGTCCGGCTCGTACGCAGGGTCAGGCAGGATCGCCGCAGCCACGACATCGTCGGGGACGGCGACCGTCGCGAGCGTCGTCCAGAACGCGTCGAGGCGCGGTCCCGGCTCGATGCCGATGAAGCCGACGAGCGCGCTGATCGTCGTGTCCCAGAGGGGCCGGGTTTGCTGCGGTTGCGCGGCAGTACCAGGCAGGAGCTTGTCAAGTGCGGCGAGTGCGTCGGGGTGCTCGATGACGTCCCGGACACGAGTCTGGGGGTGCATGAAGGCCATGGGATCCTCTGTGGTGTCGGGTGCACGCCCGCGCTGTTCGGTCGAGCGTGCGAACGCTCCCGAGCGGGAAAGGGTGCGCCGACTCCTCGGCTGCCGCCGCCGACGGAGCGTGCGCGAGTGGCTCGCCCGCTCCGTCGGCGGTCGCTCAGGCTCCGGGCTTGCGCCCCTCGAGCCCGGCCCAGCGGGCTCGGAGGGTGTGGGCGGCGGCCTTCGGCTTGCGGTCGCGCGTGAACACACCCTTCTTGTTGCCGTCGACGCGGTGGATGCCGTTGGTGGTCTGGAAGTCGGCGAAGTTCCAGATCTGCTCGCCCACGAACTCGGGGATGCGGTCGAACACCCGGTGGTGCATGTCGAGGTAGTCACGCTGGTACTCCTCGCTCCACGGCATGTCCCACACGGAGTGCAGGCCGGGCATGGTGTCAGCGCCGTACTCCGCCATGAGCATGGGCTTGCCGTACTTGGCGGCCCACTGGCGCATCTCGCCCTCGAGGTACATCTCGGCGAGCTCGAGGTCGCCCACCCCGACGTACCAGCCGTAGTAGCGGTTGAGGCACAGGACGTCGAACAGGTCGGCGATCTTGTCGTTGTCGGGCTGCGCGAACATCACGGCGGCGTAGCAGACGGGGCGCGTCGGGTCGAGCGCCTTGGTGAGGTTCACGAGCGGCTCGAAGTACTCGCGCGCGCCGTCCTCGTTCGACGCGGGCTCGTTCGCGATGCACCACATCACCACAGACGGGTGGTTGCGATCGCGCGCCACGAGCTCTCGGATGTGCTGGGCGTGCGCGGCCTGGGTGGCGTCGTTGCAGGTCTCGGGCGAGAAGGTCGGCTTGTTGGGCTCGCCTGTGAGACCGGCCGAGACGCCGAGGTTGAGGCCCACGGCAGCCGTCTCGTCGATCACGACGATGCCGTGTCGGTCGGCGAAGTCCATGACCTCCTCGGCATACGGGTAGTGCGACGTGCGGAACGAGTTCGCGCCGATCCACTCGAGCAGCTGGAAGTCATGCACCAGGTATGCGTCGTCGTGGCCCTTGCCGCGGATCGCGGTGTCCTCGTGCTTGCCGAATCCGGTGAAGTAGAACGGCGTGCCGTTGATGAGGAACTCCGCGCCCCGCACCTCGATGGTGCGGATGCCGAAGGTCTGCGGATACACGTCCACGACCTCGTCGCCGACCAGCACCTCTACCTGCAACGTGTAGAGGTATGCCGCGCCCGGGTTCCACAGCCGCGCGTCGGTGACCTCGACGCGCCCCGACGCACCGACGCCGGCTGCGACCTCGACGCCCTGCTGGTCGAGCACACGCACACGCACGTCACCCGCGCCCTCGACCTGGATCGCGTAGTCGACCACGCCCGTGGTGCCGTCGATACCGGTGACGACCTCGACGGCGGTCGCGCGGACCGTCGGCACGGAGTACAGCCACACCGAGCGTGCGAGGCCCGCGTAGTTGTAGAAGTCGTGAAGGTA
Source organism: Demequina soli (assembly GCF_000971195.1). Classification (GTDB taxonomy): domain Bacteria; phylum Actinomycetota; class Actinomycetes; order Actinomycetales; family Demequinaceae; genus Demequina; species Demequina soli. The sequence continues at coordinate 308,889 of NZ_BBLZ01000003.1, forward strand.
GGTCTGCTTGCGGCGGCCCTTCATGTCGACAGAGATGGTCCCCGGCGGGATCGTCTCGTTGGTGAGCTCGTTGTTCACACCGACCGTCAGCTGGAACTGGCCGCCCGCGGTCACGTGGTCCGTGATGTCCGCCTCGAATGGAAGGTAGCCGCCCACATGCGATGCGACGAGGGTGCCGTCGACGTAGACCGCACCCTCGTGAGTGGCCGAGTCGAGCCGCAGGACGATGCGATCACCGTGCCAGCCGCGCGGCACCCGCACCATGCGCTGGTACCAGGCCCAACCCACGTGGTCGCGGATCTCGGCGGAGACGAACTGGTCGTTGTAGCTCGCGGGCACGGCTGCCTCGAGGGTCGAGTCGAGGACTCCGGTCCACGGGGTCGGGCGCTCCTCGCGTGCGATGTCGAATCGCCAGAGACCGTCGAGGTTGACGATCTCGCGGGTGGCGGTGGCCTGTGGCTTGAGCATTGATGTGTCCTTACGTTGTGCGGCCGTGCGTCACGCCTGGGCGAGGGTGAGGCGCCAGCTCCATGCGTAGTGGTCCTGGGCGAGGCGGGTCAGCTGGAGCGCATCCGGGCCGAGTCGACCCGTGCCCACGCCGCGCTGTGCGATGTCGAGGTGCACGACCGTGGTCGCGCGCTCGGGCAGCTGCCACCAGTGGTCGTGGGCCTCGAGATCGGCGGCGGTGTGATGTGAAGCGCTGAAGTGGAGCTCCTCGGCGTGCGACGTGGACACGCGTCCGGCAGTGCCCGAGACGACCGTCTCGAGGACTCCCCCACGGGTCCCGTTCTCCTGCGGCTCGATGTAGGGGGTGTCCATCGCGTCGACGGTGCTCGACCAGCGGCCCAGCAGCGCGGCGAAGCGGCGGTCGGGGTAGTTCTCCCACGGACCCAGGCCGACGAACTCGACGTCCGACATGCCCTCGACCAGCTCCATCTCCATGCCGACGCGCACGCCGTCCGACTGGCCCTCGGGCAGGGTCACGTCCTCGTGGAGCACGTAGTCGCCCTCCCCCACGTGGACGATCCGCCGCCTGTGCGTCACCGTCTCGTCCCACGCGGTGCGGTACGCGCGGGTCACCGTGGTGCCCGTCGCATCGTCCGTCACCGAGGTCTCGGCGAGCTCGAGCCGGAAGAAGCCCGTGCGGATGAAACGCTTGTCCATGGAGAACGCGCGCTCGTTCTCCGTGAGCGCGCGCCAGAGGCACAGCTCGGGTGCGCGGACGAGGAGCGGGTGGACGAGGGCGCCGTCCGCGAGCGTCGGCGCGCCAACGTGAGCCGTCGGCAGCGCGGGGACCTCGCGTTCGAGAATCACCTGGGCCGCCGCGAGCGGACTTCCCGCGGGTGCCCACACGGCGTCCGCCCGCGTGAGCAGCTGGACCGTCACGGCCAGCGCATCGTCGCCTGCCGCCGCGGCGACAACCTCCGCCGGGAGGTCGAGGGGACCCGACGTGCCCGGTGCGATGGCCGGCAGGCGCACGATCGTGGTCGCGACGGGACCGCAGACGGTCTCGACGCGGATCTCGGCGTCGAACGCGTCGAGACTCGCGAACGACCCGCGGTTGCGCAGCACGATCCGCCCCTCACGTACGTCTGCCGACGCGCCTTCGAGGCGCAGCGGCGAGAAGATTCCGCCTGCCTCCGCCAGCGCGGGCTTGGGCATGAGGTCCGGGAGGACGATGCCGTTGTTGAGGACGTTGCCGTCGTTGGGCATGTCGCCGAAGTCGCCGCCGTACTTGTACCGGCCGCTGCCGTCAGGGTCGAGCGAGTGGTCGCGCCACTCCCAGATGAAGCCGCCCTGCATGCCGGGCAGCGTCTCGAACAGTTCCCAGTAGTGCGCGAGGCCGCCGGTCGAGTTGCCCTGCGAGTACGCGTACTCGCACAGGATCATCGGGCGATCGGCGCGCTCGTCACGCGCCCAGATCTCGAGCGCCGGGAAGGACGGGTACATGGGCGGCACGATGTCGGTCGAGGCATGCGCGCCGTGCCAGTCGCTCGCGATGCCGCCCTCGTACTGCACGGGACGGGTCGGGTCGAAGGCACGCGACCACGCCGCCATCGAGTCGTGCGCCGTGCCATAGCCGGTCTCGTTGCCCAGCGACCAGATGATGACCGAGGCGTGGTTGCGGTCGCGGACCACCATGCGCGAGAAGCGCTCGTGAAAGCGCGACAGGTAGCGCGGGTCGCTCGCGAGAGAGCCGGCGAAGCCGTGGCCTTCGATATCCGCCTCATCGACGACGTAGAGGCCGGCCTCGTCGCACAGGTCGAGGAACACGGGGTCGTTCGGGTAGTGCGAGGTGCGCACCGCGTTGATGTGGTGGCGCTTCATGAGCGCGACCTCGGCGAGCATGCCCTCGCGTGTCATGACGCGACCCGTCTGCGGGTCCGAGTCGTGGCGGTTGACGCCCTGGATCATGATGCGCTCACCGTTGACCAGCAGGTCGCGTCCCACGATCTCGACGCGGCGGAAGCCGACGCTGTACTCCGCGGCGTCGACAACCGTGCCGTCGCCGTCGAGCAGCCGAACCTTGACCGTCTCGAGATGGGGTTGCTCTGCGCTCCACGACGCGACCGCGACCTCGGAGCGGGTCACGGTCGCCTCGCCCGCCTGCGTCGCATGCATGACAGTCTGCGCGAAGGCGTTGATCATCGGCTTGGCCGCCTCGGGCACGTAACCACCGGCCGCGTGGATCGCGATGATGTCCATCATGTCCGCGGGGAAGCGCGGCTCGGGACGCACGTCACGGTCATCAGCCGCGGGCGGCAGGGTCTGCGTCGCCTGGCGCGGGGTGACGGGAACCCGGGTCGTCTCGCCGAGCGCCTCAAACTCGACGGTCCAGTCGAGGTCAGCGCGGTGAGCCAGGCCGATGGTCGAGGCTTTGACGGTGAGCTCGCCGAGGCGCGTCGCGGGATCCCAGTCCGCGGTGACGGCGACATCGGCGAGCCGCGCCTCGGGCAGCTCGAACAGGTGCACGGAGCGGGCGATGCCGCCGTGCCACCAGTGGTCCTGATCCTCGAGGTAGCTCTCAGCGTTGTACTTGACGACAGCAAGGAGCACCTCGTTGTCGCCCTCGCGCCACGCCTCGGTGACGTCGAACTCCGCCGCGAGGTGGGAGTCGGTGCTCGAGCCCACGTGGACGCCGTTGACGAAGGCGTGGAGCGCGCTCTCGGCGGCCCCGACATGCAGCACCAGGCGGGTTCCCGAGGTGATGTCGTGCCGGACGATGCGCCGGTAGACGCCGGTGGGGTTGCGCTCCGGCAGGTGCGGCGGCACCTCGGCGAACGGCATCGGCACATTGGTGTAGTGCGGCGGGTCAGCCTCGGACGTCATGGTCCACAGGCTCGGCACCTGGGCCGTACCCCACTCGCCGAACGACGCGTGCGGGCTGGCGAGGAGCTGGAAGTCCCATTCACCGTCGAGGGTCGCGGCGGGAGCACGGCGCACCGAGCTCATGGGCATGCGGCTCAGGGCGACGAAAGGATCCGCGATGAGCGAGGCGGGGAGGGCGGAGAGCGTCACTGGAGTCCGTTGTCCTTCGCGACGCCGCCGAGCCATCCGAGGCTCGGCTTGGGCGTGCGCTCGAAAGTCTCGCGATCGACCGCGACCAGCCCGAAGGTCGGCTCCCAGTGGCCCCACTCGTAGTTGTCGAGCAGGCTCCAGTGGAGGTAGCCGCGCACGTCGACGCCGTCGGCGATCGCCGCGGCGAGGCCCTCGAGGGCACCGGTGGTGTAGGCGATGCGGCGGGCGTCGTCCGAGGTAGCGATGCCGTTCTCGGTCACCATGATCGGGATCCCGCCGGTGACCTCCGCAGTGTGGCGAACGGCCATCGCGAGCGCGTCGGGTCGGTAGGCCGTGCCCACCAGCGTGTTGTCCGGGTGCGCCGGGGTGGGCTCCACGCCGTCCGGGCCGACGAGCTGTGTGGAGTAGGACTGCACGCCGATGAAGTCGTCCTCGCGAGCGGCGTCGAGGTACATGTCCTCTCGGACCTGGCGCACTCGGGTGAGCACATCCTCCGAGCCGGGGCGCGCCTCGAGTGCACCATTCGCGACGGTCCAGCCCACCTTCGCCTGGGTCTGCGCGCGAACGATATCGCGGGCCGCGTGATGCGCGGCGATGAGGCGACGGCCCACCTCCGGAGAGGGCTCGGGAAGGACCGCGGGCCGGCCCTTCTTCTCCTCGGCGCCAGCGTCGAGGGTCGGGCTCTGCCACTCGTCGGCGACCTTCTGCTGCATGCGGAGCGCCATGGTTGCCATCATCGCGAGCATGTTGGGTTCGTTGATGGTCACCACCCAGCGCACGCCGTCGAGAATCGTGCATGCACGCTCGACGAAGCGGCTGAACGCCTCGACCGCGTCATCAGCCGTCCAGCCGCCCTTGGCTGCGAACCACGCGGGAACGGTGAAGTGCTGGAGGGTCACGACGGGTTCGAGACCGAGTCGCTGTGCGGCCTCGATCATCCGGCGATAGTGCGCGAGCTCGGCGTTGGAGAAGTGCCCCTCGACAGGCTCGATGCGCGCCCACTCGATGCCGAAGCGGTAGGAGTTGAATCCGTTGTCCGCGAGGAGACGCATGTCCTCCTCGTAGCGGTGGTAGCTGTCACACGCGTCGCCGCTGCGCTCCATGCCGGGCATGCGCCCCTCGTTGGCCCAGAAGTCGCTTGCGACGTTGTTGCCCTCGATCTGGTGCGGCGCGGTGGACGCGCCCCAGAGGAAGTCCGCGGGGAAGGAGGTGCTCATGGTTCCCTTCATGGGTCGGCTCCTGGCCGACGGGCCGGTGCGCGAGCGCAGGAGGAGGCAGTCTCGGCGCACATCGAAGTGAGATGCGGAGGCGGATCGCCAGCGGGGCGTCGGGCTCCGTCGGCATCCGCCACGGGCGCCGGCTGACGGCGCCGCTCCCTCGATTACAGCACGGGGATGCGCAGCTTGTCAACCGATTGCCAAAACCGGCTGGAAGCCTCGCGACGACGAGGTTGCGGGGCTTCCAGTCGGTGTGGACCTGGTCAGCCGCCTAAAAGGGCAGCGACGAAGCGTCGCGCGGCCGCGACCCGCTCGGCATCCTCGGGCGCGCGCCCCAGGAAGCCCGCGTGACCCTGCGCCTCGAACACCCGGAGCTGCGAATCCACGTCCGCGTCGAGCAGCGCTCCGTGGAGACGCACCACGTCCGAGAGCATGCGGTCCCGCGTACCCGTGAGGAGCAGCGTGCGTGGGAAGCCGCGGTGATCACCGTAGAGCGGCGACACCAAGGGATCGCGCGCATCGTGCCCGCCCGCGTAGAGCGCCATCGTTGGCTGGAAGTCTCCGGTGAGCGCCTGGTCGAGGCCGTCGTTCACCACCATGGAGTCGCCCGAGCACGTCAGGTCGGTGGCGGGCGTGTCGAGCAGAAGTCCCGCGGGCATCGGCAGGCCCTCGGCACGCAACCGATGCATGAGCGCGCCGGCGATCGATCCGCCGGAGGACTCCCCCGACACGAGGATGTCGCTCGCGTCGCGGTCGTCTAGGAGCGCGCGGTAGACGGCGAGGCAGTCGTCGAGCGCGGCCGGGAACGGATGGTCGGGCGGCATGCGATAGTCGACGGCGATCACAGGGGCGGCCCACCCCTCGGCGCGAGAAGCTCCCCCCGTGCCGCATGCGGCACCGCCGCCCTGGATCCAAGCGCCGCCGTGCACGTGGAGGACCACCGCATCGGCGCGCATGGACGATTCCTCCGGGGTGCACAGGAACGCCGGCACGCCGGCGATCTCGGTCGCGACGGGCGTGATGGCACCTGCGGGCACCGTCACCTGCATGGACGCGGCCGCCTCATTCATGATCGCGATGAGCCGGCGCCAGCCGTTCGCGTCGTCGAGCGCCGGCCACGGCACCGCCTGACCGAGACCGCCTAGCGCGAGAGTGTCGCGGGCGGCTTGGCTGACAGACGCGGGCCACGGGATGTCCCGGGCGGGAAGGTGCTGTGTATCGGGAATCATCGTCACTCCTCAGTGAGCCAGGATGCGAGCAGGGTTGTCGACCACGAGCCGGCGGAATGCGTCGTCCTCGAAGCCGAGCTTGGCGAGCCCCGCAGAGACGAACTGCGGGAACCTCGTCAGGCCGTAATAGCCCCAGGTCTTGCCGTGCGCCTTGCTGAAGACGTCATGCCCGAGCACGATGCGGTCGCCGTAGCCCGCGCGCAGCAGATCCGCGAGACCCTTGAGGCGGTCATGATCGTCCGGGAGCAGCGACACGGTGGCACCCCACGCGTCGAAGCCGATGTTGACGCCCTTGGCCAGCACCGCTCGCGCGAGCTCGGTCGAGGCCGTGCGGGGCGTGTCGATGCCCGCGACGTACTCGTCGAGCGCGCTCCACGGGCGCAGGAAAGAATCCATGTGGATCATCACGAGCCGGTCGGGATCGATACCGGTGGCGAGCGCCGCATCGACACCGGCGAGCACCTGTGCGGACGACATCGGGAACGCCGTGTGGACGTGCAGGCTCAGGCCGGTCGCTACGGCCACGCGCCCGAGCGCACGCAGGGTTGCAAGCTCGACCTCGTTGAGCGGCCCGGACGGGTCGGTGGTCGACAGCGCGCACTTGAGCATGCCTGCGCGGATGTCGGTGCCGTCGATGCCCTCGGTGACCTCGGACAGGAAATGCGTGTACTGCGCCTCCTCGGAGGCACCGTCCCACTCGGCGGGGCGCGTGTCCGCGACGTACAAGCCCGTCGAGCACACGACGTGGACGCCCGAGCGCTCGGATGCCTCGCGCAGCGCGCGCACGTCGCCACGCAGGCCGATCGGCGTGGCGTCGCACACCGCGCTGCCCCCGGCTTGCGTGAAGTACGTCAGCTCGGCGGCGTTGTGCTCGACGTCGCCGGCGGTGGCGCAGTCGGGCGAGATCGCGCCGCCGGAGTCGCGCAGGAACGCGAGGTTGTCGACGCGCAGCTCGAGCATCGATGCGGGGATCGTGGCACCGGTGTAGCGCTTCACCACGCTCGCCATGAGGGTGTTGTCGAAGTTGAGATGCTCATGCGCGCTCGTGAAGCCGAGCTCGGACGGCGCGATGTCACCCCTGACTGTGGTGATGACGCCCATGTCCGTCTCAGCGCTCCCAGACGGCGGCGAGGAAGGCGCGGACCTGAGCCACCTGCTCGGCATCCTCCGGCGTGCGGCCTCCGAAGAAGCCGTGTGGTGCGCCCTCGAACACGTGGAGCTCGGCGTGCGTGCCCGCGGCGAGGAGCTTGCGGTGCATGCGGACCGTGTCGGACAGCAGGAAGTCGCGCGTGCCGCTGAGCAGGATGGTCCGGGGCCACGCTGCACCGATATCGCCGTTGAGGGGCGAGACGTACGGATGCGTGGCGTCGCTTCCGCGGGCGTACATCCTGTAGACCTTCGCCAGATCGCCGGGCACGTAGGTCGCGGCGAACGCGTTGATGTGATGCGAGTCTCCGTCAGCGGCCGCATCACCGGGGAGCGAGTTGATGAGGAGACCCGCGGGCATCGGCAGACCCTCGTCCTGCAGGCGCAGCATGAGGGCCGTCGCGATGTTGGCCCCTGCGGACAGACCGCCGACGACGACATTGGTGGGGCCGACCTCCTCCACGAGCCTGGCGTACGCCTCGAGCGCATCGTCGAGCGCGGCCGGCGCGGGGTACGCGGGCGGCATGCGGTAGTCGAGGTTCCACACGCGCACGCCGTACGAGTTGGCGATCGACGGCGCCACCAGGCGGGCCGACTCTCCCCCGCCGTTCGTGAACCCGCCGCCGTGGATGAACAGCATCGTCCGAGGATCCTCGGACGCCTGGCCGGCGGGGGTCGCGACATGGATGCGCGCATTCGAGAGCTCGACGACGGCCGCCTCGACCGGGGAGTCGTCATACACGACCCCGGAGGTCACGAGCCCCATCGTGAGCGCCAACTCGGGAGCAGCCATGCCGGCGACCACGGCGTTCCACGCCTCGACATCGTCGGGCTCGGGGAGCACGTTGACAGGCACCATGCTCAGCATCTGCAGGTAGGCGCGCGCCTCGGCGCTCATGTGGACGGGAACCGGGATGGACGATGCGGACAAGATGATCCTCCGTGTAATTGAACAGCCATGTGCGAACGGATGGCGAACGATGCGGGGACCGTTGCAGTGCAACCCATCGTTGGCAACCGATTGACAACATAGCGTCGTACGGCGATCCCGTCCACCCGTGCCTCAACCTCGCCACCTACGAACTCCTCGACTTGCTCTTCGCCCGGAGAACTCACTGTGACTCGTGGGACCCTTGCGTCACCCGTGTGTTGGCGTTCCTGGCGCAGACGTGGCAACCGCGGAGCCCGTCGTCCGGCTCAGGTGAATCGCTCGCCACCTGAGGGCCGCCGCGACGTCGCGGCGTCGCATGGGCGCCCGCCACGACCGACTCATGGTCCCGACGGGCAGCGTGCGCGGCGAACCAGCCCCCCACTCACCGCACAATCGGTTGGCATTATCAGCATTTTCTCAGGGCTTGGCGGAACGGTGGCGACCGTAGCGCGCCGAACCGCAGCACCCAGCGGCCGCGACTTCCCTCCACCGAAAGGATCACACCAATCATGACTTCCAAGCTCGCCACGACGGCGGCGATCGGCTCTATCGCCGTCCTCACGCTCGCCGGATGCTCCACCACCGACTCCACCGATGACGCCAGCGGCGACACGGCTTCGACCGGGATCGTGGGAACGGACGTGATCACTCAGGTGTATGGCGACGGCCAGAAGATCACCGCAGTCGCGGTCCAGTACGCCTCCGAGATCGACGCCGACAGCCTGTCGACCGAGGACTTTGCGATCGAGGGCTACGAGGTGACGGACGTCTACACCAACGCCGAGGCCGCGATCGCCGACGAAGCGGCGGACGGCAACTTCGTGATCGTGGAAGTCTCGACCGACGCGATCAATGCCGCCTACGCGCTCGAGGGCGACGGCCCCGGCAGCGACACCTCAAGCGAGGAGACGACCACCGAGGACAGCACCGCAACCGAGGACGGGGCGGCGGCCTCGTCGGACGACGCGGCGCTCGCGGAGGAGCCCAGCGAAGACTCGTCGAGCGCCGCCTCGGATGACGACCGTCCCTCGGGCGAGCGTCCCGCCGAGCTTCCCGAGGGCGAGGTGCCGTCGGGCGAGGTGCCCTCGGCAGGGATGGGCGGCGGCATGGGCTCGACCAGCACGAGCAATGAGCTCGCGGTGACGATCACGCAGACCGGCGAGGTCGAAGCCACTGACGGCAACGTGTACGCCGCCTCGGACGCCATCGAGACCGACTACGCCGAGAACACGAACCTGGGCGTCGAGGACTTCGAACAGCTCACCTACACCTCTACGGAGACCGCTGACGAGCTCATGTACAACCTGTACACGCCCGAGCGCTACGACGAGTCCGAGTCCTATCCGATCGTCGTGTTCATGCCCGACGCGACTGCGACCGGCACCGACCCAGTCGCGACCCTGACGCAGGGCAACGGTGCGACCTCGTGGGCGACCGACGAGGCGCAAGCAGAGAACGAGTCGTTCGTGCTCGCCCCGCAGTACACCGGCGAGGAGACTGACGACGTCACGACCACCGTCGAGCTGATCAAGCAGCTGGTCGAGGACTACAGCATCGACCCGAGCCGGATCTACCTCACCGGCCAGTCCGCCGGCACCATCCGCGCGATCTCGATGATGATCGAGTACCCCGACATGTTCGCCGGCGCGATGCTAGTCGCCGGCCAGGCCGATGACGCCTACACGGACCGCCTCGCCGAGCTCGCCGACCAGAACATCTGGATGATCGCCGCCACCGGCGACGAGCGCGCACTGCCCGGCATGACCGCCATCGAGGAGGCCGTCGAGGCCGCCGGCACCGATGTCACCGACGGCGCCTGGTCCGCCGCCGACAGCGTCGAGGACCAGAACGCCGCCGCCGCAGAGATGGCTGCCGCGCAAACCTCGATCCACTTCACGACCCTCAGCGACGTGGTGCCCGAGGGCATCACCGACAACGAGGTCACCGAGCACCTCAACACCTGGCGCGTCGCCTATGAGATCACCGGCATCCAGAACTGGCTGTTCGAGCAGACGAACGCGTAGTCCCCCCGTTCGGTGGGCACGACTCGAAGGAGCGAAGCCGCACATCGCAACCGCACGGTCGAGCTGGAGAATTGGGGAGCGCGGAGGGCCCCAAGGACGCACGGGGTCGTCCCCAACCGACGAGCCCGTAAGGTGTCTCCGTCGGTCCTTCGGCTCGGCATGACGAGGAGCGTGACGTGACAGAGAACCCACACACGTCCGCGACCCCGCACCGTTTGGCCCGACGTCCGGCGCTTGTCGCCGCATTTCTGGCAGTGTTCGTCGTGGGACCGGCTCTCGTGACGCTCGTGGCGCCCGGCATCGGACTCGACATGACGGGCTGGGATGTCGTGCTGACGTCGGTCAGCGGCGCCGCGCTGCTGCTGTGGCGCCGTAACGCGGTGGCCGTGCTCGCGGTGACCGTCACGGCTACCTTCGTCGGGATTGCCGGCGCGTGGACCGTCAACGGCGCGCAGCTCGCGATGACCGTCGCGTTGTACCTCTTCGCGAGCACCCGAGATCGACGCGTCACGCTCGCAGCGGCAGGTGCAGCCTCGGTGGCATTCGTCGTCCTCGCCCTCGGCTTCCTCGTCTTCACTGACGAGATCGTCCAGCGCGAGGACATCCTGCTGTGGATCTGGGCGGTCACGGCGGCCGGCATCGCGGTGCGCGAACGGCGGGAGACGGTAGCGGCGCTGAAGGATCGTGCCGAGCGCGCGGAGCAGACGCGCGAGGAGACCGCACGCAGGCGTGTGGTCGAGGAGCGCCTGCGCATCGCGCGCGAGCTCCATGACCTCGTCGCGCACCACATCGCGTTGATCGGCGTGCAGGCCAGCGCCGCGGAGCGGCTCATCGCGACAGACCCAGGCGAAGCGTCCGCGTCGATGCGCCACGTCGGCAGCGCTGCCCGGTCGGTGCTAAGCGAGATGCAAGCGCTCCTGGGAGTGCTTCGCACGGATGAGGCCGGTATCGAAACGACGCCCCTGCCTGAGGTCGGTGACATCCCATCCCTCATCGATGAGGTCCGCGTCGCCGGCGTGGAGGTTTCGTACGCGAACCACGCGACTGAGGCCGTCGTGCCGCCGGGGGTCGGGCTGGTGGCCTACCGGGTGGTGCAGGAGGCGGTCACCAATGCCCGCAAGCACGCCGAGGGATCTGCCATCGGGGTGACGGTTGAGATAGAGGGCGCATCCCTCGTGATCACCGTGGCCAATGACTCGCCGGTGCTTCTCGGAGATTCGGGGCGCTCGAGCATCGGCGTGTCGGGCGGGCTGGGCCTGGTGGGCATGCGGGAGCGTGTGCACGCGATCGGCGGCACCCTGGAGGCCGCGGCAGATCGCACGGGAGGCTTCCGCGTGCACGCGCGCCTGCCTCTGGAAGGAGGACGCGGATGACCGTGAAAGTGGTCCTGGCGGATGATCAGGCGTTGATGCGAGCGGGCTTCAAGGTGCTGATAGACGCCGAGCCGGACCTTGAGGTGGTCGGCGAGGCAGGCGATGGGGGAACCGCGGTCAAGGTCGCACGCGACGCCCGCGCGGACGTCATCCTCATGGACATCCGCATGCCCGGCCTCGATGGCATCGCCGCGACCCGTCTGATCGCCGCGGATCGCACGCTGGCGCACGTCAAGGTGCTGATCCTGACCACCTTCGAGCAGGACGCGTACGTCTTCCATGCGCTCGAAGCGGGAGCCAGCGGCTTCCTCGGCAAGAACGTCGACCCGGCGGACCTCATCGCCGCGATCCGCGTCGTCGACGCCGGCGAGGCATTGCTCTCACCGTTTGCCACCAAGGCTCTCATCGGCGCTCACCTGTCCCGGCCTACTGCTCAATCGGCCGTAACAGCAGGCCCCGACCTGGGTGACCTCACCGAACGCGAGGCCGAGGTGGTGGGGCTCGTCGCGGAGGGCCTGTCGAACGCGGAGATCGCCGCACGGCTGTTCATCTCGCCACTGACGGCGAAGACGCACGTCAGCCGTGCGATGACGAAGCTGGCTGCGCGCGACCGCGCGCAGCTGGTCGTCGAGGCGTTTCGTCGAGGCATCGCTGTCGTTGATCGGCGCGGCGGCCTCCCCTGATTCGTGTCTACTCCCCCGGGAGTACACGCGAACGAGAAATACTCCCGGCGGCAGACGCGGGCGAGGCACGCCCACGGGCACGGTGGGGTCCAGTGACCTCCATCGAAAGGATGCCTCACATGTCACGTCTTGCACGTTGGTGCGCCGTCAACCGGTACACCGTCATCGCCCTCTGGGTGGCGATGATCGCCGGCCTCGGCATTGCCACCACCGCCATTGGTTCGAACTTCATCTCCCCCACCGACGCCCCATCGACCGAGTCAACCAAGGCTTATGCACTGCTAGGTGAGCTCGGCGCCTCGTCGACCTCATCGCCGCAGGCCAGCGGCCAGGTCGTGTGGCACGCCGAGTCCGGCACGGTCGACGACGCCGATGTGGTCGACACCGTGAACGCATTGCTCGCGGACCTCGCGGCGATCGACGGTGTCGCATCCGTCGCCAGCCCCTACAGCGATGAGGGTGCCGCTCAGATCTCCGCCGACCGTGAGACCGCGTTCGCCTCCATCACGTTCACCGACGATGCGGACCGCAAGGCGGTCTCGTCCGAGGTGACGGAGGCAGTCGACGCCGTCGACGCCGGAACCGTGGTCGATGCCGCGGCGTGGGGATCGGGGTTCAAGGCCGAGTTCACCGCCCCGCCGGTCGAGCTCATCGGCATCATCGCAGCCCTCGCGATCCTCATGCTCGTCTTCCGGTCGGCACTGGCGGGCATCCTCCCGATCGTCACCGGCGTCGCCGGCGTCGGTGCGTCCATCCTCGTGGTCACCGTCGGCTCGAATGTCATCGACATCCCCTCGACGGCCACGCAGATGGGCTCGCTGATCGGACTCGGCGTCGGCATCGATTACGCCCTGTTCATCGTCAACCGCTTCCGTAAGGCGCTCAAGAAGGGCGCGACCGTCCTGCAGGCCGTGGAAGAGTCTGTCAACACCTCCGGGCGTGCCGTCGTATTCGCCGGCGCCACCGTGGTGATCGCCCTGGTCGGCCTGCTCCTGCTGCAGATCGGCGTCCTGTCCGGCATGGCCCTCGCCGCCGCCCTCACCGTCGCCTTCACCGTCGCGTCGGCGATCACGCTGCTGCCCGCACTGCTCGCCGTGCTCGGCCCGCGCGTCCTGGGCCGTCGAGGCCGTCGCGCCTACCTCAACAGCGGCGCCGCCGGCTTCCACGATGAGGCCTCGCCGTTCTTCTCGCGCTGGGCCAAGACCGTCGCGAACCGGCCCGTCGCCGTCGCCGCGGCCGCGACGCTCATCATGACGATCCTCGCCGCGCCGGCACTCGGCATCCGCCTGGGATCGACCGACGCCACCAGCGAACCCGTCGACTCCCCCGCATACCGGCACCACGAGCTCATGGGCACAGGCTTCGGTGACGGGTTCGACTCCCCGCTGCTGGTGGTCGCCGCCACTCCCGACGACTCCACCAAGGATGCGTTCGCCGACCTCGTCACCGCGATCGAGGGTGCCGACGGCGTCCAGGTGGCCTACACCGCCGGCACCGACGCCGACGTCTCTCTCGTCACTACCATGCCGACCACCTCAGCCGCTTCCGCCCAGACTGCCGACCTGGTCAACCGCCTGCGCGACGACCTCATCCCCGCGGCCGAGGACGGCACCTCGCTCGAGGTCTTCGTCGGCGGCACCACGGCGATGAACGTCGACTTCGCCACCCTGCTGACCGAGAAGCTGCCCGTCTACCTGCTCGTGATCGCCGCACTCGGGTTCGTGGTGCTCGCCGTGGCGTTCCGCTCCATCGCGGTTCCGCTGGTGGGGGCATTGAGCAACCTGCTGACCATGGCTGTGTCGCTCGGCGCCGTCACAGCCGCCTTCGGCTGGGGCTGGGTGTCGTCGCTCCTCGGCATCGGCACCGGAGGACCCATCGAACCCAGCGTCCCGATCATCGTCGTGGGCATCGTCTTCGGCCTGTCGATGGACTACCAGGTGTTCCTCATGAGCCGCGTCCACGAGGAGTGGACCCGCACGCGCGACAACCGGCGCGCCCTCAGCGTCGGCATCGCCGAGACCGGACCCGTGATCGTCGCAGCCGCCGCGATCATGTTCTCCGTGTTCTCCGCGTTCGGGCTCATGCCTCTGCGGATCATCGCCGAGATGGGTGTCGGTCTCGCCCTCGCGATCCTCGCCGACGCCGTGGTCGTGCGCCTGGGCCTCATGCCCGCGGTCCTCCACCTCCTGGGAAACCGCAGCTGGTGGTACCCCCGATGGGCCGACCGCATCACCCCGCGCGTGTCCATCGAGGGAGACGCAGGTGACGCGGCGATCACGTCAGTCGGCGAGAAGCGGTTCGCCGCCGCGGGCTCCTGATATCACCGACCACCGGCCCTGGCTCGAACTCGCCTGTGGCGGCGATTTCGAGCCGGGGCCTCGCGGCGCGGTAGCGCTGGATCGCCACGTCGTCCTCGTCACCGTCGTAGCAGAACCACTGCGCCGATGCCACTGCGTCTCTGGCCGCGCACAACCCGCCGAAGCAGCCCTACCCAGAACGCGCTCTCGGGACGAAAAACGCGCAACGATGCGGCCCGTCCCAGGCCACAACGCCCTTCGCGTGGCTCGCAACGCTGTGTCGGTGGCTCATGCCGCTCGCGGCCAGCCCGATCACGACACGGCGCGACGCATCCAACCAATACCGAGTGACGAAACACTTGCATAACGAGTGTTCCCCTGCGGTGGGCCAGGCGGGGCTCGAACCCGCGACCGATGGATTATGAGTCCACTGCTCTGACCTGCTGAGCTACTGGCCCTGGGCCCCCGAGGAGGCCGCCGGACAGTCTAGCCGCCGACAACTTCTCAACCGCGTGGCTTAGTTATGACCCAGATGGTCATCGGCCCCGCCAGGCATCCGGTAGAGTATTCCTCGCCTTCCTCCGTAGCTCAATTGGCAGAGCAGCCGACTGTTAATCGGCAGGTTACTGGTTCGAGTCCAGTCGGGGGAGCCACCGGCCCGGTCCTCGACGAGGACCGGGCCTCTTCTCTTCCCAGCCGTAGATCTCCGCGTCGGTGCGCGCGTCGAGCGCGTCGGCGGCCGCGTTCCGGTACGCCCGGAGCAGCAGCGCCAGGTCGCGTCGCTCGGCCCGGTTGAGCCGCGGCTCCGCCACCGCCGCCCACGCGATCAGCGCGGTCGCGAGCACCGCCGCCCCGCCGGACGAGAGCACCACCGCCCACGTCAGCACCAGTGGCGCCACCAGCACCAGGACCGGCGACCTCTCCCACCAGGGCCGCACCAACGCACATTCGCGCATGATCCGCAGCACCTTGCGTTGCGAGCGCCTCACCAGCTCCCCGAGCCACAGGTCGCGCACCATGCGGACGGCAGGCACGTCGGCGGCGTTCAGCCTCCCGACGTCGTTCCGCGCGCGCCGTGCCACGGCGTCACCCGCGTCCATCCTTCGGACGCTAGCAGCGTCGCGCCGGCGAGGGAACGGGGACGATGCGCGCGGCCCTCAGTCGCCGAGCGTCACCGACCCGTCGGGACCGGGCGGCGAGAACGGGTTCATCGCGAGCTCCCACACGTGCCCGTCCGGGTCCGCGACGTAGCCCGAGTAGCCGCCCCAGAACACCTTCTCGGGTGCCTTGAGGGACGTGGCCCCGGCCGCGAGCGCCTCCGCGTAGACGGAATCGACCTCGGCCTCGCTCGGGTAGTTCTGGGCGAGCGTCATCGCGCCCACGCCGAGCACGGCGCCGGGTCTCCCCTGATCGTCCGCGAGGTCCGCGAGAGAGAACAGCGCGATCACCACGCCGTTGGCCTGGAAGAAGACGATGTCGCCCTCGGCCTGCGCAGGCACCCACCCCCAGGCCTCGTAGAACGCGCGCGACCGCGCGAGGTCCGCGACCCCGAGCGTCACGAACGAGATCCTCGGATCGGCCATGCCTACCCCTCCCTGAGCGCGCGCCTCCGCTGCTCGAGCCGGATCATCTCGGCGAACGCCTCGTTCGCCGCCTCGGTCCCCGCGCCCGCGCGCTGCATGCGGCCGCGCAGGTCGGCGGCCCTGCGGGTGAGGAAGTTGTCGAGCGCCTTCGCCAGCACCGAGCGTGCGTAGAGACCCGCCTCGGCAGGCTTGTCGTGCGGCAGCGGCGTCACCGCGAGCTGCGACACGAGCGCCGCGAGGTCCGGCCCGGCCTGCTCCACCACGGCTCCGACCCAGTCGCCCTGGCCCGCCGCGGGGCCGCCCGCGGCCGCGACCGCGTCGAACACCTGGGCGTACTGGGGCGTGAGGAACGCCTCCCGCGACAGCTCGCCCACGATCCCGAGCGCCTGCCCGTCCTCGGCGATCTGCCGGGGCAGCTGCAGGAGCACGCCCAGCGACAGCGCCTCGGTGCGCACCACCGGGTCGCGCGGGTTGGGACGGTCCATCACCACGGTCGCGATCTGCCCGGTCTCGGGGTCCATGGGCGGCGGGCCGTCGTCGGGACGATGCACGGCCTGGCCTCCCGACGGACCGCCGGCCGGGGCGCCGGGACGGCGGGTGGACGATGCGCCGCCCGACCTCTCCCCCGCCCGCGACACCGCGCGCAGCACGTCCGCGGGCTCCATCCCGAGCCAGCCGGCGAGGCGCCGCGCGTACTCGGGGCGGATGGCCCGGTCGCGGATCTGGGCGACGATCGGCGCCGCGGCGCGCAACGCCGCCACGCGCCCCTCGGGGGTCTCGAGGTCGTGGCTCGACAGCGACGCCTTGATGACGAACTCGAACAGCGGCACGCGCCGCTCCATGAGGCGACGCACCGCATCGTCCCCGTCGCGCTGACGGATGTCGCACGGGTCCATGCCCTCGGGGTCCACCGCGACGAACGTCTGCGCGAGGAACTGCTGGTCGAGCGCGAAGGACTTGAGGGCGGCGTTCTGGCCGGCCTCGTCGCCGTCGAACGTGAAGACCACCTTGGCGCCGGTCGAGCCGACCTTGAGCTGCGCCTGCCCGGTGTCGCCCATGAGGCGGCGCACCACCTTGACGTGGTCCTCGCCGAACGCGGTGCCGCACGTCGCGACGGCGTTCGTCACGCCCGCGAGGTGGCACGCCATCACGTCGGTGTAGCCCTCGACCACCACCGCGGTGCGCTCGCCTCGGATGGCGCCCTTCGCGAGGTCCAACCCGTAGAGCACGTGGCTCTTCTTGTAGATCTGCGTCTCGGGGGTGTTGAGGTACTTGGGGCCCTGGTCGTCGTCATGCAGGCGGCGCGCGCCGAAGCCGATGACGTCCCCCGTCACCTCGCGAATGGGCCATACGAGCCGGCCGCGGAAGCGGTCGTAGATGCCGCGCTGGCCCTCGGACACGAGGCCCGACGCCTTCAGCTCGGGCTCAGTGAAGCCCTTCCTGCGCAGGTGGTCGGTGAGGTGGGACCAGCCCTGCGGCGCGTAGCCGCACCCGAACGTCGCGGCGGCCGCGCTGTCGAAGCCCCTGTCGCGCAGGAAGTCGCGAGCGATGCGCGCCTCGGGGCTCTCGAGCTGCTCGACGAAGTACTCGGCGGCCACGCGGTGCGCCTCGAGCAGCCGGCGGCGCATGCTCGCGCCCTGCTCGGTGCCGCGGCGCCCGCCAGACTCGTAGCGGAGCGTCACACCGGCGCGCTCGGCGAGGTACTCGACGGCCTCCGCGAACGGCAGCCCGTCCATGCGCATGACGAACTCGATGACGTCGCCGCCCTCGCCGCACCCGAAGCAGTGCCAGCGGCCCGCCGTGGGCCGCACGTGGAACGAGGGCGAGCGCTCGTCGTGGAAGGGGCACAGCCCCTTGAGCGAGCCGACGCCGGCGGACTTGAGCGAGACGTGCTGCCCGATGATCTCCTCGATCGGGGCGCGTTCGCGGACCGCCGCGATGTCGTCTCTGTTGATGGTGCCCGCCACGCGCACAGAGTACCCGCGTGCGGCACCCGGCCCCAGCATCGTCCACCGCCCGCCGCATCGAGTGTCACCTGGTGGCGCTAGGCTTGACGCGCACCCCACGAAAGGACGCTGTTGTGAGAGTCGACGCATTCCTCGCCGATTCGGCCGAGGTCGTGCAGAACAAGATCTACGCGCTCGGCGCGGGGTGGAACATCATCTTCGTGCGCGGCTTCCCTGCCGTGCACCGCCGCCTCTCGGTCGGCGCCGTGGTCCACGTGCCGTTCAACGAGACCAACCGGGCCCACCAGTTCGAGCTCAAGCTCCTCACCGAGGACGGCGAGGAGTACCCGATCGGGATCCGTCCCGACGCCGATGGCAAGCCCGCGCCGGTCCGCGCGATGGGCGGGGAGTTCACGGTCGGCCGCCCGCCGCACCTGGTGGACGGCGACGAGCAGGTCGCGAGCTTCGCCTTCACCATCGACGGCCTGCGCTTCGACAAGCCCCGCCTGTTCTCCTGGGTCATCAGCGTGGACGGCGAGGAGATGACCCGTCTGCCGATGCGCGTGCAGCAGGCGGCGCAGCAGGCCTAGTGGAGCTGTACACGGGGGTGATCTACCCCCTCGTGCTGGTGGTGTGCGCGGTGCTTGCCGCGTTGGGTCTCGCGACCCTCGCGACGCCGCGCACCCACCGGCTCCTCAAGCTCGCCATCCCGGTGGCCTACGCCGCGACCGGTATCCACGCGGCCGCCGTGGTGGTCCTCATGCTCACCGGGCTCGACCAGGACCTGTTCCTCAGCATCGGCTACACGGTCGCCTCGATCGCGGTGCTCGCGCTGCTCGGGATCGGGCGGCTCGGCACGCCCGAGGCCGCCGCCGCGGACACGGACCCCGACCGGCCCGTGCTCACCCCGGCGCAGATCGTGCGCGTGGACGCGGTCGCGGCGGTCATCGTCGCGGTTGCCCTCGCGACGGTGTTCTGGCGCGTCCTCACCATCGTGGAGGGAGCGGCATGAACCCCGTCGCCCGCATCTCGCTGATCGCCGGCTACTCGGTGCTCGCCCTCGCGGCGCTCGGCCGCTCGAGCTTCCAGATCTCGACCAAGCTGTCCGAGGCGCCGGTCCCCTACCTGGTATCCGGCCTGTCGGCGCTGCTCTATGTGGCCATCGCGGTCGCGCTGTGGCGCCGCTGGGCGGGCGTCGCGCTGGTCGGCACCGCCATCGAGCTGGCCGGCGTGCTCACGGTCGGCACGCTGGGCTACATCGAGTCCTCGTGGTGGCCCGACGAGACCGTGTGGACCGGCTACGGCTCCGCCTACGGCTGGTTCCCCGTGATCCTCCCGGCGGTCGCGCTGTGGCTGCTCCTGCGCGAGCGCGCATGCCGCAGCGCCCGTGCATCCGCCGCGACGGCCCCCGAGGGCGCGTGAGCCACCCGCTCTCCCCTGTCGAGTCCGGCGAGCCGCAGGCCCCCCGGACCGCCGGCCTGGTCGCGCTCGACGTGGTGCGCGGCGCCGCGATCGGCACCGCCGAGACCGTGCCCGGCATCTCGGGCGGCACCGTCGCCCTCATGACCGGCGTGTACGAGACGCTGCTCACCTCCGCGGGCCACCTCATCGCGGGCGTCCGCCACGCCGTCACCGACGTCCCGCGCGGCCGCGGCCTCGGCGAGGCGCGCGCCCAGCTCGCGCGGGTGGCATGGCGGGTGCTCGTGCCGATCATCCTCGGCATGGGCGTCGCGCTGCTCACCATGGCGCATGTGATGGAGGGCCTTCTCGCCGACCACCCCGAGACGATGCGCGGGCTCTTCCTCGGCCTCGTGCTCGCCTCGCTCGCGGTGCCGTTCCGGCATTCCCGCGCTGCCGCCACCCGGTCCGGTCGGGACGGTGCATGGACGATGCGCGAGTGGGCGCTGGTCGCCCTCGCGACCGTCGCGGTGGCCGTGCTCGTGTCGCTGCCGGCCGGGAACCTCTCCCCCGAGCCGTACGTGCTGGTCCCCGCCGGCGCGCTGGCCGTGTCCGCCCTGGTGCTGCCGGGGCTGTCGGGATCGTTCCTGCTGCTCACGCTGGGCCTGTACGAGCCCACCATCGCCGCCCTCAACGACCGCGACTGGGCCTACCTCGCGGCCTTCGCGGTCGGCGCCGCGATCGGGCTCGTCACCATCGTGAAGGCGCTGCAGTGGTTGCTCGAGCACCACCGCCGGATCACGCTCGTGATCCTCACCGGCGTGATGGCCGGCTCCGCGATCGCGCTGTGGCCGTGGCAGGACGCCGACGGCGGTCGCGTCGCGCCGCACGACCCGATGCTCGCGCCCGTCCTCGCGGGGCTCCTCGGCGCGGCACTGGTGGTCGCCGTGCTCGTGGTCGAGCATCGCACGCTCGCACGCCGGTCCGACGCGACGGACGCCTGAGTCAGGCCCTGCGACGCGCCACGTACCGGTGGTGCCAGTCGTACGCCGACTTGTCGGTGAGCGACGCCACCTGGTCGATGACCACCCGGGTGCGCGCCGCATCGTCCCCCGCCTCGCGGTAGAGGGCCGCGAAATGGGCCTCGAGCGCCTGGTCGCCGAGCGCCACGAGCGCCCCCACCAGGTCGGCCAGGCGCTGCCGCTGCTGCGCGTAGGCGGGCTTGCGCTCGCGCGGCGCCATGAGGAAGTGCACGGCGATGCCCTTGAGCATGAGGATCTCGTCGGCCGTGCCCTCGGGGATGATCAGGCGCGCGTGGTGGCGCGTGAGGGCGCCGTCGCCGTACTCGGCGCGCGTGGCCGCGGCCACCGAGCCGACGATCCGGCCGATCAGCTGGCTCGTCATGTCCTTGAGGGTGGCGAGCGCGCGGTGTGAGCCGTCGTACTCGTCCATCCACCACGGCTCCGCGCGCAGCCGGTCGAGCGCCGCGATGAGCGCCTCCTCGTCGCCGCGGCCGTACCAGGAGCGCGCGTGCCGGGCGATCTCCCGGGCACGACCGGGATCGTGCAGCACGCCGAGCGAGACGGTGTGGTGGACCACCGAGTCCTCGACGTCGTGCACCGAGTAGGCGACGTCGTCGGCGAGGTCCATCACCTGGGCCTCGAAGCTCTGCGCCCGGTCCGGCGCGCCCTCGCGCAGCCAGTGGAACACCGGCAGATCGTCGGCGTAGACGCCGAACTTCCGGGTCGGGCTGCCGTCGGGCCGCGTGGGGGTCGCGTCCTCGGTCCACGGGTACTTCACCGCCGCGTCGAGCGCCGCGCGCGTGAGGTTGAGGCCGGCGCTCTCCCCCGTCGTCGGGTCGAACGTCTTGGGCTCGAGCCGCACCAGCAGCCGCAGCGTCTGGGCGTTGCCCTCGAAGCCGCCGATGTCACGCGACACCTCGTCGAGCGCCCGCTCGCCGTTGTGGCCGAACGGCGGGTGGCCCAGGTCGTGCGCGAGGCACGCCGCGTCGACCACGTCGGGGTCGCAGCCGAGCACCTTGCCCAGGCTGCGGCCCACCTGCGCCACCTCGAGGGTGTGCGTGAGGCGCGTGCGCACGAAGTCGCCGGTGCCGGCGCCCAGCACCTGCGTCTTCGCGCCGAGCCGGCGCAGCGCGCTCGAATGGACGATGCGCGCGCGGTCCCGCTCGAACGGCGTGCGCTGCGCCTGCTTGGGGGGCTCCTGGACGTAGCGCTGCACGTCCGCTGCGGCGTAGCCGTCGGGAAGGGCGCTCACATTCCGACTCTAGCGGGGACGATGCGCGGGCCCGGGACCCGGTCGCGGCCTCAGCGCGCCGTGGGGCACGCGAGGTGGATCTGGATGAAGCCGTCCGCGAAGCGCACCACGTGCTCCGCGGTGAGCTCCGCGGGATGCGTGAGCCCGCCGAACAGCGCGATGCCGCTTCCCAGCACGGTGGGCACCACGGTGACCACCAGCTCGTCGAGCACGCGCGCGTCGAGCGCGTCGCGGACCACGGTCGCGCCGTCGAGGTAGACGTCCTTGCGGCCCGCGACGGCACGCGCCCGCTCGACCATCTCGGCGATGGTGCCCCGCGACGCCGTGACGGTGGGCTGCGGGTTGTCGAGCGGGCGGTGCGTCGCGACGTGCATGGGGATCTCACGGTACGGCCAGTCGGGGAACCGCGTGACGATGTCGTAGGTGCGCCGGCCCATGAGGATGCAGCCGACGCGGTCGAGGAAGTCGCCGAAGTGCAGCGCGTCGGCGTCGGACGCGGACCACGGCTCGGCGGCGACCGCCGGGGCGCCCTCGGCCCGGGGCTCGAGCCAGTCCAGGTCATCGCCCGGACCCGCGACGAACCCGTCCAACGACATCGCAAGGTACGCACGAACCCGGCTCATGGGCTCACGTTAATGCAGGTATGCGCGGTTTGTCGGGTGCAGTTCGTCACACCCGGGGCGGGCGTGCGGGCGGCGCTCAGCCGCCGGAGACGCTGAGCTCGGCCTCGCGCAGGCGCAGCTCGAGGTCGGGCGTGATGTCCTGCGTGTCGAGCCAACCCTCGGGGCACGCGGGCACGCGCGGCGAGCCCTGACGGCCGCGCGGGCCCTCGGCCTCGGCGCCCGGGTAGGCGGCGTCCAGGTCGAGCGTGTCGAGGATCTCGCGCAGCTCGGCGAGCGTCGAGATCAGGCCAAGCGCGCGGCGGGTCTCGCCGCCAACTGGGTAGCCCTTGAGGTACCAGGACATATGCTTGCGCAGCTCGCGCATGCCCTTGTCCTCGTCGTCGCCGAAGTGCTTGATCATCAGCTCGCCGTGGCGGTAGATCGCGTCCGCGACCACGCGCAGTCCCGGCTTGACGCGGTCCTCGCGGCCCTCGAACGCGGCCTGGAGGTCCGCGAAGAGCCACGGGCGGCCCATGCACCCGCGCCCGACCACCACGCCGTCGCAGCCGGTCTGCTCGACCATGCGCAGCGCGTCCTCGGCCTGCCAGATGTCACCGTTGCCCAGCACCGGGATGGTGGTGATGGCGTCCTTGAGGCGCGCGATCGCCTCCCAGTCGGCGGTGCCGGAGTAGTACTCGGCGGCGGTGCGGGCGTGCAGCGCGACCGCGGCGGCGCCCACCTTCTCGGCGGTGCGGGCGGCGTCGAGGTAGGTGAGGTGATCCTCGTCGACGCCCTTGCGCATCTTCACGGTCACGGGGATGTCGAACTTCGAGGCCTCGCGCACGGCGGCCGTGACGATGTCCTTGAACAGGTCGCGCTTCCACGGCAGCACCGCACCGCCGCCCTTGCGCGTGACCTTGGGCACGGGGCAGCCGAAGTTCATGTCGATGTGGTCGGCGCGATCCTCCTCGGCGATCATCTTGACCGCCGCGCCGATGGTCGCCGGGTCGACCCCATAGACCTGCACCGAGCGCGGGGTCTCGTCGGGGTCGTGGGCGATGATGCGCAGGGACTCGGGGGTGCGCTCGACGAGCGCGCGCGAGGTCACCATCTCGGCGACGTAGAGGCCGCCGCCGTGCTCGCGGCACAGGCGGCGGAAGGCGGCGTTGGTCACGCCCGCCATCGGGGCGAGGACCACCGGCGTGTCGACCTCGAGGGGGCCGATGCGCAGCGGCGGCAGGAGGCGGGTGGTCGAAGACATGGGGTCCATTGTCTCAGGTGGCTCGGGGAGGGACGCCGCGGGGCGGGTCGGACTGCGCACTCAGCAACTTTGAGAATCCGCAGTGCAAAGGCGCGCGGTTTCCGCGGTGCGGCTCAAAGTTGCTCTCCGGCGCCGCGCCGATGCGCAGCCGTCAGCCGACCCGCTCAGCAACTTTGAGAATCCGCAGTGCGAACCAGCGCCGTTTCCGTGGTGAGGCTCACAGTTGCGCGCGGGTGGCGCGCAGGCGCTCTCGCGCCCGGGCCGCTGAGGGAAAGCCCGGGCGCGAGGCGCCGTGGCGCTGCGACCAGGCGCGCTGCCACGACGTTCACAAGGGGACGCCGCATCCTGCTCTGTCCCCCAGGTAGGCGCTGAACGCGCCCACGAATGCCCGCCACGTCAAGCGTGTCTGTACGCCCCGCACGCGTCAAGAAGAATCGCCCAAAACGGTGGAAAACAGCACGAAAGCGGCGCGCGCATCGCGAGTACGACCTCAGTCGTCGGATTCGGGGCCCACGACGGCGACCGCTTCCCCACCGGCAGGCGCTTCCCCACCGGCGGGCACCACCGCATCGTCGCGCTGCTCGCCGCCGAATCCGACGATGAGCGCGCCGATCGCGGTGGTGAGCGGCACCGCGAGCACGAGCCCGATCGAGCCGACGAGCGTGCGGACCACCTCGCCCGCCAGCTCGGATGAGGTGATGGCGACCCCCACGGGGTTGTCGTAGACGGCGATGAGCATGATGAGCGGCAGCGAGGCGCCGACGTACGCGAAGGCGATCGTGTAGACGGTCGACGCGATGTGGTCGCGGCCGATGCGCATGCCGCGTCGGAACAGCTGCCACGGCCCGAGGTCGCGCCGCGCCGCGCCCAGCTCCCACACCGCGGAGGCCTGCGTGATGGTCACGTCATTGAGCACGCCGAGGCCCGCGATCATGAGGCCGCACAGCGCGAGGCCGTGGAGCGAGATGCGTCCCTCGACCACCGCGATACCGATCTCCGCCTCGGAAGGCACGCCGGGGATGCGCGCGGCGGTCACGGCCCACGTGCCGAGCAGCGCCGTCATGATGAGGCCCGCGATGGTGCCCAGGTACGCGGTGGTGGTGCGGGCGTTCACGCCGTGGGCGACGTAGAGCAGCACGAAGAGCGCCCCGGCCGAGGTGACGAGCCCGACGACGGCCGGGTTCGCGCCGTCGAAGAGCGCCGGGACCGTGTAGAGCGCGATGATGCCGAACGCGAGCGCGAGGCCCAGCAGCGCGCCGAGCCCTCGCCACCAGGCGACGGCCAGCACGAGCGCGACGTAGACGATCAGCAGCGCGATCATCGGCGACGCGCGCTGGAAGTCGGAGAAGATGAGGTCGCCCTGGCCGACGTCGATCGCGGTGATCCGGTCGCCGGGCTCGAGGGTGAGCGACGCCACGCCGGGCGGCGCCATCGTCCGCTGGCCCTCCTCGCCCGCGGTGGTCACGTCGACCACGGACGCGCCCGTCTCAGGGTCGACCGAGACCACCTCGCCCTCGACCCTGACCGTGCCCTCGGCGTAGAACGGCTCCGAGCCGAGGCGGTCGAGCGACGACGGCCACGTCATGGCCGCGCCCACGATGACGGCGGCGACCACCCCCACCACGAGCCCCCACAGCAGGCGCGACACGGCGGGTGTCGCGCGCGGCGGGGTATCGGAGTGGGAGTGGCCGGCGCCCATGGCTGGTGTCCCGGAGGGCGCTACGCGCCGATGAGGCGCTGCGCGAGGTAGCCGGAGACCTGCGACAGGGCCACGCGCTCCTGCTGCATGGTGTCGCGGTCGCGGATGGTGACGGCCTGGTCGTCGAGCGTGTCGAAGTCGATGGTGATGCAGTACGGCGTGCCCACCTCGTCCTGGCGGCGGTAGCGCTTGCCGATGGACTGCGTGACGTCCACGTCGATGTTCCACGCGCCGCGCAGCTCCTTGGCCAGCGCCTCGGCGGTGGGGACCAGGTCCGCGGACTTCGACAGCGGCAGCACCGCGGCCTTGATGGGCGCGAGGCGGTGGTCGAGGCGCAGGACGGTGCGGGTCTCGGTGCCGCCCTTCGCGGTTGGGACCTCCTCCTCGGTGTAGGCCTCGACCAGGAATGCCATGAGGGAGCGGGACAGGCCGGCCGCCGGCTCGATCACGTACGGCACGAAGCGCTCGTTGGTGGCCGGGTCGAGGTAGGACAGGTCCTTGCCGGAGTGCTTGGCGTGCGTCGACAGGTCGAAGTCGGTGCGGTTCGCGATGCCCTCGAGCTCGCCCCACTCGGAGCCCTGGAAGCCGAAGCGGTACTCGATGTCCGTGGTGCCCTTGGAGTAGTGCGAGAGCTTCTCCTGCGGGTGGGCGTACAGGCGCAGGTTGTCCTCGGAGATGCCGAGGCCCGTGTACCAGTCCTTGCGGGTCTGGATCCAGTGCTCGTGCCACTCCTCGTCGGTGCCGGGCACCACGAAGAACTCCATCTCCATCTGCTCGAACTCGCGCGTGCGGAAGATGAAGTTGCCGGGCGTGATCTCGTTGCGGAACGACTTGCCGACCTGCGCGATGCCGAACGGGGGCTTCTGGCGCGCGGTGCGCATGACGTTCTCGAAGTTGATGAAGATGCCCTGCGCGGTCTCGGGGCGCAGGTAGTGCAGGCCCGACTCGTCCTGGCTCACGCCCAGGTAGGTGCGGAGCAGGCCGTTGAACATCTTGGGCTCGGTCCACTGGCCGCGCGTGCCGCAGTTGCCGCACGCGATGCCGGCGAGGCCGCCCTCGGGAGCGCGGCCCTTCTTCTCCTCGAACTCCTCGATGAGGTGGTCCTCGCGGAAGCGCTTGTGGCAGGACAGGCACTCGACCAGCGGGTCCACGAACGCCGCGATGTGGCCCGAGGCCTCCCACACCTGCGGCGGCAGGATCACGGACGAATCGAGGCCCACGATGTCGTCGCGCGAGGTGACCATCGCGCGCCACCACTGGCGCTTGATGTTCTCCTTGAGCTCCACGCCGAGCGGCCCGTAGTCCCACGCGGAGCGCGTCCCTCCGTAGATCTCGCCGCAGGGGAACACGAAGCCGCGGCGCTTCGCGAGCGAGATGACGTTGTCGAGACGGCTGGGTGCGGCCACGTTGATGCTCCTTGTGGAGGGTCGGATTTGCTCGCGTCAGTCTAGCGGCGGGCCGGCAGGGGGACGATGCGCGGGTCGGGCGGGCGGCGCGGGGTACCGCACCGTGAGCCGCCTGCGCCGGTGGTACCAATCGCCACGTTCTGGGCCAGATTCGTGGCGATTGGTACCAATGGCCCGCTTCAACCCCGCCTTATCGACAATGATTATCAATTGCAGTACAGTCGTCGTCATGCAGATGAACACCCGCCGCACCGGCACGCTCGTCGCCGTGGCCGCCGTCTCGACCCTGGCCCTCGCAGGCTGCTCCGCCGACCCGATCGTGGGCGGCGCATCGTCCACCGACCCGAACGCCGCGCTCACGGTCGCCACCGCCTTCTACCCGCTGGAGTACGTCGCCCAGCAGGTGGGCGGCGACCTGGTGTCGATCGTGTCGATGACCCCTGCCGGCATCGAGCCCCACGACGTCGAGCTCTCCCCCGCGACCGTCCGCAAGCTCGGCACCGCGGACCTGGCGCTCTACCTCTCGGACTTCCAACCCGCCGTCGACGACGCGGTCTCGACCACGGGCGTCCAGGCGCTCGACGCGGCGTCCGTGGTGACGCTGCACGCCCCCGACGAGCACACGGACGACGAGGCGCAGACGGGCCACGACCACGGCACGCTCGACCCGCACTTCTGGCTCGACCCCGAGCTGCTCGCGAAGTACGGCGACGCCGTCGGCGAGGCGTTCGCGAAGGCCGACCCCGCGCACGCGGAGACGTACACCGCCAACGCGCAGGCGCTGCACGCCTCGCTCGACGCCCTGAACGAGGACTACACGACGGGCCTGGCGAGCTGCCAGCGCGACACCTTCGTCACGAGCCACGAGGCCTTCGGCTACCTCGCCGACGCCTACAACCTCACGCAGGTGCCCATCGCCGGGCTCGACCCCGAGTCGGAGCCGTCGCCCGCGCGCATCCTCGAGATCAAGAAGGTCATCGAGGACACCGGCGCCACCACCGTGTTCACCGAGTCGGCGGTCAGCGCGACCGTCGCGCAGTCGCTCGCCGACGACCTGGGTGTGACCACCGAGGTGCTCTCCCCCGTGGAGACCGTCGCGAACGGCGACGACTACATTGGCGTCATGACCAGGAACCTCACGACGCTGGAGGGTGCGCTCGGCTGTGAGTGATCCGGACCTGACAGCGGACCTCCCGCCCTCGCTTGTCGAGGCGCGGGACGTCCGCGTCTCCCTGCAGGGCACGGAGATCCTGCACGGCGTCGCGCTGACGGCCCGTCCGGGCGAGGTGGTCGCGCTGCTCGGCGGCAACGGCTCCGGCAAGTCGACGTTCGTGCGCTCCATCGTGGGCGCCCTCCCCACCACCGCGGGCACCATCGACCTGTTCGGGCGCCCCGCCTCGCCCGCCTCGCGGGCGCGCCTCGGGTACGTCCCGCAGCGCGTGAGCGCGGCCGGCGGCGTGTCCGCGACGGCGCTCGAGGTGGTGACCTCGGGCCTGCTCGGCAGCCGCGACGGCGCCGCGCGCTTCGGGGCGCGCCTGCGCGGCCTCGTCCCGCCGCGCGACGCCCACGCGCGCGCCAGGGCCGCGCTGCGGTCGGTCGGCATCGAGGACCTCGCCAAGCGCGACGTGTCGCGCCTGTCGGGCGGCCAGCAGCAGCGCGTGCTCATCGCCCGCGCCCTCGTGCGCCGGCCCAAGCTGCTCATCCTCGACGAGCCGATGGCCGGCGTCGACCTCGAGTCGCAGGTGCAGTTCTCGCACACCGTGGGCCACCTAAAGCACGACGGCGTCGGCGTCGTCATCGTCCTGCACGAGCTGGGCGCGATGGCCCACCACATCGACCGCGCGGTCGTGATCGAGCGCGGCTGCGTCACGTTCGACGGCCCGCCGCCCAAGGACCTGGGCGTGCACGCGCTGCCCGGCCACGACCACGAGCACCCCCACACGGACCCGCCGTCACGCGACGGCGGCCTGGGACTGGAGGGACCGTGAGCCTCCTCGCCGAACCCCTGATCCAGCGCATGCTGCTGGTCGGCCTGCTGGTCGGCCTCGCCGCACCCGTCATGGGCACCTACCTGGTCCAGCGCCGCATGGCACTGCTGGGCGACGGCATCGGCCACGTCGCCCTCGCGGGAGTCGCCGCCGGCTGGCTCGCCGGCAGCCTGTTCGGCCTCGCGCAGCAGGACGCGCTCGCCATCCCCGGCGCGATCGTGTTCGCCATCGGCGGCGCCGTCATCATCGAGCGCATGCGCTCGCGCGGCACCGCGGCGGACGTCGTCATGGCGATCCTGTTCTACGGCGGCATCGCCGGCGGCGTCCTGCTCATCGGGCTCGCCGGCGGCTCGAACGCCAACCTGCTCGGCTACCTCTTCGGCTCGATCTCGACCGTGACCTGGGGCGACGTGTGGATGAGCGTCGGGCTTGCCGCGGCGATCCTGCTCATCGGGCTGGGCCTGCGCACCGCGCTGTTCGCGGTCACCCACGACCAGGAGTTCGCACGCTCGACGGGCCTGCCCGTCGAGGCGCTCAACATGGTGGTCGCCGTCCTCGCGGCCGTCACCATCACGGTCGCGATGCGGGTGGTCGGCGTGCTGCTCGTGAGCGCGCTCATGATCGTCCCCGTCGCGATCGCCCAGCTGCTCACCCGGTCCTTCGCGCGCACCATGCACGTCGCGATGGGCATCGGAGCCGTGCTCACGCTCACCGGCATCTGGATCACGATCTTCTACGACGTGCAGCCCGGCGCGCTCATCGTCACCCTCGGCGTCCTCGCGTACGTGGCCGTGGCCGGCGTCACCTCGATGGCACGGAGGGGCACGTGACCGCCACGCGCATGACGCGTCAGCGCCGCGAGATCCTCGACGCGCTCGACACCCGCGACTTCCGCTCCGCGCAGTCGTGGCACGAGCGCCTGCGCACCACCGGCTCGGGCGTGGGCCTCGCGACCGTCTACCGCGCGCTCCAGGCGCTGGCCGAATCCGGCGAGGTCGATGCGGTGGTCGCCGAGTCCGGCGAGACGCTCTACCGGCGCTGCGAGGCGGGCGAGGAGCACCACCACCACCTCCGCTGCCGCGTGTGCGGCAAGGCCGTCGAGATCGACGTCCCGTCCTTTGAGGAGTTCGCCGCGCGCCTCGCGGCGGAGCACGGCTACGCCCGCATCGACCACACGATCGAGCTCACCGGCGTCTGCCCGGACTGCACCGCCGAGGGCCGCGCCTGATGCCCGGCATCCCGCGCTTCGTCGAGGACGGCCCCTGGTGGTGGTTGTTCGGCGCGCTCGTCGTGATCGTCTTCGTGCGCACGCAGGCGACCTACTGGATCGCGCGCTGGGCGCGCGCCGGCGCGGACGCGGTCGCCGACAAGGCCGAGGCCCAGCACAGCAAGCGCGCCCGCATCGCCCGCCGCTTCTCGGGCCCCGCGATGACCAAGGCGCAGGCGTTCACCGAGCGGTGGGGCTGGATCGCGATCCCGCTGTCCTTCCTCACGCTCGGCATCCAGTCGCTGGTCAACGGCGGCGCCGGGTACGCGCGCATGCACTGGGGCCGGTACACCGCCGCGATGCTGCCCGGCTGTCTGCTGTGGGCGCTGTCGTACGAGGTCATCGGCTTCTCCGCGTGGCAGGCCTTCACCACGTCGCCGTGGGTCCTCCTGGGGAGCCTTCTGCTGGTCGGCGCACTCGTGTGGCTGGTGGTCGCGAGGCGGCGCCGCGCGAACGGGACGTCGGACGATGCCCCGGCCGACGCATCGTCCCCCGTCGCGGACGCCTGACGCGCCTCAGGCGGCGCCGAAGCGGCGGTTGCGCCGCGCGTACTCCTCGATCGCGGCCCACAGGTGGGTGCGGTCGACGTCGGGCCACAGGGTGTCGCTGAACACGTACTCGGCGTAGGCCGCCTGCCAGGGCAGGAAGTTGCTCGAGCGCTGCTCGCCGCTCGAGCGCCAGAACAGGTCGACGTCGGGCATGTCGGGCTCGTCCAGGTGGGCCGCGAGGGTCTTCTCCGTGACCTTGGACGGGTCGAGCTCGCCCGCGGCGACCTTGAGCGCGATGGCCTTCGCGGCGTCGGCGATCTCGGCGCGACCGCCGTAGTTGACGCACATGGTGAGCGTGAGGGTGGTGTTGTCCCGGGTCATCTCCTCCGCGCGCTCGAGCTCCGTGATGACCGACTTCCACAGCTTGGGGCGGCGGCCGGCCCAGCGCACGCGGACGCCCCAGCTGTGCATCTCGTCGCGGCGGCGGCGGATCACGTCGCGGTTGAAGCCCATGAGGAAGCGGACCTCGTCGGGGCTGCGCTTCCAGTTCTCCGTGCTGAAGGCGTACGCGCTGAGGTGGGTCACGCCCACCTCGATCGCGCCGGCGACCACGTCGAGCAGCGACGCCTCGCCGCGCTCGTGGCCCGCGGTGCGCGGCAGGCCCCGCTCCTTGGCCCAGCGGCCGTTGCCGTCCATGACCACGGCCACGTGCTTCGGCACGGCGTCCTTCGGGAGGGCGGGCGGGGTCGCGCCGGAGGCGTGCGTGAAAGGGGGCAGGACGGTCACGGTCGAAAGCCTATCGGCGGACGATGCGCGGGCGGGGTCGAGCGGCCCGGCCACCGGGACGCTACGACCGGTCGACGTGCCCCAGGCTGCGGACCTTCCGCTCCAGGTGGAACTGCGTGTACGCGGCGATGAGGCCGGCGGACTCGCGGCGGTGGCGGTCGTCGGACGCGTCCGCGGCGGCCCAGTCGCCGCTCAGCAGCGCCTCGAGCAGGGAGAACGTCTCGGGGGCGGGGGCCGCGGCACCCGGCGGGCGGCACGCCTCGCACACGGCCCCACCCCCGGCGACCACGAACGCGCGGTGCGGGCCGGGACGGCCGCAGCTCGCGCAGTCGGAGAAGCTCGGCTCGTAGCCGGCGAGCGAGAGCGAGCGCAGCAGGTAGCTATCGAGCACGAGGCCGGGCTCGTGGGCGCGGCGGCTCAGCGTGGCGAGCCCGCCGTGGAGCAGGCGGTACTGGTCCCATGCGGGCTCGCGCTCGTCGTCGACCAGCTTGTCCGCCATCTCGACCATCGCGGTCGCGGCGGTGAACATCCCGTAGTCCTCGGCGATGCGCCGCGCGTACGGCTCCTTGGTCTCGACCTGGCTCACGATGTCGAGGTTGCGGCCCTCGTACAGCTGCACGTCGACCAGCATGAACGGCTCCATGCGCGCGCCGAGCCGGCTCGAGGTGCGGCGCACGCCCTTCGCGACGGCGCGGATCTTGCCGTGGCGCCTGGTCAGCATCGTGACGATGCGGTCCGCCTCACCCAGCTTGTGGGTGCGGAGGACGATCGCGTCGTCACGGTAGAGGGGCACGGTCCATTGTCCCGCGTCTCAGGCGGGGCCCTAGGCCGCGGCGCGCGCGAGACCGTCGAGCAGCAGGTCGAGCCCGTAGTCGAACGAGTCCCCGAAGTTGAAGCCCGGCTGCATCGCATGCTCCATCGCGAAGCGTGTGAGCATCGGGTAGGCGGCCGGGTCGAAGGCGGAGGCGATCTCCCCCGCCAGCTCCGCGTCCTCCTGCCCACGCTGCACCGCGAGGTTCGCCTCCTGCATCGCGAAGCCGTAGACGAAGCTGTCGAGCACGGCGTAGGCGTGCGCGACGAGCGGCAACGGCATCCCGGCGCGGTCGAGCGTCGCCAGCACCGCCTCGTGGTGCGCGAGCAGCTCGGGCCCCGGGTGGTGCCGGGACTCGAGCAGCGGCACGGACCATGGATGGCGCGCGAGCACCTCGCGCGCGGAGCGGCAGCGCACGCGCATCGCGTCCCTCCACTCGAGCTCGACCGGGGGCTTCTCCATCTCCGCGAAGACGATGTCCACCATGCCGTCAAGCAGCGCCTCCTTGCCGGGCACGTGGTGGTACAGCGTCATCGGCTTGGTGCCGAGCGCGTCGGCGAGCGACCGCATCGTGAGCGCCTCGAGCCCCTCGCGGTCCGCGAGCTCCATCGCCGCGGCGAGCACCGTCTCCCGCGCCAGCCTGCGTCGTGCCTGATCAGCCATCGGATCCGCTCCAGACCTTGCGTTTCGTACTAAGTACGCCTACGGTCGAGCATAGCAAGTCGTACTTAGTACGAAACACTTCGACACGAGCAGGAGCACCGACATGACCGCCACCGTCCCCACCTCCGCCACCACCACGATGCGGGCCGCCGTCCAGCGCAGCTACGCAGGACCCGAGGCGATGCACCTCGAGACCGTCGAGGCACCCACGCCCGGTCCCGGCGAGGTCCTCATCCAGGTCCGCGCCGCCGGGATCGACCGCGGCGTCTGGCACCTCGCCACCGGACGCCCGCTCGTCATGCGGGTCATCGGCTTCGGCCTGCGCCGGCCCCGTCGGCCCATCGCGGGCGGCGATGTCGCCGGAGTCGTCATCGGCATCGGCTCCGGTGTGACCCGCTTCGCGCTCGGCGACGAGGTGCTCGGCGCGGCGGCGGGCTCCTATGCGGAGCTCGCGGTCGCGCAGGAGTCCGCCCTCGCGGCGAAGCCCTCTTCGCTGAGCTTCGCGGAGGCCGCGGCCACGCCCGTCTCGGGCGTCACCGCGCTCAAGGCGGTCGAACGCGCGGGCATCGAGCCTGGCCAGCGGGTGCTGGTCCTCGGCGCCTCCGGCGGGGTCGGCTCGTTCGCCACGCAGCTCGCGGTCGCGGCCGGCGCTCAGGTCACCGGCGTCGCGAGCGCCGCCAAGGCGGCCATGGTGCGCGCGCTCGGTGCGACCGACGTGATCGACTACCGGGCCACGGATGTCACGTCCCTCGACCACGAGTTCGACGTGATCATCGATACCGGCGGCCTCACCCCGCTGCGCCGGCTCCGCCGCATCCTGTCCCCCGCCGGCACGCTCGTCATCGTCGGCGGCGAGGGCGGCGACGCGCTCATGGGCGGAACCATGCGCGCGCTCCGTGCCCCCCTGGCCGCGCTGTTCACCCGGCAGCGGCTCATGGGCCTCATGTCGATCACCACCGCGGAGCCGCTCGAGGCCCTCACCGCGCGCATCGTCGCCGGGGACGTGCGCCCCGCGCTCACCCGCACCTACCCGCTCGCGGAGGCACCCGCGGCCCTCGCCGACCTCGCCGCCGGCCGGATCGCCGGCAAGGCCGCGATCGTCGTCGCCCCCTGACACTCGCCCCACGCAAGGAGACCGCCATGACCACCACCGCATCGTCCACCCGCCTGGCCCGCTGGGCCGGCGCCGGCTACCTCGCGATCTTCGCGCTCGCGATCCCGACGAACTTCGTCGTGCTCGACCGGCTCGTCACGCCCGACGATCCGGCCGCGACGCTCGCTGCCATCGCCACCCACGACGGCGCGATGCGGTTCGGCATCGCGGCGTTCCTCACCATCGCCGTCATCGACATCGCGATCGCGTGGGCGCTCCACGTGCTGCTGCGCCGCACCGGCGAGCAGCGCTCGCTCCTCGCGGCCTGGCTGCGCCTGGCCTACGGCGTGATCTTCGCCGGGGCCGTGACGTTCCTCGCGGTCGCGCTGCGCGTCGCGACGGGCGACACCGGCCTCGGGGACGATGCGCGGGCCGCCGCCGTGAGCACGGCCCTGGCCGCGTTCGACGCGGCCTGGCTGATCGGGCTCGTGGCGTTCGGCCTCCACCTCGCCCTGGTGGGTCGGATCCTGGTCGGGGCGCGGCTCGCTCCGCGGGCGCTCGGCGTCGGGCTCGGGATCGCGGGGATCGCCTACGTGGCCGACACCTTCGCCCACGTCCTGGTGCCCGACTACGCCGCGATCGCGGGCGTGATGCTCGTCGTGGTCGCGGTGCCGTCGACGGTCGCGGAGATGTGGCTCACGGTGTGGCTGCTCGGCGGGGCGGAGCGCCGCGGCGCCCGGTCGCGCACCGTGCGGGCCGAGGCCGTCCCGGCCTGACCGGGTCCGGCGCGCGCCGACGACCGCTCCCCTGACCGCTCCCCACACACGCGGGCCCCGCATCGTCCCTCGCGCTGCAACTCGCGCGATGACACGCGACCAGCGCGCCGCCAGGTGCAGATCTCGTGTGGGAAGAGGTCGAGGGCGGGGCTTCCTACAGGTCGCCGGTCTCGTCCGCCGCGGGCTCGCTGAAGACCAGCACCTCGACGTCCGCGCCCGTGAGCGCCTTGGCCACCTCGTCGTCGGTGGGGTTGTCGGACAGCCCGCCGAGCACCGCGGCGGGGTCCTTGAGCGCGACCACGGTCGACACGATCATGCCGTCCGTGACGTCGC
The DNA here is from genome assembly GCF_000971195.1 of Demequina soli. GTDB lineage: Bacteria > Actinomycetota > Actinomycetes > Actinomycetales > Demequinaceae > Demequina > Demequina soli. Next base: position 343,682 of record NZ_BBLZ01000003.1, read on the forward strand.
CGACGAGGATCGCGCGGCACGCGCTCGCGTCGTCGCCGTTGACCGAGTCGTCCCAGCACAGCGCCTTGCTGACGTCCTCGCCACCGGCGTTGTCCGCGAGCAGGTCCTTGAGGATCGCGTCCGCCGTGGTGATGAACGTGCCGTCCGGGGTGCCGGTCCAGCACGCGACCTCGGCATCCGCCGCCTCGGCGCCGATGCCCGCCATCTTGGTGGTGTCGTCGCAGCTCACGGCCTCGAGCCCGAGGCCCGAGAGGTCGGGCAGCGTGGTGTCGGGCGTGGGCGAGCCGCACGCCGCGAGCGTCGCCGCGACCAGGACGGTCGCGGCGACGGCTCCGGCGAGCCGGGTGGCGACCCTCATCGACCCTCGCGGTTGACGGCCGAGATGATCGCCTTGAGCGTGGCCGTCGTGATGGACGGGTCGATGCCGACTCCCCACAGGATCTGGTCGTCGATGGCGCACTCGACGTACGCGGCGGCGGTGGCGTCGCCGCCCGTGCTCATCGCGTGCTCGTGATAGTCGAGGACCTCGACCTTGACTCCGCGCGTGGCGAGCGCGTTCACGAACGAGGCCACCGGGCCGTTGCCCGAGCCCTCGACCGTGACGGAGGCACCGCCGTCGGTGATGTCGGCCGCGAGCGTGTCGGGGCCCGTGTCGGAGGAGGTGGCACGGGTGCCGACAAGCGCGAGACGGCCCCACTTCCGAGCGGGATCGGCGGCCGGCAGGTACTCGTCCTCGAAGATCCGCCAGAGGTGGTCGGCCGACATCTCGGCGCCCGTCGCATCGGCCTCACGCTGGACCACGCGCGAGAACTCGATCTGCAGGCGACGCGGCAGGTCGAGGCTGCGCTCGTTCTTCAGCAGGTACGCGACGCCGCCCTTGCCGGACTGCGAGTTGACGCGGATGACGGCCTCGTAGGAGCGGCCGACGTCCTTGGGGTCGATCGGCAGGTACGGCACGGCCCAGACCAGGTCGTCGACCTCGACGCCCTGCTTCTCGGCCTTGGCGGCCATCGCCTCGAGGCCCTTCTTGATCGCGTCCTGGTGCGAGCCGGAGAACGCCGTGAAGACCAGGTCGCCGCCCCACGGGTGGCGCGGGTGCACGTCGAGCTGGTTGCAGTACTCGACGGTGCGGCGCACCTCGTCGATGTCCGAGAAGTCGATCTCCGGGTCGATGCCCTGGCTGAAGAGGTTCATGCCCAGCGTGACCAGGTCGACGTTGCCGGTGCGCTCGCCGTTGCCGAACAGGCAGCCCTCGATGCGGTCCGCGCCGGCCATGTACCCCAGCTCGGCGGCCGCGACGGCCGTGCCGCGGTCGTTGTGCGGGTGCAGGGACAGGACCACGCTGTCGCGGTAGTCGAGGTTGCGGTTCATCCACTCGATCGAGTCGGCATACACGTTGGGCGTCGCCATCTCGACCGTCGCGGGCAGGTTGATGATGACCTTGCGGTCGGGCGTGGGCTTCCAGACGTCGAGGACGGCGTTGCACACGCGGACGGCGTAGGCCAGCTCGGTGCCCGTGTAGGACTCGGGGCTGTACTCGTAGAACACCCGGGTGTCGGGGATGGTCTCCTCGTACTTCTGGCACAGCATCGCGCCGTGGGTGGCGATGTCGAGGACCTCGTCCTCGTCCGCGCGGAAGACCACCTCGCGCTGGAGGATGCTCGTCGAGTTGTACAGGTGGACGATCGCCTGCTTGGCGCCCCTGAGCGACTCGTAGGTGCGCTCGATGAGGTGCTCGCGGGCCTGGGTCAGCACCTGGATGGTGACGTCCTCGGGGATGCGGTCCTCGTCGATGAGCTTGCGCACGAAGTCGAAGTCGGTCTGGCTCGCGCTCGGGAAGCCGACCTCGATCTCCTTGTAGCCCATCTTCACCAGGAGCTCGAACATGCGCAGCTTGCGCTCCGCGTCCATCGGCTCGATGAGGGCCTGGTTGCCGTCGCGCAGGTCGACCGCGCACCAGCGCGGGGCCTTGGTGATGGTCGCGCCGGGCCAGGTGCGGTCAGGCAGGTCCACCTGGATCTGCTCATGGAAGGGCACGTACTTCTTGACGGGCATGGGGGACGCGGTCTGCGCGCCGCCGGTGTAGTGGCTCATGGGTTTTCCTCGCTGCTCGCGGTTGTCGCTGGGGTCCTCGGCCGGCAGGACTGTGGCCGCGACGAGGAACCGACCTGGTCTAGGCCTCGTCGCGGCACATAAGCAGCGAGCGTGCACGCATGGGTCCACCATAGCGGACGGTTTCCAATGACATTTGTGACGGGTGGGACGGGCGGGGACGATGCGGCGCCCGGGACCCGCGCCGACCATCGCGCGGAGTCACATGCGTCACACCTGTCATTGCCAATCGTCAGAAGCCCAGGCGGCCCAGCTGCTTCGGGTCCCTTTGCCAGTCCTTCGCGACCTTCACGTGCAGGTCGAGGTACACCTTCCGGCCGAGCAGGTGCTCGATGCCGGCGCGCGCCGTCGCCCCGACCTCCTTCAGACGCGATCCGGCGCGACCGATGATGATGCCCTTCTGCGAGTCGCGCTCCACGAACACGTGCGCGCGGATCTCCAGGACGGGCCGGTGCGCGTCCTCGTCGTCGGGCTCCACCATCTCCTCGATCACCACGGCGATCGAGTGCGGCAGCTCGTCGCGCACGCCCTCGAGCGCGGCCTCGCGGATGAGCTCGGCGATCCGGATGTCCTCCGGCTCGTCCGTGAGCTCGCCCTCGGGGTAGAGCGCCGGCCCAGCGGGCAGGTACTTGGCGAGCACGTCGACGAGCGTGCCCATCTGGATGTCCTTCACCGAGCTGACCGGGATGATCTCGGCCCACTCCCCCAGCGTCGACACGTCGAGCAGGTGCTCCGCGACGCGCTCGCGCGAGACCTTGTCGACCTTGGTGACGATCGCGACCACCGGCGCACGGGTCTCCGCGAGCTCGCGCGCGATCCAGCGGTCGCCGGGGCCCACCTTCTCGTCGGCGGGCAGGCAGAACCCGATGACGTCGACCTCGGACAGGGTCTCGCGCACCAGGTCGTTGAGGCGCTCCCCCAGCAGGGTCCGGGGACGATGCAGGCCGGGCGTGTCCACGATCACCAGCTGGGCGTCGTCCCGGTTGACGATGCCGCGGATCGCGCGCCGTGTGGTCTGCGGGCGCGACGACATGATCGCCACCTTGTCGCCTACCAGGGCGTTCATCAGCGTGGACTTGCCGGCGTTGGGGCGTCCCACGAACGCCGCGAAGCCGGAGCGGTGGTCGGTCATTCGTCCTCTTCCTTCTTGCCGCGCCTGCGCGGCGATGTCTCGATCTCGTCCGTGGTCGGGGCGGCCTCCGCCGCGCGCGACGCGATCACGGACACCAGCCTGCGCCTGCGGCCCTCGGCGCGCTCGGCGAGCAGGTCGATCCCGTGCGCGGACGCGCGGGATCCGGGGATGGGCACCTTGCCCAGGGCCTTCGCGAGGAGGCCCGCGACGGTCTCGACGTCCTCGTCGTCGATCTCGACCTCGAACAGCTCCGCGAGCTCGTCGAGCCCGCAGCGCGCGGGGATGCGGAAGCGGCCGGCGCCCAGGTCCTCGACCTCGGGCACGCTGCGGTCATGCTCGTCGACCATCTCGCCGACGATCTCCTCGAGCGCGTCCTCGATGGTGACGAGGCCCGCGACGCCGCCGAACTCGTCGACCACGATCGCGAGGTGGAACACTTCATCCTGCATGCGGCGCAGCAGGTCGTCCGCGGGCACGGACTCGGGCACGAACACCGGCTCGCGCATGAGCGCGTCGATCGGCTCCTCGAGCCGGCCGGGGTGGTCCCACGTGGCCTGCACCACGTCCTTGAGGTAGAGCACGCCGACCGTGTCGTCAACCCCGTCGCCGATGACCGGCACGCGGGAGAAGCCCGACCGCATGAACAGCAGCATCGCCTTGCGTGCCGCCGTGCCGGCCTCGATGGTGATCATGTCGGTGCGCGGCACCATCACCTCGCGCGTGAGCGTCTCGCCCAGGCCGACGACCGAGCGCAGCAGCTCGGCGTCCTCCTCCTCGAGCGCGGTCCCGGCCTGCTCGACCAGGTCCTCCGGCTCGGAGAGCTCACGGATGCGCAGCGCGGGCACCACCGCGCGGATGGGCGTGGTGACGCGGATGAGGCTCCAGGCGAGCGGCGCGAGCGCACGGATCGCGGGCTCCGGGGCGCGGCGGGCGGCCGCGCGCGGCCACGCGCGCACCACCACGAGCGACAGGAAGGCCGCCACGACCCACGCGAGCAGCAGCGTCCACGCGGTGTCCCACCCGAGCGCGTCGCCCAGGCCGAGCGCGAGCGCCGTCCACGCGACCACCGCGACGGCCTCGAGCACGGCGTACGCCACCGAGGCGGCGTTGTCGGCGTGATCGGGCAGCGACGCGAGCCGCGCGGCACGCGTGGGGCGGCCGTCGGGGCGGAGCTGGGTGGCCATGCGGCGCTCGTCCGCGTACGGCACCTGCTCGAAGGCGGCGACGATCGCGTGCAGCGCGGCGGCGCCCGCGAGCCCCGCCACCGCCACGACGACGAGCAGCGTGATCGCGGTCGACGTCATCGGTTCGCGAGGAACGTGAGCAGGAGCGTGCGCTGCAGCGCGAACATCTCCTTCTCCTCCTCCGGCTCCACGTGGTCGTAGCCCAGGAGGTGGAGGATGCCGTGCGTGGTGAGCAGGAGCATCTCCTCCTCGGCGCTGTGGCCGGCGGTCGCGGCCTGACGCTTGGCGACGGACGGGCACACGACGATGTCGCCGAGCAGCCCCGCGGGCGTCGGGTCGTCGGGCGTGCCCGGCCGCAGCTCGTCCATGGGGAAGCTCAGCACGTCGGTGGGGCCGGGCTCGTCCATCCACTGCAGGTGGAGCTGCTCCATCGCGGTCTCGTCGACGAAGAGGATCGCGAGCTCCGCGCCGTCGGCGACGTGCATCTGGCCGAGCACGTAGCGGGCGAGCTCCGCGAACTCGACCTCGTCGATGGTCGCGTCGGTCTCGTTGTTGACCTCGATCATCGCTGCTCCTCCTTGTCGAACCGGCGCTTCTGGCCGGTCGGGCGCTTCGTGCGCGCCTGGTCCTTCTCGTCGTTCCTGGCGTAGGCGGTGATGATGTCGCTCACCAGGCGGTGGCGCACCACGTCCTCGGCGCCGAGGTGGCAGAACGCGATGTCCTCGACCCCGGTGAGGATCTCGGAGGCGGCGCGCAGACCCGACTTGGTCCCGCCGGGCAGGTCCACCTGGGTCACGTCGCCCGTGACCACCATGGTGGTGCCGAATCCCAGGCGCGTGAGGAACATCTTCATCTGCTCGCGCGTGGTGTTCTGCGCCTCGTCGAGGATCACGAACGCGTCGTTGAGCGTGCGCCCGCGCATGTACGCGAGCGGCGCGACCTCGATGGTCCCGGCCTCCATGAGGCGCGGGATCGACTCGGGGTCCACCATGTCGTGCAGCGCGTCGTACAGGGGGCGCAGGTACGGGTCGATCTTCTCGCTCAGCGAGCCGGGCAGGAAGCCCAGCCGCTCCCCCGCCTCCACGGCGGGCCGCGTGAGGACGATGCGGTTGACCCGCTTGGACTGCAGCGCCGCGACCGCCTGCGCCATGGCGAGGTACGTCTTGCCGGTGCCCGCGGGCCCGATGCCGAACGTGATGGTGTGCGAGTCCATCGCGTGCACGTACGCAGCCTGGCCCTGCGTCTTGGGACGGATGGTGCGGCCGCGGGTGGACAGGATCGAGCGGCTGAGCACGCCCGCGGGGCGCTCCGCGACCGCGGTGGCCGGCGTGCCGGGGGACGATGCGCCGGTCGCCCGGAGCATCCGCACGGACTCGCGCGCGACCTCCGGGGTCAGGGGCACCCCCGCGCCGAGCACGTCACGCAGCTCCTCGACGGCCGACGTGGCGGCGTCGACGTCGTCCTGGTCGCCGCTCAGGGTGATGCGGTTGCCGCGCACCAGGATGTCGACCGCGGGGAACGCCCGCTCGACCTCGCGGAGCACGCCGTCGCCGGAGCCGAGCAGGTCCGGCATCCTCGCCGCGTCCTCGACCACGACCACCCGGGTCACGCTCACGCGTCCCACCCCAGCGCGCCGCCGTTCATGACGTGTCCGTGGACGTGGAACACGGTCTGGCCGGCGGCCGCGCCCGTGTTGAAGATGAGGCGGTACTCGCCGTCGCACTCGGCGTCGGCGACCTGCTGCGCGACGACCGCCATCTCGGCGAGGACCTCGGGAATCTCGCGGGCGGCGGCGGCCACGTTCGGCACGTGGGTCTTGGAGGCGACGAGCACGTGCACGGGGGCCTTCGGGGCGATGTCGCGGAACGCGATGACATTCTCGGTCTCGACGACCTTCGTCGCCGGGATCTCTCCGGCGACGATCTTGCAGAAGATGCAGTCCGTGGTGCTCATGGACCTAGCGTAATGACCTGGGCGGACACCCGGGCGCCCCGGGCAGGCGCTCAGGAGCGCGACCAGTGGCCGCGCAGCGCGCCCAGGGCCGCGAGCGCGGCCGGACCCGCGGAGGACGCCCGCAGCACGTGCGGGCCGAGCACGACCGTCTCCGCGCCCGCGGCCGTGAGGACCTCGACCTCGGCGTCGGCGATGCCGCCCTCCGGGCCGACCAGCAGCCACACGGGCGCGTCCGCGTCCTCCCAGGTCAGCGACGCGATGGGGGTCGCGGCGGCCTCGTGGAGGATGAGCACGCGCGTGCCCGAGGCGACCGCCTCGCCCACCCTCGCCGCGAGCTGGCGGGTGGTGAGCGCATCGTCCACCGTGGGCACGAGCGCGCGGCGGCTCTGCTTGGCGGCTGCGAGCGCGAGCGACGCCCACTTGTCCCGGCCCTTGGCGGCCTTGGGGCCGCGCCACTGCACGATCGCGCGGTCCGAGGACCACGGGACGATGCGCGTGACGCCGAGCTCGACGGCCGCCTCGACGGCCTGCTCGTCGCGGCCGCCCTTGGCGAGCGCCTGCACGAGCGTGATCTCGGGGTCGGCGTCGCGGCTCACGGCCTCGACACGGACCTCCATCCACCGGTCGCCGGTCGCGACCAGCACCCCGGCGGCACGGGTGCCGGCGCCGTCGACCACGTCGACGCGCTCCCCCACCTGGCGGCGCTGGACGGTGACGGCGTGGCGCGCCTCGTCGCCCTCGACGCGCAGGACGTCGCCCGCGACGGCCGAGGCCGCCGCGGGATCGACGAAGACCGGCGCGGTCATCCCCTAGTGGCCCTTGAAGGCGTCCCGCAGGCGCGAGAACACGCCCCCGCCGATGGGAGCGAGACGCGCCTCGGGTGCCTCCTCGCCGCGGAGCGCCGCGAGCCGCCGCAGCAGCTCCGACTGCTCGTCGGTGAGGTCCGTCGGGGTGACCACGTCGAGGTGGACGAAGAGGTCGCCGCGGCCGGCGCGCTGAAGCTTGCCCACGCCCAGGCCCTTGAGCTTGACGGTCGAGCCGGCGTGCGTGCCGGGCCGGACGTCCACCTCCTGGGGGCCGTCGAACGTGTCCACGGACAGCACGGTGCCGAGCGCGGCCGCGGTCATGGGCACCTCGAGGTTGCAGTGCAGGTCGTCGCCGCGGCGCTCGAACACCGCGTGCTGACGCTCGCGGATCTCGATGTAGAGGTCGCCCTTGGGGCCGCCCGCGACTCCCGCGTCGCCCTGCGCGGTCATGCGGATGCGGGTGCCGGTCTCGACACCCGCCGGGATGTCGACGCTCACGGTGTGGCGCGCGTGCGTGCGGCCCTGGCCCGAGCAGTCGGTGCAGGGGGTGTCGATGGTGGTGCCGTAGCCGCCGCATGCGGGGCACGGCGCGGTGGTCATGACGTTGCCGAGCAGCGAGCGCGCGACCCGCTGGACCGAGCCCTGGCCGTTGCACTGGCGGCAGCGGTTGGGCTGGGTGCCGGGGGCGCAGCACGAGCCGTGGCACGTGCCGCACACGTCGGCGAGGTCCACCTGGATCTCGCGGGTGACCCCGAAGACGGCCTCCTCGAGCGTGACCTCGGTGTGGACGAGCGTGTCGCCGCCGCGCTGCACGCGCGACGCGGGGCCGCGCTGCTGCTGGCCGAACGGGCCGGCGCCGCCGCCGAAGAACGTCTCGAAGATGTCCTCGAAGCCGAAGCCCTGCGCGCCGCCGGCGCCGCCCGAGGCGGACCGGGGGTCGACGCCGCGGTCGTACTGGGCCCGCTTCTCGGCGTTGCCGAGCACGTCGTACGCGGCGGAGACCTCCTTGAAGCGCTCCTCCCCGTCGGGGCCGGCGACGTCGGGGTGCAGCTCGCGCGCGAGCTTGCGGTACGCCTTCTTGATCTCCGCCTCGGACGCGTCCCGCGAGACGCCCAGCGCGGCGTAGTAGTCCTTCACCTAGAGCTCCACCACTTTCGACAGATAGCGGGCGACGGCGCGTACGGCTGCCATCGTCCCTGGATAGTCCATGCGTGTCGGTCCGAGAGCGCCCACGAGCGCGGCGGCGTCGCGGCCGTAGGCCGCGGCGACGATCGAGGTGCGCGACAGCGCCTCGTGGTGCGTCTCCGCGCCGATGCGAACCGAGACATCGTCCCCCTCGGCCGCCATCTCGTGCAACAGCCGGAGCAGCACCACCTGCTCCTCGAGCGCGTCGAGCACCGGTGCGATGGTGCCGGCCTCGAGGCCGGAACCCTGGCGTGCCAGGTTGGACGCGCCCGCGAACACCACGCGCTCCACCGTGCCGCCGCGCGCCGCCTGCACCACGAGGTCCGCGACCGCCCCGGCCCACGGGACCTGGTCGGGCGCGGCCGCCCACATGGTGAGCGCCGCCTCGAGGTGCGCGCCCGACAGGCCCAGCGCGGTGGCGTTGACCTCCCGCACGGCCCGCTCGAACGCCTCGTCGGACGTCGCCTCGCCGAGCGCGATGGTGCGCTGGTCGACGCGCGCGTCCGCGGACACCACGACCACGAGCGCGTGCTCCGCGCCCATGCGCACCAGCTCGATGCGGCGGATCGCGGACTCGCGCAGCGACGGGTACTGCACCACCGCGACCTGGCGCGTGAGCTGGCTGAGCAGCCGCACCGACCTCTCGACGACGTCGTTGAGGTCGACGGCGTCGGACAGGAACGTGCCGATGGCGCGCTTGTGCGCCTCGGGCAGTGCCGTCGCGGCCAGCTGGTCCACGAACGAGCGGTAGCCCAGGTCCGTGGGGATGCGGCCCGCCGAGGTGTGGGGCTGCGCGATGAGCCCCTCCTCCTCGAGGATCGCCATGTCGTTGCGGATCGTGGCGGACGAGACTCCCAGGGAGCGTGCGTCCGCGAGGGCCTTGGACCCCACGGGCTCGTGGGTGGCGACGTACCCCTCCACGATCGCGCGGAGCACGGCGCGGCGACGTTCCTCGCTCACTGACCCTCCTGGCACTCGGACTCGACGAGTGCTAATCCTATCGCGGGGCCCGGACGGCCCCTCCGGGCGCCCTTCCCCGGCGCGCTGCGCATCGTCCCCGGAACCCCGACATCCCGGATCTACCGGGGCGTTCTGGCTACGCTGGAGGAGACGGCGCCGTCAGGCGCGCCCGTCGCGGACCGCATCCGAGGAGAACCCATGACCGACTACCCGCCGCCCCCGCCGCAGTCCCCTCCGCCGCCCCAGCAGCCGTACGCGTCGCAGCCGATGGCCGAGAGCGACGAGCGCCTGTGGGCCCTCTTCTCCCACCTGGGCATCATCTTCTTCAGCTTCCTGCCGCCGCTGATCATCTGGCTGATCTTCCGCGAGCGCAGCGCATTCGTGGACGACCAGGGCAAGGAGGCGCTCAACTTCTCGATCCTCGTCACGATCGCGCAGATCGTCGGCCTGGTCACCACGCCGATCCTCATCGGCTTCGTGATCCTGCCGGTCGTCGGGATCGCGACGCTCGTGTTCTGCATCCTCGCGGGGATCGCCGCGTACCGGGGCGACCGGTACCGCTACCCGTTCAACTGGCGCATCGTGAAGTAGGGGACGTACCCCGAGCAGGATCAGGGCCCCGCTCCGCCTCGTGGTGGATGCGGGGCCCGCCGCTTCTTGGGAGGGTGGAGCCATGACCACGCAGCCCGACCCTCAGATGCCCCAGGACGGCCCGCCCGTCCCGCCGCAGCAGCCTCAGGCGGCCCCGACGCCGCCGCCCTACGCTCCCCCGGCCCCGATGCTGGAGAGCGACGCCCGCACCATCGCCATGCTGGTGCACATCCTCGCCGCCGTCGCGCTCGTGATCTCCGCGGGCACGCTCGCCTTCGTGGTGCCGCTCGTGATGTGGCTCCTCTACCGCGAGCGCAGCGCGCTGGTCGACTGGCACGGCAAGGCGAACCTCAACCTGCAGCTCACGTCGCTCGTCGTGATCGTCGGCGGCGTGATCCTCGGGTTCGTGACGTTCTTCATCGGGTTCTTCGTGACCATCCCCGCGATGATCGCCTACGGGATCTACGCGATCGTCATCTCGATCGTCGCGGGCGTGCGCGCCAACCGCGGCGAGTACTACCGGATCCCGCTCGTCATCCCGTTCGTGAAGTAGCCGCCCTCGACGGCCGGGCGCGGGTCTCCCGCCCCGGCCGTCGTCGCGTCCGGGTCCGTCCCGGCGGGCTCCTCCGAGGCCTCCGCCAGCCCCGTCTCGACGACCTCGACGAACGTCTCCTGCCCGTCCACGTCGGGATGGATGCCGTCGGGGCCGAGCACCGACGGGTCCTCCTCGACGGCGCGCTGCCAGTCGGCGACCACCACGTTGTCGTGGGCGCCGGCCGCGCGCCGCACCGCGCGCTGCGAGTCGGGCATCCACGACCGGTCGCCGTACGGCGTCACGAGCACCACGCGGCGATCGCCGGCGAGGCGGATCAGCCGCTCCATGTCCTCGTCGGGCACGGCGCCGTTGGTGCCGAGCGCGACCACCACGTACGGCCGCAGCCGGCCCTTGCGCGCGAGCCGCTCGACCACGTCGACGCCCGCCGCGAACTGCCGGCCCACCTCGGCGTCGACCGCGATGCCCGGCATGGCGTCCGCCAGCGCGGGGGCCGAGCCCAGCGCGACCGAGTCGCCCACCATCGTGACCTGGTCGCCGTCGGGCGCGCGCGCCGGCAGCGCACCCGGGGGCGGCACGCGCGCGGGCAGCGGCGGCTCGCCGTGCGCGAGGGGGGACGATGCGCCGGTGCCGGGCGTCGGGACGTCCGAGGGCGTCGCGTCCGGGGTCGGGAGCGCCGGCCCGGACGGGGCGTCGCCGCCGGCCGCGATCGCGGCGCCCGCGTCGAGCTGCATCTCGAGCCCGGTACGTGCCGGGGCGGCGGCGATCGCCGCGCACGCGAGCGCGAGCAGGCCCGCTCCCGCTCCCCCGACGAGCGCGACCCGGCGGCGCCGGACCCTGCGGCGCACCGCGCCGTCCGGAGCCACGGGGTAGAGCCAGCCGAGCATCGCGCGGCCCGCGCGACGGAACCCCATGCGCCGCACCGGCGTCTCGATCCAGCGGTACGACGCGGTCGCGGCCCCCACCGTCAGCGCGAGCGTGAGCGCGACCGTGAGGAGCGAGGCGTCGCGCACGCGGCCGCCGTCGAACGCCGTCGCGAGGACCACGAGCACCGGCCAGTGCCACAGGTAGAGGCCGTACGAGCGGGCCGCGACCCACCGCGCCGGGCCCGTGTCGAGGGCGCGGCCGATCGCGGGCACCGCGACCACCATGTGGATCGCCGCGGCCGCAGCGAGCGAGGCGAGCAGCAGCCCGCCGCGGTACGTCCAGGTCGAGTCCCACGGCAGGAACGCCGCGAGCGCACCGAGCGACAGAAGGCCCGTGATGCCGAGCGTGGTCGCCCGGGCGGGGTGGGCCTGCGGGGCGCCGCGCGCATCGTCCGCCGCCCACCAGAACGCGAGGGCGGCGCCGATCATGAGGCCGAACGCGTGCGTGTCGGTGCCCATGTAGACGCGCGTCGCGTCGCCGTCGGCGGGCAGCAGCGCCGCCATCGTGAGGGCGGATGCGGCGGCGACGGCGGCCGCACCGGCGGAGGCGCGTCGCGCGACGATCCCGAGCCCGAGCGCCGCCATCACCGCGAGCGGCCACAGCACGTAGAACTGCTCCTCGACCGCGAGGGACCACAGGTTCTCGAACAGGTGCGGAGCGGACGCCGCGGCGTAGGACTGGCCGAGCGCGACCGTCACCCAGTTACTCGTGAAGGTCGCGGCCGCCGCGACCTGCGCGCCGGCGCCGACCAGCAGGTCGCCCCACACGGACCCCTCGACGAGCTCGCCGCGGATCTGCAGCGCGGACACCGCCACCGCGACCGACGCGAGGCCCACGACGAGCACGGCCGCGAGCGCGGGGAGGAGCCGGCGGGCGCGGTGCAGCCAGAAGCGGCGCAGCGAGACCCGGCCGGTGCGCGCGTGCTCTCGCAGCAGGATCGTGGTGATGAGGAAGCCCGACAGCACGAAGAACACGTCGACGCCGATGTAGCCGCCCGGCAGCGACGCCGGCACGAGGTGGTACACCACCACGAGCGTGACGGCGAGCGCCCGCAGCGCGTCGAGACCCGCGATCCGTCCCCGAGGGACGGCGCGGGCCTCCGTGGCGCGCGGGAGGGCCCGCGTGAGGGTGTCGGTGTCGATGGTCCTGCGTGGACGCGCCCGTCGGCGCGTCCGCTCCTTTCGTGCCGGTCAAGGGTAAGCGGGGGCGGGGACATCCCGGACGCACGGGGCGAATCCCCTCGTCGCCCGGCGGGTCGCCGCGCGGGGTCACGACGTGGGGGTCGCTCAGAAGGCGAGCGCGCGCACCGCGAGGTCGGCGAGCAGGCGGCCGCGGCGCGTGAGGCGCAGCGTGCCGCGCAGGGCCGCCGTGCCGTCGATCACCCCGTCGGCGATGAGCCTCGCGATCGCATCGGCGCGGCCCGGGACTGCGTCCGCCGGGATGCCCTCCGCCAGGCGCAGGCGCAGCATCACCTGCTCGAGCCGGAGGTCCTCGGCGTCAAGGGGCTCGCCCTCCGCCTCGGGGCTCTCGCCCGCCGCGAGCCGCGCCGCGTAGGCGCGGGGATGCTTGACGTTCCACCAGCGGCGCGCCTCGACGGGGCCGGACGGCAGCACGCGCGGCCCGAGGTACGAGTGGGCGCCGGGGCCGATCCCCCACCAGTCCTGGCTACGCCAGTACGCGAGGTTGTGGCGGCACCGGTCGCCTCGCTCGCGCGCCCAGTTCGACACCTCGTACCAGGAGTAGCCGGCCTCGCTCAGGAGCGTGTCGGCGAGCTCGTACATGTCGGCCTGGACGTCGGGATCGGTCGGCTGCACCTCGCCGCGGCGCAGCTGCGCGCCCATGCGCGTGCCGGGCTCGATGACGAGCGCGTATGCGCTCACGTGGTCGGGCTCGAGCGCCAGGACCGCCTCGAGGCTCGTGCGCCAGTCGTCGAGCGACTCCCCCGGCGTGCCGTAGATGAGGTCGAGGCTGACCTTGAGGCCCGCGTCGCGGGCGGCCGCGACGGCGCGCTCGACGTTCGCCGGGTTGTGGGTGCGGTCGAGCGTCCTGAGCACGTGCGGCACCGCCGACTGCATGCCCAGGCTCACGCGCGTGAACCCGGCGCGCGCGAGCGCGTGCAGCGACTCGCGCGTCACGGAGTCGGGGTTCGCCTCGGTGGTGACCTCCGCATCGGCGCTCAGGCCCCACGTGCCGCGGATGCCGTCGAGCAGCGCGATGAGCGCGGACGAGTCGAGCATCGTGGGCGTGCCGCCGCCGAAGAACACGGTGCGGGCCGGACGCGCGTCGCCGGGCATCGCCGCGCGCGCCAGCGCCATCTCCTTGAGCGCCGCCTCGACGTAGCCCTCGCGGGTGGCGCCCTCGACCTCGCCGGGGGCGTACGTGTTGAAGTCGCAGTAGCCGCAGCGCACCGAGCAGAACGGCACGTGGACGTAGACGCCGAAGTCCCGCGCCCCCACAGCGGTAGTCATGTGCTCATCATGCCTGGTGAGCGCGGCGTCCGTCGTGTCGGACGTGGTCACGCTACTTCTTCTTGCCCTTGTCCGAGCCGTCGTCGGAGGTGGACAGCGCGGCGATGAAGGCCTCCGGCGGCACCTCGACGGAGCCGATGTTCTTCATGCGCTTCTTGCCGGCCTTCTGCTTCTCGAGCAGCTTGCGCTTGCGGGAGATGTCGCCGCCGTAGCACTTCGCGAGGACGTCCTTGCGGATCGCGCGGATGGTCTCGCGCGCGATGATGCGCGAGCCGATCGCCGCCTGGATGGGCACCTCGAACTGCTGGCGGTCGATAAGGTCCTTGAGCTTGGTGACCATCGACAGGCCGTACGAGTACGCCTTGTCCTTGTGCACCACCGCGCTGAACGCGTCGACGGTCTCGCCCTGGAGGAGGATGTCGACCTTCACGAGGTCCGCCGCCTGGTCGCCGGCGGGCTCGTAGTCGAGCGAGCCGTAGCCGCGCGTGCGCGACTTGAGCTGGTCGAAGAAGTCGAACACCACCTCGGCGAGGGGCAGCGTGTAGTGCATCTCGACGCGCGTGTCGGACAGGTAGTTCATGGTGCCCATGACGCCGCGGCGCTCCTGGCACAGCTCCATCACCGTGCCGATGAACTCGCTCGGGACCAGGATCGACGCCTTGACGACCGGCTCGCGGACCTCGTGGATCTTGCCGCCGGGGAACTCGGAGGGGTTGGTGACGGTGTGGACCTTGCCGTCCTCCATCTCGACCTCGTAGACCACGTTGGGCGCGGTCGAGATGAGGTCGATGCCGAACTCGCGCTCGAGGCGGTCGCGCACGATCTCGAGGTGCAGCAGGCCCAGGTAGCCGCAGCGGAAGCCGAAGCCGAGCGCCACCGAGCTCTCGGGCTCGTAGACCAGCGACGCATCGTTCAGCTGGAGCTTGTCGAGGGCGTCGCGCAGGACCGGGAAGTCCGAGCCGTCGAGCGGGAACAGGCCCGAGTAGACCATCGGCAGGGGGTCGCGGTAGCCGCCGAGCGACTCCTCCGCGCGGCGGCCCGCGAGGGTGACGGTGTCGCCGACCTTCGACTGACGCACGTCCTTCACGCCGGTGATGAGGTAGCCCACCTCGCCCACGCCGAGGCCCTTGGTGGGCACCGGCTCGGGGCTGATGACGCCGATCTCAAGCAGGTCGTGCGTCGCGAGGGTCGACATCATGGCGATCTTCTCGCGCGGCTTGAGCTTGCCGTCGACCACGCGGACGTAGGTGACGACGCCGCGGTAGGTGTCGTACACCGAGTCGAAGATCATGGCGCGGGTCGGGGCCGATGCGTCGCCCACCGGGGCGGGGATGTCGCGGACCACGCGGTCGAGCAGCTCGGAGACGCCCGCGCCGGTCTTGCCGGACACGCGCAGCACGTCGTCGACGTCGCAGCCGATGAGCTGCGCGAGCTCCGCCGCGTAGCGGTCCGGGTCGGCCGACGGCAGGTCGATCTTGTTGAGCACCGGGATGATCGTGAGGTCGTTCTCCATCGCCAGGTACAGGTTGGCGAGCGTCTGGGCCTCGATGCCCTGCGCGGCGTCGACCAGGAGGATCGCGCCCTCGCACGCGGCGAGCGACCGGGACACCTCGTAGGTGAAGTCGACGTGGCCGGGGGTGTCGATCATGTTGAGCGCATGCGGCGTGCCCTCGACCTCCCACGGCATGCGCACGGCCTGCGACTTGATGGTGATGCCGCGCTCGCGCTCGATGTCCATGCGGTCGAGGTACTGGGCCTTCATCTGGCGGGGCTCGACCACGCCGGTGAGCTGGAGCATGCGGTCCGCGAGCGTCGACTTGCCGTGGTCGATGTGCGCGATGATGCAGAAGTTGCGGATGAGCGCCGGATCGGTCGAGGCGGGCTCGATGCGGGGATCTGCAGACACGGTGATGACGGTTCCTCGGCTCGGACGGAAGGGTGCGGGCCATTCTCCCATGAAGTCCGAAGGCGACGCCGCTGCCCTCCGCCCTCATGCCCGGGCCCGGGATGCCGATAGACAGGACGGACCGGACGCGACCGCGGCCGGACGACGACCCGGGAGGGAGACCGCGATGACCGAGTCCGACCTGTTCCGACCCGCGTTCGACGGCTCGCCGATCGGCATGGTGGTGCTGGGCGCCGACGGCGCGCTGCTCGACGCGAACGGCGCGTTCGCGCGCATCGTCGGCCGTACCGTGGCGGCGCTGCGCACCTACCGCCTGCGCGACCTCACGCACCCCGACGACGTCCCCCGCGACGAGGAGCTGCGCTGGCAGCTCGACGCGGGCGAGCTGCCCTACTTCCAGGCGCAGACCCGGCTCGTGCACCGCAACGGCGACGCCGTGTGGACCCGCATGACCGTCTCCCCCGCCGCGGGCGGCGGCGAGGCACGCTACCTCGCGCACGTCGAGGACATCACCGAGATCCGCCGCGCGAAGGACCTCCTGGAGCGGCGTGCGCTGTACGACCACCTCACGGGCCTGGCCAACCGCACCCACCTGCTCGAGCGCCTCGAGGGCGCCCTCGAAGCGCGCCGCACGGACGCCCACACGGTCGCGTGCATCTTCCTCGACGTCGACCACTTCAAGGTGGTCAACGACTCGCTCGGCCACGAGGCGGGCGACACGCTGCTGCAGGAGATCGCGCGCCGGATCAAGGGCGCGGTGCGCCCCGGCGACACGGTCGCCCGGCTCGGCGGCGACGAGTTCGTCATCATCCTCGAGTCCGTCGCCACCCAGGCCGCCGCCGAAGCGTTCCTCACCGTCATCGCCGCGGACATCCAGGTGCCCTTCACCGTCGCCGGGCACGAGGTGGTGCCGACCGTCAGCGCGGGCCTCGCGCTCGCCGAGCCCGAGGTCACCGCCGAGAGCCTGCTGCGCAACGCCGACACCGCGATGTACGCCGCTAAGCAGCGCGGCCGCGCCCGCGTCGAGATCTTCACGGACTCGCTGCGCTCGACCGCGCTCAACAAGCTGTCGATCGAGTCCGAGCTGCGCGCCGCGATCCGCGAGGGCGAGCTGGTGGTCCACTACCAGCCGATCGTGCGGCTCGACACGGCCGAGGTGGTCGCGTACGAGGCGCTCGTGCGGTGGAACCACCCCAACCGCGGGCTGCTGCTGCCCGAGGAGTTCATCGAGGTGTGCGAGGAGGCCAACCTCGTGGTCCCGCTCGGCGCGTTCGTGATCATGGACGCGTGCGAGATGATCGCCGCACACCCCGAGTTCACCGGCCGCGTCTTCGTCAACGTGTCGACCCGGCAGATCGGCTCCGCCGACCTCACCCGCGTCGTCACGCACGCGCTCGACGCCACCGGCATCGACCCCGCACGTCTGGGCCTCGAGATCACCGAGTCGGGCATGCTCATCGCGACCCAGGCCGCCAAGTCCGACCTCGACGGGCTCACGTCGCTCGGCATCGACCTCATCATCGACGACTTCGGCACCGGCTACTCCGCGCTGTCCTCGGTGCTGCTCAACCCGGTGTCCGGCCTCAAGCTGGCCCGCGAGTTCACGTTGCGCCTGGGCGACCGGGGCACCGGCGACCGCATCTCCACCACGGTCGCCGCGCTCACCCGCAGCCTCGGGATGTCGGGCGTGATCGAGGGCGTCGAGTCGGAGGCGCAGCGCGCGATCGCGCGCGAGCACGGCTGGCAGCTCGGGCAGGGCTTCCTCTTCGGCCACGCGCGACCGGTCGACGAGCTCGACCTCGGCGGCGTGGACGTCGTGGCGTCCGCGTAGCGACCCCCGGTACCGTCGGCAGGGTGAGCTCCCTGGTCGACCTGTTCCGGCGCATCGTCCACGCCGTCCGCACCACCCCCCGGCCCGGCTCGACCCGCCCGTCCCCGCCCGCCACCCCGCGCACCCGCGGCGGCTCGACGCGGAGCCGGGGGCGCGCATCGTCCACCGCGACGCCGACGACCGCCTACCCGGGCGACTTCACCGGGCGACCCCAGGTCAGCTACTCCCCCACGCGCGGCGGCAAGCCGGAGCCCGGCGAGGTCGTGTGGACGTGGGTGCCGTTCGAGGAGGACCACGCGCAGGGCAAGGACCGGCCCGTGCTCCTCATCGGACGCGACGGGCGGTGGCTGCTCGCACTCATGCTCACCAGCAAGGACCACGACCTCGACGCCGCGCAGGAGGCGCGCTGGGGCCGCTTCTGGATGGACATCGGTGCCGGACCGTGGGATCCTCAAGGGCGTCCCAGCGAGGTCAGGCTCGACCGGATCATCCGCGTCGACCCGGGCTCGGTCCGCCGGGAGGGGGCGATCCTCGACCGCGCGACCTTCGACCGCGTCGCGGGGTCGCTCAAGAACGCGCATCCCTGATATGATGTTCGTTCGTGTGTGAGCGCGAATGCTCGCGCCCCACCCCAGATTTTCAACGAGAACGCAGAAGGAACGCTGTGGCAAACATCAAGTCCAAGATCAAGCGCATCGGCACCAACGAGAAGTCGCGCCTGCGCAACGTCGCCGTGAAGTCGGAGCTCAAGACCAACGTGCGCAAGGTCCGCGAGGCCATCGCCGCCGGCGACAAGGCCACCGCTGAGACCGCCCTCAAGACCGCCTCCGTCAAGCTCGACAAGGCCGTGTCGAAGGGTGTCATCCACAAGAACCAGGCCGCGAACCGCAAGTCGGCGCTGGCCAAGCAGGTCGCCGCTCTCTAGGCGACCTCCGCACCTACGCCCCGCATCGCTTCGGCGATCCGGGGCGTTCGTGCTTTCCAGGCAGAATGTCGCTAGTCTCGTCGCCGTGAAGGTCCCCCCGCGTCCGCGCCTCTGGCACCCGCCGCACCTCAGCAGACGGGGCTCGCGGGCGCTCGTCGGCAGGCAGGGGATCCACGGCGCCGACGGCTCCGTGCGGGGCCACGAGCTCCTCTACCGCGCGCCGGGATACGAGACCCTGCCGATCGACCTGTGGCCCACCCGGCTCCAGGACCGCGCCACCGAGCACGTCATCGCCGCCACCTTCTGGTGCGACCCCGACATCACCGCGCCGCACCCCGCGTTCGTCAACTTCACCCGGTCGTACCTGCTCGACCGCGACGTCGCGGCGCACTGCGACGCGTCCCGCATGGTGATCGAGGTGGTCGAGTCCGCCTACGCCGACGACACCCTGGCCGCGCGTCTCGCCGAGCTCAAGGGCGACGGCTTCCGCATCGCGATCGACGACTTCGCCGGCACCGACTCGCAGCACGCGCTGCTGCCCCTCGCGGACTTCGTCAAGGTCGACTTCCGCGACCTCGTGCGCGAGGGACCGGCGCTGGTCGAGGCGGCGCGGCTGCGCGGCGCGACGCTCATCGCGGAGCGGGTCGAGGACGCCGAGACGCTCGCCGCGTGCACGGACCTGGGCTTCGACCTGTACCAGGGCTGGTGGTTCGGCCGCGCGACGCTCCACGACCGCGGCGAGGCGCTGGTCGGGGTCTGATCGCCCGCTCCGGGGGCGGGGCGGGGTCAGCCGGCCGCCGCGAGCTCCGCGACGGTACGGACCGCGCGCTCGAGCGCGAATCCGGGCGCGCGCGACGCACCCTTGATCTCGGCGTCGGCCTGCGCGACGGCCTGGACCGCCAGCGCGAGCGTGTCGCCGTCCCAGCGCCGCAGGTCACGGCGCGCGCGCTCCTCCTGCCACGGCTGCACGCCGATCTCCCGAAGGCTGACACCCCGGCCGCGCGCGGCGCCGACCTTGATGAGCGTGCGCAGCTTGGACGCGAGCGCGGCGACCAGCGGCACCGGGTCGGTGCCGGTCGACAGGGCGTGGCGCACGAGCGCGATGGCGTCGGCGGTACGGCCCGCGATCGCCGCGTCGGCGACCGCGAACCCCGTCGCGTTGACCCGCGTGCCGTAGTAGCGGGCCACCGCGGCCTCGTCGATCGGCCCGTCGACGTCGCTGACGAGCTGCCCGCACGCGGCCGCGATCTCCGCGACGTCGTCGCCGATGGCGTCGACGAGCGCGCGCACCGCGCGCGCCTGCGCCGGCCGCTTGGCGCGCTCGAACTCGCCCGTGGCGAAGTCCACCAGCTCGGCGTCCTTCTTGATCGCGGGGCACGTGTACTCGGGGGTGCCGCCCTTGCGGAGCGTGTCGAGCAGCTTCTTGCCGCGCACGCCGCCGCCGTGCACCATCACGACCACGCAGTCCGGGTCGGGCCCGGCCACGTAGGCGAGCGCGTCCTGCAGGAAGTCGTCGTTCATCGCCTCCAGCGACTCCACCACGACCAGCCCCGGGTCGGCGAACAGCGACGGGCTGGTCGCGCCCGCGAGGCCGCCGCGCATGTACGCGCTCGCGTCGAGCCTGCTCACCTCGATGTCACCCTTGGCGCGCATCGCCGCCGTGATGCGCTCGACCGCGCGCGCGGCGAGCAGCTTCTCGGGTCCCGACACCAGCACCACGGGTGCCGGCGCGGCTCGATACCAGGTCGCCTGGGGTGCCTGCCGTGCTGCCATGGGCACTAGCCTCCCACGGCGCTCCGACACTCCCGCACGAGCGTGGGCGCGCCGTCGCGCGCGCCGAGCACCACGTCCCCGCACAGGTCCGTGCGCAGCACCGCCGCTCCCCCGGCGCCGTACAGCGCGAGCGCCTCCGGGGCCGGATGGCCGTAGTCGTTGCCCGCGCCCACGGAGATGAGCACCACGGGCGCCGCGACCGCCCGGATCAGCGCCGCGTCCTGCGCCGCGGAGCCGTGGTGCGCGGCCTTGACGACGTCGACGTCCGCCCACGCGGCGGCGCCGAGCCGCTCGAGCCGACGCTGGCCGTCCACCTCGAGGTCGCCGAGCGCGAGCAGGGTGAGGCCGTCGACGTCGATGCGCAGCGCCGTCGACGAGTCGTTGACCTCGGTGCCGTCGCGCGACCGCGGCTCCGGGCCGGTCTGGAGGACCTCGACGCGGATGCCGCCCACCTCGACGCGCTCCCCCGCGACCGGCGCGGCGGGCGACGCCTCCCGCAGCGCGGCGAGCGTCGACGCGGAGGCGGCCGGCGGCATCCACGCGGCGCCGATCTCGACCGCGTCGGCCACGGCGGCGAGCCCGCCCGTGTGGTCGGCGTGCTCGTGGGTGAGCACCAGCAGGTCGACCCGCGACACCCCCAGCCGCGCGAGGCATCCCGCGGCGTCGCCGTCGGCGGGCCCCACGTCGACCATGAGGACCGCTCCCCCGGACCTCACCACCATGGCGTCGCCCTGCCCCACGTCGCACGCGACGATGCTCCAGCCGTCGATCGCACCCCCGAGCGCCTCGGGCAGGTACCGCGATGGTGCGTGAAGGAGCACCGCCGCGACCAGCGCCACCACGGCACCCATGGCGCCGCGCGTGCGTCCCGCGCGGGCGGCGACGGCGACGCCCGCGAGCATCACGAGCCCGAGCACGATGCCCCGGAGACCTGTCGCCGAGTCCCACGACCCACCCGGCGCGGCGTTGGCGGCGCGCGCGGCGAGGATCACCGGCCACGCGCATCGTGCGGCGGCGTCCGCGAGCAGGGCCGCGAGGCCCGGGGCCGGCACGGCGACGACGAGCGCCGCCACACCGAGCAGGGTCACGGGAACGGCGAACGGCGTCGCGACGGCGTTGGCGGCCACCGCCCACGGCCCGGTGCCCGCGTCGATCGAGGCGAGGATCGGCACGCACGCCGTCTGCGCGGCGAGGGTGAGCGCGACCGCGTCGGCGAGCGGCGCGTCGAGCCGCCGGCGCAGCCGCACGGACAGGCCCGGCGCGAGCAGCGTGATCGCCAGCACCGCCCCGACGGACAGCGCGAGGCCCACGTCACGCGCGAGCTCGGGCCGGGCGACCACGAGCACGACGACCGCTGCCGCGAGCGCCGGCACCGTCTGGCCCCGCCTGCCCGCGAGGAGCGCCGCCGCCGCGATCCCCGCCATCACCAGTGCGCGCAGGACCGACCCGCCGCCGGAGACCGTCACCGCCAGGCAAGCCGAGGCGACCACGACCGTGACGGCCACCACGCCCGGTGACGCCCTCGCGCGCCGCAGCAGCGCACCGAGTGCCGCCGCGAGGATCGCGAAGTGCGCGCCGGAGACCGCGGTGAGGTGCGCGAGGCCGGCGACCCGCATCTCCGCGACCAGCCCCTTGGGCATGGTCGACGTGTCGCCCAGCACCATCCCCGCGACGAGCGGCGCCGTGGTCGCGGGCGCTCCCTCGAGGGCGTGCGTGAATGATGCGCGGGCCCGCTCGACAGCGGCGCGCCACCCCGTCGGCGGGACCGCCGCGACGATGCGGCCGTCCAGGAGCGCGTCCACCGTCCCGCGCGTCGAGGGCGTGAGGGCGCCCCGGGCCCGCGCCTCGCCGCCCCGCACGGGCGCGTCCGCCGCGTCGACGACGAGCACCACCAGCCCACGCCCGCCGCTCCAGCCTCCTCCCCTGGCGCGCCATGCGGCCACGTCGATCCGCACCGCGACGCGCGGCGCCGTGCCGCTCGCCGCGACCGTGTGCACCTCGACAACCCGGCCGCGCACCTCGACCCCGTCGGCGTGCGTGCCCATCCAGGCGCGCGCGTCGATCGCGGCGCCGGTGGTGAGCGCGGCCGCGGTGGCCGCCGCCGCGGCGAGCGCGAGCAGCGCGGCGGGCCCCGCCTCGCGCCCCCGGGTCGACGAGCCGCGTCGCGCCCACCACGCGCCGGCCGCCACCGCCCATGCCGCGAGCGCCACCACCGCGCCCGCACGCCAGCCGAGGCTCCAGGCCGCCAGCGAGGCGGCCCACGCCGCGACGGCGGCGGGCGCGAGCCGCAGGTCACCCCAGCCGCCCACCGGGTCACGTCGTCGCCAGGTCGGCGATGGCCTCGACCACGGCGGGCCCGATCCCCGACACGCGCTCGAGATCCTTCACGGTCGCGAACGGCCCGTTGGCCTCGCGGTCCGCGACGATCCTCGCCGCCAACGCCGGACCGATCCCGGGCAGCGCGTCGAGCGCCGCCGCGTCGGCAGCGTTGAGGTCGACGGCCCCTCCCCCCTGCGTCTCCTCCCCCACCCGCGCCACCACGATGTGCTCGCCGTCCGTCACCGGGCGCGCGAGGTTGACGGACGCCTCGTCGGCACCCTCGGCGAGTCCGCCCGCGAGCTCGATCGCGTCCGCGACGCGCTTCCCCGGCTCGAGCGAGACCAGGCCCGGGTGCACGACCGCGCCGCTCACGTGGACCACGACCGTCGTCGCCGCGGCCGGTCCCACCACGGAACCCGACGGTGACGGCGACGCACTCGCCAACAGCGACGCCTCCGGCTCCGCCCGCAGCCCCCACCACGCGACCCCGGCGATCAGCACGACCACCACCGCCGCCGTGGCCGCCGTGCGCCCGTCGAGCCGCCAGCGGGTGGGGCGCGGCTCGGGCGGGTCCGCACCGTGACCCGCCGCGTAGGCGCGCGCGGCGGCGTCGCGCAGCCCGTCGGCCCACCGCGCGCGCACGTCCTCGGAGGAGTCCATGGCTCGGACGCTAGGCGCGGGAGGGGGCCGCCGTCACGGGACGATGCGCGACCCGGGGATGGCCGCCGGGTCGCCGTGGGTCGGGGTCATCGGCGCGACGCCGGATCACCCGAGCGTGCGACGGGGAGGTCAGCCGCGCGCGTCGAGGTCGGCGACCGCGATGCCCATCGCGCCGGGTCCGGCGTGGACGGCGAGCACCGCGCTCACCTCGGCGGTGGCGACGGTCCCGAGCTCCGGATGGCGCTGCTCGATCGCGCGCGCCGCCTCCGCGACGTCCTCCGCGCAGCCCACGCCCATGACCGCGACGGCCGGCCGCGACAGGCCCGCCAGCGCATCGTCCACCGCGACGTGGAGGGCCGCTCGGGCGCGCGCCGTGGTGCGGACCCGGCCCGCGAGGCCGATCTCGCCGTCCACGAGGGCGAGGACGGGACGGATGCCGAGCACCCTGCCGACGGCGGCGACCGTGGGGCCGATGCGGCCGCCCCTGCGCAGGTGCTCGAGGGTGTCGACCGTGAATGCCGTCCGAGAGCCCAGCGCCACGCGCCGGGCGACCTCCGCGACGTCGGCGAGCGACCCCCCGGCGGCCGCCGCGTCGGCGGCGGCGAGCGCCGCCAGCCCCTCGGCCATGGCGACGGTCCTGGTATCCACCACCTCGACGGGGATGGTCGCGCGGGAGGCGGCCGCACGCGCGGCGTCGGCGGTGCCGGACAGGGTTCCCGCCATGGCGACCAGCACGACACCCGTGGCGCCGGCTGCGGCCGCGGAGGCGATCGCCTCGTCGAATGCGGCCGGGGTCGGCTGGGAGGTCGAGACCGCGTCGCCCGCACGCAGGTGAGCGACGACGTCCGCGGGCCCGATGACGGTGCCCTCGGGGCTCGCGAGGCCGTGCACCGTCACCTGCAGCGGGACCACGGCGATGCCCCGGGACGCCGCGAGCGCGGGCGGGAGCGAGGCCGCGGAGTCCGCGATGACGGCGACGGTCATGGCGCCACCCTAGCGAGCCTGGAAAGACGACGGTGCCGGTGCCGCCCGCGAGGGGCGACACCGGCATCGTCTGTCATCGACCGTCGGCTACGACGCGACCTGCTCGGCAGCGCTGGCCTTCGTGACCGTGAGGTAGCCCGACTTCTTGCCGGTCACCTTGACGGTGACCTTCTTGCCCGTGTCGGACCTCGTCAGCGTGTAGGTCGACTTGGTCGCCCCGCTGATCTTCGACGTGCCGCGGTACCACTGGTACGTCAGCGTCGCCGACGGGCTCCACGTGCCCGGCTTGGCCGTGAGCGTCCTGCCCGCCACCGCCGTCCCGGTGATGGTGGGCGTCGGCGCCGCGGTGAAGACGTTCGGGATCGCCTTGGCGGCGCTCGTCTTCGTGACGGACGTGTAGCCCGACTTCGACCCGGTCACCTTGACGGTGACCTTGGTGCCACGGTCCGCCTTTGTCAGCGTGTAGGTCGACTTCGTCGCCCCGCTGATCTTCGACGTGCCCCGGTACCACTGGTACGTCAGCGTCGCCGCCGGCGACCACGTGCCCGGCTTGGCCGTGAGGACCGCGCCCGCCGTGTTGCCGCCCGAGATCGTCGGGACCGGAGCCGTCGTGAAGACGTTCGGGACGTAGGTGCCCTTGCTCGTCTTCGTGACCGTCGTGTAGCCCGCCTTCCTGCCCGTGACCTTGACCGTGACCTTCTTGCCACGGTCCGCCGTGGTCAGCGTGTAGGTCGACTTCGTCGCCCCCGAGATCGCCGCACCCGACCGGTACCACTGGTAGCTCAGCGTGTCCGGAGTCGGGCTCCACGAACCAGGCTTGGCCGTCAGCACCGAACCCGCGGTGGTGCCACCCGAGATCGCCGGGCTCGGGCTCGTGGAGAAGGCTCCGCGATTCACAGTGAAGCCGAGGCTGCTGCGTGCCGTCGTCTCATAGGCGACCTTCGCACCGGTAACCACCACAGTGATCGCCTCGCCGGCATCGGCCACCACAGTCGTGTACGTCGGGCCGGTTGCACCGAGGATGGGCGCGCCCGCGCGGAACCACTGGTAGCTGAGCTCCGCCGCCGGGACCCACGTACCCGGGTTCACGGCAAGCGTCGCGCCGAGCGAGGGGCTCCCGGAGATCGCGGGTCGAGGAGCCACGTCGAACTCGAGAGGCTTGACGGCGAGCACAGCGTCTATGCCCGTCACTGCTTCGCCTCCGCCGACCTCGACCGCCCCCTCGTCGGAGGGCTCGATCGCGCCACGGTAGTGCTGGGACTCGAGGGCGACCCACACCGAGCCGCCTGCGATCTCGTCGTAGTAATAGCTCACGTCGAACTGGACCGAGTAGCGTCCCGGCGCAAGTCGGATGATCGTGTAGGTGCCGTCTTCGTTCACCCGTGCCTGACCAGCCGCGCCGTTCTCGCTCGCGACAGTGACGTAGGCCGCCTTCCACCAGTTCGCGTCCGCCGCGGCGGGGGCGGTGACGATGCCCGAGATCGAACCTCCGACAGCCAGTTCGGCGTCGATCCTGGTCGCGTGATCACCCGAGCCGACTGTGATGACCTCGGCATCCGCGACGTCGGTCACGTCGGGGTAGTACTCCGGGAGAAGGTTGACCTGCTCGTCCTGATGGGTTGCGTCAGAGTAGCTGCCCGCGCCGAAGCTGACGACGTACGAGCCGGGCGCCAGGCCGGTGATGTCGTACGTGCCGTCCTCTGCCAGCGGGACGAAGGCATATCCCGCGTCGCCGCTAGCGGTGACGTGCACCCCCTTCCACCACGTCAGGTCGGCAGCCCCGGGGGCCGTCACCGTGCCCGAGATGGTGGCGCTCGCGGCAAGCTCCGCGTTCACTCCGGCGATCGCCTCGCGGGCACCGACCTTCACGGGCTTCGCATCCGCCTCGCCGTCTGCGTCGTCGTAGAACTCCGGCTGCACGCCCGGATCCACGTAGTCGCCGCGCGACGAGTCGTAATACTTCTGTACGTAGAACGCGACCGTATAGCTGCCGGGCGCGAGGCGGGGAATCGAGTAGGTGCCGTCCGATTTGAGCGCTGCGCTGGATGCCTTGCCACCGAGGCTCACCTCGACGACCACGCCGCGCCACCACTCAGGGTTGGCGGATCCGGGCGCGCTGACGACGCCGGAGATCGTCCCACCGGGCGCGAGTTCGGCGTCGATGTCCAGCACCGCCTCGCCGTCACCGACCGCAACCCGCTCGGCCCCGCTGTACGTGAGAGCGTCGTTGTAGTACTCCGGGACCAGGTTGACGTCGACGTAGCGGCCGAGGCCCGAGTCGTAGTGCCCGCTGACCAGGTACTCCACGACATAGCTTCCCGCCTCGAGGTCCGAGACCGTGTACGACCCATCGGCGCCGAGGCGGGTCTGAGAGAAGTGTTCGTCGTTGTACGCCCAGACGACAACGCCTTCCGACCAGTGCGGGTCGGCCGCATCTGGGGCCGTGACCACGCCCGAGATCGATCCGGTCTCCACGGCCGCCGCAGGCGTCGCCGTGAGCCCGAGGCCCACCCCCGCCAGGCCGAGGAGCGCGGCGGTTGCCCCGATCCTCGACTTCCAGTACTCGCTCCCGAGCGTCGCCACGCGCATGCGCAGTGCCCCCCTGCTTAGAGTGCGCCCACCTCGTGCGGGCGCGCGAAGCGGAAAATAGCAGGCAGGTTTTTGTGTCGTCGAGTGCCGCATCTGCACTCAAAAGCCTTCGAAGCGGGGTGATCCCGACACTCCGCCGCGAGCCCCCACACGCGCGACTGTGACAATGTCCACACCCGGCTCAGCCACTCGAAAGCAGCAACGCCCGGCACCCCTGAGGGGTGCCGGGCGCCGCGAGGGAGGAACGCTACGCGGTGACGATGTTCACCAGGCGCGGGGCCTTCACGATGACCGTGCGGATCCCCGCGTCGCCGATCGCGCGCTTGGCACCGTCGGTCTCCAGGGCGAGCGAGCGCAGCTCGTCCTGGCCGATGCCGGGGGCCACCTCGAGGCGGTCGCGCACCTTGCCCATGACCTGGACGATGCACGTGACCGTGTCCTCGACGAGCAGCGACTCGTCGACGGCCGGGTAGTTGGCCAGGGCCACCTCCGAGTGGCCGAGCATCGCCCACATGTCCTCCGCGACGTACGGCGCGAACAGGCTGAGCAGGATCGAGACCACCTCCGCGGCCTCGCGCACGGCGGGGTCGGCCGGGCCGGCGCCCGAGTCGATCACCTTGCGGGTCGCGTTGACCAGCTCCATGGTGCGGGCGACCACGACGTTGAACTTGAAGCCCTCGACGAGCTCCTGCGAGTCGTGCAGCGTGCGGTGCGTGAGCGCGCGCAGCGCGGCGTCGCCGCCCTCGGGAGCGGTCCCCGGAGCGGACGTCACGTCGCGCGCGAGGCGCCACGCGCGGGCGAGGAACTTCGCCGAGCCGGCGGGCGAGACGTCCGCCCAGTCGATGTCGTCCTCCGGCGGGCCGGCGAACGCCATGGTGAGGCGCACGGCGTCGACGCCGAACTCGTCGAGCTGCTCCGACAGGCGCACCAGGTTGCCGCGCGACTTCGACATCGCGGACCCGTCCATCTGGACCATGCCCTGGTTGAGCAGCGCGGAGAACGGCTCGCCGAACTCGATCATCCCCATGTCGCGCAGCGCCTTGGTGAAGAAGCGCGCGTAGAGGAGGTGCAGGATCGCGTGCGTGACGCCGCCGACGTACTGGTCGATGGGCGCCCAGCGCTTCGCCTCCTCCACGTCGAACGGGCCGTCGGTCTTGCCCGGCGACAGGAAGCGCAGGAAGTACCAGGACGAGTCCACGAAGGTGTCCATGGTGTCGGTGTCGCGCAGCGCGGCGCCACCGCAGCTCGGGCACGTGGTGTTGACCCAGTCCGAGGCGGCCGCGAGCGGCGACTGTCCCTTGGGCTTCAGATCCAGCCCCTCGGCGGCAGGCAGCTTCACGGGCAGCTGGTCGTCGGGGACCGGGACCTCGCCGCAGGCCTCGCAGTGGATGATCGGGATGGGCGTTCCCCAGTAGCGCTGGCGCGAGATGAGCCAGTCGCGCAGGCGGTAGTTGGTCGCGGCCGCGCCGGTGCCGGCACCGCCGAGCTCGGCGACGATCGCCTCGATGGCCTCGGCCTTCGCGAGGCCATCGAGCGAGCCCGAGTTCACGAGCACGCCGTCGCCGGTGGCGGCGACACCCGTCGAAGCCGGGTCGCCGAACGGCTCCCCCGCATCGTCCCGGCAGTCGAGCACGACACGGACGGGCAGCGACATGGCGCGCGCGAAATCGAGGTCGCGCTGGTCGTGCGCGGGCACGGCCATGATCGCGCCGTGGCCGTAGTCCGCGAGGACGTAGTCGGAGGCCCAGATGGGCAGGCGCTCCCCGTTGACGGGGTTGATGCCGTAGCGCTGCAGGAACACGCCGGTCTTGGGGCGGTCGGTCGCGAGACGGTCGATCTCGTTCTCGCCCTTGACCTTCTCGACGTAGGTCGCGAACGCGGCCTGCGTGTCCGCGTCGGCCCCGGACGCCAGCTCGGCGGCCAGGTCGGAGTCCGCGGCGACCACCATGAAGGTCGCGCCGTGCAGGGTGTCGGGGCGGGTCGTGTAGATCGTGATGGGCTCGTCGCGGCCCTCGATCTCGAACGTGACGTCCGCGCCGCGGGAGCGGCCGATCCAGTTGCGCTGCATCGCGATGACCTTGTCGGGCCACGAGCCGCGCAGGGCCTCGAGGCCGTCGAGCAGCTCGTCGGCGTACTCGGTGACCTTGAAGTACCACTGGTTGAGCTTCTTCTTGGTGACCGGGGTGTCGCAGCGCTCGCACAGGCCGTTGACCACCTGCTCGTTCGCGAGCACCGTCTGGTCCTTGGGGCACCAGTTGACGTTGGAGTGCTTGCGGTACGCGAGGCCGCGCTCGAACATGCGCGTGAAGATCCACTGGTTCCAGTGGTAGTACTCCGGGCGGTGCGTCATCAGGACGCGGTCCCAGTCGAACGAGCACGCGTAGCGCTTCATCGACGCGCGCTGCTGCGCGATGTTGTCCTCGGTCCAGCCGGCCGGGTCGACGCCGCGCTTGATCGCGGCGTTCTCCGCGGGCAGGCCGAACGAGTCCCAGCCGATCGGGTGGAGGACGTTGAAGCCCTTCTGCACCCAGTGGCGCGAGATGACATCGCCCAGCGCGTACGCCTCGGCGTGGCCCATGTGAAGGTCGCCGGAGGGGTACGGGAACATGTCGAGCACGTACTTGGTGGGGCGCGCATCGTCCTCGCGGCCCGAGCGGAAGGGCTGGCGCTCCTCCCACACGGGAAGCCAGCGGTCCTCGATCGCACGGAAGTCGTAGCGGGCGGCGTCGGAAGCGGGGGTCTCGGTCACCCCAGGATTCTACCGAGGGACGATGCGGGACCCGGCCGCACGGTCAGCGTCGCCTCCGCGACGGCCCCGATGACGGCGTGATGTGCATCACACCTCGTACGGGGCCGGTGTGCCTTCCCGCTGTGGTGTGGCCCACATCGGCCACAAGATGCGAAACATTTCGGACAGCATGCCGATATCCCTCATGGAGACGGACGCAGCCGGCGCCTCTCCCCGAACGGAGGCATGCATGCGCCAGTCCGCCCTGACGGCTCCCCCCGCGCTCGCGCGCCGCGTCGCGCTCGTCGTGATCGCCTGCCTGACGGCCGCGCTGACGGTCTCGGGCGGCACGGCAGACGCCGCCACGGACCCCGTCCAGCTGGTGCTGCAGAAGACCAACGACCACCGCACCGCGGAGGGCCTCAAGCCCCTCACGCTGCGCGACGGGATCGTCACCGTGTCGAAGGGCTGGAGCGGCCACATGCGCTCCACCCGCGTGCTCGCGCACAACCCGAGCTTCGCGTCCGAGATGCCGACGGGCTACTCCGCGGCCGCCGAGAATGTCGGGTACGCGTGCGGCTACGGCGGCGCGGCCCAGAACGCCGCGACGATCATGAGCGCGTGGCTGAAGTCCGCTGGCCACGAGGCGAACATCTCCGGCAGCTACACGCAGATCGGCATCGGCATCGCCTACGACTCGGGCAGCGACTGCGCGTGGGCGACCCAGAACTTCGGCAAGTACCCGCTCACCTTCACCACGGCGCCGGTGCCGAAGATCGCGGGCAAGGTCACGGTCGGGTCGGTCCTCACCGCCAACCCGGGCTCGTGGAGCCCCACCCCGTCGTACGTGTCCTACCAGTGGCTGCGCGACGGCTCGCCGATCAAGGGCGCCACCGGCAAGCGCTACACCGTCACCCGCACGGATCGCGGCCACACCCTCAAGGTGGTCGCCACCGCCAAGCGCTCGGGATACCCGAACAAGTCGCGCACGAGCGCGGGCAAGGCCATCCCCCGCGTCTTCGGCACGGCCCCCAAGCCGACGATCTCCGGCACGACCACGTGCGGGTGCACCCTCACCGCGAAACCCGGCGCGTGGAGCCCCACCCCGTCGTACGTGTCCTACCAGTGGCTGCGCGACGGCTCGCCGATCAAGGGCGCCACGGGCCGCAGGTACACGCTCACCGCCGCCGACACGGGCCACACGATCCGCGTGCGCGACACCGCCACGCGGTCCGGATACCTCGCCACCACCCGCGTGAGCAACGGCATCACCGCGCACTGACCCACCCGCCGCGCCCGATCCGGGCGTGCGTGGCACCATGGAGTGA
Organism: Demequina soli; assembly: GCF_000971195.1. Taxonomy (GTDB): domain Bacteria; phylum Actinomycetota; class Actinomycetes; order Actinomycetales; family Demequinaceae; genus Demequina; species Demequina soli. The sequence continues at coordinate 374,596 of NZ_BBLZ01000003.1, forward strand.
AACGCGCGCCCGACACCCAGGGACGGCGTCGTGTCACGACCCTCCCCGGGACGTCGCCGCGCGACCGTCGCACGGGGAGGGAGGCGGCATGGCTCGCGCACCTCGGACCCCGCGACGCGTCCTTGCCAGCGTCGCCGCCACGGTCCTCGCGCTCGCCCTGCCCGTGCCGGCCCTCGCCGCCACCGACCCCTCGCCCACCCCCGCGGTGGACGATGCGGCGGTCGCGTCTCCCGACCCGACGCCCGCCGCGACGGACGCCCCCGCGCCCACGCCGATCACGACCGCGACACCGGCTCCCACCCCCACGCCCACCCCCACCCCGAAGTCGACGCCGACACCGAGCACGAAGCCGAGCGCGAAGCCGTCGTCGAGCCCGGCCCCCGCTCCCACCGCCGAGCCGGAGGCGTCCACGGCGCCCGCCGACGGCGGCCCGTCCGAGCCCGCGCCGTCCGACGACGCCGCGACGTCGGCGCCCGCCACCCCTGACACCAGCGCCCCGTCCGCCTCAGCCGCCCCGGCGGACCCGATGGTCGCGTACGACCCGGCGACCCCCGCATCGTCCTCCGTGCGGGCGCCGGCCGCGCTCGACCCGGTGACCTTCGATGACGTCTCGGACGACCTCGAGGACGCGGCGTACTCGCCGTTCGCCGCCGACGTCGCATGGATGGGACGCGCAGGCATCGACGCCGGCGTACGCGCGAAGGACGGCACCCTGGCGTTCCGCCCGGACGCGGTCGCGACGCGCGCCGAGCTCGCGGGCTTCCTGTATCGGTTCGCGGGCTCGCCGGGGTCGCTCGTGCCCGCGGCGTCGCCGTTCCGGGACGTCACGAGGGACGGCACCGCACAGTGGCGCGAGATCGAGTGGCTCGCGGCGCGCGGCGTCGACGTCGGCCGCGAGGCGGGCGAGGCGCGGCGGTTCGACCCGGACGCGGCCGTCACGCGTGCCGACCTGGCGCGCTGGCTCTACCGCTTCGCCGGCGAGCCCGCGGTCGATCCCGCGGCGGACGTCTACGTCGACGTCCCCCGCTCCTCCGACCTCCATGACGCCGTGACGTGGCTGGCCCGCCAGGTCGCCCCGCTGGGCTGGGACACCGCGGGCGGCCGGGAGTTCCGGCCGGACGCGACGCTCACGCGCGGCGCGGTCGCGGCGGTGCTGCACCTCGCGCGGGACGCGAAGGTGCGCCCGCGCGACTGGGACGCGCCGGTCCGGCTGGTCGACGCGGCCACCGTGACCGTCGACGCGGCCGGCGGACTCCACCTCCGCCGGGGACCGTCGACCGACGCCGTCGCGGTCGCGGGCAGCGACGACGGCGCGACGCTCGACACCACGGGCGCGTACACGAGCAACGGCTGGGCGCAGGTGCGGGTCGACGGCGCGCTGCTGTGGGCCTCGATGGAGTACCTCGCCGTCCCGTCCTCGTCGCGCGGGCAGCTGCCCGCCCCGACCGACCCCGTCGCCGTCCTCACCACCGGCTCGGCGGCGGGCGTCACCCACGCGGCCCTCGCATCGTCCTATGAGAACGGGCACATCCCGCGCGACGTGCTGTGCCCGATCCCCTGGCAGCCGGCGGCGCTGCTGGTGTGCCACGCGGTCGCCGACCTCGAGTCGCTCGACGCGGCGTTCCGCGACCGCTGGGGCATGCACATCCCGGTCGGCGGCGGGTATCGCGACTACGCGGGGCAGCTCGCGTCGCGCGCGCGGTACGGCTGGATGGCCGCGGTGCCGGGCACGTCGAACCACGGCTGGGGCGAGGCGATCGACCTCGCGGGCGAGAGCCTGCCGGGCGGGTACGACGGCGAGGCCTACCGGTGGCTCATCGCCGCCCTGCCCGAGCACGGCTGGACGCTGCCGACGTGGGCCCGGCCCGACGGCACCAAGCCCGAGCCGTGGCACCTCGAGCACGTCGGCTGAGCGACGCTACTCGACCTGGGTGACGCGCACCTGGACGTCGAGGTCCGTGGTGGACCCCGCGACCACGCCCGTGAGCGGGGGCACGTCGGTGTACTCGCGCGCCCGCGCCACGATCACGTGGTGGTCGCCGACCTCGCGGTCGTTGGTCGGGTCGAAGCCGAACCAGTCGCCCGTCCACCACTCGACCCACGCGTGCGACTCCCCCGACACCGTCTCGCCGATCTCGGCGTCGCGCTTGGGGTGGAGGTAGCCCGACACGTAGCGCGCGGGGATGCCGACCGTACGCAGCGCGCCGATCGCGAGGTGCGCGAAGTCCTGGCAGACGCCCGAGCGGGCCTCCCACGCGTCGCGCGCGGGCGTGTGGACCGTGGTCGAGCCGGGCACGTAGCGCATCTGGTCGTGGAGGTGGTCGCAGATCGCCCGCGCGGTGGCGTCGGGTCCCATCCGGCCGGCCGCGTCGCGCGCGAACGCGGCGAGCTCGTCGGTCGGCTCGGTGACGTCGCTGATCCCGAGGTACTCGCTGAGAAGGTCCTGGAAGCGCGGCCCCGTGAGCGTGTCCCACGTGACGCGCTCCTCGCGGGCCGGCACGCTCGACACCTCGACGAGGCTGGAGCCCACGACGGTGAGGCGCTCGTGAGGCTGCAGCACCTCGAACACGAGCACCTCGGACTCCCAGTAGTCGCGGTAGGAGGACCGCCACGTCGCGGGCGACGCGTCCACGCGAGACTCGAGGACGCGCTGGCGCGGCAGCCACGCGGGGGTGAGGCGGGCCTCGTTGTACGACGAGAACACCGGCGCCTCGTACGTGAAGGCGGTCCGGTGCTCGATGCGCAGCGTGCTCACAGTGCCTCCTGGCTCCACAGCACGGTCGATGCCGGGAGGAAGTAGCGGTCGCGGATGAGGTCGGAGGCCGTGCCGCAGGCGCGTTGGACCTCCTGCATCTGCCCGGGCAGGTCGTCGAGCACGGCGCGCACGTCGCGGTACTCGAGGTTGGTGCGCGCGCGGCCGAGCGCGAGGCGCGCGCGGTCGGACAGGGCGCGGGAGTTGGACGCCCCCTCGATCAGGCCGAGGGTGTCCTCCGCCTTCTGCAGGTTGTACGCGATCGACCGCGGGAACAGGCGGTCCACCAGGAGGAACTCCGCGGCGCGCTCCTCGGTGACCAGCGCGCGGACGGTCCGCAGGTAAGCCTCGTGCGCCGAGCACGACCGCAGCAGGGTCGTCCAGTTCGGGCCGCTGGTGCCCTCGAAGTGACGGGTCATGAGCAACCGCGCGATCATGTCGGCGCGCTCGAGCGAGCGGCCCAGCTCCATGAAGTGCCACGCGTCGTCGCGCGACGTGGTCGCGGAGTGCAGCCCCCACACCACCGCGGCGCGCTCGCGCACCCACACGAAGAACTCGTGGGGCCGCGCCGACGCCGTCCAGCGCGGCAGCTGGTTGCGGGTGGTGTTGAGCGACTCCCACACCTCGGTGCTGATGACCTCGCGGGCGCGGCGCGCGTTCTCGCGGGCGGCGCCGAGGGTCCAGGCGATGGACGATGCGCGCTCCGGGTCGAACGCGAGGGTCGCCAGGACGTCGCGGCGCGCCACGGGCGTCTCGAACTCGCAGTTCATCACCGACAGCAGCGACGCGTTCGCGCTCGGCTCGTCGACCCAGGGATCCTCGAGGAGGACGTTGAGATGGACGTCGAGCAGGCGGGCGGTGTTGTCCGCGCGCTCGACGTAGCGGCCGATCCAGAACAGCGACTCGGCGATGCGGCTCAGCATGACGGCTCCCCCTGCTGTTGCTGCTGCTGTTGCTGCTGGCCGTGCTCGACGTCGTCGGGGTGCGCCGCCTGCGGCACCGCGTCCATGCCGCCAAGCTCGACCCGCGACTCCGGGGGCGGCGTCTTGACGCCGCGCTGACGCTCGCCGCCGAGCACCCACGTGTCCTTCGAGCCGCCGCCCTGCGACGAGTTGACGATGAGCTGGCCGCGCGCGAGCGCGACCCGCGTGAGGCCGCCGGGCAGGACCCACACGTCGTCGCCGTCGTTGATCGCGAACGGACGCAGGTCCACGTGGCGGGGCTCCAGGCCGTCCTCCGTGAGCGTCGGCACCGTGCTCAGCTGGATCACGGGCTGCGCGATCCAGCCGCGCGGGTCCTCGAGGATCTGCGCGCGCACCGCGTCGAGCTCGGAGCGCGACGCCTTGGGCCCGATGATGACGCCCTTGCCGCCCGCGCCGTCCACCGGCTTGACCACGAGCTCGTCGAGACGGTCCATCACCTCCTCCCGCGCGTCCGGCTCCTCGAGCCGCCACGTGTCCACGTTGGGCAGGATCGGGTCCTCGCCCAGGTAGTAGCGCGTGAGGTCCGGCATGTACGTGTAGATCAGCTTGTCGTCCGCGACGCCGTTGCCGATCGCGTTGGCGATGGTGACGTTGCCCAGGCGCGCGGCGTGCACGAGCCCAGGTGCGCCCAGCGCGGAGTCGGGCCGGAACGCGACGGGGTCGAGGTAGTCGTCGTCGACGCGGCGGTAGATGACGTCGACGCGGCGCCGTCCGGCCGTGGTGCGCATGTACACGCGACCGTTGTGCGTCTCGAGGTCGCGGCCCTCGACCAGCTCGACACCCATGGTGCGCGCGAGCAGCGAGTGCTCGTAGTACGCGCTGTTGAACACGCCCGGGGTGAGCACCACGATGGTGGGGTCGTCGATGTCGCCCGGCGCGCATCGTGTGAGGGCCGCGCGCAGCCGCTGCGAGTACTCGAGGACGGGCCGCACGCCCATCGCGCCGAACATGTCGGGGAACATCTGCGACATCGCGCGGCGGTTGGACAGCACGTAGCTCACGCCCGACGGGACGCGCACGTTGTCCTCGAGCACGCGCCAGATGCCGTGCTGGTCGCGCACGAGATCGATGCCCGAGACGTGGACGCGCACGCCGTTGGCCGGGTCGATGCCCGCGGCCGAGCGGTAGAAGTACTGCGAGGTCGCGATGAGGCGGCGCGGCACGATGCCGTCGTTGACGCAGTGCTGCGAGCCGTACACGTCGGCCAGGAACGCCTCGAGCGTGCGCACCCGCTGCGCGACGCCGGGCGAGATGATCTCCCACTCGTCCGCGCCGACCACGCGCGGCACGATGTCGAGCGGGAAGGGCCGCTCCTCCCCCGCGTGGTCGAACGTGACGCCCTGCGCGAGGTACGTCGAGGCCAGCGCCTCGGCGCGCGAGTACAGGTCGTCCCCCGACATGCGGTCGATCTCGTGATAGACGCGGCGGTACGGGTCGCGGACCTTCCCGTGCACGTCCACGGCCTCGTCCCAGGCCTGAACCGGCTGGTATCCGGTCCAGGGAGTGTGCTGGTCGGCGGTCATAGGGCCACGATAGCGGCGCGATGTTTCACGGCCGTGTCCGCCGTGATTCGCGTGTCGACCGTCCCCTTTCGCGCCCGCGTCGCCGCTGCTACGTTCGGCCCCATGGCCTACCCGCGCAACCTGCTCGCCCCCGACGAGGACGTCGTCGTCGACGCCCACCCGCACTGGAAGGCGCTCGTCGGCCCCGTCATCGTGTCGGCGCTGTCCATCGCGCTCGTGAGCCTCGTGCTGTGGTGGGTCGCGTCGGCCGACATGAACGCCACGCTCGAGGCCGGGCTGTGGATCGCCGCGGCGGTCGTCGCGGTCGTGCTGATCGCGTGGCTCGCGGTCTCGCCGTTCATCCGCTGGTCCACGACCCACTTCGTCATCACGGACCGGCGCGTGATCTTCCGCACCGGCGTGCTCACCAAGACGGGCATCGACATCCCGCTCGCGCGCATCAACACCGTGCAGTTCCGTCATGGCCTGGTCGACCGGATGTTCAAGACGGGCACGCTCATCATCGAGTCCGCGTCCGACGACCCCCTCGAGTTCGACGACATCCCCAACGTCGAGAAGGTCCACGCGCTGCTCTACGACGAGGTGTTCGAGTCGATCGAGGGCGACGACGAGCCCCCGGGCGGCACCGCCCGCGCGTAGCGCCGGCTCCCCGCGACACCCCGGGCGGGTCGCGCATTGTCCTTGTGCCGCCGCATCTGCGGCGATAGCCTCGCCCTCATGCCGCATCTGCGCATCTCCGAGGCCGCATCGCTCGTGGGCGTGAGCGACGACACGATCCGCCGGTGGATCGACGCGGACGGCGTCGCGACCGTGCGGGACGGCGCGGGCCGCATCCTCGTGGACGGCGTCGACGTGGCCGCGTTCGCGGCCCGCACCTCCGCGCCCGAGGACCCCACGGACGTGCGACGCTCGGCGCGCAACCGCTTCACGGGCATCGTCACGCGCGTGGTCGCGGACGGCGTGATGGCGCAGGTGGATCTCCAGTGCGGGCCGCACCGCGTGGTGTCGCTCATGAGCGCGGAGGCGGCGCGCGAGCTCGCGCTCGAGCCCGGCGCCGTCGCGACCGCCGTGGTGAAGGCGACCACCGTCATCGTCGAGACGCCGGGCGGCGCGCGGTGACCCGGCGCGCCCTGCCCACCCTCGCCGCCGCGGTCGCCGTGCTCGCCGCGGCCGGGTGCACCGCATCGTCCGCCGACGGCGCCGCCAGCCCGTCCACCGAGCAGCTCACCGTGTTCGCCGCCGCGTCCCTCACCGACGTGCTCGACGCCATCGACGCGCGCTTCGAGGCGGAGCACCCCGGCGTCACGGTGGTCGCGGCGTTCGCGGGCTCGTCGGACCTCGCGTCGCAGATCCGGGAGGGCGCGCCCGCCGACGTGTTCCTGTCCGCCGACGAGGCCCAGATGGACACCATCGCCGACACCCTCGACGGCGACCCCGTGCTGTTCGCGACCAACACCCTCACGATCGCGGTGCCGGAGGGCAACCCCGCCGACGTGACCGGGCTCGCGGACCTCGCGGACCCGTCCGTGGTGAGCGTCGTGTGCGCGCCGCAGGTGCCGTGCGGCGCGGCGGCCGAGCGCCTCGCCGCGCTCGACGGCGTCACCCTGGCGCCGGCCTCCGAGGAGCAGAACGTCACCGACGTGCTGGGCAAGGTGGCGGCCGGCCAGGCCGATGCGGGGCTCGTCTACGTCACGGACGTCGCGCGCGCATCCGGGATCGAGGCCGTGCCGATCGACGGCGCCGACCGCGTGGCGAACCGCTACCCCGCCGCCGCGCTCGCCGATGCGGCCGACCCCGACCTCGCTGCGGCCTACGTCGCGTTCCTCGCGGGCGACGAGGCGCGTGGCATCCTCGCCGACGCGGGCTTCGCGGCGCCGTGACCGGGGCCATCCGATGACCGGACCTCGCTGGCTGGCGCCGCTGGCCGCGCTGGGCGGGCTGCTCGTCGCGCTGCCGCTCGTCGGGCTGATCGCGCGCGTGCCGTGGTCGCGGTTCGTCGCGCTGGTCACCTCGGAGGACGCGCTCACCGCGCTGGGCCTGTCGCTCCGCACGTCTCTCGCCGCCACCGTGCTCACCGTGACGCTGGGCGTGCCGCTCGGGTTCGCGCTGCGCGCGCTCACCGGGGCGCTGCGGGGGGTGGTGCGGGCGCTCGTGCTCGCGCCGCTCGTGCTGCCGCCCGTGGTGGGCGGCCTCGCGCTGCTCTACGCCTTCGGTCGACGCGGGCTGCTGGGCGAGACGGTCGGCGGGTCGCTCGCCTTCACCACGGCGGCGGTGGTGATCGCGCAGACGTTCGTGGCGATGCCGTTCATGGTGGTGTCGGTCGAGTCCGCGCTCGCCGCGACCACGGGACGGCGCGAGGCCATCGCGGCGACGCTCGGCGCCTCGCCCACGCGGGTCCTCGCGCGCGTCACCCTCCCGACGCTCGCCCCGGCGCTCGCGACGGGCGCGGTGCTCGCGTTCGCGCGCGCCCTCGGCGAGTTCGGCGCGACGCTCACGTTCGCGGGCTCGCTCGCGGGCGTGACCCGCACCGCGCCGCTCGACATCTACCTGCTGCGCGAGACCGACCCCGAGGCCGCGGCCGCGCTGTCGCTCGTGCTCGTCGCGGTCGCCATCGGCGTGGTGGCGCTCGCCTACCGGCCCGTGCGGAGCGCCTCGTGACCGCGCTGGCGGCGGACGTGCGGGTGCCCGCGCGCGGCGTCGACGCGTCCCTCGAGGTGGCGCCCGGGCGCACGCTGGTCCTGCTCGGCCCGAACGGCTCGGGCAAGTCGACCGCGCTCGAGGCCGTCGCGGGCATCGTGCCGGGCGCAGCGGTGACCCTCGACGGCGCCGCCGCGCCGCGCGCCGCCCGCGACCGCCGCATCGGCCTCCTGTCGCAGGACGACGCGCTCTTCCCCGCGATGTCGGTGCGCGACAACGTCGCGTTCGGGCCGCGCTCGCGCGGGGTCGCGCGGGCCGAGGCGCGCGCGGAGGCCGACGCGTGGCTCGCCCGCGTCGGGCTCTCGGGCCTGGGCGACCGGCGCCCGCGCGAGTTGTCGGGCGGGCAGGCGAGGCGCGTCGCGATCGCGCGTGCGCTCGCCGCGCGGCCCCGCGTGCTGCTGCTCGACGAGCCGTTCGCGGGCCTCGACGTCGGCGCCGCGAGCACCGTGCGCGGGCTCGTCGCAGGGCTGCTGTCAGGCGTCACCGCGATCGTCACCACCCACGACGCGCTCGACGCGCACGCCCTCGCCGACGACGTCGCCGTGATGGAGGCCGGGCGCATCGTCGAGGCGGGGCCGGCCGCCGAGGTGCTCGCGCGGCCGCGCACGGCGTTCGCGGCGCGCATGGCCGCGCGCGTGCTGCTCGAGGGGACGATGCGCGGCGGGGCGCTCGAGCTGTCCGGCGGCACGCGCGTGCCGGTCACCGGCGGTCCGGGCGCGGGTGCGCGGGCGGCGATCGCGCTGCGACCGGCGGCCGTCACGGTGTCCCTCGGCGACGCGCCGCGCTCCCCCGCGCTCGTGTGGATCGCCGACGAGGTCGCCGGGCTCGAGCCGCGCGGCGACGAGGTGCGCGTGCAGGGAACCGTATGCGCCGCGGACGTCGATCCCGCGGTCGCCGGCGCGCTCGCCGCGCGCGCGCCCGTGTGGTTCGGGGTGCCGCGCGGCGAGGCCGCGTACGCGCTCACAGGCTGAGGGGCGCGTGCGGGAGCGCATCGCAACCCGGGGGAAACACGCGCGTTCGTAGACTGGCCGGCATGGCCCCGGACCTCACGGGCGTGCCCGCGCACGTCATCACCGTCTCCGACCGCGGCGCGGCGGGCGAGCGCGAGGACGCGTCCGGCCCGATCCTGGCCGATGCGCTGCGCGCCCTCGGCGCGGACGTCGCCACCCGTATCGTGCCCGACGGCATCGACTCGGTCCGCGCCGCCCTGAACGCGGCTGTCGGGGGCGGGGCGCGCATCGTGCTCACCACCGGCGGCACCGGGCTCGGGCCGCGCGACCTCACCCCCGAGGCGACGGCGCCCCTGCTCGCCCGCCCGCTCCCCGGGGTCGCCGAGCGCCTGCGCGCCGTCGACGCGGAGGCGGTGCCCACGGCGGTGCTGTCCCGCGGGCTCGCCGGGGTGACGGCGGCGCCGCGGAGCGCGATCGTGGCGAACGTCGCGGGCTCGACCGGGGCCGCGCGGTCGGCGGCGGCCCTCCTCGCGGCGATCCTGCCCCACGCGGTCTCGCAACTCGACGGGGGCGACCATTGATCGCGATCGCCGCGGTCTCGGACGCGCCGCTGTCGCTGTCCGCGCACGTGGACGCGGTCGCGGGGCCGCGCGCGGGCGCGATCGCGACGTTCCTCGGCACCGTCCGTGACCACGACCCGTCCGTCGAGGGCGTCGTCGTCGGGCTCGACTACTCGGCGCACCCGTCCGCGGCCCAGGTGATCGCCGAGATCGCCGCGCGCCACGACGCCCCCGACCTCGTCATCGCCGTGACCCACCGCATCGGCTCCCTGGCCGTCGGCGAGGCCGCGATCGTCGCGGCGGTGTCCGCGCCGCATCGTCGCGAGGCGCTCGACACGGTATCCGCGCTGGTGGAGGCGGTGAAGGCCGAGCTGCCGGTATGGAAGCGCGAGCTCCTCGCGGACGGCACTCACACGTGGGTGGGGCTCTCGTGAGCGACGCCCTGGTCGACCGGTTCGGGCGTGTGCACCGCGACCTGCGCATCTCGCTGACCGACCGCTGCTCCCTGCGCTGCACCTACTGCATGCCCGCGGACGGGGTGCCGTGGCTCGCCTCGTCCACCCTGTTGTCGACCGACGAGCTGGTGCGCCTCGCGCGCGTCGCCGTCGGGTTGGGGGTGACGGAGGTCCGCCTCACGGGCGGCGAGCCGCTGCTGCGGCCCGACGTGGTCGAGGTGGTGGCCGCGCTCGCCGCGCTGCGGACGCCCACCGGGGACCCGGTGGACCTGTCGCTCACCACGAACGCGCTGCGCCTGCCCGCGCTCGCGGCACCGCTGCGCGACGCCGGGCTCGCGCGCGTGAACGTCTCGCTCGACACGCTTCGACGCACGCGCTTCGTGGAGCTCACGCGGCGGGACAGGCTCGCGGACACGCTCGCGGGGATCGAGGCGGCGCGCGTCGTCGGATTCTCCCCGATCAAGCTCAACGCGCTCATCATGCGCGGGGTGAACGACGACGAGATCGTCGAGCTCGTGGACTTCGCGGTCGAGCGGGGGCTCGAGATGCGCTTCATCGAGCACATGCCGCTCGACGGGGGCCACACGTGGCGGCGCGAGGAGATGGTGACCGCGGAGGAGATCCTCACCGCGCTGCGCGCGCGCTTCCCGCTGGAGGAGCTGGGGCGCGACGGGTCCGCGCCGGCGTCGCTGTGGCGGATCGCGGGGACGGCGGCGACCGTCGGGGTGATCGCGTCGGTGACGGGCGCGTTCTGCGACCGCTGCGACCGCGTGCGCCTCACCGCCGACGGCCAGTTCCGCAACTGCCTCTTCGCGCACGACGAGTCCGACCTGCGCACGCTGGTTCGGGGCGGCGCGGACGATGCGCGGCTCGCCGCAGCGATGGTCGCGTGCGTGGCGCGGAAGAGGGTCGGGCACGGGATCGACTCGCCGTCGTTCGTGCAGCCGCTGCGGCCGATGAGCGCCATCGGGGGCTGACGCGCCGCGGGGACCGATGTCCACAGGCTTCCCGCCGACGGAACTTATCCACATACCAGGGATGATGGTCGGGAGTGGATGTCAGACCCCTCTGTTTGACTGGGTGCCATGGAGATCTCGATCATGGATGTCGCGAAGGGGCTGGTCCCGCTCACGCCCTTCGCGGGCCGTGACCTGGGCACCCTGACGGAGGCCGAGCTCGCGGCCGCGCATGACCTGTCGTGCCGGCTGACCCGGCTGGCCGAGGTCCCCGCCGCGCTCATCGCCGCCGAGCTGGCGCGCCGCTCCGCCGACAAGCCCGGCGGCGGCATGGCACGCCGCCAGGGCCACCGCAACGCCACCCGCATGGTCGCGAAGGGCCAGGGCGGCACCACCGGGCAGGCACGCGACGCGATCGTGACCGGCGGGCTCCTCGGCGGCGACGGTGAGGGCGACGGCACGGGCGAGGAGGCCGTGCGCTGGCCGGCGATCGCGGCCGCCGTCACGACCGGCGACCTGTCCCTCGCCCAGGCCCGCCTCCTCATCGAGACCCTCGACGGCCTCGTCGACACCGACGGCCCCGATGCCGACTTGGGGCGCCTGCACGCCCTCGAGGCGCAGCTCGTCGCCAAGGCGCTGAAGCTGTCGCTGATGGACCTGCGCAAGGTCTGCCTCGACGTCACCGCCCGCTGGAACCCGACCGCCTGGCAGACCAAGGAGACGCAGCGCCACGCCCAGCGCTACCTGAACTTCACCGAACGCGCCGACGGGATGTTCGCCATCACCGGACTGCTCGACCCCGCCTCCGCCGCACCCCTGATCGCCTGGGGCGACACCCAGGTCAGGGCCGCATTCAACCAACGCCGCGACGAAGGCCTGGGCCCAGCCGAGCCCGGCGAGGCCGGACGCATCCGCGCCGACGCGTTCGTCGACCTCGCCCGCCACGGCATGCGCTGCGACCAACCCGGATCCGGCATCTCCACCACCGTCGTCATCCGCCTGTCCGAGGAGGCGCTCCGCACCGAGCTCGGCCTCGGCTCCTGCGACAGCATCTCCACCCCCCTGACCGGAGGACAGCTGCGCCGCATGGCCGTCGACGCCGGCATCCTCCCCCTCGTCCTCGGCACCGGCTCCCGCGTCCTCGACCTGGGCTACACCAAGCGCTACTTCACCCCCGAGCAACGCCTCGCCCTGGCCGAACGCGACGGCGGCTGCGCGTTCTGCCACGCCCCCGTCGCCTGGTGCAACGCCCACCACATCGACTGGTGGGCCAAAGACCTCGGCCGCACCGACCTCTCCAACGGAGTACTCCTCTGTACCCGCTGCCACCACCGCATCCACGACGACGGCTGGCAGGTCCGCGCCACCGCCACCGAGGTGTGGTTCATCCCACCCGCCACCGTCGACCCCACCCGCACCCCACGCCAAGGCGGCAAAGCAGCCCTCCACATCCCCCTCTGACCACCCCGCCCCCACGGCGCCACCCCGACCACCCCGGAGGCGCCGCACCGGCATGCGCCGGCGCGCCGTCGACGGGTTGGGCCGCTCAGCCCCCCGCGAAGGGGGGCAGCACGTCGACGAGGTCCCCGGCGACGAGCGCGGCGGAGTCCTCGAGTCGCGACCCGTCGCGCAGGAGGGCGCACTGCGCGATGACGCGAGGCGCATCGTCCCCTCGGGAGGCGAGCGCCACCCGCAGGTCGCGCGCGGTGGCCGCCGGGAGCGCGACCTCCTGCGCCCCGACCGCCTCGGCCGCGGCCGCGAACAGGCGCACGCGGACCGCGCTCACTCCGCCCGCCTCCACGACCCCGACTTCCCGCCCTCCTTGGCGATCAGCCGCACGTCGCGGATCGAGGTGCCCTTGTCCAGGGCCTTCACCATGTCGACGATGTTGAGGGCCGCCACGGACACGGCCGTGAGGGCCTCCATCTCGACGCCGGTACGGTCGGCGGTCGACACGGTCGCGGTGATCGCGACCCCGGCGTCCTCGACGGCGACCTCGACCACGGCGCCGTGCACCCCGATGACGTGCGCGAGCGGCAGCAGCTCGGGCGTGCGCTTGGCCGCCGCGATGCCCGCGATCCGGGCGAGCGCGAGGGCGTCACCCTTGGGCACGGTGCCGTCGCGCAGCGCCGCGACCACGTGCGGCGCGCACGCGACGAACCCGGCGGCCGTGGCGCTGCGGACCGTGGGCTCCTTGCGGGTGACGTCGACCATGCGGACCTGGCCGCGCGCGTCGAGGTGGGTGAACAGGGACTCGCTCATGCGGTGAACCTCCTGACCGCGACGATATCGCCCGCCGCGACCTCGTCGAGATCCGCCCGCACCCGCGCCAGCCCGTCGGCCGCGGCCAGCCGCGCCGCCAGGTGCGAGCCCGAGCCGCCCGCGGTCGCCGGCCGCACCCCCGCCGCCGCCGTCACCACCGGCATCACCTGCTCCCGGCCCGGCGGGCACCGCCAACCCTCGAGGGCGCGCATCGGCACCCACGCGGGCTCGGGCACGCCACGCATCGCCCGCACCGCGGGACCCACGAACACCTCGACGCACACCGCGACCGCGACCGGGTTGCCCGGCAGGCAGATCACGGGCATGCCGCTCACGGTGCCGAGGCCCTGCGGTTTCCCCGGCTGGATCGCCACCTCGACGAAGTCGACCCCCGCGGGCGCGAGGCCCGCCTTGACCGGGTCGTGCGCGCCGACGCTCGCCCCGCCGGTCGTCACCACGAGGTCGGCGTCCGCGGCGGCGACCGCCGCGAGCACGTCCCCGGGCGAGTCGCCCACCGCGCCGAGGGCGACCGGGACCGCGCCGAGCGCGCGCAGGGCCGCCTCGAGGTAGACGGCGTTCGACTCGAAGATCTGCCCGGGGCCCAGGGACCCGCCGGGCGCCACGAGCTCGTCGCCCGTCACCAGGTACGCGACGCGCGGCGCCCGCGTCACCATGACGCGCGCCACCCCGGACGATGCGGCCGCGGCCAGGTGCCGCGCGCCCAGGAGGGTGCCGGCCGGGACGACCAGGTCGCCCTCCCCCGCGTCCTCGCCGCGACGGCGCACGTACGCCCCGAGCGGCGCCGGCGCGTCGACGAGCACCGTGCCGTCGGTCGCCGCGACCCGCTCCTGGGGGATCACCGCGTCCGCGCCCACCGGCACGGGCGCACCCGTCATGATCCGCACCGCCTGCCCGGGGCCGACCGACCCGTCCCACGGGTGACCGGCCGCGGACTCCCCCGTCACCGCGAGGCCGACGGGAGCGCCCTCGGTCGCCACGGCGACGTCCGCGGCGCGCACCGCGTAGCCGTCCATCGCGGAGTTGTCGAAGGGCGGCAGCGCGACCGCCGCATGGACGTCCGTCGCGCAGACCGCGCCGAGCGCCTCGGCGAGCGGCACCACCTCGAACGCCGGCGGCGGCACCACGACGAGCACCTGCGCGAGGTGCTCCGCCGCGCTACGCACGGACCCCTCCGGCGACCCCGATCGAGCGCCACGCGCCGTCGCGCGCGTCCAGTACCTGCAGCGTGCCGCGCAGCCCGGGCCCGGCGCCCGTGAGCAGCACGAGCGCCTGCGACGCCATCGCCGCGCCCACCTGACCGCACAGCGGGCCGAGCACCCCGCCGGCGTCGCACACCCCGAGGTCCGGGGCCGGCTCGGTCGGGAACAGGTCGCGCAGCGTGACACCGTCCCCGAACACCGTGACCTGGCCGAACCACCCCTGCACCGCACCCCACACGAGGGGCACGGCGCGCGCCTCGCACGCGTCGGCGACGGCCAGGCGCGAGGGCCACGTGTCGGTGCAGTCGAGCACGAGGTCGTGGCCGTCGAGCAGGTCCTCCGCGGTACCGGCGGACAGCCGCGCCTCCACCGCGCGCACCTCGACCCCGGGCGCGACCCGGGCGAGCGCGGATGTGGCGGCGGAGACCTTGGCAAGCCCCGCGTCGTCCGGGCCGAACAGCACCTGGCGGTGAAGGTTCGACACCGCGACACGGTCCGAGTCGATCAGCGTGAGCGCGCCGACGCCCGCCGCGGCGAGGTACAGCGCCGCCGGGCATCCCAGCCCACCCACCCCGACGATCGCGACGCGCGCACGCGCGAGCGCCTCCTGGCCGGCCTCGCCGAACCCGGGCAGTGCCCGCTGGCGGACGTATGCGTCAGCTCCCACCTGCGTCACGGTACCGGTCCAGCACGATCTCCACGAGGCGGGGATGCGGCGCGAGCGGGGCGGTCACGTGGTCGGCCCCCGACTCGGCGAGCCGCTTCTGGAAGAAGCCCGGTGCCAGGAGGAACGATGCGACGGCCACCTCGAAGTCCTCGCCGTTGGCGCGCGCGTCGGCCACCGCATCGGCCACCGTCGGGTGGATGCCCGCGGCGTAGCCGATGCGCACCGGCCCGCTCCAGCGGGCGCGGAGCATCTCGGCGGCCGCCTCCGTGTCGGCCTGGCTGCGCGGGTCCGAGGACCCGGCCGCCGCGAGGATCAGGGTGGCGGTCTCCGGGATGTGCGCCTCGTGGATGCGCTCCATCACGATGTCGATGAGCCGCGTGTCGGGTCCGAGCGCGGTCGCCGCGACGATGTCGTCGCGACCATGCACCGCCTCGGCGATGTCGTGGTAGACGTGGTATCCGCCGCCGAGCAGCAGCGGCACCACGACCGCCGCGGTGCCCGCTCCCGCCGGCGCGGTGTCGATGGCCTCGACCACGTCGGCGACGAACGGCCCGTGGACGTCGACGAAGGCCTCGCGCACGTCCGTCTCGGGCAGCGCCGCGCGGACGTCCTCGACGAGCCTGCGGATGGCCGCCTGGCCGTCCTCGTCGCGTGTGCCGTGCGCGCACCCGATGAGCACGCTCATGCTCCCGTCCCGTCCCGCATCGTCCCCCCTGTCAGCCACCGCTCACCCGATGCCACCCGGACCTCCTCGTCAGGACTAGTGCTCCGGCGTCGCGGCGATCTCCGAGGCCAGCAGGTCCGGTCGTGCGACGTCTCCGACGACGATAATGGCGGGAGGTTTCACCCCTGTTTCTGCCGCGATAAGAACTATGTCGTGGAGGTTGCCGCGAGTGACACGCTCGTCGGCGGTGGTCCCGGACTCGATGATCGCGACGGGTGTGGCGGGGTCCGCGCCGCCCGCGAGACCGGCCGCCACGATGTCCGGCAGCGCCTTGACGCCCATGAGGACCACGACCGTGGTGCCGTGCGCCATCGCCGCCACGGCGGCCGGGGCCGCGCCCGCGTGACCGCTGGTGACCAGCACCGAGGTGGACACGCCTCGCTGCGTCACGGGGATGCCCACCCGGGCCGGCACGGACAGCGCCGAGGTCACGCCGGGCACCACCTCGACCGGCACGCCGGCCTCGAGGCACGCGTGGACCTCCTCGCCGCCCCTGCCGAGCACGAACGGGTCGCCGCCCTTGAGGCGCACCACCGTCCTGCCCGCGCGCGCGTGGGACACGAGGATGCGGTTGATCTGGTCCTGCGGGACCGGATGGTTGTCGGGAGACTTGCCGACGTTGATCACCTCGACGTCGTACGGCACCGCGACGAGCAGCTCGGTCGCCCCCAGGCGGTCCGTCACCACCACGTCGGCCTCGGACAGCGCCTGCCGTCCGCGCACCGTGATGAGGCCCGGGTCGCCGGGACCCGAGCCTACGAGGATGACCCGGCCCTCGCCGGGGCGGCGACGGCGCAGGTCGACCTCGCCGGCGTCGATGTGCGCCGCGACCGCGTCGCGGACCGCGCGGATGCGGCGCGGGTCGGGGCTGTCCGTCGACACCACTCCGACGAGCAGGTCGCCGTGGCGGGACGTGGCCGCCTGGCGCGCGGAGCCGCGCGACGCGTCGGACGAGTCGATGCAGAACACGCGTCGCGCCTCCGCCCAGGCCGCGACCTCGGCGTTCACCGCGGAGTCGTCGGTGGCGGCGAGCACCAGCCACGCGTCGTCCAGGTCGGCCTCCTCGACGCGCCGCGCGACCCATTCGAGGTCGCCGTGCGCGGCGTGGCCGCGCAGGTCGTCGGAGGCCTCCGGGGCGACGATGCGCACGCGGGCGCCCTCGGCGAGGAACCGGCGCACGCGTCGGGTCGCGGTGGCGCCGCCACCCGCGATCACCACGCGGCGCCCGCGGAGGTCGAGGCCGAGGAGAGCGGTCACGCGGCACCTGCCCGAGGGGTCGTCATCGGGCCATTGTGGCGGTCGCGCGGGGCGCGGCCAAGTCGCGTACCCCACCCGGTATCCGGGCAGGCACGCGGCGGGGTCAGACCCGCGCCGCGACCTCCGAGTCCGCCCAGTGGGCGACAGTGGAGACGATGTGGCGCACGTCGTGGGCCGTGTGCGCGGCGGAGACGAACCACGCCTCGTAGGCGCTCGGCGGCAGCGCGACGCCCTCGCGGCGCAGCGCGTGGAACAGCCGCGCGAACGCCTCGGTGTCCTGGCGGGACACCTCCTCGAACGTGGTCGGGGCCTCGGACAGGCCGAGGAAGATCGAGAACAGCGTGCCCGCGCGACCCACGGCGTGCGTGATGCCACGCTCGGTCAGGGCGCCCGAGACGCCCTCGAGCAGGGTCGACGCGACCTTCGCGACCTGCGCGTGGACCTCGTCGGTGAGCAGGCGCATCGTCGCGAGGCCCGCGGCGACCGCGACGGGGTTCCCCGACAGCGTGCCCGCCTGGTAGACGGGGCCGAGCGGCGCGAGCTGCTCCATGAGGTCGCGGCGGCCGCCGAGCGCGGCGACCGGGAGCCCGCCGCCGATGACCTTGCCGAACGTGACCAGGTCGGGCGTCCACGGGTCGAGGCCCGCAGCGAGGTCGTGGTCGCGCTCGACGCCCCAGTAGCCGGAGGGGCCGGCGCGGAAGCCCGTGAGGACCTCGTCGAGGATCATCACGGCGCCCTCGTTGCGGCACAGCGTCGAGATAAGGCGGTTGAAGCCCGCGGGCGGCTGGATGACACCCATGTTGGCGGGCGCCGCCTCGACGATGACGGCGGCGATCTCCGCGCCGTGCTCCGCGAACGCGTCGGTGAGCGCGGCCTCGTCGCCGTAGGGCAGCACGATCGTGTCCCCCGCGGAGCCGCGCGTGACGCCGGCCGAGTCCGGCACGCCCGCGGTCGCGAGGCCCGAGCCCGCCGCGACCAGGAGCGCGTCCGAGTGGCCGTGGTAGCAGCCCGCGAACTTGATGAACTTGTCCCGTCCTGTCGCGGCGCGCGCGAGGCGGATCGCGGTCATGGTCGCCTCGGTGCCGGTCGACACCAGGCGGACCCGCTCGGCGGGCGCGTAGCGGTCGCGGATGATCTCCGCGAGCTCGACCTCGGCCTCGGTGGTGGCGCCGAAGGACAGCCCCTTCGCGGCGGCGGCCTGCACGGCGGCGACCACCTCGGGGTGCGCGTGACCCAGGATGGCCGGGCCCCACGACGCCACGACGTCGATCATCTCGCGGCCGTCCGCGTCGACGATCCGGGACCCGCTCGCGGACGCGATCGGCACGGGCTCCCCGCCGACGCCGTTCCAGGCGCGCACGGGCGAGTTCACGCCGCCGGGCAGGATCGCGCGGGCGCGCTCCGAGTACAAGGACATTCAGATCTCCTTGAGCCAGGCGGCGAGCTCGAGCGCCGCGTAGGTGACGACGATGTCGGCGCCGGCACGGCGCATCGACGTGAGGGCCTCGAGGTGCGAGGCGCGGCGGTCCAGCCAGCCGTTCGCGGCGGCCGCCTCGATCTGGGCGTACTCGCCCGACACGTGATAGGCCGCGACGGGCACGCGCGACTGCGCGGCGACCTCCGCGACCACGTCGAGGTACGGCAGGGCGGGCTTCACCATGACGATGTCGGCGCCCTCGAGCTCGTCGAGCTCGGCCTCGTGCAGGCCCTGGCGGCCGTTCGCGGGGTCGATCTGGTAGGTGCGTCGGTCGCCCTGGAGCTGACTGTCGACGGCCTCGCGGAAGGGCCCGTAGAACGCGGACGCGTACTTGGCGGCGTAGGCGAGGATCGCGACGTCGGTGAACCCCTCCGCCTCGAGCGCCTCGCGCACCACCGCGGTCTGGTGGTCCATCATCCCGCTGAGCCCCAGCACGTGGGCGCCCGCGCGGGCCTGCGCGAGTCCCATCTCGGCGTAGACCTCGAGCGTGGCGTCGTTGTCGACCCGTCCGTCGGCGGACAGCACGCCGCAGTGGCCGTGGTCGGTGAACTCGTCGAGGCACAGGTCGGCCATGATGACGAGCCGGTCGCCCGCCGCGTCCGCCGCGACGGCGATGGCGCGGTTGAGGATCCCCTCGGGATCCACGGCCCCGGAGCCGCGCGCGTCGCGCACCGACGGGATCGCGAAGATCATGAGCCCGCCGAGGCCCGCGGCGATCGCGTCCTCGACCAGCCCGGGAACGGCCGCCAGCGGGTGCTGCGAGACCCCAGGCAGCGACGTGATGGGGCGCGCCTCGGTCAGGTCCTCGTGCACGAAGACCGGCAGCACCAGCTCGGACGCGTGCGGGCGCACCTCGCGCACGAGGCGGCGCATCGCAGGCGTGGTGCGCAGGCGGCGCGGGCGGTACGAGGTCATGCGTGGTCCTCCTTCGAGGCGGCGGGATCGAGCGCCGCGTCGAGCGCGGCCCGGATCCCAGCGTAGGTCGGCGTGTCGGCGACGGCGTCCACGGTCAGCCCGGCGGCGCGGGCCCCGGCCTCCGTGGTGCGCCCGATGGCGACGATGCGCGTGCCGGGGGCGACGCGCGGGCAGGCGGCGGCGAAGCGCTCGGCGACCGAGCCGGACGTCAGCAGCACGGCGTCGAACCCGCCGCCCGCGACCGCGGCGACCGTCGCATCGTCCATCCCGGGACCGTCGACGGTGCGGTACGCCTCGATCGCGTCGACCTCCCAGCCCTTGCGGGCGAGCCCGCGCGCCAGGACGGGCGAGGCGAGGTTGCCCAGCGGCGCGAGGACGCGGCCCTCGCCCGACGGGAAGGACTCGACGATGCCGCGGGCGTCCGCCCGGTCCGACGGCACCAGGTCGACCGCGAGCCCGACCTCGGCGCACACGCGCCGGGTGGCCTCCCCCACCGTCGCGACGCGCGCGGCGGGCTGGGGCGCGGCGAGGGTGCGGCCATGGGCGCGCGCGACGCGGTCCATCGCGAGCACCGCGTTCCGGCTGGTGACGGCCATCCACGCGTAATCCCCCGCGAGCCACGCGAGGGTCGCCGCCTCGAGCGCGGCGGCGTCGGCGGGGGGCGCGATCGCGATGAACGCGACCGGCGTGACGAGCGCGCCCTCGGCCGCGAGGTCGTCGGCGAAGGCGGTGCGCTCCGCGGTCACGGGGACCAGCAGGCGGCGCCCGGCGAGGCTCACGCGCGGCCCATGAGCTTCTCGGCGCCGCGGCCCAGCAGCGAGAAGCCGCTCTGGCGGCCGATCGCGGCGGCCTCGGCCAGCACGCCGGAGTTCCGCTCGTTGAGGGCGAGCCGGCCGTCCTGGCCGATCACGCGCGTGTGCAGCGTGAGGCGGTCACCGTCGACGGTCGCGTGCGCGGCGACGGGCGCGGCGCAGCCGGCGTCGAGGACGCGCAGCGCCTCGCGCTCGGCGGTCACGCACGCGCGGGTGGCGGCGTGGTCGAGCGTGGCCAGCAGCTCCCGCAGGGCGTCCGACGCGTCGGAGCGGATCTCGATCGCGAGCGCACCCTGGCCCGGCGCGGGCACCATCGCGGAGACCGACAGCGGCTCGGTCGCGTCGGCGGCGCGGCCCAGGCGGTTGAGGCCGGCCGCGGCGAGCACCACGCCGTCGAGGTCGTCCCCGATGTGGCCCAGGCGGGTGTCGACATTGCCGCGCAGCGGCCGGACGTCGAGGTCGGGGCGCACCGCGAGCAGCTGCGCGGCGCGGCGCGGGGAGCCCGTGCCGATGCTCGCCCCGTGGGGCAGCTCCACGAGCGTGCGGCCGTCGGTGCACAGCGCGTCGCGCGGGTCCTCGCGCTCGGGGATCGCGACCACGTCGAGACCCGGGTAGGGCTGGGTGGGGACGTCCTTGAGGGAGTGGACGATGAAGTCGCAGTCGTCCGCGAGCAGCGCCTCGCGCAGCGCGGTGACGAAGACGCCGGTCTGCGACAGGCCCACGAGCGAGCCGCGGTCCACGTCGCCCTTGGTGGTGACCGTGACCAGCTCGACGGTCGCCTCCACGCCGGCCTCGCGGGCCGCCGCGACCACCGCATCGGCGAACTGCCCCGACTGTGCCGTCGCGAGCGCGGATCCACGGGTGCCGAGGCGGAGATTCATGCGGTCAAGGGTAGTCGCCGCGCGCGGCACCCCGTGCCCATCAGCGGCGGTAGCCGGGCCCCACGAAGACCAGCGCGACGGCCACGAGCGCGAGGCCCAGCGCCACCCACGCGGGCGCGACGAAGCCCAGACCGCCAGCGATGACGATCGCGCCCAGGCCCGTGCCCAGCACGGTCGCGGCGTTGAGCGCCGAGTGCGCGAGCGCCGCGCCCAGCGACGGCGACGTGTGGGTCGCGTCCATGAGGTGCGCCTGGGCGGCCTGCGAGAAGGTCTGGATGCACGCGCCGAGCAGCACGAGCGCGACGACGACCGGCCACCCGAGCGTGCCGACTAGCCCGAGCAGCAGCAGGGTCGCGGCCACCCCGATGATGCCGACCCGCGAGGTCAGCAGCACCGAGCGGTCGGTGAGGCGGCCGCCGAGGAACGCGCCCGCGGTCATGCCGAGCCCGAACAGCACGAGGATCACTGTGACCGCGGTGCTCGAGAACCCGTTGGTCTCCTCGAGCAGCGGCACGATGTACGACTGCACGGCGCCGAGCCCCGCGAAGCCCACGGTCACGGTGAGGATCGCCGTCCACAGCACCTTGCCGCGCAGCGCCGCCAGGTCGCCGCGGAAGCCCCCTCCCGGGCTGCCCGGCACCGACGGCGCGAACGCCCACATGAGCACGAAGCCGAGCAGGCCGACCGCGGTCACGACCGCGTACGCGACGCGCCAGCCCGCGTGGACGGACAGCCACTGCATGCCGGGCACGCCGATCACGGCCGCCGCCGTCAGCCCGTACATGAGCGTCGCGATCGCCTGACCGCGGCGCTCGGGGCCGAGCGCGAGCACGCCCACGTAGGTCGCGGTGCCGAGCAGCGCGCCGTGCGGGAGCCCGTTGAGGAAGCGGATCGCCATGAGCGTCTGCACGTTCGGCGCGAGCGCGGTGGCCGCAGCGGTGACCACGAAGAAGCCGGACATCGTCAGGAGCAGGCGGCGGCGGTTCCACCCCGCGAGCCCGACCATCAGCAGCGGCGCGCCGACCACCACGCCCAACGCGTACGCGACGATGGTCCAGCCCAGGGTGTCGACCGCGGTGCCGAGGTCGCTGGTCTGGTCGAGGATCACGCCGGCGGCACCCTGCTGCGACAGGCCTATCGCGAATCCCGCGACCACGAACCCCGCGAGGACGAGCGCGGGGTTGGCGGCGTGGGCGGTGCGCGGCAGCAGCCAGCGCGGGGTACCGGCCTCGGAGGCCGGAGGCAGAGCGGTCATCAGCTACCTTGCGTGACGAGCCACACCGCGGACGCGGTGGCGGGCGGGACGACGATCACGGTCGCCTCCGCGGTCTCCACTCGGATCCCGCCGCCGTCGCCGGGGCCGTGCACGCGGATCGAGGCGTCCACCGTCAATCCTAGGGTCGCGAGGTCCCGCAGCACGCCGGGATCCGCGTCCGACAGCCGCACGACGGTCCAGTCGCCGGGCGCGGCATCGGCGAGGTTGGTGCCGTCGAGGGTGACGATGCGTCCCGCGGCCGTGGGGATGGGGTCGCCGTGGGGGTCGCGCGTGGGGTGGCCCAGCAGCCTGTCGATCGCGTCGATCATGCGGGCCGAGCACGCGTGCTCGAGCACCTCGGCCTCGTCGTGCACCTCGTCCCACGCATACCCCAGCTGGGTCACCAGGAACGTCTCGATGAGCCGGTGGCGGCGGACCATGTCGAGGGCCTGCCGCTCGCCCGCCTCGGTCAGCGTGATCGCGCCGTAGGGGCGGTGGTCGAGCAGTCCCGCCGCGACCAGCTTGCGCACGTTCTCCGAGACGGTCGGCGCGGACACCCCGAGCCGCTCCGCGAGGAGCTTGGTGGTGACGGGCGTGTCGGACCACTCGGTGGCGCTCCACACCACCTTGACGTAGTCCTGCGCGGTCGGCGTCAGCGGCGCGTCGGTCATCGTCCCTCCCGGTGCAGCGCGGCCGCGGTCAGTCGTCGCGCTTGTTGCGCATCGCGATGACGAGGGCGACGATCGCGGCGCCGACGGCGAAGAGGATCACGTAGACCGCGGGGTTGGTGCCCGGCTGCTCCGTGAGGTAGGGCGCCTGGTAGCTGGGCGTGGTCGACGGGGTCGGCGCGACCGCGCCGGCGCTCGCGGAGGCCGACGGGGACGCGCTCGGCGAGGCCGATGCGGAGGGCGAGGCCGACGCCTCACCCGGCGGCGCGTAGGTGAAGGTGACGGTGCCCTCGATGGGGTGGCCGTCGGCGGACACGACTCGGAAGCTCAGCACGTTGTCCCCGGCCTGCAGCGTGCCGGCGGGCACCTGGGCCGTGATCGTCTCGGTGACGGGGGTGTCGATCTCGAGCGCCGTGCGGGTGCCGTCGGGCGCCTCGAGCGCGAGCTCGTTGCCGATGTCGAGCAGCTGCTC
Organism: Demequina soli; assembly: GCF_000971195.1. Taxonomy (GTDB): domain Bacteria; phylum Actinomycetota; class Actinomycetes; order Actinomycetales; family Demequinaceae; genus Demequina; species Demequina soli. Next base: position 398,082 of record NZ_BBLZ01000003.1, read on the forward strand.
GGTGAACTCCAGCGAGACCTCGCTCAGCTCGGTCACCGTGGCACCCTCGACGGGCGTCGAGGAGACGAGCGCGGTGTGGGCGGACGCGGGTGCCGCGGCGAGCGCGACGGCGCCGGCGGCCGCCGCCAGGGCGGCGAGGGAGCGGGTGAGAACGCGGGGCATGGGGAAAGTCTCGCACGCGGCCGCCACAGCCTTCATCGACCCGTCACCCGATGGTCACGCGACATCAAGCCCCACGCAACCGGGGGTTCGCCCGCGGTCCCGAGACTGGCGGACGTGAAGGTCGCGCTGGTCGCAGAGTCGTTCCTGCCGCACACGAACGGCGTCACGCATTCGCTCCTGCGGGTGCTCGATCACCTCGCCGCCCGCGGCGACGAGGCGGTCGTCATCGCCCCCGAGGCGCCCGGTGCCCCCGAGGCCGTCGCGGGCGCCCCCGTCATTCACGTCCCCGCCGTCGGCTGGCCTGGCTATCGCGACGTCCGGGTCGCGCTGTCGACGGTGCGGCGGCTCACCCGGCTGCTCGACGAGGTGCGTCCCGACGTGGTCCACCTCGCGTCGCCGTTCATGCTGGGCTGGGCCGCCGTGCGCGCCGCCGCGGACCTCGGGCTGCCGACGGTCGCGGTCTACCAGACCGACGTGCCGTCCTACGCGGCGTCGTACCGCGCGCCCTGGGGCGAGCCGCTGCTGTGGGCGCGCGTGCGCCAGATCCACGCCGCGGCGGACCTCACGCTCGCGCCGTCGACCGCCGCGATGGGCCAGCTCGCATCGCTCGGCGTCGACAGGCTCCGGCTGTGGCCGCGCGGCGTCGACACGGCGCGCTTCTCTCCCGCGCATCGGGACGATGCGCTGCGGGCCGCGTGGGCGCCCGGCGGCGAGGTGGTGGTCGGGTACGTGGGCCGGCTCGCGGCCGAGAAGCGCGTCGGGGACCTCGCCCGGCTGTCCCGGATCCCCGGGGTGCGGCTGGTCGTCATCGGCGAGGGGCCCGAGGGGCCCCGCCTGCGGCGCGCGATGCCGGACGCGGCCTTCGCGGGCTTCCTCGGCGGCGGCGAGCTCGCGCGCGCCGTCGCGAGCCTCGACGTGATGGTCCACCCGGGCGAGCTCGAGACCTTCGGGCAGTCCATCCAGGAGGCGCTCGCGTCGGGCGTCCCGGTGGTGGCACCGCGCCGCGGGGGACCGATCGACCTCGTCGAGCACGGTACGAACGGCTTCCTCTACGCTCCCGGGCGGCTCGATCACCTCGAGGACGCCGTCGCGTCGCTGGTCGCGCAGGAGGACATGCGCTGGCTCCAGGGCGCCCACGCGCGGGTCTCGGTCGAGGGCCGCACGTGGCCGCGCGTGTGCGAGGCGCTCGTGCGCCACTACGAGGCCGCGATCGCGGCGCGGGCGGTGACGCGATGAGGATCGCCCAGGTCGCGAACTTCCACGGCCCCCGTTCGGGCGGGCTGCGCACCGCGCTGCACGCGCTCGGGAGGGGCTACGTGGAAGCGGGCGACGACGTGCTCCTGGTGGTCCCCGGCGACCACGACGGGGTCCGCGACACCCCGCACGGGCGCGTCCTCACGCTCCACAGCCCGCCCCTGCCCGGCAGCGGCGGCTACCGCGTGCTCACGCGGCTCGGCGCGGTCGAGGACGCGCTCACCGCCTTCGCGCCCGACGCGCTCGAGGTGTCGGACCGCACCACGCTGACGGGCCTCGGCACGTGGGCCCGCGCGCGCGGCATCCCCGCCGCGTTCGTCGCGCACGAGCGCGTCGACGGGCTCCTCCGGGAGGCGCTGCCACGCCTCCCGGAGGCCACGGTCGCGCGCCTGGCCGACGCGCACGCGCGCCGCATCGCCGGCCGCTTCGACACCCTCGTCGCGACGACCGCGTTCGCGGGCGAGGAGCTCGCCCGGGTCGGCGCGCCCGTCGAGACCGTGCCGCTCGGCGTCGACCTCGACCGCTTCCACCCGCGTCACGCGAGCGCCGCCACGCGCCGCGCCCACGCCCCCGACCACGCGCCCCTGCTCGTGCTCGCCTCGCGGCTGTCGCGCGAGAAGCGGCCCGGGCTCGCGATCGACGCGGTCCGCGTGCTCGCCGCGCGGGGCCGGCCGGTGCGGCTCGCCGTGGCGGGCGACGGGCCGGCCGCCGGGCGCGTGCGCCGAGCCGCCGCCGGCCTCGACGTCGAGCTGCTCGGCTTCGTGTCCGACCGCGCCGCGTTCGCCGCCCTGCTCGCGAGCGCGGACGTCGCGGTCGCCCCCGGACCCATCGAGACGTTCGGGCTCGCCGCGCTCGAGGCGCTCGCGTCCGGCACCCCGGTCGTCGTGAACGCCGCCTCGGCCCTGCCCGAGGTCGTGGGTGACGCGGGGCTCGCCGCCGCGGGCACCCCCGAGGCGTTCGCGGACGCGATCGAGCGCCTGCTCGCGCGCGACGCCCGGGAGCGCCGCCTCGCGGCGCGGGCCCGCGCGGTCGCGTTCCCGTGGTCCGCGTCCGTCGCCCGCATGCGCGCGCTCCACGCGCGGAGCCTGGCGGGCGTGCCGTGACCGGGCCGCGCATCGTCGCGCTGGGCGACTCCATCACGCTCGGCGTCGGCGACGGGGTCCAGCACGCGCGCGGCGACGTCGGCTGGGCGGCGCTCGCCGCGGCAGCGCTCGGCGCCTCAACTTTCGTCAACCTCGCCGCCAACGGGGTGCGGGCCCGCGACCTGCACCAGGTCCAGGTGCCGCGCGCGCTCGCCGCGCGCCCCGACATCGTCCTCCTCACGGCGGGCGGCAACGACGTGCTGCGCGGCGACTTCTCCCCCGCCGAGGTCGAGCGCGCCCTCGGCGCGTGCCTCGACGCCCTCGCCGGGCCCGGGCGGCGCCTCGTCACGGTGTCGCTCGACCGCATCGGCCTGTTCGACCTCGTGCCCCGCCGGGTCGGCGACGCCATGGCGCGTCGCATCGGCCTCGCGAACGCGGCGATCGCGCGCGCCGTCGCGCCGCGAGACGTCGCCGTGATCGACGGCGCGACGTTGCTCGCCGGCCTGGGCCGCGGCGCGTGGCACATCGACCGCATCCACCCGTCGCCGGCCGGGCATCGCGCGCTCGCCCGGGCCGCCGTCGACCTGGTCGCGCCCGACTGGCCCGCGCGGGGCCCCGTCCCTCCGCCGCCCCCGGCGCCCGGGCGCGCCGCGGTCGCGGCCTGGCTCGCGGTCAACGGCGTGCCGTGGGCGCTCAAGCGCAGCCGGGACCTCATCCCTCAGGTCACGCGGGTGGTCGCGCACGAGCTGCGCGAGGAGCGTGCGGAGCGCGCCGGGCGCCGCTCCGCGGGCCGGGCGCGGGCCGACGCCTGACCGGGCCCGGACACGACGAGGGCGGGACCCGAAGGCCCCGCCCCGCGTGCGCGCGACGCGCTAGACCAGCCAGCTCTTCTCGCCGACGAGGCCACGCCACCACTTCCCGATGCCGATGGTCTGGTGCTCGAGCTCCAGGTACACCGCGGAGAAGATGGCCAGGATGTAGATGATGTGCTCGTCGAACAGGGGGTTGGTCGACGGGAACATCTGCGTCATGTACATGAACAGCAGCATGAGGCCGCCGGCCCACGCCGCGACCTTGGTGCCGATGCCGAGCATGAGCGCGAGACCGACGCCCAGCAGGCCGAGCATGAACGGCCAGTCGGTCCACCGGTCGGCGCCCAGGTTGACGAAGAAGTCGTGGAACGGGCTGTTCACGTTGCCCGCGTACACGAGGTAGCCCTCGGTGACGTGCCCGCCCTTGACCCACGCGCTGTCGCACAGGGTGGAGATGGAGTAGCTGCCGTCGTCGTTCGTGGTGCGACACGTGGAGTACCCCAGGCCCAGGAGCTTGTCCAGGAAGGCCCAGAGGAAGTAGAAGCCCAGCACGATGCGCGTCAGGCTCAACATGACCCAGCCGAACTTGCTGCCCGTCTGACTGGTCGTGGTGGTGGTCGGTTCGGTGCTGCTCATCATTGCCTCCTGGGGATGCGATGCGGTGCGGTCCGAGGCCCTTGGCCCCACGGACGCCGTTGTCCGCACCGCCCACGCTACGCCGGATCGCGCATCGTCGCTGGAAGCGGACGAAAACGCGGGCCGCCTCGGGGGAAGCACAACGGGGCCCCGCGGATCGCGCGGGGCCCCGTGAGCACTGCAGGGAGGCTAGACCAGCCAGGCGTTCTTCTGCACGATGGGGAGCTTCCTCCACCAGGTGCCGAGCCCGACGTCCTGACGGGCGAGCTCGACGTGCACGATGCCGAGGATCGCGACGATGTAGATGATGTGCTCGTCGAGGATCGGGTTGGTGGCGGGCCACATCTGCGTCATGTACATGAAGAGCAGCATGAGCATCGAGGACCAGGCGGCGACGCGGGTGCCGATGCCGAGCATGAGGGCCAGGCCGATGCCGAGCAGGCCGAGCATGAAGATCCAGTCGGTCCAGCGCTGCGCGCCGAGGTTCACGAAGAAGTCGTGGAACGGGCTGTTGGTGTTGCCGCCGTAGACCAGGTAGCCCTCGGTGACGTGGCCGCCGTTGATCCACGCCTTGTCGCAGAACGCGTCGATGGTGACGGCGCCGCTCTCCGCGACGGTGCGGCAGGTCGAGAACCCGAGGCCCAGAAGCTTGTCGAGGAAGGCCCACAGGAAGTAGAAGCCGAGCCCGATGCGGGTGACGCTGAGCATGACCCAGCCGAGCTTGCTTCCAGTGGTGGCGGTCGCGCTCTCGGCGACCTGCGAGTTGACTGCCATTGTCGTTCTCCTTTGTCGCGGACCTTGTGGGCCCTGGGCACCGGGGTAGCGCCTACGAGAACGCTATGGCCGCGACATCACCGCTGGCAGGGACCAGGGTCCCAGATTCATGCGCAGTCATGGGAATTGTGCGGACAGGTGCGCCTCGACCGCCGCGACCATGTCCACCGACGGGTCCAGCAGCCACTGGACCTGGAGCCCATCCATGACCGCGACGAGCTGCGCGGCCGCCAGGCCGGCCCCTCCGACGGGCTCGCGCGCGCCGTCCTCGACGGCCTCGCGGTAGGCCCGCGCGACGGCCGCGCGCAGGTTCGCGTAGCGGCGCGCGAAGTACGCGTGGGCGGGATGGCCCGCGTCCGTCGCCTCGGCGGACAGGGTCGCGTAGAGGGAGACGATGCCGGGGCGGCCGACGTTGCGCCTCACCGTCGCGACGAGCTCGTCGAGCAGCGCCCGCCCGCGCAGCTCGTCGAAGCTGACGGCGCGACCCTCGGTGTCGTCGCGGCGCTCGAGGACGGCCATGAGCAGCGCCGCCTTGGTCGGGAAGTGGTAGATCAGCGCCGGGTGGGTCAGCCCGCAGCGCGCCGCGATCTCGCGCACCGAGGTGCCCTGGAAGCCCGCCTCGGCGAACGCCTGGGTCGCCGTGTCGAGGATGTGCTCGCGCGTGGCCCCGCCGCGGTCCGACAGCTCTCTCGCCATGCCCCGCCCCCCGTCCCGACCTCGCGGTCGCATCGTTTCGAGCATTGTTTTACCATGTGGTAGAACTCATCCCAGAGTAGCCCACCGCCGCGCGAGAGGATCCGCCCATGACCACCCCGTACCTCGACCCGTCGCTGACGACCGCCGCGCGCGTCGCCGACCTCCTCGGCCGCATGACGCTCGCCGAGAAGGTGGGCCAGATGATCCAGATGCACACGTACGACGGCGTGCCCCATCTCATCGAGGAGATGCACGTCGGCTCGATCCTGCACGCCTCCCCCGAGCGCCTCGCGCAGGCCCACGCCCTCGTCGCGGAGACGCGCCTGCGCATCCCGCTGCTCATCGGCGAGGACTGCATCCACGGCCACTCGTTCTTCAAGGGCGCGGAGATCTACCCGACGCAGCTGGGCATGGCCGCGACCTTCGACGCGGGCCTGCTCGAGCGCGTCGCGCGCGCCACCGCCGTCGAGGTCTCGGCGACCGGCATCCACTGGACCTTCTCCCCCGTGCTGTGCATCGCGCGCGACCTGCGCTGGGGCCGCGTGTCCGAGACCTTCGGCGAGGACCCCTACCTGCTGGGCGAGCTCGGCGCCGCGATGGTACGCGGCTACCAGGGCGACGGCCTGTCCGACCCGACCGCGATCCTCGCGACCGCGAAGCACTTCGCGGGCTACTCCGAGACCCAGGGCGGCCGCGACGCCTCCGAGGCCGACATCTCGCGCCGCAAGCTGCGCTCCTGGTACCTGCCGCCCTTCGAGCGCGTCGCGCGCGCCGGCTGCGGCACGTTCATGCTCGGCTACCAGGCCACCGACGGCGTGCCGATCACCATCAACGAGTGGCTCCTGGGCGACGTGCTGCGCGGCGAGTGGGGCTACGAGGGCACCCTCATCACCGACTGGGACAACGTCGGCAACCTCGTGCGCGAGCAGCGCCTCTTCCCCGACTACGCGCAGGCCGCCGCCGCGGCCGTCAACGCGGGCAACGACATGATCATGACCACGCCCGCGTTCTTCCAGGGCGCGCAGGACGCCGTCGCGCAGGGCCTGCTCGAGGAGTCGCGCATCGACGAGGCCGTCGCGCGCATCCTCACCCTGAAGTTCGACCTCGGCCTGTTCGAGGACCCGCGCCTCGCGGACGTCGAGCGCCAGGCCGCGGTGATCGCCCAGCCCGCGCATCGTGCCCTCAACCTCGAGGTCGCGCGCCGCTCGCTCGTGCTGCTCGAGAACGACGGCACCCTGCCGCTCGCCGCGGACCGCCCGCTGCGCCTGGCCGTCGTCGGCCCCAACGCCGACGACCCCGACACCACGCTCGGCGACTGGGCCGGCGCGTCCGGCCAGGCCGACTGGCTCATGGAGGGCCACCCGCGCGAGATGATCGCGACCGTGCTCGACGGCCTGCGCGCGCTCGCGCCCGCGGGCTCGGAGGTCACGTACGCGAAGGGCGCCGAGATCATCACCACCGGCCCCGACCCCAAGGGCGCCTACTTCCCCGACGGCCAGCCGCGCCCGCACATCGCGTTCCCCGTCGAGCCCGACGCCGCCATGATCGCGGAGGCCGTCGCGGCCGCGCAGGGGGCCGATGCGGTGGTCGCCGTCGTGGGCGACCGCATCCAGCTGGTGGGCGAGGGCAAGTCGACCGCGACCCTCGAGCTGCTCGGCGGCCAGGTCGCGCTGCTCGACGCCCTCGTGGAGACCGGCACGCCGGTGATCCTCGTGGTGCTCGCCTCGAAGCCGCACGTGCTGCCCGCGTCCGCGGACCGCGCCGCGGCCGTGATCTGGGCCGCGAACCCCGGCATGGCCGGCGGCACCGCGGTCGCCGAGCTCCTCCTGGGCGCGATCGAGCCCAGCGGCCGCCTGCCGATCTCGTGGCCGCGCCACGTGGGCCAGCAGCCCACGTTCTACAACCAGATCGACGCGCAGCACGGCTACCGCTACGCCGACCTCACGCAGGACCCGCGCTGGGTGTTCGGCGACGGCCTGTCGTACTCGTCGGTCGCCTACGCCGACCTGCGCCTCGCCGCGACGGAGCTCACCGCCGCCGACACGATCGAGGCGACCGTCACCGTCACCAACACCGGCGACCGCCCCGTGCTCGAGACCGTCCAGGGCTACGTCCGCGACGTCAACACGTCGGCCACGTGGGCCGACCGCGAGCTCAAGGCCGTCGCGCACGTAACGATCGAGCCGGGCGCATCCGCGGAGGTCGCGCTTCGGATCGCCGTCGCCGACTGCACGATCGTGAACGCGCGCGGCGAGCGCGTGGTCGAGCCGGGCGCGTTCCAGGTGCTCGTCGGCCCCACCTCGCGCCTGTCCGACCTGCTCACCGCGGACCTCTCGGTAGCGTGACGCCATGACGGTCCCCACCCCCGCCGCCGCGGTCGCGCCTCACCTCAGGCGCGCCCGCATCGGCGTGTCGATGATCTTCTTCACCAACGGCATCGTGCTGGGCGGCTTCGCGCCGCGTGTGCCCGAGATCCGCGCGTCTCTCGGCATCTCGTACGGCACGCTCGGCGTCGCCATGGCGATGTGGTCGGTCGGCGCGCTCGCGCTCGGCCTCCTCGCGGCCGTGATGATCCGGCGCTTCGGCTCCGCGAGGGTCGCGACGATCACGATGGCGGTGAGCGCCACGGCCATGCTCGCCGCGGGCCTCGCCCCGAACGTGTGGACGTTCGGCGCCGCGCTGTTCGTGGTCGGCGTCACCGACGCGTGGGTGGACGTCTCGCAGAACGCCCATGGCCTCGAGGTGCAGAAGCTCTACAAGCGCTCGATCCTCAACGCGTTCCACGGCCTGTGGTCCATCGGCGCCGTCGCGGGCGGCCTCATGGGAGGCGCCGCCGCGGGCCTCGGGATCGCGGTGCCGTGGCAGTTCGCGGCGTCGCTCGCGATCGTCGTGGCGGCGAACCTGGTCGCCTACCCGATGCTCCTCAAGAAGGACACTGCGACCCCGGACGAGGTCGACCACGCCGCCGACGAGGCCGCCGTCCCGCAGCACACGCCGCTGCGCCAGATCCCGGTGAGGGTGTGGGGCACGCTGCTGGCGCTCACCGTCATCGCGATCGCGGGCGGCTGGGCCGAGGACGCCGCCGCGACCTGGTCCGCCAGCTACCTCACCGACGAGCTGCTCGCCGGCGCGACGCTGGCTTCGCTCGCGTTCGTGTCGATGCAGGGCTTCCAGTTCGTGGGCCGCATGGTCGGCGACCGCATGGTCGACCGCTGGGGCCAGCGCGCCGTGGCACGCTTCGGCGGCGTCCTCGTCGCGGTGGGCATGGGCCTCGCGCTCGCCTTCCCGTCGGCCTGGGGCACCATCGCGGGCTTCGGCGCGGCCGGCTTCGGCGTGGCCACGCTCATCCCGGGCGCGATGCACGCCGCGGACGAGCTCCCCGGCCTCCGCGCGGGCACCGGCCTGACGATCCTGTCGTGGCTGCTGCGCCTCGCGTGGCTGCTGTCGCCGCCCGTCGTCGGTGCGATCGCCGACGCCACGTCGCTGCGCGTGGGCCTCACCCTCGTGCCGGTCTTCGGGATCCTGGTGGTGGTGTTCGCGGGCAGCATGGCGCCGCGCAAGGAGACCGCGCCCTCCGCCGCCCTTCGGGACGCTCAGTCCTCCTGAATCGCCTCCGCGGCCGGATCTCGGGACACTGAGTCCTCATGACCGTCACCAAGGCCGACCCCGCCGCCCCGCCCGGCTTCTTCGAGGCGGAGGCGGCGGGGCTGCGCTGGCTCGCCGAGGCGGGCGGCGCCCACGTCGCGCGCGTCGTCGACGTGGCCCCCGGGCGCATCGTCCTCGAGCGGATCGCGCACGCCCGCCCTACCCCCGCGGCCGCCCGCACCTTCGGTCGCGACTTGGCACGCACGCACGCGGCCGGCGCGGCGGCGTTCGGCGCGCGCCCGGACGGCTGGGCCGGGCCGCTCTTCATCGGCAGCCGCGAGATGCCCGCGCTCACCTCCCCGACCTGGGGCGCGTTCTACGCCGAGGCCCGCGTGCGACCCTTCATCGACCCCGCGCTCGCCGCCGGGTTCCTCGCCCCGGACGAGGCGCGCATCGTCCACCGCGCGTGCGACGCCATCGCGGACGGCGCGTTCGACGACGACGCCCCGCCCGCGCGGATCCACGGCGACCTGTGGGCCGGCAACGTCCTCTTCTCCCCCGCGGGCATGGTGCTCATCGACCCGGCCGCGCACGGCGGCCACCCGGAGACGGACCTCGCGATGCTCGCGCTGTTCGGGCTGCCTTTCCTGGACGATGCGCTCGCCGGGTACGCCGACGAGGCGCCCCTGCGCGTCGGCTGGCGGACCCGCGTGCCCCTCCACCAGCTGCACCCGCTGGCCGTCCACGCCGCGGGGCACGGGAGGGGCTACGGGGTCGCACTGGCGGACGCGGCCGCGGCGGTGCTGCGGCTCGCCTAGAGCTCGACCGACTCCCCCGGAGCGAGCCGCTCGACCGACACCGGCACCAGCGCCCCGGCGCTCAGGAACCGCGTCGCCGAGGCCAGCCCGATCTCGGACAGCATCGCGTCGTGGATCTGGAAGGCCCGTACGGGTGCGACCGCGCGCACGAGGTCCGCGGCATCCCCGAAGCGCGCCCACGGCCCGCTCACCGGCACGAGCAGCACCTCGACGTCGACGGGCGGCGCCTCGTACGAGTCGCCGGGGTGGAACACCCGCCCGTCGACCACGTACCCGACGTTCTCGAACAGCGGCAGGTCGGGGTGGATGACGGCGTGCGTGCCGCCGTGCACCGTCACGGACAGCCCGCCCGCGGAGAACGCGTCGCCGGGCGCGACCGCCGTCACCTGCGCCGGGAACCGCTCCTCCCACTCCGCCACCACCGACGCGGGGCCGAACACGCGCAGCTCGGGCCGCGCCGCGAGCGCGTCGAGGATCGGCTCGGCATCCACATGGTCGGGATGCACGTGCGTGTAGAGCACGGCGGGCGCGGCGGCGATGAGGGCGGCCGAATCCGGCTCGTAGACGCCGGGGTCGACCAGCAGGCTCCCCGCATCGGAGGCGAGCGAGACGCACGCGTGGACATGCTTGGTGAGACGCATACCCCCAGTTCACCACGCGCATCGTCCCGCGCCGGCCAATGCCCCGAAGGTCCCGGGCGCACGCGCCCGCGCGCCGGTGGAATAGATCCGAGGGGCTGGCGTTGATTACATGCGTACGCATATAATCGGCGGCATCGGCCGGGGCGAAGGTCCCGGGCCCGGCAGCGACAGCCCCCGAAGGAGGCACACCATGCAGTTCGGCATCATGTCCGTCTCGGACATCACGCGCGACCCCGTCAGCGGCCACACGCCCTCGGAGGCGGAGCGCATCAAGAACATCGTCCGCATCGCGGTCCACGCCGAGGAGGTGGGCCTCGACGTCTTCGCCGTCGGCGAGCACCACAACCCGCCGTTCTTCTCCTCCTCCCCCACCACCCTGCTCAGCCACATCGCGGCCCTCACCGAGCGCCTCGTGGTCACCACCTCCACGACGCTCATCACCACGAACGACCCCGTGCGCCTCGCCGAGGAGTACGCGATGCTGCAGCACCTCTCGGGCGGCCGCATGGACCTCATGCTCGGCCGCGGCAACACCGCGCCGGTGTACCCGTGGTTCGGCCAGGACATCCGCCAGGGCCTGCCGCTCGCGCTCGAGAACTACAACCTGCTGCACCGCCTGTGGCGCGAGGACGTCGTGGACTGGGAGGGCCAGTTCCGCACCCCGCTGCAGGGCTTCACCTCGACGCCGCGCCCGCTCGACGACGTCGCGCCGTTCGTGTGGCACGGCTCGATCCGCACCCCGGAGATCGCCGAGCAGGCCGCCTTCTACGGCAACGGCTACTTCGCGAACAACATCTTCTGGCCCAAGGAGCACTACCAGCGCCTCATCCGCTTCTACCGCCAGCGCTTCGAGCACTACGGCCACGGCACCCAGAAGCAGGCGATCGTCGGGCTCGGCGGCCAGGCGTTCATCGCGAAGAACAGCCAGGACGCGCACGACCAGTTCCGCCCGTACTTCAACGAGGCCCCCGTCTACGGCAACGGCCCGACGATGGAGGACTTCGAGTCCATGACGCCGCTGAGCGTCGGCAGCCCGCAGGAGGTCATCGACAAGACCCTGACCTTCCGCGACGCGTTCGGTGACTACCAGCGCCAGCTGTTCCTCGTGGACCACGCGGGCCTGCCCGTCGACATGGTCCTCCACCAGCTCGACCTGCTCGGCGAGCACGTCGTGCCCGTCCTGCGCGCGGAGCTCGAGAGCCGCCGCGACCCCGAGGCGCCGGCGAACCCGCCGTCGCACGCGGACCTCGTCACGGCCAAGTACGGCGACGAGTCCCCGCGCCAGCCGCGTCCCAACGCCAACCGCGGCGACAACGTCACGGGCGGCTCCCCGTACCAGGACTCCGAGACCGCCGTCTCGGAGTACCCGACGCTCTAGGAGGGACGATGTCCACCGCACCCGACGCTCCCGCCGTCACCCGCGCATCGTCCCGGGGCCGCACGCGGCTCGCGAACGAGGCCTGGGAGGCCGCGTTCACCGCGCACTCGACGCTCATGCGCCGCTTCGCCGAGGAGGACGTGTGGGCGGGCCTGTCGATGCGGGAGTACGACGTCCTCTACACCCTGTCCAAGTGCGACGGGCCGCAGCGGCTCGGCGACCTCGGCGCCCACGTGCTGCTCAGCCAGCCCGGGCTGTCGAGGCTCGTCGACCGCCTGGTCGAGCGCGGGCTCATCAGCCGCTGCGTCGACCCGACCGACAAGCGCGCGGCGCACCTCAGCCTCACGGACGAGGGGCGCGCGATCCAGCGCACGGTGGGCCGCGCGCACGGCGCGTCCGTCGCCGCGGCCATGACGGCCCGCCTCACCGACGAGGAGCTCACGCTCCTCGAGACCCTCTCCCGCAAGCTCATCTCCGACCCCGAGGAGACCCCATGACCGACTACCGCCTCGTCGTCGTCAGCGCCGGCGTGTCCGACCCCTCGTCCACGCGTCTGCTCGCCGACCGCGCCACCCAGCGCGTGACCGACCTCGCCCGCGAGCGGGGCCACGCCGTGTCCATCACCACGGTCGACCTGCGCGAGCTGCTGCAGGAGCTGCCCGCGGCGCTGTCGAGCCAGCTGCTCGGCCCGCGCTTCACCCGCGCGATCGACGCGCTCGGCGCGGCCGACGCCATCGTCGCCGCCACGCCCGTCTACAAGGCGGGCGCGTCCGGCCTGTTCACGAGCTTCTTCCAGGTGCTCGACAACGACCTCCTCATCGGCAAGCCCGTCATCCTCGCCGCGACGGCGGGCACCGCGCGCCACGCGCTCGTGGTCGACGAGGAGATGCGCGCGCTGTTCGCCTACCTGCGCGCACTCCCGGTCCCGACGAGCCTGTTCGCGTCGACCGAGGACTGGACCGACACCGCGCTCGGCACGCGCATCGACCGCGCCGCGCGGGAGCTGGTGCTGCTGATGGAGTCCGGCTTCGCGCGTGCCGTGAGGGACGATGCGTGGGGCGCCTACCAGCACACCTACGGCTCGGCGGGCGGCACGGAGCTGGACATCGACCTGGACTCCGACATGATGAGGTTGGCAACCGGCGGCTCGCTCCGCACGAGCGCCGAGGACGACCCGTTCGACCCCAGGAGGGCGTGATGACCGTCGAGGTGACCCGCGTCGCGGACGCCGGCCGCTACGAGATCACGGTGGACGGCACCCTCGCGGGGGTGGCCGAGTTCCGCTTGCGGTCGGGGCGCATCGTCTTCACGCACACCGTGATCGACGAGGCCTTCGAGGGCCGCGGGCTGGGCTCGACGCTCGCCCGGGAGGCCCTCGCCGACGCGGTCGCGCGCGGCGAGGTGATCGTGCCCCTGTGCCCGTTCATCCACGACTACCTCGAGCGCCACGACGTGCCCGGCGCCGACGTGGAGTGGCCGGCCGCATGACCCGCCTGGACGCCGGACCCGTGCCCGAGGTGCTCTGCCCCGGCGCGGGCCGGCGTCCCGGGCCCGTCGCGACGGTGCTCGAGCCGCGCGACGTGCCCCTGGGCGGCCTGCGCGCGATGACCGTCCGCCGCTCCCTGCCCCAGCGGGGGCTCACGACCATCGGCGCGTGGTGCTTCCTCGACCGGTTCGGCCCGCAGGAGGCGCGCATGCGGGTCGAGCCCCACCCCCACATGGGCCTTCAGACCGTCACCTGGCCCCTGACCGGGGAGATCCGCCACCGCGACTCGCTCGGCTCCGACGCGGTGCTGCGGCCCGGCGCGCTCAACCTCATGACCGCGGGCCACGGCGTCGCGCACTCCGAGTACTCGCTCGGCGAGGCGCCTGTGGCCCTCGACGCCCTTCAGCTGTGGGTCGCGCTGCCCGAGGAGGCACGCCACGGCGCCGCCGCGTTCGAGTCGCACGCGGCCCTGCCCGAGGCGGCCCTCGGCGACGGCGCCGTCGCGACGGTCATCCTCGGCACGCTGGCCGGTGTGACCTCGCCCGCCACCACGTACACGCCCATCGTCGGCGCCCAGGTCTCGCTCGCGCCCGGCGCGAGCGTCGCCCTGCCGCTCGACCCGGCGTGGGAGCACGGCCTCGTGCCCCTCGCGGGCGACCTCGCGGTCGCTGACGGTTCGGGGACGCTCCCGGCGGCGCCGGAGGGCGGCATCCTCTACCTCGGCACGGACCGGGATGCCGTGACCCTGACGTCCGTGCACGGCGCCACCGTGGTGCTGCTCGGCGGCGAGCCGTTCCCCGACGACGTGATCATGTGGTGGAACTTCGTCGCGCGCGACCACGACGAGATCGTCGCCGCGCGCGACGCGTGGAACGGCGACGACGGCCGCTTCGGCACGGTCCCCGGCCACGGCGACGTCCGCATCCCCGCGCCGCCCCTGCCGGAGGTGCGGCTCAAGCCGCGTCGGCGCGGGGCGTGAGCTCGCGCGCGGCCGCCCGTCCCGCGTCCTCGAGCCACCGCTCCGGCTCCACCATCGCCGCCTCGCGCGAGCCCGCGAGCACCGTCAGCGACGCCGACCACACGCCCGGGTCCTCCGCGACCTCGCCGGCGATCACCGCGACGCGCGGGAACGCCGCGAGCGCGTGCCCGGCCACCTTCCCGCCGCGGGACTGCGCGTCGAAGCGCCCCTCGCCCGTGATGACCAGGTCGGCGGCGCGCCCGGCCTCCTCGAGGCCGGTGAGGCGCGCGATCTCGGGCGCGCCCTCGCGCAGCGTGGCGCCCCACGCGAGCAGCGCGTAGCCCACTCCCCCGGCGGCGCCCGCGCCGGGCACGTCCGGGTCCGCGCCGAGCCGCGCCGCGACCCCCGCGAGCCTCGCCTCGAGGGCCGCGACCTCGAGCGGCGTGGCGCCCTTCTGGGGTGCGAACACCGCGGCCGCCCCGTCGGGCCCGAGCAGCGGCGCCCGCACGTCGGTGAGCGCGATCGCTCCGCCGGGAGGCGGGCGCCGGTCGCCCAGCGCCTCGAGCATCGGCAGCCCGCCGTCCGTGGAGGCCGAGCCCCCGAGCGTCACCACGAGCCGCTCGCAGCCCGCGTCGAGCACGCGCGCGATCACCTCGCCCAGGCCTCGCGAGGTCGCGCCGAGCGGGTCGAGGGCGGGCATGAGCCCGATCCCCGCGACCATCGCGAGCTCGACCACGGCGGTGCCGTCGAGGAGGTCGAGGTAGACGCCTCCCGTGCGGTCACCCGACGGGCCCGTGATCACGCCGACGCTGCGCGGCACGGCCCGCGGGACGGCCCTCATGAGGGCCCGCAGCGTGCCCTCGCCGCCGTCGGCCTGCGGCAGCTCGACCACCGCATCGTCCGGGCGCACGTCCCGCCAGCCGCGCGCGATCGCCGCCGCGGCCCGTTCCGCGGGGCACGAGCCCTTGAACGAGTCGGGCGCGACCACGAGGCGCATCGTCACGCCTCCTCGCGCGCCCGCGCGACCACGCGGCCCCGCTGCGAGCGCGGGAAGCGCTCGAGCATGGCGCGGATCTCCGCCGCGGTGGCGTCGGAGCCGAAGATCTCCGTGGGCGGCTCGAACGCGACGCCGGCGGCGAGGGGGCCGGCGTCGACCGGGTCGAAACCGAGCGCGTCGACGAGCGCCGCCACGGCCGCCCGGTCGGCCGCGTCGTCGCCCGCGACCGCGAGGCCGCGCCGCTCGGGGTGGCCCGCGGGGCGCCCGAGGTTCTCGAGCTCCCACACGCTCGCATGGCCGAACGCCTTGACCACGCGCGCGCCCGCGAGGAACGCCTGCACCGTCTCCGAGGTCGAGGTCGTCGGGTCGTCGAGGTCGGGGCGCGCGCCGTCGAGCTCCCACCAGTAGTTCATCGCGTCGACCACGAGCCGGCCGCGCAGCAGGTCCGCGGGCAGCGTCCGGTACCGCCCCAGCGGGATCGCGAGCACCACCACGTCGGCCGCGCACGCCGCGGCCGGGTCGTCGGTGGACGATGCGACGGTCGCCTCGAGCCCCGCCGCCCGGCAGGCGCGCGCGAGGGCGGCACCCACGCGCCCGGCACCCAGGATGCCCACCGTCCGGGGCGGGGCGGTCACGGTCGTCTCGCGCGCATCGTCCACGCGCACGAGGCTACCGACGCGTCACGGCCGTGCGACCTCGACCACGGCGTACACGCCGTCGTCGGCGAGGCACACGAGGGCGTCCGCGACGGGGATCCCCGCCACGGCGAGCAGGGCGGCGACGTCCTCGAGCGTGCGGCGCCTCACCGGGGGCCACGCGACCACCCCCGACGGCCGCGGGCGCTCCTCGAGCATCGTCGAGAACACGAACGAACCGCCCGGGCGCACGAGCGCGTACGCCTCCGCGAGCGCGGAGGCCGCCTCGTGCGGCTCGACCGAGTCGAGCAGGCCGAGCGCCTCGACCAGGTCCTGGGTCTCGGCGCCGATGCGGGCGGCGAGCCCGTCGAACGGCGACGCCGCGATGAACTCGTGGGCCGCGGGGTCGATCCCGTGCCAGAGCGCCACGCGGCGGCTCGCGGCGAGCACGTCGGTGCACGTCTCGACGAACGTCGCGAACACGTCGGCGCGCGCGTCCGCGGCCGCGCTCATCGCGCCGATGAGCGGGAACGCAGGGCCGCACGCGAGGCTGGTCCAGCGCACCGTGCGGTCGACGTCGATGACGGAGCGCACCGCGAGCCACTGCAGCACCCGGGCGCGGACGCGGACCGCGCGGGCGTCGACGTCGTGGGTGAGGTGGCGGCGCAGGGTGCCGTCGAGCGTGGCGCCGGAGAACGGCGCGACCCCGTCGGCGAGCGTCGACAGGCGTGCCGCGTGCGGCACGTAGACGTTGGGCAGCGCCGCGGGCGTGCCCACGCGCGCGGACCACTCCGCGAACACGCCGGTCGAGACCGGCGAGAGATGCGTGCCGGGGTCCGGCGACTCGTCGTCGGACTCGTCCCCGACCGCCAGTCGCAGCGCCCTCAGCCCTGACGGATGGAGCGCGGCCTCCCTTACCCGCACGTCGCGCCTCTCGAAGCGTCGCGCGGCCCCCTCAGCCGTGTGCACCATCAGAACCTCGCATCCCCCGCCGGCCGGCGGTCCCCCAGGACGAATGTGCCGGCGGGGTGCGCCGCCGGCGGTTGGCTTGAACGATGTTATGCGCGCCTCCGCCGCCTGACAAGCGCGGGCCGTGCCGCCGGGGTCCCCCGGACTGGGGGCTGACGCGATGTCGGACCCCCGGCGCACAATGGTCCGCATGACCGACGACCTGGTGACCCGCGACCGCGACGACGACGAGGTACGGGCTCGCGCCGCGGTCGGGAGCGCCTCGGAGCGCGACCCGGCGACGGCACGGCGGGACTCGATCGTCATCTGGGTGCTCATCGTCGCGGCCTTCGTGGTGATCCTCAACGAGACCGTCATGGGCGTCGCGATCCCCCACCTCATGGAGGACCTCGGCATCACCGCGGTCGCGGCGCAGTGGCTCACCACGGCGTTCCTGCTGACCATGTCGATCGTGATCCCGATCACGGGCTTCCTGCTCCAGCGCTTCCCCACGCGACCCGTGTTCCTCACCGCCATGTCGCTGTTCACGGCTGGCACCGTCGGCGCGGCGCTCGCGCCCGGCTTCGAGGCGCTGCTCGCGGCGCGCGTGGTGCAGGCGGGCGGCACCGCGATCATGCTGCCGCTGCTCATGACCACCGTGATGCAGCTCGAGCCGCCCGCGACGCGCGGGCGCCGCATGGGGTCCATCTCCGTGGTGATCTCCGTCGCGCCCGCGATCGGGCCCACCATCTCGGGCCTCATCCTCACGACGTTCTCGTGGCGCTTCATGTTCGTGTTCGTCGCCCCGATCGCGGCGGCCGTGCTGGTGATCGGGTGGCGCCTCATGCGCAACGTGACGGAGCCCAAGGAGGCCCCGATCGACGCGCTGTCCATCGTGCTGTCCGCGGTCGGCTTCGGCGGGATCGTGTTCGGGCTGAGCCGCATCGGCGAGGCGCAGGGCGAGGGCGTGCCGCTGTCCGCGATCGCCTGGATCGTCGTCGGGGCCCTCGCGATCGCGGCGTTCGTGTGGCGGCAGATCGTGCTGCAGCGCGTCGACGACGCGCTGCTCGACCTGCGCACCTTCCGCGAGCGCACGTTCGCGGTGTCGATCGTGATGTTCGTCATCATGATGATGGCGCTGTTCGGGATGATCATCCTGCTGCCGCTGTTCATGCAGGAGGTGCTGGGCCTGAGCGTGCTGCAGAGCGGGCTCATGCTGCTGCCCGGCGGCCTGCTCATGGGCCTGTGCGCGCGCCCCGTGGGGCGTGCGGTCGACCGCTTCGGTCCGCGCGTGCTGCTCGTGCCGGGCGCCGCGATCCTCGCGGCCGGGCTGTGGGTGCTCGCCGCGATCCTCGACGCGTCGACGCCGTGGTGGGCCCTGCTGGCCTGCCATGTGACCCTGAGCGCGGGGCTCGCGCTGATGTTCACGCCGCTGTTCACGGCGAGCCTCGGCGCGCTGCCGCGCACGCTGTACTCGCACGGCTCCGCGACCGTGTCGACCATGCAGCAGGTCGCCGGCGCCGCGGGCACGGCGCTGTTCGTGTCGACGATGGCCGCGGTCGCGGGCGCCCGCACGGCCGAGGGCGCCGCCCCGCTCGACGCGGCCGCGGCCGGCATCGCGACGTCGTTCGCGATCGCCGCGGGGCTCGCGACGTGCGCGGTGGTGGCGGCCTTCTTCATCCAGCGCCCCGTCGACGCGCCGGAGCACGTGGGCCACTAGCCGTCGCGCCCGCGTGGGCGCGCGGCTCAGGACTCGAAGCGCGTGACGGACCCCGGCGCGAGGGCGGCCTCGAGGCGCGCCGCCATCTCGGGCGACATGGGCGGCAGCGCGTCGACGTCGAACCACGCGACCTCGGAGTTCTCGCCGTCGGCGGGGAACGGCTCGCCGCTGACGTAGCGGCACCGGAACGTGAGGTCGAGGAACTGCACCTGGTCGCCGTTGGGATAGGTCGCGGGCGCCTGCACGTGGACCCACGCGAGCACCTCCGGCACGGCGACCACGCCGGCCTCCTCGAGCAGCTCCCGCGCGGCCGCGACCGCGGGCTGCTCCCCCGGGTCGATGATGCCGCCGATGGTGCCCCACGTGCGGAAGTCCGAGCGATGCGCGAGCAGCACCTCACGCGCTCCGGGACGCGAGGCCGAGTCGCGCACCACGACGGCGGTCGCGCTCATGAGCCACAGGCGCTGGGAGCCGACCCTCTCGCGCAGCTCGAGGATGAAGTCCGGGGTCGCCATGCGGCCACGCTACCCCGGCGCGCCGGGCCGCGACCAGGACGGACGGCGGTCAGAGGGTCCAGCGGCACACGTCGTCGTCGACCAGGCACGCGGCGATGCGGTTCGCCATGTCCTCGGGCATGTCGGGCATCTCGTCGAGCTCGAACCACGCCGCCTCGGTGTTCTCGCCGTCCGCGGGGAACGGCTCACCCGACACGTAGCGGCACCGGAACGTGAGGTCCAGGTACTGGGCGCGGTCGCCGTTGTCGTACTCCATCGGCGGCAACGCGTGCACCCACATGAGCGCCTCGGCCACGGCCACGACGTCGGCCTCCTCGAGGCACTCGCGCACGGCCGCGACCGCGGGCTCCTCGCCTGGATCGACGATGCCCGTGACCGGCGTCCACCAGCCGTTGTCCGCGCGCTTGACGAGCAGCACCTGCCGCGAGCCATCGCGCTCGGGCGAGGGGCGCAGCACCACGGCCGTCGCGGCGGGCAGCCACAGCAGGTCGGTGCCGATCTTGGAGCGCAGGTCGAGGATGAACTCAGGGATCGCCATGGCGTCACGCTACCGCGCGCCGCGCGCGGCCCCGCCGTCCCCCGTGGCGTCAGGCGGCGGGGGCCTCGATCGTCACCCACGTCGGATGCTTGGGCACGCGGCCGTCGCCCGACGAGCGCCCGGTGAGGCGGCGCCCGATCCACGGCAGCACGTAGCGGCCCACGTAGCGGGCCTGCTCCACCGCCCCGGGCCGGGACGGCCCGCCCGCGGGCGCGATCGGGAGGTCGGTCTCGACCCCGAGCGCGCCGAGGACGCGCGCGGCGACGCGCGAGTGCCCGAGCGGGTTGAGGTGGAGGCGGTCGTCGTCCCAGTACGCGGCGCGGCGCATCTCCGGGTCGCGGTAGTTGTCGACGAACGTCACGTCGGGGCGCTCGGCGACCAGGGTGTCGACGATCCCCATGAGCTCATCGGCGCGCGTCGCGAACGTCCGCCCGCGGGGCAGCCGCTCCGTCGGGTCGGGGCCCGAGAGGATCACCAGGCGCACGCCGGCGTCCGTGCAGCCGTCCACCACGCGCCGCATGAGCTCCTCGATGCGGGCGGCGTCCCAGCCGGGCCGCATCATGTCGTTGCCGGAGCCGTTGAAGGTCATGACGTCGGGCAGCGGGTCGAGTGCGAGGGCCGCGTCGAGCTGCTCGGTCGCGATGGGCTCGATCAGCCGGCCGCGGATCGCGAGGTTCGCGTACTCCACGGATCCGTGCGCCTGCGCGAGCCCGATCGCCACGAGGTCCGCCCAGCCGCGCACGCCGCCGTCCGGCTGCGGGTCGCCGACGCCCTCGGTGAAGCTGTCCCCGATCGCCACATATCTCACGTCTGTCGAGGGTAGCGCGCCGAGGGGAGCGGCCGTGACGCCGCTCCCCTCGGCGGGCCCGTCAGGCCCGGACCGTCGCGTCCGCCCCGGCGGCGGGCGAGGCCTCGCGCGAGGCCGCGTGCTTGCCGGCGAGGTAGCCGAACACGAGCGCCGGGCCCAGCGTCGAGCCGGCGCCCGGGTACGTGCGGCCGCACACGGACGCGCTGGTGTTGCCGGCGGCGTAGAGCCCCTCGATGACCCTGCCCGCGGTGTCGAGCACGCGTGCGTGCTCGTCGGTGAGGAGCCCGCCCTTGGTGCCGAGGTCGCCCAGCACGATCTTGATCGCGACGAAGGGTCCGTGCGCGATCTCACCCAGGTTGGGGTTCGGGCCGTGCCCGGGGTCGCCGTAGTAGTTGTCGTAGGCGTCATGCCCGCGGTGGAAGTCGCGGTCCACGCCGTCGCGGGCGAAGGCGTTGAAGCGCTGCACGGTCGCCTTGAACGTGTCCTTGTCGACGCCCATCTTGTCGGCGAGCTCCTCGAGCGTGTCCGCCTTGACCGCGACGCCCTCCTCGTAGAACGTCTTCGCGCCCATGAGGAACGCGTTGTTGAGGTAGCGACGGCGGTGGCGCACGTCGAGCACCATCCACGAGTGGTTGGTGCGCTCGAGCCCACGCTCGATCATCGCGTGGCCGAAGTCGACGTAGCTGGTCGACTCGTCGACGTAGCGGCTGCCCTCCTGGTCCACCACCATCGAGAACGGCATGGACCGCTCGGAGACGATGAAGATCGGGCCGGACTTCGACGTGGGCGCCACCGACGGGCCCCACCACGCATCGTCCATGAGCGCGACGCCGGCGCCGTGGCGCATCGCGATCGCGATCGCGGTGCCCAGGTTCTCCGGGTTGCCCGACGACGCCTCGACGTCGAGCCCCTGGTACTCCTTGCGCCACTCGGCGTTGTGGTCGAAGCCGCCGGCGCCCAGGTGGACGCCGCGGCGCGCGCGGATGCGGCGCTCGCCGTCCGGGCCCGCGACCACGGCGCCCACGCACGCGCCGTCCTCGATCACGAGGTCCGTGAGCGGGGTGGACAGGCGCACGTCGACGCCCTGCTCGACCTTCGCGATCCACATGAGCCGCGCCGCGAGCGACGCTCCCAGACCCGTGAGCCTGCGGCCGGTCACCGCGCCGCCGACGGCGCGGAACACGAAGCGCGCGCCGCCGACCATGCCCGAGAACGTCGACCACGAGCGCGCGAGCAGGTAGGTGTCGCCCGCGAACAGCGGCAGGCCGGGCGGCATCGAGTAGCGCGCGTGGTCGTACCAGTCGCCGAAGCGCTTGGCGTTGAAGGGCGCGGGCTCGACCGTGCGGCCGCCGGCGCGCCCGCCGGGCAGCGTCGGGTAGTAGTCGGGGTACTCCTTGGCGGTCTGCCACACGAGGCCGTGGTCCTCGAGCCACCGGTGGACCACCGGCGAGGTCCGCACGAATGCCCGGCGCCGCTCGAGGGACGATGCGGGACCCACCTCCTCGGGCGTGCCGACACAGGCGTCGAGGTAGGTGAGCACATCGCCCTCGGAGTCGGGCACGCCGATGTCCTTCATCCCCGGATGCGTCGGCAGCCAGCATCCGCCGCCGCTCATGGCGGTCGAGCCGCCCCACTTGTCGGAGCCCTCGACGACGAGGACCTCGAGCCCCTCATCCGCCGCCGCGATCGCCGCGGACATCGCCGCCGCGCCGGTGCCGACCACCAGGAGGTCGACCTCCTCGTCCCACTGCGTCATGCGCCCTCCCCTTCGAGAACCGCACCGGACAGCATTGTCCGGATGCTTCGGCCGACATTACCGGACAAGTCCGTCCGGTTGAAGGGGTCTCAGCCCATCCGCACCACGAGCGAGCCGCGGGCGCGGCCCGCGCGCAGGTCGCCCAGCGCATCGTCCACCCCGTCGAAGCCGTAGGTCGTGACGGCGGGCGCGAGGCGCAGGTTGCGCGCGAGCCGCAGGAACTCGGCGCCGTCCGCCCGCGTGTTGGCGGTGACCGAGCGCAGGTCGCGCTCGTAGAACAGCGAGCGGTCGTAGTCGATCTCGGGGATGGGCGACATGTGGATGCCGGCGCTCACGACGGTGCCGCCGCGCGCGGTCGCGTCGAGCGCCTGGGTGAGGATCGCGCCGACGGGGGCGAACACGATGGCCGAGTCGAGCAGCTCGGGCGGGACCGCGCCCTCTCCCCCGACGTAGTCGAGCTCGAGCTCGCGCGCGAGCGCCTGGTTGCGGTCGCCACGGGTGATCGCGACGACGGTCGCGCCGGCCGCCTTCGCGAGCTGCGCCGTGATCGACGCGCTCGACCCGAAGCCGTAGATGCCGAGCACCCCGCCGGGCGGGAGGTTGGCGCGCCGCAGCGCGCGGAACCCGATGATGCCGGCGCACAGCAGCGGCGCGAGCGCGAGGGCCTCGTCGTCGTGCGGCAGCGGGTAGGCGTACGCCTCGGGCACGGTGAGCAGCTCGGCGTAGCCGCCGTCGCGGTCCCAGCCGGTGAAGGTCGCCTCGGGGCACAGGTTCTCGCGCCCGGACCGGCACCATCGGCACGTTCCGCACGTGCGGTGGAGCCACGCGACCCCGACCCGGTCGCCCACGTCGACGGACCGCGCCGCCTCGCCCGCGCCCACGACCGTGCCCACGACCTGGTGGCCGGGGATCACCCCGGGACGATGCACGTCGAGGTCCCCGTCGATGACGTGCAGGTCCGTGCGGCACACCCCGCATGCCTCGACCCGCACGAGCAGCTCGTCGGCGGCCGGCACCGGGTCGGGCGCCGACTCGCGCCGCAGCCCGCCGTCGCGCACCCTCCAGGCGTCCATGGCGCACCTCCCCGACCAGTGAAGCACCGCGACGCCGCCCCCGTAGCCTGGGCGGGTGACCTCCCCCGCCGCGTCCTCGTCCCACCGCGCCGTCTTCCTCGACGTCGACGGCACCTACGCGCACCACGGCGTGGTGCCCGACGCCCACGTCGAGGCCGTGCGGGCCGCGCGCCGCGCGGGCCACGTCGTGCTGCTGTGCACGGGGCGCCCGCTGTCGCTGCTGCCCGACCGGATCACGGCGGCCGGCTTCGACGGCTACGTCGCGGGCGCGGGCGCGTACGCGGTGCTCGGCGACGAGGTGCTGCTCGACACCCGCTTCCCCGCGGACCTCGCCGCGCGCACGATCGCGGCCCTCGATGCCGCCGGCGCGCTGTTCCTGCTCGAGGGCCCGTACGCGACGCATGCGCGGCCCGCGACCCTCGCGGCGATGGCGGACCACCTGCCCGCGCGCGGCGACGCCGCCGCGGGTCGCCAGGACATCACGGCGTCGATCACCGCCGTCGAGGACGTCGGCGCGGTCGCGTTCGGCAAGGTCACGACGTTCCACGCGGACGCGCCCCTCGCCGAGGTCGCCGCGGCCATCGGGCCCGAGGTCGCGGTCATCCCCAGCTCGATCCCGGACCTGGGCCCCGGGGCGGGCGAGCTGTTCCTCAGCCACGTGCACAAGGCGGTCGGGATCGCCGTCGTCGCGGAGCGGCTGGGGCTCGCGCGCGAGGACGTGGTCGCGTTCGGCGACGGGCTCAACGACCTCGAGATGCTCGCGTACGCGGGCGTGGGCGTCGCGATCGAGGGGGCGGACGATGCGGTGCTCGCGGTCGCGGACCGCGTCGCGCGCGGCCCCTGGGAGGCGGGGCTCGCCGACGCGTTCGTCGAGCTCGGGCTGGCCTGACCCGCTACTCCTCCGCTGCCGCGCGCACGAGCGCGGCCACCGCGTCGGCCCCCACCCCGAGGGCGCGGGCGCGGGCGGCCAGGGCCAGCGCATCGTCCCGCAGCGCGGCGAGCGCTGCCGCGTGGGCCGACACGACGGCGCCGCGGCCGCGCCGCATCTCGACGAGGCCCTCGTCGCGCAGCAGCTGGTAGGCCTTGAGGACGGTGTGGAGGTTGACGTCGAGGGCGTCGGCGACCTCGCGGGCGGCGGGCAGGCGGTCCCCGTCGCGCAGCGTGCCGGCGGCGGCCTGGCCGCGCACCGCGCCCGCGATCTGGTCGTAGAGCGGCTGCGACGACGTCGGGTCAATCCTGAGCAGCATGGGCGGCCTCCCCCGCGGCGGCGAGCACGGCGGCCGCCGTCGGCGCATCGTCCACCGTGACGACGAAGCGGCGGCCCGAGCGGCGCGTGACCTCGACCGCGCGGCCCGCGCGCGTCACGATGGCGGTGGCGCCCGGGATCTGCCGGATCCCGTAGCCGCCGAACTGAGCGAGGCCGTGCACCTCGATCACGGTCACCGACGCGATGTCGGCGGCGGGCACACGCATCCGCACGAGCCCGGCGCCCGACGTGACCGTGAGGCCCGCCGCGTCGACCCGCACGCGGAACACCGTGAAGGTGAACGAGAGCACGGTGAGCAGGACGGCCACCGCGGTGACGATCCCGGCCGCGGCCGCGTCCCCGCCCACCCACATGAGGACCGCGCCGGCCCACGCCGCGAGCGTGGCTGCCACGATGAACGCGAACGCCCACGGGCTCATCTCGGAGCGCCCGAGCCACACGGCGCGCTCGCCCGGTTGCAGCGTGAGAGGTTCGACCGCCGCGGCGGGCGCCGCCACCCCGATCTCGCGCGACTGGGCGAGCCACGCGACGATCCCGACGACCGCGCCGGCGGGGAGCGCCACGAGCATCACGGGGCCGACCCCGCCGGCGTGGTCCGCGGACTCCAGCCCGCGCTGGAGCACGAGCATGCCCGCGAGGAGCGTGCCGAGGAACACCGACAGGCCGGCGGCGACGGCGGGCAGCAGGCGCAGCGTGAAGCCGCGCTCGCCGCGCGCGACGGCCCGCAGGGCGGACACGCCGAGCACGAGCGGCAGGACCCCCGCGACGAGCGCGGTCATGAGCGGCACCGTCCATGCCGGCGCGAAGCCGTTCGGCCCCTGCGGCCCCCAGTGGGTCGCGACCGGGTCGGGCAGGTCGCCCATCGCCACGAGCTCGACCGCGATCGCGGTCAGGGACGCCACGACGGGCGTCACCACCCCGGCGCCCAGCGCCCTCGAGAATGCCTTGCCCACCGCCGCCATCCCTACGCGATTGTTATAGATGAACTATAACTCTTGCGGGCGCACCGGCGCGCCACCGCATCGCCCTCCGCACCCGGGAAACACGAAAGGCCGCCCCGAAGGGCGGCCTTTCGATCAAGTGCTGTCTCAACACTTCGTGGAGCTGAGGGGACTCGAACCCCTGACCCCCTGCATGCCATGCAGGTGCGCTACCAGCTGCGCCACAGCCCCGTCATCCTTGCGGATTCCGTGCTCCTGAGAGCAAGAAAGACTTTAGCCTAGATTCTTGATGAAGTGTTAATCGGCGAACTCCGAGCCGTCTACCAGGGACGTTGCGGCCGAGTGGCCGTACCGCGCCATGGTCCAGCGGCCGTGGACGCCCTCGAGGGCGTTCCAGTGGGCGTGCGGGAGCTTGCCGAGCACCGTCGAGTGGACGTCCAGCCCGAGCAGCGCCAGGGAGCCGAGCGTGATCGCCGAGCCGTGGCTCACGGCGAACACGAGGCGCGCCCCGTCGCACGCCTCGACGAGGCCCTCGGCGACGCGCGCGGCGACGTCGGCAGCCTTGCCCCAGCCCTCGATCGCGGGGTCGAGGCCGCGGTGGCGGCGGTCGTGGTCCTCGGGCCAGCGCTCACGCACCTCGGCCCAGGTGAGGCCCTCCCACTCGCCGTAGGAGCGCTGCGTGAGGCGCGCGTCCGGCCGCGCGGGCACGCCGGTGGCGGCGGAGATCGCGGCGGCCGTGTCCGCGGCGCGCAGCAGCGGCGAGGTGACGATGCGGTCCGGCGTCCCGTACGCGGCGTGCAGCGCGCGGGCGGCCTCGCGGGCCTGCGCACGCCCCTCCTCCCCCAGCGGCACGTCGAGCGAGCCCTGGAGGCGCCCCTCGGCGTTGTAGCCGGTGCGGCCGTGGCGGACGAGCACGAGGACGGTCACAGCATCCTCCCCGGGGCCGGGGCGCCGACGTTGTGGGCCTCGAGGGACCAGCCTCCGCCCGCCGCGGGCACGAGGCGGGACCACGCCGCGTTCTGCAGGTGGCCGAGCGTGCGCCCCTCGAACGGCAGGCCCAGCATCGCGAGCAGCAGCATCCGCCCCGACGAGCCGTGCGCGACGAGCACGAGGTCGCCCGGCACGCGCGCGACCCACTCCTCGGCGGCGGCGGTCATGCGGGCGGCGACCTCGGCGTGGGTCTCGTAGTCGTCCAGATCCGGCTCGTAGCCGGCGCGCCAGGCGGCGTCCTCGTCCGGGTAGCGCTCGGCGCGCTCGTGGCCCAGGAGGCCCTCCCACGGCCCGTAGCGGCGCTCCGACAGGCGCGCGTCGCGGTGCAGCGCGACCGGGCGGTCGCCGACGATGATGCGCGCGGTCTCGGCCGCGCGGCCGAGGTGCGACGAGACGACCACCGCATCGTCCGCGAGCACCGGCCACAGGGACGATGCGGCGGCGTGCGCCTGGGCGCGCCCCGTCGCGTTGAGCGGGATGTCGGTCGACCCCTGCAGGCGACCGTGGAGGTTCCAGTCCGTCTGTCCGTGGCGGACGAGGAAGATCCGGGTCACTCCCCGAGCCCGAGGTCGATGACCGGGCAGTCCTTCCAGAGGCGCTCGAGCTCGTAGTAGCCGCGCTCCTCGTCGTGCATCACGTGGACGATGACGTCGTTGAAGTCGAGCAGCGCCCAGCGGCCCTCGCGGATGCCCTCGCGGCGCACCGCCTTGGCGCCCAGCCCATGGAGCTCCTCCTCGATCGCCTCGGCGACCGCGACGACGAGCCGCTCGTTGGACGCGGACGCGATCACGAACGCGTCCGCCAGCGGCAGGTGCGCGGACACGTCGAGCGCGACGATGTCCTCGGCCTTCTTGGCGTCGGCCGCACGCGCGGCCGCCCTCACCAGCGCGAGGGCCCGCTCCGAGGCCGCCATCACGCGTTCCCCGTGAGGTGCCACACGAGCACGCCGAGCAGGAACGCCACCGCGCCGATGACGGCGAGGTGGGCCCACGCGAAGTGGTGCGCGCCCTCCTCGAGGCCCTCGGGCTGCGGACGGCGCGGGTACTCTGAGCCGAGCGGCACCGTCGCGTCGGTCGCGCTCGGGCCGTCGCCGACCTCGCCGGCGGGCGCGGTGCCCGCCGAGGAGGTGGTGGACGCGTAGCCGTGCATGATCTTGGTGAAGTCGGGGATCGGGATGTCCTCCGACGGCGCGTAGTCCGCGACCTCGCGCGGCTGCGCCTGCGCGAGCGGGTGCGACTCCCATACGGAGGGGGCGGACGCGGCGGCCGGGCCGACCGCGCGCAGGCCCGCGGGCACGAGCGGGGCGCCGCCGCCGGGGGTGGCGACGGGCTCGTCGTCCGGCGCGACGGCCGGCAGCGGCGCCGAGGCGTCGACGGGCTCCTCGGCGGCGACCGCAGGGCGCACGTCGGCACCCGTCTCGACGGCCACCTCGGGCAGGTAGTCCTCGATCGCGGGCATCGGCAGGTCGGGTGCCGCGGGAGCGCTCTCGGCGGCGGCGTGCGCGTAGACCTCGGCGGGGTCGAGCACCTCGGTGGGCTCCTCGACCTCGACGACCTCCGCCTGCGGGGCCTCGGCCTCGACCGGGGTCGAGGCGGCGACGCGGGCCTGCTGGGCGCGGGTGATGCCGGCCATGGCCTCGGCGGTCAGGCGGCGGATCTCCGCTGCCGGGTCCTCCGCGGCGTCCTGCGCCGGGGCCTCGGGCTCCGCGACGGGGGTGCCGGCGGCGGGAGTGGTGCCGCCCTGCGCCGCACGCTCCTCGAGGCGGCGCGCCTGAAGCGAGCCCGGCGGGAACAGGTGGCGGTACTCCTCGGGGATCGTGTCGATCGCGCCCGTGGGGGTGGGCTCCTCGAGCGGCTCGGGCTCGGCGACGGCCTCAGGCTCAGGCTCCGGCTCCGGCTCCGGCTCCGGCTCCGGCTCAGGCTCGGGCTCGGGCTCGGGCTCGGCAACATTCTCGGGCTCCGCCGGAACCTCGACGTCCACCTCGGCCGGCGCATCGTCCACCGCGACGGGCGCCGGCTCCGCGTTGCCCGCGTGGCGCGCGACCAGCTCCTGCTGCGCGAGGAGGTCCGGCGTCATCTTCGGAAGCTGACCGGTGGCGATCAGCTCCTCCTCGATGGTCCACGTCTCGACGCCGTGCTCCCCGCGCTCGAGCGCGCGGCGCTCCTTGCGCGTGAGCGGCGTGCCGTCGGGATGCGTCGCGGGACCCGGCACGGTGGTCGGGATCGGCATGGTCGGCTGCTCCGGGGCGGCGCTCCTGGCCTCGGCCTCGCGACGCTCCTTGCGCGACAAAGGCCTGCCCTGGTCAGTCATCAAGTCCTCCGTAGTAGAGCCCGTTCTCGGCGATGTAGTCGGCCACGGATCGGGGTACAAGGTAGCGGATCGGCAACCCGGCCCTCACCCGGCGACGCACGTCGGTCGACGATATCGCCAGGGCGGGGGCCTCCACCAGGATATGTGGCCATCCCGACTCCTCCAACGCATGACCCGGCCGTGTCACTCCCACGAAGGTGGCGAGCTCCGCGAGCCTGTCGGCGTCCTTCCACTCGTCGAGCCGTGCCAGCGCATCGGCCCCGGTGATGAAGAACAGCTCGGCGTCGGGGCGCTGCTCGCGCAGGTCCGTCAGCGTGTCGACCGTGTAGGTCACCCCCCCGCGCTCGATGTCGACGGGCGACACGGCGAACCGGTCGTCCTCCGCGGCGGCGAGCTCGCACATCGCCAGCCGATGCGCCGGCGCGGCCGCGTCGATGCCCTGCTTGAACGGCTGCGAGTACGCGGGCGTCAGGAGGACCTGGTCGAGCCCCAGGCGCGCGCACACCTCCGAGGCCGCCGCGAGGTGGCCGTGGTGGAGGGGATCGAAGGTGCCGCCGAGCACCCCGACGCGCGCGAGGGGCGCGTCCACGTCAGTGGCGCGTGCCGACGCTCCGGAACGCGAACGTCACGAACAGCAGCGCCATCAGGCCGGTGAACGCCAGCAGGCCGATCGCGGGCGCGGGGATGGGGAGCTCGTTGACGACGTGCGACGTGGTCTCGACGGCCTCGGTGATCATGGGGGACTCCTCCTGTTGTCTCCCGAGATTATGGCACCGCCGGGGACGATGCGGGGACGGCTCAGCCGCGGATGTGGCCCTCGCCGTACGCGACCCATGTCGTGGTGGTGAGCTCTCCCAGGCCCATCGGGCCGCGCGCGTGGAGCTTCTGCGTCGAGATGCCGATCTCCGCACCGAGCCCGAACTCGCCGCCATCGGTGAAGCGCGTCGACGCGTTGACCATCACGGCCGCGGAGTCGACGTGCGCGACGAAGCGCTGGGCGGCGTCGATGTCGTTGGTGACGATCGCCTCGGTGTGGCCGGTCGAGTAGCGCGCGATGTGCTGGAGCGCCTCGTCCATCGAGTCGACCACCTTGACCGCGAGGTCGAGCGACAGGTACTCCGTCGCCCAGTCCTCCTCGGTCGCCGGCACCGTGGGGACGTTCGACGGCGCGAGGTCCGCGGCCGCATCGTCCGTGTGCAGGGTGACGCCCGCGCGGTGGAGCTCCTCGAGGATCACCGGCAGGTTGTCGGCGGCGTCCTTGTGCACCAGCAGCGTCTCGGCGGCGTTGCACACTCCCACGCGGTGGGTCTTCGAGTTGAGCACGATCGCGACGGAGCGGTCGAGCGGCGCCGACGCGTCGAGGTAGACGTGGCAGTTGCCCTCGCCGGTCTCGATGGCGGGGACCGTGGACTCGCGCACGACCGTCTGGATGAGGTCGCGGCCGCCGCGCGGCACGAGCACGTCGACCAGGCCGCGCGCGTTCATCAGGACCTTGGCGCCCTCGCGGCCGTAGGCGTCGATCGACTGCACGGCGTCGCGCGGCAGGCCCACGGACTCGAGCGCGTCCTGCAGGACCGCGACGATGACCTCGTTGGAGCTGGCCGCCGCGCTGCCGCCACGCAGCACCGCGGCGTTGCCGGACTTGAGCGACAGGCCGGCGGCGTCGACCGTGACGTTGGGGCGGGCCTCGTAGATCATGCCGACCACGCCCATGGGAACGGCCTTCTGGATGAGGCGGATGCCGTTGGGCAGCGTCGAGCCGCGGCGCACCTCCCCCACCGGGTCGGGCAGCGTGGCCACGTAGCGCAGCGCCTCCGCGATCGCGGAGATCCGGTCGGCGTCGAGCGCGAGGCGGTCCAGCAGGCCCGGGCTCATGTCGTTCGCGCGACCTCGCTCGAGGTCGATCGCGTTCGCCTCGACGATGCGCGGCGCCTGGGCGACGAGCGCGTCGGCCATGGCGTGCAGGGCGTCGTTCTTGACCGTCGTGGTCGCGGTCGCGAGCGCGCGCGACGCGAGCTTGGCGCGGCGGCAGGCCTCGAGGACGGCGGACTCGACGTCGGTGGGGGTCGCGGTGTCGGTCATGACATCCGAGTCTAGGAGCGGCGAGGGTGCCTGCCCAGGCCCACCTGGCACCCTCCGATTGCCAATGACAGATGTGACCGCTGTGACGGGCGCCTCCGGCGCCTCGTCACATGCGTCACATCTGTCATTGCGAATCGTCTACAGCACCACGAGGTGGTCGATGTGGATGAGCTCGCGCGCGTAGGCCTCGCCGAGGAGCTCGCCAAGGGCGTCCGTGGAGAGCCCCTTCATGCGGTCGGCCTCCTCGGAGGAGAAGCCAGCGAAGCCGCGCGCCACGAGCGTGCCGTCGCCGGACAGGAGGTCGACGGGCTCCCCCGCCTCGAAGTCGCCGTGGATCGCGACCACGCCCGCGGCGAGCAACGACGCATGCCGGCCGCGCAGCGCGCGCACCGCGCCGTCGTCGAGCACGATCCCGCCGCGGGTCTTCGCCGCGTCGGCGAGCCACTGCAGGCGCGTGCGCTCCGCCTTGCCCGTCGGATGGAACAGCGTGCCGACGTCCTCGCCCGCGACGGCGCGTCCCGCATCGGCCGCCGCCGCCAGCACCACCGTGACGCCGGAGGAGGTCGCGAGGGAGGCCGCCTCGATCTTGGTGATCATGCCGCCCGTGCCGACGGCGGAGCCGCGGCGCGAGATGTCGATGCCGTGGAGGTCGTCGGGGCCGTGGACCTCGGCGATGCGGCGCGCGCCCGGGCTGTCGGGGGCCGCGGTGTAGAGCGCGTCGACGTCGGTGAGCAGCACGAGCGCGTCCGCGCGCACCGCGGTCGCGACGAGAGCGGCGAGGCGGTCGTTGTCGCCGAAGCGGATCTCGTCCGTGGCGACCGTGTCGTTCTCGTTGATGATCGGCACCACGCCGAGGCTCAGGAGCGACTCGAGCGCGCGCCGCGCGTTGCCGTAGTGGGCGCGGCGGACCATGTCGTCCGCGGTGAGCAGCACCTGGCCCACGGTGAGGCCGTGGCGCGCGAACGCGACGGTGTACGCGTGGATGAGCTTGCCCTGGCCGACCGACGCGGCGGCCTGCTGGAGCTCGAGGTTGGTGGGCCGCGCGCCGAGGCCGAGGGGGCCGATGCCGGCGGCGATCGAGCCCGACGTCACGAGCAGCACCTCGCGGCCGGCCGTGCGGGCCGCGCCCAGCGCGTCGACGAGCGTGCCGAGGCGGGTCTCGTCGAGCTGGCCGTCCGGGCCCGTGAGGGACGACGACCCGACCTTGACGACGATCCGCCGTGCCTGCGTCACTCCCGCGCGCGCCTCGCTCACCGGTGCTCCCTCCGACGGGCCGTGGCGGCCCGGACCTGGGAGAAGGCTACTCGTCGTCCTTGCTCGGATCGGTCCAGTGGCCGGCGTCGCGCTCGGTCCACAGCTCCTTGCGGGCCTCCGCGCGGGCGTCCATCGTCTCCTTGTGGGCCTGACGCTTCTCCGCGCGGGTGGCGCGGTCGTGACGCTCGTGCTGCTCGATGCGCAGGTCGGAGCCGCGCTGGCCGAGCAGCTCGGCGCCCGCCATCATGGTGGGCTCCCAGTCGAACATGATGCCGCCCAGGCGCGGGCCGATGACGACCTCGCAGCCGGGGGTCGCGCCGGCCTTGAACAGCGCGGTCTCGACGCCCGCCTTCGCGAGACGGTCCGCCAGGTAGCCGACGGCCTCGTCGTTGGCGAAGTTGGTCTGCTTGACCCAGCGCTCGACCTTGGCGCCGCGCACCTGGTAGTAGTCCTCGGCGCCGTCGCGCACGTGGGTGACGGTGAAGCCGGACTCGTCGACGGCCTTGGGCCGGATGACGATGGGCGCCTTCTCGAGCACCGGGATCTTCGCGCGCTCCTCCTCGACCATCGCGGCGAGCGCGAAGCCGAGCTCCTTGAGTCCCTCGTGGCTCACGGCGCTCACCTCGAAGATCGGCATCCCGCGCTCCTCGAGCTCGGGACGCACGATCGCGGCGAGGTCCTTGCCGTCGGGGATGTCGACCTTGTTGAGGATGATGATCTGGGGGCGGTCGGCGAGCGGCACGCCGCTGATCGCCTCGTCGCCCGAGTACGCGCGCAGCTCCTTCGCGATGATGTCGAGGTCGCGCAGCGGGTCGCGGTCGCTCTCGAGCGTCGCGGTGTCGAGCACGTGCGCGATCACCGAGCAGCGCTCGATGTGACGCAGGAAGTCGTGGCCGAGGCCGCGGCCCTCCGACGCACCCTCGATGAGGCCGGGCACGTCCGCGATCGTGTAGCGGGTCGAGCCGGACTGCACCACGCCGAGGTTCGGCACGAGCGTGGTGAACGGGTAGTCGGCGATCTTGGGGCGCACGCGGCTCATGGCCGCGATGAGCGACGACTTGCCGGCGCTCGGGAAGCCCACGAGCGCGACGTCGGCGATCGACTTGAGCTCGAGGACGGCCGAGGCCTCCTCGCCCGGCTCGCCCAGCAGCGCGAAGCCGGGGGCCTTGCGCTTCATGGTGGCGAGGGCCGCGTTGCCCAGGCCGCCGCGGCCGCCGGCCGCGAGGACGTACTCCGCGCCCTCGCCCACGAGGTCGGCGAGGACCTCGCCCTCGCGCGTCTTCACGATCGTGCCGTTGGGCACGCCCAGGCGCAGATCCGCGGCGTTGGCGCCGTGACGCATGTCGCCGGCGCCCTGCTTGCCGTTCTCCGCGGTGCGGTGGGGCGCGTGGTGGTAGTCGAGCAGCGTGGTCACCTGCGGGTCCACCACGAGCACGACCGAGCCGCCGCGGCCGCCGTTGCCGCCGTCGGGGCCGCCGAGCGGCTTGAACTTCTCGCGGTGGACGGAGGCGACGCCGTGGCCGCCGTTGCCCGCCGTGACGTGCAGCGTCACGCGGTCGACGAACGATGCCATGGGTGCCTCCTGGTGCACGCGGCGGGGCGACGATGCGCGCGGGGGTGTCCCCCGCATCGTCCCCAGCCTAGAAACAAGTCAGGGGCGCTGCCTCGCGGCGCGCCCCTGACCGAAGTGTGGGTGTCGAGTGCTTACGCCTCGACGATGTCGATGACCTTGCGGCCACGACGCTGACCGAACTGGACCGAACCGGCGGCCAGCGCGAACAGCGTGTCGTCCTTGCCGCGGCCGACGTTGTTGCCCGGGTGGAAGTGCGTGCCACGCTGGCGGACGATGATCTCGCCTGCGTTGACAACCTCGCCACCGAAGCGCTTCACGCCGAGGTACTGGGGGTTCGAGTCGCGACCGTTGCGCGAGGAGCTCGCGCCCTTCTTGTGTGCCATGAGTGTCTCCTCGCTTACTTGATGCCGGTGACCTTGAGGCGCGTCAGGTCCTGTCGGTGACCGATGCGCTTGCGGTAGCCAGTCTTGTTCTTGTACTTGAGGATGGTGATCTTCGGGCCGCGCTCGTCGCGCACGACCTCGGCGGTCACCTTGACCTTGGCCAGCGCCTTCGCGTCGGAGGTGATCTTGTCACCGTCGACGAGCAGCACCGGAGCGAGCTCGACGGTCGAACCGGCGTCTGCCTTCAGACGGTCGACCACGACGACGTCGCCCACGGAGACCTTCTCCTGGCGGCCACCGGCCTTCACAATCGCGTACACCATGTCTATTCCTCGTGAAACTCGTTGGTACGACCCCGAATGAGGTCGGATTTCCTGCCGCAGCCGCTCCCGATGAGGGCGCAGGCAGGGCCTCAGCGCTCGACGCGCCGACGTACAAATGTACCCGCTGCACACCTCGCCGGTCAAACCGGGCGTGTCACCCGCGGACGCCGTCGGGACGGCCCGTCCGACACTGCCAACGGATCTCTCCGCGACACGCCGTCGCCGGCGTGTCCGGGCTTCACTCTACCGCCCCCGCCGCTCTTGCCGAGCGGGGACCGGTGCGCGCGAGTCACGGCGACTCACCCCGGTCCGCCGCAAGTGAACCCGGGGTAACGCTCAGATGAATGTCACCCAGAGGCACTTGCTGCATTACCAGGGAAATCGGAAACTCGAGCCACTGGCGGCAATCCGCCAGCACGCGGATCAAAGGGAGTCTGCCATGAGGAAGGTCGTCGAGGTCATCGCGCCCCTTGCCGTCGGCGCAGCGCTGGTGCTGGGCGTCGCGGCACCAGCGAGCGCCTACGCGGGCGCAGAGCAAGGCACCAAGTACTGCACTGAGGACAGCCCTGTGGCCACGAAGATCCGTGCCGACGGCACGCACTCCCACACCCAGCGCAACTACACGTCCGTCTTCTCGGACTACGGCTACGTTCACTACAGCTACAAGGGCTGGGGCTTCGCGTCCGCGTCGTACTACCTCACCGGCGGGATCGGCTACTTCTCGTACACGGACTCCAGTGCCTACTGCGCTGCTGACTGATCCGGGGCCCGGCGCCCACCTGATCGCCCGCAGCCGTGAGCGTTCCATGCTCGCGGCTGCGGCTGTGGTCGTCGCCCTCGCGCTCACAGGGTGCACGCACGCCCCAGTGCCGGTGACGGACTCCGGCACCCTGTCACCCGCTGCCGGCGCGGTCCACCAGGTCGCGGACCGCTACGACGCGATCTACTCCTGCATGGTGGACCGCGGCCTGCCGATCACCATTGAGAATGGCGGCTACTCCTACGACAACACGGTGCTCGACCAAGGCACCATCGACGCGACCTTCGACACGTGCGAGAGCGAACTCATGTCCTCCGGCGAGATCGGCGCCGATCCTCTCGACGACCCGGCGTATCTCAGCGCGGTCTTCGACGATCTCCTGGTTCAGGCCGAGTGTCTGGTTTCACACGGCTACCCCGTAGATGAACCGCCGTCGCGCGAGGCATGGATCGACTCGAAGGGAGCGGTGTGGAGCCCGTTCGACGCCGTCGCCGACGGCACCGTCGAGACGCTCGCCGAGGCGGAGTCCGCATGCCTGTAGAGCGAAGGACCGTCAGGTGAGACGCCGCATCGCGGCGGCCACGGTGTGGCTCGCGTCGGTCGCGATGGTCTCCGTTCTCACGTGGTCCGCGACCGAGCGCGCGCTCGCCTCCGAACCTGCGGGCCACGCGGACGACGCTTCGGTGACCGCGGTGGTGGCCGAGGGAACGGTGAGCCGCGAGATCCCCGCGACGGCGACGTTGACCTGGCCGGTTATGGCGGAGGTCCAGGCGGGCGCGGACGGTGTGGTCACGCGTCGAGTCGACGCTATCGCGGCAGACCAGGGGTCGACGCTCGCTTGGGTAGACGAGCGCCCCATCGTCGTCGCACTCGGCGACGTGCCGATGTACCGTCAGCTGTCGGTGGGCACGCACGGTCGCGACGTCGAGCAGCTGCAGCGCCTGCTCGTCGAGATCGGCGCGCTCGCCGCC
Organism: Demequina soli; assembly: GCF_000971195.1. Lineage (GTDB taxonomy): Bacteria > Actinomycetota > Actinomycetes > Actinomycetales > Demequinaceae > Demequina > Demequina soli. Next base: position 434,208 of record NZ_BBLZ01000003.1, read on the forward strand.
GACGGGGGGATCGACGGAGTGTTCGGCGCGTCGACCGCGACCGCAGTGGAACGCTGGGAACGCGCGCTGGGTGGTGCCGCACCCGCGGATGGCGTCGTCGACCTGGGGCAGGTCGTGTTCGTTCCACAGCTGCCGGCCTCGTTCGCGCCGACGGCGGATCTCTCGGTCGGAGTACGCCTCGCAGCCGGCGAGCCGATCGGGGCCATCCGCGCCTCGACACCCGTGCTGACCATCCTGACCGAAGGCGACGTCGCACCGACGTTCCGGGTCGGCATGACGGTCAGCGCGGCGACGCCCGCGGGAGATGTCGCGGGCTCCCTCGGTCAGCCCGAGAAGACCGACGAGGGGCAGACGCGCATCCCGGTCGAGCTCGCGGACCACTGTGCGGCGCAGTGCGCCGACATCGCCGATGGAGCCCAGCTCGCTGTTGTGATCCAGGTGGTCTCGCCCGTCACGGGCGCGTGCGTACCGGTCGGCGCGATCCGCCAGGATGCCGTCGGCGAGACGTTCGTCATCACCGCGACCGGGGCGAGGCAGCGGGTGACGGTCCTGGCAGCGGACCGCGGCGTCGCCGTGGTCGAGGGCGTCGCGATCGGCACCACCGTGGTGCTAGCCGAGGTCGGCGCGTCATGATCGCCCTGCGCGACGTCACCTTCCAGTACCGCTCGGACTCCACCCCCGTACTCGATGGGGTCGACCTCACGCTCGCGCCCGGTGCGCTCACCGCGCTGCGGGGTCCCTCCGGATGCGGCAAGTCGACGCTCATGTACCTCTGCGGACTCATGCTGACGCCGCAAGATGGGGAGGTCCTGCTGAACGGACGTACTGTCTCACACCTGCCGGACCGGCATCGCAGCCGACTGCGCGCCGCGTCCATCGGCTTCGTCTTCCAGGATGCGATGCTCGACACCACGAGGTCGGTGATCGACAACGTGACCGAGGGCGCGGCCTTCACCGGCCGCGCCCCACGCGACATCGCGGCACGTGCCCACGCCCTGCTCGCCGAGTTCGAGCTGAGCGACCACGCGCGTGCAAAGGCGAGCTCACTGTCAGGCGGGCAGTCGCAACGCGTGGCGCTTTGCCGTGCGCTCGTCAAGGCGCCGACCGTGATCCTCGCCGACGAGCCGAGCGGAAACCTTGACCGCGCGAACGGCGACCGCGTCGTGGACCGGCTCCGGGACGAGGCGCATCGTCACGGCACCAGCGTGCTCGTGGTGACCCACGACGACCGGCTCGCGGCAAGGTGTGACGCGTCCATCGAGTTCGAGGTACTCAGTGCGCACCGCTCGGCTGCTCCGTGAAGCGTGGCGCGCGGCCGTGGCCGCGCGCGTGATGTCGGCCCTGGTGCTCCTGGTCGTGGCCGCGGCGCTCGTGTCGGCGGCGCTCACCTCGGGCCGCGCCGAGGTCGCGGCCGCCCGCGTTGCCGACGAGCTCGACTCCCCAGAGTTCCGGGTGACGGTCGTCTCCACCGAGTCCGCCGTCACCATCTCGCGTCTGGCGCTCGAGACCTACGCAGCGCGTTCCGACGTGGATGTCGTCGTCGCCGTCGGCGACGCGGTGGACATGAGACCGACCGTGCTGGGTGGCGGAGGCGCTCCTGTCCCCGTGCGCGAGGTGGCCCTGGCGGGAGCAGAACCGACGCTGATCGCCTTCCCCGGAGGCGGTTTGCCGGGGCTCTACATGCCGTCCTCGGGTCGGGATGTCGCAATCCGCGAGTACGCGCGGCGAGACGGCGTCGGCATTCCGGTGGCCGGCACGTATCGAGCGGATGCGACCGCCTTCACATCGCTGGCCGGGTCGGGCCTCGTGCTGGACGACGACGAGCCGATCGAGGCGCGCGCGGTCTACGTCCTGGCACCCTCTCCGGCTCTGGCGGCCCGCCACGCGCTCGATGCCCCGGCGCTCTTCGGCGAGGCTGCGACCCAGGTCTCGACCACCGCCGGTTCCCTTGAGTCGCATGAAGCGATCCGCGTCGAGGTCGATCGGTTCTCGCGCTACCTGGTGCTCGCGCTCGCAGGCGGCGGCGCGGCGCTGATCGGCATCATCGTGGTGGTGTGGACGCTTCTCCGACAGCGCGACCTCGGGCGTCGCCGTGCGCTCGGCGCAACGCGAACGACAATCGTCGCCATCGCCACCGCCCAGGTCGGCCTGCTCGCGGTCGGTGGCACCATGGTCGCGATGGTCACGCTCGGGATCGGCGCGGCGGCCGACGCGGTGAGCGCTCCGTCGGTGACCTACCAGCTCGCGATCGGCTGGCTCCTCATAGTCGCCGCATCCGCCGCGACGGCGGTTCCCTCATGGGTGTTGAGCCTGCGAGATCCGGTACGCGTCCTGCGCCAACCTTGACGGACACGCGTCGAGGCGCGCCCCTCGCGGGACGCGCCTCGTTCATGATGCGTGGACGGGCCTACTCGCCGTCGGCCTGCTCGCCCGGCTCGGGGAGGATGATCGGCACGTCGATGACCTTCTCGGCGTCGCCGGCGTCGGTGACGACCTCGTCATGGTCGTCGTGGTGGTGCGCCTTCTCGGCCGCGGCAGCGATCGACGCGAGCGTCGCCTTGACCGCGGCGCGCGCCTCCTCGCGGTCGTCGAGCGCGTGGGTCTCGCCGTGTGCGTGCGTGTCGGGCTCGACCGGCGCGGGCTGCTCCTCGGGCTGCTGCTTCTTCTGCTGCTGGCCCTGCTGACCACCCTGCTGCTTCTGCTGCGGGGACTGCTGGTTCTGCTGGCCGCCGCGCGAGCCGCGCGAGCGGCGCGTCTCGGGCTGCTTCTCGCTCGCCTCGGCCACGGGCTCGCCGTGGACCAGGAAGCCGCGGCCCTTGCAGTGCTCGCAGGTCTCCGAGAACGCCTCGACCAGGCCCTGGCCCACGCGCTTGCGGGTCATCTGCACGAGGCCGAGCGAGGTGACCTCGGCGACCTGGTGCTTGGTGCGGTCGCGGCCCAGGCACTCGATGAGGCGGCGCAGCACGCGGTCGCGGTTGGCCTCGAGCAACATGTCGACGAAGTCGATCACGATGATGCCGCCGATGTCGCGCAGGCGCAGTTGGCGGACGATCTCCTCGGCCGCCTCGAGGTTGTTGAGCGTCATCGTCTCCTCGAGCGTGCCGCCCTTGCCGACGAACTTGCCCGTGTTGACGTCGATGACCGTCATGGCCTCGGTGCGGTCGATGACGAGCGAGCCGCCCGAGGGCAGCCAGACCTTGCGGTCCATGCCCTTGGCGAGCTGCTCGTCGATGCGCGACTCCGCGAACACGTCGCGGTCGCCCACGAACTTGTGCAGGCGCGGCATGAGGTCGGGGGCCACCTGGCCGACGTACATGGACAGCGAGTTCCATGTGTCGTCGCCCTGGATGGTGAGCGAGTCGAAGTCCTCGTTGAAGATGTCGCGGACCACGCGGATGGCCATGTCGGGCTCGCCGCGCAGCAGCTTCGGCGCCTTGGTGCCGGGCTTGGACTCGTCGAGGATGGTCTGCCACTGACGCTTGAGGCGCTCGACGTCGGCGCGCAGCTCCTCCTCCGAGGCGCCCTCCGCCGCGGTGCGCACGATGACGCCCGCGTCCGACGGGATGACCTCGCGCAGCAGCTTCTTGAGGCGGTTGCGCTCGGTGTCGGGCAGCTTGCGGCTGATGCCGGTGACACCGCCGCCGGGGACGTAGACCAGGAAGCGGCCCGCGAGCGAGATCTGCGAGGTGACGCGGGCGCCCTTGTGGCCGATCGGGTCCTTGGTGACCTGCACCATGACGGTGTCGCCGGGCTTGAGCGCGAGCTCGATGCGCTTGGCCTTGCCCTCGAGGCCGGCGGCGTCCCAGTTGACCTCGCCGGCGTACAGCACGGCATTGCGGCCGCGGCCGATGTCGACGAACGCGGCCTCCATGCCGGGCAGTACGTTCTGGATGCGGCCGAGGTAGACGTTGCCCGCCATCGACTGCTGCGCCTGGTGGGAGACGTAGTGCTCGACCAGGACGTCGTCCTCGAGCACGGCGATCTGGACGCGGGAGTCCTTCTCGCGCACCACCATCGAGCGCTTGACGGACTCGCGGCGGGCGAGGAACTCGGCCTCGGAGATCACGGGGCGGCGGCGCTGGCCGTCGCGGGACTCGCGGCGACGCTGGCGCTTGGCCTGGAGGCGCGTCGAGCCCTGGAGCTGGTCGTCGTGGGACGATGCGCCGGACGACGAGGTCGACGACGACCCGGAGGAGGTCCGGGAGCCGCGGCTGCGGCGGCGGCGACGGCGCGTGCCGCCCTCGCCATCGGTGTCGTCGCCGGGCTCGTCGCCCTCGGACGAGGCCTCGGTGTCGGTCTCGTCGGCGGGCTCGTCGTCCCCGGGCGCCTCGGCGCCCTCCTCGGCGTCGGAGCCGCCCTCGTTCGGGCGCTTCTTGCCGCGGCCGCGGCCGCCACGCCGGCGGCGGCGGCGCGGGCCGCCCTCGCCGTCACCGTCGCCGGAGTCGCCGTCCGACGCCTCGTCCGTCTGCTCCTCGTCGGCCTCGGGCTCGGCGGGTGCCTCCTCGGCCTTGGCCTTGGAGGGCGCGCGGCGGCGCGCCGGACGCTCGGACGCCGGCTCGGCCGCGGCCTCGGTGGGCTCGGCCGCCTCGGTCGCCTGCTCGGCGTCGGTCGCCTTCGGCTTCTTCTTGCCGCCCGAGCGCTTGCGCTTGGGGGCCTCGTCCGGGGTGCGCTCCTCGGCCGGCGCGGGGGCGCTGGGGGCCGAGAACGGCGACGCGGACGGCGGGGTCGCCGACACCGGCGGCGGGGTGGCCGCCGCGGGAGGGCCGGCCGGTGCCGAGGCGCGACGCGAGCGGGTGGGCTCGGGCGCCTGGAAGATCGGGGCGGCGACGGGGCTGTCGGGGGTGGTGTTTTCCTCGCTCAACGCGGGTACCTCGAATCGGGACCGCCCACACGCGGTCCCGACCTCATCGTCGTTCGTGGCTCGCAAGCGGCCACGGAAGTCTGCTGGTCGCGGCGGACAGCGGCGATCTCGAGCGCCCATCCCCGATTTCTCCGCAGATGGCCTGTAGGCCTGCGTGATCCGGCGGGACTGGCAGCTACGTCCTCGCTGCGTCTGTCGCGCGGTGGGCATCCGGTGTGGCTGGATGCCTGACCTGCAGGCCATTGTGTCACAGGAGGCTCATGACACGGGTATCCGGCCGCGTGTCACGCGCCGTGTCCCGATCGAGACACGATCCGCCGACGGCCATCCGCCCTGCCACCAGGCCCCTTCGCGGCGTCCTCGCTGGTGCGATCGGGCCTCCAGGGACCTTTGTCCCGGTGCGCCGAGCCGGCGCCGGCACTAGGTTTCCCGGTAGGAACACCCAAGGAGGTCCCCGTCCCATGGATGCGCTCGAGCTTGCCCGTTGGCAGTTCGGTATCACCACCGTCTACCACTTCGTCCTCGTCCCCCTCACGATCGGCCTGTCGATCCTCGTCGCGATCATGCAGACCGCCTGGGTCCGCACGGGCAACGAGAGGTGGCTGCGTCTCACCAAGTTCTACGGGAAGCTGCTGCTGATCAACTTCGCGCTGGGCGTCGCCACCGGCATCGTCCAGGAGTTCCAGTTCGGGATGAGCTGGTCCGAGTACTCCCGGTTCGTCGGCGACATCTTCGGCGCGCCGCTCGCGATGGAGGCGCTGCTCGCGTTCTTCCTCGAGTCGACGTTCCTGGGCCTGTGGATCTTCGGCTGGGACCGCCTGCCGAAGAAGGTGCACCTGCTCACCGTGTGGTGCTTCTCGATCGGCTCGCTGCTGTCGGCCTACTTCATCATCGCGGCGAACTCGTGGATGCAGCACCCCGTCGGCGCGGAGTACAACCCCGAGACCGGCCGCGCCGAGATGAACGACATCGGCGCCGTGCTGACGAACAACACCACGCTGGTGGCCTTCCCGCACGTCATCGCGACCGCCTTCCTGGTCGCCGGGACCTTCGTGTCGGGCATCGCCGTCTACTGGATGGTCCGCAAGCACCGCGAGGACGCCGACCACCCGGATGTGTCGATGTACCGCACCGCGGCGCGCTTCGGCGCGGTCGTCATGATCCTCGCGGGCGTCGGCGTCCTCATCACCGGCGACCTGCAGGCGAAGCTGATGTTCAAGCAGCAGCCCATCAAGATGGCCGCGGCCGAGGGCATCATCGACACCGAGCAGCCCGCACCGTTCTCGTTGCTCGCGATCGGCAACCTCGCGGGCGACGACCCTGCCTCCGTCCGCCACCTCATCGAGATCCCCGGCCTCACGTCCTACCTCGCGACCGGCGACTGGAACGCCGAGGTCACCGGCCTCGACCAGCTCCAGGAGCAGTACGCGGAGCGCTACGGCGCGACCACGCCCGACGGCGAGACCATCGAGTACCGCCCCAACCTCGCGGTCACGTACTGGTCCTTCCGCCTCATGATCGGCCTCGCGGCGTTCTCCGCCGCGCTCGCGCTGAGCATCCTGTGGTTCACGCGCAAGAAGCGCACCGCGCTGCCCGGCTGGATGAGGACGCTCGCGCTGGTGTCCCTGCCGATGCCGTACCTCGCGGCGAGCTTCGGCTGGATCTTCACGGAGATGGGGCGCCAGCCGTTCGTGGTGGCCCCGAACCCCACGGGCTCCGACGAGATCTTCCTCATGACGCAGTTCGGCGTCTCGTCCTCGGTCAGCGCGGGCGAGATCCTCACGTCGATGATCACGTTCACCGTCGTCTACGCGGTGCTGGCCGTGTTCTGGTTCCGGCTCATCCAGCGCTACTCGGTCGAGGGCGCCCCCGAGGTCGAGGAGCCCGTGGTCCGCAAGGACGACGACCAGTCCACGCCGCTGTCGTTCGCGTACTAAGGAGTCCCCGCTCATGGAACTGTCCGACTTCTGGTTCATCCTCATCGCGGTCCTGTGGACCGGCTACCTGGTCCTCGAGGGCTTCGACTTCGGCGTCGGCATGCTCATGCCGATCATCGGCCGCTCGAACAAGGGCCGCCGCGTGGTCCTCAACACCATCGGCCCCGTGTGGGACGGCAACGAGGTGTGGCTGCTCACCGCGGGCGGCGCGACGTTCGCCGCGTTCCCCGAGTGGTACGCCACCATGTTCTCCGGGTTCTACCTGCCGCTCCTGCTCATCCTCGTCGCGCTCATCGTGCGTGCCGTCGCGATCGAGTACCGGGGCAAGATCAACGACCAGGCCTGGCGCTCGCGCTGGGACTACGTGATCATCGGCTCGGCCTGGGTGCCCTCGATCCTGTGGGGCGTGGCGTTCGCCAACCTCGTGCGCGGCGTCAAGCTGGACGCCGACCACCAGTACGTGGGCAACTTCTTCGACCTGCTCAGCCCGTTCGCCCTGCTCGGCGGCCTGGTCACGCTCGCGATCTTCCTCTCCCACGGCGCGATCTTCCTGTCGCTCAAGACCGACGGCGAGATCCGCGAGCGCGCCGAGGCGTTCGCCCGCAAGGCGTCGCTCGCGACCATCGTCGTCGCCGGCGCGTGGGCCGTCTGGGCCCAGCTGGCCTACTCGCGCAACACGTGGACGTGGGCGGCCGTCGCGCTCGCCGCGGTCGCGCTCGTCGGCGCGTGGTTCTCGACCCTCAAGGGCCGCTTCGGGTGGGCGTTCATCGCGAGCGCGGTCGCGATCGTGGGCGCCGTGCTGCTGATCTTCGGCTCGATGTACCCCAACGTCATGCCCGCCATCAACGACCCGGCGAACTCCCTCACCGTCGACAACGCGTCGTCCACGGACTACACGCTCACGGTGATGACGTGGGTCGCGGTGATCATGACCCCGGTGGTGCTCGCCTACCAGGCGTGGACCTACTGGGTGTTCCGCAAGCGGCTGTCGATGGAGCACATCCCGGAGCACAGCGAGCTCACGTTCTTCCCCAAGCGGAAGACCACCGTCTAGATGAAGCCCCTGGATCCGCGGCTCATCCGTCGGATCGGCCCGGCCCGCCGTCACATCCTCGTGACGGCGGGTCTGGGCTTTCTGACGTCCCTGCTCATCCTCGCCCAGGCGCTGCTGCTCGCCCGCATGCTCGCGCCCATCCTGTCCCCCGCCCCGCTGGACGCGGACGGTCTCGGCTGGTGGGGGCGCATCGTCCCCGAGGGGGCCCGCTCGCTCGCGACCGGGCTCGCGCTGCTCGCGTGCGTCGTCGCCGCGCGCACGGCCGTGCAGTGGCTGCAGGAGCGCCTCGCGCACCGCGCGGGCGTCCGGGTGGTCTCGCAGCTGCGCGAGATGGTCGTCTCCCATGTCGTCGCGCGCGGCCCGCGCTGGGGCGCCTCACGCACCGCCGACGTCGCGACACTCGTCACGCGCGGGCTCGACGACCTCCTGCCGTACTTCGTGCGCTACCTGCCGCAGCTCGCCCTGGCGGCGACCGTCACGCCCGTGATGATCGTCGTGGTGCTCGGCCTCGACTGGCTGTCCGCGGTCATCGTGGTCGCGACGCTGCCGCTCGTGCCCGCCTTCATGATCCTCGTGGGTCTCGTGACGCAGGAGCGGTCGGAGCGCCACCTCGAGGCCATACAGCGCCTCGGGACGCGCACGCTCGACCTGATCGAGGGCCTGCCGACGCTCAAGGCGCTGGGCCGCGAGCGCGGTCCCGCCGCACGCGTGCGCGAGCTCGGCGACGCCCAGCGTCGCGCCACGATGGGCTCGCTGCGCGTCGCCTTCCTGTCGGGCATGGTGCTCGAGCTGCTCACCACGCTCGCCGTCGCGATCGTCGCGGTGACCATGGGCTTCCGCCTCATCGACGGCGGCATCGGCATCGAGACGGCCCTCGCGGTGCTCATCCTCGCCCCCGAGGCCTACCTGCCGATCCGCAACGTCGGCACCCACTTCCACGCCTCTGCCGACGGGCTCGCCGCGGCCGACGCCGCGTTCACGCTGCTCGACGGGGCCGACGGCGCGCGGGAGCGCACGTCCCTCGGGCCCGCGCCCGCGCTGCGCGGCGCCACGCTGACGGTCGCCGGGCTGGCCGTCGCCACGCCGGACGGCACGCGCCTCGCCCCCGGCCCGCTCACGTTCGCCGCCGCCCCCGGCACGGTGACCGCCCTGCGCGGCCCCAACGGCGAGGGCAAGTCGACGGCCCTGCTCGCCCTGACCGGTCTGCTGCCCCTCGACGCGGGAACGGTCGCGGTGGCCGGCGCCGCCGTGCTGAGGGACGATGCGGCGGTCGACGAGCCGTCCTGGCTCGCCCAGGTCGCGTGGGTGCCGCAGCGCCCCGACCTCGGCCCCTCGGCTCGCACGCTCTCCCTCGGGCAGCGCCAGCGCCGCGCCCTCGCGCGCGCCTTCGAGTCGGGGCGGCCGCTCGTGCTGCTCGACGAGCCCACGTCCCACCTCGACCGCGCGTCGCGCGCGGACGTGATCGCCCGGATGCGAGCCCTCGCGGACGCCGGGGCGACGGTGATCGTGGCGACCCACGAGGCCGAGGTCCTCGCCGCCGCCGACGCGGTGGTCGAGGTCACCGCGACCCGCACGGAGGTGGCCGCGTGAGCGCGCGACCCGAGTCCGACCCCACCGTCCTGCGCGCCGCGATCCGCGACACCGGCGTGACGCGCTGGGCGATCGCCCGCGCGATCCTCGCGGGCACCATGGCCCTGGGCTCCGCTGTGGGCCTCGCGGCCGTGTCAGCCTGGCTCATCGCGAAGGCCGCCCAGATGCCCTCGCCCGCGGACGTCGCGCTCGCCGCCACCGTGGTCCGGTTCTTCGGCATCTCGCGCGGCGTGTTCCGCTACGTCGAGCGGCTCGCGTCCCACGACGCCGCGCTTCGCGGCGTCGTCACCCTGCGCGAGCGGGCCTACGACCGCCTCGCGCGCTCGGGCGCCCGCACCGTGCTCGGCCTGCGCCGCGGAGACATCGTCGCCCGCATGGGCGCCGACCTCGACGCGATCGGCGACGCCGTGGTCCGCGCCGTCATCCCGGTCGGCGTCGCGGTCACGGTGTCCGCGATCGCCGTCGCGATCGCGGGCGCGCTCATCCCCCTCGCGGGGCTCGCGCTCGGCGTCGCGCTGATCCTCGCGGGCGTGGTCCCCGCCGTCCTGACGGCCCGCTCCGCGCGCATCGCGGCGGTGGCGGGCACCCGTGCCCGCGCCGAGGTCACCGCGGCCGCGCTGTCCGCCATGGACGGCGCCGCCGAGCACCGCGTGTGGGGCACCCTCGACGAGGCGGATGCCGCGCTCGCCGGCGCCGACCGCGACGCCGAGCACGCGCACGAGCTCGCCGCGCGGCCCGCCGCGTGGGCCGCCGGCGCGCAGGCGCTGTTCCAGGGGCTCGCCGTCATCGCGCTCGTCGCGCTCGGCGTGCTCGCGGTGCGGTCCGGCGACCTCGACGGGCCCTCGGCCGCGGTGGTGGCCCTCCTGCCGCTCGCGGCGTTCGAGGCCATGGGCGCTGTCCCCGCCGCGGTCCAGCAGTACTTCCGCTCCGCGGCCGCCGCGCGCCGCCTCGCCGAGCTCACGGCCGAGGACGCGCCCGAGCCGGCGGCGCCCGCCCGCATGACCGGCGCATCGTCCCTGGTGCTGGACGGCTTGAGCGTCGCGTGGCCCGGCGCGGAGCCCACCCGGCCGGTGACCGCGACGGTCGATGCCGGGGCGGTGCTCGCGGTGGTGGGCCGCTCGGGCGTGGGCAAGACGACGCTGCTCACGACGCTCGCGGGCGCGCTGCCGCCCGCCGCCGGCACGGCCACGCTCGGCGGCACGGAGGTCTCCCCCGCGCTCACCGGCACGACGATCGCGATGACGGCCGAGGACGCGCACGTGTTCGGCACCACCGTGCTCGAGAACCTGCGCGTCGCGCGCGGCGACGTGACCGAGGATGAGGCGTGGGTCGCGCTCGCGCTCGTCGGGCTCGACGCGTGGGTGCGGGGCCTGCCCGCCGGCATCCACACCGAGCTCGGCCCGGGCGGGCGCACCGTCTCGGGCGGCGAGCGGCGCCGGCTGCTGCTGGCGCGCACGAGCCTGGTGCCGGCGCCGGTGCTCCTCATCGACGAGCCGGCCGAGCACCTCGACGACTCCGGCGCCTCGGCGCTGCGCGCGATGGTGTCACGGATGACGGCGGAGGGCCGTACCGTTGTCCTCGTCACGCACGATCTCAGCCTTCTCGACCTGGCGGATGCGGTGGTGAGCCTCGATGACTGAACCTGCCCCCCGGAAGGAGTCGCGCTTGTCCGACGCGATGACGGACGCGATCGTGTCGCTCAACCTCGAGCTCGACCTCGCCCACACGCTGGACATGCTCCTCACGGCGCTGATGGACCAGACGGACGCCAAGTACGCGGCGATCAACGTCCTCGACGAGGACGGCATCAGCGTCGACTTCCACTACAAGGGCATGCCGTCGGGCGTGTGGGAGCACATCCGGCGGGCGCCGAACGCGGTGGGCGTGCTGGGCAACATCCCCGACGAGGGCACGCTCGTGCTCGCGGACCTCACGCAGCACCCCGCGTTCCAGGGGATGCCCAGGCACCACCCGCCTATGGGCTCGTTCCTCGGCACCGCGCTCAAGGTCCGCGGCAGCGTGTTCGGCTACCTGTACCTCGCGAGCAAGCCCGGCGAGTTCACCCCCGAGGACGAGGCCGCGGTCGAGGCGCTCGCCGCGGCGGCGTCCGTCGCGATCGACAACGCGCAGCTGTACGAGAAGGCGCTCGCGCGCGAGCGCTGGCTCAACGCGTCGCAGGACATCACCACCGCGCTGCTCGCGGACCCGGGCGACGAGGAGGTCTTCGAGACCATCGTGCGCTCGGCCAAGGACCTCGCCGGCGCCGTCAACGTGGCGCTCGTGCTGCCCGGGATGGACGGCACGTGGACCATGGAGATCACCGCGGGGCCGCAGGCCACCGCGCTCCTGGGGCTCGAGCTGCCCACCGAGGGCCGCGCGTTCGAGGTCATCGAGTCCGGGCTCGGCGTGATCTCCGCCGAGCCGCCGGGCAACACCGTCCTCGAGGTGGTCCGCGGCTTCGGCCCCACCCTCTACGCGCCCCTGAGCGCCGAGCACCGTCCCGTGGGGCTGCTCATGCTGTGGCGCGACCGCGGCATGCCGACCTTCACCGCGGAGGACTTGGAGATCGCGCAGCGCTTCGCGACGCAGGCCGCGATGGCGCTGTCGGTCGCGGAGCTCTCGCACGTCAAGGGCAAGACGCAGCTCCTCGAGGAGCGCCAGCGCCTCGCCGACGACCTGCACGACTTCGTGTCGCAGGAGCTGTTCGCGACCGCGATGCAGATCGAGGCGATCTCGCACGACGTCGAGCCGCGCATCGCGGCGCGCCTGTCGCGCACGCTCGACCACGTCAAGCGGGCCCAGCACGAGGTGCGCGGCGTCATGAGCTCGCTGTCCGGGCACCGCACGTCGGAGCCCATCTCGGAGCGCATCCGCCGCGAGATCGTCATGGCGACGGACTCGATGGGCTTCGCGCCGCGCGTCCAGGTGGACTGGGGGCAGGTGTCGCACGCCGTGGGCGGCGACCCGTCGCTGTCGGACGACCTCGTCGCCGTGGTCCGCGAGATGCTCTCCAACGTCGCGCGGCACTCGCAGGCGACCTCGGTGTACATGGCGGTGTCGGGCGCGGACGGCCGCCTCGTCGTCGAGGTGGTCGACGACGGCATCGGCCCCGGCGGGGCGACCAACCGGCACTCGGGCACGTCGAACCTGGCCAACCGCGCGCTGCGTCGCAACGGCACCTTCACGCTCGCGCCGTCGCGCCCGGGCGCGGAGCGTCCCGGCACCGTCGCCGAGTGGAACGTCGAGGGCGCCGGCTGACGTTCGCGCGCGTGGCGCTGGCGCTGCCCTGATCACACACGAAGCCGCGCGAGAGCGCTCTCCACTGCAACTCGCGCGCCAAACCCCGAGGTGAGCGCCCGCAGGTGCAGAAGCCGTGTGGACCAGGGTCGACAGGCCAAGCCCGCCGGCCGGCGGCCGCCGGCCCCGCGCCGCTAGCCGCGGAAGGAGTGCGCGCGCTTGGCGGTCGCCCACGCGACCACCTGGGTGCGGCGCTGGAGGCCCATCTTGGCCAGCACGCTCGTCACGTGGTTCTTCACGGTCTTCTCGGCGATCCCGAGCTTGTCCGCGATCTCGCGGTTCGCGAGGCCCGCGCCGACGAGGTCGAGCACGCGGCGCTCCATCGGCGTGAGCCGGGCGACCACGTCGTCCTCGTGGACGGAGATGTGCTGGCCGTGCTCGCGACCCGAGGCGGCGTCGCGGACGGCCTTGAGGACCTCGTGCGAGTCGGCGGTCTTGGCGAGGAACACGTCGGCGCCGGCGTTGCGCGCGGCCGCGCGGGCCTCGTCGTCGTCGTAGCTCGTGAGCACCACCACGCGGGTCTCCGGCAGCTTGGCGCGGACGTGGTTGATCACGTCGAGGCCGGTGCCGTCGGGCAGGCGCAGGTCGGACAGGATCACCTGCGGCCGCACCGCCTCGGCGCGGCGCACCGCCTGCGCGACGGTCGACGCCTCGGCGACGACGGCGATGCCGTCGGCGCGCTCGAGGATGTCGCAGATGCCACGGCGCACGACCTCGTGGTCGTCGAGGACCAGCACGGTGATGTCAGACATAGGACGAATGGTATCGCGGTCCTAGGACCCGGGACCCGCGCGACGCGCGGTCCAACGGCGCTGGCACCGGGCGCACCAATGCGTCGACCGCCCGCCGATGCTCTCGCGCCGCAGCGGCGACCCGCACCGCGAGCACGGCTCCCCCGCCCTGCCGTACGCCTCGAGCGAGCGCGAGAAGTAGCCGGACTCCCCGTTGACATCGACGTACAGCGCGTCGAAGCTCGTGCCGCCCTGGGCGAGCGCGCGCTCCATCACCTCGCGCGCGGCTTCCAGCAGCGTGCGCGCGGACGATGCGGTGAGCGCGTGGGCGGGCCGCTCCGGGTGGACGCGGGCGAGCCACAGCGCCTCGTCCGCGTAGATGTTGCCGATCCCGCTCACGACCGTCTGGTCGAGCAGCACCTGCTTGATCCCGCGTGTGCCGCGCCGCAGCGCCCGGGTCGCCGCGGTCCGGTCGAGGCCGGGGTCGAGCGCGTCGCGGCCGATGTGCGCCACGGAGGCGGGCAGGAGGGGCAGCGGCGTGCCGCGGCCGCCGGGTCCGCCGTCGGGCGTGGGCACGAGCGGCTCGACGTGGAGGTAGCCGAACGTGCGCTGGTCGAGGAAGTCGAGGGTGAGCGCGGAGGCATCGGGCGCCGCGAGGGTGAACCGCGCGCGGCAGTGGCGGTGCGGCTCAGGGGCATCGGCGTGGACGCGGAACTGTCCCGACATGCCCAGGTGGGCCGACAGGGCGAGCACCGGCGCATCGTCCCCCGCCGTGGGCGCGAGCTCCGCCCACAGGAACTTGCCGCGACGGACCAGGCGCGACAGGGTGAGGCCGGTGACCTGGGCGGAGAATTCGGCGGGGCCGCCCGACAGCAGGCGGACGCAGGAGTCGCGGCGGATCTCGACGGCGTCGATGCGGGTGCCCGCGACCAGGGTCTCGAGGCCGCGACGGACGGTCTCGACCTCGGGGAGCTCGGGCACGGCGGAGGGGGTGGGGCCCGGCGGCTCAGGCGTCGGCGGTGACGGCCGCGTAGGCCTCCGCGGCGGCGTCCTGCTCGGCGTGCTTCTTGGCGGTGCCGGTGCCGGTGCCCTTGGGCTCGCCGGCGATCACGACGGTCGCCGTGAAGCGGCGCGCGTGGTCGGGGCCCTCGCCGACGACCTCGTAGACGGGGCTGCCGAGGCCGCGCTCGGCGCATGCCTCCTGCAGGGAGGTCTTCCAGTCGAGCGCGACGCCCGACGTGGCGGCGATCGCGAGGCTCGGACCCACGAGGCGCAGGACCACCTCGCGCGCGACGTCGATGCCGTGCGTGAGGTAGATCGCGCCCAGGATCGCCTCGAAGGCGTCGCAGAGGATCGAGTCCTTGTCGTTGCCGCCGGTCGCGCGCTCGCCCTTGCCCAGCAGGATGCAGGGGCCGAGGCCGATCTCGCGGGCGACCTGCGACAGGGCGCGCTGTGAGACGCACGCGGCGCGCATCTTCGCGAGCTCCCCCTCGGGGAGGTCGGGATGCGCGTGGTACAGGCGGTCCGTGACGATGATGCCGAGCACGGAGTCGCCCAGGAACTCCAGGCGCTCGTTCGTGGGGAGGCCGCCGGCCTCGTACGCGAACGAGCGGTGCGTGAGAGCGAGCACCAGCAGGTCGGGGTCCACCTGGACACCCAACCTGCTGATCAGGGCGTCAGCTGCCTGCTGCCCCGGAATGCTCATATGCTCGCGTCACGCCGTGAGGCGTGAACCTCAGCCCGCGTGCTCGGTGCGCAGCGCCTCGACGTACTGGCGGCCGTTGTAGGCGCCACACGAGGGGCAGGCGGTGTGCTGCAGCTTGTCGGCCTTGCACTGAGGGCAGGTCGAAAGGTTGGCAGCGGTCGTCTTCCACTGCGAACGACGTGCACGCGTGTTGCTGCGCGACATCTTGCGCTTCGGAACAGCCACGGCTAACTCTCTTTCTCGTTGATGAAACTCTGGAGCGCGGCCCATCGAGGGTCCCGCACATCATGCGTGTGGTCCGGGTCGTCCGCGAGCCGCGCGCCGCATTGGTCGCACAGCCCGGGGCAGTCCGGGCGACACAGGGGTGTGAACGGGAGGCTCGTCACCACCGCGTCTCGCACCACCTCTTCGAGCTCGAGGTTCTCACCGTCGAACTTGAAGACGTCCTCCGAGTCCTCGTCCTCGCCCGCGGAGCGCGTGTCGGGATACTCGAACAGCCCCTGCACCGGCGCGGCGATCTCTTGCCGCACCTCGTCCAGGCACCGTCCACACTCCCCGATCGCCGTCCCGTTGACGGTTCCGGAGACCCAGATGCCCTCCTGCACGGATTCGAAACTCAGCTCGAGCCTCACCTCCGCGCCTTCGGGCACGCCGATCAGGTCGGTGCCGAGGACCGCGGGGGCCGGGAAGGCCTCGGAGACGATGCGCTGCGCACCCGGGCGCCGCACGACATCTCGAACAGAGAAGGTGTACGGCGAGGGGGCAGGGCGTGAAGTGTGAGCCACACGCGCCTCCTGGTCGTTCCGGTCCGCGGGGACCTCGGCCTCGCCTTGTCGGCAGGGCCAGCCCACAACTGTACGCGATGAGGGCCGATTCGGCCAATTGCTCGGCCTCGTGCGACCCCCCTCCCCGGATGGGTGAGGTGCGGCCGCCTCCGGGGAGTCTACCCGCGGCCCGCGCGGGGGCCGCCGGCGCGCGTCAGGCGCGCCCGGTCGCGAGCGCCGCGGAGACCGCGTCGACGACGCCCTCGGGCACGTAGCGGCCGATGGCGCCGCCGTGGCGCGCGACGTCGCGCACGAGGGACGACGCCACGTGGCTGAGCGCGTTGTCGCCCGTGATGAACACCGTCTCGATGCCGGTGAGCGAGCGGTTCATGAGCGCCATGGGGCGCTCATAGTCGTAGTCGGAGCCGCCGCGCAGGCCCTTGACGATCACGCCGGCGCTGACGTCGCGGCAGAAGTCGACGAGCAGCCCGTCGACGGCGACGACCTCGACGCCGTCGAGCGGCGCGACGGCGCGGGTCGCGAGCGCGACGCGGGTCTCGAGGTCGAGCAGCGGGGTCTTGGTCGAGTTGTGGGCGACGGCGAGGATCACGCGGGAGAACATCGAGCGGGCGCGCGTCGCGATGTCGACGTGCCCCCACGTCACGGGGTCGAAGGTGCCAGGGAAGACTGCGGTGGTCATGCGTCGACGCTACCGCCGTCGGCATTGGCGTCCAACCGGACCGCCGCCGACTCGGCGTAGTGCACGGCCGTCTCCCCGTAGGCCTTCGCGGCGACCGGCCGCAGCTGCGCCGGCCACGGCGCCTCGCCCGCCCGCGACGCCCACTCGAGCACCACCATCCCGCCGGGCGCGAGGCGCGTCGCGACGGCCTCGAGCACCGCGGCGAGGTCCTCACGGGGGATGTCGTACGGAGGGTCGAGGACGATGACGTCCCACGGCCCCGCCTCGCGCGACAGGAAGGGACGGACCCGCTCCTTGACCACGCGCGCGCTCGTGCCGGCGGCCAGGTCGCGGACGTTGCCGCGCAGGACCGCCACGGCCCGCGCATCGGCCTCCACCAGGGTCGCGTGGGACGCGCCGCGGCTCAGCGCCTCGAATCCGAGCGCGCCCGAGCCGGCGAACAGGTCGAGCACGCGGGCCCCCCGCAGCACATCCTGGTGGTCGAGGCGGCTGAAGACGGCCTCGCGCACGCGGTCGGTGGTGGGGCGCGTGCCGCGGGGCGGCACCGCGAGGCGTCGGCCACCCCAGCGGCCGGAGATGATCCTGGTCACGCCCCCAGCCTAGGGGTCAGGCCTCGACGCGGCGCAGCACCTCCAGGCATGCGCGGGCATTGTGGTACGGACACTTCCAGGGCCCCATCTTGAGGTCGCCGGCACCGCCCGTGCGGGGCCGGTTCCGCTCGTCGAGCCGCGCGAACCACTCGCCGTGCTCGCGGTCCACCAGGTAGGTCTCGATGTAGTCCCACGCGCGGATCGCGGCGCGGCGGTCCTCCGCGCGCCCCCCGAGCTGGAAGGCGTTGAGCCAGCCGACCACGCCCTCGGCCTGCGGCCACCAGTGGCGGTCGCGGTCGGTGGGGCCGTCGGGGGTGCCCGCGTAGAGCACGGCGCCCTCGGCGTCGACGCCCTCGGTGCGGACGGCCTCCGCGAGCGCGAGGGCCGCCTCGCGCACGCGCCACTCGAGGTCGGCGTCGTCGACGCCGTGCGCCGCGAGGGCCTCCCACGCGTCCCACAGGAGCCACGAGGTCTCGATGTCGTGGCCGTACGAGACACCGTCGGAGCACGGGTCCCAGCCCTCGTCGAAGTACAGCGCGCAATGCGTGAACGGCGCGGTCACCACGATGGAGTCGAGCGCGGTGCGCAGCAGCGACTCGAGCGCCTCGCGGGCGGACAGGTCCGCGGAGGCGCGCAGCAGCTCGGCGAGCGCCTCGAGCATGTGGAGGTTGGTGTTCATCGACTTCGGCACGTCGGGGTCGACCTCGGACAGCGCGAGCCGGTCCGTGGGCGTCCAGTCCCGCGCGAGCGCCTCGACGTAGCCGCCGTACTCCAGGTCGCGGGCCGTGTCGTCGAGGGTGCCGGCCAGCCACAGGGCCCGCTCGAGCGCGTCCGCGTCGCCGGTCACGCGCGCCCACGCGGCCAGGCCGTACAGGGTGAACGCCTGCGCGTAGACCTGCTTGCGGTCGTCCGCGACGGTGCCGTCGGCGGCGAGCGCCCAGTACACGCCTCCGTGGTGCTCGTCCCACATGGGGCCGACGAGGAGGTCGAGGGCGCGCCGCGCGGTCGCGAGGTGCCGCTCGCGCTCGTCGGGCAGCGCGGCAGCCGCGGACGCGAAGGTCCACAGGATCCGGGCCGCGAGCACCGAGTGGCGCGGCAGGTCGTCGAGGTAGGACAGGTCGTCGCTCACGCCGCCGCGCAGCGTGCCGTCCTCGGCGAACGCGTGCGACTCCCAGAACGGGAGGATCCCGCGCGACAGCTCGCGCGCGGCGAGCTCACGCAGGGCGGACAGCTGGCGATCGGAGCGGATGGCTTCGGTCATGACTACGAATGTAAACGCTCACATGGGGGACCTCATGCACCTGCCGATATCCCGGTGGACCCCGAGGGAAGGGACGGCGCGTGGACGTGAGGACGCTGGTCGAGCGCGTGCCGGGCGGGCTGCGCGCCGCCGCGGCCGCCGTCGGGATCGTCGCGGCGAGCGTGGGCGGCGTGCTCTCCGTCTCGGCGCTCGCGCGGGACGATGCGCCGGCCCCGACCCCGACCGCCTCGCCTTCCGCCGCGGCGCGGGCCGTCACCCCGTCGCCGAGCACGACCCCGAGCGCGACGCCGTCGCCGTCCACCACGGTCCGCGCCGAGGAGCCGGCGTGCACGGCCGCGCTCGACATCCGCGACGCGTGGGAGGGCGGCTACACCGCGACGATCACGGTGACGGCCGCCGTCGCGCTCGACACGTGGACCGTGTCCGTCGACGTGGGCTCCTCGGTGGTGTCGGGCGCGTGGAACACGACCCTGGCGGCGGGCGACACCGGGCGCATGACCGCGGGTCCGGTCGACTGGAACGGCGCCCTCGCGGCCGGGACCTCCACCGAGGTCGGGTTCACCGCGGACGGCGGCGCCCCCGCGGCGGCGGACCTGCCCTGCACGGGCGGGGCCGAGGCGACGGCGAGCCCCGCGCCCGCCGCGACCGGCGCATCGTCCCCCGCGGCGGTCGCCCCCGCCGCGGCAGGCGACGGCGACGACTGGCTGCGCGCGGACGGCGCGCGCATCGTCGACCTCGAGGGTCACGACGTGAGGATGACCGGCGCGAGCTGGTTCGGCTTCAACACCTCCGCGCGCGTGCTGCATGGGCTGTGGACCGCGGACATGGACGCCGTGCTCGACCAGGTGGCGCGGCGCGGCATCAACACGCTGCGCGTGCCCGTCTCGACCGAGCTGCTGCTCGAGTGGAGGGCCGGACGCGCGACCATCTCCGGGAGCGTCAACCAGGCCGGGCCGCAGGCGGGCATGACGACGCTCGAGGTGTTCGACGCCTTCCTCGCGGGCTGCAAGGCGCGTGGCGTCAAGGTGATCCTGGACGTCCACTCGGCGCTGGCCGACGACAACGGCCACATGGCGCCGATGTGGTTCGCGGGCGCGGTGACCTCCGCGGACTTCGTGGACGCCTGGGAGTGGGTCGCCCGGCGCTACCGGGAGGACGACACGATCGTCGCGTTCGACCTCGAGAACGAGCCGCACGGCAAGGCCGGCGAGAGCCCGCGCGCCACCTGGGGCGGCGGGACGGCGTCCGGGGACTGGCGGGCGGTGGCACAGGACCTGGCGCTGCGGATCCTCGCGATCCACCCGAATGTGCTGGTGCTGGTCGAGGGCGTCGAGTCCTACCCCCGGGCGGGCGGGTCGTGGGCCTCCACCGATCCGGCGGACTACGACACCACGTGGTGGGGCGGGAACCTGCGCGGCGCCGCCGAGCACCCCGTGGACCTGGGCCGCTTCCAGGACCGGCTGGTGTACTCGCCGCACGAGTACGGGCCGCTGGTGTACGAGCAGCCGTGGTTCCGATCCGCGTTCAGCAGGGACTCGCTCGAGCGGGACGTGTGGGAGCCCCACTGGCTCTACCTCGACTCCGAGGGCATCGCCCCCGTGCTGATCGGCGAGTGGGGCGGTCGGCTCGGGCAGGACGAGCGTCAGGACCGCTGGATGACGGCGGTGCGCGACCTCATCGTCGAGCGCGGCCTCAGCCACACGTTCTGGTGCGTCAATCCCAACTCAAGCGACACCGGCGGGCTCCTGCTCGACGACTGGGCGACGTGGGACGAGGACAAGTACGCGCTGCTCGAGCCGGCGCTGTGGCAGGACGATGCGGGGCGCTTCGTCTCGCTCGACCACGAGGTGCCGCTGCCGGGCGGCATCACGGTGGCGCAGTACTACGCGGGCTGAGCACCGAACGGCGCAAGGATCTCGCGCAGCAGCGCCGCGGCCGCGGCCTGGATCCCGGGCGCCTCCGACTCGCGAGGGCCCGCGACGTCGAGCACCGGCGGCGTGCCCGGCGCCTCCCGCAGCGCCCCTACCAGGACCTGGCGCGCGGCGCCCGCGAGCCACAAGGGCCGCGCGACGTCGATCGGCAGGATGTGCACCGGCCGCCCCTCCTCGTGCGCCGCGCGCAGCGTCTCGCGCGTGCCCGGCGACGAGGCGCCCGCGACCTCGACGACGAGCACCGCACCCGCCTCGCGCACATTGAGCCGCGTGCGGGTCGCGGGGTCGGTCGACACCGTCGCCGTCAGTCCCGGGAACCGTCTCCGCAGGCCGGGAGGCTCCTGCATGTCCTCGGCCCAGCCGCCCGCGGGGCACCAGCCGCCGTACGGGATCCCCAGCCCGACCGCGACCTCGAGCGCGGCGCGATCCACCCCGCTCTGCCCGCCGGAGACGAGGCGCAGCCCGCGCGCGACGTCGCCCCGCCGCACGCGATGAGGAGGCCGCATACCAGCGACCTTAGGCGGTCACGAGCGCGCGAGGAAGTCCTCCCGCTCCTCGCCCAGCTGGGCCGCGATGGCGTCCGCGAGCGCGGGGCATCCCTCGAGGGCGGGGTCGCTCGCGACGAGGGCCGAGGCCTCCTCGCGGGCCTCCTCGATGACCCGGGCGTCGCGCACGACGCGCAGCAGCCGCAGCGAGTTGCGTCCGCCGGACTGCGCGGCGCCGAGCACGTCGCCCTCGCGGCGCAGCTCGAGGTCCTTCTCGGCGAGCTCGAAGCCGTCGGTGGTGGCGGCCAGCGCGGCGAGCCGCTCGTGCGCGACGGTGCCGTCCTCGGCGTGGGACACGAGCAGGCAGATGCTCGCCTTGTCGCCGCGGCCGACGCGGCCGCGCAGCTGGTGGAGCTGGGAGATGCCGAAGTGCTGGGCGTCGAGGATCACCATCACGGTCGCCTCAGGCACGTCGACGCCGACCTCGATCACGGTCGTCGCGACGAGCACGGGCGACGTGCCGGAGGCGAAGCGCGCCATGGCCGCGTCCTTGTCCTCCGGCGCGAGCCGGCCGTGCATCACCTCGACCCCGACGCCGGCGAGCGCCGGGGTGGCGCGCAGCAGCTCGGCGACCTCCGTCACCGCGGCCAGCGGCGGACGGTCCGCGGGGGCCTCCCCCGCATCGTCCAACGCGTCGAGCGGCGGCTCCTCGGCCTCCTCCTCGGCATCGCCGTCGATGCGCGGGCACACGATGTACGCGCGGCCGCCGCGGTCGACCTCCTCGCGCACGCGTGACCACACGCGCTGCACCCACGCCTCGTTGCCGGCGGGCACGAGGTGCGTGGCGGTCTGCTGGCGTCCCGCGGGCCTGTCGCTCAGCACCGAGGTCTCGAGGTCGCCGAAGACGGTCATCGCGACCGTGCGCGGGATCGGGGTCGCCGTCATCACGAGCGTGTGCGGCACGCGTGCGGCCCGGGCGCGGAGCGCGTCACGCTGCTCGACGCCGAACCGGTGCTGCTCGTCGACCACCACGAGACCGAGGTCCGCGAACTGCACCGTCTCGCTCAGCAGCGCGTGCGTGCCCACGACGATCCCCGCGGCGCCGGAGGCGGCCTCGGCGAGCGCCGCGCGGCGCTCGCGCGAGCCCTGGGAGCCGGTGAGCAGCACCACGCGGGTCGCGTCGTCGGCGGCGGTCAGCATGCCGCCCTCCGCGAGCGGGCCCAGGAGGGCGCGCAGCGAGCGGGCGTGCTGGGCGGCGAGCACCTCGGTGGGCGCGAGGAGCGCGGCCTGGCCGCCGGCGTCGACCACCTGGAGCATGGCGCGCAGCGCGACCACGGTCTTGCCGGCGCCCACGTCGCCCTGGAGCACGCGCAGCATCGGGGTGTCGCGCGCGAGGTCCGCGGCGATCGTGTCGCCCACCTCGCGCTGGCCCGCGGTGAGGTCGTACGGCAGGCGGGCGTCGAGCGCGTCGACGAGCCCGCCGGGGCGGGCGGGCCTCGCGGTGGCGGCCAGCGCATCGTGATCCGCGCGGCGGCGCGCCAGCGCGGTCTGCAGCACGAGCGCCTCCTCGAAGCGCAGCCTCTCGCGGCCGCGACGGTGGTCGGCCTCGGTCTCGGGCGCGTGGACCAGGCGCAGCGCCTCGAGCAGCGTGGGCAGACCGCGGCGCTCGCGGAGCTCCGCAGGGACGGGGTCGGGGACGTCGGCCTCGGTCAGCGGGTCGAGCACCGCACGCACGGCTCGGCCGATGCGCCACGTGGGGACCGATGCGGCGGCCGGGTACAGCGGGATCGGGCGGGAGGCCTCGGCCATCGCCTCACCCTCGTCGGCCGCGTCGACGCCGACGAGGATGTAGTCCGGGTGGGTGAGCTGCCGCCGGCCGCGATAGTCGCCGACGGTGCCGGTGAACAGGCCGCGGCGCCCCGGTCGGAGCTTGTCCTCGTGCATGCGCAGGACGCCGGCACGCTTGGCGAAGAAGGTGAGCTGCAGGCTGTCGCGGCCGTCCGTCACGATCGCCTCGAGCATCGCGCCGCCGCGCGAGCGCATCTGGCGCACGGTGGCGGTGCGGACCTTCGCCATCACGGTCACATGCTCGCCCACGCGCAGCTCCGCGAGCGCCGTCAGCTCGCCGGGCGCGCCGTAGCGGCGAGGGTAGTGGCGGAGCAGGTCGCCGACGGTGACGAGGCCGAGCTTCTCGAGCGAGCCCGCGGTGCGCGCGCCGAGGACCTTCTCGAGCGGCTCGTCGAGGCGGCCCGCGGGCGGCCGGTCGCGCGCCGCGCTCACGCGGGCACCGACTCGACGCCGATGAGGATGGGCGGCCACTCCTGACCGCCGCGGTAGACGGCGACCTCGGCGCCGGGCGCGCGCGCCTCGACCGACGCGCAGGCCTCGTCGGCGATCCCGGTCGCGACGCCGCGCGCGAGGACGAGCGTCACGACGTCGGTGGACGGCCCCACGAGCCGGTCCAGGTCCTCGTCGAGCGCGTCGCCCGTGCTCTCGCCGACCGCGGTGGACGCCACCGCGTCCCGCATCAGCCCCGCGACGTCCTCGCCCGGCGTGGCGAGCGCGGAGGCGGCGACGGCGGCCACGACGTGCGCCTCGTGGGAGGCGTCGATGAGCACGAGGTCGGGCTTGCCGCGGCGGTCCGCGAGCTCGCGCGCGGTGGCGAGCAGGGCGGGATCCCCCGCGACGACGATGGCCTCGGCACCGGAGGCGTCCCGCACGGCTCGGCGCAGGTCGCGCTTGCGCATCGCGGTCGGGTCGGGCACCACGAGCACGACGGCTCCCGCGTCCGCGAGCGGCTCGGCGAGCCCGGGGCACGTGGTGAGCGCGACCACGCCGGTCGCGGCGCGGTCCTGGAGCATGCTCATCGCGATCGAGCGCACCACGATCTGGTGGGCCTCGACGTCCTCGGCGACCGCGACCGCCCGGTCGGGATGGTCGGTGTGGACGTGGGCGTGCAGCAGGCCGTGGCCCGTGGTGACGGTGACGGAGTCGCCGACCTCCCCGAGCCGCGCGACCATGGGAGCCCGCGCGTCCTCGTCGCGATCCGCGACGAACATCACCTCGTAGGCGCCGCCGTGCGGGTCGCCATGACCGGGATGGCCCGGCTGGACCGTGTGGCGGCCGCGGCCGGGCACGCCCCACGCGACCTCGGGGTGGTCGACCAGCGCGCCCTTGCCGGCGATGGTCTCGGCGAGCATCTCGAGCTGCAGCACGAGCGCCGCCGCCCCCGCGTCGACCACGCCCTCGGCACGCGCGCTGGGCAGCTGGTCGGTGGTGCGGGCCAGCGCGCCGCGCGCGCCGTCGACGGCCGCGACGATGGTCTCCTCGCGGGTGCCGCGCCGCGCGGAGACCTCGGCCGCCGCGCCCGCCGCGGCGCGCGACACGGTGAGGATGGTGCCCTCGACGGGCGTGCCGACCGCCGCGTAGGCCGCCTCCGAGGCGCGCGCGAGCGCGATCGCGAGGCCCTCGGTGCCCACGCTCTCGAGACCGCCGTGCGCGTCGATCACCCGCAGCAGCGCGCTGAGGTACTGGCTGACGATCACCCCGGAGTTGCCGCGCGCCCCCATGAGCGCGCCGCGCGCGAACGCGGCGGCCACGTCGCGATGCGAGGCGTCCGCGGGAAGGCGCGCGATGGCGCGGTTGCCCTCCTGAAGGGTGAGGTAGACGTTGGTGCCGGTGTCGGAGTCCGCCACCGGGAAGACGTTGATCGCGTCGAGCCGACCGCGATCGCGGCGCACGGCGTCGAGCCCGGACCCGAGCCAGCGGCGCAGGGCATGCGCTTCGCTCACGGGTCTCACCTCCGGCACTGGATCGGCGCGGGGTCGCCGCCCGCGTACTATCGTGGCACGGCCCGCCGACAGCGCGGGCACCCCGCCCGACGGCGCCTCGCGTGTCCCGGGTTTGCCGCATGAGGGATATCTCGGTTACCCTAGTGCGGTTGCCCGAGCACCCGGGCCCCCAATCTTTGTGGATCGAGCCGTCGGTCCGCGCCGGAAACTAGGAGAACTATCGTGGCAGCTAACTGCGACGTCTGCGCCAAGGGCCCGTCCTTCGGCCACAGCATCTCGCACTCGCACCGCCGCACGAAGCGCCGCTGGAACCCGAACATCCAGCGCGTCCGTGCCGTGGTCGCGGGCACCCCCAAGCGTCTCAACGTGTGCACCTCGTGCCTCAAGGCCGGCAAGGTCCAGCGCGCCATCTGATGGTTGCGCGCTCACGCGCGCTCCGGCGCGGCTGACAGCCGCCTCACCCTGAGAACGGACGTCCACCTGGTGGGCGTCCGTTTTCGCATGCCCCGACGCCGTCGGGGGGACGATGCGCGGGCCTAGCCTGGAGGCGTGGCCCCCTTCCTCGCCGCGGCCGCCGTCGTGGTCCTCGCCGTGGCCGTCGCCGCCGCCAGCGCCGTGTGGGTGCTCGGCGACGCGCGCGCGGCCGAGGCGGAGCGCCGCCCCGTCTCCGCGCGCATCGGCGGCCTCGAGATCGACAGGCCCGAGGTGCGGGCCGCGGCCTGCGCCGTCGTGTGGGTGTTCGCGCTGCCGCTCTACCTCGCGGCGCGCAGGGCGCGGTAGGCCCGCTCAGCCCCCGAAGTGGTCCCAGCCGAGCGTGTCCGGGATCTCGCCGTCGAGGCGCACGCCGGTGAACGCGTCGGTGGTCTCCCCCACGATCGTCCAGCCCGCCGGCACGGCCTCCGCACGCGGGAACACCGCGAGCATGTGGTGGTCCTCGCCGCCGGTGAGCGCCCAGTTGCGCGGGTCGACCTGCAGCTCGATGGCCGCGAAGCGCGCACCCTCGTGCACGGGGACGTCGTCGGCGCGGATGTCGATGCCGACCTCGGAGCGTCGCGCGATGCGTCCCGCGTCGCGCAGCAGCCCGTCGGAGATGTCCATGAGGGCGGTCGCGCCGTGCAGCGCCGCCTCGAGGCCCGCGCCGATGCGGGGACGCGGGCGCAGGAACAGCCCGATCGTCTCCTCGTCGATCCGCCGTCCCTCGGTGAGCTGGATGTAGCCCGCGGCGGCCGCCCCGAGCGGCGCCGACACCGCGACCACCTGCCCGGGCAGCGCATCGGCCCTGGTGATCGGCTCCGTGCCGTGCGTCTCGCCCATGACGGTCACGCACACCGACACCTCGCGCGCGCCGGACAGGTCGCCGCCCACGACACCGACGCCGTGCGGCTCGCACGCCTCGCGCAGGCCGTCGGCGAAGCGCATCACCCAGTCGGCGTCGAGGCTCGCGGGCGCGGCGAGCGTGACCTGCAGCGCAGTAGGGACGGCGCCCATCGCGTCGATGTCGGCCAGGTTCTGCATGGCCGCGCGCCAGCCGACGTCCTCGGGAGTCGACCACTCCATGCGGAAGTGCCGGTCCTGAACCAGGATGTCGGACGAGACCACGAGGTCGCCGTCGACCGCGAGCACCGCCGCATCGTCGCCGGGCCCGAGGATCTCGGAGTCGGACACGGGCAGCCGCGGGGCGAACGCCGCGATGAGCGCGTCCTCCCCCATCTCACCGATCGTCGCCATGGGGACAAGCGTAGGGCGGGACGATGCGCGCCCCGGCCTCGCGCGACGCCGGACGATGCGCGAGCCTGGTCCCATGGAGATGCCCCGTCCCACCGACGCCCACCGGGACGCGTTCCGCGCACTCGTGCCCGACGCCCCCGGCGTGGAGCTGCGGCCCATGTTCGGCCAGCTCGGGGCCTTCGTCCACGGCAACCTCTTCATGTGCCTCTTCGGCGACCGGGTGACGTTCAAGCTCGCGGCCGCGGACCTCGAGGCCGCGCGGGCGCGCCCCGACGCGGAGGCGTTCGCGCCGGGCGGCAGGACGATGCGCGAGTACGTCGCGCTCCCCCTCGCCGCGGACGGGCTCGACGGGCCCGCGGAGCGCGCGCTCGCCTACGTGGCGACGCTGCCGCCCAAGCGTCCGCGCTAGGCGCGACCCGTCGCGGCGATGCCGTTGAGGAGCACCCGCAGCGCCCACGCCGAGCGCTCCTCGACAGAGCCGGCGATGAGGTCGAGCCCCACCTCCCGGATCTGCGGGTAGCCGGTCCCCGTCATCGCCGCGATGAGCGCCTGCGAGGTCGCGGAGTCCGGCGCGGACTCGGCCTCCTGATCGGCATGCTCGGCGGCCGTCGCGGTGGCCCACAGGAGCAGGATGTCCACGCCCCACGCGCGCTGCCCGACGGGGACGCCTCCCTCGGCGAGAAGCGCGAGGAGCCGTTCGACGAGCGCAAGGGTGTGCGGCCCCTGGGGCCGCGCGGTGAGCGCCGAGCGCGCGAGGTCGGGGTGCGCGAACAGCAAGCCGACGAAGCCCTCGATCACCGCGATCACACGGTCCTGCCAGCCGCCCTCGCCGGCCTCGAGGTCGAGCTCGCCCAGCTGCCGGTCGAGCAGCAGCCCATGCAGCTCCGCGACGTTGCGCACGTGCACGTACAGCGACGCGGGCCCCGTGTCGAGGTCCCACGCGACCTTGCGCATCGTCACGGCCGCGAGGCCGTCCTTGTCCATGATCTTCGCCGCCGACTCGACGATCGCCTCGCGGCTGAGCGCCTGGCGACCCCCGCGGCGCGCGCGCCCCGGCTGCGCGGATCTGCCCTGGTGGCCGCCGCGGGCGCCGCCGCGCGGGCCGCGCGGCCCGAGGCCCCGCTCGGCGGCCGCCTCGAACCATTCCTGGCGCATCTCGTCGCGCATGCGCGACACGTCGGCGCGCATCTCCTCACGCAGGCGCTTCATCTCCTGCTTGGCGATCTCGCGGGACTCGTCCGTCATGCGCCCCAGGGTACGCGGAACATGGGCATGTTGCGAACATGTTCGTTCCGAACTTGTTCTTAACGAACATGTTCGTTTACAGTCGAGGGCGTCGGCGCCGCGCCCCGCGGCGCCCCGATCCCGGGAGGGAACCCATGACCGAACCCCGCTGGGCCATCGAGGCCCACGGCCTGGTCAAGACCTTCGGCGCCCAGCGCGCCGTCGACGGTCTCGACCTCCAGGTGCCCACCGGCACCGTCTACGGGGTGCTCGGCCCCAACGGTGCGGGCAAGACCACGACCATCCGCATGCTCGCGACCCTGCTGCCCCTCGACGGCGGCTCTGCGACCGTCTTCGGCCACGACGTCGCGACCGATGCGCACCGCGTGCGCCAGCTCATCGGCGTCACCGGCCAGTACGCGTCCGTCGACGAGACGCTCACCGCGCGCGAGAACCTCGACATCTTCTGCCGCCTGCACGGCCTGCGCGGCAAGGCGATCCGGACCAAGTCCGACGAGCTGCTCGCGCAGTTCGGCCTGTCGGACTCCGCCACCAAGCCCCTGCAGAACTTCTCCGGCGGCATGCGACGTCGGCTCGACCTCGCGGCGAGCCTCATCGCCCGGCCGCCGCTGATCTTCCTCGACGAGCCCACGACGGGCCTCGACCCGCGCACGCGCGGGCAGATGTGGGACACCATCCGCGAGCTCGTCCGCGACGGCTCGACCGTGCTGCTCACCACGCAGTACCTCGACGAGGCGGACCAGCTCGCGGACCGCATCGCCGTCATCGACACCGGCCGCGTGGTCGCGGAGGGCACCTCGGACGAGCTCAAGGCCCAGGTGGGCGCGTCGTCGCTCCACCTCACGCTGGACGATGCGGCGGACACCGAAGCCGCCCGGCGCATCGTCGCCGAAATGGTCCGGGCGGACGTCGCCCTCACGCCCGAGGCGCGCCGGCTCACGGCACCGCTCACGGACGCCGACCTCGTCACCGACGCGCTCGTGCGGCTCCGCGACGCGGGTATCCGCGTCGCCGAGATGGCGGTCTCCAAGCCCAGCCTCGACGAGGTCTTCCTCACCCTGACCGGCCGCGGCACCGCCGCGCCCGAGACCGCCGACTCCGAGGAGCATGCCGCATGACCGCCACCGCCATCACCCCGGGCTACTCGCGGGCGCTGCCCCGCCGCGTCCCCTTCCGCCAGACCGTGCGCGACTCGCTCGTCATGGCACGCCGCTCGCTCGTGAAGATGCGCCGCACACCGGAGCAGCTGATCGACGTCACGGTGCAGCCGATCATCTTCACGGTGATGTTCACCTACATCTTCGGCGGCGCGATCGCCGGCGACGTCGCGAGCTACCTGCCTGCCTTCATCCCCGGCATCCTCGCGCAGACGGTGCTCACGGGTGCCTCCGCGGCCGGGACCACGCTGCGCGAGGACATGGACAAGGGCGTCTTCGACCGCTTCGCGTCGCTGCCGATCGCGCGCATCGCCCCGCTCGCGGGCGCGCTGCTGGGCGACGTGGTCCGCTACCTCATCGCCACCACCATCACGTTCGCCATGGGCTTCGCGATGGGCTGGCGCCCCGAGGGTGGCCTGGTCGGCGTCGCCGGCGCGGCGCTGCTCATCATCGCGGTCGCGTGGGCGCTGTCGTGGATCTTCGCGCTCGTGGGCGTGACGGCGAAGTCGGCGCGGGGAGTGCAGGGCATCAGCTTCCTCATCCTGTTCCCGCTGACCTTCCTGTCGAACGCGTTCGTGCCGGTGGACACCATGCCGGGCTGGCTTCAGGGCTTCGTGAGCGTCAACCCGGTCTCGCACGTCATCACCGCCGCGCGCGACCTGTGCAACGCCGGCACCTTCGGCGCCGACGGATGGCTCGCGCTGCTCGGCGCGGTGGTCGCCGTCGCGATCTTCGCGCCCCTGACCGTCTCCAAGTACCGGCGCCACGCGCGCTGAGCGACCATCAAGGGTGCGCCCCGGAGCCGGGGCGCACCCTTGGTCTCTGCCGACAGTTGACCACAAGTGGGGTATTGACCGCGGACGGGCGCCGGGCGTAGGCCGGGAACCGCGGAGCGACGACGCCCGCAGACCGCGTGTGAACGGCCTGGCTGTCGGGTCCCCGGTGTCGCCCGCGAAGGGGGAGGCCATGCGCACCGCATACAGGTGGCTCGCCTACAGCATCGCCATCCTCGTGGCCGTTCAGGCCGCGGCGATGGTGTTCTTCATCTCGGGCCTGATGGTCTGGGTCGACAACGGCGGCGTGCTCGACAAGACGGTGATCGAGAGCGACAACGCGCCGTTCAGCGAGGAGTCGGGGCTCAGCCTCCACTGGGTCAACGGCACCATGGTGATCCCGCTGGTCGCGATCGCCCTGGTGGTCGTCGGGTTCCTCACGCGCGACCGACGCGCGATCCGCTGGGCATGGCTCACGTTCCTGCTCGTGGGGCTCCAGATCTTCCTGGGGCTCGCCGGCTGGGGCGCGTCGATCGCGGGGCTGCTCCACGGCGTCAACGCGATCGCGCTCGTGACCGTGGCGCTCTACACCGGCGCGCGCGTCACTCCTCAGGCGCCACCCGGCTCGCCGGAGCAACGGTCGACGGAGGCGCCGCTCGCGGCCGACGCCTGACCCGCCGAGCATCGAGACCCCCAGAAATGGGGGTGGCCGCTCACCACAAATAGGGGCAGAACGGACATTGACCGTGCCCGTGCCGGAACGGATCCTGGGTGGCGCGGGTGCAGGCACCCGAGTCTCCCGCGGGCACCGGATCCCGCACTCGTGCCTGGTCCCGCGGGGGGACACCACCATGCGCATCATCTACCGCGCACTCACTCTGCTGCTCGTCGCGCTCGCCGCGATCCAGACGGCCGCGCTCGCCTGGTTCATGGGTGGCGCCATCACCTGGACCGATGCGGGCGGCACGCTCACCGACGATCTCATGTGGGGCGACGCCCCGCCGTTCGCCGGGGTCCATGGGCTCACCGTCCACTGGTTCGTCGGCTCGATCCTGGTGCCGGCCGTCGCGCTGGCGGTCGCGGTCGTCGCCGCGCTGTGGCGCAACGAGCTCGCGATCGTCGCGTCGCTCGCCCTCGTCGGCCTCGCCGTCGTGCAGGCCATGATCCTCACGGGGATCGTCGTGGGCCCCGCGACGCCGGCGCTCCAGGGCGCGATCATCGTCGTGATCGCGGCCGTCGCGGCCGTGGCACCCAAGGGCGCGGCGTGGGCCGACGCGAACCGCGAGAAGGTCAAGCTCGCGTTCGGCACCACGCCGCTGCCGGCGTAGGTCGCACCGCCAGGCCGAGGGCCGGTCCCGCAGGGGGCCGGCCCCGGCCGTGAGCGGTCAGGCGTGCGCCGCCTCGAGCCACGCGCCACGGCGGGTCACCCGCGCGTACGCGATCCCCAGGAACACGCCGCGCGCCACGTTGAACAGCAGGAAGGCGCGCCACAGGTCCGCGTTGCGGGGATCCGCGATCCAGGCGAAGCCGCCCAGCAGCACGGGCACGAACACGAGCAGCGCCGAGGCGGCCATGGTCGTCACCATCGCGCGCGTGCGCCCCGAGCCCAGGAACACCCCGTCGAACAGGTACGCGAGCGACGAGGCGAGCGGCAGCCACACGACCCACCCGATGTACTGGTCGGCGGTCTGCGTGACCGACGGGATCGAGGTCAGCACCGCGATGAACGGCCCGGACGCGACGAGGTAGAGCAGCGTGAAGAGCGCGCCGATCGCGACGGCGGGCAGCGCCGCCGCGACCACGGCGCGGTGGAACTCGGGAACGTCGCGCCGGCCGATCTCGCGCGAGACCATCGCCTCCGCGGCATGGGCGTAGCCGTCCTGGCCGTAGCTCGACAGGAACATCAGCTGCATGAGGATCGCGTTCGCGGCGAGGATGTCGGGCCCGAGGCGGGCTCCGTAGGCCGTCACGAACGTGAGGACCGCGTAGAGGATCGCGGTGCGCACGAACAGGTCGCCGTTCATCGCGGCCAGTCGTCGCCAGCCGGTCCGCAGCCCGCGGCCGCGCCAGCGGCGCGCGGCGGCACGGATGCGCGGCGACGCCGCGCGCCACCACAGGGCCAGCGCCAGGGCGAGGCCCAGCCACTCCGCGATCGCGGTCGCCGCCGCGGCGCCCGACGAGCCCCACCCCAGGCCGCCCACGAACGCGACGTCGAGGCCCAGGTTGACCACGTTGACGGTCGCGACGATCGCGAGCGGCCGGCGCGTGTCCCCCGACCCGACGAACCACCCCGACACCACGAGCGTGAGCAGCGCGGCCGGCACCGACGCGAAGCGGATCCACGCGTACTGGATCGCGAGGTCCCGCACCTCGCCCGCCGGCGCGAGGATCGCCATGATCGCGGGGATCGCGACCCACTGGAGCACCACCGCGCCCAGGCCCAGGGCGAGCGCGAGCAGGGTGGCGCGCTGCGCGTGGGCCACCGCCGCATCGTCCCTGCCCGCGCCGCGTGCGCGCCCCACGAGCGACGTGGTGCCGGTGCGCAGGAAGCCCGTGAGCCACATGACCGCGCTCAGGACGGTCGAGCCGAGCGCGACCGCGCCGATGTGCGTGGCGTCCGAGTAGTGGCCGAGCATCGCGGTGTCGACGAGCCCGACGAGCGGCACCGTCACGTTGCCGACGATCGCCGGCCACGCGAGCGAGAACGCGCGACGATGCGGGAGGCCGGCGAGGTTCACGCGTCGACGGTACCCGGTGACCGGTGTGACCCTGCCCACACCCGGCTGTCACGCGGCGCCGTCGCGTCAGTATCCTCACCGCGTGGACCCCTTGACCCTGCGCGTCGCGCTCGCCTCCGTGGCGACCACGCTGCTGGTGCTCTCGTACGCGGGGGTCTACCGCCGGACGCGGTCGCGCTACTCCGCGTGGTGGAGCCTGTCGCTCGTCGCGTCGGCGTCCAGCACCGCGCTGTACCTGTGCAACGGCACGCCCCTGCAGGTGGTCGCGAACCCGACCGCGAACGGCATCGCGGTCCTCGGCGTGTCCTTCACGTGGGCGGCGGCGCGGTCGCTGCGCGGACGGCCCGCCCCGTGGTGGATGCTCGCCGTCGGGCCGGTCATCGCGTGGGTCCTCGGTGTCGCCGACGATCCCGCGCACGACATCTGGACCGGCGGCGCCGCCAACCTGGGCGGCATGGCCGTCATGTTCACCATGACGACGGCGGAGGCGCGGCGGGTGCTGGCCGACCGGGCGGCGCTCGACGCGCCCCTGCCGGGCGACCGCGCGATCCGCCTCCTCACGGCGACCAGCGGCGCGCTCGCCGCGATCTACTGGCTGCGTCTCGTGCTGTTCGTGACGGTCGGCCCGGACGCGCGCCTGTTCGTCACGCTCGTCGGCACGGTGCCCGCGACGCTCGCGCTCATCGTCGCGCTCGTCGTGGTGACCTTCACCATGACCGAGCTCGCGGAGGTCGAGCGCACCCACCAGCTGCGCCTGCAGGCGACGCTCGACCCGCTCACGGGCCTGCTCAACCGCGCCGAGTTCGAGTCGCGCGCCGTCGCGCGGCTGGCACGCACCCGGACGCGTCACGCGGTCGTGTTCGCGGACCTCGACCACTTCAAGGCCATCAACGACACCCACGGCCACGAGACCGGCGACCGCGCCCTCGCGGCCTTCGCGGACGCGTGCCGGCAGGTGCTGCGGCGGGACGACGTGGTCGGCCGGATGGGTGGCGAGGAGTTCGTCATCCTCATGGCCACCGACGACCCGGCGGATGCCCGCACGAGCGTCGAGCGTCTGCGCGGCGCCTACGCGGGCCTGGTCGCCCGGATCGGCGTGCCCGAGGCGACCGTGAGCTACGGGATCGCTGTGGTCGCCGAGTCCGACGACCTCGCCCAGGCGCTGCGCCGCGCGGACGCCGCGATGTACCGCGCGAAGCGCGCCGGCCGCGATCGTGCGGTCCTCGACGGGGCCGGCGCGGGGGACGATGCGGCGTCCGGCGGGGCCCTCCCGCTCACCTAGGCTGGGCGCATGCCCCGCACGCTCCCGCTGATCGCGCTCGCCCTCGTGGCCCTGCCGCTCGCGGGATGCGCGACGCCGCTCGTCGTGGAGGCCGCGCCATACGCCGCCGACCCCGACTGCGCGCGCGTCATGCTCGCCATGCCGGACGTGCTGGGCGGGCTGGACTACCGCGAGACCACCTCGCAGGCCACCGCCTCGTGGGGAGACGAGTACCCGCTGGTGATGCGCTGCGGCGTCGAGCCGCCGGGCCCCACCACCCAGGAGTGCCTGTCGGTCGACAGCGGCGGCACCACCGTCGACTGGCTCGTCTACGACGAGGGCGAGAACTGGCGCACCGTCACGTTCGGCCGCTCCCCCGCCGTCGAGCTCACGGTCCCCAAGGTGCGCGCGCAAGACGCGGTCGGCGACGTGCTGGCCGAGGTCACGCTGGCTGCGGCCAAGGCGCCGTCCAACGGCCTCGCCTGCCGCTGACGCCGCGCCCGGGGCCGGCCCCGTTACCCCTGTCCACACAAGGGACCTGCTGAGAGCGCTCTCCGCTGCAACTCCCGCGGCAACGCTCGAGACGAGCGCTCACGGATGCAGAATCCGTGTGGAGCACGGTAACGGCACGGGGTGCCCCGCGCCCCGTGCGTCAGCGCAGCCCGACCGGCCTGTCGAGCGCGACCGCGAGCAGCGTCTCGATGAGCTCGGGGTACGTGATGCCCGCGGCCGCGGCCATGCGCGGGTACATCGACGTGGGCGTGAAGCCCGGCATGGTGTTGATCTCGTTGACCACCACGCCGCCGTCGGGCTTGACGAACACGTCGACGCGCGCGAGCGACTCGGCGCCGACCGCGCGGAACGCGCGCTTGGCGTAGTCCGCGACGGTCGCGGCGACCGCGCCCTCGAGGGTGGTCGGGCACAGCAGCGTGACGGCCGCCTCGTCGAGGTACTTCGCCTCGAAGTCGTAGAACTCGTGGTCGCCGCCGGTGATGATCTCGCCCGCGGGCGAGGTCAGCAGGCCGCCCGCGGTCGCGAGGACCGCCGTCTCGACCTCGCGGCCCACGACGGCCGCCTCGATCAGCACCTTCGGGTCATGCTTCTGCGCGTCGGCGACCGCCGCCTCGAGCGCGGACCACGACGACACCTTGGAGATGCCCATCGAGGACCCGGCGCGGGCCGGCTTGACGAACACGGGCAGCCCGAGCGCCTCGATCTCGAGGCGCTGGTCCTCGATCCCGCGGTGCGGCGACACCACCACGTCGCGCGCGACGGGCAGCCCCGCCTCGCGGAACGCCGTCTTCATGTACTGCTTGTCCATGCCCATCGCGGACGCGAGCACGCCCGACCCGACGTAGCGGACGTCGGCGAGCTCGAGCGCGCCCTGGATGGTGCCGTCCTCGCCCCACGGGCCGTGGAGCAGGGGGAACACGACGTCGATCTCGCCGAGCTCGCGCAGCCCGTCGGGGCCGGCGACGCGCCACAGGCGCGATCCGGCCTCGAACGGAGGAACGACGACCTCGTCGGACGCGGCGACCGTGGGCATGGCGCCGTCGACGATGCGCCAGTCGGCCGGGTCGGTCGACGCGGGGGTCCAGCGCCCCTCACGCGTGATGCCGACGGCGACCACGTCCCAGCGCTCCCGGTCGATCGCGCCGAGCACGCCGCCCGCGGTCACGCACGACACGCCGTGCTCCGACGAACGGCCGCCGAACACGACGGCCACGGTGGGCTTCGACATCAGTCGACCTCCGCCTTCCTGGGGCGCGACAGCAGCGCCTCGACCACGGACTCGAGCGGCACCTGCTTCGACAGCATCGTGACGACGCCATCGCAGATGGGCACGTCCACGTCCGCGGCGGACGCGAGCTCCTGCAGCGCGTTCGCGGTCTTCACGCCCTCGGCGGTGCCCTGCGTGCGGGCGATCGCCTCGTCGAGCGAGGCGCCGCGGCCGATCTGCGCGCCCAGCGTGTGGTTGCGGGACAGCGGCGAGGCGCAGGTCGCGATGAGGTCACCCATGCCGGCGAGGCCGGAGAACGTCTCGATGCGCGCGCCGAGCGCGAGGCCCAGGCGCGACATCTCCGCGAGGCCGCGCGTGATGACCGTCGCGGTGGTGTTGTGGCCGAAGCCGAGGCCGTCGGCGATGCCGACGCCGACCGCGATGACGTTCTTGTAGGCGCCGCACAGCTCCACACCCACCAGGTCGTCGTTGGTGTAGGGCCGGAAGTAGGACGATGCGGTGGACGCCGCGACCAGCTCGGCGGCCTCCGCGTCGGCCGACGCGACGACGGTCGCGGTGGGCTGGCGCTGCGCGATCTCGCGCGCGAGGTTCGGGCCGGAGACCGCGGCGACGCGCTCGGGGCCGAGGCCCCACGCCTGCGCGAGCACCTCGGACATGCGGGCGTGCGTGCCCAGCTCGATGCCCTTCATGAGCGACACGGCGACGGCGCCGTCGGGAACGAGGTGGCGCATCGGCGCGATGATCTCGCGGGCGCGCTGGGCGGGGACGGCGACGGCGACGATGTCGGCTCCCGCGAGCGCCTCCTCGATGTCGGTGGTCGCGTGGATGGCGGGCAGCTCGACGCCGGGGATGGACCGCTCGTGGCGACGCTCGTCGCGCACGGACCGGACCACCGCATCGTCCCGGCCCCACAGCGTGACGTCGGTGCCGGCGTCGGCGAGGACGGCGGCGAACGTGGTGCCCCACGCCCCCGCCCCGAGGACGGCCGCGCGGGTCATCGGAGGGGCCTCCCGCCGTCGCCCTTCTTGCGGATGTCGTAGGGCTCCGCCGGCGGCGTCTCCCCACGGATCTCGGCGACCATGCCCGTCAGCGTAGCCATGATGCGGTCGGTGGCGGCGCGCAGCGTCGCGGTGTCGAGCTCGCCCGTGCGCAGGTCGTCGAGGTCGATCTCGGGACCGGCGACCACCGTGATCCGCTTGCGCGGGAAGGGGTGGATCATCTTGCCGTAGCGCGGGAGCAGGCGGTGCGCGCCCCACTGGGCGACCGGGATGACCGGCACGCCGGTCGACAGGGCCATGCGCGCCACGCCGGTGCGGCCGATCATGGGCCACAGCTCGGGGTCGCGCGTGAGGGTGCCCTCGGGGAACATCGCGATCATGTCGCCGCGCTCGAGCACCTCGACGGCCGCGTCGACGGCCTCGGCCGCGCGGGACGTGCCGCGGTGGACCGGGATCTGGTCGAAGCCGCGCAGCAGCCACCCGATGAACGGCGCCCGGAACAGGCTCTCCTTCGCGAGGATGCGCGGCGGGCGGCCGTTGTTGTACAGGAAGTGCGCGAGCGTGAGCGGGTCCGCGTACGTCACGTGGTTGGACACGGCGATGAAGCCCCTGTCCATGGGCAGGTGCTCGGCGCCGTGCCAGTCCTTCCTGGTCACCGACGTCATGAGCGCCTGGAGCGGCCTCGCGGCGTTGCGGTAGAAGCGGGATGCGGGGGTGGGCACGGCCTACTCGACCTCGGCGCCGAGCGCGGAGAGCTTCGCGCGGAAGTTCTCGTAGCCCCGGTCGATGATCCCGATGCCGCGCACCGTCGAGGTGCCCTCTGCGGCGAGCGCCGCGATGAGGTGCGAGAAGCCGCCGCGCAGGTCCGGGACCTCGATGTCGGCGGCCGCGAGCGGCGTCGGGCCCGAGATGACCGCGGAGTGCTGGAAGTTGCGCGCGCCGAAGCGGCACGCCACGTCGCCGAGGCACTCGTGGAACAGCTGGACGTGCGCGCCCATCTGGTTGAGGGCGTCGGTGAACCCGAAGCGGTTCTCGTAGACGGTCTCGTGGACGATGCTCAGGCCCTTGGCCTGCGTGAGCGCCACCACGAGCGGCTGCTGCCAGTCGGTCATGAAGCCGGGGTGCACGTCGGTCTGGAGCGCGATCGACCTGAGGTCGCCGCCCGGGTGGTAGAAGCGGATGCCGTCGCGGACCACCTCGAACTCGCCGCCAACCTTGCGGAAGACGTTGAGGAACATGCCCATGGTGCGCTGCTGCGCGCCGTGCACGAAGATGTCGCCCTTGGTCGCGAGCGCGGCCGCGGCCCACGAGCCGACCTCGATGCGGTCGGTGAGCGCCACGTGGTCGTAGCCGCGCAGGCGCTCGACACCCTCGATCGTGATGGAGCGGTCCGTCGACACGGAGATGATGGCGCCCATCTTCTGGAGCGTGTCGATGAGGTCCTTGATCTCGGGCTCGACCGCGGCGCCCTCGAGGTGCGTGATGCCCTCGGCGAGGACGGCCGTGAGGAGCAGCTGCTCGGTCGCGCCCACGGACGGGTACTCGAGCTTGTGCTTGATGCCCTTGAGGCCGCGCGGGGCGGTGAGGTAGAGGCCGTCCTCCATCTGCTGAACCTCGGCGCCGAACTTCTTGAGGATCTCGAGGTGGAAGTCGATGGGCCGGTCGCCGATGCGGCACCCGCCGAGGTCGGGGATGACCGCCTCGCCGAGGCGGTGCAGCAGCGGGCCGCACAGCAGGATCGGGATGCGGCTCGAGCCCGCGTGCGCGGCGATCTGGGCCGCGTCCGCGTGCTGCAGCTCCGAGGTGTCCATCGCGAGCACGCCGGACTCGACGTCGTAGTCCACGCCCACGCCGTGGAGGCGCAGCAGCGAGGACACGACGGCGACGTCGCGGATGTCGGGGACGTTGCGCAGGGTCGACGGGGTCGAGCCCAGCAGCGCGGCGACCATGGCCTTGGAGACGAAGTTCTTCGCACCGCGGACGGAGATCTCGCCCGTGAGGGGGCGCCCGCCGGTGACGCGGATGGAGTCGGTCATGGCGTCCATCTTCCCCTATCGGCGCGCTCCCGCCCGCATCCGGCCGTGTCGCTACGCTGACGGCGTGACCGCCGCCGCACTGTTCGCCGGGCTCGCGACGCTCGACATCGTCCAGCTGATCGACCGCCTGCCCGCGCCCAACGAGAAGGTCGCGGCGCTCGACTTCGCGGTGTGCGCGGGCGGTCCCGCGACCAACGCGGCCGTCGCGTTCGCGCGCTGCGGGGGCGCCCCGACCGTGGTGACCGCCCTGCCCCGCCACGAGCTCGCCGACCTCGTGCGCGCGGACCTGTCCCGGTGCGGGGTGGGCGTGCTCGAGGCGGCCTCCTACGACGGCCCGCCGGTCACCGCGTCGATCATGGTCACCCGCTCCACCGGCGACCGCGCGGTGGTGTCGCCGTCCGGCGTCGCGACCGGGGGTGCGCTCGCGCCCACGGTCGAGGCGCCGCTCGAGGGGGTGGGCGCGGTCCTGATCGACGGCTACTTCCCCGAGGTCGCGCTGCCGCTCGCGGCGCGGGCGCGCGACGCCGGGATCCCGGTCATCCTCGACGCGGGGTCCCACAAGCCGCACACCGACACGGTCGTCGCGGCGTGCGACATCGCCGTCGTGTCGGACGACTTCGCGCCGCCGGGCACCGGCGGCTCCCCCGCCGCGGTCCTCGCGTACCTCGCCGGGCTCGGCGTCACCGCCGCCGTCATGACGCGAGGCGCCGCTCCCGCGCTGTGGCGCGCGGGCGCATCGTCCGGTGAGGTCGCGATCCCGCCCGTCTCCCCCGTGGTCGACACGCTCGGC
Organism: Demequina soli; assembly: GCF_000971195.1. Taxonomy (GTDB): domain Bacteria; phylum Actinomycetota; class Actinomycetes; order Actinomycetales; family Demequinaceae; genus Demequina; species Demequina soli. The sequence goes on from NZ_BBLZ01000003.1 coordinate 473,372, forward strand.
GCGGGCGACTTCTTCCACGGCGCCTTCACCTGGCGCCTCGCGTCCCTGGGAAGGGACGATGCGCGCCTTCCGCAGGACATCGCGTTCGCCGCGGCGGTGGTCGCCGAGTCGCTCGGGTCCTTCGGGACGCGGGCGTGGCTCGGCTGACTCGCCCCGCCCCGCCCCGCCCGCCCCGTCACCAACCGGCGTATGAGCGGCCAGTCGACCCGACCGACCAGGAGCGATGCTCCCCCACCCGCCATCTATGCGCCGGTTGCGTCCGGGTGCCTAGGGCCTTGGCGCCTCAGCCGGGGATGACCAGGTCCGCGGTCACCCGCGTCGCCGCGACGAGCCGCGCGTTGGCCGCGTCGACCGTGTCGACCCACGCCGCGGCCGGCTCCGGCGCGCGCCCGGTGGCGATCCGGCGCGCGACCAGCCGCTCCCGCGCGACGTCCCACGGCACGTCGAGGAACCACAGCTCGTCGAGCGCGGGCCTCACGGCCCCCCACCCTTCGGAACGAAGTCCCAGGTAGTTGCCCTCTGTGACGATCACCGTCGCGTGCGTCGGGATGGCGAGGCGGTCCGGCACCACGTCGTGGAGGCCGCGGTCGTAGTCGGGCGCCCGCACCCCTTCCCCCGCTCGGATCCGGCCGAGCATCGCGACGAAGGCGTCGACGTCGAAGGTCTCGGGAGCGCCCTTGCGCTCCGCGAGGCCGCGCCGCGCCAAGGCGGCGGCGCTCAGGTGGAAGCCGTCCATAGGCAGGTAGGCGGCGCGCGTCCCCGCGTTCTCGAGGGCCGCGACCAGGTCGCGGGCGAGCGTGGACTTGCCCGCCCCCGGGATCCCCGCGATGCCGACGATCGCGCGGCCGTCCGAGGCGAGCGCCGCGGCGCGGGCGACGAGGGCGGGATCCATGACGCGAGCATCCCACGCAGGAACGCCGCGAGGGCCGCACCCCGGATGGGATGCGGCCCTCGCGGACGATGCGGTGGTTACGCGACGGGGCGCGCGGCCTCGATCTCGACGCTCGGCAGGTGCTTGGCCGGCAGCGTCTGGGGGCGCCACGCCGCGCGGGTGCCCTCGAACGCGGTGATGTCCTCCTCGTGCTGGAGGGTGAGGCCGATGTCGTCCAGGCCCTCCATGAGGCGCCAGCGGACGTAGTCGTCGATCTCGAACGGCACGGTCAGCTCGCCGCACGTGACGGTGCGGTCCCCGAGGGAGACGGTGATCTCCTTGCCCGGCTCCGACTCGAGCAGCTTCCACAGCAGCTCGATGTTCTCCTGCGACACGACCGCCGCGAGGAGGCCCTGCTTGCCGGAGTTGCCGCGGAAGATATCGGCGAAGCGCGAGGCGATGACCACGCGGAACCCGTAGTCCTTGAGCGCCCACACGGCGTGCTCGCGCGACGAGCCGGTGCCGAAGTCCGGGCCCGCGACGAGCACGGAGCCGTGGGTGTACGCGTGCTGGTTGAGGATGAACTCCGAGTCGCCGCGCCAGGCCGCGAACAGCGCGTCGTCGAAGCCGGTCTTGGTGACCCGCTTGAGGTAGACGGCCGGGATGATCTGGTCGGTGTCGACGTTGGAGCGGCGCAGCGGGACGCCGACGCCGGTGTGGGTGGTGAACTTCTCCATTGCTCTCTCCTTACACCAGCGCCGCGGGGGCGTCGACGAGGTCGGCCGGGCTGGACAGCGTGCCGCGGACGGCGGTCGCGGCGGCGACGAGCGGCGACACCAGGTGGGTGCGGCCGCCCTTGCCCTGGCGGCCCTCGAAGTTGCGGTTCGACGTGGACGCCGAGCGCTCCTGCGGACGCAGCTGGTCGGGGTTCATGCCGAGGCACATCGAGCAGCCGGCGTTGCGCCACTCCGCACCGAAGTCCTTGAAGACCTGGTCGAGGCCCTCGGCCTCGGCCTGGAGGCGCACGCGCGCCGAGCCGGGGACCACGAGGAAGCGCACGCTCGCGGCCTTGGTGCGGCCCTTGATGACGTCGGCGGCGGCGCGCAGGTCCTCGATGCGGCCGTTGGTGCACGAGCCGAGGAAGACCGTGTCGATCGCGATGTCGCGCAGCGGCGTGCCCGGGGTGAGGCCCATGTACTCGAGCGCGTTCGCGGCGGCCTCGCGGTCCACCTCGTCGGCGATGTCCTCGGGGTTGGGGACATTGGCCGACAGCGGCAGGCCCTGGCCGGGGTTGGTGCCCCACGTGACGAACGGCTCGAGGTCGGCGGCGTCGAGGTTCACCTCGGTGTCGAAGACCGCGTCCTCGTCGGTGACGAGCGTCTTCCAGTACTCGACCGCGGCGTCCCAGTCCTCGCCCTCGGGGGCGTGGGGACGGCCCTCGACGTAGTCGAAGGTGGTCTGGTCCGGCGCGATGATGCCGGCACGGGCGCCGGCCTCGATCGACATGTTGCACACGGTCATGCGCGCCTCCATGGAGAGGGCGCGGATCGCGTCGCCGCGGTACTCGAGCACGTAGCCCTGGCCGCCGCCGGTGCCGATCTTCGCGATGATCGCGAGGATGATGTCCTTGGCGGTGGTGCCCTCGGGCAGCTCGCCGTTCACGTTGATCGCCATGGTCTTGAACGGCTTGAGCGGCAGCGTCTGGGTGGCGAGCACGTGCTCGACCTCCGAGGTGCCGATGCCGAAGGCCAGCGAGCCGAAGGCGCCGTGGGTCGAGGTGTGCGAGTCGCCGCAGACCACGGTCATGCCCGGCATGGTGAGGCCGAGCTGCGGGCCCACGACGTGGACGACGCCCTGGTCGGCGTCGCCGAGCGAGTGGATGCGGATCCCGAACTCGGCGGCGTTGGACCGCAGCGTGTCGATCTGGATGCGCGAGGTCTCGTCCGCGATCGGCAGGTCGATGTCGAGCGTGGGAGTGTTGTGGTCCTCGGTCGCGATCGTGAGATCGGGGCGGCGGACCTGACGGCCGGCCAGTCGAAGACCCTCGAAGGCCTGAGGCGACGTCACCTCGTGGCACATGTGCAGGTCGATGTAGATGAGGTCGGGCGCGCCGTCCTCACCCTTCCGGACCAGGTGGCTGGTCCACAGCTTCTCGGCGAGGGTGGTTCCCATCGCGATCTCCTTCGCAGGTCGACATCTCATGATTTGAGACGTTAGTATCGCTCCGTGGACAATCATAGCGGTGTCGGAGTCATTGACAAGGCGGCGGCGATCCTGGGGGCCCTGGAGCAGGGGCCGGCGACGCTCGCGGAGCTGGTGGCCTCGACCCACCTCGCGAGGCCGACGGTGCACCGCCTGGCCCTCGCGCTGGAGCACCACCACCTGGTGGGCCGCGACGTGTCGGGGGCATTCGTCCTGGGTCGTCGCTTCGCGCAGCTCGCGGCGTCCGTCAACGAGGACCGCCTCGTGTCCGCCGCGCAGCCCGTGCTCACGGTCCTGCGCGACCGCACCGGCGAGTCCTCGCAGCTCTACCGCCCGCACGGCGACGAGCGCATCTGCATCGCCGCCGCGGACCGCCCGGTGGGCCTGCGCGACTCGATCCCCGTCGGCACCACGATGACCATGAAGGCCGGCTCCGCCGCGAAGGTGCTCCTCGCGTGGGCCGAGCCCGAGCGCATGCACCGCGGGCTCTCCGACGCGCGCTTCAGCGCCGACGACCTCGACCGCGTCCGCCAGCAGGGCTTCGCCGAGAGCGCGAGCGAGCGCGAGGCCGGCGTCGCCTCGGTCTCGGCGCCCGTGTGGGGCGCCGCGGGCACGGTCATCGCCGCCGTGTCCATCTCGGGCCCCGTCGAGCGCCTGTCCTTCGCCCCCGGCACCGTCCACGCGGCCGCGGTGACGGACGCCGCGCGCCAGCTCACCGAGGTGCTCCAGCGCACCGTCATCGCCTGAGCCTCGGCGCCGAGGCGCGCGCCGCGCATCGTCCCCCGGGACCCCCGTCCCTGGCGACGGCCGCCAGGCGCGACCACACTGTGCGCATGGACATCGTGGTCTACGAGTCGCTGTACGGGAACACCGCCGCCGTCGCGCGCGAGATCGCCGCGGGCCTGGGCGAGGACGCCCGCGCGATGCCCACGTCCGAGGCGACGCCCGACGTGGTCGCGGCCGCGCGGCTCGTGGTCGCCGGCGCACCCGTCCACGCGCTGAGCCTGCCGACCGCGAAGAGCCGCGAGTCGGCGCGCGCGAAGCCGCAGGGCCACGAGCGCATGGCGGCCGACCTCGGGCACGTCGCGATGCGCGAGTGGCTCGCCTCGCTGCCCCGCGGAGCGCGCCTGGGCGCCGCCTTCGACACGCGCGTCAAGGGTCCCCTCGGGCACGGCGCAGCGACGGCCATCGCCACCACGCTCGCCGCCGACGGCTACACCCTTCTCGACGAGCCGCACGGCTTCACCGTCCACATGCACACCTCGGCCTCCACGCCGGGCGCGCTGCTCGCGGCGGGCGAGCGCGAGGCCGCGCGGGCGTGGGGCGAGCGCCTTCGCGCGGCGGCGGCCGCCCTCGCCTGAGCACCCCTGACGCTGGGACGATGCGCGCGATCGTGGTCTTCGACGGCGACTGCGCCCTGTGCAACGGCTTTGTCGCGTGGCTGGTGCGCCACGACGACGACGGGCGCTTCCTGCTCGCCGGGTCGGCGGGCCCGGTGGGACGCGAGGCCCCCGAGGCGGCCGGCCTCGGCACGGCGATCGCGGCCTCGAGCATCGTCGTGTGGGACGGCGGCGTCGGCCTGGTGAGGACCGATGCGCTGGCCCGGATCGCGCGCGGCCTGGGCTGGCCGTGGCGGGTGGCGGCGGCGGTGCGCGTGCTCCCCCGCCGGATCCGCGACGGCGCCTACGACGCGATCGCGCGGCGGCGGCCGCGCCGACCCGCCGAGGACGCCGCGTGCGGCACTCCCCCGCCCGCGCTCGTGACGCGCTGGCGGTCGCGGCTGGCGACGCCGGACGACGTGGCGGAGCTCGCCGCCCGGTGACGGACCGACGCCCCGCACCTAGGGGGTGTGCGGGGCGTCGGCGTGGTGCTCGGACGCCCTGGGGGGCACGGCGTCGACGAGCGGTTCGACGGCTCCCGGCTGAGGGGTGCGGGCGCCGTCGAAGTCTGGGGGGTCAGCGGTTCTTCTCACCCGCCGTCCGGGCGGCCTGCGCGGCGGCGCTGTTGCCGCCGGCCTGCGCGGAGCGCGCGGGCGAGACGCCGGTCTCGGCACCGGCCGGGGCCTTGCCGTTCGCCTTGCCCTTCGCAGGGTCGGCCTGCTCGGTCGCCTCATCCGCGGGCGGCTCCGCTGCCGCGGCGGCGGAGCCGGCGGCCTTCTCGGTCGCCTTGGCAGCCTTCTTGTCGGCCTTGCCGGGCTTGTCGGCCTTGCCCTCGGCGGCGCCGGGGGCGACGTCCGTCGGCTCCGGGGACGCCTCGGGCGCGGCCTCGGCGGCCTCGGACGACGCCGGGCTCGGTTCGGCGGACGCCTCGTCGCCGCGAGGCTCGGCAGACGCCTCGGCGTCCTGCTTCACGGCCGCGTGGAGGGCGTGGTGACGCGCAGCGACGCCCTGGCCGAAGTCGCGGCCGGTGGCGTCGGTGGTGGACATCCAGGCGAGGATCTCGGCAAGGCGCTCGTGGACCTGCCGCGAGACCTCGGAGCCGTGCGTCGCGTCGGCGCCGTCCACGGCGTCCGCGACGGTGGAGTCATCGTCGGCCGCGTCGTCGCCGAGCACGTCCGCGACGGCCTCGTCCACGAGCGCGATCGCGGTCTCGGTGTCGCCCGAGTCCTCGGCGCTGCGCGCCTCGTCGATGCGCTCCTGCGCGCCGCCGTCGCCGAGGCCCACGCGCTCGAAGGCGCGGTCGAGCCCGTACAGCGCGTCGCCGGGCGCCGCATCGTCCGCCGCCGCGGTGCCGCCCACGAGAGCGGCGGCGAGCAGCGCGACGCCGCCCGCGATCGCGGCGCGGGCACGGGCCGGCGAACGGCGGACCGGCGCGGATGCGGCCGGCGCCTCCTGCGCGGCCGCCGTGGCGATCGTCGCGAGCACGGCGGCCACGCGGGCGGCCTCGGCCTGCGTCGGCGACGAGTCGAGCGCGCGGATGCGCTCGACCGCGTCCGCCACGTCGGCGAGGCCCTCGGGCCGCTTGCCGGCGAGCAGGCGTTCGACGTCGCGATCGTCGCGCTCGGGGATGCTCATGTCCCTGTCATCGCCCGGAGACGCGGATCGGTTACACCGGATCCAGATTCTCGCGATCGGCGGCGCGACGCAGCGCCGCGAGCGCACGGTGCTGGGTGACCTTGACGGAGGACTCGCTCGCGCCCACGACGGCGGCGGTCTCCTTGACGGACAGGCCCGCGACGATGCGCAGCAGCAGGATCTCCCGCTGGCGCCCGTTGAGCCCGGCGAGCAGGGCGTCGACGGTCTCCGCCTGCGAGCGCAGCAGCGCCTCCCGCTCGGCGCTGGGGGCGGCCTCGCGCACGAGCGCGGCAAGCGCGTCCTCGTCCGCGGGAGCCTCGGGGCGGCGGCCGGCGCGGCGGTGCGCGTCGACCATGCGCCGGTGGGCGATGGAGAACACCCACGAGCGGAAGTCCGACTCGTCGCCCGTGAACCCGCCGATCCCCTTCGCGACATGCAGGAAGGTGTCGGCGGCCTCGTCCTCGGGGGACGGGGAGCCGCGCCCGGCGAGGTAGCCGCGGACCGGGCCGGCGAGCTCGCGGTAGATCTCGGTCCAGGCCCATTCCTCCCCGGCGCGCGCGGCGGTGAGGACGGAGTCGAAGGCGGGGCCGAGCCTCATCGGGCGCTCGGCGCGGTCTTCGGTGCGCGCTCACGACGTTCGGACACGGCTGGCGACGCTAGCACGGACGGGGACGTTCGCCGCGCATCGGACATCGCGGGCGCACCCCGGAGGAAGCAAAGAACCCCCCGCCCGGCTGGGCGAGGGGTTCCAGTGGTAGCCCCGACGGGATTCGAACCCGCGCTACCGCCTTGAGAGGGCGGCGTGCTAGGCCGCTACACAACGGGGCCCTAGCTGCTGTCGCCACCCTGACCGGGCGGCTGGCGCGAGATAAGACTTTACAGCATGGTCCGCGCGGATTCCAAATCGGGGTCCGGCGGCAGGTCTCGCGGCGCCACCATGGTCGCACATCCAGGGATGACATCGAGATGCCGGGGCGCGCGGGGGCGGCTCCGGGAGCCCAAGCGACCGCGATGTGACCCACACCACACCGCTCCCCCGGCGCCGCCATCCCTTGCGACCACGAAACGCATTATGTAAAGTTGAGCGTAGGCGGCTCAAGTATGCCGCCGCATCATCCACCAGCAGGAGGTTCCCATGACCGCTCAGCCCTACGCCCCTGACGCCCAGGAGCAGCAGAGCGCGCTGGAGCAGTTCGGCCAGGACTTCACCGCCCTCGCCGAGCAGGGCGCGCTCGACCCCGTCATCGGGCGCGACGAGGAGATCCGTCGCGTCATGCAGGTGCTCACGCGCCGCACCAAGAACAACGCCGTCCTCATCGGCGAGCCCGGCGTCGGCAAGACCGCGATCGTCGAGGGCCTGGCCCAGCGCATCGTCGCGGGCGACGTGCCCTCCTCCCTCAAGGACCGCCGGGTCATCGAGATCGCGATGAGCTCGCTCGTCGCGGGAGCGGCGTTCCGCGGCCAGTTCGAGGAGCGCCTCAAGGCGATCCTCAAGGAGGTCGAGGAGTCCGAGAGGCGCATCATCCTGTTCGTCGACGAGCTGCACACCATCGTGGGCGCCGGCCGCGCCGAGGGCTCCGTGGACGCCGGCAACATCCTCAAGCCGATGCTCGCGCGCGGCAAGCTCCGCATGATCGGCGCGACCACCCTCAACGAGTACCGCGAGCACGTCGAGACCGACTCCGCCCTCGAGCGCCGCTTCCAGCCCGTCTACGTGGGCGAGCCGTCGATCGAGGACACCGTCGCGATCCTGCGCGGCCTGCAGGAGAAGTACGAGGTCCACCACGGCGTGAAGATCACCGACGAGGCGATCGTGCAGTCCGCGCGCCTGTCGGACCGCTACATCACCGAGCGCTTCCTTCCCGACAAGGCCGTCGACCTCATCGACGAGGCCACGTCCGCGCTGAAGATGCAGCTCGACTCCATGCCGATCGAGCTCGACCGCGCCCGCCGGCGCATCATGCAGCTCGAGATCGAGCGCACCCAGGTCGCCAAGGACAAGCACGAGGCGGCGCGCGCCCGGCGGGACGAGATCGACGCCGACATCGCGCGCCTGCGCGCGGACTCGGACGTGCTCAACATGCGCTGGGCCCGCGAGAAGGACCTCATCGTCCGGGTGTCCCACGCCACCGAGCGGCTCGAGAGCCTGCGCGGCGACCTCGACCGCGCCGAGCGCTACGGCGAGCTCGAGCGGGCGGGCCGGATCCGCTACGGCGAGATGCCGGCCGCGGAGAAGGAGATCGCCGCGGCGCGCGCCGAGCTCGACGCGATCCCCGCCGAGGAGCGCATGCTGCGCGAGGAGGTCACGGGCGAGGACATCGCCGCGGTGGTCGCCAAGTGGACCGGCGTGCCGGTCGAGAAGCTGCTCACCGACGAGTCGGGCAAGCTGTCCCACCTCGAGGACCGCCTGCACGACCGCGTGATCGGCCAGCACCGCGCCATCTCCTCGGTGGCGGACGCGATCCGTCGCGCCCGCGCCGGCATCTCCGACGCGAACCGACCCATCGGCTCGTTCCTGTTCCTCGGCCCCACCGGCGTGGGCAAGACCGAGCTCGCGCGCGCCCTCGCCGAGCAGCTCTTCGACGACGAGCGCGCCATGATCCGCATCGACATGTCGGAGTACATGGAGTCGCACGCGGTGTCGCGCCTCATCGGGTCGCCGCCCGGATACGTGGGCTACGACCAGGGCGGCCAGCTCACGGAGGCCGTGCGCCGGCGCCCGTACAGCATCGTCCTGTTCGACGAGGTCGAGAAGGCCCACCCGGACGTGTGGAACGTCCTGCTGCAGGTCCTCGACGACGGCCGCCTCACCGACGGCCGCGGCCGCACCGTCAACTTCACCAACACCATCATCGTGATGACGTCAAACCTGGGATCGGACCTCGTGCTCGCGTGGGACGGCGAGGACCGCGAGGCGCTCGAGGCGTCGCTCCAGCAGGTGCTCCGCCGCGCCTTCCGGCCCGAGTTCCTCAACCGGCTCGACGACGTGGTGGTCTTCGACCGCATCGACCCGTCCGCCATGGAAGGGATCGTGGGCACGGAGCTCGCGCGGGTGGCCGCCCGCCTCGCGGAGGCCAAGGACATCCGCCTCACGGTGGACGATGCGCTGCGCGCCTCGCTCGCGCACGACGGCTTCGACCCGGCGTTCGGGGCGCGGCCGCTCAAGCGGCTCATCCAGACGCGGCTGCTCAACGAGCTCGCCAAGGAGATCGTGGACGGGCGCGTGCGGGAGGGAGACGCGGTCACCGCCGGCTGGGACGGCGAGAGAGTGACCCTCACGGTGTCCTGACCGCTCGGCCACCGGCCTCCCTCCACACACGATCTGCAACTCGGGCCCCGTTGGTCGAGGTTCGCGACGGGAGTTGCAGAGTTGACACGATTCATGCGCTCTCGTGTGTGGAGGGAGGCCAGGGGTGCGACGGCGGCGCCGGATGCGCGGCCCTCCAGCGGTCGATCAGCTCCCGCTCCCTGGGGCTCGGCGCGCGGCAGCCGCACGCCTCCTGATGGGCGGCATGCCAGGCGCCACGCTGCTCCTCGGTGGGGCGCGCGGGCATGACGTGCGCGTCGTGCCACTCGCGGTTGATCGTTCCCATGACGGCCTCCTCACGCACCGGCGGGACCCACCCACGCTACGCCTCGTGCCGCCGACGCACACCCCGCGCGCGGCGCATCGTCCGCGGCTACGGTGAGAGACGTCCCCCCTGATATCAAGGAGGTTCGCAATGGCGCGAACATATGTGATCACCGGTGCCGCGTCAGGCATCGGCAAGGCCACGGCCGACCTGCTCCGGGGCCAAGGCCACGCCGTCATCGGCGTCGACCTCCGCGACGCCGACATCACCGCCGACCTCACCACCGCGCACGGGCGCGCCGGCCTCGCCGACGCGGTCCGCGAGAAGGCGCCCGACGGCATCGACGCGGTCCTCGCGGTCGCCGGCCTCGCCCACCCCATCCCGGCCACGGTGGCGGTCAACTACTTCGGCATGGTGGCGACTCTCGAGAACCTGCGCCCGCTGCTCGCGGGCTCCCCCGCCCCGCGCGCCGCCGGCGTGTCGTCCATGGCGAGCCTCATGGAGGGCGACGCCGCGCTCGTGGACGCGATGGTCGCCCACGACGAGGATGCCGCGCTCGCGCGGGCAGCGGTGCTGGCCGAGGACGAGGCGACCGGGCAGCAGATCTACGCGTCGACCAAGATCGCGTTCGCCCGCTGGATCCGCACCCACGCCGCGACAAAGGACTGGGCGGGCGCCTCGATCCCGCTCAACGCGGTCGCGCCCGGCATCATCCGCACGCCGATGACGCAGGACATGATCGCCTCGAAGGAGGCCGAGGAGCAGCTGCTGCAGCTGGTGCCCATGCCGCTCAACGGCGTCGCGGAGCCCGTGGTGGTGGCGCGCCTCCTGGCGTGGCTCACGAGCGAGGAGAACACGCACCTGTGCGGCCAGGTCGTGTTCGTGGACGGCGGCTCCGACGCAGTCATCCGGGGCGACGCGACCTGGTGATCGCGCCTCTGGGGAAAGCGAAAGGGCCCGCCGTGAGGCGGGCCCTTTCGTCTTCAGAAGCTGGGCTACAAGGATTCGAACCTCAACTAACGGAACCAGAAACCGTCGTGCTGCCAGTTACACCATAGCCCACTGCGTTCCAGCGGAACGGGAAACAACTCTACCCGACGCCCGGCGAGAAACCAAATCGCCTCATCCGGCCGCGTGCCGGATGGAGTCGAGCACCGCCACCCCCGCGGCGTCGCCGTCGCAGTAGTGGCCGAGCAGCCCATAGTACGTGTCGTCGTGGCCGCCGCCGGGCAGGTCCGCGAGCACCGCGACGGTCCCGATCGCGGTGACCGCGTCGCCGTCCGCGAACAGCACGCCGTCCACGTCGGCGGACCCGCCCGACCCCGGCATCGTCCCCGGTGGCCACACGATCCACGGCTGGGTGCCGTTGTCGCGGGCGAGCATGAGGCACCCGTTGGCGAGCGCCGTGACGGTGCCGTGGAACTCGACCCGCGCCCCGGGGATGGCGCCGATCCCGCCCTGCGAGGCGAGGTAGCCCGCCTGGGTCTCGTCGCCGCCCGCGCAGCCCGCGAGCAGGCACGATGCGATCATCACGACCGCGACGCGCCTCACCATGGGCTCACCGTACGCCGGGAGCGCGCGGGAGCCGCGATGGCCGCGCGCCGCCGTCCGTCCCGGACGGGGCGCGCGGCCGCGAGTCAGATGACGTCCACCAGCCCGCACCACGCGTTCGCGTTGGCGGTGCCGAGGAACGGCTCCGCGCCCACGATGCCGTCGACGGCCGCCCGCACGGCGGCCTCGCTCGGCGTGTAGCAGTTGACCAGCGCGCCGACCATCGGAACGTCGGCAAGATGCGTGGGCACGCCGAACGACACGAACACCGTCGGGACCTGGCCCGCCCACCACGGGGCGGCGGGCCCGAGCGCCATCGGCCAGCGCAGGCGCGACACCGTCGACTGCACCCCTCCGCCGACGTAGTGCGCGACCACGACGGCCGCGTCGAACGCACCCTCGACCGCGACGTTGCCCTCGGCGACCACGCGCATGTAGTCCCCGAGGCTGCGGACCGGCGGCAGCGGCTCGGGGAACGAGACCTTGAAGCCGCGGCGCTCCAGGTCGGCCGCCATCCACCGGGTCAGCGGCAGGTGCTCGATCGGGATCGGGAACTCGGCATTGCCCGCGAGCTCCGAGTTGACGATGAGCCGCACGCGGCGGTGCGTCTCCGGACGCAGCGGCAGGACGCCCTTGTCGATCACCAGGGTCGCGGAGCGGCGAGCGACGTCCTCGCCGATCGCGCGGTGCACCGCGCGATCCACCCGGGGCCGCTCGTGCGCGACCGCGCCGGGCCCGCACAGCCCCATCGCGACCTTGAGCGCGAGCACGCGCGTGACCGCCTCGTCGACCCGCTCGGCCGCGATGCGTCCGTCCCGCGCGCCCGCGAGCACCGCCTCGACATCGGCCTCCGCGTCGCGGAGGAACAGCAGCAGATCGCAGCCCGCGACCACGGAATCGACCAGCAGGTCCTCGCGACGGCCCTGGCTGGTGAAGCCCACCATGTGGGTCGCGTCGGTCACGGTGACGCCGTTGAAGCCGAGCTCGTCGCGCAGCAGCGTGGTCGCGAGCTCGGGGGCGAGCGTCGCCGGCCGGATCGGCGCATCGTCGCCGAGCAGCTGCCGGGTGATCGCGGGCTGCGCGATGTGGCCGACCATGATGGTCGGCACGCCGGCCTCGATGAGCGCGCCGTAGACGCGCCCGAAGGTCGCGCGCCACTCCCCCGCGTCGAGGGTGTTGACCGTGGCGACGAGGTGCTGGTCGCGCTCGTCCACCCCATCGCCCGGGAAGTGCTTCGCGCACGTCGCGAATCCCAGGCCCGCCGCGCCCGCCGCGGCGCCGCGGTGATAGGCCGCCGCATACGCGGCGACGTCCTCGGCCGTGTCGCCGAACGCCCGGTGGGACGCGATCGAGTTGCGCCAGTTCAGGTGGATGTCGGCGACCGGCGCGAACGCCCAGTTGGTCCCCGCCGCGAGCCCCTCGACGGCGCACACGCGACCGAGGTCCTCCGCCGTGGCGGTGTCGCCGGTCGCCACGCACTGCAGCGGCGCTCCGATGAGCGTGCCGTCCTTCGCCGCGCCGTCACCGCCGAACTCCAGGTTCGCGCCGACGAGCAGCGGGATGTCGGAGGCGGCGTTGAGGCGGTCGACGAACGCCGCGACCTCGTCCGCGGTCCCGCTCCCCGGTCGCACGCCGGCGAGCTGGAAGCGGCGCACCAGCGCCACGGAGTCGTCGTCGAGCTCGGCGTGGGCGACGAACATCTGCCCCACCTTGGCCTCGAGGGGCATCGCGGCGACACGGTCGCGCACCCATGCCTGCTGGTCCGGGGCGAGCGCGTAGGGCGCGGCCGACAGGTCGGTGGTCATGCGGGTGCTCCTAGGGTCGAGGGGACGGGGTCGGCGGCGCGGGCGGCGCGTTCGAGCGGGTGGTGGCACGCGACGCCGCGGTCGGGGCCGACCATGGTGAGCGCCGGGCGCTCCGCGGCGCACAGCGCGGTGGCGGCCAGGCAGCGGTCGCGGAACGAGCAGCCCGTGGGCTTGATGCGTGGCGAGGGCGGGTCGGCGTCGGTCATGCCCGGGTCGCCCAGCGGGACGCCCGGCTCGGGCACGGCGGCGCGCAGCGCGGCCGTGTAGTGGTGCGCCGGTGCGGACAGCACCGCCTCCGTCGGGCCGATCTCGCACAGCTGGCCCAGGTGGAGCACCGCGACGGTGTCGCTGACGTTGCGCACGACGGCGAGGTCGTGAGAGATGAACAGCATGGCGACGTTCTGCTGGTCGACGATGCGGCGCAGCACATTGAGGACCGTGGCCTGCACCGACACGTCGAGCGCGGACACCGCCTCATCGGCGATGAGCACGGCGGGCTCGGTCGCGAGCGCACGCGCGATCGACACGCGCTGCGCCTGGCCACCGGAGATCTGCCCCGGCCTGCGGGCGCCCACCGTGTCCGCGTCGAGCCCGACCATGTCGAGCAGCTCCCGCACGCGCGCACCCCGCTCCGCCTTGCCGACGCCGCGGTTGCGCAGCGGCTCCGCGATGTTCTGCTCGACCGTCATGAACGGGTTGAGGGACCCGACGGGGTTCTGGAACACCATCTGGATGTCCGCGCGCGTGGCCTTGTCGCGGTGCACGCGCTGCGCGGCCTGGGTCCGGCCACGCAGCAGCACCTCACCGGCGGCGGGCTCGACGAGGCCCACGACGGCCTTGGCGATGGTCGACTTGCCCGAGCCCGATTCCCCGACGAGGGCGAGGGTCTCCCCCGCGCGCATCGAGAGGCTCACGCCGTTGACGGCGTAGACGGTCGCGCCGCCGGATCCGAAGCGGACCTCGAGGTCCGTCACCTCGAGGACGGGGATGTCCTCGGCTGCGATGGTGGACTCGGTCATCGGGAGGCCTCCTGGTCGTCGGCGACCGCCCAGCAGTGGGCGGTGTGCCCGTCGGCGACGGTCACCGCGGGTGGTCGTTCGGTGAAGCATCGCTCCTGCACCACGGGGCAACGGGCCGCGAACGGGCAGCCCGCGCGGGGCGCGCTCAGCGGCGGCAGGCTGCCGCCGATCGCGGGCAGCTCGCGCTGGATCGGGCCGCTGAGCCGTGGGATCGCGGCCAGCAGGCCGCGGGTGTACGGGTGGGCCGGGGTGGAGGCGACGATGCCGGTGGGCCCGGTCTCCATGATCCGGCCGGCGTACATCACGACGGTGCGATCGGTGCGGTCGGCGAGCAGGCCCAGGTCATGGGTGACGAGGACGAGGCCCATGCCCGACGCCGCGCGGACGTCGTCGAGCAGGTCGAGCACCCGGCGCTGCACCGTGACGTCGAGCGCCGTGGTGGGCTCGTCGGCAAGCAGCAGGTCCGGGTGGGAGGCGATCGCGGCGGCGATCCCCACGCGCTGGAGCATGCCGCCGGAGAACTCTCCCGGGTACGCCATCGCGCGCGCCTCGGGGTCGGGCACCCCGACGGACCGGAGCAGCTCGACCGCCTGCGCCCGCGCATCGTCTCGGCGCACGCGCCGACGGTTGGTGATCGCCTCGACGATCTGCCGCCACACCCGAACGGTCGGGTTGAGCGAGCTCATGGGGTCCTGGTAGATCATCGACGCGAGGTCGCCCGCGCGGGAGCGGATCTCCGCGTCGGTGGCCGCGAGCTGGTCGGCGCCGGCGACGCGGATCGATCCGTGGATGTCGACGACGCTGCCGCGCGGCCGGATTCCAAGGATGGTGCGGGCGAACACTGACTTGCCCGAGCCGGACTCGCCGACGATGCCGACCGCCTCGCCCTGGCGGACGTCAAGCGACACCCCCTCGAGCACGTACGTGACGGTCTCCCCCGACACGAAGTTGACCTCGAGGTCGCGGACCTCGAGCGCGAGGGTCTCCGATGCGGTGGCGGTCATGAGTACCTCTCCTTCACACGCTCGCCGATCGTCGTGATCGCCATGACGGTGGCGGCCAGCGCGAACGCGGGAGCGAGGGTGATCCAGGGCGCCGTGGCCAGGTCGGACCGGCCCTCGGCGATGATGCCGCCCCAGGAGGGCGCGGGCGCGGCGAGGCCGTACCCGAGGAAGCTCAGCGAACCCTCCGCGACGATCGCCGCGGTCATCGCGGTGAACGCGTAGGACACGAGCGCCGGCGCGACCGCGGGCAGCACGGACCTCACGAGGATCCTGGGCGTGGGCGTGTCGATGAGCAGGGCCGCCTTGACGTAGTCGCGCTCGCGCACGGTCAGGGCGATGGACCGTGTGACGCGGGCGAACGCAGGCACCATGAGCAGGCCGATCGTCGAGCCGATGCTCACGATCGAAGGGCCGCGGAAGCTCACGATGGTGATGATGAGGATGAGGGCCGGGACCGCGAGCACGACGTCGATGAGGAAGCCGATGACGTTGTCGAGCGCGCCGCGGAAGTAGCCGGCGGCGACGCCGATGAGCGTCCCGCCGACCGCGCCCACCGCGAGCGTGATGACCGCCACCACCAGGGAGTTCTGAGCGCCGGCGACGGTGCGCGCGAACACGTCGCGGCCGTTGCCGTCGGTGCCGAACGGGTGGGCCAGGCTCGGCCCGAGCTTCGCGGCGGTGAAGTCCTGGAAGTACGGGTCGAGCAGCGGCGTCGCGATCGACACGAGCGTGAGGACGGCGAGCACGGCGAGCCAGACGGCCGCGACGGTGGTGGCCGTCGCGTCGGCCCGGCGCCTCCTCCTGGTGGCGCGCACCGCGGCGGCCACGCCGGCCGAGGCGTGCGGCGCTGCGGCGGAGGCGGCGGCCGGCGCGGGTGCCGGGGCGGGGGCGTCGGCGGGTGCCCTAGTGGCGAGCGTCATGGGCGATCCTCGGGTCGATGAGTCGGTAGCTGAGGTCGACGAGGAGCGTGGCGACCACCATGGCGGCCGCCAGGATGATCGTGGTGCTCTCGATGACCGGGTAGTCGCGCTGGCCGATCGCGGTCGCGACGTAGCGCCCCATCCCGGGGATGGCGTACATCGTCTCGACGACGAGCGTGCCGCCGAGCGCCATGCCCAGGTTGAGCCCGACGAGGGTCACCAGGGGCAGGGACGCCGGGCGCAGCGCGCGGGCGAGCAGCAGCCGGGACGGGCGCATGCCTCGCGCCTGGGCGGCGTGGATGTAGGTGCTGCCGAGCACGTCGTCCGCGTCGGCGCGCAGTGCGCGGAGGTACACGGCGGCCTCCGCCAACGCCATCGTCACCACGGGCAGCACCAGGTGGGCGAGGTGCTCGACGGGGTCCTCCGCGAACGGCACCCAGCCCGTCGCCGGCAGCGCCTTGAGGCTGACCGCGAACACGTAGATGAGAAGCATGCCGAGCACGAAGCCGGGCATGGACAGCAGCACGAAGGCGAGCGACTGGGAGACGCGGTCGAGGACCGAGCCGGGACGCCACGCGGCGCGCAGGGCCACAGGCACGGCGATGACGAGCGCGAGCGCGAGGGACACGACGACCAGCTCGAGCGTGACGGGCAGACGCTCGGCGAGCTGATCGGTCACGGCCGACCCCGTCACGATGGAGGTGCCCAGGTCGCCGTGCAGCAGCGCGGTCACCCAGTTCCACAGGCGCGTGAACGGATCCGCGCCGAGGTTGTACCTCTCGTTGAAGGCGGCGATGTCCGCGTCGCTGGCCTCGAGGCCGAGCACGGCCAGGGCGGGCGAGCCGGGCAGCAGCAGCGGCGTCGACATCGCGAGGACCGCGACGAGGAGCAGGACGCCGAGCGCCCTGACTCCCCGTCGCGCCACGAAGTGGATCATTACGCGGCGTGCCACATCAGACGGGTCTGGATGGACACCTGCGGGCGGTTCGTGAAGTCCTCGACGCCCTGGAGGGTCTCGGGGTTGTAGATCACGCCCGCGAGGTTCTCGGTGTACATCACCAGCGGGGCCTCGTCCCACACCTGGGCCGCGATCGAGTTGAGGAGCACGCCGCGTGCGTCGTGGTCGGTCTCCCCCGCGAGCTCGGCGAGCTGCGCATCGACGTCGGCGTTCGAGTAGCCCATGAAGTTGGCGAGGCCGCCGGTGCCCACGAGCATCGACAGGTTGGTGTCGATGTTGCCGAACAGCGAGGTGGTGAAGTCGAGCATCTGGTAGTCGCCCGAGTACAGCGCGGCGCCCCACGTCGCCATGTCCGAGGACTGGATCGTCATGGTGATGCCGACCTCGGCGAGCATCTGCTGCATCGCCTCGGCCCGCGCCTTGGCCTCGCCGCGACCGTCGGTCAGGTACGAGAACTCGAAGCCGCCGATCTTGTCGACGATCGCCTTGGCCGCCGCCGGGTCGTACGCCGGCTGCGGGTCGGTGATGTCGTAGCCCGACGTGCTCTGCAGGACGCTCGTCGAGACGGCGCCCGTGCCGTCGTTCGCGACGGCCAGCAGCGCCTGGGGGTCGATCGCGAGCTCGACCGCCTTGCGCGCCTCGACGTCGTCGAACGGGGCCGCGTGCGAGTTGAACAGGCCGAACGACGTCGCCGAGTGGCCGGTGGCGGAGACGAGCCCGTCGCCCTCGGCGCCCGTGAACTGGCTGGGGACCTCGGACCAGATGGCGTCGACCGCGCCGGAGACCAGCGACTGGTAGCGCGAGTCCGCGTCAGGCAGGACCTTGAACTCGACGGTGTCGGCGTGTGCCGCCTCACCCCAGTAGTCGGCACGCTTGGTCATGGTGATGCCGGTACCCGCCGAGTACGCCGTGGTGACGTACGGGCCCGAGCCGAGCGGGAAGCCGAACTCGTCCTGCGCGGTGGTCGAGGCGATCTGGCCCAGGTCACGCGTGAAGTACTGCGGGAACGACGCGTTGGGCGCGACGAGGGTGAACCTCACCTGAGTGTCGGACACGGGCTCCATGGCGGCGATCGTGGCGACCGTGGCGCGGGACGCCGAGGTCTCCTCGGCACCCTCGCGGGTGATGTGGGAGATCACGGCGGTGGCGTCGAGCGGGCTGCCGTCGGAGAAGGTGACGCCGTCGCGCAGCGTGAGCAGCCACTCCGACGACGTGTCGTCGGTCGCCTCGAAGGACTCGGCGAGGAACGGCACGAGGTCGCCGTTCTCGTCGTACTGCATGAGCGCGTCGAAGATCGAGTTCGCGACCGACTGGACGGTCTGGGAGGAGATCGCGCCCGAGGCCGGGTCGAGCGAGGTGATGTCGCGGTCGAGGCCGTAGACGATCGTGCCGCCGTCGACCGGCTGCGCGACCGCGGACTCGGCGGCGGAGGCGGACCGGCTGGCGCCGTCGCCCGGCTCGGCGGTCGAGCAGGCGGCGAGCGTGATCGCGAGGCCCGCGGTGAGCGCGCCGATGCCGGCGAGCTTCAGGGTGGAGTGCATCGTGACGTGTTCCTTCTCTTAGGGGGTCTAGCGGGTGGTGAGGGACAGCGAGAGGTGGTCGAGGGTCGCGGCGCTGGCACCGCCCTGCTCGAGGTAGCGGCGGGTGCCGCCGTGCTGGTCGATGACGTCGAGGGCACGCGCAAGGTCCTCGACGTCCACGTCGAAGGGCATGCGGTCGAGCATCTCGGCGGAGATGATCCCGGCCTCGACCATGGCGTCGGACAGGCCGGCGCCCTGGTCGTTGGTGCGGCGGTAGTCCTCGAGGATGTCCTCGCGCGACCATCCCGCGAGGTCATGGAGCATCGCCGACACCAGGCCCGTGCGATCGCGGCCTCCCGCGCAGGCGACGAGCACGTCGCCCTCGGCCTCCGCGACGGCGGTGACGACGCGGGCGAAGCCGGCCTGGGCCCTCGCGACCATCTGGATGTACATCGCGCCGAAGTCGATCTCGGTGATGTCGTACGCGTGGGTGCCCGGCTTGACCGCGGCCGCGCCGGGGACCAGGTCGATGTGCACGCGGGTCCAGCCCTCGCCCAGCCATGCGGCGTCGACGCGCTCGTGCTCGCTGCGCAGGTCGATCCAGCAGACGTCGGCGGGCGGGTCGCTCAGCTCGGGGGTGCGGAACTCGGGAGCGGCGGAGCGGACGATGCGCTTGTCGCCGATCGTCATGATCGGACGGGCATTGAAGGCCCAGGTCAGGGCGGGTTCGTGGTGCATGTCGCCGACTATGGCGAAGTGACATGACTGCCATTTGACAGAAGTGCCACGAAATGACGAACCTTGGGTGACGAGCCGGTGAACTCGCCCACGGATGTTCACCAGGCGGTACGTACGTGGGGAAACAATGGCCTATGACCAGCGAGACCACCGCGATCGACCCCTATGCCACCACCCTGCGCGACAGGAAGAAGGTGATGGCCTACCTGGCGATCCAGCGGGCGGGCACCGAGCTCATCGGCGAGCAGGGGCTCGCCGACACCACGATCGAGCAGATCGCCGACCGCGCGGGTGTCTCGCCGCGCACGTTCCACCGCTATTTCCGCACCAAGGAGGCGGTGCTGTTCTCGCGCATCGCCTACGGCGAGCTTCCGCGCGCCTTCGCCGCGGCGCTGCGGGACATGGACCCGTTGACGGCGGTCAAGATGGTGCTCGTCGAACCGCCGGACGCTGCGGGCGACGGGCAGCGACGCGCCCGGCACCAGCTGCGCGCGTCGCTGATGGACGTGCCGGCGGTGCGGCGGTTCGCGGTCGAGTCGTCCAACGAGGTGGCCGAGGGCATCCGCCGCGAGACGATCGAGCACTTCGCAGGCGAGTCCGACGCGGCCCTCTGCGGAGAGCTGCTGGCGGCACTCGTGCGGTACATGATGCTCGCGGGCTATTCCGGCGATGCCGTGCCCGAGGACATCTACGACCGCTGGGCGCGTGCGATGGGCTCGCTCGCCACCTCGTGGGAGGCGAGCGCCGCGCGCGACGCCTGACGCGCTACAACCCCAGCACCGCCGGCAGGTCGGCGAGCGACGCGACCCGCACGAGGCCGTCGCGCGGCTCCCCCTCGCCGCACAGCCCGTCGGCGTCGCGCGAGTGCGCGCCGGGGCGCTCGATCCACACGCCCAAACCCAGCCCGGCCTGCACGGCGCCCAGCGGGTCGACGTCGAACTCGTCGCCCACGTACGCGACCTGCTCCGGCGGGATCCCGAGCCGCTCGCATGCGAGCGCGAACACGCGCGGATCCGGCTTGCCGACGCCGAGCTCGTCGACGCCGACGAGCATCGGCATGCGCGACAGCCCGCACGCGGCGAGCTTCATCACCTGGTAGTCGTGGGCCGCGTTGGACAGGCCGCCGTACGGCAGCCCGGCGGCGTCGAGCGCGTCGAGCGCGGGCGCGGCGTCCGGGTGCGCGGCCCAGCCGTCCTGGAAGTGGCGCTCGAAGGCGCCGTCCCACGCGTCGTAGGCCTCGGCGTCGAGGAAGGGCCCGCCGAACAGGGCGTGGAGGTCGTTGGCGCGGCGATGGCGCTGCTCGCGGTGGCTGATCTCACCGCGCGTGTGGGCGCGGTACCAGCCGTTGACGTCCTCGCGCCACACGCGCAGCAGCGCGTCGTGGTCGACGTCGCCCAGGTAGTCGACCGCGACCGACGCGAGCGCGTGGCGGAACGCCCCGCGGGTGTCGACGAGGGTGTCGTCGACGTCGAACAGGACTCCGCGGATCTCAGGCGCCATGCGCGCCAGCCTAGGCTCCCGCTCCCCCGGGTCGGGACGCTCAGTCCTCAAGAATCCGGCTCGATCGCGATCTCGGGACGCTCAGTCCTCGCCCGGCTGCGAGCCGGGCGAGAGCGCGCCCGCGGCCGGGCGAGAGCGCGCCCGCGGCCGGGCGAGAGCGCGCCCGCGGCCGGGCGAGAGCGCGCCCGCGGCCGGGCGAGAGCGCGCCCCGCGGCCGGGCCAGGCGCGGAGGACTGAGCGTCCCGAAACGGAGCGAAACGCCGAGAACCGAGGACTGAGCGTCCCGAACCGCAGGGTCAGAGGGAAGCGCGCAGGCTGCGCAGGCGCGCCAGCG
The DNA here is from genome assembly GCF_000971195.1 of Demequina soli. Lineage (GTDB taxonomy): Bacteria > Actinomycetota > Actinomycetes > Actinomycetales > Demequinaceae > Demequina > Demequina soli. Next base: position 494,380 of record NZ_BBLZ01000003.1, read on the forward strand.
CGTGGTCCTTGCCCAGGATCTCCATGGACTCGAACAGCGGCGGCGACACGAGGCGGCCGGTGACGGCGACTCGCAGCGGGCCGAACGCGAAGCGCGGCTTGATGCCCATCTCGTCGACCAGCTTCACGCGAAGCGCCTCCTGCTGCGCCTCGGGCGAGAAGTCCTCGAGGCCCTCGAGCACCTCGATCGACGCATCGAGGATGTCCGCGGCGTTCTCCGGGAGCTTGGCGAGGGCGGCCTCCTCGACCACCAGCGCATCGTCCCCCACGAACAGGAAGCCGAGCATGCCCGGCGCCTCGCCCAGCAGCGTCATGCGGGTCTGCACCAGCGGGACGGCCTCGGCGAGGATCTGCTCCTCGTTCGGGGTGAGGTTCTGCACGTCGGCGGAGGACAGCAGCCCGGCGGCGTGGAGGTACGGCACCACGCGCGTGGCGAACTCGCCCACCGGCAGCATGCGCATGTGCTCGGCGTTGATCGCCTCGGCCTTCTTGAGGTCGAAGCGCGCGGGGTTGGGGTTGACGTTCGCGATGTCGAACGCCTCGATCATCTCGGACACGGTGAACACGTCGCGGTCGGGACCGATCGACCAGCCCAGCAGCGCGAGGTAGTTGAGGAGCCCCTCGGGCAGGAAGCCGCGGTCGCGGTGGTGGAACAGGTTCGACTCGGGGTCGCGCTTGGAGAGCTTCTTGGTGCCCTCGCCGAGCACCATCGGCATGTGCGCGTAGGCCGGCACGGCGTCCGCGATGCCCAGCTCGACCATCGCGCGCCACAGCACCACCTGGCGGGGCGTGGAGGACAGCAGGTCCTCGCCGCGGAGCACGTGGGTGATCTTCATGAGCGCGTCGTCGACGGGGTTGACGAGCGTGTAGAGCGGGACACCGTTGGCGCGCACGATCGCGTAGTCCGGCACCGTGCCGGCGGGGAAGATCACCTCGCCGCGGATGAGGTCCTGGATGGTGATGTCCTCGTCGGGCATGCGCATGCGCAGCACGGGCTCGCGTCCCTCCGCACGGAACGCCGCCTTCTGCTCGTCAGTGAGGTCGCGGTCGAAGCCGTCGTAGCCGAGCTTCGGGTTGCGGCCGGCCGCGACGTGGCGCGCCTCGATCTCCTCGGGCGTCGAGAAGGACTCGTACGCGTAGCCGCCCTCGACCAGCTTCTCCACCACCTCGGCGTGGAGGTCGTGGCGCTGCGACTGGCGGTACGGGCCGTAGGGGCCGCCGATCTCGGGGCCCTCGTCGTAGTCGATGCCCATCCAGCTCATCGCGTCGAGCAGCATCTCATAGCTCTCCTGCGAGTCGCGCTCGGCGTCGGTGTCCTCGATGCGGAACACCATGTCCCCGCCGGTGTGACGGGCGTACGCCCAGTTGAACAGCGCCGTGCGGACCATGCCCACGTGGGGCAGGCCGGTGGGCGACGGGGAGAAGCGGACGCGGACCTTGCTCATATGAACTTCCTTGGGACGGGACGATGCGGGGGTGGGCGGCGCACGGTCGCGCCGGGGGCGCCGCTAGGAGCGCCGGATGACGGGGTTGCGCAGGACGCCGATGTCCTCGACCTCGACCTCGACCACGTCGCCGTGGTTGATCGTGGTGACGCCGGCGGGCGTGCCGGTGAGGATGACGTCGCCGGGCAGCAGCGTGGTGACCTCGGACACGAGCGACACGACGGTCGCGACGTCCGTGATCATGTCGCCGGTGTGGCCGTTCTGGACCTCGGCGCCGTTGATCCGGCCGACGACGCGGACGTCGTCGTGCGCGAGCTCGGTCTCGATCCACGGTCCGAGCGGCAGCGACGTGTCGAACGCCTTGCCGCGGAACCACTGCTTCTCCTGGCGCTGGACGTCGCGCGCCGTGACGTCGTTGGCGCACGTGTAGCCGTAGATGTACTGCTCGGCGTTCTCCGGGGAGACGTCCTTGCACACGCGCGAGATGACGATCGCGAGCTCCGCCTCGAGCTGGACGTCCTCCGCGTAGTGCGGCAGGACGATCGGGTCGTCCGGACCCACCACGGCGGTGTTGGGCTTGAGGAACAGCAGCGGCAGGTCGTCGACCTCGTTGCCCAGCTCCTTGGCGTGCTCGGCGTAGTTGCGGCCCAGGCAGACCACCTTGGAGCGGGGGATGACGGGCGCGAGCAGGCGGACCTCGTCGGTCAGCTTGATCCGCTCGCCGGTGACGGTGCCCGGGGTGTACATCGGGTCGCCGGTGAGGACCACGAGCTCCTCGGCCCCCGCCTCCCCGTCGACGATCGCGTACCTGGGCTCGGATCCGGTGGTGAAACGGGCGATGCGCATGGGCTCCAGCCTAGTGGTTCGAGGGTGGCGCGCCCGTTGCCGGCCCTCTTGTCCGTCGGACCCGGTGCCTACGATGGGCGGCATGGGAGAGGCAGCCGACCGCATCGTCGCGAGCGCCGAGGAAGGCCTCGCCCGCCTGCTCGCCCGCACCGACGCAGCGCCCGATGCCGACATCTCCGCCGTGGAGCGCGACCACCGCGTCGCCGACGTGCTCGCCCACCTGCACGCGTGGCACGTCCTGCTCACCGGATGGGTCGCGGAGGACGCCGCCGGCCGCACCCCCGCCTACCCCGCCGAGGGCTACACGTGGGCCACGCTCGGCGAGCTCAACGCGGCCCTCCACGACGCGCATCGTCACCTCTCCTACGACGACGCCCGCGCCGCGCTGGTCGCGTCCCACGGCCAGGCGGTCGCGACCGTGCGCGCGGTGGACGATGCGCGGCTCACCTCCCCCGACGCGTTCCCCTGGCTCGGGGGCGACCGGCTCGCGTCCGTCGCGCACGAGTGCCTGGGCGGCCACTACATCTGGGCGATGGGCCTGCTCGACCGCGCCGGGGTGCCCGCGTGACCGCCGCGCGCGTCGCGGGGCTGGACGTGGCGCGCGGCCTCGCGGTGCTCGGGATGGTCGCGGCGCACGTGGGGGCCGACGGCGAGCGCGGCGACGGCGAGCCGTGGCCGTGGCTCGTCGCGGCGCACGGGCGCCCGTCGGCGCTGTTCGCGGTGCTCGCGGGGGTGACGATGTCGCTCATGCTCGCGCACGCCGGCGGCCGGCACGATGCGCGGGCCGTCCGCCGCACGCGGGCCCGGGTGGCCACGCGGGCGGGGCTGCTCGTGCTCCTGGGCGGCATCCTCGTGACGCTCTCGACGGGGGTCGACATCATCCTGGTCAACCTGGGCCTCATGATGCTCATGGCGCTCCCCCTGCTGCGGGCGCCGTCGTGGGTGCTGCTCGCCGGCGCGGGCCTCGCGCTCGCCGTCGGCCGGGTCGTCGTGCTCGCCGTGCGCCCCGACGGGTGGTGGGAGACCATGCCCGTCGTCGGGCGGCTGTGGAGCCTCCACTACCCCGCGCTCGCGTGGATCGGCTACGTACTCCTCGGCGTCGCGGTCGGGCGGCTCGCGCTGACGTCAGGCCGTGTCCAGGCATGGCTGGCGGCCGCCGGCCTGAGCGTGGCGCTCGCGACGGTCACGGTGAGCCTCGTCGCGGGCGGCGGTGAGGTCACCGGGCTGGTCGCGCACTCCTACACGCCGGTCGAGATGACGCACAACGCGGGTGTCGCGGTCGCGGTCATCGCGGCGTGCTGCTGGGCCGCTCCGCGCGCGCGGACCCTGCTGAGCCCCGTCGAGGCGCTGGGATCGATGGCGCTGACCGCGTACACGGTGCAGGTGATCGTGATCGCATTCGTGGGCTCGGCGATGGTCTACGAGCCGTCGAACGTCGCGCTCGTGGCGCTCGAGGCGGCGCTGCTCGCGGGCGCGTGGGCGTGGAGGCGGGTCGGGCTCGGCCAGGGCCCGCTCGAGCGGGTCCTCACCGTCGCCTCCGATGCCGCCGGCGACTCCGCCGTGCGCGGCATGCCCACGAGCCCGTCGCCCAGGGAGGTCCCGGCGTGAGCGTCGCCGACTGGCTCATGGCCGGCGATCCCGCGATCCGCTGGCAGACGATGCGCGACCTCCTCGACGCCGACCCCATCGAGGTGGTCGACGAGCGCGCCCGCGTCGCCCGCGAGGGCTGGGGCGCCCGCCTGCTGTCGCTGCAGCGCGAGGATGGCAGCTGGGCCGGCGGCGCCTGGTACCCCTCACTCGACGACGAGCCCGCCGAGGGCCAGCCGTGGACCTCGACCGCGCACGTGCTGCTGCTCCTCACCCTGATGGGCGCGGACCCCGACGCGCACCCCGTGCGCGAGGCGGCCGAGCGCGCGTTCGCCTCGGTGCGGTGGGAGGACGGCGACCAACCGTTCCTCGACGGCGAGAGCGAGGCGTGCTCGCTGTCGACGGCGATCTCGATCGGCGCGTACTTCGGCCACGACATGACCGCGCCCGTCGGAAGGCTCGTCGGGGACCGCCGCGACGACGGCGGCTGGAACTGCGAGCCCCCATGGCGATCCCGCAGGTCGAGCTTCCACTCGACCATCGGCGCGCTCGAGGCCCTCACCGCGCATCGCCGCCAGCACGGCGCGCTGCCGCCGTTCGCGGGCCAGTGCCTCGAGGACGGCCAGGACTACCTGCTCGCGCGCAGGCTCATGTTCCGCCGCACCACGGGCGAGGTCGTGGACCCGGCCTACCAGCGCTTCTCCTTCCCCACCTACTGGCACTACGACGTGCTGCGCGCGCTCGAGCACCTGCGCGAGTCCGGCGCGGAGCCCGATGCGAGGGCCGGCGAGGCGATCGACATGCTGCGCGCGCGGCGCTCGTCGGTCGGCACGTGGTCGCTCGAGAACACGCACCGCGGGAAGGTGCCGTTCGTGATGGAGCACGGCGACGGGCGGCCCTCGCGGTGGAACACGCTGCGGGCGCTGCGCGTGCTGCGCTGGTGGGAGGAGGGCGCGCGCTAGGCGCGTTATCCACAGAAGCCGCCCCGCCCTTCCACGCCGCGCCACTCGGAGCAAAGGTGCTGTTCAGGCCGCGACGCGGCCTCGGAGACATCCGCCGAAGCCTCGAGCAAGGACCGCTCGCATGCGCACCTCAACCCTCCGATGGCGAGCCCTCCTCGTCGTGCTGGCGCTGCTCGCCGGCGCGACGGGATGCCGGTCGATCGAGATCTCGCCGCCGATCTCCAGCTGCCACCACTACGTGGCGCCGTCGCACTACGGCAGCTTCACCATCCAGCAACGCACCCGCGGCGCCTCGCTGCAGTGGGGCACTTACCCCAATGCGGCCTACTCGGGGACCAGGTACGAGGTCGAAGTCTTCGTCGGCGGCAAGCGTTACGATGCCAAGGTTCAGTACTACGCGCCTCACGGCAGCGTCGCCGCGGCCACCGCGCGCCGGGCCAGTGGTGCGATCCTTCGGATCTCGGGCACGGTGCACCGATCCGGCACCACCGTGCTCGTGTTCACGATGCAATGTCGGATCATGTGAAGCGGATCAGGGCGATGGAATCTCTGCGGTCCTTCTCGGACGACCTCTCGCGCGACGTCGCGACGTCGGGCCTCGCACTCGAGCTGTCCCTTTACGACCCGCGCCGACGCGAGTGGATCCTCGGCGACGGGGACGCCCCCGAGGCCTTCGGCACGGACGGGTTCGTCATGGTGCTGCCCGGGCGCGCCAAGTCCATCGGCGCCCGATCCGATGGCGGCCCCGACCTGGTGGAGCTGGTGAGCGAGGTCCAGGACTGGGTCGTCGACGAGCTGGGGCGCGGGTGGCCGGAGCTCGTGTCACCCGACGGTGCGTTCGCGGGACTCCTCGAGCCGGGCATCGTCGCCGGCGAGACCGTCTGGCGCTCCCCCGGCGCGACGCCGGTAGCGGTCGGCGACCTCCCGCACGCCCCGATCGGGGAGTCCGCCGCAGGCCCGCGCGGCTGACACGTAACCTTCCCGCCCGTGCCGGACACTCCTGGTTGTGAGCGCATCGGGGGGCGACGAGGCGAGGCTGTGGGACGCGGCGCGCGCCGGTGACGGCGACGCCCTCGCACAGATCTTCGACCTGCACGGCCAGCGCGTCTACCGGCACGCGCTGCGGCTCCTCGGCGACCGGCACGATGCGGAGGACGCCTCGGCGATCGCCTTCCTCGAGCTGTGGAGGGTGCGGGCTCGGGTACGGGTGGTCGACGGCAGCGTGCTCGCCTGGCTGCTCGTCACCACCACGAACGCGGCGCGCAACGTGCGACGCAGCGGGCGCCGCTACCGCGCCCTGATCGCCGCGTTGCCCCGCGAGGCACCCGCCGAGTCGGCGGCGGACCGCGCGGAGTTCGACGGGGCGGTGCTGGACCACGTCGACCCCCGACTCGCCGAGGCGCTGCGCGCCCTGCCGTCCGGCACGGCCGCCCTCGTCGCCCTGACCGTGCTCGAGGGGTGCTCGGTCGCGGAGGCGGCCGCAGCGACCGGCCTGTCCGTGGGAGCGGCGAAGACGCGGCTGTCCCGGGCCCGGGCGACACTGCGCGACGCGCTGCCCGACCTCGACCCCGCCGGAGACGCGCAGGAGGCACGCCATGGCTGACGTGATGGACCCGGTCTTCGCGGCGGGGCTGCGACGCGCGCTGGTCGAGGCGACCGCGCCGCGGCGGCGCTGGGCGCGCGGCGGGCGGCGGTGGATCGTCGGCGGCGCAGCGCTGCTCGTCGTGGTCGGGACCGGCGCGGCCGCCGCGCAGCTGCTGGCCCTGCCCGGAGGCGAGGTCGCGACCAACGTGGCCGGAGCGGTCGAGGCGACCGGCACCGGAAACGGGGCGCTCCGCCTCGGCGCGGCGCCGGCTGACGCCGAGGGCGTCTCGTTCGACTTCGACTGCCTCTCCGCCGGGAACTTCGTGATCGGCTCGATGGGCACCACCGTCCGGTGCACCGCGGCGGACATCGACGCGGGCACCTCGCACACGAGCGGGAAGCTGCGCCTCGAGGAGCTCACCGACGGCGAGATCACCGTGAGGACCATCCCGGGTGCACGCTGGACGATGTCGGCGGCGTACGTCTCCCTCGAGCCCGTGCCCCTCGCGACGAACGCGAACGGCGAGACCTACGGCACCGACGCGTTCGGCGCCGACCCCGACCTGATCGCCGCCATCGCGACCAACGGGAGCGCCGGCTACATCCGCCGGGAGGACCTCGATGCGGCGACCGGCGCGGACCCCTCGACCCCGGAGGAGGCGCTCGCGCGGCAGGAGGCGCACGAGTCGGGGACCACGACGATCCCGGTCTACGAGTTGGATGGCGTCACGGCGATCGGGGAGTTCCGGATCGGCGGCTGACCAGGGGTGTTACGGTCGCGGCATGGACTCGGACGGACGCGGACCGCGGACCCGCCTCGCCGCCTGGTGGGACCGCCTCACGCACGGGCCGGCGCCGGCCCGAACCGAGCTGCGCCTGGACGACGAGTCGCAGGCGTGGCCCGGCATCTCGCGGGACCTCTCCACGGTTCGCCACCTCGCGCTCGAGTCGACGCAGACCGTGAGCCGCGTGCTGCTCCCCCATCGCGAGGGCGCTGCGTGGTCCGACCTCGCCGCGCGGGTGGGCGTGGCGCTGACCGCCGAGGTCGCACTGGACGAACTCGACCACGACCAGAACTACTCGTTCGGAGACGTCGACGCGGAGACGTGCCGACGGCTCGTCGCGGCCATCCGCGACGTCGGGCTGCGCGAGGACGTCGACCTCATCGGATGGTGCGTCTACGCGGACGAGGACGCTTGGGCTGCGCTGGGCGCGCGACGCATCCCGGAATCGCCCGCGGGCGTGCGGTGGGAGGACGGCGTCCACGCGCGCGCGCGCGGACTCACGCTCGACGCGCTCGTGAGCTTTGCCGGACCGCACGCGCCGCGCTTCCCCGTCGCCGTGATCCCGGCGGATGGCAGCTACCTCATCGCCGCGCCCGGCTACTCGGACTCGCTGTACGTCTCGGGCCCGGGCGCTCTCGCCGCGTCGCTGCGGGACCACGGCCTCGAGGCCCTGCCGCTCGAGCACGGGCTCGACGGGCCGCTCGTGTCCAGCCACGACTGACCGGCACCGCACGCCGGGTCAGGCGGGCGAGGGCGGGATCGCCGCATCGTCCACCGTCTCGACGCGGGCCGGCCGCGGCGCCGTGCGCACCGCACCGACGCCGGCGACCGTGACGAGCACGATGCCCAGCGCGACGGTCACCGTCATCGCCTGGCCCAGCAGCGCCAGGCCGGTGAGGGCCGCGAGCGCGGGGGCGAGCGCCATGAGGATGCCGAAGGTCTCGGCACGCATGTGCCGCAGCGCGGAGATCTCGATGCCGTACGGGATCGCCGAGGACAGCACCGCGACCGCGAGTCCCAGGGCGAGGATGCGCGGGTCGAGCAGCGCGCCGCCGACCGTCGCGAGCGCGGCCGGCACCGTAAGGATGGCGCCGACGCTCGTGGCGAGCGCGAGCCCCGTGAGGCCCGGCATCGCGGCGCCGGCGGCGCGCGCCATGAGGATGTAGACCGCCCACAGCGCGGCCGCACCGGCGGCGAAGGCGACGCCCACGAGGTCGAGGCCGTGCGCGGTGCCGCCCAGCAGCACCACTCCGGCCGCCGCGATCAGCGCCCACACCAGTCCGCGCAGGCTATGGCTCGCGATCACGCTGAGCGTGAGCGGGCCGAGCACCTCGATGGTGACGGCGATGCCGAGCGGGATGCGCGCGATCGCCAGGTAGAACAGCGCGTTCATCACGCCGAGCGCCAGGCCGTACCCCAGGACGATGCGCCAGTGCGCGCGCACGGCCCCGCGCAGGGTCCGCCGCGCGATGACGAGCATGATCACCGCGGTGAAGAGCAGGCGCAGCGCCACCATGCCGACCGGGCCGGCCTGCGGGAACACCATCACCGCGACGGCGGCGCCCGCCTCCTGGCACAGCAGGCCCACGAGGACCAGGAACGGCGCGAGGGCGGCGGCGCGGGAGTCGTGGGGCACGGGACAAGAGTGGCAGGTCGGCGGGTGCCGCTGAACGCGGCGTTCCGCGCGCGGGTGACAATGGACGCCATGACCATCCTCGGCTCCCCCACGCTCGCGCGCGCGGAGTGGCAGCCGCTCGCGGACGCCCATGCCCAGGCCGCCGACGCCCTCACCGCGGGCCACCGCGAGCGCCGGGCGCGCGGCGAGAGCCACGCGATCGAGGACTTCCTGTTCGAGTACTACGCGACCCGCCCGGCGCACCTGCGGCGCTGGCATCCCGGTCCCGGCGTGGTGCTCGAGGATGCGCCCGAGCACGCCGGGTGGCGCTTCTACCGGACCGATGCGGGTCGCACCCAGGTGCATGTCCCGGCCTTCATGGAGGCGCGCGGGACCGCTGTGGACCACATCGGCCGGCTGCTGCGCGCGACCGCCGACCGTCCGGCGCGGCTCGGCTGCTTCGGCCTGCACGAGTGGGCGATGGCCTACCGCGCCGGGGACGACATCCGGCATCCCCTGCCGCTGCGCCTGGGCCAGGCGGGGACCGATGCGGTGGTCGAGTCCCACCCGATCGCCTGCTCCCACTTCGACGCGTTCCGCTTCTTCACACCGGACGCCGTCCCGCTCAACCGGCTGCAGCCCACGCGCGAGACGCAGGTCGCGCTCGAGCAGCCCGGCTGCCTCCACGCGACCATGGACCTGTACAAGTGGGCGGCCAAGCTCGCCCCGGTCATCCCGTCGAGCCTTCAGCTCGAGGCGTTCGCGCTCGCGCTCGAGGTGCGCCGGGTCGACATGCAGGCCTCGCCCTACGACGTCTCGGCGTACGGCCTCGAGGCGATCGCGGTCGAGACGGCCGAGGGCAAGCGCGAGTACGCGACGCGGCAGCGCGACTTCGCGGCACGGGGAGCGGCACTGCGCGCCCGCCTCATCGAGGCGATCGACACGATCGGCGCCTGACCCGCAACGCGCGCCGGGTCAGCCCGCCGGCTCCACGACCGGGACCACCGAGGCGAGGAACGCGCGCACGTCCGCGAGCTCGGCCGCGTCGATCCCGTGCGCGAGCCCGGGATACACGCGCTCGTCGAGCGCGGAGTGCCCCGGCAGGAAGGCCGCGGTCCGCTCGATGGCGTGCGGCGCGATCACCAGGTCCTCGGCACCGCGGCCCCAGAACACGGGCACCGGGGAGGCCGCGAGGGCAGCGTCGCCCGGCTGGGGCGCGCCCAGCACGAACCCGCCGAGCACCACGGCCGCGGGGACGCGCTCGGGCCGGGTGCGCAGCAGCTGGCTCGCCATGAGGCCGCCCTGGGAGAAGCCCAGCGGCACCACGCGCGCGTCCGCGCCGAGCTGCGCGTCGATCCAGGCCCAGATCGCCTCGGTCGCCTCGACCACGGGCGCCTCGTCCGGACTGCCGGGCCGCACGATGGGGAACCACGCGGCGCCGACGCCCGCGGCGATGGGCCCGCGCAGCGACGCCCACGGCATGCGCGCGCCCAGGTGCGGCACCAGACCCACGAGGTCGCCCTCGTGGGAGCCGAACCCGTGCAGCAGCACCAGCACGGGGGACGATGCGTCGGCGGGCTCCGGCGTCGACCGCAGCGCCGTGGCGATCACGGTCATCGCGCGAGCAGCTCGTCGGTCGACAGGTCGGGCAGCGCGAGGGTGACCTGCGTGCCCCACGGGTCGGTCACCGTGACGGAGCGACCGTCCGCGGCGAACGGGATGCGCCGCTCGCTCAGGCGCACGCCCAGCGCGTCGAGGTCCGCGCGCGACGGCACGGTGATGGACACGTCGCCCAGGCCCAGGCTCGCGGCGCGCGGGCCGGCCCCGCGGCTGTTCCACACGTTCATCGCGATGTGGTGGTGGTAGCCGCCGGCCGAGGCGAACAGCGCGCCCGGGTAGTCGGCCTGCGTGGTCTCGAATCCGAGCGCGTCGACGTAGAAATCCCTCGCCGTCGCGACGTCGCCCACCTGCAGGTGGACGTGGCCCACGGCGCCGGCCAGCGACGGCCCCGCCGCGACGGTCTCCTCGGTGAGGTGACGCTGGAGGTAGAGGTTGGGGTCGAGGTAGATCGTGTCCATCGCGATCGCGTTGCCCACGCGGCGCCACGTGGCGCGGGGACGGTCGGTGTACAGCTCGACGCCGTTGCCCTCGGGATCGGTGAAGTAGAACGCCTCGCTCACCAGGTGGTCGCTCGAGCCGGCGAAGCGGCTGCGCGGGTCCTGCGCGGCGCGGTAGACGGTCGCCGCGAGGCTCTCCGGGGTGTCGAACAGGAAGGCGGTGTGGAACAGCCCCGCCTGCCGCGGGTCGACGCCGGGCAGGTCCGGCGTGTGGATGAGGCGCACGAGCGGCGTCTCGCCGCGGCCGAGCACGCGATGGACCTCGCGCCCCCGGACCGCCTCCTCGAGCGGCGCCATCGCGAACGCCTGGGTGTAGTAGCCCGACATCCCCTCGAGGTCGCCGACCCGGAGCGTCACCGCTCCCATCGACGTGTCCGCGCTCAAGATGCGATCGGTGACCTGTGGTGCCATGTCGTCGTTCCTCCACGATGCCCGGCGCCCCGTGCGGGCGGCTCTGCCCACCACCCTAGCCCAATTTAGTTGTATCTACAAGTTATTTGGCGTCGGGCGTTCCGGCTACCGGCCCAGCTGGATCCAGATCGTCTTCTCGCGGGTCCACTGGTGGAACGCGGCGAGCGACTTCTCCGCACCGCCGAACCCCGACTGCCCCCACCCGCCGAAGGGCACCGTGAGGTCGCCCTCGCTGTACGCCCCGACCGACACGATCCCGGCCTGGACGCCGCGGGCCACCGCCAGCGCATCGTCCACGTTCTTGGTCCACACGGAGGCCGCGAGGCCGTAGTCGACGGCGTTGGCGAGCGCGATCGCCTCGTCGCGCGTCGCGAACGTCTGGACCGTGACGACGGGGCCGAAGATCTCGGTCGTGAGGATCGGGTCGCCCGCGGCGAGGCCCGTGAGCACGGTCGGGGCGAGGTAGCGCCCGCCCTCGCGCACCGCGACCTCGCCTCCCCCGGCGACCGCGACGGCACCCCGGGAGACGGCGCCCTCGATCGCGGCGACGATGCGGTCGGCGGCGGCGTCGTTGATGACCGGGCCGATCTGCGTGGCCGGGTCGGCGGGGTCGCCCACCACGAGCGCGGTGGCCGCCGCCGCGAGCCGCGCGACCACCTCGTCCGCGATGGACTCGTGCACGAGGGTCCGCGAGCCCGCGGTGCAGTTCTGGCCCGCCGTGAGGAACGCCGCCTCGACGAGGCCGTCGACGAGCGCGTCGCCGAACGCGAGCGCGTCCGCCATGACGATCTGGGGGCTCTTGCCGCCCATCTCGAGGCTCACGCGCTTGAGGTTGGTGCGCGCGGCGGTCGCGAGGATCTCGCGACCCGTCCGGGTCGAGCCGGTGAAGGACAGGGCGCCGATGCGCGGGTCGGCCGCGAGCGCGGCGCCCGTCGTCGGGCCGTCGCCGGTGACGACGCGCAGGACCCCCGCGGGGATGCCGGCCTCGAGCGCGAGCGCCTCGACGTGGAGCACGGAACGGGGCGTCGCGTCGGCGGGCTTGAGGAGGAGGCAGTTGCCGGCCGCGAGCGCGGGGCCGATCTTCCACGCGGCCATCGCGAGCGGGTAGTTCCACGGCAGGATCGCCGCGACCACCCCGAACGGCTCACGCTCCGTGAACGCGAGGATGTCGGGCGCGGTGGCCGGGACGGCGCCGGCGAGCTTGTCGGCAGCCTCGGCGAACCAGCGGATCGACTCGATCGCGCCGGGCACGTCGTTCGCGAGGCACTCCGCGATGGGCTTGCCCGCGTCCTCCATGTCGAGGCGTGCGAGGGTGCCCGCGTCGCGCTCCATGAGGTCCGCGAGCCGCACCAGCGCGGCAGCCCGCTCGCGCGGGGCGAGGCCCGACCACACGGCGGAGTCGAACACGCGCTGGGCGTCCTCGGTGTGACGCGCGACCTCGTCGGCGCTCGTGAGGGGGACGGTGGCAAGGTGCGACCCGTCGGCGGGATTGATGATCTCGAGGCTCACGCGGGCAATGTATCGCCCCTGGTGCGCGGCCGCGCGGACGCGCTCAGCGGGTGGCGGCCTCGAGCGCGGCGAGCAGCTCGGCCTTGCGCGCGTCGGACGCGAAGGACGCCTCGATCGAGTTCCGCGCGAGCAGCACCGCCTCGGCGTCGGTGAGCGCGAGCGCGGCGTAGTTGTCGCCCACGTAGCCGCCGAAATAGGCCGGGTCGTCGGAGTTCACGGTCGCGACCACGCCCGCGTCGAGCAGGGCACGGATCGGGTGGGCCTCGATGGCGTCGACGGCGCGCAGGCGCACGTTGGACAGCGGGCACACGGTCAGCGGGATCCGCTCGCGCGCGAGTCGCTCTACCAGCGCCGGGTCCTCGAGGCAGCGGATGCCGTGGTCGATCCGCTCGACGCCCAGGACGTCGAGCGACTCGGTGACGTACGCGGCCGGGCCCTCCTCGCCCGCATGCGCGACGCGGCGCAGGCCCAGCTCGGCGGCGCGCGCGTAGACCTCGGCGAACAGGTGCGGCGGGTAGCCGACCTCGGCCGAGTCGAGCCCCACGCCTATGAGGTCGCCGGCACGATGCGCGACGGACTCGAGGACCGCGCGCGCGGAGTCGACCGGCAGGTCGCGCACGAAGCATAGGATCAGCCCGCCCGTCATGCCGTACCTGACCCGCGCATCGTCCAGCGCGTCGCGAAGCCCGTCGATCACGGTGTCGACGTCGATCCCGTTGCCCAGGTGAACCTGGGGGTCGAAGAACATCTCGACGTGACGGACTCCGTCCGCGTGGGCGCGCGCGAGGTACGCGGCCGCGAGGTCGGCGAAGTCCTTGCGCGTGCGCAGCACCGCCATGCACGCGTAGTACAGGTCCAGGAAGGACTGCAGGTCGGTGAAGTCGTAGCGCGCCCGCAGGTCCTCCACCGACGCGAAGGGCAGGGCGACGCCGTTGCGCTGCGCGAGCGCGAACGCGAGCTGCGGCTCGAGCGTGCCCTCGACGTGGAGGTGGAGCTCGGCCTTGGGCAGGGCGCGGATCGCGTCGAGGCCGATGCCGCCGGTCATCGCGCGGCCGCCGCGCCCTTGTTGGCGAGCTCGTCGGCCTTCTCGTTGCCGGGGTCGCCCGCGTGCCCCTTCACCCACACCCAGGTGATGTCGTGGCGCTGGAGCTGCTCGTCCAGCGCCTGCCACAGCTCGACGTTCTTCACGGGCTTCTTGTCGGCGGTCCTCCAGCCGTTGCGCTTCCAACCCTTCATCCAGGTCATCGCGCCGTTCTTCACGTACTGCGAGTCGACGTGGAGGGTCACGTCGCAGCGGCGGTTGAGCGCCTTGAGGCCCTCGATGACCGCGGTGAGCTCCATGCGGTTGTTGGTGGTGACCTTCTCGCCGCCGAAGAGCTCGCGCTCGTGGCCGCCGGACCTCATCCACACGCCCCAGCCGCCCACGCCGGGGTTGCCCTTGCAGGCGCCATCGGTCCACATCTGCACGTCGGTCAGGGTCTCGGTCATCCGGAAACCGTACCCGGGCGCGGCCCGTCGCGAGACCGCGCCGCCGCATCGTCCACAATGTCTGCATGTCCCGCAAGCACACCGCCTCAGGCGCGACGCCCGCCGTCCACGCCCTCAACGAGGCAGGCGTGCCCCACACGGTCCACCCGTACGACCACGACCCGGCCTCGGACCTCTCCTACGGCCTCGAGGCCGCGGCGGCGCTGGGCGTCGACCCGGACCAGGTGTTCAAGACCCTGTGCGCCCACGTCGACGGGCAGCTGGCGGTGGGGATCGTGCCGGTGAGCGGCATGCTCGACCTCAAGGCCCTCGCGCACGCGCTCGGCGGCAAGCGGGCAGAGATGGCGCCGCCCGCCGAGGCCGAGCGCGCGACCGGCTACGTGGTGGGAGGCATCTCGCCCATCGGCCAGCGCCGCGCCCTGCCGACCGCGATCGACGAGACCGTCGAGCTGTGGGACACCGTCTACGTGTCGGGCGGGAGGCGGGGCCTCGACATCGGCCTCGCGCCCGCCGACCTCATCGCCGTGACCCGCGCGGTCACCGCCCCGATCGCGAAGGACTCCTGATGGACCTCTCCCCCACCCCCGCCGGCTGGGACCTCGCCGCCGCGCTCGCCGACGTCAAGGCGCGCGTCCACCTCGCCGAGGCCGCCTCGGGGCGCGCGGGCTCCGGCGTGCGCGTGCTCGTCGCGACCAAGACGTGGGACGCCGATGCGGCGGCCGCGGTGGTCCGCGCCGGCGGCACCCTCGTGGGCGAGTCGCGCATGCAGGAGCTCGACGCCAAGGGCGAGGCGCTCGAGGCGGCGGGCGCGCACGTCCACGTGATCGGCCAGCTGCAGCGCAACAAGGCGGCGACCGCGGTGCGCTTCGCGGAGTGCGTGCAGACCATCGACTCCGCGCGCCTGGCCGAGCGGCTGTCGCGGCTGTGCCTCGAGGCCGAGCGCGAGATGGACGTGATGATCCAGGTCAACGTGTCAGGCGAGGAGTCCAAGGCGGGCGTCCACCCCGACGAGGCGCTCGCCATCGCGTCCGCCGTGCAGGCGCTGCCCGCCCTCACCGTGACGGGCTTCATGACCATCGGCCTCCACTCCCCCGCCGAGGCCGAGGTCCGCGAGGGGTACGCCCGGCTGCGCGAGATCCGCGACCAGGCGCTGATCCGCTCCGAGCGCGGCTCGGCGGGGCTCACGTCCGCGTGGGAGCTGTCGATGGGCATGTCGCAGGACCTCGAGTGGGCGATCGCCGAAGGCGCGACGATGGTGCGCGTGGGCACCGCGGTGATGGGCCGGCGCGAGCTGCCGTAGCGCGACCCACCACTCTGGGACGCTCAGCACTCCCGGATCCTTGAGGACCCCCGCTCCCGGGACGCCCACCTCCGCTGTCAAGCACCCTTGACACGCACGCCGATGTCAAGCATCCTTGTCATGTCAAGGTCGTTTGACACGGAGGAGCCATGAACCGCAGCCGCACGCTCGCCGTCGCGCTCGTCGTCGCCGCCACCCTCGCGATGCTCGTCGCTCGAGGCCTCGCCACGGGCGCCTGGCCGCACCTCGCGGTGCTCACCACCCTCGCGCTGAGCCTCGGCGCCCTCGCCCTCACCCCGGCGCCCCGCCGATGAGGAACTCCGTCCGCGAGCTGCGCGAGACCGCCGGGCTGTCGCAGGCCGGCCTCGCGGCGGAGCTCGGCGTGTCCCGGCAAACCGTCAACTCCATCGAGACCGGCCGCTACGACCCGTCGCTGCCCCTCGCGATCGCCATCGCCCGCCGCTTCACCACCACCGTCGAGGAGATCTTCCATGTCGACTGACACCACCACGCTGCTCCCGCGGATCGCCGCCGTCGGCGCCTCGACCCTCGCGGTCGGCGCGCTCGCGACCGTCGCCTCGCTGACGGGCTACGACTCCCTCGCGAAGGGCGCCGTGATCGGAGGTGCGGCGTCCATCCTCGCGATGCTGGTCCTGTTCCGGCTCGGCACCCGAGGCGGCGTCGCCGGCCGGGTGTTCTCCGGACGCGCCGACGAGCGGGACTCCCGCATCGTCACGGCCGCGTTCGCCGACGCGGCGATGGCGATGACCCTCGCGACGATCGGCTCGCTCGTCGGCAGCTTCTACGGGCTGCCCGCGATCGGGGTCGCGGGCATCGTGCTGTGGGTGGGGCTCGCCACCGTGCTGGTGAGCGCCGCCGTCCGCGCGCGCCGCAGCTGAGCGCCCCACCCGCGCCAGCCGGCCGCCGCGCCACCTCGCGCCGCGCGCCCGCGCGGGTGACACTGGGGAGGTTGCGCCGAGAGGAGCCCCGATGCCGCACTTCCACCTCGCGATGTACTACGAGCAGATCTCAGGCGAGGTCCCCGACGACCTCCCGCAGATCATGGCGGAGGTCGACGCTCTCAACGAGGAGATGCACGACGCGGGCGCCTGGGTCACCGGCGCCGGCTTCGCCCCCGCCCCCGACGCGCGCGTGGTCGTGAGCGGCCCCGAGGGCGGCGAGACCACCGTCGGCCCGTTCCTCGACACCCCTCTCCACCAGGGCGGGTTCTGGATCGTCGACGCGCCCACCATGGGCGACGCGATCGTGTGGGCGGAGAAGGCCAGCCGCGCCCTGCGGCTGCCCGTCGAGGTGCGCGAGATCAACGGCTGAGGGTCCGCCCGGAAAGTTAGGGAAGGTTTCACTCGCTGGCGGGACCAGGTGATTCGTTCCTACCCTGGTACCCGTGACACAGCCCGACACGCACCCCACCGCATCGTTCCCCGACGAGGAGGCCGTCTCCGGCCGCCTCAACGCGCTCCGTGCGGGGGTGCTCGGCGCCAACGACGGCATCGTGTCGATCGCCGCCCTGCTCGTCGGCGTCGTCGCCGCCACCAACGACGCGACGGTCATCCTCACCACCGCGCTGGCCGGCATCGCCGCGGGCGCGCTGTCGATGGGCGTCGGCGAGTACGTGTCCGTGTCGAGCCAGCGCGACGCCGAGAAGGCGCAGCTCGAGCGCGAGAAGGTCTGGCACGACAGCCGCCCCGAGTGGGAGCTCGACCAGCTCACGCGCCTTCACATGGAGACGGGCATGTCCGAGGACACGGCGCGCCGCGCGGCCGTCGAGCAGACCGCTCACGATCCCCTCGCGGCGCACGCCCGCGCCCACCTGGGAATCGACCCCGAAGAGCTGGTGAACCCCTGGCACGCGGCGTTCGCGTCGCTGTGCGCGTTCACGCTCGGCGGCATCTTCCCGCTGCTCACCGCGGTGCTCGCGCCCGACTCGCTCAAGGTGGTGCTGACGTTCGCGGTCGTGATCGTCGCGCTCGCCGTGTCGGGCACGGTGTCGGCCCGGCTCGGTCACGCCCCGCGCCTGCGCGCGATCGTGCGTAACGTGCTCGGCGGCTCCCTGGCGATGCTCATCACGTACGGCATCGGCTCGTTCGCCGGCACCGCGCTCTAGGGACGATGCGGCGGCGGGGCCGCACGCATCGTCCAGGCTCGCTCAGGGGACCAGCTTGAGCCACTCCTCGGTCGCGAACTTCGACTCGACGCGCGCCTCCGCGAGGGCGATCTCCTCCTCCGTCACGGCACCCGGACGGGTGGCGTAACGCGAGCGGAAGTGGTCGAGGAACGCGTCGATGACCGCGCCCCGCTCCATGCCGGTCTGGCTGCGCAGCGGGTCGACGCGCTTGTTCGCGCTCTTGGTGCCCTTGTCGGACAGCTTCTCGCGGCCGATGCGCAGCACCTCGAGCATGGCGTCCGCGTCGATGTCGTACGCCATGGTGACGTGGTGCAGCACCGCGCCGGAGGCGTAGCGCTTCTGCGCGGCGCCCGCGATCTTGCCGGCGGGCGAGGCGATGTCGTTGATCGGCACGTACGTCGCGTCGATGCCAAGCTCGCGGAGCGCGCCGAGCACCCAGTCGTCGAGGAACGCGTACGACTGCTCGAAGCTCAGCCCCTCGACCAGCGACGTCGGCACATGCAGCGAGTAGGTGATGGTGTTGCCCGGCTGGACGAACATCGCGCCGCCGCCGGAGACGCGCCGCACCACGGTCATGCCGTGCTTGGCGGCGCCCTCGTCGTCGATCTCGTTGCGCCACGACTGGAACGAGCCGATGATCACCGCGTTCGAGCCCCACTCCCACACGCGCAGCGTCGGCGGGCGGGTACCGGCGGCGACCTCCTCGGACAGGACCTCGTCGAGCGACATCTGCATGTAGGGGTCGCGCGGGACGTCGTGGATGACGTCGAACGTGTGGTCGTGCCAGCTGGTCGCGTGCCCGAGCGCGCGGCGCACCGCGATGCCCACCGCCTCCGGCGTGAAGCCGATGAACGTCGCGTCGCCCGCGGCACGCTGCACCGCGGCGGCCATCTGGGACACCGAGGCCGTGGCCGACAGCCCGTTGAGGGCGCGCGTGATGCCCAGGATCGCCTCGGCGGGCTCGAGGAAGAAGTCGCCCGAGATCACCACCCGGTCGATGACCTCGCCCGCGGAGTCGAGCTCGACGTCCGCGACCACGAGCTTGCCGCCTGGAACCTTGTACTCACCGTGCATGGAACCCATTGTCCCTTGCCTCCGCGACGGCTCGGGACGCTCAGTCCTCACGATCCGGGCCTCGCGGCGATCTCGGGACGATGCGCCTCACGGGTTGGGCGTGACCCCCGCCTTGAGCAGCCCGTAGAACAGCGAGTCGGTGAGCGCCTCCCATGCGGCCTCGATCATGTTCGGCCCGACGCCGACGGTGCGCCACTGCGTGCCCGTCTCCGTGTCGACCGTCGTGATGAGCACGCGGGTGACCGCGTCGGTGCCGTGCGCCGCATCCATGATGCGCACCTTGAAGTCGGTGAGGTCGAACCGCTCGATCTCCGGGTACGCCCCCGCGAGGGCTGTGCGCAGCGCGTGGTCGAGCGCGTTGACCGGGCCGTTGCCCTCGCCAACCGTGACGAAACGGCGGCCCCCGCCCGCCCGGATCTTGATGACGGCCTCGGCGTCGGCGTCGCGCGGGTTGCCCGGTGCGGACGACACGCGCACGCGCCACGTCTCCGTGTCCCAGTACTTCGGCGCGTCGCCCAGCTCCCACCGCAGGATCAGCTCGAAGGACGCGTCGGCGGCGTCGAACGTGTAGCCCATCGCCTCGGCGTTCTTCACGCGGTCGGTCACGCGCCCGAGCACGTCGGGGCGGTCCGCGAGGTCGAAGCCCAGCTCCTTGCCCTTGAGCTCGATCGACGCGCGCCCGGCCATCTCGGACACGAGCATCCGCATGTCGTTGCCCACGTACGACGGCTCCGTGTGCTGGTACAGGTCCGGGTCGACCTTGATCGCCGAGGCGTGCAGGCCGGCCTTGTGCGCGAAAGCGGAGGCGCCCACGTAGGGCTGGCGCGCGAACGGCGCGATGTTGGTGATCTCAGAGATGGTGTGCGCGATGCGGGTCGACTCCGCGAGGCCGTCCCCCTTGAGCGCGATCACGCCGCGCTTGAGCTCGAGGTTCGCGGCGACCGCGATGAGGTCGGCGTTGCCGGTGCGCTCGCCGTAGCCGTTGACGCAGCCCTGGACGTGGGTCGCGCCCGCCGCGACCGCGGCCATGGAGTTGGCGACCGCGCAGCCCGAATCGTTGTGGGCGTGCATGCCCAGCTGGGCCGTGGTGCGCCCACGCACCTCCGTCACGATCCGCGTGACGTCGTCGGGCAGCATCCCGCCGTTCGTGTCGCACAGCACCAGGGACGATGCGCCGCCCGCCTCGCCCGCGAGCAGCGCCCTGAGCGTGTACTCGGGGTCGTGCCGGTAGCCGTCGAAGAAGTGCTCGGCGTCGAGGACCACGCGGCGCCCCTCGCCGACCAGGAACGCGACGGTCTCCTCGATCATCGCGAGGTTCTCGTCGCCCGAGACACGCAGCGCGCGCTCGGCGTGACGGATGTCCGCCTTGGCGACAAGGGTGATGATGGGCGCCTCCGAGTCGAGCAGCGCGCGCACCTGCGGGTCGGACGCCGCCGACGTGCCCGCGCGGCGCGTCATGCCGAACGCCGCGAACTGCGCGTTCCTGAACGACAGCTCCTTGGCGACGAGCCCGAAGAACTCGGTGTCCTTGGGCACCGCGCCCGGCCATCCGCCCTCGATGACGCCCACGCCCAGCTCGTCCAGCAGCGGGGCGATCGCCATCTTGTCCGCGACGGACAGGTTCATGCCCTCCTGCTGCGCGCCGTCGCGCAGGGTGGTGTCGTAGATCTCGACCGTGAGATCCGTCATCGTGCTCAGCTCCTCAAGTCCGGCGCGGCCCGCGTCCCCAACAAAAAAGCCTCCCAGGGGTGCGGGAGGCTGCGCGTCGGGGCGTGAGGCCGACGCGCTACAGAATGATGATCGCGGTACGCATCGCGGCCATTGTGGCACATCCCGGGGACGATGCGGCGGGCACCCTCCCGCCGATTCCCAGCGAACCTGGAGCGTGACCGGACAGACTGACCGCATGACGCGCATCCCCGACCCCGTCCCCACCCCCGACGGCCCCGCCTACGAGGGCCGCCTCCTGCACCGCCCCGACGACGAGGTGGTCGACCAGGGCGCCGCCTTCGACATCGCGACGCTCCTCAGCCGTCGCGGCGCCGTGCGACTGCTGAGTCTCGGCACGGGCGCCGCGATCCTCGCGGCGTGCACGCCGCAGACCGGCTCGACCACCGCATCGTCCTCCGCGACCGCCGACGGGCTCACGGAGATCCCCGACGAGACCGCGGGCCCCTACCCCGGCGACGGATCCAACGGCCCCGACGTGCTGGAGGACTCCGGGATCGTGCGCCGCGACATCCGCACCTCGGTCGCGGGCGGCGACCCGGTCCCCGGCGTGCCGCTCGACTTCACCTTCACCGTGCTCGACATGGCGAACGGGGGCGTGCCGATGGCGGGCGCGGCGGTCTACGCGTGGCACTGCAGCGCGGGCGGGCTGTACTCGATGTACTCGGACGGTGTGACGGACCAGACGTGGCTGCGCGGCGTCCAGGTCACGGACGACGCCGGCGAGGTCACGTTCGCGTCCGTCATGCCCGGCTGCTACGCCGGCCGCTGGACCCACATCCACTTCGAGGTCTACCCGAGCGTCGATGACGTCACCGACTCCTCCAAGGCCATCGCGACGTCCCAGATGGCCTTCCCCCAGAACGTGCTCGACGCGATCTACACGCGCAACGAGTACGCCGGCTCGGCGGACAACCTCGCCCAGCTCAGCCTCGCGACCGACACCGTGTTCGGCGACGACGGCGGCGTGCACCAGATCGGGACCTTCAAGGGCGACGCCGACGCCGGCTACGCCTCGAGCCTCACGGTCCCGATCGACACCACGACCGCGCCGACGGGCGGGTCGATGGGCGGCGGCGCGCCGGGCGGCGGTCAGCCTCCACAGGGCGGCGCGGGCGCTCCCCCGTCCCGATAGACGTCGACGGGGGACGATGCGACCGGTGTGTGTCGCATCGTCCCCCGTGGACGTGGTGGGCGGGCGTGGATGTCGCCTCCCGGCGAGGTCCGTGCCCGTGAGCGTCAGGCGATGATGAAGGGCCTGATGCCGCCCGTGTCGAGGGTGTGGCGCGCGCGCCAGTCCCTCGGGTCGTGGAGCAGCTCGAGCTCGTGAAGGTCCTGCATCTCACGGTGGTGCTCGACGCGCTCCTGGTGGCGAGCCTCCTTGACCTGCGAACGGTGCCGGTGGAACCGCTCCATGAGGTGCCGGTGCGGCACCTGGTTGGCGCCCAGCGGGAACGGGCGGTAGGCGGTGGCGGTCATGTGAACTTCCCTCCCCTTCGAAGACGGCCCGGCGTGGCCGGGGTCATGCGATGCGACCGAAGGTCGGCAGCGCGAACGAGTCGCCGATCACCTGGGTGATCTGCGCGGCCGAGGGCATGCGCTGCGCGCGCAGCGCACGGCGCTCCTTGCGGCGGGCACCGGCGGCGGCGAAGCGGTCGGCGACCTCGCGGAGCGAGTCACGCGCGGTGCGCGCGACATCGGTGGGGGCGGGGGCGGTCGCGCCCTCGGCTCCGTAGTGGGGGACGGTGATGCTGGACATTGCTGAGGTCCTTCTTCTAGATAACGGTTGAGACGTGTGCGGTGTGACGGTCTAGGCGGTGAGGCGGAAGGCCCCGCGCCCTGCGGTGGCGGCCAGCTCCGAGGCGTGGAGGTCGGCGAGGTGCTCGAGGAGCGCCGATCGGGCGACGGCCCAGGCCCTCAGGCGCGACACCTCGGTGCCGGCCCAGTCGACGAGCGCTGCGGCCGCGCCGGGCGCGAGGCTGCTCACGGCCGAGGAGACCCTTTCGAGCTCCTCCTTGTGCGCCGCCGTGCCCTCCTCGACGAGTCGAGGACCGAGGTCTGCGGTGATCTGGATGGACATGACACCCTCCCTTCCACGCTGTCGTTCGGTGTCGAGTTCAGGGTGCGCGCGGTGCGTGTGAGGAGCCGTGTGACGCGGCTCACACTTCTGGGGGCACCGCCGACTCGGATCTCTACCAGGAACGACGGTGACGTGCGGGTCAGACGGGAAGGGGTACGGAGCCGCGGATCGCGTCGATGACCGCCTCGGCCCGGCCCAGGAGCTGCAGCATCTCGCCCCGGGCGGACGCCTTGAGCGCCTGCTCCGCGACCGTCAGCGCCCTCTCGGCGTCACCCGCAGCGAGGGCCACCTCGGCGTCGGTCACCTGGACCTCCACCTCGACCCACTTGTAGGAGTCGTTCATGCGCCGACACGCGAAGCCGGCCTGCGCGAGCCACGGAACGGCTGCGGCTGGGTCGCCCTCGGCGACGTACGTGAGGCCCATGGCCTTCGCCGCCACGCCCTCCCAGCAGGGGTCCTCGAGCTGACGCGCCAGCGCGTAGGTCGACTCGAGGTCGGTGCGCACCACCGCCGGAGACTCGCCCCGCGCCAGGCGGGCGTGCGCGTGCCACGCCTCGGGCCACGGGCGGATCGCCGTCCAACGCTCGCTCTGAGCCTGGCGCTGCGCCTCCTTGGCCCAGCGCTCGGCCGCGGCGAGCCAGCCGGACAGGTAGGCCGTGCGCGCCGCGCAGGCCATGGCCCAGATGCCGCGACGCACCGACCCGGTCTCGCGACACAGGTCGATCGCCTCGTCGAAGCGCTCGAGGGACTCGTCGAGCCGTCCCCAGTCGGACAGGTGGACGGCGTCGTAGGCCGCGACGTCCGCGCGGACACGCGGGAAGTCCTCCGCCGCCCGCCACGCGAGCGCGAGGCCGTCGACGGCGCAGTCGCGCCGCGCGGCGAGCACGTCCACGTAGGCCAGCTCGGCGAGCGCCTTCGCGGCGATCTCCTGCGCGCCCGCGCCCGTCGCGGCATCGCACGCGGCGTCGAGCACGATCGCGCCCTCGTCGTCGAGGCCGCGCGCGGCATGGACCAGCGCGGAGCCGAGCTCGAAGAGGCAGCTCGCCTCAAGCGCCCGATCCCCCGCCCCCTCGGCGGCCGCGACCGCGCCTCTGAGCGTGGCGATGCCGCTGTCGGCCGCGCCGGCCGCCACCGCAGCGAGGCCCGCCGTGAGCAGGGAGTTCGCGGTGGCGATGGAAGAGACGCCCGCGGTCGCGGGGGTGAGCGCGGGACGCGCGGCCGAGCCCAGCGCGCGGCTCGGAGCCACGCCCAGCTCGCGCATGAAGGCGGCCTCGGTGGCCGCCACGTGACGATGCGCGGAAACGCGGTCCCCCGCCGCCATGAACGCCTTCACGAGGAGCACGTGCGGCCCCTCCTCGAGCGGCGAGGTGTCGACCATGGCCGAGGCAAGCGCGAGCGCCCGTTGGTGGTCGTGCGCCGTCATGGCCCGGAGCGTCTCCTTGCGCAGCGTGCCGATCACCTCGCCGGCCACCCGCTGTCGCTCGACGAGCAGCCACGTGTCGAAGGCGGGCGAGGCCTGGACGTCGATGCCCTCGAGCAGCTCGCCCCGCGGGACCGGATCCGTGACACGGCCGTCGGCCACCATGTCGACGTCGACCTCGGTGCCCTCCTCGAGGTTGAGCTCGATGGGGTTGCCCAGCAACGCGTCGGGCATCCCCAGACGCCGGCGCAGCTCCGCGAGCGACCAGCGGAGGGCGCCCATGGGATCGTCGGCCTCCGCGAAGAGCTCGTTGACCAACTGCTGCCGCGAGACGCGGTCGGGGCTGCGCACGAGGCGCGCCAGCAGAGCCCACGACTTCGCACCACGAGGGCCGGGAAGTGTGAGGCCGTCGCGCACCAGTCGGGGCTGACCGATCAGACGAATCGAGAGCATCGGTCTCGCTCTCCACGCATGGCTCTCAGGGTAC
>NZ_BBLZ01000002.1:0-451650 GCF_000971195.1 Demequina soli
CGCTGCGCGCTCAGGCGCGCCGCGGAGTCCTTCGCCTCCTCGGACAGCACCGCGTCGTCGGGGCGGTGCTCGGCCAGCAGCGCGGCCAGCACGGACTGCGCCGCGGCGTCGCCGGCGTTGCCCAGCTCCTTGCCCGCCAGGCCAGACTCGCGCCGCACCCGCAGCAGCTCCTCGCCCGCGGCCCGCGCGAGCAGCGCGGCGAGCTCCGCGTCGGTGACGGCGTCCTGCTGAGCCATGCGATGCCTTCCGATCGTGCCCGCCCGGCGGGCGCGCGTCGGCCCCACCGTACAGGCGGGGCCGCCCGCGAGGGAATTCCTACCGGCTCGGTGGGTTCGACGGAGGGCCGCCGCTTCGGGCGCGTCCCGCATCGTCCGGGGCCTCGGTTGATAACCTACGGTTGCGTAGCCTACGCTGGCGTAGGTTACGTCGCGGCCCCATCCGAGCCGCGCACGGATGACCGGTCGGCGCCCGTCGCGCCGCCGGCGCTGGACTGAAGGGAGCCATCCGTGGAAGCACACGGTCCGCACTCCGACGACGACCTCGTCAGGCTGCTCACCCATACCGGCGAGCGCGTCTCCCGCCCGGACTTCGACCGCTACGCCGAGGACCTGGACGCGGCGACGCTGCGCGCGATGTGGCATGACATGTCGCTCACGCGCGCGTTCGACCTCGAGGCCACGAGCCTCCAGCGGCAGGGCGAGCTGGGCCTGTGGGTCCAGTCGCTGGGGCAGGAGGCCGCGCAGATCGGCTCCGGCTACGCGATGAACGGGACCGACTTCGTGTTCCCGTCGTACCGCGAGCACGGCGTCGCCTACACGCGCGGGGTGGACCTGCCCGAGATCCTGCGCATCTTCCGCGGCCTCCAGCACGGCGCGTGGGACCCCGAGGCGCACCGCTTCCACCTCTACACGCTCGTGATCGGCGCGCATTCGCTGCACGCGACGGGCTACGCGATGGCGATGGACCGCGACGGGCTCGTCGGCACCGGCGACCCCGAGCACGACGGCGCGGTGGTCTGCTACTTCGGCGACGGCGCCACGAGCCAGGGCGACGTCAACGAGGCGATGGTGTTCGCCGCGGTCAACAACGCGCCCATCGTGTTCTTCGTGCAGAACAACCAGTTCGCGATCTCCGAGCCGGTCACCCGCCAGAGCCGCGTCCCGCTCGCGCAGCGCGGCGCCGGCTTCGGCATCCCGTTCGTGCGCGTCGACGGCAACGACGTGCTTGCGTGCTACGCGGTCACCCGCTGGGCCCTCGAGCGCGCGCGCTCGGGCGGCGGCCCCGTCCTCATCGAGGCCTTCACCTACCGCATGGGCGCCCACACCACCTCCGACGACCCGACCCGCTACCGCTCGCGCGCCGACGAGGACTTCTGGGCGGAGCGCGACCCCATCGCGCGCCTCGACGCATACCTCACCTCGCTGGGCGAGCTCGGGGACGATGCGCGGGAGGCCGTCGCGGTCGAGGCCAAGGAGCTGGGCCGCCGCACGCGCGAGACCGTCCGCTCGTGGGAGCGACCCGCGATGACCCGCATGTTCGAGCACGTCTACGCCGAGCCGCACGCGACCGTCGAGGCCGAGCGGGCGTGGTTCGAGCGCTACGAGCGGTCCTTCGCGGACCAGGGGGTGCACGCATGACCCAGATGACGATGGCGGGCGCGATCAACCGCGGCCTGCGCGCCGCGATGGACCGCGACGAGAAGGTCCTGCTCATGGGCGAGGACATCGGCCAGCTCGGCGGCGTGTTCCGCGTCACCGACGGGCTGTGGAAGGACTTCGGCCCCGACCGGGTGATGGACACGCCGCTGGCCGAGTCCGGCATCGTCGGCACGGGCATCGGCATGGCCATGCGCGGCTATCGGCCGGTCATCGAGATCCAGTTCGACGGCTTCATCTTCCCTGCGTACGACCAGATCACCACGCAGCTCGCGAAGATGCACTACCGATCGAACGGCCTGATCAACCTGCCGGTGGTCATCCGCGTGCCGTTCGCGGGCGGCATCGGCGCGATCGAGCACCACTCCGAGAGCCCGGAGGCGCTGTTCGCGCACACCGCGGGCCTGCGTGCCATCACGCCGGCCACCCCGCAGGACGCCTACGACATGATCCAGCAGGCGATCGCGTCGCCCGACCCCGTCCTGTTCTTCGAGCCCAAGGCCCGCTACTGGGACAAGGGCGAGGTCGACGAGACGCGCGTGTCCGCGCAGCTCGACGCCGAGGACGGGCCGTCCGTCGCGACCGCCGAGATGTCGCGCGGACGCGTGGCACGCCAGGGCGCCGACGTGACCCTCGTCGCCTACGGCCCCACCGTCCGCCTCGCGCTCCAGGCCGCCGACGCGGCCGCCGCGGACGGCACCAGCATCGAGGTGATCGACCTGCGCTCGATTTCCCCGCTCGACTCCGCGACCGTGGTGCGGTCGGCCAAGCGCACGGGCCGCGTCGTCATCGTCCACGAGGCCCCGACCACGTACGGCCCCGGCGCCGAGCTGTCCGCGCGCGTGATGGAGCAGGCGTTCTTCCACCTGCACGCACCCGTGCTCCGGGTGGGCGGCTTCCATGCGCCCTACCCTGGCTCCAAGCTCGAGCACGAGTACCTTCCGAACCTTGATCGCGTGCTCGACGCCGTCGACCGCGTGATGACGCACTGAGAGGCACCGCATGCCCACCTTCGAGACGTTCCACATGCCCGACGCGGGCGAGGGCCTGACCGAGGCCGACGTCGTCACGTGGCGCGTCGCCGTCGGCGACCGCGTCGAGGTCAACCAGCCGCTGCTCGAGATCGAGACCGCGAAGTCCCTGGTCGAGCTGCCGTGCCCCGTCGACGGCGTGGTGAGCGAGCTGCTCGCGGCCGAGGGCGAGACGGTCGACGTCGGCGCCCCGATCGCGCGGTTCGACGTCGACCCCGACGGCGTCGCGCCGGTAGACGATGCGCCGGTCGCCCAGGATGCCGTGGTCGCCGAGGCCGTGGCCGAGCCCGTCGTCGCCGCGCCCGCCCCCGCCGCCCCCGCCGCTGCCGCGCCGCCGGCGCCCGCCGCATCGTCCCCCGCGCAGGAGGGCTCGGGTGCCGTGCTCGTGGGCTACGGCGTCAAGGCCGGCTCCGCGCAGCGCCGCCCGCGCCGCGACGGCGCGCTCGACCCGATCGGCGGCGTCGAGGACGCGAGCGAGTACCCCGTGCTCGCGAAGCCGCCCGTGCGCAAGCTCGCGCGCGAGCTGGGTGTGGACCTCACGACCGTCACCCCGTCGGGTCCCGGCGGCCTGGTGACCCGCGAGGACGTCGAGCAGGCCTCGCAGGCCCGGTCCGCGCGCTCGCTCGCGACGTACGCGGCCGACGACCAGCCGTGGCTCGAGTCCGGCTACTCCAAGGACGGCGGCCGCTCGACGCGCGTGCCCGTGCGCTCGGTGCGCAAGCGCACGGCCGAGGCGATGGTGAAGTCTGCTTTCACCGCCCCGCACGTGACCGTGTTCCACACCGCCGACGTCACCGAGACGATGAACCTCGTCGCGCGCCTCAAGGCCGACCGCGAGTTCGCCGACGTGCGCGTCACCCCGCTGCTCATCGTCGCGAAGGCGCTGCTGCTCGCGGTGCGACGCCACCCCGAGATCAACGCGTCGTGGGACGACGAGGCCCAGGAGATCGTCTACAAGCACTTCGTCAACCTCGGCATCGCGGCCTCGACGCCGCGCGGCCTGCTCGTGCCGAACATCAAGGACGCGCACCGCCTGCCCCTCAAGGAGCTCGCGGTGGAGCTGGGCGAGCTCACGCGGCTCGCGCGCGACAACCGCACGCCCCCGGCGGCGCTGGGCGGCGGCACGATCTCGATCACGAACGTGGGCCCCCTCGGCATCGACACCGGCACGCCGATCCTCAACCCGGGCGAGTCCGCGATCCTCGCGTTCGGCGCGATCCGCGAGCAGCCGTGGGTGCACGAGGGCGAGATCAAGATCCGCTGGGTCACGCAGCTCGCGCTGAGCTTCGACCACCGTCTGGTCGACGGCGAGCTCGGGGCGCGCGTGCTCGCGGACGTGGGCCGGGTCATGAGCGACCCGGCGCAGGGGCTGGTCTGGGGTTGAGCGGCGGGCGGGTCACTCCCACGCGACCGTCACGGGCAGGCCCATGAAGGTCGCGTAGGGCTCGAGCGCGGCCTCGCACCGGACGCGGTCGGCGGAGGACAGCCCGGTGAGGTCGTGCGCCTCGACCGCGACCGCGCGCGCCCGCAGGGTCCGCCTCCACGTGGCCACCACGCGCCCGTCCAGCACGAACGTCGACCGGAACACGCCGTTGCCGCCCGGCACCACGCGCGGCTCCAGGTCGCGGTCGAGCTGGGCGCTGCGGTCGGCGTAGCCGAGCACCAGCTCGTCGAAGCCCGGCAGGGCGAGCGGTTCCATCGCGACCCGCCCCGCCGCGAGAAGCTCGGGCGCGGCCAGCATCGGCCCGTCGTGGGTCTCGACCGTCACGACCGCGTCTCCCGCGGCGGCCACGCCGGCCCGGCAGTCGCGGATGCCCAGCCCCGTCCAGCGTGCCAGGTCCTTGACCGTGACGGGTCCGTGCGAGCGGACGTAACGGCGCGCCAGGATCCCCAGCGCCTCCTCGCGCCCCGGTCGCACCGGGTCCGGCGCGACCTCATCGAGACGCGCGAACACCTGCTCCTTGGACTCCTGCCCGACGATGCAGACCGCACCGAGATGCGCCGCGTGCACGAGCAGGTGATAGCCGCGCTGGCCGTCCGTCGGGATTCCCGCGTCGCCCAAGGCCGCGAGGCAGCCGGAGCGGGTGAGTCGCCGCCCGGTCAGCGCCTCGAGGAGCACGTCGACGGCGCGGTCGGCCGTCGCGTCGTCGAGCCCCAGCCCGCCCCGGCGCGAGGCCGCGGCGGCGCGCGGACGCGGGCTCATCAGCTCCACCATCCACGCGGCGTCGCGCGGCGCGACCAGGTGGAGGGTGCCGCGCATGGGCCACGTGCGGATCGCCTCGCCGCGCGCGAGCGCCGCCTCGACATCCGCGAGCGTCGCGCCGGGCAGCCTCACGCCGAGCGACCACAGCCCCGACGCGACGTCCTGCGCCTGCATCGCGCCCACGTGGCCCACCACCCGGGCGACCGCGCCGACGGCGGCGGGCCCCGCATCGTCCAGGCCGCGCGTGCCGGTCAGCAGGAGCGCGCGCAGGCGGAGCGCGCGGAGGTCGGCGGCGGTCAGGGCGGTCACGGGGGCCACGCTACCCGTGGTGCTACCGTCGACAGCGGTCAAGGAATCCCCAACCTCGAACCAAGGAGGCGCCATGGAACGCTGGCTCACGGGCGACGACCCCACCCTCGTGGAGACCGCCGCCAGCGTGCGCGCGTGGGTGCCGTTCGCCGCAGACTCGCCCCTTTACGAGGCGTACGCGATCCGCATCGCCGAGGACTCAGACATGCTGCGCGTGCTCGCCGCGATCCCCGGCTCGCCGGCGATCAACATCCTCCTCGCCGCCGTCCAGCTGCTCCTCACCAGGGACGATGCGCTCGCGGCCTGGTATCCCCGCCTCGCCGAGGATGTGCGCGACCCGGGCGACGAGGCGTACGAGGCGTTCCGGGCCTTCGTGCTCGACCGCCGCGAGGAGGTGCTCGCGCTCGGCACGCGGCGCACCCAGACCAACGAGGTGCGGCGCTGTGCGGTGCTCATGCCGGTGATCGCGCGGGAGATGGCGGCGCGCGGTTGGGACGGCCCGGTCCACGCGATCGACGTCGGCGCGTCCGCGGGGCTCGGCCTGCTCATGGACTCCGTGCGCTACCGCTACGGGGACACCGTGGTCGGGGACGGTTCCCTCACGCTCGAGTGCGACAACCGGGCGGGGCTGGCGCTTCCATCGCGCGTGCCCGCCTTCGCGACGCGCACCGGCCTGGACCTGCACCCGGTGGACGCGACGGACCCCGAGCAGGCGGCCTGGCTCGAGGCGCTCGTGTGGCCCGAGCACGCGGACAGGCTCGCCCGCCTGCGCGCCGCGATCGCCCTCCGCAGGGACGCGGACATCGCGATGGTCGAGGGCGACGCCGCCGCGACGCTGCCCCGCGTGGCCGCCGGCCTGCCCGAGGGGCCGATCGTGCTGTGGCACTCGATCGCGCTCTACCAGCTGCCCGACGACGCTCTCGAGGCGATCGACGATGCGGTGGCGGCGGTCGCGGCCGAGCGTCCGCTCGTGCGGGTCGCGTTCGAGCCCCAGCCCGGCGGCTGGTCCGACCTCCGGGTGGGCCTGCGGCCGCGGTCCGCGCCGCCGGTCGTGCGCGGCCACCAGCACGGGGCGTGGATCGACGCGGCCTGACACCTAGGTCGTCGCGCCGGTGCCCGGCGGTCTCGCCGTGCGGGCGTGCACCTCGACCGCGGCGGGCTCCCGCGCATCGTCCCCGGTGCCCTCGCCCGACCCCTCGAGGGCGTGCTCGCCGTCGCGGAGCGTCTCGAGCCCGGACTTCTCGCGCAGCGGCAGCTGCGGCAGCATCAGCGCGAGCCCGAGCCCGAGGATCGAGAACATCGAGGAGAACAGGAGCACGCCGGTGATGGCGTCGGAGAAGCCCACGCGGAAGGGCTCGGCGAGCACGGGATCGATCTGCTGGAGGAACGACGTGTCGTCGAGCGACAGGCCCGACCCGGACGTCACGCCGCCCGCCTCGATCGCCTTGATCACGGCAGCGTCGGCGGGGTTCGCCAGCGTCGCGGGGTCGGAGACCACCTGCTGGAAGGCGGGCTCCTTGGCCGCGGCGGCGAAGGCGTTGCCGATGTCCGTCGGCGCGGCCGAGAACAGCATCGACAGGAACACGGCGGTGCCGAGCGAGCCCCCGATCTGCCGGAAGAACATCACCGACGCGGAGCCGGCGCCCATGTCGCGCGGCTCGACGGCGTTCTGTACCGCGAGCATGACGGGCTGCATGATCCCGCCGAGGCCGAGCCCGAACAGGAAGCCTCCCAGGCTCATGAGCCACAGCGAGCTGTCCGCCTGGAGCGTCGACAGCACCACGCCGGCGACCACGATGAGCGCCGCGCCCGCGACGGGGAACGGCTTGTAGCGGCCGGTGTTGCGGATGATCGGCGCGGAGCCGGTGGCCATCACCATGATGCCGAGGGTGAACGGCAGCATCGCGAGGCCCGCGTCCGTGGGGCTCATGCCCTTCGCGATCTGCAGGTACAGCGGGATGCCGGCGAGGCCGCCGAACATCGCGAAGCCCATGACGAAGTTGAGGCCCGTCGAGGTGCCGACCGTCCGGTTGCGCAGCATGCGCAGGGGGAGCAGCGCATCGTCCCCGGCGGCCCGCTCGGCCAGGATGAACGCGACGATGCCCGCGGCGCTGAGCGCCGACAGCGCGACCACCGAGGTGGACGTCCATCCCCAGGTGCGGCCCTGCTCGACCACGATGAGCAGCGGGACGATCGCGACGACGAGCGCGGCGGCGCCCCAGTAGTCGACGCGCACCGCGCGCGGGTGGCGCGGCACGTGCAGCACCCGCAGGATGACCACCAGCGCGATGAGCCCCAGCGGCACGTTCTGCAGGAAGATCCACCGCCAGCCGGCGAAGCCGAGCAGGTTCTGCGCGCTCGCGTAGAAGCCTCCCAGCACCGGCCCGAGCACGGACGCGATGCCCCATACGCCGAAGAAGGCGGCCTGGTACTTGGTGCGCTCGCGGGGGCTGAGGATGTCGCCGACGATGATGAGCGCGAGCGCCATCAGGCCGCCGGCGCCGAGGCCCTGCAGCCCGCGGTACGCGGCGAGCTGGTACATGTCCTGCGCGGTGCCGCACAGCAGCGAGCCGGTGATGAACAGGCTCAGCGAGATCACGTACAGCGGCTTGCGCCCGAAGATGTCGGACAGCTTGCCGTACAGCGGCGTGGAGATGGTCGCGGCCACCAGGTAGGCGGTGGTGACCCAGGCCTGCAGCGTGAGGCCGTTGAGGTCGTCGCCGATGGTCCGGATCGCGGTGGCGACGATCATCTGGTCGAGCGCCGCGAGGAACATCCCGACGACGAGGCCGCCGACGATGAGGTTGATCTGGCGACGCTCCAGGAGGGGGTTCTGATCGGTCATGGTGCACTCTTCGGGGACGTGAGGGCGGGGCGCGACGCGCCTCATCCGTCAACCTTGCGCCCGTCACGGTGATTCCGCCAGACCCCTGTTCCGGGATCGCCCGTGAGGCGGGACGATGCGCGGTGAGGAGCGGGCGCGGCGCCGCCCTACGCTTGTCGCATGTCTGTCGAGGCCCTGGTGACGATCTTCGCGGCGCTGCGGGACCTCTCGATCGCCGCGACCGCGGGCGCGCTGCTGGTGATCGCGGGCGTGCTCCCCGCGACCCACCCGGCGGTCGCGCGGGCCGCGACCATCGCCCGGATCGGCTCCATCGGGTGGGTCGTGACGGCTCTCGGCCACTCGATGGCGACCTACGCGAGCATCCGCGGCACGCTGCCCGACGCGTCGCGCTTCGTCGAGGAGTGGTGGAGCTACTCGACCTCGGTCGACCTGCTGGTCGCCTACCTCCAGGTGGTCGCGGCGGGCCTCGTCGCGTCGGTCCTGTGCACCCTGGTGCGGACGCCGGCGTTCGCGGCCTGGTCGCTCGTGCCCGTGGTGTGGGCGCTCGGCTGGCTCGCCGAGACGGGCCACGCCGCCGGCGCGGCGGACCACCACCTCGCGACCTCCGCGATGTTCCTCCACCTCGCGGGCGCGACCGTGTGGACCGGCGTGATCGGCGTGATGCTCGCGCTGCGCGGCGTCCTCGGCGACGCGGCCAAGGACGCGATGCGGCGCTCGTCGCGCCTCGCCGTGTGGGCCGCGGCGGCCGTCATCGTGTCGGGTGCGGTCAACGGCTGGATCCGCCTGTCCGCGCCGTCGGAGCTGTTCACCACGACGTACGGGCGTCTGCTCGTGCTGAAGATCGGCCTCATGTCGGTCGCGATCGCGCTCGCGGTGCTGCACCGACGCACGGCGCTCCCGCGCCTCGAGGCGGCGGAGGTGCGCGCCCGCTTCTGGCGCCTCATGGCGGTCGACGTGGGCGCGCTCGTCGCGGTCATGGGCGTCGCCGGCGTGCTCGCCTCGACCGCGCCGCCCATCCCCATCGTCCCCGTCGACGAGCCCAGCCCGGCGTACCAGCTCACCGGCTACGAGCTGCCGCCCGCGCCCACGTTCCTGACGTGGATCGGCGAGTGGCGCCTCGAGATCATCTCCGCGTTCGTGCTCGCGGCGCTCGCGATCGTGTACGTGCGCGGCGTGCTCGTGCTGCGCCGGCGCGGCGACGCGTGGCCGTGGCACCGCACCGCGAGCTGGCTCACCGGCATCGCGATCATGGTGTGGATCACGCAGGGCGGCCCCACCGTGTACGGCATGGTGACGTTCAGCGGCCACATGCTCGAGCACATGCTGCTCGTCATGGTGGCGCCGGTGCCGCTCACCTTCGGCGCCCCCATCACGCTCGCGCTGCGCGCGATCACGCCGCGCACCGACGGGTCGGTGGGTCCGCGCGAGTGGATCCGCCTCGTCGTCGAGTCCCGTTGGATGCGCTTCTGGGCCCACCCCATCGTGGCGGCCGTGAGCTTCGCCGGCTTCCTCATCGCCTTCTACTACTCGCCGCTTTTCGAGTTCGCGCTGCGCAACCACGCCGGCCACCTGTGGATGATCCTGCACTTCACCGTGGTGGGGTACCTCTTCGTCAACGCGCTCGTCGGGATCGACCCCGGCCCCACGCGCCCGGGCTACCCGCTGCGCATCGTGCTGCTCTTCTCCACGATGGCGTTCCATGCGTTCTTCGGCGTCGCGATCATGATGTCGACGGTGCTGCTCGCGCCCACCTACTTCGGCCTCATGGGCCGCACGTGGGGGCCCGACGCGATCACGGATCAGCAGTACGGCGGCGGGGTCGCATGGGGCATCGGCGAGCTGCCGGTGGTGCTGCTCGCGATCGGCATCATCACCGCGTGGCGGCGCGCTGACGACAAGGAGTCGCGCCGGAAGGACCGGCAGGCCGACCGTGACGACGACGCGGAGCTGCGCGCCTACAACGCCATGCTCGCGGCGACCGCGCAGGACGACGCGCGCCACGATTTCCAATGACAGTTGTGACGGATGGGACGGATGGGACGGCCCATCCGTCACATCTGTCATGGGCAGTGGCGCCGGGTCAGCCCGCCTGCCCGCACCCGGCCAGACCGCTGCCCGCACCCGGCCCAACCGCGATCCACACGGATTCTGCAGTCGCGCCCCCGCTGGTCGCGCTTCGCCGCGTGAGTTGCATCGTTGACACGATTCATCCGCCCGGGCGTGTGGGGGACGGTCGGCTCCCGACCGTCCCCGCGGGCGTTCAGCCCTCGAGCACCGTCCCGTCGGGGATGACCTCGGCGGCCCCGGTGTCCTCGAGCACGACGTCGCCGCGCACGACCACGCCCGCGCCGAACGTCCAGTCGCCCTTCACGGTGAGCGAGCGGGCCTCGCGCAGCGACGGCGCCCCCTGCGGGAAGCGCGCGTCGAACTTGGCCATCGTCTTGTAGTGCTTCGAGTCGAGGTCGACCAGCGGCGCGGACTCGAGCGCGAGGCGCAGCGCGCCGTCCTCGTCGAGCGAGTACGCATCCGAGCGCAGCAGCAGCAGGTCGTTGGTGGTCTTGACCGGAAGGAAGCGGTCGCGGCCCACGACGATCGACGTCGCGCCCTCGAACACCTCGATCGCGGCGCCCATGGCCGTCTCGATCTGGAACACCTCGGGGCTCGACGAGTCCGTCGGGTCGACGTTCTTGACGTTGCGGATGAGCGGCAGGCCGAGCACGGCGCCGCGTTCCTTGAGCGCCGCGAACAGCTTCTCGAGGTCGAACCACAGGTTGTTCGTGTGGAAGAACGGGTGGTGGAACTCGTCGGTGAAGAAATGCATCTCGTCGGGCGCGGTCTGCGCGGTGTCGCGCAGGATCAGGCGGCCGTCGGCCTTGCGGATCGCGAGGTGGCCGCCCTTGCGGTCGGCGGCGGTGCGGCGGCACAGCTCCGCGGCATACGGCGCGCCCGAGGCGGCGAACCAGCCCGCGATGGTGGGGCTCGGCACGGCGCCGAGGTTGTCGGAGTTGCCCGTCGAGGCGTAGCGGAAGCCCTCGTCGAGCAGCCGCTCGAGGATGCCCGAGCCCAGCAGCGCGGTGTAGATGTCGCCGTGGCCGGGCGGGCACCACTCGAGCGTCGGGTCCGCGGGCCAGGACGCGGGCATGAGCCCGTCGACCAGGAGCTTCGGCTCGGCGTTCTGGAGGAAGTCGAGCGGGAGGCCGTCGACCGCGAGGTCGCCGTACGGCGCGAGGGCCTCGAGGGAGTCGTCCTGGGTGCGGAACGAGTTCATGAGCACCAGCGGCAGGCGGGCGCCGGTCGCCTCGCGGGCGTGGCGCACCTGGCCGACGATGAGGTCGAGGAAGCTCTTGCCGTCACGGACGGGCAGCAGCGACTTCGCGCGGTCCATGCCCATCGACGTGCCGAGGCCGCCGTTGAGGCGGATGATGGCGGTCTTCGCGAACGCGTCGCGCGCCGCGTCCTCGTCGACCGCGACGCCCTCGAGGAACGGCGGGTCGACCAGGGGGGTGATCGTGTCCTCGAGGATGAGGCCGGTCGCGCCGGCCTCGAGCTCCCCGAAGTAGTGGGAGAAGACGTCGATGGCGGTCTGGTCGACCCCGGCGGCGGCCATCTTGGCCTGGGCGGCGATGAGTCCAGGAGCGGTCATGACCATGAGCCTAGGGGGAAGCGGGGCGCGCGGCCACCGGCCTGGGTCCCGGGAGCGCATGACGCTGTTTCCACAGATTTCTTCCACAGGTGTGGGTAAAACCTCGGGGCCCCGCACGAGGCGTGTGGACAAGCATGTGGGCGCGCGGTGGACGGGCGGAGTCTGACGATCGAGTCTTGCGCCGGTGGTGCGACGCGAGTAGAAACGCCTCTAGCGAGATGGTGCGACGCGCGCCGCGGGGGACGTGAGAGCGTTCTCCGGAGGCCGTCGGACCCGCCGCGACGCCGGAGACGGCACGGGACGGGGGCGATGGCTGGCCCGTGCGTGCCTGATCGGATTCCTCGGACAACGGCGGTCCGCGTCCGCAGCTCCCTCGGGGGCGGTGGACCTGCGGGTGACGGCGCAGGGCACGACGGGCCCGGGGGGTCGGCCGAGAGGACGTCGCCGCGTCGTGGCGCCCGCCCGCCGTGGTCTCTCGTGCATCAGGGCAAGGCCCCCCGGACCCGAATTCCGGGGGGCCTTCGCCGTGCCCGGGCCTGTGGACGATGCGCCGCGCACCCGGCGGGACGACGCGCCTTGCGCGTGGAGGGACGATGCGCGGTGCGCGTCGGGCGCCCGCCGGCCCGGCGCCGTGTCAGAATTTCCGCACGTGTGAAGGCGGAGGGTGGGGACATGGTCGACACGGTCGAGCAGCGGACGCAGGACGAGTCCGCGCCCGCGGGGGGCGACGGGCTTGGGATCGCCGCCTTCGTCACCGGCTGCGTCGGGCTCGGTCCCGTCGCCGTCGTGCTCGGACTGCTGGGCCTGTCGCGCGTGCGCGGAGGGGTGGCCATGCGCCGCGCTTGGCCGCTGGCCGGCCTGGTGCTCGGCATCGTCGGCACGCTCGGCTGGATCGCGATCGCGGTCGCGGTGGCTTCCGGCGGTGGCGCGGAGCGCGAGGCCCTCGCGGAGGTCGACGCCGTCAACATCGGCAACGCCATCGTCGCCGCCTTCGACGCCCACCCGTCCGCGGCCACGGTCGACGTGGCCGTCGCCGACGCCGGCTACACCGTCGCCGGAACGTCGGTCCCGGCGGAGCTCGACGGCGCACGCACCCTCGACTACCAGGGAACGGATGCCTACTCCTGGTGCGTGACCCTCACCGCCGACGAGGGAGCGGTGACGGCGTCTTACGACGCCGCGACCGGCCTGGTGGGCGCGTGCCCGGCGTCCTGACGCGCGTGCAGGTCGCGCCTCGACGTGTTGCCGGAACGGCGCGGAGTGAGATTCCGCGCATGCCTCTGGCGTACGCGCCTGTGATGGGTCACAATGCTGAGCGACCGGGCTGCAACCGGTCACTAACCAGGCAAGACGATGTCATGTTTGGTGCTTCTCGGACATTTCGGATACCTCAGCCATCCGGAATTGAGGCGCGGCAAACGGCGTCGTCGCATCAAAGGAGAACAGCATGAACAAGTGGAGCATCCTCAAGAACAACACCGTCGTTCGCGTTTCCGCGAGCGCGGGTACGCTCGTCGCGGTCGCCGTGGTCGTCGGCGCTGGGTTCAAGTGGGCGTGAGTCCTTCGGGATTCTCGGGCGGTGCGGGCGCTCCGGCGCCCGCACCGCCCTCCCGCATCACCGCCTATGTGGCCTCCATCGCGGGCCTGGGCATCACCTCGATCGCGCTGGTCTTCTTCGCGAGCCTGACGTCGCAGACGCTCACGCAGATTCCGGTGTGGACCACCGTGTTCCTCGCGGCCGCCGCGATCGCGGGCGAGGTCAAGCCGGTGCGCCTGCTGCGTG
Organism: Demequina soli; assembly: GCF_000971195.1. Classification (GTDB taxonomy): domain Bacteria; phylum Actinomycetota; class Actinomycetes; order Actinomycetales; family Demequinaceae; genus Demequina; species Demequina soli. Next base: position 13,470 of record NZ_BBLZ01000002.1, read on the forward strand.
AGGACGGCGAAGAGCGCACGCTCTCGACGTCCGCGCCGTTCGTGCTTGCGCTGGTCCCGGTGGCCGGTGTCGCGATCGCCGTGGCAGCGCAGCTCGTCGCGAGCCTCGCCGACGACGTGCTGCACCGGCGAGAGGTGCGCAAGTCGCTGTTCAACTCGGCTCAGTACGCGCTGAGCGTCATCGCCGCACGCGCCGTGTACGCCTGGCTTGCGGGCGTCCCCTTCTTCGGCGGATCCACCGTGGTGACCGCCGACGACCTGTTGCCCCTTTTCGCCGCGGGCATCGCGATGATCGGCGTGAACTGGGTATTGGTGGCGGGCGTCGTCCGCCTGTCGACGGGCAACACGCTTGCGACGGTCCTCCGTGAGGACATCCGTGACCTCGCCCTGACCAACGTCGTCCTGCTCAGCGTCGGCGGTATCGCGGCGGTCGTCGCGTCGGATGGCACTGCGTTGCTCCTGCTGCTCGCGGCCCCCGTGGTCGCCGCGCACCTCTTCACGATGGCTGCCGCGCGCCACGCGCACGACGCGACCCACGACTCCCTCACCGGCCTGCGCAACCGCGGCCAGCTGTACTACGAGCTCGATCGCGCCCTGGAGGCGCCCGCGGCGTACCCGTCGCTGGGCCCGGGCCTCGTGCTGCTCGACCTCGACCACTTCAAGGACTTCAACGACACGCTCGGCCACCCCGTGGGCGACGAGATCCTCCGCCAGGTGGGCACGCGCCTCGTCGAGGTCGCGCCCGAGTCCGCCTCCGTGCACCGCCTCGGCGGCGACGAGTTCGCGGTCGTGGTCCACGGCCCCGTCTCCGAGGCCCGCCGCGTCGCCGCCGACCTCCTGTCCGCGCTGGACGCGCCGATCCGCATCGACGGGCTCGAGCTGCTCGTGCGGGCCAGCGCCGGCGTCGCGGTCGCCCCCGTGCACGGTGAGGACGGCGAGACCCTGATGAAGAACGCCGACATCGCGCTCTACCACGCGAAGCTCGAGCGCGACCGCATCAGCACCTTCTCGCCCGAGTTCGACATCAACACCGTCGAGCGCCTGCGCCTGCTCGCCGACCTCCGCACCGCGCTCGACGCGAAGCAGCTGTACCTCGTGTACCAGCCGCAGGTCGCGATCGCCACGGGCGGCATGGTGGGCGTCGAGGCGCTGATCCGCTGGCGTCACCCGGAGCGCGGTCTCGTGCGCGCGGACGAGTTCATCCCGCTCGCGGAGAACTCGGGGCTCATCTTCCCCCTCACCGCGTTCGTGCTGGACGAGTCGCTCGCGCAGGTCGCGCGCTGGCGCCGCCTCGGCCACGAGTTCCGCATCGCCGTCAACCTCTCGGCGCGCCACCTGTCGGACCAGGGCCTGCCGCAGCAGGTGGCGACGGCCCTCGCGCGCCACCGGGTCCCCGCATCGTCCCTGGTGCTCGAGGTGACCGAGACGGCGATCCTGTCCGATCCCGCGCGCGCCGACCTGGTGCTGCGCGCGCTGCGCCGCCTGGGCGTGTCGATCGCGATCGACGACTACGGCACGGGCAACGCGTCCCTCAGCTACCTCAAGCGACTCGAGATCGACGAGCTCAAGATCGACCGCTCCTTCGTGAGCAACATCGGCGCCGACCACCACGACCTCATCATCGTGCGCTCGACCATCGCCCTGGCGCTCGCGCTCGACCTGCGGGTGGTCGCCGAGGGAATCGAGGATGCGGCCACCGTCGACGAGCTCCGCGGGCTCGGCAGCGTGATCGGCCAGGGCTACCACCTGGGCATGCCGGTCCCGGCGGCGGAGATCGACGCGCTGCTCGCGACCGAGCCCAGCCCCGCCGACGCCGGCACCACCGAGAGGCCCTGACGATGCTCGTGATGGCCGCGTGCCTGCTCGCCGTCCTGTCCCCGTTGGTCGCCCTGCGCTGGCCGGCCGGGCTGCTGCTGCGCCGCTGGCGCCTGCCCGTCCTCATCTGGGGTGCGCTGCTCGCGCAGATCATCATCATCGACGTGCCGCTGCCCGAGGCCCTCGCGCCCGTCCTGCACCTCGCGACCTACGCGGCCGCGCTCGCGTTCCTGTGGCTCAACCGCGCCGTGCGCGGCGTGCTGGTCGTGGCGGCGGGGGCGATCTCGAACGGCGTCACGATCGCGCTCAACGGCGGCGTGCTCCCGGCCAGCGCCGCCGCGACGGCCGCCGCGGGCATCGACCCCGAGCACGCGTTCGCCAACACGGCGGTGATGGACCACCCGGTGCTGCCGTGGCTGGGCGACGTGTTCGCGTGGCCCGAGCCGCTGCCGCTCGCCAACACCTTCAGCATCGGCGACCTGCTCATCGTCGTCGGCGTCGCGCTCGTCGCGTGGTCGGGTACCCGCCCGCTGCGCGGCGGCTCCGTCGAGCCCGCGGGGGACGATGCGCCCCTCGCCGCCGCGGACCGGTGACCGCGCGCATCGTCCCCTGACACGCGGAAGGCCCCTCCGAGGAGGGGCCTTCGTCGACGAGCGGGTGACGGGAATCGAACCCGCGCTATCAGCTTGGGAAGCTGAAGTTCTGCCATTGAACTACACCCGCGTGCGCCGCCCTGCGGCGCTGCGAGTCCCATTCTAGGGGGTCGTCGCGGGCTGTCCGCCACCGCCGCGCGGCCCGACCGGGATCAGCGCTGCGCCGTCGCCGCGATGGCGAACGAGGCCTCCACGGTCGCCCCGGGCTCGATGACGAACAGCCCCGTGCCCTCGACGCCGTGCGCCTCGAGCGTGAACGCGTCGTTGGCGTGGGAGACGGGCTCGAGCGCGAAGAAGTCCTTGCCCGGCGGGATGTAGAGCACTGCGTGGGACAGCAGCGCGTCGGCGGTGATGTCGAGGGTGAGCGCGCCCGGGTACTCGATCGTCGCGAGGTGCTCCCCGGTGCGGCCCGTGAGGCAGTCGTCCACGAACGCCTCGCCGAGGGGGCGTCGGACCGTGAAGTCCGCGTGCTCCGGGATCGGGCCCGCGGCCTCGCTCGGCATCATGTTCTCGAGCGCGTAGGCGCGCGTGCACGCGAGCTCCAGCTCGCCCTCGCCCGAGCCTGCCACGGTGCGCAGGAAGAACGGGTGGTGGCCGAACCCGGCGGGGAACGGCTCCTCGTCGACGTTCTCGATCGCGTAGGTCCACACGAAGCGCTCGTCCTCGAGCGCGAACGTGAAGCGCGCGATGAAGGTCCACGGCCAGTTCACGCCGAAGAAGTCGCGCGAGTCGAACTCCAGCACCACGCGGTCGCCGGTGTTCTCGAGCACCTCCCACGGGTACTCCCAGCCGGCGCCGTGGATCGCGGTGCCGTCGGGCCAGTTGACGCGGAGCGCGTACTGGGCGCCGTCCCACTGGAGCCGGCCGTCGCGGATCCGGTTGGACCAGGGCACGAGCGGGTACGACGCGGTCTCGGACGCGGTGGTCAGGTCGGCGGCCGACGTGGGCCGCATGACGTCGGCCCAGTCGTTGCCGATGCGGACCTGCCCGTAGGTCACGGCGCCGCCGGTGCCGGGCGCGAGACCGACGCGCCAGTGCTGATTCTCGATCGTCAGGAGCTCGGGCATAGGTCCATCATGGCCGACATGGCCGGTACCGGCGAAGGCGGAGGTCCCGCCGACGCCCCCGGGACGGGCCAGAATGGCCGCATGCCGCATCGTCCGTCCCTCCGCGCGCTCGCGGTGGCCGCCGTCGCCGCGCCCCTGCTCGCGGGCTGCTCGGGCGCCCCCGTCTACCCGATCCTCGCCAGCGTCGCGCCCGCGGCGGCGCCCGACGCGGTGCTCGCGTCACGCTCGGTCGACGTGACCCTGTCGACGGCCGTCGACGAGGACGTGGTGGTGACCGGCGGCATGATCTTCTCGCCGTACTTCGACCGGCTCGACGCGATCGCGGTCGACAAGACGGTGGTGCCGGGCGAGCCGCTCACCATCCGCCTGCCCCTGGGCGCCGCGACGTGCCCCGCGGGCGAGGGGCCGAGCAGCGCGCAGCTGGTCCTCGACGTGGGCGGCGAGGAGCTGGTCCAGACGGTGCTCCTCGAGGGCGACCACCTCGCGACGCTCAACTCCGACGCGTGCGCGCTCGTACCCATCAACCAGGGCTGAGCGTCCGGCGCGGCGTCCCTCGTGCGGGTGTCGGAGCCCGGACGTAGCCTGTCCTCGTCCGCAACCCGGGGAGGGATCATGGCCACCGTCTCGACATACCTCAACTTCGACGGCACCTGCGAGGAGGCGTTCGCCTTCTACAAGGACGTGTTCGGCGGGGAGTACGTGGCGCCGCCGCAGAAGATGCGCGACGTGCCACGCCCGCCCGAGGCGCCGCCGCTGTCGGACGACGAGGGCAACCGGATCATGCACGTGGCGCTCGCGACCGTCGGTGGCCACCAGATCATGGGCACCGACATCATGCCCTCCATGGGGCACACCCTGACCACGGGCAACGCGATGTCGATCAACCTCGAGCTCGATGACGAGGAGACGCTGCGCGAGATCCACGAGAAGCTGTCGGAGGGCGCCGCCGAGAGCTACGGCCCGCAGGCCGAGTTCTGGGGGCAGCTCTTCGCGACCTGCGCGGACCGGTACGGCATCCGCTGGATGATGGTCTCGCCGCTGGACGAGGGCACGGGGCTGGCGTAGCCGCCCGCGCCGGCGCGGGTCACGGCTGGGCGGAGCGGTCCTCGAGCTGCTGGACCAGGATGTCCTCGGCGGCCTTCTCGCGCCGCTCCCGCTCCTCCTGCGCCGGCGTGGGGTAGCGCACCCGCACGAACGGGCGGGACAGCTGGGCCGTGACGGTGAGGCGCGAGTCCCGCATCACCCACAGCGCGGCCCCAACCGAGATGAGGAGCGCCGCGACGGCGCCGACCCCGATCGACCAGCGCGGGCCCCAGTGCTCGCCGATCCAGCCCACGAGCGGCGAGCCGATGGGCGTCGCACCCATGAGCACCATCATGTACAGCGCCATCACGCGGCCGCGCATGCGCGGCGACGTGGTCGTCTGGACGGTCGCGTTCGCGGAGGTCAGCATCGTCAGGGCGGTGAACCCGACGGGCACGCACGTCACCAGGTAGATCGGGTAGGTGGGGGCGAGCGCCATGAGCGTCGCGGACACGCCGAACCCGAAGGCGGCGCCCACGACCAGCCGCAGCCGCGGATGCTTGCGCCGCGCGGCGAGCAGCGCCCCTCCGAGCGACCCGATCGCCGTCACCGAGCCCACGAGGCCGTAGGCGCCCGCGCCCTTGTCGAACGCGTTGGCCGCCATGAGCGCGCTGGTCATCTGGAAGTTGAGGCCGAGCGCGGAGACCACGCCGACCACCACCAGGATCACGAGGATGTCGGGGCGACGGCGCACGTACTTGACGCCCTCGCGCAGCTGGCCGCGGCCGCGCCGCACCCGCTCCTGCTCCTCGAGCTCGTTGCGGCGCATCACCATGAGTGCGAGGATCGTCGCGCCGTACGACACGGCGTTGAGCACGAACACCCAGCCCGACCCGATGATCGCGATGAGGAACCCCGCGAGGCCCGGCCCGATGAGGCGCGCGGCGTTGAACGAGGCGCTGTTGAGGCCCACCGCGTTGGGCAGGCTCGCCGGCGGCACCAGGTCGGACACGAACGTCTGCCGCGCGGGGCCGTCGAAGGCCGACACGATGCCGAGCAGGAACGCGAACACGTACACGTGCCACAGGTCCACGTGCCCCGCGAGCGTCATCACGCCCAGCGCGAGGCTCAGCACGCCCTGGCCCAGCTGCGTCGCGATGAGCAGCTTGCGGTGGTCGACGCGGTCCGCCACGACGCCCGCCCACGCGGACAGCAGCAGGAACGGAAGGAACTGCAGCGCCGTGGTGACGCCGACGGCGAAGCCCGATCCCGCGGTGAGCACCGTCAGGACCAGCCAGTCCTGCGCGACCCGCTGCATCCAGGTGCCCACGTTCGACACGAGGGCGCCCGCGAACCAGAGGCGGTAGTTGAAGAAGCGCAGCGAGGCGAAGGTCTGTGACATGCCACCTGTTCAACCGGCTGACGCGGGCGGTTCTTCCGCGGCGTCGCGTCGGTACTGGCGCCTCTGCCACCCTACGCCCGCGCGCATCGTCCCCGGTCCGGCGCCCGCCGCCCGCTGCGACCGTCCCCCACACGCGATCTGCACTTCGCGACGCGGTGGTCGCGCTTCGCACCGCGAAGTGCAGGACGGGAGCGCTCCCATCCGAGTGCGAGTGTGGAGCGAGGTCGGGGCGAGGGGCCGGCGTTGCCACGGGACGATGCGCGGCGTACGGTGGTCCCGGCGCGCCGCGAGGGTCGGCGCCGAGGAGGAACGTTGGAGCTGTAGGGATGCCGGACCACGCGTCTGGCCACAGGTCTCATCCACCTTCCAGACCCCTGCGGAGCCTCCCATGCATGCCCTCTCCCTCTCTCACGTCGCCTACGCCTGGCCCGACGGCCGGCCGGTCTTCTCCGATCTGACGTTCACCGTCCCCGCTGGCCTGTCCGCGCTCGTGGGCCGCAACGGCATCGGCAAGTCCACCCTGGTGCGGCTCGCGCTCGGCGAGCTCACGCCCGCCTCCGGCACCGTGACCCGGGCGGGCGCGATCGCCCACGTGCCTCAGGACCTCACGCTCGACACCGGCGCGACCATCGCGCGCGTGCTCGGCGTCGAGGACAGGCTCGTCGCGCTGCGCGCGATCGAGTCCGGCTCGACCGACCCCGCCCACTACGACGCCCTCGCCGACGACTGGACGGTCGAGGAGCGCGCCACCGCGGTGCTCGCGTCGCTCGGCCTCCGGCTCAGCCTCGACCGCACCGTCGGCGGGATGAGCGGCGGCGAGGCGGTGCTGCTCGCCGTCGGTGCGGCGCTGCTGGCGCGACCCGACCTGCTCGTGCTCGACGAGCCCACCAACAACCTCGATGCGGACGCCCGCGAGCTGCTCGCCGCGCGCCTCGCGGCGCGCGAGGGGGCCACGCTCGTGGTGAGCCACGACAGGACGCTGCTCGAGGCGGTCGACCGCATCGGCGAGCTGCGCGAGCGGGAGGACCGCACCACCGAGCTCGTGTGGTTCGGCGGCGCGCTCGCGGAGTTCGAGGAGGCGCAGGAGCTCGAGCGCGAGTCGGCGCGCCGGGCCGTCACCACCGCGGAGGCCGACGTCGCGCGCCGCGCCCGCGAGCTCGACGCGCACGTGACGTCGGCGGGTCGCAAGGCGCGGCGCGGCGAGAAGGCCCGCGCCGACCGCCGCGTGGTCGGCCTCGCGGCGGACGCGAAGCGCGGTCAGGCGGAACGCACCGACGCGCGCGTGCGGGCCATCCACCAGGGACGGCTCGCCGACGCGCGCGACCGGCTCGCCGCGGCCCGTGACGCGATCCCACGCGACCGCACCATCCGCGTCGACCTGCCCGGCACCGAGGTGCCCGGCAGGCGGCTCGTGCTGGAGGCGTCCGGGCTGACCACGCGCACGGGCGCGGTGCTGGACGCGGTGGTGCGCGGGCCTGAGCGCATCCATCTCGCCGGCGGCAACGGCGCGGGCAAGACCACGCTCGTCGCGACCCTGCTCGGCGAGCTCGATGCCGTCGATGGGGAGGCGCGGGTGGCGGTTCCGGTGGGTGTGCTGCGGCAGCGCCTCGACGCGCTCGACGATGCGGTGTCCGTCGTGGAGAACGTGCGCCGGCGGGCGCCCGCGGCCGCCGAGCAGGAGGTGCGCGACAGCCTGGGCCGGTTCCGCCTGCGCGGGGCCGCCGCCGAGGCGCCGGTCGGCACCCTGTCGGGAGGCGAGCGGTTCCGCGCCGCGCTCGCGTGCGTGCTGCTCGCCCGGCCCGAGCCGCAGCTGCTCGTGCTCGACGAGCCCACCAACAGCCTCGACCTCGACTCGCAGGCCCAGCTGGTGGAGGCGCTCGCGGGCTACCGGGGCGCGCTCCTGGTCATCAGCCACGACCGCGCCTTCGTCGACGCGCTCGCGCCCACCCGCGAGTGGACGGTGACGGCCGACGGCGGGGAGGTGGAGGACCGCCCGCTGTAGCCGCCCGCGCCCGCGCCCGCGCCCCGCCCGCGCCCGCGCCCCCGACCCGACCGCCCGCTTCCCACACGCCGGATGCAGATCGCCGTGCTCGACTCGGGCTTTGCGACGGGAAGTGCAGAGGGTGAACGTTCACACCTCGGTGCTGGTGTGGAGAGAGGTCACGGCGCGGATGGGGTTCGGGGCTCACGCCCCGGCGGCGTCGAGCTCCTCGAGCTGGGCCGCGGTGAGCTCGACGTCGATCGCCTCGGCGCACTCGAGGTACTGATCCCACGTGCGCGCCCCGACGAGCGGGATCACGGTGGGCGCCTCGCGCGACAGCAGCCACGCGAGCGCCACCTGGTTCCCGGTCGCGCCGGTCGTGGCGGCGACGCGGTCGAGCGCCGCGAGCCGCACGTCGGCGTCCGGGCCGAGGTAGGGGTGCATGCCCCAGAACGATGCGTCGCGACGCTCGGTCGCGGAGAACAGCCCCTTGAGCACGGGCGAGTACGCGACGAGCTGCAGGTCGGGATGGCTGCCCAGGTAGTCGAGGTGCTCGACGCCCACGATGCTGCGCGCCGAGACTCCCGCCCGGGGCCGCAGGTAGGCGTGCTGCTCCTGGAAGGCGACCGGCTGCGGCCACCCGTTGGCGTCGCACGTCGCGCGGATCTGCGCGAGCCGCCACGCGGGCGCGTTGGACCAGCCGTAGCCGCCGATCAGGCCGGCGTCGATGGCGCTCGCGAGGAAGCCGAGCGTCTCCTCGAGCGGCGTCGCACGGTCGTCGACGTGCACGTAGTACAGGTCGATGCGGTCGAGCCCGAGGCGGCCGAGCGAGGCGGCGAGCGAGTCCCGCAGCGTGTCCGCGGACGCGCCGACGAACCGCTGGCGCGCGAGGGTCCAGTCCGCGACACCGTCGACGAAGACCCCGTCCACCGAGGCGAGCATGCCCGAGCCCTTGGTGGCGAGGTGCACGCTCGCGCGCGCGCCGGAGTCCGCGATCCACCGTCCGAGCAGCGACTCCGAGTGGCCGCCGAGCGAGCCCTCGTCCTCCCACCAGCAGTAGCAGTCGGCCGTGTCGATGAGTCCGGGCACGGCGGAGCCGTCGGGAGCGGCGAAGCGCGGCACCACCTCGGTGACGAAGTGGTCGAGGATGCGCCGCGACTCGTCCTCGGGGGTGCGGGTGCCCATGATCATCGCGCCCACCGCGAGCGGCGCGAGGTACGTGTCCGTGAGGCCGAGCCGCCGCGCGGCCAGGGGTGCGGGTCCTTCGCTCATGCCTCGACGCTACGGCCCTGCGCGCGGCGGCGCGCGGTGGGACGATGCCCGGGTGGGGTCGGCGCAGGCCCCCGGGGAGGCGCGTGATGAGGTACCTGCTGCTCGTGTGCACGGAGGAGCTCGTGGACCCGGCCGAGCCGCCGCCGGACGATGCGATCGACACCTGGGTGGCGACGCACGACGCGAGCGGTGCCCGGGTCTGGGGCGACCGGCTCGCCGACCCCGCCGAGTCGCGCGTGGTCCGCATCCGCGCCGGTGGCGCGTCGATCGAGCCGGGCCCGCTGCACGAGGCGCACCGTGCCATCGCGGGCCTCGACATCCTCGAGTGCGGCTCGCTCGACGAGGCCGTGGAGGTCGCCCTCGCGCACCCGATGGCGCGCGAGGGGGTGCTCGAGGTGAGGCCCTTCTACGACTGGGGCGCCGCGGGCTGACCCGCCCCGACCACCGGCGCATCCGCAAAGCGATTCAATAATTTGCACGTATTGCCATGCGAAGTTGTATTCATATAAAACTTTGAATACTCTTATCGCGTGGACCTGAACACGGTGCGTGAGCTCATCGCCGGTGGCGAGAGCATGAGCGTGGAGTTCAAGCGCGGTGCATCGGTGGGTCATCTCAACGATCGCGAGCTCGTGGAGGCCGTTGCCTGCCTCGCGAACGCGGAAGGTGGGACGCTGCTCATCGGGGTCGAGGACGACGGTCGTGTCACAGGTTGCGCGCCGCGTCACGGAGAGGTGACCGATCCCGCACGGGTCGAGGCGCTCGTGATCCACCAGACGGTTCCACCCCTGTCGGTCGAGTGCGAGGTCCATGTCGTCGATGGATCGGAGGTCGTGGTCGTCGCCGTCCCGAGTGCCGCCGGTGTCGTGGGTACCGCGGCGGGTCGATTCCAGAGGCGCGGGCTCCGGCTTGACGGCAAGCCTGAGTGTCGCGCCATGAGCCCGGCGGAGATCCTGTCGAGCACCTACTCCTTCGGAACGCTGGACTTCGCGACCACCGTCGCGTCCGGGGCACGGTTCGACGACCTCGATCCGGACGCCTTCGATCGCTACCGCTCAAGCGTGGCGACCAGCCGGGGGGATGCCGTCCTCGCCGGCCTTCCAGATGCCGAGCTCCTGCAATCGCTCGCCCTGGGGTTCCCACAGCCTGACGGCACGTGGCGCATCACCTTCGGCGCGATCCTCCTGTTCGGAACGGCACATGCGATCCGGCGGTACGTGCCGAACCACGAGGTGCTGATCCAGGTGTTGGACGGCACCGAGCTGCGCGTGAACGAGAGCGTCGTCGCGCCCCTCCTTGAGTGCGCGCAGCGGGCATACGAGCGCATGCAGGCTTCGCTGACGGAGGACGAGGTCCAGTGGGGTCTCATTCGGGTCAAGCTGCCGCTCGTTCCCGCGGATGCGCTCCGCGAGGCGATCGCGAACGCGCTCGTCCACCGTGACTTCACCGCGCGAGGGCCGGTCAGGATCACCCTGACCAAGGAGCTCCTCACCGTGTCGAGCCCTGGGGGCCTTCCCCCAGGGATGTCGTTGGCGAACCTCGTGGACCAGTCGATGCCCCGCAGCCCGATGCTGGCGGATGCACTGAAGCGGGCAGGCCTCGTCGAGCGCAGCGGCCGTGGAGTGGCGCGCATGATCGAGGCGGCGCTCCGTGTGGGGCGATCTGAGCCGTCGTTCGCGCGCACGACGGACGCGATGGTCGTCGCCGACTTCCCGCTCGGCCGCGCAGACCTCGACCTGGTGCGCTTCCTCTTGGGGGATGAGGGCAGGCCGGGACCCCCGCTCTCGCTGACTGCGCTGCGCATCGTGGCGGAGGTCCGTTCGGTCGGCTCGGCGACCGTTGGGGAGATCTCGGGCGCAATCGGCGTCCCTGGGGCATCGCTGCGACCGACACTGACCTCGCTCGTGGAGTCGGGTGTCCTCGAGCTGCGGGGAGCTGGTCGTGGTCGCCGCTATCACCTCGCGTCCGCGTTCTACCGTCACTCGGAACAGCGCGCGGCGTACATCCGGGTGCGCGGAACAGATCCCATGCAGCAGGAGCAGATGGTCGTGCGTTGGATCGAGGAGTATGGATCGATCTCGCGCGGAGAGGCCGCCGACCTCTGCTTGATCACCGGCCAGCAGGCGACCACCTTGCTCCAGCGGCTTCGCGACGAGGGTCGGATCGAGATGACGGGCGAGCGGCGTACCGCGCGCTACGTGCTCGTCGGTGGCGACCCGGGATAGGCGGTCGCGGGCCACGAGCCCGTTAGCCTGGCCGTATGCCCTCACTGCTCGTCCTCGGCGGAACCGCCTGGCTCGGTCGCGAGACCGCGGCGCAGGCCGTGGCGCGCGGCTGGGAGGTGACCTGCCTCGCGCGCGGGACGTCCGGCATCGTCGCCCCGGGAGCCGACCTCGTCATGGCGGACCGGGACGGCCCCGACGCCTACGCCGAGGTCGCCGACCGCGACTGGGACGCCGTCGTCGAGGTGAGCTGGCAGCCGCGTCACGTGCGCGAGGCCGCCCAGGCGATCGCGGGCCGCGCGCTCCACTGGACGTACGTCAGCTCCGTGGCGGCCTACGCGCCGACGCGCACGGTCATCGCGGAGGACGCGCCGCTGCGTGAGCCCGTCGAGGTGGACGCCGTCGTGGACGGCTCACGGTACGACGCCGCGAAGGTGCGGTGCGAGCTCGACACGGTCGCGGCTCACGGCGACGCGCTGCTGCTGCGCGCCGGCGTCATCGTCGGCCCCGGCGACCCGACGGAGCGGTTCGCGTACTGGCCCCGCCGGGCCGCGCTCGCGGGACAGGGCCCCATGCTCGTGCCCGCGCCGCCCGCGCACCCCCTCCAGGTCATCGACGTGCGCGACCTGGTCGCGTGGAACCTCCACGCCATCGAGGCGGGCGTGACGGGCGCCGTCAACGTGGTCGGCGAGCAGCGCGAGGGGTTCGAGCTGATCGAGCTGATCCGCGAGGTGGCCGGCGCGCACGGCCCGCTCGTGCGGCCCGACGCCGACTGGCTGCTCGCGCGCGGCGTGCGCACGTGGAAGGGCCCCGACTCGCTGCCGCTGTGGGTGCCCGACGACGGCGCCCCGGCCCGCACCGGGTACCACTCGGGCGCGCGGTTCCTCGCGACGGGCGGCGTGCGCCGCCCGCTCATCGAGACCGTGCGGGACGTGCTGGCCGAGGAGCGCGCCCTCGGCGTCGACCGGCCCGGCCTCGCGGGGCTCGACCGCGCCAGGGAGCTGGAGCTGATCGCCGCGTACGAGGCGACCACGGTCTGACCGGCCGCTACGACTCCTCGCCGGCCACCGCATCGTCCACGATGCGCACGGCGCCGGTCGCCGGCGAGCGCTTGTCGCGACCCAGGTACAGGAAGCGCGAGCCGGCGGCCGGGAGGAAGCGCTGGTCGGGCGAGAACAGCCGGAAGGCGCCGGACGCGTCGACCGCGCCGATGGGCACGGACCCGGCCTCCGCGCCGAACCGGCGGATGAGCTCGCGCACGCCGTACTGCTTGGTCAGGCGCGTCGCGTGGATGCGCCAGCCGTCGGCGACGTGCGCGTCGAGCGTCGCGAGGTCGCTGCGGCCGTCGAACGCGTAGGAGGCGCGCCGCTCGAACGTGAGGGCGCGCTTCTCGCCCGTGCCCTCGCCGGGCGAGAGCTGGAACGAGCGGTGGAAGCCGTACTCGGTGCCGAGGCTGCGCGCGACGAGGGCGTTGTAGTAGTCGTTGTCCGTCGCGGCGAGGACGTGGCTGACGCCGGCCTCGGCGAGGGTCTCGTCGGCATGCTCGGACAGCACCTCGCCGAAGTAGGTGCGGACGCCGGCCATGCGGGCCGGCTGGAGGCTCTGGTAACGGCCGTCCGCGACGGTGACCTGGACGTCGAGGCGCCGCAGCGCCTCCGCGAGCTCGAGCCCGAAGCGCGACGCGCCCACGATGAGCAGCCCGTTGTGCGCGCCCGTGGTCAGCCCGAGCCGGCGCGCGAGCGGCGCGAGCGTGAACCCGTGCGCGATCACGGTGACGATGATGACGAGGAAGATCGTCGGCACCAGCCGGGCACCGTCGGGGTAGCCGGCCTCCACCATGGACGGGCCGAACGTGCCCGCGGTCGCCGCCGCGACGATGCCGCGCGGCGCGATCCAGCCCAGCAGGATGCGGTCGGGCTTGGGCACGTCGGAGCGGAGGGTGACGAGCGCGATGGTGAGTGGGCGCACCACGAACATGAGCACGAGCACGAACACGGCGATGCGCCAGTCGAGCTCGCGGAGGTCGTCGGCCGTGAGCGTCGCCGGGATGATGATGAACAGCGAGCTCACGAGCACGACCGTGAGGCCCTCCTTGAAGTGGAGGAGCTCGTCGCGCTCGGCGAGCCGCATGTTGCCCAGGACCAGGCCCATCGCGGTGACGGCCAGCAGGCCGGTCTCGTCCTGGAGGTGGTTGCCCAGGCCCGCGACGAGCAGCACCGCGACGAGCAGCAGGGGCGACTTGAGGTGACCCGGCACCCACCCGCGGCGGAAGGACACGCCCACGAGCGCGCCGATCGCCGCGCCCATGCCGCCGCCGACGAGGATCGCGAAGAACAGCCCGCGCAGGATCGACCCGACGCCGCCCTCGGACAGCGCGAACACCTCGTACGTGAGGAACGCGAGGGTGACGGCGGTGGGGTCGTTGACGATCCCCTCCCACTTGAGCAGCGCGGCCGAGTCGCGGCGCAGCCCCGCCGAGCGCAGCAGGGGCGCGATGACCGTCGGGCCCGTCACCACGAGGATCGCGCCGGCGACGAGGGCGACGGGCCAGTCGAAGCCGCCGATCCAGTGGGCCACGCCCGCGGTCAGCAGCATCGCGACGGGCGGGCCCGGGATCGTGAGGCGGCGGATGCCCTTGCCGACGCGGCGGAACTCGGCGAACCGCAGGCTCATGCCGCCCTCGAAGAGGATGACGGCGACGCCGAGGCCGATGAGCTCGGACAGCTCCGAGGGTGCGAGGTTCACCGTCACGAGCCCGGAGATGGGGCCCAGCGCCAGCCCGACCGCGATGAGGACGACGATCGCGGGGATCTTCAGCCGCGCGGCGACGAGCTGCGAGGCGAGGCCGGCGACGAGCACCAGCACGAGCGAGGTGGCGAGGGTCACGGTCCGAGACTACGGCCCACGCGTCGCGCCGGCGGGGAGGCTCAGTCCCAGAACCCCTGGTGCGGGAGGGCCGCCTCGTCCTCGAGCACGGGCCCGGTCACGGCGATGTCGCGCGACCCCGCTCCCAGGACCTCGCGGCACGGGAGCGCGAGCGTGGGGTTCTCCTCGTGGGCGCCGGTCATCGCGTACAGGCCCGTCTCGGACAGCCCGTAGACCACGGCGCCGATGCCCGCCCAGTAGATCGCGCCCGAGCACATCGCGCACGGCTCGCAGCTGGTGACGAGGGTGCACGCGGCGAGCTCATCGGGGTCGAGCTGGTTGCTCGCGAGGCGCACGAGGTTGGTCTCCGCGTGGCCGGTCGCGTCGCGGTGGGTGACCACCGTGTTCTCCGCCTCGAGGACGATGCGCCCCTCGGCATCGACGAGCACCGCGCCGAACGGGTGGTTGCCGTGGTCGCGCGCGGCCTGGGACACCGCGATCGCGCGGCGCAGGTGGGGGAGGTGGTCCATGGCGTCAGCCTAGGCTGGGACCCGTACCCAGCGAAGGAGCCACCATGACCCTGCCCGCCATCACCCGCGCCGCCGACGGCGCGCCCGCCGTCGACTTCGCCGGCGCCGAGAAGCCCGAGGGGCTCGTCGTCGAGGTCCTCGAGGCCGGCGACGGCGCCGTGGTCGCCGAGGGCCAGCACATCACCGTCCACTACAGCGGCTGGCTGTGGAACGGCGGCAAGTTCGACTCGTCGTGGGACCGCGGCGACACGATCTCGTTCCGGATCGCGTACGGCTCGCTCATCGACGGCTGGGTCGACGGCATCGTCGGCCAGCCCGTCGGCTCGAAGCTGCTGCTCGTCGTGCCGCCGGAGTCCGGCTACGGCTACCAGAACATGGGGCCCATCCCCGCGGGCTCGACGCTCGTCTTCGCGGTCGACGTCCTCGACGCGCGCTAGCCTCCCGCCCGCGTTCGCTCCGCACGGCTCTCTCCGCGGCACGCCGCTGGCAGGGGCACGATGCCCCGGTCGCCTCGGCGTGTCGCCTTCCGAACCGTGCGGAGCGCGCTGGGGGTCGCGCGATGCCTGGTGCGCGCCTCGTTCCTGTTGCGGGGCGACCCGCGCGGGACGAGGGTGAGGGGATGGAGCCCGCCGGCGCATCGACCGCGCCGAAGCTGTTCGTCACCGCGCTGCACACGCTCGCGGTCGCCGTCGCGCTCGCCTTCCTGTCGCGCGGGGTCGAGGACTGGTTCGGCGGGGCGCTGCCCGTCGCGGACCCGCTGCGGCGCTGGCTGGTGGGGATCCTGGCCGTCCTCTACCTGCTGCGGCTCGTGTTCACCGAGTTCGTCATCGTCGAGCGGCCGCTCGACTGGTCCGACGCGCTGTCGGTGGGGCCGTGGGTGGTGTTCCTCCAGCTCACGATGGCGTACTTCGGCGGCACCACCGAGGCGCCCGTCGACTGGGTGGTGTGGGCGGGCGTGCTCCTCTACGTGACGGGCTCGTGGCTGGGCACGTGGTCGGACCTCCAGCGGAGGCGCTTCCAGCACGACCCGCGCCACGCCGGCGAGCTCTACACGGGCGGGCTGTTCTCGATCGTGATGCACCCGAACTACCTGGGGGAGACGGTGCTGTTCGCGGGCTTCGCGTGCGTGGCCGGCGGCTGGTGGCCGCTGCTGGCCGCCGCCGCGGTCGGCGTGAGCCTCGCGTTCGGCACCATCCCGCACGTCGACGCGCGGCTCGAGGACCGCTACGGCGACCGCTTCCGGGCGTACGCGTGGCGCACCAAGCGCCTCGTGCCGTTCCTGTGGTGAACGCGCCGGCTCAGGGTCGCGCGGCCCCCAGGTAGGCGAGCACCGCGAGCACGCGGCGGTGGTCGTCGGGGGCGGGCAGCAGGCGCAGCTTCGCGAAGATCGCGGTCACGTGCTTCTCGACCGCGCCGGCGCTCAGCACCAGCGCCTCCTGGATCCCCGCGTTGGAGCGGCCCTCGGCCATGAGCGTGAGCACCTCGCGCTCGCGGGGGGTGAGCGCGGCGAGCGGGTCGCGGCGGCGGGCGACGAGCAGCGCCGCCAGCTCCGGGTCGAGCACGGTGCCGCCGGCGGCCACGGTGTCGAGCGCGCGGGCGAACGCCCGCATGTCCGTCACGCGGTCCTTGAGGAGGTAGCCCACGCCGCCCTCGCCGTCGGCCAGCAGGTCCTCGGCGTACGCGCGCTCGGTGTGCTGCGACAGCAGCAGGCACGGCAGTCCCGGGATCTCGCGGCGCAGGTCGAGGCAGGCGACCAGGCCGTCGTCGGCGCCGTGCGGCGGCATCCGGATGTCGGACAGCACGAGGTCGGGGCGCTCGCCGCGCACCGTGTGGAGCAGCTCGGTGGCGCTGCCGACGGCCGCGAGAACCTCGTGCCCCATCTCGGTGACGAGACGGGCGAGGCCCTCGCGGAGCAGCGCGCTGTCGTCGGCGAGGACGATGCGCATCGGGGCTCCTATCCGACCGGCACCCGGGCGGTGAGGATGGTTCCGCCGGCCGGCGCATCGGCCACCGCGAGCGTACCGCCGGCGCCGGCGACGCGATCGGCGAGCCCCGCGAGGCCGTGGCCCTTGGCGAGGTGGGCGCCGCCCCGGCCGTCGTCGGTCACTACGACGAGCAGGTGGTCGCCGTCCATCGCGATGCCGACGGTGGCCGCCGAGGCTTCCGCGTGCTTGGCGACGTTCGCCAGCGCCTCGGACACGACGAAGTAGGCGGCGGTCTCGACGGCCACGCCCAGGCCCTCGGGGATGTCGGCCTCGACCGCGACCGGCACGGTCGAGCGCTCGGCGAGGGACTCGACGGCGGCGAGCAGGCCGCGCTCGGCGAGCATGGGCGGTGCGAAGCCGCGGGTCATCGCGCGCAGCTCGGCAAGCGTCTCGGCGGCCTGGCCGCGGATCTCCGCGAGCGCGGCGCGGGCCGCCTCGGGGTCGGTGTCGAGCTGGCGCTCGGCGCGCTCGGCGTCCATCTGGAGGCGGATGAGCCGCTGCTGCGGGCCGTCGTGGAGGTCGCGCTCGATGCGGCGCAGCGCGGAGGACTCGGCCGCGGCGGCCGCGCCCCGGGCGTGCTCCAGGCGCTCCACCTCGGCGCGCAGGCGGCGCTCCTCGCTCGCGCCCAGCAGGCCGCGGCCGATCGCGAGGTGGAGCAGGGCGAGGCCGCGGACCACGACGGGCAGGCAGGCGAGCGCGAGGAGGCCGATGACGGTGTGGCCCAGCGGGGACGTCAGCCAGGGCAGGGTGCCGCCGGCGGGCAGGTCGTCCGCGTCGGCGAACGCCTCCCAGATCCATGCGGTCGAGCCCACGAACGCCACCGACGCCCACGCCACGGTGATGCTCCACGACGCGACGGCGACGGGGAACACCACGAGGGCGTGGAGCACGTCGAGCCACATCTGGCCGTCGCGGAGGGGGTGGAAGAACCTGCGGAAGCGGCTCGCGTCCCGGTCGGGGCGCGTGTAGATGCCGATCACGGGGCCGCGGCCGAGCGCGCCCAGCCGCAGGCGCTCGAAGTCGGCGAGCCCGCGCGCGGCCCACAGGGTCGCGACGCCGAGCGGCACGCCGACCCAGACGATGACCAGGCTGATGCTGGTCATCAGCAGCGTGAGGACGGCGGTGAAGGCGACGGTCGCGAGGGGCAGCAGCGGCAGCAGGTAGCCGAGGTCGCGGCCCATCTGGATGATCTGCTGGACCAGCCAGGGGCGGTCGTGGGGGGCGGGGGTGTCCATGGCTCCATTCCACCGTCGGTCGGCGTCTCGCGCCGCGGGGCTGGCCGCCCGATCGGGGTGGGGGTAACCCCCGTTCCGCCCGCCGGGGGGCGTCCGGCGGGCGTCAGGCGATCCCGTACGCAGCGTAGACGGCCGCGGCGGCGAGGGCGGTCGCGGCGCCCGCCCAGGCGCGCTCGGCGCCAGCGCCCCGCATGCGCGCGGTCAGCACGACCAGGAGGGCCGCGCCCGCCGCGAGCTGCGTCCACCAGTACGCGGCCGGCGTGGTGTCCGCGATGCGGGTGAGCCCGTGCGCCGCCTCGCCGATGGCGATCCCCGGCAGCAGCCCGGCGGCGGCGCCCGCGACCCAGGCCGGCGCGTCCGCCCGCCCGCGCAGCACCCACGTCGCCGCCCCCATGGCCGCGCCGAGCACGAGCCCGGCGGTGCACCACAGGACGACGTAGCCCGCGCTCGCGCCGAAGCCGCGCGCGAGCGCCGTGCCGTAGTAGCCCGCCATCGCGAGCGGGCCGGCGAGCGCGCCGAGGGTGACCGCGCCCCGCAGCCGGGGCGCCGCGAGCGAGGCAGCGGCGGCGAGCGCCACCACGGGCGTGCCCGAGTTCACGAGCGGGTGCAGGCCGGGCGGCGCAAACGTCTGGCCGTACGAGATCGCGACGCCCGCGCCGAGGCAGCCGATGATCGCCAGCAGGGCGCGCGTGCGGGGTGTCACCCCTGGAGGCTAGCCGCTGGCCGGGCCTCGGGCCGGCTGTCGGGCCGTCGCGCCATCGCGCCGCGCGGAGCTGGGCGTCCCGGATCCGCGGTTGCCCTTGCGCGCCTCGCCGGGCGGGGTTAACGTACAACCAAATGGTTGCAGAACTTGACCTGTCGGACGCCGAGGTGGACCGGATCTTCCGGGCCCTGGCGGACGCGACGCGCCGCGACATCGTCGAGCGCGTCCTCACCGGGGAGCAGTCCGTCAGCGCTCTCGCGGATCGCTACGACATGTCCTTCGCGGCCGTGCAGAAGCACGTCGCGGTGCTCGAGAGGGCGGGACTCGTGACCAAGCAGAACCGCGGGCGGGAGCGCCTCGTCCGCGGCAACCCCGACGCCATCCGCAGGGTCCAGGCCCTGCTCGACCGGTACGAGCGCCTGTGGCGCGCCCGCATCGACCGGCTCGACGCGCTGCTCGCCGAGCCCCCGCACCCGTCCCCGTCAGCTCCCGAACAGGAGTGAGCCATGCCCATCACGTCCGTCACCAAGGATCCCGAGGCCCTCACCATGACGGTGACCGCCGACTTCGCGGTCCCGCTCCAGCGCCTCTGGGATGCCTACGCCGACCCCCGCCAGCTCGAGCGATTCTGGGGTCCGCCGACCTATCCGGCCACCTTCTACCGCCACGACATGGCCGCCGGCGGCCGCTCGCGGTACGAGATGCGCGGACCGGACGGCGACGTCTCGGGCGGCTTCTGGGAGTTCCTCGCCGTCGACGCGCCCCGCTCGTTCGAGGTGATCGACGGCTTCGCGCTCCCCGACGGCACGCCCAACCCCGACATGCCCACCATGCGCATGACCTTCGCCTTCTCCGAGACGCCCGACGGCTCCCGCCTGGTCACCACCACCTTCTTCAACTCCGCCGAGGAGCTCGAGCAGCTGGTCGGCATGGGCATGGAGGAGGGCATGCGTCAGGCCATGGGCCAGATCGACGACATCCTCGCCGACCTCGAGGCCTTCGCCGCGGGCAGGGGCACCGTCACGCAGCTCCTGTCGGACACCCAGGTGCGCGTCTCCCGCGTCATCCGCGGCTCCGTCGAGCAGGTGTGGCGGGCTCATCACGAGCCCGACCTCATGAGGCGCTGGCTGCTCGGCCCCGACGGCTGGACCATGCCGGTGTGCGAGATCGCGGTCGAGGTGGGCGACCGCTACCGCTACGAGTGGGCGCCCGAGGAAGGCGGCCGCGCGGAGGGCCAGCAGGCCTTCGGCTTCGAGGGCGAGCTCGTCGAGACCGTCCCCGGCGTCCGCGAGGTCACCACCGAGCTCATGATCGGGATGCCTGGGCCGGGCACCACCAACGCGCTCACCCTCACCCCGCGCGAGGACGGCACGACCCTGCTCAGCCTGCTCATCACCTACCCGAGCATCGAGCTGCGGGACATGGTCCTCGCCACCGGGATGACCGACGGCATGGAGATCAGCTACGCGCGGCTCGAGTCCGAGCTCGTGAGCGCCTGACGCCGCGCCACCACCACGACGGCGCCGAGCTCCTCGTCCCGCTCGACGGCCGCCTCGAGGCCCTCATCCACCGCCGCGCTCGCGGTCAGGTCGACGAGGGCCTCGCTCGTCTCCACGATCGCGACGCCGCCCGGCCGCAGCAGCCGGGACGATGCGCGCAGCACCTCGCGTTGCAGGCTCGCCCCGTCGGGGCCTCCGTCCAGCGCGCGGGTGGGCTCGTGGTCGCGCGCCTCACGCGGCATCAGCGCGATCTGACCGGTCGGGACGTACGGCGGGCAGGTGGTCACGACGTCGACGGTGCCGTCGAGATGGCGCAGCGCGGCGTCCACGTCGGACACCAGGCACGATGCGCCCAGCGGGGCGAGCGTGCGGCTCGCCAGGGCGACGGCGGCGGGGTCGACGTCCGCGGCGATCGCTGTCAGGTCAGGTCGCGCGTGGGCGACGGCGGCCGCGATGGCGCCGGCGCCGCAGCACAGGTCCACCACGGTCCCCCCGCGCGGCGCCGCCGCGATCGCGAGCCGCGCGACCAGCTCGGTGCGCCGCCGCGGCACGAACACCCCCGGCGCCACCGGGATCCGCAGCCCCGCGAACGCGGCCCAGCCCACCACCGTCTCCAGCGGCTCGCCCGCGACCCGTCGCGCGACGAGCGCCTCGAGCCCGCCCGCGTCGCCCGCCGCCGCGTCGATCAGCAGCGCCGCCTCCTCCTCCGCGAACACACAGCCCGCCGCCCGCAGCCGGGCCACCACCGCATCGTCCATGGGGCGCACGCTACCCGCGCCATCCGTGCGCGGGAGGCGCACACTGGGACGCATGGACCCGGACCAGCTCGACCCCGCGGGCGAGGGGCGCGTCCTCTCGCCCGACGACGGGGACTATCTGCGCTTCGAGCGCACCGTCGCGCAGCCGCCCGCCGAGGTGTGGGCCGCGCTCACCGACCCCGAGCGCAATGCGCTCTGGTCGTTCCGCACCGCGTTCGAGCCGCGCGAGGGCGGCGCCGTCACGATGGCGGGCGGCGGCACCGGGGAGGTGCTCGCGTGGGTCGAGCCCCACGCCCTCGAGTACGCGTTCGACGGCCCGGGCGGCCGCTGGCAGGTGCGGATCGCGATCGCCGAGCTCGGCGACGGGGCGCTCGTCACGTTCGACCACGTCGCGCCCGACCCGCAGAGCCCGGACATCGCGGCCGGCTGGCACTGGCACCTCGGCCGCCTCGAGACCCACCTCGCGGGAGGCGAGCCCGCGCCGGTCGACTCGGACGCCCACTTCGAGGAGCTCCAGCGCCTGTACGCGCACGCCGAGGGCTGAGTCAGTCCAGCCGGGCGCGGGCGAACGCGCGCACCGAGGCCCACGCGGCGAGCGCGGCGAACGCGACGGCCAGCGCGAGCGACGCGGGACCGATGGTCGCAGCCTCCGCGGCGCCGCCCGCGCCCGCCCACATCGCGGGCGCGATGAACGGCACCCACGCGCCGACGCCGAGCATCGCGAGGATCTGGCTCGCCGCGGTGACCGCGATGATCGCGCCGGCGGCGCCGAGGTAGCCCCGGAGGCGCACCGCGACCCACGCGAAGCCGAGCGCGAGCGCGGCCATGAGGAGCCCCGCGACCCACACGCGGACCAGCTGTGCGACGACGGCGCCGGTGAAGGAGCCGTCGGCGATCGCGCCCAGGCCCGCCGCGGTGAGCAGCATCGCGAGCGTGAGGCAGGCCGCGGCCCATGCGCCCACGACCAGCAGCTTCGCCCGCGCGATCTCCGCGCGGGACACGGGAAGCGCGAACAGCGACCCGAGCGTGCGGTCGACCCACTCGCGACCCACGAGCCACGCGACCGCGAAGCCGACGCCGATGAGCGCGACGACCGACACGACCTGCCCGGAGAGCGCGGCGACAGCCTCGCCGACGGTGCCCTCGCGGTAGGGGGCGAGCTTCGCGGCGGACGGCCCGGCCGCGTCGGCGCTGCGAGCGATCATCACCATCCCCACGGACATGAGCGGCGGGAAGGCGATGAGCAGGACGGTCGCGAGGCGCGCGGTGAGCGAGCGCGCGAACGTCGCGACCTGGAGGGCGAGGGCGGTCCTCATGCGTGGGCCTCCTGTCGGGCGAGGGCGGCGTGGCGGTGGTCCTCGTCCCAGCGGCGCACCACGTCGAAGAAGCGTCGCTCGAGGTCGGCCTGCCCGGGCTCGAGCGCGCCGACCACGCGGCCGGCGTGGATCACGGTGATGCGGTGCGCGATCCGCGACACCTCGTCGAGGTGGTGGCTGGACACGAGCACGCCCGCACCGCGGGCGGCTGCCTCGAGGATCACGTCGCGCAGCAGCAGGACGCCCGCCGGGTCGAGCGCGTTGGTCGGCTCGTCGAGGACGAGCAGGTCGGGCCGGTGTGCGGCCACGCACGCGAGCCCGAGGCGCTGACGGTTGCCCAGCGACAGCCCGCGTGCGCGCCGTCCCGCCCACGGCTCGAGCTCGAGCCGTGCGATCCAGGACGATGCTGCGGTCGCCGCCGCGCCCCGGTCCAGGCCGTGCAGGCGCGCCGCGAGCACGATGTTGTCGCGCACCGTGAGCTCGGGGTAGCCGAACGGCTGCTCGATCGAGAGGCCCAGCCGCGCCAGTCTGCCGGGGCTCGCGTGCGCGAAGGGCTCGCCGAAGAGGCGGACCTCGCCGGCGTCGAGCGCGGTCTGCCCGACGATGGCCTTCATCGCGGTGGTCTTGCCGGCACCGTTGAGCCCGATGATCGCGTGGATCTCGCCGGGCTCGACCGTGAGGCTCAGCCCGTCGAGCGCGCGCACGCCGCCGTAGACGCGCACGGCGCCCGCGAGCTCGAGCGCGGTCACGGCGTCGCTCCCGCGAAGGCCGGGACGGGTGCGCCCGCGAGGGACGGCACGACGGTGGTGATCGCATCGGTGACCAGCTCGCCGAGGGTGCGCGGCGAGCCCGCGACCGCCCAGTCGAGCAGCGCGGCGGTGAGGGCGGCGAGGCACGCCGCCGCGGCGATGCGCGTCGCGCCCTCGTCGCCGGCGGGTGCGGCGGCCTCGACGATGGCGCGCTCGGTCGCGGCGGTGTTGGCGGCCATGCCGGCCTGCAGCTCGGGCACGCTCGCGGCGATCGCGATCCCGCGGCGCGTGCTCGCCGTGGGCTCCTGGTCGAGCAGCGGCACGAGCGACAGCATGCCGCGCGCGACGCGCTCGATCGGCGCGAGCGCCGCGGGCTGGGCCGCGACCGCGTGGGCGATGACGGGGTCGAACGGGTCGTCGAGCAGCACCCGCTCCTTGGTGGGGAAGTGGCGGAAGAACGTCATGTGGCTGACGCCGGCGGCGGCCGCGATCTGCTCGACCGTGACCGCGCGGTAGCCGCGCTGCTCGAACAGGTCGAGCGCGGCCGACTGGAGACGGGCCCGGGTGGCCTCGGCGCGTGTGGTCATGGTCTTAGTGTTAGTCACTAACATCTGGTTCGCAAGGGGTGGCGGCGATATCGTCGCCGGATGAGCGATTACCAGGTGCTGGAGATGGGCGGCCTCGACGGGTGGCGCGGCCACCACGGCGGATTCCGCCCGACGACGCTGCGCGACGGGCGCCGCGTCGTGGACCACGAGCTGGCGATGCAGTACATCGGCATGACCGCCAACGCGTTCGTCCCGGGCGAGGAGGCGGGCTACTGGCACACGCACTCCGAGATCGAGGAGCTCTACGTGTTCCTCGCGGGCCGCGGCCAGATGGCGCTCGACGACGAGATCGTGGACGTAGGCCCCGGCACCGCGGTGCGCGTGGGCCAGGGCGTCTGGCGGACGTGGCGATGCCTGCCGGACAGCGCCGAGGGGCTCCAGTGGTTCTGCATCCGCGCGGGCGGCGGCGAGCTGCCGCACCTGCCCGACGACGCGACGCGCGACGAGGGCCGCCCCTCGCCGTGGTGACGAGGAGCGGTCCGCACCGCGTGACCGTGCCGCGCGACCCCGCCGCGTGACCGTGCCCCACACGCGAGGCCGGGATTGGGCCGGCTTCGCTGCAACTCGCGCGGCGAACCGCGACCAGGGGGCGTGGAGTTGCAGATCTCGTGTGGGGCACGGTCGGGCGGGCGCTGCTCAGGCCGGCAGCAGCGCCCCGGGCGCCGCGTCGCCGACGGGAGCCCCGTCGGGGCTGGTGCGGCGCGGCGGCAGGAACGTCGCGACGATCGTGGTGACCGCGAGGATCGCGGCGCCCCACAGCACGGCTGTCTGCGCCGCGTCCGTGTAGCCGGTCGGGGTGAGCTGGCCGCCCGCGCCCGTGAAGATCGCCGTCAGCACCGCGATGCCGAGCGCGACGCCGATCTCCCGCACGGTCGCGTTGGTGCCGGAGGCCTTGGCGTGGTCCTCGTCCCGCATGTGGGCGAGCACCGCTGTCGCGAGGGGCGCGAACACGAGCCCCATCCCCACGCCGCAGGCGACGAAGCCGGGCACGAGCATCCAGTAGTCGACCGCCGGGTCGAGCTGCAGCCCGATCCACGCGAGGCCGAGCGCCTGCGCCGCGACGCCCGCGGTGACGAGCGTCCGCGTGCCGAGGCGCGGCTCGAGCAGGCCCGTGAGCGGCGCGACGAACAGCGGCGCCATGGTCCACGGCATGGTCATCGCGCCCGCCTCGAGCGGGGTCTTGCCCTGCACCACCTGCATGAACTGGATGAGGATGAACACGGAGCCGAAGATGCCGACGGAGAACATCACGCCCACCGCGTTCGCCACGGAGAACGAGCGGTCGCGGAACAGCCGCATCGGCAGCAGGGCCGCGTCGCGGCGGCGGTGCTCCCAGCCCAGGAACGCGACCAGCAGGACCGCCCCTCCCACGAGCCCGGCGAGCACCTGAGGCGAGGTCCACCCCGCATCGTTGCCGCGCACGATGCCGAACACCAGGCCGAACACCGCGGTCATGCCGAGCGCCAGCCCGACCAGGTCGAGCCGCGCGGCGGCGCCGCGGGTCTCGGTCAGGAACGCGCGGACCAGGATGATCGCGACGACGCCCACCGGGACGTTCAGCCAGAAGATCGCGTGCCAGGTCAGCCCCTCGACCACGGCCCCGCCGATGAGCGGCCCGACGGCGACGCCCAGGCCGGCGACGCCTCCCCAGATGCCGATCGCGAGCGGGCGCATCTTGGCGGGGACGTTCGTGGACAGGATCGCGAGCGACAGCGGCATGAGCGCCGCGCCGCCGATGCCCTGGAGCACGCGGGCCGCGATGAGCGCCTCGGCGCTGGGGGCGAGCGCGCACAGGATCGACGCGAAGGTGAACAGCGCGATGCCGCCCGTGAAGACGCGGCGGCGTCCGAAGCGGTCGCCGAGCGCGACCGCCATGAGGATCATGCTCGCGAACGCGAGCGAGTAGCCGTTGATGAACCACTGCAGCTGCTCGAGCGAGGCGTCGAGGTCCGTCGCGAGGACGGGCAGCGCGTTGGTGACGACGAGGTTGTCGAGGCTCGCCATGAAGGCGGGGATGGACACCGCGAGGATCACGAGTCCCAGCGGCGTCCGGCGTGCGGTCGATGACATGTTCCCTCCCCGGAACGATGCGGTTGGCATGTGAGTAATCAATTGATTACTACACGTCGACACGCTAGTAATCGCTTGATAACATGTCAACATGAGCGTCACAGAAACCCGTCTGACCAGCGATGACAGGCGCGAGCAGGTCCTCGCGGCCGCGACCGTGGTGTTCGGCGAGAAGGGCTACGCGGGCGGCACGACCGACGCGATCGCGAAGCGGGCGGGGATCTCCCAGGCCTACGTGGTCCGCATGTTCGGATCGAAGGAGAACCTGTTCCTCGAGACATCGCGGCGCGCGACGGGACGTCTGACGGACCGCTATCGCGAGGTGATCGCGGGCTTCACGGGCGACGAGACGTTCGAGGACAAGCAGGGCGCGCTGGGGCCCGCGTACGCCGAGCTGGTGTCGGACCGCGGCACGCTGCTCACGCTGCTGCACCTGTTCGGGCTGGGCGCCGACCCGGTGTTCGGCCCCGCGGCGCGCGAGTGCTTCATCAGCGTCTACCGCCTGGTGCGCGAGGAGGCCGGGTTCAGCGCCGAGCAGTCCGTCGAGTTCTTCGCGCACGGCATGCTCATGACGATCTTGCTCGCGCTGCGCATGCCCGACTCCACCGATCCGGCAGGGCTCGAGCTGTTCCAGGCCGCGATGGGGCCGATGTGCGAGGCGATCCTCGCGAACTTCGCGGACGTGGCGGTCGCGAGCGCCTGACGCGTCGCTTCGGGCTCAGGCCGGCGCCGCCTCCTCGACGGGGGCCAGCGGCAGCGCGATCCGCACCGTCGTCCCGGCGCCCTCGGTCGAGTCCACGGCCAGCGTGCCCCCGTGTACCGAGACGATCGCGGCGGTGATCGCGAGGCCCAGGCCCGAGCCGCCCGTCGCGCGGGTGCGCGAGTGGTCCCCTCGCACGAACCTCTCGGTCGCGCGCGCGGCCACCTCGGGCGACATCCCGGGGCCGTCGTCCTCGACGGCGACGGTGCCCGTCGCATCGTCCCGGCGGACGCGGACCGTCACGTGGCTGCCGCCGTGGACCGCGGCGTTGGTGACGACGTTGATGACGGCCTGGCGCAGGCGGTCCGGGTCGCCCGCGATGGTGACCGGCTCGGGCGCGTCGAGCGTGAAGCTCACGCCCTCGCGCGCGGCCGTGGCGTCGCCCACGACCTCGGAGCACAGGTGCGCGAGGTCGAGGCGGATGGGGGTGAGCTGCGGCTCGGCGTCGTAGCGCGCGAGCTCGAGCATGTCCTCGACGAGGCGGCGCATGCGACCGGCCTCGGCCTCGGTGCGACGCCACGCGTCGGCCACGTCCTCGTCGCGCGCGAGCGCGCCGCGACGGTACAGCTCGGCGTAGCCGAGGACCGTGGTGAGCGGGGTGCGGAGCTCGTGCGACGCGTCGGCGACGAACTCGCGCAGCCGGGCCTCGGAGCGCTCGCGCTCGTCGAGCGCGTCGGTGAGGGTGTCGACCATCTGGTTGAGGGACGCGGCGAGCTCGGCGGACTCGGACCCCCGGCCCGCGCCCTCGAGCCTCACGTCCAGGTCGCCGTCGGCGATCCGGGCGGACGCGTCGACCATGCGTCGCATGGGGGCGATGCCCAGGCGGAGCACCCACCAGCCGACGGCGGACAGGCCGCCCAGCACCACGACCAGGCCCACCAGCTCGATCACCATGAGCCGGTGCGTCGCCTGATCCACGGAGTCGAGCGACAGCGCGGTCACGTCCGTGCCGATGCTGGTGGCGCGCAGCAGCACGCGGAAGCCGGCGTCGTCGCCGTCCGACGACGGCACGCTGATGTAGACGGACC
Source organism: Demequina soli (assembly GCF_000971195.1). Classification (GTDB taxonomy): domain Bacteria; phylum Actinomycetota; class Actinomycetes; order Actinomycetales; family Demequinaceae; genus Demequina; species Demequina soli. Next base: position 41,010 of record NZ_BBLZ01000002.1, read on the forward strand.
CGGAGCTCGGCAGCGCGCTCACGGGGATCTCGGGCTGCGCGTCGGAGGCGCCCTCGACGTTGGGCGAGTAGATCACGCCGAGCCGGCCGGTCGTGTCGACCAGGGCGCGCCACACGTCGGACGGCCGCGACGTGTTGTCGGCGTCGCCGTCGTTGGTGGAGAGGGCGGGCTGGTGCCGCGTCGTATCGATCGGTCCCGACGAGGAGGCGAGGCGCTGGTCGAGCTGCGTGAGCAGGAACGAGTGGGTCACGAGCGTGACCACGATCGCGACCGCGACGACCGCCGCGGCGATGGTGCCCAGTCCGATGAGGAGTCGTGCGCGGAGTGTCAGCCCGTCGGGCCGCGTCACGGGAGCCTCAGCGTGTAGCCCACGCCGCGGATCGTGTGGATGAGCTTGGGGTCGACCGTGTCGACCTTGCGGCGCACGTAGCCGATGTACGTCTCGACCACGCCCGGGTCGTCGTCGCGCGAGTAGCCCCACACGCCCTCGAGCAGCTGGCCGCGCGACAGCACGCGACCGGTGTTCTGCATGAGGTGGCGCAGCAGGTTGTACTCCGTCGGGGACAGCTGGATCTCCTCGCCGCCGCGCGTGACGCGGTGGGAGACGTCGTCGAGCTCGAGGTCCGCCACCCGGTAGGTGTCGGAGGCGCTCGGCGCGTGCTCGACGCGGCGCGAGACCGCCTCGACGCGAGCGACCAGCTCGTCGAGGTTGAACGGCTTCTGCAGGTAGTCGTCTCCGCCGATGGTGAGGCCCTCGACCTTGTCCTTCGCGCTGTCGCGCGCGGTGAGGAAGATGATCGGGGTGCGGTCTCCCGACTCGCGCAGGCGGCGGCACACCCCGAAGCCGTCCAGGCCGGGCATCATCACGTCGAGCACGATGAGGTCGGGGCGCTGCTCGCGCACGGCCTTGAGGCCGGCCTGGCCGTCGGGCGCGTCGGAGACGTCGTAGCCCTCGTAGCGCAGGGCGGCGCAGAGCATCGTGCGGAGGTTGTCCTCGTCATCGATCACGAGGATGCGGCGTTCGGGCATGCGCCCAGTATTGCGGCCCAACCTCTGAATTGGCTGGGAGGCCACTGGGCGTGGGCCGTGACACCGGATGCCAGGGACCTCTGCCGGCCGTCTCAGGATTCTCTAAGGCGCCGCCGCTTGACTCGGGGGAAACCAAACCGCCCGGACGAGTGCCGGAGCCCCCCACGAGAGGACGCCATGCCCGTCTACGCCTTCATCGCCGCCAACCTCGCCGCGATCTCCATCCTGGTCTTCGGCCTGTACTTCCCGCGCCATCGCCGCCGCGACATGATCGTCGCGTTCCTCGCGATCAACATCGGCGTCATGGGCGTCACGTACGCGATGACGAACACCGACATGTCGCTCGGCTTCGGCCTCGGCATCTTCGGCGTCCTGTCGATCATCCGCCTGCGCTCCACCGAGATGGACCACGCCGAGATCGCCTACTACTTCACCGCGATCGCGCTGGGCCTGCTCGGCGGCTTCCCGGCGATGAGCCCGGCCATCAGCTTCACCCTGATGGCGGTGCTGCTCCTCGTCATCGCGGTCGGCGACAACCCGCGCCTGTTCCCCCGCACGCGTCACCAGCAGATGGTGCTCGACCAGGCGTTCCCGACCGAGGAGGGCGCCGCCCACCACCTCGCCGGGCTGCTCGGCGCGGACGTCCACCGCGCGACCATCCGCAAGGTCGACCTGGTCAACGAGACCACCGTCGTGGATGTGCGGTACACGCTCGTTCCCGAGCTCCAGGCGCCTCCGGCGGGGGACGATGCGGCGCTCGCCGTGCCGTCCGAGCCCGCCTTCGTCGCGGGCGCCGCGCGATGAGCGCGTGGGAGGCGCGGCGCGACGCGCTGCCCACCGTGTCGCTCGCCGAGCTCGAGGCCGAGGCTGCGTTGCTCACGCGGGTCGACCGCAAGTACATCGTCTCGCCCGCCCTGTGGGCCGCCGCGATGGGCGCGGTCGACGGCGTGCGCGCCCTCGAGATCGACGGCTCCCGCGCCTTCGCCTACGCGTCGGTCTACTACGACACCCCCGGGCTCGACTCGTACCGGGCGGCCGCACGCCGCCGGCCCGCGCGCTACAAGGTCCGCACCCGCGAGTACCTCGACACCGGAGGTCGCGCGATCGAGGTCAAGCTGCGCAGCGTGCGCGGCGAGACCGTCAAGCACCGCGAGTTCATCGCCGACGAGGTCGCCCGCGGGCGCCGCCTCGACGGCACCGCCCGCGCGTTCGTCGCGACCTTCCCCGAGGTCGCGGGGGCGGTGGACGCGCTCACGCCGGTCCTCGAGACCCGGTACGCGCGCTCCACGCTCGTCGCCGACGGCGCCCGCGTCACCATCGACGACGGCGTCACCGCCACCGACGTCGAGGGCGCGGTCGCCGGCTTCGGGGCGGCGCTCATCGTCGAGACGAAGTCCACCCTGCGCGCCGGTGCCGTCGACCGCGCCCTGTGGGCACGCGGCATCCGTCCGGCCCGCGTGTCCAAGTACTGCACCACCCTCGCCGCGCTGCAGCCCGAGCTTCCGTCGAACCGATGGAACCGGACGCTGCGCCGGCACCTCACCACCGACCCGGCCCTCGCGGCCTGAGAGAGGCGATCCCCATGCGCAAGCCCGCCACCATCTTCGCCGGAGTGCTCACCGGCGCCCTGCTGCTCGCCGGATGCTCGACCGGCACGGCGACCAACTCGGACGTCAGCACGACCGAGCAGGCCGAGGAGACGACCACGTCGACCTCGACCTCGACCACGACCTCCGCGACCGCCACCGAGCTCACCGAGGCGACCTACGAGGACCTCGACGTCAAGGACGTCGACACCGCCTTCGACGCGTCCGGCGCGGTCGCGATCACCCTGTCCGACTCCGGCTCGACCGGCGGCGACGGCGTGAGCGTCGACGGCGACACCGTCACCATCACCCAGGGCGGCACCTACACGATCTCCGGCACGCTGTCCGCGGGCAAGCTCGTCGTGGACGCCGGCGACGAGGACGTGAACATCGTGCTCGACGGCGTCGACATCACCTCGCCCGACACCGCGGCGATCGACATCGAGAACGCCGACGAGGTGGTGATCCGCCTCGCCGACGGCTCGATCAACACGCTCTCCGACGCGGCGGACGCCACGGCGTCGGACGAGTCCGACGTGCCCAACGCGACCCTGTACTCGACCGCCGACCTGTGGCTCGCCGGCGACGGCTCGCTCACCGTGAACGCGGTCGCCGAGGACGGCATCGCCTCGAAGGACGGTCTCGTCATCGAGTCGGGCACGTACGACGTGACCGCCGCCGACGACGGCATCCGCGGCAAGGACCTCCTGGTGATCCAGGACGGTGACATCACGGTCGACGCGCAGGGCGACGGCCTCAAGTCCACCAACGAGTCGCTCGACGAGGACACCGCTGTGGGCGTCGTGTGGATCTCCGGCGGCACCTTCGACATCACGTCGGGCGTCGACGGCATCGACGCGGCCAACCAGGTCACGATCGAGGGCGGCACGCTCGCGATCGCGGCCGGCGACGACGGCATCACCACCGACGGCGTCCTCCACGTCTCGGACGGCACCATCGACATCTCGACGTCCTACGAGGGCCTCGAGGGAGGCATCATCCGCCTCTCGGGCGGCACCGGCACCATCCGGTCGAGCGACGACGGCATGAACGTCTCGAGCGGCTCCTCGAGCGCCTCCTCGAGCGGGGACGATGCGACGGGCGGCGGGCAGATGCCCGGCGGCGACATGCCGAGCGGCCAGATGCCGCAGGGCGGCCCCGGAGGCTCGGCCGACTCCTCGTCGACCGCGTCCTCGACCTCCACCTCCACCGACGCGTCGGTGAGCGCGGCCGCGTACTCGACCGACGCATCGTCCACCGACGGCACCGACGCGACCACCGTCGCCGGCGGTCCCGGCGGCGGCATGGGCGGCGGCATGGGCGGCGGCATGGGCGGCGGCATGGACCAGGTCGCGGAGGGGCGCTCCCTCGAGATCTCCGGCGGCACCTGGTACGTGGACGCGGACGGCGACGGCCTCGACTCGAACGGCACCGCCACCATGACAGGCGGCACCGTGGTGGTCGACGGCCCCACCAACAACGGCAACGGCGCGCTCGACGTCAACGGGGACTTCACGGTCTCGGGCGGCACGCTCGCGGCGTCGGGCGCATCCGGGATGCTCGTGTCGCCCACCGGCGACGGGCAGGGCGTGCTCACCATCACGTTCCAGTCGGCGATCGCGGCCGGCACCCCCATCACCGTGACCGACGCCGACGGCACCCAGGTGGCGACGTTCACCACCGGCAAGATCTCGCAGTCGCTCGTGCTGTCGAGCGACGCGATCGTCTCGGGCGAGACCTACACGGTCACCACGGGCGCGACGGTGTCGGGCGACGCGGTCGCGGGCGGCCTGGTGGTCGGCGACGGCGCGAGCGGCGGCGACGAGCTCGGCACGGTGACCGCCTCCTGATCGCGCCGCGCCCCGACCGTCCCCCACACGCATTCTGCAGCTGCGACCGACTTGGTCGAGGTTTGCCCCGCGAGTTGCATCGCGGGACCGCTTCCAGCGGCCGTGCCGTGTGGCGGTCGGTGGTGGGCGCGGGCGTGAGGCGCGGCGCGGCTCCCCGCGACCTCCCGCCTCGCTCCCAGCGTTCTCCCAGGCGCCGCCGGTTGAGTGGAGCGCATGACCCCCTCCCCCCTGGGGTCTGAGCCGAGAGGCGCCCATGGTCGCCGGCTCTCCGTCCGCACACGGACCGGTCCCTCGACACCTCCCCGAGGGAACGGCAGGACGGCGAGCCGGCGGGCTCCGGGTCTGATGACCGGTCCGCCGGGCCGGAGCAGGACCGTGGACGCCTCTCGGCTCTCCTCCGCGGGGCGACGGCTGCCAACGCCGTCCCGCACGAACCGCGCGAGGCTCCTGGTGACTGCCAACACCGGGAGCCTCGCGGCGCGTCCGGCCCCTACAGGCCCGTGACGAGCAGGCTCGCGAAGGCCTCCGCGGCCGGCGCCGGATCATGCGGCAGCGCGAGGAAGATGTCGCGGTAGGTGTCCGGCCGGGTCGGGATGGCGACGATGCCGGGGATGGCCGGGCTCGCGTCGAGGGCCATGCGCGTGAGCAGGGCGACCCCGAGCCCCTCCGCGATGAGCCGCTGCGCCGCGATGTAGTCCTCGGTCACGAACGCGATGTTGGGGGCGAAGCCGGCCTCGGCCGCATGCGCGACCAGGTGGGTGCGGCAGCGGATGCAGCCGGAGATCCACCGCTCCTCCGCGAGCGCCGCCATGTCGAGCACCGCGCGGCCCGCGAGCGGGTGCGTCTCGGGCAGGATCGCGAGGTACTCGTCGCGCCCGAGCGGCACCGTCGGGAGGTCCTCGGGCGGCGGGGTGGCCGCGTCCGAGAAGCCGATGACGAGCTCTGCCGCGCCGCCGCGCAGCAGGGCGAGCGCCGCATCGGTCTCCGTCTCCTCGAGGCCGATCTCGACGCCGGGATAGGTGCGCGCGAACTGCGCGAGCGGCCGCGGCAGCACCGTCGCGCAGAACGACGTGAACGCGGCGATCCGCAGGCGGCCCACCTGGAGGTCGGAGTGCCGGTGCAGGCATCGCTCGGCGTCCTCGAGGCTCGCGGCGATCGAGTCGGCGTGCTGCAGCAGGGCCTCGCCGGTCGGGGTGAGGCGCGTGACGCGGCCCGCGCGGACGGTCAGCGGCACCCCGGCGCGCCGCTCGAGGGAGCGCAGGTGGTGCGCGACCGTGGGCTCGCTCAGCCGCAACGCCCGCGCGGCGCCCGCCTTCGAGCCGTGGCGCGCGACCTCGCGCAGGATGAGGAGCCGCTCGACGTCGATCATCGGACCATCATGTCATCGAGGTCTGGGTGCCTGACATGCCATCTTGTCGCGGTGTCCTGCGGTCGCGACGATGGACCCATGCTGGAGATCGCCGCCGCGTTCCGCCGGGTGCCCGGCTACCTCGACACCCCCTCGTACGGCCTGCCCGCGCGGGCGACCGCCGCCGCGCTGCGCCGCGCGACCCGCGCATGGGAGCAGGGCACGTTGGACCCCGCCGCGCTCGACGGGTCCGTGGACCGCATGCGCGCCGCCTTCGCGACCCTGGTCGGTGCGGGCGGCCCGCAGGACGTCGCGCTCGCCGGCTCCACGTCCCAGGTGGTGGGCATGGTCGCGGCCTCGCTCCCCGACGGCGCGCGCGTCGTGGTGGCCGAGGGCGACTTCGCCTCCGTGCCCCTCCCGTTCGTCCACGACCCCCGGCTGGAGGTGCGCGTGGTCCCGCTCGCGCGCATCGTTCCCGAGACGCTGCTCGGCGCCGACCTGGTCGCGGTAAGCGCCGTCCAGTCCGCCGACGGCGCCGTGGTGGATCTCGACGCGCTCGCGATGGCCGCCCGCGTCTCGGGCGCGCGCACGCTCGTCGACGCGAGCCACGCCGCCGGCTGGATGACGATGCGCGCGCGCGACCTCGACGTCGTGGTCGCCAGCGCCTACAAGTGGCTGGGCGCCCCGCGCGGCATCGCGCTCGCGGCCGTGCGACCGGAGGCGTCGTGGGTGCGTCCCGTCAACGCGAGCTGGTACGGCGCCGACGCGCCGTGGGCGTCGCTGTACGGGCACGATATCGCGCTCAGCGCGACCGCCCGCCGGCTCGACACCTCGCCGCCGTGGCAGCTGGTCGAGGCGGGCGCCGTGGCCCTCGAGCTGCTCGTCGCCCAGGGGGTCGAGGCCATCGGCCGGCACAGCGTCGGGCTCGCCGACGCGTTCCGTGAGCGCGTCGGGATGGCGCCCGGGGCGTCGCCGATCGTCTCCGTCGCGGGCGTCGACCCGTGCGCGCTCGCGCGCGCCGGGGTGAGGGCGGCCGCGCGCGGCGGCCGTGCGCGCCTGGGCTTCTACGTCCACAACGACGAGCGCGACGTCGACGCGGCCGCGACCGCCATCCGCGTGGCGCAGCCCGCCTGACGGGTCGATGCCCCGAGTGCGGCGGCGGCTCAGCCGGCGAGCTGCGCGCCCAGCTCCTTCGAGCGCGCGACGGCAGCGTTCGCGCCCGCCGAGATCACTCCCTGCAGGCCCGCGTTCGCCATCGCATCGAGCGCGGCCAGCGTGGTGCCGCCGGGCGAGCTCACGCGACGGCGCAGCTCCTGCGGGGTGTCGCCGGACTCGGCGAGCAGCTGGGCGGCGCCCGTGAACGTCTGCTGCGCGAGCAGCGTCGCGAGCTCGCGGTCCAGTCCCTGCATCACGCCCGCCTCGGTGAGCGCCTCGACGATCGCGAAGAAGTAGGCGGGGGCCGAGCCCGCGACCGCGATGACGGCGTCGATCTGCTCCTCGGGCACCCGCACCACGAGGCCGGTGGCCCGCAGCATCGTCTCCGCGAGGAGCAGGTGCTCCTCGGTGGCGTGCGCGCCGGCCGAGACCGAGGTCGCGCCGCGTCCCACCACGGACGGGGTGTTCGGCATGACCCGCACGACGGGGGTGCCGGCAGGCAGCCGGTCCTCGTAGAACGATGCGGGCAGCGCCGCCGCGACCGTCATCACCAGGGCGCCGGGCGCGACCGCGTCCGCGATCCCGGCGAGGACCTCGCCCATCTGCTGGGGCTTGACGGCGAGCACCACCACGCCCGCGCCGCGGACCGCCTCGATCGCATCGGCCGTGCCGCGGATGCCGTGGCCCTCGACGAGCGCCTGGCGCCGCTCCTCGCCGCGGTTCGCCACGGTGATCGAGCCGCCGGGCCAGCCCGCGACCTTCATCGCGGTGATGAGGGTGCCTCCCATGACGCCGCCGCCGATGACGGCGACGGAGGGGAGCGGGGACGTGGTCGCATCGGTGCTCATGCGTCCAACCTATCGCGGGGTGCCGACGGCGTTCGGGGTCGCGGCGGCCGCGCCCCGTCCCGGTCAGACGTCGCCGTCGAGGTAGCGCTGCAGCGTGGGCCCGTAGAGGGCGGCGAGGATCTCGGCCGGGGCGTCGGCGATCGCGGGCATGCGGACCACGTAGCGCGCCATCGCGAGACCCACGAGCTGCGAGCCGCACGCCTGCGCGCGCAGCTCGGGCCGGTCCTCGCGCACGAGGCCGCCGAGCACGTCGCGCATCATCACGGAGGCGAACAGGGGGCCGAGGTCGTCCGACTCGGCGATCGACGCGAGCAGCGCGCGCAGCCGCCTCGCCATCTCGGGCTCGTCCCACACGCCCAGGAAGAGCCCCACGATCGCCGCGCCGAGCTCCTCGCGGGGCACCGTCGCGAGCGCGGAGATGCGCGGGTCGCCGGCGTGGAGCGGGCGCACGGCCTCGATGAAGAGGTCCGCCTTCGTCGGGAAGTAGTGGCGCACGAGCGCCGGGTCCACGTCGGCGCGGCGCGCGATCTCGCGCACGGACGATGCGCCGTAGCCGCGCTCGCCGAACACCCCCGTCGCGGCGGCCAGGATGTCGCCGCGCGTGTCCGCGCCGCCGCCGCGGGGCCCGCGACCGCGGGTGCGACGAGCGGCGGCGCCGCTCACAGCCCCAGATCCTCCACGAAGCCGGGGAGCGCGTCCGCGGGACCGGTGGCCTCGAGGTAGACGCTGCCGTCGGTCCACAGGATCGTGGCGCCGTCGGCGGTGTCCGCCTCGGCGCGCTTGCCCACGACGGTCGAGCCGACCGTCGCGTCGGTGAGGGTCGCGTCCTTGCCGGCCTGGGAGCGGAGCACGCTCAGCGCGTCCTTGTCGTGGTAGAGCTGACGCGCCGTGAGGGTGATCTCGTCCGCGCCGTCGGAGTAGGTGAGGACCTGCACCTCGGCGATGCGACCCGGCATGAGGGCGTCCTTCGCGGCGTCGGGCGTCTGGACGTCGACGAGGGCCCACATCCCGGCGGTGAGCGGCATCGCCGCGAGGAACGGCGTGGGGTTCTCCGGCGTGATCGGCTCGACGGCGCGCGCGGGCGGGGAGGTGACCACCTGCTGCGCGGGGATCTCGACGGGCTCCGGGCGCAGCAGCAGCCAGGCGACGCCGCCGAGGACGAGCGCGAGGATCACGAGGCCGCCCACGATGAGGGGCCACGCGCGATCGCGGGGCCGCTCGTCCGAGGGCGCGGACGAGCCGTCGCCGCCCTCGCCGCCGCCGCGCTGCTCGGCGTCCGCGGCGCCGCCGGGCGCGCCGTCGGCGGCGTACGACGACGCCATCACGCGCGGCCGGTACAGCGGCGGGTCGGCGGGAGCGGTGGCGACCGCGGGCACGGGCGCCGTCACGGGCTCCGGGGCCGCGGGACGCGTCGCGGCGGGCGCCGGGGTGGGCGCCGCGAAGGTGGGGACGTAGGCGGGGGCGTCGGGGGCGATGTCGACCGCGGGACGGCGGACCGCACCGTCGACGCGCGGTACGCCGCCGAGGGGGGTCGGCGCGCCCGCGGAGTGCAGCGCCGCGTTCGCGGCCGCGGCGGCGCCGAGCGCCTCGACGGAGGTGGGCACGCGGGGGGTGGCCACGGTGACGGCCTCCGCCTCGGCGGCCATGTCGAACGGCGAGCGCGGCTCGGGCAGCACCTCGTGGGCGTCGGGGCCCGGCACCGGCGACCCGAGCTCGTCGAGGTCGACGTCGACCGGCACCGGTGCGGGCTCGGCGGCCCACGCCCGCGGAGCGGCCGGCTTCGACGGCGCGACCCGCGTGGTCGCGTCGTCGTCCGTCCCTCGTCCGGGCGTGCCCGTGCCCCACTCTTCGCGCATCATGGGCACAGCCTAGGCGGGACCCCGCGCGGCGCCCGCACCCGTCGTCCACGTGTCCCCAGGCGTCGGTGCGGTGTCGGAGGCCGCCGGTAGCGTGGCCCCATGGCCACCACGACCCGCAAGGCGACCCCCGCGTACCGCTGCACCGAGTGCGGCTGGACGGCCGTGAAGTGGGTGGGCCGGTGCGGCGAGTGCCAGGCGTGGGGCACGGTCGTGGAGGCCGGCGCCGCGCCGGCGGGTCCCGCGACCAAGGCCACCGCCGTGACCACGCCGGCGACCCCGATCCCCGAGGTGTCCGCGGCCGCCGCGGCCCGCTCCGCGACCGGCGTGGGGGAGTTCGACCGCGTCCTCGGCGGAGGCCTCGTGCCCGGCGCCGTCATCCTGCTGGCCGGCGAGCCCGGCGTGGGCAAGTCGACGCTGCTGCTCGACGTCGCGGCGCGCACCGCGCGTGCCGGCGGGCGGGTCCTCTACGTCACGGGCGAGGAGAGCGCGGGCCAGGTGCGGCTGCGTGCCGAGCGCATCGGCGCGTTGGAGCAGGAGGTGCTGCTCGCTGCGGAGACGGACCTGGGCGCCGTGCTCGCCCACCTCGACGCCGCCGCCCCGGCGCTCGTGATGATCGACTCGATCCAGACCATCGCCTCCGCGCAGATCGACGGCACCCCCGGCGGGGTCGGTCAGGTGCGCGAGGTGTCGTCCGCGCTGATCCAGGCCGCCAAGACGCGAGGGATCCCGATGGTGCTCGTCGGCCACGTCACCAAGGACGGCTCGGTGGCGGGGCCGCGCATCGTCGAGCACCTCGTGGACGTCGTGTGCCACTTCGAGGGGGATCAGCACAGCCCGCTGCGGCTGCTGCGCGCCTTGAAGAACCGCTTCGGCTCCGTCGACGAGGTCGGCTGCTTCCAGCTCGTCGACTCCGGCATCGAGTCGGTGTCGGACCCGTCCGGCCTGTTCCTGTCGCGCGAGTCCGAGGCCGTGCCGGGCACGTGCCCCACCATCACCATCGACGGCAAGCGTCCGCTGCCGGCCGAGATCCAGGCGCTCGTGGCGCCGAGCGCGCTCGCCAACCCGCGCCGGGCCACGTCCGGGGTCGACGGGCCGCGCGTCGCGATGCTGCTCGCCGTCCTCCACCGCCGCGTCGGCCTGGCCGTCGCGGCGGACGACGTCTACGTCTCGACCGTCGGCGGCGCGCGCGTGACCGAGCCCGCGGCGGACGTCGCGCTCGCGCTCGCGCTCGCCTCGGCGCGCGCGGACCGGCCGGTCCGCGCCGGCTGGGCGGCCGTGGGCGAGGTCGCCCTGTCGGGCGCCGTCCGCCCCGTGGCCGCGGTGAGCCAGCGCGTCGCCGAGGCGGCCCGCCTCGGGTTCACCGACGTCATCGTGCCGGCGGGCGTCGACGTCGCGCGCGTGCCCGCGAGCGTACGGGTGCATGCCGTGAGCTCGGTCGCGCAGGCCGTCGCGCTCGCGCTGCCGCCGCGCGACTGACCGGGATCGCTACGAGAGCACGAACGGGATGCGGTCGGCCGTGATCCCCTGGAACGTCAGCTGCGCCCAGTAGGTGCCCGCCTGCGGCGGCACGCTGCTGGGGTTGCCGCACCCCTCGGAGCTCCACGCGCGCGGCCACGACACCTCGAAGGTCTTGGCCTTGCCCGCGTCGAGCAGCCACTGCTTGTCCGACAGCGTCGACGTCGCGTCGCAGTCCGCCGAGGACCAGATCCGCACGTCGCCCGACGTGACGAGCAGCGCCGACTTGCCGGTGGACGAGTCGAGCAGGCACGGCTCCGCGCCGGTCTGGGTGACCGTGACGTCGAACGCGACGGCGTCGGCGCTCACGCGCGGCGAGCCGCCCAGGGACACCTCGAGGTCCGACTGCCCGCATGCGGAGATCGTGGCCGCCGTGTCGCTCGGCTCGGGGGAGGGCGAGGCGTCGGTGGAGGCGTCGGCGGCCGGCTGCGCGGTCGCGCCGTCCGTGGTCGCGGACCCGTCCCCTCCGGATGACGCCTGGGCCGAGGTGGTGACGGTGGGCGCGGGGGTGGAGCCGGTGTCGGCGGCCTGGGCCGGGTCTCCCGCGGTGACGGCGCGCAGGATCAGCCAGCCCACCGCGACGATCACGACCAGCGCCACGAGCAGCACGATGCGCCGTCGCCAGTACACCTCCGTCGGCTGGTCGCCCACGGGTTCGCGCAGACCCTTCATCGCGCCTCCCTCCAGTTCGCGTCCACGGTAGGGCTGTCCCGGCACTGGGATGATGAGGCCATGCCGACCTCCTCGAAGAACGCCCCCGTGCGTGGGGTTTCGGAGACCGACCCGCGTGTCGACGCCGTCCGTGTGTGGTTCCGCGACGCCGGCCGCGACCTGCCGTGGCGCGGCCGCACCACCCCGTGGGGCGTCCTGGTGAGCGAGATCATGCTGCAGCAGACGCCGGTGGTCAGGGTCGAGCCGGTGTGGCGCGAGTGGATGGCGCGCTGGCCCACACCTGCGGCGCTTGCCGCCGACACGCAGGCCGACGCGGTGCGCGCGTGGGGACGCCTGGGCTACCCGCGGCGCGCCAAGCGGCTGTGGGAGTGCGCCGTCGCGCTCGTCGCCGACCACGGGGGCGAGGTGCCGTCGACGCTCGAGGAGCTGCGCGCCCTGCCCGGCGTGGGCGACTACACCGCGGCGGCGGTGGTGTCCTTCGCCTTCCACGGGCGTGCCCTCGTGCTCGACACGAACGTGCGCCGCGTCATCGGGCGCGCGTGGCGCGGCGAGCCGCTGCCCGCCGCGCACCAGACAGTGGGAGAGCGCGCGCACGCCGCCGCGCTCATGCCGGCGGACGATGCGGGCGCCGCCGAGTGGGCGGTCGCGTCGATGGAGCTCGGCGCCCTGGTGTGCACCGCGCGCGTGGCGCGGTGCGACGAGTGCCCGCTCGCGTCGTCGTGCGCGTGGTTCGCGGCGGGCTGCCCTGGGCTCGAGGCCGCGCCCCGCCGCACGCAGCCGTGGCACGGGACCGATCGCCAGGTGCGCGGGAGGATCATGGCGCTGCTGCGCGCCGCATCGTCCCCCGTCAACATCACCGGGCACGCCGCGCTCGCCGACGTGGCGCCCGGCCAGCTCGACCGCTGCCTCGAGGGCCTCCTGGTCGACGGGCTCGTGACCAGGGACGATGCGACGGGGCGCGTCTCGCTCTAGCCGCGCCCCGTCGTCCGTCAGCCCTGGTAGGTGCCGTGCACCGCGTGCGGCTCGATCGCCGCGATCTCCTCGTCGGTGAGGTCGGCGAAGCCGAGCGCCGCGACGTTCGCCTCGAGCTGCGCCACCGAGGACGCGCCGACGAGGGCCGACGTGACCCGGCCGCCGCGCAGCACCCACTGGAGCGCGAGCTGCGCGAGGGTCTGGCCGCGGCCCTGCGCGATCTCGTTGAGCGCGCGCGTGCGCTCGAGGTAGGTGTCCGTGAGCTGGTTCTCGTGGAGGAACTGCGAGTGCGTGATGCGCGAGCCCTCGGGGATGCCCCTGAGGTAGCGGTCCGTGAGCATGCCCTGCGCGAGCGGGGAGAAGACGATGGAGCCGGCGCCCACCTGGTCGATCGCGTCGAGCAGGCCCTGCTCCGGGGTGCGCTCGTACATCGAGTACTTGAACTGGTGGATGAGCAGCGGCGTGCCGAGCTCCCGGAGGATCCGGGCGGCCTCGACGGTGGCCTCGGGGCCGTAGTTCGAGATGCCCGCGTAGAGCGCCTTGCCCGAGCGGACCGCCTGGTCGAGCGCCATCATCGACTCCTCGATGGGCGTCTCGGGGTCCGGGCGGTGGTGGTAGAACACGTCGACGTAGTCGACGCCCATGCGGCTCAGCGACTGGTCGAGGCTCGCGAGGATGTACTTGCGCGAGCCCCAGTCCCCGTACGGGCCGGGCCACATGTGGTACCCGGCCTTGGTCGAGATGACGAGCTCGTCGCGGTACGGCTTGAGGTCGCGCGCGAGGAAGCCGCCGAAGTTCTCCTCGGCGCTGCCCGCGGGAGGGCCGTAGTTGTTCGCGAGGTCGATGTGGGTGATGCCCATGTCGAACGCGGCGAGCAGGATCGCGCGCTGGTTGTCGAGCGCGTGGTGCCCGCCGAAGTTCTGCCAGAGGCCGAGGCTGATGCGGGGCAGCAGGAGGCCCGAGCGGCCGGAGCGGGCGTAGGGCATGGAGTCGTAGCGGGCGGCGTCGGCCACATACGGATCGTGGGTCATGGTGGTCAGCCTACGGGTGAGGTGCGACACCCGGAGACGCGGAAGGAGCCCGGAACCTCGCGGTTCCGGGCTCCTTCGACAGCGCGCCTCAGTCGACGGGCTTGGACGCGATCTCCGGGTCCTTGACCGGCTCGCCCACGAGCTCGTCGCGGTCGATGCCCTCGAACGTGAACTCGCCGAGGATGCCCTCGCCCTGCGCGTCCACGCGGATGATCTGGCCCGAGGTGACCTCGCCGAAGAGGATCTTCTCCGACAGCGGGTCCTCGATCTCGCGCTGGAGGGCGCGACGCAGAGGACGTGCACCGAGGACCGGGTCGTAGCCCTTCTCCGCGAGCAGCTGCTTGGCCGCCGTGGTGAGCTCGATGCCCATGTCCTTGTCCTTCATGCGCTCGTCGAGGCGGGCGACCATGAGGTCCACGATCTGGATGATCTCGGCCTGCGTGAGCTGCGGGAAGACCACCACGTTGTCGACGCGGTTGAGGAACTCCGGCTTGAAGTGCTCCTTCAGCTTGCCGTTCACCAGCTTGACCATGTCCTCGTAGGTGTGGCCGCCCTCCTTGATCGCGGAGAAGCCGGTCGCCTGGCGGCGCGAGATCGCGTCGGCACCGAGGTTGGTGGTCATGATGATGATGGTGTTCTTGAAGTTCACCTCGCGACCCTGGGCATCGGTCAGCTTGCCGTCCTCCAGGATCTGGAGCAGCGAGTTGAAGATGTCCGGGTGGGCCTTCTCGACCTCGTCGAACAGGACGACCGAGAACGGCTTGCGGCGCACCTTCTCGGTGAGCTGGCCGCCCTCCTCGAAGCCGACGTAGCCCGGAGGCGCGCCGAACAGGCGGGCCACCGTGTGCTTCTCGCCGTACTCGGACATGTCGAGCGAGATGAGCGAGTCCTCGTCGCCGAACAGGAACTCGGCGAGCGCCTTGGCGAGCTCGGTCTTACCCACACCGGTCGGGCCGGCGAAGATGAACGAGCCGCCGGGACGCTTCGGGTCCTTGAGGCCGGCACGCGTGCGGCGGATCGACTGGGACAGGACCTTGATGGCCTGCTCCTGGCCGATGATGCGCTTGTGCAGCTCCGACTCCATGTGGAGCAGACGCGAGGACTCGTCGGACGACACGCGCGTGACGGGCACGCCGGTCGACATCGACAGGACCTCGGCGATCAGGTCCTCGTCCACCACGGCGGCCACGTCGAGGTCGCCCGACTTCCAGGCCTCCTCCTTGCGCGAGCGCTCCTCGGAGAGGCGGCGCTCGACGTCGCGGAGGTTCGCGGCCTTCTCGAAGTCCTGCTCGTCGATCGCGGACTCCTTGTCGCGGCGCACGCCCGCGATCTTGTCGTCCAGCTCCTTGAGCTCCGGCGGCGACGTCATGCGGCGGATGCGCAGGCGCGCGCCCGCCTCGTCGATGAGGTCGATCGCCTTGTCCGGCAGGAAGCGGTCGGAGATGTAGCGGTCGGCCATCGTCGCGGCGGCGACGATGGCATCGTCCGTGATGGTGACGCGGTGGAACGCCTCGTAGCGGTCGCGCAGGCCCTTGAGGATCTCGATGGCGTGCGCGAGCTCCGGCTCCGGCACCTGGATGGGCTGGAAGCGGCGCTCGAGAGCGGGGTCCTTCTCGACGTGCTTGCGGTACTCGTCGAGCGTGGTCGCGCCGATGGTCTGCAGCTCGCCGCGCGCGAGCATCGGCTTGAGGATCGAGGCCGCGTCGATCGCGCCCTCGGCCGCGCCGGCACCCACGAGCGTGTGGATCTCGTCGATGAACAGGATGATGTCGCCGCGGGTGCGGATCTCCTTGAGCACCTTCTTGAGGCGCTCCTCGAAGTCACCGCGATAGCGGGAGCCCGCGACCAGCGAGCCGAGGTCGAGCGTGTAGAGGTGCTTGTCCTTGAGCGTCTCGGGCACGTCGCCGCGCACGATCGCCTGGGCCAGACCCTCGACCACGGCGGTCTTGCCGACGCCGGGCTCGCCGATGAGGACGGGGTTGTTCTTGGTGCGGCGCGACAGCACCTGCATCACGCGCTCCATGATGAGCTCGCGGCCCACGACGGGGTCGAGCTTGCCCTCGCGGGCGGCCTGCGTGAAGTTGCGGCCGAACTGGTCGAGCACGGTCGAGCCCGCGGGCTGACCCTCCTGGGGGCCGCCGCCCGACGTGACGGGCTCCTTGCCCTCGTAGCCCGACAGCAGCTGGATGACCTGCTGGCGCACGCCGCCGAGGTCCGCGCCCAGCTTGCCCAGCACCTGCGCCGCCACGCCCTCGCCCTCGCGGATGAGGCCGAGCAGGATGTGCTCGGTGCCGATGTAGTTGTGGCCCAGCTGCAGCGCCTCGCGCAGCGACAGCTCCAGGACCTTCTTGGCGCGCGGGGTGAAGGGGATGTGGCCGGACGGGGCGTGCGAGCCCTCGCCGATGATCTCCTGCACCTGCTCGCGGACGCCGTTGAGGGAGATGTCCATCGCCTCGAGGGCCTTCGCGGCCACGCCTTCGCCCTCGCGCACCAGGCCGAGCAGGATGTGCTCGGTGCCGATGTAGTTGTGGTTGAGCATGCGCGCCTCTTCCTGCGCGAGCACCACAACGCGACGGGCTCGATCGGTGAACCGTTCGAACATGTCAGCCTCCCTAGAAATCGTCCGGCCGGGGCCGGGGTCGCGGCAGTCGCCCACCGCGGGTGTTTCCAGGCTAACCGCGGGCCCTCCGGCCTCATGCCCGTGTTCGCCACCGGCGTGAAGGGACTTGCGAGGGGACGATGCGCGGGCCGGGCGGGCGCCGGAGGCGTCAGCGGCGCGTGCGGCGGTCCGCTCGCCTGAGCATGCGGAAGCAGTCGATGACGTCGTCGACCCACCAGAACAGCCAGTCCATGGGCACTGTCTACCGCGGCGCATCCGGGCGTGGCGGCCGGCGCGCCGGAGAGCCGTGCCGTGGCCCGCTGATGGACATATGTCCAGGTACTGCAGCCGTTGTAGGGGGGCCCCTGACGGGACCGAAGTCTGGCGAAACCAGGCATTTCGCCCATACCTTGGTGGTGGTCGCGCACCCCGCCGGCCGCACCGCTCAGGGAGGGCACCCCGCATGATCGAGGCCACAGACCTCACCAAGAGGTACGGCAGCAAGACCGCCGTCGACCACGTCACGTTCACCGTCCAGCCGGGCATCGTCACGGGCTTCCTCGGCCCGAACGGCGCCGGGAAGTCCACGACCATGCGCATGATCCTCGGCCTCGACAGTCCGAGTGGCGGCCAGGTCACCGTGAACGGCAAGCCGTACGCGAGGCTCGCGACGCCGCTGAGCGAGATCGGCGCCCTCATCGACGCCAAGGGCGTGCACCCGCGCCGGTCGGCGCGCTCCCACCTTCGGGCGCTCGCCGCGACGCACGGCATCTCCGACAAGCGCGTCGACGAGGTGCTCGAGCTGACCGGCCTCACGCAGGTCGCGAAGAAGAAGGCCGGCAACTTCTCGCTCGGCATGGGCCAGCGGCTCGGCATCGCCGGCGCGCTGCTGGGCGACCCGAAGATCGTGATGTTCGACGAGCCGGTCAACGGTCTCGATCCCGACGGCGTGCTGTGGGTGCGCCAGCTCGCGCGTCGCCTCGCGGAGAACGGCCGCACCGTGTTCCTCTCCAGCCATCTCATGAGCGAGGTGCAGCAGACCGCGGACCACGTGATCATCATCGGCCGCGGCCGGATCCTGGCCGACGCGCCGCTGCACGAGTTCGTCGCGGCGCACGCCCGCGAGGGCGTGCTCGTGACCTCCCCCGATGCGGGCCGTCTCGCGGAGCTCGCGACGGCCGCGGGCGGTACCGTCCAGGCCGTCGACCATCGTGAGCGGATCTCGGTCAAGGGCATCGACGCCCGCGAGATCGGACGCATCGCACGCGACAACCAGCTCTGGCTCGCGGAGCTCCGCGACGAGAGCACGAGCCTCGAGGACGCCTACATGCATCTCACGGCCGACGAGACCGAGTACCGGGCCGGCGTGCCCACCGAGCAGGACCAGACCGCCCAGGAGGCAGCGAAGTGACCGCCGCGACCCAGACCGACACGACGCCGGCGACCGCCGTCGTGACCCACCGCGCGGGCTATGCCCGCGCCGTCCGCTCCGAGTGGATCAAGGCTCGCACGCTGCGCTCGACGTGGATCCTCGTCGCCGTCGCGCTCGCCGCGTTCATCGGCCTTCCGATCCTGGTCACCGGCGAGCCCACCATCACCGACCCGGCCGAGGGAGCGGTGGCAGCGGCGAAGGCGATCTTCGCCGCGAGCGACTTCGTCCTGATCCTGGTCGCGGTGCTCGGCGCGTTGCTCACCACGTCGGAGTTCACCACCGGCATGGCGCGGAACACCTTCACGGCCACCCCCAAGCGCGGCGCGGTGCTCGCGGCCAAGGCGACCATCGCATCGCTCTTCTCGCTTGGCATCGCCATGGTCGGCTTCCTCGCGACGTGGATCGCGCTCGGCGACAAGCTCACCGGTCCGGTCTCCCTCGACTTCGGCAACGCCCAGATGGTGAGGATCGTCGTCGTCAACCTCATCGGCTACGTGGTGGTGGCGGTGCTGGCGACCTCGCTGGGGGTGCTCCTGCGCTCGTCTGTCGGCACCATCTTCACGATCGTCGCGATGCAGCTCATCCTGCCCGGCATCCTGCTCACGGTGCCCAACGACATCGCGAACTGGGTGGGCGCGGTGCTGCCGGGCGTCGCGGCGAGCGCGGCCGTCGAGACGGGGTCGATCGACCCAGGGACCATCTTCCTGACTCCCGGCGCGGGACTCGCCGTGCTCATCGCCTGGGGCGTGATCCCGCTCCTCGCGGCGATGGCGGTGCTCCGCTCGCGCGACGTGTAGCGGGGGACGATGCGACGGAGGGGTCGGCCGGACGGCCGGCCCCTCTCGCGTCCGCGGGCCTACGCCTCGACGAGGATCGTGATGGGTCCGTCGTTGACCAGCTCGACGTCCATGTGGGCGCCGAACACGCCGGTCCCCACGGTGAGGCCCCGCTCGCGCAGGTGCGCGACCACGGACTCGACCAGCGGTTCCGCCACGGGAGCGGGGGCTGCCCCGTTCCACGAGGGACGGCGGCCCTTGCGGGTGTCCGCGTAGAGCGTGAACTGCGAGACCACGATCACGGGGGCGTCGACGTCCGACACCGACCTCTCGCCGTCCAGGATCCGCAGCTCGGCGATCTTGCGCGCGATGGTCTGCACCTGCTCGGGGCCGTCGCCGTGCGTGACGCCGACGAGCGCGACGATCCCCTGCTGGTCGAACGAGGCGGTGACGAGGCCGTCGACGGTCACCGAGGCGCGCGAGGCGCGCTGGAGGACTGCCCTCACCCGCGGCTCACCAGCCGCCGGAGGACTTGCCGCGGCGTCCGCCGCCGGAGCCGAAGCCGCCCGAGCCGAGCTTGGGACGCACATCGACGAAGTACACGATGACCGCGACGATCGCGGCGATGCCGAGCAGGCCGCCGATGCCGCTGCCGCCGCCGAACGGGTACGGCAGGGACAGGAACGCGACCACCGTCGCGACGCCGAGGATCACGAGCCAGATCGTCTTGGACCACTTGCCCGCCGCGGTGAACGCCCCCTCGGGGCGGCGCGCGGCGTCGATGAGGCCCCAGATCGCCCCCGCGAGGGCCGCGACCGAGATGACGACGATGACGGCGTGCTGCAGCCAGCCGAACAGTGACAAGGGGACACCTCCGCGATGTGGTCCTGACGGGTTACTACGCTAACGCAGGCCCCGTGGGGCAGGGCTCAGGCGGGCAGGTCGCCGCCGTCGGCCGCGCAGCCCTTGCCCATGAGGAGGCCCTTCATGGTCGGGCCCGGCTTGGGCGGGCGGTCCTCGGAGAAGCCGTCCGCGTTGACGATGAGCTCCTGCGCGGCGGCGACAGGGCCGCCGTCGGTGGGCACCGTCAGGGTCGAGGACGGGTCGACGGAGCGCTTGAGGATCGCGAGCGCGATGGGCCCGAGCTCGTGGTGGCGCGCGACGGAGGTCACGCGGCCGACCTCGGCCCCGCCCAGCAGCACGGGCGAGCCGGGCGCGGGCAGCGAGTGCTCGGAGCCGTCGAGGTGGAGCATCGTGAGGCGGCGCGGCGGCCGGCCGACGTTGTGGACCTTCGCGACCGTCTCCTGGCCCCGGTAGCAGCCCTTGTGCAGGTGCACCGCGGTCCGCAGCCAGTCGAGCTCGTGCGGCAGCGAGTGGTCGTCGACCTCGCGCGCGGCGCGGGGACGATGCGCGGCGATCCTCACGGCCTCCGTCGCCCAGGTGCCCGCGAGGGTCCAGCCGGCGTCGACGCGCGCCTGGATCTCGTCGCCGAGCGTGGCGCGGGGCACGAGCACGATCCGCCAGGGGCGCACGGTCGCGGACAGCGCCGCCGGGTCCGCGGCGTAGGACGTGCCGCCGGCGGTGACGCCGGGCCACGGATCCACCCACGTGACCGGCTCCCCGTCGCTCGCGGGACGTGCGACGGCCTCGCCGATCGCCGCCCACTCCTCGGACGCATCGTCCACCTCGACGCGCAGCATGAAGCGCATGCGGTCCAGGAACGCGGCGAGCGCCGCGGGCGTCTCGGTGAGGAGCCACGCGGTCGTGCCGTCGTCGACCAGGCCGGCGACGTGCTCGACGCGGCCCTGCGGCGACAGGATCATCAGCTCGGCGGACTCGCCGGGCGCGAGGCCCGCGACGGACTGCGTGCAGAGGGAGTCGAGCCACGTGAGCCGGTCGGGGCCGGTGACGGTGACGACGCCGAGGTGCGACTGGTCGGACACGGCGCGGCCCTCCTCGAGGGCGCGCTGCTCCGCCGTCGGGTCGCCGTAGTGCCAGGCGACGCCCGCGTCGGGGCCGAGGCCCGCGACGGCGCCGTGAAGGTCGAGCAGGGGGGAGGTCATGGCTTCTGAACGCGCGAGCGGGCGCTCAGGATTCCTGGTCCGGCTCGACGGTGGCCGCGTCCTCGGGGCCCTCGACGCGCGACAGGCGGCCGCTCGCGTAGGACTGGAGCTCCTGGCCGAACGCCTTGAGGTCCCAGGCCCACATGAGCTCGCCGCCGACGTTGCCGTACATGCGGGTGGCCGCGCGGACGTCGGGGCCGGACTCGGTGGCGGCCGCGAAGCGGCTCGCGAGGTCGATGCGGCCGTTGCCGACGGCGCCGAAGTACGCGGTGAGCAGGCCGGACGCGTCCGCCATCACCACCTCGAGCGGGTGCTGGCCCTCGCCGAGCTGGACGCCCTCGGGCGCGCTCGGCGCCACGCGCCAGAAGCCGGACTCGACGGACCACACCTGGCCCACCTCGCCGTCGGGCCCCATCAGCGTGATGGTCGACGTGTAGGTGAGGTACGGGCCGCCGTCGTGGTCGAAGACGACGCGCTGGCGGAAGTCCGCGGCGTCGATGCCGGGGTAGTCCACGACGCCGTGGCCCTCCCACGTGCCCACCACCCACGCGAGGGGGTAGACCTCGGGCGCGAGATCGGACGGGATGACGAACGTCACCGCTTGGGGCCCTTCACCAGGCGGAAGCCGACGACGCCGGCGACCCAGGCGGTCGCGCCGAACGCGGCCACGGCGAGCACGGTGAACGTCACCTCGAGAGCAGTCATGCGCCGAGTGTATGCCGGGACCCAGGTCCCGTTCCACGCCCCGGCGGTGGGGGACGATGCGCCGGCTCAGTACACGAGGGCGGTCGCGTCGGGCGCGGTCGCCTCGGCGACGAAGGCGGCGGCGCCCGCGATGCGGGCACCGGGCAGCAGGTCCGCCTCGGTGACCTCGCGCCGTGCGGCGCACTGCGCGCACACGGTGAGCGTGCCTCCCGCGAGGATGGCGTCGCGCAGCTGGGACAGCGGCGGGGAGTGGGGGATCTCGACCTCGTCGGTGCCCGGCAGCGCGTGCAGGGTCGCGTCGCCGGTGAGCCACACGCTCACGTCGAGGCCGGACGCGAGGCCCGTGGCCGCGACGGTGAAGGCCTGCATGAGCGTCTCGACGCGCTCCGTGCCGCACGTCACCTTGACGACGAGGCTCGCCACGTCAGCCGGCCGTGCGCGTGGTGGTGCGCTTGACGAGCAGGTAGATCTCGCAGCCGAGGCACAGGTCGAACACGCCGTTGAGGAACGACGCGAAGGTGACGAAGCCCGTGAAGACGTAGAAGCCGGCGTCGAACGAGGCGAGGCCCGAGGCGACCGCGAGGATCGCGAAGCCCAGGCCCATCTGCTGCGCGAAGCGCGGCGGGCGGAAGGACTCGGTCTCCTTGGGCGGGTCGAGGCGCGGGCGCACCAGCTTCTTGAACACCCACGACTGCACGGTGGCCTGCGGGCCGACGATCGCGCCGGGGATGAAGAGGAGCAGCAGGACGGCCATGATCGCGACGCCGCCGGCGTTCGCGCCGACGAGCAGCGCCGCGATCGAGAACGCAAGCTGGAAGAACGCGCCGAAGCGGGGGCCGCGCGGGTCGATCTGGATGTCCTTCATGATGCTCCCTCCCTGGTAGCCGGAGTCTACGGCTAGATCGTGTAGTCGGTGCCGGTCCGCGGCACGGCGGCCAGGGCCTCGCGGGCCTGCTGCTCCGACGGCGCGCCGGAGATGCGCGACACCACGACGCCGTCGCCGTCGAGGAGCAGGATCGTGGGGGTGCGCATGATGTCGAGCTCGCGCGCCAGGTCGAGCCGCTCGGCGGCGTCGATCTCGATGTGGGCGACGCGGGGGTCCTCGTCGGCGATGCGGCCGAGCAGCTGCGCGGTGGGCGGGCACTTCGCGCACATGGGCGTGGAGAACTGGACGAACGTGGCGTCGAACCCCCGCTTGGCGCCGAGCGTCGCCGACGACAGCGCGCCGGCGCGCTCGACCTCGCGCGCGACGCCCTGGCGGCCGCGCCACCACAGCGCGGCGGCGGAGCCGATCGCGAGGATCGCGACGACGATGATGATGCGGAGCAGCACGGGGACCTCCGGTAAGCCTCAGCCGACGAGCAGGCGGCCGCCGATGTAGACGAGCGCGCCCGCAGCCAGAACGGGCGCGATGGCCGACGACATTCCCGCCATCCATCCCTTCTGCCGCGGCTCGCGGCGCGCGAGCTCCTGCAGCAGGGTGATGATGACCGCGCACAGGAGGCCCACGCCGGCTCCCGCGTACCAGGGCAGCTCGGGGAACAGCGCGCCCGTGCCCGCGCCCGTCGCGGTGCCCAGCAGGAGCGCGAGCCCGGTGTTGAGCTGCGGGTTGCGCGTGATGACGGACACGACCGCGGACACGGCGAGCGCGACCCCGCCGGTCACCACCAGGTCCTCGGCGCCGTGCGTGCGTGCCGCGGCGACCCAGGCGGTCCCGGAGGCGACCACGATGATGCCGCCCGTGGTGGCGGCGACGGAGGTGACGGCGCGACCGCGCGTGCTCGGCCAGAACACCTCGGACACGAGCGCGGCCACCACCATGAGGGCGACGGCGACGACCATGTGCCGCAGGTGGGGCGCGCTGCGTCCGAGGAGGACCGCGACGAGGGCGAGCGCGCCGCCGACGCTGAGGATCACGGAGGCGGTGCGCCGGCGCGAGGCGCGCAGCAGCACGGGCCAGCCGAGGGCGAGCCCGACGATGAGCGCGAGCACCACGACGGCGAGGTAGCGGGGGCCCAGGAAGCCGCCGACGGCGACGAGGGCCGCGGCGGCGGCGCCGATGGTCGCCCTGGTCGTGGGAAGCATGGGCGTTAGTGTCTCAGACCTGGCACCGCTAGAGTGAAGCGCGATCGGAGGTGGCGATGGCAGACCTGCTCGTGCTCACGCCGTCGGGTGACGGCGCGGCCGACGTCCTTCCTGCGCTCGCGCTCCTGTCCCACCGTACCCGCGTCGTCGCTCCTGAGCCCTCCGCGATGCTCGACGCCATGGACGCGGACGTGCTCGTCGTGGATGCCCGCACGGACCTGGTCGAGGCGCGCAACAACTGCAACCTCATCCAGGTCACCGGCGTCGCCGTGCCGCTGCTGCTGGTGCTGCGCGAGGGTGGCATGTCCATCGTCAACGCGGACTGGGGCGCGGCGGACGTGGTGCTCGCCGAGGCGTCGCCCGCGGAGGTGGAGGCGCGTATCCGGCTGCTCATCGGCCGCGCGAACGCCGCGGACCCTCTGGACCGCGTCGCCGAGTTCTCCTCGGGCGACCTCACGGTCGACGTGGGCGGGTACACCGCACGCCTCAAGGGTGTGCCGCTCGACCTCACCTACAAGGAGTTCGAGCTCCTCAAGTACCTCATGCAGCACCCCGGCCGCGTGTACACCCGCGACCAGCTGCTGCAGGAGGTGTGGGGCTTCGACTACTACGGCGGCACGCGCACCGTCGACGTCCACGTGCGCCGCCTGCGCGCCAAGCTGGGGGCCGAGCATGAGCAGCTCATCGGCACGGTGCGCAACGTCGGATACCGCTTCGATCCACCCCAGCCGCAGCGCGCGGGCGTCCAGGAGACCGTGTAACGCTCCCCGATAGGATGGTCGGCATCCCCCGCCGCCGACCGCCTGGAGCGTCATGACACGGAATTCCGCCACCCGACTTTTCTCGCGGCTGACGCCGTCGACCGAGCGGACGCTCGTCGACGTGCTGCGCACCGAGAGGGCCGGCGGGATCCTGCTGCTCGTCGGCACGGCGGCCGCGCTCATCTTCGCGAACACCCCGCTGCGCGGGTTCTACGAGCGGCTCAGCGAGTTGACGCTCGGCCCGCACGCGCTCCACCTCGACCTCAGCGTCGCGGACTGGGCCAAGGACGGGCTGCTCGCGGTCTTCTTCTTCGTGATCGGGCTCGAGCTCAAGCGCGAGATCGTCGCCGGTGAGCTGCGCAGGCCCGCGACCGCCGTGGTGCCCATCGTCGCCGCGATCGGCGGCATGGTGATGCCGGCGCTCCTGTACCTGGGCGTCAACACCGTCTTCGCCGGGGGATCCACGGACGGGTGGGCCGTGCCGACCGCCACGGACATCGCGTTCGCGATCGCGGTCCTCGCGGTGGTGGGGCGGTGGTTGCCCAACGCGCTGCGCGCGTTCCTGCTCACCCTCGCGGTGGTGGACGACCTGCTCGCGATCATCATCATCGCCGTCTTCTTCTCGAGCGACCTCCACTTCCAGTGGCTGGCCGCGTCGCTCGTGTGCATCGTCGTGTTCGGCCTCCTGCTGCGCAAGGGCTGGGGTCACCCCGCCGTGCTGTTCCCGCTCGCGTTCGTGGCCTGGGCGACGATGCACGCGTCCGGCGTCCACGCGACCATCGCCGGCGTCGCGCTCGGCCTCATGGTGCCCGCGGTCGCCCGCAAGGGCGAGCGGACGTCGCTGGCCGAGCACTGGGAGCACGTGTGGCGCCCGGTCTCGGCCGCCGTCGCCGTGCCCGTGTTCGCGTTCTTCGCGGCCGGCGTGACGATCGACGCCGCCGCGATCTCGACCGTCGCGCACGACCCGGTGGCGCACGGCGTCATCGCCGGCCTCGTGATCGGCAAGCCGCTCGGGATCGTGCTCGCGACGTGGCTGGTCGCGACCTTCACGAGGGCGAAGCTCGACCGTGGCCTGTCGTGGCTCGACGTCACCGGCATGGGGATGCTCGCCGGCATCGGCTTCACGGTGTCGCTGCTCATCGGCGAGCTCGCGTTCACCTCCGACCCGGACCGCGTCGAGGCGGTCAAGCTGGCCGTGCTCTTCGCGTCGGTGCTCTCGGCCGTGCTCGGCGCGACGATGCTGTTCTTCCGCGACCGCTTCTACCGGCGGCTCTACGAGCGCAGGTCCACGCCGGTGCCGCTGCCGTCGAACCGGATGGCCAAGCCCGAGGACCTCGGCCGGAGCGTCGGGGTGGACCCCGCCGAGGTCGGCATCGAGGGCGCCGGCCCGCAGCCCGAATAGAGAGGTGGCCGGCGGCGCCGCGGGCCTCAGCCGTCCGCGCGCACCCGTGCGCCCGGCGCGGACGGGCACAGCGCCGCGATCTCGCAATGGGCGCAGTCGGGCTTGCGCGCCATGCACCGGCGCCGCCCGTGGAAGATCACCCGATGCGACCACAGGGTCCACTCGCGCCGCTCGATGAGCGCCATGAGGTCCCGCTCGACCACCACCGGGTCCTCGTTGACGGTGAGCCCGAGCCGCCGCGCGAGCCGGCCCATGTGCGTGTCGACCGTGATGCCCGGGATGTCGAACGCGTTGCCGAGCACCACGTTCGCGGTCTTGCGGCCCACCCCCCTCAGCGTCACCAGGTCGCGCTGGCGTCCGGGCACCTCGCCCTCGAAGCGCTCGACCAGGTCGCGCGACAGCCCCAGCAGCGACTCGGCCTTGGCGCGGTAGAAGCCGGTGGGACGGATCAGCGCCTCGAGCTCGTCGCGGTCGGCGGCCGCCATCGTGCCGGCGTCCGGGTAGCGCGCGAACAGCGCGGGGGTGACCTGGTTGACGCGCACGTCGGTGCACTGGGCGCTCAGCACCGTCGCGACGAGCAGCTCGAAGGGGTTGCGGTGGTCCAGCTCGCAGTGCGCGTCCGGGTACACCTCGGCGAGCGCGCGGTTGACGGCGCGGGCCCGTCGCACGAGCGCGACCGGCGGCGTCGCCTGGGTCGACGAGGCGACGGTGAGCGGGGTGCGTGCGGCCATGGGCTCACCCTAGCGAGCCCTCAAGCGCCGCCGCCCCGAGGCCGATACAAGCGGTGAGATGGGCGCGCGGGGCGCGTCCGCGACAGGGGAGGTGCGGGTGTCCACAGCCATCGCGGCCGATGTCGTCGCCGACCTTCGTCAGCGACGTCGCGATATGCGTCGGGAGCTGGCGCGCGTGCGCTGGTGGCGACGCCTCGTGCATGCCCGGCGCGACCTCGCGGTCGCGTTCCTCGCGCAGCCGGGGGAGGACGTGGCGGCGGGGCTCGACCTGTCGTGGGAGGCGCTCGCGGCGGGCGCGCCCACGTCCACCGAGCTGGCGCGCGCGGTGTGGCCCGACACGGCCGCGCTCGGGGTCGGCGGGCTCGAGGAGCTGGAGGCGCTCGACGCGCGGCTCGCCGAGTACGAGGCCCGGGTGGCCGCGACCCTTGATAATGTGACGGCCCAGATGGTGCGCGCCCTCACGGACGCGCATCGTGCGGAGACGGCGACCAAGGAGGGCTGACATGGCCGAGGCGGCCCGCGAGGAGCAGCTGCTGCGGTCGTCGCCGCTGTTCGGCGGCATGGACGCCGCGACCGCCCGGTCGCTGATCTCCCAGATGCGGCGCCGCGAGCTGGTGCGCGGCGAGAACATCTTCGTGGAGGGCGACGACGGCCACGCGCTGTACGTCGTCGTCAAGGGCAAGGTCAAGCTGGCCCGCACGGCGCGCGACGGCCGTGAGAACCTCCTGGCCCTGGTGGGCGTCGGCGACATGCTCGGCGAGCTGTCGGTGTTCGACCCGGGCCCGCGCCTGTCGCGCGCCCACACGGTCGAGGACACCGTGGTCTACGAGCTGCCCAAGCAGGTGCTCGACATCTGGCTCGACGACCACCTCGAGATGTCGCGCCACATGCTGCGCGCGCTCGCGCAGCGCATCCGCCGCCAGTCCAACACGATGGCGGACCTGGTCTTCTCGGATGTGCCTGGCCGCGTCGCCAAGGCGATCCTCGACCTGGGGCACC
Organism: Demequina soli; assembly: GCF_000971195.1. Classification (GTDB taxonomy): domain Bacteria; phylum Actinomycetota; class Actinomycetes; order Actinomycetales; family Demequinaceae; genus Demequina; species Demequina soli. The sequence continues at coordinate 68,428 of NZ_BBLZ01000002.1, forward strand.
GGTTCGGCCGCATGGAGCGCGGGCACGTGACGGTGCGTCACGGCCTCACGCAGGAGGAGCTCGCGCAGCTGGTGGGCGCCTCGCGTGAGACGGTCAACAAGGCGCTCGCCGACTTCGCGTCGCGCGGCTGGATCGACGTCCACATCGGCGCCGTCGAGGTCTACGAGCCCGAGCGGCTGCGCGCCCGCTCCCGCTGACCCCGCCGCCAGGCGGCCGGGGAGGGGACGATGCGCGACCCGGGTGAGGCACGCATCGTCCGCCTGTCAGAGGACGCGCAGCGCGACGGTGATCTCCACCTCGACGGGAGCGCCGAGCGGCAGCGCGGCGACGCCGACGGCGGAGCGGGCGTGCCGCCCGGCCTCGCCGAAGACCTCCACCATGAGGCTGGAGGCGCCGTTGAGGACCGCGGGCTGGGCCGTGAAGCCGGGCGCCGACGCGACGAAGCCCGTCACCTTGACGACCGACTCGACGTTGTCGAGGCCGCCGGCGGCCTGCGCGACCGCGGCGAGCGCGTTGAGGGCGCACTGGCGCGCGCACTCCGTGGCACGCTCGGGCGTGACGTCGCCCGCGCGCTGGCCGACGAGGCCCACGGCGAGCAGGTCGCCGTCGGCCAGGGGCAGCTGGCCCGACGTGTGGACGAGGTCGCCGTGACGGCGGGCGGGCACGTACGTCCCGACGGGCGTCGCGACCTCCGGGAGCGTGAGCCCGAGCGCCGCGAGACGCTGGGTCGCGGACACGGCTACTTCTCCCCGGTGGGGCGCTTGAGGTAGGCGACGAGGCCGCCGGTGGGGCCGGTCACGACCTGCACGAGCTCCCAGCCGTCCTCCCCCCACTGGTCGAGGATCTGCTTGGTCACGTGGTCGATGAGCGGCACGGTGGCGTATTCCCAAGTGGTCATGGTGCCGAGCCTAGCCGCGCCCGGCCGGGCCGGGAGGGGCTCTCAGGAGCCTCCCTTACCATTGGCTCCATGCCTCGGTCCTCCAAGCGCCCCCGCACGAAGGTGACGTTCGTCCAGCTGCTCACCGCGCTGTCGATGTTCGTCGCCCTGTCGATCATGGGCGGATTCCTGGTCGCCGGCCTCGCCCTTCCTGCGGTGACGGTCGCCGGGTCGACCACCTCCGGCACCGCCAAGCTGTTCGACGAGCTCCCGAAGGAGCTCGCCGACGTGACGCTGCCGCAGCAGTCGAACATCTACGACCGCACCGGCAAGAACCTCCTCGCGACCTTCTACTCGCAGAACCGCGTCGTGGTGCCGCTCCAGGACATCTCGCCGTGGCTGCAGGAGGCCGTGGTCTCGATCGAGGACAAGCGCTTCTGGCTGCACCACGGCGTCGACGGCGAGGGCCTGCTCCGCGCCGCGTACGTCAACCTCAGCTCGTCGTCGTCGCCCGGCGCCTCGACCCTCACGCAGCAGCTCGTGAAGAACACGCTGCTCCAGAAGGCGATCGCGAGCGGTGACGAGGAGGAGCAGAAGGCCGCGACCGAGGTCTCCCTGGCGCGCAAGATCCGCGAGTGGCGCCTCGCGCTCGCGCTCGAGGAGAACCTCGACAAGGAGTACGGCGTCGACTGCTCCGCGGAGGACCCGAAGGTGGACTGCGGCAAGGAGCAGATCCTCGAGCAGTACCTCAACATCGCGCAGTTCGGCGCGAACACCTACGGCGCGGAGGCCGCGTCGCAGCTGTACTTCTCCAAGTCGGCCAAGGACCTCAACGCGGTCGAGGCGGCGACCATCGCGGGCGTCACGCAGAACCCCACCAAGTGGGACCCGATCCGCAACCCCGAGAACGCCAAGGCGCGTCGCGACACCGTGCTGTACCAGATGTACCTCCAGGGCCACATCACGGCCGAGGAGTACGACGAGTACAGCTCGATCCCCGTCGAGGACACCCTCAAGGTCTCCAACCCGAAGTTCTCGTGCGTGGCCGCCAAGGACGCGCCGTTCTTCTGCGACTACGTCACGAAGATCATCAAGTCCGACGAGGTGTTCAACCAGGACGGCAAGGGCCTCACCGGCGCCGACCTGCTGTACCGAGGCGGCCTCGACGTCGTGACGACGCTCGACCTGACCAAGCAGAAGGCCGCGAACGCCGCCCTGCAGGCGGCGCTGCCGGCCACCGACCCGAGCGGCTGGGCGATGGCGCTCGTGTCGCTCGACCCGTCGACGGGCCAGATCCTGGCGATGTCCCAGACCAAGACGTTCGACCCCTCCGCGGAGGAGGACGGCTCGACGGCCATCAACTACTCGGTGGACCGCAAGTGGGGCGGCTCGCGTGGCTTCTCTCCCGGATCGACGTTCAAGCCGGTCATCCTCACGGAGTGGCTCAAGTCCGGCCACTCGCTCATGGAGAACATCTCCGGCGCCGAGACCAAGTACGACCCGTACTCGTGGAAGGCGCGCTGCGTCGACGGCCCCGTCACGCTCGACTGGTGGCAGCCGGGCAACGTCGAGAACGCGTACACGTACAACCAGACGGTGCTCCACGCGACGGCGAACTCGGTCAACACCGCGTTCGTGCACATGACCAACCAGCTCGACCTGTGCGACATCCGCGACACCGCCGCCGAGCTCGGCTTCCACCGTGCCGACGGCCAGGACTTCGAGATCAACCCGACCATCGCGCTGGGCACCCAGAACGCCTCGCCGCTCACCATGGCGCAGGTCGCCCAGGTGTTCGCGAACGAGGGCGTGCGCTGCGATCCGATCGCGATCCTGTCGGTGACGGACTCGGAGGGCAACAAGCTCGACGTCCCGCCGCAGAACTGCAAGCGCGTGATCGACAAGGAGATCGCCGACGGCGTCGCCTACGCGATGCAGGACGTCATCAAGGAGGGCTCCGGCACGGTCGCGCAGCTCGCGGACGGCAGGCCCGCGGCCGGCAAGACCGGTACGGCCAACCTCAACATGCACCTGTGGTTCATGGGCTACACCCCGAACCTCGTCGCGACCGTGTGGCTGGGCAACCCCAACCACGACGAGGAGGGCACCAACATCTGGCTCAACGGCCAGTACTACCCGGTGCTGTACGGCTCCTCGCTCGCCGCACCCACGTGGAAGGCGTACATGGACGTCGCGCTGCAGGGCATGCCCGTCGAGCAGTTCCCGGCGGTGTCCAACGACGTCCTCTACGGCAAGCCCGTCCCGGTGCCGTCGATCATCGGCATGACCGCCGACCAGGCGAGCACCACCCTGTCGTCGGCCGGGTTCCGCCTGGCAGCGACGCCGAGCGAGCAGTACTCGACGGACGCCGCGCCGGGCACGATCATCGCCCAGTCGCCGAGCGCGTACTGGAAGTCCCTGCCGGGCGCGACCGTCAACTACACGGTCGCGACCGACAAGCAGCCCTCCTGGTACACCAAGTGGCCCAAGGGTTGGGACCCGAACGTCGCCCCTGACGGCTACACCGGGGAGTGGCCGCCGGCATGGTTCGCGACCAACCCCCCGGCCGGCTGGAGCGCGGGCTCGGACACGAGCGCGACCCCGACCCCCGACAACTCCGGCAAGGGCAACGGCAAGAACAGCAACGGCAAGGGCAACTGACGATGCGCCGCGTCGTCATCGGCCTCGCCGCCACCGCCGCCGCGGGCCTCGCCTGGGGCCTCGTCGAGGCGCACGCGTTCACGCTGCGCCGCCACGAGGTGCCGGTGCTGCCTGCGGGGAGCCGCCCGGTGCGGATCCTGCACCTGTCGGACCTTCACCTCACGCCGCGACAGCGGGACAAGGTCGCGTGGGTCCGCTCGCTCGCGGACGAGCAGGTCGACGCCGTCATCACGACGGGCGACAACCTCGCCCACCCGGACGCGGTCCCGACCGTGCTGGAGGCGCTCGGGCCGCTGCTGTCCAAGCCGGGCGCGTTCGTGTTCGGCTCGAACGACTACCACGGCCCGCTGCCCAAGAACCCGCTCGACTACTTCGGCGGCCCCTCCCGGCTGCGCCCGAAGCAGGCGGCGCTGCCCACCGAGGACCTGCGCGACGGCCTCGTCGCGGGAGGCTGGGTGGACCTCAACAACGCACGCGGGGTGATCGAGGCCGCGGGTGCCGTGCTCGACCTCGTGGGCGTCGACGACCCGCACATCCGCCGCGACGCCATGCCCGCCGCCGCCGAGCGGGTCGAGGGGGCCGCGCTGCGCATCGGCGTCGCGCACGCCCCGTACACGCGCGTGCTCGACGAGATGGCCGTCGACGGCGCGGAGCTCATCCTCGCCGGCCACACCCACGGCGGCCAGGTGTGCGTGCCGTTCTACGGCGCGCTGGTCACCAACTGCGACCTCGACACGAGCCGCGCGAGCGGCCTGCACGGCTGGCCGGGCGTGCGCCCCGACTCCGGCGGCTCCGGCGCCTACGTGCATGTGTCCGCGGGCCTCGGCACGTCGCCGTACGCGCCGTACCGCTTCGCGTGCCGCCCCGAGGCGACGATCCTCACCCTGGTGCCGCGAGCCTGAGCGGAGCCGATTTCGTGAATCGGGCATCGGTCCGATACTCTTGTCAGGCTCAAGACCGGGGTGTGGCGCAGCTTGGTAGCGCGCCTCGTTCGGGACGAGGAGGCCGCAGGTTCAAATCCTGTCACCCCGACGGTTGAGAGAAGGGCCGGATCCGCACGGATCCGGCCCTTCTGCATTCCACGGGGACGATGCGGTGCGCGGCTACCCGCAGTCGATCACCGACGCGTCCCACTCGACGCGCGGGACCCCGTCCACGAGCGTGAAGTGGCCGCGCTCGTGGATCTTCACGTCGCCGTAGAAGTCCTTGAAGGTGCCGGTGTGGACGAACGTCTGTCCCGGCGTCAGCAGGTACATGACGTCCTCCGTGAGCCGCCCCGTGACGTCCTCCATCGCGGGCGAGACGTAGTCGGTCGCATAGGTGACGACCGCCAGGTAGTGATAGGTCCACGAGCCGTCCGCGCGGGGGCGGAACGTCTCGTGGAACGTCTTCACGGTGTAGGTGGTCACATTGGGCTCGGTGGAGCACGCGTCGTCCTCGTAGTACTCGCTGAAGACGTAGCCGTGCTGGACCTCGGTGCCGTTGCCCGCGGCGGCGGGTGCCGCCCATGCGAGCGCGAGGCCGAGAGCGGCCGCGAGGCCGACCGCGAGACGTGTCCGGACAGTGTGCATGGTGCCTCCCTCTCGTCGGCGTGGCGCCGATGCGCGACGCCCCTCCGAGCGTGGGTCGGCCCGGTATGCCCGCGGTATGCAGGGTCCGCGTCGGACGCGCCTCCGCGTCTCCGCGCGCCCGCGGCGGCACCATGTGCCCTTGTATAAGGCCAAGTGTCGCGCCTAATAGGCAAGTGACCAGGAAGAACGTTGTGATCGACGCGTCAACTTACCGGGTTGTCAGCCTGTTGCAACAAGCCCTCCCAGGCATATGGTGAGCGAAGCGCCACCTCAACGTCGAGGGCCGCGCCGAGGGTAAGGACGCCCTCACCAGGGAAGGGGTATCGACGTGAAGAAATCCTCTCTGATCGCGGCCGGGTCGCTGTTCGCAGCCTCGGTCCTCGTGCTCGCCGGGTGTTCGTCCGGCGGCAGCAGCAACGGGAGCAGCAGCGGCTCGAGCGCCGCTCCGAGCACCAGCAGCACCGGGGCGATGGCTCAAGGCACCGCCTGCGTCATCCTGCCCGACGCCGCATCGTCCCCCCGCTGGGAGAACGGCGACCGTCCCGCCTTGCAGAAGGCGATCACCGACGCCGGGTTCGAGGCGAACATCCAGAACGCGCAGGGTGACACCGGCAAGTACGCGACCATCGCGGACCAGATGCTCACCGGCGGCTGCGGCGTGATGATCCTCGTCGACTACAACGGCGCCGCCACCGCGGTCACGGCCAAGGCCGAGGCGCAGGGCATCCCCGTCATCGCGTACGACCGCCCGATCGCCAAGGCCGACTACTACGTCTCCTTCGACAACGAGAAGGTGGGCGAGCTCGAGGGTCAGATGATCGTCGACGGGCTCAAGGCGGAGGGCAAGGACCCGGCCACGGCCACGGTCGTCTACATGGGCGGCGACCCGGCCGACGGCAACGCCGCGATGTTCCACGACGGCGCCGTCAAGGTGATGTCCGCCGCGGGCATCAAGCCGGCCGCCGAGCCGCCGGGCGTCTGGGACGGCCAGAAGAGCGCGACCAACTTCGAGCAGGCGCTGACCAAGCTCGGAGGCAAGGTCGACGCCGTGTGGGTGGCCAACGACACCAATGCCGCGGGCGTGATCACCGTCCTCGACAAGAACCACCTCACGGTGCCGGTGTCCGGTCAGGACGCCTCCGTCGCGGGCCTGCAGAACGTCCTGCTGGGCAAGCAGACGGGGACGGTCTACAAGCCCTACCAGCTCGAGGCCAGCGAGACCGCCAAGCTTGCGGTCGAGCTCCTCAAGGGCGAGACGCCGACCGCTCCGCAGACCCTGGACGGCGTGCCGTTCTTCCCGGAGACGCCGATCAGCATCGGCAACAACGACAGCATCCAGCAGGTCTTCGACGACGGCAACGCGTCGTACAACGAGGTCTGCACGGGTGACGTCAAGGCCAAGTGCGACGCGATCGGTCTCAAGCCCGCGTCCTGACGGCTCCACGAGGGAGGGCCCCGCGTCCGCGCGACGCGGGGCCTTTCCCCTCGCCGCCCGTCGTCCACGCCACACGACCTGGAGGATCTGATGACACATCCCATCGTCGAGCTCAAGGGGGTCACCAAGAGCTTCGGCCCGGTGAGCGTCCTCAAGGGGGTCGACCTCACCGCGGAGGTCGGGCGCGTCACCGCGCTCGTCGGCGACAACGGAGCCGGCAAGTCCACGCTCATCAAGGGCCTCGCGGGCGTCCAGCCCTACGATGGCGGCGAGGTGCTGTTCGACGGCGAGCCCGTCTCCCTGCACCACCCGCGCGAGGCGGCACGGCTCGGCATCGAGGTGGTCTACCAGGACCTCGCGCTGTGCGACAACCTCGACATCGTGCAGAACATGTTCCTCGGCCGCGAGGAGCTCATCGGTGGCACCTTCAACGAGGGACAGATGGAGGCGGAGGCGGCGCGCGCGCTCCAGACGCTCTCCGTCAAGACGGTGAAGTCGCTGCGCCAGAAGGTCGCCTCGCTGTCGGGGGGCCAGCGGCAGACCGTCGCCATCGCCCGCTCGGTGGTCAAGAAGGCCAGGGTCGTCATCCTCGACGAGCCCACCGCCGCGTTGGGCGTGGCCCAGACGGCCCAGGTGCTCGACCTGGTGCGGCGCCTCGCGGACAGCGGCGTGGCGGTGATCATCATCTCCCACAACCTGCAGGACGTCTTCGCCGTGGCGGACGACATCAGCGTCCTGTACCTCGGCACGATGACGGCGCGCGTGCAGGCCAAGGACACCACCCGCGACGACATCGTCGGCTACATCACGGGCACCAAGACGATGACGGAGGTCCAGGCGTGAGCACCGAGATCGAGAGCGACGGGCCGGCCATCGAGGTCCCGGCCGACGCACCGAGCCTGCTGGGCAAGGGCACGGAGGGCGGCGTGGGCGAGGCGCTGTCCGCGTACTGGAGCCGCGTCCGCGGCGGCGACATGGGTCCGCTGCCCGCCGTGGGCGGCCTCGTGGTGCTGGTCGCGATCTTCGCGGTCGCCAACCCGCTGTTCCTCACGCAGCGCAACATCGCGAACCTGTTCACCCAGGCGGCGCCGCTGGTCACCCTGGCCATGGCCCTGGTGTTCGTGCTGCTCCTGGGCGAGATCGACCTGTCGGCCGGCGTGACCTTCGGCACGGCCATGGGCGTCTTCGTCAAGATCACGCAGCCGGGCGGCATGGCGTGGCCGCTCGCGCTGCTCATCTCGCTCGCGATCGGAGCGGCGATCGGCACCTTCATCGGGTTCTTCGTCGCACGGATAGGCGTGCCATCGTTCGTCGTCTCGCTCGGCCTGTTCCTGGGTCTGCAGGGCGTGATGCTCGTCATCATCGGCGCCGGCGGCACGTACATCCTCAACCCCGCGCCGATCCTCGCGATCGAGAACAACAACCTCCCGCCCCTCCTCGGATGGCTGATGCTGGTGGTCGCGCTCGCGGCCCTGCTGGTCGTCGCGCTCATCGACCGGCGCCGTCGCATCGCGTCGGGAGCGCCCAACCCGCCGCTCAGCATCATGATAGCCAAGCTCGGCGTGATCGCCCTGCTCGGCGCCGCGGTGGTGTTCTACCTCAACCAGGACCGCGGCTCCGCCCTCCACCCGCTCCAGGGCGTTCCGATCGTGGTGCCGATCATCCTGCTCATCATCATGGTCGGCACGTACGTGCTCGACCGCACGCGCTACGGCCGCTACCTCTACGCCATCGGCGGCAACGCCGAGGCGGCCCGCCGCTCCGGCGTCAACGTCGCGCTCGTGAAGTGGACGGCGTTCATCACGTGCTCGGTGCTCGCCGTGGTCGCGGGCGTCTTCTACGTGTCGCAGGTGGGGTCGGCCGACGCCTCGACGGGCACCCAGATCGTGCTGTCCGGGGTCGCGGCGGCGGTCGTGGGCGGCGTCAGCCTGTTCGGCGGACGCGGCCGTCTCATGCATGCCGTGCTCGGCGGCACCGTCATCGCGGTCATCACCAACGGCATGGGCCTGCTGTCGTTCTCGGCGGGCGCCAACCTCGCCGTGACCGGCGGCGTGCTGGTGCTCGCGGCGACGGTGGACGCGCTCGCCCGCAAGCGCTCCGGCGCGACGGGCGTGTAGCCGGCCCGCGCATCGTCCCCCGCGCCCCGCGCGCCCGCACGGGCTAGCGTGAGCCAGGGACGATGCGCGGGGGAGGCCACCCATGGACACGTTGCTGGCGGCGCTGCCGATCGCGGTCGTGCTGGTGCTCATGATCGGGCTGAAGTGGTCGGCCATCTGGGCGGGCCTGTCGGCGGCGATCGTCGCGATCGTCATCGCGCTCACCACGTTCGGCTTCGGCACGGACGAGGGCTTCGGGCGGGTGCAGGGCGTCACGGGTGTGGTGGTGAGCGCCGCGTGGACCGCGCTCACGGTGATGCTCATCATCGGGCCCGCGCTCGGCATCCACCACCTCCAGCAGAGGACCGGCGCGACCGCGGCCATCGAGGCCGGGCTCGCGCGCATCACCCCCGATCCGCGGGTCGCGGCGCTGCTCATCGCCTGGTTCTTCACCCTGCTCATCGAGGGCGCGGCCGGCTTCGGCACGCCCGTCGCCCTGTCGGCGCCGTTCCTGGTGGCGGCGGGCTTCAAGCCAGGCACGGCGGTCGTGGCGGCGATGGCCGGCAACGTCGCGGCGGTGCCCTTCGGCGCGGTCGGCACGCCCACGCTCGCGCAGGCGGCGATCGTCGACCACGACCCCGTCGACCTGTCGTGGGCCGTCTCGCCGTACATGGTGGTGACCGGCCTGGTGCTCGCGTTCACCGTCGCGCGGCTCGTGGGCACGCTCATCCCCACCGCGGGGCCGCCGTGGCGGTGGATGGCGGTGGCGTACGCGGCGTTCTTCGCGCCCTACCTGCTCATCGCCCGCTTCGTGGGCCCCGAGCTGCCGTCGCTGATGGGGGCGATCATCGGGGCCGGCATCTTCATCGCGCTCGTGCGCGCCGTGGTGGTGAGGCGCGCCCGGGCGCACGCGATGACCGGCCCCGAGGAGGCCGCCGAGCGCGAGGTCGAGCACGCCGCGGCCGAGGTGGAGGCCACCGAGGCGCACCGCATGTCGCTGCTCGCGGCGACGGCGCCGTACGCGATCCTCGTGGTGCTGGTGCTGCTCACCCGCCTGGTGCCACCCATCAAGACAGGCTCCCAGTCGTGGGACGTCACCTGGAGCCTGTTCGACGGGGCCTTCGGCGACGGGATCCAGCCGCTGTACCACCCGGGCCCGCTGCTGCTCGTGGCGTTCCTGGGCGGGGCGCTGTGGCAGCGCGCGACGCGCGCGGAGATCGGCGGCGCGTTCTCGGTCGCGACGCGTCAGGTGATCCCCGTGTTCGCGGCGCTCGTCGCGATGGTGACGGTGGCCTACACGATGTCCGAGTCCGGCATGACGACCCAGCTCGCCGTCGCCGCGGCCGGGGCGGGCGCCGCGTGGCCGCTGCTGTCGCCGTTCGTGGGGGCGCTCGGCACGTTCATGACGGGCTCCGCGACGTCCTCCAACATCCTGTTCACGGACTTCCAGGACCTCACCGCGAACCAGGCGGGGCTGTCGGCGCTGCCGCTGATCGGGGCGCAGAACGCCGGCGCCGCGATCGGCAACATGATCTGCCCGCACAACATCATCGCGGCGGCCGCGACCGTGGGCATGGCCGGCCGCGAGGGGGAGCTGCTCAAGGGCACGCTGCCGCCCGCGCTCATCACCCTGGCGATCACAGGGGCGATGGCGCTCCTGCTGGCCTGACCTCAGCGATTCCCAATGACAGATGTGACCACTGTGAATGGTGTGGCGGGTGAGACGGACGCGCTACCCGCGCCGCCCCACTCGTCACATCTGCCACAAGTGTCATTGGGAATCGTCCGTGCGGCTACGCGGCGGCCGTGATCCGCTCGGCGACCAGCTCCGCGATCTGCACGGCGTTCAGCGCCGCGCCCTTGCGCAGGTTGTCGCCCGAGACGAACAGCACGAGGCCGCGCGTGCCCTCGAGCGACCGGTCCTGGCGGATCCGGCCCACGAGCGACACGTCGCCGCCGGCGGCCGCGAGCGGGGTCGGGACCTCCTCGACGCGCACGCCCGGCGCGTTCGCGAGGATCTCGTAGGCGTCGGCGGGGGTGATGCCGCGCTCGAACTCGGCGTTGATCGACAGCGAGTGTCCGGTGAACACGGGCACGCGCACGCACGTGCCGGACACCAGGAGCTCGGGCAGGCCGAGGATCTTGCGCGACTCGTTGCGGAGCTTCTGCTCCTCGTCGGTCTCGTTGGAGCCGTCGTCCACCACGGAGCCGGCGAGCGGCACCACGTTGAACGCGATCGGCGCGACGTACTTGACGGGCGCGGGGAACTCGACGGCGGAGCCGTCGTGCGCGAGCGCCTTCGCGCCGTCCACGGTCGCGGCGACCTGCGAGTGCAGCTCCTCGACGCCGGCGAGGCCCGAGCCGGACACGGCCTGGTACGAGCACACGACCAGGCGCTCGAGGCCGGCGGCCTCGTGGAGCGGCTTGAGCACCGGCATCGCGGCCATGGTGGTGCAGTTGGGGTTCGCGACGATGCCCTTGGGGATGTCGTTCAGCGCCTCGGGGTTGACCTCCGAGACGACGAGCGGCACGTCGGGGTCCTTGCGCCACGCCGACGAGTTGTCGATCACGATGGCGCCCGCGGCGGCGAACAGGGGTGCGTACTCCTTCGACGCGGCGCCGCCGGCCGAGAACAGCGCGATGTCGATGCCCGCATAGTCGCCCGAGGCGACGTCCTCGACGACGACCTCGCCGCCGAGGTGCGGCAGCGCCTTGCCGGCCGAGCGCGCGGACGCGAAGAACCGCACGGTGGCGTCGGGGAACCGCTCCGCGACCAGCTCGCGCATGACGGCGCCCACCTGTCCGGTGGCGCCCACGACTGCGATGGTGAGGCTCATCGTCCCGTCCCTCCGTAGACCACGGCCTCGCCCTCGGTGGAGTCGAGCTCGAACGCGGTGTGGACCGCGCGGACGGCCTTCTCGAGCTGCTCCGCGCGGGTGACGACGGAGATGCGGATGTCCGACGTCGTGATCATCTCGATGTTGACGCCCGCGTCGCGCAGCGCCGCGAAGAACTTCGCGGACACCCCCGACGAGGAGCGCATGCCGGCGCCGATCAGCGAGATCTTGCCGATCGTGTCGTCTGTGGCGAGGGCCTCGAAGCCGATGGACGCGTGGTCCGCCTCGATCGCCGCGATCGCGTCCGGGATTGACGCGGCGGGCAGCGTGAACGAGATGTCCGTGACGCCCGTGTTCGTCGCCGACACGTTCTGGACGATCATGTCGATGTTCACGTCGGCGCGCGCGACGGCCTCGAACAGGCGCGCGGCGGAGCCGGGCACGTCGGGGACGCCCGTGACGGTGATCTTCGCCTCGGACTTGTCGTGCGCGACTCCCGCGATGATCGGGTCTTCCATCTCGTCTCCTTCTCCAGTCTCCCCCACGACCCACGTCCCCTCCAGGCCGGAGAAGGACGAGCGGACGTGGATGGGCACGTTGAAACGGCGCGCGTACTCGACGCAGCGGGGCATGAGCACCTTCGCGCCCGAGGCCGCCATGTCGAGCATCTCCTCGTAGGTGATGCGGTCGAGCTTGCGGGCGGCGGGCACGACGCGCGGGTCGGCTGAGAACACGCCGTCGACGTCGGTGTAGATCTCGCACACGTCCGCGCCGAGCGCGGCGGCGAGGGCGACGGCGGTGGTGTCGGAGCCGCCGCGGCCGAGCGTGGTGACGTCCTGCGTCTCCTGGTTGAGGCCCTGGAAGCCCGCGACGATCGCGACCTTGCCCTGCTGCAGCGCGCGCTGCAGGCGGCCCGGCGCGACGTCGATGATGCGCGCGCGGCCGTGGTGCTCGGTGGTGATGACGCCGGCCTGCGGGCCGGTGAACGCCTGGGCCGGGACGCCCTCGGAGCCGATCGCCATGGCGAGCAGCGCCATCGAGATGCGCTCGCCAGCGGTGAGGAGGATGTCCATCTCGCGGGCGTCGGGGGCGTCGGTGACCTCGTTCGCGAGGTCGATGAGCTCGTCCGTCGTGTCGCCCATCGCCGACACGGTCACGACCACGTCGTTCCCGTCCCTCACCGTGTCGGCGACGCGACGCGCGACGCGCTTGAGCGCCTCGGCGTCGGAGACCGACGATCCGCCGTACTTCTGCACCACAAGGGACATGCAAGACTCCAGGAGGAATGGGGGGCGTGACCGCACGGCGGACACGGTGTCTCATTCTAGGGGACGCGCGCGCGTGCACCCGTGCCCGAGGCCGGGGGACGATGCGCGGGTCCCGGACGGTCGCATCGTCCCGCCCCTAGGGTGGGTCGGGTGAGCGACGACGCACCCGTGATCCGCACCCGAGCCGGCGCCGTGCGAGGCGCCTGGCGCGAGCATCGGTCGGCCGACGGCGGCCTCAGCCGGGCCGCGATCTTCCTCGGCATCCCGTACGCCGAGCCGCCCGTCGGGGAGCGTCGCTTCCTCGCGCCCGAGCCGCGTGCGGCGTGGGACGGCGTGCGGCCGGCCGTGCTCCACGGCGCGACCCCGCAGCGGCGCTCGCCGTTCGCGGACGCGTTCATCCCCGAGCCCTCCATCCCGGGCGACGATCTCCTCACGCTCGACGTGGGCACGCCCGATCCGGGCGCCGGCGCGGGGCTGCCCGTGCTCGTCTACCTCCACGGCGGCGGCTTCGTCGCCGGCTCGCACGCGAGCCCCTGGTACGGCGGCCAGGCGTTCCACCGCGACGGCGTGGTGACGGTCGCGCCGTCCTACCGGCTCGGCTTCGACGGCTTCGGCTGGATCGACGGCGCGCCAGCCAACCGCGCCGTGCTCGACTGGCTCGCCGCGCTCGCGTGGGTGCGCGACAACATCCGCGAGTTCGGCGGCGACCCCGCCCGGGTGACGATCGCGGGTCAGTCCGCGGGCGGCGCGGCCGTGATGCGCCTGCTCACGCTCCCGGCCGCGCAGGGCCTCTTCCACGGCGCGATCGCGCTGTCGCCCGCGGACTCGCCCGTGCGCCTCGACGCGGCGCGGGAGCGCTCGCGGGCGAGCGCCGCCCGGCTCGGCATCACGCCCGACCTGACGGGCTGGCGGTCGCTCCCGGAGGCGCGGGTGCTCGAGGCGCAGGCGGCGATGGCGGAGCAGCCCGACGACCCGCTGCCCACGCTCGTCGACGACGCGGGGCTCGTGCTGTCCCCGGTCATCGACGGCGAGCTGGTCCCGACCACCGTCGCGGACGGCATCCGCGCGGGCGTCGGCGCCGACGTCCCGCTGCTCATCGGCGCCACCGCGCACGAGTTCGACCTCGCGGTGGGCGACGCCGCGCCGCGGCTCGCCGGCCTCGACCCGCGGGCGGTCCTCGCGCACATGCGCATCGAGGGCGCGGCCGCCGACGGGCTCGTCGAGCGCGCGCCCGCCGCGGACGCGGTCGCCGTGGTCGGTCACGCCGTCACGGACATCACATTCCGCCGCCACGTCGCCCGGTGGGCCGGGCTGCGCGTCGGCTCCGCGACGACGGCGCCCACCTGGGCCTACGACTTCCGGTGGCCGATGCCGGGGCCGGGACTCGCGGTGCACTGCCTCGACCTGCCCTTCGGCTTCGACATCCTGAGAGACCCCGCCGCGGTCCGGCGGGTCGGTGCGGACGCGCCCCAGGCGCTCGCGGACGCGGTCCACCGCGACTGGCTGGCGCTGATCCGCGACGGCCGCGTCGACGCCCCCACGCACGACGAGGCGCGCGCGACCATCGTCTACGGCGAGCCCGTGCGGGACGTGCGACCGGGCTACGCGGGCGAGGAGGACTTCGCGATCGCGACCGAGATGTCCGAAATGCAGGATTGATCAGGGAGGATATCCGGGGTGTCCCTGATGGCCGCGCCCGTGCGGGTGTGCGAGGGTGGGGGCACGATGCGCGGCATGGGGGCCGCGCCGAGGGGATCGGGGGGTCCATGACGGCGACAGCCACGGACGTGACCACGGCGGCGGTGTCCGCGCGGGGCGTGTCCCGGGCGTTCGGATCGGTGCAGGCGGTGGCCGACGCGACGCTCGAGGTGCAGCCCGGCACGGTCACGGCGCTGATCGGGCCCAACGGGTGCGGCAAGACCACGCTCATGCTCATGCTGGCGGGGCTGCTGCGGCCCGACGCCGGGGAGATCCGCATCGCGGGCATCGACCCGCGGACGGACTCGGCCGCCGTGCGCACCGCGATCGGGTGGATGCCGGACCAGCTGGGCTCGTGGGACAACCTCACGTGCCTCCAGACGCTCACGCTCATGGGACGCGGCTACCGGCTCGCCAAGCACGAGGCGCGGGAGCGCGGCGCGGGGCTGCTCGAGATGGTGCACCTGTCCGAGTTCGCCGACCGGCCCACCCGCGTCCTGTCGCGGGGCCAGAAGCAGCGCCTGTCCCTCGCGCGGGCGCTCATGAACGATCCCGACGTGCTGCTGCTCGACGAGCCCGCCAACGGGCTCGATCCGCGCTCGCGCGTCGAGCTGCGCACGCTGGTGCGCGAGCTCGCCGCGGACGGCAAGGCCGTGCTGGTGTCGAGCCACGTGCTCGCCGAGCTCGACGAGATGGTCGACGAGGCCGTCTTCATGTCCAAGGGCCGCACGCTCGGCGACGAGATCGCCGACAAGGTCGCGGACGCGCGCCGCCGCTACCGGGTGGTCGCGCTGAACGATGCGGCGCTCAAGGCCGCGCTCACCGACGCCGGCGTGCCGTTCGACGAGGAGACCGTCGGCGCCGTCATCCGCGTGGGCGACGAGGACGAGGCCTTCCACGCGCTCGCGTGGCTCATGGGCCAGGGCGTGCGCGTGCACCGGTTCGGCCCGGCGGGCAGCGCGCTCGAGCAGACCTACATGGCGATGGAGGAGGAGCGGCGATGACCCTCGTGGACCAGAACCCGGCCCCCGCGGACGCGCCCGAGCCGGCGCCCGCATCGTCCGCCGTCCCGCGCGCGAAGGGCAACCCGTGGCTGCCGACGCCGCGCGGCGTGTGGCTCGTCACGGGCATCGAGCTGCGCCGGCGGCGGCCGTCCACCAAGGGGTGGATCTTCTACGGTCTGCTGCTCGCGCTCATCATCGCGGTCGGCGTCCTGCTCGCGGTCGTGAGCGGCGAGGACATGACGTCCACGCCCATGGAGATGGTGCTCGTGCTCGTGCTGGGTGCGGGCATGCTCATCGCGCCGTCGCTCGCGGCGACTTCCGTCAACGGCGACTCGTCCGAGGGCGTGCTCGCGCCGCTGCAGATGACCCGGCTCACGGCGGGCGACCTCGCGATCGGCAAGCTGCTCGCCTCGTGGCTGATCGCGGTCGTGGTGCTGCTCACCATGACGCCGTTCCTGGTCTACGCCTTCGCGCGCTCGGGATGGCACTGGGGCGAGCTGGTCACCGTGATCGGGGTGATCCTGCTCGTGGTGCTCACCTCGACCGCGATCGGTCTCGCGTGGTCCTCGCTCGCGGCGCGCGCGGTCGCCTCCGTGTCGCTCGCGCACCTCACGACGGGCGCGCTCCTGCTCGGGACGCTGCTCGTGTTCATCTTCACCCAGCCGCTCGTGTCCGAGACCGTCACCGACACCTCGCGCAGCGTCGACTACGAGGCGCTCACGGACGAGCAGCGGGTGGCCTACGAGAACTGGGACTGGTCCGAGGTGGACCCGGCCACCCTGCCGTGCGTCGAGGGGCAGTCCGACTGGTCGTACGGGGTGCCGCACACCGAGCGCACGGCGTGGCTGCTGCTCGCCAACCCGGTCGTGCTCATCGGCGAGTCGTCGCCGATCATCAGCTACGACACGTGGGAGCAGGACGGCCGCGCCGCCCCCGGCATGTTCGCGCAGATGCACAGCTGGGTCAGCGACATGCGGATCGGGCCTTCGGAGGCCGACCTCGCGGGCCAGCGCTACGACGAGTGCGCGATGCTCGTCGCGGACGCCAACGGCCAGGCTTACGACGACGGCTGGCAGGAGCAGCAGTCGACCGCGTCCGTCTACCCGCGCGCCCCGTGGATCGGGCTCGGCGTGGAGGCCGTCCTGCTCGTCGGCTCGGTGTGGATCGTGATCGCCCGCCTGCGGGTGCCCTACAAGAAGCTCCGTCAGGGCACGCGCGTGGCGTGACGCATCACCCCAGGTGCGTGGTGGGGAAGCGCGGCGGATCGGTCCCCGCGGGCCGTGCGTGTGTGGAGCAGCGCAGCGAGTCGAGAGCCGCCAGCTAGCTGACCTTGCGGCGTCCCTCGAACGCGCGGCCGAGGGTGACCTCGTCGGCGTACTCGAGGTCGCCGCCGACCGGCAGGCCCGAGGCCAGGCGCGACACGGTCACGCCCATGGGCCCGAGCATGCGCGCGAGGTAGGTCGCGGTGGCCTCGCCCTCGATGTTGGGATCGGTCGCGATGATGACCTCCTCGATCCTCCCGTCGCCGAGGCGGGAGAGGAGCTCGCGGATCCGCAGGTCGTCGGGGCCGACGCCGTTCATCGGGTCGATCGCGCCGCCGAGCACGTGATAGCGGCCGCGGAACTCGCGCGTGCGCTCGATGACCACCACGTCCTTGGGCTCCTCGACCACGCACAGGACGTCCTCGGCGCGCCGTGGGTCGAGGCAGATGCGGCACTGCTCGGCCTCCGCGACGTTGCCGCACGTGGTGCAGAAGCGCACCTTCTCCTTGACCGTGATGATCGCGTCGGCAAGGCGGCGCACGTCGGCCGGGTCCGTCGAGAGGATGTGGAACGCGATGCGCTGGGCGCTCTTGGGGCCGATGCCCGGGAGGTGGCCGAGCTCGTCGATGAGGTCCTGAACCGCGCCGTCGTACATGGGGACCAGCGTAGGCGCACCCGCCGACGGTGCCGGTCAGCGCGAGGTCGCGGCTCGCCTCGGCTCGAACCGCCGTACAGATCGACGCGCCCACGCGCGTTCCAGGTGCGCCGCTGTGCGAGCGGCCATCTGTGCGCCGGTTGGGGACGCGCGGCGGCCGGTCAGTCCTCGATGACGGTGCCGCCGAGCTCGCGCGCGAGGATCTCCGCGGCGCTGAGCCCGGCGTCGTCCGGACGCGCGTCGTCCTCCGAGATCTCCTCCTCGAAGTACGGCGGCTCGTCGTCCGGCGGCGGCACGTCCCACGGCGGGGCCGGCTCGTTCGCGGGGACGGGCGCGGCGGCCGGGGCGGGCGCCTGGCGGGTGGGAGCCGGCGCCGGGGCGGGGCTCGCGACGGGCGCGGGGGACGATGCGGGGCGAGCGGCGGGCGCGGCGGGCGCCGCCGCACGAGGGGCCGGAGCGGCGGCTGGTCCCGCCACGGCGGTGATGCGCAGCTGCATCCCGAGGGTCTCGCGGATCGCGAGCTGGAGGTTCTCGGCGTGCTTGCCGCCGTCGAGCATCGCGATGAGGTTGGGGTTGGACACCGCGAGCGACAGCGTGCCGTCCTGCACCGACGACACCTGGGCGTTCTGGCTCACGAGGGTCCAGGTGACGCGCCAGCGCTCGAGCGTGCCGAGCACCTCGGGCCAGCGGCGGCGGACGAGCTCGGTGTCGGCGGCCGTGCCGCCCGCGGACGCGGCAGGCGCTGCGGGTGCGGGCTCGGCAGCCGGCGCGGGAGCCGGAGCGGCAGTGGGGGCAACGGCCGGTGCGGGTGCCGGGGTGGCGACGGGAGCCGGCTCGGGGTTCCGCTCGGGCGCGGGGTTCGGCGTCGGGGCGGCGCTCTCGGTGCGTGCGGCGGGTGCAGTTGCAGCGGGTGCGGGCGCCGCGGGCGCGGGTGCAGCGGGCGCGACCGGCGCCGCGACCACGGGCACGCCGGGCGCCGCCGCGACCGCTCCCGGGTCCGAGGCGAGCAGGCGGGCGCACAGCAGCTCGAGGTGCAGGCGCGGCGAGGTCGCGCCCACCATGCGGGTGAGCGCGTCGTTGACGAGGTCCGCCGCGGCGGACGCGCGCGCGAGGCCCAGGCGGCGGGCCTGGTCGCGCATCGTGGCGAGCTGATCCTCGGGCAGCGATCCGAGCGCCCGCGCCCCACCGTCCCCGGCGGCGCACAGCACGATGAGGTCGCGCAGCCGCTCGAGCAGGTCCTCGACGAAGCGCCGCGGCTCGTGCCCGGTGGACATCACGCGCTCGACCACGTCGAACAGCGATGCGCCGTCGGCGGCGGCGATCGCGTCGACCGCGTCGTCCAGCAGCGTCGCGTCGGTGAACCCCAGCAGCGCGATCGCGCGGTCGTAGGTGACGCCCGAGTCGTCCGAGCCCGCCATGAGCTGGTCGAGCACCGAGAGGGTGTCGCGCACCGAGCCGCCGCCCGCGCGGATGACAAGCGGCAGCACGCCGCCGGCGACGGTCACGCCCTCGGCCTCGCACAGCTGCTCGAGGTAGCCCTGCAGCACCGGCGGCGGCACCAAGCGGAACGGGTAGTGGTGGGTGCGCGAGCGGATGGTGCCGATGACCTTGTCCGGCTCGGTGGTCGCGAAGATGAACCGCACGTGCGGCGGCGGCTCCTCGACCAGCTTGAGCAGCGCGTTGAAGCCCTGGGTGGTGACCATGTGGGCCTCGTCCAGGATGAAGATCTTGTAGCGGTCGCGCGCCGGCGCGAACGCCGCCCGCTCGCGCAGCTCACGCGCATCGTCGACGCCGTTGTGCGAGGCCGCGTCGATCTCGACCACGTCGACCGAGCCGGCGCCGCCGCGCGCGAGCTCGAGGCACGAGTCGCACGTGCCGCACGGGGTGTCGGTGGGGCCCTGTGCGCAGTTGAGGCAGCGGGCGAGGATGCGCGCCGAGGTGGTCTTGCCGCACCCGCGCGGTCCCGAGAACAGGTACGCGTGGTTGACGCGGTCGGCGCGCAGCGCCTGCATGAGGGGCGTGGTGACGTGCTCCTGCCCGACGACGTCCGCGAAGGTGTCGGGACGGTAGCGGCGGTACAGGGCGGTGGTCACGGGTACGACTCTAGTGGGGCCCTCCGACGGCGTGAACGGCCTTGTCCACAGGCGCGTCGGGGCGTGAGAGGACCCCCCACGCACCCGACAGAGCCCGCTTACCCTTGCTTCGTTCCCGACCTGGGGGAGTTGGGCGAGGTATCGCCACGTGGGGGGTCGCCGACCAGTCTAGCGGCCGCCGCGGACAGGTCCGTGCGGCCGTGGGCCTACCGGAGGGACGATGCGCGGGCCCGCCGGGTGGCACGCGATGGCGTTTCGACGTCGGGCCTCAAGCCGTGTACCATTGCCGCGCCTGGAGGATTCGCCTAGTGGCCTATGGCGCACGCTTGGAAAGCGTGTTGGGTGCAAGCCCTCGGGGGTTCGAATCCCCCATCCTCCGCCAGTTGTCCTGACCCATGACGGGATGGTGCCTGTGACCGAGCGAGCGAACGGACGCCCCGACGCCCGTCGCGCGCAGGTGCGCCGCCACCGTCGCGAGCGCCAGATCATCGTGTTCGGCGTGCTCGTCATCGCGCTCGCCTTCTCCGCGCTGTTCGCCGCGGCCGTCTACAAGGGCGACGTCGAGGGACCGTTCTCCCAGGCATTCGTGACCCCCGCCGGCTCGTACGACGCGAGCGTCACGCTCGTGTGCCCGCCGCACGGCAGCACCCCGATGAAGGCCAAGAACGTCGCGGTGCGCGTGCTCAACGGCACCGACACGAACGGGCTGGCCGGCACGGTGGCCGGCGACCTCAAGAACCGCAACTACAAGGTCGTCAGCACCGCGAACTGGGGCAGGACCTACGACGGCTTCGTGCGCCTGTACTTCGGCACGGACGGCATCCGCCAGGCCTACACCGTCGCGCGCAACTTCGACGGCGACGTCGTGATGACGTACGACAACCGTGAGGGATCGCTCGTCGACGTGGTGCTCGGCTCGAAGTACGCGGACGGCGGCGGGCTGCGCTCGACGCTCGCCCCGGAGCTGGACATGGACCTCCAGCTCTCGGCCAACGCGGAGTGCCTGCCGGCGACGCTCGTCACCCCCGAGCCCGGGCCGCGGACGCTGCCCGAGAACCCGCTCGACAAGAAGAAGTAGGCCGGGCGGGTTCCTCAGGCCGCCGCCGGCGCTGTCCCGCGCGCGCCCATGCGGCGCATCGTCCGCGCGCCCGCGATCCCGGCCGCCCCGAGCGCCGCGACCGCTCCCACCGCGAGCAGGACCCGGCCGAGCCCGTCCGGTCCCGCCTGGGACGCGCCCGTCGCGAGGGTGTCCGTGCCGTCCGCGAGGGTGGCGGCGCCGTCCTCGAGGCGCGCCGTGCCGTCGACGAGCCGCGTCGCGCCGCCCGCCAGCTGGTCTGTGCCGTCCGCGAGCTCCGTCGCGCCGGCCGCCAGCAGCCCGGTGCCATCCGTGAGGCTCGCGCCGCCCCGGGCGAGCTCGCCCGCGCCGTCCGTCAGGGTCGAGGCGCCCGAGTCGAGGCGTTCCACGCCTCCGCCGAGCGTCGCGATTCCGGTCGCGATGGTGCCGCCCGTGGCGTCGAGCGTGCCCAGCCCGTCCGCGAGGTTCCCGGCGCCACCCGCGAGCCGGTCGAGCCCCGCGGCGAGGGCGTCCGCGCCCTCCGCGACGTGGGTCGCGCCCGCGGACGCCGCCGCGGTGCCGTCCGCAATGGTCTCGAGGCCGGTGGCGAGCCCGGTCGCGCCGTCGCGGAGGGCGTTCGCGTCCGTCGCGAGGGACGATGCGGCCGACGCCTGGGCGCCGGCCCCACCGGCGAGCGTGGTCGCGCCGGCGTCGGCCCGCGCCGCGGAGGTCGAGGCGGCTCCGACGGCCTCGGAGGCGGCGGTCGCGTCGGCGGCGACCGCCGCGGCGGCCTTCTCGAGGGTCTCGAGGACGGCGGGGTCCACGGTGCCGGTCGCGCGTGCCGCCGCGATCGCCGCGGTGAGGGCGGAGATCGACCCGTCCTCGGTGAGCGGCGCGTCGGCGGCGGTGGCGGCGTCGGCGAGGAGCCGGTCGGTGGCCGCCGCGTCGGAGGCGACGATCGCGGCGTCCGACGCCAGTCTGGCCGTGCTGTCGCTCAGCCCGGTGGCGGCCCGTGCGCCGGTTTCGGTCGCGGTCGCGAGCGCGGACGCCGCGGTGGACGCGTCCGCGGTGCTGGTCGCGAGCGGCGCGAGCCCCTCGGCGAGCGTCGCCCCACCCGACGCGAGGGTCCGCGCCGACCCGGCGGCCGTGGCCGCGGCGTCGTCGAGCCGTGCGGCGCCGTGCGCGGCGCGCGTGATGCCGCCGAGGTAGGCGTGCGCGCCGTCGGCGAGCGCATCGTAGCCGCCGGTGAGCGTCCCCACGCCCGCGAGGTACTCGTCGACGCCCGCGGTGAACCGGGTCACGCCGTCGACGTATGCCGCCGCCCCGTCGTCGACCTGGGTGGCGCCGTCCGCGACGCGCGCCGCGCCGTCGTCCACCCGCGTGGTGCCGTCCGCGAGCTCGAGCGCGCCGGCGCTCAGCTGCGCGGTGCCGTCCGCGACCTGCGAGGCGCCGTCGGCGACTCGGCCGGCGCCGTCGGCGACGATCCCGTTGACGGTGACGATCCCGAGGGGGACAGCGACGAGCGCCGCCGCGAGCACCACGGAGGCGATGCGAGCGCCGCGGTCGGTCCGGCGTCCCGTCCCGTCCCCGGCGCGCGTCCGGGCGCGCGGGCGATGCTGCAGGGGGGTGGTCACGCCGGTCATGGTCCTCCTCGGTCCCGGCGACGCTGCCGGGGGTGGAAGTCGGGGCCCGAGGGCCTCGCGGGGCGCCATCCTCACGGCTTCCCGGGCGCCACTGTACGCCTGTTCTTTACCCAACCGTGACCAAGTTGCGGTGTGGCGTTGCCCACAGCCTTGCGCGGGCCGACGGGTGCACGGGCCCGCGACCGTTGACCCGTCACCATCCGGCGGGCGAGGATGCGGGCATGAGCCTCCCGAGCCTGCGCATCGCGGTCATCGTCGGCAGCACGCGGCCCCGCCGGCGCGGCGAATCCGTCGCGGCATGGGTCCACGGACGGGCGCAGGGGCGCGACGCCGCCTACGGCATCGTCGACCTGCGCGATCATCCGCTCCCGCTGCTCGACGAGCCGGCCGCCGCGAGCACCGGCGTCTACGAGCACGCGCACACGCGCGCCTGGTCGGAGGTGATCGCGCCCTACGACGCGTTCGTGTTCGTCACTCCCGAGTACAACCACGGGCTGCCGGCCGCGCTCAAGAACGCGATCGACTACCTGTGGTCCGAGTGGCAGGACAAGGCCGCGGCCATCGTCAGCTATGGCAACGGCGGCGGGCTGCGATCCGCGGAGCAGCTCCGCACCGTGCTCAGCTGCGTCGGCATCGCGCACGTGCGCGCGCAGACCACCCTCAACAACCGGGACGACTTCGACGGCTACGCCGTCACCCCGAACGCCCACCACGAGCACGGGCTCGACGCGATGCTCGCCGACCTCGAGCGGTGGGCCGTCGCGATGCGGGAGGCGCGGGGCGCCCGCTAGCCCGGTGGTCGGGGCGCGGGCCGGTGGAGCAGCCCGGTGGCCGCTCCCAGCACCGCGCCGACGACCGTGTCCATCACGCGCTCCGTCACCACCGTCATCGTGGGATCGACGCCGCGTGCCGCGCCCGACAGGATCAGCACGTTCGGGGTGATGCACACGAGCGCGAGCGCGTAGTGGCGCACCACCAGCATCTGCGCCCCGAACTGCAGCGCGCCCAGGATCGCGGCGAGCGCGAGCGGCGGCGGGGAGAACGCCGCGGCCACCGCGACGTAGAGCAGCGCGCCCGCGACGGTGCCGACGATGCGGTGCAGGCCTCGCTGCGCGGCGTGCCGGCGTCCCGGACGCGACCCGATCACCGCGAGGCCCGCGGACACCGTCCAGTAGGCGCGCGCCGGGTCGACCACCGCGAGGCTCACCCCGGTGCCGACGATGGCGACGATGAGCGCACGGACGAGCAGCTCGGTCGAGACCGGGTCCCAGCGCGGCCCGCGCAGGAGCCGACGCCACGACGACGCCGGGCCCCGGCGGTTGAGGGGCCGCGCGAGCGAGGCGGCCGCGATCGCGCACGCGAGCGCGCTGCCTGCCGCGTACGCCGCGATCAGGGTGCCCGGGGGCGTGTGCCGCGCGCCGCCCTCGAGCACGCTGAGGTGCGAGGCCAGCCCGTAGGCGAGGACGGGGAACAGCGGTCCGGGAGGCCCGACCGAGAACGCGTGGGTGATCGCCGCGGCGCCCACCGCGACGGCGACGAGGCCCGCTGCGGACAGCAGCGGCCACGGCCCCGTCAGCGACCCGAGCGCCGTGCACAGCGTCAGCACCGTCGCGACGATCGGCAGGATCCGCACGCGGTCCAGCGGCCGGCGATCCGACGCGTACAGACACGCGAACGCGCCGCTCGACGCGATGAGCCCCACGCTCGCGTGGCCGGACGCCACCCCGATCGCGACCGGCAGCGCCATCGACAGTGCCGCCTGCAGCGCGAGCGGCCATCGTGGGCCCTCGACCGGTCGCACCTGCCCGAGGCTCACGAAGGCGCGTCGGGCGCCGCCCGCCCAGGCGCGCCCGACCGTCCGGGGTGCGTGCGCATCGTCCGTCATGGGGCCTCCGGGGTCGCTCCCAGCGTGCCACAGGCGGACGCGCGCGGGCGGCGGGCGACGCGTCGCCCGCCGCCGGGCCCACCTACTTGGCGGCCGCCTCGATGAGGGCCACGACCTTGTCGGGTCGGCTGATCATCGGCACGTGCGATGTCGGCACCTCGACGGTCGTCGCGTGCGCTCGCTTCGCCATCGCGCGCTCCGCGACCGGGGGGATGATCCGGTCGTACTTCGCGACCATGTACCAGCTCGGGATCGTCTGCCACGCCGCCTGCGTGGCGGGCAGCCCGAGTGTGGCGAGCGCTGCCGGTCGCTGCGTGGCCGCCATCGTCCTGGCCGTCGCCTCCGGCACGTCCTGCGCGAACAGCCGCGGGAAGGTGGCGGGGTCGATGTAGGCGTCGGGATTCTCGGGGTTCGCGTCCGGGCCCGGCCGGAGGACGAGGTTCGCCGGCAGGTCGTTGGACCCCCCGTCGAGGGCGCTGGCCCGCTGGACCGACTCGCCCGGCGCGAGAGCGAACGCCGCGATGTAGACCAGGGACTTCACATCCGTGTCGGTCGCACCCGCCTGCGTGATGACCGCACCGCCGTACGAGTGGCCCACGAGCACGATGGGTCCGTCGATCGTGGTGAGGAACGAGGCGAGATACGCGCCGTCGTACTCCACGCCGCGCAGCGGGTTGGAGAACGCGATCACGGGGTACCCGTCCTTGGAGAGGCGCGTCTGCACGGCGGCCCACCCGCTGGAGTCGGCGAAGGCGCCGTGGACGAGCACGATCGTGGGCTTCGGCGTCGCGCGATGCGCAGCGGCGTCGGTCGCGGAGGCCGGCCAGGCGGCGGCTCCGAGGGTGAGGGCGAGGACGGTGGCGAGCGCGGCGGTCAGGGCCGGCCGGCGGGGCTTGCGGAACATCGGTGTCTCCTTGGTGAGGGTCAGGCCGCGGCGGGTTGCGCGGTTGCGTGCTCGAGCGCCCAGTCGAGCGCGAGGTCGGCCACGGCCTCCCACCCGGGGGCGGCGCAGGTCCAGTGGTCGCGGCCGGGAAGCTCCCGGTACTCGGTGAGCGCGGGTGAGCGGCGCCAGTGCCTGGCGTTGGAGCGGTTCACCGCGGGCGGCATGATGTGGTCCTTCTCGCCCGCGATGAACAGCAGCGGCGCGCGGTCGACCGTGTAGTCGACGTACGTCTCCTGGTGCCCCGGCCGCCAGTTGGCGAGGAGGCCGTAGGCCCAGACCCAGTTGCCGGGAGCGGCGATGGCGTAGCGGTCCCACGCCGCGTCGGACTCCTCGCGGGACAGCGTGTTGGTGAAGGCGTAGTGGAACTGCTCCTTGGTGAAGCCCACGGCGCGGCGGAAGTTGGCCGGGTTCTTGAGCGCCGGGAACAGCGACCGTGCCTGCGACAGGGGCGTCACGCGCACACCCTCGGGCGGGGCCGAGTCGATCGCGACCCCGGCCGCTCCGAGCCCGCGCGCGAGCAGCAGCTGGGTGAGCGCGCCGCCGAACGAGTGGCCCATGAGGATCGGCGGGCGCGGCAGCGCCTCGATGACCGTGGCGAGATGGTCGAGCGTGGCGGGCACCTCCGCCTCGGCGATGGGGGTGTCGTCGGCGCGCAGCGCCTCGACCTCTCCCTCGAACCCCGGGTAGGCGGGGGTGAGGACGGTGAGCCCGCGCGCCTCGAGGCGCGTGCGCCAGTGCTCCCAGCTGCGAGGGGTCATCCACAGCCCATGGATGAGGACGACGGTGTCGGGTGCGTCGGTCATGGCGGCGTCCTTTCAGGAGTCGATGAATGCGAGCAGGTCGGCGTGGAGGCGCTCGCGGTCGGTGTCGGGGAGGCCGTGCGCGCCGCCCTCGTACACGAGCAGCGTCGCGTCAGGGACGAGCGCGGCGGACAGGCGGCCCGAGATGTCGATCGGCACGATCTGGTCGTCGTCGCCGTGGATCACGAGGGTCGGCACGTCGATCGCGGCGAGGTCGGGTCGGAAGTCGGTCGCCGAGAACGCCGCGATGCACTCGTACGCGTTGCGGGTGCCCGACGCGAGACCTTGGAGCCAGAACGCGTCGCGCGTGCCCTGGGGCACCTCGCCGGAGCGGTTGTGCCCGTAGAAGGGCCCGTCCGCGAGGTCGCGGTAGAGCTGGGACCTGTTGGCGGCCTCGCCGGCGCGGAGCCCGTCGAACACGTCGATCGGGAGGCCGCCCGGGTTGTCGTCGGTGCGCAGCATGAGCGGCGGCACGGCCGACACGAGCACCACCTTGGCCACGCGCGCCGAGCCGTGCCGCCCCACGTAGTGCGCGATCTCGCCCCCACCGGTGGAGTGCCCGACCAGCGTGAGGTCGGTGAGGTCGAGGTGCTCGATGAGGCACTTGAGGTCGTCGGCGTACGTGTCCATCTCGTTGCCGTCCCACGTCTGCGTCGACCGGCCGTGGCCGCGCCGGTCGTGCGCGATCGCGCGGTGGCCGTGGGTCGCGAGGAACAGCGCGGTCGCCTCCCACGCGTCGGAGCTCAGCGGCCAGCCATGGCTGAGCAGGACCGAGCTGCCGCCGGCGCCCCAGTCCTTGTAGAAGATCTGCGCCCCGTCCTCGGTGGTGACGTACGGCATGGCCCCTCCCTCGCATCGTCCGGTGCCGTCAGGCTGCGCCGGGACGAGGAGGATGCGCACCACGCGTCGCGCGTAGTCCGTCGGGGGACGATGCGCGGGCGGCTACGCGCTCACGCGCGGGGCAGGTGCTCGCCGAGCTGGCGGCGCGACGTGACGCCGAGCTTCCGGAACACCTTGCGGAGGTGGTAGTCGACCGTGTTCGCGCTGATGAACAGCGCGGCGCCGATGTCGGCGTTCGTCGCCCCGCCGGCGGCCATCCGCGCGATGCGGGCCTCCTGCGCGCTGAGGGGGCCCGCGTCCGGGGGTGGGATGTCCCCGCCGGACGGGGCGCCCAGCGCGGCGAGCTCGCGGCGCGCCCGCTCCGCGAAGGCGGTGGCGCCGACGGCGACCAGGTCGGCCAGCGCCTGGGTCAGCTGGGCGCGGGCATCGGCGCGCCGCCGCACCCGGCGCAGCCACTCGCCGTACAGCAGCCGGCCCCTCGCCCTCTCGCCCCGGTACCCGTCCGCGCTCAGCAGCGCGATCGAGGAGAGGTACGAGGCCTCGGCATGCGCGTCGTCCGCGAGCAGCGCCTCAGCACGGAGCGCCATGGCTCGGGTCCAGTCACCGGGCGCGGCGCGGGCCACGCGCGCGAGCCACGCGGCGGCCGCCCGGGCCCGGTCCTGGTCGCCGCTGCGGACCGCCGC
Source organism: Demequina soli (assembly GCF_000971195.1). GTDB lineage: Bacteria > Actinomycetota > Actinomycetes > Actinomycetales > Demequinaceae > Demequina > Demequina soli. The sequence continues at coordinate 95,733 of NZ_BBLZ01000002.1, forward strand.
CTCGACGAGCTCGGGCACGTGGTGGTGGCTGGCCTGCAGGTAGGGGTCGTCGACGAGCGCGGCGAGCCGCACGGTGGCGCGTGCGTAGTCGCCCCGCGCGATCTCCCTGATCGCGCGCGCCCCCGCGGCCATGCGGGCGACGCCCCCGAAGCTCGCGGCGCGCATGCCGTCCTCGAGCGCGGCCGCCTCGTCGTCCGGCAGGCCCTGCCAGATCGCGAGCGCGGCGTTGACGGTGAGCTCGTCGCCGTAGCCGAGCGACCGTCTCAGCTCGACGGACCGGCCCATGTAGTCCGCGGCGAGGCGCGGGTTGTTCCGAGACAGCTCGAGCGCGCTCAGCACCCAGTACAGGCCGTCGACGCTGCGCAGGTCGCCGCGCGCACGGCAGGCACGAGCGATACGCCGCAGCAGGATCGCGGCAGCCTCGAAGTCGCACAGCCCGACCGAGGGGACCACCGCGTAGAAGGCGAAGGCGGCGATCTCGTCGTCCGCCATCGCGTCGAGCCGGGCCAGCATCGCGCGCATCAGGGGCGCGGCGGTCTCGTAGTCGTCGAGCGCGAGCGACGCCGCCGCCTCGAGCGCGCTCGCCACCGGGCCGGGCAGCGCCACGGCCGCCTCGTTGAGCCGTCCCGCGAGAGTGCGGAGCGGCCATCCCGCCGCCCCGTGCTCGGTGCTGAGCGCCGAGTTGAGCGCCTGCAGCAGCGCCGCCTGCTCGAGCGCGGGCTCGACGGGGCGGAAGTGGTCTGCGGCGGCGACGAAGGTCGCGACGACCGTGTGCATCCGGGGCACGTCCGTGAGGTACGCGATGCAGGCGGCCTCCGCCATGCGCATCGTGCCGCGATCCCGGGGTGCGAGGGCGTTCGGGTCGACCTGCGCGAGGAGCTGACGTGCGAGCGTGGCGGCACCTCCGCCGACCGCCGCCTCCGCCGCGCGGACGAGGCGGCGGGAGCGGCCGGGCGCCGAGGTCGACAGGTCCGCGGCGCGCGCGAGGAGGTGGGCGCGGGACTCGAGGCCGCCGCGCGCGCCGGCGAGGTCAGCGACGTGCTCGAGCTCCGCCGCCACGGCCTCGTCAGGGCCTCCGCTCGCGGCCGCCGCATGCCACGCGGCCACCTCCGGGCGGCCGCGTGCCACGGCCTCGGCGCGCAGCGCGGCGTGCGCGGCCCGACGGTCGGCATCGGTCGCGCTCGCGTACACCGCCGACCGCACCAGCGGATGGCGGAACCGCACCGACTCGCGGACCTCGACGAGCCGCTCGTGCTCGGCAGGGGCGGACGCGTCCGGCGGGAGGTCGAGCGTCGCCGCCGCCCCGCGGATCGCCGAGGCGTCGCCCGTCGACTCGGCCGCGGCGACCACGAGCCACCGGCGCGTCGGCTCCGGCAGGAGGCCGGCGGCGCGCGAGTAGTGGCCCTCGAGCCGCTCGCCGACGGGCATCGGCGCGTGCGCCAGGGCCGCCGCCGTCAGCTCCTCCGCGCTCCATCGCGTCCCGAGGTCGGTGAGCGCGAGCGGGTTTCCGCCCGTCGTGGCGACGATGCCCGCGATCACCCCGGGGTCGATCTCGGCGTCGACGCCGGCGCGCAGCAGGGCGGCGGCAGCGTCCGGATCGAGGCCCGCGAGGGGGATCTCGCGGATGCCCGCCAACGCTCGCATCGTGGACTCCTCCGGCCGCGCCGCGAACACCATCCCGACGCGCTCCGCCGACAGCCTGCGGGCCACGAAGCCGAGCACCTCGAGCGACTCGCGGTCGAGGCGGTGAGCGTCGTCGATCACGCACACGGTGGGCTCCTCGTCGCCGGCGAGAGCGAGCAGCGAGAGCATGCCGAGACCGACGAGGGCGCGCTCCGGCGCGGGTCCGTCCGCGAGCCCGGCGGCGATCAGGAGGGCGCGGGCCTGCCCCGCCGCGAGCCCGTCGATCAGGTGGGCGAGCGGGCGGCCCAGGCGCTGAAGCCCCGAGTAGGGAAGCGCGCTCTCGACCGCGAAGCCGGGTGCGTGCAGCACCCTCAGCCCGGTGCTCCGCGCGAGCGCAGACTCGAGGAGGGTGGTCTTGCCGATCCCCGGGTCGCCGTGGATCACGAGCGCGGATGCGTCCGCGTTGCGGGTGCCCGCGAGGAGCGCGTGGAGGCTCTCGAGCTCGTCCTCGCGCCCCACGAACCCCTCGGATGCGTCGATGCGCTCACGCTAGCCGAATCGGACGAATCGGAATAGTGCCTGGTGCGGGGTCTACTCCGGGCCGAGCGGCTCGGCGAGCGCGACCACGAGGCCCTCCGGTCCGCGCAGGTAGCAGAGGCGATAGGCGTCCTCGTAGCGCACGACGTCCCGCACGAGCGTGGCGCCGTGCGCCTCGGCGGCGGCCACCGCCGCGTCGATGTCGTCGACGGTGAGCATGATGTTGCCCCATCCGAGCGCGTTCACCGCGGCAGGGTCGCGCGCGGGCGGCGCGGGGGAGTCCCACCGCGTGAGCTCGAGCCGGCCGTGGCCGTCCGGGGTCACCATCATCGCGATCTCGGTGCGCGTGCCGTCGAGCCCGGTCACCCGGTCGACCCACGCGCCGTGGATCTCTGCGCGACCCTCGAGGCTCATGCCGAGCGCCGCGAAGAAGCCGATCGCGGCGTCGAGGTCCTCCACCGCGGCGGTGGTGTGATCGAGCCGGATGATCGCCATGGCTCAGGCGGCGGGCTCGCGGAGGATCGAGGTCATCTTCTTGCCTCGCGCGACCTCGTCGACCAGCTTGTCCATCCACCGGATCTGCTGCATGAGCGGGTCCTCGATCTCCTCGACCCGCATGCCGCAGATGACGCCCGTGATGAGGTCGGTGTGCGGGTTCATGGCGGGGGCCTGCGCGAAGAACTCCTCGAGCGTGCGCTCGTCCTCGAGCGTCAGGGCCAGGCCCGCCTCGTCGTAGCCGGTGAGCCACGTCAGCACGGTGTGCAGCTCCTCGACGGAGTGGCCCTTGCGCTCGACCTTCTTCACGTACTCGGGGTAGATGCGCGCGAAGGGGAAGGCGAAGATGCGGTGGCCGGCCATGGGGTCAGCCTAGGCGGTGACCTCCGAGTCGGGCAGGGGGAGCCACACCGCGACGCGCCACTCTCCGTCCCTCGCGCCGATGTCGGCGCTCCCGCCCAGCTCGTCGGCACGCAGTCGCATCGACGCGACCCCGACGCCGGCGCCCGCGCGCCGGTCGTCGCGCGCCGGCGCCGCGTGCTCGAGAGCATTGACCACCTCGATCGCGATGCCGCCGTTCTCGGGAGCGGTCAGCCGCGCTCGCGGCCGCGAGCCCGGCGCGTGGCGCTCCGCGTTGGTGAGGGCCTCGGCGACGATGCGGTACACGGCGGCCTCGAGCGCGGGCGACACGGCGGGCAGCGGGTCGGGTGCCTCGAGGCTCGCGCCCACCCGATCCGCGCGCCGCGCGAGCGCGCCGCGCAGGCCGTCCTCGTCGAGCTCGACGGGGCGCAGCCCGTCGACCACCCGCCGCAGCTCCCCGACCGCGACCCGCAGGTCGGCGCGCACCACGTCGAGCTGGGCGAGCAGCCCCTCGCCCGCGTCGTCGCCGTGGCGGTCCGCGAGCACGAGGTTCCGCGCGGCGTCCGCCCGATACGTCGCGCCCGTGAGCAGTGGCCCCAGGCCGTCGTGAAGGTCGCGGTGGAGGGACGCGCGCTCGCGCTCGCGGGCGTCGACGGTGGCGGCCCGCGCCGCGCGAAGATCTTCGGCGAGCGCCGCCTCCCTGACCAGCTGTGCGAGCGGGAGGGACACGAGCTCGAGCGCCGTTCGGTCCGGGGAACCCAGGCGCCGCTCGCCGGGGCGCAGCGTGACGCGGAGGGTCAGCCCGTCGGCATCGTCCAGCGGGAGGTCGGCGGTGACCCCTCCGGGGACCACGTGTCCCGCGACACGGCCGGCGGCGTCGAGCACCGCGAGGCCGGGCAGGCGCAGCGATCCGGTGATCTCGGCGAGCGCCCCGGCGAGCGCGCGGCCTCCGTCGCGGTCGAGGCTGCGGCCGAGGCTGCGAGCCATCCCGGCCGGGTCGACGCGCGCGCCGTAGACGGCGCGGCCGACGGTGCGCCGCATGAGCGTGAGCAGGGGATGGAAGAGCAGCGCGACGCCGACGGCGGCGCCGGTCTGGACCAGCCTGTCGGCACGGTCGGGCACCGCGAGGGAGGCGACCGCGACCGTCGCGGCGTAGAGCGCGACGGAGACGACGACGGCGGCGACGTAGAGCATCGCCGTCGAGTAGTCGAGCACGATGAGCACCGCGGCCGCGACGTTGAGCAGCGAGCCCGCCGAGGCGAGCAGCACCGCGTGTGCCGGCACCACGTCCGCAGGCGCGAGGAACGCCGGGAGCGACGTGAGGATCCCGACCACCTGCATCGCGGCCACGATCAACGACGCCCGGCGCCCGCCCCGCCACGCCGGGACCAGCAAGGCGAGGGTGGTCGCCACGAGGGCGACGACCACCACCGCGGCCACGACCGCGGTGCGGATCGACCCGTCGCGAGGATCGGCCCCGATGTCGAGCGCGGGAGGCAGCAGCGCGAGGCTCGTGCCGGCGGCGATGCACAGGCCGATGCGCCGCGCGATCATGCGCCGAGCCCGCCGTCGCGCGCGAGCACGATCGCCTCGGCGCGGGTGGCGACGCCGGTCTTGGCGAAGATCGCGGAGACGTGGTTGCCCACGGTCTTCGCCGCGATGCCGAGGCGGTCGGCGATCGCGTGGTTCGCGAGGCCGCGCGCGATGAGGTCGAGCACCTCGTGCTCACGCGAGGTCAGGTGCGGGAAGGCCTGCGCGGGCTGTGGCGTCGAGGCCCGTCCGAGCACGCGCGCGGCGACCTGGGGCGAGAGGATCGCGGCACCCGCCGCGACGGCACGCACGGCCCGCTCGATCTCCTCGGGCTCGGCGCCCTTGAGCAGGTAGCCCCGCGCGCCCGCCGCAAGCGCCTCGGCGATGAGCGCGTCCTCGTCGAACATCGTGAGCACCAGCACGCCGGCCGAGGGGACGTCGGCGGTGATGCGTCGCGCCGCGCCCACGCCGTCGAGGACGGGCATGCGCAGGTCGAGGATCACCACGTCGGGCCGGGTGAGCAGCGCCTCGCGCACGGCTCCGGCGCCGTCGGCGGCCTCCGCGACCACCTCGATCCCTGGCAGCGTGCGGAGCAGCGCGGCGAGCCCGCCGCGGACCACCGGGTGGTCGTCGGCGATGAGGACCCGGATCGGGGACTCCGTCATGGCGCCATTGTGCGCCGCGCGCGTCGCGCCCACCTAGGGGCGTGCCCCTAGAGATGCCAGGCAGATTCCCGCGCGGGCGGTGCGAGACGGGGCTCGGCGCCCATGCCGTGCCCCGCCCGGGAGGGCCAGCGTGGACGTCGTCGGGTCCCCGACGCATCGTCCCCGAGGAGAGGAACCGCCATGTCCACCGAGGCCATCCGCCCCATCGCCCGCCCCACGCCGCTGCGTGCGGGCCTGGCGCTCGCCGCCGTCCTGCTGGTCGTCGGCGCGATCCCTGCGCTCGACGTCGGGCTCGACGGGTCCGCATGGGATCCCGTCGTGATCGCCTTCGCCGTGCTGGCGGCCGGGATGACGCTTGCCACGCTCGTCCTGGTGCCGCTCGCGTGGCACGGCAGGCGCGGCCCGGCGATCGCCGTCATCGTGATCCAGGTCGTCTCGATCCTCCCGGCGCTGCCTGCGTTCCTGCTCCCGGCGGACGAGGCGGGCCCGACTCACGTGGCCGCCGCGGCGATCGGGATCGCGCTCAGCCTGGCCGCGTGCGCGCTCGTCGCGACCGGCATGCGCCGGCGCGGCGACACCGCCTGAGAAGCCGGACGGCCGGCGCCGCGCCTATCGCGCGGTGTCGGCCGTGAGCGCCCCCACGTTGCGCTGGAACAGGATGATCCACGTGAACACCAGCACGCCCGCGACCAGCTCCACCGCGGTGAGCGAGTAGTACCCGACCGCGAACAGCACCGACATCGCGACGATCACGGCGATGAACGCCCAGCCGACCGGCAGGAACGCGCGCGAGATCCCCGGCACCCACGCGCGCAGCCGGAAGGTGAGGACCCCGAACGCCACGGCCATGCCGCTCGCGACGGCCGTGTGGATCCAGAAGTGCGTGTCCACGTGGAACACGCCGACGAGCCCGAGGAACACGCCGACGATGATGAGCGACAGCCGCACCCTGCCGCGCCCATGCGCGGATGCGGAGGGCACCTGCCGCGTCGCGACCCGCGCGAGGATGGTCACGATCAGCCCCGCGATGATGAGCGTGAGGTTGAACGCGAGCGACGAGATGTCGTGGGAGATGCCGAGAGTGCTGAGGTTCTGCATCCACCAGTCCGGATCGCTCGCGGTGAGCGTCGACGCGAGGATCCCTTCGACCAGGAACACCGCGAGCACCACCGCGAGGATCTCCGGGTTCATGTGCGCGGCCGAGAGGAACGCGACGTACGCGGACACGGCGGCCGCCGCGCCGCTGAGCGCGAGCACGGGGAGCCAGAACACGGTCGCGCCGATGAACCCTCCCGACAGCACCACCGCGACGAGCGTCCAGCTGAGCAGCGCGATCAGGCCGTGCGCGAGGGACAGCGCCACCACGTCGATTACGTCGAGCGGCCCTTGGAGGCGCGGTCGGCCCTGGAGGTGGCGCACGTAGCGCCCGGCCGCGAACGCGAGCGCGGCGGCCACGGCCGAGGCGATGGCGGCGTACTGTCCCACCGAGCCCGGGCCCGCGATCGGCGCCGCCGCCAGGCGGAACACGGGCAGGGCGACCAGCGCGGCGGTGCCGAAGGCGAGCGCGCCGAGCCCGGTCGCGGTGAGCTCGAGCCACGTGTTCGCGCGCTCGCCCAGCGACAGGCGGGCGGTCGTGGCGCCGCCCGTGCGGTCGTCCGGCGTGGCGTCGGTCATCGTGCGCTCCCTCGGTCGTCGCTTCGGAGCGTACCGGCGGCCCCCGACCACGCGCGCGGGTGGACGATGCGGTGCGCCCCGGCGCGTCGCATCGTCCCCTCAGGCGGTGGTGGCCTCGAGGTAGGCGAGGATCGCGCGGACGCGGCGGTTGCCGTCGGGCGACTCGGCGAGGTCGAGCTTCATGAAGATCGAGCCGGTGTGCGTCTCGACCGTGCGCTCGGACAGGTAGAGGCGCCGCGCGATGGCGCCGTTGGACCAGCCCTCCGCCATGAGCGCGAGGATCTCGACCTCGCGCGGGGTGAGCGCCCCGAGCACCGATCCTCCGCGTGCTGCCCCGAGCAGGCGCGACACCACGTCGGGGTCGAGCGCGGTGCCGCCCGCCGCGACCCGCTCGAGCGCGGTGAGGAACTGGTCGACGTCGAGCACGCGGTCCTTGAGCAGGTAGCCGATGGCCCCGCCCGTCGCGAGCTCGACCGTGCGCCGCGTCTCGATGTGCTGCGACAGCAGCATCACGGGGGTGGGGGGATCCCACGCGCGGATCTCGAGCGCCGCCTCGATGCCCTCGTCGTCGGACGGCATGCGCACATCGAGCACCACGACGTCGGGACGATGTGCGCGCACCTGGGCGACCGCGGCCGCGGCGGTCGCGGCGCGCCCCACCACCTCGTGGCCCGCGCTCGCGAGCAGCGCCGCGAGCCCCTCGCGGAACAGCGCCGAGTCCTCCCCGATCACGACCCGCACGGCAGGCGCGCCTCCACGCGCGTGCCCGCGCCGGCGGGCGAGGTGACGGTGAGGGTGCCGCCGAGCGCGGCGACCCGGTCGGAGATCCCGGTGAGGCCGCCGGTGGGGCGCAGGCCGGCGCCGCCGCGGCCGTCGTCGGCGACCACCACGTGGAGGTCCTCCTCGGCGCGATGGACCGCGACCCGCACGCGCGTGGCCTCCGCGTGCTTGAGGGCGTTGGTGACGGCCTCGGACACCACGAAGTACGCGGTGGTGGACGTCGCGTCGGGCACGTCGGGGGCGTGGATCTCGAGCTCGATGGTGTCGGGCGCGAGCCGCACGAGCATCGCGAGCGCCGCGCCGAGCCCGTCGTCGAGTGCGCTCGGCCGCACGCCGTGCGCGAGGCGGCGCAGCTCCGCCACCGCGGTGCCGAGCTCCGCGACGGCCTCGTCGATCGCGTCGGCCGTCGCCGCATCGGCCCCCGCCCCGCGCTGGAGCACGCGCAGGCGCATGCCCAGCGCGACCAGGCGCTGCTGCGCGCCGTCGTGCAGGTCCCGCTCGAGGCGCCTGCGCTCCTCGATGCCGGCCCGCGCGAGGCGCTCGCGGGAGGCCTCGACCTCGGAGCGCGCGCTCGCGAGCTCGGCGTTGGCGCGGGCTGCCTCGACGAAGGGCGCGGCGGCGGCCGCGACGTCCGGGCCGGGACGCTTCACCCGTGCGTCGGAGGCGACGAGCGCGCCCACCACCTCGCCGCGGCTGCGGACGGGCGCCGTGAGGGCGGTGGGGACGATGCGCGTGCCGTCGAGCGTGAACAACGTCCCGTCGGCGTGGCCCGCGACCGCGACGCGCAGGCCGGGGTCGCGCAGCGCGACGCGGAGGACGTCCTCGACGGACTCGGGGCGGTCCTGGCCGGCCTCGACGCGCGCCGCGAGCTGCTGGAGGGCCGCGAGCGTGCGGCCGCGCTCGGGGTAGACGGCGCGGTCGACCAGCCGGCGCAGGCCTCGGTAGGCGAGCGCCGCGGCGAGGGTGAGCCCGACGGTCGTGGCGATCGCGGCGGTGGGCGACCACGCGATGAGCGCCGCGCCCACCACCGCGCACGCGACCGAGAGGATCCCGAGCACCGCGAGGCTCAGCACGCCCGCGGTCATGGTCGCGACGACGGCCCGATCGATGTCGAGGATGTTGGGCCGCAGCATCGCGATCGTCACGCCGGCCGGGATCGCGAGGTACATCACCAGCAGCCCGAGCACCACGAGGTCGGGGCCGCCGAGCACGAGGTAGCTCGCCCAGCACAGCATGAGCGTGAGCGGCAGCGACGAGCCGGTGAGGAACACCCAGCGCAGGCGCAGGCGGTCGCGCTCGTCCGCGCGGCGGTACCGGTGGATGGGGGCGGCGACGCTCGCGATGAGCAGGCCCATGAACGGCAGCAGGACCACCCAGAGCGCGGCATCGACCGTGGCTGCGGCGCCCGGGACGGCCCACGCGAACGCGACCAGCAGGTTCCCCGCCACCACGGTGCCGCCGAGCCACCAGCCCACACCGGCCCACCGGCGCGACTCGGGGTGCCCCTCGGGCACCGCGAGCAGCAGCCACGCGAACGGAACGTAGAGGAGCATCCACGCGCCGCCGAACGGTCCGGGGCTGCGGTCGCTCGGCGCGAACGCGAGCTGCTGGCCCAGGCCCGCGAGGGCGAGCAGCAGGCCGGTCGCGTTGCCCGGCGTGCGGCGGGCGACGAGCGTGCCCAGCGTCAGCGGAAGGAGGCAGAGCAGCGCGGCGGCCGCGACCTCGACCCAGGGCTTGTCGCCCACGATGCCGTACGCGACCGCGACCCCCGTCGCGAGCGCGGTCCCACCCCAGATCGCGGCGAGCGCCGCCGAGGCCCCCCTCATGCGCACACCATAGGCGGGTTCCTGCCTGGGGGGATACGCCTCACGCCACTCGCGCGGGATTCGTGCGCGCATCGTGCGCCTCCTTCACGTCGAGCCTCCACGGTGCCCGCCTCTGCGGCCTCTGCGCCTCCGTGCCGGCACGGAGGCGGAACCCGTGCCAGCGCCGATCCGTCGGCGCGCTCGTCCGGCGAGCGTGGGACCAGGCCCGATCCGCGGGCCGCGAGCCCGCCGAGGCGGGGGAAGGAAGTGCTCCCATGGCTACCACCACGACCGCCGCGTCCGCGGCGCCGACGCCCACCCGCGTCGATCCCACCGTCGGCTTCCGGCGCATCGTCTCCGCCGCCGTCCTGCCCGTCGCTTTCGCGTGCCAGCTCGCGGCGAACGTCATCTACGCGATCGCGGTCGACGGCGGCATCGGGGACGGCGGGACCGGCGCGCAGACGCTCGAGTTCTACGCCGCGCACATCGACGCGCTCGTCGCTGCGACCGTACTCGCGATCGTCGGGGTGCTGCTCGCGATCCCCGGCATCCTCGCCGCGATGCGCGTCACGCGGCCCTCGAAGCCCCGGCTCTCGCTGTGGGCGGGCGCCCTGATGATCGCGGGCTACGCGTGCTACCTGGGGATCGTCTTCACCGACTTCCCCGAGGCGGCGCTCGCGCAGGCCGGTGTCGACGCGGGGGCCGCGCTCGACAACACCCCGGGCGGCGGCTTCGCGGCGGTGTTCTTCCTCATCTTCGTGGTCGGAAACCTCGTCGGCACGCTCCTGATGGGGCTCGCGGTGCTGCTGGGACGCGGGCTGCCTCGCTTCGCCGGCGTGCTCATCCTCGGCTGGCCGGTGGGGCACGTCACCAACCTGATCCTCGGCAACGAGTGGTTCGCCGTCGCGGGCGGCGCGCTCGAGGTGATCGGCCTCTTCGTGATCGCGCGGACCGTGATGCTGCTGTCGAACGAGGAATGGGTCGCGCGGGGGTGAGCCCGGACTTTGACGCCGTCGGTGTCGCCCCCGATGCTGGGGACGATGCCGACGGCGCCGTGCGAGAGCTGGCCGCCGCGCGTGCCCGTCGCCAAGACCCCGATCGGATGTGGCCATGGCGAACTTCCTCGCTCCCGCGCGCCGGCGTGACGGCCGGTTCCTCAGCGGCGCCGCGACGACGGTCGCGCGCCGCGACCTCGGACCGGTCCAGGTGCTGCGGGTCCACGCGCCGCGCGGCGCCGAACCGCCCGGTGCGGGCTATGCCGATCCGGGCGACTCGCTCGTGTGGGCCTTCACCGGCGCCGGCGCGATCGTCACCACTCGCGGCTCGGCCGAGGTCGAGTGCGACGGCGGCGAGCTGCTCGTCAACCACATGCAGCGCATCGACGGGTTCCGCATGACGCCCGACTACCGCGCGCTGTCCATCAGGATCCGCGCGGCGGACCTGCACCTCGCCGCGCGGGACGTCGACGTCCTCTCGGCGGCGCCCGTGCGCTCGCGATCGCTGCTGCCGCGGCTCATCGGGACCTGCGCGACGCAGCTCCTCGCGTCGACCGAGCCCGCCACGGCTGCCGAGGATGCGGCCGCGGCGCGCGCGATCCTGGACCTCGCCTCGGCCCACGTGGACGCCGTCGCCGGGCGTCGCACCCCGCCCGAGGTCCGCTCGCGCGAGCTCGTCGTGCGCGCGCGGTCCTTCATCGACCGCTACGCGTCGTTCCGATCCGTCGCTCCCCAGACGGTCGCCGACCACGTCGGCGTGCCCCTGCGGACGCTCCAGCGCGCGTTCGAGTCGGACGGCACCACGGTGAGGCGCGCGATAGTGGACGCGCGCCTCGCCCACGCGAGGGCGCTCCTGGAACGGGAGCAGCGCCTGTCCGTCGAGGCTGTCGCCGAGCGCACGGGCTTCGGCTCCGCCTCCGTGCTCAGCAGGACGTTCGCGGCGGCGCACGGCATGCCGCCTGCCGAGTGGCGGGAGCGTGCGCGCCGCGCCCTGTGACGATGCGCGACAGATGGCGTGACGGCTCGCGCCGTCCGGTGGCGCGACGTCCTGTCCCGTGATCGGCTGGGAGGCGGACGGGCGGGGAGGCCCGTCCTCCCACATCCGTCCAAAGGAGTCCCCATGCCCGCCAACCCCCGCGGCTACGCGCTCGAGCCGGCCGCCCAGGCCTTCGTCGAGGCGACCGCCGAGCCGCCGTTCCTCTACCAGCTGCCCCCGGCCGAGGGTCGCAACGCCGTTGACGGCGTCCAGGACGCCGAGATCTTCAAGCCCGCGATCGACGAGGAGTGGATCACCGTCGAGGGCGGCCCCACCGGCAGCGTCCGTGCCCGCATCGTCCGTCCGCAGGGCGCCGAGGGCGCGCTGCCCGTCATCGTCTACACGCACGGGGCGGGATGGGTCTTCGGCGACGCCCACACCCACGACCGCCTGGTGCGCGACCTCGCCGTCGGCGTGCACGCCGCCGTGGTGTTCCCCGAGTACGACCGTGCGCCCGAGCAGCAGTACCCCACGCAGAACGAGCAGTCCTACGCGGTGGCCCGGTGGGCGGCGGAGCATGGCGCCGACAAGGGGCTCGACGGGTCGCGGATCGCGATCGCCGGCGACTCCGTGGGCGGGAACATGGCGATCGCGCTGAACCTCATGGGTCACGAGCGCGGCGACCTGGCATTCGCCGGGGTGGTGCTGTTCTACCCCGTCACCGATGCGGCGTTCGACACGCCCTCGTACCTCGAGTTCGCGGAGGGCTACTTCCTGTCGCGCGACGGCATGCTCTGGTTCTGGGACCAGTACACGACCGATGACGCCGCGCGCGCCCAGATCGCCGCATCGCCGCTGCGCGCGACCGAGGAGCAGGTGGCGTTCTTCCCGCCCACGCTCGTCATCACCGCGGAGGCGGACGTGCTGCGCGACGAGGGCGAGGCGTTCGCCGCCAAGCTGCGCCGCGCCGGCGTCGAGGTCACGGCGGTCCGCTACGGCGGCATCGTCCACGACTTCGTCATGGTCAACAGCCTCCATGACACGCACGCCGCGAAGGCCGCCGTCGCCCAGGCGGTGGCCCATCTCAAGGCGGCGTTGGCTGCCTGAAGCCGGCCCCCGCATCGTCCCCCGGAAACGAGAGAAGCCCTCCCCGAGAGACTCGGGGAGGGCTTCCTCAACGGCGGTGACGGTGGGATTTGAACCCACGGTACGGGGTTACCGTACACAGCATTTCGAGTGCTGCACCTTCGGCCGCTCGGACACGTCACCGCGGAAGAGATTACGGGATGGACCCCGGAAAAACCTAATCGGCCCTAGCCGGAGGGCCGTGGCGGGGGGTAAGGTCCGCCGGCGCGGGGGCGTGGAGCAGCGCCGTGGCCACGGCGATACCAGCACCGACGATCGTGTCGAGGATCCGCTCGCCGATGACGTCGGGCGTCCCGAAGTCCCCGGTGGCGCTCGTGACGATGATGAGGGCCAGCGGCGTGACCGCCGCGACCGCGATCGCGTAGTGACGGGTGATCGCGAGCTCCGTCACGAACTGGAGCGCGCCGAGGATCGCCGCGAGCAGCCACGGGTTGGGCGGCAGCGTCCCGATGCCCATGTAGACGAGCGCTCCGACCACCGTGCCGACCGTGCGGTGCAGCCCGCGGGTGACGGCGACCCCCCGCCCGGGCATCACGCCCACGACCACGACTCCCGCCGCGACCGTCCAGTAGGCGCGCTCGGGATCCGTGTAGAGCGTGCTGATCGCGGTGGCGAGCGCCGCGACGATGACCGTCCGCGCGACCAGCTCGCGCGCGCCACGATCCCACTCCGGCGGCGCAAGCAGCACGCGCAGGGGGCGCGCGGCGACTTGCCAGTGGACCCGACGGATCAGCGGCGCGATGCTCGCGACCACGGCCCAGGCGCAGCCCACCGCCACCCAGCCGACCAGCGGCAGCGGCGCGGCGCCCTGCCCGGTCGCGTGCGCCGACATCCCGTACACGATCACGGGGAACAGCGGTCCGGGCGGTCCCAGGCGGTAGCCGTGCACCGCGACGCCTACCAGCGAGGCGACCAGCACCAGGCCGACGGCCGCCGCGCTGGGGTACGGCCCGAGCAGCGCGCCCGCGAGGGACGATGCGACGAGGACCAGTCCCGCGATGGGGCGCAGGCGCAGGCGCTCGAGCCGCGGCAGCGCCGCGAAGTAGGGCACGGTGAACGCGCCGACGCACGCGAGCAGGCCCTCCTGCATGTGGTCGGTCGCCGCGCCGATGAGCAGCGGCACCATGAGGACCACCGTCGCCTGGAGGGCGATGGGCCAGCGGGGCGCCTTCGGCGGCAGCACCGTGCCGAGGCTGAGCACCGCGCGGCGCATGCCGTCGACCCAGATGTCCTTGCGGCTCGGCTCCTCGGTCACCCGGCTACCGCCTGGCCTCGAAGAACTCCGTGAGCACGCCGGCGCACTCGTCGGCGCGCACGCCCGCGACCACCTCGACCTTGGAGCCGATCCGCGCGTCGCGCACCACGTCCCACTGTGAGCCGGTTGCGCCGGCCTTCTCGTCCCACGCGCCCAGTACCAGCCGCGGGATCCGCGACTGGAGGATCGCGCCGGCGCACATGAGGCACGGCTCGAGCGTCACCACGAGGGTGCAGCCGTCGAGGCGCCACGTTCCCAGGGACGATGCGGCGGCCCGGATCGCGACGATCTCGGCGTGGCCGCTGGGGTCGCCGTCGACCTCGCGGAGGTTCCGGCCGACGCCGATCACCTCGCCCGCGGGGGACAGGACCACGGCCCCGACGGGGACGTCGCCCGCCTCGCCGGCCGCGCGGGCCTCGGCGAGCGCGGTGCCCATCGCCTCGTCCCAGGTGCCTCTCACGCGCCCAGGCTACCGGCGCATCGTCCCGGGAATCCGTGCGTGCGCCGCGATACCCTCTGAGCATGCGCCTGCACGTTGCCGACCACCCGCTCATCCGTCACAAGGTCACCGTCCTGAGGGACAAGCGGACGCCGTCGCCGACGTTCCGCCTGCTGGTCGACGAGCTGGTGACGCTGCTGGCGTACGAGGCCACGCGCGACGTGCGCGTCGTGGAGTGCGAGGTCGAGACGCCGCTCGTCGCCGCGACGGGCACCAAGATCGCGGACCCGGCGCCCATCATCGTGCCGATCCTGCGCGCCGGCCTGGGCATGCTGGACGGGATGCAGCGGCTGATCCCGAGCGCCGAGGTCGGCTTCCTGGGCCTCAAGCGTGACGAGGAGACCCTCGAGGCGATCACCTACGCGAACCGCCTGCCCGAGGACCTCACGGGCCGCCAGGTGTTCCTCATCGACCCGATGCTCGCGACCGGCGGCTCGCTCGTCGCGGCCATCGACTACGTGCTCGAGCGCGGCGCCACCGACGTCACGTGCGTCTGCCTGCTCGCGGCGCCCGAGGGCATCGCGCACGTCCAGGAGAAGGTGGGCGAGCGCGCCGACGTCTCCGTGGTGGTCGCGCAGGTCGACGAGCGGCTCAACGAGAACGGCTACATCGTGCCCGGCCTCGGCGACGCGGGCGACCGCCTGTACGGCATCGTCGACCTGTAGGGCCGCGCGGCGCGCGCCCCGCCTCCGACCGCGATCCACACAAGATCGGCACTTGGCATCGGTCTGGTCGGGGTTCGTGCCGGGAAGTGCATCGGGCGAACGTTCACATCGATGTGGGCGTGTGGAGCGGGGTCGGGCGCGAGCGCGCCCTGGCGTCCGGCCTGGCGTCGCGCCCCCGACCGTGATCCACACGCGGAATGCATTCCGCGACCCCGTCGTCCCGGTATGCGCCGGGAAGTGCATCGGGCGAACGTTCACATCGAGGTGGGCGTGTGGGGCAAGGTCGGGCACACGCGCGCCCAGGCGCCCGCCCGGAGGCGATGTCAGACCCCGGTGAGACCCTCGAAGGGTGGTCACGGAAGGCGGGTCGCAGAGTCTTCAACAGGCAGGGCGCACTCGTCCACACGACACGCCGAGGTGTCCACAGGGTTTACACAGGGTTCTCCACAGAACCACTAGATGTAGGGGCAGTTTTCAGTTTTGGCCCCCATATCTAGTTGCACACGGGTGTAATTCAGGTTAGATTCGTGGGGCGCCTCGACCTGACGACGCCGGCAGTTTTCCCCGGAACTCGCCGCCAGCGGGGCACGTAGTTTTTCACTGGTTCGGACCGCCCGACGGGCGTCGTCCGAGGCACCTTGGAGGGGAGAATCGTGACGATCACCGAGAACACCGCGGCCGCCGAGACCGGAGGCACCGCCGCGCTGCCCGTCGTGGCCAGCGGCATCCATGTCACCAAGCGCGACGGGACCCGCGAGCCGTACAACGCCGACCGCATCAACAAGGCGATCGAGCGCGCGGCCGACGGCCTGCCGGACCAGATCTCGATGACCACGCAGATCGCGACCGAGCTCGCGATCACCCTGTTCGACGGCATCACCACCGAGCAGCTCGACGAGGCCGCCATCGGCGTGGCCGTCCAGAACGTCAAGGATGACCCGCAGTTCGACGTGGTCGCCTCGCGCCTCCTGCGCAAGGTCATCTACAAGCGCGTCCTCGGCTCGTACGACACCGAGCTCGAGCTCGCGCTGCTGCACCAGGCGCGCTTCCCGGGCTACATCCGCGACGCCGTCGAGGAGGGCCTGCTCGACACGCGCCTCACCGACCTGTTCGACCTCGACGCGCTCGCCGCGGCGATCGACCACACTCGCGACGACCTGATGAAGTACATCGGCACCGTGACCATGCGCAACCGCTACATGATCACCGACCGCCACGGGAAGGCCCTCGAGGTCCCCCAGTACTTCTGGATGCGCGTGTCGATGGGCCTCGCGCTCAACGAGGCCAACCCCACGGAGATGGCGCTCGAGTTCTACGACAAGATCTCGAAGCTCGACTACCTCCCGGCCGGCTCGACCCTCGTCAACGCGGGCACCTCCTACCCCCAGCTCTCCAACTGCTTCGTCATGCAGATGGAGGACGACATCGAGCACATCGCCAAGTCGGTGCGCGACGTCATGTGGCTGACCAAGGGCACCGGCGGCATCGGCCTGTCCGTGACCAAGCTGCGCTCCGAGGGCTCGCCCATCCGCTCGAACAACACCACGTCGACCGGTCCGATCCCCTTCATGCACACCATCGACTCGACGCTGCGCGCCGTGTCCCGCGGTGGCAAGAAGTTCGGTGCGCTGTGCTTCTACATGGAGAACTGGCACATGGACTTCGCGCAGTTCCTCGACCTGCGCCAGAACTCCGGTGACCCGTACCGCCGCACCCGCACCGCCAACACCGCCGTGTGGATCTCGGACGAGTTCATGAAGCGCGTCGCGGCCGACGCCGACTGGTACCTGTTCGACCCGGCCGAGACCCCCGACCTCGTCGAGCTCACGGGCTCCGCGTTCTCGGCGCGCTACGCCGAGTACGTCGCCGCGGCCGAGGCCGGCCGCATGCGCACCTTCAAGAAGATGAAGGCCCGCGAGCAGTACAAGTCGATCCTCGTGATGCTCCAGACCACCTCGCACCCGTGGCTGACCTGGAAGGACACGATCAACAACCGTGCCCTCAACACCAACACGGGCACGATCCACCTGTCGAACCTCTGCACCGAGATCTGCCTCCCGCAGGACCGCGAGAACATCGCCGTCTGCAACCTGGCCTCGGTCAACCTGCCGGCGCACCTCGTCGACGGCAAGATCGACTGGGACCGCATGAAGGACTCGGTGCGCCTCGCGGTGCGCCAGCTCGACAACCTCGTCGACATCACCCTGTCGTCGGTGCCCGAGTCGGAGCACGCCAACCGCGAGAACCGCGCGATCGGCCTCGGCGTCATGGGCTTCACGGACATCACCGAGCGCCTCGGCATGGCCTACGAGTCGGAGGAGTCGTACGACCTGATCGACGAGATCGTCGAGTTCGTGTCCTTCCACGCGATCGACGCCTCGGCCGACCTTGCCCGTGAGCGCGGCTCGTACTCCAACTTCGACGGCTCCGGCTGGTCGCAGGGCAAGGTGCCGTTCGACACCATCGCCGAGACCGAGGCGGACCGCGGCGTCAAGATCGACGTCGACCGCACCACCCGTCAGGACTGGGACACGCTCCGCGAGAAGGTCGCGGGCGGCATCCGCAACGCGACCCTCATGGCCGTGGCCCCGACCGCGTCCATCGGCCTCGTCGCCGGCGTCACGCCCGGCTTCGACCCGCAGTTCTCGCAGATCTTCTCCCGCGCCACCTCGTCGGGCAAGTTCCTCGAGGTCAACCGCAACCTGGTGAAGGACCTCCAGGAGCTGGGCCTGTGGGAGGACGTCCGTGACCGCCTCCTCGAGGTGCAGGGCGACCTGTCCCAGATCGACGAGGTCCCGCAGCACCTCAAGGACGTCTACAAGACCTCCTTCCAGCTCTCGCCCTACGCCTTCATCGAGGTGGCGGCGCGCGCCCAGAAGTGGATCGACCAGGCCATCAGCCGCAACATCTACCTCGAGGACCGCGACGTCGAGAACATGATGGCGCTGTACGCGAAGGCGTGGGAGAAGGGCGTCAAGACGACGTACTACCTCCACATGAAGCCGCGTCACACCGCCGAGCAGTCGACGGTGCGCGTCAACAAGACCGAGAAGATCAACTCGACCGGCAACGCCGCGGGCCGTCCCGCCGCCGGCGGGTCGTCCGGCCCGGCCCGCAAGGGCTTCGGCGCCCGCAAGGGCTTCGGCGCCTCGAAGGCCCCCGTGGCCGATGCGGTCGTCGAGACGGTCGAGGAGGCCCCGGCCGAGGTGGTCGAGGCCAAGCCTGTCACCCGCGGCTTCGCGGCCGTCAAGAAGGCCGAGCCGGCCGCGGTGACGACACCGATCGAGACGGTCGAGGCCGCCCCGGCCACCGGCGCGATCGCCGCCCCGGCGGAGATCTTCGCCTCGGTCGCGGCCCAGGCCTTCGCCGCCGCGCCCGCCCAGCAGCCCGAGGTCCCCCCGACCTCGCTCCCGGAGACCACCGACGCCCCTGCTTCCGCGGGCTTCGACCCCGCGGCGGTTGCGCCGCTCGGCGCCTCGCTGCTCAATGTGGTGGAGGGCATCGACGGGGACACGGAGATGGTCGGCGGCGTCGCCTGCCCCGTGGACCCCATGGAGCGGCTCCAGTGCGAGTCGTGCCAGTAAGCGCGTAAGGAAGAGGAGACTTCACAACGATGGGCATTCTCGGAAGCGGCGTGCAGGACGGACTCCTGCTCAAGCCGATCACGTACCCCTGGGCCTACGACCTGTACAACCAGGCCGTCGCCAACACCTGGTTCCCCAACGAGATCCAGCTCGGTGAGGACCTCGCGGACTTCAAGAAGATGACCGACGAGGAGAAGCACGCCATCACGCACCTGATGTCGTACTTCAACCCCAACGAGCTGCTCGTCAACAAGGCGCTCGCGTTCGGCGTCTACCCCTACATCAACGCCCCCGAGGGTCACCTCTACCTGGCGAAGCAGATGTGGGAGGAGGCCAACCACTGCATGTCCTTCGAGTACGTCCTCGAGACGTTCCCGATCGACCGCGAGGCCGCCTACGAGTCGCACGTCACCGTGCCGTCGATGGCCGCCAAGGAGGCCTTCGAGGTCAAGTTCATCAAGCGGATGACGGAGGAGACCCTCGACATCACGACGACTGAGGGCAAGAAGGACTTCATCCGCAACCTCGTCGCGTACAACATCATCCTCGAGGGCATCTGGTTCTACTCGGGCTTCATGGTCGCGCTGTCGTTCCGCCAGCGGAACCTGCTGCGCAACTTCGGCTCGCTCATGGACTGGATCATCCGCGATGAGTCGCTGCACCTGCAGTTCGGCATCAACCTCATCCTCACGGTGCTCGAGGAGAACGAGGACCTGCAGGACCCGGAGTTCGCCGAGGAGATCCGTCAGATGATCCTCGACGCCGTCGAGATGGAGGAGGCGTACAACCGCGACCTCCTGCCCAAGGGCATCCTCGGCCTCAACGCCGACTACGTGAACACGTACGTCAAGTACCTCGCGGACCGTCGTCTCGAGGAGCTCGGCTTCGACGCGCACTACAACGTGTCGAACCCCGCGAAGTGGATGGCGACGGCCAACGACACGCTCCAGCTGGTGAACTTCTTCGAGGCCACCAACACGTCGTACGAGGTCAACGCACAGGCCACCAAGCTCCAGTAGACACCTGTCCAGCAGCAGGTAGACTGGCAGCACACCTAGACGAGACGCCCGGCGCAGAGCAATCGCTCTGCGCCGGGCGTCTCGCCGTGTGAGACCCCACCCCACCCCCTCGGCGCCGCATGGGCGCACCCGCACAGAACGAAGGTCACCACGTGAGCGCCCCCGTCGACACCAAGCCGGTCATCGCTGCGAGCCCCGGGCTCGCGATGTCCCGCCGACAGAAGCTGCTGTACGTGCTGGTGCTCGGCGCGCTCGTGGCGCTGGGTCCGTTCACGGTGGACATGTACCTGCCGGCCTTCCCGACGGTGGCCGCCGACCTGCAGGCCTCGGACGCCGCGATCCAGCTGACGCTGACCGCGACCACCATCGGCTTCGCGCTCGGTCAGCTCGTGGTCGGCCCGTTGAGCGACTCGCTCGGCCGCAAGCGCCCGCTCATCTTCGCGACGCTGCTTCACATCGCCGCGTCCGTAGCGGTCGTGTTCGCGCCCACCGTCGGCTGGGTCATGGCGGGCCGCGTGCTCCAGGGCATCGGCGCCGCGGGCGGCGCGGTCGTCGCGATGGCCATGGTCCGCGACCTCTTCGCCGGCCAGGCGCTCATCCGCATGCTCGCCCGCATGGCGCTCGTCAGCGGGCTCGCGCCCGTCATCGCGCCCGTGATCGGCTCGCAGCTGCTCAACGTCCTCGACTGGCGCGGGCTGTTCGTGGTGCTCGCGTGCTACGGCGTCGCCGTCGCGCTCACCGTGTCGGGCGTCATCCGCGAGACCATGCCGGTCGAGCGCCGCGGCCGCGCGTCGCTCAGCGCCACCCGTGCCCGGTACCGCCACCTGCTCGGCGACGCCTCGTTCGTCGGCATCGCGCTCGTCGGCGCCCTCACCTTCGCGGCGCTGTTCTCGTACCTGTCGGCCTCGTCGTTCCTGCTCCAGGACGTCTTCGGGCTCAGCCCCCAGACCTACGGCATCGTGTTCGGCACCAACTCGATCGGCATCGTGATCGCGAACCAGACCTCGGCGCGACTCATGCGGATCCTGCCGCCGCGGGCGGTCACCACCGCGGGCCTCATCATCATGCTCACCGGCGCGCTGCTGCTGATCGTCGGCGACGCCATGGGCCTCGGGCTCGTCGGGGTGCTCATCCCTCTGTTCTTCGTGGTCGCGTCGATCGGCATCATCATGCCCACGGTCCAGATCACCGCTCTCGCCAACCACGGCGCCGAGGCCGGCACCGCCGCCTCGCTGCTGGGCGCGCTCAACTTCGGCATCGCGGGCCTCGTGTCGCCGCTGGTCGGCGCGATGGGCGTGTCCGTGGTCTCGATGGCGGTCGTGATGGTCGGCTGTCTCGTCGCCGCCAACGCGATCTTCTGGCTCGTGGTGCGCCCGCGCGTGCAGTCGACCGTCGTCGCCTGAGCGACACGCGACCCGGCGACGCGCGCCACGGCCCGGCGGCGCATCGTCCTCGATAGCGTGAGGACATGGCCACCCGCGCGCTGATCCTGCTGTACGACGACTTCGACCTCATCGACGCCGGCGGCCCCTACGAGGTGCTGCTCACCGCGAACCGGCTGCTCCAGCGCGAGGGCCTCGCGCCCGCGTTCGAGGTCACGCTCGCCACCCCGGGAGGCGCGGACGTGGCGGCGTTCGGCGGCATGACGCTCACGAGGCTCGTGGACTCCGACACGATCGCGGACACCGACCTCCTCATCGTGCCCGGCACCATCGACGTCGCCTGCGCGGTCGGGGACGTCGCGCTCGTCGCCACGATCGAACGCCTCGCCTCGGGTGCCGCCATGACCGCATCCGTCTGCACGGGTGCGTTCCTCCTCGCGCGCGCGGGGCTGCTCGACGGGGCCACCGCCACCACGCACTGGGAGGACCTCACCGACCTCGCCCAGTGCGGCGAGGTGGGCGGCGTGGTCGGGGACGTCCGCTGGGTGGACGGCGGCGACGTCCTCACGAGCGGCGGCCTCACCTCGGGCATCCACCTCGCGCTGCACCTGGTCGCCCGTGTCGGGTCGCACGACCTGGCCGTGCGGACGGCGCGCCAGCTCGACCTGGACTGGAGCGCCGTCCCGGCACGCTGAGCTCGCACGGGACGATGCGCGGCCCTCGCCGCGCGTCCCGCGTCAGCCGCGCGGGGTGACGGTCGCGACGAGCGAGCTCAGCAGGTAACGGTCGCTCAGGCCCGAGTACACCTCGATGCGGTGGAGGCCCGCGCCGACCGTCTTGGTCTTGAACGGCTTCGCATCCGTGCCGAGCGAGTTCGCGAACGGCGAGCCGAACGCCGTCGAGTCTGCGGCGTTGCCGGAGTTCCCCCCGACCGCGCGGGACCCCGACCACCCCCACGGGTTGAGGGTGTCGCCGTCGATCGCGACGCGGTTGTCGGGCTTGCCCCGGTCGCCCTCGAACGCGACCATCGCGAGATCCACGTCGGCCGAGCCCGCGGTCACGAACGGCACGCCCACGGTGGTGGCCCACATCCACTGGCTGCCGCCGAGCACCGCGACCGTCGCCTGCGGCAGCTCGGGCATCGAGTACACCACGGTGATCGCGAAGCCCGCGTAGTAGTTCGGGAGCAGGGCCGCGTAGTCGCGGGGGAGCGCGACGTCGGCGAGCGCGTAGCCGCCGTTGCCCGCGGCCCTCACCTGCGCGGTGATGTCCGCCGTCGCCTGGTAGTACAGGTCGCCGTCGCCCCAGCTGGAGGCGACACGCGTGGCCGTGATGTCCTCGTACGTGCCGCCGGGGACGCGCAGGCGTGCCCCCGTGAGGTCGTCGCGCGTCCACGTGTCGAACACGCCCTTGTCGGCCGACCACGTCAGGGTCGCCGAGACGACCGTCGCGCCCGCCGGCAGCAGGTCCGTCGACAGCACGGTCTCCGACGAGCTCGACGCGCCGCCCGCGAGGTTGAGCGGGCGCATCGTCTGCGTCTCGTTGTCGTAACGCGGGTTCGCGTCCGACCCGCGGAAGTCCATCACCTGCTGGCAGTCGCGCACCGCCAGGTCGCAGCCGAGCAGCGGCGCGCCCACGACGGTGGCGGCGACGTGCCCGGTCCACTGCGCGACGTGGTCGAGCGCGGGCGCGGAGTCGGACAGGCCCGTGCGGACCCGGTAGGACACCGAGTCGTCGCCGGACGATGCGCTGAACTCGGTCCACGCGTCGTCACCGAGGTCCTGCACGGAGGTGAGCGCCGCGAGGTCGAGCGTGACCGCGACGGACTCGCCGGAGCCCAGCGAGTCGAGGTGGCAGCCGGCCTCGGAGCGGTCCGCCGACAGCTCGCAGGTCCACGCGCCCACCTGGATCGTCGACGTGGCGGCGAAGGCGAGGTACGCGCCGACCTCGTCGGCACGGCTCGCGAAGGTGGCGCCCGCGCCGCCGCTCGGGGCGGCGAACGCCAGCCCCGCAGGGAGGACGATGCTCGCGGCCAGGTCGTCGGCCGCCGCGTCGCCGTCGTTGGCGAGGGTCATGGTCACCGAGGGGGACGTGCGCGCGATCGTCAGGTAGTCGAGGGGCGCCGCGCCGATCGACAGCGCGATCGTGCCCGTGCTGCCGCCGTTGTCGGTCCCGCCGTTGTCGGTCCCGCCGTTGTCGGTTCCGCCGTTGTCGGTCCCGCCGTTGTCGGTCCCACCGTTGTCGGTCCCACCGTTGTCGGTCCCGCCGTTGTCGGTTCCGCCGTTGTCGGTTCCGCCGTTGTCGGTTCCGCCGTTGTCGGTTCCGCCGTTGTCGGTTCCGCCGTTGTCGGTTCCGCCGTTGTCGGTCCCACCGGTGTCGGTCCCACCGGTGTCGGTCCCACCGGTGTCGGTCCCACCGGTGCCTCCGCCTGTGGAGCCGCCGTCGGTGCCTCCGCCTGTGGAGCCACCGTCGGTGCCTCCGCCCGTGGAGCCACCGTCGGTGCCTCCGCCCGTGGAGCCACCGCCGGTGCCGCCACCCGTGGAGCCACCGCCGGTGCCGCCACCCGTGGAACCGCCACCAGTCGACCCGCCGGTCGACCCCGAGCCAGCCGTGGATCCATCGCCGCCGGTCGATCCGGTGCCGCCGGTCGATCCGGTGCCGGCGAGGGCACCCTGGACGGCCGCCGGCGCGGTGCCGTTCACCGCCGCGCCGGAGGACCCGGTCGACGCGCCGTCGCCCGCCGACGTGTCGGCGGAAGGCGCGACCGAGGGCGCCACGGAAGGAGCGACGGAGGCGCCCGTCGACGGGGAGGGGCTCGCCGCATCGTCCCCGGACCCGGGCGTGGCGTCCTGGCCCGCCGGGGCCTCGATGCCGGTCGCGGACTCCGCGCCCGAGCCGCCGTGCGAGCCCTGGCCGATGATGCCGACCACGCTCGCGCCGGTCATGACGAGCGACACGACGCCGAGCGTCGCCGCGACGGGCAGCGCGATCGCCGCGAGCCCGTTGGCCACCGCCGCGATGCCGCCCGCGATCGTCCCGCCGAGGCCGCCTCCGGCCGCGCCGCCGGCGCCCGCGGCACCCCCGGCCGCTCCGGACGCCGCGACGGCACCCTCGCCGAGCGCGCCGCCGACCGGCAGCCCGCCCTCGAGCGCCTTGACGCCCAGGAGGCCGAGGAACAGGGGGGCGATGACGGCCCGCAGGCCGCGGTTGACGTCCTCGAGCTCGGCGACGAGCGCCGCGCACTTCTCGCACGAGCGGACGTGCTCGTCGACGCGCGTGTGCTCGCGCTTGCTCAACCCGCCGCGCACGTACGAGCCGAGCTGGGCGTTCGCCTCGAGGCAGTTGACGGTGTCGGCGGCGCTCAGGTGCTGCTGGAGGTACGCCTGGCGGAGGGCCTCGCGCGCGCGGTAGGCGAGCGCCGCGACGCCGTTGGCCGACAGGCCCAGCAGGGGCGCGATGTCCTTGGGGCTCTTCTTCTCGACCTCGGTGTACCAGAGCACGGCACGCCAGCGCTCGGGCAGCGAGCGGAAGGCGTCGGCGACCATCGACTGCTCGAACGTGTCGAGCGCGGGCTCGTCGGAGCCGCCCTGGTACCCGAGCGCCGACTCGTACGGCGACATGTCGTCGCGGGGCCGCGCGCGGTTCGCCTTCTCGATCACGTCGAGCCCGGTGCGGCGCACGATGGTGAACAGGTAGGCGCGGAACGCGAGGTCGGGGCCGTCGCCCTGCTGCAGCGCGCGCAGGATGCGCGAGAAGGACTCGGAGACCACGTCCTCCGCGTCGGCGGCGCTGTTGGTGTACTGCTGCGCGACCTTGCGGGCGGCGTCCGAGTGGCGCTCGTAGAGCACGCCGAAGGCGGCCGGGTCGCCGGCGCGCACACCGGCGATCAGCTCAGGGTCGCTGGACGTCTCCGTCCAGAGCGACAACGCCTCCTGCGACATTCCGTGGTCACTCCCGTAGCCGGACAAGTAGGGGCATTGTTCCTGGTGGGGAAGGAACGGGGCAAGGCGGATGAGGCCAACGTCACACCCTTCGGCGGGGTTCGTCCGAAAAATCTTCGCGGAACCGCGTCATAACGCCGTGCGCCCTCCCTCTCATGGGGCATGACGAGCGAGGTGAACATCCCGGGCGCGGCCCCTGCGCTGCCGCTGCTGCGCCGGTGGGAGGCCGCGAGCCTCGGCACCGTGTGGCGCCGACCGGGCGACTGGTTCACCCCCGCCGCGGAGGCGCTCGCGGAGGCGCTCGAGGGCCGCCTCGACACCGCGCCCGCCGCCTACCGCCTGGGCGAGGCCCGCGCGCTCGCCGGCGTCGGCATCACCGAGGCCATCGACGACATGGCGGTGCTGTTCCGCGCCGCCGGCTTCGAGTCCGCCCCGATCCGCTCGATCCGGGCCCTGTGCGAGGGGTGGACCGAGGGGGACGCGGCCAACCGCGTCGTCCCCGTGATGAGCGACCCCGAGTCGGGACTCGGCACCAACGACTACCTCGTCGCCCGCCTGGGCGAGCTGTACGGCACGGCGGAGCGCGCGGGCAGCGTCGTCTCGTCGTCGCACGCGCTCGTGCTCGTCGACGTGGCCGCGGCGAACACCGACCCGTGGCACCGGATGGCGCGCAACGCCGCCATCGGCCAGTCGCTGCGCGACGCGTACGGCAAGGGGCACCCGATGGCGCGCCTGTCGGACGGCCTGTATGCGGTGCTCGTCGAGCGCGGCCCCGACATGGGTCGCGGCGTCGCCGAGCTCCGCGACCAGATCTCCCGACGCGCCGTGCAGATGCGCGTCGGCAACCTCATGCGGCAGCCGCCGCGGGTGTGGATCGAGTCCCTTCCGGACGGCCACGACTACGCGGTCGAGCTGGTCGATTCGCTTCACCGCTGAGGGGGGAGGCGGGGGGTCGGCACCGAGCTGAGGGCGGTGCCGGCCCCCCGCGGTACTCCCCGGGGATCCGGCGGCGGATCCACGCCGATAACGCACGGCAAAAGTTCGTGATTCACCTATCATTAAGCCATGCTTGAGAACCCCGTCCCGGACCTCCGTACCCGCCTCCTTGAGAGCGCTCTCAGCATCGTCGCGACGCAGGGCGCCAACGGGCTCACCGTGCGGGCCGTGGCGAAGGCGGCGGGCTGCTCGACGATGGGCGTGTACACGCACTTCAACGGCAAGTCGGGCCTCATCGACGCCGTCGTCGAGCAGGGCTTCGACGCGCTCGACCAGGAGCTCGCCGCCGCCTGGACGCTCGCGGGCGGGGGCCGCGACGGCCTCGTCGCCGTCGCCGAGGCGTACCGCGCCTGGGCGATGGGGCAGGCCACGCAGTTCCAGACGATGTTCATGCCCGGCATCGCCGGCTACGAGCCGTCCGACGCGACCCGCGAGCGCACGTGGGACACGTTCTACGCGCATCGTGCCCGCGTCGCCGCCGCGCTCGACAGCGCGGACGCGGACCCGGCCGTGTGGAACGAGTCGGCGATGCGCATGTGGTCCTGCGTGCACGGCCACGTCACGATCGAGCTGATGCGTCGCGCGTACGCGACGCCCGAGACGGCCGACTTCGAGCGGCTCGACCTGGCCGTGCCGCTCGACGCCGAGATCGCGCGCGCGACGCTGCTCGCCTCCCGCTGACGGCGGCGAGGCCGGGCCCGCGGACGATGCGCTAGTCGCCGACGCCCGTCCACACCACGACGGCGCGGCCCTCGTCGCGGCGCGCGCGACGGCCGCGCTCGACGATCACCACGTTGCCCGTCGGGCCGGTGGTGAAGATGCGCGAGCCGGTGTCCGCGCGCGGGCGCAGGCGCTCGACCTCGGTCTCGAGGCGGCGCACCTCGTGCGCGAGGTGGAGGATGCGCTTGATGCCGGCGAGATTGATGCCCTCCTCCTGGCTCATGCGCTGGATCTCGCGCAGCGTGGCGACGTCGCGCAGCGAGTAGCGGCGGCCGCCGCCCGGGCGGCGGCGCGGCACCACGAGGCCGAGGCGGTCGTACTGGCGCAGCGTCTGGGCGTGCATGCCTGCGAGCTCCGCGGCCGCGGAGATGAGGAACACGGGCTCGTCGACGTCGGGCTGCTCCACGGTCCACCTCCTTCGCGCCCACGCTAGCGGGCGTGCATCGTCCCTGTTGTGAGGCCTACCGCGAGGCGTCGCGGTACAGGTCGGCGCGCGGGTCGTCGCCGCCGAGGGTCTCGGACAGCGCCTCGAGCGCCTTCTTCGCGTCGCGCGACAGCTTGTGCGGCACGGCCACCTCGACGGTCACCAGCAGGTCGCCGGTGCCCTTCTTCGAGGTGAGGCCCTTGCCCTTGACCCGCAGAGTCGTGCCGGATTGGGTGCCCGAGGGCACCTTGACCTTCACGCGTTCGCCCCCGAGGGTCGGCACCTCGACCTGTGCGCCGAGCGCGGCCTCGTCGAAGCGGACCGGCAGGCGCATGCGCAGGTTGAGCCCGTCCGTGGTGAAGACCGGATGCGGCTGCACGTGGATGGTGAGCATGAGGTCGCCCGCGGGGCCGCCGTTCGAGCCGGGGCGTCCCTTGCCGGGCACGCGGATGCGCTGGCCGTCCTTCACGCCGACGGGCAGGCGCGTCGAGATGCGGCCGCCGTCCATGCCCAGCGTGACGGTCGCGCCGGACGCGGCGTCGCGGAACGACACCTCGGTCGCGGCGGCGATGTCGCCGCCCTTCTGCGGGCCGCGGTTGAAGCCGCCGCCGCCGAAGAGCCCGCCGAGGATGTCCTCGAATCCGCCGCCGCCGGTCTGGAAGCGCACGTTGCCGCCGCCCCCGCCGAACATGCCGCCGAGCATGTCCTCGAAGTTGCCGGCCCCGCCGGGGCCGCCCGCCTGGAAGCGGGCGCCGCCGCCCATCGCGCGGATCTGGTCGTACTGGCGGCGGTCGTCCTCGCTGGAGAGGACGGCGTACGCCTCGCCCACGTCCTTGAACCGCTGCTCCGCCGACGCATCGTCGGGGTTGCGGTCCGGGTGCAGGTCGCGGGCGAGGCGGCGGTACGCCTTCTTGATGTCGTCCTGCGAGGCGTCCTTGGAGACGCCGAGCGCCTTGTAGAAGTCCTTGTTGAACCAGTCCTGGCTTGCCATGACGCCTCCCTCCGTCCTACTCGGGCTGCGCGACGATGACGCGGGCCGGGCGCAGCACGCGCTCGCCGACCTTGTGGCCGGGCTGGGCGACGTGCTGGACGGTCGGCTCGGTCACCTCGGTGCTCGGCTGCGACATGAGCGCCTCGTGCAGCTGCGGGTCGAACACGTCGCCCGCGGCGCCGTAGGACGACCAGCCCAGGCCGGCGAGCGCCGCCTCGAGCTTCGCCGCGATGGCCGCGAAGGGGCCCTCGGCGAGGTCGCCGTGCTCGCGCGCGGCTGCGATGTCGTCGAGCGTGGGGATGAGCGCCTCGACGGCCTTGGCGGTCGCGTTGGTGCCGATCAGCTCGCGGTCGCGGTCGACACGCTTGCGATAGTTGACGTACTCGGCCTGGAGGCGCTGGAGGTCCGCGAGGTGCTCCGCGGCCTTGAGCTCGGCCTGGCCCAGCGCGTCATCGGCGCCGGCCTCGTCGGCCGCGAGGTCCGCCGCGCTCTCGTTCAGGATCCGCTCGGCCTGGGCCAGCGCATCGTCCTGCGGCTCGTCAGGGGTCTCGTTCTGGTTCTCGGTCATGGCTGCCTTCCCGTGAAGCGCCGAGGGCGGGCGGCCGCGCGATCCTCGTGGATCCTGCGCCGCCGCCCGCCGTCGTGCCTCGTTACTTGGTGTCCTCGTCGTCGACGATCTCGGCGTCGACCACGTCGTCGTCCGACGCGGCCTGCTCCGAGGCGCCCTCGCCCGCGGCGGCCTCGGCCTGCTGCGACGCGTAGACGGCCTCGCCGATCTTCTGGGCCTTCTCGACCAGCACCTCGTGCTTGGCCTTGACCTCGTCGGTGTCGTCGCCCTCGAGGGCGGTCTTGACGTCGGCGATCGCGGACTTGACGTCCTCGGCCACCTCGGCGGGGACCTTGTCCTCGTTCTCGGACAGGATCTTCTCGGTCGAGTAGGCGAAGGTCTCGGCGTTGTTGCGGACCTCGGCGGCCTCGCGGCGCTTCTTGTCCTCCTCCGCGTGCTCCTCGGCGTCCTTGACCATGCGCTCGATGTCGTCCTTGGACAGGGCCGAGCCGCCGGACACGGTGATGGACTGCTCCTTGCCCGTGCCGCGGTCCTTCGCGTGGACGTGGACGATGCCGTTCGCGTCGATGTCGAAGGTGACCTCGATCTGCGGCACGCCGCGCGGGGCCGGCGCGATGCCCGAGAGCTCGAAGGTGCCGAGCAGCTTGTTGTCGCGCGCGAACTGACGCTCGCCCTGGTAGACCTGGATCAGCACGGAGGGCTGGTTGTCCTCGGCGGTGGAGAAGACCTCCGACGACTTGGTCGGGATCGCGGTGTTGCGCTCGATCAGGGTGGTCATGACACCGCCCTTGGTCTCGATGCCCAGGCTCAGCGGCGTGACGTCGATGAGCAGGACGTCCTTGCGCTCGCCGCGGATGACGCCCGCCTGCAGCGCGGCGCCCACGGCGACGACCTCGTCCGGGTTGACGCCCTTGTTGGGCTCCTTGCCGCCGGTGAGCTCGCGCACCACGTCGGCGACGGCCGGCATGCGGGTCGAGCCGCCGACGAGCAGCACGTGGTCGATGTCCGACAGCTTGATGCCGGCATCCTTGATCACCTGGTGGAACGGCGCCTTGGTGCGGTCGAGCAGGTCCGAGGTCATCTGCTGGAACTGCGCGCGGGTGAGCTTGGTGTCGAGGTGGACGGGGCCGTTCTCGCCGATCGAGAGGTACTGCAGCGAGATGGTGGTCTGCTGCGCGGAGCTCAGCTCCTTCTTGGCCTGCTCGGCGGCCTCGCGGAGGCGCTGGACGGCGGAGCGGTCCTTGGACAGGTCCACGCCCTCGGTGTTCTTGACCTCCTTGATGAGGTGGTCGACGATGCGCTGGTCCCAGTCGTCGCCGCCGAGGCGGTTGTCGCCCGCGGTGGCCTTGACCTGGATGGTCGAGAAGTCGTCGTCGTCCTTGCCGACCTCGAGGAGGGACACGTCGAACGTGCCGCCGCCGAGGTCGAAGACGAGGATGTGCTCGTCCTCCTTGCCCTTGTCGAGGCCGTACGCGAGGGCCGCGGCGGTGGGCTCGTTGACGATGCGCAGGACGTTGAGGCCCGCGATCTCGCCGGCCTCCTTGGTCGACTGACGCTCGTGGTCGTTGAAGTAGGCCGGGACGGTGATGACCGCGTCGGTCACCTTCTCGCCCAGGTACTCCTCGGCGTCGCGCTTGAGCTTGCCGAGGATGCGCGCCGAGATCTCCTGCGGCGTGTACTTCTTGTCGTCGATCTCCTTCGACCAGTCCGTGCCCATGTGGCGCTTGACCGACGCGATGGTGCGGTCGACGTTGGTGACGGCCTGACGCTTGGCGATCTCGCCGACGAGGACCTCGCCGGTCTTCGAGAACGCGACCACCGACGGGGTGGTGCGGGCGCCCTCGGCGTTCGCGATGACGGTGGGCTCGCCACCCTCGAGGACCGACACCACGGAGTTGGTGGTGCCGAGGTCGATACCTACTGCACGTGCCATGTCTGCTTCTTCCTCCAGTCGCGGCCTGCGCCGCGGTCAACTGTCTCGCTCAGGACTTGAGCGACCATCACTCAACTTATGTCGGTCGATGGGGGCTGTCAAGCCGGGCGGTGCAAAGTTGAGCGGACTCTGCTCAACTTCCCAGGTTTGACGATTCCCAATGACAAATGTGGCAGGTGGGACGGGCGCGCGGGGCGCGCGGAGCGCGCCGGCCGCGCGAGTCCCACGCGCCACATTTGTCATTGGCAGTCGACTGGCCGGTCCCTAGGCTTGCCGCATGGACACCGCCCCCGACCTGGCCGCGCACCTCGCCGCCGCCCGCGCCCACTTCGCCGCGCGGCTCGCCTTCGAGACCGACGTGTCGGATGCGCACGCCGCGCTCGAGGCGGGGGAGCCGGGGCTCGTGTTGGTCGACACGCGCTCCCAGGAGGCGTGGGACCAGGGCCACGCGCGCGGCGCCGTCCACATCCCCAAGCCCGACATGCCGATGCGCATCCCCGCGGAGTACCCCGTGGGCTCGCGCTTCGTCGTCTACTGCTGGGGTCCCGGCTGCAACGGCGCGACCCGCGCCGGGCTGATCATCTCGGAGCTGGGCTACGAGGTGAAGGAGATGATCGGCGGCTTCGAGTACTGGGCGCGCGAGGGACTCCCGGTCGACGCGGTCGGGCCCGACGGGGAGACGGTCGACGTCACCTACCCCGTGGACCCGCTCACGTCGCCGCTGCCCGTGGCCGGGAGCCGGATCGCCTGCGACTGCTGAGCCCCGTTCCGAACCGGCGCATCGATCGCCGCGGCATCACGCGGACCAAGGTGGATGGTGCGCGAGCGTCGATCCATACGGCGGTTGGGGTGGATCACGGGTCGGCTGCCCGTCAGCCGGCGACCTTGACCCGCTGCACCACGTTGTCGCAGTCGCGGCGCTCGAAGCCGAGGTGCTCGTACAGGCGCAGCGCCGTCGTGTTGCCCGCGCCGGTGTGGAGGAACGCGCGTCGCCCCGCCTCGCCGATGCCGTGCCCGACGACCTCCATGAGGCGCGTCGCGAGGCCGCGGCCGCGGTGCGAGTCGCGCGTGCACACGGCGCTGATCTCGGTCCACGACGGCGTGGTGAGGCGCTCGCCGGCCATCGCGACCAGGCGTCCGTCCTCCTTGATGCCGTAGTAGGCGCCGATCCGGTGGGTCTCGGAGAAGAACGGACCGGGGCGCGCCTCCTCGACCAGCGCGACCATCTCGGCGGCGTCGTCCGCGGTGAGGCGGACCACGTCGTCGTGGATCCGCCCGAAGCCCTCGGGCGCCATCATCTGGACCACGTCGAAGCGGCCGAGCTCGTTCCAGCCCGCCGGGAGGTCCTGCGGCGTGCCGAAGAGGATCAGCTCGTCCTGGCCCGCGATCGCGGCGAGGTCGTCCCAGTCCGTCGAGGTCGGCGCCGGCGGGACCGCGGCGAAGACGGCGACGGTCGGCAGGTAGCGGGCGGCCTCGCCCTGGCGGATCGCGAGGGGACGATGCGCGCCGGACAGGGCGTGGAAGGCGGGGTGATCGAGCTCGGAGAGGGACATGGCAACGATTGTCCCGCGTCGCCATGACCTCGTTCCACACACCGCCGCTGCTGTGACCGCTCCCGCGATGCACTTCGCGTGGTGAAGCCCGACCAGGGCGCCGCCAACTGCAGATCCTGTGTGGAGGAGGGCCTGGGGGTCAGGGTCAGGGTCAGGGGCGGCACGACGGCCAGGCTCAGACGAGCAGCCCGTCCTCCATGCGCAGCACCCGGTCCGCCATGACCTCGGCCTCGGCCGGGTCGTGCGTGACGAGCAGCCCCGTGGTGCCCGAGGCGCGCAGGATGTCGCGCACCTCGACCGCGAGGCGCGCGCGCAGGTCGGCGTCGAGGGAGGACAGCGGCTCGTCGAGCGCGAGCAGGCGCGGGCGCGGGGCGAGCGAGCGGGCGAGCGCGACGCGCTGGCGCTGGCCGCCGCTGAGCTCGGTGACCGCGCGGGCGTCGAGCCCGGACAGCCCCACGACGGTCAGCAGCTCCTCGACCCGCGCCTCGCGCGCCGGCCGCGAGACCCCCGCCATCTCGAGCCCGAAGGCGATGTTCGCGCCCACGGTGAGGTGCGGGAACAGCTGGCCGTCCTGGAACACCAGCCCGAAGCCGCGGCGGTGGACCGGCACCCGCGCGAGGTTCGCGCCGTCCCACGAGATGGAGCCACCGGCCAGCGGCGTGACGCCCACGACGGCGGACAGCAGCGACGACTTGCCGCATCCCGACGGCCCGAGCAGCGCGACCGTCTCGCCGGGGCCGACGTCGAACGACACCCCACGCACGGCATCGACGGGCGGGCGGCCCGGGTAGGTCACCCGCGCATCGTGCACCGACAGCCCGCTCATATCTCCGCCCCGACGGTGGTGCGCAGGCGCTCGGAGGCGAGCATGACGGCCGCCGTGAGGGCGGCGAGCAGGACGGACGCGGCGAAGGCCATGCCCACATTGTCGATGCCGGGGCGGGACAGCAGGCGCGCGATCGCGGTGGGCAGCGTGGGCCGGTCGGGGCGCGCCACGAAGGCGGTGGCGCCGAACTCGCCCATCGCGATCGCGAACGCGAACGCGAGCGACGCGGCGGTCGCCGACCGCAGCAGCGGCGCGTCCACGCGCCACAGCACCCGCCACGGCGACGCCCCGAGGGTCGCGGCGGCCGCGCGCAGGCGCGGGTCGATCGCCCGGGCGGCCGGCACGAGCGCGCGCACCATGAGCGGCAGCGCGACCACCGCCTGCGCCACGGGCACCAGCCACCAGGAGCCGCGGAGGTCCACGCCGAGCACGGACCGATTGAGCGTGAGCAGCACGCCCAGGCCCACCACCACCGCGGACACGCCCAGCGGCAGCATCACCAGCGACTCGAGCGCGGAGGCCCGTCGCGCGCGACGCGACACCAGCACAGCGGTCACGAGCCCGACCACGGCGGCCATCGCGGTCGCCACGGCCGCGGTGAGCAGCGACGTCACCGCCGCGTGCCACACGGGTGCGGACAGGGTCGACCGGGCCGGGGGATCCCCGAACAGGTCGCGGTAGTGGTCGAGGCCGTAGCCGTCGACGGTCCGCAGGGAGCGCTCGACCAGCGCGAGCGCCGGCAGCGCGAGCAGCAGCAGCGTGGGCCCGAGGGCGAGGGCGATCCCGGCGCGCTCGCGGCCCCGCGGCGCCCGCGCGGGCTCGACGGCGGCCGGGGGGCGGGGCGCCCGCGCCCGCGCGCTCACCCACAGCGCGATGCCGACGAACACCACCTGCACGAGCGCGAGCACGGCCGCCGCGCGCAGGTCGAGGAACTGGTTGACCTGCAGGTAGATCTCGGTCTCGACGGTCCGGATGCGGGACCCGCCGAGCACCAGCACGAGCGCGAACGAGGTCGAGCAGAACAGCAGCACCACCGCGGACGCCGATGCGATGGCCGGGCGCAGCGCGGGCAGCGTCACCCGGGCGAGGGCCCGGGCGGGCGAGGCGCCCAGGGTGCGCGCCGCATCGTCCATGCGCGGGGACAGGGACTCCCACGCGCCGCCGACGATGCGCACGACCACGGAGATGTTGAAGAACACGAGCGCCAGCACGATGGCCGCCATCGACTGGTCGAGCCCGAGGCCGCCGAGCAGGCCCGAGCGCGAGAACAGGGCCGAGAACGCGGCCGCGACCACGATGGTCGGCAGCACGAACGGCACGGTGACGAGGGCGCGCACGGTCCGCGCGCCGCGCCACGAGAAGCGCGAGAGCGCCCACGCGGTGGGGATCCCGAGCAGCAGCGACCCGAGCGTGCCCAGCACCGCCAGCACCACGGTCGTGCCGATGGCGTGGAGCGTGCGCGACCGGGTCAGCACCTCGAGCGCGCCCGCGAGGTCGCCCCCGCCGAACCCGTCGTCGCCCAGCAGGCCGCGCACGATCACGGTGCCGGCCGGCCACAGGAAGAACAGCCCGAGGAAGAGCACGGGCACGCCCGCGAGCGCCCACCAGAGGCGGGCGCTCGCGGGCCAGGGCTTCACGGGGTGACGCTCAGTCGAGGACCGTGGCGGTCCAGTCGGCGATCCACTCGTCGCGGTGGGCGTCGATCTCGGCGGGGTCCATCGTGTACGGGTCCGTCGCGAGCGGCGCGTACTTCTTCCAGTCCGCGGGGACCTCGACCGACGTCGACACGGGGTAGACGTACATGTT
Organism: Demequina soli; assembly: GCF_000971195.1. Taxonomy (GTDB): domain Bacteria; phylum Actinomycetota; class Actinomycetes; order Actinomycetales; family Demequinaceae; genus Demequina; species Demequina soli. The sequence goes on from NZ_BBLZ01000002.1 coordinate 130,481, forward strand.
CTCCGGAAGGGTCGCCTGGAACGCGTCGGACAGCAGCCAGTCGACGACCTCCTGCGCGCCCGTGGGGTTCGCGGCGCCCGCGAGCACGCCCGTGTACTCCACCTGGCGGAAGCACGTGTCGAGCATCGCGGCCGTGGTGGGCTCGCCGTCGATGACCTCGTACGGCGGGGAGGAGGCGTAGCTCAGCACGATCGGGTACGAGCCGCCGTAGTTCGGCGCGGAGAAGTCCGTGTAGTAGCTGTCGGACCACGACGCGGTGACGCGGACGTCGTTGGCGCGCATGGCCTTCCACCAGTCGAGCCAGCCATCCTGCCCCTTCGCGTCGATGGTGGCGAGCATGAACGCGAGGCCGGGGGAGGAGGTCGCGGGGTTGGTCACCGAGACCTTGCCCTTGAACTCGGGCTTCGTGAGGTCGTCGAGCGTGGGGGCGCCGTCGGGGAACGCCGCGAGGTCGTAGTTGAGGCACACGTCGGAGTAGTCGACGGGCGTGAGGAGGTCCACGGCGCCCGGGATCGCGTACTGGGCGGCGTCCGCCGCGGCCGGGGCCGCGGACGTGTACGGCGCGAGCACGCCGGCGTCGACGGCGCGCGAGGCGAACGTGTTGTCGATGCCGTAGACCACGTCGCCCAGCGGCGCGTCCTTGGTCAGCACCAGCTGGTTGGTGAGCGTGCCGGCGTCGCCCGGCTGGACCAGCTCGACCGTGAGGCCGGACTCGGCCTCGAAGGCGGCCAGTACGTCGTCCGGGACCGCCCAGCTGTCGTGCGTGACGAGGCGGACGGTGCCGCCCGCCTCGGCGGGTGCCGCGGAGGAGCTCGCGCTGGACGATGCACCGGGCTCGGAGGCCTGCGAGCAGGCCGCGAGCGCGAGGGTCAGGCTGGCGAAGGCGGCCGTCGCGGCCGCGGTGCGCATGACGCGCATGGGTTTTCCTCCCGGAATAGGAGGGGACGAGACTCGACTCCCTACGCCGGTGCGAGCCGGATCAGGTTCGAGGGTCTGCGGCGTTCCGCACTCTCAGCGCCCTGGTTCCCCGGTGTCCCGGCGGAGGCGCTCCCCTGTCGTGTCTGGCCAGGATAGCGCGCTGGGGCCTCTGTGGTGACAGGTCTCGGAGTGTCGTCTCGTCGGTTCTCAAACTGTAGTGTGATTTGTCTGTGCACTGTAGTCTTGCCTGATGGATCAGCAGGACATGGCGGGCCGCGACTATCGACCGCGGATCATCGACAACGTCCTCGCGCAGCGCTTGCGGTCAGCGGGAGCCGTGCTCCTCGAAGGGCCCAAGGCGAGTGGGAAGACCTCGACGGCGGCCCGCGCGACGGTCAGCCAGGTCTACCTTGACCGGGATCCCGCTGCACTTGAGGCGCTGCGAATCGATCCGTCGATCGTGCTCGACGGTGGCGCGCCACAGCTGGTGGACGAGTGGCAGCTCGAGGCCACCCGCGTCTGGAATCACGTTCGCGCCGAGGTCGATCGACGTGGCGCCCCGGGACAGTTCGTGCTGACCGGTTCCTCGGTTCCGACGGACGACGTGCGGCGACACTCCGGTGCCGGCCGCTTCGCGCGGCTGACGTTGCGCACCATGAGCCTGGTCGAGAGCGGGCACTCCGGCGGCGAGATCTCTCTCGCCGCGCTGTTCGCGGGCGAGCGTCCCTCGACATCAGCCGGCCTGAGCGTTGCCGAGGTGGCGGAGTTGGTGGTGCGCGGCGGATGGCCGTTCAACCTCGACCTCGGTGCCGAGGCCGCAGCGCAGGCCAACATCGACTACTTGCGCGGCATCGCCGAGGTTGACGTCGCACGCCTCGACGGCTCACGCCGCGACCCGGTGCTGGTGACGCGGCTCCTGCGCGCGCTCGCCCGGAACACCGCGATGGAGCAGAAGCTGGCGCGGCTCGCGTCCCAGGTCGAGACGGAGCAGGGCACGCTTGCCCGCAGCACCGTCTACGGCTATCTGGACGCTCTCGAGCGGCTCATGGTGGTCGAGGAGCTGCCGCCGTGGAGCACGCATCTGAGGTCGCGTGCGACGCTGCGCTCCGCGTCGCGCACCCACTTCGCCGACCCGTCGCTCGCGGCCGCGGCTCTGGGGGCGGGACCGGCTCGGCTCCTGGCGGATCCGAACTACCTGGGGCTTCTCTTCGAGTCGCTCGCCGTCCGTGATTGCAGGGTCTACGCGACGCCGCTCGGCGGGACGGTCCATCACTACCGGGACAGCGATGGGCTCGAGGTGGACCTGATCGTGCAGCTCCGTGACGGGCGATGGGGCGCGCTCGAGGTCAAGCTCGGCGGCGAGCGCGCGATCGACGCCGCCGCTGCCGGCCTGCTGCGCTTCGCAGCCAAGGTCGACACCTCGAGGACCGGCCCGCCTGCCTTCCTCGGCGTCCTGACGGCCTCCGGCTACGGCTACGCAAGGCCGGACGGCATCCTGGTGATCCCCATCGGGGCGTTCGGTCCCTAGCGGACCACCATGCGGCAGCCGACGGTCACGGCGCGCGCCGCGTACCCCGCACGATGCGCGGTGGCGGTGACCGTGAGCTCCGGCGGTGACGGCGACGAGCGTCGCGCCGACCACGGCGGACATGCGTGCGAGACGGCGCGGCGGTGCCACCGGACAACCCCCAGACGATGCGCGGCACGTCCGGGAGACGAAGCCTCACGCGCGCGTGCCGCGATGGCCGTGTCTGGAGGGCCCCGGGTCAGGCGGGTGTGAGGCGGCCGGGGCCGCGATCTCTCACACGTCGATGCGGTGGAAGTTCTTCCAGCTGAGCGAGGCGGTCGGGCCGCGCTGACCGCGGTAGCGCGAGCCGTAGCGCTCGGAGCCGTACGGGTGCTCGGCCGGCGAGGACAGCCGGAAGAAGCACAGCTGGCCGATCTTCATGCCGGGCCACAGGTTGATCGGCAGCGTCGCCGTGTTGGACAGCTCGAGTGTGACGTTGCCCTCGAAGCCGGGGTCGATGAATCCCGCGGTCGAGTGCGTGAGGAGGCCCAGGCGGCCCAGCGAGGACTTGCCCTCGAGGCGCGCCGCGATGTCGTCGGGCAGCGTGACGGACTCGTAGGTCGCGCCGAGCACGAACTCGCCCGGGTGGAGCACGAACGGCCCGTCCTTGATGTCGACGAGCCGCGTGAGCTCGGGCTGCTCCGCCGCCGGGTCGATCGCCGCGTACTTGTGGTTGTCGAACACGCGGAAGAAGCGGTCGAGGCGCACGTCGATCGAGGAGGGCTGGATCATCTCGGGGTCCCAGGGGTCGAGGGCGACCCTGCCCGCCGTGATCTCAGCGCGGATGTCGCGGTCCGAGAGAAGCATGGTGCCCAACCTAGTGCCCTCGGGCCCGAGTCGTGCCGTAGGAGGCGCCCCGTGCCCGAACTGTCCCGCCCTCGGGCAGCCGGCACCTCCCAGGGCGAGAACCCGGCGGACCCGACGCCGTGCGCGCGCCCGGACGCCCGCATCGATCCTCGCTGGGACCCGGGACATCAGGCGTCGCGCACGCCGAATCGTTTCGATTACAGTAGGGCCAACACGCCCGAGAGAGCGCTCTCACGGCAATGCAGCCAGATGAAAGGCACCTCCCATGCAGTTCGGCCACTTCGACGACGAGGCCCGCGAGTACGTCATCACGACGCCCCACACGCCGTACCCGTGGATCAACTACCTCGGCGCCCAGGACTTCTTCGGCCTCGTGTCCCACACGGGCGGCGGCTACTCCTTCTACCGCGACGCGAAGCTGCGCCGCCTGACCCGCTACCGCTACAACAACGTGCCGGTGGACGACGGCGGCCGCTACTTCTCGATCAACGACGGCGGCGACGTGTGGAGCCCCGGCTTCCGTCCCTACAAGACGGAGCTCGACTCGTTCGAGACGCGCCACGGCATGGGCTACACGCGCATCACGGGCTCGCGGAACGGCCTCGAGGCGAGCGTCCTGCTCTTCGTGCCGGTCGACGTCAACGCGGAGATCCACCGCGTCGAGCTGACCAACACGTCCGACGCGCCCAAGTCCTTCTCGCTGTTCAGCTTCCTCGAGTTCAACCTGTGGAACGCCGAGGACGACCAGACCAACTACCAGCGCAACCTCTCCATCGGCGAGGTCGAGGTGGTCGACGGCGCGATCTACCACAAGACCGAGTACCGCGAGCGTCGCGACCACTACGCGGTCTACGGCGTGAACGCGGAGATCTCGGGCTTCGACACCGACCGCGACACGTTCCTCGGCTTCGGCAACGGCTTCGACGAGGCCGCGGTGCCGCACGCCGGGAAGGCGGGCAACTCGGTGGCGTCCGGCTGGTACCCCATCGCGTCGCACCAGCTCGAGGTCACCCTCGAGCCGGGCGAGTCGAAGGCCTTCACCTTCGTGCTCGGCTACCTCGAGAACCCGCGCGACGACAAGTGGGAGGCACCCGGCGTCATCCGCAAGGACGGCGCGCGCGAGCTGCTTGCGAAGTTCGCCACCGACGAGCAGACGCTCGCCGCGTTCGCCGAGCTCAACGCCTATTGGGACGGCCTGCTGGGCTCGTACACCGTCGAGTCGGGCCACGAGAAGCTCGACCGCATGGTCAACATCTGGAACCAGTACCAGTGCATGGTGACCTACAACATGTCCCGTTCCGCGAGCTTCTTCGAGACCGGCATGGGCCGCGGCATGGGCTTCCGCGACTCGTCGCAGGACCTCCTCGGCTTCGTGCACCTCGTCCCCGAGCGCGCCCGCGAGCGCATCATCGACATCGCGTCCACGCAGTTCGAGGACGGCAGCGCGTACCACCAGTACCAGCCGCTCACCAAGCGCGGCAACCACACGCTGGGCTCGGGCTTCAACGACGACCCGCTGTGGCTGATCCTCGGCGTCGCCGCCTACGTCAAGGAGACCGGCGACTTCGCGATCCTCGACGAGATGGTCCCGTTCGACAACGACGAGACCAAGGCCGCCTCCCTCATGGAGCACCTCAAGCGCTCGTTCGACCACCCGCTCAACAACCGCGGCCCGCACGGCCTGCCGCTCATCGGCCGCGCCGACTGGAACGACTGCCTCAACCTCAACTGCTTCTCCACCGAGCCCGGCGAGTCCTTCCAGACCACCGGCAACCGCACCGGCGGCGTCGCCGAGTCGATCTTCATCGCGGGCATGTTCGCCGCGATCGGCCCCGACTACGCGGCGCTCGCGCGCCGTCGTGGGGACGATGCGGAGGCCGAGCGGGCGGAGAAGGCCGTCGAGGAGATGAAGGCCGCCGTCATCGAGCACGGCTGGGACGGCGAGTGGTTCCTCCGCGCGTACGACTACTTCGGCAACAAGGTCGGCTCGGCCGAGAACCCCGAGGGCCAGATCTGGATCGAGCCGCAGGGCTTCTGCATCATGGGCGGCATCGGCGTTGAGGAGGGCCTCGCAGAGAAGGCGCTCGACGCGGTGGAGGAGCGCCTCGGAACCGACCACGGCATCGTCCTCCTGAACCCGGCCTACACCGAGTACCACGTCGAGCTGGGCGAGGTCACGTCCTACCCGCCGGGCTACAAGGAGAACGCGGGCATCTTCTGCCACAACAACCCGTGGGTGATCATCGCGGAGACCGTGGTGGGCCGCGCCGAGCAGGCGTGGGACCACTACAAGCGCATCACGCCCGCGTACCGCGAGGAGATCTCCGAGGTCCACCGCCTCGAGCCCTACGTCTACGCGCAGATGATCGCCGGCAAGGACGCCGTCCGCCACGGCGAGGCCAAGAACTCGTGGCTCACCGGCACCGCGTCGTGGAACTTCGTCACCGTCTCGCAGCACCTGCTCGGCGTGCGCCCTGACTACGACGGCCTCGTGGTCGACCCGTGCATCGGCGCCGAGGTGTCGGAGTTCACCGTCCGCCGCGTGGTCCGCGGCGCGACCTACGTCATCAAGGTGACCAACTCCGGTGGCAAGGGCGCGTCCCTCGTGGTCGACGGCCAGGCCATCGAGGGCTCGCTGGTGCCGTACGCGGCGCCGGGCTCCACGGTCGAGGTGGTCGCCACCGTCTGACCCTTCCTTCCGTGGCCGTGAGGGCGTCGCAGCGGGTGCGGCGCCCCCGCGCGCGCCCGGAGGGGGTTGACGCGCGTGACACACTGCCGGTGAGCGAGGGGGTGAGCATGGTCGAGGAGCGCGTCGAGGAGGCCTACCGCGAGTCGGGGCCCCTGGTCCACACGCTCGCGCTGCGCGCGCTCGGCTCCGTCGAGGAGGCCGAGGACGTGGTGCGCCGCGTCTTCGCGTCCGCCGCGGCCGGCGGCTCCCTCGCGTCCCGCGACCTGCTGCACGATGCGGCGGACCGGATCACCGGCGACCTCGAGAGGCGCGTGCGCGCCAAGCTGACGGCGCTCGACGACCCGGACGTGGGGGCCGATGCGGTGACCGACGAGCGCGCCGTGCTCGCCGAGGCCGACCGCATCCTGGTGCGCGCCGCGCTCGACCGCCTCGAGCCCGCCTCCCGGGACGCGCTCACCCGCGCGCTCGTCGACGGCGTCCCCCGGTGGGAGCTCGCCACCTCGCTCGGCCTGTCCGAGCCCGACCTCGAGTCGCTCCTGCGGGACGCCCTGCTGGCGCTGTGGCCGGGCCCGGTCCCCGCCGAGGGCCACGCATCCGCCCAGGGCCTGGCGTCCCGCGCGCTGGGCATCCGCGTCGCGGACGGCGGCCAGCAGCACATCGCCGGGTGCGACGGATGCCGCGCGGCGTGGCGCTCGCTCAACGACCTCGTCGGCACCGTCACCCGGCTCCCGGCGACCGGGCCCGTGGTCGCGCCGCGCGCCGGCCTATGGGACGAGGTGCGCACCGCCGTCGAGTCCGGGCCGCCCGAGGCCGAGCCCGACTGGCGCGCGGAGGCGCGTGCCGACGCCGCGCGGGCGCAGCGCCGCCGCACCCTCGTCATGACGGTCGCGGTCGTCGCCGCGAGCGTGTTCGCGGGGCTCGCGGTGGTCCTGGGGCAGATGCTCATCCAGCCCGACGGCCCGACGCTCGCGACCGCGACGCTCGTCGACCCGCGCGGCGGCTCGGACGAGACCGGGCACGCGAGCCTGCGCGCGGCGGGCGACGGCGGCGAGGTGCTCGTCCTCGACGGCCCGTACGCCGAGTACCCCGACGGCGCCCTCGAGGTGTGGCTCATCCCCGCGGTCGGCGAGCCGGTGCCGCTGGGCCAGCTCACGTCGTCGCACTACGAGGTCGAGATCCCGGCGAGCGTCGGCTCCGCCGTCGGTGCGATGCTCGAGATCAGCCGCGAGCCGTGGGACGGCGACCCCGGGCTCAACGGCGAGGTCGTCGCGCGCGGCACGTTCGGCTGACCCGTCTCCGCTCGCACGGTCCGGCTCGGCCGGCAATTCGCTCAGCACGGAACCGGCGGCGACACGCGGGGGTGAGTGCCGCATCGTCCCCTCGCGCGCGGCGTGTCGCCGCGCGGACCGTGCCCAGCGAACCGGCCCGGGTGGCTACGGGCGCTGGGCGAACCGCTCGAGGAGCTCGCCCTCGCCCGCGACCACCAGCAGGTCCTCGGGTCCGACGATGGTGTTCGGCGTCGCGTACTCGAACTCGCGGCCGGCGCTCTTCACACCGATGACGTGCACGCCGTACGTGGCCTGGAGGTCCAGCTTGTCGAGGGTGAAGTGGTGCGTCTCCTTGGGGGCGCGCATCTTCACGACGGTGAAGCCGTCCTCCACCTCGATGTAGTCGAGCATGTTGCCGCCGACGGAGTGGGCGATGCGCGCGCCTGCCTCCGCCTCGGGCAGCACCACGTGGTGCGCGCCGATGCGCTCGAGGATGCGCTTGTGCTCGGTCGACGTGGCCTTGGCCCAGATCTCGGGGATGCCGATGTCGACCAGGTTGCCGGTGATGAGCACCGAGGCCTCGAGCGAGGTGCCGACGCCCACGACGGCGGCGGCGAAGTCGGCGGCGCCGATCTGGTCGAGCGCGCGTGGGTCGGCCCCGTCCGCCTCGACGCACGGGATGCGCTTGGACCAGCGCTCGACCACGTCGGCGTCGCGCTCGACGCCGAGCACCTCCACGCCCATATTGTCCAGGGTGTCCGCGATGGCCGAGCCGAAGCGGCCGAGCCCGAAGACCAGGACGCCCGTGCCCGGGTTGCCGTTGCTAGCCAATGAGGGGCCTTTCTGACGGGTACCGGATGACCCGGCGCTGGCGGTTGAGCATGAGGGCCGAGGCGAGCGTGAGCGAGCCCACGCGGCCCAGGTACATCGTGATGATCAACGTCATCTTCGCATCGGACGGGAGGTCGCCGGTGATGCCCGTCGACAGGCCGCACGTCGCGTACGCGGACACCACCTCGTAGAGAGATCTGTCGAGCGGGATGTTCGTCTGGGCCATGAAGACGCCCGTACCGACGAGCACGACGAGGAGCCCGAGCAGGGTGATGGAGACCGCGACGCGGAGCACCTCGGTGCCGATGCGCTTGCCGAAGGCCTCCATGTCGCGGCGGCCGCGGGCCTCCGCCCACGCGGCGAGCACGAGCACCGCGATCGTGGTGACGCGGATGCCTCCCGCGGTGCCGCCGGAGCCGCCGCCGATGAACATGAGCACGTCCTCGAGCAGCCACGTCTGCTCGCGGGCCGCGCCGATGTCGAACGACGAGAACCCACCCGAGCGCTGGTTGATCGACTGGAAGAAGATGTTGCCGATGGTGGAGGCGGCGCTGTGGTGGCCCAGCGTGTTGGGGTTGGTCCACTCGAACGCCATGAGGAACGTCACCGAGATGACCTGGAGCACCACGAGCGTCGCGAGCGTGAGCTTGGTGTGCAGCGTCCACTTCGAGGGGTGTCGCCACCGCTTGATGAGGTTGAGGTAGACCGGGTAGCCGAGCGCGCCGATGAAGACGCCGAGCCCGATCGGCACGAGCATCCACAGGTCGCCCGCGTACGGGTAGAGGCCCAGCGGGTCAGGGGAGAAGCCGGCGTTGTTGAACGACGAGACGCCGTAGAACAACGAGTAGCCGAGCGACTTGGGCCAGCCGTAGTCGAGGGTGAGGAACCGCGGCACCAGGATCGCGGCGATCGTGAGCTCGACCGTGGTCGAGACGATGACCACGGTGGTGAGCAGCGAGCGCAGGTCGCCCAGGCCGCTCGCGCGGGACTCGCCCGCGGCCAGGATGCGCGTGGTGAGACCCAGCCGGCGGGACACCGCCAGGCCCGCGAGCGACGCGAGGGTCATGATCCCGAGACCGCCGACCTTGATCGCGACGCCGATGATCGTGAGGCCCCACGGCGACCAGTACGTGCCCGTGTCGACCGTTGCGAGGCCCGTGACGCACACCGCGGAGGTCGCGGTGAACAGGGCGTCGACGAACGGCACGCGCACGCCCGAGCTGGTCGCAACGGGCAGGGACAGGAGGCCCGTGAAGACGAGGATGGTGACCGCGAACGCCGCGAGGGTGAGCCGTGCCGGCGACTCGAGGGCGACCCGGTCGAACCACTCGTCGAACGCGTCGCGCAGCGTGCGCACGCTGGCCATCCGTCTCCTCACCTCGGGGCGGGTCCGCCCTGCTTCTCGCCCTGCTTCAGGCCCTGCGCGCGAGCCTATCCCCCGCACCACGGAACGGGGGTTCCCCACACTTCACAACAGTCACATCTGCCCCTACAGTTGAAGGTGCATCCGGCCGATACAAGCGCCAGACGCTTCGAGAGGGACGAGACGACATGGCCGAATCACCGCGCACCACCTTTCTCACCGTCGCGGAGGTGGCCGACATGGTGCGCGTCTCGCGAATGACGGTCTACCGGTGGGTTCACTCGGGTGAGCTCCCCGCGGTGCGCTTCGGAAGGTCCTTCCGGGTGCCCCAGCAGGCGGTCGAGCAGTTCATGGAGCAGGCCGCGCTCGCGGGAGGGTACCTCACCGAAGATGACGACAAGGGCACTGGCACGGTAGGCTAGGTCCTTGTCTGTCGCGTCCAGCGCGGCCTGGACGCCGGCGTGCTACGGCACGCCTCGCACTTAGTGTCAAAGAACGAGGTAGGTTCCGTGGGTTCCATCATCAAGAAGCGCCGCAAGCGTATGTCGAAGAAGAAGCACCGCAAGCTGCTTCGCAAGACGCGCCACCAGCGTCGCAACAAGAAGTAAGCGCCTCGCGCTTCGCACGCCCGTTCCACCGCAAGGTGGGGCGGGCGTTCTGCGTTCTCGGTCTGTGTCCGTGACCGCGTTCCACACGCCGTCCGTGATGTGAACGTTCTCCCTCTGCAACTCCGGCAGTGAAGCCCGAGCAGAGGGCGCCCGAGTGCAGATCCGGTGTGGAGCACGGTCGGGGCGGGGCGGGGCGGGGCGGGGCGCGGCGCGCGGGCGCCGGACGATGCGGCGCTACAGCTCGCGCGCGGCCTCGGCGTGGCCGCGCGGCCTGCGTCCGACGAGCCGGCGGCAGCCGGCCTTGACGCCGCGCGACACCTGGATGGTCATCCATGCCGCGCCGGTGACGGACGCCTTGACGATCCCGCGGCGGCCGCTCTTGCGTCGCTTGCGGAACTCGCGCACCGGCCAGCCGTGCTGGGAGGCGAGCCGGCGCATCTTCGGGTCAGGGTTGATCGCGCACGGGTGCCCGACCGCCTCGAGCATCCACGCGTCGTTGACCGAGTCTCCGAACGCGAAGCTCGCGGCGAGGTCGATGCCGCGCTCCTCGGCGAGCGCGTTCACCGCGGACGCCTTGTGGGGGCCGTGCAGGAACTCGCCCACGAGGCGGCCCGTGTAGTGGCCGTCGCGGTGCTCGCCGATCGACCCGAGCGCCCCGGTCGCTCCGATGCGGCGCGCGATGAGGCGGCCGATCTCGGCGGGGGACGCGGTGACCAGCCACACCTCGTGGCCGGCGGCCAGGTGCTCGTCGACGATCGCCTTGGTGCCGGGGAAGACGCGGCTCGCGAGGACCTCGTCGTAGACCTCCTCGGCCACGGCGACCATCTCGGCCACCGACCAGCCCTTGATGATCCCGAGCCCGTGCTCGCGCACGCGGTCCATCTGGTCCTTGGACTCGCCGAACATCACGTAGGTGGCCTGCTCGTAGACCAGCTTCACCAGGTCGCGCCAGTTGAAGTAGTCACGCTGCCACAGGGCGCGCGCGAAGTGGAAGGAGCTGGCGCCGCGGATCACCGTGTTGTCGACGTCGAAGAACGCTGCGACGCGCTTCTCGGGTCGCTCGGCATCGGTGGTCACCGTGCAACTCTACCGAGGCCCGGTGCGCCCCCGGCGGCTCCCGGCGCATCACGGCGCGCCTATCCTGACCGCATGCCCCCCCGCGTGACCCTCTACACCCGTGCCGGCTGCCACCTGTGCGTCGATGCCCGCGCGGTGGTCGCGCGCGTGTGCGACGAGGCGGGAGAGACCTGGGCGGACGTCGACATCGACGGCGATGCCGACCTCCGCGCGCGCTACGGCGACGACATCCCCGTCGCGACCGTCGACGGCGAGACCGTGGGCTTCTGGCACATCGACCCCCAGAGGCTGCGCGAAGCACTTTCGTAGGCGGGTGACAATAGGACCCATGTCCCGCGTGCACGTCCTTCGCCACGGCCATGTCCACAACCCCGACGGGGTGCTCTACGGACGGCTGCCGGAGTTCCGCCTGTCCGACGCGGGCGAGCGCATGGCCCAGGCCGTCGCCGACCACCTCGTCGCCTCCGGCGAGCAGATCGGCCGCGTGGTCGCGTCCCCGCTCCTGCGGGCGCAGCAGACCGCCGCGCCCATCGCCGCCGCGTACGGCCTCGACGTCGCCACCGACGACCGCGTGATCGAGGCGGGCAACATCTTCGAGGGCGAGAGGATCCCGCGGCCCGTCGACTTCCTGCGCCCGCGCAACCTCTGGCGCGTGCGCAACCCCCGCACCCCCTCGTGGGGCGAGCCGTACGTCGAGCAGGCGGCCCGCATGCGCGCCGCCATCGCGGACGCCGCCGCGGCGAGCCCCGACGTGCCCACCGTGATCGTCAGCCACCAGCTGCCCATCTGGGTCGCGCGTTGCTCCGCCGAGGGACGCTCCTACGTGCACGACCCGCGCTCGCGCGAGTGCGCCCTCGCATCCCTCACCAGCTTCGACGTCGACGGCGACGCCCTCACCTTCGCCGGCTACTGCGCGCCCGCGGCGCACATCGAGGCCCCCAAGTGAGGCCCGCCGCGCGGATCGCGATCCTGGTCGCGGTCATCGTCGCGATCGTCATCACCCTCGCCGGCTGCGCGCCCGGCGACGCCCCCGACTCGCCCGGATACGTCTCCGGCGACGGCACCGTCACCATCTTCAAGGACGGCGCCGAGGTCGCGCTCGCGGGCACCGACTTCGCGGGCGACACGGTCGACATCGCCGACTACCGCGGCAAGGTGGTGCTCATCAACACCTGGTACGCGTCCTGCCCGCCGTGCCGCGCGGAGGCGCCCAGCATCGTCGAGCTCGACGCCCGCGACGACGTCCAGGTGATCGGCGTCAACGGCAGGGACGATGCGCCGACCGTCGACGCGTTCGACCGCACCTTCGGCGTGGAGTACCCGAGCATCGACGACTCGCAGGGCGCCGCGACGGCGACCCTGCAGGGCATCGTCGCGATGAACGCGGTCCCCACGACCCTCGTCGTCGACACCGAGGGCCGCCTCCACGCGCGCATCATCGGCACCGCCGACCCGTCGACGCTGCGCTCGCTCATCGCCGAGGCCGGCGGCGCGCCCGAGTCCGTCGAGCCGTCCGCCGGGACCGCCGGGTGACGCCCCTCGCCTCCGACGCGTCCTTCGCCGGGATCGCGCTGTCGGGCTCCATGCTCCTGGCGATCCCCGTCGCGGTCGTCGCGGGCCTCGTGAGCTTCGCCTCCCCGTGCGTGGTACCGCTCGTGCCCGGCTACCTCGGCTACGTGTCGGGCATGGCCGGCACCGGCGGCACCGGCAAGGCGTCGAAGCCCAAGCTGGTCGCCGGCGCGCTGCTGTTCGTGCTCGGCTTCTCCGCGGTGTTCGTCACCTTCGGCTTCCTCGCCTCGTCGCTGGGCGCCACGCTCGCGCCGTACCTCACCCTCATCACGCGCCTCCTGGGCGTGGTGATCATCCTGCTCGGCTTCGCGTTCATGGGCGCGGTGCCGTTCCTCCAGGCGGAGAAGCGCATGCACGTGAGCCCGACCGCGGGCCTCGCGGGCGCGCCCGTGCTCGGCGTCGCGTTCGGCCTGGGGTGGACCCCGTGCATCGGCCCGACGCTCGCCGCGGTGTTCACGCTCAGCCTGTCGGAGGCGACCCAGGGGCGCGGCATCGCGCTCGCCGTCGCCTACTGCGTGGGCCTGGGCCTGCCGTTCGTCCTGCTCGCGGCGCTGTTCGAGCGCTCCGGTCGGGTGCTCGGCTGGCTGCGCCGCCACCGTCTCGCGCTCATGCGCGTCGGCGGCGCGCTGCTCATCGTGCTCGGCGTGCTGCTCGTGACGGGCATGTGGGACCGCCTCACCGCGGAGCTGCAGGGCTGGATCGACGCGTTCTGGGTGGCCGTCTGATGGCGCGCATGAAGCTCGACAACTACGTGGTCCCGGCGGCTCCTCGCCTGGGATTCCGCGGCTGGCTGCGGTGGATCTGGCGCCAGGTCACGTCGATGCGTGTCGCGCTCATCCTGCTGCTGCTGCTCGCGCTCGCGTCCATCCCCGGCTCGGTCCTGCCGCAGTGGCCGCAGAACGCCGCCAACACCCGCGAGTTCATGTCCCGGCACGAGTTCTGGGGCCCCCTGCTCGACCGCCTGGGCTTCCTCGACGTGTTCGGCTCCGCGTGGTTCACCGCGATCTACGTCCTGCTGTTCGCGTCGCTGGTCGGCTGCATCGCGCCGCGCGCGGTCCACCACTGGCGCGAGCTGCGCCGCCCCGTCGCCGCGACCCCGCGCTCGCTCAAGCGCTACGACGGCGCCGGGCCCGAGGCCACCGACGTCCCGGTGGACGATGCGGTCGAGGCCGCGCGCACGGCCCTCCGCCCCCGCGCGGGGATCCTCGGCGCGATCACCGGCTACCGCGTGCGCGTCGACCGCCGCGACGACGGCTCGGTCGCGCTCGCGGCCGAGACGGGCCACGTCCGCGAGCTGGGCAACCTGGTCTTCCACGCGTCGCTCGTGCTGCTGCTCCTCGCGGTCGCGTACGGCACTCTCTTCACCTACCGCGGTCAGGCGATCGTGGTCGAGGGACGCTCCTTCACCAACGCGGTGCTCGCCTACGACACCTACTCGTCGGGCAAGCTCTTCAACCCCGCGAACCTCGACCCGTTCACGCTGCGCCTCGACTCGCTCGACGCGGAGTTCTCCGACACGGGCCGCCCGCTGCACTTCCAGGCCAACGTCACCTTCACGGATCCCGGCGCCGAGCCCGTGCAGACCGACATCTCCGTCAACCACCCGCTCGACGCCGACGGCGCCAACGTCTACCTCCAGGGCAACGGCTACGCGCCGGTCATCACCGTCAAGGACGCGGCCGGCGAGGTCGCGTTCTCCGGACCCGTGGTGTTCCTCGCGAAGGACGCCGTGTACACGTCGACCGGCGTCATCAAGGTGCCCGACGTGAGCACGGGCGAGCAGATGGGCTTCAAGGCAACCCTGTACCCGAGCTTCGCGGAGGGGCCCTTCGCGGTCGGGTCGGTCAGCCCGAACCCCGACAACCCGGTGATCGAGATGCTCGCCTACACCGGCGACCTCGGGCTCGACGCGGGCGTCCCCCAGAACGTCTACACGCTCGACGAGACGCACCTCAGCCCCGTGCAGGACGCGGACGGCCAGCCCGTCACGCTGCGCCTCGCGCTGGGCGAGGCCGTCGAGCTGCCCGACGGGCTCGGCTCCGTGAGCTTCGACGCGCTGCCGCGCTACGGCGCGTTCGACCTCCGCTCCGACCCGTCGCTGCCGTGGCTGCTCACCGCGGCGATCCTCACGCTCGCCGGCCTCGCGACGTCGCTGTTCGCGTCGCGCCGCAAGGTCTGGATCGTCGCCCGCGCCGAGGGCGGAACTACAGTGGTCACCGGAGCCGCCCACGCTCCCGCGCACGATGCGGGGGTCGGCGGCGTTCTCGAGCGCGCGATGGCGGCGGCCGTGGGCCGCGACGTCGTCGAGGACGCAGGGGAGAGGGAAGAGGAATGAACGTCACCGACCTGAGCGTGATGGCCCTGGGCGGCGCGACCGTCCTGTACGCGATCGCGATGTTCGCGTACGCGATCCGGCTCGCGCGCGTCGCCGACGAGAAGGTGGCCGCCAAGGCCGCGCGCGTCGTCGACCGCGACGCCGTGGCGGTCGGCGCGGGCGCCCCCGTCGCCGCGCCTGCCGCGCCCCTCGCCGCCGAGGTGACCGTCGCATCGTCCACCCCCAAGCGCTCCGCGAAGGCGGCGGGCATCGCCCGCTCGACCACGCTCATGGGCGCGCTGCTGCACGGCGTGGGGCTGCTCGCGCGCGGCATCGACGCCGGCCACGTGCCGTGGTCGAACATGTACGAGTACACGATCTCGGGCTCGTTCTTCGCGGTCGTCGCGTTCCTCGTCATCCAGCGCCGCAAGGACATCGCGTTCCTGGGCGCGGGCGTCACCGGCATGGCGACCATCGCGCTGGGGCTCGCGCTGACGGTCCTGTACAAGGACGTCGACACCCTGCCGCCGGCGCTGCAGAGCTACTGGCTGCTCATCCACGTCTCGATCGCGACCATCGTGACGGGCATCCTCACCGTGTCCTTCATCGCGACCGTCCTGCAGCTCATGCGCGACTCGCGGGCGCGGGGCACGCGCTGGACCGGCGACCGCGCGCGCTTCCTCGAGGCGGTCCCGACCGCCGCGAAGCTCGAGGCGCTGTCGTTCCGCATGAACGCGGTCGGCTTCGTGCTGTGGACCTTCACCGTGATGGCCGGCGCGATCTGGGCCGAGCACGCGTGGGGCCGCTACTGGGGTTGGGACCCCAAGGAGGTCTGGTCCTTCGTGATCTGGGTCCTCTACGCCGCCTACCTCCACGCCCGCACCACGCAGGGCTGGGCCGGGCGCCGCTCCGCGTGGCTCGCGATCGCCGGCTACGTCGCGCTGATCATGAACTTCACCGTGGTCAACCTGTTCTTCCAGGGGCTGCACACCTACGCGGGGTCCTGACCGGATGAAGATCGCGCTGGTCCTCGACGACTCGATCGACCGGCCCGACGGGGTCCAGCAGTACGTCCTCACCCTCGCGGGCTACCTCACGCGCGCCGGGCACGACGTGCACGTGCTGTGCTCCACCGCGTCCCCGCGACCCGACGTCACGGTGCACTCGCTCGCCCGGAACGTCGGCGTGACGTTCAACGGCAACGGCCTGCGGATCCCGCTGCCGACGTCGCGCCGCGCGATCCGCGCGGTGCTCGCGCGCGAGCGCTACGACGTGATCCACGTCCAGACCCCGCACTCCCCGCTGTTCGCGGCGCGCGTGGTCGACGAGGCGCGGGCCCTCTTCGGCGACGCCGTGCGCATCGTCGGTACGTTCCACATCCTGCCCGACGGGCGCGTGTCGTCGTGGGGCACGCATGTCCTCGGGCGCGTGCTGCGGCGCAACCTCCGCCGGTTCGACGCGTTCCTCGCGGTGTCGGCGCCCGCGGCGTCGTTCGCCGCGTCCGCGTTCGGGATCTCAGCGCGCGTGGTGCCGTGCCCGGTCGACGTGGCCGGCTTCGCGGCGGCGGGATCCGGGGCCGCGGAGGCGCGCTCCGAGGCGGCCGTGCCCGGGGTGGACCGCCCGCTCGTGGTCGCGTTCCTGGGTCGGCTGGTGGAGCGCAAGGGCGTGCTGGAGCTGGTGCGCGCGCTCGCGGAGCTGCCCGACGAGGTCCAGGACCTCATCGAGGTGCGCCTCGGGGGCCGCGGGCCGCTGCTGGGCGAGGTCGAGGCCGCCGTCGAGGCGAACGGGCTCGAGCGGGTCGCCCTGCCCGGCTTCGTCGCCGAGGAGGACAAGGCGGCGTTCTACGCCTCCGCCGACATCGCGGTGTTCCCCGCGACGGGCGGCGAGAGCTTCGGCATCGTGCTGGTCGAGGCGATGGCCTCGGGCGCGGGCGTGGTGCTCGCGGGGGCCAACCCGGGCTACCTGTCGGTGATCGGGTCCCGGCCCGAGGTCAGCGTGGACGCGCGCGACACCGAGGCGTTCGCGGACGCGCTCGAGCGGCTGGTGCTCGACGCGGACCTGCGGGCCGAGCTCCATGCCGCGCAGGCCGCCGGCGTGCTCCGGTTCGACGTGGAGACCGTCGGCGCCCAGGTGGTGGAGGCCTACCGGGGCTGAGCGGGCCGCGCCCGCGCTCCCGCGCAAGATTGAGATCCCGCCCACGAAAGCGGGGTGCTTTCCTCGGGGAGGATCAAAGTTCCCGATCGGGGCTCGCGCGACGTCCCTCCGCCCACAGGTGTAACGTTAAACTAACGCCACCTCGCAAGGAAGCAGGGAAGCATGAGCCGCACCGCCCGCGCCGTCATCGACCTCGACGTCACCGGCGACGTCATCAGCCGCCACCTCTACGGGCACTTCGCCGAGCACCTCGGACGGTGCATCTACGGGGGCTTCTGGGTGGGCGAGGACTCGGAGCTGCCCCACACCGACGGCATCCGCCAGGACGTGGTCGACGCGCTGCGCGCGCTCGAGGTGCCCAACCTGCGCTGGCCCGGCGGCTGCTTCGCGGACGAGTACCACTGGCGCGACGGCATCGGCCCGCGCGAGGACCGCCCCACCATGGTGAACACCCACTGGGGCGACGTGGTCGAGGACAACAGCTTCGGCACCCACGAGTTCATGCGGCTGTGCGAGCTGCTCGAGGCCGACCCGTACATCGCGGGCAACCTCGGCAGCGGCACCGTGCGGGAGATGAGCGAGTGGGTCGAGTACCTCACGCGCGACGGCGACAGCCCGATGGCCCGCCTGCGCCGCGAGAACGGCCGCGCCGAGCCGTGGCGCGTGCCGTTCTGGGGCCTGGGCAACGAGGCGTGGGGCTGCGGCGGGACGATGTCCGCGCGCCACTACGCGGACGAGGCGCGCCGCTACGCGACCTACTGCAAGGACCACGGCGACAACCGCCTCTACCGGATCGCCGCGGGCGCCGCCGACGACGACCTGCGCTGGACCCGCGCCCTCATGGAGGCCGTCGCGTGCCTCGGCTGCGGCGGCAGCGACCGGCCGGTGTTCCAGGCGGTCTCGTTCCACTACTACACGCACTCCGGCGAGGGCATCAACACGGTGTCCGCGACCGACTTCACCGACGAGCAGTACCTCCGCACGCTCGCGCACGCGTTCGCGGTCGAGCGCGTGATCGCCGGCCACGTCGCCGTGATGGACGCCTACGACCCGGACGGCCGCCTCGGGCTCGTGTGCGACGAGTGGGGCACGTGGTGGAGCGTCGAGCCCGGCACCAACCCCGGCTTCCTGTACCAGCAGAACACGGTGCGCGACGCGCTCGTCGCGGGCGTCCACCTCGACGTGTTCCACCGCCACGCGCGCCGCCTCACCATGGCGAACATCGCGCAGACGGTGAACGTCCTCCAGGCGATGGTCCTCACCGACGACGACGGCGGCCTGGTCCTCACCCCGACCTACCACGTGTTCGAGATGAACAAGGGACACCAGGACGCGACCGCCGTCCCGACCCACCTGGTCGATGCGCCCGCGCTCGCGGTCGACGACAGCAGCGTGCCCGCGGTGTCGATGTCGGCCTCGGTGCGCGGCGGCACGGCGCTCGTGTCGGTGACGCACACGGCGGCCGATGCGCCGCTCGACCTCGCGATCGACCTGCGCGGGCGCGCGGTGACGGTGCGGCGGGCGCGCGTGCTCACCGCGGACTCGGCCGCGGCGTTCAACGACGCTCAGGCGCCCGACCGGGTGGCGCCGCGCCCGCTCGACGTCGCCCTCGAGGGGGGCCTCCTGCGGCTCACCCTGCGACCGCACGCGTTCGCGACGATCGAGCTCGAGCTGCGCGAGGGCTGACTCAGCGCGTGGTCGCGCGCTCGAGGAGCACGGCGGGAGGCGCGACGTGCTCCGCCGGCCCCGTCTCGCCGGACAGGCGGCGCAGGAGCAGCCGCACCGCCTCGTCCGCCATCGCGTCGTTGCGCGGATCGACGGTGGTGAGGGCCGGCACGGCGAAGCGCGCGGCCTCGGTGGCGTCCCAGCCGACCACCTGCACGTCCGCCGGGACGCGCCGGCCACCCTCGGCCAGCGCCGCCAGGGCGCCGATCGCGGCTGAGTCCGTCAGCCCCAGCACCGCGTCGAAGGCGACGCCCGCGGCGCTCAGCCGGGCCACCGCATCGTGCCCCGCCTCCAGGCCGACGCCGCCGCCCACGACGAGCGCCGGGTCGGGCTCGAGCCCGCGCTCGCGGTGCGCCTCGAGCCAGCCGCGCGTGCGCAGGGAGGACATGGAGGGCTCGTCGGCGAGCGAGCCGCCGATCACCGCCACCCGGGTGGCGCCGCGGTCGAGCAGCAGGCCCGTCGCCAGGCGCGCGCCGCCGACGTTGTCCATCGCGACGTGGTCGAGCCGCGGGGACGAGGCACGCTCGCCCAGCAGCACCATGGGGCGCGCGGGGTCGAGCGCCTCGAGGTCGCGCGCGCTGCCGCCGGCGAGCGCGAGGAGCAGGCCGTCGTACGCGTCGAGGCGCGAGCGCTCGAGCACGGCGAGCTCCTCGGTGACGGCGCCGAGGGTGCGCTCGACCACGAGCCGCAGGCCGTGGCCCGCGAGCCGGTCCGCGAGCCGCGCCGCGAGCTCGCCGTAGTAGGGCGACGTGAAGTCCGGCACCGCGAGGGCGATGGTGCCGCTGCGCCCCTGCCGGAGCTGGCGTGCGGGCACGTTGACCCGGTAGGCCAGCGACTCGATGGCGGCGAGCACGCGGGCCCGGGTGTCGTCGCTCACGCGGCCCGCCCGGCCGTTGACCACGTTGGACACCGTCATCACGGAGACGCCCGCCAGCCGCGCCACATCTGACATCGTGGCGGGGCCGGCGGGCGTCTCGGTCATGCGTGCATTCTTGCGTGCGCGTCGCTCGCGCGGCGCATCCCAGGGGTCAGAGCGTCGCGGCGGCTCCCCGGGTCACGGTCGTGGCGACCACGCGCGGGTCGGCCGTGGTCACCGCGTGCGTGTCGCCGATGAGGCGCAGGTGGGCCTCGGTCGCGCGGTCGGCGCACGAGCCGCCGACCCACAGCTCGACCGGGCCGGGCTCCACGACGCGCGTGTACGTGCGGTCCGAGAACGCGAGACGGCCGGCCGGCACGTCGAACGTCACGGTGGCGGACTCGCCGGGCTCGAGCGCGACCCGCGCGAAGCCGACGAGCTGCGCGACGGGGCGGGTGACCGAGCGGGACGGCGTGTGCGCGTAGAGCTGGACCACGTCCGCGCCTGCACGGCCGCCGACGTTGCGGACCGTCACCGTGACCTCGAACGCGCCCGCGGTGGAGGCCTCGGGTGCGACCGTGAGGCCCGTGTGCTCGAACGCGGTGTACGCGAGGCCGAACCCGAACGGGCGCACCGGGGTGCTGTCCGTGGACGTCACCTCGGAGGGCCCGCCCAGCGGGGGGTGCAGATACGAGAACGGCTGCGCCCCGGCGGAGCGCGGCATCGACACCGGCAGGCGGCCCGACGGACCCGTCTCGCCGGCGATGATCGCGGCGATCGCGCGGCCGCCCTCCTCGCCGGGGAAGAAGGCCTGGAGCACCGCGCGCGGGGTCGCCGCGCCGTCGAGCGCCCAGTCGAGCGCGTACGGGCGCCCCGTGAGGGCGACCATCACGGCCGGCGTGCCGGTCGCGACGACCTGCTCGACCAGCCGGCGCTGCACGCCGGGCAGGTCGAGGCTCTCCGCGTCGTTGCCCTCGCCGACGGTGCCGCGCCCGAAGAGCCCCGCGCGGTCGCCGACCGCGACGACCACCGCATCGGCCTCCCGCGCCGCCGCGACGGCCGCGTCGAGGCCCGACGCGTCCGTGCCCTCGACGTCGCAGCCCTGGACGTACGAGATCTCCGCGTCGGGCAGCGCGTCGCGCAGCGAGTCGAGCAGCGTGGGCACCTCGAAGCCCATCGGCGTCCCCGGGTGGTGCGCGAGGACGTGGTTGGCGAACGAGTAGCAGCCCATCATCGCCGAGCGCGAGTCCGCGTTGGGGCCGATCACCGCGATGCGGCGGGGCCGCGCGGGGCCCGCGAACGGCAGCGTGCCGTCGTTCGACAGGAGGACCACCGAGCGCTCGGCGAGGGTGCGGGCGAGGGCACGATGCGCGGGGGAGTCGAGGTCGATGCTCGTGGGCGGCGCGGAGAAGTCCGCGTCGAGCAGGCCCAGCTCCTCCTTCTGCGCGAGCAGGCGCAGCACGGCGCGGTCGACGAGCGCCTCGGCATCCGTGTCCCCGGCGAGCGCCAGATAGGCGTCGCCGGAGGGCAGCTCGACGTCGACGCCCGCAGACAGCGCGAGGCGCGCGGCGGCCGCCTTGTCCACGGCGACCCGGTGCATCGTCTCGAGGAACGCGACCGCGAAGTAGTCGGCGACCACGACGCCGTCGAAGCCCCAGCGCTCCCGGAGCACCCCGGTGAGGAGCTCGGGGTCGGACGCGACGGGCACGCCGTCGATCTCGGCGTAGGAGTTCATGACGGAGCGCACGGCGCCGTCGATGACCGCCATCTCGAACGGCGGCAGGAACACGTCCTGCAGCTCGCGCCGGCCGGCGTGGACCGGGGCGTGGTTGCGTCCCGCCTGCGAGCCCGAGTAGCCCACGAAGTGCTTGAGCGTCGCGTGCACGCCCGCGGACTGGAGGCCGCGCACGTACGACGTGCCGATCACGCCGACCACGTACGGGTCCTCCGCGATGCACTCGTCGACGCGCCCCCAGCGGGGGTCGCGGATGACGTCGAGCACGGGCGCGAGGCCCTGGTGGATGCCGAGCTCGCGCATCGACCCGCCGATCGCGGCCGCCATCTCCTCGACGAGCTCCGGGTCGAACGACGCGCCCCACGCGAGCGGCGTCGGATACGTCGCCGCCTTCCAGGCCGCGAGGCCCGTCAGGCACTCCTCGTGGACCAGCGCGGGGATGCCCAGCCGCGTCTCCGTCTGGAGCCGGCGCTGCTCGGCCCACAGCCACTCGGCGCGCGCGACCGGGTCGACCGGGCGCGTGCCGTACACGCGGGTGAGGTGGCCGATGCCGAGCGCGACGGCCTCGTCGTAGCGGCCGGAGGCCTTCATCTCGCCGGCCATCGGCGCGACGATCTCGTCTCCCTGGTCCACCCAGAAGCCGACGATCTGGGCGATCTTCTCCTCGAGCGTCATCCGCTCGTGGAGCCGCCTCACGCGGTCGGACACCGCGGGACGGTCGGTGGTGCTGCTGTGCATGGTCTCGATTCCTTGGGTCGTGCGTGGTCGATGGCCGCCGGGGCCGGGACGGCGTGCGTCAGCCCTTCACCGCACCGGTGAGACCGCCGACGATGCGACGCTCGAAGAGGCTGAAGAACACGAGGGCGGGGATCATCGACAGGGACGTGAAGGCAAGGACCTTCGCGGTGTCGACCGAGTACTGCGAGGCGAAGGCCTGCACGCCGAGCGGCAGCGTGTAGGACTCCTCCTTGTTGAGGATGAACAGGGGCAGCATGTAGCTGTTCCAGCTCGCGATGAAGGCGAGGATGCCGACCGTGATGACGCCGGGCTTGGACAGCGGGATCACCATGCGCCAGAAGAAGCCGAGCCTGCTGCAGCCGTCCATCGACGCCGCCTCCTCGAGCTCGCGGGGCAGCGAGCGGAGGAACGGCACCAGGATGATGATCGTGATCGACAGCTGGAACGCGACCTGCGGCACGATCACGCCGGCGAGCGAGTTCATCAGGCCGAGGCTGCGCACCAGGATGTACAGCGGCGTGATCGCGACCGTCATGGGGAACATGAGGCCCGCGGCGAACACCGAGTACAGGACTCCCTTGCCCTTGAACGAGTAGCGCGCGAGCACGTAGGCCGCCATCACGCCCAGCACGACCACGAGGATGGTGGTCACCGCCGCCGCGATGGTGGAGTTGGCCACCTCGCGCCAGAACGTGGTCGAGCCGAGCACGTTGGAGTAGTTCTCGATGCGCCAGTCGGTGGGCAGACCCGCCGGATCCTGGGTGATCTCGGCGTTCGAGCGGAAGCCGCCGATGATGATGTACGCGATGGGCGCGACGATCACGGTGACGAGCAGCAGCGCGACGAAGTAGATGCCGAGGTTGGCGCGCTTCTCGTGGCCGCCGCCGCGCGGGGCCTTGGCCGAGGAGGTGCGCGGGGCGAGGGTCGTGGCGGACATCAGCGGGTCCCTCCGGTGACGGCGCCCTCGGTGTCGCGCCGGAGCACGAACCGCTGGTAGAGCAGGGCGACTGCGAGCGAGATGAGGAAGATCACGACGGCGACGGCGTTGCCGTAGCCGTAGCTGCCGGCGTTGCGGCCCGACGAGACCATGTAGGTCGCCATCGTCGAGGTGCCCGCGGTCTCCGCGACGTATTGGCCCCAGATGATGTAGACGAGGTCGAACAGCTGGAGCGAGCCGATGATCGACAGGAACGCCCAGATGCGCAGCGTCGGGCCCATGAGCGGCAGCGTGATGCGGCGCTGGATCTGCCAGTAGGAGGCGCCGTCGATGGCCGCGGCCTCGGTGATCTCCTCGGGGATGCCCTGGAGGCCGGCGAGGAACAGGATCACCGCGAAGCCGATGTACTTCCAGGTGATGACCGCCATCAGGGTCCAGATGGCGATCGACGGGTCGGACAGCCAGTCCTGCGCGAGGCTGCCGAGCCCGACCTTGTCGAGCAGGCCGTTGAGCGCGCCGTTGGAGGACAGGATGAGCGCCCACCCGGTGCCGACGACGACCTCGGAGATCACGTACGGCGCGAAGATGAGGATGCGCAGCCCCGACTGGAACCGCATCTTGCGGTTGAGCAGCAGCGCGAGGCCCATGGCGATGGGGCCCTGGATGACCAGCGACAGCACCACGATGATGACGTTGTGCTTGAGCGCGGCCTGGAACGCGTCGTCCTGGAGGATCACCTGGTAGTTGCGCAGGCCCACGAAGTCGGTGGCGGGGCCGTAGCCGCTCCAGCTGAAGAAGCCGTAGTAGGCCGCGATGATCACCGGGAAGATGACGAACGCGAGGAAGATGAGGAGGGCCGGTCCCGCGAGCAGCGCGATCTCGGCGCGCATGCCCCAGCGGCGGCGGGAGGTCCCGCGCGGGAGCGGGGACGATGCGTGCGCACCGTCCCCGCCCGTCGCGGGCTCCGTGGTGGTGGCGGGCGCCTGGGTGGCGCTGCCGTTCAGAGGAGCCATGACGTGTCCGCCGATCAGCCCTTGAGGGCCGCTTCGTTGACGGCGTCGACGATGTCCTGCGGGGTGCCGTTGCCGGCGAGCATGTCGACGACCGCGACGTTGAGGGCGTTGCCGACGTTCTGGCCGTACATCGTGTCGAGCCAGAGCACCACGTACGGCGCCTCGTTGTAGGCCTCGAGGAGCTTGGTGAGGGCCGGGTCGGTGACCGCGCCCTGCGCCTCGCTGCTCGCGGGGATGGTCTGGAAGGCCTTGGCGTAGGCCTCCTGGTTGGCCTTCTCCGAGATGAAGTCGAGGAAGTCCACGCACTCCGCGGGGGCGTCCACGTAGCAGGAGTAGCCGTCGGCGCCGGACATCATGGCGCCGGCCTCGCCGTCACCGCCGTCGATCGCCGGGAACGGGAACCACGCGAGGTCGGGCAGCGCCTTCTCGTCGGGCGTGAGCGAGGCGATGACGCCCGGGTCCCACGCGCCCATGAGCTCCATCGCGGCCTGGTGGTTGGCGACGAGGCCCGCCGAGGAGCCCGCGCCCTGCTGGGCCGAGGTGGTGAGGAAGCCCTTGTTGAACGGGTCCGTCTTGGCGAAGGTCTGGAGGTCGTCGCCGGCCCGCAGCCAGCAGTCGTCATCGAACGAGCGCGTGCTCGCGGCCTGGTTGATCGCGTCCTGCGAGCACTCGCGGAGCGCGAAGTTGTAGTACCAGTGCGCCGCCGGCCACGCGTCCTTGGCGCCCACGGCGATCGCGTCGACGCCGGAGTCCTTGAGCTTGGTGACGTCGGTGTTGAGCTCGTCGAGCGTGGTCGGGGTGTCGGAGATGCCCGCCGCGTCGAACATGTCCTGGCTGTAGAAGAAGCCCTCGGGCAGGATCGCGGTGGGGACGCCGTAGACCTTGCCGTCGATCGTGAAGGCGCTCATGCCGCCGCCGAGCGCGGACTTGGTGGCGTCGCTGATCTTGTCGGTGAGGTCCATGACCTGGTTGGCCTTGACGACGTCGGCGAGCTTGCCGCCGCCGCGGGCCATGAAGATGTCGGGGGCGTCGCCCGAGTTGAGGGCGGTCTGGAGCTTGCCGTCCATGTCCTCGTTCTGGATGGACTGCACCTCGACGGTGACGTTCGGGTACTTCTCGTGGAACGCCGTCGCCATGTCCTGCCAGTACTGCATGCCGTCACCCGTGGTGGAGTTCTGCCACAGGGTGAGGGTGACCGGGCCGCCGTCGGCGCCCGAGCTCGAGCCGTCGGAGCTGCCGTCCGAGCTGCACGCCGTCAGCGCGAGCGCGCCCACGGCCGCCAGAAGTGCGCCTGCGCGCATTCGGGTGGACTTCATCTGATGACACCTGTCTCTCTTCATTGAGCGGCGGCCCTCCGTTGGGTCGCCGTAGCGGTGCGGCCGTCGGGGCCTCCGTCGGCCCCGGCCTGTGTCACGCCGCCCCGCGGACGGGTTGGCGAGGTCGAGTATCAGTACGCCCCGGAAGGGGTGTCAAATGTTTTCGAAAACCTTTTTCATCCCGTAATCTACGGAGCATGGGCCAACGTCCGACCATCCGTGACATCGCCGAGGCTGCCGGTGTCTCGATCTCGACCGTCTCGAAGGCGGTGAACGGCCGCTACGGCATCGCCCAGGAGACGGTCGACCGGGTGATGGCCGTCGTCGAGGAGATGGGCTACGAGTCGAGCCTCGTGGCGAGCCGCATGCGCGGCATGCGCACGGGCGTCGTCGGGGTGCTCGTCGCCGAGTTCGAGCCGTTCAGCGCCGAGATCCTCAAGGGCGTCGGCGCCGCCGTGGCGGAGGCGCACTACGACCTCCTGGCCTACTCGGGCGCGTACGGCGCCGAGCGCGTCGGCTGGGAGGTGAAGTCGCTGCGGCGGCTCAGCGGCAGCCTCATCGACGGCGCGATCCTCGTGACGCCGTCCGTGCTCGTCCCTGTCGCCGACGTGCCCATCGTCGCGATCGACCCCCACCTGGGTCCGGTCGACATCCCCACCGTCGAGAGCGACAGCCTCGGCGGGGCCGTCACCGCGGTGCGCTACCTCATCGAGCTCGGGCACACCCGCATCGGCTTCGTGGCGGGCCGCCCCGACCTGCGCTCGTCGCGCGCCCGCGACGCCGGCTACCGCAAGGCGCTGTCGGAGGCCGGTATCGCGGTCGACCCGAACCTCATCCGCGTGGGCTTCTACGACCAGGAGACGGCGCGCGACCGGGCGCGCTCGCTGCTGAGCCAGCCGCAGCGTCCGACCGCCGTGTTCGCGGCGAACGACGTCTCGGCGATCGCGATCGTCGACGTCGCCCGCGAGCTCGGGCTCGATGTGCCGCGCGACCTGTCGGTGGTGGGCTTCGACGACGTGCTCGAGGCCTCGCGCATGGACCCGCCGCTGACCACCGTGCGCCAGCCGATGCGCCGGCTCGGCATCGCCGCCACGGAGATGCTCACGCGCCTCATGAGCGGCGAGGAGGTCACGGACCGCCACGTGGTCCTGCCGACGCAGCTCATCGCGCGCGCGACCACGGCGCCGCCGCGCCGCTGACCCGGGGCCCGGCTACCGACCCTCGCCGGTGCCCTTCCGACGCCGCGCCTGCTCGCGCAGCCACGCGAGGTACTCGGGATCGTCGTCCGGCGCCACGGGTCGCCCACGCTGCTCGGGGGCGGGGTCCGGCCGGGTGCGGCTCAGCACGATCCACGCGAGCGCACCCACGTACGGCAGCAGCACGATGATCGCCGCCCACAGCCACTTCGGCAGCCCGTACGGGTCCCTCTCGGGGCGCTGCATCGCGTCCGACAGCGCGTACGTGACGAGCCCCAGGTACAGCAGGAAGGGAAGGACGCGGCCCATCGTCCAAGCGTACGCCGGGTACCGTTGACGCATGAGCGTTCTGTCCTACTGGGGTGCCCGCACGGGCATCTTCCTCGCCGTCCTCGGGATCCTGTGGGCGGTGGGCTGGCAGGACATCATGGTGTTCTTCGCGGCATTCGTGGTCGCGTGGCTCGTGTCGTACCTGCTCCTGCCCGGCATGCGGCTGCGTGCGGGCGAGCAGATGGACGGGTGGATCTCGCGGTCCGAGAAGGGCCTGCGCGAGGCCGACGCCGAGGAGGACGCCGAGATCGGCGCCGTGGACGATGCGGCGGAGGCGGCGGACGACGAGCGCCGCCCGCACGGGTCGCGCTAGCTACAGCGCGAGCCCCACGGCGAGCAGCAGGCCGTACGCGAGGCCCACGCCGCTGATCCCCTGGAACATCACCCCGAAGTTCCGGCCGGACGCGCCCATGCGCATCCCGAACGCGATGATGACGGACGGCAGCGCGACCACGGTCGAGATCAGCACCCACGGGTGCGCGAACGAGATCAGCACCGAGCACACGATCGGCAGCGTCACCGCGCCCGCGAACAGCTGGCGCGCGCGCAGCTCGCCCACCTTGACCGCGAGGGTGCGCTTGCCCGCGAGCGCGTCCGTCTCGAGGTCGCGGATGTTGTTGACCAGCAGCAGCGCGACCGCGTAGAGCCCCACGCCCACCGACGCCACCGCCGCCCACCACGTCACGTGCCCGGCCTGCGTGACCATCGTGCCCAGCAGCGCGATCGGGCCGAAGAACGCGAACACGCTCACCTCGCCCCAGCCGGCGTACCCGTAGGGGCGCGAGGTCCCGGTGTACGTCCACGCCGCGACGATCGCGACGGCGCCCACCGCGAGCAGCCACCACATGCCGACCCACGCGACCAGCGCGAGGCCGAGCACGGCGCCCACGGCGAACGACAGGTACGCGGCGAGCTTGACGGAGCGCGGCAGCGCCTTGCCCGACGCGACCAGGCGCTCGGGGCCGATGCGGTCGATGTCGGTGCCGCGGATGCCGTCCGAGTAGTCGTTCGCGTAGTTCGACCCGACCTGCAGCGCGATCGCGACGCCCGCCGCGAGCAGCGCGGGGCCCAGGCGGAAGCCGTCCTCCGCGATCGCCGCCGCCGAGCCCACGATGACCGGCACCGCGCCGGTCCACAGGGTGCGGGGTCGCGCTCCGGCGATCCAGTCGGCGGTCGTGGTCATCGGTCCTCCTCGCTCGCCAGCACCCGGGCGGCCGGCCGGTCAATCTTCCCACCCGCGGTGCGGGGCACGGGCGCGTGGACGATGCGCTTGGGCCGCTCGTACGGGGCGAGACGTTCGAGCGCGGCGGCGAGCGACGCATCGTCCACCGTGCCCTCGACCACCGCGACGACGGCCTGGCCCCACTCGGGGTCGGGCACGCCGACCACCGCGGCGGCGGTCGCGCCGGCGCGCTCGAGCGCGAGCTCGATGGCCTGCGGGTGGACCTTGACGCCGCCGGTGTTGATGACGTGGTCGGCGCGGCCGAGCACGGCGAGGCGGCCGTCGCGCAGCTCGCCGAGGTCGCTCGTGACGAACCAGCGGGTGTCCTCGTCCACGAGGAAGGCGGAGTCGTCGCCGTCGGCGTAGCCGTCCGCGAGGGTCGGGCCGGACAGCAGGATGCGGCCGTCGTCGCGGAGGCGGACGCGCACGCCGTCGAGCGGGGCGCCGTCGTACACGCAGCCGCCGGAGGTCTCGCTCATGCCGTACGTGCGCACCAGGTTCGCGGGCTCCTCGCCGCGCGGCAGGGGGGCGCCGCCGACGAGCACCGCGTCGTAGGAGGCGAGCGCGTCGCGGCCCGCGGGGTCGTCGAGCAGGCGGCGCACCTGCGTGGGGACGAGCGAGACGTGGCGGCGGCCGGCGGGCATGCGCGCGGTGGCCTCGGCGAAGGCGGCGGCGGTGAACGGGCCGCCGGGCATCTCGACCAGCGCGGCGCCTGCGATCCGCGCGCGCGCCACGACCATCGCGCCGCCGATGCGCGTGGCCGGGATCGCGAGCAGCCATGCGGCCTCGCCGCCTAGGCGCCGCGCGGTGAGGTCCGCCGACGCGCGGATCGCCGCCGTGGGGACGAGCACCTCGCGCGGGGCGCCCGTCGACCCGGACGTCGCGGCGGCGACGCCGCGCGCCCGCCCGGCCAGCGCATCGTCCACGGCGGCGAGCGGATGGTCGGCGAGGCGCGCGTAGGTCACGCGGACCAGCCTAGGGTGCCCCCTACACTCGTCGGCATGACAGCGATGCACAAGGCCGGCGCCCTCGTGGCCGCCGCGGCGGTGACCCTGCTCGCGGCGTGCTCCCCGAGCACCGAGAGCGGTCCCCGCACCACCGTGACGCCCGAGTCGTCCCCGGCGGTGTCCGCCGTGTCGCTGCCGCCCGCGCCCGCGGACCCGCGGCCCGCGGTGACCTGGCCGCTGACCGGGCTCGACGCCACCGACGCGACGAAGAAGGGGCTGGCCCGCGCCGCGCTCGCGATCAAGATCGAGAACACGGCCGACGCGCGCCCCCAGGAGAACCTCGACAAGGCCGACGTGGTGTTCGAGGAGTACGTCGAGGCGGGCATCTCGCGCTTCATCGCCGTGTTCCAGTCGAGCTACCCGACGTCGGTGGGCCCGATCCGCTCGATGCGCCCCATGGACCGCAACATCATGGGCTCGTTCGGCGGCCCGCTGATCTTCTCCGGCGCGCAGAACCGCTTCATCGACGCGACGGTGGCGTCCGGCCAGGACATCATCACGCAGGACGTGGGCGACTACGGCTTCTACCGCACCGCGGACAAGGTCGCGCCGCACAACCTCCACGGCTACCTCGCGCAGTTCGCCGAGCAGACCGACGCGAAGGCGCCCGAGCAGCAGTGGGACATCGCCTACCCGGCGAGCCTCGCGACCGCGCAGGTCGAGGGCAAGGGCGCCTCGTCCATCGACATCGACATGTCGCGCTTCTCGCAGCCGCAGTGGCGGTGGGACAAGTCCGCGGGCGTGTGGAAGCGCTACGAGGCCGGCGCGCCGCACGTCACGACGGACGGCACGCAGCTGTCGGCGTCCAACGTCGTGATGCTGTGGGTGACCGTGCAGTACACCAGCGGCTCGGCGACGTCGTCGGTGCCCGAGACGCTCGTGGCCGGGAAGTCCGGCAACGGGTTCGTGGTGTCGGGCGACAAGATGGTGAAGATCACGTGGAGCAAGAAGGGCCAGTTCAAGCCCTTCGAGCTCACCACCGTCGACGGCGACCCGGTGGCGCTGGCCCCGGGCAAGACGTGGTTCGAGCTCATCCCGAACCGCGGCATCGCGAACACGACGTCGATCACCATCAAGTAGCCCGCGGGCGGGCGCCTGCCGTGGGCGGGCGTCCCGGCGCGGGGTGCGAGAGCGCCGGCCCGGGCGCGCCGCCTATCGCGCGACGTACCGGGTGTCCGAGCGGCGCTCCTTGAGGTACGTGTTGCCGTAGTACCGGATCGCGATGCGGCCCTGGGGCAGCGCGCTCGTGGTCACCTTGGCCGTGTAGACGGAGCCCGAGCGCGTCAGCGTGACCTTGCCCGAGACCGCCGTCGTGCCCACGTACAGGCGCACGGCGCCCGACTCTGCGGCGACCGGGCTCGCGACGGTGACCACCAGCGTGGCCTTCGCGCCGCGCCGGACCGCGGTCGTCGCGGAGGAGCTCAGGGTCGGGGTGGCCTTGATCACGGTCGCGCGGACCGTGGTCGCGGACGCCTTCGCCTTGGCGGATCCCCCGTAGGCGACCGTGAGCGTGCGGGTGCCCGGCGCCCACGTCGCCGGCGTGGCGATCGTGGCCTTGCCCGACGCGAGCGTCGCGGTGCCCTTCCAGGTCCCCGCGGTCACCGTCACCTTGCCGGTGGGCGTGGGGGAGCCGACGACCGTGACGGTGACCTTCCCGTGCGTGCCGTAGGCGACCTTCGTGGCCGTCGCCTTGGTGGTGGTGGCGACCTTCGCCTTGACGGTGAGCGTCCGCGTCGCCGAGGAGCCGCTCACACCCGCGGCGCCCGAGTACACGGCGCGCACCTGGTGGGTGCCCACCGCGAGGCTCTTCGACAGCGGCGCGTCGACGCTGCCGCCGCTCAGCCCGTACGTGCCGCGCTTCGCGCCGTCGACGTAGAACGTCACGGTGCCGCCGCCGACCGCGTGGGACGACGTCACGGTGGCGTGGGCCACGGCCCACGAGCCCGCGTACACGGCGGGCGCCGACATCGCGGTGGAGGACGCCGCCGCGGTGGTTCCCGCGGTCACCTTGACGGTGGCGACGCCGTCCGCGATGGACACCACGTCGAGCGTGAACAGCCCGGTCGGGTCGACGAACTGCTCGCCGGCCTGGAACGACGTGTCCAGCACGCCGCCCGCGCGCTTCTGCGCGAACTGGTACAGCTCCGACGAGTCGGGGCCCCACGTCACGGTGACGCCGGGCTCGTAGCGAGCGGTCACGCCGTTCGGCGCGAGGTCGCCCGTCAGCGCGAAGAACGCCGTGGCGTCCTCGCCGGTGCCGGCGCGGTACTCGAGGGTGTAGGTGAACCGCTCCCCGTCGCGCGTCTCGCCGAAGGTGGCGGCCGTCACGCCCGTGCCGGACGCGCTGTCCGCCAGCGTGATGACCTTCGCGGCGCCGGAGCCGCGCGTCACCGTGATGGCCTGGGTGCCGTCGGCGTAGCCGGGCAGGTCGAGGAACCGGCGCGACTGCGCGGGCAGGGTCGCCGGCGCGAGCGAGCCGATGCTCGCCGCCATGGGCCCGTACGCCGCGTAGTACTCGGCGAAGCCGCTGCTCGTGGCGAACGGGTCGCCCCAGATGAGGTCCGCGTGGCCCAGCCCGAGGTTGTGACCGAGCTCGTGCACGGTCGCCGACAGCAAGGGCTCCGGGATGTGCACGTAGCCGCCGCTCATGCCCGCGCCCACCGTCGCGATGCCCGCGTAGTCCCACGTGCAGCTCGTCGGCGTGTACACGAGGAGGTGGTTGGTGCCCGCGTCGAACGAGACGTTCGGGAACAGCGCCGCCGCCTGGGTCCACAGCGAGTACGCGTCGACGGTGGCGCACGTGTCGGTGACGGTCATGGTCGCGGAGCCGGCGACCGTGAACGTGCCGATCGCGCCGCGTGCCTCCCGGACCCAGTAGTCCGCGGCGGCGAGCGCATCGGCCCTGGCGGTCGCGAGCGGCACGGCGCCGGTGGCGGCGGGGTCCGCGACGGTCACCACGTACGCGCGGTGCGCCGCGACGGTCGCGGTCGCGGCGGTCGGCTCGAGGACGGTGGCCGCGCGCACCTGGCCGTCCTCGACGGTGGTGCTCACGGTCGCGCCCGTGTCGATGCCGTCGAGCGCGTCGCCCGTGACGGGGGTCACCGTGCCGTCGTCCTCGACCAGGACGTGCGCCGGGGTGCTCTCGCCGGGGGTCTCGGCGATCACGTCGAGGACGCGGCCGTCGACCGCTTCGCCCGTGGAGGCCGCGATCGACGCGGTGGACGCCGTTGACGCGGCCGCGGTGGTGAGGGTGAGGGCCAGCGCGACCGTGGCGCTGACGAGGAGGTGGGCCGTCCGGCGCGGGGCGTGGGTCACAGCGCGAGGCTAGCGGCAGGCGAACAGGGATGATGCACGCCGTGCCGTGGGCGCGCGCATGATGGAGGGATGATCACCGTCCTCACGGGCGCCGGCGTCTCGACCGGCGCGGGCATCCCCGACTTCCGCGGGCCGGACGGCGTGTGGACGCGTCATCCCGAGCGCGCGCGGCTGCTCGAGATCGACGTGTTCGTCGGCGACCGCGACGCGCGCATCGAGGGCTGGCGGGACTGGGCCGCGCACGGCGCGTGGTCGGCGCGGCCCTCGCCCGCGCATCGTGCCCTCGCCCGCCTGGTCGCGGCCGGCGCGTGCGACACGATCCTCACGCAGAACATCGACGGCCTCCACCAGGCCGCCGGCACCCCGGACGATGCGGTGGTCGAGATGCACGGCCGCCTCGCCACCACGACGTGCCTGGGATGCGGCCTCTCCCTCGCGACGCGCGAGGTGCTCGAGGTGCTCCCCGAGACCCCCGACCCCCGCTGCCCGTACTGCGGCGGCCTCCTCAAGCCCGACGTCGTCTACTTCGGCGAGGCGCTGCGCGCGCGGGACCTCGAGCGCGCGGACCGGGCGGCGCGCTCGTGCGACACGTTCGTGGCGGTCGGCACCACGCTGCAGGTCTACCCCGTGGCCGCGCTCGCGGGCACCGCCGTCGCGGCCGGCGCGTCCCTCGTGATCGTCAACGCGTCCCCCACGGGCTACGACCGGGACGCGTCGCTCGTGGTGCGCGAGCCCATCGAGGAGGCCGTGCCGCGGCTCGTCGACGAGTGGCTGGCCTGAGCCTCGCGGGAGAGCGAACCACCTCGTAGGCGCGGTGGTACGGTGCCGCAACGGGAGGGGGTCCGGATGCCTGGAGGCGGTGCGGATGCGGAGCGGCGGCCGGGGCGGTCGCGCGTGCCGCGGGCGGTCGACGTCGCGTTCGCCCTGGGCATCCTCTCGCTCGTCGCGGGCCTGCTCTTCCTGCTCGCGCTTCCGGGTATCGCGTTCGGCCTCGGGTCCATGCCGTCCGCCACGGACGACCTGCGGCTGCCCGCGGACATGTTCCTCGTGCTCGTCGCCCTGCCTGCGCTGACGGGCATCGCCGTGCTGGTGCGCGCGCGTGCCGTGCGGGAGGGCGCGCGGGTCGGCCCGCACGCACCGGCGGCCGTGGCGCGCGCGACGCGGGCGGTCCGGCTGGCATGGGCGGGCATCGGGCTCGGCGCCCTGCCCTGGTGCGCGGTGGCGATGTACGTGCTGACGCACGGCGTCGGCGGCGTGTCCTGGGCCTGACCCGGGGGCGTCGACTGCGACGCGAGGCTCAGTACGCGTACGGGAAGCGCGTCCAGTCCGGGTCGCGGCGCTCGAGGAACGCGTCGCGGCCCTCCTGCGCCTCGTCCGTCATGTAGGCCATCCGGGTCGCCTCGCCCGCGAACACCTGCTGGCCCGCGAGGCCGTCGTCCGCGAGGTTGAAGGCGAACTTGAGCATCCGGATCGCCTGCGGCGACTTGGTCGCGACGATGCGCGCGTAGTCGAGCGCCCGCGCCTCGAGCTCGGCGTGCGGGACCGCCTCGTTGACGCCGCCCCAGCGCTCCGCATCGTCCGCCGAGTACTCGCGTGCCAGGAAGAAGATCTCCCGTGCCCGCTTGTCGCCCACCTGGCGCGCGAGCAGCGCGCTGCCGTAGCCCGCGTCGAAGGATCCGACGTTGGCGTCGGTCTGCTTGAAGCGCGCGTGCTCGCGGCTCGCGATCGACAGGTCCGCGACCACGTGCAGGCTGTGGCCGCCGCCGGCCGCCCAGCCGTTGACCGCCGCGATGACGACCTTGGGGGAGTGGCGCATGAGGCGCTGCACCTCGAGGATGTGGAGGCGGCCGCCGTACGCGGGGGCGTCCTGCGCGGTGCCCTCGTACAGGTAGCCGTCCTTGCCGCGGATGCGCTGGTCGCCGCCCGAGCAGAAGGCGTGCACGCCGTCGGCGGCGGGGCCGTTGCCCGTGATGATGATCGCGGCGACGTCGACCGTCTGGCGCGCGTGGTCGAGCGCGCGGTAGAGCTGGTCCACGGTCTGGGGGCGGAAGGCGTTGCGCACCTCGGGACGGTTGAACGCGATGCGCACGGCGGGGAGGTCGCGCTCGCCGGCCTCGTCCCGCGACACCCAGCGGTGGTACGTGATGTCCGCGTCGGGGAAGCCCTCGATCGCGCGCCACTGGGTGGGATCCATGAGGTCGGAGACCTGCGCCGGGATGTCGCTCATGGCACCCGAGCGTAGTGCGGACGATTCGCAATGACATGTGTGGCTGGTGTGACGGGCGGCGGCGGCGCGGTGCCTGCGGCACCCGCACCCCACCCGTCCCATGCGTCACAAATGTCATTGGGAGTCGAGCCCTAGGCTGAGGTCATGGAGTTCCGCCCCTTCCGCGTCGCGCTGTCGACGCGCTTCCGCGGCGTCACGGAGCGCCACGGCGTCCTCATCCGCGGCACCGGGCCCGACGGGCGGGACGCGTGGGGCGAGTACTCCCCGTTCGACGACTACACCCCCGAGCGCGCCAACCGCTGGTGGGAGGCCGCGATGGAGGCCGCGCGCGGCGAGTGGCCCGCGCCGGTGCGCGACACGGTGCCCGTCAACAGCATCGTCCCCGAGCTCCCCGCCGGCCGCGCCGCCCAGCTCGCGACCGCGGGCGGGTGCACCACCGCGAAGGTCAAGGTCGCCGGCACGGTGTCCCTGAGGGACGATGCGCGCCGCGTCGAGGCCGTCGCGGTCGCCTTGGGCCCGGGCGGACGGGTGCGCGTCGACGCGAACGGCGCGTGGGACGTCGACACCGCGGTGAAGGCGCTGCGCGAGTTGGACGCCGCTGCGCGAGCGGGCGGCGGGCCGGGCCTCGAGTACGTCGAGCAGCCCTGCCGCACCGTGGCCGAGCTCGCCGAGGTGCGCCGCCGCCAGGACGTGCTGGTCGCCGCCGACGAGTCCGTGCGCCTGCCCGGCGACGCCGACGAGGTCATGCGCGCGGGCGCCGCCGACATCCTCATCCTCAAGGTCGCCCCCATGGGCGGCGTGCGCCGCTGCCTCGACGTGGTCGACCGCTACGAGGTGCCCATCGTGGTGTCGAGCGCGATGGAGTCCTCGGTGGGCCTTGCGGCCGGCGTCGCGCTCGCGCGCGCCGTCCCCGAGCTGCCGTACGCGTGCGGGCTCGGCACCGGGGAGCTGCTCGCGGACGACACCGTGCGCGAGACGATCGTGCCGCGCGGCGGCGTCATCGGGCCGGTCGCGCTGGACGTGACCGCGTGAGCGAGCATCCGTCCGGCGCCTTCGCCCGCGCGCTCGTCGCGGCCCTCGCGGAGCGCGGCGTCGAGGACTACGTGCTCAGCCCCGGCTCCCGCTCCGGACCGCTCGCGCACGCGCTCGCGGAGGCCGGCGCCGAGAGCCCGCCGCTCGGGGCGCCGCGCGTGCGGCTGCACGTGCGCATCGACGAGCGCAGCGCGGGCTTCCTCGCGCTCGGCATCGCGCGGGGCCGCGCCGCCGCGGGCGACCCCCGGCCCGTCGCGATCGTCACCACCTCGGGCACCGCGGTCGGCAACCTGCTGCCGGCGGTCATGGAGGCCCACCACTCGGGCGTGCCGCTGCTGCTGCTCACCGCGGACCGTCCCGCCGAGCTGCGCGGCGTCGGCGCGAACCAGACCACCGACCAGGTGGGCATCTTCGGCGCGTTCGTGCGGTGGGAGGCGGACGTGCCCGCGTCCGAGATCGGCGAGCAGCGCGACCGCGCCACCGCGCTGGCCGAGCGTGCCGTCGCGTCCGCCGCGGGCGACCGCGCGCGCGAGGACATGACCGCCGCTCCCGGCCCGGTGCATGTGAACATCGCGTTCCGCGAGCCGCTGGGCGCGGACGGCGGCGTCTGGCTCGACCCGCCGCGCCTGCACACCCCGACGGGCGGGATCCCGATCCTCGTGCCCGCCGAGGAGCCGCTGCCGCTGCCGCCCGTCGCGCGCGGCGTGGTGATCGCCGGCGACGGCGCGGGCGACGTCGCCCGGCAGGTCGCCGAGGCGCACGGCTGGCCGCTGCTGGCCGAGCCCACCTCGCTCGCCCGCTCCGGCTCGCACTGCATCCCCGACTACGTGAGGCTGCTGGAGTCCGCCCAGGGCGCCGATCTCGCGGCACGCGTCCACCAGGTGGTCGTGATCGGCCGCCCCACCCTCACCCGTCCGGTCCAGGCGCTCATCGCGCGGGCGCCGGCGCTGATCGTGGCGGCGTTCGGCGCGCGCTGGCGCGAGGCCCCGGCCCACGCGCAGGCGGTCCTGCGCGACGTGCCGCCGTCGTGGCTGTGGTCCACGGCCCCCGACGAGGCGGACCCCGGCTGGCTCGCCGAGTGGCGCGCGGGCGGGGCACGATGCGCGTCCCCCGAGGGCTGGGGCACGCGGGTGGTCGCGGCGGCCTTCGCCGAGTCGCTGCGGGACGGCGTGTGGGGCGTGGTCGGATCGTCGGGGCCCGTGCGGCTCCTCGACCGGCTCATGGCCGCCGCCCCCGCGGGAGCGGCGCCGCTGCTGGTCGCCAACCGCGGCCTCGCCGGCATCGACGGGACCATCTCGACCGCCGCCGGCGTCGCGCTCGGGTCGGGGCGCATCGTCCACGCCCTCATGGGCGACGTGACGTTCCTGCACGAGGCCGGCGGGCTGCTCGTCGGGCCGCGCGAGGAGCGGCCGCGGCTGCGGATCGTCGTGGTCAACGACGGCGGCGGCACCATCTTCTCCGGTCTCGAGCATTCCGCGGCTCCCGCCGAGAACCTGGAGCGGGTGTTCACCACGCCGCACGGGGCGGACCTGGGCGCGCTGTGCGCCGGCTACCGGGTCCCCCATCGTGAGGTGCGTTCGCGCGAGGAGCTCGCGGCCGCGCTCGCGGCGCCGGTCACGGGACTCGAGGTGATCGAGGCCGTCGTCTGATTGCCAATGACAGATGTGACGGGTGTGACCAGGCGTGAGGGATGACGCGGCCCCACCGTCACCTCAGGTCACATTTGTCATTGGGAGTCGCCGCGCCCTCAGGACCGCGTCGCGGCGCAGGGCCGGCTCGCCGTCGTGGCCCACGACGTCGCGCTCGCGCAGCTCGGCGACCTCGACCTCCCACCCGTCGCCCAGACCGGCCGCGGCCTCCTCGGCGCGGAACGCCAGATGCGCGAGCCGCGGGTGCTCGAGCACGTGCGGGTCGCGGGGGTCATGGCCCACGACGAGCAGCGTGCCGCCGGGCGCGACCAGCCGCGCGAGCCGCCCCACGAGCACCGCGATGCCCGCCTCGGGATGCGCGAAGTGGGTGGTGACCAGGTCGAACGTGGCGTCGGGCAGGTCCGCGCGCATCGCGTCGTCCACGCGCCAGTCGAGCCGGGCGGCCACGTCCTCGCCCGCGCGCGACGCGCGCTCGACGCCGCGCGACACGGCGGTCGCGGACACGTCGATCGCGGTGACCTGCCAGCCCAGCGACGCGAGGTGCACCGCGTCGGCGCCCTCGCCGCACCCGACCTCGAGCGCCCGCCCGGGGGTCAGGCGCGCCGCCTCCTCCACGAGCTGCGCGTTCGCGGCGCCGGACCAGACGGCCTCCTGCGACGAGTAGCGCTCCTCCCACGCGGTCGCGTCCCAGCCGTCCGCGGGCAGGTCGGCGCCGCCGGCCGGGCCGTGCGCGTGCCCCGCGACCACGGGGACCGCCGCGGTGACGGCCGGCAGCGCGGCACCGATGGCACGGCGCATCGGCTCGAGCTTCGCCTCCGACTCCGCCCACTCCGAGGCCGCCTCCGACGCCGCGACGATGCCGCAACCGGCGAACAGGCGCAGGTCGCGCGCATCGTCCCGCGACACCTCCGCGGAGCGCAGGCCGATGCACCACTCGCCGTCGCCGCCCGCGTCGATCCAGCCGACCGGCCCGGCGTAGCGCGCGCGGTCCAGCCCCTCGAGCTCGTCGATGACGCGCGCGGCGCCCACCGTCGGGGTGCCGCACACCGCGGCGCTGGGGTGCAGCTCGCGCACGAGCTCGAGCGCCGCGACGTTGTGGGACAGCACGCCCGTGACGTCGGTCGCGAGGTGCATGACGTTGGGCAGGTGCAGCACGAACGGCTCGTCGGGCACGTTGACGGACCCGCAGTGCCCGGCCAGCGCCTGGGTCACCGAGCGCACGGCGTACTCGTGCTCCTCACGGTCCTTCGACGAGCGCGCGAGGGCGCCGGCGCGCGCGAGGTCGCGCATGTCGTCGCCCGTCATGCGGATGGTGCCGGCGAGCACGCGGGACGTCACGAGGCCGTGGTCGACGCGCGCGAGCAGCTCGGGCGTCGCGCCCACGAGGCCGTCGACGTGGAACGCCCAGCACATGGGGTAGTCGTCGGCCAGGCGGCGCAGCAGCACGCGCACGTCCACGGGCCGCTCGGTGCGGGCCGCGACCGCGCGCGCGAGCACCACCTTCTCCAGCTCGCCGCCGCGGATCCGCGCGACGGCGGCCTCGACGGCGGCGGTCCAGGCGGCCTCGTCGCCGGCGTCGAGCGTCACCGCGCCCGGGTCGACGGGCGCCGTCGCCGCGGCGAGCGCCTCCTCGAGGGTGACCGCGCCCTCGTCCTCGCGCGTGACCTGCGTGAACCACGCGCGGCCGTCGCGCCGGCCCAGCACGAACCGCGGCACCACCAGCGCGCCGCCCGCGCGCGACGAGTCCGCGAACGCGAACGAGCCGAACGCCACGAGGCCGGTGCCGCGCACCCGCACGTCGTCGCGCACCTCGGCGGTGCGGCACAGCAGCCGCCACCAGTGCTGGGCGGCGTCGATGCGCTCCTCGCCCGCGGTGTCGATGCGCGCCGCCTCGCCCCACGCGACCATGCCCTCGCCGCGCCTCACCCACGAGATCCCGGCTTCGGGAAGGGCGGCGATCAGGTCGCCCGGGTCCTCGATCTCGACGGTGCGGACGCGCAGGGGTCCCGGGGTGGCGGAGTGGACGGTCACGTTCTCACATTAGGGCCGCGGTGCCGGGGGACGATGCGCGGGCCGGGGGCGCGAGGGCGGCTCAGCGGGCGGCGCGCACCCCGAGCGCCACGAGGTGGTCGTTGACGAACCGGCCCGCGGGGTCGAGCTCCTCGAACACGGCGCGCGCGTCCGCGACGCGGGGGTGCACGCGGGCGATCGCGGCCGCGTCGAACGCGTGCCACTTGCCCCAGTGGGGTCGCGCGTCGAAGGGCGCGAGCGCCTCCTCGACACGCGGCAGCAGCGCGCGCACGGCGTCGGGCCGGCGTGCCCACGTGAAGTGGATCGCGAGGGTGTCGCGGCCGTATGCGCCGGACAGCCACAGCCGGTCGGCGGCGACGGCGCGCAGCTCGGACACGAGCAGGTGCTCGCGGATCTGCGGCGCGAGCGCGCGGACCGAGGCGAGCGCCTCGCCCGCGGCCTCCATCGGCACGAAGTACTCGGTCTGGATCTCCTCGCCGTTCGACGGCGTGTGCGTGAGCCGGAAGTGCGGCAGGCGGTCGATCCACGGCCCGGGCGCGCCGCCCTGCGGGGTGAGCGCGTCGGGGTCGCCGTCGACCAGCCGCGCGTCGGACTCGGGGCTGCGCCGCGCGCCGTGCCACTCCTCTGGCGGCGTGCCGTCGAGCCCGATGCCGCTCTTGCGCCAGATCTGCTGCACCGTCGGCTCGTCCCACGTGGTGAAGATCGACACGGAGTACGCGTCCGCGAGGATCGCCGGGGTGTCGGACAGGAGCACCTCCCACGGCATCCCCGTGTAGACGTCCTGTCGCACGTCGTAGGTGGGCTGCACGCCGAGCGTGACGCGGGTGATGATGCCGAAGGCGCCCAGGCCGACCGCGAGCGCGGGGAACTGCGGCTCGCCGATGCGGGCGGTGCGCGGCTCCCCGTCGCCGTCGACGAAGTCGAGCTTGCGCAGCGCGGTCGACTGGCAGCCGTTGCGTGCGCCCGAGCCATGGGTGCCGGTCGCCGTCGCTCCCGCCACCGAGATGTGGGGGAGGGAGCCCGTGTTGTGCAGCGCCCAGCCGCGGTGCTGCAGCCACGCGCCGAGCACGCCGTAGCGCATGCCCGCGGGCGCGGTCACGGTGGGGTGCGCGGGGTCGGACAGGTCGATGTGCGGCTCGCCCGCGAGGGCCGTGGTGTCGACGAGCGTGCCGTCGGTGTCCGCGATCGCGTTGAACGAGTGGCGCGTGCCCAACGCCTTGACCCGGCCCGGCGCCTCCCGCACCGCCAGCGCCACCTCGTCCGCGTCGCGCGGCGTGATCAGCCGCCCCGCGATGAAGCGGTGGGTTCCGGCCCAGGTGACGCCCGCGTCGCTCATACGGCCACCGTAACAACCTGGTGCGACGGTGCGGAGGCGGCGCGGCGCATCGTCCCGTGGCACCCCGACCGCGCTCACACGCGGCGAGCCTCGAGAGGGGCGTGCTCAGGTGCGGATCGTGTGTGGAAGAAGGCCGGGGCGGAGGGGACGATGCGCGGCAGGACCGAGCATCCCGCACGCGCCTTTACCCTTGTCGGGTGCGTACAGAGGCCGATGTCATCGTGATCGGGGCGGGTCCCGGAGGGGCCGCCGCAGCCCGCTACCTCGCGGTCGAGGGGTTCGACGTCATCGCGTTGGAGAAGACGCGGTTCCCGCGCGAGAAGGTGTGCGGCGACGGCCTCACGCCACGCGCCGTGCGCGAGATCGACCTCATCGGCCTGCCCACGCCGCGCGAGGAGGGGTGGATCCCCAACCACGGCCTGCGCATGGTCGGCGGCGGGCACCGCCTCGAGTTCCCGTGGCACGACCTCGAGTCGTTCCCCAGCTACGGCCTGTCGCTGCCGCGCTCGGAGTTCGACAGGCGCCTCGCCGACCACGCGCGCGCCGGTGGCGCCGACGTGCGCGAGGGCTGGCACGTCGAGTCCGTCATCCGCGACGAGCGCCAGGCCGGGTACGCCGGCGGCGGGCGCATCGTCGGCGTGGTCGCCCGCGAGACCGACGAGCGCGGCCGCAAGGTCGGCGAGCCCGTCGAGTACCGCGCGCCGCTGGTCATCGCCGCCGACGGCGTGAGCGCCCGCATCGCGCTCGGGCTGGGCATGGAGCGCAAGGTCAACCGCCCCATGGGCGTCGCGGTCCGCACCTACATCGAGACCCCCCGCCACGCGGAGGAGTGGATGGAGGGCCACCTCGAGATCTGGGACGGCGAGCGCGGGAGCAGCAACCTCCTGCCCGGCTACGGCTGGATCTTCCCGCTGGGCGACGGCACCGCCAACGTGGGCCTCGGCACGCTCAGCGCCAAGGGCACCCCGTCCAAGCTCGACCACCGCGCGCTCATGCGCGACTGGCTGGACCACTCCGCCGAGGACTGGGAGTTCGGCGAGCAGGTCGGCGACATCAAGGGCGCCGCCATCCCCATGGCCTTCAACCGCCAGCCCCACTACGTGCCGGGCATGATGCTCGTCGGCGACTCCGGCGGCATGGTCAACCCGTTCAACGGCGAGGGCATCGCCTACGCGATGCAGGCCGCGCGACGCGCCACCGAGGCCGCCGTGGCCTCGCGCGACGCGGTCGGCGCGCGCGACACCGAGGGCGCGCTCGCGGGCTACGCGCGGATGATGAAGGACGACCTCGGCGGGTACTACTCGCTGGGCCGCGTCTTCGCCTCGCTGGTCGAGCACCCGGCCGTCATGAAGGTGTGCACGAAGTACGGGCTTCCTAGTCCTTTGGTCATGGAATTCACGTCTAGACTGCTGGCAGATGTCTACGAGCCGCGCGGCGGCAACTGGGCCGACAGGCTCATGTCCGCCTTGACGCGGGTCGCGCCGGCGGCCTGACGGGCATCTGGGTCCTCGAGGAAGACGGAAGGAAATTCGCCGTGAATCCGTACGTGCCGATCATCGTCATGATGGTGATCGCCGGTCTGCTCGCAGGCGCAGGCCTGTTCGTGAGCTCCATCCTCGGCCCCAAGAGGGCGAACGCCGCGAAGCTCGACAGGTACGAGTCCGGCCTCGAGCCGACCCCTGGCGCCGCGGGCGGCGGCCGCATCCCGATCAAGTACTACCTCGTCGCGATGACGTTCATCGTCTTCGACATCGAGGTCGTGTTCCTCTACCCCTGGGCGATCGCGCACGCGGCGCTCGGCTGGTTCGGGCTGATCGCCATCATGACCTTCCTCGCCCTCATCACGATCCCGTTCGTGTACGAGTGGCGCCGCGGCGGATTCGAGTGGGACTGACACATGGGTATTGAAGAGAGCGCTCCTCCGTTCATGCTGGGCATGGTCGAGGACTTCGTCGGCTACATGCGCGCGGGCTCGATGTGGCCCGCCACCTTCGGCCTCGCGTGCTGCGCGATCGAGATGATGGCGACCGGCGCCCCGCGATTCGACATCGCGCGCCACGGCTCCGAGGTCTTCCGCGGCTCGCCGCGCCAGGCCGACATCATGATCGTCGCGGGCCGCGTGTCCAACAAGATGGCGCCGATCGTCCGCCAGGTCTACGACCAGATGGCCGAGCCGAAGTGGGTGCTGTCGATGGGCGTGTGCGCCTCGTCGGGCGGCATGTTCAACAACTACGCGATCGTCCAGGGAGTCGACCACGTGGTCCCCGTGGACATCTACCTGCCCGGCTGCCCGCCGCGCCCCGAGATGCTGCTCAACGCGCTCCTCGAGCTGCAGAAGCAGGCGCGCGAGACGCCCATGGGCCGCAACCGTCGCGAGATCGCCGCCGCCGCCGAGGCCGCCGCGCTCGCCGCCACCCCGACCTCCGAGATGAAGGGCCTGCTGCGTTGAGCGAGTCCCAGGACCTGACCGGCGCCGAGGACACCCCTCAGCCGGGCGACCGCGAGCAGATCACGCTCATCAACGTCCGCCAGGGCTCGTTCGGCGCCCTCGGCGACACCTCGGGCTTCGACGGGCTCGTCACGCCGGTGATGATGCCCGGCGCGTCCGAGCGCCCGTACGGCGAATGGTTCGACGGCGTCGTCGACGTCCTCGAGGAGCTGCTCGGGGACGATGCGGCGGCCGCCATCGAGCACGTCGTGGTCGACCGCGGCGAGCTCACGCTGCACATCGCGCGCGAGCACCTGCTCGCGGTCGCGCGTCACCTGCGCGACGACCAGGACCTCCGCTTCGAGATGTGCCTCGGCGTGTCCGGCGTGCACTACCCGGCTGACGAGCGCCCGCTCCACGCCGTGTACCCGATGCAGTCGATCACCCACAACCGCCGCCTCCGCCTCGAGGTCGCGGTCACCGACGCGGACCCGCACGTCCCGTCGCTCACCGGGATCTACCCGATGAACAACTGGCACGAGCGCGAGACCTGGGACTTCTTCGGCATCGTGTTCGACGGCCACCCCTCGCTCGCCCGCATCGAGATGCCGGACGACTGGGTGGGTCACCCCCAGCGCAAGGACTACCCGCTGGGCGGCATCCCCGTGGAGTACAAGGGCGCGGAGATCCCCTCGCCCGACAACCGGAGGCAGTACCGATGACCCAGACTGCACCCCAGGCCACCGGCGCCTTCGTCGACGACCCGGACGCACCCGAGTACAGCGCCTACGGCGGCGACTGGAGCGAGATCGCGG
This sequence comes from Demequina soli, assembly GCF_000971195.1. Taxonomy (GTDB): domain Bacteria; phylum Actinomycetota; class Actinomycetes; order Actinomycetales; family Demequinaceae; genus Demequina; species Demequina soli. Next base: position 174,554 of record NZ_BBLZ01000002.1, read on the forward strand.
AGGAGGCCGAGCGCCTCGCCCAGCAGCGCATCGTCGTCAACATGGGCCCGCAGCACCCGTCGACGCACGGTGTGCTCCGCGTGATGCTCGAGCTCGAGGGCGAGATCGTCAAGGAGGCCCGCGCCGGCATCGGCTACCTCCACACGGGCATCGAGAAGAACATGGAGTACCGCACCTGGACCCAGGGGGTGACGTTCTGCTCGCGCATGGACTACGTCGCGTCCATGGCCCAGGAGGCCGTGTACTGCATGGGCATCGAGAAGCTGCTCGGCATCACGGACGACGTCCCGGAGCGCGCGAACATCCTGCGCGTGCTCATGCTCGAGCTGACGCGCATCGGCTCGCACCTCGTCGCGGTCGGCACGGGCGGCAACGAGATGGGCGCGACCACCGTCATGACGACGGCGTTCATCGCGCGCGAGGACACGTTCCGCATCGCGGAGATGATCTCGGGCCTGCGCACCAACAACGCGTACATCCGCCCCGGCGGCGTCGCGCAGGACGCGCCCGAGGGCACGGTCGCGTACATCCGCGAGCTGATCCCGCAGATCAAGCAGAAGCTCGACGAGCTCGCGGACCTCCAGCTCGAGAACCCGATCTTCAAGGGCCGCCTCAAGGGCGTCGCGAACCTCGACCTCGCGGGCTGCATGGCGCTCGGCATCACGGGCCCGATCCTCCGCTCGGCCGGCCTGCCGTACGACGTGCGCAAGGCCGAGCCGTACTTCGGCTACGAGACCTACGACTTCCAGGTGCCCACCTCGACGGACGGCGACGCGTACTCCCGCGTGGTCCTCCGCATGGAGGAGTGCTACGAGTCCCTCAAGATCGTCGCGCAGTGCTGCGACCGCCTCGAGGCGACCGAGGGCCAGCCCGTCATGGTCGCGGACAAGAAGATCGCGTGGCCGGCCCAGCTGTCCGTCGGCTCCGACGGCCAGGGCAACTCGCTCGACCACATCCGCCACATCATGGGCGAGTCGATGGAGTCGCTCATCCACCACTTCAAGCTGGTGACCGAGGGCTTCAAGGTCCCCGCGGGCCAGGTCTACGCCGCCACGGAGGGCCCGAAGGGCCTGCTCGGCGTCCACCTCGTGTCGGACGGCGGTACCAAGCCGTGGCGCGCGCACTTCCGCGACCCCGGATTCAACAACCTGCAGGCGCTGTCCATCCTCACCGAGGGCGGTCAGGTCGCCGACGTCGTGGTGGCCATCGCCACGATCGACATGGTGCTGGGAGGCGTCGACCGATGACCTACGACGAGACCACGCTCGCGCAGCTGACCGAGGACGCCGCCGCGATCATCGCGCGCTACCCGGTCAAGCGCTCCGCGCTGCTGCCGATGCTGCACCTGGTGCAGTCGGTCGACGGCTTCGTCAGCCCCGACGGCATCCAGTTCTGCGCCGACCGGCTCGAGCTGACGGCCGCCGAGGTGTCCGCGGTCGCGACGTTCTACACGCAGTACAAGCGCCGCCCCAACGGCGAGTACCAGGTGGGCGTGTGCACCAACACGCTGTGCGCCGTCATGGGCGGCGACCGCATCTGGGACGAGCTGTCCGACCACGTCGGCGTCGGCCACGACGAGACCACCGAGGACGGGAAGATCACCCTCGAGCGCCTCGAGTGCAACGCGGCGTGCGACTACGCGCCCGTGATGATGGTCAACTGGGAGTTCTTCGACAACCAGACCCCCGAGTCCGCGAAGCAGGTCGTCGACGACCTGCGCGCGGGCAAGGACGTGGCCCCGACGCGCGGCCCCGCCACGGTGTGCTCGTTCAAGCAGGTCTCGCGCGTCCTCGCCGGCTTCGACGACGGCCGTGCGAACGAGGACCAGGGCGCCGGAGAGGCGACCCTCGCGGGCCTCGAGGCCGCCAAGGGCCAGGGCTGGGAGGCATCCAAGTGACCGAGCTCGTCCCCGTCCTCACGGCCACGTGGGGCTCCGAGCAGTCGTGGAGCCTCGACACCTACACGAAGGCCGGCGGCTACGCGCCGCTGAAGAAGGCGCTCGGCATGGCGCCCACCGACATCATCCAGTCCGTCAAGGACTCGGGCCTGCGCGGCCGCGGCGGCGCCGGCTTCCCCACCGGCATGAAGTGGGGCTTCCTGCCCCCGGACGACGGCGGCCCGCGCTACCTCGTGGTCAACGCCGACGAGTCCGAGCCCGGCACGTGCAAGGACATCCCCACGATGCTGGCGGCGCCGCACGCGCTCGTCGAGGGCGTCGCGATCACGTCCTTCGCGATCGGCTGCAACCACGCCTTCATCTACATCCGCGGCGAGGTGGCCCACGTCCACCGCCGCGTCCAGCAGGCCGTGCGCGAGGCGTACGAGGCCGGCCACCTGGGCAAGGACATCCACGGCTCGGGCTTCGACCTGGACGTCACCGTCCACGCCGGCGCCGGCGCCTACATCTGCGGCGAGGAGACCGCGCTCCTCGACTCGCTCGAGGGCCGCCGCGGCCAGCCCCGCCTCAAGCCGCCGTTCCCCGCCGTCGCGGGCCTCTACGCGCGTCCCACCGTCGTCAACAACGTCGAGTCGGTGGCCTCCGTGCCGTCGATCATCGGCAACGGGGTCGACTGGTTCACCGCGATGGGCACCGAGCGCTCGAAGGGCATGGGCATCTTCTCGCTGTCCGGCCACGTCCAGCGTCCCGGTCAGTACGAGGCCCCCCTCGGCATCACGCTGCGCGAGCTCCTCCAGCTCGCGGGCGGCATCCGCGAGGGCCACGAGCTGAAGTTCTGGACCCCCGGCGGCTCCTCGACCCCGATGTTCACCGAGGACCAGCTCGACACGCCGCTCGACTACGAGGCCGTGGGCGCGGCCGGCTCGATGCTCGGCACGCGCGCGCTGCAGATCTTCGACGAGACCACGTGCGTGGTCCGCGCGGTGACCCGCTGGACCGAGTTCTACAAGCACGAGTCCTGCGGCAAGTGCACCCCCTGCCGCGAGGGCACGTACTGGCTCACCCAGATCCTCAAGCGCATCGAGGGCGGCCGCGGCACGCAGGCCGACATCCAGCAGCTGCTCGACACGTGCGACTCCATCGCCGGCCGCTCGTTCTGCGCGCTCGGCGACGGCGCCACGTCGTCGATCATCAGCTCCGTCAAGCTCTTCCGCGAGGAGTACGAGGCCCACGTCGAGCAGGGCGGCTGCCCGTTCGACCACGCCGCCTCGGCGCTCTTCGAGTACTCCGACACGCCCGCCACCGAGGAGGCGCACGCATGACCGCGACCGCGGACAAGCCGGCAGCGGCGGCCGTCGAGACCGTCACCCTGACGATCGACGGCACCGAGGTCACCGTGCCCAAGGGCACGCTCATCATCCGGGCCGCCGAGCAGGTCGGCATCGAGATCCCGCGCTTCTGCGACCACCCGGCGCTCAAGCCCGCCGGCGCGTGCCGCCAGTGCCTCGTCGACGTCGCGAGCCCCGGCCCCGACGGCAACCTGCGCGCGTTCCCGAAGCCGCAGGCCTCGTGCACCATGACGGTGTCGCCCGGGATGGTGGTGAACACGCAGCACACCTCCGAGGAGGCCGACCGCGCCCAGAAGGGCGTGATGGAGCTGCTGCTCATCAACCACCCGCTCGACTGCCCCGTCTGCGACAAGGGCGGCGAGTGCCCCCTGCAGAACCAGGCGATGAGCCACGGTCGCCCCGAGAGCCGCTTCGTCGACGTCAAGCGCGTCTTCGAGAAGCCCCTCGCGCTCAGCTCCGAGATCCTGCTCGACCGTGAGCGCTGCGTCCTGTGCCAGCGCTGCACCCGCTTCTCCAAGGAGATTGCCGGGGACGCCTTCATCGATCTGCAGAATAGGGGCGCGCAGCAGCAGATCGGCACGTTCGACGAGGACGTGCTCGACTTCGACGGCTACCGCCCCGTGGGCGCCGCCGCCGTCGACGAGTCGGGCAAGGCGTTCTCCTCCTACTACTCCGGCAACACGGTCCAGATCTGCCCCGTGGGCGCCCTGACCTCCGCCGCGTACCGCTTCCGCTCGCGCCCGTTCGACCTCGTGTCCTCCGCGAGCATCTCCGAGCACGACTCGTCCGGCGCGGCCATCCGCATCGACCACCGCCGCGGCACCATCCTGCGCCGCCTCGCGGACAACGACCCGGTCGTCAACGAGGACTGGATCACCGACAAGGACCGCTTCGCGTTCGCGTGGCAGAACCTGTCCGACCGCCTCACCCGCCCGCTCGTCCGCAAGGACGGCGAGCTCGTCGAGACGTCGTGGCCCGAGGCGCTCGCCGCCGCGGCGGCCGGCATCAAGGCCCACACCGGGGACGATGCGTCGGCGGCGGTCCTCGTCGGCGGTCGCGTCACGCTCGAGGACGCCTACGCGTACCAGAAGCTCGCCCGCGTGGTGCTCGGCACCAACGACGTCGACGCGCGCGCCCGCGCCGCCTCGGACGAGGAGCAGGCGTTCCTTGGCTCGCAGGTCGCCGGCACCGGGCTCGGCGTGACGTTCGGCGAGCTCGAGAAGGCGCCCGTGGTCGTGCTCGTCGGCTTCGAGGCCGAGGACGAGGGCGGCGTGGTTTTCCTGCGCCTGCGCAAGTCTCTCGGCCGCCAGCGCGTCGTCGCCATCGCGCCGTACCTCACGCGCGGCGCGCAGAAGCTCGACGCGAGCCTCGTGCCCGCGCTGCCCGGCCGCGAGGCCGCCGCCCTGGCGGACCTGCCCGAGGACGTCCGCGAGGCGCTGTCGCAGCCCGGCGCGGTCGTCGTGCTCGGCGAGCGTGCGGCCGAGGCCCCCGGCTCGTTCACCGCGGCCCTGGACCTCGCATCGTCCACCGGCGCGCGCCTGGCGTGGATCCCGCGCCGTGCGGGCGAGCGCGGCGCCGTCGAGGCGGGCACCCTGCCCGGCCTCCTCCCCGGCGGCCGCGCCGCGACCCTCAAGGGTGCGCGCGAGGCGGTCGCCCAGGCGTGGGGCGTCGAGTCCCTGCCGACCGCGAAGGGCCGCGACACCGCGGGCATCGTCGCGGCGGCCGCCGAGGGCGCCATCGGCGCGCTCGTGGTCGGCGGCGTGAGCGCCTCCGACCTCACCGGCGACGTCGCCGCCGCGCTCGAGGCCACCGGCTTCGTCGTGTCGCTCGAGGTGCGCCGCAGCGAGATCGCCGAGGCCGCCGACGTGGTCCTGCCCGTCGCGCCGCCGTCGGAGAAGTCCGGCACGTTCGTCAACTGGGAGGGTCGCCTGCGCTCGTTCGCCACCGCGATCCACACCGACGCGATGTCCGACCACCGCGTGCTCGACCTGCTTGCCCGCGAGTGGGGCGTCGAGCTCGGCACCGCGACGGTCGAGGCCGTCAACGCCGAGCTCGCGGCCCTGGGCGCCGCCGACGCCGGTGAGCGTCCCGCGGCCCCCAAGGTCAAGGCCCCCGCGCGCAGCCCGCGCGCCAAGAAGGGCACCGCGCTGCTCGCCTCGTGGCACCAGCTGGTCGACGAGGGCGCGCTGCAGGACGGCGAGCCCTACCTCGCCGGCACCGGCCGCGCCGCCGTCGCCCGCATGTCGCAGGCCACCGCCGACGCGCTCGGCGACGCCGCGAGCGTGACCGTGTCCACCGAGGCCGGCGCCATCGAGCTGCCGGTCGTCGTGACCGACATGGTCGACGGCGCCGTGTGGGTGCCGCTCAAGTCCCCCGGCTCCTGGGTGGCGCGCGACCTGCGCGCCGGCGCGGGTGCCGTCGTCACCGTGAAGGGAGCGGCATGATGGCCGGTCTCCTGGCCTCCGCGTCCGACGTCACCGCCGCCGAGGCGCTGGCGCAGGACACCATCTGGGTGGTGATCGTCAAGGCGGTCCTCATCGTCGCGTTCCTGCTCACGTCCGTGCTGTTCGCGGTGTGGTTCGAGCGCCGCGTGATCGGCCGCCTCCAGGAGCGCCCGGGCCCGAACGTCCGCGGCCCGCTCGGCCTCCTGCAGTCGGTCGCCGACGCGATGAAGCTCCTGTTCAAGGAGGACATCACCGTCCGCGCGTCGGAGAAGATCCTCTACATCGCGGCGCCGATGATCTCGGTATTCTCCGCGCTGCTGATCTTCTCGGTCATCCCGTTCGGCCCCGACACACGCATCTACGGCACCGACTTCTCGACGCCGCTGCAGCTCACCGACTTCCCGGTCGCCGTGCTGTTCATCCTCGCGTGCGCCGCCGTCGGCGTGTACGGCATCGTCCTCGGCGGCTGGGCCTCCGGCTCCACCTACCCGCTCATGGGCGCGATCCGCTCGACCGCGCAGGTGATCTCCTACGAGCTCGCGATGGGCCTCTCGCTCGTCACCGTGTTCCTGCTGTCGGGCACGATGAGCACCTCGGGGATCGTCGACGCGCAGGCCGACCGCTGGTGGGCCTGGCCGCTGTTCCCGGCGTTCATCCTCTACATCATCTCCATGGTCGGCGAGACCAACCGCCTGCCCTTCGACCTCCCCGAGGCCGAGGGCGAGCTGGTCGCCGGCTTCATGACGGAGTACTCGTCCATGAAGTTCGCGTGGTTCTTCCTCGCGGAGTACATGAACATGATCAACGTCTCCGCGGTCGCCTCGACCCTGTTCCTGGGCGGCTGGCGCGCGCCGTGGCCCGCCTCGTGGCCGGGCGCCGAGTTCCTCAACACCGGCATCTTCCCGCCCATCTGGCTCATCGCGAAGATCTGGCTCCTCATGTTCGTGTTCGTGTGGATCCGCGGCTCGGTGCTGCGCTTCCGCTACGACCAGTTCATGAAGTTCGGCTGGAAGGTGCTCATCCCCGTCGGCCTCGGCTGGGTGGTGTTCTTCTCGGTCGGGCGCGCGACGTTCGACCACTTCGGCCGCGACCTCAACGTCTACGACGCGGTCGCCGGGCTCATCGCCATCCTTATCACCATCGCGGTGTGGAGCTTCATCTCCGACTCGAAGGCCAAGGCCGAGGAGGAGAGCGACGCGGACGCCGAGCCCGAGGTGCTCGACGCGTTCGCCGGCGGCTACCCGGTGCCGCCCATGCCGCACCAGGTGCTGCCCCCGTCCCCGCGCTCGGGCCGTACGGTCGAGGCGCATGTCGGTTCTCGAGAGGAGGACTCCGAGTGAGCGGGTCCGACGAGGTCTGGAAGGTCAACCGCGAGCGCGACGGCAAGCGCGAGACCTTCGAGTCCAACCTGCCCAAGAAGGGTCCGATCGGCGAGGCGCTCGCGCCCGTCGCCGGGTTCGGCGTGTCTCTGCGCAACTTCTTCCGTCCGACGGTGACGGAGCAGTACCCGCGCGTGAAGACGCCCACCATGCCGCGCTACCATGGCCGCCACCAGCTCAACCGTCACCCCGACGGCCTCGAGAAGTGCATCGGCTGCGAGCTGTGCGCGTGGGCCTGCCCCGCGGACGCGATCTACGTCGAGGCGGACTCCAACACGCCCGACCACCAGGTCAGCCCCGGCGAGCGCTACGGCCGCGTCTACCAGATCAACTACCTGCGCTGCATCTTCTGCGGCCTGTGCATCGAGGCGTGCCCCACGCGTGCGCTCACGATGACCAACGAGTACGAGCTCGCGGGCCCCACCCGCGAGGGCCTCATCTACGAGAAGCAGGACCTGCTCGCCCCCATGGGCGCGAACATGCTCGCGGCGCCGCACCCGATGGTGCCCGGCACCACGGACGGCTCGTACTACCGCCAGGAGGTCACGGGCCCGGTCGACGAGCAGATCGCGTGGGTGCGTGAGCACCGCCCGTCGGACCCGACGCTGCCCGAGCACCGCGTCGACGCCGCGGCGACGGACGATGCGCCCCACCAGGTCCGCTACACGTCGCCGCAGCACGCGGCCGGCGAGCGCCACGAGGGCGGTGCGGTCTGATGGTCAACACGGTCATGTTCTGGATCATCGCCGCGCTGACGGTGATCCCCGCGCTGTCCCTGCTGTTCGCCCGCAAGGCGGTCCACGTCGCGATGTCGGTGGTGCTCGTGATGGTCGGCCTCGCGGCCGCGTACGTCACGCTCTCCGCGCCGTTCCTCGGCATGGTGCAGATCGTCGTCTACACCGGCGCGGTCATGATGCTCTTCCTCTTCGTGCTCATGCTGGTCGGCGTCGACCAGCGCGAGGACCTCAAGGAGACCATCAAGGGCCAGCGCTGGATCGGCCTGCTCGCGGCCGCCGGGCTCGGTGCGTTCCTCGTCTCGATCATCGGCCGCGTCACGCTGCCGACCGCGGACACCATGCCCTCGGGCGACCCGGAGGCCGTCGCGATCGCGCTGTTCGACCGCTACGTCCTCGTCATCGAGGTCCTCGGCTTCGTGCTCATCACCGCGGCCGTCGGCGCGCTCGTGCTCACGCACACGCCGCGCCTGCGCCCCCGCAAGACGCAGCTCGAGGTCCAGCGCGACCGCGTGCGCGTCGGCGCGGACCCTGTCAACAAGCCGATGCCGGGCGTCTACGCGCGTCACAACGCGCTCGACGTGCCCGCGCTCGACCCCGAGGGCAAGCCCATCGAGCACTCGGTGTCCCGCGTGCTCGAGATCCGCCACCAGACTCAGGAGGGCGCGGAGTTCCGCGCCGCGCTCGAGGACCCGTCGCGCAAGGAGGGCGACCGCTGATGGACCCCATCAACTTCGTCATCCTCGCGAGCATCCTGTTCGCGATCGGCGCGGCCGCCGTGCTGCTGCGCCGCAACGCGATCATCGCGTTCATGGGCGTGGAGCTCATGCTCAACGCCGCCAACCTCGCCCTCGTCGCCTTCTCCCGCATGCACGGTGAGATCGACGGCCAGATCATGGCGTTCTTCGTCCTGACCGTGGCGGCGGCGGAGGTCGTGGTCGGGCTCGGCATCATCATCGCCGTGTTCCGCGCGCGCCAGACCATCTCGCTCGACGAACCCGCTGAGCTGAAGGGCTGACCATGCTTGATCTCACCTGGCTTCTCATCGCCGTGCCCTTGGCCAGCGCCGCCTTCCTGCTCCTCGCGGGCAAGCGCGCCGACAGGTGGGGCCACTGGGTCGGCGTCGGCGCATCGTCCGCCGCCTTCGTCGTCGGCCTCGTCGCGCTCATCCAGATGCTCGGCCTCGACTCCGAGGACCGCGCCCATGCGGTGCACCTCTTCACGTGGATCCCCGGCGGCGAGCTCAACCTCGACGCCGGACTGCTGGTGGACCCCCTGTCGATGACGTTCGTCATGCTCGTCACGTTCGTGGGCACGCTCATCCACGTCTACTCCGTGGCCTACATGGAGCACGACGCCTCGCGCCGCCGCTTCTTCGCGTACCTCAACCTGTTCGTCGCGGCGATGCTGCTGCTGGTCCTCGCGGACTCCTACCTCCTGCTGTTCGTCGGCTGGGAGGGCGTGGGCCTCGCGTCGTACCTGCTCATCGGCTTCTGGAACCACAAGCCCGAGTACGCGACCGCCGCGAACAAGGCCTTCGTGGTCAACCGCATCGGCGACATCGGCCTCATCCTCGCGATGGGCCTGATGTTCACGTACTTCGGCGCGCTCGACTTCGGCTCGGTGTTCGCCGCGGTCCCGCAGGCCTCCACCGCGCAGCTCACCGCGATCGGCCTCATGCTGCTCGTCGCGGCGTGCGGCAAGTCCGCGCAGTTCCCGCTGCAGTCCTGGCTGGGCGACGCGATGGCCGGCCCGACGCCGGTGTCCGCGCTCATCCACGCCGCGACGATGGTCACCGCGGGCGTCTACCTCATCGTGCGCTCCGCGCCGATCTTCGAGGGCGCCCCCGCCGCGCAGACCACGGTCGCCGCGATCGGAGCGTTCACCCTCATCCTCGGCGCGCTCATCGGCATGGCCAAGGACGACATCAAGAAGGCGCTCGCCGCCTCGACGATGTCGCAGATCGGCTACATGATGCTCGCCGCGGGCCTCGGCCCCGTGGGCTATGCGTTCGCGATCTTCCACCTCGTCACGCACGGCTTCTTCAAGGCCGGCATGTTCCTCGGCGCGGGCTCGGTCATGCACGGCATGAACGACCAGGTCGACATGCGCCGCTTCGGCGCGCTGCGCACCGCGATGGTCACCACCTGGGTCACCTTCGGCCTCGGCTGGCTCGCGATCCTCGGCGTCCCGCCGTTCTCCGGCTTCTGGTCCAAGGACAAGATCATCGAGGCCGCGTTCATCGGCGACGACGTCCAGCCGTGGATCCTCGGCGGCGCCGCACTCATCGGCGCCGGCCTCACCGCGTTCTACATGTCGCGCCTGTTCTTCATGACGTTCCACGGCAAGGCCCGCTGGACCGACGAGCAGCACCCGCACGAGTCGCCGGCCCTCATGACGGTGCCGATGATCATCCTCGCCGTGGGCTCCGCCTTCCTGGGCCTCATCCTCGCGACGGGCGACCGCTTCGTCACGTGGCTCGAGCCGGTCACCGGCCACGCCGAGCACGGCGAGCCCGTCCTGCCCGCCGCGGTCATCATGGTCGCCACCCTGCTGCTCGTCGCGCTCGGCGCGTGGATCGCGTGGCGCAAGTACGGCGCCGCGGACGTGCCCGAGACGGCCCCGGCCGCCTCGCTGGCGACCATCGCCGCGCGCAACGACATGTTCCAGGACTCCGTCAACAGGGGCGTGTTCGAGCGCCCCGGCACCCACCTCACGCGCACCCTCGTGTACGCCGATGCAGCGCTCGTGGACGGCGCGGTCGACGCGACCGCGCACGCCTTCGCCCGCACCGGCGAGGTCACGCGCAAGACGCAGAACGGCCAGGTCCGCTCCTACGCGCTGACCATGGTGGTGGGGCTCGTCATCGTCATCCTCGTCGTGGTCCAGGGGGGTCTCTAAACCATGTTCCCGATCCTGACCGTCATGGTCGCGCTGCCCGCGCTGGGCGCCGTCCTGCTCTGGGCGCTGCCCGGCGGGGCGCGTGCCCGTGCGCGCGAGGTCGCGCTCGCCGTCACGGCCATCGAGCTGGTGCTCGCCGTCGTCCTGTTCGCGCAGTTCGACATGTCGGCGGCCGGCTCCTTCCAGTTCTCCGAGACCTACGCGTGGATCCCGCAGATCGGCACCAGCTGGGCGCTCGGCGTCAACGGCATCGGCCTGCTGATGATCGTGCTGTCCGCGCTCCTCACGCCGCTCGCGATCCTCGCGGGCTGGTGGGAGGACAAGGACGACTCGCGCCGCACGCACTACCTCGCGCTCATCCTGCTGAGCGAGGCGTTCATGATCGGCATCTTCGCCGCGCGCGACGTCTTCCTCTTCTACGTCCTCTTCGAGGCGATGCTGATCCCGCTGTACTTCCTCATCGGCTCGTTCGGCGGCGCGCAGCGCCGCTACGCCGCGGTGAAGTTCCTGCTGTACTCGCTCGCGGGCGGCCTCATCATGCTCGTCGGCGTCGTCGCCCTGTACTTCCAGGGCCCCGGCGGCGACCAGGCGTTCCTCACGGACAACCTCACCGGGCTCGACATGTCGACCACGGCCGAGCGCCTGATCTTCCTCGCCTTCTTCCTCGCGTTCGCGATCAAGGCGCCCATGGTGCCGGTGCACACGTGGCTGCCCACCGTCGCCGAGAACGCGCGCCCGGGGACCACCGCGCTGCTCGTCGCCGTGCTCGACAAGATCGGCACCTTCGGCATGCTCACGCTGTGCGTGGCGCTGTTCCCCGAGGCCGCGCACTGGGCGGCGCCGGTGATCATCCTGTTCGCCGTGATCTCCGTGATCTACGGCGCGCTGCTCGCCATCGGGCAGAAGGACATGCTCCGCCTCGTCGCGTTCACCTCGGTGAGCCACTTCGGCATCATGGTGCTGGGCATCTTCGCGTTCACGCAGACCTCGGTCGAGGGCGCGGCGTTCTACATGTTCAACCACGGCCTGTCGACGGGCGCGCTGTTCTTCGTGGTCGGCTTCCTCATCCACCGGTACGGCACCGCCGACGTCACGCAGTACGGCGGGCTCCAGCGCGTCGTGCCCGTGCTCGCCGGCACGTTCCTCGTCATCGGCCTGAGCGCCCTCGCGCTGCCCGGCCTGTCGCCGTTCGTGTCCGAGATCATGGTCCTCGTGGGCGCGTTCTCGGCCGCCAAGGTCGCCGTGATCGTCTCGGCCGTCGGCGTGGTGCTCGCCGCGCTGTACGTGCTGCTGACGTACCAGAAGGTGTTCACCGGCCCCGCTCCCACCGGGAAGCGGGCCAAGGTCCGCGAGCTCACGCGTCGTGAGCGCATCGTGCTGTGGCCGCTCATCGCGCTGATGCTCCTGCTCGGGTTCCTGCCGGGCATCGCCATCGACGCCGTCCGTGAGCCGGCCCACGACATCGTGGCCACCGTTTCGAGCCAGGAGGCAGGCGCGTGAGCTTCACGACCCCCGAGATCGCATGGGCGCCGCTGACGCCCCTCCTCATCGTGCTCGGCGCCTCCGCCGTCGCGATCCTCGTCGAGTCGTTCGTCCGCTCGCCCGAGACGCGCCGCCGCACGCAGCTCGTGCTGTCGCTCGTCGCGCTTGTCGGCGCGGCCGGCGCGGCGGTCGTCCAGTGGGCGACCCTCGACGGCGCCGGCACCGTGGTGCTCGACGGCATGCTCACGGTCGACCGCCAGTCGCTCGCGTGGCAGGTCCTCATCCTCGTGTTCGGCACGCTCGGCACCCTGCTGTTCGCCTCGCGCACCCGCGCGGGCGAGGAGGCGTTCACGCCGCTCGGCGCGTCCGCGCCCGGCTCCTCCGACGAGACCCTCGCACGTCGCAAGGGCCTCCAGGTGACCGAGGTGTTCCCGCTCGCGCTCGTCGCGGTCGGCGGCATGATGCTCTTCACCTCGGTGACGGACCTCATCTTCCTGTTCGTCGCGCTCGAGGTGTTCTCGCTCCCGCTGTACGTGCTGGTCGCGCTCGCGCGCCGCCGCCGCTTCCTCTCGCACGAGGGCGCCCTCAAGTACTTCCTGCTCGGCGCGTTCTCGTCGGCGATCCTGCTGTTCGGTGCCGCGTTCCTGTACGGCGCGACCGGCTCGACGTCCTACGCGGGCGTCGCGGCGGGCATCTCGTCCTCGACGGGCACCGACGCTCTCATCCTCGCGGGCGCCGTCATGGTGGTCGTGGGCCTGCTGTTCAAGATCGGCGCCGTGCCGTTCCACTCGTGGACCCCCGACGCCTACCAGGGCGCCCCGACCCCGGTCACCGCGTTCATGGGCGCCGCGACCAAGGCCGCCGCGACCGCCGCGCTGCTGCGCGTCATGTACGCCGCGCTGTACGGCCTCAACTGGGAGCTGTCCTGGCTGTTCTGGGTGGTCGCGATCGCGTCGATGCTGCTCGGCACCGTCGTCGCGCTGGTCCAGACCGAGCTCAAGCGCATGCTCGCCTACTCCTCGATCGCGCACGCCGGCTTCATCCTCGTCGCGTTCGCCGGCCTGCCCGACACCGCGCTCTCCGCGCTGCCGTTCTACCTGGCCTCGTACGGCCTCGCCACGATGGGCGCGTTCGCGGTCATCACGCAGGTGCGCGAGCGCTCCGACGAGGGCACCGTGCTGGGGGAGGCGACGCGCCTCGGCCAGTGGGCCGGCCTCGGCAAGCGCTCCCCGTGGCTCGCCGGCGCGATGGCGCTGTTCCTCCTGTCGTTCGCGGGCATCCCGCTGACGGCCGGCTTCGTCGGCAAGTTCGTCGCGTTCTCCGCGGCCATCTCGAGCGGCGCGTGGCCGCTCGTGCTCGTCGCCGTCATCGCCTCCGCCGCCGCCGCGTTCTTCTACGTCCGCCTCATCGTGCTGATGTTCCTCACGGACGTGCCCGAGGGCCAGGAGGACGCGATCGAGATCGACTACAGCCCGCTCGCCCGCACCGTCGTCGCGGTGACGGCCGTGCTCGTGCTGCTGCTCGGCATCGTCCCCGGCCCGGTGCTGTCCGCGTTCGAGAACGCGGGCGTGCTGCTGCTCGGCGCGGGGGGCTGACCCGTGGCGACGCTGGCGATCGGCAACGACGCGCTCGAGGCGGAGCTGCTGCCCCGCTTCGAGCTCGTCGAGGAGCGGTTGCGCGACGCCGTCGCGCAGTCCGACAAGCTCGCCGACGCCACGTCGCGCCACCTCGTCGACGCGGGCGGCAAGCGCCTGCGGCCGATGCTCACCCTCCTGTGCGCGCAGCTCGGGGACGGGTCGCGGCCCGAGGTCCTCGACGCCGCCGTGGTGGTCGAGCTCACGCACCTCGCGACGCTCTACCACGACGACGTCATGGACTCCGCGCCCACCCGCCGCGGCGCCCCCGCGGCCCACGAGGTGTGGGGCAACTCCGTCGCGATCCTCACCGGCGACCTGCTGTTCGCGCGTGCGTCGAGCGTGGTCGCGGGCCTGGGCCCCCAGGCGGTGCGCATCCAGGCCGAGACCTTCGAGCGCCTGTGCCTGGGCCAGCTGCACGAGACGGTCGGCCCGTCCGATGGCGACGACCCCATCGAGTTCTACCTCCAGGTGCTCGCGGACAAGACGGGCTCGCTGATCGCGACCTCGGCGCGCCTGGGCGCGATGTTCGGCGGCTGCCCGCAGGGCATCGTCCGCCAGGTGACCGAGTACGGCGAGGCCGCCGGCGTCGCCTTCCAGCTCGCCGACGACGTCATCGACGTCCGTTCCGACGCCGCCACCACGGGCAAGACACCGGGGACCGACCTGCGTGAGGGCGTCGCCACGATGCCGGTGCTGCTGCTGCGCCGGCTCGTCGCCTCCGGCGCCGCGTCCGATGCGGACCGCGTGCTGCTCGCCGACATCGACGGCGACCTCACGGACGATGCGGCGCTCGCCTCGGTGGTCGCGCGCCTCGCCGCGCACCCCGTGGTCGACGAGACCGCGGAGCTCGCCCAGCAGTGGGCGCGCAAGGCCGACGCCGCAATCGCCGCGCTGCCCGAGGGGGACGTCAAGTCCTCGCTCGTCGCGTTCGCCGACGCCCTGGTCGCCCGCGCCGCCTGAGCCGTCGGCCCCGCCCCGGCCCCGGCCCACCTCCGACCTCCCCCCACACGGATCCTGCACTCGTGCGCCTCCCACCAGGGACGATGCGCGCGACGTGCATGACGTGACCGTTCACACCGTGGGGCGTGTGTGGGGAACGGTCAGGCGGCGAGCCGCTACACGGGCTCGGTGACCTCGCCGGACTCCGCCGCGAGCGGATCCTTCACGCGCGACCGGGCCCGCCACGAGTCGACGGTGATGAGCACGAGCGCCACCCACACGAGCCCGAACCCGGCCCAGCGGGCCGGCGGCATCGGCTCGTGGAAGTGCCACACGGCGAGCGCGAACGTCATGGTGGGGGCGATGTACTGCAGCAGCCCCGAGATGTTGAGCGGGAGGCGCCGCGCGCCGGCCGCGAAGATCAGCAGCGCGCCCGCGGTCCACGTGCCCGTGGTGAGCAGGAGCGCATCGTGCCAGCCGCCCAGCCCCTCCGCGCCGCGCGCGAGCAGCGTCGCCTGCCCGGCGACGCCCACCCAGGCGAGCACCCCGATGGCGACCGGCAGCTGCACGGCCGTCTCGACCGTGAGGCCCGTGAGCGCGTCCACGCGGTGGCCCACGTCCTTCTTGATGTAGGAGTAGATCGCGAAGCTGCACGCGAGCGCGAGCGAGATCCACGGCAGCCCGCCCATCTCGATCGCGAGCACCAGCACCGCGATCCCGGCGACCCCGATCGCGACCACCTGGAGCCGGCGCAGCCGCTCGCCCAGGAGCACCACGCCGAGCGCGACGGTGAGCAGCGGGTTGATGTAGTAGCCGAGCGACGTCTGCGCGACGCGGTCCGTCACCACTGCGTAGACCATCACGCCCCAGTTGATCGCGATGACGAACGACGCGACGGCCAGCCGGCCCAGCAGCCTGCGGTCGCGCACCACGGACACGATGCGCGCCCAGCCCCGCACGAACGGCACGATCGCGAGGCACACCGCGAGCGACGACACGGACCGCCACGCGACGATCTCGAGCGCACCGGCCGGCTCGAGCGCGGCCATGAAGATCGGGAACAGGCCCCAGATGAAGTAGGCGGTGGCGCCGTAGGCGAGGCCGCGGCGGTCGATCGAGGGGGTCACCGGGAGATTCTCGCAGAGGCCGGCGCCCGGCGATCAGGGCCACCGCGCCCCGACTGGCACCTCGCGTCGTGCGCTCCCGCCGCGCGTCAGCCCGCCGCCGCGATCCACGCGAGCATCCACGTGCGCGAGTCGCCGTCGTCGATCGCGTCGTCGCCCAGCGCGAGCGCCCGGGTCCACGCGTCCCTCCGCTCCGCGTCGCCCGCGAGCGCGCGGTACATGAGCAGGTAGTCCGCGAACTGCGCGGGGGTCGCGGACCCCCACGCGGCCTCCTCGGAGGAGACGATGCGGTCGGCGGGCACCGTGCGCAGGTACGCCAGCGCGGCGGGCTGGGCGGGGATGACCTGGATCCCGAGCATCGCCGACGGGTCGGCGCTGAACCACGTCGCGTAGTCGCGCTTCGCCCCCCACTCGATGCCCACGATGTCGTGGGCGTAGCCCTCGAGGCCCGTGAGGTCGGGGTCGAGCCACAGGCGCAGCGCGGCGTCGGACTCCGCGGACAGCATCCAGCGCGCCGACTCGGCCAGCGCATCGTCCCCCCGGACCTTCGCCCACAGCGCGACGCCGTTCCACGCGAGGGCCGCCTCGGAGCTGGACTCCTGGTTGTTGCCGTCGGCGAACGGCGCCGTGCCGGACGCCCACGAGTGCCCGGCGACGGGGTCGAAGACGCGCCGGACGGGGAACGACGTGCTCGCGGCGGGCGCGGCGATGTCCTCCGCGACCAGGTCCATCACGGGCCCGATGCGTGCCGCGAGGTCGGGGTCGCGTGCGCCCGCGACCGCGGCGGCGTACAGGAGGTACCCGTAGTGGAAGTGGTGGTCGTTGAACTGCTCGGAGCCGAAGGCCGTCGCCTGGCCCACGACCCCGCGGGTGGAGGCGTCGTACTCGAAGCAGCGGTCCTGGCGCTCGGTGCAGCCGCCCGCCTGGCCCCACTGCTCGAGCTGCGCGGCGAGCGTGGACTGGAGGTCGGCGGCGACCTTGTCCTCGCCGAGCGCATCGGCGACCTGCAGCAGGTTCGCGACCCGGTACAGCCACTTCGCGCCGAAGTAGGTGTCCGCGGGCGGGTCGGGCAGGGTGCCGGCGTCCCGCCGGAGCGCGGCGACGATGCGCTCGCGCTCGGCGCCGGTGATGCCCGACAGGTCGAGCGTGTCGGACGGCTCGACGAGCGGCGTCGTCCACGACACCGAGGCGGCGCGGCACACGTCGTAGGGCCCGTCGATGGTCGCGAACGATCCCAGCGTGCAGTCGAGGTCCCCGGCGCGCGCGCGGGGAACGACGACCACGGTGGGGCTGTCGCCGTACGTGATCGTGGTGGTCGCGGCGCCGCCGAGGGAGAACGTGGCGTCGGCGGCGGACGGGATCGCGCCCAGCGCGGAGGCGAAGGCGGCGGCGTCGCCGCCGTCGGGCACCGCGAACAGCTGCGCGGACCCGCCCGGGTCGAGGCTCAGCGCGGTGCCGTCGACGGAGGCCCGGTCGAGGGCGATGCCGTACACGGTGCCGCCGACCGTCGCGGTCGCGAGCCCGTCCCCGGCCGCGGCGAAGGCGACCGACAGGGTGAGGTCGGCGCCGCCGTCGGACGCGACGCCCACGGCGGGCCAGCCCTGCGCGACCGTCACGTCGACGGGCCCCTCCCGCAGCGTCGCGCCGACCGGTCCCGCGGCGACCACCTCGCCGTAGCCCTGCGCGCCCGCGACGGTCGCGGTGACGTCGGCCACCGCGGGCGCGCCGATGGTGTCCGCCGAGGCGGTCGGCCGGGTGAGCCCCAGCGCGAAGCCGCCGTCGACCGCCTGGAACGACAGCGGCTTCGGGAACACGGGCAGGCCCGGGTCGCCGAACGCGAGCGCCGAGTACCAGCGGTTGGTGGGCGGCACCACGCCGTCGGCGACGCGGGAGACGATGCCGGGGTCGGCCGCCGCGGGCAGGATCGACGTGTCGATCGACATGCGCGCGGACGGCGTCGGCGAGGCCGTGGGGGAGGGCTCGGGGTGTGACTCGCAGGCCGCGACCGTCACGAGGAGCACCGCCGCCAGGACCGCGCCGAGCGCGCCACGCCTCACAGACCCACCCGACGCGCGAGGTTGCCGAGCGCATCGGTCACGCCCGCGAGCGGGCCGTCGTCCCGCAGGTGCAGGGTCGCGTCGAGCGGCGTGCCGGCCTGCAGCAGCGCCGCGTCGGCGCCGTCCTCGAGGCCCGTCGCGGCCACGCGCGCCGACACGTGCGCCTCGCCGTCGACGGTCGTGACGGTGTAGTCCGCGACGGTGCCCGCGAGCAGCGTGCCGTCGGGCAGCCGCAGCTCGACCGGGGCCTGCTGGACGATGCGCGCGAAGTCCCGCGGGGTGACGACGAACTCGGCCTCGGCGTAGCGCGTGCCCGACTCCGCGACCGTCGCGACGACCTGGCCCGCGCCCGCGTACGAGCCGGTGTCGACCGCGAGATCGGACACGGTGCCGTCGACGGCGGCGCGGATCGTGACGGTGCCGTCCTTGCCGAGCGTGCCGTCGGTCGCGTCGACGAGGCCCTGGCGGATGTCCCGCTCGAGCGTGGGGCTGTCGATCTCGAGCAGCCGCTGGCCCTTGTGGACCTGGTCGCCCTGCTGGACGTAGCGGTTGACCACGAGGCCGCCGTAGTCGGTGCCCACGTCGTAGCGCGCGGACTCGATCTGCGCGGTCGAGCTCAGCACCTGCGTCTGGCGGCGGTTGAACACGAGCGTCGCCGCGGCGACGACGAGCAGGACCACGAGCAGCCCCGCGACGAGCTTGAGGCGGTTGCCCCACGTCATGATGCGAGCTCCCGCCGCGCACGCCGGCCGAGCAGCACGGGTGGGACCGTCAGGGGAGCATGGTGGTGCGGGGCCGGCGGGACGGCCGGGCTCGTCGCGGCAGCCGCGGCCGCGGGAGCCGTCGCCGCCGACCGGCCCGACGGGACCACGGTGAGCGTGGGCGCGGGCGTGACTCCCGCATCGTCCACCGTGACGGGCGCGAACGCCGCCACCCGGGCGTCGACGAGCGGCGCCGGGCGCGCGATCACGAGCGCGGGCTCGCGCGGCGCCTCGGGCAGCGCGACGGGCTCGGGCGTGAGCCGGCGTCCCTTGCGCAGCGCGCGGGCCTCGCGCGCGGCGGTGCCCACGAACGCGGCGAGGATCACCGTGTTGGTGACGTTCCAGGCGGTCGCGAGGGTCGGCACGCCGTTGTCCCAGTCGCGCCACACCGCGACCGCCGAGGTCAGCGCGAGGAACACGAGGAACAGCACCTGGGGGACGATGTAGTTGAACGGCGAGCTGCGCCGCGCGCGGCTGCCCGTGGCCTGCCAGCCGACGTCACGCGCGGTGAGCGCGTTGACGAACGCCTTGAGGTAGATGGGGAACGACACGGTCGCGAGCGTGAGCGTCTGCCACCGGAACGACCCGAGCGTGAACCACGCGAGCACGATCTGCATGACGTAGAAGCCGGAGTAGAAGAGGATCCACTGGCCCACGGAGATGGAGATCGCGACGGGACGGAGGTCGAAGTAGATCTCCATCGGCGGCACCAGGATCAGCAGCAGGGGCGTGATCCCGCACAGGTAGAACGTGGCGGTGACGAAGTACTGGATGCGCTGGTCCGCGGTGAGGGTGCGGCGGGGGCTCAGCGGGTTGTGGGTGAGGAGGATCTCGAACCCGCCGGTCGCCCACCGCAGCTGCTGCTTCGCGTAGGCCTCGATGGTCTCGGGGGCGTCGCCGACCGCGAGGGCGATCGGCAGGTAGACGGACCGCCAGCCGCGCTCGTGCAGGTGCAGGGACGTCCACACGTCCTCCGACTTCGAGTCGGTGACCATGCCGCCGATGTCCTCGATCGCCGCACGGCGGAACACCACGTTGGTGCCCACGCAGAAGGCGGCGTTGAAGCGGTTCCTGCCGGGCTGGATGAAGCGGTAGAACACGGTCTGCATGTAGCCGGCGCCCTTGGAGATGGTCGTGTGCAGGTTGCCGTAGACCTGCGGCGTCTGCACGAACGCGACCTTGGGGTCCACGAAGAACGGCACCGTCTCGTGCAGGAACGACGGGTCCGCGACGAAGTCGGCATCGAAGACGACGAACAGCTCGCCCTTGGCGAGGGTGAGCGCGTGGTTGATGTTGCCGGCCTTGGCGCCCGTCGAGCTGAGCCGGCGCACGTAGCGCGCGCCGAGCGCGCCGGCGAGGTCGCGCACCTCGTCGCTGTCGCCGTCGTCGAGCACCCACACGCGGTGGCGCCCCTCGAGCGCCATCGCGGCGGCGACGGTGCGGTGGATCACGTCGACGTCCTCGCCGTACACGGTGACGAACACGTCGACCGTGACGCGGTGGCCGTTGAGGGACAGCGGCCAGTCGGTGCGGTCGCCCGACGCGGACCGCCCGAACAGGCCGTCGCGCGCCCGGTGGTAGGCGAAGTCCCGCGGGTCCTGGCCGGCGAGGATGGTCCACATCGACAGCAGCGCGTGGAAGACCAGGATGGTCTCCGCGGAGATGACGAGCGCGTAAGGGATCACGTCGCCGCGGTTGGCGGGGTTGAGCAGGAAGGCGGCGTAGACCAGGATCCCGAGCGTCGCGACCACGACCAGCAGGGTCATGACCGGCGACGGCCCCGACGCGCGGTCGGGGGGCAGGGCGGGGGCAGCGGCGTCGAGCGATCGCATGATCGGCTCCTCTCGGCACACGCGCGAGGCGTGGGACGGACAAGAGGGGGAGGATCGACTTCACTGGCGGTGGCGCGCCCGGCGGGCCGGGGCGTCGTGTCATCGAGGCGCTGCTCGTGATTCGTGACCCATCTAGTCACAAAACGGACGAATCGGTCAACCCTTGTCCGTCGACGCGCGGCTCATGCGCGCGACGCGAGACGCTCATCCGACGTGGATGCCGCACTCCGTCTTGCCGGTCCCCGACCACCGTCCGGCGCGCGCGTCCTCGCCCGGGGCGACGGCGCGCGTGCACGGCTGGCAGCCGATGCTGAGGAAGCCCTGCGCGACGAGCGGGTTGCGCGGCAGGCCGTTGGCCTCCTGATAGGCCTCGACCGCCGCATCGTCCCAGAACGCGAGCGGGTTGATCTTCACGAGGCCGTGGCGCGCGTCCCACGACACGACGGGCATCTCCGAGCGCGTGGCGGCGTCGACGCGGCGCGCGCCGGTGACCCACGCGCGGTACCCGCCGAGCGCCCGCTTGAGCGGCTCGACCTTGCGCAGCGAGCAGCACAGGCCGGGGTCGCGCGCGAACAGGTCCTTGCCATGCGTGGCGTCCTGCTCCGCGACGGACTGCTCGGGCTCGACGTTGACGATCGTGATGTCGAACGCCGCGGCGGCCGCGTCGCGCGTGGCAAGCGTCTCGGCGAAGTGGTAGCCGGTCTCGAGGAACAGCACGTCCACGCCCGCGAGCCGGGTCCCGAACATGTGCGGCAGGATCGTGTCCTGCATCGACGCGGCGATCGTGAGGTCGCGCCCGAACGTCGCGACGGCCCAGTCGGCGATGTGCGCCGCGGACGCGGTCTCGAGGCGGGCGTTGACCTCCGCGCACGTCTCGGCGTTCCACTCTGCGGGGTTGAGGAGGGTGAGCGAGGCGGTGCCCAGCCCGGGGATGCTCATCGGATCAGCTCCTCGTCCACGCGGAACGCCCAGTCCGCGAACTGCTCGCCGTCCTCGCGCGTGTCCAGGTAGTTCTGGGTGACGCGCTCGACGTACTCGGGCATGCCGTGCTGGGTGACCTTGTGGGCGCGGATCTTGCGCCCGAAGTCGTTGTCCTCGCCGCGGCCCAGGCGGCCGCCGAGGTGGACCTGGAAGCCGGGCACCTGCTCGCCCGTCTCCTCGTCCAGCACGAGCTGGCCCTTGAAGCCGATGTCGGCGATCTGCACGCGGGCGCACGAGTTCGGGCAGCCGTTGACGTGGACCGTGATGGGGTTGTCGAGGGTCGGGAACTTCTGGTCCAGCACCTTGACGACCTCGCGCGCCGTGGCCTTGGTCTCGACGATCGCGAGCTTGCAGTACTCGATGCCGGTGCAGGCGATGACGTTGCGGTGGAACTCGCCCGGCTCGGACTCGAGCTCGAGGGCGCGCAGCCCGTTGACGACGTCGCTCACCCGGTCCTCGGGGATGTCGAGGATGAGGATCTTCTGCAGCGGCGTGAGGCGGATGCGGTCCGAGCCGACCGACTCCGCGATGTCCGCGATGCGCTGGAGCTTGGTGCCCGAGATGCGGCCGGCCACCGGCGCCACGCCCACGTACCAGCGCCCGTCCTTCTGGCGGTGGATGCCGACGTGGTCGCCGCGGTCGCCGGGGGAGGCCTGCTTCGGGGCGGGACCCGGCGGCAGCTCGTAGCCGAGGTAGTCGTCCTGGAGGACCTTGAGGAACTTCTCCGGGCCCCAGGCCTTCACCACGAACTTGAGGCGTGCGCGGGTGCGCAGGCGGCGGTAGCCGTGGTCGCGGAAGATGCTGATGACGCCCTTCCACACCTCGTGCGCGAGCTCGGGCTTGACGAACACGCCGAGCCGGACGCCGAGCATCGGGTTCACCGAGAGGCCGCCGCCGACCCACAGGTCGTAGCCGATCCCGAGCTGCGGGTGCTCGACGGCGACGAACGCGATGTCCTGCACCTCGTGGAGGATGTCCGGCACGGGCTGGCCGGTGAATGCGGTCTTGAACTTGCGCGGCAGGTTCGAGAACTCGGGGGAGCCGATGTACAGCTCCTTGATCTGCTCGATCTGCGGGGTCGGGTCGATGAGCTCGTCGGCGGAGACTCCCGCCACGGGGGAGGCGAGGATCACGCGCGGCACGTCGCCGCACGCCTCCTCGGAGCCCAGGCCCACGGCCTCGGTGCGGCGGAAGATCTCCGGGACGTCCTCGATGCGGATCCAGTGGAGCTGGATGTTCTGGCGGTCGGAGACGTCGGCGGTCTCGCGGCCGAACTCGCTCGAGATCAGCCCGATCTCGCGGGCCTGGGCGACGCTCAGCTGGCCGCCGTCGGAGCGGACGCGGAGCATGAAGTACTCGTCGTCGAGCTGGTGCGGCTCGAGGATCGCGGTCTTGCCGCCGTCGATCCCGGGGCGACGCTGGGTGTAGAGGCCCCACCAGCGGAAGCGGCCGCGCAGGTCCGTCGGCGGGATCGACCAGAAGCCCCACTTGGAGTACATCGTCTCGATGCGGTGGCGGACCAGCAGCGGGTCGCCGGTCGCCTTGAACTCCTCGTTGGGGTTCAGCGGCGTGCGGTCGCCGGAGGCCCACTGGCCGTCCTTCGCCGCGGTGTCCTTGCGTGCGGCGGCCTCGCGGGTGCGGATGAGCCGGGCCTCCTCGCGCTGCCGGCGGCGCTCGTCGGCGTCGCCGTGCGGCTGCGGGGCGGGGGTGGCCGCTCCGGTGTGCTCGGTGGTGGTGCTCACTTGCTGCTCCAGGTGGGGACGAGGAGGGAGCTGCGGCGTGGCGAGGTTGCGCTCGTCAGGCCGAGCGCCCTGGATTGTTGGGGACGATCCGTGGGCGGCTCAGGCCGACAGACACATGGCACAGCGAACGCAGCACATCGGTGCAACGCGGTTCGCCGGGGTAGCCATGGGCGCGATCCTGGCACACGACGAGGCGGTTTGGGAACCCCCCGAGGGACGATGCGGTTCGTACCAGCGCGCGCGGCTACCAGGGTGGATGCCCCCGGGGGTGTGCGGCCTCCGCGGCTTGACGGGGCGGTGCAACCCCGTGTCTATACTCTGGTGCCGTTCGCCCGGTGCGGGCGTGGCGAGCACGCAACCCCCTCCCCGGACACCCGCCCAGCAACTGACGAGGAGACCGTCGTGACCACCGAGCGCCCGCTCCGTGTCGCCATCATCGGCGCCGGCCCGGCCGGCACGTATGCCGCCGACATCCTGTCCAAGACCGACCTCGACGTGTCGATCGACATCATCGAACGGCTGCCCGCGCCCTTCGGCCTCGTGCGCTACGGCGTGGCCCCCGACCACCCCCGGATCAAGCAGATCATCGTGGCGCTCGCGAACGTCCTCGGCCGCGGCGACATCCGTCTGCTGGCCAACGTGAACATCGGCACCGACCTCACCCTCGACGACCTCCGCGAGCACTACGACGCGGTCATCTTCGCGACCGGCTCCTTCAAGGACGCCGACCTCGACATCCCTGGTATCGACCTGGATGGCTCGTACGGTGCCGCGGACTTCGTGTCGTGGTACGACGGTCACCCGGACGTCCCCCGGACCTGGCCGCTGACGGCCTCCGAGGTCGCGGTGCTCGGCGTCGGCAACGTCGCTCTCGACGTCGCCCGGATCCTCGCGAAGCACGTCAAGGACCTCATGCCGACGGACGTCCCCTCGAACGTCGTGGAGGGCCTGTCCGCGTCGCCCGTCACGGACGTCCACGTCTTCGGGCGTCGCGGTCCCGCGCAGGTGAAGTTCTCGCCGCTCGAGCTGCGCGAGCTCGGCCACGTGCCCGACGTCGACATCGTCGTGTACCCCGAGACGGACTACGAGTTCGACGAGGCCTCGATGGAGTACGCCGAGACCAACAAGCAGCAGAAGCAGGTTGTCAAGACGCTCACCGACTACGCGCTCAAGGAGCCCGGCACCGCGTCGCGGCGCATCCACCTGCACTTCCTCCAGAGCCCGCACGAGGTGCTGGGCGAGGACGGCAAGGTGGCCGGCCTGCGCGTCGAGCGCACCGCGCTGCAGGGCGACGGCAGCGTCAAGGGCACGGGCGAGTTCATCGACTACCCCGTGCAGGCGGTCTACCGCGCGATCGGCTACTGGGGCACCGAGATCGACGGCATCCCGTTCAATCCCGCGAAGGGGACCATCCGCAACGAGGGCGGCCGCGTGGTCGACGAGTCGGGCGAGGGCCTGCAGGGCTACTACGCGACCGGCTGGATCAAGCGCGGTCCCGTGGGCCTCATCGGCCACACCAAGTCGGACGCCTCGGAGACCATCGCGAACCTCGTCGAGGACGCGCCGTCGCTGTACGCCGAGACCAAGGCGACCCCGGCGGGCCTCAGCCCCGACAACGTCCTGCGCCTGCTCAAGTCCCGCGGCGTGCCCGTGGTGCAGTGGGAGGACTGGGAGATCCTCGACGCGCACGAGCGTGCCGTCGGCGAGCCGCACGGCCGCGAGCGCATCAAGGTGGTGCCCCGCGAGCAGATGACCGAGATCGCGCTCAGCAGGGCGTCCCACAACGCGACCCTCTGACGATTCCCAATGACAGATGTGAACCGTGGGGCCGATGTGACGGGAGACCGTCGCATCGGCCCCACGCGCATCATCCGCACCATCTGTCATTGGAAGTCGTCGGTGACACCGCGTGTCGCGATGGCGTGGGACGATTCCCCCGAGGGGGGAACCGGCACCGGCTGACGCGCGTTCTCCGTCCGAGGGAAAGCGGAGGCGACGTGGGTAGGAAGTACTTCAACGGGCTCAAGACGACCGGTCTGTTCGTGCTGCTGTGGGCGGTGATGCTCACGCTCGGCACGTTCATCTCGGGCGGCCAGTACCTGTGGATGTTCGCGCTGCTGTCCGTCGCCGGCACCGCGTTCGGCTACTGGAACTCCGCGTCGCTCGCGATCCGGGCCATGCACGCGCGACCCGTCACCGAGGTCGAGCAGCCCGCGATGCACCGCATCGTTCGCGAGCTGTCCCGCGAGGCCAACCAGCCCATGCCGCAGCTCTACGTGTCGCCCACCGCCGCGCCCAACGCGTTCGCGACGGGCCGCAACCCGCAGAACGCCGCCGTGTGCTGCACCGAGGGCATCCTCGGCCTGCTCGACGAGCGCGAGCTGCGCGGGGTGCTGGGCCACGAGCTCATGCACGTGTACAACCGCGACATCCTCATCGGCTCCGTCGCCGCCGCGTTCGCGGGCATGATCACGGCGGTCGCGCAGATGCTGTTCTTCTTCGGCGGCGGCCAGTCCAACCGCGAGAACCCGCTCGGGGCGATCGGCCTGCTCGCGATGCTCATCCTCGCGCCGCTCGCCGCCTCGCTCATCCGGATGGCGATCTCGCGCACCCGGGAGTACGACGCGGACCAGGACGGCGCGTCGCTCACCGGCGACCCGCTCGCGCTCGCCTCGGCGCTGCGCAAGCTCGAGCAGGGCACCCGCGCGCGCCCGCTCAAGGACACCCCGCAGCTCGAGAACGTGTCCCACATGATGATCGCCAACCCGTTCCGCGGCGAGGGGCTCGCCAACCTCTTCGCCACCCACCCGCCCATGGACCAGCGCATCGCGCGCCTCGAGGACATGGCGCGCTCGGGCGGCTACCAGCGCTGATCTCCCCTCGCTCGCGCGGCCGCTCGCCGCGCCCGCGACGCCGTCCGGGGGGATGATGCTGGAAGGTGCCCGTGGTCGCGGCGCACCGAGGCGTGGACCCGGGGAGGGCGCGATGCACGAGGTGGAGAGGCTCGAGCGGGCGGGCTGGGAGGCCCGCTCCGGCGGCGATCCGAGGGCGTTCTTCGAGCGCGTTCTCGCGCCCGACGCGGTGATGGTGCTGCCCGACGTCGGCGTGCTGGAGCGCGACGAGGCGATCGTGGAGGTCGCGACCGCGCAGCCGTGGAGCGTGCACCGGCTCGAGGAGATGCGGCTCGTGACGCCCGCGGAGAACGTCGCGATCCTGCTGTACCTGTCGCGCGCGATCCGCTGGGACGTCGAGCACGTCGCCCGCACCGCGAGCACCTACGTGCTCGACGGGCACTCGTGGCGGATGGTGCTGCACCAGGAGACCCACGTCTCCCACCCGTCCTGACGGGCGCGGGCGCCCGCGTGGAGACGATGCGCGTGGCGGCTACACGCGCGGCCGTCGGTCGAACGTGACGTGCGTGACGCCGCTCGGGGTGCTCGTCGCGGCGATCGTGAACCGCTCCTCGAGCCCCTCGAGGCCGTCCCACAGGCGCTCGCCGCGGCCGAGCACGATCGGCACGATCACGACGTGCAGGTGATCCACCAGGTCCGCCTCGAGGAACGCGCGCACCGTGGTCGGCCCGCCGCCCAGGCGCACGTCGAGGCCGGGCGCGAGGTCGCGGGCGGCGGCCAGCGCATCGTCCGGCGACGCCTCGAGGAAGTGGAAGGTGGTCCCGCCGACCTCGAGCGGCGGCCGCGCGTGGTGCGTGAGGACCACCACCGGCGTGTGGAACGGCGGCTCCTCGCCCCACCAGCCGCGCCAGTCGGCGTCCTCGTGCCACCCGGGCGGGCCGAACTTGCGCGCGCCCATGATCTCGACGCCGATGCCGTCGCCCCAGCGGCCCGCGAACGCGTCATCGGGCGTGGGCGGCTCGCCCGGCTCGCCCTGCATCGCCTTCCAGGTGGCCGTGCGCATGAACCAGCCCATGAGGCGCATGCCGGCGTGCCCGAAGGGGGCGTCGAGGCGCTGGTCGGCGCCGGTGCCGAAGCCGTCGAGCGAGATCGCGAGGTTGTGGACCCGTACCGAGGACATGGGGGCAGTCTCACACCGGTCGCGGGACGATGCGCGGTGCGCGGTGCGCGGAAGGTGACGTGGCGACCGCGGTCGGCTCCCTGCCGGGCTCACGTGACACGCGCGCGCTCCGGTCCCGCGCCGATTCACGACCCGCCCTGCGTCGCCCGAGAGCGCCGCGGGAGCCTGTTGGCGGAGGAACCCTCTCGAGCATCCGCGTGCTGTGAGATGGGCGTCGTGCCATTAGCATGAAGAAAAGTTCATCTCAAAGCCTTTTACATCAAGAATCGGCGATGTAAACTTGCTTGCATGTCGATGACTCCGATCCCGGTCAGGCGCTCCCTGCGCACCATCGGGCAGAACCTTGCGAACCAGCGCAAGCTGCTTGGCCTGACGGCCAAGATGGTGGCCGAGCGCGCGGGCACGACGCCCCCGACGATCAGCAAGCTCGAGAACGGTGAGGGCACGTCCCTGGAGATCGCCCTGCGTGTGATGCGTGTCCTGGGGCTCATGGACACCGTGGTCGCGGCGACCGATCCGTTCGCCACCGAGCGCGGCCGACTGATGGTCGACGAGAAGCTCCCCGATCGCGTGCGCGTGCGCCGCGATGGCTGACGTCTACGAGGTGACCACGGTCGTCGGGCGCGAAGAGGTGCTCGCGGGCCGCATCTACCGCACCCGGACCGCCGGCTCTTTCGAATACGACTCGGGCTACCTGCGCCTGCGCGCCGCGTTCGCTCTTGCCCCGGCGCTCGGGCTGTTCCCGGGTGCCCAGCCGCTGCTGCCGAGCAACCCGTTCAGCGACTCCGCGCCGGACACCTGGGGGCGCAAGGTTCAGAATCGTGCGGCCGGCCGCCGCCTCGACGAGTTGACGCTGATGCTCGGCGTCAATGATGAGGGGCGCCAAGGGGCTACGCGTTTCTGGGGTGACGGAGTTGCGATGGCTGCCGGCGATGGCGTGCCCGTCGAGGCCGATCTGGCGGACATCATCCGCGTCGCCGACCAGATCGAGCGCGGCGAGACGGACATCGACGAGGTCGCCGTGCGACGCCTGTTCCGGGCGACCGGCTCGCTGGGCGGAGCACGGCCCAAGGCGAACGTGAGGATCGGCGCCGACCTCTGGTTGGCGAAGTTTCCCAAGCCGGTGGGAGACGACTGGAACGTGATGGCGTGGGAGGCCGCGCTGCTCGACACGATGGCGTCGGCCGGGATCGACGTCCCGCCGCACACGACCAAGCGGGTCAGCGTCGACGGCGTCGAGCGCACCGTGCTGTTCCTGAGGCGATTCGACCGCACGGCTGACGGAGTCCGCGTGCCCTACATCTCTGCCATGACGGCACTGGAGGCGAACGATGGCGACGGCGGCGACTGGGTCGACGTCGTCGACTTCGCCCAGGTCGCCGGAGCCGATACGACCGAGCTGTGGCGCCGGGCCGTGTTCGGGGCTCTCGTCGGCAACCTCGACGACCACCTCCGCAACCACGGCTTCCTGCGCCGCGCAACGGCGTGGGAGCTCGCGCCCGCCTTCGACGTGAACCCGGAGCCGCTCGGCGACGGGAACGCTCACCAGCTGGCGCTGATGGGCACCCGCGAGCTCGCGCTCGACTCGCTCATGACGAAGGACGCGCTCGGCCTGTTCGGCGTCAAGCCATCAGCCGCGGGAGCGTTCCTCGATCGACTGCGACCGGTCATGGCGTCCCTGCCGCGCTGCGCCGCAGCCCACGGTGCGGACACGCACTCCGTGGCCGTGATGAGCTCCCGCGTCGAGGCCGCCGTCGCCGCGATCGGGTGAGCCGTGCGGCCTGGGTGAGCCGCCCGTCCGCGGACCTGACGGGCGGCCCCACCACGCGGCGCCGATCAGCGGAAGTTGACGAACTGCAGCGCCGCGTCGACGTCCGCGCCCTTGAGCAGCGCGATCGTCGCCTGGAGGTCGTCGCGGGACTTCGAGGTCACGCGCAGCTCGTCGCCCTGGATGAGCGCCTTGACGGACTTGGGGCCCTCGTCGCGCACCAGCTTGGTGAGCTTCTTCGCGACGTCCTGCGCGATGCCCTCCTTGACCTTCGCGACCAGGCGGAACTCCTTGCCGGACGGCACGGGCTCGCCCCACTCGAGGGCCTTCATCTCGATGTTGCGCTTGGCCAGCTTGGAGATGAACACGTCGAGCACGGCCTTGACGCGCTCGGGGCTGTTCGCCTTCATGAGGACGTCCTCGCCCGAGAACTCGATCGAGGCGCCCACGCCCTTGAAGTCGTAGCGCTGCGCGATCTCCTTGTGGGCCTGGTTGAGGGCGTTGTCGACCTCCTGGCGGTCCACCTTGGACACCACGTCGAAGCTGCTGTCGCCTGCCATGTCTCCTCCTCGGATGCGCCGCGGTGGCGGCGCTGTCGGGTGCGAATTGCGGCCCCGGGGCGCGGATTAGCGCCCGGGGCCCGATCGTTGCTATCCTTCCATGCGCGCCGCGTTGCGGTGCATCGGCAGGTTGCCCGAGCGGCCAAAGGGAGCTGACTGTAAATCAGCCGTCACTGACTTCGGGGGTTCGAATCCCTCACCTGCCACAAGAAGCGGAAGAGCCCCTCCTTCGGGAGGGGCTCTTCCGCGTCATGCCGCCGTCGGTCACGCCGCAACTGTGAGGATCCACCCGCGAAACGAGCGTGGTCTCCGGGGTGGATTCTCAAAGTTGACGGGACAGGCCCGCGCGGGCCGCGCCGCATCGGGCCGCGCGCTACATCGACTCCCGCACGAACTGCCCGCGGTGCACCTTGACGTCAGCGTCCATCGCCTCGAGCTCCATGCCCTTGGTCTCCGGCACCCGGAAGTACACGAACAGCAGCGACAGCAGCGCCATCGACGCGTAGAAGCCGTACGCGAACGTCAGCCCGATCGAGGCGAAGCCCGGGAACGTCACCGTGATGAACCAGTTGGCCAGCCACTGCGCGGCCGCGGCCACGGCGAGGGCGGTGGCGCGGATGTTGTTGGGGAACATCTCACCGAGCAGCACCCACACCACGGGCCCCCATGTGGCGCCGAAGAACACGACGAAGGCGTTGGCGGCGATGAGCGCGATGGTCCCCCAGGCGCCGGTGAGGGTCGCGTCGCCCGCGTCGTTGACGGTCGCGTTGGCGAACGCGACCGCCATGAGCCCCAGCGCGACGGTCATGCCCGCCGAGCCGATGAGCAGCAGCAGGCGGCGGCCGATGCGGTCGACGAGCGCGATCGCGATGATCGTCACGACGATGTTGGTGACCGACGTGATGGTGGAGGTGAGGAAGGCCTGGTCCTCGTCGAAGCCGACCGACTTCCACAGCGTGGTCGAGTAGTAGAAGATCACGTTGATGCCCACGAACTGCTGGAACACCGACAGCAGGATGCCCGTCCACACGATGGGGTGCAGGCCGAGCGCGTGGCCCCGGAGGTCCTTGAGGGAGCGCTCCTCGTCCTGGCCCATCGACTCGCGGATCTCGGCGATCTTCGCGGACGCGTCGGTCATGCCGGTGTACTGCTCGAGCACCTCGGCGGCCTCGTCGTCGTGGTGCTTGCTCACCAGGTAGCGGGGCGACTCGGGCAGCCGCAGCGCCGCCATGCCGTAGATGACCGCGGGGATCGCGGCGACGAGGAACATCCAGCGCCACGCCTCGAGCCCGAGCCACAGCTCCTGGTCCGCGCCGTCCGCCCACAGCGCGAGCAGCTGGTCGCTCAGGAGGGCGGCGAAGATGCCCAGCACGATCGCCATCTGCTGGAGCGATCCGAGCCGGCCGCGGAAGCTCGACGGCGCGACCTCCGCGATGTACGCGGGCGCGATCACGGACGCGGCGCCGATCGCGAGGCCGCCGATCACGCGCCACAGGATGAGGTCCCACACGCCGAAGGCGAGGCCGGACCCGAAGGCGGAGATGAGGAAGAGCAGCGCGGACAGCACCATCACGCGGATGCGTCCGTAGCGGTTGGCGATGGTGCCCGCGAACCACGCGCCGACCGCGCAGCCGAGCAGCGCCGCCGCGACCGCGAAGCCCGTGAACGCGTCCGAGAGCGCGAACTTGCCCTGGATGGAGTCGACGGCGCCGTTGATGACGGACGAGTCGAAGCCGAACAGGAAGCCGCCGAGAGCGGCGCCGATGGAGATCGCCACCACCCTGCGGTGGAGGCGTTGCTCGTTGGGGGAGGAGGGCTCGCTCACGTTCGTCTCCAATCGCGGGCCGCGCCCGTGCGGGCCCTTCGAGTTCCACTCTGACGCCGTGCCGCCGTCGGCGCGACCGATACGGCCGAAACTATCGTGGATGGGGTGCCCGGGCGCGGCGAGCGCGTCCTGGCCGCGCGCATCGTCCCTGCTGGGCGGCGCGGACGCGGGCGGTCAGTGCCCGCCCATGAACGGCGCCATCACGCGCGCGGCGACGCTGTCGCGGCCCGTGATCCGCTCCTCCGCGTCGGCCACCGACATCGCGCGCAGGCCCGCGTTGACCCCGAGCCAGCGGACCGGCTCCGGCTCCCACCGGCGCGAGCGGTGGCCCACCCACGGCAGGCTCGTGAGGTCGGTGGCGTCGCCGAGCACCAGGTCGCGCAGCGTGCGGCCCGCGAGGTTGGTGGTGGTGACGCCGTCGCCGACGTAGCCGCCGGCCCACCCGAGCCCCGTCACGGGGTCGAGCCCCACCGACGCGTGCCAGTCGCGCGCGATCCCGAGCGCGCCGCCCCACCGGTGCGTGATCTCGACGTCGCGCAGCACGGGCAGCATGCCCACGAGCGTCTCGTGGAGCGCGCGGTGCGCGGCGGCGGCGCTCGAGGCGTCGAGGCGGGTCGAGGAGCCGAGGCGGTAGGGCGCGCCGCGGCCCCCGAAGACGATGCGGTCGTCGGCGGTGCGCTGCCCATAGATGATGAGGTGGCGTCCGTCGGTGAACGTCTCGCGGCGGCGCAGCCCGATCGCGTCCCACATCGCGGCGGGCAGCGGCGCCGTCGCGATGATGAGGGAGTGCACGGGCACCACGTCACGGGCGTGACCGGGCAGGCCCGCGGTGTAGCCCTCGGTCGCGCGGATGACGTGCGCGGCGGTGAGGGTGCCGCGGTCCGTCTCGACGCGATGGGGGACGATGCGCGTCGCGGCGGTCAGCTCGTGGACCCTCACCCCGCGCTCACGGACGGCGCGCACGAGCCCCCGCACGAGGCGGCCGGGGTGCACCGCGGCGCAGTCGGGGGTGTAGGTGCCGCCGAGCACGCCCTCCGCGGCGAGGTGCGCGCGGGCCTGGTCGGCGTCGAGCAGCGCGAGCTCGTCCTCGCCGCGGCCCCACGTGCGGGCCTCGGCGACCTCGTCGCGGGCGCGGGCGAGCTGGGTGGCGGTGCGGGCGAGGGTCACGGTGCCGCCCTTGGCCAGGCGGGCGTCGATGCCCTCGGCCGCGGCGACGCGGATCACCTCGTCGACGGAGGCGCGCATGGCCGCGTGCTGGCGCAGGGCCGCGTCCCGGTCGGCGCCGCGGGCGAGGGTCGCGAGGGAGCTGGGGAACAGCGCCGACGCCCAGCCGCCGTTGCGTCCTGAGGCGCCGAAGCCGGCGATCTCGGCCTCGACGATCGCGATGCGCAGATCCGGGCGCGCCGCCGCGAGGTAGTACGCGGTCCACAGCCCCGTGAAGCCCGCACCGACGATGGCGACGTCGACCTCGCGGTCCCCGTCGAGCGCATCGGTCGCGACCAGGTCGTCGTCCGCCGTGTCGAGCCAGAGGGACACCGACGCGTAGGCGCGGGCCCGCGCCGAGGGGTCCGTGGGGGCGGCCTGGGGGGAGGGTCGATGCATGGTTCCAGTGTGACGAGGACCACGCCCGAAACATGGTGGCAATACGCCCGCCCGGACAAGTCGTTTCGTGCGCGTAAATTCTCCGGGCAAAGCGGCCGATAACCTGCGTCAACCCGTTGTTCACCCCTTGTTGAACCCCAGGGGGGATGCCACTATCACGGTCATCGACGCGCCATGGGGCGCCGTGACCTGAGGAGGCGACTGTGGCGGATCCGTCAGTCCCCCGCGCCGGCGTGAGCCGGCGCAACATGCTCATGGGAGGCGCGATCGGCGCGGCGAGCCTCGCCACGCTCCCGTTGTTCTCGACGCCCGGACGCCAGCAGGACCCGCTGTCGTGCGTCGCTCCCGACATCTCGGACACCGACAAGCGGTTCATCATCTCGAACTGGCCGGAGTACATCGACGCGGACGACGACGGCTACAAGTCGACGCTCACGCTGTTCGAGGAGCACTACGGCATCAAGGTCAAGTACGTCCCGGACGTCAACGACAACATCGAGTTCTTCTCCAAGGTGGTCAACCAGCTCGGCGCCTGCCAGTCGACCGGCCGCGACATGTTCGTGCTGACCGACTGGATGGCGGCCCGCATGATCAACATGGGCTGGATCCAGAAGCTCGACAAGGCCAACGTGCCCAACCTCGACAAGAACCTCATCTCCTCGCTCCAGGGCGTGGGCTGGGACCCGAAGCGCGAGTACTCGGCGCCGTGGCAGACCGGCTTCTCCGGCATCGCCTACAACAAGTCGCTCGTCGGCGAGGTCCGCACGATGGACGAGCTGCTCACGCGCTCCGACCTCAAGGGCCGCGTCACGATGCTGACCGAGATGCGCGACACCATGGGCCTGATGCTCCTGTCGGACGGCGCCGACCCGTCGAACTTCACCGACGACCAGTGGAACAAGGCCCTCGACAAGCTGCGCAAGGCGCGTGCCGACGGCCAGATCCGCGCCTTCACCGGCAACGAGTACATCAACGACCTCGCGGCCGGCAACATCGCGGCGTGCGTCGCGTGGTCCGGCGACGTCGCCGCGGCCGGCGACGAGAACCTCGTCTTCCTGCCGCCGGACGAGGGGATGATGGTCTGGTCGGACAACATGATCGTCCCGAACCTCGCGCAGCATCAGCGCAACGCCGAGCGCTGGATCGACTGGTACTACGACCCCAAGATCGCGGCCCTGCTCGCCGCGTACGTCTGGTACGTCTGCCCGGTCGAGGGCGCGCAGCAGGAGATGGAGAAGATCGACCCCACGCTGGTCGACAACCCCCTCATCTTCCCCACCAAGGAGTACCTCGCGTCGACCCACGGGTTCATGGCGCTCGAGGAGTACCAGATCCGCGACTACGAAGGAGCCTTCTCTGATGTCACAGGTGTCTAGCGGGACCGGGCGCGACCTGCGCCTCAGCGGGCTCCAGAAGACCTACCCCAACGGCTTCACCGCCGTGCACGACCTCGACCTGGTGGTCCCGCAGGGATCCTTCTTCGCGCTGCTCGGCCCGTCGGGCTGCGGCAAGACCACCACGCTGCGCATGGTCGCCGGCCTCGAGACCCCGACGGCCGGCTCGATCACCATCGGCGACGCGGACATCACCCACGCGAAGCCGTACAAGCGCCCGGTCAACACGGTCTTCCAGAACTACGCCCTGTTCCCGCACCTCAGCATCGCGGAGAACGTCGAGTTCGGCCTCAAGCGCCGCAAGGTCGCCGACTCGCGCGCCCAGGTCAAGGCGATCCTCGAGCTCACCGAGCTGGCCGAGCAGGCGGCCAAGCTGCCCACGCAGCTGTCCGGCGGCCAGCAGCAGCGCGTCGCGCTGGCCCGCGCGATCGTCAACCGCCCCGAGGTGCTGCTCCTGGACGAGCCGCTCGGCGCGCTCGACCTCAAGCTGCGTCGCGCGATGCAGGTCGAGCTCAAGCGCATCCAGGAGGAGGTCGGCATCACGTTCGTCCACGTCACCCACGACCAGGAGGAGGCCATGTCGATGGCCGACACCGTCGCGGTGATGAACCAGGGCGTGATCGAGCAGATGGGCTCGCCGTACGACCTCTACACCAACCCGCACACCACCTTCGTGGCGAACTTCCTCGGGCGCTCCAACCTCATCAAGGGCACCGTCGTGGGCCGCGAGGGCGCGGGGGACGATGCGGTGGTCAAGGTCGACATGCACGGCACCATCGCCACGATCAAGGCGTCGAAGGTCCACACGGACTCGAAGGACGGCTGGCTCGGCATCCGCCCCGAGAAGGTCCTCATCCAGCCGGCCGGCACCGCGATCGACGCCCCCGGCAGCTCCATCTCGGGCGGCGTCGTGACGGACGCCAGCTACCTGGGCGTCTCGACCGACTACACGGTCCGCATGCCGTGGGGCCAGGAGATCATCTGCTTCGAGCAGAACACCGGTCGCCGCGGCGGGCTGATCCCCGTCGGCACCCAGGTCGACGTGTCGTGGCGCCCCGAGTTCGCGTTCCTGCTCGACGCGTCCCAGGACGCCGACGCGGGCATCGTCGAGGAGGACTAGCGTGATCGCCACCGCACGCAAGCGCACCGGCTATCTCCTGATCCTGCCGGCGGCCGTCTGGCTGGCGATCTTCTTCGTCGTCCCGTTCTACTCGCTGCTCGCGACGTCGCTGTACGACCCGGAGGGCTCCGTGCTCACCGGCTACGACATGACGTGGCACTTCGCGAACTTCTGGACCGCGCTGTCCGAGTACGGCGGCGTGATGCTGCGCTCGTTCTGGTACGGCGCGCTGGCCACGCTGTTCTGCCTGGTCCTCGGCTACCTGCTGTCGTACGCGATCGCGTTCAAGGCGGGCCGCTGGAAGACCGTGATGCTGGTGCTCGTCGTGGCGCCGTTCTTCACGAGCTTCCTCATCCGCACCCTGTCGTGGAAGCTGATCCTGGCGGACAACGGCTGGGTGGTGAACACGCTCCAGGCGATCCACATCCTGGGCCCCGAGGGTCGCCTCCTCGCGACCCCGGTCGCCGTGATCGCGGGTCTCACCTACAACTTCCTGCCGTTCATGATCCTGCCGCTGTACACGAGCCTCGAGAAGATCGACCCGAAGCTCAACGAGGCGGCCGCCGACCTGTACTCCAACCCGTTCACGCGGTTCTGGAAGGTCACCTGGCCGCTGTCCCTGCCGGGCGTCGTGGGCGGCACGCTGCTGACGTTCATCCCGGCCACCGGCGACTACATCAACGCGTCGCTCCTCGGCAGCCCGAACGAGCGCATGGTCGGCAACGTGATCCAGAGCCTGTTCACCACGCAGGGCGACTACGCGGTCGCTGGCGCCCTGTCGGTGTCGCTCATGGTGATCATCATCACGATGGTCCTGGTGTACGTGCGCCGGGCCGGAACGGAGGAGCTGCTCTGATGACGCGCATCGGACGCTGGATCGGCAGCCACCTGGTCCTCGCGGGCGGCATCCTCGTGCTGCTCTACATGTACATCCCCAACATGATCGTCGCGGTCATGTCCTTCAACGACTCGAGCGGCGCGCGCAACCTCTACGCGTTCCAGAAGTTCACGTGGAACAACTGGCTGCACCCCTGCGCGCCGGAGGGCATGTGCTCGTCGCTCGTCACGAGCATCGAGATCGGCCTCCTCGCGACGTTCTTCGCGACGCTCATCGGCACCTTCGCGGCGTTCGGCCTCGTGCGGCACAAGTTCGCGGGCCGCAGCCTGATGAACCTCGTGCTGTTCCTGCCGATGGCGACCCCCGAGATCGTGATGGGCTCCTCGCTCCTCGCGCTGTTCGTCGCGGCGGGCCTGGGCGGCCACCTCGGCTTCGTCACGATCCTCATCGCGCACATCATGTTCTGCATCTCGTTCGTGGTGATCACGGTGAAGTCCCGCCTCGCGGGCCTTGACGGCACCCTCGAGCAGGCGGCCATGGACCTCTACGCGACCGAGTGGCAGACGTTCTGGAAGGTCACCTTCCCGCTCGTGTTCCCCGGCATCCTGTCGGCCGCGCTGCTCGCGTTCTCGCTGTCGTTCGACGACTTCATCATCACGAACCTCAACTCGGGTCAGACGGTGACGTTCCCGATGTTCGTGTGGGGCGCCGCGCAGCGCGGCGTGCCGATGCAGGTCAACGTGATCGGCACCGTGATGTTCCTCGTGGCGCTCGCCGCCGTCATCCTCGGCGAGGTGGGTGCGCGCCGGCGCCGGAAGGCGATCGCTGCCCGCTGAACGAATCGCAATGACAAATGTGACGGGTGGGACCGCATCGCGGTCCCACCCGTCACATTTGTCATTGGCAGTCAGAGCAGCGCGTACGCCCTCGCGATCACGTCGCGGAGGATCGACTCCATCTCGTCGAACTCGGCCTGGCCGATCGTGAGCGGCGGCGAGAGCTGGATGACCGGGTCGCCGCGGTCGTCGGCGCGGCAGTACAGGCCGGCCTCGTACAGCGCGGGGGAGACGAAGCCGTGGAGCACCCGCTCGCACTCCTCGGCGGTCAGGCTCTCCTTGGTGGCCTTGTCCTTGACGAGCTCGATGCCGTAGAAGAACCCGTCGCCACGCACGTCGCCGACCATGGGCAGGTCGAGCAGGCGGTCGAGGGTCGCACGGAACGCGCCGGCGTTGTCGCGGACGTGCTCGAGCACGCCCTCGGTCTCGAAGATCTCGAGGTTCTTGAGCGCGACCGCCGCCGCCACCGGGTGGCCGCCGAACGTGTAGCCGTGCGCGAACATCTGGCCGCTCTCGAGGAACGGCGCCATGAGCCGGTCGGAGGCGATCATCGCGCCCATCGGGGCGTAGCCCGACGTGAGGCCCTTCGCCGAGGTGATGATGTCGGGCACGTAGTCGAAGCGCGTCGCGCCGAACATCTCGCCCAGGCGCCCGTACGCGCAGATCGTCTCGTCGGACACCAGCAGCACGTCGTGCCGGTCGCAGATCTCGCGCACGCGCTGCCAGTAGCCGGGCGGCGGCGGGAAGCAGCCGCCGGCGTTCTGGACCGGCTCGAGGAACACCGCCGCGACGGTGTCGGCGCCCTCGTTGAGGATCGCGACCTCGATCTGGTCGGCGGCCCAACGCCCGAACGCCTCGGCGTCGGAGCCGTCCATGAGGCCCAGCGTGATCTCCTCGGCCCGGTAGAGGTTGGTGTTGGGCACGCGGAACGTCGACGGCACCAACGGCTCGAACTGGGCCTTGAGCCCCGGCAGACCCGTGATGGACAGGGCGCCGTGCGGGGTGCCGTGATAGGCGACGGCGCGGCTGATCACCTTGTGCTTGGTGGGCTTGCCGACCAGCTTGAAGTAGTTCTTCGCGAGCTTCCACGCGGACTCGACGGAGTCGCCGCCGCCGCTGGTGAAGAACACGCGGTTGAGGTCGCCCGGCGCGAGCGTCGCGAGGCGCTCGGCGAGCTCGATCGCCGGCGGCGTCGCGTACGACCACAGCGGGTGGAACGCGAGCTCGCGCGCCTGCTGCGCGGCGGTCTCCGCGAGGTCGGCGCGCCCGTGGCCGAGCTGGTTGACGAACAGTCCCGCGAGGCCGTCGAGGTAGCGCTTGCCCTTCGCGTCGTAGATGTACGCGCCCTCGCCGCGCACGATGATGGGGACGTCGGCCTCGGCGTACCGGGAGTGCTCGGTGAAGTGCATCCACAGGTGGTTCTTGGCGGCCTGCTGCATCTGCTGATGGTCCATCCGTCCATGGTTCCGGGCCGGGCGCGGTGGGCGCAACCGACGGACCGTCCGGCTCCGCCTAAGGCGCGGACACCGCGACGGCCAGCGCGGGCGCGAGGTCGCCCCGCGGCGCGACGCGGATCTGGGCGAGCCCGAGCCACCCGGCCATGAGCCGCAGCTCCGCCGCGAGGGCCGTCGCCACCGTCGCATCGTCCCTCCGGCGCGCCCCGGGCACCCGGCCGGGCTCGCGCCACGTCGCCTCCACCGCCAATGCGCCCTCCTTGCGCAGCGCCTTGAGGTCCACGCGCGCCTCGAACCGGTCGCCCAGGAGGAACAGCAGGCAGTAGTAACCGAACACGCGCTTGGGCGCCGGCGTGTAGATCTCGATCCGGTAGTCGACGCCGAACATCCGCAGCAGGCGCGGCCGGTACCAGCAGACCGGGTCGAACGGGCTGAGCAGGGACGATGCGGTCGCCCGGCCCGGGTCGACCGCGCCGGCGGCGAGCAGCGCCGGCTCGCGCCAGCCCTCCACGTCGACCCAGGCGGCGAGCCCGCGCTCGACCGCGGAGGCGGCCCAGGCGGCGGCGCCCGCGGCGGGGCCCTTGCGGTGGTCGCCGTCGCGCGCGGACCGCGCGAGCCGGAAGTGGTCCGCGACGTCCGCAGGCGTGCCGATCCCGGTGGCGGCGAGCGCGTGGTCGAACAGGCGCTGGTGGGCCTCGGCCGTCGGGATCCCCCAGCCCGCGCCCGCGGCACCCGGCAGGCCCCACGCGCGCTCGGGGGAGTCGTACGTCCGCGTGAAGTGGGGGCCGCGCGAGGCCGCGACCTCGCCCGTGATGAACAGGTACTCGAGCGCATCCTTGACGTGCGACGTGTCCCACCAGGTGCCGCGCGCGCCCTCGCGGGGCGCGAGGTGCTCGAGGGTCGCGGCGGTGAGCGGGCCGCTCGCCATCACCCCGGCGCGCACCTCCTCGATCAGGCCGGGACGCTCGCGCTCGAGGCGCGCGTGGTGGCGTCCCTGCCAGGACGCGTGCTCGCTCATGCGGTGGTGCATCGCGGGCAGCAGGTCGCGGGGCATCACCGACGCCTCGTGACCCCAGTGCTCGAACGCGTGCTCGCCGGACCACAGCCAGCGGTCGAACCGGTCGCGGTCGTAAGGCCCGAAGCGCGAGTACAGCGGCAGGTGGTGCGCGCGGGCCAGGACGTTGACCGAGTCGAGCTGCAGCACGCCCTGGTGCTCGAGGTAGTCGCGGAAGCGCGCGGGACCCGGCCGGCCGGCCGGGCGGCGGCGCGCGAGGGACTGCGCGGCCAGGTGGATCCGCCGCGCCTCGGCGGCGCTGAGCGACCCGTTCATGCGCGCCACTCTAGGCGCCCCCGCCGACAGCCCCGGCGACGCCCGGCCCGCACCCCCGCATCGTGCCCTGAAAAGCCCATCTGCCTGGGCGTTCGGTGCCGATTTCACTTTTGCCGAGAGATGCGTGTAACCTATTCCGGCCAGCCCCGATAGCTCAGTCGGCAGAGCGTCTCCATGGTAAGGAGAAGGTCCAGGGTTCGATTCCCTGTCGGGGCTCCACGTCCGTCGTCATGTACGATGGATCGCCGCCGCAAGGCGGCACGCGGCGGGGTAGCTCAGCTGGTTAGAGCGCACGACTCATAATCGTGAGGTCGCGGGTTCGAGCCCCGCCCTCGCTACGGATGCAGGCGGTTCGCCTGCGTCATGCGCCTTCGCAAGGCGCGTCACCACAAGGCTGGGAGAGACCACCATGGCTAAGAACGACGTTCGTCCGAAGATCACGCTCGCGTGCACCGAGTGCAAGGACCGCAACTACATCACGCGCAAGAACCGCCGCAACACGCCCGACCGCGTGGAGCTCTCCAAGTTCTGCCGGAAGTGCGGCAAGCACACCGCGCACCGCGAGACGCGCTAAGCACAAGCTTCACGAAGGCCCGTCGCCCCTCAGGGGCGGCGGGCCTTCGTCGTTCCCGCGGGCGGGTGTGACAGGCTCCGGCCCATGGACGATGCGACGGGCGCCGAGCGCGCGGGATCCTCGCGCGGGCGTCGGATCGCCGCCGTCGCGGGCTGGGTCGCGCTCGCGGGGCTGCTCGTCCCGGTCGGGGTGCGTCTGACCGGGTGGGAGCGGGGGCCGCTCGCGTACGCGGTGCCGCTCGTGCCGTGGATCGTGATCGGCGCGCTGGTCCCGCTCGCGCTCGCGCTGCTCGCGCGCGCCTGGGTGCTCGCCGGCGCCGCCGTCGCGACCGCGGCGCTGTGCGCGGCGTGGACCGCGCCGCTCTACGTGGCAGCGGAGGCGTCCGGGCCCACGGTGCTCACCGTCGCGACCGCGAACCTGCTCACCGGCCACGGGGACGCCGACGCCGTGGTCGCGATGGTCCGGGACCGCGAGGTCGACGTGCTGTCGCTGCAGGAGCTCACCCCGGAGGCCGCCGACGCCCTGGTCGCGGCGGGGCTCGAGGAGGAGCTGCCGTACGCGGCCGCGCAGCCGGACGCGATCTGGCGGGGGACGGGCCTGTGGTCGCGCTACCCGATCGCCTCGTGGGAGGGCCTCGACGGCTACACGTTCCGGCAGATCCGCGCCGTCGTGGCGCTCCCCGACGGACCGACGACCGTCCTCGCGCTGCACCCGGCGGCTCCCCAGCTGCTCGTGCATCGTTCCTGGTCCGACGAGTGGGCGCGGCTCTCCGACGTGCTCGACGCCATCGACGGCCCCGTGATCGCGGCCGGGGACCTCAACGCGACGCGCGACCATCGCGCGTTCCGCGATCTCGAGGCACGCGGCTTCACCGACGCGGCGGACGATGCCGGTGACGGCCTCGTGCCGACCTTCCCGCAGGACCGCACGCCCCCGACGCTCGTCGCGCTCGACCACGTCGTCACCCGCGACGCGGGCCTCGTCGCCACGTCCGTCGAGGCCGTGGTGATCCCCGGCTCCGACCACCGTGCCCTCATCGCGACCTACGCGCGCGGGTGACCGGGACGATGCCCCTGCCGGTCCGCGCCGCCGCGTGACAGACTCCCTGCATGGGGGAGCCGGGGGACGATGCGCGGGTCGGCTCCGTCCCGTCCGCGTCCCGCGCCGCCGTCCGGGTCCTCACGGTCCTCGCGCGCATCGGCGCGGCGCTGGCGCTCGCCGCGGTGCTCGTGCCGGTGGCCGCGCGGCTGACGGGGTGGGAGGCCGGCCCGCTCGCGATCCTCGTGTCGCTCATGCCGTGGGTCACGCTGCTGGCGTTCGTCCCGGTCGTGCTGGCGCTCGTCGGGCGCGCCTGGGTGCTCCTCGCGGCGGCGGTCGCCGTCGCCGGCCTGTGCGTCGCGTGGATGGCGCCGCTGTTCGTCGCGTCGCCCACGGTCGGGGAGCCCGTCCTGCGCGTCGGCCAGCTGAGCCTCGCCAACGGCAGCGCCGACGCCGACGCCGTGGTCGCGCTGGTGCGCGACAGCGACCTCGACATGCTGTCCGTCACCGAGCTGACGCCGTCCATCCACCCCGCGCTCGCGGCCGCGGGGCTCGACGATCTGCTCCCGTACAGCGCCGCCTACCCCGACGACTTCAAGTACGGCACCGGCCTGTGGTCGCGCTACCCGATCACCTCCGCCGAGACGCTTCCCGGGCTGTCCGCGACCACCGTGCGGGCCGAGGTGGACACGCCGGTCGGCGCCCTCACCGTCGTCGTCGCCCACCCCGAGTCGCCCGGGTTCCGCGACCACGAGCTGTGGGATCAGGACCTCGTCGCGCTCACGGGCCTCCTCGAGCGCGAGACCGGGCCCATGCTGCTCATGGGCGACCTCAACACGACCCGCGACCACCGCGCGTTCCGCGACCTCGAGGGCATGGGGTTCGTCGACGCCGCGGACGAGGCCGGCGCGGGCTTCCAGGCGACCTACCCCGAGTGGCCGGGCATGTACGGCTCCACCAGCCGCCTCGACCTGCCCCTGGTCGCGATCGACCACGTGCTCGCCCGCGACCTCGGGCTGCGCGCCTCGGCGCTCGCGACGGTCATCGTGCCCCGCACCGACCACCGCGGGGTGCTCGTCGAGTACGCGCGGCCGTGACGCGGACGCCCGCCCGGCCGCCGCATCGTCCCTGGACCGCCTCCGCGCGGGGGCACGCCGTTCCTGGGTAGGGTGGCACCGTGCCAGTGAACATCGATGCCGTGGGCCGGTCGTACGGCCCGCACGAGCCGTACGAGGTGACCCGGATCAAGATCCGCGAGTTCGCCGATGCGGTCGACGCCCGCTCCTTCGCCCACCGCAGCGAGGAGGCCGCGCGCGCCGAGGGCTACGGCGACGTGGTCGCCCCGACCACGTTCGCGGTGCTGATCGCGCAGCAGGCGGAGTTCCACGTGGTGGTCGACCCCGAGGTCGGCGTCGACTTCTCGCGCGTGGTGCACGCCGACGAGCGGTTCACGCACCACCGGCCCATCGTCGCCGGCGACCTCATCACGGCGACCGTGCACATCGACGCGATCAAGCAGCGCGCGGGCATCTCCATGGTGACCACCCGCACCGAGCTCAGCGACGAGGACGGCGCCCCCGTCTCCACCGTCATCAGCACCCTCGCGGTGCGCGAGGAGGCCTGATGAGCAGCGAGAACGGCCCCGCCTTCGCGGGCCTCGAGGTCGGCCAGGTGGTGGCGGAGCGCGAGGTCGCGGTGTCCCGCGACGCCCTCGTGCGCTACGCCGGCGCGTCCGGCGACTTCAACCCGATCCACTACAACGACGCGTTCGCGGAGTCCGTCGGGCTGCCCGGCGTCATCGCTCACGGCATGCTCACCATGGGCGTCGCGGCATCCGTGGTCGAGGAGTGGGCCGGCCCGGGCAACGTGTGGGACCTGCAGACGCGCTTCACGCGGCCGGTCCCGGTGCCCGCGCTCGGCGACGCCACCGTGACGTTCACCGCGACGGTCGGCGCGCTCGACGCGGACGCCCGCACCGCGCGCGTCAACGTCACCGTCGAGCACGACGGCGCGAAGGTGCTGGGCAAGGCCCAGGCCGTCGTCGCCTGCGCGTAGCAGGGCGGACGCGCCGCGCCCGCGCCCGGGCGGGTTTCGCATCGTTCCCGGGTGAACGACCGGTGGTCACGCACGGTTCCCGACTGCGGGTAGGGTGACGCTCGCGAGATCCCGTCGTGCGCACGATGCGCAACGGCGTTAGCGTCGCTTTCACGGGGTCGCACCTTCCCCCGGAGAGCGTTCGCTGAGGCGTGCGCTCTCCCCTGCGTCAGAGAGGGCACATGAGCGCCACCACCGAGGAGCGGACCGGCTTCGCCGGCCGCCTCGACTCCTACTTCGAGATCACCAAGCGTGGCTCGACGATCGGCCGCGAGATCCGCGGCGGACTCACCACCTTCTTCACGATGGCCTACATCGTCGTGCTGAACCCGATCATCATCGGCACGGTGCCGGACAGCACCGGTCACTACCTCGGCGGCGGCACCGAGCCCAACACCGCGCTCGTCGCGGCCGCCACCGCGCTCATCGCCGGCGTGCTCACCATCCTCATGGGCGTGTGGGCGCGCTTCCCGCTGGCGCTCGCGACCGGGCTCGGCCTCAACGCGTTCGTCGCGTACGGCATCGCGACCCGCGACGGCATGACCTGGCAGCAGGCCATGGGCTTCGTGGTGATCGAGG
Source organism: Demequina soli (assembly GCF_000971195.1). Classification (GTDB taxonomy): domain Bacteria; phylum Actinomycetota; class Actinomycetes; order Actinomycetales; family Demequinaceae; genus Demequina; species Demequina soli. The sequence continues at coordinate 218,857 of NZ_BBLZ01000002.1, forward strand.
GCATCATCATCACCGTCCTCGTGATGACCGGCTTCCGGAAGGCCGTCTTCGCGGCCGTTCCGCCGTTCCTCAAGCAGGCGATCGCCGTCGGCATCGGCCTGTTCCTCGCGTTCATCGGCCTGTTCGACTCCGGCATGGTCCGCATCCCCGCGTCGGGCGCGACCCCGACGGAGTTCGGAATCGGCGGCTACATCGGCTCGTGGCCGATGGTCGTGTTCGTCGTCGGCCTGTTCACCGCTGTCATCCTCATGGTGAAGAAGGTGCGCGGCGCGCTGCTCATCTCCATCGCCGTCGCGACCGCGACCGCGTTCCTCATCCAGTCGGTCCTGAGCCTGGGCGCCGACCCGGCCGTCGCCAACGACTGGGCCCTCGTCATCCCGCAGGCGCCGTCCTCGTTCGCGTCGCTGCCGGACTTCTCGCTCATCGGCCAGGTCGACCTCTTCGGCGGCTTCACCACGCTGCCGTTCGTCACCGCGCTGCTGATCGTCTTCTCGCTGCTCATGGCCGACTTCTTCGACACCATGGGCACCATGACGGCGGTCGGCGCCGAGGCCGGCCTCAACGACGAGGACGGCAACCCGCCGCGCTCGCAGCAGATCCTGCTCGTCGACTCGCTCGGCGCGGTCGGCGGCGGCCTCGGCTCCGTGTCGTCGAACACCACCTACATCGAGTCCGCCGCGGGCGTCGGCGACGGCGCGCGCACCGGCCTCGCGTCGGTGGTCACCGGCATCGCGTTCCTGCTGTCGACGTTCCTCACGCCGCTCTACGACATGGTGCCGTTCGAGGCCGCGACCCCCGTGCTCGTGGTCGTCGGCTTCCTCATGGTCGCTCAGGTGTCCGGCATCGACTGGAAGGACTACCGGATCGCGATCCCCGCGTTCCTCACGTTCATCCTCATGCCGTTCGGCTACTCGATCTCGGTGGGCATCGGCGCGGGCTTCATCTCGTACGTCGTGCTGCAGGTCGTCACCGGCGCCGCCAAGCGGGTCCACCCCCTCATGTGGGTGACCGCCGGCGCATTCGTCGTGTACTTCGCGATGGGCCCGATCATGAACGTGATCGGCTGACCCCGTCCGCCTGACGCCTCGGGACGACTACCAATGACAGATGTGACGCGAGTGCACTCGCGTCACATCTGTCATTGCGAATCGCGCGGGGCGCGGGCCGTCGTCGAGCCGACCCGCAGCTCGAGCGGCATCACCACAGGCTCGGGCGACTCGCCGCGCAGAAGCGCCGCGACCTCCGCCGCCAGCGCGTGGCCCTTGGCCTCCGCGTCCTGCACCTGCGTGGTGAGCTCGTGCGGCGTGATCCACGGCAGCTCGATGCCGTCGAAGCCGGTGATCGACAGCTGCTGCGGCACCTGGATGCCCAGCTCCCGGGCGGCGAGGATCGCGCCCGCGGCGAGCAGGTCGGACTGGCACACGAGCGCGGTCGGCCGCGGCTCGGCGGCCAACGCGAGATGCGCGGCGGCGATGCCCTCGGCCGCGATCGACGCGCGCGCCTCGACCACGACGCACGGCTCGACGCCCGCGTCGGCGAACGCCTCGAGGCGCCGGTGCACCGGGGTCCACGCCGTCTGCGCGAGCGCCTCGGCGAGGGGCAGGACGCGCGTCTCACCGTCCAGGCCCGACGGCAGCGTGACCGTGCCGATGCGGGTGTGGCCCAGGTCGACGAGGTGGCGCACGAGCTCGGCCGTCGCGCCGCGGTCGTCGATCTCGAGGCGACCCGCGCCCGCGGGCGCCTCGCCCTCCATCACCACGATCGGCAGCCCGCGACGGCGCGCGATGTCGATCGCGGGCTCGTCGTCGTGGTCGCGCACACGCAGGAGCACGGCAGCGTCCATCGCCGCCGTCTCGAGGAGCGACCGCTCGCCCGGCTCGCCGGTCGGGGTCGGGATGAGCAGCACGCCCAGCCCCGCCTGCCCGAGGTCTCCCACGAGCCCGTCCATGATGCGCAGCATCAGCGGGTCGCGGAACGACAGCTGGAGCCGCTCGTGGATGACCACGCCGACCACGCCGGTGCGGCCCGAGCGCAGCGCCCGCGCGTGCGGCGCGGGACCGGCGTAACCGAGCTCCTCCGCGGCCCGCTCGACCTTGGCCCGGGTCTCCGCGGACAGCGGTCCGGCACCCGAGTAGGTCAGGGATACAGTGGACAGCGACACGCCCGCCCTCGCGGCGACGTCGGCCATCGTCGGTCGGCGTGTGCGCGTCACGCGGCTCTCCCTCGGCTCGGTCAGACCTCAGGGTAGCGCCGCCCCGACGACCGCCCGTGCAGCGGCCCGCGCCCCTGCACCCGTCCCGCCGAGGGGCCCATGACACACGATCCCGCCCGCGTCGCGTCCGCACGCCGCGGCGTCCTCGCGCTCTTCTGGATCATGGGCATGTTCATGGCGACCCAGGTGTCGCGCTACCCCACCATCACGGCGCTCCTCGACGTCACGACGGGCGGGCTCGCGCGCCTCCTGCTGTTCGGGGCGCTCGGCGCCCTGTGCGCGCTGCTCGTCACCGGGTGGCTCGTCGCGCGGTTCGGCACCCGCGCGCTGCTGTGGTGGTCGTCGTACGGCTTCCTCGCCGCGATCGTGCTGCTCGGCGCCGCGACCGCATGGGGCTCGCAGGCATGGTTCGCCGCCGCATCGTTCCTGGTGTCGGTCGGCTTCGCGATCACGAACGTGAGCATGAACGCCGAGGCCGCCACCGTCGAGCGCGCGATGGGCCGCGCCGTCCTGCCGCAGTTCCACGCGGCGTTCTCCGTGGGCCTCGCGATGGGTCTCGCGCTCGGGGCGTGGATCTCGCACCTCGGCATCGCGCCCGTGTGGCACTTCGCGGCGGTCGGCGTCGCGCTCACCGCGGCGCGCCTCGCCGTGGTGCCGGCGGCCGTGATGGACGGGCGTCCGCGCCCGGACGATGCGCGCCCCGGCCTGGGCGGCCCGTTCGCCGCCGCGCGCGACGAGTACCGCGACCGCCGCGTGGTGCTCATCGGCGTGATCGTGTTCAGCGCGTCGACCATCGAGGGGGCCGCGTCGCAGTGGGCCTCGCTCGCGGTGGTCGAGGGCTTCGGCCAGCCGGAGGCCGTGGGCGACCTCCTCTACTGGGTGTTCGTGGTCGCGATGGTGACCCTGCGCTGGTCCGGCGCCGCCGTGATCGGACGCCTCGGGCGCGTGGTGACGCTGCGGGTCTCGGCCGTGCTCGTCGCCGTCGGCGTGGCGCTGTTCGCCTTCGCCCCCGGGCTATGGCTGGTCCCGTTCGGCATGGTGCTGTGGGGCCTCGGCGCCGCGCTGGGCGTGCCCATCGGCTTCTCGGCCGCGTCCGACGACCCCGACCGGGCCGCGTCCCGCGTGGCCGCGGTGTCCTCCTTCTCGACCATCGCGGGCCTCGTGATGCCGCAGGTGATCGGCCACCTGGGCGACATCGTCGAGCTGCGCAAGGCGCTGCTCGTCACCGTGCCCGCCGCGGTCGTGTCCTTCCTGCTGGCGCGCGCCGTCCGGTCGCAGGGCCCGCTGTTCCGCTCGCGCGCGGCCGTCGCGCGTCGCACGCGCGCCCAGGTGATCGAGGACGAGGCGTCGCGCGACGCTGCGGCCGCGGTGGTGGCGGACGGCGTCGAGCCCGTCCAGGCGCTGCCCGAGGAGGGCGTCCCCACCGAGGCGGAGCGTCGCGGCGCCCCCGATACCCTGAGCCCATGAACCTCGCCTCCCTCACGACCCTGCGCGTCGGCGGCCCCGCGCGCGAGCTGCGCGTGGCCGGGAGCGAGGCCGATCTCATCGACGCGGTCCGGTCGGCGGACGCGGACGGCACGCCGGTGCTCGTGGTGGGCGGCGGCTCGAACCTGCTGGTGGCGGACGCGGGCTTCGACGGCGTGGTCGTGCGCGACACCCGCGAGGACGTGGGCCTGGTCAACGACGGCGCGTGCGGCGGCCTGTCGATCACCGCGACCGCGGGCACGCCCTGGGACGCGCTCGTCGCGCAGGCCGTGGCGTCCGAGTGGAGCGGCTTCGAGGCGCTGTCGGGCATCCCCGGCTCGACCGGCGCGACGCCCGTGCAGAACGTCGGCGCCTACGGCGCCGAGGTCAAGGACATCGTCGCCTCGGTGCGCACGTGGGACCGCGAGGCCGGCGCCGTGAAGACCCTGCCCCTGGTCAAGGCCGAGTTCGGCTACCGCGACTCGATGCTCAAGCGCACCATGACGCACGGGACGTGGGGGCCGACCCCGCGCTACGTGGTCATGGCCGTCACCTTCCACACGCGGATGGCGAGCCTGTCGGCGCCGGTGCGCTACCAGCAGCTCGCGACGGCGCTCGGCGTCGAGCTCGGCGCGCGCGTGCCCATCACGGAGGTGCGCGAGGCGGTCCTCGCGCTGCGCGCGTCCAAGGGCATGGTGCTCGACCCCGCCGACCACGACACGTGGTCCGCCGGCTCCTTCTTCACCAACCCGATCGTGCCCGAGGACCACGTGCCCGACGGCGCCCCGCGCTACCCCGCGGCGGACGGGCTCGTGAAGACGTCCGCGGCGTGGCTCATCGAGCACGCAGGCTTCGCACGCGGGTATGCGGTGGTGGACGATGCGCGGGCGTCCCTGTCGACCAAGCACACCCTCGCGCTGACGAACCGGGGAGAGGCGACGGCCGCCGACGTGGTGGCGCTCGCCCGTGCCGTGCGCGACGGCGTCCACGCGCGCTTCGGCATCGTGCTCGTGCCCGAGCCGGTCACGGTCGGCGTCGAGATCTAGGCCCGCGCGGCGCCCGCGCCGCGCGCCCCCCGCGTCCGCGCCGGGACCGTCCCCCACACGCGGAATGCATTCCGCGTCGCATTTCCCGACATGAGCACCATGACCTGCAGCGGGTGCACGTTCACATCCGGTCGGCGTGTGGGGGACGGTCGGCGGTCTTCGCGGTCGGCGGTCCGCCGGCCTGGCCGGGGACGAGAACGGCCCCGGGGGTCGGAACCCCCGGGGCCGCGCGCATCGTCCCGTGCTCAGCCGTCGAACGCGATGGCCTGCAGGATGTCGAGCTTCGACGCGCGGCGGGCGGGCCACCACGCGGCCAGCACGCCGGCGACCGCGGCCGCGACCATGTAGAACGCGAGCCAGCCCCATGGGATCGCCACGGACGTGAACCCGAACTCCGCGAGCGCCTTGACGAGCGCGACGCCGAGCCCCACGCCCAGGATCATCCCGAGGATGGTGCCGAAGATCGCCATGACGAGCGACTCGATGCGGATCATCCGGCGCACCGACCGGCGTCGCACGCCGACCGCGCGCAGCAGCCCGATCTCGCGGGTGCGCTCCGTCACCGACAGCAGCAGCGTGTTGGCCACGCCGAGCACCGCGATGATGAGGGCGGCGCCGAGCATCGCGGAGATGACGCCGAGCAGCAGGTCGATGAACTGGTTGGCGAACTGCGCGAGCTGGCCGGGCGACGAGAGCGAGACCAGCGGGTAGTCCGTCGCGAGCGCGTCGACGATCTGCTGCTGCGCCTGCACGGGGTCCACGCCCTTGTCGAGCACCACCATCGCCTGGACGTACTCGAGCGGACCGAGCAGCTTCTCGGCCGTGCGCTCGTCCACGAAGACGTTCGCGTCGCCCGAGTTGAGGTACCGGCCGGTCACCGGCACCGTCACGGAGCCCTCCGGGCCCTTCATCGTGAGCTCATCGCCGACCTTGACGCCGAGGTCGGTCAGCGTCGGGTCGACGAAGACGCCGCCGTCCATCTGGGACAGCGCCGGGTCGGTCTTGTAGTCGAAGGCCTGCTCGGCGACCGCGGGGTCGAGGGCGGCGAGGCTGCGCGCCTGGCCGTCGATGGTGACGGTGCCGGCCGCGATGGTGGAGACCACGCCGACGCCCGGCTGGTCGCGGATCACGTCGATCGCGCCGGACGGGATCGGGCCCTGCGTCGAGACCACGAAGAAGTCCGCCGCGCTGCCCTGGAACTGGTCGGTCACCACGGCCTTGAGCGACTGCGTGAACGTCGCGACCAGCGCGAGCAGCATCACGCCGATCATGAGCGCCGCCGCCGTGTTGGCGCTGCGGCGCGGCTCACGGCGGATGTTGTTGGCTGCGAGCTTGCCGTCGACGCGGAACACCCGCACCAGGAACGCCTTGAGGCCGTATGCGAGCGGGACGAGCACCTGCGCCGCGAGCAGCGTCACGCCGATGATGAGGACCATGGCGCCCGCACCGACGAACACGTACGGCTTGGCCACCGACATGTAGAGGCCGACCACGATCGCGAGGACGCCGAGCAGCGTGAGCGCGCCGCCGACGATGTTGCGCCGGCTCAGCGGCTTCTTGGACTCCGTCGCGGACTCGCGCAGCGCCTCCATCGGCGAGATGGTCGACGCGTGGATCGCCGGCATGAGCGCCGCGACGAGCGTGACGAGCGCGCCGAGCGAGTAGCCCCACACGAGCGCGTCGATCGGCAGCGTCACGGTCCCGAAGATGTTGCCCGAGCCCAGCTCGACGAGCGCGGACAGGCCGAGCGCCGCGAGGTAGCCCAGCGCGATGCCGATGGTCGACGCGACCACCGCGATCACGAGCGCCTCGAGCAGGATCATGGTGCGCAGCTGGCGGCCGCTCACGCCGATCGCGCGCAGCAGCCCGAACTCGCGGGTGCGCTGGGTCACGATGATGCGGAACGTGTTGACGATGATGTAGGCGCCGACGAAGAGCGCGATGAGCGCGAACGCGATCGCGAAGATGTCGACGTACTGGAGAAGGTCGTCGAACTGCTTCGCCTGCTCCGCGGCCTTGGCCTCGCCGGTGATGGCGCGCGTGCCGTCGGGGATGACCTGGGAGATCGCCTCGGCGACCTTCTCCTTGTCCGCGCCGTCCGCGGTGACCACGTTGATGGACTGGTAGTTGTCGGAGCCCGCGAGCTTCGCGGCCTCGGCCTCCGTCATGTAGCCGAGCGTCGCACCCTGCAGCGAGTTGGTCTCGCCGAACCTGACGAGGCCTACGAGCGTCAGCTCCGCCACGCCCGAGTCGGTCGCGACGGTGACGGTGTCGCCGATCGCGTAGCCCAGGCGGGGCGCCGAGTCGAGGTCGAGGACGATCTGGTCGTCGGACTCGGGCGCGTGCCCCTCCACGAGCGTCGACTGGTCGAGCTTCGGGTCGCCCGCCCAGTTGAACAGCTGGCTGGGCGCGCCGCCGCCGGTGGTGATCTCGCCGGTCGGCTTGAAGTCCTTCGGCAGCACCGCGCCGCTGACCTGGATGGTCCCGACCGCGGTCTTCACGCCGTCGACGGCCTTCACGGCGGCCAGGTCGGCGGGGGTGAGGAGCGCCTCGGGCGCGGCGAACTGGTCGCCGCCCTGGGCATCGGTCGAGGACGGGGCGGGCTCGACGATGACGTCGGTGCCCGCGTAGATCTCGGAGAACAGCTGGTGGAAGCCGCCCGAGAGGGCGTTGGTGAGGGTGAACGTCGTGGACGCCAGCGCCACGCCGAGCGCGACCGCGATCGCGGTCAGCACCATCCGCTTGGGATTGTGCCTGACGGACTTGACTGCGAGCCGGAACATCAGTGCCCCATCTGCTTCATGCGGTCCAGCACCAGCTCCGCGGTGGGCTCGCGCATCTCGTCGACGATCCGGCCGTCCGCGAGGAACAGGACGCGGTCGGAGTACGAGGCCGCGGTCGGGTCGTGGGTGACCATCACGATGGTCTGGCCGAACTCCTTGACCGCGCGGCGCATGAAGCCGAGCAGCTCGGCGCCCGAGCGCGAGTCGAGGTTGCCGGACGGCTCGTCGGCGAAGATCAGCTCGGGACGCGACACGAGAGCGCGCGCGACCGCGACGCGCTGCTGCTGCCCGCCGGAGAGCTCCGCGGGCAGGTGGGTGAGGCGGTCGGCAAGGCCCAGGATGCCGATGATCTCGTCGAACCAGGCCGGGTCGATGTCGCGGCCGGAGATGTCGAGCGGCAGCGTGATGTTCTCCTTCGCGGAGAGCGACGGGATGAGGTTGAACGCCTGGAAGACGAAGCCGATCTTGTCGCGGCGCACCTGCGTGATCTTGTCCTCGGACAGGCCCGTGATGCGCGTCTCGCCGATGTACGACTCGCCCGCGGTGAGCCGGTCGAGGCCCGCGAGGGTGTGCAGCAGCGTCGACTTGCCGGAGCCGGACGGCCCCATGATCGCGGTGAACTCCGACTGCGCGATGTCGACGTCCAGGCCGTCGAGCGCGCGCACGGTCGCCTCGCCCGAGCCGTAGTCCTTGGTGCCGCCGCGCATGGACGCGGCGATGGTGACGGTGGTGGTCATGGTGGATCCCCCTCGTGGGATGGATGGGTGATGGGGTCAGTCTGGCGGCGGCCCGGGCGCCGCGGCATCGTCCGCGAGGACGGTTCGCGCGCGTCCTGCTCAGGGATGACCCTGCCGGGGGACGATGCGGGTGGCGGTCGAGGCTACGGCCGCGGCACCACGATGCCCGAGTCGTACGCCTCGACCACGGCCTGCACACGGTCGCGCACGCCCAGCTTGGTGAGGATGTGGCTCACGTGGGTCTTCACGGTGGTCGAGGAGACGTAGAGCTCGGCCGCGATCTCCTGGTTGGACAGGCCGCGGGCCATGAGCCGCAGCACCTCGACCTCCCGGTCGGACAGGTCGCCCACCGCGGCGGCGGTCGGCTCCGGCGGCGTCGCCGCGGCCGACGCGCGCGCGAACTGCTCGATGACGCGGCGCGTCACCTCGGGCGCGAGCAGCGCCTCGCCGGCCGCGACCACGCGCACCGCGGACACGAGCGCGTCGCCGTCCACGCTCTTGAGCAGGAAGCCGGAGGCGCCGGCGCGCAGCGCCTCGTACACGTACTCGTCGTCGTCGAAGGTCGTGAGGATGACGATGCGCGCGTCGGGGTGGGACGCCAGCACGTGGCGGGTCGCGGTGAGCCCGTCCATGCCGGGCATGCGCACGTCCATGAGGACCACGTCGGGCGCGTGGGCGGCGACGATGCCCGCCGCCTCGGAGCCGGAGGTGGCCTCCGCGACCACCTCGATGTCGTCCTCGGACTCGAGGATCATCCTCAGCCCGACCCGCACCATCGCCTGGTCGTCCACCAGCGCCACCCGGATCATCGTCCGCCCTTCGCCGTGCTCGCGGGCCGGTGGCCCACCTGGTCGTCGCCCGACGGCAGCACCGCGCGCACGCGGAACCCGCCCCCAGGCCTGGGACCGTACTCCAGGGTGCCGCCCAGCGCGTGCACCCGCTCGCCCATGCCGCGCAGCCCGTGGCCGCCGCTGAGGCGGGCGGCGTCGGAGATCACGCCGCGCCCGTCGTCCTCCACGAGCACGGTGACGCGCGACGGCTCGCGCTCGACGCGGACGCTCGCGTGGGCGCCGGGGCCCGCATGCTTCATCGCGTTGGTGAGCGCCTCCTGCACCACGCGGTAGGCGCTCAGCTCGACGCCGGCGGGCACGTGCGCGGTGCCGACGATGCTGAGGTCGACGGGCAGCCCCGCGTCGTCGACCTGCTGGGCGAGCGCCGGGATCGCGGCGAGGGCAGGCATCGGCTCGAGCTCGGCGACCGCGCGGTCGCGCTCGGCGGTCTCGACGGCGTCCTGCTCGGTGGCGCGCAGCACCCCGATCATGCGCTGCATCTCCGCGAGGCCGGTGCGCCCCGAGGCGGAGATGGTGGCGAGCGCCTCGAGGACACGGGCGTCGGACTCGCGCGCGAGCCGCCGCGCGCCTTCGGCCTGGAGCGTCATCACCGTGATCTCGTGCGCGACCACGTCGTGGAGCTCGCGCGCGATGCGTGCCCGCTCGGCCCGGACCGCGTCGGTCGCGATCACGCGCTGGGCCTGCTCGCGGCGCTCGTGCTCGAGCTCGAGCTCCGTGAGGCGCTCGCGGCGACGGTGGTCGACGAAGCCGATCATCATCGGCACGATCACGGCGAGGGTGACGGCGACGAGAGAGGTCCACGGGACGTAGTCGGTCACGAGCAGGCCGACGGTGGTCCAGGCGACCATGACGGCGAGCACCGCCGCGCCGTGCACGATCGCGGCGCGGCGCGGCGTGTACGCGGCCAGCCCGTACAGCGCGAGGTAGACGGCGAACTGCGCGGACGTGTCCGGGTAGCCCATCCCGACCGCGGCGAGCCACGGCGCGAGCACCAGCCACACGACGAGCCGCGGGTAGTGCTGGCGCCAGACGAGCGGGGCGATCTGCGCGACGATCAGGGCGATGCCGAGCGCGTCGTACGGGCGCGCCACGTCGACCAGCGCGGTCGTGGAGCGGACCCCGATGAGCGCGAGCACCAGCAGCGCCGCGGCGATCGCGATGTCGCCCCAGCGAGGGGCCTTGACGTCCATCCGGCCAGCGTAGGGCGCGGACCCGACCGCGGCATCGTCCTCGCGGACGAGCGTGTCAGCCCCGCCGGGCCCGTCGTCAGTTGTCGTCGTGGCGCGTCCAGCGGAACGTCCGCACGGCCAGGAGCAGTCCGACGACGATCCACAGCGCGAGCACGATCGCGGTCGCGGGGTGCTCCCACGAGCCGCGCGCCTCGGCTGCCGCGAAGCTCTCCGGCAGGAACACCGAGCGCATGCCCTGCGCGAGCCACTTGAGCGGGAAGATCTCCGCGACGTGCTGGAGGAACACCGGGATCTGCGTGTACACGAGGAACACGCCGGAGGTGAACTGGAGGAACAGCACGATCGGCGTGATGACGGCCGAGCCGGCCTTCGCGTTGCGCAGCAGCGAGGACGCGGCGATGCCGAGCGTCGTCGCCGCGGTGGTGCCCAGCACGAACACCCACACGAACGTCCACCAGTGCGCCGCGTCCGCGGGCAGGGACACGTCGTACAGGAGGACGCCGATCGCGACCAGCACCGCGACCTGCACCACCGACACGATGAGCACCTGGGCCGACTTCGCCGCGAAGTAGGCGGTCGCGGGCAGCGGGGTGCCGTGGATGCGCTTGAGCATGTCCTGGTCGCGGTCGATGGCGATGCCCATCGCGAGCGACTGGAAGCCCGTGTTGAACACGCCCGACGCGACGATGCCAGCGAGGAAGTACTGCGCGAACGTCACCCCCGGGGCGACCTCCTCGCCGCCGAACACCGAGCCGAACAGCAGCAGCAGCATCATGGGGAACAGGAAGACGAACACCATGGTCTCCCGGCTGCGCGTGAACTCGCGCAGCTCGACGCCCAGGCGGGCGCGGGCCATGGAGCCCCACGTGGGGGCGGACGATGCGGTGGTGGCGGTCATGCCGCGGCCTCCTCGGTGGCGCCGGCGCCCGCGGCGTCGCGCGCGGCCTCGCCGATCAGCCTCAGGTAGACGTCCTCGAGCGACGGGTGCGTCACCTCGAGGTGCTCGATCTCGCCCTCGGTGCGGGCGAGCAGGGTGCGCAGCAGCGCGGTGGGCGTGGCGGTCTCCTCGGCGCGGGTCTCGCCGCCCTCCGTCCAGGACACCCGCGCATCGGCGGCGCGGGCGCGCAGCCCCGCTGGGGTGTCGAGGGCGACCATCCGGCCGCGGGCGATGATGCCGATGCGGTCGGCGAGGTGGTCGGCCTCGTCGAGGTAGTGGGTGGTGAGCACCACGGTGGTGCCGTCGGCGCGCACCGACTCGATGAGCGTCCAGAACTGGCGCCGGGCCTCCGGGTCGAAGCCGGTGGTGGGCTCGTCGAGGAACACGAGCTCGGGGCGCCCGATGAGCGCGAGCGCGACGTCGAGCCGTCGACGCTGGCCCCCCGACAGGGTCGCGGGCTTGGACCCGGCCTTCTCGGTGAGGCCCACGGCGTCGAGGATCTCGTCGACGCCGCGCGGGTCCGGGTGGAGACGCGCGGCGTACTGGAGCGACTCGCGCGCGGTCAGCATCCCGCGCTCGGAGGTTCCCTGGAGCATGACGCCCACGCGGCCGCGCCACGCCTTGGGCGCGTGCTGCGGGTCCTCGCCGAGCACCCGCACCTCGCCGGACGTGCGCCTGCGGAAGCCCTCGAGGATCTCGACGGTGGTGGACTTGCCGGCGCCGTTGGGGCCGAGCAGGGCGAACACCTCGCCCCGGGGGATCTCGAGGTCGAGCCCGTCGACGGCGAGCAGGTCGCCGTAGTGCTTGTGCAGGCCCGAGACGCTGATCGCGGGTTCGGTCATGACTGCGAGCCTAGCCAGCCCCGCGCGGGAGCGGCACCGCCGGGAGACGGAAGGGGCGCATCGTCCCGAGGAACGATGCGCCCCTTCCGAGGTGCGGGCCGGCGTCAGCCGGCGAGCAGGTTCTGGATGCGGCCGACGCCCTCGACCAGGTCCTCGTCGCCCAGCGCGTAGCTGAGGCGCAGGAAGCCGGACGGGCCGAACGCCTCGCCCGGGACCACGGCGACCTCGGCCTGCTCGAGGATGACGGTCGCGAGGTCGGCGGATGAGGCGATCTCCACGCCGCCGACGGTGCGGCCGATGAGTCCCTCGACCGACGGGTACGCGTAGAACGCGCCCTTGGGCGTGGGGCACACGACGCCGTCGATCTGGCGGAGCATGTCGACCATCGTGGTGCGGCGGCGGTCGAAGGCCCCGCGCATGCGGTGGACCTCCTCGAGGCCGCCCTCGAGCGCGGCGATGGCGGCGCGCTGCGACACGTTCGCGACGTTCGAGGTGAGGTGGCTCTGGAAGTTCGCGGCGGCCTTGGTGACGTCGGCGGGGGAGATCATCCAGCCCACTCGCCAGCCGGTCATGGCGTAGGTCTTGGCGACGCCGTTGAGCACGATGGTCTGGTCGGCGAGCTCGGGGACCTCGCGCACGATCGGCGTGAACTCCGCGTCGTCGTAGGTGAGGTGCTCGTAGATCTCGTCGGTGAGGACCCAGATGCCGTGCTCGAGCGCCCACTCGCCGATCGCCTTGGTCTGCGCGCGCGAGTAGACGGCGCCGGTCGGGTTGGACGGGCTGCAGAACAGCAGCGCCTTGGTCTTGTCGGTGCGCGCGGCCTCGAGCTGCTCGACGGTGACGAGGTAGTCCTGGTCAGCGCCCGCGAAGACCTCGACCGGGACGCCGCCCGCGAGGGTGATGGCCTCGGGGTAGGTGGTCCAGTACGGGGCGGGGAGGAGCACCTCGTCGCCCGGGTCGACGATCGCGGCGAAGGCCTGGAACACGGCCTGCTTGCCGCCGTTGGTGACGATGACGTTGGCCGGGTCGACCTCGTAGCCGGAGTCGCGCAGGGTCTTGTCGGCGATGGCCTGCTTGAGCTCGGGCAGGCCCGTGGCCGGCGTGTACCGGTGGTTGCGCGGCTCGCGGGCGGCGGCGACCGCGGCCTCGACGATGAAGTCGGGCGTGGGGAAGTCGGGCTCGCCCGCGCCGAACCCGATGACGGGGCGGCCGGCGGCCTTGAGGGCCTTCGCCTTGGAGTCGACGGCGAGGGTGGCGGACGGCGCGATGGCGCCGAGGCGGGCGGAGACACGGCGAGCAGGCTTCATGCGGGCCATTGTTCCACCTGGGCGCCGGTTCCCAATGACAGATGTGACAGAAGTGATTCGCGCGATTTCGGGTGGCGCGGCCTGGGTGGGGCGGCCTGGGTCGGGCGGTTGTCCCCGACCCCTCTCGCCCGGGCGCCCGTCCACAGATCCGCGGCGTCTGTTCGGCGGGCGCGCGCACGGCGGCGAGTCTGGGGCCGTGGATGCGGAGACGGCGGTGGCCACCCTCGGAGGCTGCGCGAGGCGCGCCCAGCTGCTGAGGCTCGGGCTCACGGACGGCCAGCTGCTCGACGCCGTGCGCGCCGGCATCCTCACGCGCCCGCATCGCGGCTGCTACGCGACGCCCGGCGCGTCGTTCGCCGCGATCAGGGCGCGCGTCATGTCCGGCCAGCTCACGTGCGTCACGGCCGCGCTCGCGCTCGACCTGCCCGTGGTCTACCCGGTCGACGGCATCCACGTCGCGGTGCCGTGGGACCGGGGCATCGTGGAGGGGGACCGCCGCCTCGAGGTCGCGACCGTCGTGCATCGTCTCCAACGCGCCCGGCGCCACGGCGAGGACGCCCTGTGCGTGGACGTCCTGACGCTGATCGACCACATGAGCGCGTGCACGGGGCGTCCGGCGCAGCTCGCGGTGGTCGATGCGGCGCTCAACCGGGGTGCGCTGCGCCTCAGGGACCTCTGGCGGCTGACCGCGACGTCGCGGCTGCGGCGGTCGTGGCTCATCGCGCGGGCCGACGCGCGCTCGCAGTCGCCCGGGGAGACCCTCGCGCGCCTCGAGCTGCAGGACGCGGGCTTCACGGTGATGCCCCAGGCCCCGGTGCCGGGGGTCGGGCATGTCGACCTGGCCGTCGCGGGCCACGGCGTGGTCGAGATCGACGGCGAGGCCTTCCACTCGTCGCCCGAGGCCCGCGCGGAGGACGCGCGGCGCGACGCGGTGCTCGCCGCCCTCGGGATCCCGCGGGTGCGCATCCCCTACACGACGGTGCGCGACGAGCCGGGCCGGGTGGTCGCCGAGGTGCGCACGATGCGCGCCGACCCTCGCGCCGACGTCGCCTGAGCCGGGCCCTCGCGAGTCACACCAGCCACACGTGTCATTGGGAATCGAAGACCCGCGCTAGGCTGTCCGGACGCATCACCCGCGGCGACGAGGCCGCAGTCTCGGTACCGGGTTCGACTTCCAGCCCGGAACCGCGTACCATGTGACGTCGGCGATTGACTTTCGTCAGGCTGGTCCGCGCCTTCGGGCAGGACGGCCATCGAGGTCGAGAGCCGCGGGGTCCCGCCAGGGGCCCCGAAGGGCAGTGGCGCAATTGGTAGCGCACCGGTCTCCAAAACCGGCGGTTGTGGGTTCGAGTCCCTCCTGCCCTGCGTACGCGGGGATCTCCCGTGAGCGCAATCCATGAGAGAAGGACTTTTCGGTGAGCGAATCTGCCGTGACGGATTCCGGAGAGAAGGACCCGCGGCACGAGAACCGCGAGGGTCTGAACATCTTCGGACGCATCGCGCTGTTCGTGCGCCAGGTCATCTCCGAGCTGCGACGTGTGGTCACCCCCACGCGCCAGGAGCTGATCCGTTACATCTGGATCGTCCTCGGCTTCGTGGCCGTGATGATGATCCTGGTGTTCGTGCTGGACGTGACGTTCGGCTGGGCCTCGGCGAAGGTGTTCGGCGGCTGAGCCGCCAAGGGGAGTGAGTGATGAGCGACGAGAACTTTGACGAGACCGTGACCGACGTCGAGGAGACCGAGGGCTTCGCGCCCGAGGTCGACGAGGCGACCGCCGACGCGGCCGAGGCGCCCGTCGACGAGGCCCCGCTCGACCCGGTGGCCGAGTTCAAGGCGCGCCTGCGCACCCTCGAGGGCGACTGGTTCGTCGTGCACAGCTACTCAGGCCACGAGAAGCGTGTGAAGCAGGCCATCGAGCACCGCATCGAGAGCCTCCACATGGAGGACTTCATCTTCCAGATCGAGGTCCCGATGGAGGAGGTCGCCGAGATCAAGGGCGGCCAGCGCAAGCTCGTCACCCGCGTCCGGATGCCCGGATACGTCCTGGTGCGCATGTACCTCACGGACGAGTCCTGGGGCGCGGTGCGCAACACCCCCGGTGTGACCGGCTTCGTCGGCCACGCCCACAACCCCGTCCCGCTCACCACCGACGAGGTCTACTCGATGCTCGCGCCGAAGGAGGTCGCCGAGGCGGCCGCCGCCGACGACGCGACCGCCGTCCAGACCCCCGTCGAGGTCGAGTTCGAGGTCGGCGAGTCGGTCACCGTCATCGACGGCCCGTTCGCGACCCTCCCGGGCACCATCTCTGAGATCTCCGTCGAGAGCCAGAAGCTGCACGTGCTCGTCTCCATCTTCGGCCGGGAGACCCCGGTCGAGCTGTCGTTCACGCAGGTCACCAAGATCTAGCCGACGACGGCGACCCGCGGCCGCCAAGCCGCACAGGCAACAAGATAAGGACCCCCAACATGGCACCCGCTAAGAAGAAGGTCACTGGGCTCATCAAGCTCCAGATCCAGGCCGGCGCCGCCAACCCTGCCCCGCCGGTCGGTCCGGCGCTCGGTCAGCACGGCGTCAACATCATGGAGTTCTGCAAGGCGTACAACGCGGCGACCGAGTCGCAGCGTGGCAACGTCGTGCCGGTCGAGATCACCGTCTACGAGGACCGTTCGTTCACGTTCGTCCTCAAGACGCCCCCGGCCGCCGAGCTCATCAAGAAGGCCGCCGGCGTCCCCAAGGGCTCCGGCACCCCGCACACCGTCAAGGTCGGCAACCTGACCGAGGCCCAGGTGCGCGAGATCGCCGAGCAGAAGATGTCGGACCTCAACGCCAACGACATCGACGCCGCCGCGAAGATCATCGCCGGCACCGCCCGCTCCATGGGCATCACGGTCTCCTAAGGACCCCTCAACCCCAGTGGGAGGGCCGCGCTGGCCCGCCACCACGACTGCAAAGGAAGATCGCAGATGACCAAGCGCTCCAAGGCTTACCGCGACGCAGCCCAGCTCGTCGACCGCAGCCAGCTGCACACGCCGCTCGAGGCCCTCCGCCTCGCCCAGAAGACGTCCTCGAAGAACACCGACTCGACCATCGACGTCGTGTTCAAGCTCGGCGTCGACCCCCGTCACGCGGACCAGATGGTCCGTTCCACCGTCATCCTGCCGAACGGCACCGGCAAGACCGCCAGGGTCCTGGTCTTCGCCAACGGTGACAAGGCAGAGGCTGCCCGCGAGGCGGGCGCCGACATCGTCGGTGGCGACGAGCTCATCGAGGAGGTGGCCGCCGGCCGCCAGGACTTCGACGCCGTCGTGGCGACGCCCGACCTCATGGGCAAGGTCGGCCGCCTGGGCCGCGTGCTCGGCCCCCGTGGCCTCATGCCGAACCCCAAGACGGGCACCGTGACGATGGACGTGGTCAAGGCCGTGTCCGACATCAAGGGTGGAAAGATCGAGTTCCGCGTCGACAAGCACGCCAACCTGCACACCGTGCTGGGCAAGGCGTCGTTCGGCGACGAGAAGCTCCTCGAGAACTTCCAGGCCATCCTCGACGAGGTCCTCCGCGCCAAGCCGTCCGCCTCGAAGGGCCGCTACATCGTGAAGGCGTCGATCTCCGCGACCCAGGGCCCCGGCATCCCCGTGGACGCCCTCGCGAAGTCCGAGGCGTAAGCAGCACGGCACCCCCGACTCTCGCGCCTGGCCCGGCGACCCCGGAGCAGGCGCGGAGCACGGGCGGCCCACGCGACGCCACCGCGTCCCACGCGCCGCCCCTCGGCCCGGTTCCCCTCTGGGGGAGCCGGGCCTTCTCGCCTTCCCGGGGGACGATGCGGCGGCCGGCCCGCGCATCGTCCCCCGGCACCCGAGTTGCGCGGCCCGCGCGGGTCGCGTACCATGATCTAGCCCAAGACCGCCGGTCGTCGGGCCCGGGTCTCCCGGGAACGACCGAAGCTCCGCTCGTGCGGAGGCCAGCGCAGGTGAAGCTGAACGCGCCTCGTGCGCGGACGTCCGGGCGGCCTTCGGGTCGCCCTTTCTGTTCGCGGACCAGGACATCCGGCCCCGCCTGCGCGGGGCCTTTCTCATGTCCGGGGCGGGAGCAGCGGTCATCCGAAGGAAGGACAAACATGGCGACGCCAGACAAGGTGAACGCTGTCGCAGAGCTCGCGGACGACTTCCGCAACTCCGCGGCCGTGCTGATCACCGAGTACCGCGGCCTCTCCGTCCCGCAGCTCGCGAAGCTGCGCGGTGAGATCCGCGGCGCCGCGACCTACAAGGTCGCGAAGAACACTCTGACGGCGCTCGCGGCCAAGGACGCCGGCATCGAGGGTCTTGACGACCTTCTCGTCGGCCCCACGGCCATCGCGTTCGTCACCGGTGACCCGGTGGAGGCCGCGAAGGGTCTCAAGGCTTTTGCCAAGGAGAACGACAAGCTCGTCATCAAGGGCGGCGTTCTCGAGGGCAAGGTGATCTCCGCTGATGAGGTCAAGAAGCTGGCGGACCTCGAGTCCCGCGAGGTTCTGCTCGCCAAGGCTGCAGGCGTCATGAAGGCGTCGCTCTTTGGTGCTGCATACATGTTCCAGGCGCCGCTGGCTCAGGCCGCGCGTGCCGTCGACGCCCTGCGTGCGAAGCAGGAAGACGCAGCCTGATCCAGGCTGCACCCCACTACACACATCTGCTTCACGCAGGCAAGAGAGAAGGAAGTCATCATGGCT
Source organism: Demequina soli (assembly GCF_000971195.1). Taxonomy (GTDB): domain Bacteria; phylum Actinomycetota; class Actinomycetes; order Actinomycetales; family Demequinaceae; genus Demequina; species Demequina soli. The sequence goes on from NZ_BBLZ01000002.1 coordinate 236,929, forward strand.
AAGCTCACCACCGAGGAGCTCATCGAGCAGTTCAAGGAGCTCTCGCTCATCGAGCTCTCGGAGTTCGTGAAGGCGTTCGAGGAGACCTTCGAGGTCACCGCCGCCGCTCCGGTCGCCGTTGCCGCTGCCGCCCCCGCCGCCGAGGCTGCCGCCGAGGTCGAGGAGAAGGACTCGTTCGACGTCATCCTCGCCGCCGTCGGCGACAAGAAGATCCAGGTCATCAAGGAGGTCCGTGCGCTGACCGGTCTCGGCCTGGGTGAGGCGAAGGCGCTCGTCGACGAGGCCCCGAAGCCCGTCCTCGAGGGCGCGAAGAAGGACGACGCCGAGAAGGCCAAGGCTCAGCTCGAGGCCGCCGGCGCCACCATCGAGCTCAAGTAAGCTCGCTGGGGTTCGCTGAACTCTGAGAACGGGGTCGGGTCCGCAAGGACCCGGCCCCGTTCTGCCGTTCCCGGGGGACGATGCGCGGGCCCGGAACGCCGTCGCCGGCATCGGGGGAGCGACGGTCGCCCGTGTGACAATTATCGGCGTGCAGTCGACCGTCCCCGCGAACGCGCCCGTCCTCGATCCCGCGCCGCCCGCGTCCTCGCCGGCCGCCGCGCCGGACGGCTTCCGCGCCGACATCCAGGCGCTCCGCGCCCTCGCGGTCACCCTCGTGGTGGTGTACCACCTGTGGCCCGCCCGCCTGAGCGGGGGCTACGTCGGCGTCGACGTGTTCTTCGTCATCAGCGGCTATCTCATCACGTCGCACCTGTGGCGCGAGGCCGTCGCGACCGGTCGCATCCGCCTGGGCCGGTTCTGGGCCCGCCGCGCGCGCCGCCTCCTGCCGTCCGCGCTCACCGTCCTCGCGGCCACGGCCGCCGCGACGCTGGCCTTCGCGCCCGAGGCGCTGGCCCCCGGCTTCCTCAAGGAGACGGTCGCCGCGACGCTGTACGGCGAGAACTGGTACCTCGCGTCGCAGGCGGTCGACTACCTGGGGGCCGAGTCCGCGGCGTCGCCCGTGCGCCACTACTGGTCCCTGTCCGTCGAGGAGCAGTTCTACGTGCTCCTCCCCGTCGCGATCGTGGCCGCGCTGTGGGCGGCACGCCGCCTCGGGCTGCCGCGCGGGCGCGTGGTCGCGGGCGTGGTCCTCACGCTCGGCGCGGCGTCCCTCGCGTACGGGATCCAGCTCACCGGGCTGTCGCCCGCGGCCTACTTCTCGACGTTCACGCGCCTGTGGGAGTTCGCGGCGGGAGCGGCGGTCGCGCTGCTCGTGCGCGCGCCGCGGCCGCGCGGCCGGCTCGCGCTCGCCGGCGTCGCGCTCGTGCTCTGGTCGGCCGTCGCGTTCGACGGGACGACCCCGTTCCCTGGCTACCACGCCGCCGTGCCCGTCGTCGGCACCGCGCTCGCGCTGCACGCGGGCGCGGGCACGTTCCTCGCGCGGGTGGGCGGGTGGCGACCCGTCGCCCACGTCGGCCGCACGTCGTACGCCATCTACCTGTGGCACTGGCCGCTCATCGTGCTCGTGCCGCTCGCGCTCGGCACGGACCTCACGGGCGGTCTCGCCGTCGCGATCCTCGCGGCGACGCTGGGCCTCGCGGCCCTCAGCACCGCGCTCATCGAGGACCCGGTCCGCTTCTCGCCGCGCCTGCTCGCCGGGCGTCCGCCGCGCATCGTCGCCGCGTGGTCGGCCGCGGGCATGGCCGTCGTGGTCGCGATCGCGGGCGCGGGGCTGATGTCCGGCGCCCTCGAGGCGCGGCACGAGCGGGCGCAGGCCGCGGCGGTCGCCGCGCGCCTCGACACGTGCGCCGGCGCCGGCGCGCTCGTCGACCCGTCGTGCGCCGACGCCCCGCCCTCGGCGGCCTTCATCCCGGCGGTCGCGGACCTCGCGACCGACGACGAGAACCGGCCCGACTGCTGGTCGGGCCTCGGCGACCCCGAGATGCACCGCTGCGTGATCGGCCCCGCGGAGGGCTACTCGAAGCGGTTCCTCGTGCTGGGCGACTCGCACTCCAGCGCGCTCATCAGCGCCTACGACCTCCTGGGCGAGAGCACCGACTGGCGCTTCGACGTGTCGGGCCACGCCGGCTGCTACGTGACCGACCGCCCGCTGGGCGCGGAGGGGACGTCGTTCCGTGCGGCCTGCGACGCGTGGCGCGGCGAGGCGCTCGCCGCGCTCGACGGCGCCGACGCGTACGACGCGGTCATCGTCACCCGCCGCCAGCGTCACGACCTCACCCCGGCCGAGCAGGCCGAGGAGGCCGACGGGCTCGTGCGCGCGTGGAGCCGCGTGCCGGCGGGCACGCCCGTCCTCGTGATCCCGGACAACCCGCGCCTGCCCGACGCGTTCGTGGCATGCCTCGAGGCGCACGGCCCGGCCGGCGCCGCCGCGTGCGGCTCCCCGCGCGCCGAGGTGCTCCCGCCCGACCAGCTGCGCGACGCGGCCCGTCGCACGCCCGACGCGCGCATCGTCGACCTCACCGACCTCTACTGCGACGACGTCACGTGCCCCGCGGTCATCGGCGGCGTCACGGTGTACCGCGCGGACGGCCAGCACCTCACGGCGAGCTACGCACGCACGCTCGCGCCCATGCTGCGCGAGCGGATCGGGGCCGCCCTCGCGGGATGACGCCGGGGCAGAGCGTTGCATCTCGGGCACACGCGGCGTGTCGGCTGGCGCGCGACGCGCCGGGCTGGACAATCCGCGCGGGGCGCGGTAGTCTGACGACTTGCGCTGTCTATCGCCCTGCCCTCAAATGCCTACCTGGCGTGCGTCCGCTTGTAGCGGGTTTCGCCCCAGGATCCGGTGGAGCCGCGGCTAGGCATCGTGGTCACGCACGATCATAAAGGGAAGGAACACCCCTTGGCTGCCTCGCGCACCGATTCCGCCATCTCCAACCGATCCGCATCGCGTCGTATCTCCTTCGCCCAGATCCAGGACCCCATCGAGGTCCCGAACCTCATCGGTCTCCAGACCGAGAGCTTCGACTGGCTGCTGGGCAACCAGGCCTGGCAGGCCCGCGTCGCCTCCGCGAAGGAGAACGGCCGCAACGACGTCCCGGAGGTGGCAGGCCTCCAGGAGATCTTCGAGGAGATCTCGCCGATCGAGGACTTCGGACAGACCATGTCCCTGTCCTTCTCGGACCCCTACTTCGAGGAGCCGCGCTACACCCCGGAGGAGTGCAAGGAGAAGGACTTCACCTACTCCGCGCAGCTGTTCGTGACCGCGGAGTTCATGAACAACACCACCGGTGAGATCAAGTCCCAGACGGTCTTCATGGGCGACTTCCCGCTCATGTCGAGCCAGGGCACCTTCATCGTCAACGGCACCGAGCGCGTCGTCGTGTCGCAGCTCGTCCGTTCCCCGGGCGTGTACTTCGAGCGCACCCCCGACAAGACCTCGGACAAGGACATCTTCACCGCGAAGGTGATCCCGTCGCGCGGCGCCTGGCTCGAGTTCGAGATCGACAAGCGCGACGCCGTCGGCGTCCGCGTCGACCGCAAGCGCAAGCAGCCCGTCACGCTCTTCCTCAAGGCGCTCGGCATGACCGACGACCAGATCGCGGAGGAGTTCGCGCAGTTCCCGGCCGTCCTCGAGACCCTCGCCAAGGACACCGTCCACGGCCACGAGGAGGCGCTCGTCGACCTCTACCGCAAGCTGCGTCCGGGCGAGCCGCCGACCGTCGAGGCGGGCCAGAACCTGCTCGACAACTTCTACTTCAACTCCAAGCGCTACGACCTCGCCAAGGTGGGCCGCTTCAAGCTCAACAAGAAGCTCGGCCTCGCGAAGGAGCTCGGCGACTCGGTGCTGGGTCTCGACGACATCGTCGCGACCATCAAGTACATCGCCGCCGCGCACGCCGGCATCGCGACGCTCGACGGCGCCGCGGGCGACGTCCGCGTCGAGACCGACGACATCGACCACTTCGGCAACCGTCGCATCCGTGCGGTGGGCGAGCTGATCCAGAACCAGATCCGCACGGGCCTGTCGCGCATGGAGCGCGTGGTGCGCGAGCGCATGACCACGCAGGACGTCGAGGCGATCACGCCGCAGACGCTCATCAACACGCGTCCGGTCGTCGCCGCGATCCGCGAGTTCTTCGGCACCTCGCAGCTGTCGCAGTTCATGGACCAGAACAACCCGCTCGCGGGCCTCACCCACAAGCGTCGCCTGTCGGCGCTCGGCCCCGGTGGTCTGTCCCGTGACCGCGCGGGCATGGAGGTCCGTGACGTCCACCCGTCGCACTACGGCCGCATGTGCCCGATCGAGACCCCTGAGGGTCCGAACATCGGCCTCATCGGCTCGCTCGCGTCGTTCGGCCGCATCAACCCGCTCGGCTTCGTCGAGACCCCGTACCGCAAGGTCGTCAAGGGTGTCGTCACCGAGCAGATCGACTACCTGACCGCGGACGACGAGGACCACTACGTCATCGCGCAGGCGAACGCCGGCATCGCGGCGGACGGCGCCCTGACCGACGAGCGCGTGCTCGTGCGCGGCCGCGGCGGCGAGGTCGAGTTCGTCGCCCGCGAGGCGGTCGACTACATGGACGTCTCGCCCCGCCAGATGGTGTCGGTGGGCACGGCCCTCATCCCGTTCCTCGAGCACGACGACGCGAACCGCGCGCTCATGGGCGCCAACATGCAGCGTCAGGCGGTCCCGCTGGTCCGCTCCGAGGCGCCGCTCGTCGGCACCGGCATGGAGCGCCGCGCGGCCATCGACGCCGGCGACGTCATCATCGCGAACAAGGACGGCGTGGTCACCGAGGTGAGCTCGGACCTCGTCACCGTCGCGAACGACGACGGCACCACCGGCTCGTACCGCATCGCGAAGTTCCAGCGCTCGAACCAGGGCACCTCCTACAACCAGCGCGTCGTGGTGGACGAGGGCGACCGCGTGGTCGTCGGCTCGGTCATCGCGGACGGTCCCGCCACGGACCAGGGCGACCTGGCCCTCGGCAAGAACCTCCTCGTCGCGTTCATGTGCTGGGAGGGCCACAACTACGAGGACGCGATCATCCTGTCGCAGCGCCTCGTGCAGGACGACGTCCTCAGCTCGATCCACATCGAGGAGCACGAGGTCGACGCCCGCGACACGAAGCTCGGCCCCGAGGAGATCACCCGCGACATCCCGAACGCCTCGGAGGAGGCGCTCGCCGACCTCGACGAGCGCGGCATCATCCGCATCGGCGCCGAGGTGCGTGCGGGCGACATCCTCGTCGGCAAGGTCACCCCGAAGGGCGAGACCGAGCTGACCCCGGAGGAGCGCCTCCTGCGCGCGATCTTCGGCGAGAAGGCCCGCGAGGTGCGCGACACGTCCCTCAAGGTCCCCCACGGCGAGTCCGGCACCGTCATCGGCGTCCGCGTGTTCACCGAGGAGGACGGCGACGACCTGCCGGCCGGCGTCAACCAGCTGGTGCGCGTCTACATCGCGCAGCGCCGCAAGATCCAGGAGGGCGACAAGCTCGCCGGCCGCCACGGCAACAAGGGCGTCATCTCGACGATCCTGCCGGTCGAGGACATGCCGTTCCTCGAGGACGGCACGCCGGTCGACGTCATCCTCAACCCGCTCGGTGTCCCCGGCCGCATGAACGTCGGCCAGGTCCTCGAGACCCACACGGGCTGGATCGCGAAGCACGGCTGGGACGCCACGAACGCCGAGGGCGAGTGGACCAAGAACCTGCCCGCGGGCGCCGTGACGTCGGAGCCGGGCACCCCGGTCGCGACGCCGGTGTTCGACGGCCTGCGCGAGGACGTCCTCGGCGGCCTCCGCACGGTGGTCAACCCCAACCGTGACGGCGTGCGCCTGGTCAACCCCGACGGCAAGGCTCGCCTCTACGACGGCCGCTCCGGCGAGCCGTTCCCGGAGCCGATCGCGGTGGGCTACAAGTACATCCTCAAGCTCCACCACCTGGTCGACGACAAGATCCACGCGCGCTCGACCGGCCCGTACTCGATGATCACGCAGCAGCCGCTGGGCGGTAAGGCCCAGTTCGGTGGCCAGCGCTTCGGCGAGATGGAGGTGTGGGCCCTCGAGGCGTACGGCGCGGCCTACGCGCTCCAGGAGCTCCTCACCATCAAGTCGGACGACGTCACCGGCCGCGTGAAGGTGTACGAGGCGATCGTCAAGGGACAGAACATCCCCGAGCCGGGTCTGCCCGAGTCGTTCCGCGTCCTCATGAAGGAGATGCAGTCGCTCTGCCTGAACGTCGAGGTCCTCAACCACGAGGGTCACGTCATCGAGATGCGCGAGACCGACGACGATGCCTACCAGGCCGCCGAGTCGCTGGGCATCTCCCTGTCCAGCCGCCCCGATGCCTCGAGCGTCGACGAGATCTGACGAGCTAGTCGCTCTCACTCCATACAGAAGAAGTTTTCGGTGCCGGCGTCCCGCCGGCAGTAAGGAAGTAGAACCTTGCTCGACGTGAACGAGTTCGGCGATCTGCGCATCGGCCTTGCGACCGCGGAGGACATCCGCACGTGGTCGCACGGAGAGGTGAAGAAGCCCGAGACGATCAACTACCGCACGCTCAAGCCGGAGAAGGACGGCCTGTTCTGCGAGAAGATCTTCGGCCCCACCCGTGACTGGGAGTGCGGCTGCGGCAAGTACAAGCGCGTCCGCTACCGCGGCATCGTGTGCGAGCGCTGCGGCGTCGAGGTGACCCGCTCGAAGGTCCGCCGTGAGCGGATGGGCCACATCGAGCTCGCCGCCCCGGTGACGCACATCTGGTACTTCAAGGGCGTCCCGTCGCGCCTCGGCTACCTGCTCGACCTCGCCCCGAAGGACCTGGAGAAGGTCATCTACTTCGCGGCGTACATGGTCACCGAGGTGGACGAGGACGGCCGTCACGAGGACCTCCCGCAGCTCCGCAACGAGCTGGAGAAGGAGAAGAAGGTCCTCGCGAACGACCGCGACGTCCAGATCAACGCCCGCGCCGAGAAGCTCGAGAAGGACCTCGCCGAGCTCGAGGCCGAGGGTGCCAAGGCCGACGTGAAGCGCAAGGTCAAGGACGGCGCGGAGCGCGAGATGGCGAACGTGCGCAAGCGCGCCGACGCCGAGATCGAGCGCCTCGACGCGATCTTCGACCGCTTCGCCTCCCTCAAGGTCCAGGACCTCGAGGGCGACGAGATGCTCTACCGCGAGATGTCGCGCCGCTACGGCTCGTACTTCAAGGGCTCGATGGGTGCGGAGGCGATCCAGAAGCGCCTCCAGACCTTCGACCTCGAGGCCGAGGCGGAGCACCTGCGCGAGGTCATCGCGACCGGCAAGGGCCAGCGCAAGACCCGCGCCCTCAAGCGCCTCAAGGTGGTCAACGCGTTCCTCACGACCACCAACTCGCCCGAGGGCATGGTGCTCGACTGCGTGCCGGTCATCCCGCCGGACCTGCGTCCGATGGTGCAGCTGGACGGTGGCCGCTTCGCGACCTCCGACCTCAACGACCTGTACCGCCGCGTGATCAACCGCAACAACCGCCTCAAGCGTCTGCTCGACCTCGGCGCGCCCGAGATCATCGTGAACAACGAGAAGCGCATGCTGCAGGAGGCCGTGGACTCGCTGTTCGACAACGGCCGTCGCGGCCGCCCCGTCACGGGCCCCGGCAACCGCCCCCTCAAGTCCATCTCGGACATGCTCAAGGGCAAGCAGGGCCGCTTCCGTCAGAACCTGCTCGGCAAGCGCGTCGACTACTCGGGCCGTTCGGTCATCGTGGTCGGCCCGACCCTCAAGCTGCACCAGTGCGGCCTGCCGAAGCAGATGGCGCTCGAGCTGTTCAAGCCGTTCGTCATGAAGCGCCTCGTCGAGCTCAACCACGCGCAGAACATCAAGTCCGCGAAGCGCATGGTCGAGCGCAGCCGTTCCGAGGTGTGGGACGTGCTCGAGGAGGTCATCCGCGAGCACCCCGTGCTGCTGAACCGTGCGCCCACGCTGCACCGTCTGGGCATCCAGGCGTTCGAGCCCCAGCTGGTGGAGGGCAAGGCCATCCACCTGCACCCGCTCGTCTGCGGCGCGTTCAACGCCGACTTCGACGGTGACCAGATGGCCGTGCACCTGCCCCTGTCGGCGGAGGCGCAGGCCGAGGCCCGCGTGCTGATGCTCTCGAGCAACAACATCCTCAAGCCGTCCGACGGCCGCCCGGTGACCATGCCCTCGCAGGACATGATCATCGGCCTCTACCACCTCTCGCTCCTCAAGGAGGACGAGACGGGTGAGGGCCGCGTCTTCGGCACGCAGTCCGAGGCGCTCATGGCGCTCGACGCGGGCGCGATCTCGCTCAACGCGGAGATCACGCTGCGCGTCGACGGCGACACCGTCCCGCCGGTCGACTTCGAGATGCCCGAGGGCCACGTCGAGGGCGAGCCGTTCATGCTCACCACGACGCTCGGTCGCTCGCTGTTCAACGACCTCCTGCCGGTGACGTACCCGTACGTCAACCGCAACGTCGACAAGAAGGTCCTCGGCGACATCGTCAACACGCTCGCCGAGCGCTACCCGAAGGTCGAGGTGGCCGCCTCGCTCGACGCCCTCAAGGCGGCGGGCTTCCACTGGGCCACCCGCTCGGGCGTGACCATCGCCATCGGCGATGTCGCGACCCCCGCGAACAAGCAGGAGATCCTCGAGCGCTACGAGGCGATGGCCGCCAAGGTGCAGGACCAGTTCGACACCGGTCTCATCACCGACGACGAGCGCCGTCAGGAGCTCATCGAGATCTGGACCCAGGCGACCAACGAGGTCGACAAGTCCATGCGCGAGTCGTTCCCGAAGCACAACACCGTCCACACGATGGTCGGCTCGGGTGCGCGAGGCAACTGGATGCAGGTCCGTCAGATCGCCGGTATGCGCGGCCTCGTGGCGAACCCGAAGGGTGAGATCATCCCGCGTCCGATCAAGTCGAACTACCGCGAGGGCCTGTCCGTCCTCGAGTACTTCATCGCGACCCACGGCGCCCGCAAGGGCCTCGCGGACACCGCGCTGCGTACCGCGGACTCCGGCTACCTCACGCGTCGACTGGTCGACGTGTCGCAGGACGTCATCGTGCGCGAGGACGACTGCGGCACCGAGCGCGGCCTGTCCATGCCGATCGCCCAGACCCTCGCCTCCGGCGAGCGCGTCAAGGACGACCGCGTGGAGACCTCCGTGTTCGCCCGCACCCTGGCCACCGACGTCGAGCTCGACGGCGAGGTCATCGCCACCGCGGGCTCCGACGTGGGCGACGTCCTCATCGACACGCTCATCGAGGCCGGCGTGGACACGGTCAAGGTCCGCTCGGTCCTGACCTGCGAGTCCGCCGTCGGCACGTGCGCGCGCTGCTACGGCCGCTCGCTCGCGACCCGCGAGCTCGTCGACATCGGCGAGGCGGTCGGCATCATCGCCGCCCAGTCGATCGGTGAGCCCGGCACCCAGCTGACGATGCGTACGTTCCACACCGGTGGTGTGGCCTCCGCGGACGACATCACGCAGGGTCTGCCGCGTGTCCAGGAGCTCTTCGAGGCCCGCACCCCCAAGGGTGAGGCCCCGATCTCCGAGGTCACCGGCTCGCTCAAGGTCGACGACTCCGAGGCGACCCGTCGCCTCGTGGTCACCCCCGACAACGGCGACGAGCCCGTCGAGTACCCGGTCACCAAGCGTGCCCGCCTCCTGGTCCAGGACGGCGAGCACGTCGAGGTGGGCCAGCAGCTCGTCGCGGGCGCCGTCGACCCCAAGAACGTGCTCCGCATCCTCGGTCCCCGCGCCACCCAGAAGCACCTGGTGGACGAGGTCCAGAACGTCTACCGCTCGCAGGGTGTGGAGATCCACGACAAGCACATCGAGGTCATCGTGCGGCAGATGCTGCGTCGCGTGACCGTGCTGGACTCCGGTGAGACGAACCTGCTTCCGGGCGAGCTCGTCGAGCGCAGCCGGTTCGAGCAGGCCAACCGTGAGACCGTGACCGCCGGCGGCAAGCCCGCCTCCGCGCGTCCCGAGCTCATGGGCATCACCAAGGCCTCGCTCGCGACCGAGTCCTGGCTGTCGGCGGCCTCCTTCCAGGAGACCACGCGCGTCCTCACCGAGGCCGCGATGTCCGGGAAGTCGGACCCGCTGATCGGCCTCAAGGAGAACGTCATCCTCGGAAAGCTCATCCCCGCCGGCACTGGCCTCGCCCAGTACCGCACGGCGACGGTCGAGCCGACCGAGGAGGCCAAGGCCAACCTGTTCCCGACCTTCGGTTACGAGGAGTGGGACGGCCAGTTCTTCGGCGAGGGCACCGGCGAGGCCGTGCCGCTCGAGGAGTTCGACATCCGAGACTGACACGACGGGGCCGGGCGGCTGTTATGCCGCTTTTGACGGCGGCGCGGAGCGCAGGTATCTTAGATGCTTGTGCCCGCGTCGCCGGGCCCCCGAGTCGCGCCCTTGGCGCGATACCCGATGGAACGACACGCCCGGGCGCGGGGGTCGGGCCGACACGAATAAAACGTTCCCGCAGAACCCACAGAGACACGGAGAAGTAGTGCCTACGATTCAGCAGCTGGTCAGGAAGGGTCGCCACCCCAAGGCCTCGAAGACCAAGACCCCGGCTCTTCAGTCGAGCCCCCAGCGTCGCGGCGTGTGCACGCGCGTCTACACGACCACCCCCAAGAAGCCGAACTCGGCGCTCCGCAAGGTGGCCCGTGTCCGTCTCTCGACCGGCATCGAGGTCACCGCGTACATCCCGGGTGAGGGCCACAACCTCCAGGAGCACTCGATCGTGCTCGTCCGCGGTGGTCGTGTGAAGGACCTCCCCGGTGTCCGCTACAAGATCGTCCGTGGCTCGCTCGACACCCAGGGCGTCAAGAACCGCAAGCAGGCTCGCAGCCGCTACGGCGCGAAGATGGAGAAGAAGTAATGCCTCGCAAGGGACCGGCCCCCAAGCGGCCGATCATCAACGACCCCGTCTACGGCGCGCCGGTCGTCACGCAGCTCATCAACAAGGTCCTCCTCGACGGCAAGAAGTCGACGGCCGAGGCCATCGTGTACGGCGCCCTCGAGGGTGTCCGTGAGAAGTCGGGTCAGGACCCCGTCGTCGTGCTCAAGCGCGCGCTCGACAACATCCGCCCGGCCCTCGAGGTCCGCAGCCGCCGCGTCGGTGGCGCGACCTACCAGGTCCCCGTCGACGTGCGCCCCGTGCGTCAGACCACGCTCGGCCTGCGCTGGCTGGTCGACTTCTCGCGCCAGCGTCGCGAGAAGACCATGACCGAGCGCCTCATGAACGAGATCCTCGACGCCTCCAACGGCCTCGGCGCCGCTGTGAAGCGCCGCGAGGACATGCACAAGATGGCCGAGTCGAACAAGGCGTTCGCGCACTACCGCTGGTAGTCCGCAGCCCCGTTCGTTCGCACTAGAACCGAGGAGAACCACTCGTGGCACAGGACGTGCTGACGGACCTCACGAAGGTCCGCAACTTCGGCATCATGGCCCACATCGATGCCGGCAAGACGACGACGACCGAGCGAATCCTGTTCTACACGGGTATCACCTACAAGATCGGCGAGGTGCACGACGGCGCCGCGACGATGGACTGGATGGCCCAGGAGCAGGAGCGTGGCATCACGATCACGTCGGCTGCGACGACGTGCTTCTGGAACAACATCCAGCTGAACATCATCGACACGCCCGGCCACGTGGACTTCACGGTCGAGGTGGAGCGCAACCTCCGCGTGCTCGACGGTGCGGTCGCCGTGTTCGACGGCAAGGAGGGCGTCGAGCCCCAGTCCGAGACCGTCTGGCGCCAGGCCGACAAGTACAACGTCCCCCGCATCTGCTTCGTCAACAAGATGGACAAGATCGGCGCGGACTTCTACTTCACGGTCGACACCATCAAGAGCCGCCTCGGCGCGCGCCCGCTCGTCATCCAGCTCCCGATCGGTGCGGAGTCCGACTTCCTCGGTGTGGTCGACCTCGTCCAGATGAAGGCCCTCGTGTGGCCCGGCGACGCCAAGGGTGACGTGACCCTGGGCGCCCAGTACGAGACCCAGGACATCCCCGCGGACCTCGTCGAGAAGGCGGAGGAGTACCGCGCCGAGCTCGTCGAGACCGTCGCGGAGACCGACGAGGCGCTTCTCGAGAAGTACCTCGGCGGCGAGGAGCTCACGGTCGCCGAGATCAAGGGCGCCATCCGCAAGATGGTGATCAACTCGGAGATCTACCCGGTCCTGTGCGGCTCGGCGTTCAAGAACCGCGGCGTGCAGCCGATGCTGGACGCGGTCGTCGACTACCTTCCGTCGCCGCTCGACATGCCGGCGATCGAGGGCCACGACGTCCACGACGAGGAGAAGGTCATCGAGCGTCACGCCGACGCCGACGAGCCCTTCTCGGCCCTCGCGTTCAAGATCATGACGCACCCCTTCTTCGGCCGTCTCACCTACATCCGGGTCTACTCCGGCAAGGTCGACTCCGGCGCCCAGGTCATCAACGCGACCAAGGGCAAGAAGGAGCGCATCGGCAAGATCTTCCAGATGCACGCCAACAAGGAGAACCCGGTCGACTCCGTCACCGCGGGCCACATCTACGCCGTCATCGGCCTCAAGGACACCACCACCGGTGACACCCTGAGCGACCCGAGCGCGCAGGTGGTCCTCGAGTCGATGACCTTCCCCGAGCCCGTCATCCACGTCGCGGTCGAGCCCAAGACCAAGGGCGACCAGGAGAAGATGTCGGTCGCGATCCAGAAGCTCGCGGAGGAGGACCCCACCTTCCGCGTCAAGCTGGACGAGGACACCGGCCAGACCGTCATCTCCGGCATGGGCGAGCTTCACCTCGACATCATCGTCGACCGCATGAAGCGCGAGTTCAAGGTCGACGCCAACGTCGGCAAGCCGCAGGTCGCGTACCGCGAGACCATCCGCGGCACCGTCGAGAAGCACGACTACACCCACAAGAAGCAGACGGGTGGCTCGGGCCAGTTCGCCAAGGTGCAGATCTCGATCGCGCCGCTCGAGGCCGACTCCGAGGTCATGTACGAGTTCGACAACGCCGTGACCGGTGGTCGCGTGCCGCGCGAGTACATCCCGTCGGTCGACGCCGGTATCCAGGACGCCATGAACGTCGGCATCCTCGCCGGCTACCCGATGGTCGGCGTGAAGGCCACCCTGCTCGATGGCGCCTACCACGACGTCGACTCGTCCGAGATGGCGTTCAAGATCGCCGGCTCGATGGCCTTCAAGGAGGCCGCGCGCAAGGCCAACCCGGTGCTCCTCGAGCCCGTGATGGCCGTCGAGGTCCGTACGCCCGAGGACTACATGGGCGACGTGATCGGCGACCTCAACTCCCGCCGTGGCCAGATCCGTCAGATGTCCGACGCCGCCGGCGTCAAGGTCATCGACTCCCTGGTCCCGCTGTCGGAGATGTTCGGCTACGTCGGCGACCTGCGTTCCAAGACGCAGGGTCGCGCGGTGTACTCGATGACCTTCGACAGCTACGCCGAGGTTCCTCGCAACGTTGCCGAGGAGATCATCGCTAAGACCCGGGGCGAGTAGTCCCACCGGTTGAAGTAGGAAACAATACGACCAGTAGGGATTTGCCCCGCGCGATGGCAGCGGCCATCGGCAGTCGGATCCTCTACCCGAGTCTCACAACCCAATCAGGAGGAAGCCACCATGGCTAAGGCCAAGTTCGAGCGGACCAAGCCGCACGTCAACGTCGGCACCATCGGTCACGTCGACCACGGTAAGACCACGCTCACCGCCGCCATCTCGAAGGTCCTGCACGACAAGTACCCGGACCTCAACCCCTTCACGCCGTTCGAGGACATCGACAAGGCGCCGGAGGAGCGCGAGCGCGGTATCACGATCAACATCGCGCACATCGAGTACCAGACCGAGAAGCGCCACTACGCGCACGTCGACGCCCCTGGTCACGCCGACTACATCAAGAACATGATCACCGGTGCGGCCCAGATGGACGGCGCGATCCTCGTGGTCGCGGCGACCGACGGCCCGATGGCCCAGACGCGTGAGCACGTGCTGCTCGCCAAGCAGGTCGGCGTGCCGTACCTGCTCGTGGCCCTCAACAAGTCCGACATGGTCGACGACGAGGAGATCCTCGAGCTCGTCGAGGTCGAGGTGCGCGAGCTCCTCTCCTCGCAGGGCTTCGACGGCGACAACGCGCCGGTCATCCGCGTCTCCGCGCTCAAGGCCCTCGAGGGCGACCCGCAGTGGGTCTCCTCGGTCGAGGCGCTCATGGACGCCGTGGACGAGAACGTCCCCGAGCCCGAGCGTGACATGGACAAGCCGTTCCTCATGCCCATCGAGGACGTCTTCACCATCACCGGTCGCGGCACCGTCGTCACCGGCAAGGTCGAGCGCGGCAAGCTCAAGATCAACTCGGAGGTCGAGATCCTCGGCATCCGCCAGCCGCAGAAGACCACCGTCACCGGCATCGAGATGTTCCACAAGCAGATGGACGAGGCGTGGGCCGGCGAGAACTGCGGTCTGCTGCTCCGCGGCACCAAGCGTGAGGACGTCGAGCGCGGCCAGGTCGTGGTCGCCCCCGGCACCACCACGCCGCACACCCAGTTCGAGGGCCGTGTGTACATCCTGGACAAGTCCGAGGGTGGCCGCCACAACCCCTTCTACACGAACTACCGCCCGCAGTTCTACATCCGCACCACGGATGTGACCGGCGTCATCTCGCTGCCCGAGGGCACCGAGATGGTCATGCCGGGCGACACCACCGAGATGACGGTCGAGCTCATCCAGCCGATCGCCCTCGAGGAGGGTCAGGGCTTCGCGATCCGCGAGGGTGGCCGTACCGTCGGTTCCGGCACCGTCACCAAGATCATCAAGTAAACACCCGTACTTGCTGAACACGAGGGCCCTCGGCTTCGGCCGGGGGCCCTCGTCGCTTGCCGCGGGACGATGCGGCGACCACCGCATCGTCCCGTAGCAGGGGAGTGCCGGGTTCCGTTTGCGCGCCACGCGCGAATCTGGCACAATATTCAGGTTGCCTATCGCGGGCAGCCACACCTTCACCCGAGGCCCGGCAGAGATGTCACAGGCGCGCGTGTGTCCCACATAAGCGACACGCCCGAGCGCGGGGGTCGGGGTGATGACCATAGTTGTATCGAGAGATAAGGCAGAACCACGCCATGGCGGGACAGAAGATCCGCATTCGGCTGAAGAGCTATGACCACGAGGTCATCGACTCGTCGGCCCGGAAGATCGTCGAGACGGTCACGCGCGCAGGTGCCTCGGTCGTGGGCCCCGTGCCGCTGCCGACCGAGAAGAACGTGTTCTGTGTGATCCGTTCGCCCCACAAGTACAAGGACTCCCGCGAGCACTTCGAGATGCGCACCCACAAGCGCCTCATCGACATCGTGGACCCGACGCCGAAGGCCGTCGACTCGCTCATGCGTCTCGACCTGCCCGCGGACGTCAACATCGAGATCAAGCTCTAAGAGCTTCTACAGAAGGACTACCACCGACATGACTACGACTTCCAATGCCCAGCGCGCGGTCTCCGCGCTGCTCGGTACGAAGCTGGGCATGACGCAGGTGTGGGACGCCGAGGGTCGCATCGTGCCCGTCACGGTGATCCAGGTCGACACCAACGTCATCACCCAGGTGCGGAACGCAGAGCGCGACGGCTACGAGGCCGTGCAGCTCGCCTTCGGCTCCGTCGACCCGCGCCGCGTCACCAACCCGCTCAAGGGCCACTTCGAGGCCGCCGGCGTCACGCCGCGCCGCCACGTCGCCGAGGTCCGCACCGCGAACGCGTCCGAGTACGCGCTCGGCCAGGAGATCACCGCCGAGGTGTTCGAGGCCGGCCAGCTCGTCGACGTCACGGGCACCACCAAGGGCAAGGGCACCGCCGGTGTCATGAAGCGTCACGGCTTCTCCGGCGTGGGCGCCTCGCACGGTGCGCACCGCAACCACCGCAAGCCGGGCTCCATCGGCGGCGCCTCCACGCCCTCGCGCGTGTTCAAGGGCATCAAGATGGCCGGCCGCATGGGCAACGCCCGCAAGACCGTCCAGAACCTCCGCATCCACTCGGTGGACGTCGAGAAGGGCCTCGTGCTCGTCAAGGGCGCGGTTCCCGGCAACAAGGGCGGCATCGTTCTCGTCCGCTCCGCTGTGAAGGGCGCGTGATCTCCATGGCTACCAAGCTGAACGTCGAGCTTCCCGCCGACATCTTCGACGTTGACACCAACGTCCCCCTCATCCACCAGGTCGTCGTGGCGCAGCTCGCCGCTGCGCGTCAGGGCACCCACGCCACCAAGACCCGCGGCGACGTCCGCGGTGGTGGCCGCAAGCCCTACAAGCAGAAGGGCACCGGCCGCGCCCGTCAGGGCTCGACCCGCGCCCCGCAGTTCGCCGGCGGTGGCACGGTCCACGGCCCGCAGCCGCGCGACTACTCGCAGCGCACCCCCAAGAAGATGAAGGCCGCCGCGCTCCGTGGCGCCCTCTCCGACCGCGCCCGCGCCGGCCGCGTGCACGTGGTCGAGGGCTTCGTCTCGGGCGACGCGCCGTCGACCAAGGCCGCCCTCGAGGCGCTCCACGCGATCACCGCGGGCCGCAACGCCCTCGTGGTCATCGAGCGCACGGACGAGCTCACGCTGCTCTCGCTGCGCAACGCGGCCGAGGTCCACATCCTCGCGGTCGACCAGCTCAACACCTACGACGTGCTCGTGAACGACGACACGGTCTTCACCCAGGGCGCGTTCGACGCGTTCGTCGCGGGCCCCGTCACGGGCAAGTCCGCGAAGGCCGTCGCGTCGGAGTCCGAGGCGGAGGAGAACTAACGTGACCGCTCTGAACAAGGACCCGCGCGACATCATCGTCCGCCCGATCGTCTCCGAGAAGACGTACGGCCTCATGGACGAGGGCAAGTACACCTTCGAGGTGGACCCCCGCTCGAACAAGACCGAGATCAAGATCGCCGTCGAGCAGATCTTCGGTGTCAAGGTCGCGTCCGTGAACACCATCAACCGCAAGGGCAAGGCGCGCCGCACGCGTTTCGGCCTCGGCAAGCGCAAGGACGTCAAGCGCGCGATCGTCACCATCGCCGGCGACGCGGGCATCGACATCTTCACCGGCCAGGCCGGCTAGAAGGACAGGTAAGCACTCATGGCTATTCGTAAGTACAAGCCGACGACGCCGGGCCGCCGCGGCTCGTCCGTCGCCGACTTCGTCGAGGTCACCCGCTCGACGCCCGAGAAGTCGCTGGTCCGCCCCCTGCACAAGAAGGGCGGCCGCAACAACACCGGTCGCATCACCACCCGTCACCAGGGTGGCGGTCACAAGCGCGCCTACCGCGTGATCGACTTCCGTCGTCACGACAAGGACGGCGTCCCCGCGACCGTCGCGCACATCGAGTACGACCCCAACCGCACGGCGCGCATCGCCCTCCTGCACTACGCGGACGGCGAGAAGCGCTACATCATCGCCCCCGAGAAGCTCGGCCAGGGCGACCGCGTGGAGGCCGGCACGGGCGCTGACATCAAGCCCGGCAACAACCTCCCGCTGCGCAACATCCCGGTCGGTACCGTGATCCACGCAATCGAGCTCAAGCCGGGCGGCGGCGCCAAGATCGCCCGTTCGGCCGGTGCCTCGGTCCAGCTCGTGGCGAAGGACGGCCCGTACGCGCAGCTGCGCATGCCGTCCGGCGAGATCCGCAACGTCGACGCGCGCTGCCGCGCGACGATCGGCGAGGTGGGCAACGCCGAGCAGTCCAACATCAACTGGGGCAAGGCCGGCCGCATGCGCTGGAAGGGCAAGCGCCCGACCGTCCGCGGTGTCGTCATGAACCCGGTCGACCACCCGCACGGTGGTGGTGAGGGCAAGACGTCCGGTGGTCGCCACCCCGTCTCGCCGTGGGGCAAGCCCGAGGGCCGCACCCGCAAGCCCAACAAGGAAAGCGACAAGCTCATCGTGCGTCGCCGCAAGTCCGGCAAGAACAAGCGATAAGGGAGCCTGGAAATGCCTCGTAGCCTCAAGAAGGGCCCCTTCGTCGACGACCACCTCATGAAGAAGGTGGACGCCCAGAACGATGCGGGCACGAAGAACGTCATCAAGACCTGGTCGCGTCGTTCGGTCATCACGCCGGACTTCCTGGGTCACACCTTTGCCGTGCACGACGGCCGCAAGCACGTCCCGGTGTTCGTCACCGAGTCGATGGTCGGCCACAAGCTGGGCGAGTTCGCTCCCACGCGCACGTTCAAGGGCCACGTCAAGGACGACCGCAAGGGCCGCCGCTAAGGCGCCTGCGCGAAGTAAGAGGAGTTAGAACATGGAAGCCAAGGCGCAGACGCGACACATTCGCGTGACCGCCCAGAAGGCTCGCCGCGTCGTGAACCTGGTCCGTGGTCAGAACGCTGTGGAGGCCTCGGCCTCGCTCAAGTTCCAGCCGCAGGCCGTGGCCGTCGACGTGCGCAAGCTCATCGACTCGGCGATCGCCAACGCGCGTGTGAAGGCCGACAAGGCCGGCGAGCGCTTCGACGAGCGCGAGCTCGTCATCAAGGAGATCTTTGTGGATGAGGGTCCGACCATGAAGCGCATTCAGCCGCGCGCTCAGGGTCGTGCCAACCAGATCCTCAAGCGCTCCTGCCACATCACCGTCACCGTCGCGACCCCGGTCGCTGCCAAGTAAGGGGCCAACACATGGGACAGAAGGTCAACCCCCACGGCTACCGCCTGGGCATCACGACCGACCACCGTTCGCGCTGGTTCGCCGACTCGACCAAGAAGGGCGAGCGGTACCGCGACTACGTGGCCGAGGACGTCAAGATCCGCAAGATGATGTCGGAGGGCCTCGAGCGCGCCGGCGTGTCGAAGGTCGAGATCGAGCGCACGCGTGAGCGTGTCCGCGTCGACCTGCACACCGCGCGTCCGGGCATCGTCATCGGTCGCCGCGGCGCCGAGGCCGACAAGCTTCGCGCCAACCTCGAGAAGCTGACCGGCAAGCAGGTCCAGCTGAACATCCTCGAGGTCAAGAACGCCGAGGTCGACGCGCAGCTCGTCGCTCAGGGCATCGCCGAGCAGCTCGCCTCGCGCGTGTCGTTCCGCCGTGCCATGCGCAAGGGCATCCAGTCCGCGCTCCGCGCCGGTGCCAAGGGCATCCGCGTGCAGTGCTCGGGCCGTCTCGGCGGTGCCGAGATGTCGCGCTCGGAGTTCTACCGCGAGGGCCGCGTGCCGCTGCACACCCTCCGCGCGAACATCGACTACGGCTTCTTCGAGGCCCGCACCACCTTCGGCCAGATCGGCGTGAAGGTGTGGATCTACAAGGGCGACATGACGGAGAAGGAGTGGGCCGCCGAGCAGGCCAAGGCCCCCCGTCCCCAGCGCGGCCGTGGTGGCCGTGGTGACCGCGGTGACCGCGGTCCGCGTCGTGACGCCGCCCCCCGTCAGGCCGAGGCCCCCGTGGCCGACGCCCCTGCTGCCGAGGCTCAGGCCGAGGCCGGTAAGGAGAGCTGAGAATGCTTATCCCCCGTCGAGTGAAGCACCGCAAGCAGCACCACCCGAAGCGTTCGGGCGCCGCGACCGGTGGCACCGCGATCTCCTTCGGTGACTTCGGCATCCAGGCCCTCGAGCCCGCCTACGTCACCAACCGCCAGATCGAGGCGGCGCGTATCGCGATGACCCGTCACATCAAGCGTGGTGGAAAGGTGTGGATCAACATCTACCCCGACCGTCCGCTGACCAAGAAGCCCGCCGAGGTCCGCATGGGCTCCGGTAAGGGCTCGCCCGAGTGGTGGGTCGCCAACATCAAGCCGGGTCGCGTGATGTTCGAGCTCGCCGGCGTGCCGGAGGAGCTTGCTCGCGAGGCCATGCGCCGCGCGCAGCACAAGCTGCCCATGAAGACCCGTTTTGTGACCCGTGAGGGTGGTGACATCTAATGGCCATCGGTACGAAGGACCTCATGCCGTCCGAGCTGGACGCCATGGAGGACGAGCGCCTCGTGGAGGAGCTGAAGAAGGCCAAGGAGGAGCTGTTCAACCTGCGCTTCCAGTCGGCCACCGGTCAGCTCGAGAACCACGGCCGTCTCAAGGCCGTCAAGCGCGACATCGCGCGCATCTACACGATCCTGCGTGAGCGCGAGCTCGGTATCCGCACCGCGCCCTCCGCGAAGGCATAAGGAACAGACATGTCGACCAACAAGCACACGACGGCGACCGAGGAGCACCGCGCCTACCGCAAGACGCGCCGCGGCTACGTCACGTCGGACAAGATGGACAAGACCATCACCGTGGAGATCGAGGACCGCGTCAAGCACCCGCTCTACGGCAAGGTCATGCGCCGCACCAGCAAGATCAAGGCCCACGACGAGAACAACACCGCCGGCATCGGCGACCTCGTCGTCGTGATGGAGACCCGTCCGCTGTCCGCTTCCAAGCGGTGGCGTCTGGTCGAGATCGTCGAGAAGGCCAAGTAACTACTAGTTCGACCAGGCTCGCTCGGAACGGGCGAGAACCAGACGACAGGAGAAAGACATGATTCAGCAGGAGTCGCGACTCCGCGTCGCCGACAACACGGGTGCCAAGGAAGTCCTCTGCATCCGCGTGCTCGGTGGCTCGCACCGTCGCTACGCCGGCATCGGCGACATCATCGTCGCCACCGTCAAGGACGCGATCCCCGGCGGCAACGTCAAGAAGGGCGACGTCGTCAAGGCGGTCGTCGTGCGCACCACCAAGGAGCGCCGCCGTCCCGACGGTTCCTACATCCGCTTCGACGAGAACGCCGCTGTGATCCTCAAGAACCTCGACGGTGACCCGCGTGGCACCCGCATCTTCGGCCCCGTGGGCCGCGAGCTGCGTGACAAGAAGTTCATGAAGATCATCTCGCTGGCACCGGAGGTCATCTGATGGCGAAGATCAAGAAGGACGACCTCGTCGTCGTCATCGCCGGCCGTGACCGCGGTCAGCAGGGCCGCGTGCTCTCCGTCGACCCCGTGCGTGAGCGCGTCGTGGTCGAGGGCATCCAGCGTGTGACCAAGCACATCAAGCCGGGTACCCGCCGCGACAACGTCGAGGGTGGCCTCGTGACCGTCGAGGCCGCGATCCACATCTCGAACGTGATGCTCGTGGACCCGGAGACCAAGAAGGGCACCCGTGTGGGCTACCGCACGGAAGAGGTCGAGCAGGACGGCCGCACGCGCACCAAGCGCGTCCGCGTCGCCAAGCGCTCGGGTAAGGACGTCTGATGGCTGACGTGACCACGCTGCCGCGTCTCAAGGAGAAGTACCGCAACGAGATCGTGGCGCAGCTCCGCGAGGAGTTCGCGCACGAGAACGTGAACCAGGTCGGCGGCCTCGTGAAGGTCGTCGTCAACATGGGTGTGGGCGACGCCGCGAAGGACTCGAAGCTCATCGAGGGTGCCATCGCGGACCTCACCGCGATCACCGGCCAGAAGCCCCAGGTGACCAAGGCCCGCAAGTCCATCGCGCAGTTCAAGCTGCGCGAGGGTCAGCCGATCGGCGCGCACGTCACGCTGCGCGGCGACCGCATGTGGGAGTTCGTGGATCGCCTGATCTCGATCGCGCTTCCCCGCATCCGCGACTTCCGCGGCCTCTCGCCCAAGCAGTTCGACGGCAACGGCAACTACACCTTCGGTCTCACGGAGCAGTCGATGTTCCACGAGATCAACCAGGACAAGATCGACCGCGTGCGCGGCATGGACATCACCATCGTGACGTCCGCCACCACCGACGACGAGGGCCGCTCGCTGCTCAAGCAGCTGGGCTTCCCGTTCAAGGAGAAGTAGGACATGGCCAAGACTGCGCTCAAGAACAAGGCCGCCGGCAAGCAGAAGTTCGCCGTCCGGTCCTACACCCGGTGCCAGAAGTGCGGTCGTCCGCACTCGGTGTACCGCAAGTTCGGCCTCTGCCGCGTGTGCTTCCGTGAGATGGCTCACCGCGGTGAGCTGCCCGGCATCACCAAGAGCAGCTGGTAAACCACTACGCCACAGGTCCCCTAGGGAAACCACGGCGAGGAAGAGTTCAACACTCATGACGATGACTGACCCGATCGCAGACATGCTGACGCGTCTGCGCAACGCGAACGCGGCGTACCACGAGACCGTGGCCATGCCGCACTCCAAGCTCAAGGCGAACATCGCCTCGATCCTGGAGGCCGAGGGCTACATCACCGGCTCCGCTGTCACCGACGCGGAGGTCGGCAAGACCCTCACCCTCACGCTGAAGTACGGCCCGAACCGCGAGCGCTCGCTCGCCGGTGTGCGCCGTGTGTCGAAGCCCGGCCTTCGCGTGTACGCCAAGTCGACGAACCTGCCCAAGGTGCTCGGCGGCCTCGGCGTTGCCATCCTGTCCACCTCCTCCGGTCTGCTGACGGACCGCGAGGCCGAGAAGAAGGGCGTCGGCGGCGAGGTCGTCGCGTTCGTCTGGTAACCGGAAAGGAGAACGAGAGAATGTCCCGCATTGGCAAGATCCCCGTTCCGGTTCCCGCCGGAGTGGACGTCACCATCGACGGCGCCGACCTCACGGTGAAGGGCCCCAAGGGCACCCTCACGCACGTCGTGCCGTCCCCCATCACGGTCGAGAAGGGCGAGGAGGGCCTCCAGGTCCAGCGCCCGAACGACGAGCGCGTGTCGAAGTCGCTGCACGGCCTCACCCGCACGCTCATCGCGAACATGGTCACCGGCGTGACCTCGGGCTACGAGAAGAAGCTCGAGATCGTCGGCACCGGTTACCGCGTGGCGCTGAAGGGCTCGGACCTCGAGTTCGCGCTCGGCTTCTCGCACCCGGTCGTCGTGACCCCGCCGGAGGGCATCACCTTCACGGTCGAGGGTCCCACCAAGTTCACCGTTGCCGGCATCAGCAAGCAGCAGGTGGGCGAGGTCGCGGCGAACATCCGCAAGATTCGCAAGCCCGAGCCCTACAAGGGCAAGGGTGTCCGCTACGCCGGCGAGCAGGTTCGCCGCAAGGCAGGAAAGACGGGTAAGTAAGACATGGGTATCTCCATCAAGGGCAAGGGCAAGGCGATCCAGCGCAAGCGTCGCCACTTCCGCCTGCGCAAGAAGATCTCCGGGACCCCCGCCCGTCCCCGCCTCGTGGTCACCCGCTCGAACCGTCACATGGTCGCGCAGATCGTCGACGACACCCTGGGCAAGACCCTCGCGTCGGCGTCGTCCCTCGAGGCCGACGTCCGTGCGCTCGACGGCGACAAGTCGGCCAAGGCCTCGAAGGTCGGCCAGCTGGTCGCCGAGCGTGCCAAGGCCGCGGGCATCGAGGCCGTGGTCTTCGACCGCGGTGGCAACAAGTACCACGGCCGTGTCGCGGCCGTGGCCGACGCTGCCCGAGAGGCGGGCCTCGCCCTCTAGGGCGCGGCCAGGAGTGAGGAATTATGGCTGACAACAACAGCGGCCGCCGCGGCGGCAACCGCC
Source organism: Demequina soli (assembly GCF_000971195.1). GTDB lineage: Bacteria > Actinomycetota > Actinomycetes > Actinomycetales > Demequinaceae > Demequina > Demequina soli. The sequence goes on from NZ_BBLZ01000002.1 coordinate 260,248, forward strand.
GTGACAGCGAGCCGGAGAACAAGTTCGTCGAGCGCGTCGTCACCATCAACCGCGTCGCCAAGGTCGTGAAGGGCGGTCGTCGCTTCAGCTTCACCGCGCTCGTGGTCGTCGGTGACGGCGAGGGCAACGTCGGCATCGGCTACGGCAAGGCGAAGGAGGTGCCGGCCGCGATCTCGAAGGGTGTCGAGGAGGCCAAGCGCAACTTCTTCCGCGTCCCCCGCATCCAGGGCACCATCCCGCACGCCGTGCAGGGTGAGGCCGCCGCGGGTGTCGTGTTCCTGCGCCCCGCGTCGCCGGGTACCGGTGTGATCGCCGGTGGTCCGGTGCGCGCGGTGCTCGAGTGCGCCGGCATCCACGACGTGCTGAGCAAGTCGCTCGGCTCGTCCAACGCGATCAACATCGTGCACGCGACCGTCGACGCCCTCAAGCGCCTCGAGCGCCCCGAGGCCGTCGCCGCCCGCCGTGGCAAGGCCGTGGAGGACGTGGCCCCGGCCGCGATGCTCCGTGCGCAGGCAGCGGGGGTGAAGTAGTCATGGCACGACTCAAGGTCGTTCAGAAGAAGTCGGCGATCGGCACGAAGCCGCAGCACCGTGAGACCCTGCGTTCGCTCGGTCTCAAGCGCATCGGCGACATCGTCGTCAAGGAGGACCGTCCCGAGATCCGCGGGATGGTCAAGGCGGTGGACCACCTGGTCACCGTTGAGGAGGTTGACTGATGGCTGACGCCAAGACGCCGGCCGAGGAGACCGTCGAGGCGGCTCCCGCCAAGAAGGCTCCGGCCAAGAAGGCTCCGGCGAAGGCCGCTGCCGACAAGCCGGCCGCCGAGAAGAAGCCCGCTGCGAAGAAGCCGGCCGCCAAGAAGGACGCTGCGGCGGCCTCCGAGGCCAAGCCTGCCGCGGCCAAGAAGCCGGCCGCCAAGAAGGCCGAGCCCAAGGTCGAGGAGCCCGCGGAGAAGGTTGCCACCCTCAAGGTGCACCACCTCCGTCCGGCCCCCGGCGCCCACACCAAGAAGACCCGCGTGGGTCGTGGTGAGGCGTCGAAGGGCAAGACCGCCGGTCGCGGTACCAAGGGCACCGGCGCCCGCTACCAGGTTCCGGAGCGCTTCGAGGGTGGTCAGACGCCCATCCACATGCGCATCCCGAAGCTGCGTGGCTTCAAGAGCCCGTTCAAGGTGTACTACCAGGTCGTCAACGTGGGCCAGCTCTCCGAGCTGTTCCCGCAGGGCGGCGAGGTGACCAAGGCCGATCTCGTGGCGAAGGGTGCGGTCCGCCGCAACCAGCCCGTGAAGGTCCTGGGCGAGGGAGAGATCTCCGTCAAGGTCACCCTGGTCGACGCCGATAAGGTCTCGCAGTCCGCGAAGACCAAGATCGAGGCCGCTGGCGGCTCGGTCAACGAGGGCTAGAAGTGATCGCACCGGGCCCGTCCGAACGGACGGGCCCGGTCGCGTATCCTCTACCTGTTCTGATTTCCCTGGAGGATCAATGCTGAGTGGCTTCATGAGTGCGTTCCGCACCCCGGATCTTCGGAGGAAGCTCCTCTTCACCATCGGCATCATCGCCGTGTACCGCCTTGGCGTCTCGATCCCGACCCCGGGCATCGACTACGGCAACGTCCAGATGTGCATGGATCAGACGAGCGGCAACGCTGCCCTCCAGATCCTCAACATGTTCTCCGGCGGCGCGCTGCTCCAGCTGTCGATCTTCGGCCTCGGCATCATGCCGTACATCACGGCCTCGATCATCGTGCAGCTCCTGCGCGTGCTCATCCCGCGCTTCGAGACCCTCCAGAACGAGGGCGCCGAGGGCCAGGCGAAGCTCACGCAGTACACGCGCTACATCACCGTCGGGTTCGCGGCCATCCAGTCCGCGTCGTACATCACGATGGCGCGCAACGGCCTGTTCTTCCCCGGCTGCTCGGTCGACGTCATCCCCAACGACTCGTGGAACGTCATCCTCACCATGGTGCTGACGATGACCGCGGGCACCGTCCTCGTGATGTGGCTCGGCGAGCGCATCACCGAGCGAGGCGTCGGCAACGGCATGTCCCTGCTGATCTTCACGTCCGTGGCGGCGCGCTTCCCGAGCACGTTCGGCTCCATCTGGAGCTCGTCGAACGGCGTGCGCAACACGTTCTTCACGGTCGTCGTCATCATCGTCGTGGTCGCGGCGGTCGTGTACGTCGAGCAGTCGCAGCGCCGCATCCCGGTCCAGTACGCCAAGCGCATGGTGGGCCGCAAGATGCTCGGCGGCTCGTCGACCTACATCCCGCTCAAGATCAACATGGCGGGCGTCATCCCCGTGATCTTCGCGTCCTCGCTGCTCACGATCCCGCAGGTGATCGTGCAGTTCCAGGGCAGCGACCCGTCGGGCTGGGCCGTGTGGCTCAACAACAACATCGCGAAGAGCTCCGCGCCGCTGCACATCCTGCTGTACGTGCTGCTCATCGTGTTCTTCGCGTACTTCTACACGGCGATCACGTTCAACCCGACCCAGGTCGCGGACGACATGAAGAAGTACGGCGGCTTCATCCCCGGCATCCGCCCGGGCACCCCGACCGCCGACTTCCTCGACTACGTGCTGTCGCGCATCACCGCGGCCGGCGCGCTGTACCTCGCGATCGTCGCGCTCGTGCCGACCCTGCTGTTCGTCTCGCTCGGGCTGTCCAACTCGATCCCGTTCGGCGGCACCTCGATCCTCATCCTCGTGGGTGTGGGCCTCGACACCGTCAAGCGCATCCAGTCCCAGCTCGAGCAGCATCACTACGAAGGGTTCCTCAAGTAATGCGTGCAGTCCTCCTTGGTCCTCCCGGTGCCGGCAAGGGCACCCAGGCCGCCCGCCTCACCGAGCGGTTCGGCGTCCCCGCGATCTCGACGGGCGACATCTTCCGCGCGAACGTCAAGGGCGGCACCGACCTGGGCCGCAAGGCGCAGGAGTACATGAACGCGGGCCAGCTGGTCCCCGACGAGGTGACGAACGCCATGGTGCGCGCGCGCCTCGCCGAGGACGATGCGGCCGGCGGCTTCCTGCTCGACGGCTACCCGCGCAACCCGGAGCAGGCGGTCGAGCTCGACACGATGCTCGCCGACCTGGGTGTCGCGCTCGACGTCGCCATCGAGATCACCGCCGACTTCGACGTGGTGACCGAGCGCCTGCTCAAGCGCGCCGAGATCGAGGGCCGCGCCGACGACACCGAGCCGGTCATCCGCAAGCGCCTCGAGGTCTACTCGACCTCGACCGCGCCGCTCACCGCGTTCTACGCGGGCCGCGGCGTCCTGGTCCAGGTCGACGGCCTGGGCGAGATCGACGAGGTCACCGACCGCCTCGTCGCCGCCGTCTCCCGCTGACCATGGCCGACCGCATCCAGCTGAAGTCCCGCGAGGAGATGCGGGTCATGGCCCGTGCCGGGGTGATCGTCGAGGCGGCGCTCGCCGCCGCGAAGGCGGCGAGCGCCCCCGGCGTCACCACCGCGGAGGTCGACGCGGCCGCCGCGCGCGTGATCGCGGAGGCGGGCGCCACCTCGAACTTCCTCGGGTACCACGGCTTCCCCGCGGTGTCCTGCATCTCGGTCAACGAGGAGGTCGTCCACGGCATCCCCGGCGACCGGGTGCTGGCCGAGGGCGACGTCGTGTCGATCGACTGCGGCGCGATCGTGGAGGGCTGGCACGGCGACAGCGCCGTCAGCTTCATCGTCGGCGAGCCGCGGTCCAAGGCGGACGTCGCGCTCGTCAAGGCCACCGAGCGGTCGCTGTGGGCCGGCATCGCCGCCCTCGCCACGGCGGAGCGGATCTCCGAGGTGTCCGAGGCCGTCGAGGACGTCGCGGACGAGGCCGGCCTCCACCCCCTCGAGGGCTACGTGGGCCACGGCATCGGCACGGAGATGCACATGTCGCCCGACGTCCCCAACTACCGCGTGCGCGGACGCAGCCCCCGCGTGCGGCCGGGCATGTGCGTCGCGATCGAGCCGATGCTCGTGATCGGCACATCCGACTCGGCCGTGCTGAGCGACGAGTGGACCGTGGTGTCCCTCGACGGCTCGCGCGCCGCGCACTGGGAGCACTCCATCGCCGTCCACGAGGACGGCATCTGGGTGCTCACCGCGTCCGACGGCGGCGCCTCCAAGCTCGCGCCCCTCGGCGTCACGCCCGTCGCGCCGTAGGCGCCCCGCGCCGCACCGTCGCCTCGCGGCGGCCCGCTCCCTGCATCGTCCCTGGTGTGGGCGATCCCACACGCGTTCACGTGTTCGTTACATGCGCGGCACGCAGGGGCAAAGCACGCGGGTTAGCGTCCTCGTAGCCGGCGTGGCAGGCGCCGGCAGCTGAGGAGGGGCGTCATGGCGCGAGGGTTTTCCTATGCACCGGGGGCGAGCGCGGAGGTCGACGAGGCCGGCGCGCCGGAGCTGACCAAGGAGCGGCTCCAGGCGCTCGGCGCGTCGCGCAACGCGCTCGTGCGCGAGGCGGTCGCGCGGCGGGCCGACTGCCCGTTCGGGCTCATGGTCACGCTCGCGCACGACCACGCGGCGCCGGTGCGCGCCGCCATGGCCGGCAACCCGCGCGTGCTCCACTCGATCCTCGAGTACCTCTCCCACGACCGCAGCGTCGAGGTGATGTGCGCGGTCGCGTCCAACCCCGCGACCACGCCCGACATCATCGAGGCGCTCGCCGTGCACCGCAAGTCCGAGGTGCGTGCCGCCGCGGCCGCGGCGCTCGAGTCGCGCGCCGCGGGAGGCGGGACCGCCGACGCGCGGATGCCCGAGCTGCGGGACCGCGTGTTCGAGGAGTCGGAGGCACGGCGCGAGGCGATGCTCGCGCAGGCCGCCGAGCAGTCGCTCGCGGCCGCGGCCGATGCGGCGATGGCGGCCGCGGAGCCGCCGCTCGAGCCGGCCGAGCCGCTGCCGGCCCGTCCGACCCGCACCGCGCCGGTCCGCGGCTTCCGCCCGCCGGTCGACGTGTAGCGCCGCTACCCAGGGTTCGTCCGCGCGTCACCGCGCCGACACCTCGCGGCCAGCCGTTGCTCACCCGCGCGTCGTAGCCTCGCCGTCACGATGCGAGGAGGTGGCGGTGGCCGACGACGGGTGGTCGCGCGCGTTCATGGCGGCGTCGGGGGTGCCCGTGGCGTCCGAGCGCGCGGACGACGGGCTGCGTGCCGTGGTCAACGAGGCCCGCGCGGACGGGCTGGCCCGCGCGCGCGTGATGGAGCTCGCCCGGCATCGCGAGCCCGCCGTGCGCGAGGCGATCGCCTCGCGCGCCGACTGCCCGCTCGGGATGCAGGCGACGCTGGCGCACGACCGTCGCGCGTCGGTCAGGGTCGCCCTGGCCGCGGGCGGCGGGCTCGCCGCCGCGATCGCCCGCGTGCTCGCGGACGACAAGGACGTCGCGGTGCTCAAGGCGCTCGCCCGCAACGCCGCCACCCCGCGACCCGTCCTCGAGACGCTCGCGGCGCATCGGCGGGAGGAGGTCGCCCGGCTGGCACGGCGCGCGATCGACGGTGCGCTGCCCGCCCCGGCGCCGCGCCCGCCGACGGAGATCGACGAGCGGCCGGCGAGGGCGCCGATGGCCGACCCCGCGTCGCCGGTGGGGGAGCGCGCCGCCCGGACGCTGCCGCCCCGACCCGTGGTGCCGCCGCGGGCCCACCGTCCCGCGCACTGACGGCGCCCGCCCTGGCAGACCGCGGCATCGACGCCGTGGATGTGTCCGGAGGATGTCGCGATGTCTGATTCCTCACATCGGTTTGACCGGTTCGTGCCGACCTCCGGAAGATACTTGCCACAACGACGAGTGTTGGGGAGGTACTCCGTGGTGATTCCGGCCAGCGGGGCGTCCGAGGACGTGGCGCGTGCGATCGATCCTGAGGTCAGCGGTTCCGAGCTCCTGCCGCTCGCGGTGCATCGTGACCCCGCCGTGCGCGCGGCGGTGGCCGCGCGTGCGGACTGCCCCATGGGGGCGCTCGTCTCGCTCGGCCACGACGCGAGCCTCGAGGTGCTCAGCGCGCTGCTGTCGAACCCGCGCACCCCGTCGTCGGTGGTGCGCCGCCTCGCGGACCACCGCGATCCGCGCATCTCGGGCCTCGCTGTCCAGCGCCTGCGCAACGCCTTCCGCTGACCCGCGCGGGCTCGCACCCGCGGGTCCACCTGGGACGATGCGTCGGTCCGCGACGCGTCGACGCGCCGGCACGCGCGGGGCTGGGCCGATCGCCCGCGGCGCGGTACCCTGATCCCGTTGACACGCCTCCCGGGGCCTGCGCGCCGATGCGCCTGCCCGGTTGAGAGCACGCGGAGATTGCCGTATAGTTTTCCGTTGGGCGTTTTTGCGCGCCCGCAATCCCTGTCAATCAACGTTAGCGGAGTTCATGGCCAAGAAAGACGGCGTCATCGAGGTCGAGGGCGTAGTGGTGGAAGCCCTGCCCAACGCATCGTTCCGTGTGGAGCTGACGAACGGGCACCTCGTGCTCGCTCACATCTCCGGGAAGATGCGCCAGCACTACATCAGGATCCTTCCCGAGGACCGCGTGGTGGTGGAGCTCAGCCCCTATGACCTGTCCCGCGGCCGGATCGTCTACCGCTACAAGTGAGTCGTCGTGCGGGCGTTAGCGCGCCCGAGCGACGCAGGAAAGAACCATGAAGGTTAAGCCCAGCGTCAAGCCGATCTGCGACAAGTGCAAGGTGATCCGACGCAATGGCCGCGTGATGGTCATCTGCGAGAACCTGCGCCACAAGCAGCGTCAGGGCTAGACACACCCAGAACATCCTCGTTCGACAACGCACCAACCCCCGGCTCGGAGGCCGGGGCCCGCTTCGCTTGAGCGGGGCAGTCGAGCGTCAGACCTCCGACAACTGATGGAGCAACCCAAGCAATGGCACGCATCGTTGGTGTCGACATCCCGCGCGACAAGCGCATGGTGATCGCACTTACCTACATCTACGGCATCGGCCGCACCCGCGCCGAGCAGATCCTCGCAGCGACCGGCATCAGCCAGGACCTGCGCGTCAAGGACGCGACCGACGACCAGCTCGTCGCGCTCCGTGACTACATCGAGGCCAACTTCACCGTCGAGGGCGACCTGCGCCGCGAGGTGGCCGCCGACATCCGCCGCAAGGTCGAGATCGGCAACTACCAGGGCCTGCGCCACCGCCGCGGCATGCCCGTCCGTGGTCAGCGGACCAAGACCAACGCGCGCACCCGCAAGGGCCGCAAGAAGACCGTCGCCGGAAAGAAGAAGTAAGACATGGCCGCTCCTACTCGCAAGCCGCGCAAGAAGATCAAGAAGACCGTCGCGCACGGTCAGGCGCACATCAAGTCCACCTTCAACAACACGATCATCTCGATCACGGACCCCTCGGGCGCCGTGGTGTCGTGGTCGTCCTCCGGCCAGGTCGGCTTCAAGGGCTCGCGCAAGTCGACGCCTTACGCCGCGCAGATGGCTGCCGAGGCCGCCGCTCGCCGCGCCCAGGAGGCCGGCATGAGCAAGGTGGACGTGTTCGTGAAGGGCCCGGGCTCGGGCCGCGACACCGCGATCCGCTCGCTGACGGCCGCCGGCCTCGAGGTGACCTCCATCAAGGACGTCACCCCGCAGGCGCACAACGGCTGCCGCCCGCCCAAGCGCCGCCGCAACTAGCACGCCCGCGCGGGTCGAGCCCGCGCCTCCGGTCGCGGGCCGATGCACGTCATCGGCCCGTGGCCGCCCCCTCATTTCCAGCTTCTGGCCCCCGTCGGACCGAATCCGGCAGGGAATCTCGAGCATCAGATAGCGGGTGCTCGGAAAGGAAACAACCGTGCTGATCGCACAGCGTCCCACGCTGACCGAGAAGGTCATCTCGGAGAACCGTTCGCAGTTCTCGCTCAAGCCGCTCGAGCCGGGCTTCGGCTACACGCTCGGCAACTCGCTCCGCCGCACGCTGCTGTCGTCCATCCCGGGCGCGGCCGTGACGTCGGTGCGTTTCGAGGGCGTCCTCCACGAGTTCACCACCATCGATGGTGTCAAGGAGGACGTGACCGAGATCCTGCTCAACCTCAAGAACCTCGTGGTCTCGTCGGAGAACGACGAGCCCGTCGTGATGTACCTGCGCAAGTCGGGCGCGGGCGTCGTCACGGGTGCTGACATCCAGCCCCCGGCCGGCGTCGAGATCCACAACCCGGACCTCCACATCGCGACCCTCAACGCGAAGGCGAAGTTCGAGGTCGAGCTCACGGTCGAGCGTGGCCGCGGCTACGTCCCGGCGGCGATGAACAAGAGCTACGACGCGGAGATCGGTCAGATCCCCGTCGACTCGATCTACTCGCCGGTCCTCAAGGTGACGTACAAGGTCGAGGCGACCCGTGTCGCCCAGCGCACGGACTTCGACGAGCTCATCCTCGACGTCGAGACCAAGAACTCCATCTCGCCGCGCGACGCCGTCGCGTCCGCGGGTGCGACGCTGGTCGAGCTGTTCTCGCTCGCGCGTGGCCTCAACGAGGCCGCCGAGGGCATCGAGATCGGCCCGTCGGACACCGACGAGTCGCTCGAGGAGGACTACAACCAGCCGATCGAGGAGCTCAACCTCACCCAGCGGTCGTACAACTGCCTCAAGCGCGAGGGCATCCACACGGTGGGCGAGCTCACGGCGCGTTCCGAGGCGGACCTCATGGACATCCGCAACTTCGGCCAGAAGTCGATCACCGAGGTCAAGGAGAAGCTCGCCGAGCTGGGCTTCTCCCTCAAGGACAGCGCTGTCGAGTACGACAGCTCGTCGTCCGTGTACTTCTCGGGCAGCGACGAGTAACAAGGAGAACTTTCAACTATGCCTACCCCCACCAAGGGTGCCCGCCTCGGCGGCGGTCCCGCCCACGAGCGTCAGATGCTCGCGAACCTCGCGCAGAGCCTCTTCGAGCACGGTCGCATCACCACGACCGTGACGAAGGCCAAGCGCCTGCGCCCGCACGCCGAGCGCCTCGTCACCTTCGCGAAGCGCGGCGACCTCGCCTCGCGCCGCAAGGCGCTCGGGATCATCTCGGACAAGGGCGTCGTGCACAAGCTCTTCACGGAGATCGGCCCCGGCTTCGCCGAGCGTGACGGCGGCTACACCCGCATCACCAAGGTCGGCAACCGCAAGGGCGACAACGCCCCCATGGCCGTGATCGAGCTCGTCGAGTTCGGCACCCCGGCCAAGAAGGCCGTCGCCAAGGAGGCCGAGAAGGCCACCAAGAAGGCCGCGCCGAAGAAGGCCGAGAAGGTCGAGGAGGCGCCCGTCGCCGACGAGACCGTCGAGGTCGTCGAGGAGACCGTCGTCGAGGAGACCCCGGCCGTCGAGGCCGAGGCCGCCGAGGCGCCCGTCGCCGACGACGCCAAGTAAGCACCGCCTTCCTTGAAGGCACCCCGAGGCGGGTCCGCATGATCACCACACCGGTCGTGCGGGCCCGCCTCGACCTTTCCTACGACGGCACCGACTTCTCCGGCTGGGCCACCCAGCCCGGGCTGCGGACCGTCCAGGGCGTCCTCGAGGATGCCCTCACCCGCATCGTCCGCCAGGAGGCGTACCCGCGCGTCACCGTCGCGGGACGCACCGACGCGGGCGTGCACGCGCGCGGCCAGGTGGCCCACATCGACATCGACGCCGAGGCCTGGAACCGCATGCCGGGCCGCGCCCCGCGCACCCCCGCGGAGGGGCTCCTCAGCCGCCTCGACGGCGTCCTGCCGAACGACGTCGTGATCCGGGACGTCACGGTTGCGCCGGAGGGCTTCGACGCCCGGTTCTCGGCCACGCAGCGCCGCTACGCCTACCGGGTCACCGACGGCGTCCAGGACGTGCTCCGGCGCCGTCACGTGGTGCGCGTGAGCCGCCCGCTCGATATCGACGCCCTCAACCGCGCATCGTCCACCCTGCTGGGGCTGCGGGACTTCGCGGCCTTCTGCCGCGGCAGGGAGGGCGCCACCACCATCCGCGACCTCCTTGAGCTGTCGTGGCGGCGCGAGATCGACGGGCCGGACGCCGGCCTGGTGGTCGCGACGGTGCGCGCGGACGCGTTCTGCCACTCGATGGTGCGCTCGCTCGTGGGCGCGCTGCTGACCGTGGGGGAGGGCCGCCGCGACCTCGACTGGCTCGCTCTCGTCGCGGCCACCGAGACCCGCTCGCAGGCGATCGCGGTCGCGCCGGCGCACGGCCTCACGCTCGAGGAGGTGGCGTATCCGGACGATGCGGCGCTCGCCGAGCGCGCCGAGGCTACCCGAGGCCGGCGCACCCTTCCGTGACCGACGCGCGCACCCGGGACCCTCGGATTGAGATTCCGGCGGGTCCCGCGTATGATGGTGTGTCGTTGTGCGTTCCCTCGTGGACGGTGCCTCCCACTCGCCTCCGCAGGACCCGCCGACCGAATTGCTTCGCGGTGCCTCCCGGTACCGCACACCCAATCGAGTAGAAGTAAGGCTTCACAGTGCGTACGTTTTCTCCCAAGCCGGGTGACGTCACCAAGAACTGGTACGTCATCGACGCTACTGACGTGGTCCTCGGTCGTCTGGCCTCCCAGGCCGCTTCGCTGCTCCGCGGCAAGCACAAGGCGACCTTCGCGCCCCACGTCGACGGCGGTGACTTCGTCATCGTCATCAACGCTGAGAAGGTGGCCCTCTCGGGCAACAAGCTCACCGACAAGATGGTCTACCGCCACTCGGGCTTCCCGGGCGGTCTCTCGGCCGTCCCGATCGGCGAGCTCCTCGAGAAGAACCCCCGTCGCGTGATCGAGAACGCGGTCAAGGGCATGCTGCCCAAGACCAAGCTCGGCGCCGCCCAGCTCAAGCACCTCAAGGTCTACGCCGGCGCGGAGCACCCGCACGCCGCGCAGCAGCCCGAGGTCTTCGAGATCTCCCAGGTCGCGCAGTAAGCGCCGCAGCAGCTAAGGATTGATGAAAGTGGCAGATGTGACCACCGAGGTCGAGAACGAGACCCCGTCCGAGTACACCTCCGAGACCGTTGCCGAGCGCGGCAAGGGTGTCACCAACCTCGCCCCCGGCGCCGGCCTCGGCCGTCGCAAGGAGGCCGTCGCCCGCGTCCGCCTGGTGCCCGGCACCGGCAAGTGGGTCATCAACGGCCGCGACATCGAGGACTACTTCCCGAACAAGGTCCACCAGCAGCTGGTGAACTCGCCGTTCGCGCTCCTCGACATCGAGGGCAAGTTCGACGTGCACGCCCGCATCCACGGTGGCGGCCCCTCGGGTCAGGCCGGTGCGCTCCGTCTCGGCGTGTCCCGCGCGCTGAACGAGATCGACGAGGACAACAACCGCCCGGCGCTCAAGAAGGCCGGCTTCCTCACTCGTGACGCCCGCGTCGTCGAGCGCAAGAAGGCCGGTCTCAAGAAGGCCCGCCGCGCGCCGCAGTACTCGAAGCGCTAACCTCTCGCGCATGGCGCGACTCTTCGGCACGGACGGTGTCCGGGGCTTGGCCAACCGGGACCTCACGGCGGAGCTGGCTGTCGACCTCGCGGTCGCTGCGGCTCACGTCCTGGGGGAGCGGGGCGAGTTCTCCGGGCACCGTCCGCGTGCCGTCATCGGCCGCGACACCCGCGTCTCAGGCGAGTTCCTGAGCGCGGCTGTCGCGGCCGGTCTTGCTTCCGCGGGCGTCGATGTGCTCGACGTGGGCGTCGTGCCCACCCCCGCGGTCGCGTACCTGACCGCCTCCACCGAGGCGGACCTGGGCGTGGTGATCTCCGCCTCCCACAACCCCATGCCGGACAACGGCATCAAGTTCTTCGCGCGCGGCGGCCACAAGCTCGACGACTCCGTCGAGGAGGCCATCGAGGCGCGCGTCGGGGAGGGCTGGTCCCGCCCCACCGGAGCCGAGGTCGGACGCATCGTCCCCTCTGCCCGCCTGGCCGCCGACTACGTCGACCACGTCGTCGCGGCCGTCCGCTCGTTCGCGGGCTCCGACGCCCCACTCGAGGGCGTCCACATCGTCGTCGACGCTGCGCACGGCGCCGCGAGCACGGTCGGCCCCGCCGCCCTCGCCGCCGCGGGCGCGCGCGTCACCACCATCCACGCCGCCCCCGACGGCCTCAACATCAACGAGGGCGTCGGCTCGACCCACCTGGGCCCGCTGCAGGCCGCCGTCGTCGAGCACGGCGCCGACCTCGGCGTCGCCTACGACGGCGACGCCGACCGCTGCCTCGCGGTGGACGGCGCCGGCGCGATCGTCAACGGCGACCAGATCATGGGGCTGCTCGCGATCGCGATGCGTGACGCGGGCGCGCTCTACCGCGCGACGCTCGTCGCCACGGTGATGAGCAACCTCGGCCTGCACCAGGCCATGCGCCGCGAGCACATCGAGATCGTCGAGACCGCGGTGGGCGACCGCTACGTGCTCGAGGCGATGCGCGACGCCGGCTACACGCTCGGCGGCGAGCAGTCGGGCCACATCATCGTCTCGGACTACGCGACCACGGGCGACGGCGTCCTCACGTCGCTGCTCATCGCGGCCCGCGTCGCCGCGAAGGGTTCGCTCGCCGACCAGTGCGCCGGGATCGAGACCCTGCCGCAGGTGCTCGTCAACGTGCGCGGCGCCGACCGGTCACGGGTCCACACCGACCCCGGCCTCCAGGCCGCCGTCGCGGCCGCGCGCCGCGAGCTCGGCGACTCCGGCCGGGTGCTGCTGCGCCCGTCCGGCACCGAGCCGCTCGTGCGCGTCATGGTCGAGGCGGCCACCGCGGAGGACGCCCAGCGTCACGCCGACACGCTCGCCGCCGTGGTGCGCGAGCGGCTGCCGCTGTAGCGCGGCGCCCCACCGCGACCCCCTTCCACACACGAGCGCGGGTGTGTACGTTCGCCCGATGCACCTCCCGTCGTGAACCGCGAGTGGGGCGGTCCCGAACGCACATCTCGGGTGGAGCGCGGTCGGGGCGAAGGCGCCGAGATCATCCTCCCGGCGTGCCGGATCAGGTGGTCCCCCCATCGCAGGGCGGTCGCGCCACCTGACAGACTGGCCCCGTGAACTCGCTCTGGCACCTGCTGACGGACTGGACAGGCGCGCTGCAGGACTGGATCCTGTCGCTCACCGAGTCCATCTGGATCTACCCAGGGGTCTGGGCGCTGTCGCTCATCGACGGCGTCATCCCCATCTTCCCGAGCGAGTCCGTCGTCATCGCCACCGCGACCGCGTGGGCGCAGACCGGGACCCCCGTCATCTGGCTCGTGTGGATCGCGGCGGCCGTGGGCGCGTGGTGCGGCGACCAGATCGCGTACATCATCGGCTCCAAGTTCGACGTCCGGGAGCACCCGTTCTTCGCCCGCGAGGGGGTGCGCAAGACCCTCGACTGGGCCGAGACCACGCTCGAGCGCCGCGGCACCACGTTCATCATCGCCGCGCGCTTCATCCCCATGGGCCGCGTCGCCGTCAACCTCACCGCGGGCGCGCTGCGCTACCCGCGGCCGTGGTTCATGATCGTCGACGCGGTCGCGGCCGTGATCTGGGCGACCTACGCGACGATGCTGGGCATCTGGGCCGGGTCGATCTTCGAGAACCTGCTCGTGTCGATCCTCGTCGGCGTGGTCGGCGGCATCGCGCTCGGCATCCTCATCGACAAGGTGCTCGCGCGCCTCGGCTTTGCCGAGCCCAAGATGCCCGACCTGTCCGCGGAGATCGAGGAGCGCCTCGTCACCGGCGAGCTCCAGGTCCGCCCCTCGCGCCGCGAGCGGCGCCAGGCCGGGGACGGCGAGGATGGCGACTGACGGTCCCGCGGCCTAGATCTTGCGCATCCTCACGGACTCGACGCGGTGCTCGGGGCCCTTGTTGAGGATGATGGTCGCGCGCGAGCGGGTGGGGGCGATGTTGCGCGCGAGGTTGGGCGCGTTGACCGTGTCCCACACCTGGCCCGCCACGGCCACCGCCTGGTCGTCGGTCAGCGTCGAATACGAGTGGAAGTACGAGTCCGGCTTCGCGAACGCCGACTCGCGGAGCGCGAGGAACCGCTCGATGTACCAGCGGCGGATGTCGTCGGGGTGGGCGTCCACGTAGATCGACACGTCGAAGAAGTCGCTCACCGCGAGCTGCGACGAGCCGGGCTCGCGCGCCTGCGCCGTCTGCAGCACGTTGAGGCCCTCGACGATCAGCACGTCCGGCTGGCGGACCACCACGCGCTGGTCCGTGACGATGTCGTAGACCTGATGCGAGTACACGGGCGCCGTGACCTCGGCGGCGCCCGACTTCACCTTGAGGATGAAGTCGCGCAGCGCGCGGCGGTCGTACGACTCGGGGAAGCCCTTGCGCGCCATGAGGCCGCGCTCCTCGAGCACCGCGTTGGGGTACAGGAAGCCGTCCGTCGTGACGAGCGCGACGTGCGGCGACGAGGGCCAGCGCGCCATGAGCTCGCGCAGCAGGCGGGCGGTGGTCGACTTGCCGACCGCGACGGAGCCGGCGACCCCGATGACGAACGGTGTCCGCGACGCCCGCTCGCCCAGGAACTCGCTGGTCGCGCGGTGCAGCATCCCGGTGGTCCCGGAGTACAGGTCGAGCAGCCGCGACAGCGGCCGGTAGATCCGGTCCACCTCGGCGATGTCGATCGGGTCGCCCAGCCCTCGCACGCGGGCCACGTCCTCCGCCGTCAGCGGCAGCGGCGTCGCGTCCGCCAGCGCGGCCCACTCGTCGCGCGTGAGGGTGACGTACGGGGTGCCCTCGTCGGAGCGTCGCGCCTCGTTCACCCGCCCATTGTTGCGCATCGTGCCGCGGACCCCCGCGCGGGACGATGCGGGCGGTGCGGGGCGCGCGGCGGCCTGCGCCGGGCGCGCGGGGCCGGCAACTAGACTCGGGCCCATGTGTGGAATCGTCGGATATGTGGGTTCGGGCGCGCCCGGGGCCCGCCCCCAGGGCGTGGTGATGGCGGGTCTGGCACGGCTGGAGTACCGCGGATACGACTCCGCCGGCATCGCCGTGGTGACCGAGGACCCGTCGCGCGTGGCGATGAGCAAGAAGGCCGGCAAGCTGGTCAACCTCGAGAAGGAGCTCGCCGAGCGTCCGCTCGCGGACGGCACCGCCGCGATCGGCCACACCCGCTGGGCGACGCACGGCGCGCCCACGGACGCGAACGCGCACCCGCACCTCGCGGCGGGCGGGCGCATCGCGATCATCCACAACGGCATCATCGAGAACTTCGCGCCGCTGCGCGCCGAGCTGCTCGCCGAGGGCGTGACGTTCCTGTCGGAGACCGACACCGAGGTCGCGGGCCACCTGCTCGCGCGCGAGGTCGAGACCGGCAAGACGCTCGCCGACGCGATGCGCGCCATCACGCGCCGCCTCGAGGGCGCGTTCACGCTGCTCGCGGTCGACGCGCGCGAGCCCCGCACGGTCGTGGGCGCGCGCCGCAACAGCCCGCTCGTGATCGGGCTGGGCGAGGGCGAGAACTTCCTCGGCTCGGACGTGGTCGCGTTCATCGAGCACACCCGCACCGCGCTCGAGCTGCACCAGGACGAGGTGGTCGAGATCACGCCCGACGGCGTCACCATCACCGACATCCGCGGGCTCGTGGTCGAGCGCGAGCCGTACCACGTGGACTGGGACGCCTCCGCGGCCCAGAAGGGCGGCTTCGCGACCTTCATGGAGAAGGAGATCCACGACCAGCCGACGGCGGTCGCGGACACCCTGCGCGGGCGCATCGACGAGCACGGCCGCCTCCAGCTCGACGGCGGCATGATCCACGAGACGATCCTCAACTCGATCGACAAGATCATCGTGGTCGCGTGCGGCACCGCCGCCTACGCGGGCCTGGTGGGCCGCTACGCGATCGAGCACTGGTGCCGCATCCCGGTCGAGGTCGAGCTCGCGCACGAGTTCCGCTACCGCGACCCCGTCGTGAGCGTCCGCACCCTCGTGGTCGCCATCTCGCAGTCCGGCGAGACGATGGACACGATCATGGCGGTGCGCCACGCGCAGCAGCAGGGAGCGCCCGTCATCGCGATCGTCAACTCGCAGGGCTCGACCATCGCCCGCGAGGCCGACGCGGTCCTCTACACGCGTGCCGGGCCCGAGATCGCGGTCGCGTCGACCAAGGCGTTCCTCGCGCAGATCACCGCGGTGTACCTGCTCGGCATCTACCTGGCCGAGCTGCGCGGCAACAAGTTCCCCGACGAGATCGAGTCGCTGCTCGAGCAGCTCGACGCGATCCCGGCCAAGATCCAGCGCGTCCTCGACGCGTCCGAGCCGATCCGCGCGCTCGCGCGGTCGATGGCGGACGAGCGCACCGTGCTGTTCCTCGGCCGCCACGTGGGCTTCCCGGTCGCGCTCGAGGGCGCGCTCAAGCTCAAGGAGCTCGCGTACATCCACGCCGAGGGCTTCGCCGCGGGCGAGCTCAAGCACGGCCCCATCGCGCTCGTCGAGGAGGGCCAGCCGGTGTTCATCGTGCTGCCCAGCCCGCGCGGGCGCGAGTCGCTGCACTCCAAGGTGATCTCCAACGTGCAGGAGGTCCGCGCGCGCGGCGCCCGCACGTTCGTCATCGCGGAGGAGGGCGACACCGAGGCCGCGAACTACGCCGAGCAGGTCTTCTACGTGCCCTCCGCGCCCGTGCTCATGACGCCGCTCCTGTCGGTGGTGCCGCTGCAGCTGTTCGCGCTCGAGCTCGCGGCCGCCAAGGGCTACGACGTCGACCAGCCGCGCAACCTCGCCAAGTCCGTCACGGTGGAGTGAGCGTGGCCGTCCTGGGGCTCGGCATCGACGTGGTCGAGATCGCGCGCTTCGAGGACGCCCTCGAGCGCTCGCCCGGCTTCCTCGAGCGCGTCTTCACGCCCGCCGAGCGCGGCCTGGGCCACGCGAGCCTCGCCGCCCGCTGGGCAGCGAAGGAGGCGCTCGCCAAGGCGCTCGGCGCCCCCGCGGGCCTGAGCTGGCAGGACTGCGAGGTGGTGCGCGGCGCCGACGGCGCCCCCACGCTCGCGGTCACCGGGACCGTGGCGGCGCGCGCCGCCGCGCTGGGCATCACGTCGCTGCACGTGTCGCTGTCGCACGACGCGGGGATCGCCTCCGCCGTCGTCATCGGGGAGGGCTGAATGACCCGTCTGAGCATCACGGTCGACCACGGCGCGATCACGCGCAACGTCGAGCGCCTCCAGGAGCACGCGCCCACCGCGCAGGTGATGGCCGTCGTGAAGGCCGACGCCTACGGCCACGGCCTCGTGGAGTCGGGCGCGGCCGCGCGCGAGGGCGGCGCGACGTGGCTCGGCGTGGCCCAGCCCGACGAGGCCCTCGCGCTGCGCGCCGCCGGCGACACCGGCCGCCTCCTGTGCTGGCTCTACGGCCCCGAGCTGCCCGCACGCGGCCTCATCCGCGCGGGAGTGGACCTCAGCGCATCGTCCCTCGAGGTGCTCGACACCATCGTGGCAGCCGCCCGCATGTCCGGCGAGGTCGCGCGCGTGCACGTCGCGATCGACACGGGGCTGTCGCGCGAGGGCGTGCGCCCCGAGGCCCTGCCCGCGCTCATCGACGCCGCGCTCGCGGCGGACGATGCGGTGGTCGTCGTCGGCGCCTGGTCGCACCTCGCGTGGGCCGACCGCCCGGGTGACCCCACCATCGACCGCCAGGCCGCGGTGTTCCGCGACGCGCTCGCGGTCATCGAGGCGCGCGGGATCGCGCTCGAGGTGCGCCACCTCGCCAACTCGGCGGCGACCCTGACGCGCCCCGACCTGCACTTCGACCTCGTGCGCCCCGGCATCGCCGTCTACGGCCTGCCGCCCGTGCCGGACGCCGACGGCGGGGACTGGGGACTCACGCCCGCGATGCGCGTGACCGCGTCGCTCGCGCTGGTCAAGGACGTGCCGGCGGGCGAGGGCGTGAGCTACGGCCACGAGTACACGACGCCGCGCGACACCCGCCTCGGGCTCGTGACGGCGGGCTACTCGGACGGCATCTTCCGCTCCGCCGGGGGCGGCCGCGGTCCCGTCGCGATCGGCGGGCGGCGCCACGTCATCGCGGGGCGCGTGTGCATGGACCAGGTGGTGCTCGACCTCGGGCCCGACGCGACCGAGCGGCCGGGGGACGAGGTGGTGCTCATCGGCGCCGACGGCCCCTCCGCGCGCGAGTGGGCCGAGGCCGCGGGCACCATCGACTATGAGATCGTGTGCCGCTTCGGCGGACTGAAGGAGAAGCACCCCGCATGACCGAGCCCACCACCGCATCGTTCACCGTCGCGGACGGCGACGCCATGCGCGCCCTCGCGCGCGACGTCCTCGCGCCGCACCTGCGCCCCGGCGACGTGGTCATCCTGTCGGGCGACCTGGGCGCGGGCAAGACCACGTTCACGCAGGGCCTGGGCGCGGCGCTCGGCGTGCGCGGGCCGGTCGCGAGCCCCACGTTCATCATCGCCCGCACCCATCCGTCCGAGGTGGGCGGGCCCGCGCTCATCCACGTCGACGCATACCGGCTGAACTCGCTCGCCGAGCTCGACGACCTGGACCTCGACACCACCGTCGAGTCCTCGGTCACCGTGATCGAGTGGGGCGAGGACAAGGCTGAGCAGCTGTCGGAGGACCGCGTGCACGTGGTCATCGCGCGCGAGGTCGGCGGCGAGGTCGACATGGAGCGCCCCGACGAGGGCCTGCGCACCGTCACCTTCACCACCCACGGCGACCGCTGGGCCGGCGTCGCGCTCGTAGGCTAGTCCCGTGATCCTCGCGCTCGACACCTCGTCCGCCATCGCCGTCGCCGTCCTCTCGCCCGCCGGCGAGGTGCTCGCGCGACGCTCGGAGTTCAACCCCCGCGGCCACTCCGAGCTGCTGTCCGGCCTCATCGAGTCCGCCCTCGAGGAGGCGGGCGCGGCCCGCACGGACGTCGCCCGCATCGTCGTGGGCACGGGCCCCGCGCCGTTCACCGGCCTGCGGGTCGGGCTCATGACCGCGCGCACGCTCGGCCACGTGTGGGGCGTCCCGGTCGAGGGCGTGTGCTCGCTCGACGCGCTGGGCGCCTCGGCGGCCGGGGAGGTCACCGCGGTGGCCGACGCGCGCCGCAAGGAGGTCTACTGGGCGACCTATCGCGACGGCGTGCGCGTGTCTGGGCCGGCCGTGTCCGCGCCCGGCGAGGTGCCCGTGGTGGGCTCCGTGGTGGGCCGCGGGGCGCTGCTGTACCCCGAGGCGTTCCCGGGCGCCGTTGACGGCGACCCCGACCCGGCGCTGCTGGTCGCCGTCGCGGCCCGGCTGCGCGCGGCCGGCGAGGACCTCGGCACCGAGCCGCTGTACCTGCGCCGCCCCGACGTGCACGGCGTGCCGGGAGCGTGACCGCCACCGGCGCATCGTCCCCCGCCTGGACCATCCGCGACCTCACCGCGGAGGACCTGGGCTGGATGGCCGCGCAGGAGGAGCGCATGTTCGGCGCGTCCGCGTGGTCGCGCGAGCTCATCCAGCACGACTACCTCTACGGGCTCACGCGCTACCGGGGCCTGTCCCTGGAAGGCGAGCTGGTCGGGTACTCGGTGTACGGCTACGACGGCGACGCGTTCCACCTGCTCAACATCGCGGTGGTGCCGGATGCGCGCGGGCGCGGGCTGGGCCGCGCGCTCATGGACGACTTCATGGCCGCCGCGCGCGAGGAGAAGGCCCCGGACGCGTGGCTCGAGGTCGCCGTCGACAACGTGCCCGCCCTGGCGCTGTATCGGAGCTACGGCTTCGAGGACGTGCGGATCCGGCGCAAGTACTACCAGCCGGAGGGCATCGATGCGCTGGTGATGAGGGTGGAGCTGAGGGGATTCGAACCCCTGACCCCCTGATCGCCGCGCCGCGGGTTCGGGACGCTCAGTCCTCGGATTCTGCGCCGCGCGTCCGTCTCGGGACGCTCAGTCCTCCGACGCTACGCGGGACCGGGCGCGGGGCTTGGCGCCGAGCGCCCCGTGGGTCCGCGGGGGCCATGAGGACTGAGCGTCCCGAGATCGTCGAGATCGCCGGATCCTGAGGACTGAGCGTCCCGAACCGGGGGTCAGAGCTCGCGGATGCCGATCTCGGCGGGGATGCGGCCGCGGCGGTCGCCGGACTGGTCGTCGCCGGCGGTCGGGTAGCCGACGCCGAGGATGACCTCGGAGCGCCAGCCCTCGGGCATGAGGGACGCGTCGAGCGCGGCCTTGTCGAAGCCGCCGTACGGGCGCAGCGCGAGGCCCTCCGCGCGCAGCGCGATGACGAGGTAGCCCAGCGCGAGCATCGCGCCCGAGTGCGCGAGCGACGCGCGCATCTCCGGGTTGGCCTCGAAGCGCGCGCCGAGCTCGGGGGCGCCGGGCGCCCAGATCTCGTGGTGGTCGTGGAAGCGGTCGTCGTGGGCCGCGACCAGGATGAGCGGCGCCTGCGCGAGGCGCGGCTTGTTGAACGGCATCGCGGCGTCGATCACGGCGGCGCGCGCCGCCTCCGAGCGGGCGACGACCACGCGCAGCGGCTGCGTGTTGTTGCTGGTCGGGCCGAACTTCGCGAGGTCCCACGCGCGGACGACGATCTCGGGGTCGACCTCGCGGTCGTCGAACGCGACGGCGGAGCGCGCGGCGGTGAACAGCGCGGCGCGCGCGTCCTCGTCGAGGGAGAAGAGCGTCGAGGCGGAAAGATTCGCGGTTGTCATATCAACCATTGTGCGCCTCGCGTCGCGCGGTCCGCGACGGCCGAAGGTCCCTTGCCTCCTCGGGCCGGCAGGCCCCGTGCCCCGACTACAGTTGACCCGTGGCTTTGGTACTGGGACTCGAGAGCACCTGCGATGAGACGGGCGTCGCCCTCGTCGAGGACGGCGAGCTGCTCGCCGACGTCGTCGCGTCGTCGATGGACGAGCACGCCCGCTTCGGCGGCATCGTTCCCGAGGTCGCCTCGCGCGCCCACCTCGAGGCCGTCCTGCCCACGCTCGACGAGGCGCTGAGCCGCGCCGGCCGCACGCTGTCGCGGGTCGACGCGATCGCGGTCGCCGCCGGTCCGGGCCTCGTGGGCTCGCTCACGGTGGGCAACTCCGCGGCGAAGGCGCTGTCCCTGGGCCTCGGCAGGCCCCTGTACGGGGTCAACCACGTCATCGGCCACGCCGCCGTCGACCAGCTGGTCCACGGCCGCTTCCCCGACCGCACCATGGCGCTCGTGGTCTCGGGCGGCCACACGTCCCTTCTCATGGTCGACGACATCGCGACCAAGGTCACCGAGCTCGGCCACACCCTGGACGATGCGGCGGGCGAGGCCTTCGACAAGGTCGGCCGCCTGCTCGGCCTGCCCTACCCGGGCGGACCTCACGTGGACCGCCTCGCGCGCGAGGGCGACCCCGAGGCGATCCCGTTCCCGCGCGGCCTGTCCAAGCCGAAGGACATGGCCAAGCACGCCTACGACTTCTCGTTCTCGGGCCTCAAGACCGCGGTGGCACGCTGGGTCGAGGCGCGCCGCGCGTCCGGCCAGGACGTCCCCGTCGAGGACGTGTGCGCGAGCTTCGCGGCGGCCGTCGCCGACGTGCTCGTCACCAAGACCCTCAACGCGTGCCGCGAGCACGACGTCGAGACCCTCGTCATCGGCGGCGGCTTCTCCGCCAACAGCCAGCTGCGCGAGCTCGCGCAGGCCCGCGGCGAGGCCGCCGGCATCGACGTGCGCATCCCCCCGCTGCGCTACTGCACCGACAACGGCGCGATGATCGCCGCGCTCGGCTCCGCCGTGGTCGAGGCGGGCGTGCGCCCGAGCGACCTCGGCATCGGCGTCGACTCCTCCATGCCGCTGTCGACCATCACGGTCTGATGGCTCGCGCCGCCCGCGTCGCGGCGACCGCCCTGGCGGTGGCGCTGCTCGCGGGCTGCACGGGCACCGTGCCGACGCCGGTGCCCACGTCGACGCCCTCGGCGACCGCATCGTCCGCCCCGAGCCCGTCCGAGGCGAGCCCGGCACCCGTGGTGACGCCGCCCGTCGAGACCCTCCCGTGGGGCCCGACCACCGGGCAGTGGGACGATGCGCTCGCGACCGCGCGCGCCCTGCCGCTCAGGCACGCGGCCGGGCAGGTGATCGTGACGGACCTGTACACGCCGGACGCGGACGTCGCGGTGTCGCGCGTGTCCCGCAACCATCTCGGCGGGGTCATCCTCATGGACGGCGCGGCCCCCTCGCCGGCGGAGGCGCAGGCGCTGACGGACGCGCTGCAGGGGATCGGCGACCGGGACTGGCCGGTGTGGATCTCCGCGGATGAGGAGGGCGGGACCGTGGCGCGCCTGTCCGGCGCGGTGCCGACCCTGCCCGCGTTCATGGCCGCCGGCGCCGCGACCGACAAGGCGGCGGTGACCGAGGCGTACCGGTCGTCGGCAGCGAGCATGCGCGCGATCGGCGTCAACGTGGACTACGCGCCCGACGCGGACGTCACCATCGGCACCGCCGACCCCATCATCCGCACCAGGAGCGCCGGCTCCGATCCGGCCGACGTCGCCGCCACGGTGACGGCCGCGGTGGACGGCTACGTCGCCGGCGGGGTGGTGCCGGTGATCAAGCACTTCCCCGGCCACGGGTCCGTGACGGTGGACTCCCACCAGGCGCTGCCCGTGCAGTCGCGCGGCATCGCCGCGCTCGCGGCACGGGACTTCGTGCCGTTCGCGCGCGCCATCGACGCAGGCGCGCCGGTGGTGATGATGGGCCACATCGAGGTGCCGGCGTGGGGCGACCGTCCCGCGACGCTCGAGCCGGCCGCGTACCGCTACCTGCGGGAGGGCCTGGGCTTCACTGGCGTCGTGGTGACCGACGCGCTCAACATGGCCGGCGTCGCCGACGGGCGCACGCCTGGCCAGGTCGCCGTCGCGGCGCTCCGTGCGGGGGCGGACGTGCTGCTCATGCCCAAGGACGTCGACGGCACCATCGACGCGATCGTCGCCGCGGTCAGGGACGGGCGCCTGTCGCGGGACCGCCTCGACGAGGCGGCGGCACGGTCGATCCTGCTCATGCGATGGTCGGCGGGCCTCTCCGGGGAGTCCGCCTCGGTCCACTACGCGCAGACGTTCGCCGCGGCCGGCATGACGGTGGCGACGGCGGACTGCGCGGACCCGTTGGTGGGGAGGCGTGCCACCATCGTCGCGGGCCCGGACGATGCGGTGCGCACCCTGACGGCCGCGCTCGCCGATGCGGGGGTCCAGGTGGGCGGCGGCGGCACCACCATCGCTTTGCTGTCCTCGGGCGCCTACCGCGCCGACGCCGACGTGGTCGTGTCGCTCGGCGAGCCGTGGGGCCTGTTCGGCTCGCGGGCGAAGACGTACATCGCGACCTACGGCGAGTCGCCGCCGACGGTGCGCGCGCTCGCGGACGTGCTCACGGGGGCCGCCGACGCGGGCGGCACGTGGCCGGTCGCGATGGGCCGCGACGCGATCCGCGCCTGCGCGGCCGGCTGACAGCCGGCCGCCCTACGCGGGCTCGAGCGCCGCGCGCGCGGCCTCGCGCACCGCTCCCGCGATCGCGTCGAGTCCGGTCGACTGCACCCGCCACTGCTGCCAGTGGAGCGTGACCGACAGCTCGGGCTCGCCGAGCTCGACCAGGTTGAGGCCCGCGCGCTGCACCGCGGGCAGCAACCCCCAGCCCATCCCCAGCGCGATCGCCCGCGCGAACTCCGTCGAGGACGGCACCAGATGGCGCGGCGCGCCGCCGTCCGCCCCCCGCGCCGCGAGCCAGCGGGCCTGGAGGTCGTCGCGGCGGTCGAAGTCGACCACGGGCGCGACGGCGAGCGCCGCCGGGTCCGCGCCGTCGGGGAACCAGCGCGCCGCGAAGGCCGGGGCCGCGACCGCCCGGTAGGTCATGCGCCCGAGCGTGGTCACCGTGCAGCCGGGCACCGCGGCCGCGCGCGTGGTGACCGCGGCGACCACCTCGCCGCGCGCGAGCAGCTCCGCCGTGAAGGACTCGTCCTCGCGGTGCAGGTGCACGGTGGTGCCCAGCGACGCCAGCGCCGCGGCGAGCGGCTCGAGGAGCCACGTCGCGAGCGAGTCCGCGTTGACGGCGATCCGCAGGGGGGCGGGCCGGTCCTCGGGGATCCCGAGCTCCGCCGCCGCCTCCGCCTCGAGCAGCGCCACCTGCCGCGCGTAGCGGACCACCGCCTCGCCCGCGGGCGTCGCGCGCACCGGGCGCGAGCGCACCAGCAGCACCTGGCCCGTGAGCCGCTCGAGCGTCGCGAGGCGCTGGCTCACCGCCGACTGCGTGACGTGCAGCGCGCGGGCCGCCGCGTCGAGCGACCCCTCGTCGACCACCGCAGACAGCGTCTGCGCGAGGTCGGCGGGGATCTTCATATAAGCAACGCTAATGCACTATCCACAATTGTTAGTAGTGCTGTGGACAACTTGTGCATACGGTGGCGCCATGACCTATCTCGCCGGCCTCGGGCTCGGCCTGTCGCTCATCGTCGCCATCGGGGCGCAGAACGTCTTCGTGCTGCGCCAGGGGCTGCGCCGCGACCGCGTCGGGCTGGTGGTGCTCATCTGCGCGCTGTCGGACCTCGTGCTCATTGCGGCGGGCGTCGCGGGCGCGGGCGCCGCCATCACCTCCGTGCCGTGGCTGCTCACGGCCGCGCGCTGGGCGGGCGCCGCGTTCCTGCTCGCCTACGCCGTGCTCGCCGCGCGCCGTGCGCTGCGCCCCGAGGGCGAGCGGCTCGCGGTGGACGATGCGCCCGTGGCCGGGGCCGCCGCCTCGCCCGGGCCGCCGGTCGCCGTGGCGACCCGCGCATCGTCCGCCCGCACGGTGGCGCTCACGTGCCTCGCGCTGACGTGGCTCAACCCGCACGTCTACCTCGACACCGTGGTGCTGCTCGGCACGGTGGCGTCGACGCACGAGGCGCGGTGGCTGTTCGCGGCGGGCGCGATGACGGGCAGCGTGCTGTGGTTCACCGGGCTGGGGTTCGGGGCGCGGCTGCTGTCGGGCGTGCTCGCGCGTCCCGGCGCGTGGCGCGTGCTCGACGGCGCGATCGCGGTCGTGATGGCGGTGCTCGCGGTGTCGCTCGTCGTCGCGGGGTGAGACTCGCGTGCCACGATGACCGGGTGACCGACACACCCCGCACCCGGCTGATCGCCCTCGACGATGCGGCCGAGCTCGCCGGGCTCGTCGCAGCGAACCGCGCGTTCATGGCGCCCTGGGACCCGATCCGGTCCGACGTGTTCTACACCGAGCCGGGCCAGCGGGTGGTGATCGCGGCGCTCCTCGAGGAGCACGCCGCGGGGCGGGCTCTCCCGCACGCGATCCTTGCGGACGACGGCGCGATCGCGGGCCGCATCACCCTCGCCGGGATCGCGCGCGGCCCGTTCCAGTCCGCCGGCATGGGCTACTGGGTCGCCAAGGAGCTCAACGGGCGCGGGCTCGCGACCGAGGCCGTCGCGCGCGTCACGGCGCTCGCGTTCGGCGAGCTGGGGCTGCACCGCGTCCAGGCCGAGACGCTGCCGCACAACCTCCGCTCCCAGGGGGTCCTCGAGCGCAACGGCTTCGAGCGGTACGGCTACGCTCCGCGCTACCTGCGCATCGCGGGGGAGTGGCAGGACCACGTCATGTTCCAGGTGCTTCACGATGCGTGGGCCGGCGAGGTCGCTGTCTAGGCTGGGCGCATGGCACGGATCACGGAGGAGCAGGTCGCCGAGGTGCGCCGCCGCGTCGCGGCGGGGGAGCCCCGCGTGGCGGTGGCGGAGGTGCTCGGGATCTCGAAGGCGAGCGTCGACTCGATCATGTCGGGCCGCCGCGGCGGCCCCTCGAGGCGGGCCGGGGCGCTCACGCCCGAGCAGCTCGAGCGGATCCGCGCGCTCGCGGCCACGGGCATGTCGCAGACCGCGATCGCGCGCGAGGTCGGCACCAGCCAGCAGATGGTGTCGAAGACGCTGAAGGGCTAGACGGGCTCCACGAGCAGCGCCGCGTGCTGGCCCTCGAGCCGCGTGAGCACGAGCGTGGCCCGTTCCTTGCCCTTGAGCTTGAGGCGCGGGCGCAGCTGCTCGGGCGTGAGGTCCACGCCGCGCTTCTTGATGTCGACGGTGCCGACCCCGCGGGCGCGCAGCTCGCGGGCGAGCACCTTGACGTCGAGCGGCAGCCGCTCGAGCACGCGGTAGGCGCGGGCGAAGGGCGTCGCGGCGGGGGCGTCGGCGGTGAGGTACGCGATCTGCGGGTCCACCAGGTGCGCGCCCACCTGCTCCGCGAGCACCCCCACGACGCCCGCGCGGATGACGGCGCCGTCGGGCTCCATCAGGTACGCGCCGAGCGCACCGGCGGGCGCGCGGTCGGTGGGGCCGGCGATCTCGTGGCGCTCGTCGCCGCGGATCACGAGCGCGCTGTGGCCCTCGCGCTGCGCGGCGGCGCCGGCCCACAGCCCGACCTCGACCACGTCCCCGTCGACGCTCACCCACTGCGCCTCGAAGCCCGCGGGCACCGCCTCGTGGGGCAGGCCCGGGCCCGCCTTGACGCCGAGCGCCCGGTAGCGGGAGGCCAGGTCGAGCACGCGGTCGAGCGGCGGGGAGTAGTCGGCGGGGTCGTGGCGGCGGCCGCGTGCGTTGCGGCGTGCGGGGTCCGCGAACACCCCGTCGACCTTCTCGGCCGCGAGCAGCGCGAGCGAGTCCCCGTGGACGATGCGCGCGCCGGGCCAGGGGGCCAGGTTGTGGGCGGCGAGGGTCGCGGTGGCCTCGTCGGCCTCGAACGCGAGCACGGCGAGGCCGCGCGCGGCCAGGGCCATCGCATCGGCCCCGAGGCCCGCGGTGAGGTCGGCGACGGCGGTGCAGTCCGCGGCGGCGAAGCGCTCCGCATGCAGGGCCGACACGATCGCGCGCGAGGCCTGCTCGAGGCCCGCGCGGTGGAACGCCATGCCGTCCGCGGCGGGGCCAAGGCGGGGGAGCGCCTCGCGGCGCAGCTCGGCGAGCGACATCGCGGCGGTGACCAGCGCGGGGTCGTGGCCGTCCCGGCGCAGGCGGCCGGCGACGGCGAGCGCGTCCCGGGGAGCGAAGCCCCGGATGGAGTCCGCCAGCGCGAGGCAGGCGGGGCTCACCGTGAGGCGCGCGGTCTCGGGGTCCATGCCCGGATCATTTCACGCGCGGCGAACAGCCCGCCCGTCATTAGCACTCCCCCTGGCCGAGTGCTAGATTGAGGATGCTCTGACGAGCACGGATCACCCGGGCCGACCCCCGCGACGGCGGCCCATCGATCCGTTCACATACTTTCGACTAGGAAGGTGAGGTCCGCAGTGTCGGTCTCCATCAAGCCCCTGGAGGACAAGGTCGTCGTCAAGGCCGCCGCGGCCGAGACCACGACGGCGTCCGGCCTCGTGATCCCTGACACCGCCAAGGAGAAGCCCCAGGAGGGCGAGGTCGTGGCGGTGGGCCCGGGTCGCATCGACGACAACGGCAACCGCGTTCCCGTCGACGTCAACGTCGGCGACAAGGTGATCTACAGCAAGTACGGCGGCACCGAGGTCAAGTACGCCGGCGAGGAGTTCCTCATCCTCTCGGCGCGCGACCTGCTCGCCGTCATCGGCTGAGCAGCCCACGCTTTCTGACGGCTCCCGAGGCTTCGGCCTCGGGAGCCGTTCGCGTCTGCGGGGAGGGTCGGACGGGGACCCGCCCGCCGCATCGCCCCCATCGACGATGCGGCGCCTCCCCGGCGGTCAACTCGCCTGCTTGAGGCGGCCGGCGAGGATGGCGTGACGCTCGTCCTCGCTCAGCCCGCCCCACACCCCGAACGGCTCGCGCGCCTGGAGCGAGCGCTCCCGGCAGATGTCGAGCACGGGGCAGCCGGCGCAGAACTCCTTGGCGGCCTCGGCGCGGCGCCGGCGAGCGGCCCCGCGTTCCCCCTCGGGGTGGAAGAAGAGATCGGGATCGGCGGCGCGGCACGCGCCTTCGTATTGCCAC
Source organism: Demequina soli (assembly GCF_000971195.1). Classification (GTDB taxonomy): domain Bacteria; phylum Actinomycetota; class Actinomycetes; order Actinomycetales; family Demequinaceae; genus Demequina; species Demequina soli. Next base: position 287,995 of record NZ_BBLZ01000002.1, read on the forward strand.
TCCCACTGGTCCTGAGTCGGTGCGGGCAGTTTCGCCACGGCCTCCATCACGCCCCCTCACGGGTCGGTGTCGGCTCGCCCCCAGGACGGCGCCATTGCCGCCCCGAGCCGCACATCAGTCGTATGGTCAAACCCGCTCGCAGAAGGCTTGTGGCCCCCGTCCGCGGCTCCCTCATAGCCATTCATAACACCGTTGTCACGGGCTTGGGAAGTCCCGATTTGCCTGGTTTCTGCCACCCCGACGACGGCCTAGAATGTGCGGATGGCGCACCCCGAGAACGATCCCTTCGCCTTCACCGGACTGACCTACGATGACGTCCTCCTCCTTCCCGGGGAGTCGGACGTCATCCCGTCCGAGGTGGACACCACGACCCAGCTGACCAAGGGCATCTCCGTGGCCGTCCCGCTGCTGTCCGCGGCGATGGACACCGTCACCGAGGCCCGCATGGCCATCGCGCTCGCCCGCCTCGGCGGCATGGGCGTCCTGCACCGCAACCTGTCGATCGAGGACCAGGCCCATCAGGTCCAGATCGTCAAGCGCTCCGAGTCGGGCATGATCACCGACCCCGTCACCGTGGGCCCCGAGGCCACGCTCGCGGAGCTCGACGCGCTGTGCGCGAAGTACCGCGTCTCCGGACTGCCCGTCGTCGACGAGGACCAGCGCCTGCTGGGCATCATCACCAACCGCGACCTGCGCTTCATCAACCCCGCCGAGTTCGCGTCGCGCCTGGTCAAGGACCAGATGACGCCGATGCCGCTGATCACGGCGCGCGAGGGCGTCTCCAACGCGGAGGCCTCCGAGCTGCTCGCCAAGCACCGCGTCGAGAAGCTCCCGCTGGTGGACGGCGACGGCCGCCTCACGGGCCTCATCACGGTCAAGGACTTCGTCAAGACCGAGCGCTACCCGCTCGCCTCGAAGGACTCCGAGGGCCGCCTGCGCGTGGCCGCCGCCGTGGGCTTCTACGGCGACGCCTGGGAGCGCGCGACCGCGCTCGTCGAGGCCGAGGTCGACTGCCTCGTCGTCGACACCGCGCACGGCCACGCCCAGGCGATGATCGACATGATCAAGCGCCTCAAGTCCGACCCCAAGACCAGCCACGTGCAGGTCATCGGCGGCAACGTCGCGACCCGCGAGGGTGCGCAGGCGCTCGTCGACGCGGGCGTGGACGCGGTCAAGGTCGGCGTGGGCCCGGGCTCCATCTGCACCACCCGCGTGGTCGCCGGCGTGGGCGTGCCGCAGGTCACGGCCGTGTACGAGGCATGGAAGGCCGCGAACCCGGCGGGCGTGCCCGTCATCGCGGACGGCGGCCTCCAGTACTCCGGCGACATCGCGAAGGCCCTGGTGGCCGGCGCATCGTCCGTCATGCTCGGCTCGCTGTTCGCGGGCTGCGCCGAGACGCCCGGCGACCTGGTGCTGGTCAACGGCAAGCAGTTCAAGAGCTACCGCGGCATGGGCTCGATGGGCGCGATGGCGTCCCGCGGCCGCGTGTCGTACTCGAAGGACCGCTACTTCCAGGCAGACGCCCCCAGCGACGACGACCTGATCCCCGAGGGCATCGAGGGCCGCGTGCCCTACAAGGGCCCCCTGTCGTCGGTGGTCCGCCAGCTGGTCGGCGGCCTGGGCCAGTCGATGTTCTACGTCGGCGCACGCACCGTCCCGGAGCTGCAGGCCAAGGGCAAGTTCGTCCGCATCACGCCGGCGGGGCTCAAGGAGTCGCACCCGCACGACGTCCAGATCACCGTCGAGGCGCCCAACTACGCCGGCCGCGGCTGACGCGGCCCGCTAGGTGGATCTCACCTGGCAGACCCTCGCGGTCCTGGCGCTCGTCGCGCTGATCGCCGGATTCCTCGACACCCTCGCGGGAGGGGGCGGGCTGCTCACGCTGCCCGCCCTGCTCCTCGCGGGGGTGCCGCCGCTCCAGGCGTTGGGCACCAACAAGCTGCAGGGCTCGTTCGGCACCGGCATGGCGACGTGGCAGGTGATCCGCCGCCGCCGCGTGCGCTGGGACGATGCACGCTGGCCGATGCTGTGGGCCTTCCTGGGCTCGCTGGCGGGGGCGGTTGCGATCCAGTTCGTGGACCCGGAGCCGCTGCGCGTGCTCGTGCCGGTGGTGCTCGCGGCCATCGCCGCCTACTTCGCGTTCGTGCCCAAGGCGCACGAGCCGCCCGACCGCGAGCGTCTCTCCGCGGCTCCCTACGAGGCGACCGTGGTGCCCGCGATCGGCGCCTACGACGGCGCGTTCGGCCCCGGCACGGGCTCGCTCTTCGCGCTGTCGGGGGTGACGCTGCGCGCCTATCCGCTGCCGCGCGCGACCGCGGTCGCCAAGACGCTCAACTTCGCGACCAACGTGGCCGCGCTCGCGGTCTTCGCGGTCGCCGGGCAGATGGTGTGGGCGGTCGGCGCCGTCATGATCGGCGGCCAGCTGCTCGGCGCGTACGCCGCGTCCCACGTGCTCTTCAAGGTCCCGCCCGTGGTGCTGCGCGTGCTCATCGTGGTGATGAGCGTGGGAATGCTGGTGCGCTACCTGGTCGGTTCCCAATGACAGATGTGACGGGTGGGACGCTTCGCGTCCCCCGTCACATCTGTCATTGGGAGTCGTTCACGGGTAGAGGCCGCGCAGGCGGTGGGCGTCGGTGACGCGCTGGACTGCGAGGGCCGTGGCCGCCTCCCGGTAGGACAGCGAGTGCGCCCCGGCGTAGCCGACCACCGCGTGCCACGCGGTCGTCATCTTCTCCTCGAGGCGCTGGTTGACGTCCGCCTCGCTCCACTGCCAGGCCTGGTTGGCCTGCACCCACTCGAAGTAGGAGACGACCACGCCGCCCGCGTTCGCGAGGATGTCCGGCACCACGAGCACGCCCTTGTCGGCGAGGATCGCGTCGGCCTCGCGGGTGGTCGGGCCGTTCGCGCCCTCGACGATGATGCGTGCCTGCACGTGGTCCGCGTTCGCGCCCGTGAGGACGCCCTCGACGGCGGCCGGCACAGCCAGGTCGACGTCGAGCGTGAGGATCGACGCGGGGTCGATCGCCTCGGTGCCCTCGAAGCCCGCCACGGTGCCGTGACGGTCCGCGTGGTCGGACAGCCGGGCGATGTCGAGCCCGCGCTCGTCGTAGATCGCGCCGTCGACGTCGCTGACCGCGATGATCCGCACGCCCGCGGCGGACAGGAACCTGGCCGCGTCGCGACCCACCTTGCCGAAGCCCTGGACCACCGCCGTGGCGTGCTCCGGATCGACACCCCGCGAGGTCATCGCCATGAGGGCGATGTGCGCGACGCCGCGCGACGTGGCGGCGGCACGCCCGAGCGACCCGCCGAGGCTCAGCGGCTTGCCCGTCACCACGCCCGGGACCGTGTGGCCCACGGCGGCAGAGTAGGTGTCCATGATCCAGGCCATGGTCTGCTCGTTGGTGCCGATGTCGGGCGCCGGGATGTCCTTGGTCGGGCCGATGATCGGCAGGATCTCCGAGGTGTAGCGGCGCGTCACGCGCTCGAGCTCGGGGAGGGAGTGCGTGCGTGGGTCGATCGCGATGCCGCCCTTCGCGCCGCCGTACGGGACGTCGACGAGCGCGCACTTCCACGTCATCCACATGGCGAGCGCGCGCACCTCGTCGAGGTCCACGTTCGACGCGAAGCGCAGCCCGCCCTTGGCAGGGCCGCGCGAGAAGTTGTGCTGCACCCTGTAGCCCGTGTAGACGGCGATCGAGCCGTCGTCGCGGCGCAGCGGGATGCTCACGGCGAGCTCCCGTCGCGGTGTGGCCAGCATCTGGCGGGTCCCGCCGTTGAGGCCGAGGTGAGCGAGGGCGGCGTCGAGCTGGGACAGCGCGTCGCCGAGGGGGCCCGCTCCGGTGGGAGCGGCGTCCGTGGTGGTGGACCACGTCATTGTGACCTCCGAGTTGTCGGTCCCTCGAGCGTATCCCCGGGGCGACGTCGCGAGATTCGCCCGTGCGGCGACGGGACGATGCGCTCCTGGCCTTCGCGTACAACGACGGGTGGCGCTCGCGTCGGCTACGCGCGGGACGATGCGGCGGCTCAGAAGAGCGTGCCGCCGTCCGCCGACGCGGGTGCGGGCGTAGTTGGCGCCGCCGCGACGGGCGTGAAGGCCAGCGGCGCGACGGGCCACTGCGGATCGGGCAGGTCCTCGGTCTGGCCCTTGGACTTGAGCCACGCGGAGAAGTGCACCGCCCAGTCGTGATGCGCGGCCGCCTGCAGGTCGTGGAGCGAGTCGAGCGGCGTGTCGCGCATTGTCGGATACGCGGCGGCGAGCGCGTGCACGAGCTCGAGGGTCGCGAGCACGTCCGCGTCCGCCGCGTGCAGGTCCTCGGCGACCACCCGGACGGCGTACACCGCGCACAGGTCGATGAGCTTGCGCTTGCCCTTGCGGTACTTGTCGAGATGGCGGTCCAGGACCAGCGGGTCGATGACGGGCCGGGCCTCGCCGCGCGCCAGGCGCGACGCGAGCGACGGCAGCCCGTGACGGGCGAGCTCGTTCTCGAGCAGCGTGAGGTCGAACTGCGCGTTGTACGCGACCACCGGGAACCCGGCGTCGAGGGCGCTCGCGAGCATCGTCGCGATCTCCTCGAGCGCCTCCGCCGGAGCGACGCCCTCCGCGCGCGCCTGCTCGGTGGAGATGCCGTGGACCGCGCTCGCGGCGGCTGGGATCTCCACCCCGGGGTCGATCAGCCACGTCCGCGCGGTCACCGTGCCGCCGGTGCGCGTGATGACGGCGGCGGTCACGATGCGGTCGGTCGCGGTGGACACGCCCGTCGTCTCGGTGTCGAACCCCACCATGGTCTCGTCGAGCCAGCTCATGCCCCTAGCCTGGCACGCCCCTCCGACGCTCGACGCGAGCCTGTCCACAGCGGGGCGCCGCGCATCGTCCCCCGCGGGCGTGCGCGCCCGGAACGATAGGGTGGGGCCCGTGAGCAACGAGATCGAGATCGGCCGCGGCAAGCGCGGCCGCCGGGCCTACTCCTTCGACGACATCGCCGTGGTGCCCTCGCGCCGCACGCGCGACCCGAAGGTCGTGAGCCTCGGCTGGCAGATCGACGCGTTCCACTTCGACATCCCCGTGATCGGCGCGCCGATGGACTCCGTGATGAGCCCCGCGACCGCGATCGCGCTGGGCAACGCGGGCGGCCTGGGCGTGCTCGACCTCGAGGGCCTGTGGACGCGCTACGAGGACCCCACCGCGGTGCTCGCCGAGATCGCCGCGCTCGACCCGGCGGACGCGACCGCGCGCATGCAGGACCTCTACCGCGAGCCCATCAAGGACGAGCTCATCACCGCGCGCCTCCAGGAGGTCCGCGCGGCGGGCGTCGTGGTGGCCGGCGCGCTCAGCCCGCAGCGCACGCAGGAGCACTACGCCACGGTGCTCAAGGCGGGCGTCGACCTCTTCGTCATCCGCGGCACCACGGTGTCGGCCGAGCACGTCTCCGACGGCGCCGAGCCGCTCAACCTCAAGAAGTTCATCTACGACCTCGACGTGCCCGTCATCGTCGGCGGCGCGTCGACCTACCAGGCGGCCCTGCACCTCATGCGCACGGGCGCGGCGGGCGTGCTCGTCGGATTCGGCGGCGGCGCGGCGCAGACCACGCGCAACACGCTCGGCATCCACGCGCCCATGGCGACCGCGGTGTCCGACGTCGCCGCGGCGCGGCGCGACTACCTCGACGAGTCGGGCGGCCGCTACGTCCACGTCATCGCCGATGGCGGCCTGGGCCGCTCGGGCGACATCGTCAAGGCGATCGCGTGCGGCGCGGACGCGATCATGCTGGGCGCCGCGCTCGCGCGCGCCGAGGAGGCGCCGGGCGCGGGCTACCACTGGGGCCCGGAGGCGCACCACCCCGAGCTGCCGCGCGGCGAGCGCGTCCACGTGGGCACCAACGGCACCCTCGAGGAGATCCTCTTCGGGCCCGGCACGCACGCCGACGGCACGTCGAACCTCATGGGCGCGCTGCGCCGGTCGATGGCCACCACTGGCTACTCGGACCTCAAGGAGTTCCAGCGTGTCGACATCGTGGTGAGCCCGTACCAGGCGCAGTAGTCGCCGCAGGCCTTCACGAACGCCTGGGCGGGTCTCCGCCCGGGCGTTCGCGTGTTCTTGCGCTGTCTTGGAAGGCTACGCGAGGTGCTCGAGCAGCGTCTGCCACCGTCGTGCCGCCAGAACGTTGTGGCCGAATCGCACAAGCAAGAGCCCGACCGCCACAGTGGAGAGCGTGCGCAAGATCAGAACAGCTAGGTCGGGGGCGCCCGCGCTGTCGATAGCCTGCGTCACGACGAATACGAAGAACGAAACCGCGATGCCAGCAAAGGGTGCGTGCGCGGCAACCGCTTGAACGCCTGAAAGCAGGACACGGGCATCCAGATTGCCGGCCCCCGCTGAGCCGAGTGCCCGGATGTCGGCGGGCTCCGGCAGGCGTACCTTGGCGAGGAAACCGTCGTTCACTAGGGGAAGAAGTCCGAGGCGGGTGGCGGCATCGGCGTCGATGTCGCCGTATGACACGTCGCGCGCCCGCTGCTGGAGGCAGGAGCACCTCGCTGTCGACTCGTGGAGTCCGCCCGTAACCGTGTCGTCGCTTGCGGGCGGTCGTGCGGTGTCGATTTCATTGACATCTGTGGACAACGTATCTCCGATCATCTGGGAAGCTCTCAATACACACATCGGCTGAGAGCGCGCGAGTGTGAGTCGAACCGAGGAACTATTTAGTCGACTTGGTTGGTGGCGATCGTTCACGCTCATCGCACTCGCCGTGAGTGGGTGCAATGCGCAGTTCGTCCGCGCCCGTGAGTTGTTCCGATAGTGATTGGCCGTTCGCGCGACAATGCAGGAATATCCGACCATAAGTGAACGCCGCTTCACATCTGGCAGCGCGCTGTGCCATGCTCGGAGGCGCACGCGGCGAGCAATGGCGCCCGACCCGCGTGGCCTCACCAGCGGGTGCCGGTCAGGAGTCCCCCATGAAGGCTGTGCGATTCGACGCGTGGAAGACGCGCCCCACCCTGGTCGACGTCGAGCGGCCGGTCCCCGGCCCCGGCGAGGTGCTCCTGAAGGTGGCGGGCTCGGGCGCGTGCCATTCCGACGTCGCGCTCTACGCGATCTTCGACCAGGACATCGCGATGCCGCAGCTGCGTCCCTCGTACATCCTCGGCCACGAGGTCACCGGCTGGGTTGAGGAGGCCGGTCCCGGGGTGATCGGGATCGAGAAGGGGAGCGCGCACATGGTCTATGCGGCGCGCGGCTGTGGCCATTGCACCTCGTGCGCGCACGGCGAGGACACGCTGTGCGACAACGTGGCCACCATGACGTCGCTCGGCAGCGGGCTCGGCCTCGACGGCGGCATGGCCGAGTACATGACGGTGCCGGTACGCAACCTCGTGCCGCTCGGCGACGCCGACCCGATCAAGGCCGCCCCGCTCGTGGACGCCGGCCTCACGGCGTACCACGCGATCAAGCTCGCGCTGCCGCGGCTGTCCTCGGGCGGCCGGACGGCGCTCGTGATCGGACTGGGCGGCGTCGGGCAGCTCGCCGTCCAGATCCTCGCGTCCATGACCTCGGCGACGGTGCTCGGGGTCGACGTCAAGGCGGACGCGTGCGACCTGGCCGCGAGCCGCGGCACGGTCATCGTCGAGCCGGGCGACGACCAGGTCACGCGGATCCGCGAGCTCACCGGCGGGCGCGGCGTCGACGCGGTCTTCGACCTGGTGGGCACGGAGGAGACCATCCGCCTCGCGCAGGCCGTCGTCGCGGTGCGCGGCCGCATCACGGTGGTCGGCCTCGCGGGCGGCCGCACCGACTGGGGCTTCTACACCACGCCGTTCGAGGCGGAGCTGACCGGCACCTACATGGGCACGCTGGACGAGCTCCACGAGCTCGCCGCGCTGTACCGGGCCGGGCGCCTGGAGGTCGACGTGACGCCGTACTCCCTCGACGACGCGATGGACGCCTACACGCGCCTGGAGCAGGGGACGATGCTGGGGCGCGCCGTGATCGTGCCTCACGGCGGCGTGACCGCGCCCGTGGAGCAGGGGGCCGAGGTGCCCGCGGCGGTGTGACGCGCGCCGGCGGCGCTCAGCGGGGCGGGAGGACCGTCAACGCCTCCACCGCGGCGCCGCCCCCACGCAGGTCCGCGACGGCCGCCGCGACCGTGGGCAGCGGGCCGGTCAGGATGACGAGCTCGCCGTCGCGGTGGACGCCGACCCCGGCGACGGTGTCCGGGTCCACCGCGACGCCGGCGAGGACGGCGACGGCCCTGACCCGCGCATCGTCCGCGCGCACCAGGTCGACGGCGCGCACCACCGCGAGACGCGCCAGCGTGCGCACCAGCACCTGGGCGAGGCGCTCGGACGCGGCGAACTCGACGCACATGGTGCCGATGCCGCCGTGGACGTCGAGCGTCGAGATCGAGCCGAAGCTCACGCCGCGCTCGGAGAACACGCCCGCGATCGCGGCGGAGGCGCCGCTGCGATCCTCGACCTGGGTGAAGGCGAACCAGCGCTGCGTGATGGCGCTCATCGCGGGCCGCCTCCCCACGCGGCGACGGACTCGTTGATGGACTGGGCGACCTCCCACAGGGCGCGCTCCTCGTCGGCGGCCGGGGCGTCGAGCATGACGCGCGTCCAGCCGTCGGGACCGACGGCGACGGGCACGCCGAGCACGCCCGTCCACGGGATCCCGCCGAGCTCGATCTCGCCGTCGAGCAGCACCTGGCCGGCGACCACGATGTCGCGGCCGTCGAGCACGGTGCGCACCAGGTCGACGGTCGCGTTCGCGGTGCCGTGCGCGGTCTTCGCGCCGCTCTGATGGGTGAGGTACGGGCGGATGACCGCCTGGATGTCCGGCGGGAAGGAGTCGATCGCGGCGAACGCCGCGGCGACGTCCGGGGTGGCCGCGATCCGCTGCTTGGCCGCGGCCACCTCCGACCGGAACGAGGCGAGTCCGCGCTCGCCGCGGACGCGCGCGACGATCTCGGCGCGCTCGTCCGGGTCGAGGCCGCGCAGGCGCACGCTCGACCACAGCGGCACCATCATGTCGCCGTGCTGGCCCGCGACGAAGCCGCTCACGCGGTGACGGCGGATCCCGAGGGTCGCCGCGATCTCGCGGCGGAAGCGCAGCGTGTCGAGCCACGCGCCCATGCCGATGACCCGGTGGCGTCCCAGGCGGCGCGCGAACACCTCGACGGCGAGCTCCACCGGGTTGGACACCACGATGACCACCTCGTGCCCGGAGCCGTGCGCGGCGAGGGCGTCGGCGTACTCCTCGAAGACGCGGCGGTTGTCGGCGGCGAGCGCGTCGCGATCGATGACCTGGCCCGTGCCGGTGGGGACGGTGCGGCCCGCGGTCATGACGACCACGTCGGCCACCACGTCCTCGGGTCGCGTGGCGACGTCGATGTGGGGTGCACGCTCGTCGAACGCGTCGATGAGGTCCACGCGCAGGCCGTGCACCGCGGCGCCCGACGATCCGCCGGCGCGCCCCACCAGCTGGAGGCGGGACGATGCGCCCAGCTCGCCGCGCTCGATGAGCGACCCGCAGATCGCGCGCCCGACGTCACCCGTGGCCCCGACGATCGCGACATCCATGCCGCCGACGCTACCCGGCGCGTGTGTCGCCGGTGTTGCCGGACGCCGTCAGGAGGCGGCCGGCCGGTCGATCACGACGAACTCGCCGGTGTACATGCCCATCGCGCACGAGTACGGGAACGTGCCGGTCTCGGTGGGCGTGAACTCGACGGTCTGGGCGTCGAACAGGACCATGATGCGGGAGAGGCCGAGCGACGGGGCGTCGACCGCGCTCTGGCATCCCTTGTACTCGGGGGTGAGGGTCCATGCGACGGGCTCGTCGACGTAGACGACGGTGGTCGCGGGGGAGTAGCCCTCGTAGACCACGTCGGTGCTGACGTGCTGCGCGCCGTCGACGTCGGTCACGTTCGAGGTGCGCTCCGTCGCCGTGACGTGGCGCGACGCGAGGCCGGGCGACAGGCGGGCGACCCCGCCGGACGCGGTGACGAGCGCGAACGCGAGCACCACCACGCCCACGCCGCGCAGGACGCGCACGGCCGCCGGCCGGGTGGACGATGCGGCGGCGCCGGCGGCCGCGCCCGCCGCGAGGAGGCCGGGCGTGGTCCCGACCGCGAAGAGCGCCATGACGATGGCCCCGTCGCGCGCGCTCCCGGTCGACAGCGCGTACACCTGCACCGCCTGCGTGAACCCGCAGGGCAGGAAGAAGGTCGCGGCGCCTAGGCCGAGCGCGCGGATCGTGCCCCCGCGTGCGCCGTCGGGCGACGCGCCGGACGCCCATGCGCCCCAGCGTCCGGGCAGCGACAGCTGCCACGCGGCGATGCGCGGCGACGCCCCCGTGAGCCGCACCCCCACGAGGGCCATGACGGCCGCCGCCGCGAGCACCGTCGCCCCGAGCAGCCATCCGGACGGCACGAGGGTGCCGCCCACCAGACCCATGAGGGCGCCGAGCGCCGCGAACCCGACGATGCGACCCGCGTTGAACGCGAGGTGCGGGCGCATGCGCGCGAGGCCGGTCGCGCGCGACGGCACCGAGGCCGCGAGCGAGACCACCAGCCCCCCGACGAGCGCCATGCACGTCGACACGCTCGCGGCGACGCCCAGGCCCAGCACCACCAGCGCCGAGCCCGCGGACGCCCCGCCGGTGAGCTCCTGGACGCGGGCGTCGAGGCCGAGCGCCCACGCCACCAGCGCGAGCGCCCCGACCACCGCGGTCGACACCGCGACGTCGCGCCACACCTGGTGCTCGCGGCTCAGCCACGGGCGGGTCCCGACGCCGTACGGGGTGTCGGCGAGCGCCGCGTCGACGGCGGCGTCGGACGGCAGGCGGCCGCCCCGGAGGGTGAGGCGGCCCGACCGCCGGTCCGCGCTCGCGGACTCGACCCCGGGCAGCGCGAGCGCGGCGGACGCGACGGTGCCCTCGCACGCGGCACAGGTCATGCCGGCGATGGGGACGACGCGTTCGCTCATGGGCCCTCCTCCGGGGTGCCTCCATTAGGCACCGCCGGAGATCGCCCCGCCCGGGACCGAGGTCGCGAGCCTCCGCCGGCTGGAACGTCAGCCCAGCTGCTCGCCCAGCTCCAGCCAGCGCTCCTCGAGCTCGTCGTTCTCCGCCTCGAGCTCCTGCAGGCTCTTCATGTACCTCGCGAGGCCCGCGAAGTCCGACTGGTCGTGCATCACCATCTCGTTGTGGGTGCCCTCGGTGAGCTCCTTGATCTTCGCCATGCGCCGCTCGATCGCCTTGAGCTCCTTCTCGGCGGCGCGGCGCTCCGCGCCGCCGAGCGCGGGAGCGCCGGACGATGCGCCGGTCTCCACCGCGCCGGGGAACGCCGCGCGGAGGGTGGCCGCCGCCTCGTCCCCCGCGCCGGCGCCGAAGGTGCCGATGCCGGACGTGCCGCCGGCGCGACGCTCGCGGGACAGCTCGACGTACTCGTCGACGCCGCCGGGCAGGTGGCGCAGGCCGCCGTCGACCACCGCGTACTGCTGGTCGGTGATGCGCTCCATGAGGTAGCGGTCGTGGCTGACCACGATGAGCGTGCCCGGCCACGAGTCGAGCAGGTCCTCGAGGGCGGCGAGCATGTCGGTGTCGAGGTCGTTGGTGGGCTCGTCGAGGACGAGCACGTTCGGCTCGCTCAGCAGCACCACGAGGAGCTGGAGGCGGCGGCGCTGGCCGCCCGAGAGGCGGCCCACCGGGGTCTTGAGCTGGGCGGACGTGAAGCCCATGCGCTCGAGCAGCTGGGTGGGCGTCATCTCCTGGCCGTCGGACAGCTGGATGGACGAGTAGCGCTTGACGACGGCGGAGACCCGCTCGTCGGCGATGTCCTCGAGCTCCGCGAGCTGCTGGCTCAGCTGCTCGACACGCACCGTCACGCCGGTCTTCACGCGGCCGGCGGTGGGCTGCTGCTCGCCGGTGACGAGGCGCAGGAAGGTCGACTTGCCGGCGCCGTTCTCGCCCAGGATGCCGATACGGTCGCCGGGGCCGATGGTGAAGTCGAGGTCCTTGAGGACCTCCTTGTCCCCGTAGCTCACGCCGACGCGGATGAGCTCGACCACGTCCTTGCCCAGGCGTGCGGCGGCCATGCGGTGGAGCTTGACGGTGTCGCGGATGGGCGGCACGTCGGCGATGAGCTCGTTGGCGGCGTCGATGCGGAACTTGGGCTTGGAGGTGCGGGCGGGCGCGCCGCGGCGCAGCCACGCGAGCTCCTTGCGCATGAGGTTCTGGCGGCGCTGCTCGGTGACGGCGGCGATGCGGTCGCGCTCGACGCGCTGCAGCACGTAGGCGGCGTATCCACCCTCGTACATGTCGACCTCGCCGTCGTGGACCTCCCAGGTGCGGGTGGAGATCTCGTCGAGGAACCAGCGGTCGTGGGTGACCACGAGCAGCGCGCCGCGGTTCGCGGGCCAGCGGCGCCTCAGGTGGTCGGCGAGCCACGTGACGCCCTCGACGTCGAGGTGGTTGGTGGGCTCGTCGAGGAACACGACGTCGTGGTCGCCCACGAGCACGTGCGCGAGCGCGACGCGGCGCTGCTGGCCGCCGGACAGGTCCCCGACGATCGCGTCCGCGGGCAGGTCGGGCACCAGCCCCGACATGACGTCGCGGACGCGCGGGTCGGCGGCCCACTCGTGGGCGTCGCGGTCGCCCACGATCGCCTGCGCGACGGTGAGCGCCTCGTCGACGTGGTCGGACTGGTCGAGGACGCCGATGCGGGTGCCGCGGGCCACGGTGACGCGGCCGTCGTCGGGCTCGATGCGGCCCGCGAGGACCTTGAGGAGCGTGGACTTGCCCGCGCCGTTGGTGCCGACCATGCCGATCCGGTCGCCGTCGTCGAGCCCGATCGAGATCGAGCCGAGCACCGGGCCGGTGCCGAAGTCCAGGTGAAGCGCCTCGGCGCCAAGCAGGTGAGCCACCCGACAAGGGTAGTCGCGCGCCGCGCCCACGTTCGCTCAGCACGGTTCGCGATGCGACACGCGGTCCGTTCGCTCGATCGGGCGCCGTTGACCGCGCGTGTCGGCGCCGGATCCGTGCCCAGCGAACCCGGGTTAGGGTCGCCGCATGAGATGCGTCGCCATCCGCCATGTCGCGTTCGAGGACCTCGGGATCTGGGAGGCGGAGATCGCTGCCCACGGCTACGAGGTGACCTACCTCGACTCCGGGGTCGACGACCTCGCGCCCTTCGCCTCCGCCGACCTCGGCATCGTGCTCGGCGGGCCCATCGGGGTGGCCGACATCGAGGACTACCCGACGCTCGCCGAGGAGGCCGCGCTGCTGGGCTCCCGGGTCCGGTCCGGGATGCCCACCCTCGCGGTCTGCCTCGGTGCGCAGTTGCTCGCGCACGCGCTCGGCGGCGCGGTCGAGGCGGGCGAGCCCGAGCTCGGCTGGGGGAGCGTCGAGCTGGCGCCCGCCGCATCGTCCACCCCGCTGCGCCACCTCGCCGGCGCGCCCGTGCTGCACTGGCACGGCGACCGCATCGTCCCCCCGGCCGGCGCGACGGTCCTCGCGAGCACCGCCGCGACCCCGTGCCAGGCGTACTCCTACGGCAGCGCGCTCGCGGTCCAGTTCCACCCCGAGGTCGACGCCGAGCGCATCGAGCGCTGGCTCATGGGGCACACGGGCGAGCTGCGCGGCCTGGGCGTGTCGGTGACCGGCCTGCGCGCGCGGTCGCGCGAGGTGGGGGACGATGCGGCGGTGGCCGGGATCCTCATGATCCGCGAGTGGCTGCGCGGGATGGGACGGGGCGAGGCATGAATCTCAGGCAGGCGGCGGTCGGCGCCGCGGCGTTGGACGCGGGCGCGATCGTGGTGTTCGCGAGCATCGGCCGGGCCAGCCACGAGGAGGGGATCCTCGGCCCGTGGGGATCCGGGCTCGCGACCACGGTGTGGCCGTTCGCGGCGGGCGCGGCGCTCGGCTGGGTCCTGGCGAAGGGCTGGACGCGGCCGTGCGACTGGCGGCGCACCGGCGTGACGGTGTGGGCGTCGACCCTCGTGGGCGGGATGCTGCTGCGCGCGGTGAGCGGTCAGGGCGTGCAGGTGTCGTTCGTGGTCGTCGCGGGGGCGTTCCTCGCGCTGTTCCTGGTCGGCTGGCGCGTGGTGTCGGGGTGGATCGCGAGGCGCCGGGGCCTCAAGGGCTAGACGGTCACCACGACCTTGCCGAGGTGGTCGCCGCCGACCACCCTGGCCACCGCATCGTGCGCGCGCGCGAGCGGGAAGGTCGAGTCGATCGTGGGCCGCAACCCGGTGCGCGCCAGGAAGGACAGCAGCGCCGCGAGGTCCTCGCGCGTGCCCATGGTGACGCCCTGGATGCGCAGCTCGTGGAAGAACACGCGGGTCAGCAGCGCCGGCTCGGGGTCGCCCGTGGTGTGGCCGGCGATCGTGACGGTGCCGCCGTTCTTGACGGACGCGATCGAGTGCTTCCAGGTGGCCCTGCCGACGGTCTCGACGACCGCGTCGACGCGCGTGGCGAGGCGCGCGCCCGGCTCGACGGCCGCTACCGCGCCCATGCGCAGCGCCGCCTCGCGCTTGGCCTCGGAGCGTGAGGTCGCGTGCACCTCGAGCCCGGCCGCGGCGCCCAGCGCGATGGCCGCGCTCGCGACGCCGCCGCCCACGCCCTGCACGAGGACGGACTGGCCGGGCGTGAGGCCCGCGCCGTGGAAGAGCATCCGGTACGCGGTCAGCCACGCGGTCGGCAGGCACGCGGCCTCCTCGAACGTGAGCTCCGCGGGCTTGGGGATGAGGTTCGCCGTGGGCACCGCGACGCGCTCGGCGAGCGTGCCGGGGTAGCGCTCCGACAGGAGCGAGCGGGGCTCGCGCGGGCCCACGCCGTGGCCGTCGGCGCCGATCACGCCGTGCACCACCACCTCGGTGCCGTCGGGCGCGACGCCGGCGGCGTCGCAGCCGAGGATCATCGGCAGCTGCGCCTCGCCCAGGCCGATGCCCTTGAGCGACCACACGTCGTGGTGGTTGATCGACGCGGCCCGCACGTCGACCGTGGTCCAGTGCTCGCGGGCCTCCGGCTCGGGCCGGTCGCCCACCTCGAGGGCGCTGACCGGGTCGTCGGCGGAGAATCGGGCGGCGTAGGCGGCAAGCATGGCTCTCACCCTAGGACGATGCGCGGGCCGGCGCCGGGACGGAGGTCACCCGCGCATCGTCCCCGGTCGGGCGCGCACGACGAAGGGGGCCGACACGCCGGCTGAACCGGCGCATCGGCCCCCTTCGGGGCTGGTCGTCAGACCAGCTTCTTGTAGGTGTAGGTGAAGGTGAACTTGCTTGCGCTCGCGTAGGCGTACTCGCCCATGCCGAGCGTGATGTGGACCGTCTTCGACGTGGCCGGGAGCTTCAGCGCACCCAGGGATTGCAGGCCCTCGTTGGCAGCGCCGCCCCTGGCGCATCCGAACTCGACGGTGTCGTAGCACCACACGACCTCGCCGTACAGGTAGTACCAGTTGGCCGTCACCTTGACGCTCGCGCCGCCGAACTGCTGGCCGTTCACGACCTCGGTCGGCACCGTGACGGAGCCCTTGGCGACGAGCGCAAGAACGTCGTCGTAGTACGCGCTGTAGCTGTCGCACAGGAAGTCGCCTGCGGTGAAGTAGTTCTTCACGCAGGTTCCGTACGGGCCGGAGTCGTACGCCTTGTAACGCGTGACTGCCTCGTTGGCGTTGTACGTCACCTTCTTCGTGGTGGTGACGAGCTTCTTGCCGCTCACCGTCACGTAGGTCTTCGCGGTCCGCGTGGAGCCCTCGGGACCCTTGAGGCTGACCGAGATGGTGTACGTGCCGGGGACCACCTTGCCGCCGTTGAGGCCGTACCAGGTGGTCTGCCACTTCTTCGAGGTCTTCACGGACCAGGACTTCACGGTCTTGCCGCCGTAGCTGATCTTGACGGTGCCCGTGGTGGGGAGCACGGTGCCGGTGGTGGTCGTGGGCGTCACGGTGAGCGCGACGGAGTCGCGGTACCCGTCGGCGACGGGGAAGACGGTGCCGAGGCTCGACGTCAGCGCGACGCTCTTGATCGCGGTGTAGCCGACCGTGAGCTTCTTGGACGCGGTGCGCACCACGCCCTCGGGGCCCTTGAGCGACACGGTCGCCGTGTAGGTGCCCGGGACCACCTTGCCGCCGACGCGGCCGTCCCACGTGCCGGTCCACTTCTTCGACGACGTGAGTGTCCACGACTTCACGGTGGTGCCGTTGCGGGTGATCTTGACGCTGCCCGTGGAGGCGAACGTGGTGCCGGTGGTGGTCTTCGGGGTGACGGTGAGGGTCACCGCGTCGTGGTACGAGTCCTTCAGCGGGTACAGCGCCGTGATGCTCGCACCGAGCGTGACGCCCGTGACGGCCGTGCTGACCACGGACAGCGCCGCCTTGGCGCTCGTGTGCTGCTCCCCGCTCGGGCCGACGAGCGTGGCGGTGACGCCACCCGAGCCCGCGGCCAGCTTCGACGCCGCGATCGTGGCCTTCGCGGCCGTGCCGGTCGTCGACGCGACCGACACCTTCGCGGTCGCGCCGCCGACGGTCGCGGCGACGTCGCCCGTGAACGGCACGGCGAGCCCGGTCTCATCCGTCGCGCTGACCGTCGCGGTGGTCGACGTCGGGGTCGCCTTGCTCCACGTGTAGATCTTCGACGCCGACAACTTCAGCGCCACGTGGAGCGGGTCGCCCGACCCGACCGTGATCGGCGTGACGACGGGGCTGCCGCCCGCGGGTGTCGCCACGAGCTCGTAGGAGCCGGCGGGCAGCGGGGCGACGTCCACGGTGAGCTCGCCGAGCGTCAGCGGGTCCGCGATGGTGACGGGCGCGAGCGTCTCGAGCGGCGTGGTGCCGCCGACGGCGCGCACGTACGCGGTCACGACGGTGGCGGCGTCGGTGGTGACGGTCACCTTCGCGGAGTCGCGCACCCCGTCGCCCGCGGGCAGCGTCAGGACGGTCGCGGGGCTGAGCGAGAGCGTCGCCGACGACTCCTCGGCCGATGCGGCGGTGGCGACGCCCGCGAGCGTCAGGGTGGATGCGGCGACGACGGCGATGGCGCGCGCGCCTAGGCGTGAATGCACGGATGGACCCCCCAGTCTCTACTTCGATGTGGGCGTGAGCGTATCGATACCGGGTGCCACCCACAAGGGACCTGTGACGGGGATCGCTCGGGCGCGCCGGGCCCGAGGCGGGAGGCGAGCATCGTCCCTGGTGGAGTGCCGCATCGTCCCGCGATATTCGCTCCGCACGGCGAAGGGGCCGACACGCCGGGCGTACCCGGCGCATCGGCCCCTCCTGTGCGGCGTGCCGCCGCTCAGACCGTGCTGAGCGAATCCACGCGCGCGCCCTACTCGTTGTCGCCGTCGGTCGCGAGGGCGCCCGAGAGCTTGGCCTGCACGTCGGTGCCCGCGCCCGACCAGACCCACTCGGCGACCTCGGGGAGGTCGGCGCCGGTCTCGTAGGCGTAGCGCTGGGCCTCGAAGCGCTTGTCCTGCAGCTTCTGGCGCAGCGACGCGGCGCGCGCGCCGAGCGACGGGACGCGGTCGATGACGTCCATCACCAGGTGGTAGCGGTCGATGTCGTTGACCATCGCCATGTCGAACGGCGAGGTGGTGGTGCCCTCCTCCTTGAAGCCGCGCACGTGCAGGTTGGCGTGGCCGTTGCGGCGGTAGGTGAGGCGGTGGATGAGCCACGGGTAGCCGTGGTAGTTCATGATGATCGGCTTGTCCGCCGTGAACAGCTGGTCGAACTCGCGGTCCGACATGCCGTGCGGGTGCTCCTTCTCCGGCTGGAGGCGCATGAGGTCCACGACGTTGACCATGCGCACCTTGAGGTCGGGCAGCTCCTCGCGGATGATGTCGATCGCCGCGAGCACCTCCATCGTCGGCACGTCTCCGATGCCGCACATCACCACGTCGGGCTCCTCGCCGAGCGGCACGTTGGAGGCGAACTCCCAGATGCCGGCGCCGCGAGCGAAGTGGTTCTCCGCCTCCTCGATGGTGAGCCACTGGGCCTGCGGCTGCTTGCCGGCGACCACGACGTTGACACGGTCGCGGCTGCGCAGGCAGTGGTCGTACGTCGCGAGCAGGGTGTTCGCGTCGGCGGGGAGGTAGACGCGCACCACCTCGGCCTTCTTGTTCACCACGTGGTCGATGAAGCCCGGGTCCTGGTGAGAGAAGCCGTTGTGGTCCTGGCGCCACACGTGGCTCGACAGCAGGTAGTTGAGCGACGGGATGGGGCGGCGCCACGGCAGCTCGTGGGCGACCTTGAGCCACTTCGCATGCTGGTTGAACATCGAGTCGACGATGTGGATGAACGCCTCGTACGACGTGAAGAGGCCGTGCCGGCCCGTGAGGTTGTACGCCTCGAGCCAGCCCTGGCACTGGTGCTCGGACAGCATCTCGATGACGCGACCCTCGTGACCCATGGGGCCGTCGTCGGGGTCGATGCCCGCGTTCCACACCTTCTGCGTGACGTCGAGGACCGCCTGGATGCGGTTGGACGCGAGCTCGTCGGGCGCGAAGATGCGGAAGTTGTCGGGGTTGTTCTCCATCACGCCGCGCAGGAAGTTGCCCAGCGTGCGGGTCGCCTCGCCGATCTCGGCGCCCGGCGCCGGCACGTCCACCGCGAAGTCGCGGTAGTCGGGCATCACCAGGTCCTTCATCAGCAGGCCGCCGTTGGCCTCCGGGCGCGCCGACATGCGCAGCTCGCCCTCGGGGACCACCGCGAGCACCTCGGGGCGCACCGCGCCGGACTCGTCGAACAACTCCTCAGGGCCGTAGGACTGCAGCCAGGACTCGAGGGTGTGGAGGTGGTCGTCGGTGTCGCGGGCGTTGGACAGCGGCACCTGGTGCGCGCGCCACGAGCCCTCGGTGCGCTTGCCGTCGATCGACGGCGGGCACGTCCAGCCCTTCGGGGTGCGCAGCACGATCATGGGCCACCGCGGGCGGTCCATCTCGGGGTTGACCTTCGCCTCGGCCTTGATCGCGGCGATCTCGTCCATGACGGTGTCCATGAGCTCCGCGTAGCGGCGGTGGATGGAGGCGTGGGACTCGTCGTCGAAGCCGGCGGTGAAGAAGTGCGGCTTGTGGCCGTAGCCGACCATGAGCGCCTCGAGCTCGTCGTCGCCGATGCGCGCGAGGACGGTCGGGTTGGCGATCTTGTAGCCGTTGAGGTGCAGGATCGGCAGGACCACGCCGTCGGTGGCGGGGTTGATGAACTTGTTGGAGTGCCAGCTGGTGGCGAGCGGGCCGGTCTCGGCCTCGCCGTCGCCCACCACGGCCGCGACCAGCAGGTCGGGGTTGTCGAAGGCCGCGCCGTACGCGTGGCTGAGCGCGTAGCCGAGCTCGCCGCCCTCGTGGATCGAGCCCGGGGTCTCGGGCGCGACGTGCGACGGGATGCCGCCCGGGAACGAGAACTGCTTGAACAGGCGCTGCAGTCCGCGCTCGTCCTCGGAGATCTCGGGGTACGTCTCGTTGTAGGTGCCCTCGAGGTAGCTCGCGGCGACCAGGCCGGGCCCGCCGTGGCCTGGGCCGATGATGTACATCGTCGGCTGCTGACGCGACGAGATCATGCGGTTGAGGTGCGTGTAGATGAAGTTGAGGCCCGGCGTGGTGCCCCAGTGGCCGACGAGGCGCTTCTTGACGTGGTCGCGATGCAGGGGCTCGCGGAGCAGGGGGTTGTCGAGCAGGTAGATCTGGCCGACGGACATGTAGTTGGCGGTGCGCCACCACAGGTCGACGGCCTCGAGCTCGGCGTCGCTGACGGAATCCGCGGTGCGGGGGGACCAGGGCATCGGTGCCATCATTTCCTCCATCTCGGGTACGTCCCTCAGCATTTCATGGTGAACGTTCACATTGCTGGGCGAAGGTCCTGATGCGTGCGCGAATTCCGGGTAAACGATGCGCGCGCCCGCTCCCGCGTGCGCCAACCGGCGTACCAGCGGACCCGGGCACCGCATCGTCCCTGGTCACGTACCCTGCGCGGCGATCCATACGGCGGTTGGTGCGAGGAGTCGCCCTGTGAGGTGCCCAGGGCCCGGAATCGGAACGGGCACCGAGCACCTCGCGGCGCGTCGAGCACGGGTCGCCAGCCCGCTCCCGCGTGCGCCAACCGGCGTACCAGCGGACCTGGGCACCGCATCGTCCCTGGTCACGTGCCCTGCGCGGCGATCCATACGGCGGTTGGTGCGGGGAGGGCGGGCGGGAAGCACGAGGGCCGGCCCCCCAAGCGGGGAGCCGGCCCTCGGAAGACGGATCAGCCGGTCAGGAGACCGCCGCGATCGACTGCAGGGCGATCTCGCGCTCCTCGTTGGTGGGGATGACCCACACCTGGACGCGCGACGCATCGGTGGAGATGAGCGTCGGCTCGGTGCAGCGGCCCTCGTTGCGGACCGGGTCCACCTCGATGCCGAGCTCCTCGAGGCCCGCGAGCGACAGCTCCCGGATCGCGTCGGCGTTCTCGCCCACGCCCGCCGTGAACACGATCGCGTCGAGGCCGCCGAGCAGCGCCATGTAGCGCCCCACGTAGCCCTTGATGCGGCGCGTGTAGACCTCGAGCGCGACCTGCGCCTCGTGGCTGCCCTCGGCCGCGGCCTTGCGCACGTCGCGCATGTCGTTGGAGCCGGCGAGGCCCAGCAGGCCCGACTTCTTGTTGAGCAGCTCGTCGATCTCGTCGATCGACAGGCCCGCGGCGCGGTGGAGGTGGAAGATCACGGCGGGGTCGAGGTCGCCCGAGCGGGTGCCCATGACCAGGCCCTCGAGCGGGGTGAGCCCCATCGAGGTGTCGATCGCGATGCCGTCCTTGATCGCGTCGATCGACGCGCCGTTGCCCAGGTGTGCGGTGATGACGCGCAGGCCCTTGGCGTCGCGGCCCATCACGCGGGCGACCTCGCGCGACACGTAGCCGTGCGAGGTGCCGTGGAAGCCGTAGCGGCGGATGCCGTGCTCGCGGGCGATGTGCGGGTCGATCGCGTACGAGTACGCGGCCTCGGTCAGGGTCGCGTGGAACGCGGTGTCGAACACGGCGACGTGCGGCAGGTCGGGGAACGCGTGGCGCGCGGCCTCGATGCCCGAGACGTGGCCCGGGTTGTGCAGCGGCGCGAGGACCGCGAGCTTCGCGATGTGGTCGACGACCTCGTCGGTGATGATGGTCGGCGCGGTGAACTCGGCGCCGCCCTGGACCACGCGGTGACCCACGACGGTGAGGCGCGACAGGTCCACGCCCGAGTCGGGCTGGGACAGGGTCTCGATGACGGCGCGCACGCCCTCGTTGTGGTCCGTCACGCGCTCGACCAGGCCCGACGCGAGGGGTGCGTCGGCGGTGGTGTCGACCACCTGGTACTTGATCGAGCTGGAGCCGCAGTTGAGGACGAGGGCGATGCCGTTGTAGTTGACGCTCACGCGTTGCCTTCCGGGGAGTCGAGGTTCTGGGCCTGGATCGCGGTGATCGCGACCGTGTTGACGATGTCCTGCACGAGCGCGCCGCGCGACAGGTCGTTGACCGGCTTGCGCAGGCCCTGCAGGACCGGGCCGACGGCGACCGCGTTCGCGGAGCGCTGGACGGCCTTGTAGGTGTTGTTGCCGGTGTTGAGGTCGGGGAAGACCAGCACCGTGGCCCGGCCCGCGACGGGGGAGCCGGGTGCCTTCGACGCGGCGACGGACGGCTCGACGGCCGCGTCGTACTGCATCGGCCCGTCGACCAGGAGGTCGGGGCGGCGCTCCTTGACGATCGCGGTGGCCTCGCGCACCTTGTCGACGTCGGAGCCCGTGCCGGACTCGCCCGTCGAGTAGGACAGCATCGCCACGCGCGGCTCGACGCCGAACTGCGCGGCCGTGTCCGCCGAGGAGATCGCGATATCCGCGAGCTGCTCCGCGGTCGGGTCCGGGTTGACGGCGCAGTCGCCGTAGACCAGCACCTGGTCGGCGAGGCACATGAAGAACACCGACGACACGACGGAGACGCCGGGCACGGTCTTGATGATCTGGAACGACGGCAGGATCGTGTGGGCCGTGGTGTGGGCGGCGCCCGACACCATGCCGTCCGCGAGCCCGAGCTCGACCATCATCGTGCCGAAGTAGCTGACGTCCTGGACGCGGTCGCGCGCCGCCTCGAGGGTCGCGCCCTTGTGCTTGCGCATCTCGTAGTAGTCGTGCGCGAAGCGCTCGACGTGCTCGGGGTCGGACGGGGAGATGATGGTCGCGGCCTCGAGGTCCAGGCCCAGCTCCGCGGCACGGGCGCGGATCGCGCTCTCGTTGCCCAGGATGATCAGCTCGACGACGTCGCGGGTGAGCAGGGACGATGCGGCGCGCAGGATGCGGTCGTCGCCGCCCTCGGGGAGGACGATGCGCTGCTTGCGCGAGCGGGCGCGGTCGAGCAGGCCGTACTCGAACATGAGCGGCGTGATGACGTCCGTGCGGGCGACGTCGAGCACGCCGCGCAGGCGGTCGGCGGCCACGAACTGGTCGAACATGGCCAGCGCGGTGTCGACCTTGAGCTGGCTCTCGCGTGACAGGCGGCCGCGCGTGGTGGAGCAGCGGCGCGCGGTCTCGAACGTGTCGAGCTCGGTGCGCACCACGGGCAGCGGCGAGCCGAGGCCCTCGACCAGGCGGCGGATGGACGAGCGGGGCTCGAGGCCGCCGGTGAGGATCACGCCCGACAGGGACGGGAAGCCCTCGGCGCCGTGCGCGGCCAGGAGGGCGAGCATCGTGTCCGAGCGGTCGCCGGGGACGATCACGACGGAGCCATCCTCGAGGCGGTCGAGGAGGTTCGACGTGGTCATCGCGCCGACGATGATGCCGCGCGTCTCGCGCGCCAGGAGCGCCGGGTCGCCGGTGATGAGGGTGCCGTCGATCGCGTCGACGAGCTGGTTCATCGAGGGGGCGATGAGCAGCGGGTCCTCGGGCAGGACGCCCAGGCGCAGCTCCTCGGGCAGCAGCGCGGCGATCGCGTCGACGTCCTCGGGGGCGCAGCGGTTGACGAAGATGCCGGCGACGCTCGCGTGCGAGCCCGACAGCTCGAGGCGCGCCTGGTCGATGACCTGGGCGACCTCGCCGGGGGTGCGCTCGCTGCCGTGCACCACGAGCACGACGGGCGCGCCGAGGTTCGCGGCGATGCGCCCGTTGAACTCGAGCTCCGCGGCGGCGGACACGTCGGTGTAGTCGGTGCCGACGATGACGACGGCGTCGCACTGCCGCTCGACCTCGTGGAAGCGCGACACGATGGTGGACAGCGCCTTCTCGGGGTCGGCGTGGACGTCCTCGTAGGTGACGCCGATCGCCTCCTCGTAGGACAGGTCGATGCTGTCGTGTCCGAGCAGGAGCTCCAGGACGTAGTCGGATCCGTCGGCGACGCGGGCGACCGGGCGGAAGATCCCGACCCGTCCTACCTGCTTCGCGAGGAGATTGGTGATGCCGAGGGCGATGGTGGACTTGCCGGTGTCGCCTTCGGCAGATGCGATATAGATGCTTCGTGCCACGGGCCTATGGTTTCACGATCTCGTAGGACCCACCTGGTCGAAGGTCCCGACCGGCTTGTGCGACAGTGCGGACGTCCCCCGGGTAGCAGGTTTCCAGCGACGATGCGTAGGCTGGGCGAGCGGTGACGCTGAGGGACGGGCCGTCCCGCCCCTCGCGCGCCCGCACGCACCTGAGGGAGGGGCGATGGCAGCGGACGGATCCGACGAGCGGCTCACGCGCGTCGCTGCGCTGCTGTCCGGATTCTTCGAGCGCAGCGCCGGCGGGCTGACCGGGCCGGAGGGCGCCGCCGCGGGCACCGTCCGCACCTTCGCGCTCGTGTCGATCGGCACCACCCTCGGGTTCACGGCGCGCTACCTCGGCTACCCGGGCATCCTCGAGGGGCCGATGCCGTGGTTCAGCGCCGGCACGCTGCTCGCCTTCATCGCGGTGCTCGTCCTGGTGCGCGCGGGCCGCCAGCTCGCGGGCGCCGCCGTCTACCTCGCGGCGGCCACGATCGGCATGATCGACATGGCGTTCGTGCTCGGGTGGGGCTCGGGCCACCACCTGTACCTCATCACCTCGGCGCAGCTCGTGTTCCTCATGTTCACCGACCGGCAGCGCGCGTGGCGGTGGCTGTTCGTCGTGCTGTCCGCCGTCGCGTTCCTCGTCGCCCAGCTCGGCGCGCCGGGCGTCGGCCCCTACGCGCGTCCCGACGAGCTCAGCGGCATCTTCGCGGCCAACGCCATCGGCACCGCGACGCTCATGTACATCCTGTCCGTGGTCGCCCACCACCGCGCCGGAACCGCCCGCGCCGAGGCCACCCGTCAGGCGGAGCGGGCCGAGTACCTGGCCAACACGGACCCGCTCACGGGCCTCGCGAACCGGCGTCCCGTGACGGCGCGGCTCGAGCAGCTCGCCGCCGCGGACGGCGCCACCTACTGCGTCGCGATCGCCGACCTCGACCGCTTCAAGCAGCTCAACGACGTCCACGGCCACGCGTGCGGCGACCGCGTGCTCGCGGCGCTCGGCGACCGCCTGCGCGGCCAGGTGCGCGTGACCGACCTGCTGGGCAGGTGGGGCGGCGAGGAGTTCATCGTCGTGCTCGCGGGGACATCGCTGCCCGACGCAGCCGTCATGATGGAGCGCATGAGAAGGATCGTCGGAGACCACCCGATCGAGTGCGGCGACCACGCGCACGCGGTCACGGTGTCGGTGGGCGTCGCTGACGGCGTCGCCGACCGCATGAGCCACCGCGTGGTCAAGCGCGCGGACGACGCGCTGTACGACGCGAAGCTCGCGGGTCGCGACCGCGTGCAGCTGCGTCCGCTGGGCGAGCCGGGCGCACCGCGCCCGACCGCGCGGCCCGCCCGGTGACGGCGGCCACGCGCGGCCGCATCCTGTGGGGCCGCATCCTCGTCGCCGTGCTCATCGCCGCCGTCGCGGTGGTCGCCTGCGGCGCCCTCGGCTGGTGGCAGTGGGGTCGCGCGGAGACCACCGGCCGCACCGTGCAGCCCGACCCCGCCGTGCCGCTCGCCGACGTGCTGCGCCCCGCGGAGAGTGCCGGCCTCGCGATCGGGCGCCAGGTGACGGTGAGCGGTACCTGGGCGGACGTCGAGGCCGCGGTCGTCACGGGCCGCGAGGTCGACGGCACGCCCGCGGAGATGCTCGTGCGCGCGCTCACCGTCCCCGCCGAGCAGACCGGCACCGGCGAGCCCGCGACGCTCGCGGTGGTGGTCGGCTGGCGTGCCGACGGCGACGCCGTCGGCGTGGACGATGCGCCGGGGACCGAGGCGACCGTCGAGGGCTACCTGCGGGCGCCCGAGGCGTCCACCGCATCG
The DNA here is from genome assembly GCF_000971195.1 of Demequina soli. GTDB lineage: Bacteria > Actinomycetota > Actinomycetes > Actinomycetales > Demequinaceae > Demequina > Demequina soli. The sequence goes on from NZ_BBLZ01000002.1 coordinate 313,264, forward strand.
TCCACCCCCGACCAGGCGCCCGCGGACGGCACGTTCTGGACCACCGCGATGGCGACGTCGGAGCTCGCGCAGCACTGGCCGTCGCCGCTCTACAGCGCGCTGCTGGTGTCCTACGACGGGTCCGCGAGCTGGACCGCTCTCGAGCCGCTGCCGCCCACCACGGAGATCAACTTCCGCTCGGGCGCGTACGCCATCGAGTGGTGGGTGTTCGGGGCGTTCGCCCTGTTCATCACCGCGCGCTGGATACGGGACAATGGACGCGCGCACCCGGAGACCCCGGACGGTGCGCACGCAACCGGAGAGGACCACGCGTGAGCGACGCTTCCAGCAAGATCCCCGGGGCGCTCCAGCGCTACCGCGTCATGGCGTTCGTCACCGGCACGCTGCTGATGATCGTGTTCCTCGGGCTGCTGCGCTACATCCCCGCGTTCGAGGGCTCGCGCGACACGCTCGACCCGATCCTCGGACCCATCGCGATCCTGCACGGCTGGGTGTTCATGGTGTACCTCGTCACCGTGACGCAGCTGTGGATGCTCATGAGGTGGGACATCCCCCGGCTGCTGTTCATGGCGGCCGGCGGCGTGGTCCCCCTGCTGTCGTTCTTCGCCGAGCGCCGCGTGCACGCGGAGGTCTCGGCCCACCTGGAGGAGGCCAAGCCGTGACCGAAACCCAGCACCGCCCTGTCCTGGTCGTCGACTGCGGCGCCCAGTACGCGCAGCTGATTGCGCGACGCGTGCGCGAGGCGCACGTCTACTCCGAGATCGTCCCGCACTCCATGAGCGCCGAGGCGATGCTCGCCAAGAACCCCGCCGCCGTCATCCTGTCCGGCGGCCCCTCGTCGGTGTACGAGGACGGCGCCCCCCAGATCGACCCCGCGCTGTTCGAGGCCGGCGTGCCCGTCATGGGCATCTGCTACGGCTTCCAGGCCATGGCCCAGGCCATGGGCGGCACCGTCGCCAAGACCGGCCTGCGCGAGTACGGCCGCACCCAGGCGTCCGTCGGCGCCGCCGGCACCGCGCTCGCGGGCAGCCCCGCCGTCCAGGAGGTCTGGATGAGCCATGGCGACTCCGTGAAGGAGGCGCCCCCCGGCTTCTCCGTCCTCGCGACCACCGTGGGCGCGCCCGTCGCGGCGTTCGAGAACCTGGACCTCAAGATGTGCGGCGTGCAGTGGCACCCCGAGGTCAAGCACTCGCCGCTCGGCCAGCACGCGATCGAGAACTTCCTCTACAACGTGGCCGGCCTGCAGCCCGACTGGACCTCCTCCAACGTCATCGACGAGCAGGTCGAGCGCATCCGCGCGCAGATCGGCACCAAGCGCGTCATCTGCGCGCTGTCGGGCGGCGTCGACTCCGCCGTCGCGGCCGCGATCGTGCAGAAGGCCGTGGGCGACCAGCTCACGTGCATCCACGTGGACCACGGCCTCATGCGGGCAGGCGAGGTCGAGCAGATCGAGAAGGACTTCGTCGCGTCCACCGGCGTGCGCCTCATCATCCGCGACGAGAAGGAGCGGTTCCTGACGGCGCTCGCGGGCGTGAGCGACCCCGAGACCAAGCGCAAGATCATCGGCCGCGAGTTCATCCGCGTGTTCGAGGACGCCGCGCGCCAGGTGGTCGAGGAGGCCGGCGCGCACGGCGAGGACGTCGACTTCCTGGTCCAGGGCACGCTGTACCCCGACGTCGTCGAGTCCGGCGGCGGCGAGGGCGCGGCCAACATCAAGAGCCACCACAACGTGGGCGGACTGCCCGACGACCTGCAGTTCTCGCTCGTCGAGCCGCTGCGCGCGCTGTTCAAGGACGAGGTCCGCGCCGTGGGCCGCGAGCTGGGCATCCCCGAGGAGATCGTGGGCCGCCAGCCGTTCCCGGGCCCCGGCCTGGGCATCCGCATCATCGGCGAGGTGACCTGGGAGCGCCTGGAGATCCTGCGTCGCGCCGACGCGATCGCCCGCGAGGAGCTCACCAAGGCCGGCCTGGACCAGGAGATCTGGCAGTGCCCCGTGGTGCTCCTCGCCGACGTCCGCTCGGTGGGCGTCCAGGGCGACGGCCGCACCTACGGCCACCCGATCGTGCTGCGCCCCGTGTCCTCCGAGGACGCCATGACGGCCGACTGGTCGCGCGTGCCCTACGAGGTGCTCGCGCACATCTCCAACCGCATCACCAACGAGGTGGCCGAGGTCAACCGCGTGGTGCTCGACGTCACGTCGAAGCCGCCGGGCACCATCGAGTGGGAGTGAGCTGAACGGAGGAGGGCCCCCGCACATCGGTGCGGGGGCCCTCCTCCGTTGTGAGGCTGCTGCGGGTCAGGCGTCCTTGCGGTCCTCCGGCTCGATCACCTCGGTGTCCGCCGTCTGCTCGGCGGGCATCTCGACCGTGGCGGAGAGGTCCTCGTCCGCCGGCGCATCGTCCAGCGGCTCGCTCACCGTGAAGGCGGCCCGCTCCTTGCGCGACTGGCGCGACGCGGCCGCGACGGCCGAGGCGAGCAGCCAGCCGCCCAGCACCGCGAGCGCGACGATCGCGAGCAGCTGCAGGTCGACGTCGTAGCCCGACAGCGCGGCGATCGCGAACGCGCCGCCCGCGGTGACGATGCCACCCCAGATGAGGCCGGTGACGCGCTCGGCGGCGCCGCGGCGGGGACGGATCTCGGCGCTCACGGCGCCACCTCCTCGATGACGATGACCGAGTAGCCCTCGGCCGGGTTGGATGAGTCCAGCGTGAGCAGCGGGTCGCCGGCGTTCGCGACCTTGAGGCCCGTGGAGCCGTCGACATCGCACGCGATGCGGCGGTCGGCGAAGTAGACGCTCGCCGAGGTGCCCGACGCGGCGGCGACCTCGACGGAGGCGCCGACGGGCACCCGGACCGTGGTGTAGCCCGCCGACAGGGTGTCGGTGACGGACTGCTCGAGCGGCACCTCGGACACGAGGCCGCGGGACTGTCCCTCGCTCGACGGCACCTCGGAGGTCTCGTAGCAGTAGGCCGGCAGGGTGACGGTGGAGTAGTCGGCCTCGAACGCGGTGAGCGGGTCGAACGTGGCGGTCGCGGTCGGTGCGGGCACCGGCGCCGCGCTCGCGACACCGTTGCCGGATCCGTCGATCTGCGCGTGCACGCCGTTCGCGTCGACGGTGATGTCGGGCAGGTAGCGGTCCGCCCAGCCGTCGCGCATGCGGTCGGCGTCGCCGATGAGCACGAGCGTCGGGACGAGCAGCACCGCCGACACGAAGCCGAGGAAGCCGAGCCTGCGGCCGCTCAGCGCGACCAGCATGAGGATCACGCCCAGCCCGGTCACGAAGCCCACGAACCACGCGATCATCGGGTGCACTCCCAGGCGGTCCTGCCATGCGGCCCACACGGTGCCGGCGGCGGACAGCACCAGCCAGGCGAGCGTCGCGAGCCAGAACGGGGCGCCCGGGCCGGGCACACGCGGGGGTCGCGGGGGGCGCGGGGCCGCCGGCGGAGGTGCGACGGGGGACGATGCGGCGGGCGGCGGCGTCGTGCCCGTGGGCTGGGCGGGTGCGGGCGCGGCATAGCCGGCCGACGCGTACGCGGCGGCGGACGCCTGCTCGGCGGCCGCGTTGGCCTGGTTGACCGCGTCGTCCACCGCGGACACGACGCTCGCGGCCTGGTAGGAGCGCTGGTGGTGGCGTGCTGCGGCGCGCTGGGCGCGGCGGTCGGCCGCCCAGACCGGAGGGACGGCGTAGACGGGGGGCTCGCCCGGCGGCTGCGCGGCCTGGTCACGGTTGCGGCGGGTCATCATCACGATGAAGAAGATGACGCCGCCCACCAGGACGATCGGCACGACGATCATGAACATGATCGCCGCGAGGCGGAAGATGCCGCCGCCCGCGCCGTCGTTCCAGATGGTGTTCGCCGACCAGCCCCACGGTCCGCCGCGGTCGCCCAGCCCGATGAGGCCGAGGACGCCGAAGATGCCGATGCCGACGAGCGCGCCGACGTTCGGCATGCCGCGCCCGAAGTCCTGCGCGACGATCCTGCCGTGGCGGTCGGGCAGGAGCGCCCACGCCGCGCCATACGCGAGCAGGACGATCCCGTTGAGGAACACCGCGAGCGCGACCACGCCGACGCGCGTCCAGGCGCGCGACCAGCCGAGACGCTCGGCGACGCCGCCGACGACGCCGCTGAGGACGCGGGCATCGGAGCGGGTGATGCCCCATCCGCGGATGGTGGTGAAGAACCCTGCCTCGGTCGGCGGGGTCTGCTGCTGGGTCATGGTCTCTCCTTGCGAGTCTTCCTCGAGTCTCGCGCCGCGGCGCGGGGCCCCGCTATGAGGGGACACCCTGATTCGGACCCTGATCCCGGGGCGCCCCGCGCATCGTCCGGCAGGCCGAGGAACGGTGCGCCGCGGCTGTGCGAAGGTGGTGCCATGACAGCCCCCGCGCCCCGCGTCGCGCGACCGCTCGAGCGTCGCTCGCCGGCCGTGCAGTGGTGGCGCGCGACCGTGGGCGTGGTGCTGCTCGGCATCGCCGCGACGATGCTGGTGCGGAAGTACGAGTGGGCGCATCTGGCCTGGTGGCTGCTGCCGCTGCTGCTGTTCGTGGTGGCGGTGGTGCTCGTGTGGAGCCCCCTCGAGAACGCGGTGCAGCTCGACGCGCGCCGCCCCGACGTCGGCGGGCTGTTCTCTCGCGACGCGTGGCTGCGGGCGGTGGGTGGGGTCGCGCTCGCGATCGGCGCGCTCGGGTGGTTCGCGGCGGGCACGGCGGGGTGGAACCCGGTGATCCGCGCGATCGTGGTGCCGCTCACGTGCATCGCGGGCGTCGCGTTGGTGCTCGCGCCGTGGTGGCTGCGCCTCATCCGCCAGGTGGGCGTGGAGCGGGAGCGGCGCGTGCGTGAGTTCGAGCGCGCCGAGATCGCCGCGCACCTCCACGACTCGGTGCTGCAGACCCTCACCCTCATCCGTGCGAAGGCGGATGACCCGGCCGCCGTCGCCCGGCTGGCCCGCGCCCAGGAGCGCGACCTGCGCGCGTACCTCTATCAGGAGCGCATGTCCCACGCCGACTCCGTCGCGACGGCCCTCGCCGCCGCGGTCGCGGAGGTCGAGGACGCGCAGGGCATCGAGGTCGAGGTCGTCACCGTCGGCGACGCCCCCACCACCCCGGCGCTCGCTGCCGCGGTGCGCGCGCTGCGCGAGGCCGTGCTCAACGCCGCCCGTCACGCCCGCGGCCCCTACTCCGTGTACGCGGAGGTGACCGGGCGCGGCCTCGAGGCGTTCGTGCGCGACGGCGGGCCCGGGTTCGACCCGGACGCCGTGCCCGCGGGCCGGCTCGGGATCCGCGACTCGATCATCGGGCGCGTGACCCGCCATGGCGGCACGGCGGAGGTCTCGTCGACGCCTGGCGGCCGCACCGAGGTGACTCTGACGATGCCCCTGGAGGAGCAGCCATGACCGTGTCCGTGGTGATCGTGGACGACCACGACGTCATCCGTGTCGGTGTGCGCGAGAGCCTTGCCGACGACATCGCCGTCGTCGGCGAGGCCCGCGACGTCGAGTCCGCGATCGCGGTGGTGCGCGAGGCCGCACCGCAGGTGGTGATCCTCGACGTGCACCTGCCCGGCGGCACCGGGGGAGGCGCGCTCGACGTGCTCGCCGAGGTGCTGCATCGTCCCGGCGCGCCGCGGGTGCTCGCGCTGTCGGTGTCCGATGCGGCCGAGGACGTGGTCGCGACCGTGCGGGCCGGCGCGCGCGGCTACGTCACCAAGTCCATCTCCGGTGCCGACCTGTCCGACGCGGTGCGCCGGGTCGCGACGGGCGACGCGGTGTTCTCGCCGCGCCTCGCGGGCTTCGTGCTCGACGCGTTCGGCGCCGCCGGGGGAGAGGTGGCGGCCGCCGACGAGGACCTCGACAAGCTCACCGAGCGCGAGCAGGAGGTCATGCGGCTCATCGCGCGCGGCTACACCTACCGCGAGGTCGCGGAGAAGCTGTTCATCTCGATCAAGACCGTCGAGACCCACGTGGGCAAGGTGCTGCACAAGCTGCAGCTGTCCAACCGGCACGAGCTCGCGCACTGGGCGGCGCAGCGGCGCATCGTCTGAGGTGGTGCGGGCCGCGCATCGTGGCGATTGGTACCACCGGCCGCGATCGGAGGCCGATTCGTGTCCATTGGTACCAATCCGCGGGGTGGACCTGGCCTCGACTACCGGAACAGCGACACCGCCCGCGCGATCACCAGGGCCAGCAGCACGAAGCCCGAGAACGCCTGCAGCCCCATGAGCGCCTTCGCGCGGCCCGACAGCGGGATCGAGTCCGACGCGGAGAACGCCATCGAGTTCGACAGCGACGTGTAGAGGTAGTCGCCGAAGCGCGGCAGCCAGCCCGCGTGACGGGACGATGCGGCGGCCACCTCGTCGATCGCGTCGTGGTCCTCGTCCTGGGCGAAGCGGAGGTCGGCCGCGGGCAGGTCGGCGCGGTCGCGGGCGCGACGCACGACGGGTCCTCCCCGGTCGAGCTCCCACAGCACCAGCGCGAACGCGATGACGTTGGTGAGCCACACCTGGGCGGCCGAGAGCAGGATGCGCGAGCCCGATCCGGCGGTGGGCTGGGTCAGGGACAGGATCAGCTCGACGAGCATCACCTGGTTCGCGCCGGCGAGCAGCAGCGCCTGCGCGACCGACAGGCCGCGGGTCCACGGCGTCTGGCGGTGCAGGCGCACGGGGTTGACCACGAGCAGCGGGATCAGGAGCACCAGCCCGATCCCGACGACCGTGTAGCGGAGCGCGGGCAGGAAGGTCGAGGGCAGCGCCAGGTACATGGCCAACGCGACCAGCAGGGCCGCCACCGCGGGCCAGCGGTGCTCGCCGCGGCCGCCCTCGGGAATCGCCGTCATGGGGTGATCATGCACCCGCCTGGTAGTCTTGGCGGTACTTGCGGGGACGACACCGTCCCCCCTGCGTCGCAGATTGCTTCCGCTTCTCGCCAGCGCCCGGTCCGACCGGCAGCGCGGCTCGTAGAAATTCTCTTCGGCGAACGAGAGCGGACACCTCCGCCTTCGCCACCACCGCCGGTGCGATCGCCCCCTGGGCGCCGCGCGCATCGTCCCCTGCCATGAAAGGCACCACCATGTCCTCCACGACCTTCGCCGAGCTCGGCGTGCCCGTCGCGCTGACCGACGTCCTCGAGTCCGACGGCAAGACCCACGCGTTCCCCATCCAGGTCGACACGCTCCCCGACACGCTCGCCGGTCGCGACGTGCTGGGCCGCGGCCGCACCGGCTCCGGCAAGACCCTCGCGTTCTCGATCCCGCTGGTCGCGCGCCTCGGCGCCCGCTCCGGCCGCGCCAAGGCCGGCCGCCCCCGCGCGCTCGTGCTCGCCCCGACGCGCGAGCTCGCGACGCAGATCGACGCCGTCCTCGCGCCGCTCGCCGCGGCCTACGGCATGCGCACCACCACCATCTTCGGCGGCGTCAGCCAGCACCGCCAGGAGCAGGCGCTGCAGCGCGGCGTCGACATCGTCGTCGCGTGCCCCGGCCGCCTCGAGGACCTCATGCGTCAGCGCCACGTCTCGCTCGACGAGGTCGCGGTCACCGTCCTCGACGAGGCCGACCACATGGCGGACCTGGGCTTCCTGCCCGGCGTCACCCGCATCATGAGCGCGACGCCGCAGCGCGGCCAGCGCCTGCTGTTCTCGGCGACGCTCGACAACGGCGTTGACAAGCTGGTCAAGAAGTTCCTGTCCGACCCCATCACGCACGCCGTCGACCCCGAGGACAGCCCGGTCGAGGCCATGACTCACCACGTGTTCCACGTCGACGGCGCCGAGGCCAAGCGCGACCTGATCCGCACGCTCGCGTCCGGCACCTCGCGTCGCATCCTCTTCACCCGCACCAAGCACCAGGCCAAGAAGCTCGCGAAGCAGCTCACCGCCGACGGCATCCCCGCGGTCGACCTCCACGGCAACCTCTCGCAGAACGCGCGCGACCGGAACCTCGCGGCCTTCGCGGGCGACCGCGTGCGCGTGCTCGTCGCGACCGACGTCGCCGCGCGCGGCGTCCACGTCGACGGCGTCGAGCTCGTGGTCCACGTGGACCCGCCGGCCGAGCACAAGGCGTACCTGCACCGCTCGGGCCGCACGGCGCGCGCCGGCTCGTCCGGCGACGTCGTCACCGTGGTGCTGCCCGAGCAGCGCCGCGAGACCCAGCAGCTGCTGCGCAAGGCCGGCATCGGCGTGCGTCCCGAGGCCGTGAGCGCCGCCTCCGCGCAGGTGGTGCGCCTCGTCGGCGAGGTCGCGCCCGTGGTCTCGCCCGCGGCCGCCGCGGCCGCGGTCGAGGGTCCGCGCCAGCAGCAGCGCCGTCCGCAGGGCTCCTCCGAGGGTCAGGCCCGCGGTGGCGCCCCGCGCCAGGGCGGCGGTCGCCGTCGCCGCGGCGGCCAGCGCTCCGGCTCGGGCGCCGGCTCGCAGGGTACGGGCGGCGGCGCAGCCGCCAACGCGTCCGGCACCGCGACCTCGCGTCCGCGCAGCCACGCCCCCCGCACGGGTGCGTCCGGCGGCGGCAAGGCGTCCGGCGGGGCCGCCGCGTTCTCCGCGCGTGGAGGTTCCGGCGCGTCGCGCCGTCGCCCCACGCGGTAACGGTGATATTCCTGGTAACTAGCGTCAGGGGGGTTGTGCCCTCGCGGGCGTCGGCCTACCCTCGGTCCCATGGGGGGCGAAGAGGCTGAGGGGCCGACGCGCGCGATGGTGCACGCCGACGAGGTCGCCATGCCCGCGGAGCAGGGCTTCGTGGGCAGGCGGGCGCGTCGGAGCCGCGCGCACGAGTACTGGAGCGCGCGGCCGTGGGCCGTGCGCGAGGAGGAGCGGGCCGCGCTGCCGACGCCGCGGCCGGTGCCGACGATCACCCCGCTGCCGCAGCGGTCGGAGCCCGTCGGGACCACCGCCGCGGGCCTGCCGATGCGCGTCGCCCCCGGGCTCGCGCAGCCCGTCGAGGACGACGGCGTGATCCAGCTGCCGCGCTCCTCGGGCGAGGTCCCGACGGTGCGCCTCGAGCCCGTGCCCGACCCGGTCCCGTCCGTGTGGCCGGCGCCGATCGCGGCCGACGTCCCCGAGCCCGGGGACGATGCGCCGCTCGAGCAGGCGGCCGACGCACCCGCCGCCGAGGCAGGCGACGTCGACGAGGCGCTCGAGATGCTCGTCGAGCTCGCGCCGCACCTCGAGTGCCTGGCGAGCGCGGCTGATGCCGCCGCGCGCGTCACCTACGCGCGATGCCAGGGCATGCTCGCGCGCATGGGTCGGGCCGTGAGCGACCGGCGGGTGTGGCGTGCCCTCCTGGCCCTGTGCGACGCCGACCCGGATCCCGAGGTGCGCGCGGAGGCCGACGCGGCGCTCATCGCGCTCGAGCAGCACGGCACGGTGCCGCGAGCCTGAGCCGCGCTGCCGCTGCCGCTGCCGCTGCCGCTGCCGCTGCCGCTGCCGCGACCGTCCCCCACACGCGGCGCGCGATGTGAACGTTCGCCCGATGCAACTCCCGTCGCAAACCGGGACAAGCCGGGGCCGAGGTGCATCCGGCGTGTGGGGCACGGTCACGGCTCGGGGGAGGGCGGGGCCGGGGTCGGCGGCAGCGCCTAGACTTTCCGGGTCATGGATGCGCTCTTCGATCTCGACGGCACGGTCCCCTCCGAGCCGCAGCCCCGCACGCCCGCCGCCCCCGAGGCGGCCGCCCCGGCGACCGCGCCCGCGCCGGAGCCCGACGCGTGGGCAGGCGGCCCCGAGCCGGAGGAGTGGGGCGAGCCCGCTCCGGAGGACTACGAACCCGAGCCGGGGCACCACGACATGCCCCAGGACGCCTGGATCCCGCCGGCCCCGATCCTCGCCGGACACCGCCCGTCCCAAGCGGCCCCGGCGGCGAACCGCCCGGCGCGCGGCGCATCGTCCCTGGTGGAGGGCCTCAACCCGCCGCAGGCCGAGGCCGTGCTGCACCAGGGTGAGGCCCTGCTCATCATGGCGGGCGCCGGCTCCGGCAAGACCCGCGTGCTCACCCACCGCATCGCGCACCTGCTCGAGGCCGGCCGCGCGCGCCCCCACCAGATCCTCGCGATCACGTTCACCAACAAGGCCGCGGCGGAGATGCGCGAGCGCGTCGAGGCGCTCGTGGGCCCCGAGGCACGCGGCATGTGGGTCGCGACGTTCCACAGCGCGTGCGTGCGCATCCTGCGCGCGGACCACCAGAAGGCGGGCCTGAGCTCGAGCTTCTCGATCTACGACACGTCGGACTCGGTCAACCTCATGAAGCTCGTCATGAAGGAGCTGAACCTCGACCCCAAGAAGTTCACGCCGAAGGCGATCCTGGGGCGCATCGGCAAGTTCAAGGACGAGCTGATCGACCCCGAGGTCGCGCTCGCGGGCGCGTCGATGGCCAGCAAGTTCAGCATCGAGCATGCCGCCGCGACCGCCTACCCGCTGTACCAGCGCCGCCTCGAGGCGGCCAACGCGGTCGACTTCGACGACATCATCGTGAAGACCGTCGGCCTGCTCCAGCATCACCCCGAGGTGGCGCGCGACTACCGCGAGCGGTTCCGCCACATCCTGGTCGACGAGTACCAGGACACCAACCACGCGCAGTACGTGCTGGTGCGCGAGCTCGTGGGCCCCGCCGACGACGCGAGCCTGCCCGCCGGCGAGCTCACCGTCGTGGGTGACGCGGACCAGTCGATCTACGCGTTCCGCGGCGCGACCATCCGCAACATCATGGAGTTCGAGAAGGACTACCCGAACGCGCACATCGTGCGCCTCGAGCAGAACTACCGCTCCACCCAGAACATCCTCACCGCCGCCAACACGGTCATCCAGAACAACTCGGACCGCCGGCCCAAGAACCTGTGGACCGACTCGGGCGCCGGCGAGAAGATCAAGGGCTACGCCGCGGACACCGAGCAGGGCGAGGCGCAGTACATCGGCACGGAGATCCGCCGCCTCATCGACGAGGACGGCATCGAGCCCAACGACATCGCGATCATGTACCGCGCCAACGCGCAGTCCCGCGCCGTCGAGGAGCGCTTCATCCGCGCCGAGATCCCCTACAAGGTGGTCGGCGGCACGCGCTTCTACGAGCGCAAGGAGATCAAGGACATGCTCGCGTACCTCGCCGCCGTGGTGAACGAGGACGACGACGTAGCCACCCGCCGCATCATCAACGAGCCCAAGCGCGGCATCGGCGACACCGCCGTCGAGTCCGTCGAGGGCGTGCGCCGGAGTCTGGTGGCGGCCGGCGAGGAGGCCAGCTTCGGCACCGCGCTACGGCGCCTGGACGATGCGGGGCTTCAGGCCCGCTCACAGCGCGCCATCGAGGACTTCGTGCGGCTCATGGACGACCTGCGCGCCCTCGCGAAGGACAACGGCCCCGCCGGCGTGCTCGACGCGATCGCCGACCGCAGCGGCCTGCTCGCCTCGCTCCGGAAGAGCGAGGACCCGCAGGACGCGAGCCGGATCGAGAACATCATGGAGCTCGTCGCGGTGGGCCGCGAGTTCTCCGAGGACAACCCCGAGGGCACGCTCGCGGACTTCCTCGAGAAGGTTGCGCTGGTCGCGGACGCCGACCAGGTGCCGGACGCTGACGGCACGGGCGGCGTCGTCACGATGATGACCCTCCACACCGCCAAGGGGCTCGAGTTCCCCGTCGTGTTCCTCACTGGCATGGAGGACGGCACGTTCCCGCACATGCGGTCGATCGAGTCGGGCAACACCAAGGACATGGAGGAGGAGCGGCGCCTCGCCTACGTGGGCCTCACCCGCGCCCGCGAGCGGCTCTACCTCACGCGTGCAGAGGCCCGCTCGAGCTGGGGAGCGCCCCAGTACTTCGGGGCGTCGCGCTTCGTCGAGGAGATCCCCGCCGAGCTCATGGAGTGGACCCGCGCGGCGACGTCGATGGCGTCCCTGCGCGCGGCCTCCGACCGGGGCTCGTCGCGCTCGGGCGCGTGGTCGGGCATGGGCTACGGCTCGGGCGGCGGCTACGGCGGCAACCAGGATCGCGCCGACGGCAACACGTACTCGCGGGCCGGGGCCGTCTCGACGCGCCGCGTGCCGCCCAGCCCGCCGGGCGCGGGCGCGGGCGACGTGGGCTTCGAGGTCGGCGAGCGCGTGCTGCACGACAAGTTCGGCATGGGCAAGGTGGTCGGCACCGAGGGCGTGGGCCGCAACGCGGTCGTCAAGGTCGACTTCGGCGGCGACGTCAAGCGCCTGGTGCTGCGCTTCAACAGCCTCGACAAGCTGTAGGCGCCGGCGCCCCAGCGGGGCGGCTGCAGTGCTCCGGTGGCCGAGCGGCGCGGGAGGCGTGACCGGTAGGGCCCGTGGGCCGACGCGGTATGTCCTTTGGCTCTTGCTACGTGTCTTGGGCGTCACTACGTTGTGCGCATCGGCCCTCGAGGCCGCCAAGCGGGGGTGTGTGTTGCGCGGTCGTTTTGCGGTGGTGCCTGCGGTGTTGGCGTGCTTGATCGGGTTCGCGGTGCCGGCGTCGGCGTCGTCGTCGACGTCGACGTCGGCCTCGGAGGCGGTGTCGGCGGTGTCTCAGGGGTCTCCTGGGGTCGCGACCGTCGCGGATGCCACGGTTGGTGTGAAGGACGGGTTGCCGCTCGCGGTGAGCCCGGCTGGTGACGCCGAATCGGGGGCGTCGTCGAGCGCGGAACGGTGGCAGGATCCGGTCGACCCGTCCCAGGTTCTTGAGGTCGCGCCTGCGGTGGCGGACGGTGCTGTGCTGCCCGATGACGTGTTCGACCTGCGGGAGGCGTCCGCGGACGTGATCGATCAGGCGGTGGGCGTGGATCCTGTGGTGGGGTCGGCGTCGGTGGATATGCCTGGTGGTGACGGTGAGGACGTGCCGTTGGTCGAGGTGGGCGATGAGGTCGCTGTGAGCACTGTCGAGGTCGATGGGGCGATTCCGGGGGCGTCGGTGGCGTTCACGTTGCGCAACACGGACCCGGCGGCGGACGCGTCGTGGGCCGAGCTCGTGGTCAACCCGGACGCTTTCGCCGGGGCCTACGGTGCGGACTATGCGGACAGGCTCGAGCTGTGGGCGTTTCCTGAGTGCTCGCTGGACGCTACCGCCAGCGTCGACTGTTTGAACGGCACGCAGCTGCCCGCCACCGTCGACAGCGACACGGGTGCGCTGGTGGTGGAGGTGCCCGTCGATCCCATGGCCGGCACGCTGGGTGGCGGCTACGGGTACGGTGTGGGCGGCCCGCTGCACCTGGGGTCGTCCCGGGGTTTGCTGGCGTCGTTGGTGGATGCGCGCCATGTGGCGATGGCGACGTCGGCGAGCGGCACGGTGTTGGCGGCGGTGTCGGGTCCGTCGGGTCCGGGCGGTACTTTCACCGCGACCGACCTGCCTGCACCGGGAACGTGGGGGGCCAGCGGCGCGACCGGCGCGTTCACCTACTCGATCCCGCTGGAGCTGCCGCCAGCGGTGGTGGGCACCGCGCCGGACCTGTCGTTGAATTATTTGAGTGCGGCGGTCGATGGCCGCAACATCGCATCCAACGGGCAGGCGTCCGCCGCCGGCGAGGGGTGGGACTTCTCCACCGGGTACATCGAGCGCATCTACACCGCGTGTGCGAACGACGGCTACAGCGCGCATGCCAGCGACCTGTGCTGGAAGTCCCCCGACAGCTCTGACCCTGGCAACGCCGCCTATGTGCTCAACCTGGGTGGTGCCAGCTATCCGCTGATCTGGGATGGCGGGAACGGGTACCGCACGTCCGATGACAGGGGTTGGCGCATCACGCATCACTCGGGCGGCAGCGCAGACAACGATGACAACAACGACGAGTACTTCAAGCTCGCCCTGCCCGACGGTTCCCGCTACTTCTTCGGCCTGGGCACCCTGTCCGATGGCACGGTCACGAACTCGGTGGCGACGGTGCCGGTCTTCGGCGACGATTCCGGCGAGCCGCGGTGCAACGGCTCGGCGGCATCGGACTACTGCGTCCAGGGCTACCGGTGGATGCTGGACAAGGCCTTGGACCGCAATGAGAACGCGGTGACGTACCTCTACACGCGCGAGACCAACAGGTACGCGTTGGGCGGGGACGCATCCAAGTCCGTCTCCTACACGTCGGCGATCAGCCTCGGCGAGGTCCACTATGGGCAGCGCGACTCGGACCTGACCAATTATGAGGTCAAGGTGGTCGTCGGTGCCCGTTACCGCTGCATGGAACGCACGGGCACGTCGTTCTACAACTTCGACGATGACCCTGCGTGTCCCAGCGCGGTCGCGAGCAACGCTGCGTCCTATCCTGACGTGCCGCTGGACCTCAAGTGCACGGCGACGTGCAGCTCGTCCCAGGACTCGCCGACATTCTTCACAACGAAGCGCTACGACTTCGTCCTGGTGCAGGTGAAGAAGGCGTCGGGCGGCTGGGTCTCGGCGTACCGCCACCAGCTTGGATTCGCCTTCCCCGCCACGGACGACGGCTCGGCGCGCTCGTTGTGGCTCAACACGGTGCAGACCCGCTACTACACGCTCGGTGATACCAGCGACTACGCAAACGGGTATGCGTATGCCTTCGACGGCGACCAGCTCAACAACCGCGTCGACTGGACCCAGTCCGTCCGTGCGCTCGACAAGCGGCGCATCACGAGCGTCTATACGCCGCTGGGCGGCAGGGTCGACGTCGACTACGCGACGTCGTACTCGCCCGGCACGTCGCGTCATTGTCCGATGGGTGGTTCAGCGGGCAACCAGAACTTCACGGACTGGTACGCGCCGGTGGTGGCCGCCGGCTGGGACCACAATTCGTGGGACTGCTATCCGATGTTCTTCGACCCCGATGGTGCTGGTGGCGCCGCCGCGGGGTTCGGCATCTTCCACAAGTACCGTGTCGAGTCCGTCAAGACGTACGACCTCGTCGGTGATGCGCCCATGCAGTCGGTGTCGTACGAGTACGTCGGCAGTCCTGCCTGGGCCTACCAGGACGACCCGTTGGTGGCACGCGGCGCCGGGGTCCAGACCTGGAACGACGATCGCGGCTATACCCGGGTGATCGCTACGCAGGGCGCGGGTGCAGACACGGCGGTGACGGCGACCCAGTACTACCGGGGCATGGACGGCGACTGGAACGCCAACGGCACCACCAAGGACGCGACGATCCTCAACCTGGTGACGAACGCGGACGTCACCGACTATCGGCCGCTGAGGGGTCGGGAACTGTCCACGCGGGTGCGCAACGACGACGGCGACTACATGTCGACCTCGACGACCGCGTACAACCGGGACAAGACGGTGGACAGGCCCGGCGTCCACGACGCCGTCGCCGTGACCGTCAAATATGTCGACACCGCGGAGCGGGTCGTGGATTCGAACCTCGTGCCGACGTCGCAGTGGCGTACCAGGCGAGTGTCCACGTCGTATGACGAGGCCGACAGGCCCGTCGAGGTCAAGACCGACGACGATATCGACACCGCGGGCGATATCGCGTGCACCGAGATGTCGTACGCGACAGCAGTCGGTGACGACGGCAGCTGGAGCACGGTGTACGACACCTCCGTGTGGGGGCAGAAGTACTACCAGTGGTTCATCGCAGAGACGATCACTCACGAGGGCACGTGCGATGCGGGGGTGGTGTCGGCCCGCAAGCGCTACCTCTACGACGGAGCAGACGCGGTCACGGGCCAGCATCCGATCGATGGCAACGTGACCACCGAACGCACGTACACCGATCACTCGCACACGGCGTCGACGTCCGCGACCTACACACCGGCGGGGCGGGTCCTGACCCAGACCTCCGCGAACCAGGACGGCGCGACGACGCCGGCAACCACCACCTACAGCTACTCCGGGATCGGCACATCGCCACGCACCGCTACCGTCACGCGGGCGTCGGCGTCGACACCCACGTTCACGTCGAGCGCCACCTACGAGGTTGCCTTCGGCCAGCCCACGCGCACGCAGGACGAACAAGGGCAGGTCACCTACTACCAGTACGACAAGCAGGGACGCCTGACCGACGGCTGGGCGCCACGCCAATCCGGCAACGCGGCGACGTTGGATACGAGCCTCTCCCGCACCGTCCACTACAACTACTCCGGCAGTGCCAGATTCGGGCAGAGCAGGACCGAACCTGCACGTGTCGAACAGGTCCTCGCCCCCGACAACTCGGCCATGCGCGCCAAGCAGCGCACCCTGACGCTGTTCAACGGTTCCGGCCAGCCGTTCGAGGTCCACACCCCGACAGCCGACGGCACCTCGGGTCGGCTGGTGACGAACACCCGGTACGACGAGCTCGGCCGAGTGTTCCGACAGTCTGAGCCGTACCTCAGCACGACCGCGTACGACATGGACGCGGCCCCCGCGAACCCGTCATCCCTGGCCACGATCGGCGTCCCGTACTCGGAGACCCTCTACGACTGGGCAGGACGAGCCGTCGAGGTGGACCGCAAGAATGGCTACACCTACCTCAGCCGCACGTCGACCGAGTATCACGGCGATCGAACCAACACGATATCGCTTGGCAAGAATGGAGCCGTCGGGTCGTCATCGACGGCGCGTCTCGACAGCCGCGGCAGGACCGCCATGGTGCTCCAGCACGAAGGTTGGGACTCGACGGCCGATCGGCCCACAGGCGCCGATATCGTCACGACGTACACGTACGGGGTCAACAGCTCGACCGGTGAGGCGAAGACCACCGCCACCGACGCGGCGGGGTCAGCGACCATCACCACCACCGACCTCGCGGGGCGCACCATCAAGTTGGACGACCCGAACGGGGGCGTCACCACCTACGCCTACGACGACGACGGCAACGTCGTCAGCATGTCGTCGCCGGCAGGGGTCATCGCGATGACCTACGACGTGTGGGACAGGACGACCAAGCGAGAAGCCCTGCCCAAGAGCTCAAGCACCGCCGACGCCACCACCACCTGGCGCTACGACACAGCGCCCAATGGCACGGCCAGCCTGCCGGGCATGCTCTTCAAGACCGCTCACACCACCCCGGCAGGTACGGTCATCTCCCGCGTCGACGCAGTCGATGACTACGGCGCGGTCACCCAAGCATCGACCGTGCTGCCCTCGACGAGCGCACTCGGCGAGCTCGCCGGCACCACCTACACCGCGTCAACCTCCTACGACCAGTGGGGTCGAGCGACATCCGCGACCTTGCCGGCCGTCGGCGACATGCCCGCCGAGACCCTCACCACCAGCTACGACGCATGGAGCCGGCCCACGCGTCTGGCCTCAGGTGCCACCACCTTCGTCACGGGCGAGACCTACCAGCCCGATGGGAAGACCGACACACGCACCTACGGCAACGCCGCCTCGACCCAACTCACCTACGACGGCGCCGGACGCGTCGCCACGATCGAAGCATCGCTGAGGAACGGCACCACCGCCGTCCAGTCCGACTCGTACACCTACAACGACGACGGAACGCTGAAGTCCGTCTGGAACGGCGTCACGAACGTCCGCCAGTGCTACGTGTACGACGGCTACGTGCGCCTGACACAGGCATGGACGCAGACCGGGTCCTGCAGCGCGACGGCGCCGTCGACGTGGAACGTGGGCGCCACTGCCTACTCCAACACCTGGGAGTACGGCAACGCGGGCCGCATCGGGTCCACCACGACCAGCACCGGCGACGGCACCACCGCTACCCGCACCTACACATACACAGACCCCAACCACCCCACCGCGGTGACCACCGTCACCGGAGGCGCCACCGGCCATTACACCTACGACGCTGCCGGGCGCATGACGTCCCGGACCAACCCGTCAGGCACCGGCGCCGACACCCTCACCTGGGACCCCCTGTCCAACCTCGCCACCGCCGGAGCCGAGACCTACCTCTACGACGGATCCGGACAGCGCATCGCACGCATCGCGAACGGCGCCGCCACCGTCTGGGTTGGACCGGACGAGATCACCGACACCAACACAGCCGCCACCAGCGGTGTGTCTGCGACACGCACCTACACATTCCACGGCAAGACCGTCGCCGTCCGTCACGCCGGCGACATCAACCACGACGGCGCCGACGACACCGGCATCCAGCTCATTTTCACCGACCTGCAAGGCTCCGCCGAAGCCTCCCTCAACGTCACCCTCATCAACGGCGTCATGCAGACCACAACCACCACCACAGGAGCCGCCTGGCAGGCCTACAGCCCCTACGGATCAACCCGCGGCAGCAGCAACCTCCTCCAAAGCCGCGGCTGGCTCGGCCAGGTCGAAGACACCACCAACCCCGCCAGCTCCACCGGCACCAGCACGGGACTGACCTACCTCAACGCCCGCTACTACGACCCGACACTCGGACGGTTCATCTCACCCGACCCGATCCTCATCCCTGGCGACCCCAGAACCCTCGACCCGTACATGTATGCGGGCAACAACCCCATCGCCTACGTTGACCCCACCGGGCTTCGCTTGGCGTGCGCATCGGGAGGCACCCTGGACCAGGACGCCTGCTATGGAGGCAAGCCAACCGACGAGGTGAGGAACGCTGGCGGATTCAACCGCCTCTACAACCGCGGCGGCAGCGCCCGCGAGCGGGAAAACACGTGGGGACAGGAAAACCAGGCGAACCGTGACGCGATCTTGACCCACCCGAGCAATCAGTGGTGGCTCAATATCGAAAACGGCGCTTTCACGTCCGCGACCTTTGGAGCCGTTTCCGAACCGATCCTTGGTGACTCCGCCGCGCAATGGTTGTTCTACGGCACCGGGTTCGTCCTCGGCCTCCTCGGAGCGATCGTCGAATTGCCCGAAGAAGGAGCCGCAGTGGCCGGCGAGGGTGCCATACTCGCGGTAGACGGCGCCGCCGAAGCCATCGAGGCCGCCGCAAACACCGCAGACCATGTCCTCCCGATCGGGCCCGGTTCAGAGAAGGCGTGGACGGTACTGAATCGCGTTGATGGAAAGGGTTCGCCGCTACCCGGCTACAAGGGCGGCAGGGTCTTTGAGAATACGCAAGGCAAACTTCCCGAGTCGCCGGGTCTCACCTATCGCGAGTGGGACGTGAATCCGTTCGTGAAGGGCGGGAACCGTGGAGCTGAACGCATCGTGACCGGTAGCGACGGCTCGGCGTACTGGACGGGCGATCACTACGACAGCTTCCTGATTTTCCGGGGGCCGACACCATGACGGAACCCCTGCCGCTGATGACGGTTG
This sequence comes from Demequina soli, assembly GCF_000971195.1. GTDB lineage: Bacteria > Actinomycetota > Actinomycetes > Actinomycetales > Demequinaceae > Demequina > Demequina soli. Next base: position 332,354 of record NZ_BBLZ01000002.1, read on the forward strand.
ATCCTGAGCTCCGAGTCATGCTGCTTGAGGGCGATGCCGAGTCGATTGGTACGGCTGTGATGGGCTGGGGCGACGCTGGCTTGACCGCCCGCGTAGTCCGCGGACGCAAGATGCGGAGCCGGAGAGGCGTGCTCGACGAGTTCGCCGCGGCGTTGCAGTTCCCGCCATACTTCGGCGACAACGAGGACGCGTTCAACGAGTGCATCGCTGAGCTCGAGGCACTTCCTGCTGGCGCCGGCTATGTCGTCACGATCACCGAGCCTGACCAGGTACTGGCTGATGAGGACGCGGCAGCGCTCGAATGGCTAGTTCGTTCCCTAACGTCGGCCGCCGCGGACTGGGCCCAGTCAATTGAACTCGGCGAGTGGTGGGACCGGCCAGCTGTCCCGTTCCATGTTGTTCTCGCAGGAGAGAATGCCCACGTCGTGCAGGCGGCCCGTCGGTGGTCAAGCGCAGGGGCAGCTGTGATTCCGCTCGGGGGCCTTGATGGCGGCTGAGGGACACTGGATCTGGCGGTCCCGTGGCGCGAAGGCTGACACCCTGACGGGTGAGAGCCAGCCGAGGATCAGCGCACGCCAGCTGCTTCTGTTCCTAGCCGCCGTGATCGCCGCCTTGGCGGCGATCAGCGGCTTCACGACCGCATCGGCGTCCGCGAGCCTCGTGGCAGAAACCCGCGTCGGGGCCCTCACCATTGCCGGCACCGTTCTCGTCGGGCCACCCGAACGCATCACCGCAGGTCAGCAGCTGGAAAACCACGCCACGGCCCCGGATTTCGTGGTGGCTACCGGTGTTGCCGCAAACGGCGCACTCAGGCCCGGCTGGACTGGCTCGTCGGCGGCGACGTCAAGCGCCTGGTGCTGCGCTTCAACAGCCTCGACAAGCGGTAGGCGCCGGCGCTAGCGTTCCCCCAGGCAGTCAGGGGGGACGATGCGCTGGTGGGCTCTGGGCGGGATCGCCACGGCGGTGCTGGTCGCGGTCCTCGCGGTGCCCTGGGTGCCGGCGGACGCGGCCACCACGGTGCCGGTCGAGCGCTCCTGGACGCTGGCCGACGAGGAGTCGGGGCACTGCGTCGACGTCGGGCTCTCCACCGCCCTCGAGGGGACCGAGCGGCGCCCCGTCATAGCTGCGCTGCCGTGGAGGGCGTGGACCGACACCTCGCTCGCGGGCGACACCGTCGCAAGCGTGCGCCCCGGCACGGGCTGCGACGGCAGCGGTGAGCTCACCTCGCTGAACGCCGGGATCGTGGTGGGTGACGCCACGTGCGGCGAGTGGGACTTCGCGGCGCCCACCATGAGCGACACGCTCGCCGAGACCACCTTCGGGTGCGACAGCTCGTCGCTGCGTCTCGACGTCGGCAACCTCAACCCCGCAGGCATGGAGTCGCACCAGGAGGCCGACCCGTGGTGGGGCCTGGGGCGCGACGGCTGCGTCGAGGTCATCGCGTGGGCCGAGTTCACCTGGAGGGAGGGCGAGAGCGCGCACGCGAGCGGCGCGGGCGTCCCCGAGCCCGAGCTGTTCTGCCTGTCCGACGCCGCGTGAGGCGCCGCCGGCCGCCCCCGGTCTCCCGCGCATCGTCCCCCGCCGCTAGGCTCATCCTGGACCGTTACCCCAGGAGGATGGCATGTCGGACAAGACCTCGAAGGTGTCGATCGTCGGCGCCGGTGCCGTGGGCTCGACCCTCGCCTATGCAGGCCTGATGCGCGGATTCGCGCGCACGGTCGCGCTGTACGACATCAACACGGCGAAGGTCGAGGCCGAGGCGCTCGACCTCGCGCAGGGCATCCAGTTCATGCCCGAGGCGACGGTGCTCGGCTCGTCGGACATCGGCGTGGTCGAGGGATCCGACGTGGTGGTCATCACGGCCGGCGCGAAGCAGCAGCCGGGCCAGACCCGCATGGACCTCGCGGGCGCGACCATCTCGCTCATGGACAAGGTGCTGCCGCCGCTGCTCGAGGTCGCGCCGAACGCGATCTACATCCTCGTCACCAACCCCGTCGACGTGGTCACGTACGCCGCGATCAAGAAGTCGGGCATGGACCCGTCGCGCATGTTCGGCTCGGGCACCGCGCTCGACACGTCGCGCCTGCGCCACCAGATCGCCGCGTACTGCGACATCGCGGTCGGCAACGTCCACGCGTACATCGCGGGGGAGCACGGCGACTCCGAGGTGGCGCTGTGGTCCTCGGCGACCATCGGCGGCCAGCCGCTCGTCGACTGGCGCGGGCGCGACGGCAACGTCGTCATGACCGAGGAGGTGCGCCACCAGATCCACCACGACGTCATGCGCTCCGCCTACACGATCATCGAGGGCAAGGGTGCGACCAACTACGCGGTCGGCGCCGCCGGCGCGCGCATCGTCGAGGCGGTCCTGGGCGACCAGCGCCGCATCATGCCGGTGTCGACGATGATCGACTACCCGGGCGTGGGCGAGGTCTGCATGTCGCTGCCCGCCGTGATCGGCCGCAACGGCATCGAGCACCAGGCCGTCACGCCGATGGACGACGAGGAGAAGGCGCTCCTCGAGGCGTCCGCCCGGTCGATCAAGGAGACCGCGAACCGCTTCGGCGTGGGCTGAGCCCTCGCGGGACGATGCGCGGCTCGCCTCGGTGGGCCGCGCATCGTCGCGTCCGCGGAGCGGGACCATGGTCCCGCGGTGTCGGCGGGCCTGGGTAGCATGAGTCCCGCAGCATCGGACCAGCGCGCCGACGAGGGCGCGCCCTTCGCGTGAGGACAGTGCATGGACCTGTACGAGTACCAGGCGCGCGACATGTTCGAGAAGCACGGCGTACCCGTGCTTCCGGGCATCGTCGCCGAAACCCCCGCCGAGGCGCGTGCCGCGGCCGAGCAGCTGGGCGGCGTCGTCGTCGTCAAGGCGCAGGTCAAGGTGGGCGGACGTGGCAAGGCGGGCGGCGTCAAGGTCGCCAAGACCCCGGACGAGGCCGAGGCGCACGCCGCCGCGATCCTCGGGATGGACATCAAGGGGCACACCGTGCACCGCGTGATGATCGCGGCCGGCGCCAGCATCGCCGAGGAGTTCTACTTCAGCGTCCTCCTGGACCGCGCCGAGCGCCGCTACCTCGCCATGTGCTCCGTGGAGGGCGGCATGGAGATCGAGCAGCTCGCCGTCGAGCGTCCCGACGCCCTCGCGCGCGTCGCCGTCGACCCGATCGTGGGCATCGACGAGGCCAAGGCCTACGAGATCGTGGACGCCGCCCGCTTCCCCGCGCAGCTGCGGGACCAGGTCGCCGGCGTCATCCAGAAGCTGTGGACCGTGTACGCCGAGGAGGACGCGACGCTCGTCGAGGTCAACCCGCTGGTGCGCACCGAGGACGGCAGCATCGTCGCCCTCGACGGCAAGGTCACGCTCGACGCGAACGCCGACTTCCGTCACCCCGACCACGAGGCGCTCGAGGACAAGGCCGCCGCGGACCCGCTCGAGGCGAAGGCCAAGGGCCTGGGCCTCAACTACGTCAAGCTCGACGGCTCCGTCGGCATCATCGGCAACGGCGCGGGCCTGGTCATGTCGACCCTCGACGTGGTGGCCTACGCGGGCGAGTCCTTCGGCGGCCAGAAGCCGGCGAACTTCCTCGACATCGGCGGCGGCGCGTCCGCGGCCGTCATGGCCAACGGCCTCGACGTCATCCTCAACGACCCGCAGGTGAAGAGCGTGTTCGTCAACGTGTTCGGCGGCATCACCTCGTGCATCGAGGTCGCCAACGGCATCGTGGGCGCGCTCGCGACCCTCGGCGACGAGGCGTCCAAGCCGCTCGTCGTGCGCCTCGACGGCAACGCCGTCGAGGAGGGCCGTGCGATCCTCGCCGCCGCGGACCACCCGCTCGTCACCATCGTCGAGACCATGGACGGCGCCGCGGCCAAGGCCGCCGAGCTCGCCGCCGCGGCCGCCTAAGGAGCATCGCAATGGCTATCTTCCTCACCGCCCAGTCCAAGGTGATCGTCCAGGGCATGACCGGCTCGGAGGGCATGAAGCACACCACGCGCATGCTCGCGTCGGGCACGCAGATCGTCGGCGGCGTCAACCCGCGCAAGGCCGGCACCGAGGTGGCGTTCGACGTGGACGGCGCCGAGCGCATCGTCCCCGTGTACGGCACCGTCGCCGAGGCGATCGAGGCCACCGGCGCGGACGTGTCCGTCGTGTTCGTGCCGCCGGCCTTCACCAAGGATGCCGTCATCGAGGCCGTCGACGCGGGCATGCCGCTCGTGGTCATCATCACCGAGGGCGTGCCGGTCGACGACACCGCGCAGTTCTTCACCTACGCGCAGTCCAAGGGCACGCGCCTCATCGGCCCCAACTGCCCCGGACTCATCACCCCCGGCCAGTCCAACGTGGGCATCACGCCCGCCTCGATCACGGGCCCGGGCCGCATCGGCCTGGTCTCCAAGTCGGGCACGCTGACCTACCAGATGCTCTTCGAGCTGCGCGACCTGGGCTTCACCACGGCCGTCGGCATCGGCGGCGACCCGATCGTGGGCACCACCCACATCGACTGCCTCGAGGCGTTCGAGAACGACCCCGACACCGAGGCGATCGTCATGATCGGCGAGATCGGCGGCGACGCCGAGGAGCGCGCCGCCGCGTACATCAAGGAGCACGTGACCAAGCCCGTCGTGGGCTACGTCGCCGGCTTCGAGGCGCCCGAGGGCAAGACCATGGGCCACGCCGGCGCGATCGTGTCCGGCTCGGCGGGCACCGCTCAGGCCAAGAAGGAGGCCCTCGAGGCCGCCGGTGTTCGCGTGGGGAAGACCCCGTCGGAGACCGCGCGCCTCATGCGGGAGATCCTCACCGGGGCCTGATCCCTGGAGCTCGTGGCGGGGCCCTCACCTTCGGGTGGGGGCCCCGTTCGCGTGCCCGGGGACGATGCGCGGGTCGGCCTCGGCCGCGGGCCGTTCGCTGAGCACGGTTCCTCTGACGACACGCCGGCGAGAGGGGCAGCGGCTCCCGCGCTCGCGGCGTGTCGCGGAGAGAACCGTGCGCAGCAATGGGCGAGCGGGCCTACGCGTTTCGGCGGAGCGCGCGGTGCCGGCGCGGCATTCGGGCGCCCAGGTGTGGCGGTCCGCCGATCCCGACCCGCAGCGGCGACCATGGATGCCATGCCCGCCGCCACCCCCCGACAGCCGCGCCTGGACCGCCTCAGGGCGGCGCTGCCGGGCTGGTTGGGCGGCGCGCTCGCGGGGGCCCAGTCTGCCGCGCTGTCCTACCTCGTGGTGCTCGCCCCGGCGCTCGCGGCCGTGGCCGGCGCGCCCAGCCTCGACGGCTCCGCGGCCGTCGACTGGCCCGGCGCGGCGACGGTCGCGACCGCGGTGTGGCTGCTCGGCCACGGCGTGCCCGTGACGTTCGGCGGGGCGACCGTGTCGCTGGTGCCGCTGGGCATGCCGCTCGTCAGCTTCGCGATCCTCGTGGCGCTCGCGCGCCGCTTCGCATCCAAGACCTGGACCAGCTGGGCGCTCGGCGTGACGGCCTTCGCCGCCGGCGCCGCGCTCATCGGCTGGCTCGGAGGCCCGGCGGGAGACCGCGCGCCGTCGGCCACCCGGGCCGCCCTCGTCGGCGCCGTCATCGCCGCCCCCGCCGTGGCGACCGGCATCTGGCGCGCCCACGGCGCGCGGCTGCAGCTGCTCGACCGCATCCCGGGCGAGGTGCGCGCGGGCATGCGGCTCGGCCTGGGCACCCTCGCGGGCCTCGTCGCGACCGCCGCGGCGCTCGGCGGCGCCTGGGCCGTGCTGGGCATGGACCGCATCGCGACCATCGCATCGTCCCTGCACATGGACCCGTTGGGCGCCGGCGCGCTCGCGCTGGGGGAGACGCTCTACGTCCCGACGATGGTGTGCTGGATGGTCGCATGGCTGGTCGGCCCCGGCTTCATCGTCGGCACGGGGTCGCTCTACGCGCCCGACGTCGTCACGCCCGACACCCTGCCCGCCGTGCCGCTGCTCGGCGCCCTGCCGACGGCCGCGGGCGGCTGGTGGGCGTGGGCGCCGCTCGTGGTCGTGGCGCTCGCGGTGCTCGCGCGGGCCGGGCTGCACCGCCGCATCGGCTCCGACTGGGCGTCGGCGCGCGCGACGGGCGTCGCGATCGCCGTGGTCGCGGTCGGGCTCGTCACCCTCATGGCCGTCTCGTCGGGCTCGGCGGGGCCGGGCCGCCTCGGCGAGGTGGGCGCCGAGCCCGTGCCCGTCATGCTCATCGGCACCGCGCTGGTCGGCGCGGGGTACGGCCTGGTGGCGGGCGCCGTCGCCGGGTGGCGGTGGGCGCGGGGGCGCCTGCGTGGGGACGATGCGCCGGTCGCGCCCGCACCCGACGTCAGGGAGCCGTCTGCGCCGGCACGCTGAGCCCCCACCGTGCGAGCAGGTCCAGGTAGTCCTGCTCGTACTGGTCCAGGCAGCGCTGCTGCGCGGTGTGCGTGAGGGCGCGCTGCTCGCAGTCGGCGAGGGCCTGGATCGGCTCGTGCATGATGAGCAGCCCGAAGGCGTACAGCAGCCCGAGCGCGGACACGCCGATGCCGATGCCGAGCATCGTCTTGAGCGCCGTGAGGCGGACGCCGCGCAGCAGCACGAGCGCCGTCACCATGGCGGCGATCGCGGCGGGCGCGACGACGAGCAGGGACAGCCCCCACCTGACTCCGAGCATCGGGACGATCAGGGTCGCCGCCAGGAGCGCGAGGCTCCAACGGACGGCTCGGCGAGCGCCGGCACCCACCTCGGGCGCGGCGTCGGGGGTGGGCGTCATGCGGCTCCCTCGGTCGGTGTGCACCCCAGCATGCCGATAGGCTCGACGCCGTGACAAACGCACCCCGCTCCCGGCGTGTCGTCGTGCTCGCCTCGGGAGCCGGGTCCACGATGCGCGCCGTGCTCGACGCGGCGCGCGACGAGTCCTACGGCGCGCGCGTCGTGGGTGTCATCACCGACAAGGACGACGCGGGCGCGCTCGCCATCGCGCACGAGCACGCCCTGCCGACCGCGGTGGTCCGGCTCGCGGACTTCGAGTCCCGCGCCCTGTGGGATCAGGCGATCGCGCGCACCATCGCGACGTTCGACCCCGACCTCGTGCTCCTCGCGGGCTTCATGCGCCTGCTCGGCGAGCCGACGCTCGACCGCTTCGGCGGACGCATCATCAACACGCACCCCGCCCTGCTGCCCGCCTACCCCGGTGCGCACGGGGTGAGGGACGCCCTCGCCGGGGGAGCGAAGGTGACGGGCTGCACCGTCATGCTCGTCGACGCCGGCGTGGACACCGGACCCATCGTCGCGCAGGCGGCGATCGAGGTCCTCGACGACGACACCGAGGCCACCCTCCACGAGCGCATCAAGGACGTCGAGCGGGGCCTCGTGGCCCGCACGCTCGGCCGCATGGCGCGCGACGGGTGGACCGTCACGGGCCGCTCCGTCCGCATCGGGGCCGCGCCCTCAACCATCCGGGAGGAACCATGACCGAGCGTCAGGCCGTGCGCCGCGCACTCATCTCCGTCTACGACAAGACCGGCATCGAGGAGCTCGCGACCGCGCTCGCCCACGAGGGCGTGCAGATCGTGTCCACCGGCTCGACCGCGCAGCGGATCGCGTCCGCGGGCGTCGACGTCACCCCGGTCGAGGGGCTCACCGGGTTCCCCGAGTGCCTCGACGGGCGCGTCAAGACGCTCCACCCGCGCGTCCACGCCGGCATCCTCGCCGACCGCCGCCTCCCCGACCACGTCCGCCAGCTCGAGGAGCTCGGCATCGAGGCGTTCGACCTCGTCGTGGTCAACCTCTACCCGTTCGCGGCGACCGTCGCGTCGGGCGCGGAGGACGATGCGGTGGTCGAGCAGATCGACATCGGCGGCCCGTCGATGGTGCGCGCCGCCGCCAAGAACCACCCCTCGGTCGCGGTCGTCGTCGACCCCGCCGACTACGAGTCCGTCGCCAACGCGATCGGCCACGGCGGCTTCACGCTGCCCGAGCGCACCCGCCTCGCGGCCAAGGCCTTCCGCCACACCGCGGACTACGACGTCCAGGTCGCGACCTGGATGACCGCCAAGGCCCCCGAGGAGGACGGCGCCGCGCTCGCCGGCTGGATCGGCGCATCGTTCACCCGCGAGGCCGAGCTGCGCTACGGCGAGAACCCGCACCAGGCCGCCGCGCTGTACACGGACGGCACCCGCGCGGGCATCGCCGGCGCGCGCCAGCTCCACGGCAAGGAGATGTCGTTCAACAACTACGTCGACGCGGACGCCGCCGTGCGCGCCGCGTACGACCACGCGGGCCCGGCGGTCGCGGTCATCAAGCACGCCAACCCGTGCGGCATCGCGGTCGGCGCCACCATCGCGGAGGCGCACGCCAAGGCGCACGCGACGGACCCGATCAGCGCGTTCGGCGGCGTCATCGCCGCGAACGGCGTGGTGACGGCCGAGGCGGCCCGCCAGATCGCCCCGATCTTCACCGAGGTGGTCGTGGCGCCCGGCTACGAGGACGAGGCCGTCGAGATCCTCGCGGCGAAGAAGAACCTCCGCATCCTCGAGATCGACCCCGCCCCGCTCACGGCCGAGTGGCGTCGCGTCACGGGCGGCCTGCTGGTCCAGGAGCTCGACGCGATCGACGCCCCCGGCGACGCCGCCGCGACGTGGCAGCACGTGGGCGGACCGGTGCCCGACGAGGCGACGCTCGCTGAGCTCGAGTTCGCGTGGCGCGCGTGCCGCGCGGTCAAGTCCAACGCGATCCTGCTCGCCAAGGACGGCGCCGCCGTCGGCATCGGCATGGGCCAGGTCAACCGCGTCGACTCGTGCCGCCTCGCGGTGAGCCGCGCGGGCGAGGAGCGGGCCACGGGCTCGGTCGCCGCGTCCGACGCGTTCTTCCCGTTCGCGGACGGCTTCCAGGTGCTCGCCGACGCGGGCGTCCGCGCGGTGGTCTCGCCCGGCGGCTCGGTGCGCGACGCTGAGGTGGTCGCGGCGGCCGACGCCGCCGGCGTCACGCTCGTCCACACCGGCACGCGCCACTTCTTCCACTAGGAGCACGCATGGGTGACACGACGCGCACGCCCCTCGGGGTCGCGGTCGCGGTGACGGTCGCGGTGGTCGCGATCGCGCTGTCGGGCCTCGTCGTCGGGGTGCGGGTGGCGGTGCTCGGGCTCGCGGTGTTCGCCGCGGCCGGCGCAGTCGCGCGCGTGGTGACGCCCATCGGGCGCTCGTTCTCCGTGCGCCGTCGCGCGATCGACGTCACCGTGCTGGCGGTGTTCGCCCTGGTGCTCGGGTTCCTGGGCCTCACGACCCCACTCGGCTGACGATTCCCAATGACAGATGTGACGCGTGGGACACGCGTCACATCTGTCATTGGGAATCGTGCGATCAGTCCTCGATGGTCTCGATCACCTCGACGGTGACCAGGTCCTCCTCGGGGCCGAACGCGCGGAACAGCAGGCCCGAGATGGCGGCGCCGAGGATCGGCGCGACCCAGAACAGCCACAGCTCCTTGAGCGCCCACGTCTCCGAGAAGATCGCGATGCCGGTCGCGCGGGCCGGGTTGAGCGCGCCGTTGGTGAACGGGATCGCGAGCAGCACGAGGAAGCCGACGGTGAGGCCGATCGCGAACGGCGCGATGCCGGGCACGGCGCGGTGCGACGTGACCGAGAGCACGACCGCGACGAGCAGCGCCGCGATGACGATCTCGATGATGAGGCCGGAGAGCATGTTGAAGCCGGCGGGGGAGTTGTCGCCGTAGCCGTTGGCGCCGCTCGACATGAAGTTGCGGGCGTCGTCGACGCTGGGGTGGCCCGACACGAGGCCGAACAGCAGGGCGCCCGCCACGGTCGCGCCGATCAGCTGCGCGAGGATGTACGGCGCGACGTCGCGGCCGGGGAAGCGGCCCGACAGCCACACGCCCACCGTCACGGCGGGGTTGAGGTGAGCGCCGGAGATGCCGGCGAAGATCACGGCGGCGATGACGACACCCATCGCGAAGCCGAACGCCGCGGTCAGGGTGCCGTTGTTGCCGACGCTGAGGAACAGCGCGGAGCCCACGCCCATGAGGACGAGGATGAACGTGCCCACCGCCTCGGCCAGCATGCGCGCGACGAGGCTCGGGCCGGAGACGTCCTCCCCCCACACCGCCTCGGCCATCTCCTCGGTGAACTCGTCGACGTCGGTGGCGTCGGACTCGGGATCGAACTCGGGCTGCGTCATGGCGTCCTCCTGTCAGGCGCGTCGCATCCGGCGCGCTCTGTCGCATCGTTCCACGCGCATCGTCCCTGCGCGAGAGGGCACGCGGCACGTTCCGCGCGCCCCTACGGCACCGTGACCTAGGGCCCGGACGCGTGGACTAGCCTGGTGCCACCATCCCCGAAGGTGTGAGGACTGACGCATGGCGAAGATCAAGGTCGAGGGCAAGGTCGTCGAGCTCGACGGCGACGAGATGACGCGGATCATCTGGCAGTTCATCAAGGACCGCCTCATCCATCCCTATCTCGACGTGGACCTCGAGTACTACGACCTCGGCATCGAGTCGCGCGACGCGACCGACGACCAGATCACCATCGACGCGGCGAACGCCATCAAGAAGCACGGCGTCGGCGTCAAGTGCGCGACCATCACGCCCGACGAGGCGCGTGTCGAGGAGTTCGGCCTCAAGCGCATGTACGTCTCGCCCAACGGCACCATCCGCAACATCCTCGGCGGCGTGGTGTTCCGCGAGCCGATCATCATCTCCAACATCCCGCGCCTGGTGCCGGGCTGGACCAAGCCGATCGTCATCGGCCGTCACGCGCACGGCGACCAGTACAAGGCCACAAACTTCAAGGTGCCCGGCGCCGGCAAGCTGACGGTGACCTTCACGCCCGAGGACGGCTCGGAGCCGATCGAGCACGTGGTCGCCAACTACGGCGCCGACGGCGGCGTCGCGATGGGCATGTACAACTTCAACAAGTCCATCGAGGACTTCGCGCGCGCCTCGTTCGCGTACGGCCTGCAGCGCGGCTACCCGGTGTACCTGTCGACCAAGAACACGATCCTCAAGGCGTACGACGGCCAGTTCAAGGACATCTTCGCGGACGTGTTCGAGAAGGAGTACAAGGCGGACTTCGACGCCGCCGGCATCTCCTACGAGCACCGCCTCATCGACGACATGGTCGCCGCGGCCATGAAGTGGGAGGGCGGCTACGTCTGGGCGTGCAAGAACTACGACGGCGACGTCCAGTCCGACACCGTCGCGCAGGGCTTCGGCTCGCTGGGCCTCATGACCTCCGTGCTCATGACCCCGGACGGCCAGACCGTCGAGGCGGAGGCCGCGCACGGCACCGTCACCCGCCACTTCCGCCAGCACCAGGCCGGCAAGCCCACGTCGACCAACCCGATCGCGTCGATCTTCGCGTGGACCGGCGGCCTCAAGCACCGCGGCAAGCTGGACGGCACCCCCGAGGTCACCGGCTTCGCCGAGACGCTCGAGGACGTCATCATCAAGTCCGTCGAGTCGGGCGCGATGACCAAGGACCTCGCGCTGCTCGTCGGCCCCGACCAGGAGTGGCAGACCACCGAGGAGTTCCTCGCGACCCTCGACGCCAACCTCTCGGCGCGCCTGGCCTGAGTGCCACGGGACGATGCGTCGGTGACCGGCGCATCGTCCCCACCCGGGCGGCGTCGCCCGCCCGGACCTCCCCATCCCCACCCCGCTGTAAGGAGTCACGACGACGTGAGCACCACCCCCGTCACCGTCACCGTCACGGGCGCGGCCGGCCAGATCGGCTACGCGCTCCTGTTCCGCATCGCCTCGGGCGCCATGCTGGGCGCGGACACGCCCGTGCGCCTGCGCCTGCTCGAGATCCCGCAGGCGGTCAAGGCCGCCGAGGGCACCGCGATGGAGCTCGACGACTGCGCGTTCCCGCTGCTCGACTCGGTCGAGATCTTCGACGACGCCACGAAGGCGTTCGACGGCGTCAACGTCGCGCTGCTCGTGGGTGCGCGTCCGCGCGGCCCGGGCATGGAGCGCGGCGACCTGCTCGCGGCCAACGGCGGCATCTTCGGCCCCCAGGGCGCCGCGATCAACGCGGGCGCCGCCTCCGACGTGCGCGTTCTCGTGGTGGGCAACCCGGCGAACACCAACGCGCTCATCGCCGCCTCGCACGCGCCCGACGTGCCTGCGGAGCGGTTCACGGCCATGATGCGTCTCGACCACAACCGCGCGCTCGCGCAGCTCGCCGCCCGCGCCGAGGTGGGCGTGTCCGAGGTCTCCAACGTGACGATCTGGGGCAACCACTCCGCGAAGCAGTACCCGGACGTCGCGCACGCCGTCATCGCGGGCCGCCCGGCGCCCGCCGTGATCGCGGACGATGCGTGGGTCGCGGACACGTTCATCCCGACCGTCGCGAAGCGCGGCGCGGCGATCATCGACGCGCGCGGCGCCTCCTCGGCGGCGTCCGCGGCCAACGCGGCGATCGACCACGTGCGCGACTGGACGCTCGGTACGCCCGAGGGTGCGTGGACGTCGGTGGGCCTCGTCTCGGACGGCTCGTACGGCGTGCCCGAGGGCATCATCTCCGGCTTCCCGTGCGTGTCGAAGGACGGCGCGTGGGAGATCGTCCAGGGCCTCGAGATGTCTCCGGCCGCGGAGGCCGGGCTCGCGACCTCCGTCGCCGAGCTGGTCGAGGAGCGCGACGCGGTCAAGGAGCTCGGCCTCATCTGATCCGCGGCTCAGACGCGAGGGCCCCCGGGGACGTCCCCGGGGGCCCTCGCGCGTCTCGACCCGCGGGGCTGCGGGGCTGCGCGCTGCGGGGCTGCGTACGGCCTAACCGCCGTATGAGACGACCGACCCGCACCGTCATCCCTGGTCGCGGCGGGCGGTCGGCTGTCCATGCGCCGGTTGGGGACGGGGCGAGGACGGGGCGAGGACGGGGCGAGGACGGGGCGAGGACGGGGCGAGGACGGGGCGAGGACGGGCGCGGGAGGGCGCGGGAGGGCGGCGCCACCGCGTGCGGCATGTGAACGCTTACATCACGGAGCGGTAACGATCGGTGAACAAGGGGTTGCGGATTGATTGTTAGTAACCTTTACTAACGAACATGACCCAGCAGGGGACCCACCAGGGAGCGGCGCTCGCAGCGGAGCGCGGCACGCAGACGCAGCGGCGGTTCGCGTCGGTCGTGCGCGCCGGCGCCCGCGTCACGCCGGAGCGTGCGCGCAGCCACAACCGGGCGCTCGTGCTGCAGGAGCTGTACCGCTCCGAGGGCCTCAGCCGCGCCGACCTCGCCCGCGCGGTCGGCCTCACCCGGGTCACCATCTCCGACCTCGTCGCGGACCTCATCGCCGACGACCTGGTCATCGAGCTCGGCATCCGCGCCGACGCGCGGCCCGGCAAGCCCGCGACGGTGCTCGACATCAACCGGTCCGGCTTCGCGATCGTCGCGCTCGACCTGTCCTACGACAGCCTCTTCCGCGGCGTCGTCACCGACCTCGACGGCACCGTCCTCCACCGCGAGCACATGGACGTCACCGGCGTGACCGGCGCCGCGGCCGTCGACGCCGTCGCCGAGCTCCTCGCCCGCCTCGTCGCCCGCGCCGACGCGCCCGTCCTGGGCGTCGGCGTCGGCAGCCCCGGCATCGTGGACGATGCGGGCACCGTCCTGTCCGCGCCGAACCTCGGCTGGTCCGCGGTCGCCCTGCAGGACACGCTCGCCGCCAGGACCGGCCTCCCGGTCCTGGTCGCCAACGACGCCAATGCGGCCGCCCTGGCCGAGCGCACCTTCGGGGGCGCGGACGACGACACGCTGCTCATCCGCGTGGGCCGCGGCGTCGGCTCCGGCCTCGTGGTCGGGGGCCGCCTGGTCCGCGGCGCGCACTCGGCCGCCGGCGAGATCGGCCACGTGGTGGTCGGCACCGACGGCGGCGAGACGTGCGCGTGCGGCAAGGTCGGCTGCCTCGAGACGTGGCTCGCCATCCCCCGCCTGCAGGCCCGCCTCGAGGCGGCGCGGGACGACACGGACCGCGGCGCCGTCCTGGCGGCCGCCGGCGAGCGCCTCGGCATCTCGATCTCGCCCGTGGTGGGCGCACTCAATCTTGGGGAGGTCGTGCTCAGCGGCCCCCTCGATCTTCTCGACGGCACCCTTCTCGACTCCGCCGCCGAGACGATCCGTTCCCGCACGATGGCCGACTCCCACGGCGGTCCTGCGGTACGGATGACCACGCTCGGGCGCGACATCGTCGTGCTCGGTGCCGCGGTCATGGTCCTGACAGGACAGCTGGGGGTCTTCTGACCCTCGTCCCCACCTCCGCGACCCGCTCGGCCGCGGCACCACACCAAGAAAAGGAACCGGAATGAAGAAGACGATGCTGGGGGTGACCGCGTTCGCGGCCGCCGGCGCGATCGCCCTGGCGGGCTGCTCGTCGCCCTCCGAGCCTGCTGCTTCCACCTCGGCCGACCCGACCGGTGGCGCCACCACCGCCGCCGCCGAGGACATCACCCTGTGGCTGATGGGCACCGACACGCCCGACGCGCTGATCGACTACCTCAAGACCACCTACAGCACCGAGAACGGCGGCAACCTCACCGTCGAGCAGATCGGCTGGGGCGACGCGATCGCGTCCCTCACGACCGCGCTGCCGGACTCGGCCAACACGCCCGACGTCACCGAGGTGGGCAACACGCAGGCCGCGACGTTCACCACGGTCGGCGCGTTCATGGACATCTCCGACATGTACGACGAGCTCGGCGGCGACTCGCTGCTGCCCGGCTTCGTCGAGGCCGGCTCGGTGGGCGACGCCAAGTACGCCCTCCCGTACTACTTCGGCTCCCGCCTCGTGTGGTTCCGCAAGGACCTCTACGCGCAGGGCGGCGTCGAGGTCCCGACCACGCTCGCGGACGTCACCACCGTCAACGCCTCGCTCAAGGACCAGGGCGTCGGCGGCATGTACGTGCCGGGCCAGGACTGGCGCGACGGCATCTCCTGGATCTTCGCCAACGGCGGCGACATCGCCACCTACGACGGCTCCAGCTGGAAGGCCGCGCTGTCCTCGCCCGAGGCGGTCAAGGGCATGAAGGAGTGGCAGGAGCTGTTCCAGAAGGCGTCGGTCGCCCAGGTCACCGACGACGACTCGACCGGCTACCAGGCCATCAACGACGGCTTCCTGTCGGGCACCCCGGCCGCCACCACCATGGCCCCGAACTGGGCCTACTGGTCGCTCGGCGACCTGTCCACGAACGACGCCGGCGACCAGGTCGCGACCTGGAACGACGACAAGTTCGGCGCCTACGTCCTCCCGGGCGTCGACGGCGGCACCGCGCCGGTGTTCGCGGGCGGCTCCAACATCGGCATCTCGGCTGCCACGCAGCACCCCGAGGGTGCCAAGGAGCTCATGCGGATCATCTTCTCCGAGGACTACCAGACGATGCTCGCCGAGAACGGCCTCGGCCCGGCGAACCTCGACTACTCCGCCAAGTACACCGAGGTCGCCGCGATGGGCGACCTCGCCCTCGAGGCCGCGTCGTCGGCCAAGCTCACCCCGGCCGCGCCGGGCTGGGCCGCGATCGAGGAGGCCAAGCTGATGGAGCAGTACTTCGCCGCGGTCGCGAAGGGCGGCGACGTCGAGAAGCTCGCGGCCGAGTACGACGCCAAGATCGACGCGCTGATCAACGGCTGACATACCCCCTGAGAGGCGGCGCGAGCCGCCCGGGCGGCTCACGCCGCCACCACGGGCCCGGGTGCCCCGCACCCGGGCCCGTGTCATGGGGGGACAGATCCTCAGCATCACCGAGAGGCACACCAATGACCACCACAGCGTCGGCGCCGGAGGCCACCACCGCCCCTGCCGCGCCCGCCCCGCGCTCCACCAAGCGCCGCCGGTCCCCGCTCCCGTACATCCTCGCCGCGCCCGCCGTCATCGCCCTCCTCGTGGGCCTCGGCTACCCGCTCGGCTGGCAGGTGTACAACTCCTTCCGCGAGTACGGCCTCGCACAGCAGTTCGGCCAGGCACCCACCTGGGTGGGCCTCGACAACTACGTCACGCTGCTGTCGGGCGGCGACTTCTGGGCGATCCTGCTCCGCTCCGTCATCTTCATGGCGGTCACCGCGCTTGCCACGATGGGCCTCGGCATCGCCCTCGCGCTGCTGATGAAGAACATCGCGGCGTGGGCCCGCGTCACGCTCCAGGTGGCGATGCTGCTCGCCTGGGCCATGCCCATCGTCGCCCAGATGACCGTGTGGAACTGGCTGATCGACGACCGCAACGGCGTCCTCAACTACCTGCTCAGCTTCATCCCCGGCGTGGACCTCGTGGGCCACAACTGGCTGGTGCAGCCGCTCAGCTTCTTCTTCGTCGCGTCGGTGATCATCACGTGGGCATCGGTGCCCTTCGTCGCGATGTCCGTCTACGCGGGCCTCACCCAGGTGTCGGAGGAGGTCGTCGAGGCGGCCCAGCTCGACGGCGCCGGCGGCCTCCAGATGCTGCGGCGCATCACGCTGCCGATCATCCGCCCCATCCTCGTGATCCTGCTGCTGCTCCAGTTCATCTGGGACCTGCGCGTGTACGCGCAGATCGAGCTCCTGCAGGGCTTCGGTGCCGCCGGCACCCAGTACGACCTCCTCGGCACGTACATCTACGGGCTCGGCATCGGCGAGGGCCACTTCGGCGTCGCCGCCGCGGCCGCGATGCTCGTCATGCTCTTCACCATCGCGCTCAGCTGGTTCTACGTGCGCGAGCTCCTCAAGGAGGACAACCAGTGACCACCAAGCGCTCGCCCCTGCGCCACGTCGGCGCGGGCCTCGCGATCATCCTCGCCATCGCCTGGGCGTTCCCGGTCTACTGGATGGTGAACTCCTCGTTCCTCTCCTCGACCACCATCTACTCGCTCACGCCCACGTGGGTGCCGTTCGGCGGCACGTGGACCAACTACAAGGCGGTCCTCCACGACTCGACCTTCCTCAGCTCGCTCGGCATGTCGCTCGCGATCACCGGCATCACGCTCGTGATCTGCCTGGTGTTCGCGTTCCTCGGCGCGCTCGCGATCTCGCGGTTCAAGTTCCGCGGCCGCAAGGCGCTCGTGCTTGCGATCATCCTGGTCCAGATGCTGCCCGCCGAGGCCATGTTCATCGCGCAGTACAAGATGATCTCCGGACTGGGCCTGCTCAACACCATCGGCGGAGTGACGATCATCTACCTCACCGGCGTGATCCCGTTCACCATGTGGATGCTGCGCGGATTCGTCGCCGGCGTGCCCGCCGACCTCGAGGAGGCCGCCATGATCGACGGCTGCTCGCGGTTCCAGGCCTTCATGCGGGTCACGTTCCCCCTGCTCGCCCCCGGCCTCGTCGCCTCCGGCGTGTTCGCCTTCCTGCAGGTGTGGAACGAGTTCGCGCTCGCGTCGATCCTGCTCACCTCCGAGCAGACCCAGACGCTGCCGCTGTGGCTGCGCAACTTCGCCCAGCCCTCCAGCCTCGGCATGATCGAGTGGGGCCAGGTGATGGCCGGATCGACCCTCCTCGCGATCCCCGTCATCATCTTCTTCATGTTCGTCCAGGGCCGGATGGCGCAGGGCCTCGTGGGCGGCGCGGTCAAGGGATGAGCACGGTGGTCAACCCCCTCGCCGTCCTCATGCCGGGCTTCGTGGGCCACACGCTGCCCGAGTGGCTCGAGGGGCGCCTGCGCGACGGTCTCGGCGGCGTGTGCCTGTTCGCCGCCAACGTCTCCTCCCCGGAGCAGCTGCGCGCCCTCACCGACGCGATCCACGCCGCCAACCCGCGCGCCGTGGTCGCGATCGACGAGGAGGGCGGTGACGTCTCCCGGCTCTACCAGGCCGTCGGCTCGCCGTTTCCCGGCAACGCGGTGCTCGGGAGGCTGGACGATGCGCCCGCCACCGCGGCCGTCGCGGCCCGGGTGGGCGCGGAGCTCGCCGCCGTGGGCGTGGACCTCACGCTCGCGCCGGACGTCGACGTGAACGCGGACCCCCGCAACCCCGTCATCGGCATCCGCAGCTTCGGCACCGACCCGGACCTCGTGTCGCGTCACGCGGCCGCCTGGGTCGGCGGCGTCCAGCGGGCGGGCGTCTCGGCCTGCGCCAAGCACTTCCCCGGCCACGGCGACACCGCGCAGGACTCGCATCACGCGCTTCCCACCGTGGACGCCGACGTCGACACCCTGCGTGAGCGCGACCTGCCGCCGTTCATCGCGGCGATCGAGGCCGGCACCGCGACCGTGATGACGTCGCACATCATGGTCCCGGCGCTCGACCCCGAGCTGCCGGCCACGTTCTCGCGACCCATCCTCGAGGGCCTCCTGCGCGAGCGGCTCGGCTTCACGGGCGTGATCGTCACCGACGCGCTCGACATGGCCGGCGCGTCGGCCGGCCGCGGCATCCCCGCGGCCGCCGTGCTCGCGCTCGCCGCCGGCGCGGACCTGCTGTGCCTCGGCTCGGTCAACCCGGACGAGGAGATCGGCGCGGTCGCCGCCGCCATCGAGGCCGCCGTCGCCGGCGGCACGCTCGATGCGGCGCGGGTGGCCGAGGCGTCCGACCGGTGCGCCGCGCTCGGTGCCGCCCACGCGGCCCGCCGCGCCGACGCATCGTCCACCCTGCCCGGCTTCGTGGGCGCGGATCGCGTGCGCGACACCTTCGCGGTGGACGATGCGGCGCGCGGCCTCCTCGCCGACGACCGGCCGCGCGCGTGGCTGCGTCTGGATCCGGCCGCGAACATGGCGGTCGGCCCGGCCCCGTGGGGGCCGTTCGCCGCCGGCGTCGCGCCGCTCGCGTCGCTCGGGCCCGACGGCGACCCCGCGACGCTCGCGGACGCCGTGCCGGACGGGTTCCTCGCGGTCGTGGTCGGCAAGGACAATCATCGATACCCGTGGGCGCTGGCCGCGATCGACGCGGTCCGCCGGCGGGGGGACACGGTGGTGGTGGACATGGGCTGGCCCGGGGACGAGGCCGCCGACGTCGCCACCTACGGAGCGTCACGCCTGGTCGGCGAGGCGCTGCTCGAGCTGATCGGACACTGACATGCACCTCGGCATCGACATCGGCGGCACCAAGACCGACGCCGTCGTCGTGGACGCGACGGGAGCCGTGCGCGCGCGCCACCGCCAGCCCTCGGGCTTCGGCGCGGACGCCGTCATGGCCGCCGCCCTCGCCAGCGCGCGCACCGCGTGCGACGAGGCGGGGGTCGCGCCCTCCGACGTCACCGTCGGCATCGGCAGCCCCGGCACCGTCGTCGACGGCGTGGTCTCCCACGCCGTCAACCTCGGCATCGACCGGATCGACCTCGCGGGCGAGTTCGCCGGTGCGTTCGGCGTCAGCCCGGCCGTCGACAACGACGTGAACGTCGCCGCGCTCGGCGCCTGGGTGCTCGCCGGCGACGGCGCGGACCGGTCCATGGCGTACCTCAACCTCGGCACCGGCCTCGCGGCCGGGCTCGTGCTGGGCGGCAGGGTGTGGCGCGGCGCGCGCGGCGCCGCAGGCGAGATCGGCCTCATCTCGGTCGACCCTGCCGGACCCATCGGCGCGGACGGGCTGCCCGGCGGCCTCGAGACCTACGCCTCCGGCTCGGGCCTCGCGCTGCAGTGGGGCGTCGACGGCCAGGGTGGTCCCGAGGTGGTCGCGGCGGCCGCCGCGGGCGACGCGCGGGCCCGCGACATCTGCGACCGCGCCTACTACGGGCTCGCCTCGTGCGTGCGCATCCTGGTGCTCACGCTCGACGTCGACGAGGTCGTGGTCGGCGGCGGCATGACCGCGTGGGGCGCCGAGCTCATGGACGGCGCGACCCGCATCCTCGACGCGTGGGCGGGCGCCAGCCCGTTCCTCGCGTCGCTCGACCTGGCGGCCCGCATGCGGCCGCTCGACATCGACGTACCCGTGGCCGCCGTCGGCGCCGCGATGCTGGGAGGTGGACGTGGCTGAGGTCATCGTTCTGGAGACGCCCGCGGAGGCGGGCGCGTTCGTCGCGGCGCACATCGCGGCACAGGTCCGCGAGGACCCGCGGTTCACGCTGGGCGTGGCCACGGGGTCGACGCCGCTGCCGGTCTACGAGGCGCTGCGCGCCGAGGCGGCCGCCGGCACCGACTTCACGCGGATGTCCGCATTCGCGCTCGACGAGTACGTCGGGCTGCCCGCGGGCCACCCCGAGAGCTACCGCGCCGTGGTCGACCGCGAGGTGACCGTCCCGCTGGGGCTCGACCGTGCGCGCGTGCACGTCCCCGACGGCACGCTCGAGTCGATCGCGACCGCGGGGGAGAGGTACGAGTCCGCGCTCGAGGTGCACGGCGGCGTGGACCTCCAGCTGCTCGGCATCGGCCGCACCGGCCACCTGGGCTTCAACGAGCCCGGCTCGTCGTTCGGCTCGCTCACGCGCGTCAAGACGCTCACGGAGCGCACCCGGCTCGACAACGCGCGGTTCTTCGACTCGCTCGACGAGGTCCCCATCCACTGCGTCACGCAGGGGCTCGGGACCATCCTGCGGGCGCGCCACCTGGTGCTCCTCGCGTTCGGCGAGTCCAAGGCCGAGGCGCTCGCCGCCGCGGTCGAGGGACCCTTGTCCGCGTCGATGCCGGGCTCCGCGATCCAGCTCCACCCGCGCGTCACCGTCGTCGTGGACCCCGGTGCGGCCTCGCTGCTGCGCTTCGCGGACTACTACCGTTGGGCGCAGGACCACAAGCCGGGGTGGCAGGGGATCTGAGCATGAGCGGGTTCGTCGACATCCACAGCCACGGCGGCGGCGGGCACGCGTTCGGCGCCACCGTCGACGGCACCCGCGCCGCCGTCGCGGCGCACGGCGCCCACGGGACGGCACGCATCGTCGCCTCGCTCGTGTCCGCGCCCGTGCCCGTGATCGCCCACCAGGCGCGCGTGGTCGCCGAGGCGATGGCGCTCGAGCCGGGCCTGCTCGGCATCCACCTCGAGGGGCCGTTCCTCGCGCCGGGCCGCAAGGGCGCGCACGACCCGGCGGCGCTCGCGCTGCCCACGCCCGACCTGGTCTACGCACTGCTCGAGGCGTGCGACGGGACGATGCGCCAGATCACCATCGCGCCCGAGCTCCCCGGCGCGCTGGGCGCGATCGGGACGCTCGTCGACTACGGCGTGGTGGTCGCGGTCGGGCACACCGAGTGCACGGCCGACCAGGCCCGCGCGGCGTTCGACCGCGGCGCCTCGCTCGTCACCCACGGCTTCAACGCCATGCGCGGGATCGTGGGCCGCGAGCCGGGGCCCCTTGGGGCGGCCATCGACGACCCGCAGGTGTTCATCGAGGTGATCGCCGACGGCATCCACGTCCACCCGACCAACATCGCGACGCTGTTCCGCGCCGCCCCGGGCCGCGTGGTGCTGGTGACGGACGCGATGGCGGCCGCCGCATCGTCCCCCGGGCGCTACGACCTCGGCGGCCTCGACGTCGACGTCACGATCGACGGGCGCGCGGTCGTCGCGGGCACGGACACGCTCGCGGGCTCGACCCTCACGCTCGACCGCGCCGTCGAGGTGTGCGTCGAGGCGGGCGTGCCGCGCGAGCAGGCCGTGGCGGCGGCGACCACCGTGCCGGAGCGCGTGCTCGGGCTCGCCTAGGTTCGCTCAGCACGGTTCGGTTCGCGACACGCGGGGGACAACCCGCGCATGGGCACGATTGCTCGGCGCGTCGCGATCGGAACCGTGCGCAGCGAACCTGTGGCGCGTGCCCAGCGAACGGGGGGTGCTACTTGAAGACGATGGTGCGGTGGCCGTCGAGCAGGATCCGGTGCTCGGCGTGCCAGCGGACCGCGCGCGCGAGGGCGCGGCGCTCCACGTCGGCGCCGATCGCGGTGAGGGACTCGGGCGTCTGCGCGTGGTCGACGCGCTCGACGTCCTGCTCGATGATCGGGCCCTCGTCGAGGTCGCTCGTCACGTAGTGCGCGGTGGCGCCGATGAGCTTGACGCCGCGGTCGTGCGCCTGGAAGTACGGGCGCGCGCCCTTGAAGCTCGGCAGGAACGAGTGGTGGATGTTGATGATCCGGCCGCGCAGCGCCTCGGACAGCTCGGGGGACAGGATCTGCATGTAGCGCGCGAGCACCACCAGCTCGACGTCCATCTCCTCGACGATCGCGAGCAGCGCCGCCTCGGCGTCGGCCTTCGTGTCCGCGGTCACGGGGATGTGCACGAACGGCTTGCCGTAGAACTCCGCGAGGTCCTTGAGCGACGTGTGGTTGCCCACCACCGCGACGATGTCGACGGGCAGGGTCCTCGCGCGCTCGCGCACGAGCAGGTCGTTCACGCAGTGCGCGGCCTTGGACACCATCACGATGGTGCGCATGCGCCGGCCCGCGACGTCGAGGCGCCACGTCATCTCGAAGCGGGCGCCCACCGCGCCGATCGCAGCCTCGATCTCCTCGCGCGGCGCCGCGGAGGCGAACTCGACGCGCATGAAGAACAGCCCCGTGTCGGGGTCGCCGAACTGCTGCGACTCCGTGATGTTGCCGTCGTGGTCGGCGAGCACGCCGGACACGGCGTGGACGATGCCGGGCCGGTCGGGGCAGGACAGGCTGAGGACCCAGGAGGACGCGTCGGTCATGACGCCCAAGATTAGCGGGAACGACGTCGGTCGGGTCCGGGTCCGGCGGACATGGACAACCACGCCCCTCGGCGCATAGTTTGGCCCCGGGTGCCGGAACCGTCACCCGGGCGAAGTCGCCCGAGATCCCGGTCGCGGCCAGGGGAGGCCCTCAGCATGCTGTCATCCACGTCCGTCCGCGTCCGTCGCGGCGTCACCGCCCTCGGCACGGTGCTCGTCGCGCTGATGCTCGTGCTCGCGGCGAGCTCGGCACGCGCGGCGACCGACCCGCCCGCCGTCCCGGTGAGCTTCACGGTGAAGGGCGCGGGCTACGGTCACGGTGTGGGCATGTCGCAGTACGGCGCGCAGGCGATGGGGCTCGAGGGCAGGGATGCGGTCACCATCCTCCGCACCTACTACACGGGCACCAAGGTCGCCTGGGTGCCCGCGAGCAAGGACCTGCGGGTCGGGATCTTCGGGTCGGGGTCGGACGCCCGCGGCGCCGTCGACGTGGTGGCGACGGGCGCGTGGCGCGTGAGCTTCCTCGACGGCACGAGCACCAAGGCCCGCACCACGTGGACCGGCGCCGCCGGCGAGGTCCTCCACGTCACCCGGAGCGGCACCACCGTCAAGGTCACGCGCAAGGGAGGAGCGAGCGCGGTCGCGACCGGCCGCGTGAGGGTCGAGTGGGCGGGCACGCGCTACTACAAGTCGGGCTCCTCGGCGCCCGCGACCGTGTCCCTCCGCAAGGCCCGCACCACCACCTCCGCGACCCACGGCACCTACCGGCACGGACGGCTCGTCATCTCGGTGCCCTCGGCGGGCTCCCCGCTGCGCCTCACCGTGGTGAACCAGCTGCGGCTCAACTCCGAGTACCTGTACGGGATCGCGGAGATGCCGTCGTCGTGGACCTCCTCCGCCCTGCGCGCCCAGGCGATCGTGGCGCGCGGCTACGCGCTGCGCGCCTTCGCCGCCGGGATCGACCCGCAGTGCGACTGCCACCTCTACGACGACACCCGCTCCCAGAACTTCACCGGCTGGCGCAAGGAGAGCGAGGGCACCGGCGCGTACTACGGCAAGCGCTGGGTGGCTGCGGTCGACGGCACGCGCAGCGGCACCAGCGGCCGCGTGGTCACCTCCAAGGGTGCCATCGCGCAGACGGCCTACTTCTCGTCCTCCGGCGGCCAGACCGAGAACAGCGAGGACATCTGGTCGACCGCGGTGCCCTACCTGCGGTCCATCGACGACCCCTGGTCCCTGTCGACGATCAACCCGAGGCGCTCGTGGTCGCAGACCCTGACGCAGGCGCAGGCGCGCGCCGCGTTCGGGCTGCCCGACGTCGTCTCGATCAAGATCACCTCGCGCACCGCCGGCGGGTCGGACGCCGCCGTCACGCGGGTGAGGGCCACCTCGTCCACCGGCGCCACCGCGGTCCTCACCGGCGCCGAGACGATCCGCGCGCGGCTCGCCGCCGGCACCTCGCCCTGGATCCACCGGTTCACCGCGAACTTCTGAGCGGCCGGGGCGTCGCGCGGCGACGCGTCGTGCACCGCCCGCGGAGCCGTCATGCCAGGATGGGACCCATGAGCGAGGGAGATCAGATCCGCATCGACGAGATCGGTGTCGAGGATGCCGGCGAGCTGCTGACGGTGCGTCGCGCGGCGTTCGTGTCCGAGGCCCAGATCTTCAACGATCCCAACATCCCGGCGCTGACGCAGACGCTCGACGAGCTGATCGTCGACCTGCAGTCGGACACGGTCGTGACGCTCGGCGCGTGGCTGGGCCACCGCCTCGTCGGGTCCATCCGGGTCGGCATCGAGGACGGCAAGGCCACCATCGGCCGCCTCGCCGTCGCGCCCGACCAGCAGGGCCACGGCATCGGCACGCAGCTGCTGTTCGCGGTGCTGGGCCACCTGCCGGAGGACACCAAGGAGGTCTGGGTCTTCACCGGCCAGAACTCCAAGCACAACATCGCGATGTACAACAAGGCCGGCTACGAGCACCAGTTCGACCAGGTCGCGGGCGACCTCACGTACGCCTACCTGCGCAAGGTCCTCGAGGCCGGCGCGATCATCGACGACGAGGACGACGACGAGGCCGACCAGCACGCCGAGGCCTGACGGACGTCCCGCCGGGGACGATGCGCGGGCGAGGCCGCGCGCGGACGCGGGCCGTGCATCGTCCACCCGCACGTTGCTAGACTCCTGACTGCCGCGACTGGCGCAGTGGGCTGACCCACGGGGAGCGGCAAGGAGACATCAGACTGATGGTCGCACGCCTGGGCCACTGGTCACCGGAATCACGTATGCCGGCGACCCTGCCGGCGGATAGACAAAGGACAGTCATGACGACCGACTCCAGCGCCACCGCAGCGGTGATGAACGCCACGCTCCAGGACTTCGACCCGGAGATCGCCCAGGTCCTCGACCGCGAGCTGGGCCGCCAGCGCACCTACCTCGAGATGATCGCGTCCGAGAACTTCGTGCCGCGCTCCGTGCTCCAGGCCCAGGGCTCCGTGCTCACCAACAAGTACGCCGAGGGCTACCCGGGCCGCCGCTACTACGGCGGCTGCGAGGAGGTCGACGTCGCGGAGACCATCGCGATCGAGCGCGCGAAGGCGCTGTTCGGCGCCGAGTACGCGAACGTGCAGCCCCACTCGGGCGCGACCGCGAACGCGGCCGTGCTGCACGCCCTCATCGAGCCGGGCGACACTATCATGGGCCTGTCGCTCGCGCACGGCGGCCACCTCACGCACGGCATGAAGCTCAACTTCTCGGGCCGCCTGTACAACGTCGCCGCGTACGGCCTCGACGAGCAGACCCACCGCGTCGAGATGGAGCAGGTCCGCGAGCAGGCCCTCGCCGAGCGCCCCGACGTCATCATCGCCGGCTGGTCGGCCTACCCCCGCCACCTCGACTTCGCGGCGTTCCGCGCGATCGCGGACGAGGTCGGCGCCAAGCTGTGGACCGACATGGCGCACTTCGCGGGCCTCGTGGCCGCGGACCTGCACCCGTCGCCCGTGCCGCACTCCGACGTCGTCTCGTCGACCATCCACAAGACGCTCGGCGGGCCCCGCTCGGGCCTCATCGTCTCGCGCGACACGGTGCTCGCGAAGAAGCTCAACTCGGCCGTGTTCCCGGGCCAGCAGGGCGGCCCGCTCATGCACGTGATCGCCGCCAAGGCGACGGCCCTCAAGGCCGCCGCGGGCGATGAGTTCAAGGAGCGCATGGCACGCGTCCTCGAGGGCGCGAAGATCCTCGCCGAGCGCCTCACCGCGCCCGACGCGATCGAGGCCGGCGTGAACGTCGTGACCGGCGGCACCGACGTGCACCTGGTCCTCGTGGACCTGCGCCACTCGCCGCTCGACGGCCAGCAGGCGGAGGACCTCCTCCACGAGGTCGGCATCACCGTCAACCGCAACGCCGTGCCGTTCGACCCCCGCCCGCCGATGGTCACGTCCGGCGTGCGCATCGGCACCGCGGCGCTCGCGTCGCGCGGGTTCGGCGCCGAGGAGTTCACCGAGGTCGCCGACGTCATCGCCACCGCGCTCAAGGGCGGCGCCGACATCGACGCGCTGCGGGCCCGCATCGCCACGCTCGCCGACGAGTTCCCGCTGTACGACGGCCTCGCGCAGTAATGGCGCAGGTACTCGACGGCAAGGCCACCGCGGCTGCCATCAAGGGCGAGCTGACGTCCCGGGTCGCCGCGCTCCGTGAGCGCGGCGTCACCCCGGGGCTCGGCACGCTGCTCGTCGGCTCGGACCCGGGCTCCACCTGGTACGTCAACGGCAAGCACGCCGACTGCGCGGAGGTGGGCATCGCCTCCATCCGCGAGGACCTGCCGGAGACCGCGACGCAGGAGGAGATCGAGGCCGCCGTGGCGCGCCTCAACGCGAACCCCGACTGCACGGGCTTCATCGTCCAGCTGCCGCTGCCCGCCGGGATCGACACCAACCGCGTGCTCGAGCTCATCGATCCCTCCAAGGATGCCGACGGCCTCCACCCGACCAACCTCGGGCGGCTGGTGCTGCGGATCTCCGAGGACATCGAGTCGAGCCTGCCGTGCACGCCCAAGGGCATCATCGAGCTGCTCGCGCGGCACGGCGTCTCGCTGCGCGGCAAGGAGGTCGTGGTCGTGGGCCGCGGCACCACCGTCGGCCGCTCGATCGGCCTGCTGCTCACCCGCAAGGACGTCAACGCGACCGTCACGCTGTGCCACACCGGCACGGCGGACCTCGCGTCGCACACCCGCACGGCGGACGTGGTGATCGCCGCGGCGGGCGTGCCCGGCATCGTCTCGGGCGACATGGTCAAGGACGGCGTGGTGCTCGTGGACGTGGGCGTCTCGCGCGTCACCGACCCGGAGACCGGCAAGTCGAAGGTCGCCGGCGACATCGCGGCCGAGGCGCGGGACAAGGCGTCCTGGTACTCGCCGAACCCCGGCGGCGTGGGCCCGATGACCCGCGCCATGCTGCTGTCCAACGTCGTGGAGACCGCGGAGCGATCCTGAACGATTCGCAATGACACTTGTGGCTGGTGTGACGGGTGTGAGAAGGCGCGGCGACCTCCGGTCGTCCGCGCCTTTCTCACCCGTCACACCGCTCACAAGTGTCATTGGCAGTCGGGTACCGTCGTCGCCATGAGAATCGCTTCCGTCAACGTCAACGGCGTGCGCGCCGCCGCCAAGAAGGGCATGGGCGACTGGATCGCCGCGTGCGAGCCGGACGTCATCTGCCTCCAGGAGGTCCGCGCCCCGCTCGAGACCACCGCGGCGCTCGTCGGCGAGGGCTGGCACGTGGTCGAGCAGGCGTGCGAGATCAAGGGCCGCGCCGGCGTCGCGATCGCCTCGCGCACCCCGCTCCTCGACGTGGTCGCGGGCGTCGACGCGCTCGGCGGGGACATGGGCGAGCCCGTCCACACCGGCCGCTGGATCGAGGCGGCCGTCGACAGCCCGTCGGGCCCGGTTCGCGTCGTCTCGGTCTACATGCACTCCGGCACCGCGGGCACCCCGAAGATGGACCAGAAGTACGCGATGCTCGAGGCCATGACCGCCCGCCTCGCGGTCCTCCGCGACGAGCACGATCGCGTGGTCGTCATGGGCGACATCAACATCGCCCACACCGAGAACGACATCAAGAACTGGAAGGGCAACCTCAAGTCGGCGGGCTTCCTGCCGGAGGAGCGCGCCTACCTCGACCGCTGGGTCGACGCCGGCTGGGTCGACGTCCACCGCGCGCTCGAGGGCGTCAAGCCCGGGCCCTACACGTGGTGGTCGCAGCGCGGCCAGGCCTTCGACAACGACTCGGGCTGGCGCATCGACTACCAGTTCGCGAGCCCGCTGCTCGCGGCCAAGGCCGCCGCCGTGCGCGTCGACCGCCAGGTCTCGTGGGACTCCCGCTGGACGGATCACGCGCCGCTCGTGGTCGACTACGCGCTGTAGGTGACCGACGCATCGTCCCTGGTGAGGGGACGATGCGTCACACCAGCAGGTAGCGCGGCCGCGGGATCGCGTAGGTGTCGAACACGGCGTCGACGCGCGCGGTCACGGCGTCGATCTGGGCGGCCCGCACGAGCGCCACGGCGCAGCCGCCGAACCCCGCGCCCGCGAGGCGCGCGCCGAGCGCGCCCGCCTCGACCGACGCCTCGACCGCGAGGTCCAGCTCGGGCGTGCTCGCCCCGAAGTCCGAGCGCAGCGACCGGTGCGAGGTCAGCATGAGCGCGCCGATCTCGGTGAAGCGGTCGTGCGCGGGGCCCAGGCCGCCGAGCTCGGCGACGGTCTCGCGCACGCGCTGGTCCTCGGTCACGATGTGGCGCGCGCGACGATGCACCGTGGGGTCCGCGATCGCGCGCACCCGGGCGAGGGCGTCGGGGGAGTCGGCGAGCGCGCGCAGCGAGCGCACCCCGAGCGTGGCCGCGGCGAGCGCCGCGTCGCGGCTGCGCCGCCCGTACGACTCGCGCCATCCCTCGGTGCGGGCCCCCGTGTCGATGAGCAGCAGCCGCAGGCCGTAGTCCGGGAAGTACAGCGGGTAGCGGGTGAGGACCGGCGGCTTCTCGGCGAAGTCGAGCAGCACCGCCTCGTCGTCGGCGCACCGCATGACCGTGTGGGTGTCGAGCCGCCCGCACGGGAAGCCCACGTAGACGTTCTCGGCGGCCCAGCACGCCTCGGCGAGCTCGACGGCGCCGGCCTCGGTGTCGAGCGCGAGGCCCCACGCGGCGTCGGCGGCCCGCGCGACGGCGCACGTGAGCGCCGCGGAGGAGCCCAGCCCCGACGTGGGCGGCAGGCACGAGTCGATCGCGAGGTCGAGACCCGTGACGGGGTAGCCGCGCTCCTCGAGGGCCCACACCACGCCGGCGACGCGCGACGGCCACCCCTCGTCGGACGGCTCGAGCGCGTCGAGCGCGCCCTCCCAGCGCGGCCCGGGCCCGCGGACCTGGTCGCCCTGGGCGGTGACGGCGCGCAGCGCCTGGTCCTCGCGGCGGCGCACCGCCACGAACGTCCGGTGCGCGGTGATGGTCGCGAGGGTGAGGCCCTCGGAGTAGTCGGTGTGATCGCCGACGATGGTGAGTCGACCCGGCGCCGAGACGATCGCGTCGGGCTCGCCCTCGAACGCGTCCGAGAACAGCGCGCGGGCGCGGTCCTGCCCCTCGTCGATGCTCCAGGGAGCGATCCACAGAGGCGACTCGTCGGGGGGCGACTGCGTCACGCCGCCATTGTGACAGCGCGCCGGTCCGGCACGCAGGCGCGCGTGGAAGAATGCGAGGGTCGAGGAGGTCGCCATGACCAGCGAGCCCGCACCGCAGCCCGAGCCCGAACCGGAGGGGGCCGCCGCGCCCGACCACGCTCCCGCGCCCGACCCCGCCGCCGCATCGTCCCCGCCGCCGTCCGTGCTCGAGCGCGTGCGGCGCAACCGCGTCGGGGCGCTCGCCGCCGGCCTGCTCGTCGCGCTCGCGGCCGGGCTGCTCCTCGCGATCCTGGTGCCGACGGACCCGAACCTGCTCGCGCTCACCCTGCTGGGGGCGCTGCTGACCGCGGCCGTGGGGTTCACGGTGCGCGAGCTGTCGCCGCGACGCGGGCTGCTGGACCAGGGTGCGGCGTTCGTCGCGACCGTCATGGGCGTGCACGTGATGGCGGTCACCGGGACCCTCGACGGCATCGGGGGAGGGCTCGCCAAGCAGGTGCTGTCGATGATCGGCGCGACCGGTCCGGGCTACGACGACGCGCTGCTCGCCTCGCTGGCCTCGCCCGCGTTCTCGACGGGCGGGATCCTGTGCGGGCTCGCCGCCGCGATCATCGTCGGCTGGGGTCCGCGGCGGCCCTGACCCGGCTCGCCCTGTGGTTCGGGACGCTCAGTCCTCGAGAATCCGCGCGGAGCCGCATCTCGGGACGCTCAGTCCCCCCGGGGAGCTCATGGTGCCCCGCGGGACGCAAGGACGGGATGTCCCGCGGGACGCAAGGACTGAGCGTCCCGAACGGGGCCTTCGCGCCGAGAGCCGAGGACTGAGCGTCCCGAACGGGGCCTTCGCGCCGAGAACCGAGGACTGAGCGTCCCGAACCGCGGTGGCGCGCTACCGCTTGACGGGCGTGACGCCGAGCGAGCGGCCCGCGAGGCCGCGCTGACGGGTCGTGAGCCTGCGCGCGACCTCACGGATCGCCTCGGCCGCGGGCGACTCCGGGTCCGAGATCACCACCGGCGTGCCGGCGTCCCCGGCCTCGCGCGCCGTGATGTCGAGCGGGATCTGGCCCAGCAGCGGCACGTCGGTGCCGAGCACGCGCGTGAGGCGGTCGGCGACGGTCTGGCCGCCCCCGGACCCGAACACCTCGAGGCGCGACCCGTCGGCCTGCTCGAGCCACGCCATGTTCTCCACGACGCCGACCACCGACTGCGAGGTCTGGGTCGCGATCGCGCCCGCACGCTCGGCGACGCCGGCCGCCGCGGACTGCGGGGTGGTGACCACGAGGATCTCGGCGTGGGGGAGCAGCTGCGCCACGGAGATCGCGATGTCGCCGGTACCAGGGGGAAGGTCGAGGAGGAGGACGTCGAGGTCGCCCCAGAACACGTCGGCGAGGAACTGCTCGATCGCGCGGTGGAGCATCGGCCCGCGCCACACCACGGGCTGGCCCTCGGGCACGAACATGCCGATCGAGACGGCCTTGACGTCGTGCGCGATGGGCGGCAGCAGCATGTCGTCGATGCGGGTCGGCTGGCCCTGGACGCCGAGCATGCCCGGGATCGAGAAGCCGAAGATGTCCGCGTCGAGCACGCCCACCTTCAGCCCGTCCTGCGCCATCGCGGCCGCGAGGTTCGCGGTCACCGTCGACTTGCCCACGCCGCCCTTGCCCGACGCGATCGCGTAGATGCGGGTCATGTTGCCCGGCTGGGTGAACTGGATGACGGGCTCGGGCTTGCCGCCGCGGAGCTTGGAGCGCAGCTCGAGGCGCTGCTCCTCAGACATGACGCCCAGCTCGATGCGCACGTCGGCGACGCCCGCGACCGAGCGGGCCGCGGCGTCGACGTCGGTGGTGATGCGCTCGCGCATCGGACAACCCTGCGTGGTGAGGTCGATCCCGACCACGGCGAGGTCGCCCTCGACGTCGACCGAGCGGACCATGCCGATCTCGGTGATGGGGCGGCGGATCTCGGGGTCGATGACCTTGGCAAGGGCGTCGCGGATGAGCTCGACGGTAGGCATGGGGTCAATCGTAGGCGGTGCGGCACGCCCCCCCGACGCGGCCCGGGGACGATGCGCGGGCTCAGCGCGAGCGGCGCGTGGGCTTGCGCGGTTCCTCGGTGTCGTCGTCCGACTCGTCCTCGTCGTCGTCCCGCAGCTCCTCGCGCAGCTCCTCGAGCAGCGCGCGCAGCTCGGAGCGGACGAAGTCGCGGGTCGCGGTCTCGCCGAGCGCCTGGCGCAGCGAGGCCACCTCGCGCGCGAGGTACTCGGTGTCGGCGAGCGAGCGGGCGGCCTGCTGGCGGTCCTGCTCGGCCGCGACGCGGTCGCGGTTGTCCTGGCGGTTCTGCGCGAGCAGGATCAGCGGCGCGGCGTAGGACGCCTGGAGCGACAGCATGAGCGTGAGCCCGATGAACGGCCACGGGTCGAACTGCTGCTTGTCCGGGCCCCAGACGTTCCACGCGCCCCACACGGCGACGAAGACGGTGAGCCAGAGGATGAAGCTCGGCGTGCCGAGGAAGCGGGCGATCGCCTCGGCCCACTGGCCGCTGCGCTCGGTGTCCTGGCGGCGGCGGAAGAGGCCGCGGTCCACGCCCTTGGGGCGGTCGAGACGGTCAGCCATGGACGCCTCCCTTCGCGGTGTCGGGCTCGGACTCGGTCTCGTCCTCCTCCATGTGCTCGCGCCAGTCGCTCGGCAGCAGGTGGTCCAGGACGTCGTCGATCGAGATCGCGCCCACGAGGCGGTGCTCGTCGTTGACGACGGGCAGCGCGAGGATGTCGTACGCCGCCATGCGTCGCGCGACGACGGACAGGTGGTCGCCCGGGTGCAGGGGGGCGATCGCCGGGTCCACGAAGGACCCGATGGACTCGTGCGGGGGCTCGCGCAGCAGCCGCTGGATGTGGACCAGCCCGATGTACCGGCCGGTCGGCGTCTCGAGCGGCGGGCGCACCACGAACACCATCGAGGCGAGCGCGGGCGCGAGCTCGTTCTTGCGCACGAGCGCGAGGCACGTGGCGACGGTGGTCTCGGGGCCCACGATGACGGGCTCCGTGGTCATGAGGCCGCCCGCGGAGTTGTCGTCGTAGCCGAGCAGCTGCTCGACGTTGCGCGCGTCCTCGGGCTCCATGAGCTCGAGCAGGGCCTGCGCCTGGGGCGCGGGCAGGTCGCCCAGGAGGTCCGCCGCATCGTCCGGATCCATCGCCTCGAGCACGTCCGCCGCGCGCTCCGACTGGAGCGTCGACAGGAGGACGATCTGGTCCTCCTCGGGCATCTCCTCGAGCACGTCGGCGAGGCGCTCGTCGTCCAACGCGGCGGCGATCTCCGCGGAGCGCGACGGGCTCATCTCCATGAGCGCGGCCGCGAGGTCGGCGGGCTTGTGGTCCTCGAACGCCTCGATGACCAGCGACGCGCCCTGGTTCTTGTCGCGCACGGACAGGCCGGTGACCTGGTCGACGTCGACCACCACGGCCTCGCCGCGGCGCGAGAAGCCGAGCACGCCCTTGCGGCGCTCGCCCTTGCGCACGTACAGCTTGGTGAACCGCCAGGTCCGGGTGCGGTCCTGCTCGATCGCGATGTCCTCGATGTACGCCGTGGACTTGTCCTCCTTGAGGCGCACCGAGCGCTCGAACAGCTCCGCGATCGCGAGCGACTCGCCCGTGCGCGCCTTGAAGCGGCGCAGGTTCACGACGCCCGTGCAGATCACCTGTCCGGGGCTGATGGAGGTCACGCGGGTGAGGGGCATGAAGACGCGCCTGCGGCCCGGGACCTCGACCACCAGCCCCACCGCGGTGGGAGGCGTCCCACCGGTGCGGCGGATCACGACGACGACGTCGCGGACGCGCCCCACCGTGTCGCCGATGGGGTCGAAGACGGGGGTGCCCGCGAGGCGCGCGATGTAGACGCGGTCGACTCCGGTGCTCATGGGGCAAGAGTAGTCCCGGGCGGGCGTCCCTCCTGGGAGGTGGGACGATGCGCGGCTCAGTCGCGCACGGCCGCCCAGCAGGCGACGATCGCCGCGGCGCTCACGTCGACGTCGTCCCTGGTGGTCGCCTGGTCGGAGACGGAGATGCGCATCGCGCGGCGGCCCTTCCACGTCGAGGCGCCGGCCCACATCGTCCCGTCGCGCTGGACCGCGTCGATCACCGCGTCCGTGGTGGCCGCGTCGCCGAACGCGACCAGCACCTGGTTGAGCGCGACCGGCGCCAGGATCTCCGCGCCGGCCGCCTCGAGGCGCTCCGCGAACCGGCGGGCGTGCGCGCACGTCCGGTCGATCAGCTCCGCCACCCCGTCGCGCCCGTTCGCGGCGAGCATCGCCCACGTCTCGATGCCGCGCGCCCGCTGCGACATCTGGAGCCCGAGCTGCATGAGCGGGCGCGCGTCGCCGCTCGCGACGTACGCCGCCTGCATCGCGGTCGCCCGCTCGAGGTCCGCGCGCTCGCGCACGATCGCGACGCCCGAGTCGTACGGCACGTTGAGCTGCTTGTGCGCGTCCGTGCCCCACGAGTCGGCGAGCTCGACGCCCGCGACCTGCTCGCGCAGCGCCGGCGACGCGGCCGCCCACAGCCCGAACGCGCCGTCGACGTGGACCCAGCCCCCCGCATCGTGCACCCGCGGGATGATCCCGGCGAAGTCATCCGAGGCGCCCGTGTTGACGTTGCCCGCCTGGAGGATCACCAGGGTGAGCGCATCCGTGTCGTCGGGGAACGCCTCCACGCGGACGGCGCCGCGCGCGTCCGTCGGGACCGTCTCGACGCGTCCGACGCCGAGCCCCGCGAGGCGCAGCGCCTTGAGGATCGACACGTGCGCCTCCTCACCGGTGACCACGCGGATCGGGGGCGCGCCGAAGAGCCCGCGCTCGTGGACGTCCCAGCCCGCCCGGGCGAGGAGCGCGTCGCGCGCGACGAGGATCCCCGTGAGGTTCGCGAGCGTCGCGCCGGGCGTGAAGGTGGCCGTCGCATCGTGCGGCAGGCCCAGGAGGTCGACCACCCAGCCGGCCGCGACCTCGTCGAGCACCGATGCGACCGGAGAGCCCACCGGCAGCGAGGGGTTCTGGTCCCACTGGCCGGCGAGGACGGCAGCGGCCGCGGCGGCGTTGTCGACGCCGCCGTTGACGAACCCGAAGAACCTGCCCTGCGCCTGCGCGACGGTCGCGGGCGAGCCGAACGCGTCGAGCTCCGCGAGGACCTCGCGCGCGTCGATACGTCCGTCCTGGAGCGGGCGGCGGAAGACGTCCAGCGCGGCGACCGCGTCGGGTCCCGGCGCGACGGGACGATGCGCCGCACCGGCGAGGTACGAGCCCGCCCGTCGCGCGGCCTCGGTGACGAGCGAGATGCGCTCCCGGGTCGCGGCCAGCGCGCGGGGGCTCGTGAGGGCGGGGGTGAGGTCGACGGTGCTCATGACGCCCATCCTGGGGCGACTGGCACTCTCGTGACAGGTCCGGATCATGCCCGTCTGGCACTTGATCGAGGGTGCCACTTTGCGCTGGAATGGACCCATGCGCACCACGGCCGACCAGCTCGCGGGAGTCCTCGACCATTGGAAGTCGGGCACGGGCCCGCTCTACCAGCAGCTCGCGGACGCCATCGTGGCGCTCGCGGAGTCCGGGACGCTCGAGCACGGTGCGCGGATGCCCTCCGAGCGTGCGCTCGCCACCCGGTTGCACCTGTCGCGCAACACCGTGACCGCCGCCTACCAGCGGCTGCGCGACCAGGGGTGGCTCGAGGCGTCGGCAGGGTCCGCGCCGCGCCTCGGCACGCGCTCGCGCGGAGTGGCGGCGCTGACCGCGCAGGACCGCTTCTCGCGGATCCTGGTGGGGCAGGATCCGCCGCTCGTCGCGCTCAACACGGCCTCGCCGCCGCCGGCGCCCGCGGTCTCGGCCGCGCTCGCGGCGCCCGAGGCGCTGCTCGACGGGCGGGCGGCGTTGGGCAACGGGTATGCGGCGCTCGGCGACCGCGACCTCACGCTCGCCATCACGGATCACCTGCGCCGGCAGGGGATCGCGGCCCGCCCCGACGAGGTGGTGGTGACGTCGGGGGCGCAGCAGGCGCTGTGGCTCGCGGTGACGGCGCTCGCGTCCCCCGCGACGCCCGTCGCGCTCGAGGCGATCACGTACCCGGGCGTCTTCGACGCGATCGCGGCCGCCGGGTCGCGGCCGTTCGCGCTGCCGATGACGGACGAGGGGCTCGACGTCGAGGGCTCCGCGAAGCTGCTGCGCGCCGCCGAGCCCGACCTCGCGTACCTCACCTCGTTCAACAACCCGACGGGCACGTCGCTCGCGGACGCCGACGCGATCCGGCTGCTCACCGCCGCCAAGCTCGCGGGCACCACGATGATCGACGACCGCACGCTCGCCGACCTCGCGCTGTCGGGTCGCCGGCCACGGCCGTTCGCGTCGCTCGGCACGGGCGCCTCGGTGATCACGATCGGCGGGATGTCGAAGGTGTTCTGGGGCGGGCTGCGCATCGGGTGGCTGCACACCAACGCGACGCTCGCGGCGCAGCTGCGGCACCGGCGCGCCGCGATGGACCTGGGCAGCCCGGCGCTGTTCCAGCGCGTGGGCGCCGTGCTGCTGCGCGAGGCGTACGACGACACGCTCGAGTGGCGGCTCGCGTCGCTGCGGGAGTCGCTCGCGGCGACGCGTGCCGCGATGCGCGAGGCCGGGCTCGACTGGGAGGCCGTCGACCCGGCGGGCGGGCCGTCGCTGTGGGTGCGCCTGCCGGGGCTGTCGTCCGAGCGCTTCGCCGAGCGAGCCGAGCGGGCGGGCGTGCCGGTGGTCGCCGGCGCGGCGTTCTCGGTGGTGCCGGGCGCGGGCGTGGACCGGTTCCGGCTGCCGTTCTACCTGCCGCCGGAGGAGATGCGGCTGGGCATCAAGATCCTCGCGGAGCGAGCCGCCTGACGATTCGCAATGACAAATGTGACGGGTGTGACTTGCGCCTTCGGCGCAGTCACACCCGTCACATTTGTCATTGGCAGTCGCCCGCGAGCTCGACCGAGCGGATCCTTGCCGCGGGGTCGAGCGACGGGTGGACGGTGATGAGCTCGTCGGCGCGGGCCTCCTCGGCGAAGGCCTCGAGCCCGGCGCGGACCTCGTCGGGCGTGCCCACGGCCGCCTTCGACATCATCGCCGCAATGCCCGCCCCCTGCGGGGTGGTGAGGAACGCCTCGATCTCCTCGTCGGAGTACGTGCGTCCGGCTTGGCCGCGGCTGATCATCGCGCGCACGCGGTTGCGGCGGGCGTCCGCGAGCTGGGCCCGCGCGTCGTCCCCGTCCTCGGCCGCGACGACGTTGACGCCCGCGATCACGTACGGCTCGGGGTGCGCCTCGCTCGGCGTGTAGGTGCCGCGGTAGAGCGCGACCGCCTGCTCGAGCGCCTGCGGCGCGAAGTGCGAGGCGAAGGCATAGGGCAGTCCCAGCTGCGCGGCGAGCTGCGCGCCGAAGAGCGACGACCCGAGGACGTAGAGCGGCACGTTCGTGCCCGCGCCGGGGGTCGCGACCAGGCCGTCGGGACGCTCGGCGCCCGCGAGGAGGCCCTGCAGCTCGACCACGTCCTGCGGGAACCGGTCCGATGCCTCGGGCGTGCGGCGCAGCGCCGCGAACACGCCGCGGTCGCCGCCGGGCGCGCGGCCCAGGCCCAGGTCGATGCGGCCCGGGTGCAGCTCGGCGAGCGTGCCGAACTGCTCCGCGACCACGAGCGGCGAGTGGTGGGGCAGCATGACGCCGCCCGCGCCCAGGCGGATGGTGCTCGTGTGCGCGGCGACGTGCGCGATCACCACGGCCGGTGCGGATGAGGCGATGGTCGCCATCCCGTGATGCTCGGCGTACCAGACCCGGCTGTAGCCCGAGCGCTCCGCGGCGCGCGCGAGCTCGACGCTGTGCGCGAGGCTCTCGGCGGCGGTGCCGCCGGGGCGGATGAAGGCGAGGTCGAGCAGGGACAGCTTCGTGGGCATGCGGGGTCCTTCGATGGTGGTGCGGGGGTCCGGGGTCTCAACGCCGGGAAGTGGCACCCTATGCCCGCGCGCGTGGGGGCGCGTCTTGCCAGGGACGATGCGCGCGTCCCGGTACGTTGCCGAGCGTGTCCGAGATCCTGCGCACCGTCCCGCTGCCCCTCGTCGAGCTCGCGGTGGTCGCCGGGCTGGTCGCCGCGCTCGTGGTGGTCGTCCTCGTGCGGCGCGGCACGCTCGGCCGTGCCGGCGCCGCGCGCGTCCTGCTCGCCGCGGCGCTGCTGGTGATCGCGTCGGTCACCCTCCTGCGGCCAGCGGGACGGGTCGGCGCGGCGGGCTGGATCAACCTGGTGCCGCTGCGCTCGATCTCGGCGCTCTGGACGGACCCGCACGTGCTGCCCGGTCCGCGCTGGCAGATCTACGGCAACGCGCTCATGCTCGTCCCGGTCGGCTTCCTCGGGGCGCTCGCGGCGAGGAGGGTCTCGTGGACCGCGGGGCTGGCGTGGGCGACGGGAACCGCGGTGGTCATCGAGACGCTTCAGCTGGTCTTCGCGCTCGGCTCCGTCGACATCGACGACGTCATCCTCGCGGCCCTCGGTGGCGCGGTCGGGGCCACGCTCGCGGTCGCCGCGCGGCGGATGTCACGCGCGTGGGGCATCTCCGCCCGCGGTAAACATCCGGCCGCGGTTCGAGCGGCGACCGGTCCGTGACCTAGTCGATCGCGACGGGGTAGTACGTCCCCAGCATCGCCATGAGCGGGGACGCGAGGTGCGTCTCGCACGACGACGCGGCCGGGTCGGCCGAGTCCGAGCACGATCCTACGGACATCACCGGCGCGAGCACGAGGAAGGCGGCGAGGGCCCACAGGCCCCACCGCATCGTCCGCCGTCGGAGGTCGCTCACCCGTGCATCGTCCCACGTAGGCGCGCAAAAGCAAGCGGCGCGCCCTCCCGTCAGGAAGGACGCGCCGCCGCCAGCAGCAGAGACAGGCTCAGCGCCCCAGGCGCTTCATCCAGGCCTCGACCTCGTCGGGGTGGCGGGGCAGGGCGGCCGAGAGGTTCTCGGCGCCGTCGGCGGTCACGAGGATGTCGTCCTCGATGCGCACACCGATGCCGCGCAGCTCCTCGGGCGCCACCAGGTCGCCCTCCTGGAAGTACAGGCCCGGCTCGATGGTGAAGACCATGCCCGGCTCGAGCACGCCCTCCATGTAGAGGTCGCGCTTGGCCTCGGCGCAGTCGTGCACGTCGATGCCGAGGTGGTGCGAGGTGCCGTGGACCATCCAGCGGCGGAACAGCTTCGACTCGGGGTCGACCGACTCGGGCGCGATGCCCCACTCGGTGAGGCGCTTCTCGATCACGTCGACCGCCGCGAAGTGGATGTCCAGGAACTTGATGCCCGGCTTGACCAGGGCGAACGCCACATCGGCGGCCTCGCGCACGATCTCGTAGACGCGGCGCTGCGTGGCCGTGTACTCGCCCGAGATGGGGAAGGTGCGGGTGACGTCGGCGGTGTAGAGGCTCTCGACCTCGACGCCGGCGTCGAGCAGCAGCAGGTCGCCCTCGCGCACCTCGCCCGTGTTGGAGATCCAGTGCAGCGTGGTCGCGTGCGGGCCCGCGGCGGCGATGGTCTCGTAGCCCGTGCCGTTGCCCTCCTCGCGCGCGTGCCCGTCGAACGACGCCTCGATCACGCGCTCGCCGCGCTTGTGCGCGACCGCGCGGGGCAGCTGCGCGATGGCGGCCTCGAAGCCCGCGATGGTCGCGTCGACCGCGTCGCGGAGCTGCTGGATCTCGTACTCGTCCTTGACGAAGCGCAGCTCGGCCAGCGCGACGCGCACCGCCTCGGCCGGCTGCTCGCCCTCGAGGGTGCCCTCGGGCAGGTCGGCCAGCGCGGCGGTCGCGATGCCGGTCATGGCCGCGAACTCCTCGAGGCCCGGGCGGCGCCCGATCCAGAACTCGCCCGCGGCGGGGTCGGAGTAGAAGCCCTCGTCGCCCGGCTGGGCGGGCGGGAGCAGGTAGAGCGTGACGTCGTGGCCGTCCGCGACGGGCTCGAAGACGAGCACGGCGCCCGGCTCGTGGTCGAGGCCGAGGCCCGTGAGGTACGCGAAGTCGCTCGACGGGCGGAAGCGGTAGTCGGTGTCGTTCGAGCGCGTCTTGAGCTCGCCCGCGGGCACCACGATGCGCTCGCCCGGGAACAGCGCGCTCAGGCGCGCGCGGCGCTCGGCGGCGTACGGCGCGGCGGCGATGCGCGTGACCGCAACGTCCTCGTGGGCCGCCCAGTGCGAGCCCATGAAGTCCTTGAACTCCTGCGTGGTGGGGCGGCCGGTGCGGGCCTTGTTGGTCTCGTCCTTGTCGTTCACCTCGCCATGGTCCCACGCCGCACGCGGGACGATGCGACGCATCGGTTCCGGCGCATCGTCCGGGCCGCCGGGCGATACTGGGCCCGTGCGCATCGACCTCCACACCCACTCGAACGTGTCCGACGGCACCGGCCGGCCCGCGCAGGTGATGCGAGAGGCCGCAGCGGCGGGTCTCGACGTGGTCGCGCTCACCGACCACGACTCCGTCGACGGCTGGGAGGAGGCGTCCGCCGAGGCGGCGCGGCTCGGCCTCGCCTTCGTGCCGGGAATCGAGGTCTCCGCGCGGGACGGCTGGGTGTCGATCCACATGCTCGCGTACTGGCCGCGCCCGGACGATGCGCCGCTCGCCGGGATCCTCGCCCTCACCCGGGACGCGCGGATCGGGCGGGCGCAGGAGATGGTGGAGCGGATCGCCGTCGAGTTCCCGCTCGAGTGGGAGGACGTGGTCGCACAGGCGGGGTCCGCGTCGACCGTCGGGCGCCCGCACATCGCGGACGCGCTGGTCGAGCGCGGCCACTTCGCGACCCGCACCGAGGTGTTCGACGAGATCCTGCACAACGGCTCCCGCTTCTACGTGCACCATCACGCACCCGAGGTGCACGACGCGGTGCGCGCGATCCGCGCCGCAGGCGGCGTGCCCGTGTTCGCGCATCCGGGGGCGCACGCGCGGGGCCGGGTGGTGCCGGACTCGGTGATCGCGTCGCTGGCGGAGGCCGGCCTGGCGGGCCTCGAGGTGGACCACCGTGACCACGACCCGACCCAGGTGGAGCGGCTCGCCGCGCTCGCGGACCGGTACGGGCTGATCCGCACCGGGTCCTCGGACTACCACGGCACCGGGAAGCTCAACATGTTGGGGGAGCGGACCACGTCCGTCGAGTCCTACGAGGCGCTGCTGGCTCAGCGGGGGTAGGCGGGGCGACCCTATGATGCCCGGGTGAACGCATCCGCCCCCCGCCACGACGTCCCGATCTCGGGTGACGTCATCCGCCTCGGCCAGTTCCTGCAGCTCGCGGGGCTCACGGACACCGGCGGCGAGGCGAAGGAGGTCATCGCCGACGGCCTCGTCACCGTCAACGGCGAGGTCGACGTGCGTCGCGGTCGCCAGCTCCACGTCGGCGACGTGGTCGAGCTCGACGGCCGCGAGGCGCGCGTCTCCGACTAGCAACGCCCGTCGGCGGCGGCCCGGCGCATCGTCCTGCGAGGTGCTCAGTGCCCGAAATCCGGCTGAACGGGCAGTGAGCACCTCACAGCGCGTGAGGCCAGCCAAGCCGGCACCGCCGGAGACGCCGAAGGGCCGCCACCTTGCGGTGACGGCCCTTCGTCTCAGATCTGGCTACTCGCCGGCCGGCTGCGCCTGCGGCGCCGAGCCCTCGCCCGAGCCCGAGCCGCCCGAGCGGCGGCGACGGCGGTTGCGGCTGCGACGCGGCGCGGCCTCGCCCTCCGCGGTCGCGGCGGACGTGCCCTCGGCGCGGGGCTCGCGGGGAGCGGACGAGTCCGCACCCGCGCCCGCACCGGAGCCGCCGCGGCGACGGCGGTTGCGGTTGCGCCCCTCGCCCGAGCCCTCGCCGGAGCCGGAGCCGCCGGAGCGACCGCCGGAGCGCGAGCCGCCCTGACCGCGGCCACCGTCACGGCCGCCACGGCCACCGTCACGGGAGCCCGAGCCGCCGGTGTGCTTGCCGGTCTCGCCCAGGTCCTCGAGCGTCTCCGCCTCGAGGCCCTCGCGGGTGCGCTTGTCGCGCGGCAGGCGGCCCTTGGTGCCCGCCGGGATGTCGAGGTCCTCGAACAGGTGCGGCGAGCTCGAGTACGTCTCCTGGGGCTCGGGGTAGCCGAGGTCGAGCGCCTTGTCGATGAGCGACCAGCGGGGCACGTCGTCCCAGTCGACGAACGTCACGGCGGTGCCGGTCTTGCCCGCGCGGCCGGTGCGGCCGATGCGGTGCAGGTACGTCTTCTCGTCCTCGGGGCACTGGTAGTTGACCACGTGCGTGACGTCGGTGACGTCGATGCCTCGCGCCGCGACGTCGGTCGCGACCAGGATGTCGATCTTGCCCGAGCGGAAGGCGCGCAGCGCCTGCTCGCGGGCGCCCTGGCCCAGGTCGCCGTGGATCGCACCGGCGGCGAAGCCGCGCTCGCGCAGCTCGTCCGACACCTTCGCGGCGGTGCGCTTGGTGCGTGCGAACACGACGGTGAGGCCGCGGCCGTTGGCCTGGAGCAGGCGCGCGAGCACCTCGACCTTGTCGAGCGCGTGGGCGCGGTAGACGACCTGCTTGATGGCCTTGACCGTGGCGCCGTCGTCGTCGGGGTCGGCCGCACGGATGTGCGTGGGCTGCGTCATGTAGCGGCGCGCGAGCGCGACCACGGCGCCCGGCATCGTCGCGGAGAACAGCATGGTGTGGCGCGACGCGGGGGTCGCGGCGAGCAGCTTCTCGACGTCGGGCAGGAAGCCGAGGTCGAGCATCTCGTCGGCCTCGTCGAGCACCACGGTCTTGATGTAGCGCAGATCCAGGTGGCCCTGGTTGAGCAGGTCGATCATGCGGCCCGGGGTGCCGACGATGACGTCCGCGCCCTTCTGCAGCGCCTCGATCTGCGGCTCGTAGGCGCGGCCGCCGTAGATCTGGACGATGCGCACGGCACGCTTGCGCGACGCCGCCTCGAGGTCGGTGGCGACCTGCACGGCGAGCTCGCGGGTCGGCGCGACGATGAGCGCCTGGGGCTTGCCCTGCGCGTCGCCGAGGGTCTCGTAGGCGGGCTCGCCCGGGGCGGCGGTGCGCTGGAGCGCGGGGATGCCGAAGCCCAGGGTCTTGCCGGTGCCGGTCTTCGCCTGGCCGATGATGTCGTGGCCGGCGAGCGCGACCGGGAGGGTCATCGCCTGGATGGGGAACGGGGTGGTGATGCCCTTGTCTGCCAGGGCCTCCACGATGCGCGGGTCGACCGCGTAGTCGGCGAAGGTCTGGTCGGGCGTCTGCACGCTGGCGTGCGTCTCGGTCATGGTGCTCCGATGGATTCGGGGGCGCGGTCGCGCCGTTCAGGCGGGCAGCCGATCGCGAATCATCCTCAGAGCGGCTCGTCGCTGTCTTCAGCGGTACCGCGTTTCACATGACGACCGGTCAGCCCCGGGTCAGGTCACAGTGTACCGGGAGGCGCTTCCGCGGCGGTAGGGCCCGAGGTCTCGGGCGCGCCGCGGCGTCCGGAGCCGCGCGGGCGCCGTCAGGGCAGGTCGTCGCCCAGCGGCGAGGGGCGCGGGTCCAGCACCGCGGTGACGATCGCGTCGATCGCGAACCGGCTCGCCGCGGCCAGCTCGACGTTGCCGCGGTCCAGCAGCCACTGCACCTGGAGGCCGTCCATCACGGCGAGCACGGACGCGGACGCGTTGGCGACGGTGGCGGGCGCGTCGATGCCGCGCTCGGCGCACATCGCCCGCAGCGCGTCGGCGACCTCGCCGCGCAGCACCGTGTAGCGGTCCTCGAAGTAGGCGCGGCCAGGGTTGCCCTCGGTCACGGACTCCGCGGACAGCACGGCGTACGCCTGGACGATGCCGGGGCGGGCCTCGTTGGAGAACGCGGTCCGCACAAGGTGGCGGAACAGCTCCGCGCCGCCCGGGATGTGCTGCTCGTCCAGGCCCTCGACGTCGGACTCGTCGCGGTAGCGCAGCACCTCGACGAGGAGGCGGTCCTTCGACCCGAAGTGGTGGAGGATCCCCGCGTGCGTCATGTCGACCTGGTCGGCGATCTCGGCGAGCGGGCCGTTGTTGAAGCCCTTCTGCCCGAAGATCTCGAGCGCCGCCTGCAGGATCTCGCGGCGTCGCGCGAGCGTCTCGGGACGCGGCCGGGACGGTCGTCGTGTCGCTGTCATCGTCACCCTCTTCGGCGTCGTCGGCTCGTGTCGGTGCGACCTGCGGTGGTCGCGGGGCTGAGCCGCCGTCGTGGTCAGCGCCGAGTCTACGCAGGTGCGGACGGGGGTCCCGCCGCCCGTCCTTGATAACGGATCGGCAACACTT
Source organism: Demequina soli (assembly GCF_000971195.1). Classification (GTDB taxonomy): domain Bacteria; phylum Actinomycetota; class Actinomycetes; order Actinomycetales; family Demequinaceae; genus Demequina; species Demequina soli. Next base: position 375,772 of record NZ_BBLZ01000002.1, read on the forward strand.
CCCGCCGCGGTTTGAAATAGTTACTGACTGCATTGTAAGTTCTCGGCCAGCAGGAGGGGACGACCCTCCGACCGCACGTTCGACTGCTCGATGACGAGGAGACCCCCAGGTGACACTGCCGTCGCTGACCGACACCGAGGCCCACGCCTCCGAGGCGCACGCCACGCTCGAGGGCTGCCGCGCCACGGCGCGCTCGCTGCCGCTCGAGACGAAGGTCGCCCTGCTCACCGGCCGCTCGATGTGGCACCTCCACGCGCTGCCCGAGATCGGCCTGCGCCCCGTGACGTTCTCCGACGGCCCCGTCGGCGTGCGCGGCCTGGGCGAGGTCGAGGGTGAGACCTCGGTGCTGTTCCCCACGCCGAGCGCGATCGCCGCGACGTGGGACGTCGCGCTCGCGTTCGAGGTGGGCCAGGCGTTCGGCCGCGAGGCCCGCGACCACGGCGTCGACGTGGTGCTCGCGCCGCAGGTCAACATCCAGCGCACGCCCGTCGGCGGCCGCCACTTCGAGTGCTTCTCCGAGGACCCGTTCCTCACGTCGCGCATCGGCGTCGGCGTCGCCCGCGGCATCCAGGACCAGGGCGTGGGCGCGTGCATCAAGCACTACATCGTCAACGACTCCGAGACCGAGCGCACCACGTACGTGTCGACGCTGGGGCCCCAGGCGCTGCGCGAGGTCTACCTCGCGCCGTTCGAGGACGCGGTCCGCGCGGGCGTGTGGTCGCTCATGGCCGCCTACAACGGCGCGGACGCCGGCACCGGCGCCGCCCCCATGACCGAGCACCGGGCGCTCAACGTCGACGTCCTCAAGGACGAGCTCGGCTTCGACGGCGTCCTCGTGTCCGACTGGGAGGCAGCCACCGACGCCGAGGCGTCCGCCCACGGCGGCCTCGACCTCGTCATGCCCGGCCCGGGCGGGCCCTGGACCGCGGGCCTCCTCGCCGCCGTCGAGGCCGGCCGCGTCGACGAGCGCGAGATCGACGACAAGGTCGCCCGCCTCCTGCTGCTCGCCCACCGCGTCGGCGCGCTCGGCCCCGAGCCGGCGCCCGTCACCCACGCCGCCGACCTGCGCGCGCTCGTGCGCCGCGCCGCCGCCTCGTCCATGGTGGTGCTGCGCCGTTCCGGCGTCGCCCCGTGGGATCGCCCGGCCCCCGCGACCGTCGCGCTGATCGGCCCCAACGCCGTCCGCCCGCACGTGCTCGGCGGCGGCTCCTCGACCGTGCACCCCGCGCACGTCGTCACGCCGCGCGAGGGCCTCGCCGCCCGCTGGCCCCACGCGCGCATCGTCCTCGAGCGGGGCGGCGACCCCCGCGCGTTCGCGCCGCGCCTCGACCTCGCCCGCACCTCCGGCGTCGCGGTGGTGCAGAGGGACGATGCGGGCGTCGAGGTCGCGCGCGCCACCCTCGCCGCGTGGGACGGCTGGGTCCGCGTGAGCGACCCCGCGGCGCGCGAGATCGAGGTGCGCGTGACGGTCCGCCTCGACGAGCCCGGCGTGCACCGCCTGTCGGTGGGCACCGTGGGCGCGCACCGTATCGTCGTCGACGGCGTCGAGGCGTCCGCGAGCGACGCGGCCGTGGGCGTCGAGTGCGTGCTCGACTCGTCGGTGAACAACCCCGCGGGCGCCGAGGTGGCGGTCGAGGTCGACGCCCCGCGCGACGTCGAGGTGATCGCGACCCTCGAGGTGATCGACGCCGGCGGCTACGGCCGCTTCGTGCGTGCCGAGCACCGCCACGCGCTTCCCGGACCCACGGCGGACGAGGAGATCGACGCCGCGGTCGCGGCGGCCCGCGCCGCGGACCTCGCCGTCGTGATCGTCGGCACCAACGAGGAGTCCGAGTCCGAGGGCTGGGACCGGACCACGCTCGCGCTGCCCGGCCGCCAGGACGAGCTGGTCGCGCGCGTCCTCGAGGCGAACCCCGACGCCGTGATCCTGGTCAACGCCGGCGCGCCCGTGCTGCTGCCGTGGCTCGACCGGGCCCGCACCGTGATCTGGGCGTGGTTCCCCGGCCAGGAGGCCGGCCACGCGATCGCCGACGTCCTCGCGGGCGAGGTCGAGCCCGCCGGGCGCCTGCCGTGGACGCTGCCCGCCTCCGTGGCGGACGTCCCGGTGCCGCACGCCGTCCCCGACCGCGGCATCGTCCGCTACGACGAGGGCGTCCACGTCGGCTACCGCGGGTGGGAGCGCTCCGGCGCGGAGCCGGCGGCGCCGTTCGGCCACGGGCTCGGCTGGACCGACTGGCGCCTCGACGCCGTCGGCGAGCCGCGCATCGTCCCCGGCGGCGTCGAGGTCGACGTCGAGGCGACCAACACCGGCGGCCGCGAGGGCCGCGAGGTGATCCAGGTGTACGTCGAGGCCCCGGAGGGTGCGCATGAGCGCCCCGTGCGGTGGCTCGGCGGATTCGTGGCCGTGCACGCGCGGCCCGGCGAGACCGTCCGTGCGAGCGTCACGCTCGACCGGCGTCGTCTCGAGGTGTGGGACGCGCAGGCGTCGTCGTGGGTGCTCCCCACGGGCGAGTACCGTCTGCGCGTCGGGCGGTCCGTGCGCGACCTGAGGCTGGACACCGCGGTCCGGCTCGAGGCGCCCGAGTCGAGGAGGGACGGCTAGCACGCGGCTCCCCGCCCCGCGAGGGGCGGATTGACAACGAGGTCAACGACCGCCGGCGGCAGGCCGGCGTCACATCATTGGAGAAGGAGAAGAGGATGAGGAAGTCCTCGTGGGTGGCCCTGTCCGTGGCCACGACCCTCGCGCTCGCGGCGTGCGCCGGCGGCGGAGAGGGGACCGACACCCCGACGTCCGGCACCACCGGCGGCACCGGCACCGGCAGCAGCGCGACGCAGGGCACCGCGGCCCTGACGATCGCCAAGCCCGACGGCGCCATCACGACCGAGAGCAACAACCCGTGGATCGGCGACTCGTCGGCCCTCAAGCTCGGCTACATCAACGCGATCCTCGAGCCCCTCGGGATCGTCAACCTCGTCGACCCGTCGCAGGACGTGAAGCCGTGGCTGGCGAGCGAGATCGTGTGGAACGACGACTACACGTCGGTCGCCCTGACCGCGCGTGACGGCGTCAAGTGGAGCGACGGCCAGGACTTCACGGCCGACGACATCGCCTTCACCTTCCAGATGTTCATCGACCACCCCGAGCTGGACTCGGCGGCGCTCGGCCTGAAGAGCGTCACCACCGACGGCGACACGGTCACCCTCGCGTTCGAGAACCCGATGTACGTCAAGCAGGACAAGGTGCTGCACAAGCTCATCGTGCCGAAGCACATCTGGGAGGGCGTGGCCGACCCGACCACGGACACCTTCGAGAACCCGGTCGGCACGGGCCCGTACACGCTCACCTCGTTCTCGTCGCAGAGCGTCCAGCTCGACGCGCGCGACGACTACTGGGGCGGCGAGCTCGCGGTGCCGACGCTGTACTACGTCTCGTACAACGACAACACGGCCCTGTCGACCGCGCTCGCGAGCGGCGACGCGGACTGGGCGCAGGCGTTCATCCCGAACGTGCAGTCGGCGTACCTCGACAAGGACCCGGAGCACAACGTGTACTGGGCCCCCGCGGGCCTCGGCATCGACACGATGTACGTCAACACCACCACCAAGCCGTTCGACGACGTCGCGTTCCGCAAGGCCGTCAACATGGTGGTCGACCGCACGCAGCACCAGGCGATCGCGCGTGAGGGCGGCGTGCCGCTGCTCACGTCGGTCACCGGCCTGCCCACGCCGGCCGGCGACGCGTTCATCAACGACGAGTACCAGGGCCAGGACTACGCGGTCGACGTCGACGGCGCCAAGTCGGTCCTCGAGGACGCCGGCTACACCTGGAGCGGCGACCAGCTGGTCGACCCGGACGGCACGAACGTGGAGTTCACGCTCCAGGTGCCGCAGGGCTGGAACGACTACGTGACGGGCATCTCGCTCATCGCGGACGAGGTGAAGGCGCTCGGCGTCGACGCCAAGGTCCAGACCCCCGACGTCGACACGTGGTGGGCGGCCAAGTCCAACGGCGACTTCCAGGCGATCCTGCACTGGACCGACACCGGCGCGACCCCGTACGACATCTACTCCAACATCATGGACGGCCGCTGGCTCGCCCCGATCGGGGAGGCCGCGAACAACAACTTCGGGCGGTACGACAACCCGGAGGCGACGGACGCGCTGAACGCGTACGCCAACGCGACGGACGATGCGACCCGCGCCGACGCGCTCAAGAAGGCCCAGGAGATCTTCGTCGAGGACGTCCCGGCCATGCCGATCGGCACGCGCCCGTTCATCAGCGAGTTCAACAGCCGCAACTACGTGGGATGGCCCTCGGACGACGACCCGTACGTCAACGCCGACCCGACCCAGCCCACGTCCGTGCTGATCCTCACGAGCCTCAAGCCCGCGAGCTGACGCACCGATGGTCCGGCGGGGCTGGGGCTCATCCCCCCACCCCGGCCCCGCCGGCACCGTCGCCCGACCTCGATCCCTGAGGAGCCTTCCGTGACCCCCGACACCCTGCTGACCGTCTCCGGGTTCAGCGTCACCTACGACGTCGACCCGCCCGTGGAGGCGGTCCGCGACGTCAGCCTCGAGCTGCGCCGCGGCGAGATCCTGGGCCTGGCCGGCGAGTCCGGCTGCGGCAAGACGACCCTCGCCTACGGCATCCAGCGCCTGCTCAAGCCGCCCGCCGTCATCACCGGCGGCCGCACCGTCTTCCACGACGAGTCGGGGCAGGACGTCGACATCAACGCCCTCGACGCCGACGCGCTGCGCGCGTTCCGCTGGGACAAGGTGTCGATGGTCTTCCAGGGCGCGATGAACGCGCTCAACCCGGTCGTCGCGATCGGCCGGCAGCTCGAGGACGTCTTCACGACGCATCGTCCCGCGATGGGCCGCGCCGAGCGGCGCGAGGAGTGCGCCCGCCTGCTCGACATCGTCGGCGTCGGCCGGGAGCGGCTGCGCTCCTACCCCCACGAGCTCTCCGGCGGCATGCGCCAGCGCGTGATGATCGCGATGGCGATGGCGCTGCGCCCGCAGCTGATGATCATGGACGAGCCCACGACCGCGCTCGACGTGCTGGTCCAGCGCGGGATCCTGCGCCAGATCTCCGAGCTGCGCGAGGAGCTGGGCTTCTCGGTCATCTTCATCACCCACGACCTGCCGCTGCTGCTCGAGATCTCCGACCGGATCGCCGTGATGAAGGACGGGCGCATCGTCGAGATCGACAGCGCGGAGCGGATCTACCGCGACCCGCAGCACGAGTACACGCGGCGCCTGCTCGCGTCGTTCCCCAGCCTCACCGGCGAGCGGGGCGACTTCGTGCGCGGGGCCGAGAAGGAGGCCGCCCGATGACCACCCTCGAGTTCACGAACGTCAGCAAGAGGTACAAGGTGCGCGGCGCGGGCGACATGCTCGCGCTCGACGACGTCAGCTTCACCCTCACCTCGGGCCAGACCATCGCGCTCGTCGGCCAGTCCGGCTCGGGCAAGTCGACCATCGCGAAGATCCTCACCCAGCTCGAGCGCGCATCGTCCGGGGAGGTCCTCCTCGACGGCGAGCCGATCCCGCATCGCGGCCCCGGGCTGCGTCGCTACCGCCAGCGCGTGCGCATGGTCTTCCAGGACCCGTTCGCCTCGCTCAACCCGTACCACACCATCCGTCACCACCTCGAGCGGCCGCTGCGGCTCGACAAGGTGGTCCCCAAGGACCAGGTCGAGGACGAGGTGCGGGCGCTGCTCGAGCGCGTGCGCCTCGACCCGGACGCGACCATCGACCGCCGCCCCCACGAGCTGTCGGGCGGCCAGCGCCAGCGCGTGGCGATCGCCCGCGCGCTCGCGTCGCGTCCCGAGCTGCTCATCGCGGACGAGCCGGTGTCCATGCTCGACGTGTCCATCCGCCTCGGTGTGCTCAACCTGCTCGCCGACCTCCAGCGCGAGTCCGACCTGGGCGTGCTCTACATCACGCACGACCTCGCGACCGCGCGCCACTTCTCGGACGAGATCATGGTCCTCCACCACGGCGTCGTGGTGGAGCGCGGCGCCGCCGACTCCGTGATCCTCGACCCCCAGCACGAGTACACGCGCGCCCTGCGCGACGCCTCGCCCGACCCCGACAAGCACTTCGCCGCCGGCGCGGCGAGCACCGCGAGGAGCTGACGTGAGATTCATCCTCCGCCGCCTCGCGTTCTACGCGTTCACCGCGTGGGCCGCGATCACCATCAACTTCTTCCTGCCGCGCATGATGAAGGGCGACCCCGTCAGCGCGTACCTCGCGAAGAACCAGGGCAAGGTCAGCCCCGAGGCGATCGACTCGCTGCGCACGCTGTTCGGCGTCGACACCGACAAGAGCCTGTTCCAGCAGTACCTGGACTACTGGGGCCTCATGCTCCACGGCGACCTCGGCGTCTCGACGTCGAACGGCCTCGCGCCGGTGTCCGACGTGATCGCGACCGCGCTGCCGTGGACGCTCGGGCTCGTCGGCATCGCCACGGTGCTCAGCTTCCTCATCGGCACGTCGCTGGGCTCGGTGATCGGCTGGAGGCGCGGCTCGCGCGCCGACTGGGCGGTGCCGTTCGCGACGTTCTTCTCCACCGTGCCGTACTTCTGGATGGGCCTGATCGTCATCGCGGTCTTCTCGACCACGCTCGGCTGGTTCCCCGCCTCGCACGCCTACGACAAGGGCACGTCCCCGAACTGGTCGTGGGACTTCGTCGGGCAGGTCATCGCGCACGGCACGCTGCCGGCGCTCACCATCGTGGTCGCATCGCTCGGCGGCTGGGTGCTCGGCATGCGCAACATGATGATCACCGTCCTCGACGAGGACTACGTCACCGTCGCCCAGGCCAAGGGCCTGCACCAGCGCCGCGTCCTCACCCAGTACGCGTCGCGCAACGCGGTCCTCCCGCAGCTGTCGAGCTTCGCGCTCGCCCTCGGCTTCATCGTCGGCGGCACGCTCGTCATGGAGCTCGTCTTCTCCTACCCGGGCGTCGGCAAGCTCCTGCTCGACGCCACCGGCGCGAAGGACTACCCGCTCATGCAGGGCCTGTTCCTCGTCATCACGCTCGCCGTGCTCGTCGCGAACATCCTCGCCGACGTCGCGTACGCGGCGCTCGACCCGCGCACCCGCCAGATGGAGTCCTGACATGTCGCTCACCACCGCACCCGCCGCATCGTCCACCGACGACGCGCTCGCGAGCGAGCCGCAGCGTCCCCGCCGCGTCCCCGCGATCGGCAAGTCGTTCGCGATGTTCCGCAACGGCAAGTCGCTCACCGGGCTGGCGATCCTGGGCGTGTTCGTCGTGATCGCGGTGTTCGCGCCGCTCATCGCGCCGTACGACCCGCTCGAGAAGGACTTCACCGCCCTGCGCCAGGGCCCGTCCGCCGCCCACTGGCTGGGCACCACCCACATGGGCGAGGACGTGTTCAGCCAGGTGGTCTACGGCACGCGCGGCGTGCTCGTCGTGGGCTTCCTCGCGGGCATCATCGCGACCTTCGTGGCGGTGCTCGTCGGCGTCGCCGCCGGCTACTGGTCGGGCTGGAAGTCGGAGTCGCTGTCCGCGCTCACCAACGTGTTCCTGGTGATCCCAGGCCTGCCGCTCATCATCATCGTGGCCTCGCAGTACGAGGACCCGCCGCTCATCCTGGTCGCGGGCGTCCTCGCGATCACCGGCTGGGCGTGGGGCGCGCGCGTGCTGCGCGCGCAGACGATGTCGCTGCGCAACAGGGACTTCGTGCAGGCCGCCAAGGCCAACGGCGAGAAGCTATGGCGCATCATCGCGGTCGAGATGCTGCCCAACCTCACGGCGATCATCGCGTCGAGCTTCGTGGGCACCGTGACCGCCGCGGTGCTGGGCCTCACCACGCTGGCGTTCATCGGCGTCATCCCCATCACCAACCTCAACTGGGGCACCATCCTGTTCTGGGCGCAGCAGAACGGTGCGTTCCCCGACTACTGGTGGTGGTACGTGCCGGCCGGCCTGTGCATCGCGCTGCTGGGCATGGCGCTGTCGCTCATCAACTTCGGCATCGACGAGTACGTCAACCCGCGCCTGCGCTCCGCCGGCGAGCGGGCCCGCGCCATGCGCAAGAAGGGCCTCGCCATGGACGGGGGCGTCACCGAGGTGCGGGTGGGGCAGGGGTCCGCGCCGTAACTTTGTGATTCGCAGCGGATTTGCCGGGGGTCTGCGGGGTGGATGCTCAAAGTTGTGCTCGGCGGCTCGCTCGGCTCCTCAACTTTGCGATTCCCAGCGGATTCGACGCCGGTCTGCACAGCGGGATCGCAAAGTTCTGCTCGGTGGCTCGCGCGGCTCCGGGCCGGCGTGCGGTCGCGTTGCTCGGTCGCGCAACTTTGAGGATCTGACCTGTTCCGCCCGCCCTTCTGCGGGCTGGATGCTCAAAGTAGTGCGAGGCGGCTTGCTCGGTGAGCGTGGGACCGCATCCGCCTGACCTCGCGCCCGCAAAGCGGGATTTCCCATCTGCCGTGTCCCGGCGGTTCAGGGTCGCCGTCCGCCCCGCCGGGAACGCGACGATGCGGGAGCCGGGTGGCCCTCCGGCTCCCGCATCGCGCCCTGTCAGTCCGAGCTGTCCTTCGCGAACGTCGCGAAGGAGGCATCGAGCTGGCGGCTGTTGAAGTCGAACATCGCCTGGTTCTCCCACTCGTTGCCCGACGTCGAGTCGGCGGGGTCCCACCCTGCCCCGGCGACCGCCGTCCACGCGGGCTCCCAGTAGATGACCCCGAGACCGCGACCGCCGGGGGCGCCAGCGACGACATCCTGGACCGCCCGGACCCACGCCGCCTGCCCGGCGGCGCTCGCCGGGTAGCCCGACACCAGCTCCGCGGACGTGTCTATCACGTTGGTAGCGGCGGGCGTGTCGTCCGACAGGGTGAACGGGTAGGCCGTCTCGACCACGATGACGTCCTTGTTGTAGGTGGACGACACGCCGCTGATCACGGTCTGGAGGTTGCCCAGGCCCCCGTGCCAGTAGCCGTAGTACGACAGCCCGATGATGTCGTAGGGCACCGAGCGCGCGGTCATGGCGTCCAGCCACCAGGTGAGGCCCGAGACGCCGGAGCCGATGTCGGTGAGGTGCAGGACCACCTTGGTGGACGGGAATACCGCCTTCGCGGCGTTGGAACCGGCGGTGAGGAAGCCCGCGAGGTTGTTCCACTGCGCGCCCGCGACGCCGTCGGTGGTGTCGACGTCGTAGGACTGGCCGTACGGCCAGAGCATGCCCGGGTTGATCTCGTTGCCCACCTGGACGTAGTCGACCGTGACGCCGGCGTTCTTCAGCGCGGTCAGAGTCGAGGTTGTATGCGTCGCGAGCGAGCTGGTCATCTGCGCGACCGTCTGGCCCGCCCAGGCGCTCGGCACGTACTGCTTCCCGGGGTCGGCCCACGTGTCCGAGTAGTGGAAGTCGACCATGATCTTCATGCCGTACGCCTGCGCGCGCTTCGCAGCGGTCACGACCTTCGAAGCGGTGTTGTATCCGTCCGCTGGGTTGACCCACACCTTGAATCGCGCCACGTTAGCGCCCGCGTTGCCGAAGGCCTTGAACGGGTCGATCTGGGCGCCGGACGACGTGTAGTAACGGCCGCCGAACGCCTCGTTCTTGAGGACGGAGCTCAGGTCCGCGCCGCGGATCGCGCGCGAGACCTTGCCCGTCGACAGGGTGGCCTCGTCCATATGCGCCCACGCGCCGGCCGACCCGCTCGTGTACAGGGAGACATAGCAGGTGGTGCTAGTCGCGTTGAAGGACACGGCGAGGCGCACCCAGCCGTTGCCGTTGGTGGTGTCGGGGACCGTGCGGTACTCGGTCGTGCCGCAGCCGGTGACCTGAAGGCGTGAGGTGCCGAGGCCGCCGCCGGAGCGGACCTTCGCGCTGAACGTCCACCAGCCCGTGCCGGTGAGGGTGACTGCCTGGTACGTGGTGACCGAGCCGGATGCCGCGAGGTAGTGGTTGAGGCGGTTCGAGCCGGCGGAGCCGCCGGATGCGACAGTCGACGCCGACGTCGTCCCGGACACGCTCCAGCCGGACAGCCCGGACTCGAAACCACCGTTGGTGACGGCGCCGGCCGCCGCGGTGGCGGACGATGCGGCGGCGCCGGCGGCGGTCGCGGCAAGCGCGGCTGCGATGAGGGCGGCGACGATCCGTCGCCTCGTGGGTGCAGGTGACACAGGCATCCTCCTTGATGCGCGGGTGTAGGCGCACGTCCACGATGACTGTGCGCGCTCACAGTCCTATCACCTCTCGAGGGGCGGCGCGCGGTGAAAGTGACGGGTCGCCGTGCCCGGATCGACGGTCGGCTCGGATGATCCGTGCTCGGAACGCTCACAGTCTGCTCCCGGCAGATGCCCCGGGACGACCCGCTCAACGCGCCCCGCACATCGTCCACCCCGGACAGCACGAAGGCCCGGGACCTCACGGTCCCGGGCCTTCGCTGCTCAGATGATGGGGTGAGGCCTACGCCTCGAAGCCGACGCGGCGCTTGGTCTCCTCGCCGATGTCGACGTAGCCCACGGACGCGCCCGGCACGACCACGCGGCGGCCCTTGGCGTCCGTGATGTCGAGCGTGCCGCCCGCCAGCGCGCCGGCGACCGCGGCCGCCACGGCGTCCGCCGTCATGTCGGTGTCGATCGCGATCTCGCGGGACACGTTCTGCACGCCGATCCTGATCTCCATGGCCGCCTCCATTGCTCGTGATGCCCGATGTCTGCCCTTATCCTAGGGCGATGAATCGGCGGTCCGGAGGCCTGTTCGCGGGCAGGGGAATCGCCCTTCCCGGCGTGCTCGTGACCCTGGCGACGGTCGTGGTGTGCTTCGCGCTCGGCCTCGGCGCGGGGTGGGTGACCGCGCAGGTCCCCGACTGGTACCGCGCCTGGAGCGCCGATCCGCAGCCCAGCGCCTCCCCGTCGGCGAGCGACACCCCGACGCGCGACGTGAGCCTGCCCACGCTCGAGCCGATCACGCGTGAGCTGGACGACGCCGACGCCGCGGCCGGCGTCGTGAGCCTCACGGTCCCCGAGCGCGGCGAGGGCACCTTCACCGCCGTCACCGGCGCGGAGCCCACGTCGGCGTCGCCGTCGGCCTCCGCCGAGGCGACGACCGTGCCCACCCGCTACGTGCGCATCGACGTCGAGGACGGCGTCACCGTCGACGAGGACGCGCTCGTCCGCTTCGTCATGGACACGCTCAACGACAACCGCGGCTGGGGCTCCGACGGCCGCATGCGCTTCGTGCTCACGGACGGCGCCGCGGACGTGCGCGTCGTGCTCGCGAGCCCGTACACCGTCGCCGCGCGCTGCCCCAAGCCGCACACGGCCGCCACGCTGACGGGCGGCGACGGCAGCGGGTCTAGCCCCGCGCCGTCCGCCGACGCCGAGCTGCCGTGCGCGTCCCAGGGCATCGCCCCCATCTCGCTGTACGACTGGACCGCCGGCGTGGCCCCCTACCGCGACCACCGCACGGCCGCACGCGAGTACCTCGTCAACCACGCGGTCGGCCACGTGCTCGGCGAGGAGGACCAGACGTGCGAGTCCGGACGGGCCGCCGTCATGGTGAACCAGCCGCGGATGCCGCAGGCCTGCTCCACGAACCCGTGGCCGTACCCCGACGCCTCGACGTCCTAGGTCCCGGCGAGGGCGGGACCGCGATGTCGGACCCCTCTGGTGGGATAGGCGCATGACCGCGCTCCGCCTCCTGGCCGCCGCCGCGCCCGCGCCCCTGCCCGCGCCGGACGATGCGCAGGCGGCGGTGGTCGAGGCCGCCCTCGCCCCCGCGGGGGTCGGGAACGCCGGCCACCTCGTCGTCGTGGGCGGGGCCGGGACCGGCAAGACCGTCCTCGCGGCCACACTCGTGCTGGAGGCCGTCCGCCGCGGCACCGACCCGTCCCGGCTGCTCGTGCTGTCCGCGACCCGCTCGGCCGCCGCGCGCCTGCGCGACCGCGTCTCCCTCGCCCTCGACCGGCCCGTGGGCGCGCCCGTGGTCCGCACCGCCGCATCGGCCGCCCACGCGATCCTGGCCGCCCACGCGACCGCGCTCGGCGAGCCGCCGCCGGTGCTCGTCACGGGCGCCGAGCAGGACCAGATCCTGCGCGAGCTGCTCGACGGCCACCGCCGCGGCGAGGGGCGCGTGCCCGACTGGGGCGGCGCGGTGCCGCCCGAGGCGACCGTGCTGGCGGGGTTCCGCGCAGAGCTGCGCGACCTCCTCATGCGCGCGAGCGAGGCCGGGCTCGAGCCCGCCGACCTGGCGGCGCTCGGCGCGCGCGCCGGCCGTCCCGAGTGGGCGGCCGCCGCGTCCGTGATGGACGAGTACGACGCGATCCTCGGCTGGCGGTCGTTGACCCAGGATCAGGGCGCGCGCTTCGACCCGGCCGTCGTCGTCGCGCAGGCCGCCCACGTCCTCACGCGCTGGGACGCGCCCGGCGACGCCCCCGCGTGGGACCTCGTGGTGGTGGACGATGCGCAGGACCTCACCCAGGCGGGCATCCACCTGCTGCGCGCGCTCGCGGGCGGCGGGGCACGGCTCGTGCTGCTGGGCAACGCCGACGAGGCGGTGCAGGGCTACCGCGGCGCGGTCCCGGCGGTGCTCGCGGCCGCGACCGGGACCGAGGGGCCCGCCGGCCTCGGTGCCGCGCTCATGCGCCTCGGCCCCGGCCATCGTCAGGCGGGCGCGCTCGCGGCCGTCACCGCCGCCGCGGTGAGCCGCATCGGCACCGTCGGCGCCGGCTCCGCGCGCGTCGCCGTCCCCGCGCCGGACGGGCCGGAGGGCGTGGAGATCCTGGTCGCCGCGCATCGTCACGCGCACTCGCGCGCCGTCGCGCAGGCGCTGCGCCGCGCGCGGCACGGGCTCGACGGGCCCGAGACGCCGTGGGGCGAGATGGTGGTGATCGCGCGCTCGAGCGCCCGGCTGCGGGAGATCCGCGCCGACCTCGCGGCCGCCGACATCCCGTGCGAGACCCTGGGCGACGGCACCGCGCTGCACGCCGAGCCGGCCGTCGCGCCGCTCCTCACCCTCATGCGTCGGGCCGCCGCGCTCGCCCGCGGAGAGGCGGAGCCGTGGGAGGAGGCCGAGGCGGTCGAGCTGCTCGGCTCACGGATCGTGGGCATCGACCCGGTCGCGCTGAGGCGCCTGCGCCGCGCGCTGGTCAAGGAGGAGCGCCGCGGCGGGGGAGCGCGCACGTCCGCGGAGCTGCTGGTCGAGGCGGTCGAGGCGCCCGCGCGGTGGGCGTCCCTGGGCACGCCCGAGGCGCGGCTGGCCGAGCGCGCCTCGCGCGCGCTGCACGCGGGCGCCGCGGCGGCCGGGGGCGGCACGCCCGCCACCGTCGCGTGGGCCGTGTGGGACGCGCTCGGCGTCGCCGACGACTGGCGCGCTGCCGCGCTCGCCGGCTCCGCCAGGGATGATGCCGACCTCGACGCCGTGATCGCGCTCATGCGAGCCGCGAACATCTACGTCGAGCGCATGCCGTCCGCGTCGGTGGAGTCGTTCGTCGAGCACCTCGAGGGCCAGGACTTCGCGCCCGACACGCTCGGCGCGCGGGCGCGGGTCGAGGACGCCGTCGCGTTCTGCACGCCCGCCTCCGCCGCCGGACGCGAGTGGGACGTCGTCGTGGTGGGCGGGCTCGAGGAGGGTGCGTGGCCCGACACGCGGCTGCGCGACGCCGTCCTGGGCGCGCAGCAGCTCGCGGAGATCGTGGCCGGCCGCGCCGAGGCGACGCCGCTCGAGCCGAGGGCGCGCGCCGCGTGGGCCCGCGCCGCCCGCCGCGCCGTCGTGGACGACGAGACCCGTGCCTTCGCCGTCGCGGTCTCCCGCGCCCGCCGCCGCCTCGTCCTCGCCTGCGTCGACGGCGAGGATCAGCGCCCGTCGCGCTACCTCGCGTGGGCCGGCGCCGCGGCCGGCGTCGATTCCGTGCGCGACGACGCCACGCCGCGGGTCACGGATCTGCGATCGGCCGTCGCGGCCGTGCGGGCCGGCGCGGCCGACCTGGCCGACGCGTCCGCCGACGACCGTGCCCGTCACGTCGAGATCCTCGCCCGCCTCGCCGCGATGGGCGTCGCCGGAGCGCATCCGGACGAGTGGCACGGCGTCCCGGCGCCGTCGACCGACGCCGCGATGTGGGAGGACGACCAGCCGGTGCGCGTGTCCCCGTCGCGCCTCGAGGCGCTCGAGACGTGCCCCCTGCGGTGGGCCCTCGAGACCGCAGGCGGCAACGCGGCGGCGTCGGAGAAGCAGAGCCTCGGCACGCTCGTCCACGAGGTCGCCGCCGCGCTGCCCCAGGGCACGCACGCGGAGCTGGCCGCCGCGCTCGAGGAGCGCTGGCCCGACATCGCCGGCACCGCGACGTGGCCCGATCGCGTCCTCAAGGACCGCGCCGACGCGATGGTCCGCCGCCTCGCCGGCTACGTCGCGAGCGTCACGGCGGGGGAGGTGCGCGTCGAGCAGCCGTTCAGCGTGCAGATCGGCCGCGCGGTCGTGGCGGGCAGCGCCGACCGCGTCGAGGTCACGGGGGGCCGCGCGCGCATCGTCGACCTCAAGACGGGTCAGGCGGTGTCCAAGAAGGACGCCGAGGAGCACGCGCAGCTCGCGATGTACCAGCTGGCCGCCGACCACGGCGGCTTCGGCGGCGTGGAGGAGGCCGACGGCGCGGCGCTCGTGTTCGTGGGCGGCTCGACGCAGGGCGCGAGCGAGCGGGCGCAGCCCGCGATCGACGTGGAGAAGGAGAAGGTGCGCCTGACGCAGGCGGTCGACACGATGGCGCAGGGCACCTTCGCCGCCATCACCAACGACCGCTGCGCCTCGTGCCCCGTGCGACGCTCGTGCCCCGCGTGGCCGAGCGGAAGGCAGGTGACGGACGGATGACCGAGGCGGACCTCGCCGACGACGGCCTGGTGCGCGGCGCGCGTCGCGGCGCCGACGACCTCGCGGTGCTCGTCACCGGCCGGCCCCCGACGCCCGAGCAGGCTGCCGTGATCGGCGCCGGGCTCGACCCGATGCTCGTCGTCGCCGGCGCGGGCTCCGGCAAGACCGAGACGCTGTCGCTGCGCATCGTCTACCTGCTCGATCACGCCGAGGAGCTGTTCGGCACCGCGATCAGCCCCGACGAGATCCTCTGCCTCACGTTCACGCGCAAGGCGGCCGCCGAGATCGCCGAGCGCGCCGAGGAGCGCATCGCGGCCGCGTTCGGCGAGGACCCGTCGCGACCGCCCGCGTCCGTGTCGACCTACAACGCGTACTCGGCGCAGCTGGTTGCGGAACACGGGCTGCGGCTCGGCATCGACCCCGACGCGACCACGCTCACCGCCGCCGCGCTGTGGCAGCTCGCGTCCGACGTCGTGACCTCGTGGACGGGTCCGCTCGACACCGACGCCGCCGTCTCGACCGTCACGGCGTCCATCTCGCGCCTGGCCGGCCAGCTGCGCGACCACGACGTCACCCCCACCGTCCTGCGGGACTGGGCCCTCGCGGCGCTGGCGACGCTCGAGGCGCTGCCCAAGAACGCCGGCGACCGTGCGCCCGGCCCCCTCACCACCCGCACCGGCACCCCCAACGACCACGCCAAGCGCGTGGCCAAGCTGCGCACGCTCGCGGCCGTCGCCGAGCTGGTCGAGGAGTTCCAGCGCCGCAAGCGCGACGCCTCGCAGCTCGACTTCGCCGACCAGGTCGCCTTTGCCGCCGAGCTATCCCGCCTCGAGGCCGTGCAGGGTGTCGAGCGCGGCCGCTACCGCGCGATCCTGCTCGACGAGTTCCAGGACACCTCGCCCGGCCAGCTGCGGCTGTTCGCGCGGCTGTTCGGCGCCGACCACCACGTGATGGCGGTTGGCGACCCCAACCAGGCCATCTACGGCTTCCGCGGCGCCTCCGAGAGCGCGCTGCCGATGTTCGTCGAGGAGTTCGCGCACGGCCGCGAGGTCGCGCAGCGCAGCCTGTCCGTGTCGTGGCGCAACGAGGGCGCGGTGCTGGACGTCGCCAACGTCGCCGCCGCGCCGCTGCGCGAGGCCTCCCGCGTCGAGGTGAGGCCGCTGCGCTCCCGCGCGACGTACCTCGAGCAGCCCGAGCCGGCCCGCCGCGCGCCCGGCGTGGAGAGCCTCGTCACCGAGGACCACGTCCAGGAGGCCGATGCGGTGGTCGCCTTCCTCCAGGCCCGCCGCGCGCAGCTGCGCACCGGCCCGGGGCTGCCCACCGCCGCGATCCTGTGCCGCCGCCGGGCCCAGTTCGCGGCGATGGTCGAGGCGCTCGTGCGCGCGGGAGTCGACTACGAGGTGGTGGGGCTCGGCGGGCTCGTCGACACGCCTGAGGTGTCCGACCTGGTCGCGCTGCTCGAGGTCGCCCACGACCCGTCCCGCGGCGACTCCGCCATGCGCCTGCTCACCTCGGAGCGCGTCGCGCTCGGCATCCGCGACCTCGCCGCGCTGCAGGACTGGGCGCGCGAGCTCGCCGGCCCGCGCGAGGCCCGCGACAGCGAGCCCAGCCTCGTCGACGCCCTCGCGACCCCGCCGCCCGCCGGCTGGACCTCGCGCGAGGGCCGCGCGCTCACCGCGACGGCGCACGGGCGCATCGTCCGCCTGCAGCGGGCCGTCGACGCGATCCGCACGCGCACCTATCTGTCGCTGCCCGAGCTCATCCTCGCCGCCGAGCGTTCCTGGGGGCTCGACATCGAGGCCGCCGTCGCCCGCCCCGACGGCCGCGCCGCGCGCAACGTCGACGCCTTCGTGGACGCCGCGCGCCAGTTCGCGGCCGGGGCCGAGCGGGCCACGCTGGGCGCGTTCCTCGCGTGGCTCGAGGCCGCTCGCTCCGAGGAGGGCGGCCTCGAGCTGCCCGTCAAGGAGCCCGAGCCGGGCGCCGTCCAGGTGCTCACCGTGCACGCCGCCAAGGGCCTCGAGTGGGACGTCGTGGCGGTCCCCGGACTGGTCGACGGCCACTTCCCGTCCGTCGGCGAGCCGTCCTCGCGCCGCTCCTACTATTCCGACGCCGGCTGGCGGGGGCGTGGCGTCGAGCTGCCCTACGAGCTCAGGCTCGACCGCGCCGACCTGCCCCATTGGGACTGGCGCGCAGCCGCCGACCACGGCACGCTCGCCGACACCATCGAGGACTTCGAGAAGGCGTGCGGCGCGCACCGCGTCGCCGAGGAGCGCCGGCTGTTCTACGTCGCGGTCACCCGCGCGCGCTCGCACGTGCTCCTGTCGGCGTCGTGGCGCGTCGGGGGAGCGACCGTGCGCACGCCCTCGTGCTACCTGCGCGAGCTGGTCGAGCAAGGCATGGTCTCGAACGCGTCGTGGGCGGAACGGCCCGATGACGATGCGGTGGTGACGGTTGAGCCCGTGCGCGCCGAGTGGCCCGCGGCGCCGACCGCCGCGCAGCTGCAGCGGCGCGCCCTGGCCGCCGACGTGCGCGCCGCGATGGCCGCCGGCGCCGAGGCGGGCGAGGACCCGGCCGACGTCGATTGGCAGCGGCTGCCGCTCGGCCGCGAGATCGCGGCGATGCTCGAGGAGCGGCGCGAGCGCGAGCGGGGCGTCGGCGACGTCGCGATCCCCGCGCACCTGTCGACCTCGGCGCTCGTGTCGCTGCGGCGCGACCGCGAGGCGTTCACCGCGCAGCTGCGCCGCCCGCTGCCTGCGGAGCCGACGACGGCCGCGCGCCGCGGAAGCCTCATCCACGCGTGGATCGAGGCGCAGTACGGGCACGTGCCGCTGCTGTCGCTCGACGACTTCGGGCCCGGCGAGGACGAGTCCGACCTCGAGGCGCTCAAGGACGCGTTCGCCCGGTCCGAGTGGTCCGGCCGGGTGCCGAGCCACATCGAGGTCGACGTCGAGGTGCCGATCCGCGGGATCACGATCCGCTCCCGCATCGACGCGGTGTTCCCCGCGGGCGCGGGCCTCGACCGGGTCACGGTGGTCGACTGGAAGTCGGGCTCGGCGCCCCGGGACGCGGACGAGCGGGCCGCGCGCGAGGTGCAGCTGGCGGTCTACCGGCTCGCGTGGTCGGAGTGGACGGGCGTCCCCCTCGAGCAGGTCGACGCCGCGTTCCACTACGTGCGCGACGACGCGACGGTGCGGCCCGAGCGGCTGCTCACGCGCGAGGAGATCGAGGCGCTGCTGGCGCCGTGACGCGCGGCGCGCCGAGGGGGCCTACTCCTCGAAGAGCATGGCCTCGAGGTCGGCGAGCATCCCCTCGCCGTCCGCGACCACGTCGGCGTTGTCGGTGCGCACGCCGTACATGAGCCAGCGCATGAGCGCCATCTCGGAGGCCAGCCGCGCGCGGTCGAGCAGGTGCGGGTCGCGCATCTCGCGGCGGCGCCCGTGGTACGCCTCGACCACCGAGTCGAGCACGTCGTCGGGGGCGGCGGCGACCAGCCAGGCGAGGTCGTCGGCGGGGTCGGCGACGCGCGCGTCCATCCAGTCGACGATCCCGGACACGGTGCCGTCGGCGACGTAGACCTGGTGCTCGCCCATGTCGCCGTGGACCACGGTCGGCTCGAAGCGCCACCACGAGACGTTCTCGAGCTGGTGCTCCCAGCGGTCCGCGAGGCGCGGCGGGACCTTGCCGGTCTGGATGCCGGCGTCGAGCTCGGCGAGGCGGCGCTCGCGGTACTCCTCGGCGGAGTAGGCGGGCAGGCCCTGGTCCTCGACCACGGTGATGGGCAGCTCGTGGATCTCGGCGAGCGCGCGCCCGACGGCGGCCGCGAGGCCGGGGCCGGGCTGCAGCGCGGCGAGCATGAGCGGGGCGCCGGGGACCTCGGTGTAGACGATCGCGCGGCCCGTGTCGTCGGACAGCTCGGCCGCGCCGGACGGGTGCGGCACCTCGAACGAGACGAGCCCCGCCTCCTTGGCGCGGCCCATCGCGGTCAGCAGGCCCTTCTCGGCCTCGAGCGCGGCGCCCGCGGCAGCCCGCTTGGGCGCCCGCACGATCCAGCGCCGGCCCGTCGCGTCCTTGACCACCACGACCTCGAAGTCGGCGTCGGAGTGGGGGCTGCGCAGCACGTCGTAGACGTCCAGCCCGGGCACGGCGACGGACGCCAGGGCGGCGAGCGCGAGCGGTGAACGTGGCACAGGCTCACCGTAGAGCCATCGGGTCCCGTGCGCCACGCTCCACGCCGCCGGGCCAGGCATGATGCCCCGCGGGAACGCGGGGGCGGGGCGGCGCCCGGGCGGGCCGGGTACCGTGACCACGTGAGGAATCCGTGGCCGCTCGACCTTCCCAGCCGGATCGACCGGGCGGCCGAGCGCCGCGCCACCGTCGACCTCGAGACCTGCGACGCGATCGTCGTGCGCGATGGGCGGGTGCTCACGGCCGACGGCCGCGTCGTCGAGCTCGCGCCCGGCGCCCAGCCGCCCGCGTCGCTGCGCATCTACCTGGGGCGCGACGGCGACCGCGACCTGGTCGCGCTCGTGCCCGAGGACCCGTCGTTCGGCGCGGACCCCGACGGCATCGGCGGCGACCGCATGCGCGGCCTGCGCGACCTGCTCGCCGGCTGGTGGGACCGCGGCGCCGAGGGCGAGCGCGATCACGAGCTCGCCACCACCGCCGTGGCCCTCGCGAACTGGCACGCGACCCACCCGCGCTGCGCACTGTGCGGCGAGCCGACCGCGGTGCGGCAGGGAGGCTGGGTGCGCCACTGCGCGCGGGACGAGCGCGAGCACTACCCGCGCACCGACCCCGCGATCATCGTCGCCATCACCGACCCCGAGGACCGGCTGCTCCTCGCGCACGCCGCGCAGTGGTCGCCGCGCCGCTACTCCCACCTGGCCGGCTACGTCGAGCCGGGGGAGACGTTCGAGCAGGCCGTCCATCGGGAGGTCGGCGAGGAGGCGGGGCTCACGCTGACCGGGCTCGAGTACCTCGGCTCACAGCCGTGGCCGTTCCCCGCGTCGGTGATGGTCGCGTTCCGCGCGACCTGCCCGCGCCCGGATGAGCTCGACCTCGACATGGACGAGATCTCCGAGGCGCGCTTCGTCACGCGCGAGGAGATCGCCGACCTCATCGCCGCCGGCGAGGTGGTGCTCGCCCCCAAGGGCTCGGTCGCCCGCCGGATGCTCGAGGACTGGTACGGCGGCATGATGCCGGAGCCGCGCCCCGACGCGACCATCGACGTCTGACGCGGCGCCGCCCCGCGTGTCGGGGCGGGCCCCCTCCCGCGAGCCGTCCTCCGCCGCTACCCTCGCCCCAAGACGAGGGTCCACGATGCCGCGAGCCCCACGTGAGCCGCGGCCGCCCGGCCGGCGGCATCCGCCGCCCCGAGGAGGACCGATGATCGAGCTCGACTCGTTCTCGCGCACGGTCGCCCTCGTCACCGGCCCGCTGCAGGAGCGCCTCGCGGGCCGCGGCTACCGGGTCGCGGCGGTCGAGAACGGCGCGTCGAGTCACATCCTCCACGTGTTCGTCGAGAACGGGTCCCTGGGGTTCTGCGTCACGTGGGACTGGTCGGAGGCACGATGCGCGGCGTACCCCGCGGCCCGGCGCGCCGAGTGGTGGCGGTGGTCGATCGGGCCGGCCGTGATCGCGCACTGGCGCGGCGAGCCCCGCCCCGCCGACGACGGCTCTCCCGAGGCCGTCGACCTCCTTCTGAACCGCATCGGCGAGCTCGAGGCGCTCGCGCGCGACCACGGTCGGTGGCAGGACGTGCGCCGCGGCCGCCTGCCGCGGTAGCCGCGCCCCGCATCGTCCACAGGCGGCACCCGGCTGTCGGGGGTGCCTGACACAATGGCGGCGATGTCAGCAGACCAGATCCTCGACGCCCTCGACCCCGAGCAGAGGGAGGTCGCCACCGCGCTCCACGGGCCGGTCGCCGTGCTCGCCGGCGCCGGCACGGGCAAGACCAGGGCGATCACCCACCGCATCGCGTACGGCGTGCGCGTCAACGCGTACAACCCGCAGTCCGTGCTCGCCGTGACGTTCACCGCGCGCGCCGCGGGCGAGATGCGCACGCGTCTCCGGAGCCTCGGCGTGACGGGCGTGCAGGCGCGCACGTTCCATGCTGCGGCGCTGCGCCAGCTCAGCTACTTCTGGCCGGAGGCCGTCGGCGGGCAGATCCCGCAGCTGGTCGAGCAGAAGGCGCCGCTCGTGGGCCGTGCCGCGCGCGACGTCGGGATCAACGCCGACCGCCTCACGGTGCGCGACCTCGCCGCCGAGATCGAGTGGGCGAAGGTCTCGCTCATCCCCGCCGACGAGTACGCCGCCAAGATCGCCCGCCTCGGCCGGCCCTCGCCCGCGAACCTGCCCGCGAGCCAGGTCGCCGACGTCATGCGCGCCTACGAGGACGCCAAGACCAACGCCGTGGTCCTCGACTTCGAGGACATCCTGCTGCTGCTCGCGGACATCATCGGCCGCTTCCCCGAGGTCGGCGACCAGATCCGCCGCCAGTACCGGCACTTCGTGGTCGACGAGTACCAGGACGTCTCCCCGCTCCAGCAGTTCCTGCTCGAGCAGTGGCTTGGCGGCCGCCGCGAGCTGTGCGTCGTGGGCGACCCCGCGCAGACCATCTACTCGTTCGCGGGCGCGAGCCCCGAGCACCTGCTCCAGTTCGCCAGGACCTATCCCGACGCCACCCAGGTGCGGCTCGTGCGCGACTACCGCTCCACGCCGCAGGTGGTGCGCCTGGCCAACGAGCTGATGCGCCGCCGCGGTGCCGCCGGCGTGGGCGTCGAGCTGGTCGCCCAGCGGCCCACCGGCCCGGCGGTGGACTACCGCGCGTACGACGACGACGAGTCCGAGGCCCAGGGCGTGGCGGCGCAGATCGAGCGGCTCATCGCGACCGGCGTCAAGCCGTCCGAGATCGCCGTCCTCTATCGCATCAACAGCCAGTCGGAGGCGATGGAGGAGGCGCTCGCGGAGCGCGGCATCGGCTACCTGGTGCGCGGCGGCCGGCGCTTCTTCGACCGCGACGAGGTGCGCCGCGGCATCGTGCTGCTGCGCGGCGCCGCCGTCGCCGACGACGACCGCCCGCTGGGCGAGCGCGTCCGCGACACCCTGAGCGAGCTGGGCTGGGCCGAGGAGCCGCCGGCCGCACGCGGCGCCGTGCGCGAGCGCTGGGACGCCCTGCAGGCGCTCGTCAACCTCGCCGACGACCTGGTCACGGACACGGGCGGCGCGGCGACGATGCGCGACCTGGTCGAGCACCTCGCCGAGCGCGCGCAGGCGCAGCACGCGCCGGCCGTCGAGGGCGTCACCCTCACCTCCGCGCACGCGGCCAAGGGTCTCGAGTGGGACGCCGTGTTCATCATCGGCTGCTCCGAGGGGCTCGTGCCGATCACTCACGCCGAGACCGACGAGCAGATCGAGGAGGAGCGCCGGCTCCTCTACGTGTCGATCACGCGTGCCCGCGAGCACCTCGCGCTGTCCTTCGCGCGCTCCCGCAAGGCCGGCGGCAAGGGCACCCGCAAGCGCACACGGTTCCTCGAGCAGCAGTGGCCGGACGCGCGGCCCGCGCGCGTGCAGCGGCAGTCGTCGTCCGCGAAGGCCGCCGAGCTGGGACCCGAGGGGCTGCGCCTGTTCGAGTCGCTCAAGTCCTGGCGTCTCGCGATCGCGCAGGAGACCTCCAAGCCGGCGTTCACCATCCTCGTCGACACGTCGCTCGTCGAGATCGCGCGCGACCGCCCTGGCACGCTGGGCGAGCTCGCGCGCGTCAGCGGGGTGGGCGCATCCAAGCTCGACAAGTACGGCGCGCAGATCCTGGAGATCGTCGCCGGGCAGTAGCCGTCACGCCGCCCCGCACCCGCACGCGGGATGGGGGACGATGCGCGGCCTCCGGGGCAGCCCGCGCTCGACGCGGCACGGGGTCGCCCGGGCGCCGTCGAGCAGCGCTGCGAGCAAGGCGGCGGCGAGCGCGCCCGCGACGGACGCGGACAGGGGATCGGTCGCGGCGGGCAGCGCCGCGCACTGCCGCGCCAGCACCGGCCACGCGGGGTCGCGGTCGGTGCGCGCGAGCTCCAGGCACCGCAGGCACGCCGTCGCGCCGGGTGCGACGGGAAGCACGGTCACGCCGGCCTCGTCCGTGAGCAGCGCCACGTGCGGGCCGTCGAGCAGCAGCCGGTGGTGCAGCGCGGGCGCCACGGCGGCGTAGGCGGTGACGATCTCCCCGTCGACCCGCCGCTCCGTGTCGAGGTGCACCCGCAGGCCGGGAGCGAGGCCCGTGAGCATGCGGGCGGCGCGGCGCGTCGCTCCGGGCGCCGACTCGATCAGGCTCAGCGCGACCGCGCCCGCACGGGCCGCCGCCTCCGCGGCCGCGAGCCCCGCGGCGTCGAGGCCGCGCACCCGCACGTGCCGCCCGGCGAGCGTCCGCGGCCGTGGCGGGCGGACGATCCCGGCCTGGTCCGTGCCGTCGCCGCGCCACAGGAGGGGCGGGGCCGGCGCATCGTCCATGGCACCCACCGTCGCACGGACGCGTGGCCGCGCGGCGGCTGTCCACAGCCCGGACATGCGAGAAGGGCCGGTCCCCGTGGGGGCCGGCCCTTCTGCGAGCTCTGCTGGCTTTACGCCTTGCCGAGGATGCGGTTCAGCTTGGTGCCGCACACCGGGCAGACCGCCTTCGCCATGCGACGGCCGTTCTCCGAGACGACGACGTCGCCCTCGGTCTCGCGCTTCTCCTTGCACTTCACGCAGTAGAACTCGCCCGAGTACTTGTCAGCCATTCGGCTCTCCTTCTCATCAGTGGCGCGGCGGTACGCGCCGCACGTGTGCAGGCCAACGGGGGCCCTTGGTCCCCCAGCGTAGACGCGCGAGCACGAATTCCTCCCATCGGCGGGCGGGTGTCGTGCCGCGGTCTCCGAGCACCCTACCCGTCGTCGGAGCCGAGCAGGCGCTCCAGCTCGACGTCCATCTCGTCCTTCTCGCCACGCGTGACGTAGGCCTCGACCCACGCCGTCCAGTCGCCGAGGTCGTCGGAGGTCGGGAGCAGGTCGGGGTGCGACCACACGCCGTCGCGCTCCTCGGCGCCGAGCCGCGCGTGCAGCGCGGCCCACATGGCCGCGGCGTCGCGCATCCGGCGCGGGCGCAGCTCGAGGTCGAGCAGGTTCGCGAACGCGTCCTCCGCCGGGCCGCCGGCCGCGCGACGGCGGCGCATCATCTCGCGCAGCGCGCCCAGGTTCGGCAGGTGGGGGGCGGCGGCGCGCATCGTCACGTCGTCCACCCAACCCTCGATGAGCGCGAGCAGCGTCTCGATCGACTCGAGCGTGGCCTTCTGCTCGTCCGTGTGCTGCGACGCGAATATGCCCCGGTTGAGCGCCTTCTGCAGGCGTGCCGGGTCGCCCATGCCGGCCTCGCGGACCGCCTCCTCGAGCGCGTCGAGGTCGATGGTGATGCCCTGCGAGTACCGCTCGACGAGCGCGTGCAGCTGGCCCGGCAGCCACGGGGCCGCCGCGAACAGGCGCACGTGGGCCGCCTCGCGCAGCGCGAGGAACGAGCGGACCTCGTCCTCGTCGACGTCGAGGCCCTTCGCGAACTCGCTGATGGACGAGGGGATGAGCACCACCCGCGGCTCGGCCAGCAGCGGGATGCCCAGGTCGGTGGCGCCGAACGCCTCGCGCGCCATCTCGCCGGCCGCCTGGCCCATGTGCATGCCGCACACGGTGGGGCTGACGGAGCGCATGAGGCCGCTCGGGTCGAGCCCGCCCGCGTCCCGGTCCTCGTCGAGCTCGCCCGCCAGCAGCCCGCCGAGCGCGTGGGACACGCTCACCGCGACCGGGCCGGCGAGGACACGCCACGTGGGCAGGGTCGCCTCGACCCACTCGGCGCGGCTCCACACGCGCGGCTCGAGGCGCGTCGGGTCGAAGTCGGTGACGGCGTCGAGCCACAGCTCGGCGCGCGAGACCGCCTGACGGTGCACGGACGCCTGCGCGGCGTTGACCGACGGGTCGCCGCCCTGCGCGGCCACGCCGCGCGCCACGTCGTGCGCGAGGGACCAGTTGACGTCCTCGCCCGCGGACTGCGACACGAGGTTCCGGATCTGGCCCAGCACGTGCTCCATCATCGCGGGGCTCGAGGCGAGCCCCGCCTGCGCCGCGAGCACCTCGGGGTCCATGCCCATCCGCTGGAGCTCCTCCAGCGCGAGCTCGGCATCGTCCCCGAACAGCTCTCGCAGCAGCCGCATCCACGGCGTCGACTCGTCGCTCACGCTCACTCCGTCCATGCACGCCGCATGCGTGCCTCCTCAACGGTAACGAAGGAGGGTGTGCCCGCGCGTCGGCGTTCACTACCAGCGATGCCGCATCGTGCCGCGTCGCGCATCGGACACAATGGGGCACGTGACGACCACCGAGGACCCGAACGCCGCCCCCGAGCCGGACGAGACGGCGGCGCGCCCCGCGTCGAACCGCCGCTCGACGGTCATGTCGATCGCGGGTCTCGCGACGAGCGTGCTCATCGCGTTCCTCACGGTGATCCCGTCGCCGTACGCGATCGGCGCCCCCGGCCCCACCTTCGACACGCTCGGCGAGGTCGACGGCACGCCGCTCGTGGAGATCTCGGGCGCCCCGACCTACCCGTCGTCGGGCGAGCTGCGCCTCACGACGGTGTCGGTGTCGCGCGCCGGCTCGGCGCCGTTCACGCTCGGCCGCGTGCTCGCGGGATGGGCGTCGCCCAAGAGCTACGTGGTGCCGCAGGAGGAGGTCTTCGGCACCGCGGACGAGGAGAAGGCGGCGGAGAAGCAGGCGCAGCAGGACTGGATCAGCTCGCAGGAGAGCGCGACCGTGTCCGCGCTCGAGGCGCTCGGCCACCCCGTCCCCGCGGTGCTCACCATCCAGGGCACCGTCGACGGCTCGCACGCGAAGGGCCTGCTCAAGAAGGGCGACGTGATCGTCAAGGTCGACGGCAAGGCGACCAAGACGTACGCCGAGCTGAGCGACGCGATCGCCGCGCACCAGCCGGGCGAGGACATCGCGGTCACGGTCAAGCGCGACGGCGCGGAGGTCACCGAGACGTTCGCGACGATGGACGATGGCAGCGGCAACGCCGCGATCGGCGTGCTCATCGACCCGACGTTCGACCTCCCCATCGACGTGAAGGTCCAGATCGACTCCGTGGGCGGCCCGTCCGCGGGCCTCATGTTCACGCTGGGCATCATGGACCGCCTCACCCCCGTGGACGAGCTCGACGGCGCCCGGGTCGCCGGCACCGGCACGATGGACGTGAAGGGCGACGTGGGCCCCATCGGCGGCATCCGGATGAAGCTGTACGGCGCGCAGGAGGCCGGCGCGGACTGGTTCCTCGCGCCCGTCGAGAACTGCGCCGACGTGCGAGGCAACATCCCCGACGGCCTGCACGTTGTGGCCGTGGACACCCTCGACGACGCGTACCAGGCCATCACCCGCATCGGCGCAGGCGACACCGCGGACCTGCCCGGATGCTGAGCATGGCAGGCTAGAGACCACCCGAGCAGAAGGACAGCCACGTGACGTTCGACGACGACCGCTCCGCCCGCCCGGTCCGGCCCGCGCCGGTGCCGCAACGGCGCTCTCCTCTGGCGATCACCGCGGTCGTGCTGGGCGCGCTGGTGCTCGCCGTGATCGCGGCCGCCAACGTGTGGACCGAGGTCGTCTGGTTCGACCAGCTCGGCTTCGGCGAGGTGTGGCGCACGCAGTGGCTCGCGCGCATCGTCCTCTTCATCATCGCGGCCGGCGTGTCCGGCCTGATCATCTGGCTCAACCTGTGGATCGCCAAGCGCGTGCGCCCCGCGCGCACCGGCGGGCGCACCCAGCTCGACCAGGTCCGCGAGCAGATCGAGCCCATCGAGCGCCTCGCGATGATCGTGCTGCCCGGCGTCGTCGGCCTCGTCGTGGGTCTCGCGGTGTCCTCGCAGTGGGAGACGGTGGTCGCGTGGATCAACCACCAGCCGTTCGGCGAGAAGGACCCGCAGTTCGGCCTCGACGTCGGCTTCTACGTGTTCACGCTGCCGATGCTCAACCTCGTCGTCACGCTCGTCCTCGCGCTCGCGGTCATCTCGACGCTCATCGCCGCCTTCGTCCATCTGCTCTACGGCGGCATCGCCGGCACGGGCCGCACGTTCGTCGCCTCGAAGGGCGCGCGCATCCAGCTCGCGGTCCTCGGCGCGGTCGTGATGCTGGGCGTCGCCGCGAACTACTGGCTCGACCGGTACGGCCTGCTCACCAAGGCGGGCGACAAGTTCTACGGCGCCTCGTACACCGACGTCAACGCGATCCTGCCGTCGCGCTCGATCCTCGCGGGCATCGCGGTGCTGGTCGCGCTCGTGTTCCTCGTGGTGATCTGGCGCGGCGACTGGCGCATCCCCGCCGTCGGCGTGGGCCTCATGCTGCTGTCCGCGATCGTGATCGGCGGCATCTACCCGTCGATCGTGCAGCGCTTCCAGGTGACGCCCAACGAGCAGGAGCTCGAGACGCCGTTCATCCAGCGCAACATCGACGCGACGCTGTACGCGTACGGCCTCGACAAAGTCGAGACCACGCCCTACAAGGCCACGACCCAGGCGAAGGCCGATGCGCTGCGCCAGGACGCTGACACGACCGCGCAGATCCGCCTGCTCGACCCCAACGTGGTGTCGCCGGCGTTCCAGCAGCTGCAGCAGAACAAGCAGTACTACAACTTCGCCGACCTCCTGAACGTGGACCGCTACCAGGTCGACGGCAAGCTCGAGGACACCGTCATCGCGGTGCGGGAGCTCAACCTCGACGGCCTCGGCTCCGAGAGCCGCAACTGGGTCAACGACCACACGGTCTACACCCACGGTTTCGGCGTCGTCGCCGCGTACGGCAACACCACCACCGCGGACGGGCAGCCCTCGTTCTTCGAGGGCGGCATCCCGTCCAGCGGCGCGCTCGGCGACTACGAGCCGCGCATCTACTTCGGCCGCACGCTGCCGAACTACTCGATCGTGGGCGCCCCCGAGGGCACCACCCCGTGGGAGCTCGACTACCCGGACGACAACTCGGCCAACGGGCAGGTCAACACCACCTACACGGGTGACGGCGGACCGTCGATCGGCAACGTCTTCGAGAAGGCGATGTTCGCGATCCGCATGGGCGAGGAGCAGATCCTGTTCTCCGACCGCGTGACGAGCGACTCGCAGATCCTGTACTACCGCGACCCGCTCGAGCGCGTCGCGAAGGTCGCGCCGTACCTCGAGCTCGACCAGACCACCTACCCGGCCGTCGTCGACGGCCGCGTGGTGTGGGTGGTCGATGGCTACACGACCACGGACCAGTACCCCTACTCGGCCCCCGTCGCGGCGGACTCGCTGTTCGCGAAGGACTCGACGGTCACGGGCACCGGCACGGTGCTCAACTACGTGCGCAACTCCGTCAAGGCGACCGTGGACGCGTACGACGGCCACGTCACCCTCTACGCGTGGGACACCAAGGATCCGATCCTCCAGACGTGGGAGAAGGTCTTCCCCGCGTCGATCCAGCCGCTGTCCGAGATCAGCGGCAGCCTCATGAGCCACCTGCGCTACCCCGAGGACCTGTTCACCATCCAGCGCTACCAGCTCACGCGGTACCACGTGAACGACGCGGCCTCCTTCTACTCGGGCCAGGACTTCTGGCGCAGCCCGGCGGACCCGACGGACGACACGCAGCTCCAGCCGCCGTACTACCTCACGCTGCAGATGCCCGACCAGGACGCCCCGACGTTCTCGCTCACGAGCAACTACATCCAGGGCGGCGACAACCCGCGCAACATCCTCACCGGCTATCTCGCCGTCGACTCCGAGACCGGCTCGGAGGCCGGCAAGGTGTCCGCGGACTACGGCAAGCTGCGCCTGCTCGAGCTGCCGCGCGACACGACGATCCCCGGCCCCGGCCAGGTGCAGAACAACTTCAACTCGAACTCGGACGCGCAGACCACGCTGAACCTGCTGCGTCAGGGCTCCACGGACGTCATCAACGGCAACCTGCTCACGTTGCCCGTGGGCGGCGGCCTGCTCTACGTCCAGCCGGTGTACGTGCAGTCGAAGGAGGGCACGAAGGTGCCGCTCCTGCGGAAGGTGTTCGTGGCGTTCGGTGACCAGGTCGGCTTCGCGGACACGCTCCCGCAGGCGCTGGACCAGGTGTTCGGCGACGGCGCGGGCGACGGCGCGGCCGGCAGCACGACGGACCAGGGCACGGGCGGGTCGACGGGCTCGGGGACCGACACGGGCTCCGGGAACGGCTCCGGCACCTCCGGCGAGTCGGTCAACCCGACCGCCGAGGCTGACCTCAAGGATGCGCTCGACCGCGCGAACCAGGCGCTCACGGACGGCCAGAAGGCGCTCGCGAACAACGACTTCGCCGCCTACGGCGAGGCGCAGGACCGCCTGAGCACCGCGATCTCGGACGCGATCACGGCCGAGGCGGAGCTCACCGCGGGCTCCGGGTCGTCGACCTCGGCCAGCCCGTCGCCGAGCGCCTCGGCGAGCGCGTCGCCGAGCGTCACGCCGTCGCCGGACGTGACCTCGCCCTGAGCGGCGCCGCACGCGACGGAGGGGACCGGTCCAGCGGACCGGTCCCCTCCGTCGTCTGCGCGGGGCTCAGGCGTCCGGCTGCAGGTGACGCTCGGTGGCCTGACGGATGAAGGAGCGGAACAGCACCCATGCGATGAGGGTGATCGCGGCGCTGGCCCACATGAGCGACGGGTAGGCGTCGAGCAGGTCGCCGTTGTTGATGGCGCCCGTGGTGAGGTCCATCGAGAAGGTCAGCGCGAACGAGGCGGCGTTCCCGACGCCCTGCGCGAGCGTCCACACGATCCACCAGCCGAGCAGCACGCCGAGGCTCGTGGTGCGCCCCGCGACGCGGCGCGCGCCCATGGGGACGAGCACGAGCGAGCCGATCGGCACCAGCCAGCCCCACCACTCCACGGCGGTGAGCCCGGGCCGCGTGCCGAGCGCCTCGCGATTGCGGCGCATGCGCGACATCCACATGCCGTAGACCACGAACGACGCGATCATGAGCGGGGTCGACAGCAGGCTGATGAACGTGCCCGCGCCGAAGGCGATCTCGCCCGTGTCGGCCGCGCGACGCGTGGCGTCGACCTCCCCCTGCGCGAAGACCGCGAGCAGGATCATGACGAGCGTGTACGCCGCCGCGATCCACACGAGCGCATTGCCGAGCGCCCGGGGCGCCTCGAGCGGCACGCCGTTCCGGTCGAGCGGCACCTGGTGCGTGACGTCGTAGGTGGGCGCCGGCGGGGTCGCGCCGGGGATGAGCCCGGGAGCGGACGATGCGGGCGGCGGGCCGGGCGTCTGGCCTGGGTTCAGCCCGGATGCGGGGTGGTAGCGGGGCGGCTCCGGCTGCTGCGGTTCGCCGGGCTGCTGGAGGAACGGATCGTTGTCTGCCATGCGCTCGACCCTAGCGAGACGGGGCCGATTTGGTTCTGCGGCGCGCGTCCGCTAGAGTTATCAGGCCGACGCGGGGTGGAGCAGTTCGGTAGCTCGCCGGGCTCATAACCCGGAGGTCGCAGGTTCAAATCCTGTCCCCGCTACGAGAGAACGAAGGCCCGGACCATTGGTCCGGGCCTTCGTCGTTCCCCGGGCGTGCCGCCGCCGCGACAACTTTGAGGTTCCGCCCCGGAGAATCGCGCGGTTCCCGGGGCGGAAACGCAAAGTTTCCGCCCCGGAGCCCCTCAGACCTGCGAACGCAGCCGTCCGGCCGCCGCCATCCGCTCGCGCACCAGGGCGTGCGGCAGGGCGGGGCTGAAGTGGCCGTCGCGGCCCGTCGCGTCCTCGTTGGCGACGAGCACGTTCAGCACGGCCTCCTCGGTCGCCTGGACCGTCGCCGTGTACAGCAGGTCCATCCAGGACCACGGCACCACGCGCATCGTCGCGAGCTCGGCGTCGGCGGCGGACGTCGCCGGGAAGCCGTTGTCGAGCGCGCCCGCGTTCCCCGTCGAGAACGCCAGGAAGATGTCGCCGCTGAAGTGGCCGCCCGTGGTGCCGGTGCGGGCCAGGCCGAGCGACACGCGCTTCGCGAGCGCCTCGCACTGCGTGGGGATGAGCGGGGCGTCGGTCGCGACGATCGCGATGCACGAGCCCGAGCCGCCGGGCACGCGCCGGTCCTCGAGGAACCAGCCGACGTCGCCCATCGGGTAGGGGACGTCGGCGTCGCCGAACGGCACGCCCTGGATGGTGAGCTCGGCGCGCTCGCCGAAGTTCGCCTGGAGGAACACCGCGACCGTGTAGGTCTCGCCGCCGATCTCGACCAGGCGCGACGAGGTGCCGTTGCCGCCCTTGAAGCCGTAGCAGTTCATGCCGGTGCCGCCGCCCTGCGAGCCCTCGGGCACCGGGCCCGACGTGGCGGCGTCGATCGCGCGACCCGCGTCCTCGAGCGTCACGAACGGCTCGTTGATGCTGTTGAGGTAGCCGTCCCACGTCTCGCCGACCACGGGCAGCAGCCACTCGGCGGCGAGGTCGGGGCGGTTCCGTGCCGTCCAGTCGACGGTGCCGCGGTGCACCGTGCCCACTGCGTGGGTGTTGGTGAGCATGATGGGGCCGGCGAACGCGCCCGCGTCGCGGATCCAGTGCGAGCCGGTGAGCTCGCCGTTGCCGTTGAGCGAGTGGACGGCCGCGGGCACCGTGGCGCCCACGCCGTCGCGGCCCAGGGGCAGGATCGCGGTGACGCCGGTGCGCGCGGCGACCGCCGCATCGTCCGTGTCGAAGCGGTGGGTCACGGCACCGACGAGCACGCCGGGGACGTCCGTGATGCCGTTGAGCGGACCGGGCGTGCCCGGCAGGTCGATCCCGAGGTCGCGAGCCCTCATGCGATGTCCTCCTTGAGGTCGGATGCGAGGCCGGGGCAGCGCAGCGCCTCGGCGAGGTGGACCCGCATCAGGGTGCGGGCGCGGGCGGCCGTGAAGCGGCCGCCGAAGCTGGTGATGTAGATGCCGAACGCGTCCTCGAGCGCGACGGCGTTGGCGGCGACGTCGGCGGATGCGGCCGCGGGGGAGAAGTGGCCCTGCGCGATGCCGACCTCGATGACGGCGGCGTAGAGCGTCACCTGCTGATCGGTCAGCGCGCGGCTCATGGTGCGGTGGACCGCGCGGCGCCGGACGAGCGTGTTGAGGTCGTAGAGCGCGTTGACCAGGATGTCCGACGCGTCCTCCGGCACGCCCGTGTCGATGAGCGCCAGGGCCTTGTCCCGCGCGTCGGGCAGCGCGGCGACCATCTCCTGACGCGCCCC
The DNA here is from genome assembly GCF_000971195.1 of Demequina soli. Taxonomy (GTDB): domain Bacteria; phylum Actinomycetota; class Actinomycetes; order Actinomycetales; family Demequinaceae; genus Demequina; species Demequina soli. The sequence continues at coordinate 407,870 of NZ_BBLZ01000002.1, forward strand.
CACGAAGCGGTCGACCGCCTCCTCGTGCACCGCGACGAGCAGGTCGTCGAGGTCCTTGAAGTGGTAGTGGACCGTGCCCGTGGCGACGCCCGCGGCGTCCGCGATGTCGCGGATCCGCAGGTCGACGATCCCACGCTCGCTCAGCGCGTGGAGGGCGGCCTCGAGCAGTTGCGCCCGTCGCGCGTCGCCGTCGCTTCGTCTCATCCTGACCTCCGCGTCAAAGTAGGGATTCCGAATGAGTCTGCACCTCGTGGATATCCGCCTTGTTTCCGAAAGTTACAGGCAAATTTCATGCTCCGAAAGCCTTGACAGCAGGGGTCAAGTGATTTTGACTCTGGCGTCAACATCACATCGTTCCAGGGAGGGAGCACGCCGTGGCCGCAGAGGAGAGGTACCGACAGGAGCTGTCGCGTTCGCTGTCGTTGAAGGAGAACATCCTCATCACGCTGTCGTCCGTGACGCCGGGCTCGAGCGTGTTCATCATCGTCCCGGCGCTCATCGTGGGCCTCGCCGGCGGCAGCGTCGCCGCGATGGCGATCGGCGCCGTGATCGCGCTGTTCGTGGGCTGGTGCTACGCCGAGCTCGCGAGCCGCTTCCCCATCACGGGAGGCGAGTACACGTGGGCCGCGCGGCTGCTCGGGCGCGGCTACGGCTTCGGCGTGTTCGTGCTGAGCCTGGTCTCGGGCGTGCTCATCATCGCCGTCATCGCGTCGGGCGTGGCGCCGTACCTCGCGGTGCTGTGGCCCGGCTTCGACAGCATGTGGACCACGGTGCTCGTCGTGGCCGTCACTACCGCGGTGTCCGCGCTCACGATCTCCACCAACGCGTGGGTCACGGGCGTGTGCCTCGCGCTCGAGGTCATCGCCCTGGTGGTGCTCGCCTGGATGGGCTTCAGCCACGTCAGCCGCGGCCTGGACACGCTCGTGATGCCGCAGACGCTCGGCGCCGACGGCGGCCTCGACACCGTCACGTGGGGCGTGCTGTTCTCGCTCGTGCCCGTCGCGCTCTTCGCGTTCAACGGCTACGGCGGCGCCGTGTACTACGCCGAGGAGACCAAGGGCGCCTCGAAGACCATCGGCCGCGCGATCATGGTGTCGCTCGTCATCACGGTGATCGCCGAGATCGTCCCGCTCGCCGCCGTGATCCTCGGCTCGTCCGACCTCGAGGGCCTGGTGTCGGCCGAGTCGCCCATGAACTGGTTCCTGCTCGACCGGGGCAACGAGACCCTCAACGTCGTCATCAGCCTGTCGGTCGCGGTCGCGATCTTCAACGCCGTCATCGCGGTCCAGATCCAGATCGCCCGACTCATCTACGCGTCCGCCCGCGACCGCTCGTGGCCCGGCGCCGTCGACCGGATCCTCGGCTCAATCAACCCGCGCACCAAGACCCCGATCGTCGCGACCGTCCTCGTGGGCGTGGTGTCCGTCGCCGCCGGCTTCCTGCCGTTCGACTGGCTGCTCGTCGCGACCGGCGCGAGCGCGATCTTCATGTACGCGACCGTGGCGCTCGCCGCACTGCGGGTGCGTCGCGCCAGGTCCGGGCGCACGGACGGCTACCGCATGCCGCTGTTCCCGCTGCCGCCGATCATCGTGCTCGCGATCATGGCCTACGTGACGTATCAGACCATCGAGGCGGACGCGACGTCGCTGCTGATCTCGGTCGCCGCGATCGTGCTGGGCGGGCTCTGGTACGTCGGCTTCATCCACCCGCGCCGCGGCGACCGCTGGACGCTTCCTGACCCGCAGGACGACGAGGCCGAGGACGATGCGCCGGTTGCCTCCGCGGTCGAGCCCGGCGTGCACGAGGGCGAGTCCGAGCCGGCGGCGCGCTGACGCGCGCCCCCGACGCCACGAAGGCGCGGACCCCCGTCGCTCGGGGGTCCGCGCCCTCCGCGTGCCTCGCCGGTGCGTCCTAGCGGATCGCCTCGGTGGCGGCCCGCTCGATCGCGAGTCCGTCCTCGTACTGCTCGAGCCACGCGGTGTAGCCGGCGACGTCGGCCGGGTCGGGCTGCGCGACCTCGAGCGATGCGTCGGCGAACACGGACCCGTTCAGGTAGGCGTCGAGAGCGGTGCCGGTGTCCTTGCGCAGGTACTCCGCGAGCACCGCGATGCCCCATGCGCCGCCCTCGGAGGCGGTGTCGCCCACGGTGACGGGCGCATCGATCGCGGCGGCCAGGAGGCGCTGCGCCACGCCCGCGGTGCGGAACATGCCGCCGTGCGCGAACATCGAGTCGAGCTGGACGCCCTCGTCGTGCAGCACGCGCATGCCGAGGCTCAGGGTGCCGAAGGCGCCGTAGAGCTGGGTGCGCATGAAGTTCGCGAGAGTGAGCCGCGAACCGGGCGTGCGGACGAACAGCGGGCGACCCTCCGCGAGGCCCGTGATGGGCTCGCCGGACAGGTAGTTGTAGGCGAGCAGGCCGCCGCCGTCCGCCTCGCCCTCGAGCGCCGCCGCGAACAGCGTCGCGAACACCTCGTCCGCGCCGCCCTCGAGGCCCATCGCGGCGGCGAACTCCGTGAAGACCCCCGCCCACGTGCCGAGTTCGGACGCGCCGTTGTTGCAGTGCACCATCGCGACCAGGTCGCCCGCGGGCGTGGTGACGATGTCGAGCTCCTCGTGGACGCTCTCGAGCGCCTTCTCGAGCACGACCATCGCGAAGATCGACGTGCCGGCCGAGATGTTGCCGGTGCGAGGGGCGACGGCGTTGGTGGCGATCATGCCGGTGCCGGCGTCGCCCTCGGGCGGCGCGGCCACGGCGCCCGGCCGCAGCGTGCCGGTCGGGTCGAGCAGCGCCGCGCCCTCCGCGGTCAGCGTGCCGGCCTCCTCGCCTGCGACGAGCACCTCGGGCAGCAGCGAGGCGACGTCCAGGCCCGGCTGGCGGGCGGCGACGAGGCCCTGGAAGCGGGCGAGCATGCCCGCGTCGTAGCCGCGCGTGGCGGGGTCGATCGGGAACATGCCGGACGCGTCGCCGACGCCGAGCACCTTGCGGCCGGTGAGGCGCCAGTGCACGTAGCCGGCGAGCGTCGTGAAGTACGCGAGCTGCGGGACGTGCGCCTCCTCGTCGAGGATGGCCTGGTAGAGGTGCGAGGCGGACCAGCGCAGCGGGAAGTTGAAGCCGAGCACCCCGGTGAGCTCGGCGGCGGCGCGCTCCGTGTTGGTGTTGCGCCAGGTGCGGAAGGGCACGAGCAGCTCGTCGGCGGCGTCGAACGCGAGGTAGCCGTGCATCATCGCGGACACGCCGATGGCGCCCAGCGACGTGAGGCGCACGCCGTGCTCGCGCTCCACGGTCGCGAGGAGGTCCGCGACCGCGGCCTGGACGCCGTCCCAGATGGCCTCGACGGAGTAGGTCCACAGGCGGTCGACGAACTGGTTCTCCCACGCGTGGCTGCCGGTCGCGATGACCTCGTGGTCGGGGCCGATGAGGCACGCCTTGATGCGGGTCGATCCGAGCTCGATGCCGAGCGAGGTCTCGCCGGCCTCGAGGGCCGCGATCGCGGCGGCGTTGCTGTGCTGGGCCATCGGCTCCAACTCCCTTGTCATGTGCCCGCGCGCGCGGCGCGGGACTCCGATGTGAACGTTCGACAAAACCATACGGGCAGTTCGAGCCTGCCACGTCACCGGAGGTCCCGCCTGAGGTCCGGGACATCATGCGCGCGCGGGTTAGCCTGAGCCCGTGACCGACCCCGCTCCCCGCCGGCCCCGCATCGCGCTCGCGCTCGGCAGCGGCGGCGCGCGGGGCTACGCCCACATCGGCGTCCTCGACGAGATCGAGGACCGCGGGTGGGACGTGGTCGGCGTCTCGGGGACGTCCATGGGCGCGCTGGTCGGCGGCCTCCACGCCGCCGGCGGGCTGCCCGCCTACCGCGAGTGGGTCGAGTCGATGACCCGCCGCGACGTCCTGCGGATGATGGACCCCGCGTTCAAGGGCGCCGGCGCGATGCGTGCCGATCGCATCATGCGCCGCCTCGACGAGATCCTCGACGGGCGCCGCATCGAGGATCTCCCGATCCCGTTCACCGCCGTCGCCACGGACCTGCTGTCCCAGTCCGAGGTGTGGTTCACCGAGGGCCCGCTGGTCGACGCGATCCGCGCGTCGATCGCCATCCCCACGGTCATCACGCCGGTGCGCCGCGACGGCCGCCTGCTCGCCGACGGCGGGCTGCTCAACCCCGTGCCCGTCATCGCGCTCACGCCCGTGCATGCGGACGCGATCATCGCGGTCAACCTCGCGGGCAACGCGCGCGGCGGCAACGCCGCCGGCCCACCCGTCGAGCCGGGCGTGCCGCTCGTCCGGCTGCCGCGCCTGCGCCTGCCCGCCTTCCACATCGCCGAGCCCCGCCTCATGGGGATGATCACCCACCGCCTGCGCGCGCGCGGCGAGAGCGAGGACGATGCGCTGGGCGAGCCCGAGATCGTCCCGCCCCTCGAGGGCAGCGCGCCTCCCGAGGTCAGCACCCTCGACGTCATCGACCGCTCGCTGCAGACCCTGCAGAACACCGTCCAGCGCTACCGTCTCGCCGGGTACCCGCCCGACGTCATGGTCGACGTGCCCGCCGACGCGTGCGGCACGCTCGACTTCCACCGTGCCACCGAGATGATCGAGCTCGGCCGCGCGCTCGCGCGCGACGCGTTCGACGACTGGGAGGGCGCCCCCGCCTGAGACCGGTCCCGCGCGAACGGGTCTAGCATGTCCTGCGGCTCAGGCGCATCCGTGCCGTGCCGTGACCGATGGAGGGTCCGCTTGTCCACCACCGCCGCCCCGCGCGCCCGCTCCGGCTGGCTGCACGGCCGCACCGCCCTGCTGATCGCCTTCGCCTTCTCGGTGATGGCGGACCCGGTCTCCTCGGTCGCCTACGCGATCGAGGCCGCGCTGCGCGCGCTCGACGGCAACCTCGAGCTGCTGCTGCCCGCGATGGCGCTCGTGGTCCTGGTGGTCGGGCTCGTGGTCGCGAGCTACCACCAGCTGGTCGCACGCTTCCCCGAGGGAGGCGGCTCGGCCGCGGCAGCGGGCGGGGCCTTCGGCGAGGGCTTCTCGTTCATCCCCATGGGCGCGCTCGTCGTCGACTTCGTGCTCACCATCTCCATCTCGGTGTCCGCCGGATCGTCGGCGATCATCAGCTACCTGCCCGGGCTCGCGGAGTACCGCCTGCCGCTCGCGCTGGGCCTGCTCGTGCTCGTCGCGGGCCTCATGTGGTTCGGCCACCTGGGCCGCGCGGTGTTCGCGCTCCTCACCATCGTCTTCATCGGCACGGCCGTCGCGGTCCTGCTGCCGGTGCCCGGCATGGAGGAGGCGACGCTCGCGCCCGTCCACGGCCTCACCCACAGCGCGCCGCTCGCGGTCGCGCTCGCGTTCCCCGTCGCCATGGCGCTCGCGACCGGCATCGAGGCGCCCTCGTCCGCGATCGCGCAGCTCGCCCAGCTCGACGACGCGGGCCGCCGCAGCTTCGGCCGCTGGGCGCTGTGGCTGACCCTCGGCATCGTGGGCACCCTCACGCTCGCCATCACGGCCGCGGTCGTGTGGCTCGGTATCGGCATCCCCGGCGACGAGTCGACCCTCGTGTCCGAGCTCGCCCGCGCCGCGGACGGCCACGGCCTCTTCGCCGCCTTCCAGGCGGCGACCGCGATGCTCCTGCTGTCCGCCGCATCGTCCTCCTTCCAGGCCGGACCCGGCCTGCTCAAGGCGCTCGCCCGCTCCGAGGACGGCACGTCGCGCCACGGGGTGCTGCCCGCGATCCTGGGCCGCACCAACAAGCACCACGTGCCGATGATCGGCGTGGGCGTGTTCCTGGTCGCCTCGGCGCTGGTCGTCATCGCCGCGGGCGCGTACGACCAGCGGCTCGTGCTCTTCTACGCCGTCGCGGTGTTCGTCAGCTTCCTCATGGGCCTCGTCGCGATGGCCAAGTTCTCGCACCGCGACGGCCGCACCGGCTGGGTGGTGCTCAACGTCGTCGCGGCGATCGCCGTCGGCTTCACGCTTGTCGCGAACCTCATGCGCCCCGCCGCGATCGGCTCGCTCGCCGCGACCGCGATCGTCGCGGGCGGCCTGTACTGGGCGTGGGTGCGCGCGGGCCGTCCGCGCGGCGCCGCGCTCGCCGTGGCCGAGGCGGAGGCCGGCGACGAGCTGCCCGCCGCCGACGGCCCGCCGGCCGATGCGGCCGCGCCGCAGGGGACCACCGGGGCCTGACCGTGGAGCGCCGCGTCGGGCTCGTCGGGGCCACCGCCATCGGGGTGGGCTCGATGCTCGGCGCGGGCGTCTTCGTCGTGTGGGGCCCGGCCGCCTCCGCCGCAGGCTCGCGCCTCGTGGCGGCGGTCGTCCTCGCGGCGCTCGTGGCCGCGCTCAACGCCGGCTCGACGGCGCAGCTCGCGGCCGTGCACCCCGTCGCGGGCGGCGCCTACGCCTACGGCCGTGCCGAGCTGGGCGCGTGGCCGGGCTTCGCCGCGGGGATCGGGTTCGTGCTCGGCAAGACGGCGTCCGTCGCCGCCATCGGCCTCGCGATCGGCGCCTACCTGTGGCCCGCGCACGCGGCCGCCGTCGCGACCGCGGCCATCGCGGCGAGCTGGGCCCTCAACTCGCGGGGCGTGACGCGCACGAGCGCCGGCGCCGTGGTGCTCGCCTCGGTCGCCGTCGCGGTCCTGGTGGCCGCCGTCGCGGCGATGTCCGGCGCGGGGGCGGCCGGCGACGCGACGTTCGGCTGGGAGACCCCGGCCGGGGCGATCGCGGGCGTGACGCAGGCCGCCGCGCTGCTGTTCTTCGCCTTCGCGGGCTACGCGCGCGTCGCGACGATGGGGGAGGAGGTCGTGGACCCCGCGCGCACCATCCCACGCGCCGTCGGCGTCGCGCTGGCCGTGGTCGTGGCGCTGTACCTCGCGCTCGCGGTCGCGCTGCCCCGCGCGCTCGGCGCCGCGCTGCCCGACGCGGCGCGCCCCGTGGCCGATGCGGCGGCCGGGACCTGGCTGCCCGCACCCGTGGTGACGGTCGCCGCGGTCGCGGCCGCCGCGGGCTCCCTCCTCGCGCTGACCGCCGGACTGGGCCGGACGGCGATGGCGATGGCGCGCGAGGGCGACCTGCCGCGACCGCTCGCCCGCACCAACGCGCACGGCGTGCCCGCCTGGGCCGAGGGCCTGTGCGCGGCCGTCGCGGTCGCGCTCGCGTGGGCCGGCGACCTCACGCTCGCGATCGGGGTGTCGTCGTTCGCTGTGCTCCTGTACTACGCCGTCGCCGGTGCGGCGGCGTTCCGCGCGTCCGGGGCCGGCCGGGTCGCCGGGTGGCGCATGCCGCGCGCGCTCAGCGCGCTCGGCGTGGCGCTGTGCGTCGCGCTCATGGCGTCGCTGCCGTGGCTCGCGATCGTGGCCGGGCTCGGGGCCCTCGCCGTCGCCGGGCTCGCGCGGGCGGCGGCGCGCGCGAGCGTCAGGCCAGGGCGCTGACGGCGGCGTAGCCTGCGCCGGCCGCCGCCAGGCCGAGCACGACGGTCGCCGCCACGTAGCCGGTCGCGGCGCGCAGGCGGCCGTCCTTGGCGAGCACCACCACGTCGACCGCGAGCGACGAGAACGTCGACAGGCCGCCCGCGACCCCCGTACCCAGGGCGAACGCGCCCGCGGGCCCGAGCAGCGCATCGTCCCCCGCGGCGACCACGCCGCCCAGCAGGGCCGCGCCGAGGATGTTCGCGAGGATCGTGGGCCACGGGAAGACCTTGCGCGCGTCGAGCCAGCCGAGCGCGAAGCGCACGCAGGCGCCCAGGCCGCAGCCGAGCGCCGCGGCGGCGTACGCCCACCCGCTCACTCGTTCTCCTCGACGAAGACGGCGCGCTCGTCCATCGGCGTGGGCGGCCGGTCGCCCGCCCACCAGCCCGCGCCGGCCGCGGCGACCGCGATCGCGACCGTGGCGAGCAGGATCGCGACGGCCTCGACCGCCGGCGCCTCGGCCGACCAGCGCAGCACGGCCATCGACGAGAACGTGGTGAACCCGCCCAGCAGGCCCGGCCCCACGGCGGGGAAGAGCCGCCACGGACCGCGCGCCTGCGTGCGCGCGACCGCCCACCCCAGCGCGAACGAGCCGACCGCGTTGATGAGCACGAGGTCCCACGGGACCATCCCGGCGGTCTCGGGGAACGCGGCGGCGACCGCCATGCGCAGCGCGCCGCCCACGGCGCCGCCGACGAGCACGAGGCCGAGCTGCGCGGCCCGGCTCACCGCGTCAGCCAGGCGTCCGCCGCCTCGAGCTGCGCCGCGAGAGCGCGCTCCACGGCGCTCGCGACGGCGCGCTCCACCATGGACCCGATGAGCGGCACGTGGGCGGTGACGTCGCCCGTCGCCAGGAGGTCGGTGGCCTCGCCGTCCGCGGTCAGCCCGATCGCGCCCGCCACGTGGCCGGGGGCGCCCGCGATCTCGACCGCGAAGGTGCCCACGCGGTCGGCCTCGGTGGGCGGCTCCCACGCCTCCGTGTACGTGACCGCGAGGGAGCGGCCCACGAGGGAGCGGATCTCGGGCGGGATCGACGAGGTGGGCACGTCGGCGCGCAGCACGACCACGCGAGACCCGTCGGCCGGCTCGTCCACGTCGACCTCCGCGGTCTCGGTGCCCATGGCGACCGCACGCGCGTGCGCGAAGCCGCGGTCGGTCATCATCGCCCAGACGTCCTCCAACGGCGCGTCGAAGCGGTGCGTGTGCGTGATCCTCACCCGTGTCACCCCCTCGGCTCAGGCTAGCGTGCCTCGCAGACGGCCCTAGGCTTGTCCCGTGGCAACCCTGCGCGAGACCATCGAGGAGCACGGCCCCATCACGGATGCGGAGGCCGACTGGCTCGCGCTGCTCGTGTCCGACTGGCAGATCATCGCGGACCTGTCCTTCGCGGACCTGGTGCTGTGGCGCGAGGACGGCGAGGGGTTCGTCGCGGTCGCGCAGTGCCGCCCCTCGACCGGACCCACCGTGCATCTGGACGATGTGGTGGGCACCCAGGCGCCCGGCGGCCGGGTCGCGCACCTGCGGCGCGCGCTCGAGGAGGGCGGCATCGTCGGCTCGCGCGAGCCGCGCTGGGACGAGACGTACGCCGTCCGCGAGGACGCGCTGCCCGTGGTGATGAACGGCCGCGCCATCGCGATCCTCACGCGCGAGGTGTCGCAGGCGGTGTCGCGCTCGTCGAGCCGCCTCGAGCTCAACTACAAGGGCGCGGCGGACGACCTGCTGCGGATGGTCACGCGCGGCGAGTTCCCCATGCACACGTCGATCACGGGCCCGCGCCGCGGCGCCCCGCGCGTCGGCGACGGCGTGCTGCGCCTCGACGCGGTCGGCCACGTCACCTACGCGTCCCCGAACGCGCTGTCCTGCTTCCACCGCCTGGGCGTGCACGGCTCGCTCATGAACAAGTCCCTGCCGCGCGTCACGAGCGAGCTGCTCGAGGACCAGGGCGTGGTCGACGAGACCCTGGCCATGGTGGTCGCGGGCCGCGCCGCGTGGCGCACCGACCTCGAGGCCAACGGCGCCGCGCTGTCGCTGCGCGCCATCCCCGTCACCGAGCACGGCGCGCGCGTCGGCGCGGTGCTGCTCTGCCGCGACGTGTCCGACCTGCGCCGCCGCGAGCGCGAGCTCGTCACCAAGGACGCCACGATCCGCGAGATCCACCACCGCGTGAAGAACAACCTCCAGACCGTGGCGGCGCTGCTGCGGCTGCAGTCGCGCCGCGTCGAGGCGCCCGAGGCGAAGGAGGCGCTCGCGGAGGCGATGCGCCGCGTCGCGACCATCGCGCTCGTCCACGAGACCCTGTCCGGCACGCTCGACGAGCTGGTCAACTTCGACGAGCTGGTGTCGCGCTCGATCCGCATGGCCGCCGACGTCGCGTCGCCGGACACGCAGGTGCGGATCGTCAACACCGGAGAGTTCGGGCTCATCCCCGCGCAGTACGCGTCGTCGCTCGCGCTCGTCATCACCGAGCTCATCACCAATGCCGTCGAGCACGGCTTCGAGGGCCGCGCCCAGGGCACCATCACCGTCACCGCGACGCGCGACGGGCGCAAGCTGCACGTGAGCATCGCCGACGACGGCGTGGGCATCGAGGGCGACCCGACCGGCTTGGGCTCCCAGATCGTGCGCACGCTGGTCCAGAACGAGCTCTCGGGCACGATCGAGTGGACCAAGGTGGAGCACGGCTCCGTGGTCGACCTGCACGTGAGCGTCGAGGAGCGCGTGTCCGACCCGCGCCTCTAGCGGCGCGGGCGAGGGCGGTGCGGGCGGCACGGCGGGCGCCGCAATTGTGAGGATCGCCTCGGCACGCACCGCCGTCTGCATAGCGCGATCTCAAAGTTGAGCCGGCCGCGCATCGTCCCCGCGCAGCACGAAGCCCCGCCCGGCATGGCCGGACGGGGCTTCGACGCGGGTGCTACTTCGCGGCGCGACGCGCGCGGGCGGCGCGGCGCTTGAGGGAGCGGCGCTCGTCCTCGGACAGACCGCCCCAGACACCGGAGTCCTGGTTGTGCTCCATCGCCCACTGCAGGCACGTGTCACGCACCTCGCAACGCTGGCACACGGCCTTCGCCTTCTCGATCTGCGAGAGGGCCGGGCCGGTGTTGCCGACGGGGAAGAAGAGCTCGGGGTCATCGACTTCGAGGCATGCTGCGCTGCTGCGCCAATCCATGGGGTCTCCTTGGGGGGATAGCATGACGCGACGGGGCTTCCCCAGGGGGTGGTTCGGGGATTTCGTCGCGCCGTCGCGTTTCTACTTCGTTAAGATTCGCATAAGTAACGATCATGTTTCAAGAGGTGTTTCCTGTGGGTTCCCTCACAAGCGCGGGAGGCCACGACTTGACGGACGTGCGCAAGCCCCGGAAGTCCCAGGATGACGGCCCGTTGCGGGCCTGGGGAAGGGCCGCGGGCATCGGCGTCATCGCGGAGGGGATCGCCCTCGCTGTCGCGGGCCTCGCGTACGGCATCCACGCGCTGTCGCTGCCCGAGCCGGCCTACGCCGTGGGTCTCGGCGCGTTCTGCGTGCTGTCGGGCGCGGGGTTGCTGCTCGTCGGACGCGCGCTCGTGCGCGGCGCCCGCTGGGGGATCTCGGCCGCGCTCACGTGGCAGGTGCTGCAGACCCTCGCGGGCCTCAACCTCGTGGGCGCACGTGCCGGCTTCGGCATCGCGCTCGCGGCCGCCGGCGTCGTCGTCGGCGTGCTCGTGGTCGTCGCGGGGCGGCCCGCGCTGCGGCCCGCCGAGGGCTGACCCTCACCGGGGCACCCGCAGCAGCGCCGCCTCGACCGCGCCCGCGCGCCGGATCACCACCCGGCCCCGCGACGGCGCCGGGTCGGCGATCCCCGGCGCGGCGACGATCCCGAGCTCGCGCAGCCGCGCGGGCGTCGGGTCGACCACGACCTCGACCGTCGCGCCCGACCCCGGCGGGTCCGCCGGGTGCGCGGCGCAGCCTGCCGACCGCACCGCCGCGAGCGCGGCCTCGCGCGCGGGACCGGCGGGCCCGACCACCGTGACCCCGTCCGGCGGCAGCACGAGCGGCCGCGCATCGTCGCCCACCACTCCCGCCGCGCCGGCCGGCAGGTCCCCGTCCCACGCGAGGGGGCGCACGAGCGCGCGCGTCGCGACGGCCTCCGCCCGGACGATGCGGCACTCGCCGGCGACCCGGGCGCCCAGGGCGACGCCGCGTCCCGGCTCGGGAGGCAGCGTCGCCAGCACGGCGGGCACCCCCCACACCGCCTGCTCGACGCGGTCGAGCCCCGCGAGGACCACGCGCAGCCCGGCGCGCGCGGCCCACCGCGATCCCCACCCGGGACCGCAGGCGAGGGCGACGGGCACCACGCGCGCGAGGTCCTCGAGCGCCTGGGCGGCGCCGCGCAGGTGCCCCTCCATGGCGGCGCACGCCCGGTCGGCGTCGTCGACGAGCAGGGCCGAGGGCGCCGCGGCCGCGCACAGGTCGAGGGCGCGGGCCGCCTCCCGCGGGTCCGCCGGGAGCATCACCACGCCCGGCAGGGACGCCGCGACCGCCGCGAGCACGCCCGTGCGTCCGGACCCGCGCGGCCCCACCACCACGAGCGGTCCCTCGGCGGGATCCCAGGCGAGCGGCGCGCGGGCGCGCTCCTCGGGCAGGTCGACCCAGCCCAGCGCGCCCGGCGGGGCGCCGATGTCGGGCGGCAGGGGCGGCAGCCACAGCGGCGCGGGCGGCGGCTCCGGCCAGCGGTCGCGGACGACGAGCGCGAGGGGCCGTCCCGGCGCCTCCGGGCGGCCCACCACCCGCACGGGCGGGCGCGCGTCGGCGAGCGGCAGCGCCGCCTGGACGGTCACGCGGCCCGAGGGGCGTGCGAGGATCGCCCGGCCCGGCCGCCCCGCGGGCAGCGCGGCCGCCGCCGCGTCCCCGAGCAGGTCCTGCGACTCGGCGGGCGACGCGGTGCGCAGCGCGACCACGGTGGCGACGTTGGCGCGGATGGCGGGGGTCACGGCGCCTGCGGGACGCTGCGTCGCGGCCACCAGGTGCATGCCGAGCGAGCGGCCCTGCGCGGCGAGGCGCGCCAGCTCGGGCAGGAGGCCCGGGTCGAGCGCGCCGAGCTCCTGGAACTCGTCGACCACCACGAGCAGCCGCGCCGGAGCGGCCGCGCCGTCGCGCCGCTCCCACGCCTCCCACGAGGGCAGCCCCGCGTCGGCCAGGGCACGCTTGCGCCGGCGCAGCTCGTGCGCGACGCCGAGCAGCGCGCGCCGCGCGGACGCCGGGTCCAGGTCCGTCAGCACGCCGCGCACGTGCGGCAGGCGCGCGCACGCCGCGAGGCCCGCGCCGCCCTTGAGGTCCACGAGCCCCACGCCCAGCGCGTCCGGCGGGTGCGCCCACGCGAGCGCGCACACGAGGGTCTCGAGCAGCGCCGACTTGCCCGAGCCGGTGGTGCCCGCGACCAGCACGTGCGGCCCGTCGCGGTCGAGGTCCAGCGTCACCGGGCCGTCCTCCCCGACGCCGATGGTCGCGACGAGGCGCCGCGGCGCGCCCCCTGCATCCGAGCGCGCGGGCGCGGCCGCGGGCGGCGGCGGGAGGTCCGCCCAGCGCAGCGCGTCCGGCAGTCCCGCGGGACGATGCGAGGCGGCGGCGCGCGCGAGGCGACCCGCGGTCGCCTCGGTCACGCAGGCGACGCGCCACGGGCGCTCGCGGCCGCCCGCCTCGATGGTGCCGGCCATGGCGTCGACCAGGGCCGCCGTCTCGCTGGGAGCGGGCGCCCCGGGAGGCACGATCCTGACCGCGTCGTCGGGCAGCGCGTCCGGGAGCCAGCGTCCCCAGGCCTCGCCCAGCGACGGCGGCGGTCCCGCGCCGCGCGCGAGCGCGACCGCACGCGCGACGCCGCGCGCCGTGGCGTCGTCGCCGCGGATCGCGACCGGCAGGGGCACGTCGGCGAGCGCCTCGAGCCCCGCGGGCGGCGGCTCGCCCGCGCGGCGGTGCCGGAGCAGCCTCGCGCCGGCGATCGCGAGGGGCACGGCCGCCGCGGCGAGCGCGACGGACCAGCGTCCCGTGAGCGCCCCGAGCGCGACGGCCCCGGCGAGCGCCCCGCCCGCCCCGAACGCGAGCGGCGCGGGGCGTGCCGCGGGGCCGGTGCGCGCGTCGGAGGCCCGCCGCGCATCGTCCCCGGGATCCACCCACCGCAGGGCGGTGGCGCCCGCCTCGAGCAGGTCGTCCGGCCGCAGGCGGCGGCGCGTGCGGCCCAGGCGTCGGCGGTGCGCCCGCCGCACGACGACCGTGCCGTTGCGCGAGCCGACGTCGCGCACACGGCCCGCGGCGTCGAGGGCGAGGTGACGCCGGCTCAGGCGCGGATCCGCCAGCGGCGGGACGCCGGCGCGGCCGAGGGCCGCCTCGCCTCGCCGCACCTCGACGATCGCGCCGGCGTCGGGTCCCACGACCACGCGCAGGTGCGGGCCGTCGGGCGGGAGCGCGCCGGGCCCGGGCACGCTCGCGAGCAGCGCGCCCTCGAGCAGGGGCGCCAGGCCGGCGCGATGGTCCGGGTCGAGGCGCGCGCCGCCGCACCACACGGCCGCGGGCGCGCGCAGGGCGGCGAGCGCCGTCCCGAGCGTCGTGCCCGGGTCCACGTCGACGTCGCCGACGCCCTCCACCGTGATCCGCATGCCCCCAGGGGACCCGGGTCGATGCGCACGGCGCGAGCCCGTGCGCCGCGGCGGTGGATGGCGGGGTGGGCGTCAGGGGCTGGTGACCTCGGTGTCCGCCGGTCCCGCCGCGGCCGCGCCCGGCGCCACGGGGGTGAGGGTGCCGTCATCGTTCACGATGCCCGCGTACCACGCGTAGTCGCGGTCGAAGTAGGTGCGCGGGATCGCCTGGAGCTGGTAGCTGGCCTGGCGCACCGTCGAGGTCACGACGACCTCGGGGTCGGCGGTCCAGTCGAACCAGTCGGGGCTGCGGGTGAGGACCACGGGCGCCGTGTCCCACGCCGACGCCATGTCCGCCACCTGGGAGGGGTCGAGCGCCGCCAGCTGCAGCACGGTGGGCTCGTCGCACATCACGCGCAGCGAGCCGAAGTGGGACGACGTGCCCGCGAGGATGATCGGGCGGTCGGGGGCGACGTCGCACAGCGCCCTGATCTGGTCGTACGCCCCGCCCATCTCGCGCACGAACACCGGCGTCGCGCCGGAGACGGGCAGGTCGGAGGCCGGCTGGATCGACACCCAGGTCGTCAGCGGCAGCACGACGAACGCGCCCGCCGCCACGCGGCGGCCCACGAGCCGCCACGAGGGTCGGAGGCGGTCCACGATCCACCACGCCGCGACGGCCGCCGCGATCGCGAACCCGGGCAGCGTCACCGGCTCGAAGCGGCGGAACGCCCAGATCTGGTCCGGCACCACCTCGGCGTTCCAGAAGTACAGGAGCGACGACGGCATGACCGCGCCGAGCAGCAGCGCCCAGCCCGGGCGGCGGCGGACCATCCACACCGTGATGAGCGCGAAGCCCAGGATCCCGAGCAGCACGAGCGGCCACGTGAGGTAGTAGCTGAGCCACGCCACCGACTGCTCGTAGTACGTGCGGGTCGGGTCGACGGGCAGGCCCTGCGCGCGCTGGAACGACTCGACCACGGAGTTGGTGAACTGGTCCACCGGGTCGGTGGTGCTGCGGCGCGCCACCATCCACAGCGGTCGCGACGCGAGCAGGAGCAGCAGCCCGGCGACGCCCGCGCCCGCGGCGATCGCGCCGCGCCCGCGCAGCAGGCGCCACGTGCCGGTCGCGAGCCGGTCGCCGCCCGCGAGCCACGTGAGCGCCCACGCGGCCAGCACGACCGCGAGGAGGCCGTAGCCGGCCATGAGCCGCTGACCCTGGTCGGCGAGCCGGTCCGCGTAGCCCTCGCTCCACCGCCACAGCGCCGCGTAGCCGGCGTAGAGGACGGCGGCCTGGAGCCCGATCGCAGACAGGGCGTCGCGCGTGCGGCGCCGCCGCGACCCCTCGGTCAGGGCGAGCGCGAGCACGGTGGCCGCGAGCAGCCCCGCCGCGATGAGCGCGCCGTCGATGCGGATGAACGAGGTCGCGCCCGCGGCGGCCGCGCCCAGCAGCAGCGCCCCGGTGGAGCGCTCCTCCACGCCCCGCCACAGCCACAGCGCGGCGGCGAGCGCGAGCACGAGCGTGAGCGGCTCGGTGTAGGCGGCGCGCGACAGCCCGATGTGCGACACCGACAGCGCGACCGCGGCGGCCGGCGCGAGCGCCGCGAGCGGGCCGAGCACGCGGCGGGCGAGCGCGTAGACCGCGAGGATCCCGACCGCGCCCACGACCACGTTCGCGACGAGCACGCCGTGGTCGCCACCCAGCCAGCCGCCGACCGCGATGAGCGCCGAGAGCATGCGCGCGCCCTGCGGCTGGACCGCGTCGCCGCGCAGGTTCCACGCCTGCGACGCGTCGGCGAGGACGCTGCCGTCGACGCCCGCGGCATCGATCGCGCCGAGCGTGGGGATGTCCGAGCTCGGGTGGTGCACCAGCCACAGCCCCGCGAGCGTGAGGAAGCCCGGGTCGCGCACCACGATGAGGTACTCGGCGTACAGGGCGCCGTTGACCACGGTCCACACGCCCGTGCCCACGAGCGCGGCCAGGGCGCCGCGCCGGTCCGCGGCCGTGACGGCGGCGGGGGAGGGGACGATGCGCCACGCCGCCCACGCGCCCAGCGCGGCGGTCGGCAGCACGGTCCAGGGCTGATGCAGGCCGACCGCGGCCCACCCGCCGGCGGCGAGCGCGAGGATCACCAGGACGAGGACGACGCGCTCGGGCGCGGTCACGAGCGCCCGCGCGGAGCGGGGCGCGGCCCCGGCGGGGGCCGAGGACGGTGCGGGGTGCGTCACGGCCACCCAGCGTATCGGCGGGCGCCGCCGCGGCCCGCTGGCGCGGCCGGAGGGGGTCGTTGCAAAGCCCGGACTCCCAGGTACTGTGTCTGCATGACGCGAATTGTTTTGGTCGAAGATGACCCGACCATTTCAGAACCCTTGACCCGTGCTTTGGGCAGGGAGGGGTACGACGTCGAGTGGCATGGCACCGGCGCGGGAGGGGTCGGGGCCTCGGATGACGCGGACCTGGTGATCCTTGACCTGGGCCTTCCCGACATCGACGGCGTCGATGTCGCGCGCCGCATCCGCGACAAGGGCCTGCAGGTGCCCATCCTCATGCTCACGGCGCGCGCCGACGAGGTGGACCTCGTGGTGGGCCTCGACGCCGGCGCCGACGACTACGTCACCAAGCCGTTCCGCCTCGCGGAGCTGCTCGCGCGCGTCCGCGCCCTGCTGCGCCGCCGCACCGGCTCCGACGCGGGCGGCGACATCGAGGCGGGCGCGGTCCGCATCGACATCGCGGGCCACCGCGCGTACCTCGACGGGGACGAGCTCCAGCTGAGCGGCAAGGAGTTCGACCTGCTGCAGGTGCTGGTCGCCAACGCCGGCTCGGTCGTGTCGCGCGACACGCTCATGCGGGAGGTGTGGTCCGCCGACCCGGGCGCGCCGTCGAAGACCCTCGACATGCACGTGTCGTGGCTGCGCCGCAAGCTCGGCGACGACGCGTCGCGGCCGCACTTCATCACCACGGTCCGCGGCATGGGCTTCCGCTTCGAGAACGGCGCCTGAGGGGCCCCGTGCGCCGCCGCGTCCTCGCCGCGACGTTCTCCGCGCTCGCCGTCGCGGTCGTCATGCTCGGCATCCCGCTGGCGGTCGCGGCCGCGCAGATCATGCGCGACGACGCCCTCCAGAACCTCGACACGCGCGCGACCGTCGCCGCGCGCTCGCTCGACGTCCGCTACCAGTCGGGCGAGTCGATCAGCGAGGAGAACGTCGCGTCGTTCGTGTCGACCACGCCCGGCGCGCCCGAGTACATCTCCGTGGTGCTGCCCGACGGGTCGATCCTCACGGCGGGCGAGAAGCCGTCGCACGCCTACGCCGAGGGCTACACCACCGAGTCCGGCATCACCGTCAACGCGTACCTGTCCCAGTGGGACGTGTTCTGGCAGGCCGCCCGCATCGTCGGCCTCGTGCTGGCGAGCGGGATCGTCGCGATCGTCGCGGGCGCCGCGATGGCGATCTGGCAGGCCAACCGCCTGTCGGCGCCTCTCGTCTACCTCGCGGGCGCGGCCGAGCAGCTCGGCTCGGGCCAGGTGCGGCCGCGGCTCGAGCGGACCGGGATCGAGGAGATCGACCTCGTCGCCGACGAGCTCGCGCGCTCGTCCGACCGCATGGCGGCGCGCCTGGCCACGGAGCGCCAGTTCGCGGCCGATGCGTCGCACCAGCTGCGCACGCCGCTCACCGCGCTGTCGATGCGCCTCGAGGAGATCTCCGCGCTCACCGACCAGGACGACGTGCGCGAGGAGGCCGAGCGCTCCCTCGAGCAGGTCGAGCGCCTCGTGGGCGTGGTCGACGAGCTGCTGGGGCGCTCGCGCCGCGCGCTCGGCTCCGGCACGGAGCTCGTCCAGCTCGACGAGGTCTTCGACCAGCAGCGCGAGGAGTGGGGTCAGCCGTTCGCGCAGGCGGGCCGCCGGCTCATCATCGCGCCCACCGGGTCGACGGTGTTCGCGACCCCGGGCGGGCTCGCGCAGGTGCTCGCCACGCTCATCGAGAACTCGCTCAAGCACGGCGGCGGCACCACGCGCGTCGCCGCGCGCGACTCCGGGCAGAACCACGCCGTGGTGATCGAGGTGACGGACGAGGGCGCCGGCGTGCCCGAGGAGCTTGCGCCCCGCATCTTCGAGCGCGAGGTGACGTCGGGCCGCGGCACGGGCCTGGGGCTCGCGCTCGCGCGCGACCTCGTCACCGCGGACGGCGGCCGCCTCGAGCTCGCGCAGCGCGTGCCCGCGACCTTCGCGATCTTCCTCCAGGGCGTGCCGAAGATGGTCGGCATCGACGAGATCGTGCCGCACGCGCGCGAGGATCGGCGCCGCAGGCGCCGGTAGCGGCCCGCCTACGCCGCGGCGTCGCCGTCGTCGGACGATGCGGTGCGCGCCGCATCGTCCACCGGCGGGTGGAAGACGAACAAGCCGTAGCCCACGTAGCGCGTGACCGTGCCCAGGCCGATGCCGACCAGGGAGAACAGGTTGTCGTCGAGCACCGTGTCGAGCCCCCACCAGTGGTGCGAGACGAACAGCACCCCGGCCTCGACCACGAGCGCGACGCCGTTGATGAGCGCGAACAGGACCGCCTCGCGGGCGGGGCGGTGACGGCTGCGGCCGCGGTACGTCCACTCCCGGTGCGCGACCCACGCGAACAGGATCGAGGCGAGCGTCGCGATGATCTTCGCGGTGACGACGCGATCCACGCCGCCCGCGACCTCGGCGTCGGGGCTGAGCGGGCCGAGGCGCAGCAGGTTGAACACGCCGAGGTTGACGAGCACGCCCACGATGCCCACGACGCCGAACCGCGTGAGCTCTCCCGCGCGTCCGCGCACCCAGCGCCACACTGCAGTCACGAGGGACGAGCCTAGCCCCCGGTAGTTTGTTCCCATGACCCCGATCGTCGCCGTCGTCGGCGGTGGCCAGCTCGCCCGGATGATGGCGGCTCCCGCCACCGCCCTGGGCGTCACCCTGCGCGTGCTCGTCGAGTCGCGCGAGGCCGCCGCCGCCCTGCCCGCCCACGAGACCGTGGTGGGCCTGCCCACCGACCCCGACGCGGTCGCGCGCCTGCTCGCGCACCCGCGTCCCGCCGCCCTCACCTGGGAGCACGAGCACATCCCCGCCGAGGTGTTCGACGCCGCGGCCGCCGCGGGCGTGCCCGCGCGCCCGGGCCTGCACGCGCTGCTGTTCGCGCAGGACAAGATCGAGATGCGCACACGCATGGACGAGCTCGGCCTGCCCAACCCCGCGTGGGCGCACGTCGAGACCGAGGCCGACGTCGAGGACTTCCTCGCGCGCCACGGCGGCCACGGCGTCCTCAAGACCGCGCGCGGCGGCTACGACGGCAAGGGCGTGCGCGTCGTCGCCTCGCCCGCCGAGGCGACCGACTGGCTGCGCGCCGCCGCCGACGGCGGGCCGCGCGTCCTCATCGAGGAGAAGGTGCCGTTCGACCGCGAGCTCGCGGTGCTCATCGCGCGCCGCCCCTCGGGCGCGTCGCTCGCGTGGCCCACGGTCGAGTCGATCCAGCGGGCCGGCGTGTGCTCCGAGGTGATCGCGCCCGCGCCGTCGCTCCCCGAGCACGTCGCCGAGGAGGCCTCCCGCATCGCGGCGACGGTCGCCGACGGGCTCGACGTCACGGGCGTGCTCGCGGTCGAGATGTTCCTCGCGGGCGACCGCATCCTGGTCAACGAGCTCGCGATGCGCCCGCACAACTCGGGCCACTGGACCATCGACGGCTCCGTGACGAGCCAGTTCGAGCAGCACCTGCGCGCGGTCCTCGACCTGCCGCTCGGCTCGACCGAGCCGACCGCCCCGTGGACCGTCATGGCGAACGTGCTGGGCGGCGCCCGCGGCACGCTCACCGACGCGCTCGCGGAGGTGGACGATGCGGGGGCCAAGATCCAGCTGTACGGCAAGGGCGTGCGCGCGGGCAGGAAGGTCGGGCACGTCAACGTGTCGGCCGCCACGCGCGACGAGGCGTACCGGCGCGCGGTGACCGCCGCGGCGATCGTTCGAGATGGAGGAGACGCATGAGCGTGCGCGTGGGGATCGTGATGGGGTCGGACTCCGACTGGCCCACGATGAAGGCCGCGGGGGAGGCGCTCGACGAGTTCGGGATCTCCTACGAGAAGGACGTGGTGTCCGCGCACCGCATGCCCGAGCAGATGATCGCGTACGGCCGCGAGGCGGAGTCGCGCGGCCTGTCGGTCATCATCGCGGGCGCCGGCGGCGCCGCGCACCTGCCCGGGATGCTCGCCTCGGTGACGACGCTGCCGGTCATCGGCGTGCCGGTCCCGCTCAAGCACCTCGACGGCATGGACTCGCTCCTGTCGATCGTGCAGATGCCCGCCGGCGTGCCCGTGGCCACGGTGTCGATCGGCGGCGCGCGCAACGCGGGCCTGCTCGCCGCGCGGATCCTCGGCGCCGGGGCGGGGGAGGAGGCCGCCGCGCTGCGCGAGCGGATGCGCGCCTTCCAGGACCAGTTGCGCGAGATCGCCTACGCGAAGGGCGAGGCGCTCCGCAACGCCTGACGCGCATCGTCCCCGGACAGCACGACGGCCCGGCCCCCGAGGGGACCGGGCCGTCGTGCTGTCCGGGATCAGCCGACGGTGCAGTCGGCCAGGATCTCCTGCTGGGTCTCGCGCTTCGGGGTCGCGCTGACGCTCGGCGACGACGACGCTGAGGGCGAGGCGGAGGTGCTCGGCTTGGCGGTCTTGGACGGCTTGGGGGTCGAGGACGTGTCCGGCTCGAGGACCGTCTTCATCGACTTGTCGGCCTTGAGCGCGGCGAACACGTTGTCCGCATCGGGCTCGGTCCACACGACGTCGCCGCTGCCGTCGCCGGGGTAGTGCCACGGCACGGTCGCGAAGTAGAGGTTGTCGGTGTCGAAGTTGCGCAGGCTCCACGCGAGGCCGAGCAGGTAGTGCGAGTCGCCCAGCGTCGGGTCCATCGTGAGCGAGTTCGCCAGCGCGGTGATGAACTTGGTGCCCTTGGTCGCGTCGGTGAGGAGGTTCAGCCCGAGCGCCTTGCGCGTCATGTTGGTGAGCAGCTCCTGCTGCCGCTCGATGCGCATGAGGTCGGTGCCGTCGCCCAGGCCGGTGCCGGTGCGGGCGCGGGCCCACGCGAGCGCGGTCTTGCCGTCGAGCACGTGGCTGCCGGCGGTGAGCTTGAGGTGCGCCTTCGGCGCGTCGACGTCGTTGGGGATGCACATCGGGACGCCGTCGAGCGCGTTGACCATGTCGACGAAGCCCGAGAAGTCCACCACGGCGTAGTGGTCGACCAGGATGCCCGTGAGGTCGTACACGGTGGTCGCGACGCACGCGGCCGCCTCGGCGATGTTGCCGTTGCGCCCGCCGTTGGCGAAGGCGATGTTGAACTTGCCCGTCCAGCCCTTGACGGTCGACCCGTCGAGCATCTTGCAGTCGGAGATCTGCACGCGCGAGTCGCGCGGGATCGACAGCGCCTCGACGCGGGAGCGATCCGCGGAGATGTGAAGGATGATCGTGGTGTCGTTGCGCATGCCGCCCACGGAGTCGCCGCTCAGCTGGCCGTTCTCGTCGAGGCGGGAGTCCGAGCCGAGCAGCAGGATGTTCTGCGCCTTGCCCTGAGCCTCGTCGACCGGGTCGGCGTCGGCGGACGCGCTGATCGCCGGGGTCTCCGGGAGCAGGGCGCTGATGTCCTGCGTGCTGAACGAGTCGTTGATCCGGCTCAGGCTGGTCTCGGCGAAGACGACGCCGAAGCCCAGGACCGCGGCAACGATGCCGAGCACGGCGCCCAGGACGCGGTGGGAGGGGACGCGAGTCGCGTGGCGCAGCCGCCTGCGGCGACGATGGTCCGAGACCTCGACGGTCATTCATGCTCCTGAGTCCGGCGTGCGCGCACGCGATGTCGATACTGCTGGCGACTCAACGCGCGCTCGCGGCCATGAGTTCCTCCACCCTGGTCATCGGCACTGCGAGAGCAGGTCTTCAGTCGTGGTGGTGGCGGAGGTGGGGGCATCGCTGGACGTCGCCGAGGACGAGGGAGTCGAGGAGGGCGTGGAGGTGCTCTTCTTCTTGCCGTCATCCCAGGCGGAGCTCGCGTCGCCCGCGGTGGTCACGGAGATCGGTCGGTCGTTGCGGATATCGTCCCACATCTGCTCGGCCTCGGGCAGGATGTCGACGTTGAGGCGATCCTCCGTGTACTCCCACGGGACGGTCTGGAAGTCGATGTCCGCCGGGTCGAGACCGCGCAGGCTGTAGGCCAGCCCGACGAGGTACGAGGTATCGGCCATCTCGGGGTCCATGGTGAGCGACTCGGCGGCCGCGCGCAGGAACGCGGTGAGCTGGTCGGCGTCGGTGAGCAGGTTCTTCGACAGGACCGTCGCGGCGACCTGCGACAGCAGCTGCTGCTGCCGCGTGATGCGCTGGAGGTCGGAGCCGGACACGCCGCCCTCCTCCGCGGTCCGCAGCCGCGCGTACGCCAGCGCGGTCTCGCCGTCGAGCACCTGGGGGCCCGCGTCGAGCTCGAGGTGCGCCTTCTTGGAGACGATGCGCTCGGGGATGCACATCGGCACGCCGCCGAGCGCGTCGACCATCGTGACGAAGCCCTCGAAGTCGGCGACGACGTAGTGGTCGATGCGGATCCCGGTGAGCTGCTCGACGGTCTTGATCGTGCAGGCGGCCGCCTCGGCCGCGTTGCCCTTGGCGCCGCCGTTCGCGAACGCGATGTTGAAGTCGCCGTGCGTGGCGGGGACGGTCGAGCCGTCGAGGTAGGTGCACTCGGGGATGTCGACCTGCGCGTCGCGGGGGATCGACACCGCCTGGACGCGTGCGCGGTCGGCGGAGATGTGCACGAGCATCGTCGTGTCGTTGCGCATGCCCTGGATGGTCGAGCCGCCGTCGAGGCTGCTGTTGTCGCCCGAGCGCGAGTCGGAGCCCATCACGAGGATGTCGAGGGCGGCTCCCGCGTCGGCGTCCGCGGGCGCCGACGGCCGGTCGGAGCCCACGAGGTCCGTCACGTCCTGCGCGCGCGCCCCGAGCGTCGCGTCGAGCTGCCCGATCACGGTCCCTGCATAGGAGACGGTGAAGCCGAGGAGCGCGACGGCCGCGAGCAGCGAGAGCCGGCCGATGCGGCGGGCGCGGCTGTGATGCGCGTGGCGCGGCCGCGTGTCGGGCGTGTCGGCCATGCGTCTCCTCTCGCGGTCCCTGCGGCGCATTGTAGGCATGGCGCACGGGGGGCTCCGGGGCGCCGCGACGGGGGTGCGAGGGACGATGCGGGGACACGCCCGGACGCGTGCGTGCCGACGCAGGGATGATGCGGCATGGCGTGCCGTGTGACGGCTGTGTAAATAGTTGGGACAAAGTGCACCTCTGGACTTGACGCGGACTGATTACACGGCTGTAATTTCCTGTGACGGGGACGGGCAGGATCTCCGTTGTGATCGGAGGTGGGGCCCCGTGTGGAATATCTACGACGGATCGGTGCCCTCTGACGCAGGCAAGCCGGCATCGACCCTCGCGTCGGTGGTGGACATCTTCAGCGCGACCGACGACGACGGTCCGCTGGCATGGCAGGAGCGCGCACTGTGCGCCCAGACCGATCCCGAGGCGTTCTTCCCCGAGAAGGGTGGCTCCACGCGTGAGGCGAAGAAGGTGTGCGCGTCGTGCGACGTGCGTTCCGAGTGCCTCGACTACGCGTTGGCCAACGACGAGCGGTTCGGCATCTGGGGTGGGCTGTCGGAGCGTGAGCGCCGCAAGCTCAAGCGGCGCGCTGTCTAGCTGGAAGGCCTGCGTGGGAGCGCGATGAGTGCTGCGCGCCTGCTGGTGCGCGCGATCGTGGTCTCCGACGGTCGTTCGCCGCGGCTGCCGGAGGTCCTCGGCGCGATCGCCGACCAGACCCTCCGCCCCGACATCCTCGACGTGGTGATCCCCGCGGATGCGGAACGGCCCGCCGTCCCCGAGGGGCTCGCCGTCGAGTTCGTCGAGGGCGGCCGCACCTACGCCCAGGGCATCGCCCGGGTGCTCGGGGCCGCCCCGGCCCACCCCTACGAGTACCTCTGGCTGCTCCACGACGACACCGCCCCGCTTCCCACCGCGCTCGCGCAGCTCGTCGCGACCGCGAAGAAGCGCACGGCCGCCGCGGTCGTCGCGCCCGCCCACGTGCGCTGGGACGACGTGACGCGGCTCGTCAACCTCGGCGTCACGACGACCCGTGTCGGCGCGCGCCGCATCGACCTCGTCGACGAGGACGACATCAACCAGGGCCAGTACGACGAGCGCGACGACGTCCTCGCCGCCTCGCTCGCCGCCGCGCTCGTGCGCCGCGACGTGTGGGACGAGCTCGGCGGCCTCGAGCCGGCCTACCGCGGCTTCGGCGACAGCCTCCACTTCTGCCGTCTCGCGTGGCGCGCGGGCCACGACGTCGTCATCGTGCCCGTCGCGAAGGTGCGTCACGCCCAGGACTCCCTCACGGGCGCGCGGTCCCTGTCGTCGCGCGATCGAGGCGCGTCCCGGCGGCGCGACTCCTCCTACGGCCAGCGGCGCACCGGAGAGTGGGTCCATGCGCTCGCCTGGGCGCCCGCGCTCGCCGTCCCCTTCCTGGTCCTGTGGTCGTTCGTCTCCGCCGCGTTCCGTGCCGTGCTGCGCATCGCGCAGAACGAGTCGCGCATGGTCGGCGCCGACCTGGCGGTGCCGTGGCGCGTCCTGGCACGCCTGCCGCGCGTGCCGGCGATGCGCGCGCGGGTCAGGCGCAGCGCGACCCGCCCCCCGTCGGCCGTCGCGCCGTTCCTCGTCGGCACCCGCACGGTGCTCACCACGATCCGCGGGCGCGAGCTGCGCGCTTACGACCGCTGGCGCGCGCAGTCGGCGCCGTCCGACATGGTGCGCGGCGAGCTGGCGGACGCGGCCGTGCGCCGGCGTCTCGGCCTCGGGGTCGTCACGACGCTCGCGCTCGCCGCGTCGATCGCGCTGCACGGCACCTGGCTCACGGCCCTCGCCTCGGGCCGCATGCTCGCCGGCTCGGCGCTCGGCGTCACCGACGTCCCGCTGGACGCCCTGTGGGAGCGCACGTGGTCCGGCTGGAGCGCCGACGGCTTCGGCTCGCCCGCGCTCGACGGATCGTTCGCCGCGCTGCTCGTGCCCGCGGCGGCGCTGCCCGGCGGCACGCGCGTGTGGATCGGGCTGCTGCTCGCCCTCGGGGTCGCGCTCGCGTCCGTGTCCGCGTGGTTCGCGCTCGGCACCGCGACCCGGTCGGTGTGGGCGCGCGGCCTCGGCGCGCTCGCCTACGGCCTGTGGCCCCTGCACCTCCAGGCGATCTCCGACGGGCGCGTGGGTCCCGTCATCGCCCACGTCATGCTGCCGTGGTTCGCCATGGGACTCATGCGGGCCGCTGGCTGGCACCGCGGCGAGGCCGTGGGCGGGGGCGAGGAGTTCCCCGCGACCCGCACGCCGTCCCCGAGCGCCGCGATGGGCGCCGCGTTCTCGTTCGCCGTCATCGTGGCGGCGTCCCCTGTCCTGCTGCTGCCGCTGCTCGCCGTGATCGTGGTCGCCGGTGCGTTCGCCGGTCGCGTGCGGTGGCGCGTGTGGTCCGCGGCGCTGCCCGCGCTCGTCGTGTCCGGCCCGGCCCTGGTCGCGGCCTGGCACGCCGGGCCCCTCACCCGTGACGCGTGGGCGATCCTGGCCCGCGAGAACGGCCCCGCGCTCGCGTCCGGCGTGGTCGAGCCGTGGCGCATCGTGCTGGGGCTGACGGACTCCTCCGCAGCCGCGGCGGTCCTGCCCGGGCTGCCCGGCACCGTCGTGGTGGGCGCCATCGGGCTCGTCGTGGTCGCCGCCGCGGTGCTGGCCGTCGCCTCCGGGCGCGCGCCCTGGGCGGTCGCCGCCGGCCTGATCGTCGCCGGCATCGGCGTCGTCACCGCCGCCGGCGCGCAGGCCGTCGTCGTGGTGAGCCCCGACGGCGCGGGCGCCGCCGCCGCGAACGGCTTCGCGGGACCCGGCTCGTCCCTCGTCGCCGCCGGCCTGATCGGCGCCGCCGCCGCCGCATCGTCCCAGGTATGGAACGCGGGCGAGGGCCGCGGCCGCGCCGCGGTGCGCCTCGCCTCGTCGGTCGCCGTCACCCTGGCCGCGGGCGTGCTCGTGGCGTCCGTGGTCGTCGAGGCGTGGCCCGGCCGTGCCGAGCGCGGCGACGTGCACCCGTCGACGCCCGTGGTGCTGCCGCTCGTCGCCGAGCTCGAGCAGCGCCTCGCGACCCGCGAGCGCGTGCTCGTGCTGCACGACACCCCCGGCGGGGTCGACTTCACGCTGCTCGAGGACGACGGCACCACGACCCTCACGGGCCGCGCGCAGGTCGCCGCCGACGGCAGCCCGCTCGCGCGTCCGGGCGAGTCCCCGGCCACCCCCGCGACGCTGTCCGAGGCCGTCGCGACCCTCGCGGGCGCAGGCGAGGGCGCCGACCGGACCCTCGCCGACTGGGGCATCGGCGTGCTCGTCGCGGCGCCCGGCTCCTCGACCATCGCGGGCTCGCTCGCGCAGATCCCCGAGCTCAGCCTCATCGGCGCGAGCGACGTCGGCACCAGCTACCGCGTGTCGCGGCCGGGCTCCGACCAGCCGATCGCGCGCGCGTGGATCGCCACCGAGGACGGTGCCGTGACCACCCTCGACTCCGACTCGTGGACCGGCGCCACCGCCTCGGGCGGCGCCGCGGGCACCCTCGTCATCGCGGCACCCGCCGACCCGGGCTGGAGCGCGACCGCCGACGGCTCGCCGCTCGCGGCCGTGGACGATGCGCAGGGCCGCGCGGCCTTCGCCGTCCCCGCCGGCGCGCAGCACGTCGCGTACCGCTACGAGGACGCCGACTACCGCGTGTGGTGGTGGGCCGCGCTCGTCGCCGTGGCCTGGGCGATGGTGGGCATGATCCCCCTGCACGACCGCCGCTACCTGGCGGTGCGCCGATGATCCGTCGCCTCGTGGTGCTGGGTGCCGCGGCCGCCGCGATCGTCGCGGTGGTCGCGTCGGGCCGCATCCCCGTCGACCCGCCCGTCGACGCCGCGCCGTACGCGGGCGAGGTGACGCCCGCCGTCCAGCCGCTCGCGTGCCCCGGCCCCGTCGAGGTGCCGGTCGGGGAGATCGACGCGGGCGACCCGGACCTCGGCTCCGGCTCGAGCGACAAGACCTACCAGGCGCTCGGCGACGGCCGCAGCGACGCCGGCGCGGGCTTCCTCGCGCGGGCCGACGCCGCGGCCTCGGTCGAGCGGATCGGCTCGGGCGACGTCGCCGGCCTGGCCGCCGCGACATGCCTCGCGCCGGTGCGCGACCAGTGGCTCGTGGGCGGCTCGACCTCCCTCGGGTCGAGCGCCCGGCTCGTGCTCACCAACCCGACCGACGCGTCGACCGAGGCGACCGTGACCTTCTACGGCGCGCTCGGACCGCTCGAGGAGCGGTCGGTGGTGTCGATCGCCCCGGGCGGCCAGCAGGATCTGCTGCTCGAGGGCACGGTCGCCGAGGTGCCCGCGCTCGTGGTGCGGGTGAGCGCGACCGGCGCGGGCGTGGTCGCCCACCTCCAGGACTCCCGCCTCGACGGCTTCCAACCCGCGGGCACCGACTGGGTGGGCCGGGGCGCCGCGCCCGCCACGGCGCTCGTCGTGCCGGGCGTGGGCGCCGGCGCGGACGCCACCACCACGCTGAGGCTCATGGCGCCCGAGGGTGCGACCGCCGACCTCACGCTCGTCGGCGACGACGGCCCCGTCGACTGGGGCGGCGTGTCGAGCCTCCAGCTCGACCCCGGGGTGGTCACCGAGGTCGAGGTGCCGCAGATCGACTCCGGCGCGATCGAGATCCACGCGGACGCTCCCGTGGTCGCCGCGGCGATGCGCAGCGTGCCGCGACCCGTCACCGACGGCCCCGCCGGCGCGGTCGAACGCGACCTCGCGTGGATGCCCGCGCAGGCCGTGGACGGCGCCGAGGCGCGCAGCGTCGTGGCGACCGACCACGTCGTGGCCGTCACGGTCCACACCGCGAGCGGGGGGCGGTTCACCCTGACCGATGCGAGCGGCGCCGTCGTCGCCCAGCAGGCCATGGCGGCGCACACCACCGCGACCCTCCCGGTGGCCGTCGCCGCCGGCACCGTGCTCACGGCCGAGGGGCGCTTCGCGTGGTCCCTCGAGCTCGAGGACGATCCGGGGTTCGTCGCGACGCTCGTGCCGCGCGCCACCGGCGTCGAGACGGCGACGGTCGAGGTGGGCCAGGTCCCGTACGTGGGTCCGGGCGCGGGCTCCTGACCGCGCGGGGCGCTCAGCCCTGGCCGTACTCCGGGTCGATCTCGTCGGGGGAGCGGCCCAGCACGTGGGCGACGTTCTCGGCGACCACGTCGCGCACGAGGCCGGGCAGCTCGTCGGGCTCGGCGCGCTCCTCGAGCGGGCGGCGGTAGAGCACCACACGCGTGGGCTGGCCGAGGTCCGCGGGGAACAGCCGGCCCAACGGCACGGCGTCCTCCCACGGCGTGGGGTCCGACGGCGGCACGTCCTCCGTGCCGAACTCGATGCGGCCCCACTGGTCGCCCCAGCGCGGCTCGAGGCGGTCCACCGCATCGGCCACCAGGTCGTCGAAGCGCTCGGCCCGCGTCCGGTAGCCGGGTGCCCCGAAGGGAAGAAGCGGCCTGCGGAGGCCGCGGCCGTGACGATCGCGCCGGGACATACGGCGAGGGTAACGCGGCTGCCCCGCCGCAGGCGGGGCCGGCGCGCGAGCCGGTGAGCGCCGCGCGGGTGGCCGCGCGCCCGCGCGCCGGACGCGGCGCGGCGCGGCGCGGGGGTACCGTCTCTCACGTGATCGCCACCCGTCAGTGCTCGCGCTCGTCGTGCTCGCGCCCCGCCGCGGCGACGCTGACCTACGTCTACGCGGACTCCACGGTGGTGGTGGGCCAGCTCTCGGCCGCCGCGGAGCCGCACAGCTACGACCTGTGCGCCCACCACGCCGATCGCCTCACGGCGCCGCGCGGCTGGGACGTGGTCCACATCCAGAGCGAGTTCGTCGAGCCGCCGCCGTCGGACGACGACCTCGAGGCGCTCGCGCGCGCGGTCCGCGAGGCCGGGCGACCCCGCCCCACGCCGGCGTTCACGCCGCCCGCACCGGTGGCATCCGAGCCGCGCCGCGGCCACCTGCGCGTCATCTCCAACGACGCCTAAAGACAGGGCAAACGCGGTGCCGCTAGTCTGACCGCGTGACTGACGCTCCCGACCTGTCCCAGCTCATCAAGTCGTACGACGTCCGAGGCATCGTGGGCGAGACGCTCACCGCCGAGGTCGCGACCGCCATCGGCGCCGCCTTCGCGGACGCGATCGTGCTCCCCGAGGGGGAGACGACCGTGGCGATCGGCCACGACATGCGCGACAGCGGGCCGTGGCTCGCGGACGCGGTGGCCGCCGGCCTCACGGGCCGCGGCGTCGACGTCGTGCGCATCGGCCTGTGCTCGACCGACGGGCTCTATCACGCGTCCGGCGCGCTGGACATCCCCGGCGTGATGATCACGGCGAGCCACAACCCGGCCGCCTACAACGGCATGAAGCTGTGCCGCAGCCGGGCCCGCGCGGTCGGGGACAACTCCGGCCTGGCGGACGTGCGCGCGCTCGCCTCGCGCTACCTGGTCGAGGCGCCCGCGGCCGCGGGGACGCCGGGCACGGAGACGATGCGCGACATGGTGGGCGAGTACGGGGCCTTCCTGCGCTCGCTGGTCCCGCTCGACGGCATCCGCCCGCTCAAGGTCGTGGTGGACGCCGCCAACGCGATGGCCGGCTACACGGTCCCGGCGGTGCTCGGCACCGCGGCAGGCCTGCCCGAGGTCCCGCTCGAGATCATCCCGCTGTACTTCGAGCTCGACGGCACGTTCCCGAACCACGAGGCGAACCCGCTCGACTCGTCGACCCTGGTGGACCTCCAGGCCGCCGTGAAGGCGCACGGCGCCGACATCGGCCTCGCCTTCGACGGCGACGCGGACCGTTGCTTCGTCATCGACGAGCGCGGCGAGGTGGTGACGCCTTCCGCGATCACGTGCCTCGTGGGCCTGAGGGAGACCGCGCGCGAGCTCGCGACGGACCCGGATGCGAAGCCGACCGTGATCCACAACCTCATCTCCTCGCGCGCGGTGCGCGAGCAGCTCGCCGCGGCGGGCGCGACGCCGGTGCGCTCGCGCGTGGGGCACAGCTTCATCAAGGCGGAGATGGCGCGTCTCAACGCGGTCTTCGGTGGTGAGCACTCGGGCCACTTCTACTTCCGTGACTTCTTCTACGCGGACTCGGGGATGATCGCGGCGATGCATGTGCTCGCGGCGCTCGGCACCCAGGACGGCCCGCTGTCCGCGATGATCGCGGCGCACGAGCCGTACACCGCATCCGGCGAGATCAACTCCACGGTCGCCTCGGTGCCGGACGCGCTCGCGCGCGTCAAGGCGGCCTTCGTGACCTCCGACGTGTACTCCGACGAGTTCGACGGCCTCACCGTCGAGCACTGGCCCGCGCCGGGCGAGGGCGAGCGCTGGTGGTTCAACGTCCGCCCCTCCAACACCGAGCCGCTGCTGCGCCTCAACTCGGAGGCGGACGGCGCCGCGCTCATGGAGACGATGCGCGACCGCGTGCTCGCGGTCATCCGGGAGGGCTGAGTGTCCACCGAGGGCGGCACCAAGGCGGTCGTCGCCGCCCTGAGCGCCAACCTGGGCATCGGCGTGACGAAGTTCGCGGCGTACGCCCTGACCGGCGCATCGTCCATGCTGGCCGAGGCCATCCACTCGGTCGCCGACTCGGGCAACCAGCTCCTGCTGCTCCTGGGCGCGCGGAAGGCGCGCCAGGAGGCCACCCCCGAGCACCCCTTCGGCTTCTCCCGGTATCGCTACTTCTACGCGTTCGTGGTCGCCGTCGTGCTCTTCACGCTCGGCGGATGCTTCGCGCTGTACGAGGCGTGGCACAAGTGGCAGCACCCCGAGCCCATCGAGTCATGGCAGTGGGTGCCCATCGCGGTGCTCGTCATCGGCATGGTGCTCGAGGGCCTGTCGTTCCGCACCGCGATGCGCGAGTCGAACAAGATCCGCGGCAACGTCGGCTGGGGCCGCTTCATCCGCCGCTCCCGCTCGCCCGAGCTGCCCGTCATCCTCCTCGAGGACTTCGGCGCGCTGGTGGGCCTCGCGTTCGCGTTGGTGGGCATCGCCATGACGCTGATCACGGGCAACGGGCGCTGGGACGCGTTCGGCACCGCGATGATCGGCGCCCTGCTCGTGTGCATCGCGCTCGTGCTCGCGCGCGAGACCCGCGAGATGCTGCTCGGCGAGTCCGCGACGCCGGAGGACGTCGCGCGCATCCGTGCCGCGCTCGCCGAGGGCGGCTACCCCGACGTCATCCACCTGCGCACGTCCCACCTGGGGCCCGAGGACATCCTCGTCGCGGCCAAGGTTGCCGCCCGTCCCGACGAGACGCTCGCCGAGGTCGCCGCGCGCACCGACGGCGCAGAGGCGCTCATCCGCGCGGCGGTGCCGGCCGTCAGGCTCATCTTCATCGAGCCCGACGTGCGCCACGGCGCCTGACCGGCCCCCACCCCGGTTCGGGACGCTCAGTCCTCAGAATCCGGCCCCGACCCACGGTTCGGGACGCTCAGTCCTCGCCGGCCTCGGCGCTCCGGCGCGCCTCCGGTCAGTCGGCGTCGGGGATGCCGTACGGGAGTCGCCGCAGCGCAGCGCCGTCCCGGTCGGCGCGCGCCATGCGCGCCTCCTCGAGCGCCTGCTCGCGATCGCGCCGGGCCACCAGCACCGCCGCGAGGAAGTCCTCGGGGTGGGTGCCCGCGGGCGGCGGCGGCGCCACGTGCGTCGCGAGCTGCTGCGACAGGCGGGTGCCGATGCGCACCCGGGACGGCGCGTGCATCGTCCCCGCGCGCGCGAGGAACATGCGCGCGGTGAGCGCGAGCCCATCGGGCAGGCGCGTGATGTCGGCCGTCGCCGCCCACCCCGCGAGCGTCGCCGGCATCGCCAGCCGCGGCAGCGCGCGCCGCGCGCCGCGGGTGCGCATCGCGTACGTGCCCGCCACGTAGTCGCCCAGGCGCTTGCCGCGCGCGCTGAACGCCGACACGGTCGCGGCCAGCATGCCGAGCGTGCCGTACAGCTCGAGCACACCTAGCAGCGCGCGCGCCGCGGCGTGGCGCACGCTCACCGGGCCACCGTCGTCGCGGACGATGCGCAGCCCCGCCGCCCAGCGTCCGAGCGACAGGCCGCGCGTGAGGGTCTCGACGGTCATGGGCAGCAGCACGAGACATGCCACCGTCCACGCGACGGTGATCGCGCCGAGCCACGCGTCGTTCGCGCCGGCGGCGGCGCGCTGGAGCACGGACGTCCCGACGCTGTAGAGCGTGAGGGTGGACAGGATGTCGATGGTGCCCGACAGGATGCGCAGCGGGACCGATGCGGCGCCCGAGTCGAGCACCACGCCCTCGCCGATGAGGATCGCGTCCTCGTCCGTCATGCGTCCTCCCAGGTTCGCCGCCCCTGTGGCATCGTAGCCGCGTGGACATCGACTCCTTCGGCGCCGTGCGCGAGGCCCGCTGGGCGCGCCTGAGGGAGCTCGCGCGGGCACGACGGCTTACCGGCGCGGAGGCGGACGAGCTCACGCGCCTCTACCAGGCCACCGCGGGCGACCTCGCGGCCGTGCGCTCGGCGGCGCCCGAGCCATCGGTGGTGTCGCGGCTGTCGGTGCTGCTCGCCTCCGCGCGCGTGTGGCTCACGGGCGCGCACACGCTCTCGACCCGCGACGTGCGCCGCTACCTCGCCGTGAGCCTGCCCGCGGCGCTGCACCGCGTGCGCTGGTGGGGGGTGGGCGTGACCGTCGCGGTGGTGGGGCTCGCGTTCGTCACCGGCTGGTGGACGCTGTCGCACCCGGACTCGCTCGACCTGGTCGGGCCGCCCGACGTGCGCGCCCAGATCGCGCAGCAGGAGTTCGCGAGCTACTACACCGAGTACGACTCGACGTCCTTCGGCGCCCACGTGTGGACCAACAACGCGTGGCTCGCGGCGCAGTGCATCGCGTTCGGGATCACCGGCGCGTACCCGCTCTACCTCATGTACCAGACGGTGCTCCAGCTCGGGGTCGCCGGCGCGGTCATGGGCGAGGCGGGCGCGCTCGACGTGTTCTTCCAGCTCATCGCGCCGCACGGGCTGCTCGAGCTGTCGGCGGTGTTCGTGGCGGCGGGCACCGGGCTGCGGCTGTTCTGGACGATGCTCGTGCCGGGTCCGCGCCCGCGCGGGCGGGCGCTCGCCGAGGAGGGCCGCGGGGCGATCGGCGTCGCGCTAGGCCTCGCGATCGCGCTGCTGTGCTCGGGCCTGATCGAGGGCTACGTCACCGGCTCGAGCCTGCCGTGGTGGCTCAAGGTGGTGATCGGCGCGGTCGCGGCCACCGCGTTCTGGATGTACATCTTCGTGGCCGGCCGCGCGGCGGTCCGGGCGGGCGCCACGGGCGACTCCGAGGGCGACTTCGCGACGGACCAGGCGGCGCTCGTCGGCTGACCGCACTCTTGTGCCCGTGCGCTCCTGCGCGTGACCCCCTTCACACAGGATCTGCATCTCGGCCGCGCCACGTCGGGGTTCGCCGCGCGAAGTGCATCGTTGGAGCGCTCCCAGCCGGGTGGGTGTGTGGAACGCGGTCGGAGACGACGCGTGCCGCGGCCCGCCGCTACAGCCGCCCGGCCGACTTGAGCGCGAGGTAGCGGTCGCAGACCGCGGGCGCGAGGTCGTCCGGCAGGGCCAGCACCACCTCGGCGCCGAGCTGGCGCAGGCGCGTCGCGACCGCCTCGCGCTCGAGCAGCGCCCGGGCCGCCGCGCCGGCGCCGTAGAGCGCGTCGACGTCGCCGCGGCCGTCGAGCAGCGTGCCGAGCTCGGGGTCCTCGACCGAGCCCACGAGCACCTGGTGGCGCCGCTGCAGCGCCGCCACCGCCTCGATCAGGCCCGAGTCCATCGCCGACGTGTCGACCGTCGTGAGCAGCACCACGAGCGCGCGCTGCGACACGCGCGACTCGACGAGCCGGACGAGCGCGGGCCAGTCGGGCTCGAGCAGCGACGGCTCCACGGGGGCCAGCGCGGAGGCGAGCGCGGCGACCACTCCCGCCCCTCCGCCGGCCGCCGCGCGCGCCTGCTCCGCGCGGTCGAAGGCGGTCGCCTGCACCCGGTCGCCGGCGTGCGTCGTGAGCGCGGCGAGCAGCAGCGCCGCCTCGATCGATGCGTCGAGGCGCGGCGCGTCGCCCACCCGCGCGGCGGACAGCCGCGCGCAGTCGAGCGCGATGACCACGCGGCGGTCCCGCTCGGGACGGTAGGTGCGCACCACGACCTCGCCGCGGCGCGCGGTGCCGCGCCAGTCGACCGCGCGGACGTCGTCGCCCACCACGTACTCGCGCAGCGAGTCGAACTCGGAGCCCGCGCCCTTGAGCCGCACGGCGGTCCGGCCGTCGATCTCGCGCAGGCGCTGCAGGCGCGACGGCAGGTGGCGCCGCGAGGCGAACTCGGGCAGCACCCGCAGGCGCGCCGGCACCTCGAGCGAGCGCTGCCGCCCCGCGAGGCGCAGCGGCCCGAACGTGCGCACCGTCACCGGCCCGGCGGCCCGGTCGCCGCGCCGTGTGGGCCGCAGCATCGTCCGGAACGATGCGGACTCGCCGGCCGCAAGAGCGAACGCATGCCGCTCGCCGGTCGCCCCCGCCGAGGGCTGCCAGGCGTCCCGCACCGCCCCGCGGACGCGGCGCCGGCCCACGTTGGCGACGACGAGCCGCGTGGTCGCGGCCTGCGACAGCCGCACCGACGCGGGCGCCTCCCGCCGCACCCCCACCGAGGAGGTGCGCGGCGCGAGCCACGCGTCGACCGCGGCGAGCGCGGCGACGCCGAGCAGCCACAGGACCGCGACGCCGCGCGACTGCGTGAGGGCGGCCGGGACCGCCCCGAGCGCCGCGAGCGCGACCGTCCAGCCGGTGATGTGCATGTCAGCGCGGCACGGGCACGGCGGCGAGCACGGACGTGAGCACGGAGATCGCGGTGACGCCCTCGAGCTCCGCCTCGGCGCGCACCCGCATGCGGTGCGCGAGCGTCCACGCGGCGAGCGCCTTGACGTCGTCGGGGGAGACGTACGTGCGGCCGCGCATCCACGCCCACGCGCGCGCCGTCTGCATGAGCGCGGTGGCGCCGCGCGGGGACACGCCGAGCGCGACGGACGGAGCCTCGCGCGTCGCGCGGCAGATGTCGACGATGTACGCGAGCACGTCGTCGGCGACCTCGACCGCCGCGACGGACGCCCGCGCGGCGTCGAGGTCGCCGATCGAGGCGACGGGGCCCACGCCTGCGGCCGCGAGGTCGCGCGGATCGAAGCCGGCGGCGTGCCGGCGCAGCACGTCGGTCTCGGCGTCGCGCGCCGGCATCGGCACCGTGAGCTTGAGCATGAAGCGGTCGAGCTGCGCCTCAGGCAGCGGGTAGGTGCCCTCGTACTCGACGGGGTTCTGGGTCGCGATGACCAGGAACGGGTCGGGCAGCGGGCGCGCCTCGCCGTCGACGGTCACCTGGCGCTCCTCCATCGCCTCGAGCAGCGCCGACTGCGTCTTCGGGGGCGTGCGGTTGATCTCATCCGCGAGCATGAGGTTCGTGAACACCGGCCCCTCGCGGAACGAGAACGCCGCCGTGCGCGCGTCGTACACGAGCGATCCCGTCACGTCGCCGGGCATGAGGTCGGGCGTGAACTGCACGCGCTTGGTGTCGAGGTCGAGCGACGCGGCGAGCGCGCGCACCAGCAGCGTCTTCGCGACTCCCGGCACGCCCTCGAGCAGCACGTGGCCGCGGCACAGCAGCGCGATCACCAGCCCGGTGACCATCTGGTCCTGGCCGACGACGGCCTTGCCCACCTCGGTGCGCAGGCGTCCCAGCGCGTCGCGCGCGGCGGACGATGCGTCGGTCGCCGGGGCGGCCGCGTCCGGCTCGGGCGTGGAGGGGTCCGCAGTGGCGGTGGTCGGGGTGGGGTCGGTCACGGTCGGTGAACCTCGCTTTCCAGGGTGTCGAGCTCGGAGATCAGGGTGAGAAGGGCCGCGTCGTCCGCGGGCGGGGGTCCGTAGAGCAGGCGGTCGACGTCGACGGCGGGGCGGCCGGAGGCGCGCGCGACGGCGCCGACGAGCGCGTCGCGGCCGTCCGCGCGGCCCACGCCGAGGCGCCGGCCCATGCGGAGCGCCGCCGCGGCGCGCAGGGACGCCCCCGCCCGGCCCGCGGCGCGGGCGCGCCGGTAGAGCCGGGCGCGGCCGCGCGTGGCCTCGGACGCGCGCACCACCACGGGCAGCGGCTCGCGCACGAGCGCGCCGAAACGGCGCGCCCGCCAGAACGCGGCGACGAGCGCGGCGAGCGCGAGCGCGTAGAGGGCGGAGCCGGTGCCGGGGGGCATGAAGTCGGGCAGCGCGTCGACCGAGCTCGGCACCCGGCCGGGCACGTCGCCCGAGCCCGAGCCCGACCACGTCGGCAGGGTGGGGTCCAGCCCGTCGGCGACGTACCAGACGGCCTGCGCGTGGCGGCCGAGGGTGCGCACCGCGAGGGCGGCGTCGCCCGCGTCGGCGAGCTGGGCGTTGGTGACGATGCCGCTGGAGGCGATCACCGTGACGGTGCGGGTGCCGTCGGTGACGCGCGCGAAGGCCCCGGCGCCGGAGCGCCCGATGAAGCACACCTCGGTGGCGTCGGTCGCGACCAGGCCGACCAGGTCGACCCGCGCGGTGCCGGCCGCGACCGCGTCGGGGTCGGTGCAGCCCGACCGCACGGTCTCGGGCAGGTAGACGGGCTCCTCGGTCAGGGGCAGCCCGAGCGCGGCGAGCGCGCCTCCGGACTCGCCGAGGAGCACGAGGTCGCCGGGGTACTCGCGCAGCGCGGTCGCCTGGCCCGCGGTGAGCTGGGACGGGTTCGCGATGACGAGCGTGGTCGCGGCCGGGTCCTGAACGGCGGCGCGCGCGAGGCGGTCGACCTGGCGCACCTCGACCCCGTGGCCGCGCAGGATCTGCGCGACCGCGCGCGCGCCGGTGGGCGTCGAGTTCTCGGTCGACAGCGGGTCCACGTCGCCGGCGCGGGTCCCCAGCACGAGCGCCGCCACGACGGCGACGAGCAGCGCGAGCGCGACGATCCCGAGCCGGTTGCGGCGCAGCCGCTCGCCGAGGCCGGGGCCCATGTCGGCGGTGACGAGGGCGGGTCCGGCCGTCACGACGGCGACCCGGCGTCCACCCGCGGCCGCGCCGCCGCGCACGCGCGGGTCGTCTCGAGGGCGTGCGCGTAGGTGGCCTCGGTGGCGGGGACGTGCCCGTAGCGGATCCCGTCGAACGCGTCCGCGTCGGCCGTCAGCCGCGTCGCGAGGGCGGGCAGCGCGCGCCCGCCGTGTGCGGCCGCCTCGGCCGCTGTGAGGCCCGCGGTGAGGGCGATGAGGTCGCGCTCGGCGAGGCCGCGGATGAGGGCGCGGTACTGGTCGAGCGTCGCGCCGGCCCAGTCGCCGGCGCGGGCGGCGGCCCGCGCGGCCTCGGCGAGGGAGTCCGCGCCGCGGTCGTCCGCGAACAGGCCCTCGGCGGCCCTCGCGGCGGCCCTGGTGCGGCGCATCGGTCCCACGACGAGCCACAGCACCAGCGCGACGGCGCCGACGGCGACCACGACCACCGCGATCGTGCCGAGGGTGCCGAGCGCGCCGCCGGCGCCGTTGCCGAGCCCGTCGAGCAGGCTGGAGAACCACTGCCAGACCCGCTCGAGCCACGAGGTGCCGCCCTGGCGGTACTCGTCCTTCGCGAGCTCCTCGACGGCCCAGCGGCGCGCGGCGTCCGCGTCCGGCGTGAGCGGCGGGGCGTCCAGGCTCACGCGCGCCGCGCCTCGGCGGCCTCCGCGAGGGTGAGGTCGAAGCCCTCGTTGCGGATGCGCAGGTCGATGAGGAGGAGCGCGAACAGCGAGCCCATGAAGGAGTACGTGAGGACATAGGAGACGACGAGGCTCAGCACGAGCGACAGCACGAACGCGATGCCCAGCAGGATCCCGTTGTCGGGGGCGGCGAAGCCGACCACGAGGCCCACGCCGCTGCCGAGGTTGCTCACCACGCCCGACACGGCGCCGATGAGGACCGTGGCGACGAACACGACGAGCAGCGACCACCAGAAGCGTCCCTTGAGGAGCCCGATGGTGCGGCGCAGCCCGGCGAACGTGCGGCGCTGCTCGAGCACGATCACGGGGCGCGCGATGCCGCCGACCAGCGTGACCACGGCTGCGGCCGGCACCGCCACGACGATCACGAGGAGCACCGACGCGACGATCGCCCCCGCGCCCGCGCCGTTCGCGACCGTGAGGATGAGCGGCAGCAGGCCGAGCGTCACGACGGCGAGCAGGCCGACGGTCGCCACGACGTACAGGAGCAGCAGGGCGCCGATGCGGGGGCGCACGGCGTGCCACGCGTCCGCGAGCCTGATGCGCTCGCCGAGGACGCCGCGCGCGACTCCCGGCGCGACGATCGCGCTCGACAGGACGTCCGCGAGCAGCGCGGCGACGAGCCCGATGACCAGCACCGCGATCGTGGTGCCGCCGAGGCTGAACGAGCCGGCCTGCGTGGGGTCGGTGAAGAGCAGCGACGCGTCGCGGAAGCCCAGCCACATGCCGACGGCCAGCAGCGCGGTCGCGCCGAGGGTGAGCAGCAGCGGCCCGCCGACCACGACGGAGCGGTTGTAGCGCATCGCGCGGAACGGCAGGCCCAGGAGGTCGCCGAAGCCGAGCGGGCGCAGCGGCATGAAGCCGGGCTGCCACGAGGCGGACGTGGGCGCGGCCGCGTGTGCGGCGGCGTACGGGGACGATGCGGCGGGCGCCGGGGGACCGGCGGCCCACCCGTCGGTCGGCGCGGGACCCCAGCCGGACACCGCGGCGGCCGGTGCCGGGATCGGCGGGCTATCAGGGGAGACGGGCGCGGGGGCGGCCCAGGCGGCGGCGTCGTCGCGGTCGTCCATGGCGTCCTCTCGGTGCGGTCCCGCCCATCCTGCCACGCGTTGCGCGGGCCGCGGCGGACCGCTCGGCATAATGGGTGCATGACGGCGAAGATCCTGGTGGTCGACGATGACCCCGCGGTGTCCGAGATGCTCGGCATCGTCCTGCGCGGCGACGGCTTCGAGACGGTGTTCTGCGACCACGGCGACGAGGCGGTGGCCGCGTTCCGGGCCACCAACCCGGACGTGATCCTGCTCGACCTCATGCTGCCGGGCCGCTCCGGCATCGACATCTGCCGCGAGATCCGCGCCGAGTCGGGCGTGCCGATCATCATGCTGACCGCCAAGTCCGAGACGGTCGACGTGGTGGTCGGCCTCGAGGCCGGTGCCGACGACTACGTGCCCAAGCCGTTCAAGCCGCGCGAGCTGATCGCCCGCGTCCGTGCGCGCCTGCGCCGCAACGACAACGCCACGCCCGCGGTGGTCCGCGTCGGCGACCTCGAGATCGACGTGACGGGCCACCGCGTCACGCGCGACGGCGAGATGATCCCGCTCACCCCGCTCGAGTTCGACGTGCTCGTCACGCTCGCCCGCAGCCCGGGCCAGGTGTTCACGCGCGAGGTGCTGCTCGAGGACGTGTGGGGCTACCGGCACGCCGCCGACACGAGGCTCGTCAACGTCCACATCCAGCGCCTGCGCGCCAAGGTCGAGAGGGACCCGGAGAACCCGGAGATCATCGTGACGGTGCGCGGCGTCGGCTACAAGGCGGGTGGCGTCGGGTCGTGAGGCCCACGCCCCGCTCCCTGTGGGCGAACCTCGCCAAGGGCCCGCGCCGGGTCTGGCGGCGGTTCCGCGGGTCCATCCTGCTGCGCGTCGTCGCGACCACCACGGTGCTCGGCCTCGGCGCGCTGCTGCTCATCGGCTACGTCATCAGCACGCAGATCCGCGACGGGCTGGTCGAGACCCGCGTGGACCGGATCCTGTCGGAGTCCGCGCGCGACGCGGCCGGCGCGCAGGAGAACGTCGACGCGTCGACCGCGGAGAGCCCGGGCGACCTCCAGCAGCTCGTCAACGACCTCGTCGACGGGCTCGGCACGGTCGGCGGCAGCTCGCGCGGCATCGTGCTCCTGCGCGACCCGTCGAACTCGTCCGGCGTGCTCCTCACCACGCCCGTGACCGATCCCGAGCTGGTGAGCATCATCACGCCCGAGATGCGCGCGGCGGTCGAGGGCGGCGCCGCCCAGTCGTGGCAGTACGTCGCGATGCCCGACACCGGCGACCCCGGCGTGGTGGTGGGCGTGCCGGTGACCGTGCGCGGCGCCGGCGACTACGAGCTGTACTTCGTGTACTCGCTCGCGGACGAGCAGGCGACGCTCGAGCTCATCCAGCGCGTCCTCGCGGTGGGCGCCGTCGCGCTCATGGCGCTGCTCGGCCTCCTCACCTTCCAGGTGACCCGGCAGACCGTGCGGCCCGTGCGCCAGGCGGCGCGCGTCGCGTCGCGCCTCGCGGAGGGCATCCTCTCGGAGCGCATGACCGTACGCGGCCAGGACGAGATGGCGACCCTCGCGCGCACCTTCAACGAGATGGCGGAGTCGCTCCAGCGGCAGATCACCCGCATGGAGGAGCTGTCGCGCCTGCAGCGGCGCTTCGTCTCGGACGTCTCCCACGAGCTGCGCACGCCGCTCACCACGATCCGCATGGCTGCCGACGTGCTGCACGATGCGCGCGACGGCTTCCCGCCCGAGGTGGCCCGCACCGCGGAGCTGCTCGACACCCAGATCGACCGCTTCGAGACCCTGCTGGCGGACCTGCTCGAGATCTCCCGCATCGACGCGGGCGCCGCGCAGCTCGAGTTCGAGGACATGTCCCTCGCGGACGTGGTGCGCGACCAGGTGGAGGCGATGGTGCCCGCGGCCCGCGGCCAGGGCGTCGAGCTGCGGCTGTGGATCGCCAAGGGGGACCACCTCGCGTCGATCGACCGCCCGCGGGTCGGGCGCATCGTCCGCAACCTGCTCTCCAACGCGATCGAGCACGCGCAGGGCGGGCCCGTCGACGTCGTCGTGGCCTCGACCAAGCGGGCGGTCGCGGTCGTCGTGCGCGACTACGGCATCGGCCTCACGCCGCAGCAGGCGCAGCGCGTGTTCGACCGCTTCTGGCGCGCCGACGCCGCGCGCGCCCGCACCATGGGCGGCACGGGCCTGGGCCTGTCCATCGCCCGCGAGGACGCGCAGCTGCACGGCGGCAAGCTCGAGGCGTGGGGCCTGCCCGGCAAGGGCGCGAGCTTCCGCCTCCAGCTGCCGCGGACGTCGCGCGGGCTGGGCCAGCATCCGCCGCTGCCGCTCGTGATCCCCGAGCCCGACTACGCGACCCGCGCCGAGCGCGTGCCGCTCGACTCCGACCGCAGGGAGGTGGCCCCATGAGGCTGAGGCTCGCCGCCGTGTGCGCCGCCGCGGCGCTCGCGCTGAGCGCGTGCGCGACCATCCCGACCTCGGGAGAGGTCAACGAGGGCACGGGCGAGGTCGACGGCGCCGAGCCGTTCGTGCCCTTCGCCGAGGGCCCCCAGATGGGCGACAGCGTCAACCAGATCGTGTCCGGCTTCATCCGCGCGACCGCGGCGGGCTTCGCCTCCGACTTCTCCGTGGCACGCGAGTACCTCACGGTGCCCGCGCGCGCCGACTGGGACCCGCTCGCGGAGGTGACCGTGTTCGACTCGGGCGCCCTCACGCCCGACTACGACGAGGCCGCCGGCCGCGTCACCTACTCGGTGCCCGTCGCCGCGTCGATCGACGAGGACGGGCGGATGCTCGAGGCCCAGTCGGGCACCCAGGCGCAGCTCGAGTTCCGCGTCTCCAAGGACGTCGCCGCGCAGTGGCGCATCTCGGGCCTCGAGGACGGCTCGCTGCTCGCCGAGGCGAACTTCAACCGCGTGTTCCTGCCCGTCACGCTCATCTTCGCCTCGCAGGACGGCAGCACGGTGGTGCCCGAGCTCCGGTGGCTGCCGGTGAGCAACGTCGCGACGTCCGCGGCACGCGAGCTGGTCGCGGGCCCGTCGCCGTGGCTGTCCAACGCGGTCACCACCGGCTTCCCCGAGGGCTCGAGCCTCGCGGTCGACTCCGTCGTGGTGACGGACGGCATCGCGAAGGTGCAGCTCGCGTCGCAGTCGGCGGGCAACGCCGACCAGCGCGCCCTCGCGGAGCAGCAGCTGCGCCAGACGCTCACCGCGCTGCCCGGCATCACGGGCGTCGACGTCACCGTGGCGGGCCTGCCGCTCGTCGCGCACACGCAGGACACGCTCGCCCCCGAGCCCGTCCCCGAGAACGTCGCCGCGGCCTTCGTCGACGGCCGGCTCGGCCTGTGGGACGGCGACCAGATGCGCGTGGTCCCCGACTCGGTGGGCGCGCTGCCCGCCGGCGCGGATGGCCTCGCGACCGGCTACAACGGACGCCGCGTCGCGTTCCGCGTCGGCGGCGACACCATCGTCCTGTCCGACGCGCTCGAGGGCGGCGCGGACTCGCTCGTGCCGGTGGACGATGCGGGGGAGGCGCAGGGCACGATGGCCACCACCACGCTCGTCGAGGGGGATCACCTGGTGCCCCCGAGCTTCGATCGCTACGGCTGGGTGTGGACGTCCGAGACGACGGAGCCGCAGGCGATCATCGCCGTCGACAAGGACGGGAACCAGACGTCCCTCGATGCGCGCTGGCTCGCGGGCCGCACCGTCCAGGAGGTGGTGCCGTCCCGCGACGGCGCGCGCGTGCT
This sequence comes from Demequina soli, assembly GCF_000971195.1. Taxonomy (GTDB): domain Bacteria; phylum Actinomycetota; class Actinomycetes; order Actinomycetales; family Demequinaceae; genus Demequina; species Demequina soli. The sequence continues at coordinate 450,603 of NZ_BBLZ01000002.1, forward strand.
GGTCGTGTCCCGCGCCGGGGCGCAGACCGTGGTCGAGGTCGCCGAGGTGGTCCGCTCCGACAAGGGCGCGCCCCTGAGCGTGGGCGAGCCGCTGCAGATCGGCGCGAACATCGGCGCGACCATCGACGCGATCTGGGTGGACGACCTCACGGTCGCCCTGCTCGGCACGTCCTCCGAGAAGGGCGCGGCACCGCCGCTGTGGACCGTCGTGGTCGGCGGCCGCACCACGGAGGACGCCGCCGTCCCCGACGCCGTCGAGATCTCCGCCCGCCACGGCGACCGGTCGATCACGCTCGTGTCGAAGGACGGCACGGTCCGCGAGCGGGCCGGCACCGGCTGGTCGAGCATCGCGAGCGGCGTCTCGGACCTCGCCTACGCGGGCTGATGTCCCCGACCCGCGCCGGGGGCGGGCGCGTCCCCGGCGGGAAGCGGCCGCGGCGGCGGCCGGGGCGTGCCGCCGCACCCTGAGCGCATGGGACGGGGCGAGCCGGGCCCGCTGGGGCGGGTGGCGCGCCTCGTCGTGCCCGTCGAGTGCCCCGGCTGCGGCCTGGCGGACGTGCGCTGGTGCGACGAGTGCGAGGCCCCGTGGTGGGAGCCGCCCCTGCGCTGCGAGAGCGGCGCGGTGCGCCTGGGCGTGCTCGACCCGCCGCTGCCTGTGTGGTCCATCGCCGAGCTCGACGGGGCCGCCCACCGCATCGTCGCGGCGTGGAAGGACGCGGGTCGGCGCGACCTCGGGGCGCTGCTCGGGCCCGCGATGACCCGGGCGGCGCGGGAGGCGGGTGCCGCGCTTGCGGGGGCCCGCGCATCGTCCTCCGTCGCGGTGATCCCGTGCCCCGCGCGCGCCGCGCACACGCGCCGGCGCGGCGCGGACCTGCCGCTGCTGCTCGCGCGCGCGGCGGCGGCGGGCCTCGCCGATGCGGGCGTGGCCGCGCGGGTCGAGGCGGTCCTGGCGCCCGCGCGCGGGTCCTCGCGGGGCGCGGGGGACCGCGGCCGCTGGCGTGCCGGGGCGCCCGTGCTGCGCCGCCGCGCCCGTCCGGCGGGACCCGCC
>NZ_BBLZ01000002.1:451735-687489 GCF_000971195.1 Demequina soli
CGCCCGGCCCGCCCTCCTGGTCGACGACGTCGTCACGACAGGGGCCACGCTCGTCCGCGCCGCGGGCGCCCTCGAGGGCACGCGCTGGGTGCCCGTCGCGGCGCTGACGCTGGCATCCGCGCCGTCCCCGACGCCACCGACGTCGGTCCGTCCCGCATGACCGCGGCAGGCGTTATGGTGGGAGTTCCAGGACGACGACAGTCGGACACCTTCCCGGCAAGGAGGTGATGCAGCAGGCGTGACAAGCGCCGCCACCTTGCCCCTGGCCCCTGCGGGGCCCCAGCGACAGTTGAAGGAGTTTTCGTCATGGACATCGCAATCGTGGGACGTCACACCAAGGTCTCCGAGGACATGCGGCAGAAGATCTTCGAGAAGATGGAGAAGGTCGAGGCCCTCGCCCCTCGCGCGACCCGCGCGGACATCCATGTGGTCCATGAGAGGAACCCGAGGCACGCCAACGATCGCGAGCGTGTCGAGATCACGGTGCGCGGGCGCGGCCTGGTCCGCGCGGAGTGCGCGGCCGAGGACCGCTACGTCGCCCTCGACGGCGCGATGCAGAAGCTCCTCGAGCAGCTGCGCAAGCTCCACGAGCGCAAGGCGCACCGCCACCAGGGCAAGCCCGGCCTCCACACGGTGCCGGTCGAGCCCGACGAGGCGGCGGCCGACGAGGAGCGCGCCACCAGCGCGGAGGCGTGGGAGGGTGCTCCCGAGGGCTCGCACCGCGAGATCCCCATCGACGGCACCCCCATCGTCATCCGTTCCAAGGTCCACGCGGCTGCTCCCATGAGCATCGCCGATGCGGTCGACCAGATGGAGCTCGTGGGCCACGACTTCTTCCTCTTCCACGACCTCGAGACCGGCCTCGCATCGGCGGTCTACCGCCGCCGCGGCTGGACGTACGGCGTGATCCACCTCGAGCAGGACGAGGACGCGCAGGCGCGCGAGACCGCCTGAGCAGGCGCGGCGCGGCAGCGAGGCCGCGCCGCTTCTCCCGTCACGGCGGGGCCGCACCGGATAGATTTCCCCGGTGCAGCCCCGCCATTTCGTGTCCGTCGTGGCCGCGGCGACCCTGTGGGGCTTCGGCGGCGTGCTCGGCACCCTGCTCGGCGACCACGCCGGGCTGCACGCGTTCTCCATCGCGATGTGGCGCATGCTCGTGGCGGGCGGCGCGCTCCTCGCCTACCTGGCCGCGCGGGGCGGCCTGCGGATGCTGCGGGGCGCCGCGCTGCGGCGCGCCGCGGTCACCGGCCTCCTGACCGCCCTGTTCGAGGCGCTGTTCTTCTCCGCGATCGGGGCGTCCTCGGTGGGCCTCGCGACGCTCATCGGGATCGGGTCCGCACCCGTGTGCGTCGCCGCGTGGGACTGGGCGACCACCCGCAGGCGCCCGCCCGCGGCCACCCTGGGCGCCCTCGTCCTTGCGCTCGCGGGCCTCACGCTGCTGCTCGGCGGCTCCGCCGACACGGGCGCCGACGGCCTGGTGGGCGCGCTGCTCGCGCTCGGCGCGGGCGCCTCGTTCGCCGCGATCTCGGTGGTCAACCGCGCCCCGGTCGCGGGCCTCGGCCCCGTCGAGCTCACGGCGTTCGCGTTCGCGATCGGCGGCCTCGCGCTCGTGCCCGCCGCGCTCGCGGCCGGCATCGGCGCCGCGACGGACCTGTACGGGTGGGCGATCACGCTCGGCATGGGCATCGTGGTCACCGCGCTCGCGTACGTGCTCTACCTCGGCGGGCTGCGCACCGTGCCGCCGTTCGTCGCGACCATCGTGTCGCTGCTCGAGCCGCTCGTGGCGGCCGTCACGGCCGCGTTCGTGTTCGGCGAGGACCTGGGCTGGGTCGGGGTCGCCGGCGGCGCGGTGCTCGGCTGCGCGGTGGTCCTGTTGCGCCCACAGCGAGACGAGCCGGAGACCATCCACTGACCGCCTACGATGGTCGGGGACTGTTCCAGGATTCGCGAGGAGTGCGACGTGGCATTGATGGACCGCATCATCCGGATGGGCGAGGGGCGCGAGCTCCGACGACTCGAGAAGGTGGTGACGCTCACCAACGCCCTCGAAGAGGCGTACGAGGCCATGTCGGACGACGAGCTCCGCGGCCTCACCGACGAGTTCAAGGAGCGCCGCGCCAACGGCGAGACCCTCGAGGACCTCATGCCCGAGGCGTTCGCGGCCGTGCGCGAGGCATCGCGCCGCACGCTCGGCATGCGTCACTTCGACGTCCAGCTCATGGGCGGCGGCGCGCTCCACCACGGCAACATCGCCGAGATGAAGACCGGTGAGGGCAAGACCCTCGTCGCGACCCTGCCCGCGTACCTCAACGCGCTCGACGGCAAGGGCGTCCACGTCGTCACCGTCAACGACTACCTCGCGAGCTACCAGTCCGACCTCATGGGCCGCGTGTTCCGCTTCCTCGGGATGACCACCGGCTGCATCATCGCCAACCAGCTCCCGGACGTGCGCCGCCGTCAGTACGAGGCCGACATCACGTACGGCACGAACAACGAGTTCGGCTTCGACCACCTGCGCGACAACATGGCGCTCAACCCCACCCAGCTGGTGCAGCGCGGCTACCACTACGCGATCATCGACGAGGTCGACTCGATCCTCATCGACGAGGCGCGCACGCCGCTCATCGTCTCCGGCCCCGCCTCGGGCGACAACAACCGCTGGTACGTCGAGTTCGCGCGGCTCGTGCAGTCGATGGAGGTCGACGTCGACTACGAGGTCGAGGAGAAGAAGCGCGCGGTCGGCGTCCTCGAGCCCGGCATCGACAAGGTCGAGAAGGCGCTCGGCATCGAGAATCTCTACGACCCCGCCAACACGCCCCTCATCGGCTTCCTCAACAACGCCATCAAGGCCAAGGAGCTGTTCCGCCGCGACCGCGACTACGTGGTCCAGGGCGGCGAGGTCGACATCGTCGACGAGCACACCGGCCGCCTGCTCAAGGGGCGTCGCTACTCCGAGGGCCTGCACCAGGCGATCGAGGCCAAGGAGAAGGTGGTGATCAAGGCGGAGAACCAGACCTACGCCTCCATCACGCTCCAGAACTACTTCCGCATGTACGACAAGATCGGCGGCATGACGGGCACCGCCCAGACCGAGGCGGCCGAGCTGCACTCGACGTACGGCATGGGCGTCATCCCCATCCCGACCAACCGCCCGATGGTCCGCCAGGACCAGGCCGACCTGCTCTACAAGTCTGAGAAGGCGAAGCACGACGCGGTGATCGAGGACATCCTCGAGCGCAACGCGAAGGGCCAGCCCATCCTCGTCGGCACCGTGTCCGTCGAGAAGTCCGAGGCGCTGTCGGCCGAGCTGCGCAAGCGCGGCATCGTCCACACCGTGCTCAACGCCAAGCAGCACGAGCGCGAGGCGTCGATCGTCGCCGAGGCGGGCCGCAAGGGCGCCGTCACGGTCGCCACCAACATGGCGGGCCGCGGCACCGACATCATGCTCGGCGGCAACCCCGAGTTCCGCGCCGTGGCGGAGATGCAGGCGCGCGGGCTCGACCCCAACGAGCAGCCCGACGAGTACGAGCAGGTCTGGAAGGACGTCTTCGCCCAGGCGAAGGAGGACGTCGAGTCCGAGCGCCTCGAGGTGCTCGAGGCCGGCGGCCTGTACGTGCTCGGCACCGAGCGTCACGAGTCGCGCCGCATCGACAACCAGCTCCGCGGCCGCTCCGGCCGTCAGGGCGACCCGGGCGAGAGCCGGTTCTACCTCTCGCTCGAGGACGACCTCATGCGCATGTTCCAGTCGGGCCTCGCGGCGTCCGTGATGAACTCGGCCGCGCTGCCCGACGACATGCCGATCGAGTCGAAGGTCCTCACGCGCGGCGTGCAGAGCGCCCAGGCGCAGATCGAGGGCCGCAACCACGAGATCCGCAAGAACATCCTCAAGTACGACGACGTCCTCAACTCGCAGCGCAAGATCATCTTCGCCGAGCGCCGCCGCGTGCTCGACGGCGAGGACCTGCACGAGCAGATGCAGTCCTTCGTCGAGGACGTGGTCAAGGCGTACGTGCGCTCCGCGACCCTCGTCGGCTCGCCCGACGACTGGGACCTCGAGGCGCTGTGGAAGGACCTGCGGGCCGTCTACCCGGTGTCGATCGACATCGACGAGGTCATCGACGAGGCGGGGGACATCTCCGGCCTCACGACGGCGTTCCTCGAGCGCGAGCTGCTGGCCGACGCCAAGCTTCAGTACCAGTACGTCGAGATGAAGCTCGGCGCCGACATCATGCGTCAGGTCGAGCGTCAGGTGCTGCTCCAGGTGCTCGACTTCAAGTGGCGCGAGCACCTCTACGAGATGGACTACCTCAAGGAGGGCATCGGCCTGCGCGCGATGGGTCAGCGCGACCCGCTCATCGAGTACCAGCGCGAGGGCTACCAGCTGTTCGAGGCGATGTCCGACGCCATCAAGGAGCAGGCCGTCTCGATCCTGTACCGCGTCGAGAAGAAGGAGACGCCGCAGGCGCCCGTCACCGCGGACTCGGCCGCGCAGACCGCGCAGGGCGCCCCCGCGCAGCGCGCGGCGGCGGGCGCGTCCGGCCAGCGCATGGCGGCGTCCCCGGCGGCGTCCGGCTCCTCCGGCGGCTACGTCCAGGCGAGCATGGGCGCGTTGACGTTCTCCGGCCCCGCGCAGGACGGCTCGGGCGACACCAAGGTGGCGGCGGCCCAGCAGGGCCCCAAGCCCTGGGACGACGGCCGCACGTTCGCGGGCACCGGCAAGAACTCGCCGTGCCCGTGCGGCTCGGGCCGCAAGTACAAGATGTGCCACGGCAGGAACGAGGAGGACGCGGAGCTCTGACGCCCCGCCGACCGACGCCACGGAGGGCGGCACCCGCACGGGTGCCGCCCTCCCGCGCGTCCGGGGCCGTCAGCCGATGTCGAGCACCGTGATGACCCACCGCCCGGCCAGGTCCTCGAGGCGGATCGCGACCGCGTGGGACCGCCCGCCGATGCTCGCGACCGCGCCCACCTCCGCGGCGCCGCGCGAGACGCGGCACGCGCGCGCCCGCAGGATCCGCGCGGCGGTGGCGCCGTTCCGTCCCGCGCGCCGCGCGAGCGAGTGCTGGCGGGCGAGCACCTCGCGCACCTCGGGGGTGATCCACCGCAGCAGCGTGTCGAGCCCGTCGCCGCCGTGCACCACCTCGATCGCGGTGAGCGCGACGGTGCAGGCCAGCGGCGTCGGGTCGCCGAGGGTGGCGCGCGACCGCCCGTAGACGTCGCGGCGCGGTGGCCGCGGCGCCCACGCCGGCTCGGCGCTCATCGCGCGCCCCCGTCCAGCGCGGCGGGGACCTCGAGCGCGAGGCCGGGCAGGATGAGGTCCGGATCGGGGCCGATGCGGTCGCGGTTCGCCGCGTACAGCGCGGGCCATGCGTCGGCGACCGCGGCGTCTCCCGCGTCGGGACCGAGCATGCCCGCCGCGATGGTCCACAGGCACTCGCCCGCGACCACCACGTGGACCGTCGCCGCGTCCGTCGAGGCGCGCGGCGGTGCGGCCGGCGCGGCCGGTGCGGCTGGTGTGCGCGCCGCGGGGGCGTCCGCGGCCCCGTCCGTGGCCGCCGGGGTCGCGACCGTCGCGGTCGCGGTGGCGGTCGCCGTGACGCGGGCGGGCAGCGGCGCCTGGGTCGCCGGTGCCCACGGCGCGCCCGCACCCGCGCCGTCCGGCAGCCAGCCGGCGGACGGGGGCGGGTCGGCGGCCTGCGCGGCGCCCGCGCTCAGCGCGACCGCAGCGAGCGTGGCCGCCGCCGACCGGGCGAGGCGCCCGGTCCACGCGGGCGCCGCGACCCCGCGGGCCCGGGCGACGAGCGCCGCGACCACCTCGGCCAGGAAGCGGGCCGCCACCGCGGCGCCGACGATCCCGGCCGCGACCACCACGGCGTCGGCGGCGGTCCACAGTCGCCAGTCGACCTGGGCAGCGGCGCGCCAGGCCATGAGCCCCGCGGCCGTGCCGAGCGGGCCGGCGGCGAGCGCGGCCACCAGGCCCGCCCCGCGCATCGTCCCGGCGCCGCGTCCCGACGTCCCCGCGCCGATACCCGTCTGGACCATATTTGCCCCCATTAGATGCCGTTTGATGCTGTTTGACATCTCCTGGTGTAGTCCCGCGCGTCCGTTTTGTCCACCGGGGGGCTGCGGCCTGGGGACGGCGCGGCTAGCGTGGCGGCATGCGCTGGGAGCTGCTGTTCGAGGACCTCGAGGCCCGCATCGACGCGTCCGAGCGCGCCGAGGTCGATGCCCAGATCCTCGACCGCACGCGCGACGAGCGTGCCGCTGTCACCCTCGCGTCGCGCCTCGCGGCGCAGGGCCCCGTGCTGGTGCGGCTCGTGCTGCGCGGGGGAGGCGTCGTCGCCGGCGCGGTCGCGGACGTCGCGGGCGCGTGGGTGCTGCTCGACACGGCCGAGGGTCAGGCGGTGGTGCCGCTCGCGGCCGTGGCGGCCGCGGAGGGGCTCGCGCATGCGGCCGCTCCATTGAGCGAGGTGCGGCGGCGGCTCACCGTCGCATCGGCGCTGCGCGAGCTCGCGGAGGCCGGTGCGCCGGTGACCGCGGAGACCGATGGCGGCCGGTGGGCCGGGCTGATCGTCGCGGTCGGCGCGGACCATGTCGACCTCGCCGCCGACGGCACGACCGTCGCGGTGCCGATCGCGGCGCTGCGGGTGGTGCGCGCCGCCTAGTGGCCCTCGCGCTCCCTCAGCTGCTCTTCGGCGAGCGCGTACTGGCGGGCGATGTAGTTCTCGAGCTCAGCCTCGTCCACGCGCCACTGACCCCGGCCGCCCACCTGGATCGCGCGCAGGTCGCCGGAGTGCACGAGGGCATAGGCCTGCTGCGAGGAGATGTTCAGGATCTCCTGAACGTCGCTGAGCTTGAGGAAGCGGGGCGGCACCTCGCCATTGTGACACGCGTCGGTGCGGCCCGCCCTGTTCTCCACAGGTCTTCACGCCGCGCCATCCACCAGGCATGATGGTCCCATCCGACGGCAATGGGGGTGCCGATGGGCGACGACGTTCATGCGGTGGCGGCGCGGCTGCGGCCGCCGTCGTGGCGCGACCCGCGACTCGTCGTGGGCCTCCTGCTCATCGCGGTCGCCGTCGCCGGCGTCGCGCTGACCCTGCGCTCCGCGGACCGCACCGCACCGGTCTACGCGGCCGCGACCACGCTCGCGCCCGGAGCGGTGCTCGACGAGTCCAACGTGGTGGTGGCGCACGTGCGCGTGGGCGAGGGCTACCTCGAGGCGCCCGACGCGGCGCCGTTCGGCAGGGTCGTGACCCGCGCCGTGGGGGCGGGCGAGCTCATCCCCGCGACGGCCGTCGCCGCGCGTGAGGACTACGACGGCCGCCCCGTGGCGGTGGTCGCGACCGCCCTGATCGCCGCGGGCGTCGAGGCCGGCGCGACGGTCGACGTGTGGGTGACGCCCGAGGCCGGGGCCGGCGGATCGACGCGGGTCGGCGAGGCGCTGCCCGTGGCCGCGGTCGAGCGGGACGACGGCGCGTTCGGCGCGGGCGGCCAGACGGTCTACGTGGTGGTGCCGGCCGACGCGGTGGGCGACCTGCTCGACGCCCTCGCCGGCGCGGCCGACGTCGCGGTCGTGGGGATCGGGTGAGCGGCCGCCTCGGGGTGATCGTCGCGGTGCGCGGCGACGAGGAGGCGCGGGCGGTCGCACGGATCGACGGCCACCCGGGGCTCGTGGTGGTGCGCCGATGCGCCGACCTGGTGGAGGCGGTCGCGGTCGCGCGCGCGGGGCTGGGCCGCGTCGTGGTGCTGTCCGACCAGCCCCACCTCGACGCGGACGCCGTCGCGGCCATCCGCGCCGCCGGGGCCGGCATCGTCGGCGTGGGGGAGGCGGGGCGGCTCGAGGCGCTCGGCGTGAGGACCGCGGGGGAGGACCTCGCCGCCGTGGTGCTCGGCGCGGTCGAGAGGCCCGCGCCCGTCTTCGTGCCGCCGCCCGAGCGCGGCGGCGGCGCCATCGTCGCGGTGTGGGGCTCGGGCGGCGCGCCCGGGCGCACGACGGTCGCCGTCAACCTCGCCGCGGAGGCCGCCCACGCGGGCCACCGCTCGCTGCTGGTCGACCTCGACACGTACGGCGCCTCGGTCGCGACGGCGCTCGGGCTCGCGGACGAGACCGCGGGCATCGCGGCCGTCGTGCGCGCCGCGGCGCGGGGGGACGATGCGGGATCGCTCGTCGCGCGCCACACGCTCGAGGTCGCGCCGCGCCTGGGGGTCCTCACGGGCCTCGCGCGGGCGGCGCGCTGGCCGGAGGTGACGGGTCCGGGGCTCGAGCGCACGTGGCCCGCGCTGCGCGCTGCCGCCGACGTGATCGTGCTCGACCTCGCCGCGCCCGCCGATGCCGGAGCGGGCGGCCCCGGGGCCCTGGGCCCGCGCCGCGATGCCGCCACGCTCGCCGCCCTCGCGGAGGCCGACGCGGTCGTCGCGGTCGGCTCGGCCGAGCCCCATCAGCTCATCCGCCTGGTCCAGGCGCTCCTCGATCACGAGGGCCCCACCCCCATCGTCGCGGTCAACCGCATCCGCGCCTCGGTCGCGGGTGCCCGCCCCGAGGACGCGATCGCGGCGGCGCTGGGCCGCCACGCCGGCGTGAGCGAGGTGTGGCCCCTGCCCTACGACCCGCGCGCCGCGGACGCCGCCGCGCGCGACGGCCGGATCCTCGCGGAGGTGGCGCCGCGCTCCCCGCTGCGGCGGGCGATCGCCTCGATGGCGACGGTCGTCGTGGAGGCCGCGCGTGCGTCGCGGGACGCGCCCGTCGCGGTGACAGACTGAGCGCATGCGCGTCTACATCCCCGCCACCGTCGACGACCTGCCCCGCTGCGCCGACGGCCTGTGGGAGCCGCCGCTCGCGTACGCCGCGACCGACCTGCTGCTCGAGATCGTGGACTCCGACGACCTCGACGAGGTGGCCGAGGTCGCGCGCGACGTGGCAGCCCTCGCGTCCGTGGTGGAGTCCGGCTCCCCGCTGCGCGTCGTCGTGGTCGCCGAGCTCACGCGCGCCGAGTGCGACGCCGCTCCGGACCTCCACCCCGCCGCCGTGCGGGTGTCGGGCCGGATCCCGGCCGCCGCGATCGCGTGCGCGTTCGTCGACGAGCGCGCCGCTGCCGAGGACGTCAAGGCCGCCGTCGCGGGGGACGAGGGCGCGCTCGAGCGCCTCGAGGAGCGTGACCTGCTCTGGTTCGACGCATCGGAGCTGTCCCACCTCCCGCTCGGGTAGGCGACTTCCAATGACAGATGTGACGGGTGGGACGGCCGTCCCACCCGTCACATCTGTCATTGGGAATCACTCCGCGAGGCGGGCCAGCACCTGGTCGTGGAGCAGGCCGTTGGTGACGAGCGCGTTGCCGCCGTGCGGCCCAGGCGTGCCGTCCACGCCGGTGAAGCGGCCGCCAGCCTCCTCCACGATCGCGACCAGCGCCGCCATGTCGTACAGCGCGAGCTCGGGCTCCGCGGCGATGTCGACCGCGCCCTCGGCCACCATCATGTAGCTCCAGAAGTCGCCGTAGGCGCGCGTGCGCCACACGTCGTCCATGAGCGACAGGAACTGCGGCAGGCGCCCGAACTCGCGCCACTCCGCGAGGTCCGAGTACGACAGCGACGCCTCGCCCAGCGACCCGACGCCGGAGACGTGGATCGGCCGCGCGGTCGCCTCCGAGGCTCCCAGCCATGCGCCCTGGCCGCGCGCCGCGAACCAGCGCCGGTGGAGCGCCGGCGCGCTCACCACGCCCACCGCCGCATCGTCGCCGTCGAGCAGCGCGATCAGCGTCGCCCACACGGGCACGTCGCGGATGAAGTTCTTGGTGCCGTCGATCGGGTCGACCACCCAGCGCCGCGCGCCCGCACCCGTGGTGCCGTACTCCTCACCCACGAACGCGTCGTCGGGCCGGTGCTGCGCGATGAGGCGCCGCGCGACCTGCTCGGCCGCGCGGTCGACCGCCGTGACGGGCGTGTCGTCGGGCTTGGTCTCGACCGTCAGCTCGCCGGTCGCGAAGTTCGCGAGGGTGACGCGGTCCACCTCGTCGGCGATCGCGAGGGCGAGCAGCAGGTCGTCGGCGTAGGGCGCGTCGGTCATGGCTTCAACCTACCGGGGACGATGCGCGGGCCGGCCGTCGCTCGGCCTCCCGGCCGGTTGCTGCGCACGGATTCGCTGACGACACGCCGCCGGGCGCGCGGGAATGGCGGCGCGAGGCCGGCGTGTCGGGCGTGGATCCGTGCGGAGCGAAGTGTGTGTGTGTGCTCAGTACTGGTCGCCGGCCGCGCGCGAGGCCAGCAGCCGGCGGATCGAGTCGACGCGCGCGTGGCGCTCGGGCACGTCGCCGGCCCACGCGTCGAGCTCGCAGCCCGCCTCGGCCGACTCATGCGTGCAGCCCCGGGGGCACAACTCGTCGGCCGCGTCGGCGATGTCGGGGAACGCCAGGATGAACCGCGCGGGGTCCACATGCGCGAGCCCGAACGAGCGCACGCCGGGGGTGTCGACGATCCGGCCGCCGGTGGGCACCTCGTACAGCACCGCCGACGTCGAGGTGTGGCGTCCGCGGCCCGTGACGTCGTTGACGACCCCCACGGCACGCCCCGCGTCGGGCACGAGCGCGTTGACGAGCGTGGACTTGCCCACGCCCGAGTAGCCCACGAGCACCGTCGTCGCGCCGGCGAGCGACTCGCGCAGCTCGACGAAGCCGGGGTCGGCCTCGGGGCCGCCGTCGCGGCGCACCGACGTCTCGAGCACCCGCACCCCGAGCGGCTCGTAGGCCGCCTTGAGGTCGGTCGCGTCGGCGAGGTCGGCCTTGGTGAGCACGAGCACCGACTCCATGCCGGCGTCGAAGGCCGCCACCAGGCAGCGGTCGATCATGCGCGGGTTGGGCTCGGGGTCCGCGAGCGCCGTGACGATCGCGAGCCGCTCGGCGTTCGCGACCAGCACCCGTTCGGTCGCGTCGGTGTCGTCGGCCGTGCGGCGCAGCGCGGTGGCGCGCTCCTCGCGCCGCACGATGCGCGCGAGGGTGTCCGGCCGTCCCGACACGTCGCCCACCACGCCGACGCGATCGCCGATCACCAGGCCGCGCCGGCCCAGCTCGCGGGCCTTGACCGCGGTGACCGTCGCATCGTCCACCGTGACCGTGTACCGGCCGCGGTCGACGCCGATCACCGTGCCCGCGACCGCGTCCTCGTGCGCGGGGCGGATCTTGGTGCGCGGGCGGGAGCCGCGGCGGTTGGGGCGGACCCGGGCGTCGGACTCGTCGTACTCGCGTCGCGCCATTCAGGCGTCCGGCCCGAGCATGCCGCGCCACAGGGCGGGGAAGTCGGGCATCGTCTTGGAGGTGGTGCCCACGTTGATCACCCGGGTGCCGGGCACGGCGAGCCCGAGGATCGCGGCGAAGGTGGCCATGCGGTGGTCGTGGTAGGTCTCCATCGCGGCACCCGAGAGGCCCGCCGGCGGCATGCCGGAGAACTCCAGGGAGCCGTCGTCGGCGGTGCAGTTCCCGCCGACGCGCTCGACCTCGGCCGCGATGGCGGCGAGGCGGTCGGTCTCGTGGCCGCGCAGGTGGCCGATGCCGGTCAGCCGCGACGGCGAGGTGGCCAGCGCGCACAGGGCCGCGATGGTCGGCGTGATCTCGCCCGCGGGCGAGAGGTCGGCGTCGATGCCGCGGATCTCGCCCGTGCCGGTCACGGTCAGGACGTCGCCCTCGAGCGTGCACGTCGCGCCCATGCGGGTCAGGAGCTCGGGGAACAGCGCGCCAGGCTGGGTGGTGACCTCGGGCCAGCCGGGGATGCGGACCGTGCCGCCCGCGACCAGCGCGGCGGCCATGAACGGGCCGGCGTTGCTGAGGTCGGGCTCGACGCGCACGTCGCCGGGCCGGATCTCGCCGGGGTGCACGATCCACGTGCGCTCGTCGGGCTGGTCCACCCGGATGCCCGCCTCGCGCAGCGCCTCGCACGTCATGTCGATGTGCGGCAGGCTCGGGAGGGTCTGCCCGGTGTGACGGATGGTGAGGCCCTCGGGCAGGCGCGGCGCGGTGAGCAGCAGCCCGGTGACGAACTGCGACGACGAGGACGAGTCGACCTCGACCACGTCGGGCACCTCGGCCGGAGGGGTGACGGTGAAGGGCAGGGTGCCGCGGCCGTCGTCGTCGACCGTGGCACCGAGCAGGCGCAGCGCGTCGAGCAGCGGGCCCATGGGGCGCACGCGGGCGCCCTCGTCGCCGTCGAAGCTCACGGGCCCGTCGGCGAGCAGCACCATCGGCGGCACGAAGCGCATGACGGTGCCGGCGAGGCCGCAGTCGACGTGGGCGCCGCCGCGGATCGGGCCGGGCGTGACGCGCCACTCGTCGCCCGCATCGTCCACCGCGACGCCGAGCCCGCGCAGGGCCGCGATCATGAGGTCGGAGTCGCGCGAGCGCAGGCCGCCGCGGACCGTCACGGGCTCCGCGGCGAGCGCCGCGAGCACCAGGTAGCGGTTGGTGAGCGACTTGGATCCGGGCACGGACACCGTCGCGTCCAGGGGACGATGCGCGCGCGGCGCGTCCCACACCTCGCCGGGGCCGTGGCCGGGGCGGAGGACGGGGGCTTCGCTCACGCGGCGCGCTTCTTGGAGCGGGCCTGCTTCTCGGCGTCCTTGGCGGCCGCCTTCGCCGCCTTCTCCTTCTCCTTGGCCTCGGCGGCCTTCTCCTTGGCCTTCGCCTTGCGCGCCTTCTTGCGGTCGATGTGGCGCTGGCTGTGGCCGGCGGTCGCCGCGACGAGGACGCCGCCGACGAGCGAGACATTCTTGAGGAACTGGTCGAGCTCCTCCTGGCGGCGCGTCTCGTCCTCCTCCTTCCAGAAGGGGTGGGCGAGGGCCGCGGTGGCGGCCGCGAGGCCCGCGAGGCCCAGCGCGGCGCTGCGCGGCGTGCGCGACAGCGCGAGCGCGGAGGCCAGCGCGACGGACGCGGCGCCGTGGATCTTGACGAGGTCGACCGTCTTGACCTCCTCCAGGCCGAGCTCCCTGAGCGCGGGCTCGACTGTGGGGGCGACGCGCGCGGCGCGCGCCTCGGGCTCGAGGTAGCTCTGCACGCCCCCGTAGACGAACCACGAGGCGAGCAGCGGCCTGGCAAGTGCACGCAACATGCCTCCTACGCTACCAAGCGCCAGGCATCGCGTCAGGGGCGGGAATTCTGGGCCACGTTCCGCCGTTACGCAACTTCGTGACGACCACCGTGGAGAAGACCAGGGCGTCGCGTGCTCCCGCTCGCAGACGCTCCGCTGTACGCTCGCAACCGATGACCGACACAACCGAGTACGACTTCGAGTCCGAGGCGCTGTCCTACATGGACCAGCTCTACGCCGCCGCCCTGCGCATGACGCGCAACGGAGCCGACGCGGAGGACCTGGTGCAGGAGACGTTCGCGAAGGCCTTCGCCGCGCAGGACAAGTTCACGCCGGGCACCAACCTCAAGGCGTGGCTGTACCGGATCCAGACGAACGCGTTCATCAACAGCTACCGCAAGAAGCAGCGCGAGCCCAAGCGCTCGGACGCGGAGACCGTCGAGGACTGGCAGCTGGCCGCGGCCGCCGAGCACACGTCCTCCGGGCTCGCGTCGGCGGAGGACCGCGCCCTGGACTCGCTCGGCGACGACGTGATCCGTCAGGCCATGTCCGAGCTGTCGGACGACTTCCGCATGGCGGTCTACCTCTCGGACGTCGAGGGGTTCGCCTACAAGGAGATCGCGGAGATCATGGACACCCCCGTGGGCACCGTGATGTCGCGCCTGCATCGCGGGCGCAAGCTCCTGCGAGAGAAGCTCAGGGACTACGCCGCGGAGCGCGGTCTCTACGAGAGGACCCCGGTGAAGAAGGACAAGGACGGGGGTGCATGCCGTGCCCAAGCCTGAATGCGAGGAGGCGCTCGACCGCCTCTTCGAGTACATCGATCATGAGCTCCCCGAGGATGAGATCCACCTCATCGGCGAGCACCTGAAGACGTGCCCGCCGTGCGAGGCGGAGCACAAGATCAACGAGAAGATCAAGCGCCTGGTGAACCGCACCGGCCACGACGTCGCGCCCGAGGAGCTGCGCTCACGCATCCTCGCGACCATCCGGGCCACGCGCCCCGAGACGTCCTAGGGGAGCCGGCCCGCGCATCGTCCGCGGGCCCCGAGACGACAGAAGCCGCATCGGTCAGGACCGATGCGGCTTCTTCTCATCCGGGCGGACGCGGCTCAGGCGTTGGGCCGCTTGCCGTGGTTGGCGCCACCCTTCGCGCGCGACTTGCGCTTGCGGCCTCGCTTGCTCACAACGTTCCCCTTTCTGGACGCAGTTCAAAGACCCTCTATCCTCCCATACCTGACGGACTCGTCACACCGCCCTCCTCGCGGGGCCCCGGTGCCGCTACTCTCGGGCTCAAGCCGTCCCTGCCGGATGCCGATGGAGGAACCGTGAGCGATCAGCCCCAGTCAGTCATCCCGTTCCTGCACGCGCTCGCCTCGACGGGCGGGTCCGACCTCCACTGCAAGGTGGGATCGGCGCCCCGGGTGCGCGTCGACGGCCGCCTGCGCAAGCTGCAGGTTCCGCCGCTGACCCCCGAGGACACGCGCCATATGGTGGCGCAGGTGCTGCCGGAGGACCTCGTCGCGACGTTCCGCGACACCCACGAGGCCGACTTCGCGTTCTCGCTGTCGGGCGTGGGCCGCTTCCGCGTCAACGCGTACGTCGCGCGCGGCACCGAGGGCCTCGTGTTCCGCCGCGTCGCGGTGGGCGCGCAGAGCTTCGAGGAGCTGGGCCTACCCGGCGTCATCGCGGACCTCGCGCTCGAGCCGCGCGGGCTCGTGCTCGTCACGGGCCCGACGGGCTCGGGCAAGACCACGACGCTCGCGTCGATGATCGACCTGGTCAACTCGTACCGCGAGGTCAACATCGTCACGATCGAGGACCCGATCGAGGTGCTGCACCAGGACAAGAAGGCGATCATCTCGCAGCGCGAGGTGCGCTCCGACACGCTCGACTTCACGTCCGCGCTGCGCGCCGCGATGCGCCAGGACCCCGACGTCATCATGGTCGGCGAGATGCGCGACATCGAGACGGTGCGCGCCGCGCTGTCCGCCGCGGAGACCGGCCACCTGGTCCTCGCGACGCTGCACACGGTCGACGCGCAGGACACCATCAACCGCATCGTCGACTTCTTCACGCCGCACGAGCAGAACCAGGTCCGCGCGACGCTCGCGCAGACGCTGCGCGGCATCGTCTCGCAGCGGCTCGTGCGCAAGGGCGACGGCGGCGGGCGCACGCTCGTCGCGGAGGTCATGGTCAACACGGGCCGCACCGCCGAGGCGATCATCGACCCGTCGAGCCAGCCGCCCATCCTCGACCTCATCGCCGAGGGCGAGTACTACAAGATGCAGACGTTCGACCAGCACCTGTTCCAGCTGGTGCGGGACAACGTCGTCGCGCTCGACGACGCGGTCGCGATCGCGTCCCGCCCGCACGACCTGCTGGTCGAGCTGCGAGGAGCAGGAGTCATCGCCTGACCTTCCGGTTCCCAATGACACTTGTGCACGGTGGTACACGTGCGCCTGATGTGGCGCGTGGGATCAGGGGACGGGCGCTTCGACGCTCACGTCACATGCGCCCCATCTGTCATTGGGAATCAGGCGGCCGGCGGCTCGATGCCTAGCCACGAGTGCCACCGCGAGTGCAGCACCAGCCACGCCATGAGGCCGTAGCCGGCCTGCAGCGGCAGCGCGTCGTGGCCCGTGGCCATGTCCGCTCCCCACTGCTCGTGGCGCGCGAGCGGCCCGTACATGTCGATGTACGCGACGCCGCGGCGCGAGGCCGCGTCCTCGCACACGGCGGCGAGCTCCGCGATGCGCGGGTTGTCGGCCTCGGCGCCCGGCGGGGGACCCGCGATGAGCGTCTGGAAGCCGAGCGCGTGCGCGCGGTCGAGGAAGTTCGCGATGTTGAGCCGCGTCATCGTGGGGGAGACCCCGCGCCGGACGTCGTGGCGGCCGATCGCGAACAGCACGTGGTTGGCCTCGGGCTCGGTGCTG
The DNA here is from genome assembly GCF_000971195.1 of Demequina soli. Classification (GTDB taxonomy): domain Bacteria; phylum Actinomycetota; class Actinomycetes; order Actinomycetales; family Demequinaceae; genus Demequina; species Demequina soli. The sequence goes on from NZ_BBLZ01000002.1 coordinate 467,740, forward strand.
CGGGTGCGGCGCAGCGCCTCCTCGTCCCAGCGGCTCGTCAGCTCCCCGGTGGTCTCCCCGGGCACCGCGAGCGTGTGGAACGCGAGGTCCGGGGCGAGGGGGAGCGTGCGCGCCGCGACGCGCCCCGCCCACCCCAACGCCTTCGGATCCCCGTGCCCGGCGACGAGCTCGTCGCCGACGAGGAAGACGTTCCTCATCGCGCGAAGGCTCGCGCGGTCAGGTCCTGCTGCTCGGCGGCATGGCGCGATGCCAGGCCGGATGCGGGCGATGCGGAGGCGGGTCGGGACACGACTCCGACAGTAGTCCCCACGATCTGGGGCAGGCTGAGCGACATGCGCGACCAGGCTCCCTGGTTCTGCGGCTCCTCCTGGACCCAGACGAGCTCGGCGCCGTCGAACGGGGCGAGCGCCTCGCGGATCGCGTCCGTCGCGAGCGGGTAGAGCTGCTCGAAGCGGATGATCGCCGTGGACGTGTCGCCCTGGCGCTCCCGCTCCGCGAGCAGGTCGTAGTAGACCTTGCCCGCGCACATGAGCACCCGGTCGACCGCGGCCGGATCCACCGCATCGTCCCCGATGACCTCGCGGAACGTGCCGGTGGTGAAGTCCTCGACCGCCGACTGCGCCGCGCGGAGGCGGAGCATCGACTTCGGGGTGAACACCACGAGCGGCTTGCGGGGCCGGTCGTATGCCTGGCGGCGCAGCAGGTGGAAGTAGCTGGCCGGCGTGGACGGCATCGCGGCGATCATGTTGTCCTCCGCGCACAGCTGGAGGAAGCGCTCGACGCGGGCCGACGAGTGGTCCGGTCCCTGGCCCTCGAAGCCGTGCGGCAGCAGCAGCACCACCGAGGAGGACTGGCCCCACTTCTGCTCGGCCGACGAGATGAACTCGTCGATGATGGTCTGCGCGCCGTTGACGAAGTCGCCGAACTGCGCCTCCCACACCACGAGCGCGTCGGGGCGCTCGACCGAGTAGCCGTACTCGAAGCCGAGCACGCCGTACTCCGACAGCGGGGAGTCGTAGATGTGCAGGCGCGCCTGGTCCGAGGACAGGTACAGCAGCGGCGTCCACTCGGCGCCGGTGTTGCGGTCGTGGTAGACCGCGTGGCGCTGGACGAACGTGCCGCGGCGCGAGTCCTGGCCCGAGACGCGGACCGGGACGCCCTCCTGGAGCAGCGTGCCGAACGCGAGGATCTCGCCGTAGCCCCAGTCGATGCCGCCCTCGCGGCTCATCGCCTCGCGGCGCTCAAGCAGCTTCTCGAGCTTGGGGTGCACGGAGAAGTTCTCCGGCGGGCGCACGTGGGCGCGGCCGATGCGCTCGATCTGGGTGGGCGACACGGACGTCTTCCAGCCGACCATGACGCCGGCGTCGGAGGACTGCGAGGACGGCAGCTCGAGGCCCGCGACGGACTCGGAGTCGGGCGACGGGCGGTAGCCCTCGCGCGTCTCGATGAAGACGCGCTCGAGCTGGGCGAGGTAGTCCTTGGAGACCGTCTCCGCCTCGTCGGTGGTGATGTCCCCGCGGCGGATGAGCGACTCGGTGTACAGGTGACGCACCGAGCGCTTCGCCTCGATGAGGTCGTACATGCGCGGCTGCGTCATCGACGGGTCGTCGCCCTCGTTGTGGCCGCGGCGGCGGTAGCAGACCATGTCGATGATGACGTCGCGGCCGAACCGCTCGCGGTACTCGAACGCGAGCCGGGCGGCGCGCACGCACGCCTCCGGGTCGTCGCCGTTGACGTGGAAGATCGGGACCTGGAAGCCCTTGGCGACGTCCGTGGCGTACCGGGTGGAGCGCGAGCTCTCCGGGCCGGTGGTGAAGCCGACCTGGTTGTTGATGATGACGTGCACGGTGCCGCCCACGCGGTAGCCCTTGAGCAGCGCCATGTTGAGCGTCTCGAGCACCACGCCCTGGCCCGCGAAGGCCGCGTCGCCGTGGATGAGGACCGGCAGGACCGGGTAGCCGTCCGTGGCCGGGTCCGCGCCGAGCGCGTCGAGCTTGGCGCGGACGATGCCCTCGAGGACCGGGTCGACCGCCTCGAGGTGCGACGGGTTTCCGGCGAGGTAGACGCGCGTGGCGGCGCCCGACTCGGCGGTGAACGTGCCCTCCGTGCCGAGGTGGTACTTGACGTCGCCGGAGCCCTGGACGGACCCGGGGACGGCGGTGCCCTCGAACTCGGAGAAGATCTGGCCGTAGCTCTTGCCCGCGAGGTTCGCGAGCACGTTGAGGCGTCCGCGGTGCGCCATGCCGATGCAGACCTCGTGCACGCCCGCCTCGGCGGCGGCGCTCATGACGGAGTCGAGCAGCGGGATCAGCGACTCGCCGCCCTCGAGCGAGAACCGCTTCTGGCCCACGTACTTGGTCTGCAGGAACGCCTCGAAGGCCTCCGCCGCGTTGAGGCGGTGGAGGATGCGCAGGTGCTCCTCCCGGGTGGGCTTGGTGTAGCCGTGCTCGAGCCGCTCCTGGAAGAACGAGCGCTGCTCGCGGTCCGCGATGTGCATGTACTCGAGGCCGATGGTGCGGCAGTACGCGTCGCGCAGGCGGCCGAGCACCGTGCGGACGGTCCACGTGTCCTGGCCCGCGAAGCCGGCCGTCTGGTACGAGCGGTCGAGGTCCCACAGCGTGAGCCCGTGCGTCTGGATGTCGAGGTCCGGGTGCTTGCGCGGGCGGCTCGACAGGGGGTCCACGTCGGCCATGAGGTGACCGCGCGAGCGGTACGCGTGGATGAGCTCCGCGATGCGGGCGGGCTTGCCGGCCTCGGTCGCGGGGTTGGTCGTGGTGTCCTGGAGCCAGCGCACCGGCTCGTAGGGCACGCGGATCGACGCGAACACGCGGTCGTAGAAGCCGTCGAGGCCGAGCAGCTTGCGGTGCACGATCCCGAGGAACTCGCCGGACTGCGCGCCCTGGATCACGCGGTGGTCGTAGGTCGACGTCAGCGTCATGACCTTCGACACGCCCAGGCGGGCGACCGTCTCCTCGGAGGCACCCTGGAACTCGGCGGGGTAGTCCATCGAGCCCACGCCGATGATCGCGCCCTGGCCCGCCATGAGGCGCGGCACCGAGTGGACCGTGCCGAGCGTGCCCGGGTTGGTCAGCGTGATGGTGGTGCCCTGGAAGTCGCCGGCCTGGAGCGCGCCGTTGCGGGCGCGGCGGACCATGTCCTCGTAGGCCGCCCAGAAGTCGGCGAAGTCCATGCTGTCCGCGCCCTTGATGGCGGGCACGAGCAGCTGGCGGGTGCCGTCCGGGCGGGCGAGGTCGATCGCGAGGCCGAGGTTGACGGCCGCGGGCGTCTGCAGCGCGGGCTTGCCGTCCTCCTCCGTGTAGGCGGCGTTCATCGACGGGAACTCCGCGAGCGCCTCGACGATCGCGAAGCCGATGAGGTGGGTGAAGCTCACCTTGCCGCCGCGGGTGCGGGCGAGGTGGTTGTTGATCACCAGGCGGTTGTCCATGAGGAGCTTCGCCGGCACGGTGCGCACCGACGTCGCGGTCGGGACCGCGAGGCTCGCCTCCATGTTCTCGACGACGCGCGCGGCGGGGCCGCGCAGGCGCGATACGCCCTGCTGGACGTCCTTGGTCTCGAGCGGCGTGAAGTCGGGGCGCTGGAGGTAGGCGGCGGTGGGCGCCTGAGCGGTCGCGATCGGCTGGGTCGCGGTGGCCGCGTCATCGTCGCGGGACGATGCGGCGGTCGCGGGCGGCGCGGGAGCGACGGGTGCGGGCGGCGGCGTCGCGGGTGCCGCGGGCACGTCGGCGCGGTGCGACGGCGGCGGCGGGGGCGGCGGCGGGACGGCGCCGGCGGCGGACCCGGTCGGGGTCACGGTCGGCAGCGCCTGGGTCGGGGGCTGGGGGGTCGGGGACTGCCCGGTTCCAGGGGTCGCCTGGGGCGTGCCGGCGTCGCCGCGGGCTGCATCGGCTCCGTGCGCGCCGCCCAGGATGAGCGACGCCACTGACGGGGCACCTGCAGCACGGGCGACGGAGACGCGGTCGGTATCGGGCGCAGAGGTGTCGGGGGACACGGTGGAGGCCGCTCGCTTTCTTGGCGCATCAGCGTCGATGGTGATCAGTTCTCCCTATCTTCCATGCAAACGCGCGGCGCTCGGAACCACCTTCCGAAAGTTTTTGCGAACCTTTACGAGATGTCGTGAGAGAAGGTCGTGCGCCAGCCGATGAGCGCGGCGACCAGGCCGTATCCGAGCAGCACCGCGAGTCCCGCCCACTCGGGCAGCAGCGTGGCCAGCCCCGACGCGGAGTAGAAGCTGGTGCCCACGACGGCCTCGCCCGCGGCCCCCGGGAGGAACCGGGCGACGGGCTCCGCGGCGCTCCAGAATCCCGCGGCGACGCGCAGGAGCGGCTCGACCAGCTGCGTCCACACGAGCAGCCCGACCACCACGGCCACCTGGTTGGTGACGGCCGTGCCGAAGCCGACGCCGACGAGCATCCACGCGGCCATCGCGGCGACGGTGAGGCCCAGGGTGCGCCACACCTCCGGGTCGCCGAGCATCGTCTCCCCGCCGGCGATCGCGAGCGCGGGTGCGCCCACGCCGACGGCCACCGCGGCGGCGACCAGCCCGTAGAGGAGGGCGAACGGCACGGCGGCGACGAGCTTCGCCGCGATCACGCGAGAGCGGCGCGGCTCCGCGAGGAGCGTCGTCGCGATGGTGCGGTGGCGGAACTCGGAGGTGACGATGATCGCGCCGAACGCGAGGGGGAACACGTAGGCGAGCGACACACCCGCCGTGTAGACCGTGAGCGCGAGCTGCGTGCCCTCGATCGCGAGCGGCTGGCCGTCAAGGCCGGTGCCCGCGTCGCCCTGGGTCATGGCGAACGCGAAGACCGCGGCGAAGAACGCGACCGCGGCGGCCATCATCGCGAGCAGCGCCCACCACAGGCGGGTCGACAGGATCTTGCGCCACTCGGCGCTGATCGCGGCGCTCATGCCGCCGCCTCCGTCATCCGCAGGAAGACCTGCTCGAGCGTCTCGCCGGACCCGGCGAGGCCGTGCACCTCGACGCCCGCGGCGAACGCGCGGGCGCCCAGCGCCGCGGCGTCGAGGTCCGGCACCACGAGCGTCGCCGGATCCGCGAGCGTCGCCCCGGGGAGGTCCGCCGCGAGGAGCGCGAGGCGCGCGGCGTCGGGGGAGCGCAGCGTCGCGGACGGCCGCGCGAGGCGGTGCAGGTCCGCGAGAGAAGACGTGTGCCGCACGCGTCCGCCCGCGATGATGACGACGTCGTCGACCGTCTGCTCGACCTCGCCCAGGAGGTGGGAGGACAGCAGCACGGTGCCGCCGCGCGCGGCGAAGGCGCGCAGGAACGCGCGCATCCACGTGATGCCCGCGGGGTCGAGGCCGTTCGCGGGCTCGTCGAGCACGAGCGCGGCGGGCTCGCCCAGCAGCGCCGTCGCGAGCCCGAGCCGCTGGCGCATGCCCATCGAGAACCCGCCCACGCGGCGCCCGGCCGCGCCGTCCATGCCGACCATCGCGAGCGCCTCGTCGCAGCGCGCGTCGTCGGCGCCGACGAGCGGCGCGACCGTGCGCAGGTGCTCGCGCGCCGTGCGTCCGGGGTGGAAGCCCGCCTCGAGGTGGGCGCCCACGACCGTGCCGGGGTGCTCGAGCGCGGCGTACGCCGCCCCGCCGATGGTCGCCGCGCCCGCGGTGGGCGTGACCAGGCCGAGCAGCGCGCGAAGGGTGGTCGTCTTGCCGGCGCCGTTGGGGCCCAGGAACCCGGTGACGCGGCCCGGCTCCGCGACGAACGACGCGTCCTCGACGGCGGTCACGGCGCCGTAGCGCTTGGTGAGGGACTCGACAGCGATCCGCGGCCCGTCCATGGGCGACACCTCCGGTAGTTGTTATAGATGAACTATAACGCGACGCCCTGTCCGTCGCGGGCGCCGCCCTGTATCCTGTCGGGACCATGGACCCTGACAGTTGCAGCCCCTCATGACCGCCTGGATCCTCGTCGGAGTCGGCGTCCTGCTGACGCTCGGCACCGCGATCTTCGTCGCCGCGGAGTTCTCCCTGGTGGCGCTCGACCCCTCGCACGTCGAGGACGGCCCCAAGGGCCGCCGCGTCCGCCACGCGCTCCGCCACCTCTCGACCCAGCTCTCGGGCGCGCAGGTCGGCATCACGCTCACGACCATCCTGCTCGGCTACACGGCCCAGCCGGCGCTCGTCGAGCTGCTGTCGATCCCGCTGTCCGACAGCGCCCTGTCCCGCGCCGCCGTCGCGGGCATCGCGGGAACGGCCTCGCTCGTGATCGTCAACGCATTCTCGATGATCGTCGGCGAGCTCGTGCCCAAGAACCTCGCGCTCGCGGAGCCGGTGCGCACCGCGCGCGTCGCGGCCCCGCTCAACATGGGCTTCACCACGGCCCTGCGCCCGGTGATCGCGTCGCTCAACGCCGCGGCCAACGGGATCCTCCGGCTGATGGGCATCGAGCCCAAGGAGGAGCTCGCGGGCGGCCGCTCGCGCCAGGAGCTCGCGGCGCTCGTGAGCCGCAGCGCCGAGGCGGGCACGCTCGCCCCCTCGACCGCGCTGCTGCTGAAGAACTCGATCGAGCTCGACGACCTCGCCGCGATCGACGTCATGACCGACCGCACGCGCCTCCACACGCTGGGCCGCGACGCCTCGGCCGCCGACGTCATCGGCGCGTCGCGCGCGACCGGGCACTCGCGCTTCCCCGTCGTCGGGGACGGCCCCGACGACGTCCTCGGCATCGTCCACCTGCGCGCCGCGATCGCCGTGCCCGCGCATCGTCGCCCCGAGGTGCCCGTGGGCGCCCTCATGGTCGACGCGCCGCGCGTGCCGGAGACGATGCAGATGGGACCCCTGCTGGTCGAGCTGCGCGACGTCGGGCCCCAGTGCGCGATCGTCGTCGACGAGTACGGCGGCACCGCCGGCCTCGTCACGCTCGAGGACGTGGTGGAGGAGCTCGTGGGAGAGGTCGCCGACGAGCACGACCGCCGCCGCGCCGCGGTCCACCGCGCGCCCGGCGGCGCGTGGATCGTCCCCGGCGAGCTGCGCCCCGACGAGGTGCGCGAGCGCACCGGGCTCACCGTTCCGGAGTCGCCCGCGTACGAGACGCTCGGCGGCTTCGTGATGGCCCGCCTGGGCCGCGTCGGCCAGCCCGGCGACACGGTCGAGGCGCCCGGCGTGACCGCGCGCGTCGAGCGCATGGACGGCCGCCGCATCGACCGCGTGCGCCTCACACCCGTCGAGGACGCGGAGGCCCAGGCATGAGCCCCGGCATGATCCTCGCGATCGTCGGCCTGCTGCTCGCCAACGCGTTCTTCGTGGGCGCCGAGTTCGCGATCATCTCGGCGCGCCGCAGCTCGATCGAGCCGCGCGCCGAGGAGGGCTCGCGCGCCGCCCGGACGGTCCTGTGGGCGATGGAGAACGTCTCCCTCATGCTCGCGACGTCGCAGCTGGGCATCACCGTGTGCTCGGTCGCGCTCGGTGTGGTGGCGGAGCCCGCGCTCGCGCACGCCCTCGAGCCGGTCCTCCACGCGGTCGGCGTGTCGGAGTCGGCCGCTCACGGCGTCGCCGTCGTGATCGCCCTGCTCGTCATCGTCGGCCTCCACGTGGTGGTCGGCGAGATGGTGCCCAAGAACTCGGCCGTGTCGAGCCCCGACCGCGCCGCGCTCATCTTCGGCCCGCCGCTCGTCGCGATCGCGCGCGTGGTCAAGCCGATCATCGTCGCGCTCAACTGGATCGCGAACGGCGTGGTCCGGCTGCTCGGCTTCGAGCCCAAGGACGAGGTCGCCAGCACGTTCACGGCCGACGAGGTGCAGAGCATCGTCGAGCGCTCCTCCGCCGAGGGCACCATCTCCGACCCCAGCGGCCTGCTCACCACCGCCATCGAGTTCTCGGAGCGGTCGGTCGACGAGGTGATGGTGCCGGTCGCGCAGCTGCGCGCGGTCGAGCTCGGCGTGACGGTCGACGACCTCGAGCGGGTCGCCACCGCGACCGGCTACTCGCGCTTCCCGGTGCGCGAGGACGGCGCCTTCGTGGGCTACCTCCACATCAAGGACGCGCTCTATGCGCGGCCGGGGGAGCGGGAGGAGCCCATCCAGGCCTGGCGCGTGCGGGACCTCCCGTCGATCGCCCACGGCGCCGAGGTCGAGCTCGGGCTCGCGCTCATGCGCCGCTCCGGCGCGCACGTCGCGAGCGTGGTGCGCGACGGCGAGACGCTCGGCATGGTGTTCCTCGAGGACATCCTCGAGGAGCTCGTCGGCGAGGTGCGCGACTCGCTCGCCCGCCGCGACGCCGACGCCTGACAGGGCGGCTCGACCCGCGCGTCCGGGGTGCCCCTGGGGGTGTGTGATCGACCCGACATCCCCAGGGGGTTGGCCCCACCGTTACCGTTTGGTAATAATTGTCCTGGCCTCCAGGGATCCTCGTGTCCGGGGGCCGTCATGCATCGGCAGTCTGAGGGAGTTCATGGTGAGCATGCGCGGCGCGCTTCATGCACAGCGCCAGCCTCACCCTCCCCGCCGGTCCCGTCGTGAGCGTCGGATCGAGCACACGCAGCAGCTCCAGGTCCGGACCACGCGTCGTCGCCGCCAGGTCGCGACCCGTGGCGGCGTGATCCTCGGCTTCCTCGCGGCGATGGTCGTGTACCCCGTGATGGGCACCATCGCCCCCTACGCCAACGCCGCGGAGGCCATCCCCGGCGTGGTCAAGGGCGAGGCCCCCACCACCGCCACCGCGATCCTTGGCGCCGGCCCTCAGTTCGCGTCCTCCGACCTTCCCCTGCCGACAGTCGACGACTCGTCCGCGGCGATCCTCACCGCCAACGACGTGCCCGTCGTGTCGAACCTCCTGCCCGACTGCGACCCCGACTTCGACCCGAACATGGTCAACGGCCAGCTCCGCAGCGACCAGCTGTGCCAGCTGTGGGTCTCCGGCGAGTACATGCGGCCCGACGCCGCGATGGCGCTCGCCGCGCTCAACGAGCAGTTCAAGACCGAGTTCGGCACGGACATCTGCATCGCCTCGAGCTACCGCTCGCTGTCGCAGCAGTACTCCACCAAGGCGACGCGCGGTTACCTCGCGGCGACGCCCGGCACGTCGATGCACGGCCTGGGCCTCGCGGTCGACTTCTGCCGCACGCACGCCTCGGGCGTGTACTACGCGTGGCTGTCGCGCAACGCCGGCACGTACGGCTTCTGGAACCCGGACTGGGCCAAGACCACCAAGTACGAGCCGTGGCACTGGGAGTACATGACCTACGACGCCTACTGAGCGTCGACCGCACCGCCAGGCCCGCGCCCCTCGGGGAGGCGGGCCTTCGTCGTCCCCGGCCGCCGCATCGTCCCCGGTGAGCGGGGTGTAGGACTGGGAGGAGACGCGAGGAGGCGGGTGTGCGGGTCGGAGTGCCGCGAGAGACCAAGAGCGGGGAGACGCGGGTCGCGCTCACGCCCGACGGCGCGCACGCGCTGGCCGCGCGCGGCCACCGGGTGACGGTCGAGTCCGGCGCCGGGGCGTCGGCGGGCCTCCCGGACGATGCGTACCTCGCCGTCGGCGCCGTCGTCGGGACCGCGGCCGAGGCGTGGGAGGCGGACCTCGTCGTCAAGGTCAAGGAGCCGCAGCCCAACGAGCTCGCCCTCCTGCGCGGCAACGTCCTGGTCACGTTCCTCCACCTCGCGGCGAACCGTGTGCTCGCCGACGCGCTCGTCGCCGCGGGCACCACGGCGCTGTCGTACGACACGGTCCGGCTCCCGGACGGGACGCTGCCGCTGCTGACCCCCATGAGCGAGGTCGCCGGCAGGCTCGCGGTCCTCGCGGGCGCCCACCACCTGCTCACCCCGCACGGCGGGCGCGGCGTGCTGCTGTCCGGCGTGCCCGGGGTACCGGGCGCGCGCGTCACCGTGCTCGGTGCCGGGGTGGCCGGCTCGCACGCGATCGCCCAGGCCGTCGCGATGGGCGCCGAGGTCACCGCGATCGACCTCTCGCTCGAGGCGCTGCGGCGGATCGACGCGCGGCACGGCGGCGCCGTGCGCACGCTCGCCTCGACGGAGGGGGCGATCGCGGACGAGGTGCGCGCGTCGGACCTCGTCATCGGCGCCGTCCTGGTGCCCGGCCGGCCTGCGCCCACGGTGGTCTCCCACGCGATGGTCGCCGCGATGCGGCCGGGCAGCGTGCTCGTCGACATCGCGATCGACCAGGGCGGCTGCCTCGCCGACTCGGTGCCGACCACGCACGCCGACCCCGTGCGCCGCGTCGAGGGCGCGCTCATCTACGCGGTCGCGAACATGCCCGCGGCGGTCGGCGCCACCGCCACGCGCGCGCTCACCAACGCGACGCTGCCGTACCTCCTCCGCCTCGCCGACGGGGTGGACGATGCGGTGGCGGGCGACCCCGCGCTCGCGGCGGGGGTCAACGTGCGGGGCGGGCGCATCGTCCATCCCGCCGTCGCGGAGGCGTTCGGGACGGCGTCGGCGCCCGCCTAGGCTGGGCGCCATGTCGCAGTCCCCGCAGAGCCCGCAGCAACCCGAGCCGTCCGAGCCGCCGCGCAGCTGGCTCCCGATCGCGATCGCCGGCGGCATCGCGCTGCTGGTGATCGTCATCGCGTTCGTCTCGGCGGCGTCGCGCTCGGGCATGAGCGCCGCGCACCAGTCGGCCATCACGGTGTGCGAGGACGCCTACGCGGCGACCGGCGCGGACACCGGCCAGCAGCCGCGGATCGAGGCCGGCGACGTGTACTCGGCGTCCGACTGGCGCGACCTGCGGGACCTGGTGGAGCAGCAGGGCCTCATCGACGGCGCGACCTCGAAGGTGCCCGCCGACACGGCGGACGCGCTCGACGCGGCGGCCGCCTCCCTGACCAAGGGCGGCACGGACCACGTCACCGTCGTGTGGTGGCTCGAGTCCGAGAAGCACCTGGTGTGCACCGTGGACGTGAACGGCGACGTCGCCGACGCCTCGACGGTCCGACTCGGGCCGCTCACGGCGGACACGTGGAAGGGCGCGGACCAGGGCTGAGCCCCGCGCCGCCCCGTCAGGAGGGCAGGGCTGCCGGCACGTCCGCGCGCGACCCGACCGCGTCCTGGACGCGGTCGAACCCGTCCGCCTGGGCGAGCGCGACGAGCTCGCGCGCGATCGTGCCGACCACCGCGGGGCCGCGGAAGATCAGTCCGGACACCAGCTCGACGAGCGTCGCGCCGGCCGTGATCTTGTCGTACGCGTGGCGGCCGTCGAACACGCCGCCGAGCCCGGCCAGCGTGAGCCGGTCGCCCGCGTGCAGGTAGGTGCGACGCACGAGCTCGGTGCTGAGGTCGCGCACGGGTCGGCCCGACAGGTTGCCCTTGACGGCCGGGTCCATCGTGACCGTGTCGCGATCCTTGCGGAGGTTGGCCAGGGTGAGGCCGTCGACGCGGTGGTCGAGCGCGACGTCGACGAGGTCGCGGAACGCCTCCCAGGGCTTGTCGGACGGCATCTTGAGGACGATGCGCTGCGACGGCGCCGCCGCGTCCACGGCCGTGAGCAGCCGGTCGAGCGCCTCGGGGCTCGTGAAGGCCTCGCCGACCATGGTGTTGGGGCACGAGATGTTGAGCTCGATCAGCGGGCTGAGGCCGTCGAGCGCCCGTACCGACGTCACGTAGTCCTCGACGCCCTCGGCCACGTCGCCCGTGAGGCCGTCGTTGGTGCGCGCGATCGAGATCGTGAACGGCAGCGCCGTGTACCGGGGGCTGCCGTGGGCGGCGAGGTCGCGCAGCCGCGCCGCGACGCGCTCGACGCCGCCGTTCGCGAGGCCCACGTGCACCACGAGCGACTCCTCGGCGGGCAGGCGGTGGAACCACGGGCGCGGGTTGCCGTCGCACACGCGCGACGTCACCGAGCCGAACGTGAGGAAGCCGAAGCCCGTCGCCTGGAGGATGCCGGGGATGGCGACGTTCTTGTCCAGGCCCGCGCCGAGGCCGAGCGGGTTGCGCAGCGCGAGGCCGTACGCCTCGGTGACGAGGGCCGGGTGCTCGTACGCGAGGAGCGCCTCCGCGGCGGCCACGACGGGTGTCACGCGCTGCGCCCACGAGCCGTACGTGATCATGTCGTCGTGCACCCGGTCGGGGTGCATCCGGAAGATCACCGGCTTGACGCCCCTCGTGTACACCGTGGTCAGCGCGCTGCGCGCCATTGTTCCCATGCCGCCCCGTCCTTGTCGCATCGTCGCGTCACGGCGGGCGCGACGGGGACGGGCTCGCGGGTGCCGTGGCGCCCCTCGTCGGTGAGGTGGGCGCCACGCTACGGGCCGCCGCCGCCGGGCGACCGGGACCTCGGGACCTGGCGAACCCCGGGGCTCACGTCGGCACGCGGCGCGGGGCATGAGAAAGGCCCCTCCGGGGAGGGGCCTTCGTCGTCTTCCGTGGGTGCCCCCGACAGGAATCGAACCTGCGACCTACGGTACCGGAAACCGGCGCTCTATCCGCTGAGCTACGGGGGCCCGCCCGGACTGGCCGGGCCGAACGAGGATATCAGCAGCCCGCCCGGCGCCGGGACCCCGCCGCGCCGCCGTGCGATCCCGAGCCATGCGCATCGTGCCCGTCCTCGCCGTAGCCGTGGTCGCGGCCGCCGCGGCGTGCGCGCCGCACGGGGACGATGCGCGGGATCAGCGAGAACCCGACGTCATCGGCACGGTGACGAGCGTCGACGACTCCGGCGGCGCGATCGCCGTGGGCTTCGCGCCCGACCCGGGGGGCGAGTACTTCGACGGCACGACGTTCGAGTTCGCGCGGGACGGCGGCCTCGAGGACGCCCAGAGAGGGACGGCCGCCGCGTCGGATGTCGCCGTGGGGGACAGGCTCGCGGTGTGGGTCGAGACGTGTGCCGAGTCCTTCCCCGTGCAATGCCCGGGTCCACTCGGGCGGCTGCTGGGCGATCGGACGCCCTCGGCGGGCTGAGCCCTCGCGCCGCGGCGCCATGAGGTCCATGCTGGACCCATGTCGGCCGTCGAGATCTCCCTGGTAGGAGGCCCCACCGCGGTGCTCGGGTATGCGGGGCTCACGATCCTCACCGATCCGACCTTCGATCCTCCAGGGGTCCATGGCAACCTCACCAAGCTCGAGGGACCCGCGTTCGGGCCCGAGCACATCGGCCACGTCCATCTGGTGCTGCTGTCCCACGACGAGCACCCGGACAACCTCGACGACGCGGGCCGCGCCCTGCTGGGAGCCGCCGGCCACGTGCTGTCGACGCCCGGTGCATCGTCGCGGATCCCGGGTGTCGTGGGCCTCAAGCCGTGGCATTCCGTCACCATCTACGGCGATCACGCCCCCGTGGCCGTCACGGCGGTGCCCGCGCAGCACGGCCCCGACGCGATCAGGGAGCGCCTCGCGGAGGTCACGGGCTTCGTGGTGCGCGCCGCGGGCTGGCCCACGCTGTACCTCTCGGGCGACAACTCGGAGGTCGAGGTGGCGGCGCGCGTCGCCCACCGCTTCCCGGACGTCGAGATCGCGCTGGTGTGCGCCGGCGCGGCGCGCGTGCCCCGTCTGGACAACGCGCTGCTGACCGCGGACGCCGCGCGCACGGCCGCGATCGCGGACCTGTGGCCCGGCGCGACGGTCGTGCCGATCCACGTCGACGACTGGGCCCACTTCTCCGAGCCGCGCGCCGCCTTCCGTCGCGCGCTCGCGGACGACCCGGTGCGCGAGCGCATCGTCCTGATCGAGCGGGGCGCGGCGGTGCGGCTGCCGCGCGCATCCGGCGTGTCCGCCCCTGCCTAGAATGGCCGGGTGACCCCCGAAGAGCTCTCCGCGACCATCCGCGCCGCCATCCTCGCAGGCATCGACGACTCCGACTTCCAGCTGTCGCCGTTCGACGTCCCGGAGGCGCGCGTCGAGCGACCGCGCCAGCGCGAGCACGGCGACTGGGCGACCAACGTCGCGATGCAGCTCGCGAAGAAGGCGGGCACCAGCCCGCGCGACTTCGCCGAGACGCTCGTCGAGCGCCTGCGCGAGATCGACGGCATCGCGACGGCCGACGTCGCCGGCCCGGGGTTCATCAACATCTTCCTCGACGCCGACGCGGCGGGCCTGCTCGCCAAGGGGATCGTCGACTACGGCGACGACTACGGCCGCGGCGAGTCCCTCACGGGCACCACCGTGAACCTCGAGTTCGTCTCCGCGAACCCGACCGGCCCCGTCCACCTCGGCGGCGCCCGCTGGGCGGCCGTCGGCGACTCGCTCGCGCGCCTGCTCGAGTTCCACGGCGCGAGCGTCATCCGCGAGTACTACTTCAACGACCACGGTGTGCAGATCGACCGCTTCGCGGCGTCGCTGCTCGCGGTGGTCACGGGCGAGGAGGCCCCGGAGGACGGCTACGGCGGCGACTACATCCAGGACACCGCCAACGAGGTCATGATGGAGGCCGCGGCCGGCGGCTACCGCGACCCGCTCGAGCTGCCCCGCGAGGAGCAGCTGGAGTTCTTCCGCGAGCACGGCGTCGCGCTCATGTTCAACCTGGTCAAGCAGTCGCTGCACGACTTCGGCGTCGACTTCGACGTGTTCTTCCACGAGGACTCGCTGCACGAGTCGGGCAAGGTCGACAAGGCCGTCAAGGAGCTCAAGGAGTCGGGCGCGCTGTACGAGGCCGACGGCGCCTGGTGGCTCCGCTCGACCGACTACGGCGACGACAAGGACCGCGTGGTCATCAAGTCCGACGGCAACCCCGCCTACATCGCCGGCGACATCGCGTACATCCGCGACAAGCACGAGCGCGGCGCGGACCGCTTCATCTACCTGCTCGGCGCCGACCACCACGGCTACATCGCGCGCCTCAAGGCCGCGGCCGCGGCGCTGGGCTACGACGCGGACTCGGTCGAGGTCATCATCGGCCAGCTGGTCAACCTCGTGAAGGACGGCCAGCCCGTGCGCATGTCCAAGCGCGCCGGCACGGTCGTGACGATGGAGGACCTCGTCGAGGTCGTCGGCGTCGACGCGGCCCGCTACGCGCTGGCCCGCTCGAGCGCGGACTCGACCATCGACATCGACCTCGACCTGCTCGCGTCGCAGTCCAACGCCAACCCGGTCTTCTACGTCCAGTACGCCCACGCCCGCACCGCGGGCGTGGCCCGCAACGCCGCCGAGTACGGCATCCGCCGCGAGGACGCCTTCGACCCCTCGCTGCTCACGCACGAGACGGAGTCCGCGCTGCTGGGCATCCTCGGCGAGTTCCCGCGCATCGTCACCCAGGCCGTCGAGTTCCGCGAGCAGCACCGCATCGCCCGCTACCTCGAGGACGTCGCCGCGGCGTTCAACCAGTGGTACGACCGCACGCGCGTCACCCCGCAGGGCGACGAGGAGGTCTCCGACCTCCACCGCACGCGCCTGTGGGTCAACGACGCGACCGGCCAGGTGCTGCGCAACGGCCTCACGCTCCTCGGCGTCTCCGCCCCCGAGAGGATGTGACCGTGACCGCCGCGGTGTTCTCCCAGACCGTCGTGCGCGGTGAGGATGGCGCGCTCAGCGTCGGCGGCTGCGACGTCCGCGACCTCGCCGGCGAGCACGGCACGCCGCTGTACATCGTCGACGAGGCGGACATGCGGGCGCGCGCGTGCGCGTTCCGCGACGAGTTCGCCGCCGCCTTCGGCCGCCACGGCGCGAAGGTCGACGTCTACTACGCGTCCAAGGCGTTCCTGTCGTCCAAGGTCGCGCGGTGGATGCGCGCCGACGACCTGTGCATGGACGTGGCGTCCGGCGGCGAGCTCGAGATCGCGCTGCGCGGCGGCATGCCCGCGGCGCGCATCGGCCTGCACGGCAACAACAAGTCCGACGCCGAGCTGCGCCGCGCGCTCGAGGTAGGCGTGGGGCGCATCATCGTCGACTCGTTCACCGAGATCGAGACGCTCGACGCCATCGCGCGCGAGCTGGGCACCACGGCGCCCGTGCTCGTGCGCGTCACCACGGGCGTCCACGCCGGCGGCCACGAGTACATCGCCACGTCGCACGAGGACCAGAAGTTCGGGCTGTCGCTCGCCTCCGGCGCCGCGTTCGAGGCGCTCGTCGCGTGCCACGACGCGACCGGGCTCGACCTGCGCGGCATCCACACGCACATCGGCTCGCAGATCCTGTCGCTCGACGCGTTCCAGGAGAGCGCGGAGCGCATGCTCGGCCTGCGCGCGGCGTTCCGCGTCGAGGTCGGCTACGACCTGCCCGAGGTGGACCTCGGGGGCGGCTACGCGATCCGCTACACCCCGCACGGCGAGGAGCTGACGCCGCACGATGCGGCGCACGGCATGGCGGAGGCCGTCGCCGCCGCGGTGGCGAAGGTGGGCGGCACGTGGCCGCACCTCTCGATCGAGCCGGGTCGCGCGATCGCGGGTCCCGCGGGCATGACGCTCTACCGCGTGGGCGTGATCAAGGCCGTGCGCATCGAGGACGGCGGCGAGCGCCGCTACGTCGCGGTCGATGGCGGCATGAGCGACAACATGCGCACCATCACCTACGGCGCCGAGTACACCGCGACCATCGCATCGCGCCTGTCCGAGGCCGAGCCGGTGCTCAGCCGCGTCGTGGGCAAGCACTGCGAGAGCGGCGACATCGTCGTGCGCGACGTCGACCTCCCGGCGGACACCGCGCGCGGCGACCTGCTCGCCGTGCCCGCGACGGGCGCCTACGGCCGCGTGATGGCGTCCAACTACAACGCCGTGCTGCGTCCGGCCGTCGTCGCGGTGCGCGACGGCGAGTCCGAGGTGCTCATCCGTCGCGACACCCTCGAGGACCTCTTCGGCTGGGACGTCGCGCCGGACTGACGCGCGCATCGTCGCTCGCCTCGCGCGCCCGGGCCGGGCGCGGTTGACTGGTGGGGAGTCCCCGCCGAGCGATGGGAGCAGCCATGTCATCCGCACCGGAGCCCACGCGTCCGAGCATCTTCGACGCCGTCCCGGAGGAGCCCTGGGAGGAGCCCGACGATGATCCGGGCGACGTGATGCCGCTCCAGGCGGTCGACCTCGAGATCCTCAGCCCGATCCACCGCGACGAGGGCTGAGCGTTCCGCCCAGGGCGGCGACGAGGCCGCCGAAGACCCGAGGAGATGCGTGATGAGCGAGCAGTTCGACGAAGACACCGAGGCGCTGGTGGCGCTCGCCGCCGAGGTCGAGCACGAGCGCGAGGTCGCCGCCGAGGGCTACGACCCGTCCGTCGACCCCGAGGCCGAGATCGACGAGGAGGCGCCCGCCGACGGCCCGGTCGAGCCCCTCGACGAGGAGCCCGACCAGGACGGCGACGAGGCCTACCAGTAGGCCCGAGCCGAGGTCAGACCGCGGCCGCGACCGCGTCCGCGAGGGGCGTGGCCGGGCGGCCGATGAGGTCCGCGAGCGCGGTGCTGTCGGTGTCGAGCTCGCCCTTGGCGATCGACGCGTCGACCGCGGCCCAGAAGCCGGCCGTGCCCGCGTCCATGCCGACCTCCTGGAACGTCGACACGAGCTGCTCGACGCTGACGTCGGAGTGCGCGACCGGGGCGCCGGTCACGGTCGCGACGGTCGCGGCGAGCTCGTCGAACGTGAAGCGCGTGCCCGCGAGCTCGTAGACGCCGCCCGCCTGGTCCTGCAGGGCCGCCACCGCGGCGGCCTCGGCGTAGTCGGCGCGGCTCGCGGCAGCGATGGTCGCGCCGCCGGTCGCGCCCAGCACCGTGCCGGTCGCCGTGTAGGTGCCGATCTGGCCCGTGTAGTTCTCGAGGTACCAGGAGTTGCGCAGGATGGTCGCGGGGATGGACGAGGCGGCGAGCGCCTCCTCGGTCGCGACGTGCTCGGGGGCGAGCGGGTTCGACGTCGTGGTCGCGCCCAGCAGCGACGTGTAGACGATGCGGGACACGCCCGCGCGCTCCGCGGCGGCGATGACGGCCTCGTGCTGAGCGACGCGCTTGCCGACCTCGGAGGCCGAGACGAGCACGAGGCGGTCGACGCCCGCGAGCGCGGCGTCGAGGGAGGCCGCGTCGTCGTAGTCGCCGAAGCGGACATCCACGCCGCGGTCGGCGAGGTCGGCCGCCTTGGCGGTGGTGCGGGCGATCGCGACGACGTCGCTCGCGGCGACCCCGCGGGCGATCAGGCTCTCGACGACCAGGCGGCCGAGCTGGCCGCTGGCTCCGGTGACGGCGAAGGTGGTCATGGGGGTGTCCTCTCGGTGGTCGGCGGGCGGGATGCCGTGCCGCTCGGAGGGTACTAACTATTAGTTAGCGCTTCCTATTCCGCATGTACGAATCGTGTCGGGCGTACTGTTGTCCTATGGATACCCCGGCGGCCGACGGCCCCCCGCAGCAGCTCGTGAGCGACGTGTTCGCCCGCGCCTGCACCTCGCGCGAGGCGTTCGAGGGCGTCACGTCGCGCTGGTCGTCGCTCGTTCTCCTCGCGCTCGCGGAGGGGCCGCACCGCTTCGGGGAGCTGCGTCGACGCGTCGAGGGCGTGAGCGAGCGCATGCTCGCGCAGTCGCTGCGCGGGCTCGAGCGCGACGGGCTGCTGCTGCGCGCGGACGCCGGCACCATCCCGCCCCGCGTCGACTACTCGCTCACCCCGCTCGGCGACCGCGTCGCGACCAGCCTCCGCGTGCTCGCCGACACGCTCGAGGCCGCCGTCCCCAGCATCGACGGCTCGCGCCTCGACTTCGACTCCCGCCCCCGCTGACGCCTCGGCCGGCGTCGCCGCGCGAACCCGGCCCGCGCATCGTCCTCCCGCGGGGGCCGTCCCAACACTTGGACGCGTGTGACCGACATGCGGGACGCCGCGCGCGGGCGCTCGGCTACAGTGGGACCCGTGCCCACCCCCCTCGCGTCCGTGAAGGTCGCCATCCTTGGCCCCGGAACCGTCGGCTCGGAGGCCGTGCGCCTCCTCACGCAGCAGGCGGACGACCTCGCCGCGCGCGTCGGCGCGCCGCTCGAGATCGTCGGCGTCTACGTGCGCGACACGACGAAGGACCGCGGCCCCCACATCCCGCGCGCGCTGCTCACCGACGACGCCTCCGCGCTCGTCGCGCGGGCCGACGTCGTGGTCGAGCTCATGGGCGGCATCGAGCCCGCGCGCACGCTCATCCTCGAGGCGATCGCCGGCGGCGCGTCCGTCGTGACCGCCAACAAGGCGCTGCTCGCGGCCCACGGCCCCGAGCTGTACGAGGCCGCCGACGCCGCGAACGTCGACCTCTACTTCGAGGCGGCCGTGGCCGGCGCGATCCCACTGGTCCGGCCCGTGCGCGAGTCGCTCGCGGGCGACCACATCACTCGCATCCTCGGGATCGTCAACGGCACCACCAACTACATCCTCGACGAGATGACGCGTCGCGGCCTCGACTACGACGTCGCCCTCAAGCAGGCCCAGGAGCTCGGCTACGCCGAGGCCGACCCGACCGCCGACGTCGAGGGGCACGATGCGGCGGCCAAGGCCGCGATCCTCGCGTCTCTCGCGTTCCACCAGCGGGTCGCGCTGTCCGACGTCTACTGCGAGGGTATCTCCGCGATCACGTCGGAGGACGTGATCGCGGCGCGCGAGACGCGCCAGGTCATCAAGCTGCTCGCGATCGCGGAGCGCACCGACGGCGGCGTGACCGTCCGCGTGCACCCGGCGCTCGTCGCCGAGGACCACCCGCTCGCGGGCGTGCACGGCGCGTTCAACGCGGTGTTCGTCGAGGCGGAGTCCGCCGGCGGCCTCATGTTCTACGGCCAGGGCGCGGGCGGCACGCCGACCGCGTCCGCGGTGCTGGGCGACCTCGTGTCAGTGGCGCGCCATCGTGCCATCGGCGGCAAGGGGCCGCGCGAGTCGAACTACGCCTCCCGCCCGGTGCTGCCCATCGACAACGCCCTCACGCGCTACTGCGTGCGCATGGCTGTCGAGGACCGCCCGGGCGTGCTGGCCGCCGTCGCGGAGGTGTTCGCGAGCCACGGCGTCGGCATCGAGATCGTCCGGCAGGTGCCCGGCCAGACGCATGCGGGGCTCATCCTGTCCACGTATGCGGCGCCCGAGCGCGACCTGCGCGCGACCGTGGAGGGGCTGCGCGCATCGTCCGCCGTGGCCGAGGTGAAGTCCGTCCTGAGGATCGAGGGGGAGTAGTGGCGCACGTCTGGCGAGGGATCGTCCACGAGTACCTGGACCGTCTGCCGTTCGAGGAGGGCGACCGCGTGGTCACCCTGGGCGAGGGCGGCACGCCGCTCGTCCACGCGCCGTCCATCTCCGCCGAGGTGGGCGCCGAGGTGTTCGTCAAGGTCGAGGGCATGAACCCGACCGGGTCCTTCAAGGACCGCGGCATGACCGCGGCCGTCACCCAGGTGGTCAAGGAGGGCGCCCACACGATCGTGTGCGCCTCGACCGGCAACACCTCCGCGTCCGCGGCCGCCTACGCGGCGCACGCGGGGCTACGGTGCGTCGTCATGATCCCGCAGGGCAAGATCGCGGCGGGCAAGATGGCGCAGGCGATCGTGCACGGCGCCGACCTGGTGCAGGTCGACGGCAACTTCGACGAGTGCCTCGACATCGTGCGCGCGCTGTCGGAGGACTACCCGATCGCGCTGGTGAACTCGGTCAACCCGTACCGGCTGCAGGGGCAGAAGACCGCGGCCTTCGAGATCGTCGATCAGCTGGGCGACGCCCCCGACATCCACATGCTTCCCGTCGGCAACGCGGGCAACATCTCCGCGTACTGGATGGGCTTCCGCGAGGCGCTCGATCTCGGCGCCACCCGGACGCCGCGCATCTGGGGCGTCCAGGCCGCCGGCGCCGCGCCGTTCGTGGCCGGCCACCCCATCAAGGACCCCGAGACCATCGCGACCGCGATCCGCATCGGCAAGCCCGCGTCGTGGGACCTCGCCGTCGCCGCGCGCGACGAGTCCGGCGGCTGGATCCGTGCCGTCTCCGATGCCCAGATCCTCAACGCCCAGGCGCGCCTGGCCGCGGACGTCGGCGTGTTCGTCGAGCCCGCCTCCGCGGCACCCATCGCGGGCCTGCTCGCGGCGGCCGCGCTCGGCGAGGTGCCGAAGGGCGCCACCATCACGTGCACCGTGACCGGCAACGGCCTCAAGGACACCGCCACCGCGCTGGGCGACCGCACGGTGGAGCCGACCGTCATCCCCGTCGACGTCGAGGCCGCCGCCGCGGCGCTCGGCCTCTAGGACGCGGCCGATGGCGATGCGCCTGGCCTCCGACCATGTCCGGGTCACCGTGCCCGCGACGGCGGGCAACCTCGGTCCCGGCTTCGACGCGCTCGGCATGGCGCTCGGCGTGGTCGACGACCTCGAGGTGCGGGCCGTCGCGTCCTCCTCGGTGACCGTCGAGATCGAGGGCGAGGGCGCATCGTCCCTGCCCCGGGACGAGAGCCATCTCGTGGTGCAGGCGCTGCGCGCCGCGCTCGACCACGTCGGCGCGTCCCAGACCGGGCTCGAGATCCGGGCGACCAACCGCATCCCGCATGGCCGCGGGCTGGGCTCGTCGGCCGCCGCGGTGGTGGCCGGCATCGCCGCGGCGCGTGCGCTGATCGCGGAGCCCGAGGCGCTGCCGGCGTCCGAGGTGCTCACCCTCGCGAACGCGTTCGAGGGACACCCCGACAACGCGGCCCCCGCGATCTACGGCGGCGCGACCGTCGCATGGAAGGACGCCTCGGGCGTCCACGCGCGGCCCCTCGTGGTGGCCGACGAGATCGAGACCGCCGTCCTCATCCCGGGCTCGACGCTGCCGACCAAGGAGGCGCGCGCGGTCCTGCCGCAGAAGGTGCCCCACGTGGACGCGGCGTTCAACGTGGGACGCGCCGCGCTGCTGGTCAACGCGCTGGCCGGGCGCCCCGAGGACCTCTTCGCGGCCACCGAGGACAAGCTCCACCAGACCTACCGGGCCGACGTGCTCGGCCCGGCCACGTTCATGGTGAGGGCGCTGCGTGAGCGGGGCCTCGCGGCGGTCGTCTCGGGTGCCGGACCGTCGGTGCTGGTGATGGGGACCGGGCTGGCCGAGGCCGGGCTCGTCACGGGGCCGCTGGAGTGGGCCGCCGGCGTCGGCGGCGACTCGTGGCGGTGCGTGCATACGGTTCAGCGGGTGCCGGGCGCCACGAGCGTGCGGCTGTAGCTCCCCGCCGGCCCGTTCATCGGCGTCGGATCGAGAGGTCCTCGGGCCGCCGCGTGGACAGCGGCATCGGATGGTGCGATCGCGGTCGCCCCGGTGCCATCGCGGTCGCGGTGCGCACCCGCGCCAGGTGCCTGCGCGAGGCGCCGGTGCTCGCCGCTGGCCGACGGCTCTCGATCCGATGCCGTGGTGAGAGGATCCGCGACAGGTCCGCACGATCCGCTGCCGCTGGACGGGCCGCGCGAGAGAGGACGCACGGGATCCCCGGCCCACCGGGACCGTCAGGCGTGCCCGGTGGGGTCCAGCGGCTCGTCGAGATCCGCGGCCCGCGCGCGCTCGCGCTTGGCGCGCAGGCGGTCGGTCTTCTCGGCGCGCCGCATCGCCTTCGACTCCGCGCGCTCCCGCAGCCGTGCCTCGGCCTCCATGCGGGCGCGCCTGATGTCGTAGGCGTGCTTGCGCGGCTGCGGCACCTCGAGATGGAACAGCGGGCCCGTGAGCCGCACGAGCAGGGTCGCGGCGACCGCGAGCGACGTGGTCACCAGCGGTTGGGTGCCCGTGTAGACCAGCGCGTACACGATCGCGCCCGCCATGCCGGCCACCGCGTTGGGCGGGCCCGCGTACATGATCGACGACGGCCGCGCCTGCAGCACGTCCGTGAGGATGAGCCCGCCGACGGCTCCGATGGTGCCGATCACGACGGTGGGCAGCCGCCCGAGCCCCGCGATGAGCGCCGCGTTGGCGCCCACGCACGCGAACAGCCCGACGATCAGCGTGTCCAGCCACCACAGGATCGGCCCGAGCTTCTTGAGGTAGTAGAGGAACAGCATGCCGACCCCCGCGGCGACGGCGGCGGTCACGAGGTACAGCGGCTCGCGGAACGCGGCGGGCGGCAGGTTGCCCAGCAGGATGTCGCGGATCACTCCTCCGCCGAAGCCCATCGCCGCCGCCAGGGTGAGCACCCCGATGAGGTCGGTGCGGTCGTCCTCGCCCGCGCGGATGGTGCCGCCGAGCGCGCCGACGAACACCGCGAGCAGGTTCACTGCCAGGGGGATCTCGAGGACGTCGGGTCTCACGGCACAAGCGTAGGGGAGCGTTCTACCCTCGTCCCATGGTCTCGGTCCCACGTCTGCTCCCCCCGGGCACCGCGCTGCGGCGGGCGGTCGTCGTGGTGGCGGTCATCCTTGCCGTCGCGGTCGCCACCGGCGCGGTCGGCGGCGTGACCGTCGGCGTCGCGTCGGCGCTCGGCGCGCTGTCGGTGCTGGTGGTCGCGATCCGCACCGACGACTGGCGCCTGCCGTTCGGCTTCGGCGCCGTCGTCGCGGTCCTCGCCGCCGTCGCCACCACCGCCGCCGACGACCCGATCCTGCTCGGCCTCATCGTGGCCGCCTCGGCGATCGCGGGCCAGCCCCTCGTGCGGCGGCTGGGCCCGGTGCTCGGCCCGGCGCCCGTCGTGGTCGCGGCCGCGGGCACCGACGCCGCGAGCATCGGCCCGGGCGCGGCCGCGGTCGGGGTGATGCTGGGCGCGGCTGCCGTCACGCTCATCGTCGGGGTCGCGCTGCCTACTCGCCTGCCCCCGGCGCCCGTGCCGCGGCGGCTCACGTGGACGTATCTCCTGGGGCTCGCGTGCGGCGCCGGCCTGTCCATCGCGGTCGCGACCGCGCTCGACGTCCCGCACGCGCTGTGGCTCGTGGTGGCGCTGTCGGCGGTGCTCGTGCCGGGAGCGGCGGAGACCCGGGCGAAGGCGGCGGGTCGCGTGGTCGGCACGATCGTCGGCGTCGTCGCGGGCACCGGGCTCGCCGCGCTGCTGCCGCCGTGGGCCGCGGTCGCGGTCGCGGCCGTCGCGACGATGATCGGGCTCGGCTGGTCGCTCACCCGCGCCCGCCGCGCGGCCGCCGCGTGGTACGCGGTGTCGGTCGTGCTGCTCGCGGCGGCGGCCGAGCCGGACGCCGCGTGGGGCACCGCCGTCGACCGCGCCGGCCTCACCCTCGTCGGAGGCGCGCTCGCGCTGGTGCTTGCGCTCGCGGTCGGCGCGGCCGCGCGGCGCGCCGAGGCCCAGCCGTGAGCGTCCGGCCCGCCACCCCGGCGGACGATGCCGCGGTCGCCCGGATCTGCCTCCTGACCGGCGCGCAGGGCGGGGACGCGACCGGCCTCTTCGGCGACGACACCGCGCTCGCCGACGTCTACGCGACCCCGTACCTCCGTGGCCCGGGCGGCTTCTGCCTCGTGTGGGACGTCGACGGGGAGGCGCGGGGATACGTCCTCGGCACGTCGGACACGGCCGCGTTCCAGCGGTGGTTCGTGGACGAGTGGTGGCCCCGCGTGGGCCCCACGCACCGCGCCCTCACCGCGGGCGACGCGTGGCTGCTGCCGTCGGCCGCCGACCCGGCGCGGATGCTCGTGCCCGTGCTCGCGGCGTATCCGGCGCACCTGCATATCGACCTCCTTCCCGACCAGCAGGGTCGCGGCGCGGGTCGCGCTCTCATCGCCGCGGCGTGCGCGCTGCTGGCCGCGCGGGGCGCCCCCGGCGTGCACCTGGTGGCCGAGCGCGCCAACGTCGGCGCGCAGGCCTTCTACCCTCGCGTGGGCTTCGCGGCGGTGGTGGCGGACGATGCGGTGGTGACCTTCGCCCGCGCGCTCGCCTGAGTTCTCCACAGATCGCGACTCGCCCCTGTCCCGCGCCTCGCCGGACGCCTAGCGTCCGAGGCATCGAGAGGGGGCGCTCATGCGACGGATGGCGGCGATGGTCCTGGTGGTGGCGGTGATGGCGGGCGGCTGCACGCGGGTGCCGTCGCCCGTCGAGGATCCCTCGCCGGGGCACGACGCTCCGCCGGCGGCCGCCGCCACGGTCGCCCCGGACGACGACGGCGCCGACCCGGCCGCCGCCTCCGCGACCCCCGCGACCGCGCTGTGGTCGGCGTACGGGGTCTTCGCGGGGCCCATCGAGATCGTCGACGGGATCGTGGTCGCGCGAGACGTCGAGGGCGACCCGGACATCCTCAAGGGCATCGACCTCGCGACGGGCGAGGTGGTGTGGCGGCGGGCGTCGAGCAGGGGCGCGCTCGTCGCGGACGCGCTCCCGGACGAGCGCTCCTTCGACGCCGCCGACGGCTCGCGCGTGATCCTCAACCTCGCGCCGATGGAGTCGGACCCCGCGACGGGGCGCCGGACGTTCGGCATCGAGCTCGTCGATCCCGCGACCGGCGAGCTCCTCAAGGATCCGGTGCGCGCGTGGGTGGGCCGCTCGCGCGCGTGCCCCGGCTCGGACGGGCTGTGCCTGGACGTGGAGGACCCCGAGGACGGGACCTGGCACGACGTCCGCATCGACCCCGCCACGCTCACGCTGGCGCGCTTCGAGGAGTCGGAGGTGCGCGACGGCGTCGACGCGCTGCGCGAGCTCGCGGGGGGCGCCGCGGTCGAGGTCGCCGCGGACGGCTCGGAGGCGATCGTGCGGCGGGACGACCGCGGCGCGGTGATGTGGAGCCTTCCCGCCTCCGAGATCGTGAGCGGCTCGATGGTGCGCTCGCTGCTGGCGGCGTGGACGGAGGACGCGGATGGCGACGTGCTGGTGCTCAGCGTGCTGCCGGGTCGCGACGAGGACGGGGCCACCGCGGTGGCGGCGCGCGACTTCACGGCCGCGACGGTCGACCTGGAGACCGGCGAGCTGCTGACGCGCCGGCAGGGAGCGGTGTGGTGCCGTTCCGGCGTGAGGTGCGGCGACGGCTACGTCCTGCGCGATGCGGGCGCCGACGAGTGGGTGGCCGACACGGCGGATGTCGCGCTGGAGGGAGTCGATGTCCGCTCGGGCGAGAGCCTCTGGTCGCGCACGGCGCACGGGCTCGCGATCGCCACGGCGTCTGCCGCGGGCGCGGCGTTCGCGTCGATGGATGGCGTGTGGATCGTGTCCGAGCGCGGCCGGGTGGGCTTCGTCGACCTGGGCTCGGGGGCCTTCTCGCCGCTCGGCGCGGGCACCGTCGCGTGTCGCGAGCCGCTGCGCGCGCCGGACCCCGAGCACGGTCGCGTCATCGGCGCGCCCGCGGACCAGGTCCTCGTGGGCGCGGTCTTCCATCCGTGCGGGGCCGACGGCGAGCCCGGGGAGGCGTGGTCGCGGGCCGCGGTGGAGGGCGCCGCGACGGTGGGGGAGTCGGGAGGGCTGCGCGTGGGCGTGGTGGTGCAGGACCACGCGCTCGTCGCCTACGCCCTGGGCTGATCCCTCCCGCTCCCGGTTGCGGAGTGAGTGCTCACTCACTTATGGTGGGCGGGTGACCACCAAGACCCGCCGCGCCGCGCCCATGGCGCCGGACGAGCGACGCGCCGCGATCGTCGACGTGACGGTCCCGCTCATCCTCGAGCGCGGAGCCGAGGTCACCACGCGCGAGATCGCCGAGGCCGCCGGCATCGCCGAGGGCACGGTGTTCCGCGTGTTCCCCGACAAGGACTCGGTCATCGACGCGGCCGTCGCGCGGGTGATGGACCCCGCCGAGATCACCGCGGCGCTCGAGAGCATCGACCCGAGCCTCTCGCTCGAGACCAAGATCGAGCTGATCGTGAGCCTGCTGCACGGACGCGCCGTGAGCGTGGTGCGCTTCATGACCGCCCTCGGCCCGCGCGAGCACGCGCGCCACGCCCGCGGGGAGGGCGAGGACGGGCCGCCGCACCGGAGCCCCCCGCTCGCGGAGGCGACCGTCGCGGCGCGCCTGCTCGAGTCCGACAGCGACCGCCTGCGTGTGCCCATCGCGACAGCGGTCGATTATCTGCGCATCCTGGTCTTCGGGACCACGATGCCTTTCCTCACCAACGGCACCAGCTCGGATCCCGCCGAGCTCGCCGACTTCATCCTGCGCGGTATCGCCAAGGAAGGGACCTGAACATGCTCTGGAGGCTGCTCGTCTCCTCGGTCAGGCCGTACTGGTCGCTGCTCCTCGGAGTGGTGGTCTTCCAGCTCGGCCAATCGATCGCGAACCTCTACCTGCCCACCCTGAACGCCGACATCATCGACAACGGCGTGGCCGCCGGTGACATCGGCTACATCTGGCGCCTCGGCGGCTGGATGCTGCTGCTGTCGTTCTTCCAGGTCGCCTGCACCATCACGGCCGTCTACTTCGGCGCCAAGATCGCGATGCGGGTCGGTCGCGACCTGCGCGGACAGATCTTCGGCCGCGTCGCCTCGTTCTCCGAGGCCGAGGTCCAGCGCTTCGGGGCGCCCTCGCTCATCACGCGCACCACGAACGACGTGCAGCAGGTCCAGATGCTCGTCCTGATGACGTGCACGCTGCTCATCTCGACGCCGTTCACCGCCATCGGCGGCGTGATCTTCGCGATCCAGCAGGACGCGAAGCTGTCGTGGATCATGGCCATCGCGATCCCGATCCTGCTCGTCATCGTGGTGACGATCGTGTCGCGCATGGTGCCGCACTTCCGCCGCATGCAGGTCCGCATCGACGGCATCAACCGCGTCCTGCGCGAGCAGCTCACCGGCATCCGCGTCATCCGCGCCTTCGTGCGCGAGGGCCAGGAGGAGGACCGCTTCGCGGACGCGAACGCGCTCGTCACGGAGTCCGCGGTCAAGGCGGGCCGGCTCATGGCCTCGATGTTCCCTCTCGTGATGCTCGTGGTGAACATGGGCTCGGTGGCCGTCATGTGGTTCGGCGCCGACCGGATCAACAACGGCGAGATGCAGGTGGGCGCGCTCACCGCGTTCCTCAGCTACCTCATCCAGATCCTCTTCTCGGTGCTCATGGCGACGTTCCTGTTCGTGCTCGTGCCGCGCGCCTCGGTGGCCGCGGACCGCATCGGCGAGGTGCTCGAGACCGAGACGTCCGTCACGCCGCCGCGCGGGGGCGGCGCGACCGTCCCCGCCGCCGGCGAGGTCGTGTTCGACAACGTCACCTTCACCTACCCGGGTGCCGAGCAGCCTGTCCTCGCGGACATCAGCTTCACCGCGCGCCCCGGCACCACCACCGCCATCATCGGCTCGACGGGCGCCGGCAAGTCCACGCTCATCAACCTCATCCCGCGCCTGTACGACGCGTCGGGCGGCACGGTCAGCGTCGGCGGCGTCGACGTGCGCGACGCCGAGCTCGAGTCGCTGTGGTCCCGCGTCGGCGTGGTGCCGCAGCGCCCGTACCTCTTCGCCGGCTCCGTCGCCTCGAACCTGCGCTTCGGCAAGCCCGACGCGACCGACGAGGACCTGTGGGACGCGCTCGCGATCGCGCAGGGCGAGGACTTCGTGCGGTCCATGCCCGAGGTGCTCGACTCGACGATCGCCCAGGGCGGCACGACGGTCTCGGGCGGTCAGCGCCAGCGCCTGTCGATCGCCCGCGCGCTCGTGCGTCGCCCCGAGGTGCTGATCTTCGACGACTCGTTCAGCGCCCTCGACACCGCGACCGACGCGCGCCTGCGCGCGGCCCTGTCCAAGGAGGTGACGGACGCGACGGTCATCGTGGTCGCCCAGCGTGTCTCGAGCATCGTCGACGCCGACCAGATCCTCGTGATGGAGGACGGGCGCATCGTCGACCGCGGCACCCACGCGGAGCTCCTCGAGAGCTCCGCGACCTACCAGGAGATCGTCAGCACCCAGCTGCGCGCGGAGGAGGCGGCATGAGCGAGACCACCGAGGAGCGCCAGTCCGCTCCGAAGCCCCCGCCGCGCCAGCACGGCCCCGGTGGCCCCGGCATGGGCGCCCCCGGCGAGAAGGCGCAGGACTTCAAGGGCTCCGGCATGCGCCTCGTGCGCCTGCTCGGCCCCGAGAAGCTGCTCGTCTACCTGGTCATCCTGCTCGGCGCCGGATCCGTCACGCTCAGCGTGCTCGGCCCCAAGATCCTCGGCAACGCGACCACGGTCATCTTCGAGGGCTTCATGGGGGGGACCGGGATCGACTTCGAGAAGCTCCACGGCATCCTGTGGGGCGTCGTCGCGATCTACGTCGTGTCCGCGATCCTCGCCCTCATCCAGGGCTTCATCCTCAATGGCGTGACCCAGCGCACGGTGTACCGCCTGCGCCAGAAGGTCGAGGACAAGATCCACGACCTGCCGCTGAGCTACTTCGACCGCCACCAGCGCGGCGACCTGCTCAGCCGCGTCACCAACGACATCGACAACATCTCGCAGACGCTCCAGCAGACGCTCAGCCAGCTGTTCACGTCGGTGCTCACGGTCATCGGCATCCTCATCATGATGCTCACCATCTCGTGGGAGCTCGCGCTCATCGCGATCGTCTCGATCCCGCTCACCACGGTCATCGTCGCGATGGTCGCGAAGCGCTCGCAGCCCAAGTTCGTGGCGCAGTGGAAGCACACCGGCGACCTCAACGCGCAGATCGAGGAGGGCTACACCGGCCACGCGCTGGTCAAGGTGTTCGGGCGCAACAAGGAGACGCAGGAGGAGTTCCGCCGCAAGAACGAGGAGCTCTACGAGGCCAGCTTCGGCGCCCAGTTCATCTCCGGCATCATCATGCCGAGCGCGATGTTCGTCGGGAACCTGGTCTACGTCGCGATCGCGGTGGTCGGCGGCATCATGGTCACCAACGGCCGCCTGCCGTTCGGCGACATCCAGGCGTTCATCCAGTACTCGCGCCAGTTCCAGCAGCCCATCAGCCAGCTGGGCTCGATGGCCAACCTGCTGCAGTCCGGCGTGGCGAGCGCGGAGCGCGTGTTCGAGCTCCTCGACTCCGACGAGCAGGACGCCGACGCGGATCCCGCCCAGACGCCCAGCGACGACCACGGCCGCCTGGTGTTCGACGACGTCTCGTTCCGCTACGTCGAGTCCAAGCCGCTCATCGACAACCTCGACCTGGTGGTCGAGCCGGGCCGCACGGTCGCGATCGTCGGCCCGACCGGCGCCGGCAAGACCACGCTCGTCAACCTCATCATGCGGTTCTACGAGCTCACGTCCGGCCGCATCACCCTCGACGGCACGGACATCGCGCAGATGACGCGCGAGGACCTGCGCTCGCGCACGGGCATGGTCCTCCAGGACACGTGGCTGTTCGGCGGCACCATCCGCGAGAACATCGCGTACGGCCGCTCCGACGCGACGGAGGAGGAGATCCTCGACGCCGCCAAGGCCGCGTACGTCGACCGCTTCGTGCACTCGCTGCCCGACGGCTACGACACGGTGCTGGACGACGACGCGACCAACCTGTCGGCCGGCGAGCGCCAGCTCGTCACGATCGCCCGCGCGTTCGTGTCGCAGCCGCAGGTGCTCATCCTCGACGAGGCCACCTCGTCCGTCGACACCCGCACCGAGCTGCTGGTCCAGCGGGCCATGGCGAAGCTCCGCCAGGACCGCACGGCCTTCGTCATCGCGCACCGCCTCTCGACCATCCGCGACGCCGACCTCATCCTCGTGATGGAGAACGGGTCGATCGTGGAGCAGGGCAACCACCACGAGCTGCTCGCCGCGAAGGGCGCCTACTCGCGCCTCTACGAGGCGCAGTTCGCCGCCCCGATCGACGAGGTGGATGCGCCGATCGAGGAGGTCGTCCCCGAACGCCTCGCCGAGACGTTCGACGACCCCTCGGTGCCGCACCCCGAGGGGCCGGCGCACGCGGGCGAGCCCGTCTGACCCACCACGCGAGAAGGGGACGATGCACGGGTCGCGTACCCGCGCATCGTCCCCTTTCCCGTGGGAGGCGTCAGCCGACCGGCGCCGCCGTGTGTGTCGCGTCGAACGTGTACGTGGGCACCAGCTCGATGTCGATGAGCGAGGTGTCGAGGCCGGCGTCCTTCATGCGCGCGTAGACCCGGCCCATGTCGGGCAGCGGCGGCTCGCCCTTGACGATGACGTGGATCCTGCCGCCCTCGCGCTGGGTGATCGACACGAGGTCCCAGCGGGTGCCCGCGGTCGCATCGTTCACGAACGTGGTGATGCGGCCCATCCGGGAGCTCGTCTCGATCGAGTTGACCGTCGAGTACGACAGCGGCACCGCCACGACCAGCAGCAGCACGACCATGGTGAGGTAGGCGCGGGCGCGGCGTCGCCGCTCGGCCTCCTTGTCCTCTGCCATCTCGATGCGCACGTTGGCGAAGCCGTAGATCGCCATCACCACGGAGCCGGTGGCGAGGATCGCCGCGACGTTGGTGACGAAGAGCAGCAGCGCGCCGAGCGCCTGGGCGTAGGCGCCCGACTCGAGCGTGAGGCCCACGACCGTCAGCGGCGGCACGAGGGAGATCGCGATCGCGACGCCCGGCAGCGTGTCGGAGATGTCCGACCGCAGCAGGGCGATCGACCCGACCACTCCGGTGGCGAGCGCCGCGAGCAGGTCGATGACGCCGGGGGAGACGCGACCCGCGACCTGCGAGTTGGTCGCGGCGGTGACCGGCTGGATGACGGCGAGGCCGATGATGAAGCCCACCGCGACCGCGGCCGCGGCGCCGGCCACCATGGTGGTGACCGAGCGCACGAGGTTGCGGTGGTCGCCGAGGACCGTCGACAGCATCGTGCCCTGGATGGGCCGCATGAGCGGCGCGACGATCATCGCGCCGATGACGGTCGCGGTGGAGTCCGCGACCACGCCCGCGGTCGCGATGACCGAGGCGAGCACGAGCAGCAGCCAGAACCGCGTGAACTGGGCGCGGGAATGGCGGCCCTCGAAGAGGACCGCCTCCCGCATGTAGTCGACGCTGTTGAGCTTGGCGCCCCAGCGCGTCCGGCGGGGCGTCGACGCGGCTGTGCTCAACCGAGGAGCTTGGCCTTGGCGGCCGCGAACTCGGCGTCCGACAGGACGCCCGCCTCCTTCATCTGCGCCAGCTGCGCGAGCTTCGCCATGAGGTCGTCGCCCCCGGCCGGCGCGGCCGCGACCTGCGGGGCCGCGTTCTGCTGCTCGAGCTGCGCGAGCTGGGCCTGCATCGCGGCCATCTGCGCCTGCGACTGCTGCTGCTGGTAGGCGGCCTGCTCGGCCGCGTACTGCTCCTGCTGCGCCTGCTGCTCCTGACCCTGCCAGCGCTGCTGCTGGCGGCGCGACACGTTGCCGCCCACCGCCTGCGCGGTCCCGGCGATGACCGCCGTCCGTGCCATCGTCCCGATCAGACCCGGTCGTCCCATCCTGCGCATCGTTCCGCTCCTCTTCTTCTCTGGTGTTCTCTCGCGGCCTACGCCTCGGCGCTGATCGCGTCGAGGACCTCCTGGACCACCGGACCGGGGACCCGGACGGTGTCGAGCAGCTCGCCGCCGGCCGCGGCGATGGCGTCGCGCACGGGGACGATCCACGCGTGCTCGAAGCACAGGATCGCGGCGGCGCCGCCCGGCGGCAGCGAGGCGGCGAGGACGTCGGCGTCCTCGTCGTTGAGCAGGCCGTCGTAGTGGTCGATGATCGCGCCGAGCGCCGCGACGTCCGGGTCGTCGCTCAGCTGCTCGACCTCGAGGATCTCGATCGCGCCGTCCGCGTCCTTGCGCACGATGACCGCGTCGACGATGACGATGGTGCCCGCATCGACGAGCTTCTGGATCTCCGGGAGGATCGAGCCGTCGAAGCGGCCCTCCGCGAATCCGATGGTGACGATCTCGACAGGCCCGATCATGGCGTTGCTCCTCGATTCGACTGCGGTGCGCGTCCGCGCCCTTTCCGCAGGCTAGGCCCGGCCGCTTCGCGCGGCAATACGAAAGACGGCGCGTGTCGTGGATGCGCGGCGAGTCGCCGCACATGCCTGGCACGAGGGGGGATGATTGTGCCGCAAGGGCCGCGGTGATACCCTGGATCCGCTTCCCCCGGTTGGCGCGAGTCGCCCCGGACGAACGCAATCCACGTTGCAGGCGTCTGCCGATGATGTCTCCGTCAGCCGTACCCGCGTGGGACGAATCTCGCACTTCTGGAGCCACAGGGGCTCGTGCGAGGAAAGGAACGTTACGTGACCGACACGACCGTCGCGCCCGACCAGACCGCCACTCTGACCGCGATGAAGCTCCCCCAGCTCCAGGCGCTCGCCGCCGAGCTCGGGGTCTCCGGTACCGCGCGCATGCGCAAGATGGACCTGGTCGAGGCCATCAAGAACGGTGGCGTGGTGCCCCCGAAGGCCCCCGCCGCTGAGAAGAAGGCCCCCGCCGCCGACAAGGCGCCGGCGGCCGAGACCCCCTCCGCCACCGCCACCGCCGACGCCCCGCGCGCCGAGCGCCCCGCGCGCCAGCAGCGACGTCGCGCCGAGGCGCCTCAGACCACGCCCGAGGGCGAGGGCTCCGAGGCCCGCGCGCGTCGCGCCAAGGAGGCCGTGAGCCTCGACCTGCCGCGCGGCGACCGTGCGCAGGGCTCCGCCGAGGGCGAGGACTCCGAGTCCCGCGCGCGTCGCGCCAAGGAGGCCGTGAGCCTCGACCTGCCGCGCGGCGACCGCGCGCAGACCTCCGCCGAGGGCGAGGACGGCGACCAGCAGGGCCGCCAGCGCCAGCCGCGTCAGCAGGGCCAGCAGTCCGGCCAGGCGCGTCAGCAGACGGCTCAGCCGCGCCAGCACGACGACCAGGACGAGGACGACGAGCGCGGCGGCCGCCGCCGCCGTGGCCGCGGTCGCGGCCGTGGCCGGGGTCGCGAGCGCGACGTGCTCGACGGCGCCGTCCAGCCGGCGCAGCTGTTCGACGAGGACGACGTCCGCGAGGACGAGGAGCTGACCCCGGTCGGCGGCATCGTCGACATCCTCGACAACTACGCGTTCATCCGCACCACCGGGTACCTCCCCGGCAAGTCGGACGTGTACGTGTCGATGAACCAGATCAAGAAGTACGGCCTGCGCAAGGGCGACGCCATCACGGGCACCGTCCGCCCGCCCCGCCCGGGCGAGCGCGGCCAGCGCCAGAAGTTCAACGCCCTCGCCGGCGTCGACAAGGTCAACGGCCTCAACGCCGACGAGGCGCGTCACCGCCCCGCGTTCGGCGACCTCACGCCGCTGTACCCGCAGCAGCGCCTCCACCTCGAGACCGACTCGCGCAACATGACCAACCGCGTGATCGACCTCGTGGCGCCGATCGGCAAGGGCCAGCGCGGCCTCATCGTCTCCCCGCCGAAGGCCGGCAAGACTCTCGTGCTGCAGTCGATCGCCAACGCGATCGTCACCAACAACCCCGAGGTCCACCTCATGGTCGTGCTCGTCGACGAGCGCCCCGAGGAGGTCACGGACATGCAGCGCACGGTCAAGGGCGAGGTCATCGCCTCGACCTTCGACCGCCCGGCCGACGACCACACCACGGTCGCCGAGCTCGCGATCGAGCGCGCCAAGCGCCTCGTCGAGATGGGCCACGACGTGGTCGTGCTCCTCGACTCGATCACGCGCCTGGGCCGCGCCTACAACATCTCGGCGCCCGCGTCGGGCCGCATCCTGTCGGGAGGCGTCGACTCGTCCGCGCTCTACCCGCCGAAGCGCTTCTTCGGCGCCGCGCGCAACATCGAGAACGGCGGCTCCCTCACGATCCTCGCGACCGCGCTGGTGGAGACCGGCTCGAAGGCCGACGAGGTCATCTTCGAGGAGTTCAAGGGCACCGGCAACATGGAGCTCAAGCTCTCGCGCACGCTCGCGGACCGCCGCATCTTCCCGGCCGTGGACGTCAACGCGTCCGGCACGCGCCGCGAGGAGATCCTCATGAGCCCCGAGGAGCTCAAGGTCATGTGGAAGCTGCGTCGCGTGCTCACCGCGCTCGAGCAGCAGCAGGCCATCGAGCTGCTCCTGGGCAAGCTCAAGGAGAACAAGACCAACGCCGAGTTCCTCATGCAGGTCGCCAAGACCACGCCGGGAGCCGACGAGGAGAAGTAGGGCTCGGCGTCTGCCGCCGCCCCATGCGCCCTGTGAGGTGCTCAGTGCTCGAATCTGATCAGATCGGGCACCGAGCACCTCACGGGGCGCTCGTCTATCCGCAGATGGACGATGCGGCGGCCGGGACGTGCGCCGCAGGCGCCCCCTTGACAGGCATGGCAGAATAGTCCGTTGGCCCCGCCTGCGGACGGGGTCCGAGGTTGCCGGTTCACCGTCGCGAGGTACGCGTCGGACCCGGTGACGAACTAAGGGAGATCATGCAGAAGGACATCCACCCCGAGTACGTGGCCACCACTGTCACGTGCACCTGCGGCAACACGTTCGAGACCAAGTCCACCGTGACGTCCGGCGCGATCAGCGTCGAGGTCTGCTCGGCCTGCCACCCGTTCTACACGGGCAAGCAGAAGATCATGGACACCGGTGGTCGCGTGGCGCGCTTCGAGCGCCGCTACGGCAACAAGAAGTAACGCGTCCGACGACGTGGCCGAGGCCTTCGCAGCCGTCCAGCCCATGCTGGACGAGTACGCCGACATCGAGCGTCAGCTCGCCGACCCTGCCGTCCATGCGGACGGGGGACGGGCGCGCACGCTCGGGCGTCGCTTCGCGGAGCTCGGCCGCGTCGTCGCCGCGCATCGTTCCTGGGTCGCGGCCCAGGACGATCTCGAGGCCGCGCGCGAGCTCGCGGACCTCGACCCCGACATGGCCGAGGAGATCCCGGCCCTGGAGGAGGCCGTCGAGCAGTCGACGGAGCAGCTGCGCCGCATCCTCATCCCGCGCGACCCCGACGACGCGCGCGACGTGATCCTCGAGATCAAGTCCGGCGAGGGCGGCGAGGAGTCCGCGCTGTTCGCGGGCGACCTGCTGAAGATGTACCTCAAGTACGCCGAGACCAAGGGCTGGAAGGCCGAGGTCCTCGAGGCGGTCCACACCGACATGGGCGGGTACAAGGACGTGTCCGTGGCCATCAAGGCGCGCGGCGCCGTGGACCCCGAGAACGGCGTGTGGGCCCAGCTCAAGTACGAGGGCGGCGTGCACCGCGTGCAGCGCGTGCCGGCCACCGAGTCGCAGGGCCGCATCCACACCTCCGCCGCGGGCGTGCTGGTCTACCCGGAGGTCGAGGAGGTCTCCGAGGTCGAGATCGACATGAACGAGGTGCGCGTCGACGTGTACCGCTCGTCCGGCCCCGGCGGCCAGTCGGTCAACACCACCGACTCCGCGGTGCGCCTCACCCACATCCCGACGGGCATCGTGGTGAGCTGCCAGAACGAGAAGAGCCAGCTCCAGAACAAGGAGTCCGCGCTGCGCATCCTGCGCGCGCGCCTCCTCGCGGCGCAGAAGGAGGCCGCCGAGGCCGAGGCCCAGGACATGCGCAAGTCGCAGATCCGCACGGTCGACCGCTCGGAGCGCATCCGCACCTACAACTTCCCCGAGAACCGCATCGCCGACCACCGCACGGGGTACAAGGCCTACAACCTCGACACCGTGCTCGGCGGCGAGCTCCAGCCGGTCATCCAGTCCGCGATCGACGCGGACGAGGCGGCGCGCCTGTCCGCCTCCGAGTAGGGGATAGGCTCCGACCGTGCCTACCGTCGGTCAGCGCCTGCGCGCCACCACGCGCCGCCTCGCCGAGGCCGGCGTCCCGTCACCGCACCACGACGCGATCGTGCTGATCGCGCACACGTTGGGCCTCGAGCCCAGCTACGTCCGCACCGCCGCGGCGCGCGACGACGACTGGCCCGAGGGCGCCGACCTCGACCTGCTCGAGGCGCGCGTGACGCGCCGCATCGACCGCGAGCCGCTGCAGCACATCACCGGCAAGGCGTACTTCCGCTCGCTCGAGCTGCAGGTGGGTCCCGGCGTCTTCGTGCCGCGTCCCGAGACGGAGGTGGTGGCGGGCGTCGCCATCGCCGCCGCGCGGGAGGCCCTCGAGATGCGCGGCAAGGTGCGCGTCACGGACCTGTGCGCCGGCTCCGGCGCGATCGGCATCTCCGTCGCGACCGAGGTCCCGGAGGCCCAGGTCGCGATGGTCGAGGCGAGCGAGGAGGCGCTGGTCTACCTGCGCCTCAACGCGCGCGCCCAGCCGTCCGACGTGCGCACCCGCCTGCGCTCGGTCTACGCCGACGCGCGCAACTGCCTGCGCCAGTTCGACGAGTGCGCCGACGTCGTGGTGACCAACCCGCCGTACGTGCCCACCGCGGCGATCCCGCGCGACCCCGAGGTCGCGCTGCACGACCCGCCCCAGGCGCTCTACGGCCTCGGCGACGACGGCCTCACGCTGCCGCGCGCGATCCTCGACGAGGCGCAGCGCCTGCTGCGCGTCGGCGGGGTGCTCATCATGGAGCACGGCGACGAGCAGGGCGCCGCCATGCGCGCGTACGCCGAGTCCTCCGAGTGGTGGGGCGACGTGCGCACGCTCACCGACCTCACGGGACGCGACCGCATGCTCGTCGCGACCCGCGTGGGCGTCTGAGACACTGGTGCCCGTGATCCTCGACTGCCACGACCCCGCCAGCTGGGGGCCGTCGCTCGACGCCGCCGTCGACGCGGTCTCGCGTGGCGCCGTCATCGTCCTGCCCACCGACACCGTGTACGGCGTCGGCGCGGACGCGTTCAGCCCCGAGGCGGTCGCCGCGGTGCTGGCCGCGAAGGGCCGCGACCGCCAGATGCCGCCGCCCGTGCTCATCCCCGACGTGCGGACCGTCGACGGCCTCGCGCGCGAGGTGCCCGACGCCGCCCGCGTCCTCATGGACGCCTGCTGGCCGGGCGCGCTCACCGTCATCGTCAAGGCGCAGCCGTCGCTCGCGTGGGACCTGGGCGAGACCCACGGCACCGTCGCGCTGCGCGTGCCCGACCACCCCGCGGCCCTCGCGCTGCTCGCGCGCACCGGCCCGCTGGCCGTGACGAGCGCCAACCGCACCGGCGAGCCGGCGGCCACCACCGCGGCCGGCGCCGAGGAGCAGCTGGGCGACGCCGTCGCGGCCTACCTCGACGCGGGCGACAGCCCGCTGGGGGTCGCCTCGACCATCGTCGACGCCACGGGACCGTCGCTGCGCATCGTCCGCCAGGGCGGCGTGTCGCGCGAGCGCATCGTCGAGCTGGTGGGAGACGCCCTCGCGGGTGACGACGGGTGAAGGTCTACCTGACCCTCATGGCGATCGCGGCGCTCGTCGCGTACGTCGCCACCCCGGCGATGCGCCACCTCGCGTTCCGGGTGGGGGCCATCACCGCGGTCCGCGCGCGCGACGTCCACACCACCCCGATCCCGCGCCTGGGCGGCGTCGCGATCTTCCTCGGGCTCGCCGTCGCGGGCACCGTGGCCTCCGCGATCCCCTTCCTCGACCCCGTCTACGAGGCAGGACGCCAGCCGTGGGCCGTGCTCGGCGCGGCCGCGATCGTGTGCGCGCTGGGCATGATCGACGACATCTGGGACCTCGACTGGATGGCGAAGCTCGCCGGCCAGTTCCTCGCGGGCCTCGTGCTCGCCTCGGGCGGCGTGCAGCTCGTCACCGTACCGATCGCGGGCGTCACCATCGGCTCCTCGTACGTCTCGCTCGTCGCCACCGTGCTCGTCGTCGTGATCGCGATGAACGCCGTCAACTTCGTCGACGGCCTCGACGGCCTCGCCGCGGGCATGATCGCCATCGGCGGCCTCGCGTTCTTCACGTACACGTACCTGCTCGCGCGCTCCGCCTCCCCGGGCGACTACTCGTCGCTCGCGACGATCGTGGTCGCGCTGCTCGTGGGCGCATGCCTGGGCTTCCTGCCGCACAACGTGCATCCCGCGCGCATCTTCATGGGCGACTCCGGCTCGATGGTGCTGGGCCTCATGCTCGCGGCCGCCGCGATCATCGTGACCGGGCAGATCGACCCCGCCGTGATCTCCGAGCGCGAGCGCATCCCCGCGTTCATCCCGATCCTGCTGCCGATCATGGTACTCGCCGTGCCGCTCGTCGACATGACCGCCGCGGTCATCCGGCGCGCCGCCAGGGGAGAGTCGCCGTTCTCGCCGGACAAGCACCACCTGCACCACCTGCTGCTGCGCCGCGGCCACTCGCACCGCTGGGCCGTGACCGTGCTGTACATCTGGACGGCGGTGCTGTCGTTCGGCACCGTGTCCGTCGTGTTCCTGCCCCTGTGGGGCGCGGTCGCGGTCACCGCCGCGGGCATCGTGTGCGCCGCCGCGATCACGTTCTCGCCGCGCCTCGCGCGGTTCTTCTCGCGCCAGTGGCGCCGCGCCGGGCACGCGATGTTCTCGCTGCAGCGCCTCACGCCCGAGGGCCGCGAGGGGGACGATGCGGTGGCCGGGACCGCACCCGCCGTCACCGTCGTCCCCGGGGCCGCCGCCGCATCGTCCACCGTCATCCAGGAGGAGAAGAAGTGACCGCCGAGGAGGCCCTGTACCGCCGCGCGCTGCGGCTCACCGCGATCGTGCTCGGCGCGCTCGCCGTCGTCGGCGGCGCCGTCGCGTG
This sequence comes from Demequina soli, assembly GCF_000971195.1. Classification (GTDB taxonomy): domain Bacteria; phylum Actinomycetota; class Actinomycetes; order Actinomycetales; family Demequinaceae; genus Demequina; species Demequina soli. The sequence continues at coordinate 506,946 of NZ_BBLZ01000002.1, forward strand.
GATCGTGGTCGGACCGGACGGCGCGCTCGCGGCCGTCGTCGGCGCGGCCGTCGCCGCGCTCGGCGCGCTCCCGACCCAGTACGCGATGCTCAAGGGCCACACCCGGCCGCCGCACGTCATGGCAGGGATCGTGGCCTTCTCGTGGCTCGGGAAGATGCTCGTCATCATCGTCGCGCTGCTGGTGCTCCAGGGCGTCGATTCGTTCCATCGTCCCTCGTTCGCGGCCACCGCGGTGGTGGGGCTGCTCGCCGGCCTCGTGGTCGACGTGAGCCTCCTGCGCAAATCGCGCATTCCGTACGTCGAACCGGGTCCTTAGTCCCGCCTCCCATGGGCTAGGCTTACGGCCAGTCAACGGCGTCGGACGATGGTCCGCGCCCAAGAAGCCATCGCACAGGAGACTTCGTGGGGAACCTTTTGGCCGCGGTCGTCAGCGCTGAAGCCGCCGACTCGGGACAGTCGCAGAGCTACATCGAGCGCATGTTCAGCTCGGACGGCTTCCACGCCCCGTCGATCGCCGACTTCTTCCCGCCCGCCATCTTCGGCGACGGCACCATCTTCGAGTTCAACCGCATCATGCTGGTCCGCGTCATCGCGGCCGTGGCGCTGCTGCTGGTGTTCTGGTTCGTCGCCTCGCGCGCCAAGGTGGTCCCGGGTCGCTTCCAGGCGGCCATCGAGTTCCTCATCGACTTCGTCAAGGACGAGATCGTCGAGCCCGTCATGGGCCACGAGGGCAAGCGGTTCATGCCGTTCCTCACGACGCTGTTCTTCGCGATCGTGTTCTTCAACATCACGGGCGTGATCCCGTTCCTCAACATCGCGAGCACCTCGCTCATCGGCCTGCCGATCCTCATGGCGGTGTGGGTGTACGTGCTCTACCTGTCGGAGGGCATCAAGAAGCACGGGCTCGGCGGCTACCTCAAGAACAACCTGTTCCCCCCGGGCGTGCCGAAGCCGATCTACCTGCTTCTCACCCCGATCGAGTTCCTGCAGGTGTTCATCCTGCGGCCCGCGACCCTCGCGCTGCGACTCGCCGCGAACATGATCTCGGGCCACCTGCTGCTGGTGCTGTGCTTCGCGGCCACCCAGTACTTCTTCTTCGAGGCCGCCGGCGCGATGAAGGCGATGGGCGCTGTGACGTTCGTCGCGGGCTTCGCGTTCGTGCTGTTCGAGATCTTCGTCGCCCTGCTCCAGGCGTACGTCTTCACCATGCTCTCCGCCGTGTACCTCAACATGGCGCTCGAGGCGGAGCACTAGGAAACAAGGCTTGCGTCGCCACCCGCGGCGGCGCATCAACGGAAGGAAACTCCACGTGGACACCACCACTCTCGCTGAGGTCACCGGCAACGTCGCGACCATCGGCTACGGCCTCGCCGCCGTGGGCCCCGGCATCGGCCTGGGCGTCCTCATCGGCAAGACCATCGAGGGCATGGCGCGCCAGCCTGAGGTCTCCGGCCAGCTCCGCGCCACGATGTTCATCGGTGTGGCGTTCGTCGAGGTGCTCGCGCTCCTCGGCCTGGTCACCGGCTTCATCTTCGCGTGATGATCGCCCAGACTCTGCTTCTCGCGGAGGAGAGCTCGAGCGTCCAGGGCGTCGACCTGATCCTGCCGGAGCCGTACGACCTGCTGTGGTCGCTCGTCATCTTCGCGATCATCGTCGTCGTCTTCTCGAAGGTCCTCCTGCCGAAGCTGCAGAAGGTGCTCGACGAGCGTGCGGACCTGATCCAGGGCGGCATCGAGAAGGCGGAGAAGGCTCAGGCCGAGGCCGCCGCGGCGCTCGAGGAGTACACGGCTCAGCTGACCGAGGCACGTGCCGAGGCCGCGCGCATCCGTGAGGACGCGCGCGTCGAGGCGGCGCAGATCCTTGCCGACGCGCGCCGTCGCGCCGGCACGGACGCGGAGCGCATCGTCGAGACGGCTCAGCGCCAGATCGAGGCCGAGCGTCACCAGGCCGTGGTCTCGCTGCGCACCGAGGTGGGCACGCTCGCGACCGAGCTCGCGTCCCGCATCGTGGGCGAGTCCCTCGCCGACGACGCGCGTCAGCAGCGCGTGATCGACACGTTCCTCGACGACCTCGAGTCGACGGTCAAGGCGGAGGGCTAGGCACATGCGTGGAACGAGCCAGGCGTCACGTGACGCCGTGCTCCGTCAGTTCGAGCCGGTGGTGACCGCGAGCGGAGCGGAGGGCCTGACCCTCGCCGAGCAGCTGTTCGCCGCGGTCGACGCCGTCGACGCGTCGGGCTCGCTCCGCCGTGCGCTGACCGATCCCGCCCGTTCGGCCGAGGCCAAGGCCGGGCTGGTCCGTGCGGTGTTCTCGGCGTACGACGCGAGGGTCAAGGACGTCCTCGCGTCGTTCGCCGGATCCCGCTGGTCGGCGGAGGAGGACCTCGCCGAGGCGATCGACGACGCAGGCGAGCGCGCGATCTTCGCCTATGCGCAGGCGCAGGGCACCCTGGACGACGTCCAGGAGCAGCTGTTCCGCGTCGAGCGCGAGCTCCAGTCGAACCGCGAGCTCCTGTCCGCCATGAGCAACCGCTCCGCGACCAAGGAGACGCGCCTCGCGCTGCTCCAGGGCGTGCTGGGCGGCAAGCTCCTGCCGACCACCGAGGCGCTCCTGCGCCGCGTCGTGGGCAACCCGCGCGGCCGCCGGCTCATCCCGGCGATCGACGCTCTCCTCGAGTCCGCTGCCGAGCACCGGAACGAGGTCCTCGCGCACGTGACCGCGGCGGTCGAGCTGAGCGCCGCTCAGCGCACCCGCCTCGCGGGCATCCTCTCCGAGGCGTACGGGCGAGAGATCCAGATCAACGTCGCCGTGGACCCCGAGGTCCTGGGCGGCATCCGAGTCGAGGTCGGGTCCTCCGTGGTGGACGGCACCGTCCTGTCCCGACTCGACGAAACACGACGACGACTTGTCGGTTAGCCCCGACGCACCAGTGGCCGCCCCGGCGGCCTTGACAGGAGAGATGGCATGGCAGAGTTGACGATCAGCCCCGACGAGATCCGGGCTGCCCTCGACAGCTACGTGAAGTCCTACGAGCCCAAGGGCGCCGTGGTGGACGAGGTGGGTCGCGTGACCCTCGCCGGCGACGGCATCGCGCAGGTCGAGGGCCTGCCGGGCTGCATGGCCAACGAGCTGCTGCGCTTCGAGGACGGCACGCTGGGCCTCGCGCTCAACCTCGACGTCCGCGAGATCGGCGTCGTCGTGCTGGGCGAGTTCACGGGCATCGAGGAGGGCCAGGCGGTCCACCGCACCGGCGAGGTCCTCTCCGTCGCGGTCGGCGACGGCTACCTCGGCCGCGTCGTCGACCCGCTCGGCAACCCCATCGACGGCCTCGGCGACATCGAGACCGAGGGCCGCCGCGCCCTCGAGCTCCAGGCGCCCGGCGTCATGGCCCGCAAGTCGGTCCACGAGCCCCTCCAGACGGGCCTCAAGGCGATCGACGCGATGATCCCGATCGGCCGCGGCCAGCGCCAGCTGATCATCGGCGACCGCCAGACCGGCAAGACCGCGATCGCGATCGACACGATCATCAACCAGAAGGACAACTGGGACTCGGGCGACCCGAACAAGCAGGTCCGCTGCATCTACGTCGCCATCGGCCAGAAGGGCTCGACCATCGCCTCCGTGCGCGGCGCCCTCGAGGAGGCCGGCGCGCTCGAGTACACGACCATCGTCGCGGCCCCCGCGTCCGACCCGGCCGGCTTCAAGTACCTCGCGCCCTACACCGGCTCGGCCATCGGCCAGCACTGGATGTACGGCGGCAAGCACGTCCTCATCATCTTCGACGACCTGTCCAAGCAGGCCGAGGCCTACCGCGCCGTGTCGCTCCTCCTGCGCCGCCCGCCGGGCCGCGAGGCGTACCCCGGCGACGTGTTCTACCTGCACTCCCGCCTGCTCGAGCGTTGCGCGAAGCTGTCGGACGAGCTGGGCGCGGGCTCGATGACGGGTCTGCCCGTCATCGAGACCAAGGCGAACGACGTCTCGGCGTACATCCCGACCAACGTCATCTCCATCACGGACGGCCAGATCTTCCTCCAGTCCGACCTGTTCAACGCCAACCAGCGTCCCGCGGTCGACGTCGGCATCTCGGTGTCCCGCGTCGGCGGCTCGGCGCAGGTCAAGGCGATGAAGAAGGTCTCCGGCACGCTGAAGATCGACCTCGCCCAGTACCGCTCGCTCGAGGCCTTCGCGATGTTCGCGTCCGACCTCGACGCGGCGTCGCGTCAGCAGCTCACCCGCGGTGCGCGCCTCATGGAGCTGCTCAAGCAGCCCCAGTACTCGCCGTACCCGGTCGAGGAGCAGGTCGTGTCCATCTGGGCCGGCACCAAGGGCAAGCTCGACAAGATCGCCGTGGGCGACGTGCTCCGCTTCGAGCGCGAGCTGCTCGACCACCTGCGTCGCAACACGTCGATCCTCACGGACATCGCGTCCTCGGGTCAGCTCTCGGACGAGAACGAGCAGGCGCTCCACAGCCACGTGGACGACTACGTCTCGACCTTCCTCGAGGGCGAGGGTGTGGCCCTCACGACGGACTCCTCGGTCGACGACGGCGCCGCCGTCGAGGTCGAGCAGGAGCGCATCGTCACGGAGAAGAAGTAGCCGATGGCCGGACAGCAGCGCGTCTATCGCCAGAGGATCAGGGCGACCAGCTCGCTCAAGAAGATCTTCCGTGCGATGGAGCTCATCGCGGCCTCGCGTATCGGGAAGGCCCGGCTCCGTGTGGAGCAGGCCACCCCGTACACGCGGGCCATCACGCGCGCGATCAGCGCGGTGGCGGCGCACTCCGGCGTCGACCACCCGCTGACGACCGCGCGTACCGACACCGGTCGCGCGGCCGTGCTGGTCATCAGCGCCGACCGCGGCATGGCGGGCGCCTACTCGGCGAACGTCATCCGTGAGGCGGAGCGCCTGCGCGGGCGCCTCGAGGCGGACGGCAAGGAGATCGTGCAGTTCGCCGCCGGTCGCCGAGCCGTGTCGTACTACTCGTTCCGTCGTCGCGAGCTCGCCGGCCAGTGGACCGGCGGCTCGGACGCGCCGACGCGCGAGACCGCCCGCGAGATGGCCCGTGCGCTGTTCTCGCGCTTCCAGGCGGACGCCGAGGACGGCGGCGTCGACGAGATCTACATCGTCGGCACGCGGTTCGTCTCGATGGTGACGCAGCAGGCTCAGGTGCTTCGCCTGCTCCCGCTCGAGATCGTCGAGGGCGTCGAGGAGCCCGAGGAGGGCGAGGTCCAGCCGCTGTACGACTTCGAGCCGTCGCCGGAGCAGGTGCTCGACGCCCTGCTGCCGCGCTACATCGAGTCGCGCATCTTCGGCAGCCTCCTGCACTGCGCGGCCTCCGAGCTCGCCAGCCGTCAGCGCGCGATGAACACGGCGACCTCCAACGCCGAGGACATCATCCGCAACTACACCAGGCTCGCCAACCAGGCGCGTCAGGCCGAGATCACCCAGGAAATCAGCGAGATCGTCTCGGGCGCCGATGCGCTCGCGGCCTCGTGACAAGAAGCGAGAGATCCATGACCACCACCGCAGAGACCACCTCGGCCCCCGCCGCGGACGCGCCCGTCGTCGGTCGCGTCTCGCGCGTCGTCGGCCCGGTCGTCGACATCGAGTTCCCTGCCGACGCGATCCCGGACATCTACAACGCGCTCACGGTCGACATCGACCTGTCGTCGCAGGGTGAGGACGAGGGCGTGCTCCACATGACGCTCGAGGTCGCCCAGCACCTCGGCGACAACCTCGTGCGCGCCATCGCCCTCAAGCCCACGGACGGCCTCGTCCGCGGCGCCGAGGTCACCGACACCGGCGCGCCCATCTCCGTCCCCGTGGGCGACATCACCAAGGGCCACGTGTTCAACGTGACCGGTGAGGTCCTCAACGCGGAGCCGGGCGAGAAGATCGAGGTCAACGAGACCTGGCCCATCCACCGCAAGGCGCCCGCCTTCGACCAGCTCGAGTCCAAGACTCAGATGTTCGAGACCGGCATCAAGTCGATCGACCTCCTCACGCCGTACGTGCAGGGTGGAAAGATCGGCCTCTTCGGCGGTGCGGGCGTCGGCAAGACCGTCCTCATCCAGGAGATGATCTACCGCGTCGCCAACAACCACAACGGTGTGTCGGTGTTCGCGGGCGTCGGCGAGCGGACCCGTGAGGGCAACGACCTCATCCAGGAGATGACCGAGTCGGGCGTCATCAAGCAGACCGCCCTCGTGTTCGGCCAGATGGACGAGCCGCCGGGCACGCGTCTGCGCGTCGCCCTGTCGGCGCTGACCATGGCGGAGTACTTCCGCGACGTCCAGAAGCAGGACGTGCTGCTGTTCATCGACAACATCTTCCGCTTCACGCAGGCGGGCTCCGAGGTGTCGACGCTGCTCGGCCGCATGCCCTCCGCGGTGGGCTACCAGCCCAACCTCGCGGACGAGATGGGCCAGCTGCAGGAGCGCATCACGTCGACCCGCGGCCACTCGATCACCTCGCTGCAGGCGATCTACGTCCCCGCGGACGACTACACCGACCCGGCGCCGGCCACCACGTTCGCGCACCTCGACGCGACGACGGAGCTGTCGCGCGAGATCGCGTCGCGCGGCCTGTACCCCGCGATCGACCCGCTCACCTCGACGTCGCGCATCCTCGACCCGCGCTACGTGGGCCGCGACCACTACGACACCGCGAACGACGTCAAGTCGATCCTCCAGCGCAACAAGGAGCTGCAGGACATCATCGCGATCCTCGGTGTGGACGAGCTCTCCGAGGAGGACAAGATCATCGTCGCGCGTGCGCGCAAGATCCAGCAGTTCCTCTCGCAGAACACGTACATGGCCACGCAGTTCACCGGCGTGCCCGGCTCGACCGTCCCCCTCACGGAGACCGTCGAGGCCTTCTCGGGCATCGTGAACGGCAAGTACGACCACATCTCCGAGCAGGCGTTCTTCAACATCGGTGGTCTCGAGGACCTCGAGAAGAACTGGGCCCGCATCCAGAAGGAGATCGGCTGATCATGGCCGGTCCGCTCACGATCGACGTCGTCGCCCCCGACCGGGTCCTCTGGTCGGGGACGGCGGAGCGTCTCATCGCCCCGACCGTGGAGGGCGAGATCGGCCTCCTCACCGGCCACGAGCCCGTGCTGTCCGTCCTCAAGGCGGGCACCGTGCGGGTCCGTGGCGGGGTCGACGGCGACGCCGAGTTCGCCATCGAGGCGGGCTTCGTCTCCTTCGACCACGACGTGGTCACGGTGGTCGTGGAGCCCGCGGCTCCCGCGGCCGCGGCGGGGGAGACGGCCGCACACTGATGCGGGTGGTGATCGCGCGCTGCGCGGCCCGGTACACCGGGCGGCTCTCGGCGCATCTTCCGCTCGCGACCCGGGCCATCATGGTCAAGGCCGACGGCTCGGTCCTGCTCCATTCGGACGGCGGCTCGTACAAGCCGCTCAACTGGATGAGCCCGCCGTGCACCCTGCGCGCCTCCTCCGTCACGGAGGAGGCCGCGGGGCGCGGCGTCACCGAGGTCTGGGTGGTCCAGCATGCCAAGACCGAGGACCGGCTCGAGATCGAGCTGCACGAGATCCTGTCCGACACCGAGCACGAGCTCGGCGTCGACCCCGGCCTCATCAAGGACGGCGTGGAGGCGCACCTGCAGGAGCTGCTCGCCGAGCAGATCACCCTGCTGGGCGACGGCCACACGCTGATCCGGCGCGAGTACATGACCGCCATCGGCCCGGTCGACATCCTCGCGAGGGACGCCGCGGGCGCCTCCGTCGCGGTCGAGATCAAGCGTCGCGGCGAGATCGACGGCGTCGAGCAGCTGACCCGCTACCTCGAGCTCATGAACCGCGACCCCCTGCTCGCTCCCGTGCAGGGCGTCTTCGCGGCCCAGGAGATCAAGCCGCAGGCCCGCGTCCTCGCCGAGGACCGCGGCATCCGCTGCGTGCTGCTCGACTACGAGGCCATGCGCGGCAATGAGGACCTGTCCTCCCGCCTGTTCTGAGCATCGTCACCCACCCCCGAGCGGCTCCCGCTCGGGGGTGAGCCGCGTCCGGGGGACGATGCGGCGGCCCCCTTGCCCCGCATGTTTGCTCCGCACGGTTCCGTCCGCGCCACGCCGGGCCGACCCCGAGCCGTGTCGCGGTACGCGGCGTGTCGCGGGTCGTACCGTGCCCAGCGAATCGGGGGTGCCGGCGTGCGCGGCGCTCGAAACGTTTCGGCTACCCTCGACGCATGACCTTCCCCGAGAGCTTCATCTTCGGCGCGGCCACGGCCGCCTACCAGATCGAGGGCGCCGCGACCGAGGGCGGCCGCGGCCCGTCCATCTGGGACACGTTCTCGCACACGCCGGACAAGACCGTCGGCGGTGACACGGGCGACGTCGCGTGCGACCACTATCACCGTTGGGAGCGCGACATCGAGATGATGGTCGACCTGGGCCTCCAGGCGTACCGCTTCTCGATCTCGTGGCCGCGCGTGCAGCCGACCGGCACGGGGGAGTTCAACCCCGAGGGCATCGCCTTCTACAAGGCGCTCGTGGCCCGTCTCAAGGAGAAGGGCATCACGCCCCTCGCGACGCTGTACCACTGGGACCTCCCGCAGGCGCTCGAGGATCGGGGCGGCTGGCTCAGCCGCGAGACGGTCGACGCGTTCGTGCCCTACGCGGTGCGCATGGTCGAGGAGCTCGGCGACTCGATCGAGATGTGGGCGACGTTCAACGAGCCGTGGGTGAGCTCGTTCGTCGGCTACGGCGCCGGCGCGCACGCCCCCGGCCACGCGGACGACGTCGAGGGCCTCACCGCCGCGCACCACCTGCTGCTCGCGCACGCACGCGCCTACCGCGCGATCAAGGACGTGCGCCCCGAGCTCCAGGTCGGGATCGTCAACAACTCGCACACGCCGCGCCCGTGGGACCCCTCCAACCCCGCGGACCGCGCCGCCGCCGCGCACATCGACGCGCTCGCCAACACGATGTTCCACCAGCCGTTCACGCACGGCACCTACCCGCCGATCCTGCGCGCGAACACGGTCCACCTGACCGACTGGTCGTTCGTGAAGCCCGGCGACCTCGACGAGATGGAGGGCGCCGTCGACTGGTTCGGCGTGAACTACTACGCGTCCCACGTGGTGCGTCACAACGCGAACAAGCCGCAGGCCGCCTCGGAGGTCGCCACGCTCGCGGACGGCCACAAGGCGGGCGCGAACTCGCCGTGGCCCGGCGACGAGCAGATCGAGTTCATGGCCCCGCCCGGCAAGGTCACCGCGATGGGCTGGAACGTGGACCCGGGCGCGCTCCACGCGCACCTCATGAAGATCCATCACGAGACTGGGAAGCCGCTGTACGTCACGGAGAACGGCGGCGCGTGGGACGACGTCCTCGACGCCGACGGCCGCGTGCGCGACGACGAGCGCGTCTCCTACCTCCACGACCACCTGCGCGCCGTCGAGGCCGCGATGGCGGAGGGCGCCGACGTGCGCGGCTACATGGCGTGGAGCCTCATGGACAACTTCGAGTGGGCGCAGGGCTATGCCAAGCGCTTCGGCCTCGTGCGCGTCGACTACGCGACCCAGGAGCGCCGCTGGAAGGACTCGGCGTACTGGTACCGCGCGACCATCGCGCGCCGCGACCCGCTGCCGATCGTGGACCTCGAGGCCGAGCTGGAGACCCCGGCCCGCACGTACTGACGACTGGCAATGACATTTGTGACAGATGTGACGGGCGGGGACGACGGCGCGGAGCGCCGTCAGTCCCACCCGTCACATCTGTCATTGCCAATCGGTCCGTAGACTGGGACCCATGCCCTCCGGTCGTCGCTCCTCCAAGCGCCCGTACGGCCAGCCCCATCAGGAGCTCGACGTCGACCGCGTGTGGGGCAACCGGGCCCGCATCGAGACGGGCCCGCGCGGCGAGGACTTCTACGTCGCGATCCCGCGCCCCACCGACCGCACCTTCGTGTGCCCCGGCTGCCAGGGCGAGATCTCGGGCGAGGTCCAGCACGTCGTGGCGTGGCCCGTGGACGGCATCATGGGCGCCGATGCGGCGGCGGAGTCGCGCCGCCACTGGCACACGGGCTGCTGGCAGTCGTTCGGCCGCGCCCGCTGACGAGAGGACACCATGACTCAGGAGACCGCCGAAGGCCTCGTCGAGCTGCGCTCGATGACCGTGCTCAGGGCCGACCGTGAGGACATCGAGCTGCGCACCGAGGACGGGCTCACGCTCGTCGGCGAGCTGGCACTGCCCGCGGAGGGCCCCATCACGGGCACCCTCATCATGCTCCACCCCCTGCCCACGCACGGCGGCTTCATGGACTCCCACGTCTACCGCAAGGCCGCGTGGCGCCTGCCGGCGCTCGCGGGCCTCGCGGTGCTGCGCTTCAACACGCGCGGCACCTCGTCCCCGCGCGGCCGCAGCGAGGGCGAGTTCGGCGAGGGGATCACGGAGGCCGCCGACGTGCGCGCCGCCGTCGACTTCGCCGTCAGCCGCGGCCTGCCGAACCGGTGGCTGGTGGGCTGGAGCTTCGGCACCGAGCTCACGCTCATGCACGGCGCCGACCTCGACGTCGAGGGCGCGATCCTGCTGTCGCCGCCGCTGCACCGCGCGACGGACGAGGATCTGCGCACGTGGGCCGCGACCGGCCGCCCGGTGACCGCGCTCGTGCCCGAGCACGACGACTTCCTCACGCCCGACGAGGCGCGCGAGCGCTTCGCGCCCCTCACCCAGCTCGAGCTCATCCCCGTGCCCGAGGCGAAGCACCTGTGGGTGGGGGAGCGGTTCGTGGCGCTCGTCCACGAGGCGATCGTCGAGCGCGTCGCGCCCGACCGCGCGCCGCTGCCGCACGCGGTGCCCGCGTCCATGGTGGAATGAGTCGAGCGACCGCACCAGGCATGAAGGAGTCTCCCGTGAGCCTCGTCCCCGACGGCACGCCCCTCGTCCTCCTCAACGCCTTCCCCGTCGACCGCGCCCAATGGGACCCGCTGATCGACGCGCTGCCCGACGTCCCGGGCGACATCATCACGTTCGACGTGCCCGGCATCGGCGACATGCCGCTGCCCGACGAGGAGCCGTCGCTCGAGCTCATCGCGGACGCCGCGGTGCTCGCGATGCGCGAGGTCACGGGCCACGACAGGGCCGTGTGGGTGGGCTGCTCGATGGGCGGCTACATCGCGATGGCCGTCGCCGAGCGCCACGCGGACGCGGTCGCGGGCCTCGGGCTCGTCGACACCAAGTCCGTCGAGGACACCGAGGAGGCCCGTGAGGCCCGCCTCGCGCTCGCGGACGCCGTCGACGGCGCTTCCGGCCACCCCGACCCGCGGGGCGCCGCGGAGGGGCTCGTGGGCTCGCAGGGGGAGGGGCGCGAGGCGCTCGTCGCCGCGGTCGCCGCGAACGTCGCCCGCCACGGCGGGGACGGCATCGCGTGGGGGCAGCGCGCCATGGCGGCGCGGCCCGACCGCACCGGCGTGCTCGCGGCCATCGACGTGCCGGCCTTCGTCGCGTACGGCGAGCTCGACGCGATCACCGGGGCCGCGGAGGCGAGCATCATGGCGGAGGCGCTCGGCGTCGAGCCCGTCGCGCTCGCGGGCGTGGGCCACCTGGCGGCGTTCGAGGCCCCCGAGCGGGTGTCCGCCCTGGTGGCGGACCTGCTGGGGCGCGTCGCCGCGTCCTGACGCGCGCCGCATCGTCCCGCGGCGGCCCGTCGGGCGCCCCACGGGCGTCCCGCGAGCGCGTTACCGGCGTGTGAATTCTTGCCGCCACCTGTGGCGCACGTCACATCGCGGTGTCACCATTCCAGGTGAGGGGGGCACCTCACCACGAGGGGGGCGTGAGGTGCCCCTCCTCGCGTCCCCGTGGCCCCGTGGTGGGGTCCGGGCGGCGGACGATGCGCGCCGCGCCCGAGCGGTGCGGGCGTCAGCCCCAGCCGTTCCCGGCCTCGAGGCGCAGGCGGATCGCCTCGGTCAGCGGCAGCGACTCGCCGTCGCGGCCCCCACGCCCGAGCTCGAGCGGCGGCTCGCCCGGGGACAGGGTCGCGCCGCGCAGGCGCTCCCTGAGGCCCCCCGGCGTCGACAGCACGTAGAAGCGGCCGTCCGTGCCCACGCCCACCGACCGGTCCCGCTTGAGGTACCAGCCGGACACCTGGGTGCGCACCCGTGACTGGCCCGAGTAGGTGCGGGCGGTGAGCGTCTCGGGGCGCACGCCCGCCGCGACGGCGTCGCGCGCGAACGCCTCGAGCAGCACCGCGGCTGCCCGCGACTCCTCCCGGCGCCGGCGGTCGAGCGCGTCCGCCAGGCGCTGGTGGTCGTCGCGGTCGGCCATCAGGCGTCGGAGCGCTCGGCGGCCTCGGACTCGTGCTCCGCCTGGAGGCGGCTCGCGCGGGCGAGGTTCGCGACCGGGTCCGCGCCCAGCAGGCCTCGCAGGTCGTCGAGGTAGGTGGTGATGGACTCGCGCTGGCGGTTGAGCTCGTCGACCTCGCGCGCGGCCATGGTGCGCTCGCGCTCCGCGTCGCTCACGGCCTCGGAGATGATCGCCTCCGCGTGCTCGCGCGCCTCGGACACGATCTCGTCGGCGTTGTTGCGGGCGTTGGTGAGCAGCGTCTGCGAGTGCACCTCGGCCTCGCGGCGCACCGACTCGGCGCGCTCGAGGGTCGCGGCGAGCCGGTCCTCGGCCTCGCCGGTGCGGCGCTTCGCGTCGTCCACCATCGCGGCGGTCTCGGCCGTGGCCTCCTCGTGGCGGCGCGTGAGCTCGCGCTCGGCCTGCTCGCGCGTGGTGACCACCTCGAGCTCGAGGTCCTCGCGCGTGCGACGGGCGTCCTCGTGCGCGGCCTCGGCCTCGGCCTGGGCCTCCTCGCGCATGCGGGTCGCCTCGACGGTGGCGGTGTCGACGAGGCGCTTGGCCTCCGCCTGGGCGTTCGCGATCGCGTCCTTGGCGTCGCGCTCGCTCGAGGCGCGCAGGTCGGAGGACTGCTGCTGGGCGCGGGCGAGGGTCGACTCGGCCTCGCGGATGAGGCGGGCGGACTCGGCATCGGCCGTCGAGCGCAGCTCGGCGAGCTCCGCGTTGACGGTGGCGCGTAGGTCCGCGGTGTCAGACTCGGCGGCCTGACGCATCTGCAGCGACTCGGTGGTGGCGGCGGCGCGCAGGGCGGCGGCCTCCTCCTCGGCGCCGCGGCGCAGGTCGGCGGCCTGGCGGCGCGCGTCCTTGTGCTGGGCGTCGGCGTCGGCGCGCAGGGCGGCCGTCTCCTCCTCGACGGTGCGGCGCAGCTCGGCGAGCTCCTCGTCCGTCGCGTCGCGCAGCTGGAGGACCTCGGCGTCCGCGGTCTCCTTGATGTGCGTGGCGTACGCGTCCGCCTCGCGGCGCTGGTGCGCCGAGTAGGCGTCGGCCTCGCGACGCTGCTGCGCGGCGTACGCGTCGGCGCCGCGGTGCTGCTCGCCCGCGTAGGCCTCGGCGGCCTGGCGCTCGCGGGTGGAGTAGCCGTCGGCCTCGCGGCGGGTCTCGCCCGCGTAGGCGTCGGCCTCGCGACGCGTGTCGGCGTCGTATGCCTCGACCTCGAGGCGGGTCTGCGTGGCCCACGCCTCGACCTCGCGGCGCTTCTCGGCGACGGCGTCGTCGGTGGTCTCGTGCTGCTCGGCGACCCACGCGTCCGTCGCGCGGCGCTGGTCGGTCACCCACGCGTCGGTGTCCTCGTGCTGCTCGGCGACCCACGCATCGGTCGCCTCGCGCAGCGCCGCGACCTCGATCGCGGCGGACGATCGCAGGGCGGCCACCTCGCCGGCGGCCTCGTCGCGCAGCGCCGCGGCCTCGGCCTCGACGTCGGCGCGGACCTGTGCGGCGTGCTGCTCGGCGTCGCGGCGCTCGGTGGCGGCCCACGTCTCGGTCTCGGCGCGCAGCTGGGCGGCGTACTGCTCGGCGTCGCGGCGCTCGGCGGCGGACCAGGCCTCGACCTCCTTGCGCAGCTGGGCGGCGTACTCCTCCGCGTCGCGGCGCTCGGCAGCGGCCCACGCGTCGGCGTCCTTGCGGACCTGGGCGGCGTGCTGCTCGGCGTCGCGGCGCTCGGTGGCCGCCCACGCCTCGGTCTCCTGACGCAGGTGAGCGACCCACGCCTCGGTCTCCTGACGCAGCTGGGCGGCGTACGCCTCCGCGCTGTCGCGCAGCTCGGTGGCCTCCGCCTGGGCGGCGGTGCGCAGCTCGGCCGTCTCGCGGGCGGCGAGCGCCCGGACGTCCGCGACCTCCTGGTCGGCGGTGTGGCGCAGCTGGGCGACGTCCTCGGCGGCCGTGTGCCGCAGGTCGGCGACGTACGCGTCGGCCTCGCGGCGCTGCTGGCCGGTCTCGCGCTCGGCGAGCGCGCGCAGGTGGGCGACCTCCTCGGCGGCCTCGCGGCGCGCCTCGGCGGCGTCGTGCTCGGCGCCCTCGCGCAGCTCCTGCGCCTCGTCGGACGCGTGCGCCAGCGCGGCGGCGGCGTCGTTGCGCAGCGTCGCGGCGTCGCTCTCGGCGGAGATGCGCATGTCCGAGGCCTCGGCCTCGGCGACGGCGCGCAGGTTCGCGGCCTCGCGCTCGGCCTCGGCGATCGAGTGGCCCGCCGCGGCCTCGGCGGCCTTGCGGGTGGCGGCGGCCTCCTCCCGGGACTCGGCGACGATGCGCGCGGCGTCGGCCTTGAGGCGCTCCGTGGCGACGCGGGTCGCCTCGGTCAGCTCGTCGGCCTCCGTGTGGGACGCCGCGAGGAACGCGGCGGCCTCGTCGCGCAGGCGGTTGGACTCCTGGTGCGCGTGGGCGAGCTTCTGCTCGGAGTCGGCGCGCGCGGCGTCGACCAGGTCGGCGGCCTCACGCTGGCTCGTGACGCGCAGCTCGGTCGCCTCGCGCTCGACGGTGGCGCGCAGCGTGTGCGCCTCGCGCTCCCCGGTCGCGCGGGCCTCGGCGGCCTCGGCTTCCGCGCCCGAGCGGATCCGCTCGGCCTCGCGCTGGGCGCGCTCGACGGACTCGCCGGCCTGGCGCTCGGCGGCCTCGCGCAGCCCGGCGGCCGTGTGCTCGGCCTGGGTCTTGATCTCGTCGGCCTCGCGGCGGCTCTGCGCCAGGATCTCCGCGACCTCGTTGTCCGCGCGGGCGCGGAGCTGCTGGGCGGCGACGTTGGCGCGGGCCACCGTGTCCTGCGCGTGCGTGTTCGCGCGGGCGATGACGTCCGAGGACTGCTCCTCGGCCGAGCGCAGCAGCTGCTCGACGCGCGCGCCGAGGCCCTTGTAGGTGGGCTGCTCGTTCTCGCGGAGCGCCTTCTGCGCCTCGTCGAGCGACGAGCGCACCTGCTGGGCCTCGCGGCGAGCATCGTCGGCCTGCGCCGCCTGCTCCCGGACGGAGTCCTCCAGCCGTGCGATGTGGGCGGCGACCGCCTCGCGGTCGTAACCGCGCATCGCAAGCGGGAACGGCAGGTTCTCTTCGGCCATGACTCTCCTCGGTCGCGCGCGCAGGGGGTGGCACGCCGCGCGTTCGCCCCTCAGGGTAGTGCCCGTGCGGCGCCCGGAACAAAGTCATGAGGAGCCTCGTTCGGACCTTGTCTCGTAGAGTGAACAGCGAGACGAACGGAGAACCACGTGACTTTGCGCACCACCGCGCTCATCGCGGGAGCGCTCGGGCTGCTCCTCCTCATCGGCGGGCTGATCGCCGATGCGACGCGCCCGGCATCCTTCGGGACCCCGCACGCCGCGCTCGACACCCCCATCCTCGTCATCGGTCCCGAGCTGGTCGCCATGGCGCCCGGCGGGTCGATCACCATCGAGGGCGACGGCGGCATCGTCGCCTACTCCGCCCGTACCGCCGACGCCGAGGCGTGGGCCGCCTCGCGCGACGCCACCCAGGTGACGGGCGTCCCGACCTGGGACGATCTCGCGACCGCTCCCGTCGCCGCATCCGAGCCGAGCGCGTCGCCGTCCGCGTCGGCCTCCGCCTCGACCTCACCGTCCGCGTCGGCGTCGCCCGCGGCGAACGCGTCGTCGTCGCCCGCGGCATCGGCCTCCGCGTCGCCCGAGCCGAGCGCCTCCGCCCAGCCGGCGATCGCGGACATCTGGCGCGACTCGTGGGACGGCGACGGCACGCTCACCCTCGAGACCGACAAGCTGCCCGTGGGCCTCACCATCGTCGCGGAGTCCGCCGACGGCGCGCCGCTCACGGACGTGAGCATGACGATCGACCGCGTGGTCAACGACGGCTGGATCGCGCCCCTCAAGTGGTGGGGCGGCATCCTCGCCGTGGTCGGGCTCATCGCGCTGATCTCGCTGCTCATCGACCACCGGGGCGCGGGCACCAAGGTCGAGGAGGCGGTCGCGAGCCGCAAGACGGCCGCGCCCGCAACCCCCGGCAGCCGGCGCGAGCGCCGCGAGACGGCCACCGCGACCGGCGGCATCCCGATCGTGACGGGCGAGGACGACCCGACCACGGGCGAGGTCCCCGTCGCCGAGGAGCATCCCGCGAGCAGGTGGGCCCCCACGACGGGCGAGATCCCCGTGCAGGACGTTCAGGACGCCGCCGGCGAGGGGGACGATGCGCCGCCCGCCGAGGGCACCGACGAGGGAGAGGACCGCGCATGAGAAGGAACGCAGCCATCATCGGCGCGTCCGCGGCCGGCCTCCTCGTGCTCGCCGGCTGCACGCCGGCGGTCCCGGCCGCGGTCGACGCCCCGCCCGCCCAGGAGACCTCCGCGGTCACGCAGACGCAGATCGACCGCATCGTCCCCGCGACGTTCGCGGAGCTCCAGGCCGCCGACAAGGCCAAGGACGTCGAGAAGCTCGGCACCCGCGTCGGCGGCGCCGCCGTCCGCATCCGCGGCGTCGAGTACCAGCTGGCCAAGGCCGGCGACAAGGCCGCGATCGAGGAGATCCCCTCGACGATGCAAGCGGTGTACGTGAGCGCCGACGAGACGTTCCCGCGCATCATGGTCGGCGTGACCGCCGCCCCCGACGGCGCGACCCCCGTGGTGGCCATGTGGCTCCAGGAGGACGTGAACTCGGACTACCAGCTCGTCGAGTGGGCGCACATGGTGCCGGGCGCGACCCTGCCCGCGATGCCGGGCACCGCGGTCGGCTCCGCGCAGCTGCCGCTCGACACGGACACGGTCACGCCGTCGCCCAAGCAGGTGGTCGAGGACTACGTGCAGCTGCTGCGCGAGGGCAACAAGTCCGAGAAGGCGCCCGAGTTCGCGAAGGACACCTATCGGGAGCGCCTGTTCGCGGCGCGGAAGGTGCTCAACGCGGCCGCAGAGAAGGGCGACGGCTCGTACTCCGACTTCATCGACACGCGCATGAGCGACACCTACGCGATGGCGACGGCGGACGGCGGCGCGCTCGTGTTCACGCCGCTCACCGTGAAGTCGTCGCTCAAGGTCAAGAACGGCGCGACCGTGTCGATCTCCGACGCGGACAAGGCGCTCGTGAACGGCAAGCTCAAGGACAAGGTCACGCACACCTACCGTGACTTCATCGTCATCCACATCCCGGCGAACGCCGACGAGAAGCCCGTCGTCGTGGCCGCCGACCACCACCTCATCAAGGTCGAGGCGAAGTAGCCCGGCCTCCCCGACAAGGAGACCCATGACCGACACCCCCGCCGCGATGCGCGGCGCCGTCGACCTCGCCGCGCTCGCGGCCCGCTCCCGACGCGCCGAGTCCGGCATCGCGACGATCGACGAGGCCGCCTTCCAGGAGCTCGCGCAGCAGTCGATGCAGCGGCCCGTCGTGATCGCGTTCATCTCGACCGCGTCCCCGCAGAGCGAGGAGCTCGCGCGGACGCTGGGCGAGGCGGCGGCCGCGCGCGGCATCGTCGCGGCGGCGTGCGACGTGGACGCGCAGCCCGCCATCGCGCAGGCGTTCCAGGTCCGCGCGGTGCCCGCCGCGGTCGCGCTCATCGGCGGGCGCCCCGCGCCGCTGTTCCAGGGCGCCGTCGCGCGCGAGCAGATCGACGAGGTGCTCGGCCAGGTGATCGCCGCCGCCCAGCAGATGGGTGCGGCGACCGGGCTCGGCGAGGGCGCCCCGGAGGGCCAGGCCCCCGCGCCCGAGGAGCCCCCGCTGCCGCCGCTCCACCAGGAGGCGTACGACGCGATCGACCGGGGCGACCTCGCCGCGGCCGAGGCGGCCTACGACCAGGCGCTGCGGGAGAACCCCAAGGACGCGGACGCCCGCGCCGGCCGCTCCCAGGTGCGCCTCATGGCGCGCTCGCTGACGGCCGACCTCAACGCCGTGCGCAAGGCCGCGGCCGATGCGCCCGACGACGTCGACGCGCAGCTCGCGGTCGCCGACATGGACATGCTCGGCGGCCAGCTCGAGGACGCGTTCGCGCGCCTCATCGACCTGGTGCGGGCGACGGCGGGGGACGAGCGTGAGCGCGTGCGGGCCCGCCTGCTCGAGCTGTTCGACGTGTCCGACCCGGCCGACCCGCGCGTGCTGCGCGCGCGTCAGGCGCTCGCCTCCGCGCTCTACTGAGCGCCGGGCGGGTTCGCTCGGCACGGTTCCGGCGCGCGACGCGCCGGCCGGCGGCCGCCCTGGCGGAGCGCCTGCCGGCGTGGCGCCGGGAGAACCGTGCGGAGCGTGCGGAGCGTCAGGACGAGGCGGCGGGGCGCAGGATGACCGCGCCGAGCGGCGGGACCCTGATCTGCGCGACAGCGGGGAACCCGTGCACCTCGCGTGCGGTGGCCTCGACGCGGCCGAGGTTGCCCACGCCCGAGCCGCCGTAGGCCTCGGCGTCCGTGTTGAAGACCTCGTCCCACGCGCCGGCGCGCGGCAGCGGCAGCGCGTAGCGCTCGTGCGGCACCCCCGCGAAGTTGACCACCACGGCGACCGGCGCGCCGGTCTCGTCGAGGCGCAGGTAGGCGAGCGTGTTGTGGCGCGAGTCGTCGGCGTCGATCCACCGGAACCCGCCGGCATCCGAGTCGCGCTCGTACAGCGGCGGGGTGTCGCGGTAGAGGCGGTTGAGGTCAGCGAGCATGCGGCGCACGCCCTCGTGGAGCCGGTCCTCGAGGTGCCACCAGTCGAGAGAGCGCCCCTCGGACCACTCGGCGTACTGGCCGAACTCGCAGCCCATGAACAGCAGCTGCTTGCCTGGGTGGGTCCACTGGTAGGCGAGCAGGGCGCGCAGGGTCGCCATCTTCTGCCAGTGGTCGCCGGGGAAGCGGTCGACCAGCGAGCCCTTGCCGTGCACCACCTCGTCGTGCGACAGCGGCAGCATGAAGTGCTCGGAGAACGCGTACATGAGCGAGAACGTCACCGTGTGGTGGTGGTAGGACCGGTGGACCGGCGCCTCGCCCGCGTACCGCAGCGTGTCGTTCATCCAGCCCATGTTCCACTTGAGCCCGAAGCCCAGCCCGCCCTGGTTGGTGGGCGCGGTCACGCCCGGCCACGCGGTCGACTCCTCGGCGATCATGACGATGCCGGGGGCGTTGCGGTAGGCGGTGGCGTTGGTCTCCTGCAGGAACGCGATCGCGTCGAGGTTCTCCCGCCCGCCGTGGACGTTGGGACGCCACTGGCCCGCCTCGCGCGAGTAGTCGAGGTAGAGCATCGAGGCCACGGCGTCCACCCGCAGGCCGTCGGCGTGGAACTCCTTGAGCCAGTACACGGCGTTGGCGACGAGGAAGTTGCGCACCTCGGCGCGCCCGAAGTCGAAGATGAACGTGCCCCAGTCGGGTTGCTCGCCGCGCAGCGGGTCCGGGTGCTCGTACAGCGGGGTGCCGTCGAAGCGGCCCAGCGCCCACTCGTCCTTGGGGAAGTGCCCGGGCACCCAGTCGAGGATGACGCCCACGCCAGCCTGGTGCAGGGTGTCGATGAGGTGGCGCAGCTCGTCGGGCGAGCCGAAGCGCGCGGTCGGCGCGTAGTAGCCCGACACCTGGTAGCCCCACGAGCCGCCGAACGGGTGCTCCATCACCGGCAAGAACTCGACGTGCGTGAAGCCCATCTCGACCACGTACGCGGTGAGCTGGTCCGCCAGCTCGAGGTAGCCGAGCCCCTGGCGCCACGAGCCCAGGTGCACCTCGTAGACGCTCATCGCGCTGCGGTGCGGCTGGGACGATGCGCGGGCGTCCAGCCACGCGTCGTCGCCCCACGTGTAGGCGGGCTCCTCGACCACCGACGCGGTGGCGGGGGGCAGCTCGGTGCGGCGCGCCATCGGGTCGGCCTTCTGGCGCCAGTGGCCGTTCTTGTCGAGGATCTCGAACTTGTAGGCGGCGCCGGCGACCACGCCGGGCACGAACAGCTCCCAGATGCCCGACGCGCCGAGGGTGCGCATCGCGTGCGTCGATCCCTGCCAGCCGTTGAACTCGCCGACGACGCGCACCGCGCGGGCGTTGGGCGCCCACACGGCGAAGTCGGTGCCGACGACCTCGCCGAGCACCGACTCGAGGCGGTGGACGTTCGCGCCCAGCACGCGCCACAGGCGCTCGTGACGGCCCTCCCGGATGAGGTGGAGATCCAGGTCGCCCAGCAGCGGCAGGAACCGGTACGGGTCGTCGGCGACGTGGACGTCCTCGCCGTACGTGGTGTGGACCCGGTAGTCGGGGATCTCGTCGCCGGGGATCTCGGTGAGCCAGACGCCGTGGTGGGTGTGCTCGGCGGGGAAGCGCCCCTCGAGCGTCTCGATCTCCACCGCGTCGGCGAGCGGCCGCAGCACGCGGATCACCACGACGCCGTCGCTCGGGTGCGGGCCCAGCACGGCATGGGGGTCGTGGTGCGTGCCGCGCGCGATGTCGGCCAGCACGGCGGGATCGAATCGGCGGGGCATCAGCACCTTCCCAGGGATCGGACGGGGACGTTCATCAGGACGGCCTCACGACGGCGACGTGCGTGAGCGAGACCGCCGGGTCGAGACGGACGTAGAAGTCGCGGCTCCACGTGTACGTGGCGCCGCCGACCACATCGTCCACCATGAGGCGCGCATCGTCCGTGAGGCCGAGCGCATCCATGTCGAGCGTCACCACGCCGGACTGCACGTGGTGGGGGTCGAAGCTCGCCACCACGATGACCGTGTCGGCCTTGCCGGTGGGGGACTCGGCCGCCGGGACGTGGCGCGAGAAGCACAGGATCTCGGGGTTGCTCGTGGCGTGGAGGCGCAGCCCGCGCAGTCGGCGCAGCGCGACATGACGGCGGCGCGTGTCGTTGAGCGTGCGCAGCAGCGACGCGATGCCGTGGCGGTCGGCGTCGGCCCAGTCGCGCGCCTTGAACTCGTACTTCTCGTTGTCGATCTGCTCCTCGACGCCCGGCCGCGGCACGTTCTCCACGAATTCGTAGCCGGTGTAGATGCCGTAGGAGGGCGCGCCGGTTGCCGCGAGCACGGCGCGCATCCGCCACAGCGCGGGCCCGCCGTGCTGCATGTCGGGCGTGAGGATGTCGTGCGTGGTGGGCCAGAAGTTGGGGCGCATGTAGAAGGAGGACTCGCCCGAGACCTCCTCGAGGTACTCGCCCATCTCCTCGGCGCTCTGGCGCCACGTGAAGTACGTGTAGCTCTGGTGGAAGCCGATCTTCGCGAGCGTGTGCATCATCGCGGGGCGCGTGAACGCCTCCGCGAGGAAGATCACCTCGGGGTGCGCCGCGGCGATCTCGCCCAGCAGCCGCTCCCAGAACGGCAGCGGCTTGGTGTGCGGGTTGTCGACGCGGAACAGCGTCACGCCCGCGTCGATCCACACCTGCAGCATGTCCCGGATGGCCCGGTAGATGCCCTCGGGGTCGTTGTCGAAGTTGAGCGGGTAGATGTCCTGGTACTTCTTCGGCGGGTTCTCCGCGTACGCGATGGTGCCGTCGAGCCGCGTGGTGAACCACTCGGGGTGCTCGGTGACCCACGGGTGGTCGGGGGAGCACTGCAGGGCGATGTCGAGCGCGACCTCGAGGCCGACGGACCGGGCGGCCTTCACGAACTGCCGGAAGCCGCGCATCGTCCCGAGGTCGGGGTGGATCGCGTCGTGCCCGCCCTCGGCCGCGCCGATCGCGTACGGGCTGCCCGGGTCCCCGGTCTCGGCCTTGAGCGAGTTGTTGCGGCCCTTGCGGTGCGTGGTGCCGATCGGGTGGATCGGCGTGAGGTAGACGACGTCGAAGCCCATCGCCGCGATCGCTGGCAGGCGCGCCGCCGCGGTGGTGAAGGTGCCCGAGTGCCAGCGTCCGGTGCGCGTGATGTGACGCGCCCCCTCGGACCGCGGGAAGATCTCGTACCAGGCCGACACCAGGGCCTTCTCACGCTGCACGAGCAGCGGGTACTCGCGCGAGGTGCTCACCCAGTCGCGCAGCGGCGCCGCGGTGACGGCGGCCTTGAGCTCGGGGGACGATGCGGGGGCCAGGCGGGCCTCGGGCGCGAGCCTGCCGTCCTGGAGGGACGCGATCGCCTGCTCGAGGAGCGCCTTGCGGGCGGGCGTGTGGCGCACCTCGTGGAGCGCGCGGGACAGGACCAGCACACCCTCGTCGAGCATGAGCTGGACGTCGACGCCCGCGTGGATCTTGACCTCGGCCGCATGCAGCCACGTCGCGACCGGGTCGGACCAGGCCTCGACGCGGAACGTGTGGAGGCCCTCGTGCTTGGGGATGAAGGCGGCGCGGTAGCGGCTGTTGCCCCAGTCGTCGAGCGGCATGGGCATCTTCTCGTGGCGGCCGTCCGGCCGCGTGATGACGACCGTCGCGCCCTCGGCGTCGTGACCCTCGCGGAAGATCGTCGCGGTGATGGGGACCGCCTCGCCGACCACCGCGCGGGCGGGCCACCTGCCCTCCTCGAGCGAG
This sequence comes from Demequina soli, assembly GCF_000971195.1. Taxonomy (GTDB): domain Bacteria; phylum Actinomycetota; class Actinomycetes; order Actinomycetales; family Demequinaceae; genus Demequina; species Demequina soli. The sequence goes on from NZ_BBLZ01000002.1 coordinate 529,641, forward strand.
GGCTGGACCCCCACGATGGGGATGCGACCGACGGACGTCTCGGGGTGGAGGGCCATGCCCCCGAACCTACTCGTGCTGAGGCGCTTTGGATACCGGGCCACACCCCCGGCGGGGCGCATCGGCCCTGCGTCGTGCCCGTGCGGGGGGTCCTCCCCGGGGTATCCGTGACCGAGTTGGGACCTTCGCGGGCTTGCGCCGCGCGCGCGAGCGGGTAGTGTGTGCCGCACGGACGATGTAACCGCTTGCATCCAAGGGAGGTTGTGCGCGGTCACAGTTCGATAACGGCGTGTATCGAATGGGTCACGAGGGCGGTACGGATTTGCAGGTCCCGGTTCCTGCGATGTAGAACTGTGAACGGTCCCAGCAGGGGGCGGCCGATGCCGGTCGCCAGAAGTGCAAGGCTCCTCCGGGGGCTGGAGGAGTGTCATGACGGCAGCAGCGAGCTGGCCCCGCGTCGAGGGTCTCGCCTACGGAGGCGACTACAACCCCGAGCAGTGGCCGCGCGAGACGTGGGACGACGACGTGCGTCTCATGCGCGAGGCCGGCGTGAACCTCGTCTCCGTCGGGATCTTCTCGTGGGCGATGCTCGAGCCCAAGGAGGGCCTGTACGACTTCGCGTGGATGGACGAGCTGCTCGACCTGCTCCACGCGAACGGCATCGCGGCCGACCTCGGCACCCCGTCGGTGTCGCCGCCGGCCTGGTTCTTCCACCAGTACCCCGACGCCCGCGTGACGGACAAGAACGGCACCGTGATGGGCTTCGGCTCGCGCGGCATGGCCTCGCACGCGTCCCCCGAGTACCGCGAGGCGATCGCCCGCATGGCCGGCGAGCTCGCCCAGCGCTACGGCGACCACCCCGCCGTCGTGATGTGGCACGTGCACAACGAGTACGGCGTGCCCGTGGCCGAGGACTTCGGCCCGCGCGCGGTCGCCTCGTGGCGGCGCTGGCTGCAGGAGCGCTACAGCACGCTCGAGGGCCTCAACGCCGCGTGGGGCACCGCGTTCTGGGGCCAGCGCTACGACGACTGGGAGCACGTGGTCGCCCCGGCCGCGACGCCCACCATCGCGAACCCCGCGATGAAGCTCGACTGGGCCCGCTTCACGGACGACCAGCTGCGCGAGTGCTTCGTCATCGAGCGCGACGCGATCCGCGCCCACGCCCAGCAGCCCATCACCACCAACTTCATGGCCCACCAGTCCTGGAACACCGACCTGTGGAAGTGGGCCGAGCTGGTCGACGTCGTGTCCGACGACCACTACCTGTGGTCGCCCGACCCCGACGCGCACGTCGCGCTCGCGCTGTCCGCCGACCTCACGCGCTCCGTCGCGGGCGGCAAGCCGTGGATCCTCATGGAGCACTCCACGTCGGCCGTCAACTGGCAGGGCCGCAACATCGCCAAGCGCCCGGGGGAGATGCGCCGTAACGCGCTCACCCACCTGGGGCGCGGCGCCGACGCGATCATGTTCTTCCAGTGGCGCGCCTCCCGCTCCGGTGCCGAGAAGTTCCACTCGGCGATGCTGCCCCACGCCGGAGCGTCGTCCCGCGTGTTCCGCGAGGTCGTCGAGCTCGGCGGCCACCTGCGGGACGCGGCCGCCGTGCGCGGTTCGCTCGTCCAGGCCGAGGCCGCCGTCCTCTACGACTGGGAGTCGCTGTGGGCGCAGGATCTCGAGTGGCGCCCCTCGGACGACGTGCAGTTCCGTGAGCGCATGCGCGCGTTCTACGAGCGCCTGTGGCGCGACAACGTGACCGTCGACTTCGCCCACCCGGCCCAGGACCTGTCGCGGTACAAGCTCGTGGTGGCGCCCGCCTCGTACCTCCTCACCCGGGAGGCGGCGGACAACCTCACGCGCTACGTCGAGAACGGCGGCACGCTGCTCGTCAACTTCTTCTCAGGCGTGGTCGACGAGCACGACGCGGTCCACGAGGGCGGTTTCGTCGCCCCCCTCAAGGACGCGCTCGGCCTCACCGTCGAGGAGTTCCTGCCGCTGCGCGAGGGCGAGACCGCGACCGTGCGCTGGACGCGCGACGGCGTCGAGGTCGAGCTCCCGTCGGACGTGTGGCAGGAGGACATCGCGCTCGCGGGCGCCGAGGTGGTCGCGGAGAACGTCTCCGGTCCCGGCGCCGCCAAGCCCGCGATCACCCGGAACGCGCACGGACAGGGCGTCGGCTGGTACGTCGGCACGCGCCTGGACGTGGACGCGCTGAAGGCCGTGTTCGACGCGGCCTACGCCGACGCCGGCATCGAGACCTCGGGCCTGCCCGAGACGCTCGAGGTCGTGACGCGTCGCGGCGCATCCCAGGACTTCGTCATCGCCGTCAACCACGGCGCGGACGCAGCTCGACTTCCCGTGGCGGGCACCGACCTGCTCACGGGGGACGAGACCGAAGGCGAGCTCGAGGTGCCGGGGGGCGGCGTCGCCGTCGTCCGCACCTCGCGTGACACCGGAGGTGGAGAGGTCTGACCCGCGGGGCGGGGCCGGACTGCGCCGGCCCCTCTCCCAGACCGAACGAACCCAGCTGAAGGACGGGGCGCCCCGCCGGGACACCCCTCACGGAAGTAACCTGTCGCAGAGACGCGATCTCACCAGAGGCGCGCAATGTGGCCCCACTCTGGAAGGAAACACCCATGCGTAACAAGATCGGAATGGCCGCCGTGGTGGCGACCTCGGTCGCCCTCCTCGCCGCGTGCTCGTCCGGCACGTCGAGCGACGAGTCGTCGATGACGTCGTCGCCCGCCGCCTCGGACACCTCGAGCGCGATCGACGCCTCGGGCGCCAAGCTCACGATCTGGACCGACGAGAACCGCCAGCCCGCCATCGAGGCGGCGGCGAAGACGTTCGAGGCCGAGACCGGCGCGACCGTCGAGCTCGTCGTGAAGAACTTCGACGACATCCGCTCCGACTTCCTCGCCCAGGTCCCCACCGGCGAGGGCCCGGACATCACCATCGGCGCGCACGACTGGCTGGGCGCCTTCGTCGAGGGCGGCGTGGTGAACACCGTCGACCTCGGCACCAACGCCGACAAGTTCTCGAGCGTCGCCGTGCAGGCGATGAGCTACAACGGCCAGGTCTACGGCATGCCGTACTCCACCGAGGCCGTCGCCCTCATCCAGAACACCGACCTGGTCGGCGAGGACGCCCCCGCGACCTTCGACGACATGATCCAGAAGGGTGTCGACTCGGGCGTCAAGTACCCGTTCTGCATCAACGTCAACGGTGAGGTCGGCGACGGCTACACCATGTACCCGCTGCAGACGTCGTTCGGCGCCCCCGTCTTCGTCCAGGACGCCTCCGGCTCGTACACCACCGAGGTGGGCATGGGCGGCGCCAACGGCGAGGCCTTCGCCAAGTGGCTCGGCGAGAACGGCGAGAAGGGCAAGGGCTACATCTCGACCACCATCGACTACGCGACGGCCAACGAGCTCTTCAACTCGGGCAAGTGCGCCTACACCGTGGCCGGCCCGTGGGCGCTCAGCTCCTACACCGACGTCAACTTCAAGGTGAACCCGGTCCCGTCGGCCGGTGGCGAGACCGCCGCGCCGTTCGTGGGCGTGCAGGGCTTCTACGTCTCGTCGCAGTCCGCCAACGCGCTGCTCGCGAACGAGTTCCTCACGAACTACATCGCGACCCCGGAGGCCATGCAGGCGCTCTACGACGCCGACCCGCGCCTCCCCGCGTTCGAGGGCGTCGACACCTCCACCGCGCCGTTCCCGGACGCGATCGCCGGCTTCCAGGCCTCGGCCGAGCAGGGCGTCCCGATGCCGAACATCCCGCAGATGGGCTCCGTCTGGGACTACTGGAACGCCGCCGAGTCCAAGATCATCAAGGGTGCTGACCCCGTCAAGACCTGGGACAAGATGATCACCGACCTCACCGCGGCCCTCCAGGGCTGAGAGGTTCCACCCCGCGGGGCGGGGCGCTCGTGAAGCGTCCCGCCCCGCGTCGGCGGACCTCCGCCGGACCCCAGGATCAGATGGGAGCAGGAGAGAGCATGACGACCGACACCGCCGAGAAGGCGCCGACCCCGGCGACGGAGTCGCACGGGCGCAGCTGGACCGGCCTGGGCTGGGGCTTCCTCGTGAAGCTGCTGCTGATGATGGTGGTGAACGCCTTCGGCGTCTCCGCGATCATGTCCGCGTGGAACGCCGAGGCGTGGGTGATCCTGGGCGCGCTGGTCGTGTTCCTGGTGGTCGCCGACTGGGTGTACTTCTCCAAGCGCATGCTGCCGCTGAAGTACATCTACCCCGGGCTCGTCTTCCTCCTCGTCTTCCAGGTGTTCGCGATGGGCTACACCGCCTACGTCGCGACCACCAACTACGGGGCTGGCCACAACGGCTCCAAGCAGCAGGCCGTCGAGGCCGCGCTCATCCAGGCCGAGCGCGAGGTGCCGGGCTCCCCGTCGTACCCGCTCGCCGTGGTGCGCGACGGCGACACGCTCGGCTTCGCCATCACCGAGGACGGCACGGTCGAGGTCGGCACGGCCGACCAGCCGCTCGAGGCCGTCGACGGCGGCAAGGCCGACGACAGCGGCCGCCCGACCGAGGTGCCCGGCTGGGAGATCGTCCCCCGCGGCGACCTGCTCAGCGACCAGGCCCTCGCCAAGGAGGTCACCGACCTGCGCGTGCCGGTGTCCGAGGACGCCAACGACGGCTCGCTGCGGACCCGCGAGGGCTCGACCGCGAAGGTCTACAAGTCCTCCATGGTGTGGGACCCCGCGGCCGACACGCTGACCGACACCGAGTCGGGCGTCGTGTACACGCCCAACGACCGCGGCACGTTCGTCGGCGACGACGGCTCGACCCTCGCGACCGGCTGGTATGTCTCGATCGGCGCCGACAACTTCGTCACCGCCGTCACCAACCCCGACTACGCCAAGCCGCTGCTGCGCGTCGCCGCGTGGACGTTCGCCTTCGCGTTCCTCACCGTCGCGACCAGCTTCCTGCTCGGCCTGCTCTTCGCGATCGTGTTCAACGACGACCGCGTCAAGGGCAAGAAGATCCTGCGCACGCTGTTCATCCTCCCGTACGCGTTCCCCGCGTTCCTCACGGCGCTGCTGTGGCAGGGCATGCTGAACCCCGAGTTCGGCGTCATCAACAAGTGGTTCTTCTTCGGCGCCGACATCAACTGGCTCGGCGACCCGTGGCTCGCCCGGTTCTCGGTGCTCGCCGTCAACCTGTGGCTGAGCTACCCGTACTGGTTCCTCATCTGCACCGGCGCGCTCCAGTCGCTGTCGGGCGAGACCACCGAGGCCGCGAAGATCGACGGCGCGGGCCGCTGGCGCCAGTTCCGGTCGATCACGTTCCCGCTGCTGATGGTCTCGACCGCGCCGCTCGCGATCTCGTCGTTCGCGTTCAACTTCAACAACTTCACGATCATCTACATGCTCACGGGCGGCGGGCCGAACTTCGACGACACGAGCGTCCCGCTCGGCGCCACCGACATCCTCATCACCGCGATCTACCAGATCTCCGGCGTCCAGGGCGGTCGCGCCGACTACGGCCTCGCGGCAGCGCTGTCGATCGTCGTGTTCGTCGTCGTGGGCATCGTCTCCGGGCTCGCCTTCCGTCAGACCAAGAAGCTGGAGGAGTTCTGATGGCCACCACCGCTCCCGCCGCGCCCGCCGCGAGCAAGGGCAACCGCCGCAAGCCGACGCGCCGCTCGCGCTGGTGGCTCGAGGTCGGCTGGAAGTACCCCTTCGCCGCGCTCATCATCTTCTACGCCGCGTTCCCGCTGGTGTTCGTGCTGTCGGCGTCTCTCGACGAGCGCGGCAGCCTCGCCGGCACGTCGACGCTGTTCAGCTCGATCAGCTTCGCCAACTACCAGAACCTCAACGACACGCTGTTCTGGACGTGGGTGGGCAACACCCTCATCATCGGCATCGCCGCCGCGATCGGCGCGGTCCTCATGGGCGCCGCCGCCGCATACGCCTTCTCGCGGTTCCGCTTCAAGGGCCGCCGCAGCTCGCTCACCGGCCTGCTCATCCTGCAGATGTTCCCGCAGACGGTCGCGTTCGTCGCGATCTTCCTGCTGCTCATCTCGCTGGGGCAGGTGGTCCCGGCGCTCGGCATCAACTCCAAGATCGCGCTCATCTGCGTCTACCTCGGCACCGCGCTCGGCTCGAACACGTTCCTCATGTACGGCTTCTTCAACTCCATCCCGACGGAGATGGACGAGGCCGCGAAGATCGACGGCGCGAGCCACTCGCAGATCTTCTGGGGCATGATCATGCCGCTCGTGCGCCCCGTGCTCGCCGTGGTCGGCCTGCTCGCGTTCGTGTCGTCCTTCGGCGACTACGTGCTCGCGAAGATCGTCCTCGTGTCCCAGGAGAACTGGACGCTGTCGGTGGGCATGTACCAGTGGGTGTCCGACCAGCTGACCGCGCGCTGGGGCATCTTCTCCGCCGGCACGGTCATCGCGGCGCTGCCGGTGCTCATCCTGTTCCTCGCGCTGCAGCGCTACATCGTGGGAGGCCTCACCGCCGGCTCCGTCAAGGGCTGACGGGCCTCCTTCCAGAGGGGAGGGCCCGGGGTCGCGCAGGCGATCCCGGGCCCTTTCTGGCCTCCCGGGGACGATGCGCGGCGCACCCGAGCGCGCATCGTCCCGCCGGGAGGTGATACCGGTCACAGTACGGTCACAATGCACGGGTTCGGCGCGCTCGGGCCCGCATGTTGACGATAACGTTGGGACCGTTCACAGGCGCGGGGTGACCGCGCGCGTGGGCGCGGCGGCCACTGGGTCGCCCGATTCGAGGGAGAGTCGCGCGGGACGGGCAACGCAGCCCCGGAACCGCATCGGCGCCCCGACGATCACCCCCTCGACCGGGCGCGACGACGGCGCCCGGGACGCCGGACCCCGCCGGCGGATCAACGTCGATCACAGGGAAGGCACCATGAGACAGCACCTCAGGTCATCGGCCGCAGCGGCCGGCATCGCGCTCTGCGGCGTCGTCGCGGGATCGGGGGTCGCCGCCGCGGCGACCGACGAGCCCGTCGACGCCGGCATCACCGTCCCCAAGGTGGAGAACCTCTCCAGCGACTTCATGAACGGCGTCGACGTCTCGTCGATCCTGTCGCTCGAGGAGAGCGGCGTGACGTTCAAGGACTTCGACGGCCAGCAGGCCGACATCTTCGACGTGATGGCCGAGGCCGGGATCAACTACGTCCGCGTGCGCGTGTGGAACGACCCGTACGACGCCTCCGGCCACGGCTACGGCGGCGGCGACGTCGACGCCGCGCGTGCGACCGAGATCGGCCAGCGCGCCACCGCGGCCGGCATGAAGGTCTTCGTCGACTTCCACTACTCGGACTTCTGGGCGCACCCCGGCCAGCAGACCGCCCCCAAGGCGTGGGTGGGCATGAGCGCCGCGCAGAAGGCGACGGCGCTCTACGACTACACCGCCGCGACCCTCCAGGAGATGGAGGACGCGGGCGTCGACGTCGGCATGGTGCAGATCGGCAACGAGACCACGAACCTCCAGCTCGCGGGCGAGAACTGGCCCGCGTCGGGCGCGCTGTTCAAGGCCGGCTCCGACGCGGTGCGCGCGACGGTGCCCGACGCCAAGGTCGCCGTGCACTTCACCAACCCCGAGAAGGGCACGTTCGCGGGCTACGCGGACAAGCTCGCGAAGGGCGCCGACGGCGTGGCGAACACCGGCGACGAGATCGACTACGACGTCTTCGCCTCCTCCTACTACGCGTACTGGCACGGCACCACGGCCAACCTCACGGCGCAGCTGAAGAACATCGCCGACACGTACGGCAAGGACGTCATCGTCGCCGAGACCTCGTGGGCGTACACGCTCGACGACGGCGACGGCTACGAGAACAACATCACCACCGCCTACGACCAGTACTCGACGAGCGTGCAGGGCCAGGCGCTCGCGGTGCGCGACGTCATGGCCGCGGTGGCTGACGTCGGCGACGCCGGCCTGGGCGTCTTCTACTGGGAGCCCGCGTGGCTGCCCGTGGGCCCGCCCGACCAGCTCGCGCAGAACCAGCAGCTGTGGGAGCGGGACGGCTCCGGCTGGGCGTCCTCCTACGCCGGCGAGTACAGCGCCGACGCGGCCGCCAACTACGGCGGCTCCGGCTGGGACAACCAGGCGATGTTCGCCGCCGACGGCACCCCGCTCGAGTCGCTGCGCGTGTTCGACTACGCCCGCTACGGCACGGTCGCCCCGCGCGCCGTCGACAGCGTGACCTCGCCCAGCATCACCGTCACCGACGGCGACGCGGTCGCCCTGCCGACGACGGTCACGGTGCGCTACACCGACGGCACGTCCGAGGAGCAGTCCGTGACGTGGCAGGCGAAGGCCTCCTGGATCACGGGCCCCGGCACCTACACGGTCGCCGGCACCACCGCGTCCGGCCTCGACGCCACCGCGACGGTGACGGTGCTGAGCGGCGACGCGACGGGCACCAACGTCGTCGTCAACGGCGGCTTCGAGCTCGGCACGTCCCCGTGGGTCGGCTCGGGCTCGGGCTACACGATCCACGCCACGGACGACCCGTACGCGGGCACCTACGCCACGCACTTCTACAAGAGCACCGCGTACAGCTTCACGATCTCGCAGGACATCCCGAACGTCCCCGCGGGCACCTACCGCCTCAGCGCGAAGGTGCAGGGCGGCGACGCGGGCGCGTCGGACGCGATGTACATCACCGCGGCCTCCGGCATCGCGAGCGTGAGCGCGCCGTTCTCGCTCAACGGCTGGGCCAAGTGGCAGTCGCCCACCACCGGCACCCTCACGGTGCTCGACGGCGCGACCGTCTCCGTCTCGGCGACGTTCAACCTGTCCGCCGGCGCGTGGGGCACCATCGACGCGTTCGAGCTCGTCGCAGAGACCCCCGTCGTCGAGGTCGACACCGCCGCGCTCGAGGCCCTGGTGGCCGAGGCCGGCGACGTGGACCGCGACGCGTCCTCGGCCGTGACGCTCCTCGCGCTCGACCGGGCGGTCGCCCGCGCCGGGTTCATCCTCGGCTCGCCCGCGCCCGGTCAGGCGTCCGTCGACGCCGCCGCCGACGCCCTGCAGGCCGCGCTCGACGGCCTCGAGCCCGGCGACGGCACCATCCCGGACCCGACCGTCAGCCCCGTCACGCTCTCCGTGGTCGACGGCGACGCGATCGCGCTGCCCGGCACCGTGACGGTCGTCGCGTACGACGACTCGACCACCGCCGACGCGGTCGTGTGGCACGACTCGGTGGACTGGATCGACGGCCCCGGCGTCTACACCGTGACCGGCGTGACCGAGAACGGCCGCACGGCCACGGCGACCATCACCGTCACCGCGCGCGCCCTGCTCCCCAACGGCGGCTTCGAGAACGGCTCGACCGACGCCTCCCCGTGGAGCATCGTCGCGAGCCCGTGGCCCGACTCGAGCGTCGGCACCTTCTGGGTGAACGGCAACGGCCCCCGTACCGGCGCCTACGCGCTCAACCTGTGGAACGGCACCGGCGCGCCCTTCGAGGTGTCCGCCAGCCAGGACATCACCGGCCTGGCCGCCGGCACGTACCGCCTCGCGGGCTACGTCGAGGGCGGCGGCACCGCCGACCTCGCGCTCACCGCGACCTCCGCCGTCGCGAAGGCGTCCGCGCCGATCGTGTTCGGCGCCTGGAACGAGTGGGTGCCGGTGTCCACCGACGTCGAGGTGGGCGAGGACGGCACCCTCACGGTCGCGTTCGCCGGCACCGCCGGCGCGGGCGCGTGGGGCTACCTCGACGACCTGTCGCTCGTACGGGTGGACGTCGCCGAGGCCGACACGTCGGCGCTCGAGGCCGCCCTCGCGGCGGCCGGGGGCCTCGACCGGTCGCTCTACACCGACTCCACGCTCGCCGCCCTCGACCTCGCGGTCGAGAAGGGCCGCGTGGTCCTCGGCGCCGAGACCCCGGCGCAGGCCGCGGTCGACGCCGCCACGGGTCTCGTCGAGGACGCGATCGCGACGCTCGAGCGCAAGCCGCTCGAGTTCGGGACCGCGCCCCGGCCGGCCATCGCCGGCGTGGTGAAGGCGGGCTCGGTGCTCACCGCGGACGCCGGCACCTGGGAGCCGTCGCCTGCGACGCTCACCTACCAGTGGATGCGCGACGGCGAGCCCGTCGCGGGCGCCACCGGCGCCACCTACCGGGTCACGGGCAACGACCGCGCGTCGGTGCTCAGCGTCGCCGTCACGGGCACGCGGCCCGGGTACGTCGCGCGCACCGTGACGTCGGCGCCCGTCGAGGTGTCGGCGAAGCCGGGCCAGGTGGTCACCGCGGGCTGACGCGGCGCCGCACGCGCGACAAGGGGCCTGGCTCCGGGGGACACCCCGGGGCCAGGCCCCTCGGTCGTGAGCGCCGTCAGCCCTCGGGGATGGAGAGGTACAGGCGCAGCGACAGCGCCTCCATCGTCTGCGGGTCGCCCGGCTGGATGACGGCGTCGGGCCGCTCCGCGAGCGACTCCCACGCGCTGTCCCACGCGAGCCGCCACGGCTCGCCCTGGTCCTCGGGGATCGTCACGTCGACCGCGTGCCCCGCGCCGTTGACCACCACCAGCGCATCGGCCTCCCGCGCGTCGGACAGCGACCGCATGAACTGCACGACGCGGGTCTCGGGGTCCTCCCACCAGTCCTCGTCCTCGTGCTCGCCGTCCTTGCGGAACCAGGCCGAGTCGGCGCGGAACAGCCGGTCGGTGGGGTCCTCGTCGACGCCGTCGTAGAACCGGCCGGGGCGCAGCACGCGGTGCTCGCGGCGCAGCCGCAGCAGCTCCGCGATCGACGCGCGCAGGTCCTCCTGCCACTGCTCGAGGTCCCAGTCGAACCACGAGATCGCGTTGTCCTGGCAGTACGCGTTGTTGTTGCCACCCTGGCTGCGGCCGATCTCGTCCCCGCCGAGGATCATCGGGGTGCCCGCGGACACCAGCAGCGTGCCGAGCATGTTGCGCATGGAACGGCGGCGCGCGTGGAGGATCTCCGGGTCGTCCGTGGCGCCCTCCACGCCGTGGTTGAAGGACCGGTTGTTGTCGGTGCCGTCGCGGTTGTCCTCGCCGTTGGCCTCGTTGTGCTTGTGGTTGTAGGCCGTGAGGTCGTGGGCGGTGAAGCCGTCATGCGCCGTGATGAAGTTGACCGACGAGACGGGCCCCCGCATCCCGTACGGGTCCGAGTGGCCGAACAGGTCCGACGAGCCCGCGATGCGGGTCGCGAGCTCGGGAGCGGTGGGGTGGTGGCGCTGGCCTCCCGCGGCCGCGCCCCACTGGAGCCAGAAGGCGCGCGTGTAGTCGCGGAAGCGGTCGTTCCACTCCGCCATCGGCTGCGGGAAGTTGCCCACCTGCCAGCCGCCGAGCCCCACGTCCCACGGCTCGGCGATGAGCTTGAGGCCGCTGAGCACGGGGTCCGTGATGAGGCCCACGAGGAACGGGTGGTCGCTCGAGAAGCCCTGCATCGTGCGCCCCAGCGTGGCCGCGAGGTCGAAGCGGAAGCCGTCGACGTGCATCTCCGTCGCCCAGTAGCGCAGCGAGTCGAGCGCCATCTTGGTCACGAGCGGGTGCGAGAAGTCGAGCGTGTTGCCGGTGCCGGTCGTGTCGTCGTAGTGCTGCGGCGCGTGCGGCTGGTGGCGGTAGTACACGCGGTTGTCGAGCCCCTTCCACGACAGCACGCGGTCCGCGCTCGAGCCCTCGCACGTGTGGTTGTAGACCACGTCGAGGATCACCTCGAGGCCGCCCTGGTGCAGCAGGTCGACCATGCCGCAGAACTCGTCCTGCACCGCCTGGGCGCCCGCGGCGCGCGCCGCCTCGGTCGCGTACCCGGCGTGAGGAGCGAAGAACCCGAGCGTCGAGTAGCCCCAGTACGAGTCGAGCCCGCCGTGCTCGAGGTGCGGCTCGGGCGCGAAGGCGTGGATCGGCAGCAGCTCGAGCGCCGTGACGCCCAGCGACGTGAGGTAGTCGATCGCCGCGGGGTGCGCGAGCCCCGCGTAGGTGCCGCGCAGCTCCTCGGGCACGCCCGGCATCGTCCGCGTGAACCCCTTGACATGGGTCTCGTAGATCACGGTGTCGGTCCAGCGCACGCGCGGGTGCGGGGTCTGCCACGGGCCCGAGGGCTTCTCGGTGACCACCGACCGGGGCATGAGGGGCGCCGAGTCCGTCGCGTCGCGCGAGCTCAGCAGGGCGCGCGAGCCCGGCTGCGTCATCGGCGCCACGCGGCCCTCGATCCCGCGCCCGTACGGGTCGAGCAGCAGCTTCGCCGGGTTGTAGCGGTGGCCCTGCTTCGGGTTCCACGGGCCCGACGCGCGGAAGCCGTAGCGCTGGCCCGCCTCGATGCCGGGGATGAAGCCGTGCCAGATGCCGTTGCGGGGGCCGCGCAGCGCGATGCGCGTCTCGGTGCGCCCGTCCTCGGAGAACAGGCACAGGTGCATCCCTGTGGCGTGCGCCGCGTACACCGCGACGGTGGCACCGCCCGCGGCCAGATGAACGCCGAGGCGCTGCGGGTTGGGGGAGGGCTCGACCGTGGCGGCGTTCATGTCCATATTGTTAGCCCACAACGCCCCGGGGCCCCGGTTGCTTCCGCCGTCGGCGCCGTCGCGGGCGCCGCTAGGCTGTGCAGCATGCGCATCCTGGTGACGGTGAAGTTCGTCCCCGACCTGCAGTCGCAGCGGTCCTTCACGGACGGCGCCGTGACGCGTACCGGGGACGACGGCACGATGAACGAGCTCGACGAGAACGCCGTCGAGGCGGCCCTGCAGCTCAGGGAGGCCGCCGGCGAGGGCGAGGTCTACGCCCTCACCGTGGGTGGGGACGATGCGGTGGCGGCGGTCCGCAAGGCCCTCCAGCTGGGCGTCGACCACGCCCTCCACGTGGCGGACGCGAGCGTGGCCGGCTCCGACGTGTTCGGCACGGCGAAGGTGCTCGCCGCGGCGGTCCGCAAGGTCCACGACGAGGCCCCGCTCGACCTCGTCATCACCGGCATGGCGGCGCTCGACGGCCTCACGTCGATGCTCCCCACCGCGCTCGCGGCCGAGCTCGACTGGTCGCAGCTCACGCTCGCGTCGGGCCTCACGATCGACGGCGCCACCGCGACCGTGGTGCGCAACCTGCCCGACGCGCACGAGACCGTGTCCGCGCCGCTGCCCGCCGTCGTGTCCGTGACCGACGAGGCGAACACGCCGCGCTACCCCAACTTCAAGCTGATCATGGCGGCGCGCTCCAAGCCGGTCACCACGTGGACGCTCGAGGACCTCGGCGTCGACGCGGCGACCGTCGGCGCCGCGGCCGCGCGCACCGTGGTGGTCGACGCCTCGCCGCGCCCGCCGCGCGAGAACCGCACCGTCGTCACCGACACGGGGGAGGGCGGCGCCGCGCTCGCCGACTTCCTCATCGAGAGGGGGCTCGCATGAGCACGGTCGCCGTCCTGGTCGAGAGCCGCGACGGCTCCGTCACCCAGCCCACGTTCGAGGCGCTCACGCTCGCCCGCACGCTCGGCACGCCCGTCGCCGTGTGGATCGGCGCGGCGCCCGCGCCCGCCGAGGCCGCGCGGCTCGGGATCCACGGCGCCGAGGAGGTGCGGGTCGTCGACGCGGGCGACGCGGCGCGCCTGCCCGCGGCGGCCGCCGCCGCCCTGGGTGCCGCCACGGCGGATGCCGACGTGGTGCTCGTGATCTCGACGTTCGTCAACAAGGAGATCGTGACGCGGCTCGCGCTCGCCACGGGCGCCGGCGTCGTGGTCGACGCCTCGGACGCCGAGATGGTCGACGGCCACGTCGAGACCCTCCAGACCGTGTTCGCGGCGACATGGAACGTGCGCACGCGCATCGCGACCGACAAGGCGATCGTCGGCATCCGGCCCAACACCACGCAGGCGAGCCCGGGCGAGACCCCCGGCGCGGCCACGCTCGTCGAGGTGGCGGCGGACCTGCCCGAGACCCGCGAGCTGGTCACCGGCGTCGAGCCCGTGCCCGCGCCCGACGGCGTCCCGCTCGCGGAGGCGCCCGTCGTGGTGTCCGGCGGCCGCGGCACCAACGGCGACTACACGCTCGTGCGCGAGCTCGCGGAGCTGCTCGGCGGCGCCGTGGGCGCGTCCCGCGACGCAACCGACGAGGGCTGGATCTCGCACGAGCACATGGTCGGCCAGACCGGCACGACCGTCACGCCCGCCCTGTACGTGGCGTGCGGCATCTCGGGAGCCGTCCACCACCGGGGCGGCATGCAGGCCTCCGGCACCATCGTCGCGGTCAACATCGACCCGGACGCGCCGATCTTCGAGATCGCCGACTTCGGCGTCGTGGGCGACCTCGGCGACGTGATCCCGCAGGCGATCGCCCGCATCAAGGAGGTCCGCGGGTCCTGAACCCGCGGGCGCGGGGCGCGGGCTCAGCCCAGCAGCGCCTCGCGATCGCCCACGAACCCCGGGCGGCCGACGGGCTCGACCGTGACCCCCTCGAACGTGTAGCGCTGCGCGAACACGAGCGTGCGGTCCTGCCCGCGCTCCTGCGCGAGCACCATGACGGCGTGCTCGTCGCCGTCCGCGCCCGTGAGCTGGCCGTCCCACAGCAGCGCGACCCGCTCGGCGGTGGAGCGCTTCGCGGCGTCGCGCGCCGCGCGCACGGTGGTCTCGACGCCGGCGCCCGTGAAGGTCTTGATGGTCCGGTCGCCGGTGCCGGTCTCCTCGATCAGCGAGGTCGCGAGCCCCTCGGGCCTCGCGACCTGCCCGACGCCGTGCTCGAGCACCGCGAACACGAGCGCGTGGAGGCTCCTGCCCCCGGGGATGCCTGTCATGTCAGTCCTCCGCATCGATGCTGAGGGAGAGATCCTCCCACCGGTCGACCTCGGCGCCCAGACGCGCCAGCTTGGCCCGCGTCTGGGTGACCGCGTGCGCGCCGCCGATGAGGTGGAGCGGTGGCGCGGGCTCCTCCGCGAGGCGCAGCATCGCCTCGGCGGCCGCGCGCGGCGAGCCCGGCTGGTGGCCGGGCAGCGCGTGGATGCGGTCCCAGAAGGGCCGCATCACGTCCTCGTAGTCGGGAAGGATCTCCTCCTTCTTCGCGCCGCTCGGGATCCACAGCGTGCGGATCGGGCCGGGCTCGAGCAGCGTCACCGTGATCCCCAGGTGCGCGACCTCGGCGGCGAGCGCCTCCATGAACCCCGACACCGCGAACTTCGAGGCGCAGTAGTACCCGAGCCCCGCGGAGCCGCGCACGCCCGCGATCGAGGACACCGTGAAGATGCGGCCCGAGCGCTGCGCGCGGAGGTGGGGCAGCAGCGCCGTCGTGACGGCGGCCGCGCCCCAGAAGTTGGCGTCCATGACCTCGTGCGCGTCGGCCGGCTCGGATTCCTCGATCGTCGAGAAGTAGCCGATGCCCGCGTTGTTGACGAGCACGTCGACCCGGCCGAACCGCGCGAGGGCCGCGTCCACGGCGGCGGCGACCGCCGCATCGTCCCTCACCTCGAGCGGGAGCGCGAGGACGGTGTCGGGGAAGCGGGCGACCAGGGCGTCGAGCGTCTCCGGGCGGCGCGCGGTCGCGACCACCCGGTGGCCCGCCTCCGCCGCGCGCTCGGCGGTCGCGCGGCCGATGCCGGTCGAGCAGCCGGTGATGAACCAGACGGCCATGGGAGCTCCTTCGCGTCGAGGTACCCCGACACGCTAGCGCGCGGAGGTCCCGGGCCGCGGCCCGCTAGGGCAGGGGCACCGTCTGGCCGTCGATCTCGACGGTTGTCGGCCCGGACGAGCCCATGTCGTCCCACGAGCCGAGGATGTGGGCGGCCACCACGATGAACAGCACCAGCCCGGCGATCGAGATCACGGCCCACACCGCGAAGAAGGCCCACGCGAGGGGCCCCGAGCGCGCGGGCAGGGACACGAGCGGGTCGCCGGCGCCGTGGCGACCGCCGGGGAAGGGGCGCCCCCGGCCGGCGGACTGCGCCGCATCGTCCATCGCCTGCTGGTGGTGCATGCGCGCCAGCTGCTCCTGCTGGAGCCTCGCCTGCGCCGCCAGCTCGTCGTTGAAGCTCTGGTCCATCGCCGCCCCCTCGCCGTTGGTGCTCAACCTAGCGCCGCGACGGCCACGGGGGGAAGGGTGCGCGACGCGCGAGGGACGCGCCCCCGCGTCGCGGGCATGTTATCCACCTGTTCATCAACTGGAAATGGAGGTTTTACCAGCCGGAAGCCAACGGTTCGACTGCCATCCCTAGCCTGTGTCGGGTGACCATCACACCCCCCAGAAGCGTGCGCAGAGCTGGCGCCGCCACCGTCCTGGGCGCCATCGGCGCCTCCGTCCTCACGGCGTTGCCGGCCTCGGCCGTCGCCGCCTCCGACCTGTTCTTCTCCGAGTATGTGGAGGGCAGCGGCTACAACAAGGCCGTCGAGATCTACAACGGCACCGGCGAGGCCGTCGACCTGTCCGCCTACCAGGTCCGCATGTACGCGAACGCGAACACCACCTTCTCGTCGATCACCCTCGCCGGCACCGTCGCGCCCGGTGACGTGTTCGTCCTGGCGAGCTCGAACACCTCGAGCACGAACGCCGTCGCCGCGCTCGCCGACCAGACCAGCGGATCGATCGCCTGGAACGGCAACGACCCGATCGAGCTCGTGCACTCGGGCGAGGTCATCGACAGGCTCGGCGTCGTCGGCACGGGTGCCGACTACGGCGTCGACGTGTCGTTGCGCAGGAACGCCGACGTGTGCGCGGGAGCGACCACGTTCGATCTCGCGCAGTGGACCGACGCGGGCAAGGACGTGGTCGCGGGTCTCGGCTCGCACACCGCGTCGTGCTCGGGCGAGCCGCCGGCCGACGTCCCGCCGACGGTCACGAGCGTGGTCCCGGCCGACGGCGCCGCGGGCGTCGCGACCGACGCCGCGATCGTGGTGACGTTCTCCGAGGACGTCATCGCGAGCGACCCGTTCACGCTCACGTGCGACGACGAGCCCGTCGCGATCGACTACACGGGCTCGGGCGCGGCCTACACCGTCACCCCGGCCGAGGCGCTGCCCGAGGCCGCCACGTGCGAGCTCACCATCGACGGCATCGACATCGAGGACCGCGACGGCGAGGCCGACCCGATGGCGGCCGACTTCGTCAGCTCGTTCTCCACCGTCGGGCTCGTCACCCCGATCTCCGCGGTCCAGGGCACCACCGACACCAGCCCGCTCGCGGGCTCGACGGTCACCGTCGAGGGCGTCGTCGTGGGCGACTACGAGGGCACCAGCGCCGAGGGCGCGCTGCGCGGCTTCTACGTCCAGTCGCGCGACGAGGACCAGGACGGCGACCCGGCCACCTCCGAGGCCGTCTTCGTCTACCAGCCCGACGTCGACGTCGTCTCCGTGGGCGACGTGGTCGCCGTGACCGGCAAGGTCTCGGAGTACCAGGGCCAGACGCAGATCACCGCCGGCTCGGTCGACGTGCTCGACACCGGCGCGAGCGTCGCCCCGACGCCCGTGTCGCTGCCGTTCCCCGACGCGACCCACGCCGAGCGCTACGAGGGCATGCTCGTCAGCTTCGCGCAGGACCTCACGGTCACCGAGACCTACCTCCTCGGCCGGTTCAACGAGGTCATGGTCGCCGGCGACGGCAAGCTCGACCAGCCGAGCGCGGTGGTCGCGCCCGGCGCCGACGCGATCGCGCTCCAGCAGGCCAACGATCTTGACAAGATCAAGGTCGACGACGCGGTCAACCTCCAGAACATCACGCCGATGGGTCTGGGCGGGCAGCCGCTCGACGTCGCGGACCCGCTGCGCAGCGGCGACACCGTGACGGGCCTGACCGGCGTGCTCACCTACACGTGGGGTGGGAACTCGGCCTCGGGCAACGCCTGGCGCGTGCGCCCGGTGAGCGCCGAGGCCGCGACGCCCGACTTCCAGAGCGCCAACCCGCGCCCGACCGCGGCCCCCGAGGTCGGCGGCGACGTGAAGGTCGCGGCCTTCAACGTCCTCAACTACTTCCTCACCACAGCCTCGGGCACCGTCTGCGGCCCCGACGGTGAGAAGCAGGAGTGCCGGGGCGCCGACTCCCAGGAGGAGCTCGACCGTCAGACGGACAAGCTCGTCCAGGCGCTCGTCGCGCTCGACGCCGACGTCATCGGCCTCGCCGAGCTCGAGAACACGCCCGGCGTCGAGCCGGCAGCGTACCTCGCCGAGCAGATGAACGCCGCGACCGGCACGGACTCGTGGTCCTACGTCGACACCGGCGTGGTGGGCACCGACACCATCCGCGTCGGCTTCCTCTACGACTCCGCGGTCGTGTCCGAGGTCGGCGACCTCGCCATCCTGGACGACTCGGTCGACCCGACGTTCAACGACGACGCCAACCGTCCCTCGATCGCGCAGAGCTTCGAGGAGAAGGCGACGGGCCAGACCTTCACGGCGGTCGAGAACCACTGGAAGTCCAAGGGCTCGTGCCCCGCGGCCTCCGACACCGCGAACGGCGACCAGGGCGACGGCAAGAGCTGCTGGAACGGCGTGCGCACCGCGGCGGCCCAGGCGGTCGTCAACTGGCTCGACACCCACCCCACGGGCGTCGAGGACGACGACTACATCGTCATGGGCGACCTCAACTCGTACGGCCAGGAGGACCCGATCCAGGTGCTCCGCGACGCCGGCTACGCCGAGCTCGCCGAGGACTACTCCTACGTCTACGACGGCCAGTGGGGCTCGCTCGACTACGCCTTCGCGTCCGCCTCGATGGCGGGCCAGGTGACCGACGCCGCGCACCTCCACATCAACTCCGACGAGCCGACCGTGCTCGACTACAACACCGAGTACAAGTCCGCGGCGCAGCTCGAGGACCTGTACGCGGCCGACATGTACCGCACCTCGGACCACGACCCGGTCCTCGTCGGCCTCGACCTGGGCACCACCAAGGTCCAGATCCTCGGGACCAACGACTTCCACGGGCGCATCCTGCCGACGCTCTCGAGCGGCCAGGCCGGCGCGGCCGTGATGGCCGGAGCCGTCAAGCAGCTCGAGTCGCAGTACCCCAACTCGGTGTTCGCGGCCGCGGGCGACCTCATCGGAGCCTCGACCTTCGAGAGCTTCGTGGCCAAGGACAAGCCGACCATCGACGTGTTCAACGCGATGGGCCTCGATGTCTCGGCGGTGGGCAACCACGAGTTCGACCAGGGCTACGACGACCTTGTCGGTCGCGTGCTCGGCGACTACGACGCCGAGACCAACCCGTACGGCGGCGCGCAGTGGACCTACCTCGGCGCCAACGTGCGGATGGCCTCGGACGGCTCGCCCGCCCTCGACGAGACCTGGATGGCGGAGTTCGACAACGGCACCGCCGACCCGTCGGACGACGTCAAGGTGGGCTTCGTGGGCGTCGTGACCGACACCACCCCGTCGCTCGTGTCGCCCGCCGGCATCTCGAGCCTCGCGTTCGAGGACGAGGCTGTCGCGGCCAACCGCTCGGCCGCCGTGCTCGAGGGCGAGGGGGCCGATGCGATCGTCCTGCTCGTGCACGAGGGCGCCCCGACCACCAGGTACGAGGACGCGGTCGACACGTCGAACAACTTCGGCAAGATGCTCTCCGAGCTCTCGCCGAGCATCGACGCGGTGATCTCGGGCCACACGCACCTCGCGTACGACCACAAGGTCCCGGTCCCGCAGTGGATCGAGGAGGGTCGCACGGTCACCGAGCGCCCCGTGGTCTCGGCCGGCCAGTACGGCATGTTCCTCGACCAGCTGGTCCTCACGTTCGACAACGAGTCGGGTGAGATCGCCGGCATCGACACCGACACGATCAACCTCTCCGCGAAGGTCGACCCGGCGTGCACCTCGAGCTGCGCGCTCGTGTACCCGGCCGACCCGACGGTGCAGGCGATCGTCGACGCGGCCAACGCGAACGCCACCGTCCTGGGTGCGCAGTCCATCGGCGACCTGAGCGCGCCCCTCTACCGTGCCCGGACCTCGTCCAACGGTGAGGCGCGAGGCGGGGAGTCGACCCTCGGCAACGCGGTCGCGACCGTGCAGCTGTGGGCCACGCGGGCCAACGGCGCGCAGATCGCGTTCATGAACCCCGGCGGCCTGCGTGCGGACCTCCTGGGCGACGCGAACGGCACGGGCGCGTACCCGTCGAGCGTGTCGTACAAGCAGGCCAACACGGTCCAGCCGTTCGGCAACACGCTGTCGACCCTCACCCTCACCGGTGCGGACATCAAGGCGGTGCTCGAGCAGCAGTGGCAGCCCGACGGATCGTCGCGGCCGTTCCTCAAGCTCGGCATCTCCGACGGCTTCGATTACACCTACGACCCGACCGCCGCTCGCGGCGAGCGCATCCTCCAGATGTGGCTCGACGGCGAGGCGATCGACCCGGAGGCGGAGTACACCGTGGCCGCCAACGCGTTCCTCGCCACCGGTGGTGACAACTTCACCGCCTTCACGCAGGGGACCGACCTCACCGACACCGCCCGCGTCGACTTCGACGCGATGGTGGACTACCTCGCGCAGCTCGGCAGCCTCGGCACCGACTACGCGCAGCACGCGGTCGGCGTCACCGCCGGCTCGCTCGAGGCCGTGGCCGGCGAGGACTTCTCGTTCGACCTCAGCTCGCTGATGTTCACCGGCCCGTCCGACCTCCACGACTCGAACGTGGTGGTCAGCCTGGGTGGCGAGGTCCTCGGCACCTTCCCGGTGACCAACACCATCACGACCAGCACCTTCGACGACAACGGCACCGCCTCGGCGACCGTCGCCATCCCCGCGGGGCTCTCGGGCACGCAGCTGCTCGAGGTCGAGGGCGACGTCACCGGAACCTCCTTCGTGATCGCGATCGACGTGAAGGCGCCGGCGGCGACCGAGTTCACCACGACGGGCCACCCGTTCATCGTGGGAACCCTCAAGGCGGGCTCCACGCTCGCCGCGAGGCCTGGCACCTGGAAGCCGTCCGCGCAGGCGTTCGACTTCCAGTGGTACCGCGACGGCGTCGCGATCAAGGGGGCGACCGCCCGCACGTACGAGGTGCGCGCGGGTGACCGCGGTGCTCGCCTGAGCGTCGCGGTGACGGCGAAGCGTGCCGGGTACCTCCCCGTCACGGTGACGTCTGCCGCGCGTGCGGTGCCCAAGGTCTTCGCGCGGCCCGATCGGCCGACCATCCGGGGCACCGCGATGGTGGGCACGCCGATGACCGCCCCGACCACCGTGTGGTCGCCCAAGCCCGCGCAGGTCGCGTATCAGTGGATGCGGGACAACAAGGTGATCGCGGGGGCCACGAGCGCCACGTACACGCCTCGCAAGGCGGACCGCGGCCACTGGGTCAAGGTGCGGATCACGGTCTCCAAGGCCGGCTACCTCACCACCTCGGTCACGTCCCTCGTGCGGCACGTGAAGTGATCCTCGCGCCCGGTCGGATCCCGTAGCCCCCATCGGGATCCGGCCGGCGCGAGCGAGAGCGTCGCCGCACGTCGGGCGGACGCCTCACGCGACGGGGCTCGGCCGCATGGCCGGGCCCCGTCGTCGCGTGTCGGCGCCCGCGCGGCAGGGGTCAGCCCCGCACGATGTCCGCGGCCGCGAGCACGTCCGGGTCGCCGAGCAGGTCGATCGCCGCGACGCGACCGTCGACCACGGTGAACTCGAACGCGACGGCGACCGTGCCGCGGTGCAGCCACACCATGCCCGGCGCGCCGTCGATGGTCGCGGGGAACGCCGCCTTGGCGCCGCCCAGGAAGCGGTGCGCGACGGCGTCCGTGCCCGCGAGCACCTCCGCGGCGCCCATCGCCGCGGCGGCCCCGTCGGCGCGGCACACCACGTCCGGCGCGAGCGTCTCGACGAGCCGCGCGAGGTCGCCGGCTCTCGCGGCGGCCTGGAAGGCGTCCACCACCGCGGCGGGGGACGATGCGCCGGCGGGGACGGCGGCCTGCGCCCGGACCGCGGCGCGCGCCCGCGACGCGAGCTGCCGGGTCGCCACGACCGACCGGCCGAGCGTGGCCGCGATCTGGTCGAACGGGATCGCGAACACGTCGTGGAGCACGAACGCGACGCGCGAGGCGGGCTCGAGCGCGTCGAGGACGAGCGCGAGCGCCTCCTCGACCGCGGCGGCGACCACCGCATCGTCCTCGGGCCCGGGTGTGGGCTCGGCCCACGTCTCGTCGACCTCGGACGGCACGGTGCGACGGGCGCGGAGCATGTCGAGGCACACGCGCGACGTGATGGTCGTGAGCCACGCGGCCGGCCGCTCGATGCCCTCGAGCCCGGCGCGCGACGCGCGCAGCCATGCCTCCTGGACGGCGTCGTCCGCGTCGTCGGCGCCGACCAGGCGCGTCGCGACGGCGCGCAGGCGCGCCCGCTCGGTCTCGAAGATCCCCGTCAGATCCATGTCACAACCCTCTCGTGCGTACCGTCAGGGTGTCGACGGCCGAGACCCGGCCGATGTGACAAGGAGGACGTCATGACCGACCCCAACATCTCCATCCCCGCCGCCGACCTGCCCGCGGCGACCGCCCACTACGCCAAGGTGCTCGGCGTCGAGCCCTACGTGGACGAGGCCTACTACGTGGGCTTCTCGGTCGGCGGCATCGAGGTCGGGCTCGTGCCGGGCATGCCCGGCGGCCCGATCACCTACGTGCCGGTCGCGGACCTCGACGCCGCGCTCGCGGCCGCCGCCGAGGACGGCGGAAGCGTGCTGGACGGCCCGCGCGAGGTGGGCGGCGGCCTGCGGGTCGCCGTCGTCGCCGACGCGGACGGCCACGCCCTCGGGCTCAAGTCCGCTTCCTAGACTGGGGCGCGTGACCTACCTCGACCACGCGGCGACCACGCCCCTGCGCGCCTCCGCTCGGGAGGCGTGGCTCGCCGCGGCGGCCGAGCTCGGCAACCCCTCGTCCCTCCACGCCGCCGGGCGGCGCGCCCGCGCGATCGTCGAGGACGCGCGCGAACGCATCGCGGCGGCGCTCGGCGCCGACGCCCCCGAGGTGATCCTCACGTCGGGCGGCACCGAGGCCGACAACCTCGCGGTCAAGGGGCTGCACTGGGGACGATGCGCGGAGGACCCGGCGCGGCGCCGCCTCGTGGTGTCGGCCGTCGAGCACCACGCCGTGATCGACGCCGCCCGCTGGCTTCACGCGCGCGGCGACGCGGACCTCGTCGAGATCGCGGTCGACGCCGCCGGGGTGATCGACCTCGACGCGCTCGACACCGCGCTCGACCACGAGACCTCCCTGGTGTCCGTGATGTGGGCGAACAACGAGGTCGGCACGGTCCAGCCGCTGACGGACGTGGTCGCGCTCGCGGACGCGCATGGCGTGCCGGTGCACGCCGATGCGGTCCAGGCCGTCCCGTACCTCGAGGTGTCCTTCCGGCGGGCGGGCTTGTCCGCCATGACCGTCTCGGCCCACAAGGTGGGCGGGCCGGTCGGCGTGGGCGCGCTCGTGGCGCGCCGCGGGCTGCCCCTCGAGAGCCTCGCCCACGGCGGAGGGCAGCAGCGCTCGGTCCGGTCGGGCACGCTCGACGCGCCCGGGGCGGCCGCGTTCGCCGCCGCGCTCGACGCGGCGGTGGCGGAGCGGTCCGCCGAGCGCGCCCGGCTCGAGGCGCTGCGGTCCCGCCTGGTCGCGGGGATCCGGACGGCGGTGCCCGAGGCGACCGTCACCGGACCGCGGGATCCCGCGCTCCGGCTACCGGGCATCGTCCACTGCGTGATCCCGGGCGCGCGCGCCGAGTCCGTGCTGTTCCTGCTCGACGCCGCGGGGATCGCGGCGAGCTCCGGCTCAGCGTGCACCGCGGGCGTCGTGCAGTCGAGCCATGTCGCGATGGCGATGGGCTGGTCCGCCGAGGACGCCGCGTGCACCCTGCGCCTGAGCATGGGGCGCACCACCGCCGAGGCGGACCTCGACGCGGTCCTCGCGGCGCTGCCGGACGCGGTCGCGCGTGCGCGCGCCGCGTCCGGCGCGCGGTGAGGCGATCGCTCAGCGCAGCACGATGCGCAGGCGGTCCGAGCGGTAGGAACGCGCGTGGAACGTCCGCGCCGCCCCTGCGGCGTCGAGGTTGACGCCGCTGCGCCGCAGCAGCGGGGCGCCGGGCTCGACGTCGAGCAGCTCGGCCTCGCGGCGGGTCGCCGCGACCGCATCGAACGCGCGCCAGCCGGTGCGGAGCGGGACGCCGACGACCTCGCCGAGGCGCGCGGAGGCCCACGGGCCCTCGAGCAGGCGCCGCGCGTCGTCGGGCTCGCGCGTGGTCGCGAGCGAGTAGACGGAGCGCATCACGGGCGCGCCCGCGATCCGCGTGAGCGTCTCGACCTCGAGGCCGTCGTCGACGCCCAGCTCGTGCCGCGCGGCTGCCGACAGGCGGGCCCGGCCGACGGCGAGCACCTCCTCCCGCAGGTCGGCGGTGCCGTCGCCGCGCCCGATCGGGGCGCCCGACGCGTCGAGGTCGATGCGCAGCGGGGCGGCGGCGACGAACGTCCCCGCCCCCTGGCGCGCGACGAGCCGGCCCGCGCGGCGCAGGGAGGCGATCGCCTCGCGCACGGTGAGGCGGTTGACGCCGAACCGTGCGGCGAGGTCCGGTTCGGCGGGAAGGCGGTCTCCCGGAGCCCAGGCGCCGTCGTCGAGGTCGGCGAGGAGCCGCTCCTCGACCTGGACGTGGAGCGGGGTCGCGCGGGACCGGTCGAGCGTCATGGGATCAGGCTAGGCCGGGCGCCGCGAATTCATCTAGACGACACCCGCCCGTCACGTGGTGTTGGCCGTGCCTGCCTACACTCGGAGGGACGCAAGGTCATCTAGATGACTGCCCGAGATGCCCCTGGAGGAGCCCATGACCGCCGAGACCCTCAACGGACTCGCGAACGCGCGCGACGTCGCGACCGCCGCCCCCGGCCTGCGTGGTGGGGTGGTGTTCCGATCCGACGCCCCGCATGCGGGTGACGATGCCCCCGAGGGCCTCGCGCCGTGGCCGCCCGCGACCGTGATCGACCTGCGCGACCCTCGGGAGTCCACCGGCGCTCACCCGTTCGCCGGCGCCTCGACGGTCCACGCGATCCCGGTGCTCGGCGACGCGGCCTTCTCGCCAGCGCAGATGACCACGTCGCTCGTCGAGCTCTACCAGGGCATGATCGTCGGCGCCCCGGCGCGCGCGATCGTGCGTACCGTCACGGCGCTCGCGGTCGAGGTGGGTCCGGTGCTGGTGCACTGCACCGCCGGCAAGGACCGCACGGGCGTGTCGGTCGCGCTCGCGCTCGCCCTCGTCGGCGTGGACCGTGCCAGCATCGTCGCGGACTACGTGGCCACGAACGCCAACATGGGCGGCGTGGCCGCGCGTTCGCAGCGGTCGTGGTCGGGGGAGGTGCCCGAGGTGCCCGAGGGTGTCGACCTCGAGGCGCTCATGAAGGAGATGATGAGCGCGCCCGCACCTGCGATCGAGGGCGTGCTCGACGCGTGGGACGCCGCGGGCGGCGCGGAGGAGTGGTTCCTCGCGCACGGCGGCACCGTCGCCGACGTCGCGGCGCTGCGCGAGCGCCTGCTCGGCTGAGGCGCGAGCAAGGGCAGGTGAGGCGGACGCAGGTCACGCCTCACCCGCCCTCGCGTGTGCGACCATGGTGCACGGCTCGACGACGAGCCCCGCGGCAGGGGTTCGTCCCCGCGCCGCGGTCCACACGTCGCGCGGGGGTCGTCCCTCGCGCATGAAGCGAGTCGGTGCTCGACGCCTGGGAGACCGCGGGCTGTGGTTCCTTGTCCGTGGGGGTGTCGGGAGCCGACTACGAGGCGCTGAGGGGTTCGCCCCGCACGCGCCGGCCGGGTGCGTGCCTCGGAGTCGAGGGCACGCGCCCGGCTCCCCTCCTTCGCGGCCATGAGCCGAGCACGACGCCCCGGAGCTCCCCCTCGGTGCTCCGGGACGCCGCGGGTCTCAGGAGGCCCGCTTCTCCCAGCGGGAGGCGGTCACGCCGTCACGCCACACGCGCGACACGAGCGGCACGCCGGGACGGTACGCCAGGTGCACGGGGTCGGGGGCGTCGAGCAGCACCAGGTCGGCGCGGGCGCCCACCGTGATGCGGCCCACGTCCGTGCGGCGCAGCGCCGCGGCCCCGCCGGCGGTCGCCGCGCGGATCGCCTCCGCCGGGGTCGCGCCCATCTCGCGCACGGCCAGTGCGATGCAGAACGGCATCGACGTCGTGTACGACGACCCGGGGTTGCAGTCGGACGCGAGCGCCCACGTCACGCCCGCGTCGCGCAGCCGCTCGACGCGCGGGTAGGGCTGCCTCGTCGAGAACTCGGCACCCGGCACGAACGTCGCGACTGTGCCCGATCCCGCCAGCGCGTCGACGTCGGCGTCGGACAGGAACGTGCAGTGGTCGATGCTCGCGGCGCCCATCTCGACGCCGAGCGCGGCCGCGCCGGACATCGTCAGCTGGTTCGCGTGGAGGCGCAGGCCCAGGCCCGCCGCGCGTCCCGCCTCGAGGATCTCGCGGGTCTCGGCCACGTCGAACGCGCCCTCCTCGCAGAACACGTCGATCCACCTCGCGAGCGGGGCGGCGGCGTCGAGCATGGGGCCGGCGACCAGGTCGACGTAGTCGGCGCGGTGGTCGGCGAGCTCGGGCGCGACCACGTGGGCGCCCAGGAACGTCACCTCGTCGGTGAGCCGGGCGGCGACCTCGAGCAGGCGCGTCTCGGTCGCGACGTCGAGGCCGTAGCCGCTCTTGATCTCGGCGGTCGTGGTGCCCTGGCGCAGGGCCTCGTCGAGCAGGCGGCGCGCGTGCGCCTCGAGCTCGGCGTCGCTGGCGGCACGCGTCGCGGCCACCGTCGAGCGGATGCCGCCCGCGGTGTAGCGCGCCCCGGACATGCGGGCGTCGAACTCGGCGGCGCGGTCGCCCGCGAACACCGCGTGGGTGTGCGAGTCGACGAATCCGGGGATGACGGCGGCACCTGCGGCGTCGAAGGACGCGTCGGCGGCGGGCGCATCGTCCGATGCCCCGACCCACGCGACGCGCCCGTCCTCGATCACCACGGCGGCGTCGCGGCGCAGGCCCATCACGCCCTCGCCCTCGTCCATGGTGGCGAGCATGCCGATGTTGAGGATCGCCTCGCTAGGCATCGCGGGCCTCCGTTCGCGGGTAGGCGGCGACCGCGAGGTCGCGCAGGGTGGACGATGCGCGGTGCCGGCCCCGGACGACCGTCCCCAGGACGTCGGCGGCGGAGGCGGCGAGCACGAGCTCGTGGAGGTCGGCGCCGACCGTGCGCGGCGAGCGGGCGTCGAGGATCGCGAGGTCGAGCGGCCGGCCGACCTCGAGCGCCTGCGCGGGGGCGCCGAGCGGGGCGAGCGACGCCTGCCCGTCGACCGTGCCCGCGCGCCAGAGCTGGGCGGGGGAGAGGACGCCGCGGCGGTGGGACGCGAGGCGCGCGCCGCCCTCGAGGCGGCGGAGCTCGTCGAACGGGTCGATCACCACGTTCTGGTCGGAGCCGATCGTGAGCCGGGCGCCGGCGTCGCGCAGCGCCTCGGAGTGCCCGAGCCCGTCGCCGAGGTCCGCCTCGGTGGTGGGGCACATCGACACGGACACGCGCGCGGTGCCGAGGGCGGCGACGTCGGCATCCGTGAGGTGGGTCGCGTGGACCGCCGTGGTGCGCGGCGACAGCACGCCCGCGCGCTCCAGCAGCGCGGTCGGGGTGAGGCCGGTCGCGGCGACGCAGTCCTCGTTCTCCCGGGTCTGCTCCGACAGGTGGACGTGAAGGGGGACGTCGGCGGGCAGGCCGGCGGCCGCTCGCGCGAGGTCGGCGGGGTCGACGGCGCGCACCGAGTGGAGCGCGGCGCCGAGCGTCACGTCGGGGTGCGCCGCGGCGAGCGTGTCGCGCAGGCCGTGCCAGCGCGCGTGCCACGCCTCGATGGTGCCGTCGGAGAACCGCACCTGCGGCCCCACGAGGTCGGTGCCGAATCCTCCGCGCAGGTAGACCGTGTCGAGCAGGGTGAGGCGGATGCCGGCCTCCGCGGCCGCCTCGGCGAGCGCGAGCTCCATGGCGTGGCCGGGGTAGGCCGCGCCGGAGGGGTCGTGGTGGAGGTAGTGGAACTCGCCGACGGCCGAGTAGCCGGCGGCGACCATCTCGGCGTACACCGCGGTGGCGGCGGCGCGCAGGCCGTCCGGGTCGAGCGTGCCGGCGACGCCGTACATCACGTCGCGCCAGCGCCAGAAGTCGCCCCCGCCGCCGTTGGTGCGGCCGCGCAGGAGCCGATGGAACGCGTGGCTGTGCGTGTTGGCGAAGGCCGGCGCGGCGACGTCGACCGCGAGGTCGGCCCCCGCGGAGCCGGACCCGACCGCGGTCACGACGCCCGCATCGTCCATCTCCACGAGGACGTCGCGACGGACATCCTCGGGCAGGACGAGCGAGCCGATCGCGATCCTCATCGGTCGCCCGTCAGGGCGCGCAGTGCGTCCGTGAGGGCGTCGACGCCCGCGCGGATGTCCGCGTCCGAGGCGCCCTCGTGCGGGGAGTGCGACACGCCGTCGGGGTTGCGCACGAAGAGCATCGCCGTGGGCAGGTGCGCCGCGAGGATGCCCGCGTCGTGGCCCGCGCCCGTGGGGATGCGGGGTACCTCGCCGAAGGTGGGCGCGAGCGCCGCGCCGATGCGGTCCGCGAGCTCCGGGTCGAACTCGACCCGGGTGGAGAAGGACTCCTCGGCGACGGTCAGCTCGCAGCCCTCGGCGCGCGCGGCGGCCTCCGCGTCGGAGACGATGCGCGCGACCAGGACCCGCACGTCGGCGTCGTGCTCGGCGCGCGCGTCGATCCACAGGCGCACCTCGGACGCGATCGCGTTGGATCCGCCGGGGACCACCTGGAGCTTGCCGACGGTGGCGCGCGAGCGGGTGGGCGGCGCGGCGGCGAGGGCGCGCCCGCGGGCGGCCTCCACCGTCGCGGCGGCCACGAGCATGGGGTCGCGCCGCGAGTCGAGCTCGGTGGCGCCGGCGTGGTCGCCCCTGCCCGTGACGGTCACGCGCCAGCGGCCGTGCGCGAGGATGCTCGTCGCGATGCCGACGGGCGCCTCGAGCGGCGCGAGCTGGCGGCCCTGCTCGACGTGGAGCTCGAGGTAGAGCGCCATGTCCTCCAGCCGGGAGGCGTCGCGGCCGATCGCCGCCGGGTCGAGGCCGGCGGCCGTCATCGCGTCGACGTACGTGGCGCCCGACGCGTCGGTGAGGCCCCGCACGCGGTCCGTGTCGATGTCCCCCGCGAGCAGCTGCGAGCCCAGGCACGGCACCCCGAACCGGGCGCCCTCCTCCTCCGCGAAGTTCGCGATGCGGATCGGGTGCGCGGGCGCGTGGCCCTCGGCGATGAGGCGGGACACGGCCGCGAGTGCCGAGACCACGCCGAGCGGGCCGTCGAGCGGCCCGCCGCCGGGCACCGAGTCGAGGTGGCTGCCCGTCGCGACGGCCGGGCCCTCGGCTCCCGCCGGCGCCCACGTGGCCCACTGGTTGGCGTTCGCGTCCTCCTCGACATCGAGGCCCAGGGACGATGCGGCGCGCACGAACCACGCGCGCATCTGGCGGTCGGCGTCGTCGAGCAGGTGGCGCGACCAGCCGCCGCGCACGTCGTCCGCGCCGATCGGGGCGAGCTCGGCGAGCGACTCGAGGGCGTCGAGGACCGGCATCAGGCGTCCAGCATCGGCACGCGCAGGCCGCGCTCGCGGGCGATGTCCTTCGCGTGCTCGTAGCCGGCGTCGACGTGGCGCATCACGCCCGTGCCCGGGTCGTTGACCAGCACGCGCTCGATCTTCTGCGCGGCGAGGTCGGTGCCGTCGGCGACCACCACCTGGCCGGCGTGGATCGAGCGGCCGATGCCCACGCCGCCGCCGTGGTGCAGCGACACCCAGGTCGCTCCGGAGGCGGTGTTGAGCAGCGCGTTGAGCAGCGGCCAGTCGGCGATCGCGTCGGAGCCGTCCCTCATCGCCTCGGTCTCGCGGTACGGCGAGGCGACCGAGCCGGAGTCGAGGTGGTCGCGGCCGATGACGATCGGCGCGGACAGCTCGCCCGACGCCACCATCTCGTTGAACTTGAGGCCCGCGAGGTGACGCTCCTGGTAGCCGAGCCAGCAGATGCGCGCCGGCAGGCCCTCGAAGTGGACCTTCTCGCCCGCGGCCGTGAGCCAGCGGTGCAGCGACTCGTGCTCGGGGAACAGCTCCATGAGCGCGCGGTCGGTCTTCGCGATGTCCTCGGGGTCGCCCGAGAGCGCGGCCCAGCGGAACGGGCCGCGGCCCTCCTCGAACTGGGGGCGGATGTACGCGGGCACGAAGCCGGGGAACGCGAACGCGCGGTCGTAGCCGCCCAGCTGCGCCTCCGCGCGGATGGAGTTGCCGTAGTCGAACACGTCGGCGCCGGCGTCCATGAAGCCCACCATCGCCTCGACGTGCTGCGCCATGGCCGCGCGCGCGTCGCGCGTGAAGCCCTCGGGGTCGGCCTCGGCGCGCGCGTGCCACTCGTCGACGGTGTAGCCGATCGGCAGGTACGACAGCGGGTCGTGGGCCGAGGTCTGGTCGGTGACCAGGTCGATCGGCACCCCGCGGCGCAGCAGCTCGGGGAAGACCTCGGCGGCGTTGCCGACGACGCCCACGGACAGGGCCACGCCCTCGGTGCGGGCCGCGACGGCCCGGGCCACCGCATCGTCCAGATCCGAGGCGACCACGTCGAGGTAGCCGTGCGCGACGCGGCGCTCGAGGCGGCTCGCGTCGACGTCGACGATGAGGCACGCGCCCTCGTTGAGCGTGACGGCGAGCGGCTGCGCGCCGCCCATGCCGCCGGCGCCGCCGGTGAGGGTGAGCGTGCCCTGGAGCGAGGCGGTGCGCGGGTCGCGGCCCTCGCGCTCGGCGCGCTGGCGGGCCGCGGCGGCGAAGGTCTCGTACGTGCCCTGGAGGATGCCCTGCGTGCCGATGTAGATCCACGATCCGGCGGTCATCTGGCCGTACATCGTGAGGCCGAGCGACTCGAGGCGGCGGAACTCGGGCCAGGTCGCCCAGTCGCCCACGAGGTTCGAGTTCGCGATGAGCACGCGCGGCGCCCACTCGTGGGTGCGGAACACGCCGACCGGCTTGCCCGACTGGACGAGCAGGGTCTCGTCCGCCTCGAGGTCCTTCAGCGTCGCGACGATCGCGTCGTACGCCTCCCAGGAGCGTGCCGCGCGGCCGGTGCCGCCGTAGACCACGAGGTCCTCGGGGCGCTCCGCGACCTCGGGGTCGAGGTTGTTCATCAGCATGCGCATGGGCGCCTCGGTCTGCCAGGACTTCGCGGTGATCTCGCTGCCACGGGCGGCGCGGACGGTGCGGACGGGGGTCTCGGTCATGGTGATGCTCCTTACGCGTGGGTGAGGGGGCCGATGCGGTCCTCGACCGCGCGGAGGACGTCGCCCGAGCGGACGGCGCGGGCGGCCGCCTCCACCTCGGGGGCGAGGAAGCGGTCGGCGCCGGGGCGGGCGGCCTCCGCGACGAGGGCCGCGGCGGCGCCGGTGGCCTCGGAGGGCGCGAGCGGCGCGCGCAGGGCGAGGCCGCGCGAGGCCGCGAGCAGCTCGATGCCGAGCACGCGGGAGAGGCCGTCGATCGCGGTGCGGAGCTTGCGCGCCGCGTGCCAGCCCATGGACACGTGGTCCTCCTGCATGGCCGACGACGGGATCGAGTCGGCGGATGCCGGCGCGGCGAGGCGCTTGAGCTCCGACACGATGCCGGCCGCGGTGTACTGGGCGATCATGAGGCCCGAGTCGACGCCGACCTCGTGCGCGAGGAACGGCGGCAGGCCGTGGTTGCGGGCGGGGTCGAGCAGGCGGTCGATGCGGCGCTCGGCCATGCTCGCGAGGTCCGCGACGGCGATCGCGAGGAAGTCGAGCACGTACGCGACGGGCGCGCCGTGGAACGAGCCGTTCGACTCGACGCGGCCGTCGGGCGTGACGACGGGGTTGTCGACCGCGGCGGCGAGCTCGCGGCCGGCCACGAGGCGGGCGTGCGCCATGGTGTCGCGCACGGCGCCGGACACCTGGGGCGCGCAGCGCAGCGAGTAGGCGTCCTGGACGCGCGTGCACTCGGGCCCCTGGTGGCTCGCGACCACGGGCGAGCCGGCGAGCACGCGGCGCATGTTCGCGGCGGCGGCGGCGACGCCCGGGTGGGGGCGCAGCTCCTGGAGGTCGGCGGCGAAGGGGGAGTCGGAGCCGAGCAGCGCCTCGACGCTCATCGCCGCGGTCACGTCCGCGGTGGTGACGAGCCGGTCGAGGTCGGCGAGCGCGAGGACCAGCTGGCCGAGCATGCCGTCGGTGCCGTTGATGACGGCGAGCCCCTCCTTCTCCTCGAGCTCGATGGGCGCGATGCCGGCGGCGGCGAGCGCCTCCGCCGCGTTCATCGGGGCGCCCGACGCGTCCCGCACCGGGCCCTCGCCGATCGCGGCGAGCGCGACGTGCGACAGCGGCGCGAGGTCGCCGCTGCAGCCGAGCGAGCCGTACTCGTGGACCACGGGAGTGATGCCGGCGTTGAGCATCGCGGCGTACGTCTCGGCCACGACGGGGCGGGCCCCGGTGCGGCCCGTGAGCAGCGTCGACAGGCGCAGCGTCGCGAGGGCGCGCACCACCTCGCGCTCGACCTCGGGCCCGGTGCCCGCGGCGTGCGAGCGGATGAGGCTCAGCTGGAGCTGCGCCCGGCGCTCGCGGTCGATGAACGTGGTGGCGAGCGCGCCGAAGCCCGTCGACACGCCGTAGTGGGGCTGCGGGTCCTGCGCGAGCGCCTCGATGACGGCCCGGCTCTCGGCCATCGCGGCGAGCGCGGCGGGGTCGAGGACGATGCGGGCGTCGTCGCGGGCGATGGCGACGAGATCGGCGGGGCTCGGGGCGCCCGAGCCGAGGATCACGGCGGGGGCGGAGGTGTCGGTCAGGGTCATGGCGACCATCCAACGGCCGATGCGGCGCCGGCGCCTGCGCTGGGCGGCCACTCGTGTCTCATATGTGAGACTGGTGACATGGCGGAAACGGTGGAGGCGCGTCCCGCGGCGCCCGCGGTCGAGCAGGCCCTCGCGATCCTCACGCACCTCGCGCGTCAGCGCGGCCCCGTCGCGGCCGGCGCGCTCGCGGCGGCGCTCGGCATCCCGCGCGCGTCGCTGTACCGGCAGCTCGGGGCGATGGTCGCGCACGGGTACGTGGTGCACCTGCCCGAGGAGTCCCGCTACGGGCTCGGGGTCGCCGCGTACGAGCTCGGCTCGGGATACGCCCGCCAGCAGCCCCTGTCGCGCCTGGGCGCGCCGATCATCGCGGGGCTCGTCGACCGGGTGGGGGAGTCGGGTCACCTCGCGGTGCTCGAGGGCCGGGACGTCGTGTACATCGTCGAGGAGCGCGCGCCGCGCCGACCCACCCTCATCACCGACGTCGGGGTGCGGCTGTCCGCGCTCGCGACCGCCACCGGCCGCGCCATCCTCGCGGCGTTGCCAGACGCGCAGCTGCGCGCGACGTACCCGGGCCGCGCGGCCTTCGCCGGGGCGCCTGAGGGCTCGCCGCGCTCGTACCGCGAGCTCAAGGAGCTGGTGCGGGTCACGCGGGCGCGCGGACATGCCAGGGAGGAGGGCGACGTCACGCCGGGCCTCGCCTCGGTCGCGTGCGCGGTGCGGGACCACACCGGGTGGCCCGTCGCCGCGATCGCGGTGACGTTCGCCGCGGACCGTGCCGACGAGGACCGCCGTGCGCGGCTCGTCGCCGCGGTGCGCCGCGACGCCGCCGAGCTCGAGCGGCGCATCGGCCGGCGGTAGCTCACGGCATCGATCGGCTCGATCGGCATCGGATCGTGCGATTCATGCGTGTCCTCGACGCCTGTGGCATCGCCTGGTGCGATCTCGTGCTGTGGGTGGTCCGGCGACGATCGCACGATCGGATGCCGTTGACGCACCGGCGGCGCTCAGCCCACACCATCCGATGCCGCTGCTGGATGCCACGCCACGGTGCCCGCATGCCCGCCTCGTACACTTGTCGGGTCCCGTCACCCGGAGGTCCCCCCATGCGCGTTCTCGCCGCCCTGTCCGGAGGGGTCGACTCCGCCGTCGCCGCCGCGCGCGCGAGGGATGCGGGCCACGACGTGGTCGGCGTCCACATGGCGCTGTCCCGCAGCCGCGCCGAGCACCGCACCGGCTCGCGCGGTTGCTGCTCGATCGAGGACGCGAACGACGCCCGCCGCGCCGCCGACGTGCTGGGCATCCCGTACTACGTGTGGGACCTCAGCGACGAGTTCCACGACACCGTGGTCGCCGACTTCCTGTCGGAGTACGCCGCGGGCCGCACCCCCAACCCGTGCGTGCGCTGCAACGAGCACATCAAGTTCGACACGCTGCTCGAGCGCGGCATCGCGCTTGGCTTCGACGCCGTGTGCACCGGCCACTACGCGCGCATCGACGTGCGCGAGGACGGGACGCGCGAGCTCCACCGCGCGGCCGACGCCGCGAAGGACCAGTCCTACGTGCTCGCCGTGATGGGGCCGGACAGGCTCGCGCGGGCGATGTTCCCGCTCGGCGCCGTCGCCTCCAAGGCGGAGGTGCGCGCCGAGGCCGTCGCGCGCGGGCTCGGCGTGTCGAACAAGCCCGACTCGTACGACATCTGCTTCGTCGCCGACGGCGACACCCAGGGCTTCCTCGCGCGCGAGCTGGGGGAGAAGCCGGGCGAGATCGTCGACGAGACGGGCGCCGTCGTGGGTGCCCATGCGGGCGCGTACGCGTTCACGGTGGGCCAGCGCAAGGGGCTGCGGCTGCCGCGCCCCGCCGCCGATGGCGCGCCCCGGTACGTCACCGGGATCGACACGGCCCGCAACGTCGTCACGGTGGGGCCGGAGACCCTGCTGAGCGTCCGCACGCTCACGGGCGAGTCCGTGGTGTGGCTCGCGGACGACGTCCCGGCCGATGCGGCGACGCCGGTGGAGGCCCAGGTACGCGCCCACGGGACGCCGGTGCCCGCCCTGGCGACGCGTGCGGGGGACCGGCTCACGGTCGAGCTCGAGAGCCCGATGCGCGGCGTCGCGGCCGGCCAGTCGCTCGTGATCTACCGGGGCTCGCGGGTCCTCGGCCAGGCGACCATCGTCCGCTGACGCGGCGCCGCTCGTGGCACCGGGTGTCCGTTCGTAACGTTTCGGCCACGAATGTTGCCGCCCCCGTCGAAACGGTTTGACGCGGGTTTCCGGTAGCCCTACTGTGAACCCGATGCGTGAGAGCGCTCTCTCTCGGAGAGCGCTCTCATGATCACCGCGGCATAGCCAGCGGGCCTAACAAGCACACCAGTAGTACGGACACAAAGGAGTGAACGTGAGCCTCTCACGACGCAAGACCACGTTCGGGATCGCGGCCGGCGCCGCGACCCTGGCAATCGCCCTGGCAGGCTGCAGCGGTACGAGCAGCGACAACAGCTCTGACACCGCCACCACGGGTACCAGCGGCTCGAACGACGCCCCGGTCACCCTGACCCTCGCGACGTTCAACCAGTTCGGCTACTCGGCCTCGTCCGAGGGCGGCGCGGACTACAAGTACGACCTGATCCAGGAGTACATGGACGCCCACCCGAACGTGACCATCACGTACAACGTGGCGGACACCTCCAACACGGCACGCGAGAACTTCTTCACGAAGCTCGGCCCCGGCGGCCTCGCGGACGTCGAGGCGATCGAGGTCGACTGGCTGCCCGAGGCCATGCAGTACTCGGACCTCCTTGCCGACATCTCGGACCCGTCGCTCGACGGCCGCTGGCTCGACTGGAAGACCCAGGCCGCCACCGACAAGGACGGCCGCCTCATCGCGTACGGCACCGACATCGGCCCCGAGGCCATCTGCTACAACGTCGACGCCTTCAAGGAGGCCGGCCTCCCGACCGACCCGACCGAGGTCGCGGCCGCGCTCGACGGCGACTGGTCGAAGTTCTTCGACCTGGGCAAGCAGTACCACGACGCCACCGGCAAGGCCTTCTACGAGGAGAACGCCGCCGTGCTCCAGGGCATGATCGGCCAGCTCGAGGCGCCGTACGAGAACCCGTCCGACGACTCGATCACCGCCCTCGACAACCCCGAGGTCAAGTCGATCTTCGACCAGCTCACCACCGCCTCCGGCGAGGGCCTCTCCGCGGGCCTCCAGCAGTGGGGCGACGACTGGGCGGCCGGCATGGCCAACGGCGACTACGCCGTCACGCTCTGCCCGGCCTGGTTCCTCGGCGTCATCGAGGGCAACGCCCCCGACGGCCACTGGGACATCGCCAACGTGTTCCCGAACGGCGGCGGCAACTGGGGCGGCTCGTACCTGACCGTCCCGGCCAACGGTGCCAACGTCGACGCGGCGAAGGACCTCGCGAACTGGCTGACCGCCCCCGAGCAGCAGGCCAAGGCGTTCGAGAACGTCGGCGCCTTCCCGAGCTCGCCCGAGGCTGCGAACTCCGACGCCGTGCAGACCTACACGCGCCCGTACTTCAACAACGCTGAGGCGGGCAAGATCTACACCGAGCGTGCGGCCGCTGTGACGGTCTCGCCCTACAAGGGTTCGCACTACTTCCAGATCAACGACGCCATGGTCAACGCGCTTCGCAACGTCGACACCGGCACGATGAGCGCCGACGAGGCGTGGAAGCAGTTCCAGTCCGACGTCAAGGCGCTCAGCTAAGACGACGCACGGTGCGGGCCGTCTCCCTCGTGGAGGCGGCCCGCACCCGTCGGGCCCGTCACCACCGCACCAAGGGATCCACCTCATGACCACCACCCAGCAGCAGACCGAGGCCCCCTCGCCTCGCGAGCCGCAGCGGAGGCGCGCGCCGCTCACGTGGCGCCAGCGCCTCGGACGGCTCGACGTCAAGCTCTCGCCCTACCTGTACATCGCGCCGTTCTGGATCGTGTTCGCGATCGTGGGTCTCTTCCCGATCGTCTACACGGCCGTCATCTCGTTCCAGGACTGGGACCTCGTGCGCAACCAGGGAACGCTGACGGGCTTCGACAACTTCGCCTTCGTGCTCCAGGACCGCGAGTTCTGGATGTCGCTGCGCAACACCTTCTCGATCTTCCTGCTGTCGTCCGTGCCGCAGCTCATCGCCGCCACCTTCATCGCCGCGATGCTCGACAAGAACATCCGCGCCAAGACGTTCTGGCGCATGGGCGTGCTGCTGCCCTACGTGGTGGCGCCCGTCGCGGTCGCGCTGATCTTCTCCAACCTGTTCGGCGACAAGTACGGCCTCATCAACACGTGGCTCAACGACTTCGGGCTGCCCAAGATCGCGTGGCACGTCGACGTGATCCCCAGCCACATCGCGATCGCGACCATGGTGAACTTCCGCTGGACCGGCTACAACGCGCTGATCCTGCTCGCCGCGATGCAGGCGATCCCGCGCGACCTGTACGAGGCCGCCGCGATCGACGGAGCCGGCGCCGCGCGCCGCTTCTTCTCGGTCACGCTGCCCCAGATCCGTCCCACGCTGATCTTCGTCATCATCACCTCGACGATCGGCGGACTCCAGGTCTTCGACGAGCCGCGCATGTACGACACCCGCGGCAACGGTGGCTCGAACCACCAATGGGAGACCGTGACGCTGTACCTGTACAACGAGGGCTGGGTGAACTTCAACTTCGGTCGCGCCGCCGCGATCGCGTGGATCCTGTTCCTCATCATCGTGGCCTTCGGCCTGCTGAACTTCGCGATCACGCGCCGGTTCATCGCGGGCGACGCGGCCCCGAAGAAGGCGAAGAAGAAGGTGAAGAAGTGAGCACCATCACCATGCCCCTCAAGAAGAAGGCCAAGGGCGGCGCCTCCGCCGTGAGCACGATGCGCCCGGGCTGGTTCGTCTACGCCGCGCTCGCGATCGTGCTGATCGCCTCGCTGTTCCCGTTCTACTGGTCGTTCCTCATCGCCTCGGGCGACCGCTACAGCGCCAACGACCCGAACCTGTCGTGGTGGCCCGGCGGCAACTTCCTGCACAACGCGTCCGTGGTCATCAACAACCCGGCCGTCAACTTCTGGAAGGCGCTCGGCAACTCGATCATCGTCTCCACGTCCACCGCGGTCTCGACGGTCGTCCTGTCCACCCTCGCCGGCTACGCGTTCGCGAAGCTGCGCTTCAAGGGCTCGGGCCCCATGCTGGTCGCGGTCGTCGCGACCATGGCCGTCCCGGTCCAGCTCGGCATCGTGCCGCTGTACATCCTCATGCAGAAGTTCGGCTGGACCGGCCACCTCGGCGCCGTCATCCTGCCGGGCCTCGTGACCGCGTTCGGCGTGTTCTGGATGACCCAGTACATCTCGCAGTCGCTGCCCACCGAGCTCATCGAGGCGGCGCGCGTCGACGGCTGCTCGATGATCCGCACGTTCTGGCACGTGGGCCTGCCGGCGGCCCGGCCCGCGGCGGCCATGCTGTTCCTCTTCACCTTCGTGACGCAGTGGAACAACTTCATGTGGCCGTACATCGTGCTCGACTCGAAGAACCCGACGCTGCCGGTGTCCCTGTCGATCCTGCAGGCGAACTACTTCGTCGACTACTCGCTCGTGCTCGCGGGCGTCCTGCTGGCAACGGTGCCGCTGATCCTCCTGTTCATGTTCGCCGGCCGTCAGCTGGTCACCGGCATCATGGCGGGAGCGGTGAAGGGCTAGGCAGGCCATGCCGCGCGCCTACGGCGGGCGTGGGGTCGTCTCCACCAGGATGACCCCATGCCCGCCGGTGAGGATCCACTCATGACCGCCGCGGGGCGTACCCCGGCGCCCACGCTCGAGCTCGTCGCCGCGCGCGCGGGCGTGTCCCGCGCGACCGTGTCGCGCGTGGTGAACGGGTCGACGTCGGTGTCGCCCCCCATCGCCGAGGCGGTGCGCCGCGCCGTCCAGGAGCTGGGCTACGTGCCCAACCGCGCCGCCCGGTCGCTCGTGAGCCAGCAGTCGCAGGCGATCGCGCTCGTCGCACCCGAGGACGTCAACCGGTTCTTCGGCGACCTGTTCTTCGCGGAGATCGTCGCGGGCATCGACGCCCGCCTCGAGGCCTCCGACTACGTGCTCAACCTCATGATCGCGAACCACGACCCGAGCGGGAAGACGATGCGCTACCTGGGCGGGGGCGCGGTCGACGGCGCGATCGTGGTGTCCCACCACACGAGCGACCGCTTCCTGCGCCGGATCACCGACTCGCTGCCCGTCGTGTACGGCGGACGGTCGAGCATCGCCGGCGCGGACACGTACGTGGTGGATGTCGACAACGTCGAGGGCGCGGCCGTCGCGACCCGGCGACTCATCGAGACCGGCTGCCGCCGCATCGCGACCATCGCGGGCCCGCTCACCATGCAGAGCTCGATCGACCGCCTCGCCGGGTGGCGTCAGGCGCTCGACGAGGCGGGCGTCGCAGCGGGCCCCGTGGTCGACGGCGACTTCACGCTGCACGGCGGCGCGAACGCGATGCGCGAGATCCTCGACTGGCGCGAGCCGGTCGACGGGGTGTTCATCGCGTCCGACCTCATGGCGTCGGGGGCGGTGCCCGTCCTCCTCGACCGCGGGATCCGGGTCCCCGAGGACGTCAGGATCGTCGGCTTCGACGACACGTCGGCGGCGCTGCGGTCCGGCGTCGAGCTCACGACCGTGCGTCAGCCATCCCGCGCGATGGGCTGGCACATGGCGGACATCCTCATCGGCGTGCTGTCGGGCGCGACCGACGTGCCGCACGAGCTCATCCTGCCGACCGAGCTCGTGGTGCGCGACTCCGCGTGAGCCGCGTGCGCGACTCCGCCTGACGGCGGCCGCGCGCCTCAGGCGGGGCCGAGGCCGCGCAGCAGCACCCGCCACGCCGCCTCGACGCGCGCATGCCTGCCCTCCGGCGGCGTGCGCGTGACGAGCGCCGTGAGCATCCCGACCGCCAACGCGACGTCCTCGGTGGACGTGCCCGCGCCGAGCACCCCCGTCGCGCGCGCCGCGGCCACCTTCGGGTCGAGCGCGGCGACGATGCGGCGCTCGAGCGCGCGCAGCTGTGGATCCTCCTCGCGCGCGAAGTACGCGATCACGGCGGCGTTGCCCTCGATCTGGTGCGTGATGAGATCGGTGACGTCCCGCAGCGTGGAGCCCGGGTCCGCGGCCAGCGCCTCGATGGCCGCCATGTTCTCGTCGAAGACGGCGAAGGCGAGGGACTCGCGCGTGGGGAAGTGCCGGTAGAGGCTGCCCTGGCCCACGCCCGCGCGCCGCGCGATCGCGGACACGGGGCCGTCGACGCCCTGCTCCGCGAAGACCTCGCGCGCGGCCGCGACGAGCGCGGCGCGGTTCTCGGCGGCGGCGCTCGGCCCGCGATTCGGCTTGGACGTCATGGGTCGAATGTATAGGCTGAGGAAATCCGGACAATGCTGTCCGGTTGGAGCGGTGGGAGCGATCCATGAGCGGGTCACGACGACGCGGCCTCATCCGAGGCCGTCGTGCCCCCACGCACCCGCCCACGACCCCGGACCCCGGACCCCGCGGGCCGGCCGACGCATCGTCGCCCGCCCCGCACCCCCGCACCACCCCTATGGAGAGGAACCCCATGTCCACGCCCGTCCCCACCGGCGACACCAAGGTCGCCGACTGGCTCGCCCACCCCGTCGCCGGACAGGTCATGCGCGAGATGCTCGCGGAAGGCGGCCAGAACGAGCGCTCGCTCGGCCCCGTCAAGCGCTTCTCGATGAACAAGCTCATCAAGCTCAGCGGCGGCCGCTTCACGCAGGAGATGCTCGACGGCATGGTCGCCGAGACCGAGCGTCGCGCCGCCGGCGGCGCGCCCGCCGCCCCCGCCGTGGAGGAGCCCGCCGTCGAGGCCCCCGCGGCCGTCGAGTCCCCCGAGTGGGTCGAGAAGGTCACCGAGGGCCGCTTCACCGGCAAGACGGTCATCGTCACCGGTGCCGGCTCGGGCATCGGCCGGGCCACGGCCTCGCGCGTCGCGCGCGAGGGCGGCCGCGTCATCGCGCTCGACATCTCCGCCGAGCGCCTCGCCGAGATGAAGGCGGAGCACGAGGGCCTCGACGTCGTCACCGTCACCGCGGACGTCACCAAGGACGAGGACCTCGCGCGCGTGCTCGAGGCCGCGGGCGACCGCATCGACGCGCTCGCCAACGTCGCCGGCATCATGGACAACATGACGCCGCTCGGCGAGGTCTCCGACGCGGTCTGGGAGCGGGTCTTCGCCGTCAACGTCACCGGCGTGATGAAGCTGGGTCGCGCGGTCATCCCCGCGATGCTCGCGGCGGGCAAGGGCTCGATCGTCAACATCGCGTCGGAGGCGGGTCTGCGCGGCTCGGCCGCGGGCGTCGCCTACACCGCGTCCAAGCACGCGGTCGTCGGCCTCACCAAGAGCACGGCCTTCATGTACGGCCCGTCCGGCATCCGTGCCAACGCGGTCGCCCCCGGCGGCGTCATCACCAACATCGAGGCCAGCTTCGACTCGCCGCTCGGCCAGGAGCGCGTCATGACCGGCATGGCCGTCATGCCGGGCGCCACCACGGCGGACCAGCTCGCGGCCTCCATCACGTTCCTGCTCTCGGACGACGGGGTCAACCTCAATGGCGTGATCCTGCCGTCGGACGGCGGGTGGTCGGCCGTCTGAGGGAGGCCGGCCGGAACGAGCGAGGGCCTCGGGGGCGACCCCGGGGCCCTCGTGCGTCCGGCGCGCGGACCCGTCCGAGCGGGGCTCCGAGGCCTCGCACCGGGACCGCTGTAGTCTCGGCGCAGGACCAGGCCGCGCCGTGGGGTGACCCACGGGAGGGAGACCGAGTGGGCGACTACCAGGGAACGCTGCAGCCCGGCGCGCGCGTGGACGATGCGCGGTACCTGCCCGCGGATCCCGCGGCCGTGCGCTGGGGCCGGCTCCCCAAGCGCGGCGACGCGCCCGTCCTCGCCGTCGACCCGGGCACCGACCTCACGGTCGACACCGTCAGCCACGAGGGCCTCCTGCCGGACCAGGGGCAGGACCCCGTCGCGTTCTTCGGCGCCCACGGCGTCCCCCGGGAGGAGGTGCTCGACGACGCGGTCGCGATCGCCGCGACCCGCACGCGCGGCGACGCCGACGGCCCGCACCTCGTCACCGGGCCCATCGAGGTGCGCGGAGCGCGCCCCGGCGACCTGCTCGCGATCACCCTGCTCGACGCGACCCCGCGCGTGCCGTACGGCGTCATCTCCAACCGCCACGGTCGCGGCGCCCTGCCGGGCGAGATGCCGGCGACGCCGGGGACGGTCTCGGTGTTCACGCCGATCGCGCCCGACGCCGCGGGAACGTGGACCGGCCGCCTGCCGCTGACCGAGGGCGGCGAGCGCGCCGTGTCCTTCCCGCTC
Source organism: Demequina soli (assembly GCF_000971195.1). Taxonomy (GTDB): domain Bacteria; phylum Actinomycetota; class Actinomycetes; order Actinomycetales; family Demequinaceae; genus Demequina; species Demequina soli. The sequence continues at coordinate 571,781 of NZ_BBLZ01000002.1, forward strand.
GCGCCCTTCCTCGGGATCATGGGCGTCGCCACCGACACCGACGAGGCCGCGCACTCCGTGCCGCCCGGGCGCCACGGCGGCAACATCGACATCCGCCACCTCACAGCCGGCGCGACCCTGTACGTGCCGGTGCAGGTGCCGGGCGCGCTCGCGTACGTGGGCGACCCCCACTTCGCGCAGGGCAACGGCGAGGTCGCGCTCACCGCGCTCGAGGCGTCCCTGCGGGCCCGCATCCGGCTCGACCTGCTCGACGCGAGCGAGGCCGCGCGGGACTTCGGCGACCTCGCCGGGCCGCTCGCGGTCGACGCCACCCACCTCATGCCCACGGGCCTCGACGCCGACCTCGACGAGGCCATGCGCGCGTGCGTGCGGCAGGCCATCGCGCTGCTGGGCGCGCGCCACGGCATGGCGCCGCACCTCGCGTACGCCTACCTGTCCGCGGCCACCGACTTCGAGATCTCCCAGGTGGTCGACCTGGTCACGGGCGTCCACGCGCGCATCCGGCGCGCCGACTTCGAGGGGGTCGGATGACCATCATCGTCGAGGGCGGCGCGGCCGCACCCGAGGGGCTCGTGGAGGCGGTGCTCGCGTACGAGGCCGCGCTCGCGGAGGACGACGTCGCGGCGCTCGCCGCCGCCTTCGAGCCCGGGCCCGCGACCGTGCGCGGCGACCGCGACGGGCTGCTCGTCGGCCACGACCGCATCGCCGGCTTCCGCTCGCGTCGCGGCGGCGCCGGCACCCGCGAGGTGCGCGAGCTCCGCATCCACCTCGCGGGGGACGATGCGGCGCTCGTCACCACCGTCAACGTCCCGTCCCGCGGGGGGCGCGGCCTCGTGACGCAGCTGTGGCGGCGCGGGGCCGACGGAGCGTGGCGCGTCGCCGCCGCCCACGTGACGGCGCCCGCGCCCGCGCTCGACACGCGCATCTGGCGAGTCGTCGGCACGCCGCTCGTCGCCGGCGCCCCCGACGGGCCCCTGGCGGGTGAGACGGTCGCGGTCAAGGACCTCTTCGCGATCGCGGGCCAGCGCATCGGCATCGGCGTGCGCGCCTACCTCGACGAGGCGCCCATCGAGCCGGAGACCGCGCCGGCCGTCCAGGCGCTGCTCGACGCGGGCGCGAGCGTGCTCGGCATCGCCCAGACGGACCAGTTCGCGTACTCCGTCGCGGGCCTCAACCCCGACTACGGCACCCCGCCCAACCCCGCCGTGCCGGGCGCGATCCCCGGCGGCTCGAGCTCGGGCCCCGCGACCGCGGTCGCGCTCGGCCAGGCCACCATCGGGCTCGGCACGGACACCGCCGGCTCGATCCGTGTGCCCGCCTCCTACCAGGGGCTGTGGGGCCTGCGGCCCACGCACGGCGCGGTCAGCCTCGCGCGCGTCGCGCCGCTCGCGCCGCGCTACGACACCGCCGGCTGGCTCACCCGCGACGGGGAGACGATGCGCCGGGTCGCCGAGGCCGGGCTCGCGGGGGTGCCCGAGGCGCCCACCTCGGGCGACCTGCTCGCGGCGCCCGCCGTGATGATGGCGTGCACCCCCGGCGTCCGCGACGCGTTCGACTCCGCGCTCGCGGCGCTGCACGGCTCGGGGGCTCGCGTCGCGCCGGTCGACGTGCCGCCGCTCGACGACCTGCTGGCCGCGTTCCGCGTCACCCAGCAGGCGGAGGCGTGGCGTGCCGACGGCGCCTGGGTGGAGGACCACCCCGGCGCGCTCGCGCCCGACGTCCAGGAGCGCTTCGACCTCGCGCGCGACGTCACCCCGGCGCAGGAGGAGGACGCGCTCGCGGACGCGGGGCTGCTCGCCGCCCGACTCGAGATGGAGCTCGGCGACGCGATCCTGCTCATCCCGGCCGCCGCATCGTCCGCCCCCGCGCTCGACGCGAGCGACGCCGAGCTCGAGCAGCGCCGCCGCGCGACCCTCAGCATGACCGCGATCGCGGGCCTCACGGGGCGCCCCGCGCTGTCCGTGCCGCTGCTCGAGACGCCCGACGGGCCGGTAGGGATGTGCCTCGTCGGGCCGCGCGGATCGGAGCGCGCGCTGGTCGACGCGGGGCTCGCGCTCGAGGCCGCGCTGCGCAACGCCGGCGAAACATCGCTCGGGCACACTGTGTAGGTCTCATCAACATTCCGGGGAGGCCCCGATGTCCCTGCCAGGCCCGATCGACCCTCCCGCGCGCCTGCTCATGGGGCCCGGCCCCATCACGGCGCACCCGCGGGTGCTGCAGGCGATGTCGGCGCAGCTGGTCGGGCAGTACGACCCCTACATGACGGCCGCGATGGGCGAGGTCCAGGAGCTCTACCGGGGCGTGTTCGACACCGCCAACGCGCACACGCTGCTGGTCGACGCGACCGCACGCGGCGCGATCGAGGCGGCGCTCGTGTCGCTCGTGTCGCCCGGCGATCGCGTGCTCGTGCCGATCATGGGGCGCTTCGGGCACCTGCTCGCGGAGATCGCGGGACGATGCGGCGCCGAGGTCCACACGGTCGAGGCGCCGTGGGGCGAGGTCGTGCCGCTCGAGGCGATCGCGGCCGCGATGGAGCGGGCCCGGCCGCGCGTGCTCGCCGTGGTCCACGGCGACACGTCGACCACGATGATGCAGCCCTTCGACGGGCTGCGGGAGCTGTGCGACCGCTACGACTGCCTGCTCTACGCGGACGTCACCGCGACGCTCGGCGGCAACCCGTTCCCCGTCGACGCGTGGGGCGTCGACGCCGCGACGGCGGGGCTGCAGAAGTGCCTCGGCGGGCCGTCGGGCTCCGCGCCCGCGACGTTCTCGCCGCGCGCAGTCGAGGTGATCGAGGGGCGTCGCTCGATCGAGGCCGGCATCCGCGAGGCGGGCGACCCCGCGACCGCGCACCCCATCCGCTCCAACTACTTCGACCTCGCGATGATCTTCGACTACTGGGGCCCGCGCCGGCTCAACCACCACACCGAGGCGACCACGATGCTCTACGGCGCGCGCGAGTGCGCGCGGCTGGTCCTCGAGGAGGGGCTGGGCCACTACCAGGGGCGACACGCGCTCCACGGCGAGGCGATGGCCGCCGGCCTCGAGGGCATGGGCCTTCGCGTGTACGGCGACCCGGCGCACAAGATGGCGAACGTGGTCGCCGTCGAGATCCCCGAGGAGGTCGACGGCGAGGCCGTGCGGAGCGCGCTGCTCGCGGACTTCGGGATCGAGATCGGGACCTCGTTCGGCCCGCTCGCGGGCCGGGTGTGGCGCATCGGCACCATGGGATGGAACGCGCGCAAGGACGCGGTCCTCACCACGCTCGCGGCGCTCGAGGCGGTGCTGCGGTACCAGGGGTACGGCGTGCCCGCCGGAGGGGGCGTCGACGCGGCGTACGACGCGTACGCCGGGGCCGGGGTGGCCGCGTGAGGCGCGCCCGCCGCGCGGCCGCCGCCCCCGGCGGCGCGCTCGAGGACGCCGTCGAGGCGATGCGCCGCTGCGACGTGCTCGCAGGGGTCTCCGCGATGGAGGGCGGCATCGAGCGCGTCTACCTCTCGCCCGAGCACGCGCGCGCCAACGCCCAGGCGGGGGAGTGGCTCGAGCTCGCCGGCATGCGCGCGTGGGAGGACGCCGCGGGCAACATCCGCGGCTCGTACCCGGGCGCCACGGAGGACGCCCCGGTGCTCGTGCTCGGCTCCCACCTCGACACCGTGCCCGACGCGGGTCGCTACGACGGCATCCTCGGCGTCATGATCGCCATCGCCGTCGTGGGGCGCCTCCACGCCCACGGCGCGCGCCTGCCGTTCGGCATCGAGGTGATCGGATTCGCCGACGAGGAGGGCGTGCGCTTCGGACGCACCCTGCTGGGCTCGTGCGCCGTGGCGGGCACGTGGGACGAGGCCTGGCTGGACCTCGCCGACGGCGACGGCGTGACGCTGCGCGACGCCCTGGCAGCGTTCGGCCTCGACCCCGCGCGGGTGGGCGACGCCGCCCTCGACCCCGCGCGCGTCGTCGGCTACCTCGAGGCGCACATCGAGCAGGGCCCGCTGCTGCTGGACGCGGGACGCCCTCTCGGCGTCGTGTCGGGGATCATGGGCGCCAAGCGCTTCGACCTCGCGATGGAGGGCGAGGCGGGCCACGCGGGCGGCGTGCCGATGCGCCACCGCCGCGACGCGCTGCTGGGCGCCGCCACGGCCGCGCTCGCGGTCGAGCAGGTCGCGCTGGCGGAGGGCGTGGTCGGCACGGTCGGCGAGATGCGGGTCGCGCCGGGGGCCGCCAACGTCATCCCCGGGCGCGCCGAGTTCTCCCTCGACGTGCGCGCCGCGACGGACGCGGAGCGCGACCGCGCGTGGGCGAGGATCCGTGCGCTCGCGGTCGAGGCCGCCGGCGCGCGTCGCCTGCAGTTCACCGAGTCGTTGCGCCACGTCGCCCCCGCGACCTCGTCTGAGCGGCGCCTGAGCGAGGCGGTCGAGCACGGCATCAGCGTCGCGACCGGGGACCGCGAGCCGATGGAGCTGCTGTCCAAGGCGGGTCACGACGCGATGGCGATCGCGGCGCTCGCGCCCTACGCGATGCTCTTCGTGCGGTGCGGCAACGGCGGCGTCAGCCATCAGCCCGACGAGTCCGTCGAGGTGGGCGACGTCGCGCTCGCGATCGACGCGTTCGAGGCGGCGATCCTCGCTGTCGCTCAGCGGTGGCAGCCGCTAGCGTGACGTGGTGAGCGACTCGGCCGCCGACCGTCCCCGCGCCGGGCGCGGCGACTACCGCGCGTACCACGCGCGCCTGGTCGAGGCGGCGTTCGCCGTGTTCGACGAGCAGGGCATCGAGGCGCCCCTGAGCCAGGTCGCCGAGCGTGCCCAGGTGGGCGAGGCCACGTTCTACCGCCACTTCCCGAGCCGCGACGAGCTGCTCGTCGAGCTCCACGACATCGCGTCCGACCACGTCGAACGCGCGATCGTCGCGGTGCTCCAGCGCGAGCAGCCTGACATGGACACACGGCTCGACGAGTTCTTCAGCGTCGCGGTCGGCACGCTCGCGCGGCACCGTTCGTATCCGCAGCTGGCCGCGCGCCACGGCGGGATGAGGCCCACGAACCCGGTCGCCGCCGCCACCGCGGAGTCGCTGCGTGCGCTCGTCGCGGACGGTCAGGCGGCCGGGCTGCTCGCGCCCGACGTGCTCCCGAGCGACCTGATCGCCGTCATCCTGGGCGCCGGCATGCTCGCGGCCGACGCCAACGAGTCCAACGACTTCGTGTGGAGGCGGCTGCTCGCGATCGGCCGTCGCGGGCTCGCCGCGCAGGGATCGCCCGACCGCGAGGGCGACCTGCGCCCCGTCGCGCCGCCGCCCGCCTGACCGTTGCGCGTCCGGTGCCGCGCCCGCAGCGACTGGCACCCCGGGCCCCGGCTAGCGTCGAGGCCATGACGACGCACCCCTTCCGCCAGGTCGACGTGTTCGGCTCGGGCCCCTACTCCGGCAACCCCGTCGCGGTGATCCTCGAGGCTGAGGGTCTCACCGATGCACAGATGGCCGACATCTCGTCGTGGACCAACCTCTCCGAGTGCACCTTCGTGCTGCCGCCCACGACGCCGGATGCCGACTACCGCGTGCGCATCTTCACGCTGCGTGCCGAGCTGCCCTTCGCGGGCCACCCCACGCTCGGCACGGCGCGCGCGTGGCTCGACGCGGGCGGCGTTCCCCGCGACGCCGGTCGCGTCGTCCAGGAGTGCGGTGTCGGCCTCGTGGAGATCCGCCGCGACGGCGACGCGCTCGCGTTCGCCGCCCCGGCGCCGCTGCGCACGGGTGAGGTCGACGAGGCGTACCTCGCCGAGGTGTGCGCGGTCCTCGGGATCGGACGCGATCGCGTGGTCGCGGCGCGGTGGGTCGACAACGGGCCGGGCTGGGTGGGCATCGAGCTCGCGTCCGCCGAGGAGGTGCGCGCGCTCGCCCCCGACGCGACGCGCCACCCCGGCGAGTGGTTCATCGGCGTCGTCGGCCCGCAGGCGCAGGGGGCGGACACGGCGGTCGAGGTCCGCGCGTTCTTCACCTCGGACGGCTCCGGCATGCGCGAGGACCCGGTGACCGGCTCGCTCAACGCGTCGCTCGCGCAATGGATGGTCGGGTCGGGCCGCCTGTCGGCGCCCTACGTCGCGGCCCAGGGCACGATGCTCGGGCGTGCGGGGCGGGTGTCCATCGCCGAGGCGGACGGCGAGGTCTGGGTGGGCGGCGCGACGCACGTCGCGATCCGCGGCGAGATCGAGGCCTGAGCTCAGGCCTCGTCGACGTCCGTCGCGGCGCCGAGGCCCGTGCAGTCGACCTCCTCGGCGTGGTGCGCCTCGAGGTAGTGCGCCGCGCCGCGCCGGCCCCCGACCGTCGCGAGCAGCCTCTCCAGGTGCGCCGCCCCGATCAGCACGGGATGGCCGGGCGTGCCGTCGTCGACCGCGCGCGCGAGCACCGACGTGTCGCCGGTCCACCGCGCGGCCACCCGGGCCACGGCCTCCGCCTCGAGGGCCGGCAGGTCCACGAGAGTCACCAGCACCGCGTCGGCGTGCAGCGACCGGGCGGCCAGGATCGCGGCCCGCAGGCTCGTGCCGATGCCATTGGCCCACGCGTCGGCGACGATCGGGTGGGCGCCCGGGGGCAGCAGGTGGCGCGCGTCCTCCGCGCCCGCCCCCAGCACCGCGATCACCGTCGCGCAGCCGGCCCCGCTGAGCAGGTCGCACGCGCGCGGGAGCCAGGCCCCCGCATCGTCCCGTGCCAGGGCCTTCGGTCCGCCGAACCTGCTGCCGGCGCCCGCGGCGAGCACCACGCCGACAAGCCTGTCTGCCATGCTGTTCATCCTAGGGAGGAACCATGATCGAGCCCCGCCGAGACGACCTGCTCGCGTGCCTACGGGTGTCGCGCTGGGCCGAGTCCGTGGCCTCGCGGGCGTATCCGACACTCCTCGAGCTCGAGCGCGCGGCGGTCGCCGCCGCCACGCCCCTCACGCCCGCCGAGGTGGAGGAGGCGCTCGCGGCGCACCCCCGCATCGGCGAACGCCGGCAGGGGGACGATGCGGAGGCCCGGTTCTCGCGCGCGGAGCAGTCCGCCTCGGCGTCCGAGGACGAGGCGCTCGCGGCCCGGCTCGCCGAGCTGAACGCCGCGTACGAGGACCGCTTCGGGAGGGTGTTCCTCATCCGCGCGGCGGGGCGGTCGCGTGGCGAGATCGTGGCGGAGGCGCAGCGCAGGCTCGGCAACGACGCCGCGGTCGAGCTCGCCGAGGTGGCCGACCAGCTGAGAGGGATCGCGCTGCTGCGGCTGCGCGCCACGTACGGGGAGGGATCATGAGCCACGTCACCACGCACGTGCTCGACTCGGTGCACGGCCGGCCCGCGGCCGGGATGGGCGTCCGGCTGCTGCACGGCGCGGAGGAGCTCGCGTCAGGGGTCACCGATGCCGACGGGCGCGTGTCCTCGCTCGGACCCGAGTCGCTCGCGGCCGGCACCTATCAGCTGGTGTTCGCCACGGGGGAGTGGTTCGCCGACCGCGGCGTCGCGACGTTCTACCCCGAGGTGCGCATCGCATTCGGCATCGCGGGCGACGAGCACTACCACGTGCCCCTGCTGCTGAGCCCGTTCGGGTACTCGACGTACCGCGGTAGTTGACGCGTCAGGAATCGTCGCGCTCTCGTGTACGTTCTTGCGGCATGACTATCGAGATCGACATCTGGTCGGACATCGCCTGCCCGTGGTGCTACCTCGGCAAGAAGCGCCTCGAGGAGGCCATCGCCGCCTCGGGTGAGGACGTGGCGATCCGCTACCGCAGCTTCCAGCTGGACCCCTCGCAGGCCAAGGGCGCCAACCGGCCGCATTCGGAGGCGCTGGCCGAGAAGTTCAACACCACCGTCGAGCAGGTGCGCGAGATGAACGGCCGCCTCGAGGGCCTGGGCGCCGAGGCGGGCATCGACTACCGCTTCGACCGGTACATGACGGCGAACACGCGCGACGCGCACCGCCTGCTGCACCTGGCCCACTCGGCGGGCCTGGGACCCGTCCTCAAGGACCGGTTCATGAAGGCGCAGTTCACCGAGGGCGCGCTCATGGACGACGCGAACACGCTGGTGCGCCTCGCGGTCGAGGCCGGGCTGCCCGAGGCGGATGCCCGCCGCGTGGTCGAGTCCGACGAGTACGAGGACGCCGTCGCGGCGGACGTCGCGCAGGCCGCCGCCTACGGCGCGACCGGCGTGCCGTTCTTCGTGTTCGACAACGCGTTCGCGATCTCGGGCGCGCAGCCCACGTCGACCTTCGCGCTCGCGCTGTCGAAGGCTCGCGAAGCCCGCGAGGCCGCGACCGCCTGACCCCCTGCGGCCGGCCTCGTGCCGTGATCGCTCACGATCCCCGCGCCCGCGCCCGCGTCGGGCCGGGGATCGTGTCGTGTGCGGTCGGCGCGGCGGCCACGCGGCGGGGAGTCATGGTGGGGCCGCACCAGACGCTGCCATGGGGCTCGAGCCGGGCCGTGAACCGCACGATCCGATGCCGCTGCCGCAGGTGGGCCCGCCCGCACACGACGAAGGGGCCGGGATCCACACGGATCCCGGCCCCTTCGTTCAGCGAGGTGCTACTTCCGGTTGGCCCGGTAGTACGCGATGAGCGCCTGGGTCGACGCGTCCTGCTCGGCGAGCGCCGCATCGTCCCCCTCGATCGCCGGTGCGATCTCGAGCGCGAGCTTCTTGCCCAGCTCCACGCCCCACTGGTCGAACGAGTTGATGCCCCACACGACGCCCTGCGCGAAGGTGATGTGCTCGTAGAGCGCGACCAGCTGGCCCACGACCGACGGCGTGAGCGCGGGCGCGAAGATGGACGTGGTGGGCTTGTTGCCGCTGAAGGTGCGGGCGGGGATGAGGGCGCCGGTGGTGCCCTCGGCCTCGACCTCGGCGGAGGTCTTGCCGAACGCGAGCGCCTTGGTCTGCGCGAGGAAGTTCGCGAGGAACAGCGCGTGGACGTCCTGGCCGCCGTCCTCGAGGGCGTAGGCGGGGTTGACCACCGCGATGAAGTCCGCGGGGATGAGGCGCGTGCCCTGGTGGATCAGCTGGTAGAACGCGTGCTGGCCGTTGGTGCCGGGCTCGCCCCAGAAGATCTCGCCGGTGTCCGTGGTGACGGGCGTGCCGTCCCAGCGGACCGACTTGCCGTTGGACTCCATCGTGAGCTGCTGCAGGTACGCCGGGAAGCGGTGCAGCTGCTGCGCGTAGGGGAGCACGGCGTGCGACTGCGAGCCCAGGAAGTTGACGTACCAGATGTTGAGCAGGCCCATGAGGAACGGGACGTTGCGCTCGAGCGGGGTCTCCGCGACGTGGCGGTCCACGGCGTGGAAGCCGGCGAGCAGCTCGTCGAAGACGTCGGGGCCGAGCGCGATCTCGAGCGACAGGCCGATGGCCGAGTCGACCGAGTAGCGGCCGCCGACCCAGTCCCAGAAGCCGAACGCGTTGGCCGGGTCGATGCCGAAGGCCGCGACCTTGTCGAGCGCGGTCGAGACGGCGACGAAGTGGTGGGCGACGGCGTTGGCCTTCTCGTCCTCGGTCGCGACGGGGACGCCGGCCGCCGCGAGGGAGGTCCACAGCCAGTCGCGGGCGAGGCGCGCGTTGGTGAGCGTCTCGAGCGTGGTGAAGGTCTTCGACGCGACGATGAACAGCGTGGTCTCGGGGTCGAGACCCTTGACCTTCTGGCCCATGTCGGTCGGGTCGATGTTCGACACGAAGCGCGCCTGGATGCCCGCGGTCGCGTACGGCTCGAGGGCCTCGTAGACCATGACCGGGCCGAGGTCCGAGCCGCCGATGCCGATGTTGACGACGTGGGTCACCTTCTTGCCGGTGACGCCCTTCCAGTCGCCCGAGCGGACGCGCTCGGCGAACGCGGCCTCGCGGTCGAGGACAGCGTGCACGTCGTCGTCCACGTCCTGGCCGTCCACCACGAGGTGGTCCTCGGTGACGGGGCGGCGCAGCGCGGTGTGGAGGACGGCGCGGTCCTCGGTGGTGTTGATGTGCTCGCCGGCGAGCATCGCGGCGTAGCGCTCGGCCACGCCGGTCTCGGCGCCCAGCTTGACGAGGCTCGCGAGGATCTCGTCGGTGACGAGGTTCTTCGACAGGTCGACGTGGAGGTCGGCCAGCGGGAGGGACATGCGCGCGACGCGCTCGGCGTCGGCGGCGAACCACCCACGGAGATCCGGGGTGAACGAGTCCTTGTGGGCGGCCAGCTCGGTCCAGGCGGAGGTGGCGGTGGGATCGATGGGTGCAGTCACGACTGCCAGGCTAGTCGTGTCGGGGACGATGCGCCCGGGACCTGGGTGCGGAGCGCGGGACGAGCATGCGGTTGTCTGAACTCTTCAACATGTTGAAGAGTTCAGACAACCGCATGCTCGTACCCTCCAGTCGCGCGGCTCAGACCCTGCCGAGCTCGTCGTCGAGCCGCGCCGCCCAGTCCGCGCCCGCGAGTCCGGCGCGGTCGAGCAGGTCGCGCCAGTCCTCGACGGCGTGCTCGAGGGCGTCCTCGAACAGGCTGAGGTCGCGGCGGGCGGACAGCAGCACGGCGGCCTGGATGCGCTCGAGGTCCGCGCCCGGGCTCACCGCGAGCCGCTCCAGCGCGCTCACCACGCGCGGCGCCGCGCGCCCGAAGTCCTCCGCGGCGCGCTCCGCGATCCGATCACCTACGACAGCCATGGCGCGAATTCTTCCACGCGGGGCAGCGCGACTCGAAGCCCGGTCGTGCTGCGCGGTGCTCAGTGCCCGGATGGCCCGACTCCGGGCAGTGAGCACCTCGCAGGGCGTCACCTAACCTTCGGGCGCGGGCGCGGGCGCGGGCGCGGGCGCGGGCGCGCGGTCGGGAGCGAGCGCCTGGATCACGACCGCCGCGCCCGCGAGTGTCGCGCCGATCGGGATGGATACGGCGCGCACCGCCGCGAGGACGGTCGTGAGGAAGCCGAGCCCGATGTCGCCGTTCGACGCGGAGTTGGTGTTGACCAGCACGATCTGCGGATTCGCGATCGTGATGACGGCGCCGAGGATGAGCAGCGCGACGGCCCACCGGACGCAGCGCCTCGCGATCGGGTTCATGCCCCCACAGTGGCGTCTACGAGGGGGGACGTCAAGGGCTGAGGCCGGCTACAGCTCCGGCGCCACCGCGCGTCGGCCCTGCACGTAGACTCCCGCGATCGCGGGCTGACGCAGCCCCACCATGAGGGTGAACAGCTCCTCGAGGGTGGCCTGCTGCTCGTCCTCCGCGCGGATGCCCATCGACAGCATGCCCTCGAGCGGCTCCCACCGCGCCGTCTCGATGAGCAGGAAGTCGGCGTCCTTGCCCACGTCGAGGTTGCCGAACGCGTGCTCCATGTCGAGCGCGCGCGCGCCCGCAAGCGTCGCGGCGAACAGCAGCTCGGCCGGGCTGAGCGCCCTGCCGGCGTCCCCGAGCTCCGAGATGTGCACCTTGTAGGCGTCGCCGGCCACGCGCGAGATCAGCCACTCGTCGCCCGCACCGATGTCCGAGCCCAGCGCCACGTTGACGCCCGTCTCGACGGTCGCCCGCCACGGCATCGTCCCCGAGCCCAGGAACAGCTGCGAGGTCGGGCAGTGCGCGATCGAGGTGCCCGTCTCCGCGAGGCGCGCGAGCTCGCGCGGCTGGCAGTGCACGGCGTGCGCGAGCGAGGAGCGGCGTCCGAGGAGCGAGCGCCCGCCCGAGCGCGAGCCCGGCAGGAAGCGGCCGTCGTACGTGTCGAGATAGGCCTCCACGCCGTACGAGCCGAGCACCGCGGCGATCTCGCCGTCGCCCTTGCGGTTGTTCTCGTTGAGATGCGAGTGGAAGTAGACGCCGTGGAGCTGCGCCTCCTCGTACAGCTCGCCCAGCGCGGCGAGCGTGCGCTGCGTCACCGACAGCGAGAAGCGCGGCACGATCCCGACCTGGACCCGCGCCGTGCGCGGGTCGCCGGTGTCGACGGCGTGCCAGCGGTCGATCTCGTCCGCGACCAGGGCGATCGCATCGTCCTCGGACGTGAGCAGCGCGGCGGCCGCGGGCGGCCCGACGGTCTGGACGCCGCGCCCGGAGACGATGCGCAGGCCCGCCTTGAGCGTCTCCCGGTAGAGGGCGTCCTGCGCGACCGGGAACGCGGATCCGAAGACCATCGCCGCGGTGGTGCCCGCTGCGATGCGGCGGCGTGTGAAGTAGCGGGCCGCGCGGTCCGCGAAGCCGGCGTCCTGGAACTGCGCCTCGGTGGGGAAGATGCAGTGGTCGAGCCACTCGAGCAGCTGGCCGCCGCCGTGCGCGGCGGTCGCGTACGACTGCGGGTAGTGGACGTGCGCGTCGACGAACCCGGGCAGGAGGTAGTCGGCGCGCGTGACCGGCGCGTCGCAGAACATCGTGGGGAGCTCCGCGAACGGCCCGGTCCACAGGATCTCCCCGTCCTCGGACACCACGAGCGCGCCGTCAGGCAGCGACACGAGGTGCGCGTCGAGGTCGGCCTGCGAGGGGCTGCCGGTGATGTGGAAGATGTGCGCGCGGTAGACGTGGGTCATGGGGGACGCTCCTCGAGGGCTCAGACGAGCCCCGTGTACTGCTGCCACGCGGGCCCGGCGTCGGGTGCATCGTCCCGCGTGACCGAGGCCTGGATGAGGCCGTACGGGCGGTCATCGGCGTGGAAGACCTCGTTGTCGTTGGCGATCCCGAAGCGCGCGAGGTCGTAGGCGAAGTGGTGCTTGTTGGGCGCGGACAGGCGCACCTCGACCAGCTCGGGCACGGCCTCGAGCGCGGCCCTGCCCATCTCGAACAGGGTCTGCTGCAGCGCGAGCGAGTGGAAGCTCGCGAAGGTCTCGACCAGTGCGGCCTTGATCTCGGCGTACGCCTCGTCGAAGTCGAAGGTCTCGACGTCCACCGACCCGAAGCGCCACCTGGCCACGAGCGAGGTCGCCATGATGCGGTCGGAGGTGGGCTCGAGGACCGTGTACTCGTCGGTGAGGAAGCCGTGGAACTCCGAGCCCGAGGACTTGAGCACCACCAGGTCCTTGAGCCCGCCGGTGATCCACGTCGCGCCGTCCTCGACCGTGACCGCGACGGTGCGGACCTCCTGGCCCGAGCGGACCCACGAGAAGTCATGCGGCGCGCCGCCCACGGAGACGCGCTCCCACGCGTACTCCTCCAGCTCGACGCGTGCCTGGTCGACCGGCTCGACGTCGGCGACGAAGTGCGTCGCGAGCGCGAGCGCGTACCGCTCGAGGGAGGCGAGCCCCACGGTCTTCGCGAACGCGTAGGACGTCTGCTTCTGCGTGTCGGTCGGGAGCACGGCGCCCTGGTCGCCCGTGAGATGAGCGTCGTCGAAGCGCCCGCGCAGGCAGGTGCTCACGTTGACGTCGCGGATCTCGTGGCGGGGGCTGTCGCGCACGATGCGCACGATGCGGTTCTCCGCCTTGCCGTACTGGTGGTCGCCCAGGATGATCGCCATGGTCGCCTCTCTCGGGGTCGGGTGCCTCGTCGCACGCTAGGACAGTTGGATTACACGGACATTTCCAGGGCTCACGGTCGCGCGACGAGCGTCCCCTCGGCCTCCTCGGAGCCCGCGAGCCACACGCGCCGCACGCGGCCGGCGAGCGCGTGTCCGTCGTAGGCGCTCACGGGGTTGCGGTACTCCAGTGATCCGGCGTGCACCTCCCACGGCTCCTCGGGCGCGAACGCCACGAGGTCCGCGTCGCGTCCGGCCTCGATCGCGCCCTTGGACGCGAGCCCCGCCCAGGCCGCGGGCCGGGTCGAGACCCAGCGCACCGCATCGTCCAACGAGAAGCCGCGCGTGCGCGCGCCGGTCCACACGGCCGCGAGCGACGTCTGCAGTCCGGCGATGCCGCCCCACGCCACCGAGAAGTCGCCGCCGCCGGCCATCTTGAGGTCCGCGGTCGCGGGGGAGTGGTCGGAGGCGACGAAGTCGATGGTGCCGTCGGCGAGGGCCTCCCACAGGCGCTCGCGGTTCTCCTCGCTGCGGATCGGCGGGCAGCACTTGTACTGGGTGGCGCCCGCGGGGATGTGGTCGGCGTCGAACGTGAGGTAGTGGGGGCAGGTCTCGACGGTGAGCGGCAGCCCCTCGGCCTTCGCCTCCGCGATGAGCGGCAGCGCCGACGCCGCCGAGAGGTGGAGGATGTGCGTCCGCGCGCCGGTCGCGCGCATGGCGGTGATGACGGTCTCGATCGCGCCGGCCTCGGCGGCCTGGGGTCGCGAGCCCATGAAGGCCCCGTAGTCGCGGCCGGCGGGGTGGTCGTACATCTCGAGCACCGCCGGGTCCTCGGCATGCACGATGAGCAGGCCGCCGAAGCCCGCGATCTCGTCCATCGCCATCACCAGCTGCGCGCGGTCGAGGTGCGGGAACTCGTCGACGCCGGAGGGCGCGAGGAAGCACTTGAACCCGAAGACGCCCTCGTCCCACAGGCCGCGGAGGCCCCCGAGGCTGGCCGGGATCGCGCCGCCCCAGAAGCCCACGTTGACGTGCGCCTTGCCCTCCGCCGCGGCGCGCTTCACCGCGAGGGCGTCGGGCGAGACCGTCGGCGGGATCGAGTTGAGCGGCATGTCGATGAGGGTGGTGACGCCGCCCGCGCGCGCCGCTCGCGTCGCCGAGTCGAAGCCCTCCCACTCGGTGCGGCCGGGCTCGTTGACGTGAACGTGGGTGTCGACGGCGCCCGGGATGAGCACCTCGTCGGGCGCGAGCACCACCTCGCGGGCGGCCGCCGCGTGCGCGTCTATCGGGCCGACCGCGACGATGCGTCCGCCGTCCACCAGGACCGATGCGGGCACGGTGCCCGTCGGGAGGACGGCGCGCGGCGCACGGATGACGAGGTCGTGGGTCATGCGATCCCTCCGGGCGGGGTGACAGACTGGCGGACGTGTTCGAGATCGCGCGCGAGGCGCTGGGGGTGCTGCACGAGGGCGGGGCGCTCGGCGTCGCGGTGGTGACCGGCGTGCACGGCTCGACGCCGCGCGCGCCCGGCTCGGCGATCGCCGTGACCGCGGACGGCCGCGCGATCGGCGCCATCTCGGGCGGCTGCCTCGAGTCCGAGGCGTACGAGCTCGCGCTGTCCCGCCTCGCCGATCCGCGACCCGTGACGCAGACCCTCGGCGGCGAGCCCAGCCTGTACCGCCCCGGCCTCGCGTGCGGCGGCGCGGTCGACGTCGTCGCCTTCCGGCTCGCGCCCGGGGACGATGCGGTGGCCGCCTTGGAGGCATCCCTCGCCGACGGCGAGGTGACGCTCGCGCTGCCGCTCGGGCACCGCATCGTCCGCCCACGCGCGCCCCGTCTCGTGATCGTGGGCGCCGTCGACTTCAGCCCCGCGCTCGCGGCCGCGGGCCGGGCGCTCGGCTACCGCGTCATCGTCGTGGACCCGCGGCCGGTGTTCGCGACCCCCGAGCGCCTGCCCGCCGCGCACGAGGTGCACGTCGGCTGGCCCGACGCGTTCCTGCGTGGGCTCGACATCTCCGCGGAGACAGTGATCTGCCTGCTCACGCACGACGAGCGCGTCGACGTGCCCGCGCTCGAGGTCGCGCTCGCCTCGCCCGCCGGGTACGTGGGCGCGATGGGGTCGCGGGTGGTGGACGCGCGGCGCCGCGAGCGGCTGCGCGAGGCGGGCGTGAGCGACGAGGCGCTCGCGCGGCTGCGCTCGCCGATCGGGCTCGATCTGGGCGGGTCGACGCCTGCCGAGACCGCGGTGGCCATCCTCGCCGAGGTGCTGCTCGACCGCGCGGGCGCGACCGGGAGGCCGCTGACGGGGCTCGCGGGCGCCATTCATCGGGGCTCCGAGGACTGAGCGTCCCGAACAGGGTCGTCGGTGCCCATTCCTGAGGACTGAGTGTCCCGACCGGTGCGGGAGGCCGCGAGGCGCCACACGCGGTCCCTCGTCATCGGCAGCTCCATGGGACGCGCCCCGATCGCTCGCCTGATCGCGTTCGCGAGCGCCGGGGCGACCGGGTTGTAGGGCGACTCCGACATCGACTTCGCGCCGTGCGGTCCGAGCGTGTCGGAGGTCTCCGCGAAGTACACCTCGGTCTCCGGGACGTCCGCCATCTGGGGGACCCGGTAGACGCGGAAGGCGGGGTTGGTGGGCGCGCCGTGCTCGCCCATGAGGACCTCCTCGTACAGCGCGGAGCCGATGCCCTGCGCGACCCCGCCCTCGACCTGGCCGCGGCACTGGGCGGGGTTGAGGACCACGCCCGCGTCGGCCGCCTGGATCGACTGGAGGATCCGCACGGTCCCGGTCTCGAGGTCGACGGCGACGCGGAACGCGTGCACGTTGAAGGCGAGCGAGCGGATCTTGCCGTCCGTCTCGCCGTCGGCCGTGAGCCCCTCCGGCGGGATCGCCTCGCCCGCGTCGAGACGCGCCCGGAGCGTTGTCGCCGCCGCGTGGACCGCCTTGCCCGCGACGGTGATGCCGGTCGAGCCGAACGCGCCCGTGTCGTGCTCCGTCGCGTCGGTGTCGGAGGTGCGCAGCCGCACCGCCTCGACCGCGATCCCCAGCGCCGACGCGGCGATCTGCGCGAGCACCGTGTGCGTACCGTTGCCGAACTCCACGGTGCCCGCCGCGACGAGCGCCGTCCCGTCGGGGAACGCGGTGACCGACGCGGTGCCGCGGTGGCCGCGCGGGGGGATCGTCGCGATCATCGACAACGCCATGCCCTCGCCCACGGCCCAACCCTCCGGCGCCCGCACCCCGTTGCCGCGTGCGAGCGCCGCCTCCGCGAGGTCGAGGCACTGGTCCAGGCCGTACGAGCCGAAGATGAGGTCGTCGTGGTGGCGCCGCTCCGTCACCCCGAGCGTGTCGCCCTCGCGGACGGCGTTGCGGCGGCGCAGCTCGAACGGGTCGATGCCGAGCGCGAGCGCGAGCTCGTCGAGCGCGGACTCGACCGCGAAGATCACCTGCCCGAGCCCGTACCCGCGGAAGGCGCCCGCGGGCGTGGTGTGCGTGTAGACCACCTCGGCGTCGAGCCGCTTGGCGGGGGAGCGGTACGCCTCGAGCGACTCCGCGCAGCCGTGGAACATCACCCCGATCGCGTGGTTGCCGTACGCGCCGGTGTTGCTGAGGACCGCGATGTCCATCGCGGTGAGGACGCCGTCCGCGTCCGCGCCCAGCGTCGCCGTCACCCGGAAGGGATGCCGGGTCGCGGTGCGCACGAACTGCTCCTCGCGCGTCATCTCGTACGCGACGGGCCGCCCGGTCGCGAGCACCGCGAGGGCGACGATGTCCTCGGTGAAGATCTCCTGCTTCCCGCCGAAGCCGCCGCCCACCCGGGCGGTGAGGACCCGCACGGACTCGCGCGGCCGGTCGAGGATCACCGCGAGCTCGTCGCGGGTGAGGAACGGCACCTGGGTGCTCGAGCGCAGGGTGAGGCGCCCGTCGTCGTCGATCCACCCGAGCGATCCGTGCGTCTCGAGCTGCGCGTGGCTCACGCGCGCGTTCGACCACGTGCCGGTCGCGGTGGCCGCCGCCGCGGCGAGCCCCGCGTCCACGTCGCCGTAGCCGCCCTTCCACGACGCGATCACGTTGCGGCCGGCGTCGGCCACACCGTCCTCGGAGGTGCGGTCCGGGTGCACGAGCGGGGCGCCCGGCGAGCGCGCCTCCTCCGGGTCCATGACCGCGGGCAGGACGTCGTACTCGACGCGCAGCGCGGCGCAGCCCGCCTCGGCGAGCGCGGGGGTGTCGGCGATCACCGCCGCGACGCGCTGCCCGTGGAAGCGCACCACGTCGTCGAGGATCCGGGTGTCGCGGGGGTCGTCGAGCCGGTTCGCGTGGCGCGCGGTCGAGAACCGCGCCGCGGGCGCGTCCTGGTGCGTGAGGACCGCGTGCACGCCCGGGATGGCGAGGGCGGCGGTCGCGTCGATGGAGACGATGCGCGCGTGCGCGTGGGGGCTTCCCAGCACCTTGAGGTGGGTGAGGCCCGGCACCTCGGTGTCGAACGTGTACGGCTCGCGACCCTGCACCACCCGGGCCGCGGCGGGAGGCGCCGTGCTGGCGCCCACCCCGCCGGACGCATCGTCCCCCGCCGCCGACGGGCACCCCACGCAGCCGCCGCCGCAGCCGCGCACCGCGTGCTCGACGGCCTCCCGGATGGGCCGGTATCCCGTGCACCGGCACAGGTTGCCCTTGAGGCGGCGGTCGAGGTTCGGGAGGTCGTCCTCCGTGAGCGTCGCCGCGGTCACGGTCATGCCGGGCGTGCAGAAGCCGCACTGGAACGCGAAATGGCGCGCGAAGCTGTCCTGCACGGGGTGGAGGTCGTCGCCGGGGGCGAGGCCGCCCGCGGTGGTGACCTCGCGGCCCTCGGCGCGCACGGCGGGGTAGAGGCAGGAGTGGACCGGAGCGCCGTCGACCAGGACGGTGCACGCGCCGCAGTCGCCGGCGTCGCAGCCCTTCTTGACGGTGTGGACGCCGCGCTCGCGCAGGTAGGTGCGCAGCACCTGTCCCGGTGCCGGCTCGCCCGCGACCTCCTCGCCGTCGACCCTCACGCGAGCTCCTCCGCGACCTCGGCAGCCAGCACGCCCGCGACGTGGCGGCGCCAGTCCGCCGCGCCGAGGGCGTCCGTGTAGAAGCCCGACCCGGCCCGCGCATCGTCCCGTGCGACGTCGGGCGGCGGGGGAGCGGCGTACCGCAGCACGGTGGGCGTGAGGGTCGCCGCCGTGATCACGATGACGGTGCGCCCGTCCGCGTGCGCGCGGCCGCTCACCACGGCGCCCGAGCGGCCCAGCTCGGCGAGCGCGATCCTGCGCAGGGCGGTGCGCGCGCGCAGGGCGTCGGCGCCGATGCGCACCTCGCGCACCAGGTCGCCGTGCGCGAGGGTCGTGGTGCCGTTCCCGGTGGGCAGGCTCGCCACGGGGACGATGCGGTCCTCGCCGTCGGCGCCCCAGATCAGGGCATCGGCGTCGAGGGTGACGCACGCGGCGAGCATCGCGGCGGCCGAGTAGGCGCGGCAGATGTTGCCGACGACGGTCGCCTCGTTCCAGATCTTGAAGCTCGCGAGCAGGGCGTGCGCGGCGTCGGCGAACAGCGGCTGCGCGGCCCACCCGACGTGGGGTGGCAGCGCGAGCAGGTCGGCGATGGTGCAGCCGGGGCCGATCGTCAGGCCCTCCCGGCTCACCGCCAGCCCGGGCCCGGGCAGGCGCGTGACGTCGACGAGGCCCGTGACGTCGCGGTTGGGTTCGGAGAACAGCCAGGTTCCGCCCGCGAGGAAGCGCTCGCCGGGCGCCAGGGCCAGGTCCGCGCGGGAGGCCGCGACGCGATGGGCAGCCACCGTGGTGAGATCCATGGCGCCTCCTGTCGAACCGGGCCGTCCGGGCGAGTCTGCCACGCCCGAAAGTCACGATCGGGTCAAGAAAACCGGAATTTACGAGGGCGAAACACAACCGCGCATGTTCATGAAATCTACATTCCATAACGTCGTCCCGACGTGCCGGACGTGTGTCCGGAATACGCGGAAGGCGATCGCCTCGTGACGGGCTCCCGCCGCACCGCGCGTCCATCAGAGGGAGAAGACATGCGTTTCATGAACGGCAAGGCGGGCCGTCGGGCCGCCGCCGCGGGCCTCGCAGGCGTCGCGGCGCTCGCGCTCACGGCGTGCTCGTCCGGCTCGGCCGACCCCGCGGCCTCGGCCTCGGGCGGCTCGGAGGCCCCGGCGGCAGCCGCGGACTACGGCGACCTCACCGTCCAGCTGTCCTGGATCAAGAACGAGGAGTTCTCGGGCGAGTTCTTCGCCGACTCGAAGGGCTACTACACGGACGCCGGCTTCAGCTCGGTCGACCTGGTGCCCGGCCCGTCGACCGGCGCCGCCGAGCTGCTGTCCGGCACCGCCGACGTGGCGCTGTCCGACGCGGTGTCGATCGGCTCCGCCGTCGCCTCCGAGCAGGCGCCGCTCAAGATCATCGGCACGACCTACCAGAAGAACCCCTTCACGGTCCTGTCGCTGGCCGACGGCGGCGACATCAAGACGGTCCAGGACATGGTCGGCAAGAAGATCGGCGTCCAGGACTCCAACACCGCGCTCTTCGAGGCGCTGCTCGCGGCCAACGGCCTCACGGACAAGGACGTCGAGATCGTCCCCGTGCAGTACGACCCCGCGCCGCTCACCAACGGCGAGGTCGACGGCTTCATCGCCTACCTCACCAACGAGGCCATCACGGTGCAGGCGGCCGGCTACGACACGGTCAACCTGCCGTTCGCCGACAACGGTCTGCCGTTCGTCGCCGAGACCGTCACGGTCACGGACCAGTCGATCGCGGACAACCGTGACGCCCTCAAGGCGTTCCTGGTCGCCGAGATCAAGGGCTGGACGGACGCGGTCAACGACCCGGCCGAGGGCGCGCGCCTCGCGTACGAGGAGTACGGCAAGGACCTCGAGCTCAACTCCGACAACTCGATCGCCGGCGCGACCGCGCAGGCCGAGGACCTCGTCGTCTCCGACGAGACCGCCGCGAACGGCCTGTTCACCATCTCCGACGACCTGCAGGCCGCGACGCTCGCGTCGCTCAAGGGTGCGGGCATCGACCTCCAGGCATCGGACCTGTTCGACATGAGCCTGCTCGACGAGGTCTACGCGGAGCACCCCGAGCTCGTCGCCTACGCGGGCTGATCTGCGGGAGCACCAGTGACCGACGTCACCGAGACCGGTGCCCGGGGCGAGACCGCCCCGGGCACCGGCCTGCAGATCTCCGGGCTGTCCAAGGTCTTCTCCTCCGGGAGCAAGACCGTCACCGCGTTGCAGGACGCGAACCTCCACACCGACCGCGGATCGTTCCTGGCCCTCCTCGGGCCGTCCGGCTGCGGCAAGTCGACCATCCTGCGCATCCTCGCCGGGCTCGAGCAGCCCACGAGCGGCACCACCCGCGTCGACGGGCGGAGCCCTAAGGACCTGCGCGCCTACAACGAGCTGGGCATCGCGTTCCAGGACTCGGCGCTCCTGCCGTGGCGCTCCGTCTACAACAACATCAAGCTGCCGTTCGAGGTGGCCGGCAAGCCGGTCGACCACGACTACATCGAGGAGCTCATCGAGCTCGTCGGGCTCAAGGGCTTCGAGAAGGCCAAGCCCTCTCAGCTGTCGGGCGGCATGCGCCAGCGCGTGTCGATCGCGCGCGCGCTGGTCCTCAAGCCGTCGGTGCTGCTGCTCGACGAGCCCTTCGGTGCGCTCGACGACATGACGCGTCAGCGCCTCAACCTCGAGCTCATGCGCATCCTCGCGGCCAAGCCCGCGACCACGCTGCTCGTCACGCACGGCATCTCCGAGGCGATCTTCCTCGCCGACCAGGTCGCCGTGATGAGCCCGCGCCCGGGCCGCGTCAAGGAGGTCATGACGATCGACCTGCCGCGCCCGCGCACCCCCGAGATCCAGCGCAGCCCCGAGTTCCACGCGTACGTCGACCAGGCGTCGGAGCTCCTGTTCGGCGCGGGCGGCGCGGCCATCGAGGACGAGTGATGGGACGCCGCCTGCCCCCGTGGGCGACGGCGACGCTGAGCGCCGTCGGCCTGATCGCGTTCTGGTGGATCGCGTCCGTGACGATCTTCGCGAACGTCGGCTCGGGCGACACCAAGGCCATCCCGACCCCGGCCCAGGTGGTTGCCGAGTGGGGCAACGTCGGGTGGGACTTCTACGTCACGCACTTCTCGGTGACGCTCAACGAGGCGCTGCGGGGCTACCTGTGGGGCAACGGCATCGCGCTCGTGCTCGCGGGCCTCGTCATGGTGGTGCCGCGGCTCGAGGGGCCGGTCATGCAGCTCGCGGTGATCACGTACTGCATCCCCATCGTGGCGATCGGGCCGCTCGCGGTCCTCATCTTCGAGGTGCCCAAGAAGGGCGATCCGTCCGGCACCGCGGTGTTCATCGCGGCGCTGTCCGTGTTCTTCACCACCGTCGTCGGGTCGCTGCTGGGCCTGCACGCCGCGGACAAGGCCAGCCTCGACGTCGTCCACGTCTACGGCGGGTCGCGGCTCACGCAGCTGCGCAAGGTGCGCGTGGTCGCGTCCCTGCCGGCCGTGCTGACCGCGCTGCAGATCGCCGTCCCCGCAGCCTTCCTCGGCGCGGTGCTCGGCGAGTACTTCGGCAAGGTCGAGACGGGCATCGGCCCGGCGATGATCATCGCGCAGCAGTCCCTCAACTCCCCGCGCGTGTGGGGCCTCGCGCTCGCGTCGGGCGCCGTCGCGCTGGTGCTGTACCTGGCGGTCGGGCTGCTCACGCGGCTGTCGACGCCGTGGGCGAAGGGAGCGGCCGCCTGATGGAGGTCATGCAACAGCCTCAGCAGCCCACCCAGCAGGTGACCGAGCTCGCCGAGCAGGTGCGCCGCCAGGCGCGCCGGTCGACCCTGAGGTCGCTCGGCTCCTCGCTGCTCACCTTCGTGCTCACCTTGGTCGCTGTCGTGGTGATGTGGCAGGTGGTCCTGTGGGTGTCGGACCTGTCGCCCTACGTGGCGAAGGGCCCCGCCGACGTATGGACCTTCTTCTTCGTCGACGAGGACGCGGCCGCCAACCGTGACGAGATCGCCTCCAACCTCGCGGTCACGCTGCGCGACGCTGCCATCGGCTTCTCCGCCGGCCTGCTGCTCGCGCTCCTGGGCGCGATCGGCTTCCGCCTGTCCAAGGGCTTCGAGCACGCGGTCATGCCGCTCGCGCTGCTGCTGCGCTCGGTGCCCCTCATCGCGTTCGCGCCCGTGATCATCATGATCTTCGGCCGCGAGTTCATGACGGTCGCGGTGATGGGCGGCATCGTCGTGCTGTTCCCGGCGCTCGTGAACATCGCGTTCGGGCTCAAGCAGGCGTCGCAGCAGTCGCTCGAGGTGGTCCAGGTGTACGGCGGCAGCCCGCTCAAGCAGCTCACCAAGGTCGCGCTGCCCGCGTCGCTGCCGGCGTTCTTCGCGGCGGTGCGCGTGTCCGTGCCGGGCGCGATCACGGGCGCGCTGCTCGCCGAGTGGCTCGCTACCGGCGAGGGCATCG
The DNA here is from genome assembly GCF_000971195.1 of Demequina soli. GTDB lineage: Bacteria > Actinomycetota > Actinomycetes > Actinomycetales > Demequinaceae > Demequina > Demequina soli. The sequence goes on from NZ_BBLZ01000002.1 coordinate 594,678, forward strand.
GCGGCGTCATCAACGGCTACTCGACGTCCGCCAAGTTCGACGAGCTGTGGGCGTCCGTGGTCGTCGTGACGGGAGTCTCGCTGGTCCTGTACAACCTGGTGCAGATCCTCGAGAACACCGTCCTCGTGCGGATGGGCATGCACCCGTCGAAGCAGGTGTGAGCGTGGCCTCGGTACCGACGACCGAGGCCGACGAGGCCGCCATGCGGCTGGGGGCGCGGATGCGGGAGCTCAGGAAGGCGCGCGGGCTCACCCTGGTGGGGCTCGCAGAGGCCACCGGGCTCTCGCACCCGTTCCTCTCCCAGGTGGAGCGGGGGCTCGCGAACCTGTCGCTGCAGTCGCTGCGGAGGATCGCGGTCGCCCTTGAGACCAGCCCCGTCGAGCTCGTGGCCGCCACCGAGTCCGCGGCGGCGCCGCGGCGCGTCGAGGTGGTGCGCGCCGGCTCGCGCCGGGTCACGCCCGAGGGGTTCGCGCGCGGCACCGCGGTGTCGCTCGTGCGCGGCGCGCGGCCGTTCGCGCCGATCCTCGTCGAGTCGGACGCGCGCGAGGCGGGGGAGGCGTTCGTCCACGCCGAGGACGAGTTCGTGTACGTGCTGGCGGGCGCCGTCACCGTCGAGACGGACGGTCGCGCGCACGCTCTCGCCGTGGGCGACTCCGCCTACTACGCCGGTGGCGTGCGTCACCGCTGGTGGTCGCCGGAGGCGTTCCGGCTGCTCGTGGTGAAGCAGCAGGCGCGGTAGCTCAGCCCCTGAGCCGCTCGGTCGCCTCCACCACGCGCCCGGCGATCACGCGCTCGTCGCCGTTCACCAGGAGACCGTCGACCACCACGTCGCGTCCCTGGACCAGCATGCGCCGCACGCGCGGCAGCGAGCCCAGCCCCAGCGCGGCGACGGGATCCGCGATGCCCGCGTGCTCGACCTCGCCGAGCTCCCACAGCACGATGTCCGCGAGCTTGCCCGCCTCGAGCGACCCGATCTCCCGCTCGCGCCCGAGCACACGGGCGCCACCCATGGTCGCGACCCGCAGCGCGTCGCGCACGGGCATCGCGCCCGCCCCGTCGCGCAGCCGCGCGAGCAGCGCCGCCTGGCGGATCTCGGAGCCGAGCCTGCCATGCTCGTTCGACGCGGCGCCGTCGACGCCGAGCCCCACGGGCGCGCCGGCGTCCAGCAGCGCCCGCACCGGCGCGATCCCCGCCGCGAGGCGCCCGTTCGAGGACGGGCAGTGCGCGACCCCGGTGCCCGTCGCGGCGAACCGCGCGACGTCCTCGGGGGACAGGTGGACGCAGTGCGCCATCCACACGTCGGAGCCGAGCCAGCCGAGCGACTCGAGGTAGTCGGTCGGGCTCATCCCGAACCGCGACCGGCAGAACGCCTCCTCCTCGACCGTCTCCGCGCCGTGCGTGTGCAGCCGCACGCCGAGGTCGCGCGCCAGCGTCGCGGACTCGCGCAGCAGGTCCGAGGTGACCGAGAACGGCGAGCAGGGCGCGATCGCGACCCGCACCATCGCGTCGAACGACGCGTCGTGATGCCGGGTGACGGCCTCCGCGGAGGCGGCCAGCGCATCGTCCGTGGTCTCGACCGCGAAGTCCGGCGGCAGCCCGCCCTGAGACTCGCCGAGGTCCATCGAGCCGCGCGTGGCGTGCAGGCGCAGCCCCAGCGCGCCGGCCTCGTGCGCGATCGCGCCGACGATGTCGCCGGTGCCGCGCGGGAAGATGTAGTGGTGGTCGCCCACGGTCGAGCAGCCCGAGCGCGCGAGCACGGCCATCGCACCGGCGGCGGCGGCGCCGGCGGTGTCCTCGTCGATGCGGGACCAGGTCGGGTACAGCGCGACCAGCCAGTCGAAGAGGATCGCGTCCTGCGCCCAGCCCCGGGTGAGCCACTGGTAGAGGTGGTGGTGCGTGTTGATGAGGCCCGGGGTGACCAGGGCGCCCCGCGCGTCGATGCGCGTGTCGGCGGCGTCGCGCACGTCGGACGGCGCTGCGCCCTCGCCCAGCGCCGCGATCCGGCTGCCGCGCACCGCGACCCACCCGCGCGACCACTCGGTCCCGGCGGCGTCCACGGTGGCGACGTGGCCGCCCTCGATCAGCGTCATTCCTGGCATGGGGTCTCCTCGGGGAAGGTCACCTCAGGCTAGACGGCGGGGGGGACGATGCGGCGGCGGGCCCCCGCTGTCGGCGCGCCGTGGTGGGATAGTCCCGTGACCGACCCCCGCGCCCGCCACCAGGAGCTCGTCCAGGAGATCGAGGCTCACCGCCACGCCTACTACGAGCTCGACCAGCCGACCGTCTCGGACGCCGACTACGACGCCCTCGAGCGCGAGCTGCGCGACCTCGAGGCCCGGTGGCCCGAGCTCACGACGCCCGACAGCCCCACCCAGACCGTGGGCGGCGCCGTCGCGACGGGCTTCGCGTCCGTGAAGCACCGCGAGCGGATGATGAGCCTCGACAACGCGTTCTCGATCGAGGACGTCGAGGCCTGGCTCGCGCGCGTGGAGAAGGAGGCCGGCCCGCAGGCGGTGGTCTGCGAACCCAAGATCGACGGCCTGTCGCTGTCGCTCACCTACGAGGACGGCGCGCTCGTGCGCGGCGTGACGCGTGGTGACGGCACCACCGGCGAGGACGTCACCGCGAACGTCCTCACGATCGCGAGCGTGCCCCGCACGCTCGCCGGCGACCACGTGCCGGCGCTCGTCGAGGTGCGTGGCGAGGTGTTCCTCCCGGTGGCGGCGTTCGAGGAGCTCAACGCGCGCCTGCTCGAGGACGGCAAGGCGCCCTACGCGAACCCGCGCAACACGGCGGCCGGATCGCTGCGGCAGAAGGATCCCGCGGTGACCGCGACGCGTCCGCTCGACCTCACCACGTACGCGCTCGGCGCGCTCGACTGGGGCGCTGCCACGCCCCACCCGGCGATCGGCAGCCAGCACGGCGTCTACGAGGTGCTGGCCTCGTGGGGGCTGCCCGTCACGGAGCACGCACGGGTGGTGACCGGTGTCGACGCCGTCGCCGGCTACCTGCGCGAGCTCGAGGACAAGCGCCACGCGATGGTCCACGAGATCGACGGGGCCGTCCTCAAGGTCGACGACCGCGGCGCCCAGGGCGCCCTGGGCTCGACGAGCCGCGCCCCGCGCTGGGCGATCGCCTACAAGTTCCCGCCCGAGGAGGTCCACACCACCCTCGAGGACATCCGCGTCGACGTGGGCCGCACCGGCCGCGTCACCCCGTACGGCGTCATGACACCCGTGCTCGTGGCCGGCTCGACCGTCACCTACGCGACCCTGCACAACGCGCACGAGGTCGCGCGCAAGGGCGTGCGCATCGGCGACACCGTCGTGCTGCGCAAGGCGGGCGACGTCATCCCCGAGATCGTCGGCCCCGTGGTCGCGGCCCGCACGGGCGACGAGCGCGAGTGGACGATGCCCGCCGACTGCCCCTCGTGCGGCACGCCCCTCGTCGAGCAGAAGGAGGGCGACAAGGACCTCCGCTGCCCCAACTCCGAGTCCTGCCCCGCGCAGATCGTGGACCGCATCGCGTTCATCGGCTCGCGCGGCGCCTTCGACGTCGAGGTGCTGGGGGAGAAGGCCGCGGCCGCGCTCGTGGAGAGCGGGGTGCTGCCCAACGAGGCCGGCCTGTTCGCCCTCACCGAGGAGGACCTCAGGCGCGTCCCGCTGTTCGTGCTCGACAAGGACTCCAAGGTCAAGGGTGTCGAGCGCAAGGCGGGAGACCTCAGCGCGAACGGCGCCAAGCTTCTCGAGAACCTCGCCGCGGCCCGCACGCAGCCGCTGTGGCGCGTGGTGGTGGCGCTCAGCATCCGTCACGTCGGCCCCACCGCCTCCCGTGGGCTGGCCACCGCCTTCGGCTCGATGGACGCCATCCGCGCCGCCTCGGAGGAGCAGCTCGCGGCGGTCGAGGGCGTGGGCCCGGTCATCGCGGACGCCGTGCTGCAGTGGTTCACGGTGCCGTGGCACGGTGAGATCGTCGACCGCTGGGCGGCCGCGGGCGTGCGCATGGAGGACGAGCGTGACGAGACCGTCGAGCGCACCCTCGAGGGCCTCACGATCGTCGCCACGGGCTCGCTCGAGTCCTTCACCCGCGACTCCGTGAAGGAGGCGATCATCTCGCGCGGAGGCAAGGCCGCATCGTCCGTCTCCAAGAAGACCGACTACGTGGTCCTGGGTGCGAACGCGGGCTCCAAGGCCGCCAAGGCGGAGGAGCTGGGCGTGCCGATGCTCGACGAGGCGGCCTTCGTGCGCCTGCTCGAGGGCGGTCCCGCGGCGCTGTCCTGAAACGCGCCGCGTCCCCTCCCGCCGGTCGGAGCCCGTGGGTAGTCTGGCCGGGAGGGGGAGGGAGGAGCCATCATGAACAGCGCGATGGTCATCGGCATGGTCGCCGGCGTCGTGGTGCTCGTGGTGCTCGTGATCGCGATCGTGGTCGCGGTCTCGCGCCGCCAGCCACCCCCGCCTCACGAGGATCCGGGCCGCGGCCCCACCGGCCAGCACCCGGATCCGCTCGAGGGCACGCCCTCGGAGACGTCCACCCCGCAGTGGGACCGCACCATCGACCCGAACGAGGGGCCCCAGTGACATCAGCCGTCCGTGCCATCACCCCCGAGGAGAAGTCCCGGCTGCAGGAGATCGGCGAGCTCACCGCGCTCGCGTACCTCGCGGACGGGCTCGTCGACCACGCCCACCCCTACCTGCCGCAGCTGCGCGACGCCGCCGCCCGCGCGGCCGGCGCCGAGCTGCTCGCGATGATGGACGGCGAGCGCGGCGAGGGCTCGATCGTCGGCACCATCACGCTCGTGCCGCCGGGCAGCCCTTTCATCGAGCTCGCGGAGGACGGCGAGTACGAGCTCCGGATGCTCGCGGTGTCGCCCATCGAGCGCGGCCGCGGGATCGGCCGCCTGCTCACCCAGGCAGCGATGGACCGGGCGGTCGAGCAGGGTGCCCCGCGCATCGTCCTCTCGACGATGGAGACGATGCACGCCGCCCACCGCCTGTACGAGCACATGGGGTTCCGGCGGCGCGAGGAGCTGGACTGGGTGGTCGTCGACAACGCGGACGGCTCGGTGACGCGGGTCCCCCTCGAGGGCGGGGAGCCGCCCGCGGGCGCCGTGCGCCTGCTGGGGTACGCGTGGGAGCCCGCCCACTAGACTCGGGCGCATGTCTTCCCTTGACCGATCCGATGTGGCGCGCCTCGCGGCGCTCGCCCGCATCGACATGACCGACGCGGATCTCGACCGCCTGTCGGGCCAGCTCGCCGTGATCGTCGACGCCGTCGCCAAGGTGGCCGAGGTCGCCGGCGAGGACGTCCCGGCGACGAGCCACCCGATCCCGATGAGCAACATCCACCGCGAGGACGTGGTCCGCCCGTCCCTCGCGCAGGACGATGCGCTGGCCGCCGCCCCCGACGCGGAGGACGGGCGCTTCCGCGTCCCGCAGATCCTGGGGGAGGAGGCGTGAGCGTGACCGACTGGACCCGCGCGACCGCCGCGCAGATGGCCGACGCCCTCGCCGCCGGCGAGGTCACCTCCGTGGAGCTGGTGCAGGCGCACCTCGACCGCATCGCCGCTGTGGACGGCCCCGTGCACGCGTTCCTCCACATCGACGCCGAGGGTGCCCTCGAGACCGCCCGCGCGGTCGACGCGGACCGCGCCGCCGGGGTCTCGCTGCCCCGCCTGGCCGGCGTGCCGATCGGCATCAAGGACGTGCTCGTCACCAAGGGCCTGCCCACGACGGCCGGCTCGCGCATCCTCGAGGGCTGGATCCCGCCGTACGACGCGACGGTGACCCGCCGCGTGCGCGAGGCCCGCATGCCGATCCTCGGCAAGACCAACATGGATGAGTTCGCGATGGGCTCCTCGACGGAGCACTCGGGCTACGGTCCGACCCGCAACCCGTGGGACCTCGACCGCATCCCCGGCGGCTCGGGCGGCGGCTCGGCGGCGGCGCTCGCGGCCTTCGAGGCGCCCCTCACCATCGGCTCCGACACGGGCGGCTCGATCCGCCAGCCCGCCTCGGTCACCGCGACGGTGGGCGTGAAGCCCACCTACGGCGGCGTGTCCCGCTTCGGCGCCATCGCGCTCGCGTCGTCGCTCGACCAGCTGGGCCCGTGCGGCCGCACCGTGCTCGACACGGCGCTCCTGCACGAGGTCATGGGCGGCCACGACGAGATGGACGCCACCTCGCTGGACGAGCCCGTCCCGGCCGTGGTCGAGGCCGCGCTCGAGGGCGCGCGGATGGACCTCACCGGCGTGAAGGTGGGCGTCGTGCGCGAGCTCAGCGGCGCCGACGGCGGCTACCAGGCCGGCGTGACGCAGCGCTTCGAGGAATCCCTCGCGAAGCTGCGCGACATGGGCGCCGAGGTCGTCGAGGTCTCGTGCCCGTCGTTCGAGTACGCGCTCGCCGCGTACTACGTGATCCTCCCGTCGGAGGCGTCCTCCAACCTCGCGAAGTTCGACTCGGTGCGCTTCGGCCTCCGCGTCGAGAAGACCACGGTCGAGAAGACGATGCTCGCGACCCGCGCCGAGGGCTTCGGCGACGAGGTCAAGCGCCGCATCATCCTCGGCACCTACGCGCTGTCGGCGGGCTACTACGACGCCTACTACGGCTCGGCGCAGAAGGTCCGGACCCTGGTCCAGCGTGACTTCGACGCCGCCTTCGAGCGCTGCGACGTGCTCGTGTCGCCCACGACGCCGACCACGCCGTTCAAGATCGGCGAGCGCATCGACGACCCGCTGGCGATGTACCTCAACGACATCGCGACCATCCCGGCGAACCTCGCGGGCATCCCCGGCATGTCGCTCCCGTCGGGCCTCGCGCCCGAGGACGGCCTGCCGGTCGGCTTCCAGATCCTGGCGCCGGCCCACGAGGACGCCCGTCTGTACCGCATCGGCGCCGCCCTCGAGGCGTCGCTCGCTGCCGAGTGGGGCGGCCCGCTGTCCGCGCAGGCCCCGGAGCTGGAGGTGGCCGAGTGACCACGATGACGTACGAGCAGGCGATGGAGGAGTTCGACCCGGTCTTCGGCATCGAGGTCCACGTCGAGCTCAACACCGCGACCAAGATGTTCTGCGGCTGCGCCAACGAGTTCGGCGCCGAGCCCAACACCCAGGTCTGCCCGGTCTGCCTCGGCCTGCCGGGCGCGATGCCGGTGACCAACCAGAAGGCCGTCGAGTCGGCGATCCGCCTGGGCCTGGCCCTGGGCTGCTCGATCCGCGAGTCCTCGCGCTTCGCCCGGAAGAACTACTTCTACCCGGACCTGTCGAAGGACTACCAGATCTCGCAGTACGACGAGCCGACCTGCTACGAGGGCTCCCTCGACGTGGTCCTCGACGACGGCACCGTCGTGACCGTCGCCATCGAGCGCGCGCACATGGAGGAGGACGCCGGCAAGAACACCCACGTGGGTGGCTCGGGCGGCATCCAGGGCGCCGACTACTCGCTGGTCGACTACAACCGCGGCGGCGTGCCGCTGGTGGAGATCGTCACCAAGCCCATCACGGGCATGGGCGACCGGACCGCCGAGGTGGCGCGCGCCTACGTGGCGACCATCCGTGACATCGTGCGTGCGCTCGGCATCTCGGACGGCCGCATGGAGCAGGGCTCGGTGCGCGCCGACGTCAACCTGTCGCTGCGGCCCAAGGCCGTCGCGGGCGAGTCGCAGGACGACGTCCCCTTCGGCAAGCGCTCCGAGACCAAGAACGTCAACTCGCTGCGCGCCATCGAGCGCGCGGTGCGCTTCGAGGCCGGCCGTCAGGCCGCGCTGCTGCTCGCGGGCCAGCCCGTGGTCCAGGAGACCCGCCACTGGCACGAGGACACCTCCTCGACCACGCCGGGCCGCTCCAAGGAGGAGGCGGAGGACTACCGCTACTTCCCGGAGCCGGACCTGCTGCCCGTCGAGCCGTCGCGCGAGTGGGTGGAGGAGCTCCGGGGCACCATCCCCGAGCACCCCGCCAAGATGCGCGCGCGCCTGCGCGAGGAGTGGGGCTTCTCGGACCTCGAGATGCGCGACGCCGTCGCGGCCGACGCGCTCGACCTCATCGCCGCCACCGTCGCCGTCGGCACCACGGCCCAGGCCGCCCGCAAGTGGTGGATGGGTGAGCTGTCGCGCGTCGCGAACGACCGCGAGGTCGCGCTCACGTCGCTCCCGGTGTCGCCGGCCGCGATCGCGGAGCTCCAGGGGCTCATCGACGCGGGCAAGATCAACGACAAGCTCGCGCGCCAGGCGCTCGAGGGCGTCCTCGCGGGCGAGGGCTCGCCCGCCGAGGTGGTCGAGTCCCGCGGCCTCGAGGTCGTCTCCGACGACTCGGCTCTCGAGAAGGCCGTGGACGATGCGCTGGCCTCCCAGCCCGACGTCCTCGCCAAGATCCAGGATGGCAAGCTCCAGGCCGCCGGCGCGATCGTGGGCGCGGTCATGAAGGCCACCCGTGGCCAGGCCGACGCAGGCCGCGTGCGGGAGATCATCCTGCAGCGCGCCGGCGTCGAGGGCTGAGCCCGGGAGCGCCAGGAATGCTCAGCGAGACCCCCGTTCGCCGCGTCGCGAGCGGGGGTCTCGCGCGCTCCGGCCCCGCCTGCGCCCTCACGTTCGACGACGGCCCCAACGGCCTCGACACGATGCGCCTGCTCGACTTCCTTCGCGAGAAGGGGATCCGGGCGGTGTTCGCCGTCATCGGCGAGGAGATCCTGCGGCCCGCGGGCGTCGCCGGCGACGGCACGCCCATCCCCTCGGGCGCGGACGTGCTGCGGCGCATCGTCGCCGACGGGCACGTGCTGTGCAACCACTCGACCTCGTACGAGTCCATGGGGGAGTGGAACGCCCTCGACGTCCGCGACGACCTGCTCAAGAACCTCGAGATCATCGAGGCCACGGTCGGCGACGAGGTCCCGGTGCCCTACTGGCGCGCCCCCAACGGTGCGTGGGGCGTGACGGCGCCGGTCGCGGTGCGCCTGGGGATGCAGCCGCTCGACGTGGTCAACACGGTCGAGGACTGGGTCGAGCAGGACCCCGCCGTCCTCGCCTCACGCCTGCGCCTCGCCATGGTGCCCGGGGAGCTGGTGCTGCTTCACGACGGCGGCGGCAACCGCGCGGGCACCGTCGACGCCGTCATCGAGGTGGTCTCGGAGAGGCTCGCCGAGGGCTGGGCGTTCGTCCTGCCCGAGATGCCCTGAGGCTGCGCTCTCGGTTCCGCGCGCCCTTCCTGCCTGACGCCTCGCCTTCCGCCCGCGCCCGTGCCCGCGTCCGTGCCCGCGCCCGCGCCCGCGCCCGTGCCCGCGTCCGTGCCCGCGCCCGCGCCCGCGCCCGTGCCCGCTGCCGCCGTCGTCGCCGCGATCGTCAGTTGCCGGGCCGTGCTTCGCCCCGCGAGGGCCGCCAGTCCTCACGTCAGGCGGCATCGGGTTCTCGATGGGGTGGCGGGCCGCCGCGGTCGTCGGCGACGGTGCGGGTGCGTGCGCGGCTGTAGGCGGCCAGGCTCCAGTGGCGGGGTGCGCCGAAGCGGGCGCGTCCGCCTTGGCGGGGTGCGCGCGCGGGGTCGACGCTGGCGGGTGGGATGAACCACACCTCGGTCGCGCTGGCGTTGATGGTCCAGCCCTGGTCATGGATGACATGGTGGCAGTGGCTGCATAGGAGCACGCCGTTGTCGAGGTCGGTCCTGCCGCCACGGGACCAGAAGACGATGTGGTGGGCCTCGGTCCACGCCGGTGGTGCCCCGCAGAACGCACATCCGCCGTCCCGTTCAGCCAAGGCCCTCTTCTGGGCGCGGGTGAACAGTCGCCGCTCGCGTCCCCAGTTCAGCACCGCTCCCGCCGCGCTGAGCGTCACGGGGACGATGCACGGGTCGGGGGCCATGCGAAACACGGCCGGGATGTCCACGGGCGTGGTGCAGCCGTCGATCTCGGCCAGTCCCTCACCGGTGGCGAGGGACTCGGCGTCGACGCGGATGACGACCGTGACGTTCGCCAACGGCAGGTCCGAGGCCTCGCAGGACAGGCCGTGGCGGCAGATCGCGGCGAGGGCATCGGCACGCATCTGATCCGTCGTGCGGGTGTCGGTGCCGGGGTGGTCCTTGCTGGCGTGCATGTCGTGGCCCACGATTGCTCCCAGGGCCGCCACCACGGGAGCGGCGGTCTCGGGGTCGAGCTCGGCGTTGATCACCGTCATCCCCGCCCGGTTCTCCCAGATCCGCACGAACCTGGCCCGTCGCAGGCGGGCCAGGCTGCGCTGGTGCGCGGCAACGTCGATCGCAGCCTTGAAGCGTCGCACCACGCGCGCGAAGCGGGTCGCATCCAACCCGCGGGCCCGCTTCACGAGCTCCGCCTCGGCCTCGCGCTTGCGCTCCGGGGTCACCTCGTCGGACAGGGAGTCGAGCATCGCGATGATCTGCGCGCCACAGTCCGCGGAGATCTCCGCCGCCGCCAGCGCTGCCGCGACCATGGGATAGCGCGGCTGCGGCTTGGGCGGCGCCGGCGGGTCGTCCTTGTCCTCGTCCTCGTCCTCGGGCGGGGTGTCGCGGTCATCCGGATCGGGAGGGTCGTCGGGCACGGGAGGGTCGTCCTCGGGAGGCTCGGGCCCGTCCGCCTGCTCCACCTCCTCGAGCGCCCGTCCTACCTCGAGCAGGCGGATGGCCTGCGCCCGGGTGGTGCCCATGCTGGCGGCGACCAGGTCGGCGGCGCTGCGGTGCCCGTGGAGCTTGGCGAGCCCACCCCCGGGCGCGTCGGACTGCACCTCGATGTCCCTAGCGGTGCGCGCGAGGACCAGGTCGAGCTCGCGTGCCACGCGCGCGGCGCCGTGCAGCCGGTCCACCACGTCGGGCGAGCCGCCCGCCGCGGCGAACGCGCGCATCGTGCCGACCGCGATCCGTGCGTCCAGGCACGCCGCCGCGAACCCGGTGGCACCGCCACCGGGCTCGCAGTCGAACAGTGCCTCCGCGTCCATGAGACCAGTCCATCACGGGGGTCAGACAGCCACCCCGACGCATCATCCCTGGTATGTGGACAAGTTGTGGAGCGGCGGGGGCTGGGGACATCGGCCCGCGATGAGGCGGGGCGAGCGCCGCGTCGTGGGCAGGGCGCGCCTACCGCAGCCGCGCCAGGTGCTCCTCCATGTGCCGCCGCCCGAGCGTCTCGTAACCCACGGCCCACGTCCACGGCGCGAGCGACAGCGCGAGCAGTGCGACCGGCAGCGGCGCACCGGCGGCGGCCAGCCCCACCCCGAGCGCCGCGAGGACCACGTAGGCGCCCGCGAGGACCAGGTGGAACGCGTCGAAGGCGCGCACCAGCAGCGAGTACCCCACGAACGCGAGCGCGATGTAGACGGTCAGCGGCACGGCGACGGCGAGCAGCGTCCCCAGCTCCGACAGCTCGGAGTGGTCCTCCAGGTAGAGCGCCGACACGTGGAGCCCCGCCCCGACCGCCGCGATCGAGGCGTACAGCGGGATGTGCCCGTACCCGAACAGCCCCGACCGCTGCCGCCGCGCGACCAGGATCCGCGCCGACGGCACGGAGAAGTACGCCCACCACATCCCGAAGATGGTGAGCACGCCGGCGACCGCGACCACCACCGCATCGGCCGACCATCCGGTCTCCGCCACGGCCGCGCGGATCGCCGCGGTGGTCCCCAGCACGCCCTCGCCGAGCGCGATGATCGCGAGCAGCCCGAACCGCTCCGCGAGGTGGTGCGGGTGCCACGGCAGCCGCGAGCGCCGCCCGGAGCCGATGGCGGGCGCGAGCACCTCGAACAGGATCAGCGCCGTCGCGAGCGAGATCTCCACCCCGAACCCGGCGTCCAGCACCCCGGTGAGCACCCACCCCACCTGTGCGAGCGCGGTCAGGCCCGCGAAGCGGTAGCAGGTCGCCCGCCGCTCGGGGTCGCCGCGACCCGCGCGCACCCACAGCGCGACCATCGACACGCGCATCACCACGTACCCGGCGATCACCACCTCGTTGTGCGGCCCCACGCCCTCTGCGATGGATGATAGGAAGTCGGACGCTCCCAGCGCGATGACGAGCACGCCGATCATCTGCACCATCGTGAGCAGTCGGAAGCCCCAGTCGTCGGTGTCGTACGCCGAGGCGAACCACGTGTAGTTCAGCCACGCCCACACGATCGCGAACATCACGAACGTGAAGCCGAGCACCGCTCCCGCGACCACGCCGCCGGCGAGCAGGTGGGCGAGCTCGTCGCTCGCGGCGCCGAACGCGACCACCAGCGTGAGGTCGTAGAACAGCTCGAGCGGGGTGGCGGCGCGGTGCGCCTCGCCCGGGTCGCGTCCCGTCATGCGCGCCAGGCCCAGGCGGCGGGGGGACGATGCGCGGGTCGCCGGAGCGCCGCCGGTCCCGGGCGTCTCGGGGTGGGCCATGGTCCGATGCTCGCGCACCAGGCCGGATCCGTCACGCCCCCGCGCGCCGAAAGGCCTTGACCTTCCATCCGGGTGGAAGGAATACGGTCGGGAGTTGTTGGCATTCCCGAGGAGGTCCCCATGTCGCACGACCCCGCCACCATGACGCACGCCGAGCACGCCCACCACGAGGCCCACGACGCTCACCAGGCCCACGGCTCCCACGCCCATCACGGCACCGACCACAGCGGCCACGCGATGCTCTTCAAGCGGCTGTTCTGGTGGAACCTCCTGCTCGCGCTCCCCGTGATCGCGACGAGCGGGATGGTCGAGGGCTGGTTCGGCTACGACCTGCCGGGCACCGCGTGGATCCCGCCGGTCCTCGGCACCGTGATCTTCCTGTGGGGCGGACGCCCGTTCGTCACCATGGCCTGGCGCGACGAGATCACCGCGCGCAAGCCGGGCATGATGACGCTCATCAGCCTCGCGATCACCGTCTCCTTCGGCGCGTCCCTCGCGGCGACGTTCGGGGTGGGGGACCTGAGCTTCTGGTGGGAGCTCGCCGCGCTGATCGTGGTGATGCTGCTGGGCCATTGGCAGGAGATGAAGGCGGTCGGCCAGGCGCAGGGCGCCCTCGCCGCCCTCGCGGAGCTCCTCCCGGACGATGCGGAGCGCACCACCCCCGACGGCGGCACCGAGCACGTGGGCATCGCGGACCTGCGCACGGGCGACGTCGTCGTCGTCCGCCCCGGCGGGCGGATCCCCGCCGACGGCGCCGTCACGCGCGGCGAGGCCGCCGTCGACGAGTCGATGATCACGGGCGAGTCCGCGCCGGTCGCGAAGGCGGAGGGCGACCGGGTGGTCGCGGGCACGGTGGCCACCGACGGGTCGCTGCGCGTCGAGGTGACCGCGACGGGCGACGACACGGCGCTCGCCGGGATCCAGCGCATGGTCGCGCAGGCGCAGGAGAGCCGCTCCGGCACCCGCCGCCTCGCCGACCGCGCCGCCGCATGGCTCTTCTGGATCGCCCTGGCGGCCGCGGCGATCACCTTCGTCGCCCACGCCGCCGCCGGCGATCCCGCGGCCGGGCTCACCGCCGCCGTCGCGGTCCTCGTGATCGCGTGCCCCCACGCGCTCGGCCTCGCGATCCCGCTCGTCGTCGCGATCTCCACGTCGATATCCGCCCGCCGCGGGATCCTCGTGAAGGACCCCGCCGCGCTCGAGGCGATGCGCACGGTCGACGCGGTCCTCTTCGACAAGACCGGCACCCTCACCCGCGGCGAGCACGCCCTCACCGACCTCGCGGCCGTCGACGGCTGGACCGAGGACGAGGTCCTCGCGCTCGCCGCGGCCGTCGAGTCCGAGTCCGAGCACCCCATCGGCCGCGCGGTGGTCGCCGCCGCGCGCGAGCGCGAGCTCGCGGTCCCGGACGTGGACCCCGTCGAGACCCTCCCGGGCCGGGGCGTGCGCGCCCGCGTGGACGGCAGGGACGTCGCGGTCGGCGGGCCGAGCCTGCTCGACCACCTCGAGGCCGAGACCCCCGCGACCCTGCACGATGCGGCGGCCGGCTGGCGCGAGAGCGGCGGCGCGGTCCTGCACGTCGTGGTCGACGGCGTCGTCGTCGGCGCCTTCACCACCGCCGACCCGGTGCGCGAGGAGTCGCGCCAGGCCGTCGACGCCCTCCACGCGCGCGGCATCGAGGTCGCCCTCATCACGGGGGACTCGCGCACGGTCGCCGGCGCGGTCGCGGGCGAGCTCGGCATCGACGAGGTCTTCGCCGAGGTCCTTCCCGAGGACAAGGACCGGGCCGTCGCGGAGCTGCAGGCCAAGGGCCGCAGGGTCGCGATGGTGGGCGACGGCGTGAACGATGCGCCCGCGCTGGCCCGCGCCGACGTGGGCCTCGCGATCGGCGCCGGCACCGACGTCGCGATGGAGGCCGCCGGCGTGGTGCTCGCCGGCTCGGACCCGCGCGCCGTCGCGAGCGTCATCACGCTCTCGCACGCGACGTACCGCAAGATGCGGCAGAACCTCGTGTGGGCGACCGCCTACAACGCGGTCGCGATCCCCGTCGCGGCCGGGGCCCTGCAGTGGGCGGGCATCACCATGCCGCCCGCGGTCGCGGCGATCGCGATGAGCCTCTCCACCATCGTCGTCGCGGCGAACGCCCAGCTGCTGCGCCGGGTCGACCTGCGACCCGACGCAGCAGCGGGGGAGTGAGTCAGCGCGCCGCGAGCTTCTCCAGCAGCAGCGCCTGCGCGACGATCATCCGCTCGATCTCGGCCGGGTCCACCGACTCGTCCGACGCGTGGATGCGCGACCGCTCCATGTCCTCGGGTCCCCACAGAGCGAACTCCGCGGCGGGGCACGCCTCGTGCAGGGTCTGGAGCAGCGGGATCGACCCTCCCGACCCGACCTCGCTCGACGCCATCCCGAACGCCTCCTCGAGCGCCTCGCGCGCCGCCTCCACGCCGGGCCCGCCGCCGGGCACCAGGAACGCGGGCGCGGCCTTCACGCGCTTGACCTCGACCTGGGCGCCCCACGGCGCGTGGGACTCGAGGTGCGCGACGAGCGCGTCGAGCTCCGCCTCGGCCTTCGCGCCGGGCACGATGCGCATCGAGATCTTCGCGCTGGCCTGCGGCAGGATCACGTTGGACGAGCCCGCGATCGTGGTCGTGTCGATGCCGATCGCGTTGATGGAGGGCTTGGCCCACAGGCGGTCCGAGACCGTGCCGGTGCCGATGAGCGACACCCCCGGCAGCAGCGGGACGCCCTCGAGGAAGCTCTCCTCGGACTGCACGGCACCCGACCACGTGCCCGTGGTGACGCCCTCGATCGCGACCTCCCCCGCATCGTCCACGAGCGTGTTGAGCAGGCGCGCGAGCGCCATCATGGCGTCTGGCGCGGCGCCGCCGAAGACGCCGGAGTGCAGCGGGTGCTCGAGCGTGCGCACGGTGACGATGCACGAGACGTCGCCGCGCAGCGCGGTGGTGAGCACGGGCTCGCCGGAGACCAGGTTGCCCATGTCGCAGATGACGAACAGGTCGCACTGGAACAGGTCGGGGTTGGCCTCGACGAACTCCTCGAGGTTGCTCTCGGTCTCCTCCATGCCCTCGAGGATGAGGCGGAGGGTGACCGGCGGCTTGCCGTCGAACGCGCGCAGCGTGCCGAGGTGCGTCGCGAGGCCCGACTTGTCGTCGGCGGCGCCGCGGCCGTAGATCCTGCCGTCGTCCTTGACGGTCGCAAGGAACGGGTCCGAGGTCCAGCCCTGCGACTCGGGCGCGGGCTGCACGTCGTAGTGGGCGTAGAGGACCACCACGGGCGCGCCCTCCGGCCCGGGCAGCTCGGCGTAGATCGGCGGGTAGCCGTGCGGCACGTCGCCGTAGTGGGCGTCGGTGAAGCCGGCCTCGCGGAACAGCTCGAGCGTGCGCTCGGCCATCCGGTGCATCGGCTCCTCGGGGTAGCCGGGGAACGCGATGGAGGGGATCGAGATGAGCTCCTTGAGGTCCTCGATCACGCCGGGCATGAGCGACCGGACCTTCTCCTGGATCTCCGCTGCGGACATGAGGGGTCGCCTTTCCGAAAAGGGGGGTGTACGGGGTCAGAAGAACGCGCCGATGACCAACCCGGCGATGATAGTGGTGACCGAGAGGATGAGCATGGGCACGAAGAAGCTGTGGTCGAGCAGCTTGGTGCCCAGCTTGGTGGACCCGGTCTCGTCGAAGTTCGCGGCGGCGATCTGCGGGCCGTTGGCCGGCAGCGTGTAGACGCCGCCGAGGCCGCCGGCCCACATGCCCGCGACCACGCCCGCGGGCAGGCCCGCCGCGAGACCGATGGGGACGATCGTGTTGGTCGCCGTCGACTGGCTGGTGGTCATGGCCGCGACCAGGAACACGGCGAGCGCGAAGATCACGCGCACGTCGGTGACCCACGAGCCGACCGTCGACACGATGTACTCCTCGTGCGCCGCGATGAACGTCGCGGTCAGCCACGCGATGCCGAACAGGGCGATCGCGGCGACCATGCCGGCCTTGAACACCGACTGGTCGGGCACCGTGCCGACCTTGGGGCGCCCCACGAAGATGATGACCGCGCTCACCACGAGCATGACCAGCACGATCGTGTACGTCATGTCGACGCGCACCGTCTCGCCGCCCACGGTGTACGTGGGCCGCAGGTCCTTGAAGATGCCGAACATCACGATCGCGACCACGCCCAGCAGGAACGTGATCGCGGCGTTGCGCCCGCGCGCCGTGTACGTGAGGTGCGCGGTCGAGCTGCCCCGCGCATCGTCCCGCAGCGCCGCCACCTGGCCCGCCGCGATCCGCGCCTGGATCTCCGGGTCGTCGTCCATGTCGCGCCACATGCGGTTGACCACGAGCGACGTCACCACGATGCCGATGACGCACGCGGGGAACGTGATGGCGAGGATCTGCGCGAGGCCCAGGTTGTACGGCGCGACGTCGGTGAACGTCAGCATGGCCGCCATCGCCGCGGACACGGGCGACGCGGCGAGCGCGATGCCGGACTGCACCACCGTGACGGTGAGGGGGCGCGCGGGCCGGATGCCGTTCTTGACGGACAGGTCGTAGACCACGGGCAGCAGCGGGAAGACGATGTTGCCGGTCCCGGCGCCCGCGCAGAACAGGAACGCCGTGAGCGGCGCGATCACGGTGATCTGCTTGGGCCGCTTCTCGATCACCTTCGCCGCCATCGCGACCATCCAGTCGATGCCGCCCGCCGCCTGCATGAGCGCGGCGGCCGTGACCACGCCGAGGATGATCGCGATCGCGGACGCCGGCGGCGCGCCCGGCGCCTCGCCGAACACGAAGATCAGCACGAACGTGCCGACGCCGCCCCACACGCCGACGCCGACGCCGCCCGCGCGCGTGCCGAGCACGATGCAGGCGAGCACGACGATGGCCTCGAGCACGAAGCTGACGGACATACGGGAGCCCCCTCGGACGGTCCTCATGGGCCGCCATCGGCCCCTTTGCCGACCTTACGCGCGCGCCCCGACAGCCGCCCGTCGAGGGACGATGCGTCCGTCGCCGCCGCTCCCGGCGCGCCCGGGCGGTGCGGCCGTATCCTGACGAAGGCGCCGGCGCCGACGGCGACGCCCGCCGACGGGAGCACCCTCATGAGCACCGCATCGATCAGCGCCACCCCGGTCCCCGCGCTCAGCGCCGAGCAGCTCGGCGAGGTCCTCGCGCTGCTGCCGGGCACCGACTCCGTCGAGCTCAAGGCCACCGTGCCGGGCGCCGACCGCAGGCGCGTCGTGGACCGGCTCGGCATCGACCCGCTCGAGGCGGAGCTGCGCCAGGTCGCCTTCTTCGACACCGCCGACCTCGCGCTCAGCTCGGCCGGCGTGGTCCTGCGGGCCCGGAGGGTCCAGCGCAGGGCGGGGGACGCGGTGGTCAAGCTGCGCCCCGTCGACCCGTCCGGGCTGAGCGACGAGCTGCGCGCCTCGCCGTCGTTCGGCGTCGAGATCGACGCCATGCCAGGCGGGTTCGTGTGCTCGGCGAGCATGAAGGGCGCGGCCGAGGATCGGCGGGTGCGCGAGGTGCTGCTGCGGGAGCGACCGATCCGCAAGCTCTTCACCAAGGAGCAGCGCGCGCTGGTCGAGGAGCACGCGCCCGCCGGTGTCGGCTGGGACGACCTGCGGGTGCTCGGCCCGCTCACCACCCTCAAGCTCAAGCTCTCGCCCGAGGACCTCGGCCGCCGGCTCGTGGCCGAGCTGTGGGCCTATCCGGACGGGTCCCAGATCCTCGAGCTGTCCACCAAGTGCGCGCCCGGCGACGCGTTCACGGCCGCCGCGGAGACCAAGGCGTTCCTCGCCTCGCGCGGCGTCGACCTGGGCGCGCCGCAGCAGACCAAGACCCGGACCGCGATGGAGTACTTCGCCTCGCTCGAGGACTGAGGGCGCGGACCGGGCGTCCCGATCGCGACAGTTCGGGACGCTCAGGCGACAGGTCGTGAGGACCGGCGCCGCGCGCGCCTCGCGCGGCGCTAGGGTCGGTCCCGCCACGCCGGATCGGCGTGCGCCACGGATGCGAGGAGACCGCCCATGACGCTTCCCCAGACGGCCGCCCGCAGGTGGCGCGACTTCGAGGCCGGGCACGCGCTGGTCGCGGAGATGGTGAAGTTCTCCGGGCTCTCGTTCGTGGTGGCCGCGCTGCAGTACCTGCTGCTGACCTTCCTCCCTGTGCTGCTCTTCGAGGCCACCGGCTGGGGCGCGGTCCCGGCGCAGTTCCTCCACGTGAGCCTGGGCCCGATCGACACGTACGTGTTCGACTACCCCGTGACCGGCGACGCCCTCGGGGGTCTGAGCTACTTCGTGGCGTTCGTGGTGATGCTCGTCATCTCGCAGGGCGTCAACTTCCCGCTGCAGCGCAACGTGGTGTTCCGCTCGCGCGGCAACGTGTGGTTCCAGCTCGCCTGGTACGCGTTCGCGCTGGTGCTCATCACGATCGCGTGCAGCTTCCTCATGAGCCTGTACGTGCCGCTGCTCCAGGAGTGGGTGGATCCCGCGGTCTACAACCTGGCCGTCACCATGATCAACGGCGGCGTGCAGCTCGTCATCTACTTCCCGGTCTTCAAGATCATCTTCCCCGCCGAGCCCTCGGTCGAGGTCATGGCCGCCCCCGCGGAGCCCGTCGACACGCGCGCGTAGCGGCACGAAGCCCCCACGACCCCGAACAGGAGGGGACCGTGGGGGCTCCGTCACGACGCGCGGCCGCGGCCGCCCGGGGATGCGGACCCGGTCAGGCCACGTATGCGGATGCCGCCGCGTCGTACGCGTCCCGGATGACGGGGCGCGAGTCCTTCGCCGGCGAGGCCACCGTAGCGAGCGGCCATTCCGGACGCGAGCCCGTCAGCGCCCACGCGGCCTGGACCGCGGCGCCCGCGGCCACGTACTCGCCCGGTTCGGGGATCTCGACGGGCACGTCGAACACCTGCGCGGCGATCGCCTGCACGGCCGGGTTCTGCGCCGCGCCTCCCACGAGCAGCAGGCGCTTGGCCTGCACGCCCTGCGCGAGGATCGCGTCGAGCCCGACGGCCTGCGCGCACAGCATGCCCTCGATCGCGGCCCGCGCGAGGTTCTCCCGCGTCATCGACCCGAGTGTCAGACCCGAGAGGGACGCTGTGGCCGAGGGGAGGTTGGGCGTGCGCTCGCCCTCGAAGTACGGGACCAGCGTGGCGCCGGCGGCGCCCGGCTCGGCGGCCAGGGCGAGCTCGCCGAGCTCGTCATGGGTGACCCCGAGCACGCGCGCGAAGGAGTCGAGCACGCGTGCCGCGTTGAGCGTGCACACGAGGGGAAGGAACTCGCCCGATGCGGACGCGAAGCCCGCCACGGTGCCGGTCGGGTCCGGCACGGAGGTCTCGGTGACCGCGAAGACCGTGCCCGAGGTGCCGAGGGAGATCACGACGTCGCCCACGGCGGCGCCCAGGCCCAGACCCGCGGCGGCGTTGTCGCCGGCGCCGGGTCCCACGAGGCAGACGTCGGCGCCCGCGAGGTCGGGGTGGACGGTGCCCGCGGCCTCGCCGGGGCCGAGCACGCGCGGGACCACCGCATCGTGCCCGAGCGCGGCGGCGAGCAGGTCGCGGTCGTACTCGCCGGTGACGGCGCTCCAGTAGCCGGTGCCGGAAGCGTCCGAGCGGTCGGTGGCGAGCTCCTCGAGCACGGGGCCCAGCGGGGACGATGCGGCGGGTCCGTACCCGCGCAGGCGCCAGGTCAGCCAGTCGTGGGGGAGGGCGACGGCGGCGACGGCCGCGGCGTTGTCGGGCTCGGCGTCGCGCAGCCAGCGCAGCTTGGTCGAGGTGAACGAGGCGACCGGGACGAGGCCCGTGCGCTCGGCGAGGGCGTCGGCCCCGATCTCGGCGATGAGGTCGGCGGCGGCGCCGGCGGAGCGGGTGTCGTTCCACAGGAGCGCGTCGCGGATCACCTCGCCGGCGGCGGACAGCGCGACCATGCCGTGCTGCTGGCCGCCCACCGAGATCGCGGCGACGTCGGCGAGCCCGCCGGCCTCCGCGATGGCCGCGAGGAGCGCGTCCCACCAGCGCTCGGGGTCGACGGACGTGCCGTCGGGGTGCGAGGCGCGGCCCTGGCGGACCACGGCGCCCGTGTCGAGGTCGCGGATGACGACCTTGCAGGACTGGGTGGAGGAGTCGACTCCGGCGACGAGCGTCATGCGCGGGCCTTTCACAGAGAGCGGGGGAGGAGAGAGCCGCGTCCCGGCCGCCCCAAGGAGGAGAGGCGACCGGGACGCGGAAGGGAGGTGAGGGTCAGCGGGCGCCCATGAGGTGCTCGACCGCGAGCTGCTGCAGGCGGACGAAGCCGAAGCCCTTGCCGTTGTAGTAGGCGTCGGCGTCGAAGTCCTCGTACGTGGAGCGGTCCGCGAGCAGGTCCTGGATGGACTCGCCCTCGCCGAGCGTGGTCTGCGCGAGCTCGTGCTGCTTGGTGGCGGCGATGGCCTCCTGGACCTCCGGGTCGGCGCGGAAGGCCGCGGCGCGCTCCTTGAGGGCCAGGTACATGCGCATGTTGGCCCTCGCGGACTCCCACACGCCGTCGAAGTCCTCGGTGCGCGAGGGCTTGTAGTCGAAGTGGCGCGGGCCGGTGTACGACGGGCCGCCGTTCGAGCCGCCGTTCTCGAGCAGGTCGACCAGCGCGAACGCGTTCTGCAGGTCGCCGTGGCCGAACACGAGGTCCTGGTCGTACTTGATGCCGCGCTGGCCGTTGAGATCGATGTGGAAGAGCTTGCCGTGGTCCAGCGCCTGCGCGATGCCGGCGGTGAAGTTGAGGCCCGCCATCTGCTCGTGGCCGACCTCGGGGTTGAGGCCCACCATCTCGGGGTGGTCGAGCGTGTTGATGAACGCCATCGCGTGGCCGACGGTCGGGAGCAGGATGTCGCCGCGGGGCTCGTTCGGCTTGGGCTCGATCGCGAACTTGATGTCGTAGCCCTGGTCGATCACGTACTGGCCGAAGATGTTGGCGGCCTCGCGGTAGCGGTCGAGCGCGACGCGGATGTCCTTCGAGAAGTCGTACTCGGCGCCCTCGCGGCCGCCCCACATCACAAACGTCTTCGCGCCCAGCTCGGCGGCGAGGTCGATGTTGCGCAGGACCTTGCGAAGCGTGAAGCGGCGGACCTCGCGGTCGTTCGACGTGACGCCGCCGTCCTTGAACACGGGGTGCGTGAAGGTGTTCGTGGTGATCATCGGGATCTTCATCCCGGTCTCCTCGCACGCCTTCTTGAGCGCGTCGATCGCGGCGCGGCGCTCGGCGTCCGTGGAGCCGAACGGGAAGAGGTCGTCGTCGTGGAACGTCATGCCGTAGGCACCCAGCTCGGCGAGCTTGTGGATCGCCTCGACCGGGTCGAGCGGCGCGCGGGTCGCGGTGCCGAACGGGTCGGCCGCCGACCAGCCGATGGTCCAGAGGCCGAACGTGAAGTGGTCGGCGGGGGTGGGGGTGAGCGTCATCGCGCAGCTCCGTCTCGTAGGGGTCGGGTTAAAATGTTCCCGAAGAAAACTTATACCCGGCGAGGGGTCGCGTCAAAGCGGGACGGGACGATGCGCCGGGGCGGTGCCGGTCGGCGCGGGGGAGGGGGCGGCATACTGTGCAGCACGGAGGAGGAACGATGACCGAGGAGCAGGCCGGCGAGGCGGCGACGGCGCCCGTGCGTCCCGCGACGGCGCGCGGCAGCCGCAACGACCACACGCGGCGGCACAACCTGTCCGCCCTCATCCGGGCCGTGCACTACGGCGGGCCTCTCACACGCGCACAGCTGACGCGCGAGACGGGCCTCAACCGCTCGACCATCGGCGGGCTGGTCGCGGAGCTCGCGGCGCTCGACCTCGTGGCCGAGGACGCCGCCGCCGAGACCGGCGGCGTCGGCCGCCCCAGCCTGATCGTGCGGCCGCGGCGCGAGGTGGTCGCGCTCGCGCTCCACCCCGACGTCGACGCCATCGAGCTCGGCGCCGTCGCCATCGACGGCACCGTGCTCGCCCGCCGCCGCGCCTCGGTCGATGCGCCGCCCACCCCGCGCGACGCGCTCGCGTTCGCGTGGGAGGCCGCCCGCGAGATCGCGGACGAGCTGCCCGGCTCCCGCGTCGTCGGCATCGGCGCGGCCGTGCCGGGCCTCGTCGCCATCGACGGCGACACCATCGTCGACGCGCCGCACCTGGGGTGGCGGTCGTTCGCGCTCGCGACCGCGCTGACGGACGCGCTCGAGCTGCCCGCCACGGTGGGCAACGACGCCAACATGGGCCTGCGCGCCGAGTGGAGCTACGGCGCCGCGCGCGGCGTCGACTCGGTGGTCTACCTCAACGGATCCGCCTCGGGCATCGGCGGCGCCGCGCTCGTGGGCGGCCGCATGCTGCGCGGCGGTCGCGGCTACGGCGGCGAGTTCGGCCACATGATGATCCGATCCGACGGGGACGTGTGCTCGTGCGGCCGCACCGGGTGCCTCGAGACCGAGCTCAACGCGCCGCGCCTCGACGCCGTCGCGCACGACGCCGCGGAGCTCGACGCCCTCGCCGGCACGCTCGCCACCGCGATCGCGAACCTCGAGTGCGCGTTCGACCCCGACCTCGTGCTGCTCGGCGGCTACCTCGGCGCGCTCTACGACGCGCGCCGCGACCTCGTCACGGCACGCGCGCGCGAGCTCGCGTTCCGTCCCGAGGCGGACGACATCGTGGTCGCGCGCGCCGCCCTCGGCGGCAATCGCCTGCTCATCGGCGCCGCGGAGCGGGCCTTCGCGCCCCTGCTGAGCGACCCCGCCGGCGTCGAGCTGCGGCCCCTCGCATGATCACGGTCGCCCTGCCCTCGCGGGAGGTGGCCGACGCGCTCGGCGACCCGGGCCCCGGCGCCCGCGTCATCGTGTGGAACCCCGCCGAGTCCGACGCGCCCGAGGACGAGCGCGACCGCATCACCATCGCGTGCCTGCCGCACTGGACCGGGGGCCGTCGCGTCTTCGGCCGCCTCGCGGCGTGCCCGGGCCTCGAGCTCATCCAGATCGCGTCCGCCGGCTACGAGCACGCCGAGCCGTTCGTCCCGCCGGGCGTCGCGCTCGCGAATGCCCGCGGCGTCCACGACACCCGCGTGGCCGAGATGACCCTGCTGCTCGCGCTCGCTTCGCAGCGCCGCCTGCCGGCGTTCCTCGACGCGCAGCGCCGCGGCGTGTGGGAGCCCGACCTCGAGGCTCCGTCGCTCGCCGACTCGCGCGCCCTCATCGTCGGCTACGGCAGCATCGCCGAGGCGATCGCGGTGCGGCTGCGCGCGAGCGAGGTCCACGTCGAGGGCGTCGCCCGCACCGCGCGCACGGCCCCGGACGGCACCGTGGTGCACGCCGTCGCCGACCTCGCGGCGATCCTGCCCGGCTTCGACCTCGTCATCGTCGTCGTGCCTCACACCGACGCGACGGACCGCCTCGTCGACGCGCGCTTCCTCGCCGCCATGAGGGACGATGCGCTGCTCGTCAACGTGGGCCGCGGCAAGGTGGTCGACACGGACGCGCTCGTGGCCGAGCTCGCGTCCGGGCGGCTGCGCGCCGCGCTCGACGTCACCGACCCCGAGCCGCTGCCCGAGGACCACCCGCTGTGGTCGCTGCCGAACTGCATCGTGGTCCCGCACGTCGCGGGCGTGGAGCGGCTGACCAACCGGCGGTACACGGACGTGGTGCGGCGCCAGATCGAGGCGCGCGTGCGCGGCGACGAGCCCGTCAACGTGGTGGTGAAAGGCGCCTTCCCCGCGTAGACCCCCCTCGACCTTCGCGGGGAAGGCACCGCCCCTCAGCGATGAGCTGATCGCCGCACGGTCTCCCGCGCTTCCCTCATCCCCGTCAGGCTAGACCCGGATCATGCACCGCGGGCAGGCATCGTGACCGATTCGTGACCTATGAGCCACTTCTTGCGCTCGATCCCGCCCGCGTAGCCCGTGAGCGACCCGTCCGCACCGACCACCCGGTGGCACGGCACCGCGATGGTCAACGGGTTGCGCCCGATCGCCGCGGCCACCGCGCGCGTCGCCGTCGGGCGGCCGATCGCGGCCGCCACCTGGGCGTACGTCCACGTCTCGCCCGCGGGGATCGCCCGCAGCGCGGTCCACACCTCGCGCTGGAACGGCGTCCCGGCGGCGACGTCGACGACGGGCACGTCCGCCGCCTCGCCCGCGAAGTAGGCCGCGAAGGCGGCCTCGGACGCGTCGAGGACCGGATGCGCGGCGGGCTCGCCGAGCGCGTCCAGCGCGGGACGCCGGCGGTGGTCGGCGAAGTACGCGCCCAGCATCGCGTCGTCGTCCGCGACGAGCGTGAGCGGGCCGAGCGGCGTGGGGATGTCGCGTCGCGCGAGCGTGGTCATGGTGTCCGTCCTTCCGTCACGGCCGTCCAGAGGTGAAGCGCGGCGTAGGCGCGCCACGGGCGCCACCCCTCCGCCGTCGCGGCGAGGGCCCGGCCGTCGAGCCCCGCCGCCTTCTGAAGCACCAGGTCCCCCGCGGGGAACGCGTCGGGGTCGCCGAGCGCGCGCAGCGCGACGTACTCGGCGGTCCACGGGCCGATCCCGGGGATCGCGAGCAGCGCCGCGCGCGCCTCGGCGCGGTCGGCGCCCGGCCCGAGGTCGAGGTCGCCGTCGAGCAGCCCGCGCGCCGCCGCGGAGACGGCGCGCCAGCGTGCCCGGGGCATGAGCCCCATCGCGGGGTCGACGTCGGCCAGCGCCTCGGGGGAAGGGAACGCCCGCCCCGCCCCGTTGGGGACGCTCAGCACTCCCGGATCCTCGAGGCCCCCCTCTCGCGGGACGCTCAGCTCCGCTCCGAAGCGCTCCACCAGCACCCCGAGCGTCCTGCGCGCCCCCGCGACGCTCACCTGCTGGCCGACGATCGCGCGCACCACCATCTCGAACGGCTCCACCGCGCCGGGCACGCGCAGCCCCGGCGCGGCGGCCACCAGGGGGGCGAGCAGCTCCGACCCCACGAGCGACGAGTCGACCGCAGCCGGGTCCGCGTCGAGGTCGAGCAGCCGCCGGCACCGCGCGACCGCCGCGGCGAGGTCCCGCACGTCCTCGAGCGCGAGCTCCGCCGCGACGCACCCGGGCCCCGGCGCGAGCGTCACGGTCGCGCCGCCGTGCGGCAGGCGCATCGTCCGCGCGTACGTCCGGCCGTCCCAGGCCTCCACGCCGGCGATCGCGCGCGCGCCGAGGAACGCCAGCGCGCGCTCGATCGAGGCGGGCGCGCGGTAGCGCAGCCGCAGCGTCAGCCGGGTGGTCCCGGCCGCCGCGACGCCCGGGGCGCCCGCGCGGCGCCGCACCTCTCCCGGCGTGAGCGCCCAGGCCGCGCGGGCGGCGTCGTTGAACTGCCGCACCGACCCGAAGCCCGCGGCGAACGCCACCTCGGACACCGGCAGCGCGGTGCCCTCGAGAAGGGCGCGCGCGTGGTGGAGGCGGTGCGCGATCGCGAGGGCCTGCGGGCTCGCGCCCAGCTCGTCGACCAGCACGCGCGACACGTGGCGCTCGGTGTACCCGAGCCGCCGCGCGAGGCCCGCGACGCCCTCGCGCTCGACCAGGCCGTCGTCGATCAGCCGCATCGCCCGGGAGGCGACGTCCGACCCGACCTTCCAGCGCGGCGAGCCCGGTGCATCGTCCGGGAAGCAGCGGCGGCACGAGCGGAACCCGGCGCGCTGGGCGGCCGCGGCGCTCGGGTAGAAGGCGACGTTGGCGCGCGCGGGGGTGCGCGCGGGGCACGACGGGCGGCAGTAGATGCCGGTGGTGAGGACGGCCGTGATGAACTGCCCGTCGTAGCGGGCGTCCTTCCCGCGGATCACCGCGTAGCGCGTCTCGTCGTCCCACATGCCCACGAGTGTGACGCATGTGCCGTCCGCCGCGCTGGCGGTGATCGGACATGGCGGCAGCGGGGGATCGCCCCTCGGCGGCGATCCCGCGGGCCGCGTCAGGCGCCGGCGGTGCCCGGCTGGATCGCGTGCCTCGCGGCGAGCACGAAGTACGCGACGTTGACGGCCGCCGCGACCCCGTAGCCGAGCACCAGCCCGAGCCGGGCCCGGCGGACCGCGGTGGCCTCGCCGGCCCGGGCCGCCCGCAGCGCCGCATGGCCCAGCACGATGGCGGCGGGGAACACGAGCGCGACGCCCGTCGCGACCGACGCGTCGGCCAGCCAGTCCTTGCGCTGGTCCGGCCGGCGGCCGATGTACGGGTAGTACCCGTGAGGCAGCTCGGGGTGGCCCACGTAGCCCAGGTACTCGGTGGATGCGGGACTCATGCGTGCCTCCCGGCGGGTTCGGGAGCGCGCCACGGCCGAAGGACGGTCCGGCCGGGGCCGTGCGTCCGAAGCGGGACGCCCTCGCTGGCGCGACTCACGTTACGTCCCCTTTGTGACGTTCGTGTGTCCGTGTGGAAAGAACTGCGTGACAGTTGGACGCCTGTGGACGATGCGCCCCTCACCTTCCCGCGCGCCCCGCCTTCCCGCGGCGCAGGTCCGCGAGCGCGACCTCGCGCTCGGCCGCGTGATCGAGCATCGGTGTGGGGTAGGCAGGCGTGTCGACCTCGGAGACCCACCGGCGGACGTAGTCGCGGTCGGGGTCGAAGCGGTCGGCCTGGGCGGTCGGGTTGAAGATGCGGAAGAACGGCGCCGCGTCCCGCCCGGTGCCCGCGACCCACTGCCAGTTGAGCTGGTTCTGCGCGTGGTCGTAGTCGAGCAGCGCCCTGCGGAAGTGCTCCGCGCCGCGCTGCCAGGGCAGGTGGAGGTCCTTGACCAGGAAGCTCGCGACGACCATGCGGACGCGGTTGTGCATCGTCCCCGTCGCCGCGAGCTGACGCATGCCGGCGTCGACCAGCGGGAAGCCGGTGCGGCCGTCGCGCCAGGCCATGAACGCCGCGTCGGCCTCGGGGCCCGCCGCCCACGCGTCGTCGGGCATGACGGCGGTGAGGGAGGCGCGCTGGGCCTGCGGGTGGCGGAACAGCACGTCGGCATGGAACTCGCGCCACGCGAGCTCGCTCTCGAGCGTGCGCGCCGCCTCGCCGCGGATCGCGCCGGTCGCCGCGAGGACCGTGCGCGGGTGGATCTGGCCATACGCGAGGGGCACGGACAGGTGCGACACCGAGTCGAGGTCGGGACGGTCGCGCTCGGCGGCATAGCGGTCGAGGCCGGTCTCGACGTACGACGCCCACGCCTCGCGGATGCGCGCCTCGCGGAACTCGTGGCGCGCCGCGAGCGGGTCGTCGGCGTCGCCGCGCGCGGCCTCCTGGTCGAGGCTCACGTCGGACGTCGTGGGGAGGAATGCCGTGGGGTCCGCGGCCGGGGCCGGGATGCGCCAACCGTGCTCGCGCCAGGCGTGCGAGAACGGCGTGAACACCTTGTACTCGGTGCCGTCGGTCTTGACCACGCGCCCCGGCGCGACGGCGTACGGCGTGCCGACGAGCCGCAGCTCGCGCCCGTCGGAGGCGAGCGCCGCCGCGACGGCGTCCTGCGCCCGGATGCCCGCGGGCGAGGCCTCGCGCGCCGCGAAGACCACCCGCGCATCGTGCTCCCTCGCGACCGCGAGGACCACGTCGGCCGGGTCGCCCCGCCGGACCCCGACCGCGCCGCCGGTGTCCTCGCGCAGGCTCCACAGCACGCGGGCCAGGTGCGCGCGCCGTCGGCCGGACCACAGGTGGACGCCGCGGCTCCACGCGAACACGGCCGCCGCGGGGCCGTCCTCCTGCGCGGCGAGCAGCGCCGGATTGTCCGCGAGGCGCGCGTCGCGCCGGATCCACCACACACCCATGTGCCGTCCAACGCGGCAACCGGGACGGGAGATTCCGGAGGCGCGCCCGACGGTGCGGGTGCGGGGTGGGCGCGCCGCTAGGCTGACGGTCGTGCCGGCCGACGAGGGCCGGCCGCCCGCGTCCAAGGAGGGACGAGTCTCGATGGAGAGCCTCACCAAGAACCGTCAGTCGACGGAGACCCTGCGCACGCTCATCGCCCGCGCCTACGGCGCCGACGAGGTGCCAGACGGCGACGGCTTCGCCGACGAGATCACCGAGGGCTGGTTCAACGTCGCCTACCGGATCCGGCTGCGCTCGGGACGCGTGGTGGTGCTGAAGGTCGCGCCGCCCGCCGACGTCGCCGTGCTCACCCGCGAGGTCGGCATGATGCGCAACGAGCTCGAGGCGATGCGCCTGGTCTCCACGCTCACCGACGTGCCCGTGCCCCGCATCGACCAGGTCGACCTCACCCACGAGGTGGTCGACGCGGACCTGTTCTTCATGGAGCACGTCGACGCCGACAACTTCGGCTTCGCCGCCGCAGACGGGCAGCTCGCGCCCGAGGTGGTCGCGGCCGGCAACCGCGAGCTCGGCGCGCTCAACCGCGAGATCAACGCCGTGACCGGGACGCACTTCGGGCCGCTCGAGGGGCCCGGCTTCGCGACCTGGCGCGAGGCGTTCCTCGACATCATCGAGACCACGCTGCGCGACGGCGAGGCGGTCGAGGTCGACCTGGGGTGGTCCTCCGACGAGATCCGCGCGACGGTCGCGGCGCACGCCCACGTGCTCGACGAGGTCACCGAGCCTCGGCTCATCGAGGTGGACCTGTGGACCAAGAACTCGATGATCCGCGACGGCCGCATCGTCGCGATCCTCGACCACGAGCGCGCGATCTACGGCGACCCGCTCATGGAGGCAGGGCTGACGGGCCTGGACCTCGAGGGCTTCGACGACCCGACCGACTTCATGATCGGGTTCGGCCTGTCCGAGCTCACCGAGGCGCAGCGCACCCGCCGCCGCCTCTACTCGCTCTACCTCGCCGTCATCATGACGGTCGAGACCAAGTTCCGCGGGCACACCAGCACCGAGGTCTACGACTTCGGCCGTCGCTCGCTCGACCAGGTGATGGCGGCGCTCGGGCGCGTCCGGGTGTGAGGTGAGCGCCCGGGCGACGCGCACGCACGCCGAGGACCTCGGCACGCGCCCGCTCGGGCGGCTCCTCTGGTGGTCGTGCACCCACACCACCATGTCGGTCGGCGTGTACGGGATCTACGCGCTCACCAACGCGTGGTTCGTCGCGCGCATGGTGGGGGAGACCGCGCTCGCGGCCGTCTCCCTCGCGACCCCGCTCCTGCTGATCGTGGGGGCCGTGTCGACCACGCTCGGCGTGGGAGCGGCCTCGCTCGTGTCCCGCGCGCTCGGCGCGGGGCGCCCGGACGATGCGGCGCGCGCGACCGGCAACGCGATGGCGCTGTTCTGGACGGTGGCGGCGGCGACCACGGTGCTCGGGCTGACGTTCCTCGATCCGCTGCTGCGCATGCTCGGCGCGACCGACGCGACGATGGTGTACGCGCGGCCGTGCGCCACCGTCATCCTCGCGGGCGCGATCGTCTCGACGGGGTTCTCCGCGATCGTGCGCGCCGAGGGGCGGCTCGGCTACTCGACGCTCATCTGGGTGAGCGCCGTCGTCGTCCAGATCGGGCTCGATCCGCTGTTGATCCTGGGCTTCGACCTCGGTGTCGCGGGCGCAGCATGGGGGACCGTCGGTGGGCAGGCGGTCTCCGCGGCCCTGGCGCTGTGGTTCTTCCTGGGCCGCCGCGACCGGCCGTACCGCATCGGCCTGGCGGACCTGCGCCCGCACGCGCCCACGCTGCGGACGATGCTCGCGATCGGGGCGCCGTCCTTCCTTGCGGGCGTCGGCACGACCGTGGTCGTGGCGGTGGTCAACGCGTCGCTGGCGGTGGCCGGAACGGCCGCGCTCGCGGCCTTCGCCGTGTGCGCGCGGGTCACGACGTTCGTGTCGATGCCGCACCTGGGCATCACCCAGGGCACGCAGCCGGTGGTGAGCTACAGCGTCGGCGCGGGGATGCCCGCGCGCGCGGGGCTGGCGGCGCGGCTCGCGCTGCGCGCGAGCGTCGGCTACGGCGCGCTCGCGTCGCTCGCGGTGGTGCTCGGCGCCGAGGCGATCGTGACGCTTCTCCTGGGGGCCGACGCGGCGGACCCGGCGACCGTGCTGGCGCTCAGGATCGTCGCGCTCGGCTTCGCGTTCGCGGGCATCGCGCCGCTCGCGTCCGGGCTGTTCCAGGCGGTGGGGTCGCCGCGACCGTCGTATTGGCTGTCGGTCGGGACGGTCCTGCTGATCCGGCTCCCGTTGGTGGCGGGGCTCGGCGCCATGGGGCCCGCGGGGATCTGGATCGCGCTGCCGCTCGGGGAGGCGCTGTCCGCGCTCGCGGCGGTGGTGGTGCTGCGGCGCGCGTGCATCGGGCAGGCGGTGCCGGCGGCGGCGTGACGTGGCGAGCGCGACGCTCGAGTCAGCGCGCGTGGAGGTGGGTGGTGGCGAGGGTGCCGAGCAGGGTGAGGGCCTCGTGGGATGCGGATCCGGGTGCGGCGGTGAGCACGGTCATCTGGATGGCGTCGTGGCCAACGAGGTCGAGGCCGTTGAACGCGAGCTCGAGGTTGCCGACCTCGTGGTGGCGGAAGCGCTTGACGCCCGCACCGTGCTGCCAGACGTCGTGGCGTCCCCACAGCTCCCGGAAGTGGTCGTTGCGGGTCGACAGCTCGCCCACCAGGTCATGCAGGGGCTTGCTGTGGGGGTCGCGTCCGGCCTCGGTGCGCAGCTGTGCGACGTTGACCGCGGCGACGGTGTCCCAGTCGGGGTAGAAGCGGCGTGCGCCGGGTTCGAGGAAGAGGTAGCGCGCGAAGTTCGGCGGCTCGGTGGTGGCGGTGGCGATCATGTCGGACATGAGCGCCCCGCCGAGGGTGTTCCAGGCGAGCAGGTCGGTGCGGCCGTTGCCGATCAGCGCGGCGGCGTCGGTCATGGAGTCCAGCAGCCAGCGCATGCTCGGCTCCGGCTCCCACGGGCGTTCGCCGGTGCGTCGGGCGCGGGTGCGGCCGGATGTCTGTGCGCCGAGGCGGGCGAGGCGGTGGAGGTGGTCGCGTTCGGCGGGGTCGAGCTGGAGCGCCCTCGCGAGTCCGTCGAGGACGGCCTCGGATGCGCCGGCGATCGCGCCGCGCTCGAGGCGGGAGTAGTACTCGACGCTGACGCCGGCGAGCGCCGCGACCTCGCCGCGGCGCAGCCCGGGGACCCGGCGGTCGCCGCCACGCGGCAGCCCGACGTCCTCGGGTTCGAGGCGTGCGCGGCGTGACATGAGGAACTCGCGCACCTCGCCATGGTTGTCCATCCCGTCAGGATAGGGACCGCGATGCGCGGGTGGGATGCCCTGGCAGGGCACGTCAGCAGCGGGACTCCCACCATCACCGAGCCGGGGCTTTCCTGAGGTCATGAATGATCTGTCCGCCGCCGTCCTGGTCCTGATGGGTGCGTGGCCCTTCGGTGCCACCGCGCGCCTCGAGCGCGACCCCGAGACCCGTGAGCGCAAGGGATCCGAGCCCGCCTGGTGGGCCTGGTGAGCTCCGCGATCCCCGCGGCCGGTGCGCGACAGACGGCATCCCGACGCGGCGGGTCGGGCGCGTGGATCGCCGGCATCCTGGGCACGCTGACGGTGTTCGGCTCGCTGTCGATGGACCCGTACCTGCCGGTCCTGTCGTCCGTCGCGCGCGATCACGCCGCCGGTCGGAGCGCCGCGAACGTCCGTCGGAGCAGGTCGGCGCCGGTCTCGTCGTCGGACTCGGCCCACGCCGTGAGGGCGATGTCGAAGCAGGCGAGCGAGGACTGGACGATGGCCTCGGCGCGCAGGGGAGCGTCGCGGCCGCCGAGCCGTGCCGCGACGAGGGGTGTGAGGAGCCGGGCCCAGAGCAGGTGCTTCTCGAGGTTCCGCGCCCGGAGGGCGGGGGTGCTGCCGAGCACGCGCATCGCCTTCTTGCCGCGCTGCTCGTCGCGTCCCGGCGCGGCGAGCAGCGCCTCGTAGGACGCGAGCAGGCCGTCCCAGACCGGCTCGTCCTCGGGGCGCGCCGCGAACGCGTCGCGCACGCGCTCGCCCAATCCGGCGGGGTCCGCGACGACGGTGTCCTCCTTGGCGGGGAAGTACCGGTGGACGCTGCGCGTGGACACGCCGACCGCGGCGGCGATCTGCTCGACGGTGACCTCGTCGAACCCGTGGGTGTCGAAGAGGTCGACCGCGACCTCGGAGATGCGCGCGCGGACGGCGTCGCGCGCGATGGCGCGTGTCCCGACGGGCTTGACAAGTTCGCTCACAGATCCATCATAGCGCGCCATAAGTGGCAGAGACTGACAGATTGGGCGTATCATGTCGTCTAGCAACTCGAGAAGGGACACCCCCATGGAACAGCGCATCCTCGGCCGTCAGGGCCTCACCGTCTCCGCCATCGGCTACGGCGCGATGGGTACCGCGGTCGGCTACGGCCCGAGCGACGACACCGAGTCCATCGCCGCGATCCGCGCCGCGCACGACCTCGGCGTCACGCACTTCGACACCGCCGAGATGTACGGCTGGGGCGTCGGCGAGCAGCTGCTCGGCACCGCGCTCGCTCCCATCCGCGAGCAGGTCACCATCGCCACCAAGTTCGGCTTCACGCCCACCTATGCCCCGAGCTCGCAGCCCGACCACGTCCGCAACGTGGTCGACAACAGCCTGCGCAACCTCGGCGTCGACCACATCGACGTGCTCTACCAGCACGTCCACGACCCCGCCGTGCCGGTCGAGGACGTTGTAGGCGTCATGAAGGAGTACGTCGACGCCGGCAAGGTGAGGTACCTCGGCCTGTCCAACACGACGCCCGACAACGTGCGCCGCGCACACGCCGTCCACCCGATCTCGGTGCTCCAGACCGAGTACTCGGTCTTCGCCCGCCAGTCCGAGGCGTTCCTGCCCGTGCTCGAGGAGCTCGGCATCGGCCTGGTCGCCTACTCGCCGCTCGCGCGCGGCTTCCTCTCCGGCGCGGTCCAGCCGCGCTCGGCCTACGAGGCGACCGACTTCCGCCAGCGCATCCCGTACTGGGCGCCCGAGAACTACGACGCCAACGTCGCGATCGTCGACGCGCTCACCGCGCTCGCCGAGGAGAAGGGCGCGACCCTCGCCCAGCTCGCGATCGCCTGGCTGCTCGCTCAGCGGGACTACATCGTCCCCATCCCCGGCTCGCGCAACCCCGCGCGCGTCGCGGCGAACGTCGCCTCCGCGGACATCGAGCTCACCGACGCCGACCTCGCGCGCATCGCCGCGATCGCGCCCGACGGCGGCGTCGGCGGGCCGCGCTGACGGCTGCTCGCGCCACGACGAAGGCCCCCGCCCGACGAGCGTCGGACGGGGGCCTTCGAGCGGTCGGGGTCGGTTACGCGACGGCGACCAGCGCGTGCTTCTTGACGTGAGCGACCGCGGCGTTCACGAAGCCGCCAAGAACGGCGGCCGCGGCCTCGTCCTGGAGCGTGCCGTCGGCGCCGAAGTTGTCGGCGCGGTACTGGAAGAACGTCTCCGGCTGGCCCATGGTCGGGGCGTCGTAGTGGCCGAGGATCGCGCGCAGGTGCTGCTGCGCGGCCGCGGTGCCCGCGGCGCCGATCGATGCGCCCATGATCGCGACGGGCTTGCCGCCGAAGGAGCCCTGGCCCCACGGGCGCGCGGCCCAGTCGAGCGCGTTCTTCAGCACGCCCGGGATGGAACGCGAGTACTCGGGCGTGACGATGATGACGCCGTCGACGTCCTCGATGGCCTGCTTCCACTCGCGCGCGACCGGCGGGTAGTCCGCGTCGTGGGCGTAGTCGTAGAAGGGGAGGTCCTTGAACTCGAGGAAGGTGAACTCGACGTCGTCGTCGGCGACCAGGCCGGGGAGGACGTTGGCAACCTGACGGTTGATGGAGGCGTCGGCGATGGAGCCGACGATGATGCCGATGCGGGTCATGGGAGTCTCCTCTTGAGAGTGGGGGTGGAGGCGCCGACAACGCCGTCGGACGGCCATCGCAACGACGATGACGCGTCAACTATTCCAGATGATGACGCATCAACCAACCCCCGGGCGCGCCGGGGACGATGCGGTGCCCGGGACGTGCGCGCGGGCGCCGCGGGCGCACGGGGCTCAGGCCGCCGGGGCGCCCGTGGTGGAGTCGGTGCGGACCAGTGCGAATGCCGGGTCGCCGGTCGCCGCGAGCGGGTCCGCGGTGGTGACGGTGTCGACGAAGGCGGGCACGCCGGCGGCGGGGCTCAGGGGCGCGGCGGCGTGCTCGGCCCTCACGGCGGCGATCGGGTCGGTGGGCACCGCGAGGGGGATCGGCCCCGACTCGTTCACGCGCGCGAGGTGCGCGATGTACCCGGCCGCCGCGCCGAGCAGCGCATGCGCCGCGGCGTCGAGCTCCGCGTCGCGGCAGGCGCCGGATGGTGCGAAGTCGGCGGCCTCGACCGCGAGGGTGCGCTCGGGCTGGCCCATGAGGGCCGCGCCCGCCTCGCCGAGGATGCTGCGCAGGCGCACCAGGGCGAGGAAGGTGCCCGCGCGCGGGGCGGCCGCGCCGGCGATCACCACGGGCTTGCCGGCGAGCGACGACGGCGATGCGGACGCCCAGTCGATGAGGTGCTTGAGCGAGCCCGGGATGGACCGCTCGTGGGTCGGGGTGACGACGAGCAGCCCGTCGACGGCGTCGATCCGCCGCTTCCACTCGATGCCCGCCGTCGGCAGCGGCGCATCCGTGTAGGGAGCGTGCAGGGGCAGGTCCGTCGCCACGAGCTCGACGACGGTCGTGCCGGCCGGTGCGGCGGCATGCAGCAGCGACGACAGCAGGCGCGTGGTGCGCGCCTGGGGCAGGTGGCCCAGCAGGAGACCGATGACCGGCATGCGCGGTCCTTCCTCGACGGCGGAGAGGCGTGAGCACTGCTGCCGCCAGCGTAGGCGGTCGGAGCCTGCAACGCGCCTGGTGCGCGCCTGATTCCCGGGCCTACGCTGGCAGGGTCTCCGCGAAGACGGCGATCGCGTCGCGCAGCAGCGCTGCTGTCCCGTCGCCGTGCTTGTCGTAGGTCGCGCGGAACCGTGGGTCCTCGGCGTACATGCGCCCCAGCCCCGCGTAGGCCTCGCGCCCCGGCGTCCAGAACAGCGACACCCACGCGTGATGGCGCGCCACGAGCGCCTGCACCTCGGGGGAGCCCGGCTCGGCGCCCGTGCCGGCCTGGCGCCCGAGCGCCTCCGCCACGGCCTCGTGCTCCGCGAGGTGTGCGCGCTGCTCCTCGGGGGAGAGCCGGCGCCACGCGGCGTTCGACCGGTCCACCGCATCGTCCCCCCAGCGTTCGCGCGCCTCGGGCTCGTAGCGTGCGCCGTCGAACCCGTCGAACATGTCGTCGGCGGTCATGGGCAGTCCCTTCTCGAGGCGCGTGAGGGTGCGCTCGACAGTCTCGGCGAGCGCGGCGTAGCGGTCGCGCCGGGCCAGCAGCGCGGCGTGGTGGTCGCGCATGAGCGCGGCGACGAGCGTCGGGTCGTCGGTGTCGACGATGCTCGCGACGGTGTCGAGCGGCACGTCGAGCTCGCGCAGCACCAGGATGTGCTGGAGCCGCAGGAGCTCGGCGTCCCCGTAACGCCGGCGGCCGTCGTGGCCGGTCGCGGCGGGTGCCAGCAGGCCGATCGCGTCGTAGTGGCGCAGCGTGCGGCTCGTCACGCCGGCGAGCCGGGCGACGGCGGCGATGTCGAGGTCCATGCCGTCCACGGTAGAAGTTGACGATGCGTCAATGTCAAGCGCGCATCGGCCATGCGCCGGACGCGACGGAGCCCGGCGGCCTCGCGGCCGCCGGGCTCCGTGCGGGTGGGTCAGTGCTGCTTGGTGGGCGTCACCGAGAACGTCGTCGTGGTGCCCGAGACCTCGTTGCCCACGGCGACCATGGCCTCGCCGGTCGGCGAGTCCTTCGCCGCGATGAATGCGAGGCCCTCAGGCCCGAGGTCGCCCGCGGCGGAGGACTCGGGGTCGGCCGCGAAGTCGCGGTTGTTGACGTACTGGACGAAGGAGGGGGCGGCGGGCGAGGTGATGTCGTAGGTCATCACGCCGCCGATGCGCTCGAGCCCCACGAAGGCGTAGGTGCGCCCGCGGATCTCGCCGATGGTCACGCCCTCGGGCTCCGGGCCCTTGTTGTCGGAGCGATTGTCCATCTCGGTGCCGTCGTTGCTCGAGTTGAAGTACGCCGGCAGCGTCTCCGCGGTGATCCGCTCGAAGTCGTCGCCCGAGTCGAAGACCTGCGTGCCGTCGGTGGTCCAGATCGAGAACGACCGGCCGCCGAACGCGTAGAGGTCCTCGTAGCAGGAGCCGTCCGCGCTCAGCCCGGAGGCCTTGGACACCGTCAGGCGGCCGAGCGCCGCGTTGCCCAGCTGCGCGCTCGTCAGCACGCCGTGGCATAGCGGCGCGACGCCGTCCTTGCCGAGGTCCTTGATGCGCACCGACTCCTCGTAGTCGCCCCAGTCGTCGCGGCTGTCGCCCTCGTTCGCGGTGACCAGGTAGGTGGTGCCGCGCGAGGTGTAGGTCGCGATGGAGTCGGGCTGGTAGAGCGCCTTCACGGGCACCGTCTGGATCGCGATCGCGCCGTCCTTGTCCGACGGGTCGATGCCGTTGCCCTCGATCGAGAGGTCCTTGGCGCCCAGCGACCACACGTCCGCGACGGTCGCGGAGGCGAGATCCACGACGGCCACCGCGTCGGCCTCCTGCAGCGTCACGTACGCGGTGCGCGACTTGGCGTCCACCGCCACGTACTCGGGCTCGAGGTTGCGCGACACCGGGTGGTCGATCCCGTCGATGCCCGCGAACACGCGGACGCCGTCGGGCAGCGCGTCGCCCTCGTAGGCGTGGAAGTCGGCGATGCGGACCGCGTCCTGCGTCGGCACGGCGACCTTCTTCGGCAGCGTCACCACGCTGACCGTGCCCTCGGGGTCCACGTCGTAGGCGTCGTTCGGCTCGCCCTCATCCGCGGTGACCGCCATGCGGCCGTCCGGGGTGACGGTCACCATGTCGGGCTGGGCGCCCACGCGGACGGCGCCGAGCGCGTCGCCGTCGGTGTCGAAGAACGCGAGCCAGCCGCGGTCCGTCTTCGTCGCGGACTCGACCGCGACCACCACGAGGCCGTCGTCGCGCACCGCGACCGAGTTCGCCTCGGAGCCCTCCGGGATGACGGCGCCCGACGCGTCGACGATGCCGGCCACCGCGAGCGTGCCCACGAGGGTCGGCGCGGACGGGTCGGACTGGTCGATCACGTTCACCTCGCCGACGTTCGCGTCGACGCTGTAGAGCTGCTGGGAGCGCGCGTGGAAGGCCACGATCTCGGCGGCGGACGCGTCGAACACGCCCGTCTCGTACGTGCCCAGCGGGGTGAGCGCGACGGCCGCGTCGGGCGCGGACAGCGAGGCAGGACCGGCGACGATCGCCGCGTAGGCCGGGGATGCGGCGGCCGCCCCGAGGGCGACGGCGGCCCCCACGGCGAGGCCGCGGCGGGCGAGCGGACGGGTGGCTGATGACACGGGGACCTCCATGGCTCGGGTGCGACCGCACCCGGCCGCGGGTCGTGCGTGGAAAGGGGCGGCCGGCGCGTCGCGCGGTCCATCCCGCCTGCACCTGGCCGTGTTCAACGTATCGGGACGAAGGTGACGAGACGGGCGCGGCCCGGTGAACCCTGGGTGAACCTTCGCGGTCGCGTACCGTCGGGCCATGGACTGCTCGCTCGAGGCGCCCACGGCGGCGGAGTTCCGCGCCCTGTACCTGTCGACCGGGTGGGGCGCCCCCACGGAGGAGCAGTGCGCACGCGCGCTCGCGGGCAGCTGGGCCGTGAGCAGCGCGCGCGACGCGTCGGGCGCGCTCGTCGGCGTGGGCCGCCTGATCTCCGACGGCGCGATGCACGCCTACGTCAACGAGATGATCGTGCGCGAGGACGCGCGTGGCGCCGGCGTGGGTGCCGAGATCCTGCGCCTGCTGGTCGAGGCGGCGCGCGCCGCCGGCGTCACCCAGGTCCAGCTCTTCGCCGCCCGCGGCCGCGCCCCGTTCTACGCGCGCCACGGCTTCATCGCGCGCCCGGACGATGCGCCCGGCATGGAGATCCCGCAGGCCCCCTGAGCGTCGCCGCCGGTGCGCACGCCGGCCTCACGGGCTGTTGCGTCGCACCACCGGCAGGCCGCTGAGGCCGCGCCTCTCGAGACCGATGAGGGGCCGGCCGGGACGCTCGTAGAGCGCCTTCGACGAGTCGAGCAGCCACGGCACGAGCACGACGGCGACGCCCGGGCACAGCGCGAGCCGCTCCGCGACGCGGCCGGACTTGCGGTTGTGCAGCAGCCCCTCCCACCAGTGCCCGTAGATGTACTGCGGGATGTAGACCGACACCACCTCGGAGCCGTGCCGCTCGCGGTGCGCGCGGATGTGCTCGATCAGGGGCGTCGACACGTCGCGGTAGGGCGACCCGACGATGGTCAGCGGCACGCGGATCCGCTGCTCGTCCCACGCGTCCCGCAGCGCGGCGACCGCCTTCGGGTCGGTCGCGACGTGCACCGCCTCGAGCGTGGTGTGCTTGGCGGCGATCGCGTAGTCGAGCGCCTTGAGCGTGGGCTTGTGCACGCGGTGGACCAGCACGATCGCGTGGTCTCCCGCCGCCCCGAAGACCGTCTGCGGGTCGGGCGCGACCTGCGCGTCGACGTTCGCGTAGTACCGGTTGATGCGCCGCATCACCACGAACAGCACGGGCATCAGCGCGAACACCAGCCATGCGCCGTGCGTGAACTTGGTGATGGTCACCACGATGAGGACCAGGCCCGTCGCGGTCGCGCCGACGGCGTTGATGCCGCGGCTGATCTCGAGGCTGCGGGTCGGGTGCCCGTGATGGCGGAACAGCCGGATCTCGCGCGTCCAGTGGACCACCATGCCCGTCTGGCCCAGCGTGAAGCTCACGAAGACGCCGATGATGTACAGCTGGATCAACATGGTGAGGTTCGCGCGGAACACGAGCAGCAGCAGCGACGCGGCGGCGCCCAGGATGAGGACGCCGTTGGAGAACACCAGGCGGTCGCCTCGCGCGAGCAGCGCCTTGGGCGCGTAGCGGTCCTTCGCGAGCACGGAGCCCAGCAGCGGGAAGCCGTTGAAGGCGGTGTTCGCCGCGAGGAACAGCACCACGGCCGTGGTGAACTGCACGAGGTAGAACCCGA
This sequence comes from Demequina soli, assembly GCF_000971195.1. Taxonomy (GTDB): domain Bacteria; phylum Actinomycetota; class Actinomycetes; order Actinomycetales; family Demequinaceae; genus Demequina; species Demequina soli. The sequence goes on from NZ_BBLZ01000002.1 coordinate 634,021, forward strand.
TCGAATGAGGCCCGCCGAACACCGCCGAGGCGATCTGGGCCATGACCGAGCGCTGCACGTACCCCTCGCACCGCGCCAGGCCGTGCAGGTCGCAGGGGTCCGCGAGGTAGTGGACGTGGGTGCGCAGCGCGAGGAACGTCACGCCGACGAAGAGCCCGATGGCGACGGCGCCCATCGCGACCAGCGTCGCCTGCGCGTTCTTGACCTTGGGGCGGCGGAACGCCTGCACGCCGTTGGCGATCGCCTCGACGCCCGTGAGCGCCGAGCAGCCCGACGCGAACGCGCGCAGCAGCACGAGCACGAGCGCCGTCTCGCCCAGGTGCGAGTACTCGACCGCGTACTGCGCCGACTCCGCGACCGGCAGCACGCCGAGCACGTCGCGCAGCGCTCCCACGATCACCATGAGCGCGATCGACCCGATGAACAGGTAGGTCGGCACCGCGAAGATCTTCGACGCCTCGGCGACGCCGCGCAGGTTCATCGCGATGAGCAGGCCGACCACCACCAGCGCGATCTCGACGCGCCACTCGTGCATCGCGGGGAACGCGGAGATCAGGTTGTCCACGCCCGAGGCCACGGACACCGCGACGGTGAGCACGTAGTCGATGAGCAGGGCCGATGCGACGATCAGGCCGGCGCGCTCGCCGAGGTTGCGGGCGGCTACCTCGTAGTCGCCGCCGCCGGAGGGATAGGCGCGCACCAGCTGGCGGGTCGACACCACGACGATGACGAGCAGGAGCACGACCGCGGCCGCGACCCACGCGCTGTACGCCAGGAACGCGGTGCCCCCGGCCGCGAGGATGAGGAGCATCTCCTGGGGCGCATACGCGACGGAGGAGAGCGGGTCCGATGCGAAGATCGGGAGGGCCATGCGCTTGCGGAGCAGCTGCTCGTCGTGCGCGTCGGTGGGGAGCGGGGCTCCCAGGAGAAGGCGCCGGAGACGCGCCCACGGGCTGATCACGAGGGGACACGGTACGCCCGTTTCGTCCTGTGTCAACGGGCCGTTCGACACTCGACCGGGCCCGCGCATCGTCCCGAGGCCCCCGTGATTACCAGGGCTTTAACTTGCTTTGCCGCAACTGTCCACGATGCGGGCATCGTGTCCCACCGTGGCGCCCTAGACTCGCGCGTATGACGCAGACTCCCGACATCAAGCCCCGGTCGCGCCAGGTCACGGATGGCCTGGAGGCGACCGCGTCCCGCGGCATGCTCCGCGCGGTCGGTCTCGGAGACGACGACTTCGCGAAGCCGCAGATCGGCATCGCGTCGTCGTGGAACGAGATCACCCCCTGCAACCTCTCGCTGCAGCGCCTCGCGGCGGCGTCGAAGAACGGCGTCCACGCGGGCGGCGGCTACCCGCTCGAGTTCGGCACCATCTCGGTGTCCGACGGCATCTCGATGGGTCACGAGGGCATGCACTTCTCGCTCGTGTCGCGCGACCTCATCGCCGACTCGGTCGAGACGGTGATGATGGCGGAGCGCCTGGACGGCAGCGTCCTCCTGGCGGGCTGCGACAAGTCGCTCCCCGGCATGCTGATGGCCGCCGCGCGCCTGGACCTCGCGAGCGTGTTCCTCTACGCGGGCTCGATCATGCCGGGCCACGTCAAGCTGTCGGACGGCACCGAGAAGGACGTCACCATCATCGACGCGTTCGAGGCCGTGGGCGCGTGCGCCGCGGGTCTCATGTCCGAGGAGGACCGCCTCGCGATCGAGAAGGCGATCTGCCCCGGCGAGGGCGCGTGCGGCGGCATGTACACCGCCAACACCATGGCGTCCGTGGGCGAGGCCCTCGGCATGTCGATCCCCGGCTCCGCGGCCCCGCCGTCGGCCGACCGCCGCCGCGACTACTATGCGCACAAGTCGGGCGAGGCCGTGGTCAACATGCTGCGCCTCGGCATCACCGCGCGCGACATCATGACCAAGGAGGCGTTCGAGAACGCCATCGCCGTGGTCATGGCGTTCGGCGGCTCGACCAACGCGGTCCTCCACCTCCTCGCCATCGCGAACGAGGCCGAGGTGGACCTCTCGCTCGACGACTTCGCGCGCGTCGCCGCGAAGGTCCCGCACCTGGGCGACCTCAAGCCGTTCGGCCAGTTCGTGATGAACGACGTCGACCGCGTCGGCGGCGTGCCGGCTGTCATGAAGACCCTGCTCGACGCGGGCCTCATGCACGGCGACGTCATGACCGTCACCGGCAAGACCCTCGCCGAGAACATGGACGAGCTCAAGCCCGCCAAGATCGACGGCCGCGTGGTCCGCGCGCTCAACAACCCGATCCACAAGTCGGGCGGCATCACCATCCTCAAGGGCTCGCTCGCTCCCGAGGGCGCCGTGGTGAAGTCGGCCGGCTTCGACGACGACGTCTTCGAGGCCACCGCCCGCGTGTTCGACCGCGAGCGTGCCGCGCTCGACGCGCTCGAGGCCGGCGAGATCCAGAAGGGCGACTGCGTCGTCATCCGCTACGAGGGCCCCAAGGGCGGCCCCGGCATGCGCGAGATGCTCGCCATCACCGCCGCCATCAAGGGCGCGGGCCTCGGCAAGGACGTCCTCCTCGTCACCGACGGCCGCTTCTCCGGCGGCACCACCGGCCTGTGCGTCGGTCACATCGCCCCCGAGGCGGTCGACGGCGGCCCCATCGCGTTCGTGCGCGACGGCGACAAGATCACGCTCGACGTCGCCCACGGCACCCTCGAGCTGCACGTCACCGACGAGGAGCTCGCCGCCCGCCGCGAGGGCTGGGAGCCCATCCCGGCGCGCTTCACCAAGGGCGTCCTGGGCAAGTACCAGAAGCTCGTGGGTTCGGCGTCGAAGGGCGCCGTCCTCAGCTGAGCCGCCGCTCTCCGTCACGAGCGCCCCGTCCGGTCCGTCCGGGCGGGGCGCTCGCGCGTTCACGCGCGACCGCTCCGAATCCTTCCCGGGGACGATGCGCCCCTCACCGGGGATGACTAGGTTCGGGGGAGGCTCACATCGCTGAGGAAGGCGGGGTCATGGGTGTACGGGCGGGCAGGTCGCTGGCGGAGCGGTACCCGGACTTGTCGGGGGAGTGGAACGCCGTGAAGAACGGCCATCTCACCCCCGCGGACGTGGACGCCCGCTCGTGGCGCGAGGTGTGGTGGAAGGACGAGCTCGGTCACGAGTGGGAGGACCGGATCCGCGCCCGCACCGGCCGTCACCCGCGCAACTGCCCGCGCTGCGACGCCGGTGAGGGCTACGTCCCGCGGGACCACATCGCGGAGAACCGCTCGAGCCAGATGGGCGGCACCCTCGGTCCCACGGGCGGACCACTCGGCCGCTGAGCACTCGGGCCGAGGGTGGCACGCTTGCCCGCGACACGCCCGGCGTGGAGTGTAGGCCCAGGTAGATGGCTCATGTTACGTTCCGAGCGGGGCTCGGGAGTGCGAGCATCGCGCAGTCACCGCGGGCGTGCCCAGCGTCGCCCGAGGACGTTCTGAGGGGGACGCATGACCGTTTTCTATCCCGAGGGTCCCGAGCCGGAGTCGACGGAGCCGTCCACGGCGCCCGCGCTGGACGTGCCGGCGGCGCCGGTGCCCGCCGCGCCCGCACCCGCGAGTCCCGCGCTCGTCCCCGCGGGCCCCGCGCCCGCGACCACGGACGTCGCGTCCCCCGGCGCACGGCGACCGCGGCGGCGCGGGCTCGCGATCGCGGGGATCGCCTCGGGCGCGGTCGTCCTGGCGCTCGGCGCCGGAGCCGCCTATCTCTACACGAACCTCCTGCACGGCGCGGCCAGCCCCCAGGGTGCCGTCGAGCGGCTCGTCGGGGGTGCGGTCGACGGCGACCTGCTCGCCATGGGCGCCGCGATCGCGCCGTCGGAGCGGGATCTGCTCCTCGAGGTCGGGGCACGCATGCGCGAGGTGCTCGAGGCAAGCGTGCCCGCGCCCGAGGCCAGCCCCTCCGCCGAGATCGACCTGTCGGGCATCGTCGACACCGTCTCGATCTCCGTGTCCGGTCTCGAGTACGTGACCGAGAACATCGCTGACGGGGTGGCCGCGGTGCGCGTCGAGCGGGGCGTGATCGAGGCCGATGTCGACAAGGCACGGTTCGTCGACGCCGTCATGGTGCAGGTCGAGGCCAACGTCTCGGCGAGCGCGGAGCAGCTCGGCTACGACGAGGCAATGGTCGAGCGGCAGACGGCGGACGCGCGCGCCGGCATCGAGATGTGGGTGGACGAGACCTTCCCGTGGAAGGTCGACATCGCCGACGTCGTCGCGGACCTGCGCGCCTCGGGCGAGGTGGCGGGCGACGCGTCGCCGATCACGTTCATGACCGTCGAGGAGGGCGGCTGGTTCGTCAGCCCCATGCTCACCGTCGTGGAGGCGTTCGCCGCGACCGGCCTCGAGACGGCCGAGCGCGGCACCGAGGTCGTGGACGCACTCGAGTTCGCCACGCCGGACGATGCGGTGGCCGGCACGGCCGACGCCCTCGAGGCGTTCATGGCGAGCGGGGACACGGCGAGGCTCGCGGAGGTGCTGCCGCTGCCTGAGCGCCGCATCGTCTCCCTCTATGGCGAGCCGGCCATCGACGCCGACGGCGGGTGGAAGCCGTCCAGCCTCGCGCTCGATCTCACCGACGTCGCGGTGTCGGTCGACGGCGACCTCGCGACGGCCGAGCTGCGCGCGTTCGGCTTCGCCTTCGACGACGGCGTCGCTGAGCCGGTCTCCGGCTCGTACGCCGCCGGCTGCTTCACGCCGGATGGCGCGGAAGCCGATCAACTCTGCTTCGCCGACGTGCCGATCCTCGCCGGGCTCGCCATCGACGGCGTGACGGTGTCGCTGGTGCGCGAGGGCGACGGCTGGCTGACCAGCGCTTCGCTGACCGTGGTCGACTACGCGACCCGCGTCTCGTCGGCCTTCGCGGCGGCCAGCACGGGGGACACGCTCGACAGCCCGACCCTCGTCTGGTGACGCGTCGCCGGGCCCCGCTGACGCTACGGTGGCGTAGGTAGGGCGCCGCCCCCGGTGTATCTCACTATTCAAGATGGTGAACCACGATGTGAGATTCACCGCCCGGATGGTGACACCCGCCGGAACCCGGGCGTAGAGTCGCATCCATGCAGACGATCCTTGTACGAGTTATCAGGCGCGCGGACCGCGACCGGTAGCCCGATCCCGTCCGCGCGCTGACCCCGACGCCACCCGGCCGAGGGGTTTTCTCATGCGAGGCGGACGCAAGGAACGCCTCCCTCAACGACCAGGAGAGAAGATGGCACAGGTCCAGGCCAAGCCGGGCGTCCCCGCCTCGCGCATCGCCCGCCAGGCGACCTCGGCGACGTCGCTCGCGCGCCCCACGCCGCAGTCGAACCCGGATCCGGCGCTCAACGGCGTCGAGATGACGGGCGCGCAGTCGATCATCCGCTCGCTCGAGGCGGCGGGCGCGACGGACATCTTCGGCCTCCCGGGCGGCGCGATCCTCCCGACCTACGACCCGCTCATGGACTCGCAGAAGCTGCGCCACATCCTGGTGCGCCACGAGCAGGGCGCCGGCCACGCCGCGCAGGGCTACGCCCACGCGACGGGCAAGGTGGGCGTCTGCATCGCGACCTCCGGTCCGGGTGCGACCAACCTCGTCACCGCGATCGCGGACGCGAACATGGACTCGATCCCCATGGTCGCCATCACCGGCCAGGTCGGCGCGGCGATGATCGGCACTGACGCCTTCCAGGAGGCGGACATCGTCGGCATCACGGCCCCGATCACCAAGCACAACGTGCTCGTGACCGACGCGGCCGAGATCCCCGCCGCCATCGCGCAGGCCTTCTACATCGCGAGCCACGGCCGTCCCGGCCCGGTGCTCGTCGACATCGCGAAGTCGGCGCAGCAGGCGACCACCACGTTCGAGTGGCCGTCGCGCATCGACCTGCCGGGCTTCAACGCAGGCGCCCGCCCGCACCAGAAGACGGTGCAGGAGGCGGCCCGCCTGCTCGCGACCGCGCGCCGCCCCGTGCTCTACGTCGGCGGCGGCGTGATCCGCTCCGGCGCATCGGCCGGGCTGCGCAAGCTCGCCGACCTGTCCGGCGCGGCCGTCGTCACCACGCTGATGGCCCGCGGCGCGCTGCCCGACAGCCACCCGCAGCACCTCGGCATGCCGGGCATGCACGGCACCGTGCCCGCCGTCGCGGCGCTCCAGAAGGCCGACCTCATCGTCGCCCTCGGCGCCCGCTTCGACGACCGCGTGACCGGCAACCTCGACAGCTTCGCGCCGCACGCCGTCATCGTCCACGCGGACGTCGACCCGGCCGAGATCGGCAAGAACCGCGCCGTCGACGTCCCGATCGTGGGCGACCTCAAGGACGTCTTCGAGGCGCTCGTCCCGGCCCTGGCCGCGGAGCACGAGCAGCACGGCAGGCCCGACCTTGAGGCGTGGTGGGCGCAGCTCGACGACTGGCGCACCACCTACGCGCTCGGCTACACGCCCACCAAGGACGGCCTGTCGAGCCCCCAGTACGTGATCCAGCGCCTGGGCGAGCTCAACGACCCCGACCGCACCATCTACACGGCGGGCGTCGGCCAGCACCAGATGTGGGCCAGCCAGTTCATCAAGTACGAGCACCCCAACACGTGGATCAACTCGGGCGGCCTCGGCACCATGGGCTTCTCCGTGCCCGCCGCGATGGGCGCCCAGGTGGGCGTGCCCGACAAGCAGGTGTGGGCCATCGACGGCGACGGCTGCTTCCAGATGACCAACCAGGAGCTCGTCACCTGCGCGATCAACGAGATCCCCATCAAGGTCGCGCTGATCAACAACTCGAGCCTGGGCATGGTGCGCCAGTGGCAGACCCTGTTCTACGAGGGCCGTTACTCCAACACCGACCTGCACACGGGCCACGGCACCCGCCGCGTGCCCGACTTCGTCAAGCTCGCGGACGCGATGGGCTGCGTGGGCCTGCGCTGCGAGTCGGACGCCGACGTGGACGCGACCATCAAGCGCGCCAACGAGATCGACGACCAGCCCGTGGTGGTCGACTTCACCGTCTCGCGCGACGCGATGGTGTGGCCGATGGTCGCCTCGGGCACCTCGAACGACTCGATCCAGTACGCCCAGGGGATCGCCCCCCAGTGGGACCGGGAGGACTGACCCATGACCAAGCACACCCTGTCCGTGCTCGTCGAGAACAAGCCCGGCGTGCTCGCGCGCGTCGCCGGCCTCTTCTCGCGCCGCGCGTTCAACATCCACTCGCTCGCCGTGGGCCAGACCGAGCACCCGGAGATCTCGCGCATCACCGTGGTCGTCGACGTCGACGAGCTCCCGCTCGAGCAGGTCACCAAGCAGCTCAACAAGCTGGTCCACGTCCTCAAGATCGTGGAGCTCGAGCCGGGCCGCTCGGTCCAGCGCGACCTCCTGCTGGTCAAGGTGCGCGCCGACGCGCGTCAGCGCACCGACGTCCTCCAGATCGTGGACCTGTTCCGCGCTCACGTGGTCGACGTGTCCACCGACTCGGTGGTCATCGAGGCCGTCGGCACGCCCGAGAAGCTCGAGGCGCTGCTGTCGGCCCTCGCGCCGCACGACGTCCGCGAGATCGTCCAGTCCGGCACCGTCGCCATCGGCCGCGGCGCCCGCTCCATCACGGAGCGCGCGCTCGATCGCGTCGTCAGCGCGTGAGCCTCCGGACGATGCGCGGGTGAGCCCCGCATCGTCCCTCACCGAAGCTTTTCTACTCGTCAGTAAAGAACCCGAAGGGAACCCAAGCATGGCTGAGCTGTTCTACGAGAAGGACGCCGACCTCTCGATCATCCAGGGCAAGAAGGTCGCGATCGTCGGCTACGGCTCGCAGGGCCACGCCCACGCGCAGAACCTGCGCGACTCGGGCGTCGAGGTCCACGTCGCGCTGCGCGACGGCTCGAAGTCGATCGCGAAGGCCGAGGAGGACGGCTTCACCGTCCAGAACGTCGCCGACGCCACCGCGTGGGCCGACGTCATCATGATCCTCGCGCCGGACCAGCACCAGCGCGGCATCTACGCCGACGAGATCGCCCCCAACCTCGCCGCGGGCAAGGCCCTCGCGTTCGCGCACGGCTTCAACATCCGCTTCGGCTACATCGACGCCCCCGAGGGTGTCGACGTCATCCTCATCGCGCCGAAGGCCCCGGGCCACACGGTGCGCCGCGAGTACGTCGCGGGCCGCGGCATCCCGGACATCATCGGCGTCGAGCGCGACGAGTCGGGCACCGCCTGGGCGCTCGCGCTGTCCTACGCGGCGGCGATCGGCGGCACCCGTGCCGGCGTCATCAAGACCACCTTCACCGAGGAGACCGAGACCGACCTGTTCGGCGAGCAGGCCGTCCTCTGCGGCGGCATGTCGCACCTGGTCCAGGCGGGCTTCGAGGTCCTCACCGAGGCCGGCTACCAGCCCGAGATCGCCTACTTCGAGGTGCTGCACGAGCTCAAGCTCATCGTGGACCTCATGTGGGAGGGCGGCATCGCCAAGCAGCGCTGGTCGATCTCCGACACCGCCGAGTACGGCGACTACGTCTCCGGCCCGCGCGTCATCACCGCGGACGTCAAGGCCAACATGCAGGCCGTCCTCGCGGACATCCAGTCCGGCGCCTTCGCGACCCGCTTCATCGCGGACCAGGACAACGGCGCGGTCGAGTTCAAGGAGCTCCGCGCCAAGGAGGAGACCCACCCGATCGAGAAGACGGGCAAGGAGCTCCGCGCCCTGTTCTCCTGGTCGGCCGCGACCCAGGACAAGGACTACGTGGACGGCTCGGCCGCGCGCTGATCCACGCCTGATCCCACGCGAAGGGGAGGTCCTCCGGGGCCTCCCCTTCGCTGCCCTCGGGGTCGTCTCGCATTTCGAGACGCGGTTGTCGCATGGTGGACAACGCCCCTAGGATAAGTGGTCGACACGACTTTCGAAGAGGAGATCCCATGACCTCGTACCGCCTCGCGGTGGTCGCCGGCGACGGCATCGGCCCGGAGGTCGTGGCGGAGGGGCTCAAGTGCCTCGCCGCCGCGACGGAGGGCACCGACATCACGTTCGAGACCACCGAGTTCGACCTCGGCGCGAAGCGCTGGCACGCGACGGGGGAGACCCTGACCGACGCGGACCTCGAGGCGATCAAGGGCCACGACGTCATCCTGCTCGGCGCGATCGGCGACCCCACGGTCCCGTCCGGCGTCCTCGAGCGCGGCCTGCTCCTCAAGCTCCGCTTCGAGCTCGATCAGTACGTCAACCTCCGCCCGTCGCGCCTGTACCCGGGCGAGGTGTCGCCCCTGAGCAACCCCGGCGACGTCGACTTCGTCGTGGTCCGCGAGGGCACCGAGGGCCCGTACGTGGGCAACGGCGGCGCGCTGCGCGTCGACACCCCGCACGAGATCGCGACCGAGGTCAGCGTCAACACCCGTCACGGCGTCGAGCGCGTGGTGCGCTACGCCTTCGACGTGGCCTCCAAGCGCGAGCGCAAGCACGTCACGCTCGTGCACAAGCACAACGTGCTCGTCCACGCGGGCCACCTGTGGCGCCGCACGGTCGAGGCCGTCGCGCCCGAGTTCCCCGACGTCACGTGGGACTACCTGCACGTCGACGCGGCCACCATCAAGCTCGTGACCGCCCCGGCGGACTTCGACGTGATCGTCACGGACAACCTCTTCGGCGACATCCTCACCGACGAAGCCGCGGCCATCTCCGGCGGCATCGGCCTCGCCGCGTCCGGCAACGTCAACCCCGACAGGACCGGCCCGTCGATGTTCGAGCCCGTCCACGGCTCCGCCCCCGACATCGCCGGCCAGCAGAAGGCGGACCCGTCCGCCACCGTGCTGTCCGTCGCGATGATGCTCGACTTCCTCGGCCACGCCGAGCTCGCCGCCTGCGTCGAGAAGGCCGTGGCGGACGATGCCGCGGCCAAGTCCGCCGAGGGCTGGGGCCCGCGCACCACGGCCGAGGTCGGCGACGCCCTCGCCGCCCGCATCCGCGGCTGACCCGAGCCGCAACGCGCGCATTGGTACCAATCGCTACGAGTTCGCAGGATCTCGTGGCGATTGGTACCAATCGCCCGGCGGGCCGCCACGCGCGCCGGGGCAACCCGCCCGAGCACTACCCTCATATCGATACCCCGCACAGGAAGGCTGAGAAGTGACCGACACCGCCGCATCGTCCACCACGGAGGCCTTCCGCGTCGTCCGCAATCCCAACCCGGCCACGGACGCCGAGCGCGCCGAGCGTCTCAAGGACCTCGCGTTCGGCACCCGCTTCACCGACCACATGGCGCGCGTCACGTGGACCGCCGACGAGGGCTGGACCGACCGCCGCGTCGAGCCCTACGGCCCGCTCCTGCTCGACCCCGCCGCCTCCGTGCTGCACTACGCGCAAGAGGTCTTCGAGGGCCTCAAGGCGTACCGCTGGGCCGACGGCTCCGTGCGCACCTTCCGTCCCGAGAGGAACGCCGAGCGCCTCCAGCGCTCCGCCTGGCGCCTCGCGCTGCCCGAGCTGTCGACCGAGGACTTCATGGACTCGCTCCACGCGCTCGTCGCGCTCGACGAGGCGTGGATCCCCACCGCCCCCGAGACGTCGCTCTACTTGCGCCCGTTCCTCATCGGCACCGACATCTTCCTCGGCCTGCGCCCCTCGAAGCGCGTCGAGTACCTGCTCATCGCGTCCCCGTCCGGCCCGTACTTCACGGGCGGCGTCAAGCCCGTGAGCATCTGGGTCGAGCGCGACTTCCACCGCGCGGGCCCCGGCGGCACCGGCGCGGCCAAGTGCGGCGGCAACTACGCCGCGGCCCTGCGCCCGCAGATCGGCGCGTCCGAGCGCGGCTACGACCAGGTGCTCTTCCTCGATGCCCGCACCAACGCGGTGCTCGAGGAGCTGGGCGGCATGAACGTCTTCATCGTCCAGAAGGACGGCACGGTCCTCACCCCGATCATCAACGGCAACATCCTCGAGGGGGTCACCCGCTCCTCGATCATCCAGCTGCTGGAGGACCAGAACCTCAAGGTGGTCGAGCGCGACATCACCCTCGCCGAGCTGCGCGAGGGCATCGAGTCGGGTGAGGTCGCCGAGATCTTCGCGTGCGGCACCGCCGCGGTGGTCACGCCGGTCGGCCGCATCGGCGCCGAGGACTTCGAGGTCACGGTCGGCTCCGGCGACGCCGGCCCGGTCACGCTCGCGGTGCGCGAGCGCCTCACGGACATCCAGTACGGCCGCGCCGAGGACACCTACGGCTGGATGCACCGCATCCTCTGAGGGGACGATGCGGGGGTCGGCTTCGGCCGACCCCTCGCGTCGGGCGCGTCGCGCCTGCAGGATGGGTCACGGAGCCCGCTTCGAAGGAGACGCCCGTGCCCGTGAAGGACCTTGCCCTGACCAGCCCCGACATCGCCGCGGGGGAGCGGATCGACGACCGCTTCGCCGGCGAGTTCGGCGCGGATGCCCCGCGCCTGAGCGTGTCCGGCGTCCCGGCGGACGCGGTCGAGCTCGCGATCGTGTGCCACGACCCCGACGCGCCGATGGCGCACGGGTTCACCCACTGGACGCTGTACGGTCTGCCCCCTCTCGAGGGTGAGATCGACGCGGAGGCGGGCCGGCCCGGCCCCAACGACGACGGGGGCCACGGCTACGTGGGCCCGTTCCCGCCCTACGGCCACGGCGACCACCGCTACTACTTCTGGGTCTACGCGCTGAGCCGTCCGGTCCAGGGCACCCCGACCCGCGACGCGTTCCTGCACGCCTACGAGGGCGCCATCATCGAGCAGGCGAGGTTCACGGCGACCTACTCGCGCTGACGCGGGCGCCCGCACCAGGTGATTTGGCATATCCGAACAGTTGTGGTGTCATCAATCCCATGATCTCCGCCGACACGATGCGAATGCGCGCGCCTCAGGCCGCCACCCGCTCGTGTTGTCGCGCCTGAGAACCGTCCCCTCGCGAGAGGCCTGAGAGGCCCCCGAGCGGACCGCGGCACCCGACGCCGCATCGGCAGCAGCCGAGCATCACCCACGCCCGCATCGCGGGCGGTCCCCTCGCACGACGCCCGGCGCCACGCGCCCCGCGCCAGCCCCGGGCCGTGCTCACCCCGAAAGGCACCCTCATGATCCGCACCCGCATCGTCCCCCTCGCCCTGACCGCCGCCGCGACCGCGATGGCGCTCACGGCGTGCTCCGCGGACGGCGGCGACACCGAGGCTTCGTCGGCGGCCAGCACGGCCGCGTCCGCGGTCGACACCTCGCTCACGGACGTCCAGGAGGCCGGCGTGCTCGTGGTCGGCACCGAGGGCACCTACCGCCCCTTCACCTTCCACGACGAGGGCTCGGGCGACCTGACCGGCTACGACGTCGACGTGATCACCGCGGTCGCCGACAAGCTGGGCGTCGACGTCCAGTTCGAGGAGACCGCATGGGACGCGATCTTCGCGGGCCTCGAGGCCGGCCGCTTCGACGTGATCGCCAACCAGGTGGGCATCAGCCCCGAGCGCCAGGAGAAGTACACGTTCTCGACGCCGTACACCTACTCGACGGGCGTGGTGGTGGTGAAGGCGGGCAACGACGACATCCACTCGTACGAGGACCTCGCCGGCAAGACCGCCGCGCAGTCGCTCACCAGCAACTACGGCGAGGAGGCGAAGGCCGCCGGCGCGACCATCGAGGCCGTCGACGGCTGGGCGCAGTCGATCGCGCTGGTCGAGCAGGGCCGCGTCGACGCGACCATCAACGACAAGCTGACGTTCCTCGACTACGTGAACTCGACGGGCTCGGACGCCGTGAAGGTCGCGGCCGAGGGCGCCGACGTGGCCGAGTCCGCCCTCGCGTTCCGCGGCGGCTCCGACGCCCTCGCCGCGGCGGCGAGCGACGCCCTCGCCGAGCTCGCCGCCGACGGCACCCTCGCGGAGCTCTCGCAGAAGTACTTCGGCGCCGACGTCTCCGTCGCCTCCTGATGGGATCCGTCGACTGGGGGCTGGCGCTCGACTCGATCGGGCCGCTCGTCGGCGGCGCGATCACGGGCACCATCCCCCTGGCGGCGGTGTCGTTCGTGGCGGGCCTCGTCATCGCGGTCGCGGTGGCGCTGGCCCGCCTGTCGGACAACCGCCTCCTGTCCGGCCTGGCACGCGCGTACGTGTCGGTCATCCGCGGCACCCCGCTGCTGGTGCAGCTGTTCGTGATCTTCTACGGGCTGCCGTCCGTCGGCCTCACGATCGACCCGTGGCCCAGCGCCATCATCGCGTTCTCGCTCAACGTGGGCGGCTACGCGGCGGAGATCGTGCGCGCCGCGATCCTGTCCGTGCCCAAGGGCCAGTGGGAGGCGGCGTACATGATCGGCATGGACCGCCGCACGGCGTTGCGGCGCATCGTCCTGCCACAGGCCGCGCGCGTGTCGGTGCCGCCCCTGTCCAACACCTTCATCTCCCTGGTCAAGGACACGTCGCTGGCGTCCGTGGTGCTCGTGACCGAGCTGTTCCGCGAGGCCCAGCAGATCGCTGCGTTCAGCCAGGAGTTCATGCTCGTCTACATCGAGGCCGCCGCCGTGTACTGGGTGATCTGCCTGGCGCTGTCCGCCGTTCAGGGCCGCCTCGAGACCCGATTGGATCGCTATGTCGCCCGCTGACCGCACCCCGCTGCTGACCGTCCGCGGCCTGTCCAAGAGCTTCGGCGACACCCGCGTGCTCGCCGACGCCGACCTCGACGTCGCGCGCGGCGAGGTGCTCGCCGTCATCGGCGCGTCCGGCTCCGGCAAGACCACGCTCCTGCGCTGCCTCAACGGCCTCGAGGTCGCCGACGCCGGGACCGTCGCGGTGGACGATGCTCGGGTCGACTTCACGACACGCCCCGCGCCCAAGGCGCTGCACGCGCTGCGCGACCGCTCCGCGATGGTGTTCCAGCAGTTCCAGCTGTTCCCGCACAAGACGGTCCTCGAGAACGTCGCCGAGGGGCCCGTGGTCGTCCAGCGGCGCGACAAGGACGAGGTGCGCGCGGAGGCCCGCGCGCTGCTCGAGCGGGTCGGGCTGGCCGACAAGGCCGACGCCTACCCCCACCAGCTCTCGGGCGGCCAGCAGCAGCGCGTCGGGATCGTGCGCGCGCTCGCCCTGCGGCCCGAGCTGCTGCTGTTCGACGAGCCCACGTCCGCGCTCGACCCCGAGCTCGTCGGCGAGGTGCTGCTGCTCATGCGTGACCTCGCGCGCGAGGGCTGGACCATGGTGGTCGTCACGCACGAGCTCCAGTTTGCGCGCGAGGTGGCGAGCCGCGTCGCGTTCGTCGACGGCGGCCGCGTGCTCGAGTCCGGCCCGCCCGCGCAGGTCCTGGGCTCCCCCGAGCACGAGCGCACCAGGCAGTTCATCCGCCGCCTCTCCCACCCGCTGTAGGCGCCGGCGGGGGAGCGGGCGGCCCCTGCCGCCACGCTTTCCGTTTTCACGTAGTTGCGAATGCCTCCGGACCGCGATGCGCGGCGATCCGCCCACGTGGCCCCCTGGCATGGGGGCCAGACGCGCACGGATCGCGTGCATCGTCCACCCGCGCGCTCGAATCCGCCGTGCGCGATTCGCAACCACGTGAAAACGGAGAGCGACGCGACCCCCTCCTGGCCTGGCGACTCCGAGGCGGCGGGCGCATCCTGAAGGTCGGCCCCCACGCATTTGGAGGTGCAGCATGACCCTCGCGCCGCTGTCGCGGTTCCGCTCGCATTCGCACCGGGACGATGCGCTGTACAGGGAGGCGGAACGCGCCGCCTGGGCGGCCTACGGGATGGCGCCCGAGGAGCGGTGGGTCGACGTGGCGGAGCTCGGGATCCGCGTCCGCACGCTTGTCCATGGCGAGGGCAGGCCGGTCGTCTTCGTGCACGGCACCCCGACGGCGGGCAACGTCTTCATCCCGCTGGTCGCGCGGCTCGAGGGCGTGCGCGCGATCGTCGTCGACCGCCCCGGCTGCGCGCTGAGCGACCCGCTCGACTATACGGACATGACCCCCGAGGACCTGCGCGTCTCCGTCGCGACCTACCTGGCCGCCGTCATCCGCGAGCTCGCGGGCGGCCCGGTCGACCTGCTCGGCAACTCCGCCGGCGGCATGGCCGTGCTCGTGGCCGCCGCGCGCCTGCCCGACCTGGTCCGCTCGGTCGTGGTCGAGGGCGTGCCCGCGATCCAGGGCATGCACCTGCCGCGGCCCCTCCGCCTGGGCTCCATGCGGCCCGTCGCGCAGATCGTCACCCGGCACCCCATGAGCGAGGCCGAGCTGCGGCGCTCCTTCCGCCTCATGGGCCACGCGGACCTCATCGCGCAGGGCCGCCTGACCGAGCCCGAGATCGCGTGGCGCACCGCTCTCAACCGCGCGACCGACACCCTCAAGAACGAGCTCGCGCTCATGGCGCGGGTCGCGACGTGGCGAGGGTTGCGCCCCGGCTGGGTCGCGGGCAAGGAGACCCTCGAGGCGATCCAGGCGCCGAGCCTGTGGGTGGTGGGCGACCTGGACCCGTTCGCGTCGCCCGAGCGGGTGCGCGCGTGGGCGGCCCACGCCCGGGGCTCGACCGTGGTGGTGCGGGAGCGCTCGGGGCATCAGCCGTGGCTCGACGCTCCCGGCGAGCATGCCCGGCTCCTCGCCGACTGGTGGGAGCAGACCTCCCGGTGAGGGGTTCCGGCCCTGGCGTGCCGGACGTACGCTGAGCCTTTCGCCGCGACGCAGGGGAGGCCTCGCATGGCGGATCTGGCGATCGAGACCGACGGTCTGGTCAAGGTCTACGGGGCGACGCGCGCCGTCGACGGGATCGACCTGCGTATCCCGCGCGGCGGCGTCCACGGCTTCCTGGGCCCCAACGGTGCCGGCAAGACCACCGCGATCCGCATGCTGGCGACCCTCATCCGTCCCGACGGCGGCCGCGCGCGCGTGCTTGGCCACGACATCGAGCGCCACGCCGACGAGGTCCGCAGCCGCGTCAGCCTCACCGGCCAGTTCGCGTCCGTCGACGAGGATCTCACCGGACGTGAGAACCTGCGCCTCATCGCGAAGCTGTACGGGTTCGGCGGGGCCGCGGCCGCGAGCCGCGCGGACGAGCTTCTCGAGGCGTTCGCCCTGGACGATGCGGCGAACAGGCCCGTGAAGAAGTACAGCGGCGGCATGCGGCGGCGCATCGACATCGCCGCGTCGCTGGTGGTCAGCCCCGAGCTGCTGTTCCTGGACGAGCCGACGACGGGCCTGGACCCTCGCGCCCGCAACGAGGTGTGGGACATCGTCCGAGCGCTCGTGCGGCACGGCACCACGGTGATGCTCACCACCCAGTACCTCGACGAGGCGGACCAGCTCGCCGACCGCATCTCCGTCATCGACCGCGGCCGGATCATCGCGGAGGGTACGTCGAGCGAGCTCAAGGCGTCGGTCGGGTCGGGCACGCTCCACGTCCGCGTGATGCATCGCGCCGACCGGGACGCGGCGCGGGCCATCCTCGCCCGCGAGCTCGGGGTGGAGGTCGAGCCCACGCACGACCCGCAGGCGCTCGTCGCCGCGCTCGACGGACGCGCCGGCGTCACGCGCGCGATCACGGCGCTCGAGGAGGCGCGCATCGAGCTCGCCCAGTTCGCGCTCGGCCAGCCGACGCTCGACGAGGTGTTCCTCGCGCTCACCGGCCACCGCGCGGAGGAGGGCGACGGCGCGGAGGAGGCGGCATGACGACCACCGCGCGCCGCACGGAGGCGACCGCGCCCGACCCGGCGGCGATCGCATCGTCCCTCACCACGGTGGCCCGACGGCCGAAGCGGCCGAGCGCCGTGTCGACCTCGCTGACGTTCGGATGGCGGGCGCTGCTGCGGATCAAGCACGTGCCGGAGCAGCTCATCGACGTCACGGTGTTCCCGGTGGTGATGACGCTGCTGTTCACGTACCTGTTCGGTGGCGCGATCGCGGGCTCGGTGAGCGCGTACATCGCGTACATCGCGCCGGGCGTGCTGGTGCAGTCGGTGCTGTTCATCACGATGTACACGGGCGCGAACCTGCGCACCGACATCGACCGCGGGGTGTTCGACCGCTTCCGGTCGTTGCCGATCTGGCGGCCCAGCCCGCTCGTGGGGATGCTCCTGGGTGACGCGGTGCGCTTCAGCGTGGCGGCCGTGCTCACGTCGCTCGTGTGCGTGGCGATCGGCTGGCGGCCCGCGGGTGGCGTCGCGGGCGTGACGCTCGGGGTGCTCGTGCTGCTCGTGTTCGCGTTCTCGCTCGGATGGATCTGGACGTTCCTGTCGATGATCCTGCGCACGCCGAGCGCGATCATGGGCGTCGCGGGGTTCGTGATGATGCCGCTGCTGTTCGGGTCCAACATCTTCGTCGACCCGTCCACCATGCCGGGATGGCTGCAGGCATGGGTGAGCGTCAACCCGGTGTCGCACCTGGTCACGGCGCTGCGAGCGCTCATGGACGGCACCTCGCCCGGTGTCGAGCTGTGGATCACCTTCGGCTGGTGCGCGGGCCTGGTCGCGGTGTTCGGGTCGCTCGCGATGTGGCGCTACCGCGACCCCCGCTGACCGGTGCGGCCGCTACGCGGCCGCGAGCTCGCCCTCGACGATGTCGAACAGCTCCGCGGGGTCGAGCCACATCGAGGGGTAGCTGCCCGACCACCGCTGCACCCCGTCGCCGTCGATGAGGACGAAGCCGTGTCCCGGCAGCCCCGCGTGCATCCCCGTGCCGAGCATGCCGTACGCCTCCGAGACGGTGCCGTCGTCGAGCGCGAACGGGGTGGCGACCTCGAGGCGCTCCCGCTCGGCGTTGATCTGGTCGGCGCTGTTCATGACGATCGGGAGCACCTCGATGCCCGCGTCGGCGAACGCCGGGTCGTCCTCGATCGCGGCCATCTGGACCAGGCAGGAGTCGCAGCCGGCGCCCTCGTTGAAGTAGAGGATGACGGGCGATCCCGCGTAGTCGTCGAGCGACACCTCGCCGCCGGTGCTCAGCGGGAGCGTGAACGCGGGGGCGGAGGCGACCGTGTCGTCCGTCCGTGGGCGTGCCGACAGCAGCGCCGACGCGATCACGGCCACGGCGGCGACGGCGAGCGCGATCGCGGCGATGCGGCGGACGTTGGTGCGGGCGGGGGCGGTGGTGGTGGTCATCGGGTGCTCCTGGTCGGGGGCGTCGTGGGTTCGGTGCCGGCGTCGGCGTCGGGGACGATGCGGGCTCGGGTCTCGCGGCGGGACGGACGGCGCGTGAGGGTCGCCCACACGAACACGCCGGCGACGGCGAGGAGCCCGAGGGCCTGCACCCACTCGGGCACGGGTGCCAGGGCCCTCTCGACGGCGCCGAAGGTCGCGGTGAGCCAGTCGGCGATCGCGGCCTGGGCCTCGGTGCCGCCGGTCATGTCGGGCGATCCGGCGAGCGCGATGACCGCGATGCCCATGATCACGAACGTCGCGGCGAGGGCGACGTTCATGCGGGTGGTGGTGAGGATGCGACCCGCGATAGTCCAGCGCACCGGGCGCGGTGCCCGGCGGGGACGTGTGCCGAGGCCGGTCCGGTCCCACACGAGCGCCATCACGAACAGCGGGAAGACCATGCCGAAGACGTACGCCAGGCCGAGCAGGAGCCCGCCCGCGGCGGACCCTGACAGCGCGGACAGCGTCATCACGCCCACGAGGACGGGTGCGCAGCAGCTCGACGCGATGCCGGAGAACACGCCCAGCGAGAAGAACGTCGCGGAGTCGCCTCGCGAGGTGTCGGGCGCCTTGATGAAGGACGGCAGCGACCACATGCGGCCCGTGAGGGCGAGCACGCCCAGGGCGATCATCAGCAGCCCGCCCGCCCAGTACAGCACCAGGTGATACCTCGCGATGGCGCCGGCGAGGAGGCTCGCGCCGAGCGTGAGGGGGAGCAGGACCACGCTGAGCCCGGCGGCGAAGGTGAACGTCAGGGGCAGCAGGCGCCACCGGCGGCTCTTGACGGCCGCGGCGAGGTAGCTGGGCGCGAGGAACACGATGCAGCACGGCGCGAACAACGCCACCCCGCCGGCGAAGAAGGCGGCGAGGATGCTTCCGGTGACGAGGAGCTCGGATCCCATGTCAGCGGACGGGCGGCATCGCGTCGCTCGCGACGCGCTCGAGGAGCCGGGCCAGCTTCTTGCGCGGCAGGCGGCCCGCGCTGAAGAACTCGTTGTCGACCAGCACCAGGGGATACAGCGCCGGGCGGTGCTCCGCGAGCAGAGCGCGTCCCACGGGCGACTCCACGTCCAGCGTGATCACCTGGATCCGCCCGTCGCGCCGGAGCGTGTCGAGCACGTCCTGCGCATCGTCGCAGAGGTGGCAGGTCGCGGTGCGCACCAGGGTGAGGGCGGGGGCAGGGGGCACGGGAGGTCCTTCCGATACGGGTCCCGTCCAGGCTGACGTCCGCGTCCCGCACGTACCGTCGCGGTCGCGTCAAGATTCGATGAAGGTTTCCGTGCGTGGGCACGATGCCGGGCGCTCCCGGGGCGACGCTCACCACAATGGAGCCATGGAGTCAGCACCCTCGCCCGTGTTCCGCGCGCTCGTCGTGGAGGACGAGCCCGCGCTCGCCGCGCTGGTCGCGGACTACCTCGTGCGCGACGGGTTCGAGGTCGCCCAGGCGGCGGATGGCGAGACGGCGGTGCGGCGTGCCCGCGAGCTCGATCCCGACGTGATGGTGCTCGACATCGGGCTGCCCGGTCTCGACGGGCTCGAGGTGTGCCGTCAGGTGCGCACCTTCTCCGACTGCTACGTGGTGATGGTGACGGCGCGCGCCGAGGAGGTCGACACCCTGGTCGGGCTGTCCGCCGGAGCGGACGACTACGTCACCAAGCCCTTCAGCCCGCGGGAGCTGGTCGCGCGCGTCCGCGCCATGCTGCGCCGGCCGCGTACCCGTGCCGGTGCTCACGCTGACGGCTCGCCCGCCATCCGCGTCGGTGCGCTCGAGATCGACGTGGCCGCCCGCGAGGTGTCGCTCCAGGGGCGACCCGTGCCGCTCACCCGCACCGAGTTCGACATCCTCGCCGCCCTCGCGGAGCGGCCGGGCCGCGTGCTCTCGCGCGACATGCTCCTCGAGGTGGTGTGGGGAGGCGCGTGGGTGGGGGACACGCACCTGGTCGACGTGCACGTCCAGCACGTGCGCCAGAAGCTGGGCGACACGCCCGACCTCCAGCGGTTCGTGCGCACCGTGCGCGGCGTCGGCTACCGCATCGGCTCCGGCGAGTGATGAGGCGTCCGGGGCTCCAGGCGCGGCTGCTGCTCGGGCTGGTCGCCGTGCTCGCGACCGCCGCGCTCACGGCGGGGCTGGTCGCCGCCCTCATCGGGCCGATCGTGTTCCACGACCACCTGGTGCAGGCCGGCGCGAGCGCGGGGGACGATGCGGCGGGCCACGCGGAGATCGCGTTCCGGGAGGCGGGTGCGCTGGCGCTGGGGATCGGCCTCGCGCTCGGGACGCTCGCCGCGCTCGCGGTCGCCGTCGCGTTCACGCGGCGCATCGGGGGCTCGCTGTCCGCGCTCGCGGGCGCGGCGAGCGAGCTGGAGGCGGGGCGCATGGACGTGCGCGTGCCGGAACCGCGGCTCGGCGGCGAGTTCGCCGCCATGGCGCACGCGTTCAACGGCATGGCGGACCGGCTCGAGGCCGGCGAGGCGTTGCGGGCGCGCCTCCTGTCGGACGTGGCCCACGAGCTCCGCACCCCGGTCGCGACCCTCACCGCGTATCTCGAGGCGATCGAGGACGGCGTGGCCGAGTGGAACCCGCAGACCATCGGCCTCCTGCGCGCCCAGGGGGAGCGTCTCGCGCGCCTCGCGGAGGATCTCGCCGCGGTGACCCGGGCGGAGGGCGGAGGGCTGTCGCTCGACCTGCGTGACGTCGATCCGGGAGCGGCCGTCCGCCTCGCCGTGCTCGCGGTCCGGCCGCGCGCCGACGACGGTGGCGTCTCCCTCCGTGCACACGTCGAGGACGGGCTGCCGACCGTGCGCGCGGATCCCGCGCGGCTCGCCCAGGTGCTCGGGAACCTGCTCGACAACGCGCTCGCCCACACGCCCGCGGGAGGCGGCGTCACGGTGACGGCCGCCGGAGCGGGCCCCGGGCGCATCGTCCTGGCCGTCGCCGACACGGGTGACGGCATCCATGAACGGGACCTGCCGCACCTGTTCGAGCGCTTCTACCGCGTCGATGCCGCGCGTGATCGCGCGCACGGCGGATCCGGGATCGGCCTCGCCATCGTGAGAGCCATCGCGCAGGCGCACGGCGGGAGCGTCGCGGCGGAGAGCGACGGCCCCGGTCGGGGTGCGACGTTCACGGTCGAGCTGCCGTGCGGCGGTCCCGACGCGCCGTGACGGTCGGGACCGCGACGGTCATAGCGCCGAGTCTGCCGCGAGCGCCTTCATCTCCGCGATCTCCTCCTGCTGCGCGTCGATGATCGCCGTCGCGAGAGCGCGAGCCTCGGGGTTCTCGCCGTTCTCGAGCTCGGATTCGGCCATCTCGATCGCGCCCTCGTGGTGCGCGATCATCAGGTCGAGGAACCTCGCATCGAACTCGTCGGCCGGCACGTCCTCGAGCGAGGCCATCGCCGACGCCTGGTCCATGCCGTCCATGGTCATCCCGCCGTGATCCATCATCGAGTGGTCGGCCTCGGTAGGGTTGTCCTCGTCCCATTGGGCGAGCCAGCGCTCCATCGTGGTGATCTCGGGCTGCTGGGCGGCGAGGATCCTCTCGCCGAGCTCCACGATCTGCGCGCTCTCGCTCGTCTCGACCACCACCTGCGCCATCTCGATCGCGCCCTCGTGGTGCACGATCATCATCTGGGCGAAGTCGGTGTCCGCGTCGTTGTGCGCGGGGATGGTGGACGTGGTCGTGTCGGCGGACGGAGCCGACGTGCTGCCGGCGTCGGTCGAGCACGCCGCGAGGGCGAGCGACATGAGGGTGGCGCTGACGGTGATGCCGGTGCGGATGCGGCGGCGGGGCATGGGGACACTCCTTCGTGGTCGCGTGCCGCCGCGGGTCGGGGGTGGGACCTCGCGGCGGCACGACGTCTGGGAGCTCCAGGCTCGCAAGCGCGCGTCAGGGCCGCGTCGGGATCACCTCAAGATTCGATCAAGGTGCGCGGGCGCCTCGATGGCGGCGCGGAGCGCGACCTCGCGCGGCGCATCGTCCCTGGTGAAGGCGCGTTATGCGCGCCGGCGGGACCAAAGTGGCCTCAGATGCTTTGCGGATAGGGAATGATTTTCCGGTGACAATCGCGCAGGACATCGAACCCCGTACGTACTTCCGCACCCTCGAGTCGGCACTCGCCGACTTCCGTCCCCCGGCCGAGAACGTCGAGATGATCCTCGACGCCGTCCGCGGGCTGAGCTACGAGCACGTCTACATCCCCGAGTCGCGTGCCTTCATCGCGCTCGAGCCCGCAGGCGCCGCGCGCCCCGTCGCGTTCATCGCGCACGGCTACGTCGCCGTGCACCCCGAGGAGGGCGAGAACTACTGGGTCGAGCTGCCGGCGCATCAGGCCGCCGCCAAGGGCTTCGCCGCCGTCGCCAAGCCCGTCGAGGAGATCATCCCGACCTGCGCGACGTGCTTCACCAACCTGCCGTCGACGGGCCTGTGCGACTACTGCGACTGACCCTCTGATCTCCGGCCCGGATGGGCCACCACGCGACCCCGGTGCCTCCTCGCACCGGGGTCGCGTGCCGTCAGGCGTCGCGGCGCGCGCGCCTGAGGAGTGCGACGCCCCACCACGCGCACCACGCCGGCCACAGCGCGAGCGCGCCCAGCCCGCCCGCGAGCAACGCGACCGAGGCGGGCCACGGGGCCGCGCCGTCGAGGCCGACGCCCGCGACGTAGGGGTCCGCGCCGCTGAGCGCGAACGGCAGGCCCAGGATCCCGAGCGCCACGACCAGCGCGGTGACCCGGCCGACGACCCCGTGCGCGGGGGACGCGGGGGCGAAGGGCCGCCGCGCATCGTCCACCGCCGATGCGCGCCACATCCACGGTGCCGCCAGCGACCACCCGACCCCGCCGACCACGCCGGCGGCGAACCAGTCGGTGGTCGCGGTGAGGATGAGCAGCGAGCCCTTGACGGCCACGGCGCACCCGGCCACCGCCAGCGCGGTGAGCGTCAGGCCGACGCGTGGCACCGGTCGGCCGCCGGTGACCGCCACGGTCACGACGAGGGCCGCGGTGAGGACGCCGAGCAGCAGGGCGGACGCGTCGGACCAGTGCCCCAGGGGCGAGGTCCTGTCGGCGTAGTAGCCGCCGACGAACGCCATCTGCGCGATCCCGGCCACCGCGATCGCCAGCGCGAGGAGCGCGACGCCACGAGTCGTGGCCGCGGACGCCGACGCCGCCTCAGAGGACGTCATAGTCGAGCGTGAGCCTCCCGCCGGGGAAGGTCTCGACCTCGGTCAGGCGCAGCGTGCGCGGGTGGCGCAGGCCGGGCGTCGCGGTGCGGCCCTCCCCGATGAGCACGGGGACGATGCGCAGCCGCACCCGGTCGACCAGCTCCGCCTGGAGCAGCGCCCCGGCGAGCTGCAGGCTGCCCCACACGATGATGTCGCCGCGATAGCGCTGCTTCAGCCTCCGCACCGAGTCGCGCGGCTCACCCGTCTCCACCGTGGCCGAGGCGTAGTCGCCCCACGGCGCACGGCTGAGGGTGTTGCTCACCACGTGCTTGGGGGTCCGGTTGATGAAGTCCGCGATCGGGTCCTCGTCGACGGTCATGCCCGGCCAGTAGGCCTCGAACAACCGGTACGTGGTGCGGCCCAGCAGGATCGCGTCGACTCCCTCGAGCATCGTGGTCTGCCCGGGGTCCGGCACGTGGGCGCCGGGCGGGATGCGCATGAAGTCGAGCTCGCCGTCGCGACCGGCGGCGAACCCGTCGACGGACACGATCTGCTCGATGATGAGACGGCCCATACCGCCACAGTAGGGCGGTTCCCTGGCGTCGCGCAGGCTTGGTGCGTACGATCGCGAGCATGGGCACGAAGCTGGCCGCTACCTGGGGGATCATCCTGGTCCTCGCGGTGGGCGCGGGCGTGCTGGCCTACGTCGCGCTGAAGCCCGATCACAGGCGCGGGACGCAGCAGATCATGCAGGTCGAGGTGCTCGACCCGACAACGCTGCGCGTGATGTCGCCGTCGTGCAACGGCGACCCCGAGGTGACGGTCACGGAGGACGGAGAGCTGAACCGGGTGTACCTGTCGCTCGTGGCGACGGTCTACGAGACCGGGCCGATGTGCGCCGACATGGTCGACGTCACGCTCGAGAAGCCGCTCGGGGACAGGCTGGTGGTCGACGCGAAGGGCAACGTGCTCCCCAACGTGGTCGGGGGTTAGACATCTCGGGCGCTGTTGTTGTGCAGGGCCGTCGGCGCCGGGGGCTCGACGCCAGAGCTTGACTGTCGGACCTCAGTCGTAACGTGCCTGGTGTGTCGGCAGATCGCCGTTCACCGCTAGCGCAAGGAGTTCCGATGAAGGTATACGCCTACCACTCGACCAATCCGTCCGACCCCGACGTCTACCATGATCACAGCACGTGCGTGTCTGGCAGCCAGATCCCTCAGCGGAACCGTGCCAGCGGCACCGGTGGCTACCGCAGGTGTGAGCACTGCATCCGGCTCGGGTAAGAACGCCATCTCGTTGCCACGCCTCGCAGCCGCGAGGCGTGGCAACGAGATGGTCATTCGGCGGCATGCGGGCGCCGCGCCCGGACCGTCGCGACGATCGTCGCTGCCACCTGCGCCGGGTCCTCGTGCTCCCAGAAGCGCATCACGAGCCAGCCGGCCTCCGTGAGCGTGGCCGTGGTCTCGGCGTCGCGCTCGCGGTTGCGCTGCAACTTGGGGAGCCAGTAGTCGCCGTTCACTCGCGGGCTCGTTGCGTGAAAGGGGCACGAATGCCAGAAGCAGCCGTCGATGAAGACAGCCACCCTGGATGGTCGAAAGAGCAGGTCTGCCGTGCGGCGGACGCCCTTGATCGGGGTCGCGGCGACGCGGTAGCGCAGGCCCGACGCGTGGACCAGGTGCCGGACCGCGAGCTCGGGCTTGGTGTCGCGCATCTTGTTGCCATGCATCGAGCGCGCGACGCCGGGGGAGGAGGCCCAGGAAAGCCTCTGGCTGGGCATTTGCATTCGTCCAATCGAGATGCGCGTAGTCCCCCGCGCCCGCGTTGCTGTAGCTCTCAGTATCGGCCCGTCCCGGACGTGGCGTGCCCTCTGCAGACCATGCTTACCGCTAGCCTCGATGAGAAGTGCGGGCGGAGACTAGGACGTCGTCCGAACAGCGATCTGAGGGGATGCTGGCTGATGCAGTACGCGAGCGCCGCGAACAAGGCGGAGGCCGTTGCGCGCATGTACTACCTGGGAGGGGCTCCCGTCGAGCCTCTTGGTCCGGGTGCCAAGGAGAAGCGTTCGGCTCTCGAGGCGCTTGCGGGCGCGATCGGTCTCGACGTCACCGCCATTCCCGGCAAGGCGGAGTGTGGCCGCCGCCTCGCGCAGGCCGTGCGCGTAGCGTGGGATGACGACTGCCACAGCACTGGCGGCACCATCACGTTGCTCGGGCTCAATCGCCTCGTCGACGGTGTGGTCGAGGCCCTGGTTGCACGGGACATCGCGCGCGAAGAACAACTTGTCAATGAGCTGATGAGCCTGGCGCCTGCGCCCGGCCCTCACGTACCAGGCCCGGAAAGGCTGAGCATGGAAGAGATCTCGTCGGAGGCGAAGCAGAACATCGCCGAGCTGATCGCGAGCCTGTCGGCAGCGGGTACCGCGCCCGCCGGAGTCTCGTTCGTCGCGACGGAGATCGCCGCGGACGCCGTGCGGTTCGACGACGGCTCATGGCGAGAGCACCTCGCCTCTGTTCAGGACTGGCTTGCGTTCGACAGCGACCTCGATGTCATGTCCGCCGAGGGATTCGACATCAGCCTGGTTGCGTTGCTCGGGCTGTCGGGCACTGACGCCGACGCCACGGCTGTCGCGGCGCGGCTCACGGGGCGTCTCGAGAAGGCTGTCGAACTTCGCGCGCAGTTCGATGAGCGACTCGAAGGCGAGGCCGAGGGGGGCGTCACACTGGGATCAGCCTCACAGGAGTGGTCTGAAGCGTGGGCCGAGATCAAGGATGACGAGACGAGCGAGGGCTCGGGACCGATCCGTGCGATCGCCGATACCTGGCCCATCAACCAGTTCGTACGTCTTGCGAACTACGAAGAGCTTGAGCTCAGCCCCTCGTACCAGCGAGCAGATGTTTGGCCCACCGGCGACGCGCAGCTGCTCATCGAGTCCGTGCTCCGCGGGATCCCGCTCCCGTCGATCATCCTGCTTCAGCAGAGCGACGACG
Organism: Demequina soli; assembly: GCF_000971195.1. Taxonomy (GTDB): domain Bacteria; phylum Actinomycetota; class Actinomycetes; order Actinomycetales; family Demequinaceae; genus Demequina; species Demequina soli. The sequence goes on from NZ_BBLZ01000002.1 coordinate 660,233, forward strand.
ACGGTACGCGCTATGAGGCAGTCGACGGCAAACAGCGCCTCACGTCGATCTTGAGGTTCACGGGCAACCACCCGACCGCGCTCGCGCACGTGCGTGCGAAGGCGGAGCAATGGGGTGAGTCAAGCCTCGAGGTCCTTTTCCGGAGGGACTACCCGGCGTTCAAGAAGTTGTGGAAGCAGCACGAGCCGGACAGTCTCACCGCCCAGGTTGAACGCAATCTGTACTTTCCGTTCGCACTTCGCAAGGGCGACGTGAAGCCGTTGAGCGGAGATCTTGCACCATTGCGCGGCAAGTACTACTCGGAGATCCGGGAGGAGAAGATCACCGTCGTTGGCCAGAAGCGGCGGGTCGAGGCGCTGTTCGAGGAGCAGACCAACTACAAGCTCCCCGTGATCGTCTACGAGGAGGTCACCCCCGCTCAGGTGCACGAGGTGTTCAGCCTCTACAACAAGCAGGGCAAGCACCTCAATGCCGAGGAGATCCGCAACGCGCGCTATCACCAGCTGCCGCTCATGCGAGGTCTGCTCGCCACGGCGGGCGACGCTGGCGATGTGAACATCGTCGCGCCCTTCCTCGCCCACGAGTGGGACGACCTCAGCTCGACGGCTGAGACGCTGGACGGCTACGGCTTCGGCAAGGCGGGCTACAAGAGGACGAAGCTGCTCTCGTGGGTCGCGGCGGCGCTCTTGGCCGATGATGGTGGCCCGACCACGCGCTCGACCGCGGCGCATATCAATCTGCTGTTCGACACTGTGCGCGAAGAGAAGAGCAACAAGCTCAACGACGAGGCTGTCGTCCTGGATGCGATGCTTCTCCTTGACCACGCGGTCGACGCGCACGCGGTGACCTCGGACGAGTCCTGGGCGCCTGCGTTCAAGGCGCAAGGCAAGTGGCAGGAACTGCAGCTGGTTGGCACGTTGATCGGGTTCGCGGCGGTAAGGGCGGTTCTCGAAGACGCGATCGAGGACAGGCTTCCGCAGGTGGAGGAACGTATCCGTGAAGCGAGCGCTTCGAAGGCGTGGCAACGTCCGGTGAAGACGCAGTCTCGAGAGCAGTGGATGCACACGGCGCGTGTGGTTGCTTCGTTGCTCGAGGTCTTTGACGTCGAGCCTCGGACGGCCCATGCGGCGCTCAGCGATCGGTTCGGGCAGTCGGGCCTGCTCAACCTCTTGTCGCTCGCCGAGCTTCCTTACTGATGGTCGATGCAGCCGGTGGGGACGGCTTGGGCACGGTGGAGATCATCAAGTCCAAGCCGCACACATGGTGGTCGGCATACGCCGATGTCCTCGCGTCCTCCGGAATCGGGCCGACAAGTCGTTCCGTGATCGAGGCGGACGCGCGCTACATCGTCGAGAAGGGGATCTTCGGCGCGGGGGAACCAGGATCCGCGGCGTGGGGTGAATGTCGGCAGCGCTCCGGAGTCGTGATGGGCGCGGTGCAGTCGGGCAAGACGGCATCCATGATGGCGGTCGCGGCGCTCGCGCTGGATAGCGGCGTCGACGGCATCGTCGTGCTCGCGGGGACTCGGCGGTCGCTTTGGCTCCAGACGCTGGAGCGATTCATCGCGCAGATCGACGTGCTTCCGAATCGGATGTCTCGCCGCGATCTCATGCCGTCACCGAGCGTCTTGGACCCTGGCGCGACGATCCCGCCTCCCGCGGGACTCTATGTGCTGCAACGACCACGCGCCAAGGCGTCCTTGAAGGTCAAGCGCCCGATCATCGCGGTCGCGATGAAGAACGTCGCGCACCTCGAACAGGTCGCACGCATCATGCGCGGTGCGATCGCTCCCGAGGTCGCAGGTAGTGACCGGAATTTCCATCTGCTCGTGATAGATGATGAGGCCGACGACTCGTCGATCGACAACCTGTTGCAGGAGCCGGGAGGCGAGGCGTTGACGATGGAGGTCAAGCAGGTCCCGCGTCGGATCCTCGACCTCTGGGAACCGCGCAGCACGCCGGGCGAGACGTTCAACGACAAGTTCTTCGCCACGTACGTCGCGTACACCGCGACGCCTCAGGCGAACTTCCTCCAGGACCAGGAGAATCCTCTCGCGCCTCGCGACTTCGTTATCGGCCTGCGGGGACCAGGGAGCGCTGGCACGATGACGCCACGCACAAGCACGTACAAGGTGCCGGAGGGGCTCAACGCCTTCTATACCGGTGGGGACGTCTACTACCGCGCACTCGATGCAGTTCCCATGTGCGTCCCCAGCGGCGACAGCGATGCGGAGCTCGTCGACGGTGTGCGCGCGTTCCTTGTCGCGTCCGCGATCCGCTACGCCAGGCAGCAGGGACGGCTCTCGCCTGCTGCCGCGCGGGACATGGAATTCGAGACCGTCGAGGATGCGCGCGACGCGCTGCCCGCGGTCGCGACGATGCTTGTCAACCCGGCATCCGCGATGGGCGAGCACTTCGAGGTGGCCGGACGCATCTATGCATGGGCGGCTGGCATGGGACCTGGTTCCACCGCTGACTTCGCGTCGCTCGCCGATCGCAATCTGCGTAGCGAAGGCATCGCGGCGGATATGGACGACCGACCCGAGGAGTGGATCCGCTGGCTTGAGGAGTACGCCCGTTCGGCGGCTGCGGTCTCTGCTGAGTTCGGCGTCGGTGCGCGGCACGTACCCGGCACTACCGACTGGGAGGTGGTGCGCCGGTCCATCTTGAATGACATCGTTCCTGCTACGACAATCGCGGTGATCAACAGCGACGAGAACGCTGACGACCGTCCTGAATTCGGGATCGCCGCGACCGCCGGCGGCTACAAGGCGCCGGCGAACCAGTCGACGATCTTCGTCTCCGGCAACGTGATGTCGCGTGGACTCACCCTGGACGGGTTGCTGACCACCGTGTTCACCCGCTCTGCCCAGAATCCATTGGCCGACACCCAGATGCAGATGCAGAGGTGGTTCGGCTACCGCGGCAGCTATATCGACCTGTGTCGCATCTTCATGCGTGCCGAGCAGATCGAGCTATTTAAGCAGTTCCATGAGAACGATGAAGTCCTGCGATCTGACATCCTCCGAGCAATGGACGAGGGCGGCCGCCCCCCCAGCCCGGCGATCCTCCAAGGACGCAACTTCTTGGCGACGGGCAAGATCGCAAATGTCCGGGGTGTGAGCCTCTCTCCGGGACAGCGACCGTTCTTCACATACGTGAATGCCTCGCGCGACGATTCGCCTAATCGGGAGCTCGTAGCCGAGCTCCTGTCCGAGCCGTCGATTCTCGTGGGTGAGCCAGCTGCGCCGCGCGGTGCGGTGCTCGAGCGGCGCTTCTCACTCGGCGCGACCGCTGAACTCCTTGATCGGCTGATCTACCACGGACACGGCGCCGATCGCGAGGGCTTCCAGGCAAGCCGATGGGCGTCCGTCGCTCGAGTAGCAGGGATCCCCGTTGGCGACTCGCGGATGCCTCTGTTCCGGGGGCCAACAGTCGACGATGGCTACCTCGATGTCCAGGCTTCGCCCTACGCCGTGGCTGCCTATCTGCGCTACTGGGAAGCGTGCCTGAATCGTGCAGTTCCGGGGTTGTTCACGACCGACGAACCGCCGCGGCTCTGGAGGTTGCTCGATGCGCCGGCACGCGCGATGCGCAATGTCGAGTTCTCCGTTGGTGTCAGGTTCGGGCCCGGTCCCATCGTGGAGACCGGGCCGCTATCGCAGTTGCCGTTCGCGGTCGGGACGATGCAGCGCGCGGTGTCTGAACGGCGCCTTGATCCCGCTTGGGGGTCCCAGAACGGGCCGCGAGGCGACGATTTCTTCGACTACGAGGCTCGTAGCGAGGTCCCCATGGCAAATGTTGATCGAAGCAGACCGGCGGGCGCCGACGGCCTGGTGCTCTTTCACGTGATCGAGCGCCCAGGCGAAGAGCCGACGATCGCTGTCGCCTACTCGATCCCCCGAGGCGGCCCTGACTTCGTTCAGGCGAGGAGGCGAGATGTCGACTGACGATTTGCTGGGGTTCGACCTTGCCCCGGAGTACGAGCTGCTTCGGCAGAAGGTCGTCGCACTTCCGAGTGCCGCGGGCCCAGACGCGCGGACGCTCATCTGGGCTGCACCCGGTGGCGCTGTGGGAGTCGCTCGAGACGACTCTGGGCGGCTTGAGGTGTTCATCGCGGGGGCCCCGCTGCCAGCGGCCAACAGCGTTGTTCGTGAAGCGCTCTCTCACGACGAGTGGACCACGGGTGGTGGTGCCGTCCTGCACGCATCGCGCTTGCTGCTGCCAGCGGCGCCGCACTTCGATCAGGTGGCGGCATTCATTTGCGCGGAACTGCTGAACAACGGGATCGCGGACCATCGTGACGCCGCATTCGCCCGGACTGAGCCAATCATCGCCCTCGCGCTACAACGCGCGCGTGTGGGGAATCAGTTCCTGGTAGGCCTCGCCGGCGAGCTGCTGTTTCTGCGTGCGATGATCGCGCAGGCTCCTCAGTCCGCGGCGGCGATAGTGGGGGCTTGGAAGGGATCGGGTCACACGAGCCGAGACTTTCAGGTCGGTCCCGTCGGAGTCGAGTCGAAGACAACGGCCGCGTCGGTTGCGAAGCACCACATACAAGGGCTCCACCAGATCGAGCTCGGCATCTCCGTGGATGACCAACCCGAGTCCGGCCTGTACCTGATGAGCATCGGCATGACCTGGCTCGACTCGGGGGTTACCTACGGAGACTCGTTGGCGACGCTCGTCGAGCACATCAGCGCCGCAATTTCGGACGATGCGGTGCGGGGCTCGTTCATCGAGGCGCTGGAGTCCTACGGGCAGGCCGCAGGGGGCTCCACCGCCGCGCAGAACGTGCAGGAGTCGGCCCACTTCATGCGCCGCTTCTCCACGACGTTCGAGCGGCTCTACGACATGACGGATCCGTTGATCAGCCTGCCTTCGACCGAGGATCTTGAGGTGTACGAGAACTTGGATGTCGATTCGCTCTCGTTCCGCATCACCCTGCCCGAGCAGGTGAACGGGGATCTGAACCCGACCGTTGGGTTGCCCGATGCTGCGCGGCGAGTCTTGACGGAGGCCGGGTTCCTTCCGAGTTGAACTCAGCCGCGCGCCGCAGCCGTCGCTCGCAGCGAGCTCGGCGGCGACGCGGGTGCGCCGAGCACCGCACGCACAAGGGTGTCCGGCAGATCCTCTTTGTTCGCCTCGACGTGGGTGCGGAAGACGTGCCACGCGGCGCCCACGGCTACGCCGTTGCCGACCTGCTTGTACGACGCCTTGTCGGGCTGCGTATGGAAGGTGAAGTCCAGTGGCAGCCCCTGGAGCCTCGCGGCTTCATGTGGTGTAAGCCGGCGTCGACGCGGACCGTAGATCGAGGTTTGCGTGATCGCGACGAGCGCCGGCAGGTAGGTCGGTGGCTTCGCGCGGATCCCCGACGGACGGAACTGCATCAAGGTGTCCCACAGAGATCCGAGGTCCTGTGCCTGCCACTCCAGCTTGCGGCGCGTTGCAGGGAATCCCTCGAATTCCGGGTGGTCCTCGAACCACTCGTCGATCAGGGTTCTGTGTGCGTCATAGAAACGGGCGTTCTTCACGAGGAAGTCGCGCTTCCACGAGGGCAGCAGGTCGAGGAGCTTCTCGTTGAGGTCGGCCTCGGGGACCCAATGGTCGGCCCAGAGCGGGAAGCCCGGAAGCTTCTGGCCAGTGGCAGTCCTATGGCGCTTCACCAGGTCGTCCCAGGCATTTACCCACGCCTTCTCCTCGTCGGTGAGGGTGTAGGCGTCCAAACGATCGATGGTTGCGTCGTCGTCGAGAACCCATTCGGTGTCCCATCGGTCGGGCGACCAGCCATCGACAGGCTCGCGGAGCACCAGCGGCTCGATCTCAATCCCGGCAGCGAGCTCCTCCGCGACGCGCTCGGGCCCGATGTACGTGCCCAGGATGAACACGCGATCGCGCACCTGCGGGGTGCCGCCCATCTCGGGCGGCAGCAGGTGGGGTGAGAACACCGTCGGCTTGTCCGAGACGCGGTATCCGTTCTCGCGCAAGGTGCGGATGATGACGTCCCACTCGTGACGGTGCCGCGGCCCGGCGATGTTGCGCACGTTCTCGAGCAGCACGACCGCCGGGCGGCGTGTCTCGAGGATCCGTGCGATGTTCCAGAAGAGGGTGCCGCGCGCCTCGTCCATGCCGCGCTGCATGCCTGACTTCGAGAAAGGTTGGCACGGGAAGCCTGCGGCGAGAACCTCGTGCGCCGGCACGGTGACCTCGCCGAACTCCGGTGTGGCGAGGGTGATGTCGGTGTTGATCTCAGGGCGATCAGGCTCAGGAAGCGGGTCCACCCAGTTCTTCGTGTATGTCTCTCTAGCGGCGCGATCGATCTCAGACACGTACACGCACCGACCGCCCGCGTGCTCGAGCATCGCGTGGAAGCCGCCGATGCCCGCGAAGAGGTCCACGTAGCTGAAGGCGGGTTCGGGGGCGGACTGCATGCCCGCAAGCTTAGCTGATCGCGAGCGCTCGGATCGTTGGGTTCGGAGGCGTTGGCCGGCCACGTTTCCTTCGAGGATCGTGATGCTCATGGGTGCCATCGCATCACCGGGGTCAGACATCGGTCGCAAGCAGGGCAAGGTCTCCCACTCGGCAGAGGACTGGTAGGTGCCGCATCGTCCGGACCCGGCGAAGAAGCCCCAGGTAGACCGCCCCCGGAATACCCGGCTCCCGCGTGGAGTTCCGCCCCTATGACGACAATCGGGATCATCGGCGCAGGCCGCATCGGCTCCAACGTCGCCCGCGCGGCCATCCGCGCCGGCTACGACGTTCTCATCTCCAACTCCCGCGGACCCGCGACCCTCGCGGATCTGGTCGAGGAGCTCGGACCCCACGCCACCGCGGTCACCGCGGAGGACGCGGCCAAGGGCGCGCACATGGTGCTCGTCGCCGTCCCGCTCGAGAAGATCCGCGAGTTGCCGCGCCGCGCGCTCGCGCACAAGATCGTCATCGACGCCAACAACTACTACCCGCAGCGCGACGGCCGCATCCAGGCCCTCGACGCGAACCTCAGCACCACCTCGGAGCTGCTCCAGGACCTGATCCCTGACGCGATCGTGGTGAAGGCGTTCAACAACATCTTCGCCGCCGAGATCCCGCAGGACGGCAAGCCGGCGGGCGCCTCCAACCGCCGCGCGCTCCCGATCGCCGGGGACGACTCATCGGCCAAGCATATGGTCTCGTCCTTCCTCGACGTGCTCGGCTACGACGTGGTCGACGTCGGCCCGCTTTCCGAGTCCTGGCGCGTCGAGCGCGGCACCCCCGCGTACACCAAGCGCACCACCAAGCGCGAGCTCGAGTTCATCCTCCCCACCGTGGAGCGCGTCCAGCAGGTGTAGATCCTTCCCGCGGACGATGCGCGCGCCCGGCCACCCTCCTACGATCAGGGGAGATAGCAGGGGGGTAGGCGATGATCGCAGGCCAGCAGCCGTCGGCGCACCAGGGCGTCGGGCCGCAGGATCCGTTGCTCACCGGTGTGACCAAGCACGGAGAGGGTGCCGATCCGATCAAGCCCGTGAACCGCCCGTGGATCGCGCTCGTCGGCATCGTCGTCGTCGCCATCGCGGCGGTGCTGTGGTGGCGCGTGGCGACCAATGCCGACGACACCGCGGCGCGCGAGGCCGCGGCCGCGCAGGGCATCACCGTCGTCGAGCCCGTCGTCGGCGCCGTCACCGTCACAGAGACCGACGACGGCTTCAGCATCTGGGTCGACCCCTACGCGGAGGGACGCAGCGTGCTCGGCGGCACGGGCTTCGACCTGGTGCCCACGGACCTCCGGCCCACGCTCGGTGACGGGTGGAACGACTTCCACTGGTCGCCGGACTCGGAGGCGTTCCTCACGTACGAGCCCCTGGCCACGCTGGTCGTGATCACACCCGACCATGCCTGGCAGATCACCCCCGCCGACGCCGCGATCAGCATCGACCCGACGCAGGCCCGTCAGGCCTTCACCACCCTGCGCTCCGCGATCGACCTGGGCTGATCCCCGGGACCACGGTCCCGGCTCGGGCCGTCCCGCCGGCGCGACACTTCAAGAGTGATCGGTTCAAGACTTCCTGAACAGTTCGCCGCGGACGCCGCGCTGCTGTCCGCCGTCGCCGACCCCATCCGCCTCCATATCGTCGACCAGCTCGCCGCGCGCCCGTCGTGCGTGTGCAACCTCGTCACCGAGCCCGAGATCCCCGCGAACCTGCTCAGCTACCACCTCAAGGTGCTGCGCGACGCGGGCCTGATCGAGGGCACCCGCCGCGGCCGGTGGATCGACTACGCGCTCGCGGACGATGCGCTCGCCCGCCTCCGCGCGGCCCTCCCCGCACCCCTCGCGACCCTGGCGCTCACGAGCGCGCGATGACCGCCGCATCGTCCGCCGTCACCCGCCGCGCGGGGATGCGGCGCTGGGCTCTCGTCGCGGCCGCGGCCGTCGCGTGGTGGGCGCTGTACGCCGTGAACGGGCCGTTCTGGGACTGGCTTCTCGGCGACGTCGTGGGGCTCGACCTCGACTCGCGCGCCGGGGGAGCGGTCCGCTTCTTCCTCTACGACTCCGTCAAGATCCTGCTGCTGCTCACCGGGATCATCTTCGTCGTCACCGTGCTCCGCTCCTTCATGAGCGTCGAGCGCACCCGCGCGCTGCTCGGCGGCAGGCGCGAGGGCGTGGGCAACGTCCTCGCCGCGGGCCTCGGCGTGGTCACGCCGTTCTGCTCGTGCTCGGCGGTGCCGGCCTTCATCGGCTTCGTCGCCGCCGGCGTGCCGCTCGGAGTCACCATGAGCTTCCTCATCGCCAGCCCGCTGGTCAACGAGGTCGCGATCGCCCTGCTCCTGGGCCTGTTCGGGATCGGCCCCACGCTGCTGTACGTGGGCGCGGGCCTCACCATCGCGATCGTCGCGGGCTGGGTCATCGGCCGCCTCAGGCTCGAGCGCTACGTCGAGCCCTTCGTGTTCGAGACCAAGCTCCGCGGCAAGCCCCTCGACCCCGCGTACGGGCTCACGTGGGACGACCGCCTCCGCATGGGCATCGAGGAGGTCGGCGCGATCCTGCGCAAGATCTGGCCGTACCTGCTCGTCGGCATCGGCCTCGGCGCCGTGATCCACGGCTGGGTCCCCGCCGAGTGGTTCGCCCAGCACGCGAGCGCCGACAACCCGCTCGGCGTCCTCGTCGCGGTCGGCCTCGGCGTCCCGCTGTACTCGAACGCCGCCGGCATCCTCCCGCTCGTCGACGTCCTGTTCGCCAAGGGCGTCCCCATGGGCACGCTGCTCGCCTTCATGATGGCGACCGTCGCTCTCAGCCTGCCCGAGACCATCCTGCTCAAGCGGGTCCTCAAGCCCCGCCTCATCGCGATCTTCGTGGGCGTCGTCGCCCTCGGCATCGTCGCGGTGGGCTACCTGTTCAACGCCATCCTCTGAAAGAAGGGCACCGCCATGCACATCAAGATCCTCGGCCCCGGCTGCGCCAACTGCGCCAACCTCGAGCGTGCGACCCGCGAGGCCGTCGACGCCCTCGGCCTCGACGCCCAGGTGGAGAAGGTCACCGACTACGGCGAGATCGCCGCCTACGGCATCATGCGCACGCCCGGCCTCGTCGTCGACGAGGAGGTCGTGCTCGCGGGCCTCGTGCCCACCGCCGCGCGTGTCAAGGAGCTGCTCTCCGCGCGCGTGTAGCGGGACGATGCGCGGGTCGGGTGAACATCCGGTGTCGCCCCTTGCGCTCTGATGTGATGTCTGTCTAAATAGAAACATGTCGAATCAGCGTCAGCTCATCATCGTCGGGTCCGGCCCTGCGGGGTACACCGCCGCCATCTATGCCGCCCGGGCGGGCTTCAGCCCGCTGGTCGTGGCGGGCTCGATCACCGCTGGCGGTGCCCTGATGAACACGACGGAGGTGGAGAACTTCCCCGGCTTCGTCGAGGGCGTCCAGGGCCCCGAGCTCATGGAGACCCTGCAGGCGCAGGCCGAGCGGTTCGGCGCCGAGGTGCTCTTCGACGACGTCACCGCGATGAGCCTCGAGGGTCCCGTCAAGACCGTCACGACCGGCATGGGCAAGGAGTTCTCGGCGCACGCGGTCATCCTCGCGACGGGCTCCGCGTACCGCGAGCTGGGCCTGGAGGACGAGAAGCGCCTGTCGGGCAAGGGCGTGTCCTGGTGCGCGACGTGCGACGGGTTCTTCTTCCGCGACCAGACCGTCGTGGTGGTCGGCGGCGGCGACTCCGCCGTCGAGGAGGCCACGTTCCTCACCCGCTTCGCGTCCAAGGTGTACCTGGTGCACCGTCGCGACGAGCTGCGCGCCTCGAAGATCATGGCCGACCGGGCCGCCGCGGACCCGAAGATCGAGTTCGTGTGGAACTCCGAGGTCCTCGGCCTCGAGGGCGAGGCCAAGCTCTCGGGCGTGAAGGTGCGCAACCGCGTCACGGGCGAGGAGTCGACGCTGGCCGCGACGGGCCTGTTCGTCGCGATCGGCCACGAGCCCCGTTCGGAGCTGGTCAAGGGCGTGATCGACACCGACGACGCCGGCTACGTCCAGGTCATCGGCCGCACCACCGCGACCAACGTCGACGGCGTGTTCGCGTGCGGCGACCTCGTCGACAACCGTTACCGGCAGGCCATCACCGCCGCCGGGTCGGGCTGCGCCGCCGCCCTCGACGCCCAGCACCACCTCGACGGCCTCGCGGCCGCCATGCCCATCGACGACGCCGAGGTCGCGCTCGCCGGCGAGCCCGCCTGAGGATCCCCACGGAGGGAGAGGTCATGTCCACCGCCACCGCGCCGCACCCCGAGCACTCGAGCTGCGTCGCGACCAGCATCGAGGCGCACACGGTCGCGCCCGACAAGGCCGACCGCGCGGCGGCCGTCCTCAAGGCGTTCGCCGAGCCGCTGCGGCTGCGCATGATCGCCCTCATCGCCTCGGCTCCCGGCGGCGAGGCCTGCGTGTGCGACCTCAATGAGCTCGCCGATGTGAGCGGACCGACGGTCTCGCACCACCTCAAGACGCTCAAGGACGCCGGCCTGGTCGCCTCGGAGCGACGCGGCACGTGGGTCTACTACCGCGTGGCCGAGCCGTACGTGCCCGCCGTGCGCGCGTTGCTCGACGCGCTCGTGCCGGTCGCGGACGCGGCGCCCCGGCCCCACGCCGAGGGCCTCGAGCACGTGGACAAGGCGCTCGACCGGGTCTCCGCGGAACTGGCCGCCCTGTTCCCGGGCCTCGACGCGACGCTGGTCGCGCGCATCGTCCACGAGTCCTACGCCTCCCTCGCGCGCGGCGCGACCATCCGCGCCCACCTGGTGCCGCTGGCACGCCACTTCGCGCGCCAACGCCTCGAGGACCTGCGTAAGGTCGACGAGGTCGGCGTCGCGCACCCGCCGCAGGTGCTGTTCGTCTGCGTGCAGAACGCCGGCCGCTCCCAGATCGCCGCCGCGCTGCTGCACCGGTACGCGGGCGAGCGGGTGGTGGTCCGGTCGGCCGGCTCCATGCCCGCTGCGTCGGTGCACGACGCGGTGCGGCCCCACCTCGACGCGCTCGGCGGCGGCGAGGGGGCCTTCCCCAAGCCCCTCACCGACGACGCGGTGCGCGCCTCCGACGTCGTCATCACCATGGGCTGCGGCGACGTGTGCCCCTTCTACCCGGGCAAGCGCTACGAGGACTGGCAGGTGGGCGACCCCGCGCTCGCCTCCGCCGAGGGCGTGGCCGAGATCGTCGACGACATCGACGGCCGCGTCCGGGACCTGCTGTCCGAGATCCTTCCCGACCTCACCCTTCCCCCGACCCGAAAGGCATCCGCATGACCGACACCAAGCCCTCCGCCCTGTTCGTGTGCGTCCACAACGCCGGCCGCTCCCAGATGGCCGCAGGCTACCTGCGCCACCTCTCGGGCGGCGCCGTCGAGGTCCGCTCGGCGGGCTCCATGCCGGCCGACCAGATCAACCCCGTCGCGGTCGAGGCGATGCTCGAGGACGGCATCGACATCCGTGAGGAGCGCCCCAAGGTGCTCACCACGGACGCCGTCGAGGCCTCCGACGTGGTCATCACCATGGGCTGCGGCGACGTGTGCCCGTACTTCCCGGGCAAGCGCTACGAGGACTGGAAGCTCGAGGACCCGGCCGGCCAGGGCATCGACTCCGTCCGCCCCATCCGCGACGAGATCCGCGGCCGCATCCTCACCCTGCTCGACGAGCTGGGCGTGGCGCCCGTCGCCTGACCGCGCGGCGGGGCGGGCGTGACACGCCTTGCCCCGCCCGCTCCGGCGGTGGGAAGATGAACAAAAGGTAAACGCGACGGGCTTCGACCCGTCCGCCGGGACCTCCGCAACGGCGCGGAAGGGAGACCGCCATGACCATCACGCCGGCCAGCGGATTCGATCGTGAGCACGCCCACGAGCATGTCGACCGGGCCCTCGACGACGCCGTGACCCACCTGCAGGAGCACTTCCTGGAGTTCGACCGCACGCTGATCCAGCGCATCGTCCGCGAGTCCTACGACGCGCTCAAGGATGGCGCCATGGTGCACCAGCACCTCGTCACGCTCGCCGAGCATCGCGCCTGGCTGCGCCTCGACGCGATGCGCTCGCCGCACATGTGACGACACCCCGGCTGCGCCCAGGGTCCCTGGTCCGGACCCCCATGCTGGCCTAGGGTCGAGGCATGTCGATCGACTGGTCGTTCCTGGTCCCCGGCCTGATCGTCGCGCTGTTCGCCGGCGCGGCGGTGGGAGGCTTCCTCGACCTGTCGCGCCGCGTCGAGGAGCGCCGCCACCGGCGCCGCCGCTTCCGTGAGGAGGCGCCGGTCGCGCTGTCGAGCGCCCACGACCTGCTCATCCCGCCGCTGCCCAAGGACCCCACCTCGCTCGTCCCGCCGGACGAGCTCACGCGCGGCCTGCGCGAGCAGGTGGTCCGCCTCCAGGGCGGCACCTCGAGGCAGCGCTCGGCGGTCCCGGCCACCGACATGCTGCTCGAGATCAGCCGCGCGCTCGAGGACATGACCGTCCGCGGCCGCGCGCTCGACCTGCGCATCGACACGGTCATGGCCGAGACTCCGCAGACGCTCGAGCACAAGCTCGTGGTCAAGCTCGTGCGCCAGGCGGTCCTCAAGGACCCCCGGCCCGCCGACGTCATCCCGAGCATCGACAACCCCGAGGCGCATGCCGCCATGACGGGGGACGATGCGCTGGTCGCCGAGATCGTCCGCTTCCGCCGCGCACAGCAGCTGCTGCACGACGCGCGCGATGCCTTCGTCGACCACTGGTGGACCGTGCGGGACCTGCGGCTCGGCGCCGCGACCCGGCTCGCGACCGCGCGTCACGAGGGCGGCGACGCCGGCAAGAGCGCCGCCAAGGCGATCGAGCGCGACATGCAGGCCGAGATCGAGGCGGACTTCGCGCGCAACTGGGCCCGCATCGACCACGAGATCCCGCTCGCCGACCTCGCCGAGGCCACCGCCGCCAACGTCACCCCCGTCGCGCAGCGCGAGGTCGCGCCGGCGCCCGAGGCGCCGGGCTCCGCCGCCCGCCCGGGGCGCACCCAGCTCTGATCCCTGCCGCCGTCCGGCGGGCGGTGCGATCCTGAGCGCATGAGATGGCTCGGCGCGACCCTCGTGTTCCTCGCGGAGCTGTCGCTGCTCGCGTCGATGGTCTGGTGGCCGCTGGCCGCGCTCGACGGCCCGGCGAGCTGGGCGCTCGCCGTGGTCCTCCCGGTCGCCGTCGCGACGCTGTGGGGCGTGTACCTGTCGCCGCGCGCGAGCCGACCCATCGCGCCGGCGCCGACCGTCGTCGCACGGACGCTCCTGCTGCTCGCCGCACTGCCGCTGTATGCGGACCTGGGCGCGTGGGCGCTGGTGGCGGCGCATGCGCTCGCGGTGGTGGTGGGCACGGCGCTGTCGCTGTGGAGGCCGTTGCCCGCGTGATACCACGGTGATACCGTCGAGGGTATGGCCATGACACTTCGCACCGACTCCGTGCTCGAGGAGGCCCTCGAGCTTCTCGTTCGCGAGGAGGGGCTGTCGCGTCAGGAGATCGTCCGCCGCGCAGTCCTCGAGCGTGCCGAGAAGGTGAGTCGGCGCAATCGCCTGGCGTCCCTGACGGCCGAGGCCCTCGCCGAGTGGGATGAGACCTTGGCGCGCCTCGGCAGCGAGTGATCGCGCGTGACGAACTACATCGAGCTCGACGAGCTTTTGGAGATGGTGCGCGTCGCGGGGCTCGGCCCTGTGCGCGACGCGGGCCTGCTCGAGTCTGCGCTGGCGCGGCCGGCCACGACGCTGATGGGGGTGGACGCCTACCCGTCGCTCGAGCTCAAGGCTGCCGCGCTCCTTCACTCGCTCGTGAAGAACCATGCGTTGGCGGACGGCAACAAGCGCATCGGATGGCTCGCGACCGTGGTGTTCGTCGGTTTCAACGGGTACCGCGTGCGTATGACGCAACGCGACGCATTCGACCTGGTGTGGTCCGTCGCCGACGGCACCCTGGACGACGTCGCGGAGATCGCGGCGCGGTTGCCGCTCAAGGCGCGCGCCTGATCGACACTGCGACAAACGACAGGAAAACTTGCAAGGTAACCTTCTGAGTTCTACCGTGGAAAGGTGACCCCGGAACCCGTCGACCGCCTGCGCGTCGCGATCGCGCGCCTCAACCGCCTGCTCAAGACCGCGAGCCCGGCCGCCGGCGTGTCCCGCGCGCAGGAGTCCGCGATGCGCGTCATCAACCGGCGCGGCCCCCTCACCACCGCCGACCTCGCGACCTACGAGCAGATGCGCCCCCAGTCCATGGGCCAGGTGGTGCGCGACCTCGTCGCGGCGGACCTCGTGTCCAAGACCCCCGACCCCGACGACGGCCGCCGCGAGCTCCTCGCGCTCACCGACGCGGGCCACGCGACCCTCGCCCACGCGAGCGAGCGCCGCGACGCGGCGCTCGAGGCGCTGCTCGACGGGCGGCTGGACGATGCGCAGCGCGCCGCGATCTTCGCCGCCCTGCCCGCGCTCGAGCGGCTGGGGGAGGACAGGTGACCCGCGTCGAGGTCGCGCCCGCGGAGCGTGCGACCGGCGTGGGCTTCTCGTGGCGCTTCGCCGTGCCCGTGCTCATCGGTCCGGCGATGAACCCGCTCAACAACACCATGATCGCCGTCGCGCTCGTGCCGATCGCCCGTGCGACCGGGGTCGACGCCGCGACGGCGCTGTGGCTCGTCGCGGGCCTGTACCTCGCGAGCACCATCGGCCAGCCGACGTGGGGGCGTCTCGGCGACCTGTTCGGGCCGCGCCGGACGTACCTCATCGGGCTCGCGCTCGCGGGGCTCGGCGGCATCGTGCCGACCCTGGCGCCGACCTTCGGCGGCGTGCTCGCGGCGCGCGTGCTCATCGGGCTGGGGACCTCGGCGGCCTACCCCTCGGTCATGACGATGATCTCCGAGCAGCAGACCCGGTTGCGTCGTGAGCCGCCGCACGCGCTCCTCGCGGGCCTGTCGCAGGCGAGCCTCGTGAGCCTCTCGGTCGGGCCCGTGCTCGGCGGCGTGCTCGTGCACTGGTTCGGGTGGCAGTCGATCTTCCTCGTCAACGTGCCCGTCGCGATCGCGGCCGCGACGCTCGCCGTCCTGTTCCTGCCCTCCGACCGCAGCCGTCCCGGCCCGTCGCGCCGCGAGGACGGCGTGCCGCTGCGCCGGGCGCTCGACCTGCCCGGCATGGCGCTGTTCGCTGCCACCGTCACCGCGGCGCTCGTCTTCCTCCTCGACATCGAGCGCGCGCTGTGGGGCGTGCTCGTGCTCGCCCTCGCGCTCGGCGCGGGCCTCGTGTGGTGGGAGCGCCGCGCCGCCCGGCCGTTCATCGACGTGCGGATGCTCGCGGCAAACGGCCCGCTGAGCCGCACCTACCTGCGCTTCTTCCTCAGCTACGTCGCGGTCTACCTCATCACGTACTCGCTGAGCCCCTGGTACCAGGAGGTCCTCGGGCTCGGCTCCGATGCCGCCGGCCTCATGATGCTGCCCGCCGTCGTGGTCGCCTTCGCGGTCAACGCGAGCGTCGCCCGCCACCCCCGTGTGCGCCGGTCGCTCATCATCGCGGCGGTGATCGCCGCCGCGGGCGGCCTGCTGCTCACCCTCGTCGACGTCTCGACGCCGCTGTGGGCGATCCTGCTTGTCGTCGCGCTCTTCGGCGTGCCGCAGGGGCTCGTCTCGGTGTCGAACCAGGCCGTCATCTACACGCAGGCGCCGCCCGACCAGATGGGTGTCGCCGCGGGCCTGTCCCGGACCGCCCTCCAGATGGGCGCGATCGCGGCCTCGGCCGTGCTCGCGCTGACGGTGGGGGAGCGGCCCACCGACGCGGGCCTGCACGCCGTCGGCCTCGCCGTCGCGGTCGTGTCGGTGCTGGTCCTCGCGCTGGTCCTCGCCGATCGCGCGCTCGGGGAGGGCATCGCACGGCGATCGCCGGCGGTGCCGGTCCCGGACGCCGAGGTCTAGGCTCGCCCCATGGAGACGCAGGCGCCCACCGCATCGTTCACCGTCATCCCCAACCGTCGCCCCGCGACGGACGAGGAGCGCTGGCTCGCGATGGAGGACCCCGTCTTCGGCAAGGTGTTCACCGACCACATGGCGCGCGCCACGTGGCGTGAGGGCGAGGGCTGGGCCGACCGCCGCATCGTCCCCCTGGCCCCCATCCCCATGCACCCGGGCGCGGCCGTGCTTCACTACGCCCAGCAGGCCTTCGAGGGTCTCAAGGCGTACCGCTGGGAGGACGGCTCCATCCACCTGTTCCGCCCCGAGGCCAACGCGGCGCGCCTCGCGGCGTCCTGCGCGCGCCTCGCGCTGCCCACCGTGTCCGAGGCGGACTTCCTCGCCGCCGTGACCGGCGTGGTCGAGGCCGACCGGAACTGGGTGCCCTCCACCGCCGGCGCGAGCCTGTACCTGCGCCCGCTCGTCATGGCGACCGAGCCGAGCCTGCTGGTCCAGCCGGCCGCCGAGGTGGACTTCCTCGTGACCGCGTCGCCCGTGGGTGCGTATCTGAGCGACGGCACGCAGGGCGTGTCGATCTGGGTGTCGCGCGGCTACCACCGCGCCAACCCGGGCGGCACCGGCGAGGCCAAGACGGGCGGCAACTACGCGGCCAGCATGCTCCCGCAGAAGGAGGCCAAGGAGCACGGCTGCGGCCAGGTGCTGTTCCTCGACGCGAAGGAGGACACCTACGTCGAGGAGCTCGGCGGCATGAACCTCATCGCCGTGCGCGCCGACGGCTCGATCCTCACCCCGCGCCTGTCCGGCACCATCCTCGCGGGCGTGACCCGCGACTCGATCCTCACGCTCCTGCGCGACGAGGGCCGCGCCGTCGAGGAGCGCGACGTCGCGCTCGCGGAGATCATCGCGGGACTCGAGATCGGCGAGATCGTCGAGCTGTTCGCGTGCGGCACCGCCGCCGTGGTCACCCCGATCGCCCGCCTGGTCTCCGACGACTTCGACATCGCGGTGCCCGAGCGGGACGGGGACGATGCGTCGGTCGCCCGGTCCGTCCTCGAGCGCCTCACCGCGATCCAGTACGGCCGCGCGGAGGACCCGCACGGCTGGACCACCGAGGTGGTGCCCGCGCCCGAGGGCTGAGGCCTACTCGGGCAGCACGTCCCTCGGGTCGAGCTGCCCCTGGTCGACCAGCAGCAGCTGGAAGTCGTGGAACGTCTCCGCGAACAGCAGGCCTCCCGCGTCCGTGCGCACGACGTACAGCGCGTTCGACTCGAGGGGGTCGGCCGCGGCCGCGATCGCGGTCTCGGCCGGGTTGCCGATGGGGGTCGGCGGCAGGCCCTCGTACATGAACGTGTTGTAGGGGCTGTCGACCGCGAAGCCGTCGTCGGACACGGTGCGCTCGTCGGCGTGCGTGACGTAGACCAGCGGCGACTCGAGGTCGAGCGTCATCCCTGCGGCGAGCCGGTTCTCGATGAGGCCGGTGAGCATCCGCCAGTCGCCGACCGCGGCGTCGGGCGCCTCATTCTCGACGATCGACGCGATCGTGAGGATGTGCTGCCATCGGGCGCGCTGCTCCACGGCGTCGGACATGCGCTGGACCTGCCCGCCCACCATGGCGCTCGCGGCCCCCTCGAGCGAGGTGCCCGCGTAGCTGCCCGGCGCGAGCCAGCCCTCGACCTGGCCGTCGGCCTCGGGCGGCAGCGAGGCGACCAGCGCCGCGGTCGCCTCCTCGGGCGTGACGTCGAAGGCGCCTGCGAGCGCCTCGGCGACCCGTTCGGCTCGCTCGCCCGCGGTGACGCCGAGCGCGCGCACGGGGGCGTCCGGGGTCGGGGCAGCTGACGTGCTGGGTGCCGGTGAGTCCACGGCGGGTGCGACAGCGCCGTGGTCGCCGGCCCGGAGCAGGCCGTAGGTGCCCGCGCCCAGCACGGCGAGTCCCGCCACGGAGCCGACCCCCGCGCGCGCGGCGCGCTGACGACGCACCCGGCGCGTCACGGGGGACAGGTCGCCGGCGAGCGCCGTGGTCTCGAACTCGCGGGCGCCGGAGCGCTCGAGGTCGCGAAGGATGTCGTGCGCGGTGGTCATCGTGCGCCTCCCTGGGGGTGAACCGGTGCGGTCTCGATCTCGGTGAAGTCGACGCCGGGGGCCGCCTCGCGGAGGCGCGCGACGCCGTCGGACAGGTAGCGCTTGACGGTGCCCTCGGCCAGCCCGAGCGTGGACGCCACGCCCGCGACGGTCATGTCCTCGAGGTAGCGCAGCACCACGCAGGCCCGCTCGCGCGGCGCGAGGGTGAGCAGGGCGGCCCGGAGGTCCAGCGCATCGTCCACCGCGCCCGACGGGTCGGGGACGCGGGCCAGGTCAGGCCGGTCCCGGACATCCACACCCGCCGCGAGCGGTCGCGCCTTCGCGCGCCGGCCCGAGTCGACGAACGCCGTCGTGATCGCGCGCTTGACGTAGGCGTGCGCCGAGTCGAGCGAGCCGAGAGCCCGCCCCGACCGGAACGTCCGCACGAGCGCGTCCTGCAGCAGGTCCTCCGCGTGGTCGCGGTCGCCCGCGAGGACGTACGCGTACCCGAACAGCGCCGGCCCGCGCTCGCGGACCAGCCTGTCGAGCATCGTCGCCCAGGCGCTCATCGGGTTCCTCCACCTGTCATGCCGGGTAGTACGCACGCGGTGTGTCCAGGGTTGGGGACGATGCGTGGGGAGCGTCGGAGGGCGCGCCTACAGTGGTCGCATGCCCGGCCCGATCCCCGACTACACGCTCACCCGGAAGCGGATGAAGAACGTGCGGATGACGGTCGCGCACGGGTCGGGGGAGGTGCGCGTGAGCGCGCCGCTGAGGATGCCGCAGCGGGACATCGACGCGTGGGTGCGCTCGAAGGCGTCGTGGATCGCGGCGCGCCAGGCGGAGGCCGTCGTGCTGCCGGCGCCTCTCGCGCCCGGGCCGGAGGCCGACGCGCTTCGCCGCGCGCTGCGTCCCATCCTGACCGCGCTGCTCGACGAGTGGGTACCGCGCATGGGCGTGCCGCATCCGACCTGGCAGATGCGCATCATGCGGACCCGATGGGGCAGCTGCAACAAGGTCAAGCGGTCCGTGACCTTCTCGGTGGAGCTGGGCCGCAAGGACTACCACCTGGTCGAGTACGTGGTGGTGCACGAGCTCGCCCACCTCATCGAGCCCAACCACGGCGCCGGCTTCTACGCCGTGATGGACCGCTACCTGCCGGGCTGGCAGGAGCACCGCGCGGAGCTCAACGGCCGCCAGGTCGACTGACGCCTCAGCCGGCGCCGAGCTCCACCGGCACCTCGAGGATCAGCACCCGCGTGGGGTCGTCGACGAACGCCATGGTCGCCTGTACCGTCGCGGAACCCTCGCCGGAGGCGAGAGCACGGGTGAGTGCGGGAAGGTTGAGACCTTGCGCGACGGTGTCAACGTTCGATCGCACCGTCGACGACGTCCCGATCATGAGGTCGGGGAACAGCGTCGTGTTCCACGAGAAGCCGCCGCCCAGCCACGCGCTGCGCGACCGGTCGTCGCGCCACGCGCTCGATAGCGTGGCGACCGCGTCCTCGGTCGCCACGAGCGGCCAGCGCGCGGTGCCTATCGATTCGGGCTCCGCCTCCAGCACCGCGCGCAGGCCCTCCACGCGGACGGTCGAGGACCCCGCGGTCTCAAGGCCCCACGACACCGCGGCAATGTCCGCGCCCGTGGTGAGCGCGCCATCGGTCGCCGCCAGGACGGGCCCGTCGACCCATCCCGCGTCACAGCCGAGCTCGATCCCCTCGTTCGGCACGTCCGCCTCGCCGTCCTGCCATCCCTCGGCGGACTCGGGGACGTCGCAGAGCAGTGCCGCCTGCTTGTCCTCGGGGGCCTCGTCGCCGATCGCGCGCGGCATCCAGGTCGCCGCGAGCTCATCTGCGCTCACGGTCCGCCCGAGCTCGACCGGGGCCGAGGCCTCGAGGATGAGACCGGAGCCGTCCGCGGTGTGGATCAGCCCGACCTGGACGGTGAGCGTCGCCCCCGCGGCGCCGGTCACGATGTCCCACAGCGGGTCCGCGTCCGCGCCGGTGCCGGTGCCGGGACGGGTCGCGGTGAAGGTGGCGCTCTGGCCGAAGCCTTCGCCGGCCCCGAGGCTGATCGCCGAGATCATGGGGGAGTTGTGCGCGATCCGCGTCGCGTCGGTGGCCCACAGCGACGTGCCGGCAAAGGTGCCCAGGTCCAGGGTGGACATGCGTCCCGGGGCGGCGTCCGGGTCAGCGAGCAGCGCGACGGTGGTGTCCGCGAGCTCGAGCGTGAGCGGCGTGGCGGTCTTGTTGGTGATCCGCCAGTCGACCTGGACCACCGCGCTGTCCTTGCCCTCCGTCGCCCAGACCCGTGTCTGTGCCGGGTCGATCGCGATGACGGAGCCATCGCCGACCCACAGCGCGTCGCACGGCGCCAGCATCTCGTTCTCCTGGGTGTCGGGACACAGGAGCGCCTCCTGCCCGGGCTCCCCGACCTCCTGCCCACGTGTCCGCGGCCGCGCATTGGCGAGCAGGATGTCGCCGTACGCCGCCGCGCCCGCCTCCGACCGGGCCTGCGAGGGTTCGGTCGTGCGCGTCACGGTCGTCGCGGACGCCGGCGCGTCGCCGTCCGCCGCGCCGGGATCCGCCGTCCGGCCCGCCCCGCCGAGCACGGAAGCGACCAGCGCGATCGCCGCGACGCCCGCGACGGCGCCACCGCCGAGCGTGAGCATCCGCCGGCGGCGCAGCCGCGTCCCGACGCGCGCGACGAGCGCCTCGGCCTCCGCCTCGGCGCGTTCCCGCCCCGCCTCCGCCTCGCGCGCGAGCGCCCGCTCGAGCGCGGCGCTCACCGGGCACCGCCGATCGCGATGGTCGTGCTCTCGAACAGGCCGCCCTCGAGCACGTCGTCGAGCCGCAGGCCCAGGCCGGGTCGTGCGGCGCTCAGCTGCTCCACCGCGCGCGTGAGGGCCTCCCGCACCGCGCCCGCGCGCAGGCTCGTCTCGATCGCGATGGCGTCCACCGCGAGCCCGTCGCGGTAGCGCATGACGAGGACCGCGCGCTCGCGCGGCGCGAGTGTCGCCAGCGCCGCGAGCGTGGCCGCCTCGTCCGGGTCGTCGGTGGCAGGCGTCTCGACGGGTCCGCGATCCATCCGCACCGCCGCCCGGCGCAGGGCCGCGCGCACGGCGACCGCCGCATCGTCCGGCGTCTCGGGCAGCGGCCCGCGACCGACCACGCGGGCAAGGGCCGCCTCCACCAGGTCGACCGCTCCCGACGAGGACCCGGTCAGCACGCGCCCGTACGCGAGCAGGTCCGACGCGTGCGCGCGCATCGTCGCCTCGAGCATCCGCTGCCGTGCCCCCACCGCGTCCCCCTTCGCCTGCATGGATCCTGCCAGGCGGAACGGGCCGCGCGAGCGCGCACGGCACGGCGTGTCACGGCGACGCGCCGGGTGAGGCGCCGGGCCCCGAGGGCAGCACGAGCGGCGTCTCGAGGATGAGCACGCGGCTGCGGTCGGCGAGGAAGGGCACCGCGGTCACCACGGTCGCCGCGCCGCGTGATGCGAGCGCCGCGGCGACGGCGTCGACGTCCACGATCTGCCCCGAGCTGAGCAGCCCGGGATAGAGCGCGTCCTGACCGGCGAGGCGCGTGCCGCCGGCCACGGACATGTCGAACGTGACGTTGCTCAGCCACGCGAGGCGCCGCCCGTCGCGCAGCCACGCGCTGCTGGGGGTGACGACGACCGAGCCGAGCAGCGACAGCGTGTCGCCGGTCCGCCGGACACCCGCGGGCCTCGGCTCGAGCATGAGCGCGGTCCGCGCGACCAGCAGCGTGCGGCCGGTCGCGTTGCGCGCGCTCCACTCGACCGACGGCTCGGGCGTGCCCGGGATCACCCGGAGCGTGCCATCGTCGACCACCACCGGGCCCGCGACCCACCCGGGCTCGCACGCCACCTGCTCGGCGCGCAGGGGCACGTGGTAGTTCTCGTACGCCGAGGAGCGCATGCCCCGCGGCACGTCGCACAGCAGCGCCGCCTGGGCGTCCGTGGGCGCCGCCTCGCCGCGGGTGCGCGGCGACCACGAGGGCACGAGGGTGTCGGCGGAGACCCCCAGCGGCGGGATCGACAGCGACATGGAGGTCTCGAGCATCAACGCGTAGCCCGGGCTCGACCCGGCGGGCGCGACCCCGATCTCCAGGGTGAGGGTCGCCCGCGCCGCCGCGGTGACCGTGTCCCACACGGCGTCCGGCGGCGCGCCCGCGACGGGCTGGTCGGCGTCGAAGACCGCGGTGCCGCTCACCGTGTCGCCCGCGGCCACGACGGTGCGCGACAGCGCGTCCACGTGGCGGGCGAGGCGCGAGTCGTCCGCCACCCACAGCGACCCGCCGCGGTAGGTGCCATGCGCGACGATGCGCTCCGTGCCCGCATTCCGGGTGGGGTGGGTGAGAAGCGCCGCGACCGCGTCGTCGGCCTCGAGCGCGAGCGCGGTGGTGCCCACGTTGGTCGCGGTCCAATCGATAGCGACGCGCGCGTGGCCGCCCGCGCGGTAGGCCGTCACGGTCGACCGTCCCGGATCGATCCGCAGCAGCGCGCGGTCGCCCACCCACACCGCGGGGCACGGCGCGAGGGCGTCGGTCCGCGCGGGCCCGGTGCACACGATCGCGGGCTGCGCGATGAAACCCGGGTACTGGTCGCGCTCGCGCGGCACGCCCGTGCCCACGAGGTCCTGCGAGTGCAGCACCGTCGGGTGGGCCGTGCGCGCCACGGGCGCCGCGTGCGTGGAGGACGCGGCCACGCGTGCCGGGTCCCCCGCGTCCGCGTGCACGATGGTCGCGGCCGCCAGCCCGGCGAGCGCGAGCCCCGCGAGGGCATAGGCCCCGGCGCCGAGCCGGCGCCGCCGTCGCACCCGCACGACCGCGCGCTCCCGGATGCCGTCGACCTCGCCCGCCGAGGCGTGAGCGGCCTCCTCCTCGAACGCGTCCCGCAGCTCCGCGCTCACGGCCCGACCTCGACATCGCTGGTCTCGAGCAGTCCGCCCGCGAGCGCGTCCTCGACGCTCAGCCCCGCCTCGGGCCGCGCCGCGACGATCCGCTCGACCGCGCTCTCGAGCCCCTCGCGCACCGCGCGCTCGTGGAGCCCGGCCGCGGCCGCGATCGCCGGAACGGCCAGCCCATCGCGATAACGCATCACCAGCAGCGCGCGCTCGCGGGCCGTGAGGGTGCGCAGGGCCTCGCCGGTGGACGATGCGTCGGCGGGCTCCGCGTCCCACCCCGCCTGGGTGCGGCGCACCGCCGCCCGCTGGACCCTGCGCCGCACCGCCGCCAGCGCATCGTCCGGGGTCTCGGGCGCACGCCCGCTGCCGAAGGTGGCCACGAGGGCGTCCTCGACCATCGCGGCGGCGGCCCGCTCGTCGCCCGTCAGCACGGTCGCGTAGGCGAGCAGGGCGGCGCCGTGTGCGCGCGTCGTCGCGTCGAGCGTCCTTGCCCAGCGGTTCACGGCCGTACCCTTCGCCGCTTCGATGGTCCCACCGAAGCGGCGAAGGGTCATGCGGAGGGCGTCAACCCTCCCAAGGCACCTCGAGGAGGAGCTCGCGGTCGCCGTTGGCGTCGTCGTCGCGCGCGACCCGGATGAGGAC
Source organism: Demequina soli (assembly GCF_000971195.1). GTDB lineage: Bacteria > Actinomycetota > Actinomycetes > Actinomycetales > Demequinaceae > Demequina > Demequina soli. The sequence goes on from NZ_BBLZ01000002.1 coordinate 684,262, forward strand.
CGAGTAGGTGGCGCCGTCCGGCGGGGCGTCATAGCCCTCGAAGGTGTGCGTGCCCTCGAGGGTGCCGCCGGGCATCAGCTGTCCGTCCGCGGCCGTGAGGTTGGTGAGGAACCCATGGCGCGTCGTGTGGCTCTGCCAGAGGGTGTCGCCGGAGACGCCGCCCGCGGTGTCCGCCTGGAACCATGTGCTCTCGCCCGCGGGGGTGCTCGGGTCCGTCTCCATGAGGAGCGCGGTCGACGCGCGGTCGAGCGACAGCGCCGCAGCGGTGGCGTTCTCGAGGGTCCACGAGACCTCGAGCGTGCGGCTCGTGCCATTCACGGCGAAGTCGAGGGAGCTCAGGCGGAGCTCCTTGCCGCCGGGGATCCACACCGCGTCGCACGTGGGCGAGGTCCCGAGCGTGTCGGCGTCGAGCGGCTCCTGGGTGCGCGGGTTCTGGTCGCCGCCGACGCGGCAGTCGAGCGCCGCCTGCGCGTCGTCGCGCGTCTCGCCCGGGGTGCGCGGCTCGAGCCCGTCGAACACCCACGACGACGGGGTGACGGTGCCGCTCGCGGCGAGGGTCTCGCTCGCCTCGAGGAACAGCTCGCGCGTGCCCGGCGTGCCGTCGGGCGCGATGCGCAACTGGACCGTCACGGTGGCGTCGAGCTCGCCGGCGGAGAACCGCTGCGCGATGTCGTTCGCGTCCGAGCCCCGCAGGACCTGTGCCGTGTACGTGGTCGCGCCCTCGTAGTGGGCGCCCGGCTCGAGCCGGATCGGGCCGCTGTCGCCGCCCATCTCGGCCGAGCGCGTGGTGTCGCTCTGCCACAGCGACGTCCCGACGTACTGCCCGTCCGCGGTGGACGGGAGCGTGACCACCGCGTCCGGTGCGGTCAGCAGCGCGACCGTCGAGCCGACGGGGTCGATCATCAGCGGATCCGACGACGTGTTGGTGACCAGGTACTCGACCCGGATCGACCCTCCGCCGCCCACCACGACCGTCGTGGACTCGAGCTCGATGAGGTGGCTCGTCCCGATCCACATGGCCGGGCAGTTGTCGAAGACCGTGGTGCTGACCTTGTAGTTGTCCTCGACCCACGGGTTCTTGCCGTCGGCGAGGTAGCAGACGGTCGCCGCCTGCGCGGTGCTGGTCTCGCCGCGGACGCGCGTCGACATGCCGTGCAGGAGGTCGTCGGCCCGCAGCGCGGGCGTCGCATCCTGTGTCGGGAGGGCCGGCGCCACGTGGTGGCGGCCGCCGTCCCACTGCAGCGCGGCCGCCGTCACGCCCGCGAGCACGAGCGCCGTGACGCCCACCGTGCCGACGGCGCGCATCGTGCGGGCGCGGCGCACCCGGCGCCGTGCCGGGGCGACCACCGCATCGTCCACCGGGCGGGTGTCGTACAGTGCGCCGCCGGACTCCGCCTGGCGGGCGAGGGACTCCATCAGCTCGTTGCTCATCGCGTGCCTCCCTTCGTGAGGATCACCACGTGCTCGTCTCCGCCCTCCAGGGCGTCGGTCGGGTCCAGCCCGAAGTCGCCGTGCGTGCGGCGCAGGGTCTCGACGGCGCTCGCGAGGTAGCCGCGGACCGTGCCGGGGGAGATGCCCAGCTCGGCGGCGATCGCGGGAGATGCGAGGCCGTCGAAGTAGCGCATGACGAGGCACGTGCGCTCGCGCGGCGGCAGCGACAGCACCGCCTCGAGCAGGGCGTCGCGGGTGGCGCTCGCCTGCGTGGGGTCGGCGATCACCCGGTCCGCCTCACGAGAGTCGCGACGGGGCCGGACGTTCGCGCGCCTATGCGTGTCGATGAACGTCGTCTGGATCGCGCGCTTCACGTACGCGTGGGCGGCCGTGACGTCCTCGGGGCCCTTGCCACGCTTGAACGCGCGCACCAGGGCGTCCTGGAGCAGGTCGTCGGCGTCGGCCGCGTTGCCCGTGAGCACGAACGCGTACCCGTAGAGGGCCCTGCCGCGCTCCCGCATCAGCGCGTCGAGCGTGTCCGACCACCTGCTCACGGTTCCTCCCCCCTGTTCGGACTGCATCCTGTCAGTGGTGAAGACGCACGGCGTGCAGGAAGCGCAGGGTCGGGTCCTTGCCGCCGCACCCGCGATAGCGTCGGCTCATGATGCGCATCGGCGAGCTCGACCGCCCCGGCGGCCGCGCGGTGCGGTGGTACACCGACGGGCCCGAGGACGCGTCGCTGGTGCTGTTCTGGCATCACGGCACCCCCAACATCGGTGAGCCGCCCGGCCCGCTCATGGGGCCCGCGACCGACCGTGGCATCCGGTGGGTGTCGCTCGACCGGCCCGGCTACGGCGGCTCGACCCGCCGCGAGGGACGATGCGTGGCGGACGTCGCCGAGGACGTCGCCGCCGTCGCGGACACGTTGGGCATCGAGCGCTTCGCCGTCGTCGGGCACTCGGGAGGCGGCCCGCACGCGCTCGCCTGTGCCGCGCTCCAACCTCAACGAGTGCGCGCGTGCGCGAGCATCGCCGGCCTGGCGCCCATGGGGGCCGAGGGGCTCGACTGGTACGGGGGGATGGCCGCGGGAGGGCGCGGGGAGCTCGAGGCGGCAGCTTCCGGACCGGTCGCGCTACGCGCGCAGCTCGCCCGGGAGTGGGACCCGGAGATCTTCATCCCTGAGGACCACGCGACGCTGGCGGGGGAGTGGAGCTGGTTCGACCAGATCGTGAGCGCCGCGCTCGAGCACGGCCCCGACGGCATGGTGGACGACGACCTCGCCTACGTCTCCCCGTGGGGATTCGATCCGGCCGATGCCGCGCGCGTGCCGGTGCTGCTCGCGCACGGGGGGCGGGACAGGGTGGTGCCGTGCACGCATGGCGAGTGGCTCGCGCGGGCCATCCCGGGCGCGCAGTGGCGGCTGTTCCCCGACGACGGCCACATCTCGGTGCTCCTGCGTGCGGAGACGGTCCTCGACTGGCTCGTCGAGACCTGTGTGAACGGGCGCTGAGGGGTCGCGGAGCCGGAGTCTGCCGGATGTGCGGCCCGTTACCTGGGGTAACCAAGTCATCGCCGATCCGGTTGGACAACGCCGAAACAAGTGTGTAACTTATTCCAGGTCGCCGCGGCGGGGCCCGAGAGGGAAACGCCAGGTGACAGGCTCGAGAAGCCACCTGAAGTGCGGTCAACAAACCGGACGAAAGGGTGTAAGATCGAGAGCCGCCCGAGAGGACGCGCTTGACCAGATGCCGACAAGGCGATTTGGTGAGAATGCGAAGATCGGGTAGGCTGGACAAG
>NZ_BBLZ01000001.1:0-359245 GCF_000971195.1 Demequina soli
TGCCTCAGACAGCCACCCTCGACGCAGATCAAGGGAGATACCAGGGTGGATAACCCGAACAACCGCCAGGGGCTGGGGACATCAGCACCCACGCCAACTCACCAGGGACGATGCGCGCCGGCCCGGGCGCGCCGCCCGGGTGAGGCGTCAGCCCTGCTTGCGGAACAGCTCCGCGGCGTGGCGGAGCGCCCTGCGCGCCTCCGCCTTGTCCTTGACCGCGTCGTACGCGTAGGCGAGGTGGAACCAGGCGGTCCAGCTGTCGGGCTCGAGCTCGACGCCGGCGCGGGCGACCTCGTAGATGTCGTGGGCCGCCTCGTCGGTGAGCCGGCCGGTGGGCGTGCGCGCGCCGTCGTGGAGCGGCAGCCGCCCCTCGGCCTCGAGGCGCGTGGACATGCGCTGCACGGTCACGCCGGTGCGCCACTCGTGCACCAGGAACCACACCGCGATGACCGGCAGGATCATCACGAGCACGCCGAGGGCCTTCGCGATGGCGCCCGGCGCGCCCAGCAGCGCGATCGCGATGTTGCCGACGAACCCGATGAGCAGCGCGAGCAGCACGGTGGTGGCGACCGCCGCGAGGAAGGCGGGCCGGCGCATCACGCTCACAGCGACATGTAGCGGTCGAGACCGACGGTGAGCCCCGGGCGGCCGCCGACCTCGCGCACGCCGAGGAGCACGCCGGGCATGAAGCTGATGCGGTCGAAGCTGTCGGTGCGGAGGGTGAGCTGCTCGCCCGGGTTGCCCAGCAGCACCTCCTCGTGCGCGACCAGGCCGCGCAGGCGTACGGCGTGGATGTGGACGCCGTCGACCACGGCGCCGCGGGCGCCGTCCGGGTCGTGCGTGGTGGCGTCGGGCGACGGACCCAGGCCCGCGGCGGCGCGCGCGGCGGCGATCCCCGCGGCCGTGTGGACCGCGGTGCCCGACGGCGCATCGACCTTGTCGGGGTGATGCAGCTCGACGATCTCGACCGACTCGAAGTAGCGGGCGGCCGCGGCGGAGAAGCGCATCGCGAGCACGGCGCCGAGCGAGAAGTTCGGGGCGATGAGGACGCCCACCTCGGGCCGCTCGCGCAGGTGCTCCTCCACGCGGGCGAGCGACTCGGCGGTCCAGCCGGTGGTGCCGACGACCGCGTGGATGCCGGCGTCGATGAGCGCGTGGACGTTCGCCTCGGTCGCGCTCGGAACCGTGAAGTCGACGGCCACATGAGCGCCCACGCGGCCCGCCTCGGCGAGGTCGTCGCCGTGGTCGAGGGAGGCGACCAGCGCGAGGTCGGGGGCGCCGCCGACGGCGTCCACGACGTGGGAACCCATGCGCCCGGAGGCGCCCAGCACGGCGACGTTGATCATGCGTCGAGCGTACCGGGCGCCCCCGAGGGATCCGTCACGGGCGGGCCCGCGTCAGCCGTTCGGGCCGCCGGGGAACTGGCCCCCGCCGGGGAGCTGACCGCCGCCCGGGAACTGCATCTGCTGGTCGGACTGGGTGGACGACGAGTCGGAGCTCAGCCCGCCCAGGAGGCCGCCGGACGAGTCGCCCGGCGAGTCGCCGCTCGTGAGCTGCTGGGTGAGGTCCGCGAGGACCACCGCGTCGCCCTTCTCGAGCCCGGAGGTGACCTCGGTGTAGACGGCTCCCACGGCCCCGGTCTCGATCGGGGTCTGCGTCGCGGTGCCGTCCGCGCCCACCACCTGGACCGTCGCGGCGCCGCCCGCATCGGCGATCGCGGACGTCGGCACCACCAGCACGCCCTTCGCCGCGGCGACCGTGATCGACAGCCGCGTGGCGGCGCCGATGCGGATCTCGACGCCCGGGTCCGGCACGGCGACCGTGACCGTGTAGGCCTGCATGAACGAGTTGCCGGAGTTCACGTGGCTCACGCTCGAGACCGAGCCGGCGACGGTGGTCCCCGAGGCGGTGAGAGTCAGCTCCGCGTCCTGGCCGACCGCGAGCAGCTGCGCGTCCGTGAGGTCCACCGAGAGGGTCACCAGGTACGCGTTGTCCGCGACGATCGTGATGGCCGTCGTCGTGTCCCCCGCGGTCACCGCGTCGCCCGCCACGACGCCGACGGCCACGACGGTGCCCGCGACCGGCGCCGCCACCGTCGCGTACTCCGCCTGCTGCCGCGCCACGGTGAGCGCGGCCTGCGCGGAGGTGATGTCGGCCTTGTCGGCGAGGATGTCGGCGGCGCTGGGCGCGGTGGACGATGCGGTCGCACCTCCCCCGCTCGTCGCGCCCTGGGTGCCCGTCGAGGAGTCGCCGGTGCCGCCGAGGGCCGTGCCGTCGCCCGTGCCCGCGGCGCCTCCCGGCATCGTGGCGTCACCCGCGCCCGTGGCCCCGGTGTCGGTGCCGGTGTCGGTGCCGCCCATCGTGCCGCTCGGGGCCTGCGTCGTGCCGTCGCCGGTGCCGCCCGCCTGGCCGCCGGTGGTCCCTCCGGCGGATCCGGTGGGCGTGTCGGTCGAGCCGCCGGTCGAGCCGCCCGTGCCGCCGGATCCGTCCGTCGCGTCCGCCGCGACGAGCGCCTCCTGGAGCGCCGCGACGGCGGCGTCGACGTCCTGGGACAGGTCCATGAGCGTGGACTGCGCGTCGATCGACTCCTGCGACGCCGCGAGGGCCGCCGCGGTGGCCTCCTGACACGCCGCGAGGGCGGCGGCAGTGTCGCTCGTGCCCGTGTCGGCGGTCCCCGTGTCGCCCGAGTCGGTCCCGTCGGCCCCGTCCGACGCCGTGTCGGTGCCGGCGTCGGCGCTCGTGAAGGCGGCGCACGTCTCCTGCGCGTCGGCCGAGGCCTGCTGCGCGGCCTCGAGGAGCGTCTGGGCGACGTCGTACTGGGCGAGCAGCGCGTCCTGGGCGGAGACCAGCGCCGCCCGCGCCCGAGCGACGGGGTCCGCGTCCGTGGTCGTCGCGGCGACGGGCGCGGCGAGCAGGGTGACGGCCGCAACCTCGGTGGCCGCGACGGTCGCCATGGTGGCGTCCGTGGCATCCGTGGCTGTCGAGGTGGAGTACGACGCCGACGACGCGCTGGTCGACGAGCTCGACGAGCTCGAGGTGTCGCCGCTCTGGGCGTCGAGGTCGTCCGCGAGCGCCTGCTGGGCGTTCGCGAGCGCGTCCTCGGCCTCGCTCACCGCATCGTCGAGGTCGCCCGAGTCGAGCCGCGCGAGCACGTCGCCGGCCTCGACCGTGTCGCCCACGCCGACCTTGACCTTTGCGACGGTGCCGTCGACCTGGAACGTCGCGTCGTAGCGGCTGGCCGACTCGATGGAGCCGATCTCGCTGAGCGTCTGCGTGACGTCCCCGGTCGAGGCCTCCGCGGTGCGGTATGTCGCCGACGAGGACGAGGCGCCGCTCACCACGATGACGCCGGCCACGCCCGCGATCGCGACGGGCACGGCGACGAGCCGCAGCCGCGTGCGCCGGAGGGTCCCGCTCACGACTGCCCGCTCGTGTCGGTCGAGCCGCCCGGCATCGCGCCGCGGTCCCCGCCCCGGAAGCCGCCGCGGCCGCCGAAACCGGTCGTCGAAACGCAGCCGGCGTCGCCCGCGTCGAACACGTACACGGTGGTGGCGTCGTAGCCGCCGGAGCTGTCGGCCTCGCCGCCCGCCGTCATGCACATGCCGACGGTCACGGCGTCCGCGTCCGCCGCCTCGGTGCCGGTGATCGCGGTGTCCGCGCCCACCGTCACCGTGGTCGCGGTGCCGTCGGAGGCCTCGACCACCAGCGCATCGTCCTTCACGGAGGTGACGGTGCCCGCGACGATGCTCGAGGGGTCGAAGCCGCCCGACGGCATCGCGTCGCCCGTCTGCGTGCCGTCCCCGGCGAGCGCGGGTGCGCCGCTGGGCAGGTCCGTGGGCATCTCTCCGTCGGTCGGCATGCCGCTGGGCATGTCGGTGGGCATCTGCCCGTCGCCGCCGGGGCCGCCGCCCATGCCGCCGAGGCCCGTCGCGCAGGTGCCGTCGTCGGCGGCGTCGGTGACGGTGATCGTGGTGGCGGTGTCGTCGTCGCCGAGCATCGCGACCACGCACTGACCGCCGGCGACGTCCCCGAGCGCGAGGTCGACCTGCCGCGTGAACGCGGTGTCGGAGCCGAAGCGGACCGCCGTCTGCGACGATCCGTCCTGCACCTGAGCGGTGCCGTCGGAGACGTACGCGATCTCGCCGGTCACGCCGGAGGGCTGACGGTCGCCGCCCTGTCCACCGGGGACGCTGCCGAGCACGGCATCGCCCGAGGACGATGCGTCGGGCTGGCTCTCCGCCGCGCCGCCGGACGAGCATCCGGCGAGCAGCACCGAGCCGCACAGCGCCGCCGTGAGGGTGATCCGGGTCTTGTTCATGTTGGCTGCTTCCTGTTCCTTGTGCTTCACGTTCACTGGTCCCGCAGGGCGTCGATGGGCGCGAGCCGCGCGGCGCGGGCCGCCGGGTACACGCCGAACACCGCGCCGATCCCCACCGCCACCACGACCGACACCACGAGCGCGAGGCCCGAGATGACGATGGTCGAGCCGAGCACCCCCGGCAGGCCGAGCGCGAGCCCGACGCCGATGACGACGCCGACCGCGCCGCCGCTGAGGCCGAGGATCATCGCCTCGATGAGGAACTGGTTGCGGATGTTCGCGGGGGCGGCGCCGAGCGCCTTCCGCAGGCCGATCTCGCGCGTCCGCTCCGTCACCGAGACGAGCATGATGTTCATCACGCCGATGCCGCCGACCAGCAGCGCGAGCGCCGCGATGCCCGTGAGCAGCACGGTGAGCTTCTGGTACACCGAGGTGGCGGCGTTGATGAGCGAATCCTGGACGTCGACGGTGAAGTCGGCGTCGTCGGCGGACGCGAGGCCGTGCAGATTGAGCAGGAGCGAGGTCGCCTCCTGCGAGGCGGCGCCGAGCACGTCGGACGAGACCGCCTTGATGTAGATGGTGTCGACGGACTCGCTCGCCGTGGTGGCGAGCGTGTCGATCATGGTGGTCATCGGCACCACCGCGAGGTCGTCGAGCGAGGTGTCGCCGGAGGATCCCGCCTCGGACAGCACGCCCACGACGTCGAAGGTCTCGCCGTCGATGGTGACCTGCTGGCCCACCACGGTGGTCGCGCCGAACAGCTCGACCGCGGTCTCCGAGCCGAGCACGATGACGTGCGCGCCGGAGGTCACGTCGTCGTCGGTGAAGAAGCTGCCGTAGAGGAGCTCGCGCGAGCGGACCGTCGGCCAGCTGGTCGTGGTCCCCGTGACCGTCGTGGTCCAGTTGCTCTCGCCGTACTCGAGCGACAGGCTCGAGGACTTCTCGGGCGCCACCGCATCGGCGTCGGGCACCACCACCTCGTTGCCGAGCGCCTCGGCGTCCGACAGGGTGAGGGTCTGGCCGCTGCCGAAGCCGCCGCGGACGCCGCTGGAGTCCGTCGACGATCCCGGGGACACGATGAGCAGGTCGGACCCGAGCGCGGCGATCTGCTCGCTCACGTCCTTCTGCGTGCCCAGGCCGAGCCCGACGGTGAGCACCACCGAGGCGATGCCGACGACGATGCCGAGCATCGTCAGGGCGGAGCGCATCTTGTGGGAGCGGACCGCCCGCCACGAGCTGCTGAGGAGGTCGGCGGGCCTCACTTGGCGATCTCCGTTCCCGCGCCGACGAACTGGCCGTCGGTCACGTTGTAGACGGTCTGGGCGCGGCGCGCGACGTCGCCCTCGTGGGTGATGAGGACGATGGTGCGGCCCTCCCCGTGGAGGTCGTCGAGCATGCCGAGCACGTCTTCGGTCGAGCGCGAGTCGAGGTTTCCCGTCGGCTCGTCGGCGAGCACGATCGCGGGCTCCGTGACGAGCGCGCGGGCGATCGCGACACGCTGCTGCTGGCCGCCCGAGAGCTGGCCCGGATGGTTGCGCCACCGGTCCCCCAGGCCCACGCGCTCGAGCGCGGCGAGGGCGCGCTCGCGGCGCTCGGCCGGCGCGACGCCCGCATAGATGAGCGGCAGCTCGACGTTGCCGAGCGCCGTGAGGCTCGCGAGCAGGTTGAACTGCTGGAACACGAAGCCGATGCGGCGGTTGCGGGCCGAGGCGAGCGCGACCTCGTCGAGGGTCGAGACGTCCTCGCCGGCGAGGATGTAGCTGCCGCTCGTGAGCACGTCGAGGCATCCGAGGATGTTCATCAGCGTGGACTTGCCGGAGCCCGAGGGCCCGACGATGGCGACGTACTCGCCCGGGAAGATCCTGCAGTCGATGCCGCGCAGGGCCTCGAACTCGATGTCCCCCGTGCGGTAGGTCTTGCGTGCCCCGGTGATCTCGATCACCGGGGAGGCGCCCGCGAGCGGGTCGCGTGTCGTGACGGTCATGCGGTTCCTTGTCGTCGTCGATGCGTGGGCGGCTCGCTGGGCCTACTGGCCCGGCAGCGCGCCCATGCCGCCGGGGAGCTGACCGCCGGTGGGCATCTCGCCGCCTCCCGGGAACGTGCCGTCCGTCGGGAGCTGCCCGTAGCCCTGCATCGTCTGGTCGGACCCGCTCGAGCCGTTGGACCCGCGCCCGGTGGTGACCGTCATGACGATCTGGTCGCCCTCCGCCAGCCCCGAGGTGATCTCGGTGTACTGGCCGACCGTGTCGCCCACGGTGACCTCGACCTGCGACTCCGTGCCCTCGGCGTCCACGACGGTGACGGTCGAGGTCCCGTCCGTCGTCGTGACCGCGTTGGCGGGCACGGCGAGCACGTCGACCTGGCGCAGGTAGACGATGTCCGCCGTCACCGACGTGCCCTCGTACAGTCCCGCGACGTCGCCGGTGACCTGGAGGTCGACGTCGTAGGTCGCCGTGCCCCCGGTGGTGGTGGGCAGGTTCGCGATGTCGGTGACGATCCCGTAGAACTCCTGGTCCACGTCGTCCGACGTGAACGTGACCTGGTCGCCCTTCTCGATCTCGGCGACCTCGGTCTCGTCGAGGCTCACGGTCACGGTCCACTCGTCCTGGCCGACGATCGTCACGCCGGTCGACGTGGAGGTGGACGATGCGGCGGTCGAGGAGCCGCCCATCGACGCGCCCCCGGTGGCGCCGCTCGAGCCGGTCGAGCCGGTCGAGCCGGATCCGGAGGACCCGGACGACACCACGTCGCCCACCTCGTAGGGCTGCTCGGTCACGAGGCCGTCGATGTCGGCGACGAGCTTCGCGTCGCTCATCGCGTCCTTCGCGTCGGCGACGTTCTGCTTGAGGACCTTGACCTGCGCGGTCGCGGCGGCGATCTGCGCGTCGCTCGCGTCGGAGCCGTCGGCCGCGTCCTCGAGGTTGGACAGCGTCGCCCGGGCCTGCGCGAGGTCGGCCTGGGCGGACCGCAGCGAGGCGGTGAGCTGAAGGGTGTCGATCGTGGCGATCACGTCGCCCTTCTTCACCGTGTCGCCCGCCTCGACGTCGACCTTGGTCACCTTGCCCGAGGCCGCGAACGCGAGCGAGTCCGACTTCACGGCCGCGAGCGAGCCCGTCGCGGACACCGACTGCTCGAGCGTCTGCAGCCCGACCGTCACCGTCTGCTGCTGCGCGGCGCCGTCCATCGCGGAGGCCGCCTGCGCATCGTCACCCCCGGTGCCCCACAGGGCGAAGGCGCCGGCGCAGATGCCGGCTCCGCCGACCGCCGCGCCGAGAGGGATGCCCCACGTGCGTACGCGGGTCCACCTGGTCGTGTTCTTGGGCATCGTCCGTCCGTTCGATCATCAACGTGTCGATGCGAAGGTATGGACGGACCCTGGGAGTTCGCTGGGAGGTGTGTAAGGGCAGCATAAGCACCCGCCGGGACCCACCCCGGCGAGGCCGACGCCCCTGGTATCAGGCGGGGCCGACGCGGACGGAGACGCGCTCGCGGGAGGCGATGTCGGCGGCCAGCGCGCGCACCTGATCGGCGGTGACGGCGTGCACGTCGTCGAGCATCTCGGAGATGGACCACAGGTCGCCGAAGACCAGCTCGGCCTTGCCCAGCCGGGACATCCGCGAGTACGAGTCCTCGAGGCGCAGCACCATCGAGCCGGCGATCTGACCCTTGGCGCGCTCGTGCTCGCCCGCGGTGACACCGTCGGCCATGCGCTCGAGCTCCAGCGCCATGAGCCGCTCGACCTCGTCCGCCTTGGCGGACGTGCACGCGCCGTAGACGCCGAAGACGCCCGTCTCCGTGCTGGGCGAGCCGAACGAGTACACCGCGTACGTGAGCCCGCGCTTCTCGCGGATCTCCTGGAACAGGCGCGAGCTCATGCCGCCGCCGAGGATCGCGTTGTAGACCGCCAGGACGCTGCGGCGGTCGTCCGTCGCGGAGAAGCCGCGCGTGCCGAGCAGCACGTGGGCCTGCTCGAGCTCGTGGCGCGTGATGCGGACCTGCGGGGTGAGGGTGGCCTCGACCGGCGCGAAGCGGTCGCGCCGCCCGACCGGCACCGCGCCGTCGGCGAGGTCCCAGCCGCCGGCGACCAGCGCATCGGCCACCAGCCTGCACACGGCGTCGTGGTCCACTCCCCCGGCGGCCGTGATGATGAGCCCCTCGGGACGGTAGTGCTCCTGGTAGTGCGCCCAGACGGCGTCGCGCGTGACCGCCTCGATGATCTCCGGCGTGCCGCCGATGGGCCGGCCGAGGACGTGGCCCCCGAGGACCGCCTCGGTGAACCGCTCGTGGATGACGTCGCCCGGGTCGTCCTCGTTCATCGCGAGCTCCTCGAGGATCACCCCGCGCTCCATGTCGAAGTCGGCCTGGTCGAGGCGGGCGGAGGTGACCATGTCGAGGATGACGTCGATCGCCATCGGCAGGTCGGTGTCGATCACCCGCGCGTAGTAGCAGGTGTACTCCTTGCCCGTGAGGGCGTTGGACTCGCCGCCGACGCGGTCGAACTCCTCCGCGATGTCGAGGGCGCTGCGGCGGCCCGTGCCCTTGAACAGGAGGTGCTCGAGGAAGTGCGTGGAGCCGGCGTGCTCGGGGGCCTCGTCGCGCGAGCCGACCCCGACCCACGCGCCGAACGTCGCCGAGCGCATGCCGGGGATCTGCTCCGTGAGCACGCGCACGCCGCCCGGCAGGATCGTGCGGCGGATGACCGCGCCGTGGTCCTGCTCGATGGTGAGGTCGGAGCCGATCGCTCCGGCGTGCACGAGGGGAAGCATGTGAGGCATGAGGGCGAGCCTATCCGCGATTCGCAATGACGCTTGTGACGGATGTGACTGGGGCCACGCACGGTGGCGCGACCGCGGCCGGATCCCCAGCCCCGGTCTCAGCCCGCGCCCCGGCCCAATCACACCTGTCACATCTGTCATTGGGAATCGCCGAAGGGCGGCCGGGTCTCCCCGACCGCCCTTCGAGCGGAACTACCAGAAGCGCCTACGCCTCGACGGTCTCCTCGGCGGCGTCGGAGGAACCCTCCGCGCCCGCCTCCTCGACCACGCCGAGCGAGAGCTTGCCGCGCGGGTCGACCTCGGTGATCTCCACCTGGATCTTCTGACCCACGCCGAGCACGTCCTCGACGTTCTCGACGCGCTTGCCGCCGACGAGCTTGCGGATCTGCGAGATGTGCAGCAGGCCGTCCTTGCCGGGGCTGAGCGAGACGAACGCGCCGAACGCGACCGTCTTGACCACGGTGCCGACGAAGCGCTCGCCGACCTCGGGGACGTGCGGGTTCGCGATGGCGTTGACCGCGGCGCGCGCGGCCTCGGCCGACGGGCCGTCGGTGGCGCCGATGTACACGGTGCCGTCGTCCTCGATGGAGATGTCCGCGCCGGTGTCGTCCTGGATCTGGTTGATCATCTTGCCCTTGGGGCCGATGACCTCGCCGATCTTGTCGACGGGGATCTTCACCGCGATGACGCGCGGGGCGTGCGGGCTCATCTCGTCGGGCTCGGAGATGGCCTGCGCCATCACGCCGAGGATGTGGACGCGGGCGTCGTACGCCTGCGACAGCGCGCCGGCCAGGACCGAGGCGGGGATGCCGTCGAGCTTGGTGTCGAGCTGGATCGCGGTGACGAACTCGGAGGTACCGGCGACCTTGAAGTCCATGTCGCCGAACGCGTCCTCGGCGCCCAGGATGTCGGTGAGCGCCGCGTAGCGGGTCTCGCCGTCGACCGTGTCGGACACGAGGCCCATCGCGATGCCCGCGACGGGGGCCTTCAGCGGCACGCCCGCGTTGAGCATGGCGAGCGTCGAGGCGCACACCGAGCCCATCGAGGTCGAGCCGTTCGAGCCGAGCGCCTCCGACACCTCACGGATGGCGTAGGGGAAGTCCTCGCGCGACGGGAGCACCGGCACGAGGGCACGCTCGGCGAGCGCGCCGTGGCCGATCTCGCGACGCTTCGGGGAGCCCACGCGACCCGTCTCGCCGGTCGAGAACGGCGGGAAGTTGTAGTGGTGCATGTAGCGCTTGTGCGTCTCAGGCGAGAACGAGTCGATCTGCTGCTCCATCTTGAGCATGTTGAGCGTGGTGATGCCCATGATCTGGGTCTCGCCACGCTCGAAGATCGCGGAGCCGTGCACGCGGGGCACCACGGCGACCTCGGCCGACAGCGGGCGGATGTCCTTGAGGCCGCGGCCGTCGATGCGGACGCCGTCCTTGAGGATGCGCTGGCGGATGGTCTTCTTGGTGACCGCGCGGACGACCGCGGAGATCTCCTTCTCGCGACCGGCGAACTGCGCGTCGAACTGGTCGTGCGCGCCGTCCTTGATCTCGTCGAGGCGATTCTCGCGGGTCTGCTTGTCGGCGATCGTGAGCGCCTCGGCGAGGTCGCCCTCGATGGCGGGCGCGACGACCGAGTACAGGTCGTCCTGGTAGTCGAGGAAGCGCGGGAACTCCGCGGTCTCCTTGGCGGCCTGCTCGGCGACCTTGACCTGGGCCTCGCACAGGGCGCGGATGAACGGCTTCGCGGCCTCGAGGCCCTCGGCGACGACGGTCTCGGTGGGCGCCTGGGCACCCTCGGAGATGAGGTCGAACGCGTTCTCGGTGGCCTCGGCCTCGACCATCATGATGGCGACGTCGTCACCGACGACGCGGCCGGCGACGACCATGTTGAAGACCGCGTTCTCCATCTCCGACCAGCGCGGGAAGCACACCCACTGGCCCTCGATGAGCGCGATGCGCACGCCGCCGATGGGGCCCGAGAAGGGCAGGCCGGCGAGCTGGGTCGACATCGACGCGGCGTTGATCGCGATGACGTCGTACTGGTCGTCCGGGTGGATCGCGAGGACGTCGACGACGACCTGGATCTCGTTGCGCAGACCCGACACGAACGACGGGCGCAGCGGACGGTCGATGAGGCGGCACGTGAGGATGGCCTCGGTCGTGGGGCGGCCCTCGCGGCGGAAGAACGAGCCGGGGATCTTGCCGGCGGCGTACTGGCGCTCCTCGACGTCCACGGTCAGGGGGAAGAAGTCGAAGCCGTCGCGCGGCGCCTTGGAGGCGGTCGTCGCGGACAGCAGCATGGTCTCGCCGTCGAGGTAGGCGACGGCGGAGCCGGCGGCCTGCTTGGCGAGACGTCCCGTCTCGAACCGGACGGTGCGGGTGCCGAAGCGACCGTTGTCGATCGTGGCCTCGGCGAACTGGATCTCAGGACCCTCCATCAGGAGTTGCTCCTTGCCTATTCGTGGCAGGCAGGCGGATGCGGCTCACGCCGCGTCACTGATCGTCAGTCGAAACGCCCAGGACGATCCCCATCGAGGAGGGGGTTCTGGGGGTCACCACCGAGGATCAGCATCCGGCTGGCCTGCCAGGTTGTGTTGGTCGGCCCGGCGAACCGGACCGCGACAATCCTAACAGCAGGGAGGGACGATGCGGCGGTCGCGCGGGCGCGGCGGGCGACGTCCCCGCAGGGCCCGGGCCGCGCATCGTGCCCGGGTACGCGAAAGCCCGGCCGCTGCTACCCCTGAGGGGAGCGGCCGGGCAGACGCTGGGGTCGGCGTGCGCTGCTTAGCGGCGCAGGCCGAGACGCTCGATGAGCGAGCGGTAACGGTTGATGTCCGTCTTCGCGAGGTAGTTGAGGAGGTTGCGACGGCGGCCGACGAGGAGCAGGAGGCCACGACGCGAGTGGTGGTCGTGCTTGTGCTCCTTGAGGTGCTCCGTCAGGTCCTTGATGCGCTTGGTGAGGACCGCGACCTGGACCTCGGGAGAGCCGGTGTCGCCCTCGTGGGTCGCGTACTCGGCCATGATGGACTGCTTCACTGCTGCGTCGAGCGCCACTGTGATCTCTCTCTCGTTCGTTGCGCGGCGCAACCGGGCTTGTTCTCCGGTGCTCTGGGATCCGCGGCCGTTCTGACGGCGACTGTCAATGATACAGGAACGATGCGAGCCTCGCGAACGCGGGCCCCGGGACGATGCGTCGGCCGCCTACGCGTGCACGCCGAGCACGCCGCGGCACCAGTCGACGTCCTCCTCGAGCGCCGTGACGAGCGCGTCGAGCGAGCCGAAGTCGAGCATCGGCCGGCGCCACTCCACGAGGTCGAGCGCGACCTCCGCGTCGTAGAGGTCGATGCCCTCGCGGTCGATGACGAACGCCTCGATCCGCAGGTCCGTGCCGCCGACCGTGTAGTTCATGCCCAGGCTGATCGCCGCCGGCAGCCGCTCCCCCACGAGCGCCGCGGCCCGCGCGTTGCCGCCCACGTCGAGCACCGTGAGCCAGGCCGCGTAGACGCCGTGGCGCGGGATCATGCCCGCGGTGTGGTCGAGGTTGGCCGTCGGGAAGCCGATCTCCCGCCCCAGCTTGTCGCCGTGGATGACGGTGCCGCGGAGGCGGTGCTCGCGGCCCAGCACCTCGTTCGCGCCGGGCAGGTCGCCAGCCTCGAGCAGCTCGCGCACCCAGGTCGAGGACCAGCGGCGGCCGGACTCCGACACGGCGCACGCGTCGTCGATGATGTCGACGGCGAAGCCGAGGGCGTCGCCCAGCGCGCGCATCGTCGCCACGTCGCCGGCGTTGCCGCGCCCGAAGCGGGTGTCGCGGCCCACCACGACGCACGAGGCGCGCAGCCCGCGCACCAGGTAGTCCTCGACGAACTCCTCGGGGGTCTGGCGCGCGAAGTCCAGCGTGTAGCGGACCACGAGCACGCCGTCGAGCCCGGTCGCGGCGAGCCGCTCGAGCCGGTCGTCGAGGCCCGTGATGAGCTCGGGCCGGTGCGCGGGGTCGTGCACGGCCTTGGGGTGCGGGTCGAAGGTCATCGCGAGGGCGACGTGGCCGCGGGCGCGCGCGTCGGCGACCATGGCGCCGAGCACGGCCTGGTGGCCGCGGTGCACGCCGTCGAAGTTCCCCAGCGTCACCACGGACGGGCCGAGGTCGGGGATCTCCGCGAGCGAGCGCCAGACGTGCATGCCGGTCATTCTGCCGCAGGCGCGGCGGGGGACGATGCGGCGGCGGGCTCGAACACCACCAGCGGCTTCGCGCGTCCGGCCTTGGGCTCGACGATCGCGACGGCTCGGGGACCGGCGGCGATCGCGACGGTCGGGCCGTCCACGGACGCGTCGATCCACTGGCCGAAGCCGAGCGCGGCCGCCTCCCGATCGGACACCTCGACGACGGGAAGCGTCGCCGAGGCGGCCTCCGCGAGGCCCACGCGCGGCAGCTCCTCTCCCCCGTCGACGACGGCGCCGAGGTCCTCGAGCGTGCGCGCGAGGTCGAGCCCGATGCCGCCCACACGGGTGCGACGCAGCGCGGTGAGGTGGCCGCCGACGCCGAGCGCCGCGCCGAGGTCGCGGGCCAGGGCCCGCACGTAGGTCCCGGAGGACACCTCGACGCGCACGTCGACGTCGATGAGGCCGTCGTGGCGGCGGATGTCGAGCACGTCGAACGCGGCGACCGTGACGGGCCGCTCGGGCAGCTCGACGTCCTCGCCGCCGCGGACGCGGGCGTAGGCCCGCTTCCCGTCGACCTTGATGGCGCTGACGGCGCTGGGCCGCTGGAGGATGTCCCCCGTGAGCGGACCGATCGCGGAACGGATGGCCTCGTCCGTGACCGTGGACGCATCCACGGTCACGGTGACCTCTCCCTCCGCGTCGTCCGTCACGGTGGACTCCCCCAGCCGGACGGTCGCGTCGTACGCCTTGTCATGCCCGACGATGTACGTGAGCAGCTTGGTCGCACGACCGATGCCGACGACGAGCACGCCCGTCGCCATCGGGTCGAGCGTACCGGCATGGCCGACCTTCGACGTACGCGCCAGGCGCCGGACGCGCGCGACCACGTCGTGCGACGTCCAGCCCTGGGGCTTGTCGACGACGACGATGCCGGGCGTCGGCT
This sequence comes from Demequina soli, assembly GCF_000971195.1. GTDB lineage: Bacteria > Actinomycetota > Actinomycetes > Actinomycetales > Demequinaceae > Demequina > Demequina soli. The sequence continues at coordinate 14,188 of NZ_BBLZ01000001.1, forward strand.
CGGGGCCGCCGCGTCGTCCCATCGGCTAGCTCTCGTCCTCGTCCTGGTCCGCGTCCTCGGCGGGACGACGGTAGGGGTCGGCCTCGCCGGCGTAGTCCGCGGTCTCGCGCAGGCGCCTGAGCTCCTCGTCCCGCACGTGCGCCTCGTGGAGGGCACGGTCGAGGCTCGCCGCGGTCTCGGGGACCGCGTCGAGGTGGAACTCGAGCGTCGGCGTGAGGCGGATGCCGAGGCCCGAGCCCACGAGGGAACGCAGCCGGCCCTTGGCCTTCGCCAGGCCCTTGGCCGCGTCCTCCCGTGCAGCGTCGTCGCCCAGCACCGTGTAGAACACGGATGCCTGTTGGAGGTCGCCCGTCACACGGACGTCCGTGATCGTGACGAACTCCAGCCGGGGATCCTTGATCTCGGTCTGAAGCGCGCGGGCGACGATCTTCTTGATCGTGCCCGCGAGCTTCAGCGCACGTGCCTTGTCAGCCATCAGGACCTCGGGATCTCGACCATCTCGAAGGTCTCGATGATGTCACCGACCTGGATGTCGTTGAACTTGCCGAGCCCGATACCGCACTCGTAGCCGTCCTTGACCTCGGTCGCGTCGTCCTTGAAGCGGCGCAGCGTCTCGATCGTCGGCTCGCCGATGACGACGCCGTTGCGCACGACCTTCGCCTTGGCGTTGCGGCGGATCGTGCCGGTCCGCACGAGGCAGCCCGCGATGTTGCCGAACTTGGACGAACGGAAGATCTCCATGATCTCCGCGCCGCCGACCTGACGCTCCTCGAACTCGGGCTTGAGCATGCCCTTGAGGGACGCCTCGACGTCCTCGAGCGCGCGGTAGATGACCGAGTAGAAGCGCATGTCGACGCCCTCGCGGTCCGCGAGCTCCTGGACGCGCTCGGCCGGACGCACGTTGAAGCCGATGATGATCGCGTTGTCGACCGTCGCGAGGTTGACGTCGTTCTGCGTCACCGCACCGACGCCGCGGTGGATGATGCGCAGGTCGACCTCGTCGCCCACATCGATCTGGAGCAGCGCGTCCTCGAGCGCCTCGACGGCACCCGACACATCACCCTTGATGATGAGGTTGAGGGTGTCGACCTTGCCCTCCTCGAGGGCCTTGTTGAAGTCCTCGAGGGAGATGCGCTTGCGACGCTTCGCCAGCTGCGCGGCCCGCTCGGCGGCCTCGCGCTTCTCGGCGATCTGACGGGCGGTGCGGTCGTCCTCGGCCACCAGGAAGGTGTCGCCGGCGCGGGGCACCGACGTGAGGCCGATGACCATGACCGGACGGGCCGGGAGGGCCTCGGAGACCTGGTTGTCGTGCTCGTCGAACATCGCACGGACGCGGCCGTGGGCCGTGCCCGCGACGATCGCGTCGCCGACCTTCAGCGTGCCCGAGTTGACCAGGACGGTCGCCACGGCGCCGCGGCCCTTGTCGAGGTGCGCCTCGACGGCCACACCGCGGGCGTCCTTGTTCGGGTTCGCGCGCAGGTCCAGGCCCGCGTCGGCGGTGAGCAGGACGGCCTCGAGGAGGTCGTCGATGCCCATGCCCTTGAGCGCGGAGACGTCGACGAACATCGTGTCGCCGCCGTACTCCTCGGCCACGAGGTTGTACTCGGTGAGCTGCTGGCGGATCTTGGCCGGGTTCGCACCCTCCTTGTCCACCTTGTTCACCGCCACGACGATCGGCACGTTGGCCGCCTGCGCGTGGTTGAGCGCCTCGATGGTCTGGGGCATCACGCCGTCGTCCGCCGCGACCACGAGGATCGCGATGTCGGTGACCTGCGCACCACGGGCACGCATGGCGGTGAACGCCTCGTGACCCGGGGTGTCGATGAAGGTGATGGCGCGGTCGTTGCCCTCGTGCGTGGTGTGCACCTGGTACGCGCCGATGTGCTGGGTGATGCCGCCGGCCTCGCCGGAGATGACGTCCGACTTGCGGATGGCATCGAGCAGGCGGGTCTTTCCGTGGTCGACGTGACCCATGACGGTGACGACCGGCGGGCGAGCCTCGAGCTCCTCGTCGGTCTCCGCCGCGAGCTCCGCCTCCAGGTCGAGGCCGAAGTCCTCGAGCAGCTCGCGGTCCTCCTCCTCGGGGGACACGATCTGGATGACGTAGCCCAGCTCGCTGCCGAGGGCCTCGAACGTGCCCTCGTCGAGCGACTGCGTCGCGGTGGCCATCTCGCCCAGGTGGAACAGGACGGTCACGAGCGACGCGGGGTTGACATCGATCTTCTCGGCGAAGTCGCTGAGCGTCGCGCCGCGGCGCAGACGGATCAGGGTTGAGCCGTCGCCCCGCGGGATCTGCACGCCGCCGATCGACGGCGCAGCCTGCTGCTCGTACTCGGCCCGCTTCGCACGCTTCGACTTCCGGCCGCGCGCGGGCTTGCCGCCCGCACGACCGAACGCGCCTGCCGTGCCGCCGCCGCGACCGCGACCGCCGGGGGCCGGACGGCCGCCGGGGCCGCCGAAGCCGCCGGGACGGCCGGGACCGCCGGCACCCTGGCCGGGTGCACCGACGGGACGGGGGCCGAAGCCGCGACCCGGGGTGCCCGCGGGGGCACCGGGACGGGCGCCGCCGGGCGCGCCGGGACGACCCGGGGCACCGGCACCGGCGCCACCCGGGCGCGGGCCCGGACGGTTGGCCTGGAACGGGTTGTTGCCGCCCGGACGCGGACGGGGGCGCGGGCCCGCCGAACGGTCGCTGAACGGGTTGTTGCCCGCCGGGCGCGGACGCGGACGCGGCATGTCGCTGGGCAGCGGCACGTTCGGACGCGGGGCGCCGGGCTTCGGGGCGGCCTTGGCCGGGGCCTCGGATGCGGCGGCGGCCGCGGGGGCCTCCTGCTGCTTCTCCGCGGCGGGGGCAGGCTTGGGGCCGGGGCGGGGGGCGCCGGCCGGCTTGGCCGACGGCGCGGCGGGGGCCGCGGGGGCCTCAGCGGGCTTCTCCGCGACCGGCGCGGGCTTGGGGCCCGGCTTGGGCGCCGAGGTGCGCGCGGCTGCGGGGGTGGCGGCCGCGGCGGCAGGCTTGGCCTGGTCGCCGGCGGGCTTCGCCGTCGGGAAGGCGTCGCGCGCCTTGCGCACGACGGGGGCCTCCAGGGTGGAGGACGGACCCTTGACGTACTCGCCGAGCTCGTTGAGCTTGGTGATCAGGTCCTTGCTCGAGACTCCGAGCTCCTTCGCGATCTCGTGAACGCGGGGCTTTGCCACTTCTCTCCTGTCTCGGCTCGCCCAAGACAGGGTCGAGCCATCGTTACGGCTGGGTGCTCATCGTGAGATGCTCATCGCTGGGCCATGGGCTTTCATCCCGTCTGATTCGATGGTGGGCACGGTCCACGCTATCCGACCGCGAGGCCGGCGACGTCCAGGTCCTGCACCCGCAGCGCGCGTGGCAGGGCCCGTCGTCTCAGCGCCTGAGCGAGGCACTGGGGGTCGGGGTGCAACCAGGCTCCCCGGCCCGGCAGCCTGCGGGACTGGTCGACGACCGCACGGCCGTCCACCTGCACCACTCGCACAAGGACCGACCGAGACCCCCGTCCCCTGCAGCCGACGCACGTCCGCACCGGTCCCTGGGGAGCGGTGGCGGGGGCGCCGACGTCAACGGACGGATCTCTCGGCTCCACCATCTTAGCGGGTCCGGTCAGCGGCCGGAACCGGCGCGCCCGGGCACGTCCGGCTGCTCGTCGGAGCGGATGTCGATGCGCCACCCCGTGAGGCGGGCCGCGAGGCGGGCGTTCTGGCCCTCCTTGCCGATCGCCAGCGACAGGTGGAAGTCCGGCACGACCACGCGGGCGGCGCGCGCCTCCTCGTCCACCACGGTGACCGAGACCACGCGCGACGGGGACAGCGCGTTGCCGACGAACGTCGCCGGGTCGTCGTGCCAGTCGATGATGTCGATCTTCTCGCCGCGCAGCTCGCTCATGACGGCGCGCACGCGGGATCCCATCGGGCCGATGCACGCGCCCTTGGCGTTGACGCCCGGCACGGTCGCGCGGACCGCGATCTTGGTGCGGTGGCCCGCCTCGCGGGCGAGGCTCATGATCTCGACGGTGCCGTCGGCGATCTCGGGCACCTCGAGCTCGAAGAGCTTGCGCACCAGCCCGGGGTGCGTGCGCGACAGCGTGATCGACGGGCCCTTCTGCCCGCGCGAGATGTCGAGCACGAAGCCCTTGAGGCGCTCGCCGTGGACGTACACCTCGGTGGGGACCTGCTCGTGGGGCGGCAGGATCGCCTCGACGTCGCCCAGGTCGACGTGGACGTTCTTCGGGTCGGAGGACTGCTGGATCACGCCCGACACGATCTGGCCCTCGCGGCCGGCGTACTCGCCGAGCACCGCATCGTCCCCCGCCTGGCGCAGGCGCTGGAAGATGACCTGACGCGCCGTGGAGGTGGCGATGCGGCCGAAGTCCTTCGGGGTGTCGTCGAACTCGGGGAGCTCCATCGGGTCCTGGCCCTCCTCGACCTCCTCGCGGGCGAGGATCGTCACCTTGCCGGTGACGCGGTCGAGGTGCGCGCGGGCGTGACGGTACGCGCCGGGCGTCTTGTGATACGCGGAGACGAGCGCCTGCTCGATCGCGTCGACCAGCACGTCCAGACGGATGTCCTTCTCGCGCTCGAGGCCCCGCAGGGCCTGCATGTCGATGTCCATGTCCTACTACTCTCCCAGCCTCTTGAGCTCCACGACGATGCGACCGTCCGTCACCTGCGCGAGCGGCACGCGGCGCTCCTCGCCGTCGACGTCGAGCACGAGCTCATCGCCGTCGAGGTCGGTCAGGCGTCCCGTGAGGGCGCCCTCCGCGAGCCGCAGGTCGACCAGCCGCGTGCGGGCGCGCATGAAGTGGCGGCGCTCCGTCAGGACGCGGTCGGTTCCGGGGGTCGAGACCTCGAGGACGTACGGCGTGGAGGGCACGTTCGCCTCGTCGAGCGCGCTGCCGATCAGGCGGGAGGCCTCCGCGACGCGGTCGAGGTCGGCGCTGCCCACCTCGGTCTCGGGCAGGTCGACGGTGACGAGCACGCGCGAGCGCTTGCCCGCGGCCGTGACGTCCACCCCGTCGAGGACCAGCCCCGCGGCCTCCGCCGCCGGCGCGGCAAGCTCGATGATGCGGCTCGAGATGTCCATGGCATCGCCTCCCACGCGCGGCACGCGCTCCGTTACTGAAGTTCGGTCGGGAACATTCTAGGGCCCCTCCAGGGGCATGTCATGATGACGCCCATGGCGCCCCTCCCCTCCCGCATCGTCCGTGCCGCCGCGCTCGCCGGCGTCCTCGCCGTGGCGACCGCGGGCTGCGACGTGCGCCTCGAGACCCCGCCGATCGAGCGGCGCACGCCCACCCCGACCGTCGCGCTACGCGACGAGGCCGCGGTGCGCGAGCAGGCCGTCGCGGACGCCGCCGAGCCGGGCAGCGTCGAGGCGACGCTCGCGCCCGAGCGGCTCGCGGCGCTCGGCGGCGTGTACCTCGCGACCCCCGGGGCGACCCCCTCGCCCTCCGTCAGCCCGTCGGCGGCGCCCTCCCTCGCGGACACGGTGGAGGCCGCGATCACGGGTGCGCTCGACGGGGCGGACGCGGCGGACCAGGACGATCCGTCGCTCGCCGCGATGCTGCGCTCGATCGCCCTGTCGCACGCGGTGATCGCCGACGCCGCGGACGTCGCGGGCGCGGCGCCGCAGGAGCGCGCGATGCCGCACGTGGGCGACGATGCGGCCGGCCCATGGGCCCCCCATGACGGCACAGCCGTCTCGGCATCGCGGCTGGCCGAGCTCGCGGTCGCGCACGACCGCGCCGCGTTCGCGTACGAGGTCGCCGCGGCGAAGGCCTCGGGGAAGGAGCGCGAGCGGGCGCTCGCCCGCGAGCGGATCCATGCGCAGCGCGCCGCCGCGATCCTCGCGCTGCCCGGCGTCGAGGACGACCGCGCATCGCTGTACGACGTGCCGCCCGCCGGCATGGACACCCCGGCGGAGCGCGCGGCGAGCGAGATCGCGATCGAGACCGACCTGGCGGGCCGCTACGCCGCCCTCATCGACGGCGCCTCGACCGCGGACCTCGCGTGGATCCTCGACGCGTCCTACGACGCGTGGATGCAGGCCGCGTCCCTCACGGGATTCGACGCCACCACCATCCCGGCGCTGCCGGGGCTCGCGGTCCAGCCGTAGGGGTCGCCGAGCGGCCGTCCCCGCACGCAGCGACGGCCGCCACCCCCGAGGGTGACGGCCGTCGAGAACCAGGCGTCAGGCGCCCAGCGCCTCCCGGACGCGCTCCGCGACGGTGGCCGCCGCATCGTCCACGGGGAGCGCCTCGCTGGTGCCCGCGGCGCGGACCTTGAGCTCGACCTCGCCGTCCGCGAGGCCGCGACCGACCACGAGGATGAACGGCGCGCCGATGAGCTCGGCGTCCTTGAACTTCACGCCGGGCGAGACCTTGAAGCGGTCGTCGTAGCAGACCTCGATGCCGGCCGCCTCGAGCTCCGAGGCGAGGCGCGCGGAGGCCTCGAACACCGCATCGTCCTTGCCGGTGGCGACCACGTGGACCTGGTACGGGGCGACCTGGATGGGCCACGCGAGGCCGAGCTCGTCATGGTTGTTCTCGGCGAGCAGCGCGACCGCACGGGTCACGCCGATGCCGTACGAGCCCATCGTGACGACCTGCTGCTTGCCGTTCTCGTCGAGCACGCGCAGGTCGAGCGCCTCCGCGTACTTGCGTCCCAGCTGGAAGATGTGGCCGATCTCGACGCCGCGCGCGAGCTCGAGCGGGCCCGAGCCGTCGGGCGCCTCGTCGCCGGCGCGCACCTCGGCGCCCTCGATGACGCCGTCGGCGGTGAAGTCACGGCCTGCGGTGAGCTCGAACACGTGCCGGCCGGGCGCATCGGCACCGGTGATCCAGCGGGTGCCGGGGACGATGCGCGGGTCGAGCAGGTACGGGATCGCGGTGTCGTCCTCGTCGCCGCGGGCGACGCCCTCGGCGCGGGCCTGCGGGCCGAGCGCGCCGGGGCCGATGTAGCCCTTGACCAGCTCGGGGTGCTTGGCGAAGTCGGCCTCGGTGGCGGGCTCGACGGTCGCGGGCGACAGGGCCGCCTCGAGACGGGTCATGTCGGCCTCGCGGTCGCCGGGGATGCCGACGACGAGCAGCGTGCGCTCCCCCGTCGGTGACGCGAGCGCGAGCACGACGTTCTTGAGCGTGTCGGCGGCCGTCCAGGCGCGGTCGGCGCGCGGGTGCGCGACGTTCGCCACGTCGACGAGCGACGCGATCGTGGGCGTGTCGGGGGTGTCCTCGACGTGCGCCGCGGGAGCGTCGTCCCAGGTCAGCGCCGCGGGGACGGGCGTGGTGACGGCCTCGACGTTGGCGGCGTAGCCGCCGGGCGAGCGCACGAACGTGTCCTCGCCCACGACCGTCGGCGACAGGAACTCCTCGGACTTCGAGCCGCCCATCGCGCCGGACTGCGCCTGCACGATCACGTACTCGAGGCCCAGGCGGTCGAAGATCCGGATGTAGGCGTCGCGCTGCGCCTGGTACGACGCGTCGAGGCCGGCGTCGGAGATGTCGAACGAGTACGAGTCCTTCATGATGAACTCGCGGCCGCGCAGCAGGCCCGCGCGGGGGCGGGCCTCGTCGCGGTACTTGGTCTGGATCTGGTAGATCGTCAGCGGCAGGTCCTTGTAGGACGAGTACAGGTCCTTCACCAGCAGCGTGAACATCTCCTCGTGCGTGGGCGCGAGCAGGTAGTCGCCGCCCTTGCGGTCCTGGAGGCGGAAGAGGTTGGGACCGTACTCGGTCCACCGGTCGGTGGCCTCGTAGGGCTCGCGCGGCAGCAGCGCCGGGAAGTGCACCTCCTGGCCGCCCGCGGCGTCCATCTCCTCGCGCACGATCGCCTCGACCTTGGCGAGCACCTTGAGGCCCAGCGGCAGCCAGGTGTAGATGCCGGGGGCGGCGCGGCGGATGTAGCCGGCGCGGACGAGCAGCTTGTGCGACGCGACCTCGGCGTCGGCGGGGTCCTCGCGCAGCGTGCGGAGGAAGAGCGTGGACATGCGGAGCATGGGGTCAAGGGTATCGGGGACGATGCGTGACCCGCGCATCGTCCGGGCCGTCCTAGAACATCACCGTCGCGAAGGTGCCGACCTCGCGGAAGCCCACCGCGTCGTACGCGCGGATGGCGACGGGGTTGAAGTCGTTGACGTAGAGGCTCACGGTGGGCGCCAGCGTGGCCCGCACCGCGTCGATGACCGCGCCGAGGCCCGCGCGCGCGAGGCCCCGGCCCCGCAGGTCGGGGTGCACCCACACCCCCTGGAGCTGGGCCACCCCCCCGCCGAGCGCCCCGACCTCCGCCTTGAAGACCACCTGGCGACGGCCGTCGACCACGCCCATCTGAAGGTACGACCGGCCGGCGCGGATGAGGTGGCGCAGGCGCTCCTCGTAGCCGGCACGGCCGTGACGCATCGGGTCGTAGCCGACCTCCCCGATGAACATGTGGACGCACGCGGGCAGCAGCAGGTCGTAGTCGTCGAGGCTCGCCCGCCGCACGGCCTCGAGCGCGAGCCCGGCGCCGTCGATGCCGCCGACCCGGCGCGGCTCGCCGTCGATCGCCATCGACACCTGGCGGGCGCGCACCTCGCGGGCGGGCCCCCACCACGGCTCGACGCGGCCCCACAGGTCGAGCGTGACCTGCGCCGGGCCGACGAGCGCCGCGGGGCGCGTCAGCCGCGCGATGGCGGCGGCGGCCACCTCGGCGCGCAGCGCCTCGGCGTCCTCGTCGTCGTCCTCGGGCAGGACAGCCGTGAGGTTGGCGCCGTTCCACACGAGGCCCACCATCTCGGAGTGCAGGCCGGTGCGCCGGCGCACGGCCCACAGGGAGCCGGGCATGATGCCCGACGCCCGCGCGACCTCGAGATGCATGAGCGGCACCACGTGCGCCACCGGGTCGCGCCCGGCGAGCATCAGCGCGGCGTCGAGGTCGCGCCGCTGCAGGGGCGCGAGCGTGTGCTGCGCGCGCCTGAGCAGCGAGTCCGTCATGTCAGCTCGGGATCACCATGGGAGCGGCGCCCTCGACGGGCTCCATCGTCTCGGCGATCTTCATCGCCTCCTCGATGAGGGTCTCGACGATGTCCTTCTCGGGAACCGTCTTGACGACCTCGCCCTTGACGAAGATCTGGCCCTTGCCGTTGCCGGAGGCGACGCCCAGGTCGGCCTCGCGGGCCTCGCCCGGGCCGTTGACGACGCAGCCCATGACGGCGACGCGCAGCGGCACCTCCATGCCCTCGAGCCCCGCGGTGACCTTCTCCGCGAGCTCGTAGACGTCCACCTGGGCGCGGCCGCACGAGGGGCACGAGACGATCTCGAGCTTGCGCGGGCGCAGGTTGAGCGCCTGCAGGATCTGGATGCCGACCTTGACCTCCTCGACCGGAGGGGCGGACAGGGACACGCGGATGGTGTCGCCGATGCCCTGGCTCAGCAGCGCGCCGAACGCCGTCGCGGACTTGATGGTGCCCTGGAAGGCCGGGCCCGCCTCGGTCACACCGAGGTGGAGCGGCCAGTCGCCGCGCTCGGACAGCATCTCGTAGGCGCGCACCATGACGACCGGGTCGTTGTGCTTGACCGAGATCTTGAAGTCGTGGAAGCCGTGCTCCTCGAACAGGCTCGCCTCCCACACGGCGGACTCGACGAGCGCCTCGGGGGTGGCCTTGCCGTACTTGGCGAGCAGGCGCGGGTCCAGCGAACCGGCGTTGACGCCGATGCGGATCGACGTGCCGTGGTCCTTCGCCGCCTGCGCGATCTCCTTGACCTGGTCGTCGAACTTCTTGATGTTGCCCGGGTTGACGCGCACGGCGGCGCAGCCGGCCTCGATCGCGGCGAACACGTACTTCGGCTGGAAGTGGATGTCGGCGATCACGGGGATCTGCGACTTCCGCGCGATCGCGGGCAGCGCGTCCGCGTCGTCCTGCGTGGGGCACGCGACGCGCACGATGTCGCAGCCGGCCGCGGTGAGCTCCGCGATCTGCTGGAGGGTGGTGTTGACGTCGTGCGTCTTGGTGGTGCACATCGACTGCACGCTGATCGGCGCGTCGCCGCCCACGTCCACGGTGCCCACCTTGATCTTGCGCGTCTTGCGGCGCGGGTTGAGCACGGGTGCGGGCATGGCAGGCATGCCGAGTCCGATGGCTGTCACTGGTCCAGTATCTCCCAAGGTTGTGGCGGAACCGCCGTCACACCACGCTGACGGGCGCGACGATGTCCGCATAGATGAGGATGACGCCCATGACGAGGAGCAGGGCGAAGACGCCGTAGGCGAGGGGCATCATGCGGGCCACGTCCACCGGGGCCGGCCGCGGCAGGCCGCGCAGGCGCGCCCAGCCGTTCTTGATGCCCTGCCACACGGCAGAGGCCACGTGACCGCCGTCGAGCGGCACGAGCGGGATCATGTTGAAGACGAAGAGGGCGAGGTTGAGGCTGCCGACCAGCATGAGCATGTCGGCGACCCGGTCGACCATCGTGTAGCCCGAGACGTCCACCGAGGTGATGTCCCCCGCGACGCGGCCCACGCCCACGATCCCCATGACGGAGTCCGTGGTGCGCTCCTCGAGCCCGAGCGACGCGCGGGCGACGTGGTAGACGTTCTGCGGGAGGTGGATCACCACGCCGACCGTCTGGCTCAGCACGTCGCCGGTGTAGGCGACGCCGGCGCCGATGCCCTGGCGCTCCGTGACCGAGGTCGGGGCGATGCCGACGTAGCCGACCGTCTGGGTCTCGACGGTGCCGTCCGCCGCGGTGACCGGGTTGCCCTGGTCGTCGTAGACGGGGCGCTCGCGCGTGGCGGGCGTGAGCGGCACCTCGAGCGTCGAGCCGCCGCGGTCCACGGTGAGCGTGAGCTGCTCGCCCGCGCGGGGGGCGACGTACGCGGTGAACGCGTCCCACGTCGACACGGCCGTGCCGTCGACGGCGGTGATCGTGTCGCCGGCCTCGAGCCCGGCCTGGGACGCGGGCGAGGCGGGGTCGCCCGCCGCGCACGCGGTCGCGCCGGCCGCCGGCACGCAGTCCGTGACCTGCGCGATCGTCAGGGTCGGGTGGCCGGGGGTGCCGATGACGAACATCACGCCCGTGAAGATCAGCACCGCGATGAGCAGGTTGACGAGCGGGCCGCCAAGCATGACGATCGCCTTGCGCCACCAGGTGAGGTGGTAGAAGGCGCGGTGGTCCTCGCCCGGCAGGACCTCCTCGACGGAGGCCTCGCGGGTGTCGGCGATGAGCCGCGCGACGGCGCCGGTGCCGCGCACAGGCTTGACCGCCTCGGCGGGCGGGATCATGCCGACGAGCTTGACGTAGCCGCCCAGCGGGATCGCCTTGAACCCGTACTCGGTCTCCTTGCCGCGCCGCGACCACACCTTCGGGCCGAACCCGACGAAGTACTCGCTGACGCGCACGCCGAATCGCTTCGCGGGGATCATGTGCCCCAGCTCGTGCAGCGCGATCGAGATCAGCAGCCCCACGAGGAGCACGATCCAACCGATGACCTCAGCCACTGCTCCTACCTTCCCGCGCCCGTGATCGCGTCCCTCGCGCGTCGCCGAGCCCACGCCTCCGCATCGTCCACCGCCTCCAGTGTGACGGTGTCGGGGGCGTCGTACTCCTCCACAACGCGCCGGACGGTCTCGACGATCCCGAGGAACGGCAGCGCGCCGTCGACGAAGGCCTGGACGCACTCCTCGTTGGCGGCGTTGAACACCGCCGGGTGCAGGGACGATGCGGCCATCGCCGCGCGCATGAGGCGGATCGCGGGGAACGCGTCCTCGTCGAGCGGCTCGAAGGTCCAGGCCTGCGCCCGGGTCCAGTCGAGGCGCGGCGCGACGTCGGCGAGGCGGTCGGGCCAGCTCAGGCCGAGCGCGATGGGCAGGCGCATGTCGGGCGGGGACGCCTGCGCGATGGTCGCGCCGTCGACGAACTCGACCATCGAGTGGACGATCGACTGCGGGTGCACCACCACGTCGATGCGGTCCATGCCGATGCCGAACAGCAGGTGCGCCTCGGCGACCTCGAGCGCCTTGTTGACCATCGACGCCGAGTTGATCGTGACGACGGGCCCCATGTCCCAGTTGGGATGCGCGAGCGCGTCGGCGGGGGTGACGTCCGCGAGGGACGCGCGCGAGCGGCCGCGGAACGCGCCGCCGGAGGCCGTCACGACGAGCCGCCGCACCTCCCCATGGGCGCCGGAGCGCAGCGCCTGCGCGAGGGCCGAGTGCTCGGAGTCGACCGGAACGATCTGGTCGTCGCGCTGCTTCGCGGCGAGCACGAGGGCGCCGCCCGCGACGAGCGACTCCTTGTTGGCCAGCGCGAGGGTCGAGCCGGACTCGAGCGCCGCGAGGGTCGGGCGCAGGCCGACGGAGCCCGTCATGCCGTTGAGCACCACGTCGGCGCCGAGGCGCGCGGCCTCGACCACCGCATCGGCCCCTCCCCGCACCTCGATGCCGGGCAGCGCCGCGGCGATCTCGGCGACGGCCTCCTCGCGCGCGACGGCCACGTACCGGGGACGATGCGCACGGGCCTGGGCGATCACCGCGCCCGGGTCGTTGCCGCCGGCGGCGAGCGCGACCACGTCGAGGCGGTCGCCGTGGCGCGCGACGACGTCGAGGGCCTGGGTCCCGATGGAGCCCGTGGACCCGAGCAGGGAGACGGTGCGGGTCATCCCTCGGTGACGCCGAGGAGGATGTCGACCATGCGCGCGAGGAACGCGTCGACGGTCGCCTCGTCGTAGGCCTTCGTGCCGTGGGCGGTGCGGAAGGTCGCGCCGCGCACCTCGTCCGCGGTGAGCGGGGCGCCGCGGTCGAAGAACGCGGTCACGCGGCTCAGCAGGTCGTCGACGTCGCTCGCGCGGTAGCCGCTCGCCAGCGCGGACGGGTGCGCGAAGCGCTCGCCCACGGGGCGGCGCAGGCGCGGGTAGAGGGTCTGCGCGCGCTGCGCGAGCTCCTGCATCCAGGCGTCCGGCCCGTTGGCGCGGACGAAGGCCTCGCGCTGGCGGCCCACGAAGGCGCCCTCGAGGCGGTCGAGCGCGGCATCAACCGCGGCGGTGTCGTAGCCGCCGTGCTTGAGGTCGAACGCGGTGCGACGCACGTCGAGCGAGGCCATCTCCGCCTCGGCCTGGCCGGGGCCCTCGTACGCCGACCGGGCGTGGTCGAAGAACTCCTCGACCTGCTCGGGGTTGTAGCCCAGCTTGAGGGAACCCACCTTGGGGAACAGTGTCGTCATCACCTCTCCTTGATGGCCAGCTGGCCGCACGCGCCGTCGATGTCGCTGCCACGAGTATCCCTGATGGTGGTGGGGATCCCGTGCATCCGGAGGATGCGCACGAACTCGCGCTCGACCTTGGGATCCGACGCGGTCCACTTCGAGCCGGGCGTCGGGTTGAGCGGGATGGGGTTGACGTGGACCCAGCCGTCGCCGCGCGCGTTGAGCTTCTGCGCGAGCAGCTCGGCGCGGTGCGCGTGGTCGTTGATGTCACGGATGAGCGCGTACTCGATCGACACGCGACGCCCGGTCGCGTCGAAGTAGCGGCGCGCCGCGTCGAGCGCCTCGTCGACCTTCCAGCGCGCGTTGATGGGCACGAGGCTGTCGCGCAGCTCGTCGTCGGGCGCGTGGAGGCTCAGCGCGAGCGTGACGGGGATGCCCTCGCCAGCGAGGCGGTCGATGCCGGTGACGAGGCCCACGGTCGAGACGGTGACGTGGCGCGCGGACAGACCGAAGCCGTCCGGGGCGGGGCTCGTGAGCGCGCGCACCGCGGTCATGACCGCGTTGTAGTTCGCGAGGGGCTCGCCCATGCCCATGAAGACGACGTTGGACAGGCGGACCGGGTCGCCGCCGAGCTCGCCGTCGCGCGCCTGCTTGGCGGCGAGGCGGACCTGCTCGATGATCTCGCCCGCGGACAGGTTGCGGGTGAGGCCCATCTGGCCGGTCGCGCAGAACGGGCATGCCATGCCGCAGCCGGCCTGGCTCGTCACGCACAGCGTCGCGCGGTCGGGGTACTTCATCAGCACCGACTCGACCTTGGCGTTGTCGATGAGGTTCCACAGCGTCTTGACGGTCGCGCCGTCGTCGGCCGACAGCTGGGTGACGTGGCGCAGCAGCGGCGGGAACAGCTCGCCCGCGAGCGTGTCGCGCGCGGACGCGGGCAGGTCCGTCATGTCGGCCGGGTCCACCGTGAGGTGGTCGTAGTAGTGCGTCGCGAGCTGCTTGGCGCGGAACGAGGGCTGGCCGAGCTGCTTGAGCGCGTCCACCCGCTCCGCGGGGTCGAGGTCGGCGAAGTGCCGCGGGGGCTTGCCCCGACGCGGCGCGAGCATGGGCAGGGTCGGAAGGGTCATCAGGTCCCCAGGAGAAGTGCGAAGACGACGTAGGCGGCTGCCGCCGCCGGGAGCATCGAGTCGAGGCGGTCGAGCACGCCGCCATGACCCGGGATGGCGCTGGACATGTCCTTGACGGACAGGTCGCGCTTGAGGACGGACTCGGCGAGGTCGCCGAGCACCGCCGCGACGACGGCCGCGGCGCCGACCGCGGCGCCCACCCACCAGCGGCCGTCGAGCAGGACGAGGGCGAAGATCGAGGCGCCGGCGACGCCGAAGAAGGCGCCGCCGATCGCGCCCTCCCACGTCTTCTTGGGGCTCACGCGCTCGGCGAGCTTGTGGCGCCCGAAGAGCATGCCGGTGAACAGGGCGAACGTGTCGTTGAGGACCACCGCCGCGATGGTGATGAGGATCCGCTTCCAGCCCTCGCCGTCGTCCGCGCGCTCCATCAGCAGCATGAACGAGCCGAGGAAGGGGATCCACGTGAGGGTGAGGATGCTCACGAGCGAGTCGGACAGCGTGTTCTCGACGCGGTCGTCGACGATGCGCCAGGCCGCCACGCCCGCGGACGCGACGAGGAGCGCCACGACGAGGCCCTCTCCCCCGCCGAACCAGGTCGCGACGCCCATGCCCGCGGTGGCCATGAGGACGGGCGTGAGCGCGATGTGCATGCCGTGCTGCGCGAGGGCGTTGCGCCACTCCACCACGGCGGCCACGCAGAACCCGTAGATCGCGATGGCGAACACCAGCGGGTGCCACCACGCCGCGACCAGCGCGCCCACGGCGAGCACCACGCCCACCACGGTCGCGAGACCCAGGTTGCGTCCCGCGCGCGAGGCCGGCGCCGGCACCGCGTCCTCGAGGGGGACGCCGACGTCGACCGGGTCCACCGCATCGTCCTCACCGGCGGTGTGCGGCACCGCGAGGGACTCGGCGCGCGCGACCGCCGTCGCGACCTCGTCGGCCGCGTAGGAGACGGGCGCCGTCTCGGGCGCGTGCTCCACGGCGGCGTCGGCGGGACCCGCCAGCTCCACCTCGCCGGTCGCGAGGCCGGGGGGCCACACGCCCGTCGGGGCGTCCTGCGCGGGGTGCGCTTCGACCGCGTCGGCGTGCGCGCCCGGGTTCACGGGCGCGAAGAACTGCGGCGCGGCGGCGCCCTGGCCGACCGGCGTCGACGGGCGCTCGGAGGTGTCGGGGTCCGCCTCGTGGCGACGTCCCCACCTCATGAGACGCCCTGTCGCGCGGTCGCGTCAGGCATCAGACCGCGAGCAGCTCGCTCTCCTTGTGCGAGAGCAGGGCATCGATGGCGTCGACGTGCTTCTTGGTGAGCGCGTCGAGCTCCTTCTCCGCGCGCGAGCCCTCGTCCTCGCCGAACTCGCCGTCCTTGACGCCGGCGTCGATCGCGTCCTTGGCCTTGCGGCGCATGTTGCGGATCGTGACGCGGGACTCCTCGGCCTTGGTCTTGGCGAGCTTGACGTAGTCGCGGCGGCGCTCCTCGGTCAGCTGGGGCAGCACCACGCGCAGCACCTGGCCGTCGTCGGACGGGTTGACGCCGAGTTCCGAGTTCCGCAGCGCGGTCTCGATCTCCTTCTTGGCGCTCACGTCGTAGGGCGAGATCACGACGGTGCGGGCCTCGGTCACGTTGATCGACGCGAGCTGCTGGAGCGGGGTCGGGGCGCCGTAGTAGTCGACGGCGATGTTGGCGAACATCGCCGCGCTCGCCTGGCCGGTGCGGATGCCGGCGAAGTTGCTCTTCGCCACGTCCACGGCGTTGTCCATGTTCTCCTCGGCCTCGAGGAGGATCATCTCAGTCACGCTTGTCTCCTTACGGTGCGGCTCAGGCCGTCACCAGGGTTCCAATCCTCTCACCCAGGAGGGCGCGAGTCACATTTCCAGGGGTGTCGAGCCCGAACACCTGCATCGGCATGCGGTTGTCCATCGCGAGCGAGAACGCGGCGGCGTCCATCACCGCGAGGCGCTTCTGCAGCGCCTCCGCGTAGGTGACGGACTCGAGGCGCTGCGCGTCGGGATCCTTGCGCGGGTCGGCGGTGTAGACCGCGTCGACGCCGTTCTTGCCCATGAGGACCTCGGAGCAGCGGGTCTCGAGCGCGCGCTGGAGGGACACGGTGTCGGTCGAGAAGTACGGCATGCCGGCGCCGGCGCCGAAGATGACGACGCGGCCTTTCTCCATGTGACGGATGGCGCGCAGCGGCAGGTACGACTCGGCGACCTGGCCCATGGTGATGGCGGTCTGGACCCGCGTCGTGACGCCGGCCTGCTCGAGGAAGTCCTGCAGCGCGAGCGCGTTCATCACGGTGCCGAGCATGCCCATGTAGTCGGCGCGCGAGCGCTCCATGCCGCGCTCGGACAGCTCCGCGCCGCGGAAGAAGTTGCCGCCGCCCACGACGACGGCCACCTGGACACCCTGACGGACCGCATCGGCGATCTCGCGCGCGACGCGGCTGACGACGTCGGGGTCGAGGCCGAGCTGGCCGCCGCCGAACATCTCGCCGGAGAGCTTGAGAAGCACGCGGCGCGCCGCCGGGGCCCCCTTGCCTGTGATCAGATCGCTGGTCTCGGACAAGGGATTCCTCCTGACGGCGCGCCGCGCCTTGCTCAATATGTGGGGTTGCGGGGCAGGCTAGGCCTAGGCTCCCACACGGAAGCGGGCGAAGGCGACAACCGCGCCACCCGTCTCCGCGACGACCTTGCCGACCGTCGTCTTCGGGTCCTTGGCGAACGCCTGCTCGAGCAGGACGTTCTCCTTGAACCAGCCGTTGAGGCGACCCTCGATGATCTTCGGGAGCGCGGCCTCGGGCTTGCCCTCCGCACGCGAGACCTCCTCGGCGACGCGACGCTCGTTGGCGACGGTCTCCTCGGGGGCGTCCTCACGGGTGAGGTACGCGGGCGAGTAGGCGGCGGTGTGCATCGCGACGTCCTTGGCCACCGGGGCGGCCTTCTCGTCCGAGCCGACGAGGACGCCGACCTGGGCCGGGAGGTCCTTGTTGGTGCGGTGGAGGTACTCGGTCACGACCGGGGCCTCGATGCGCGCGACGCGGCGGAGCACGATCTTCTCGCCCAGCGTGCCGGCCGAGGCGTCGATGACGTCCTTGACGGTCTCGCCGTCGAGCGGGGCCGCGAGGGCCTCGTCGGCGTTCGAGGCGCCCGCGGCGACGACGGCCGCGAGGACCTTGTCGGCGAGCGCGAGGAACTTGTCGTTCTTCGCGACGAAGTCGGTCTCGGAGTTGAGCTCGAGGAGCGTGCCGACCTGGCCGCCGTCGACGTCCTGGATCGAGGTGACGACGAGGCCCTCGGAGGCCGAGCGGCCCTCGCGCTTCGCGACGCCCTTGAGGCCCTTCACGCGAAGGATCTCGACGGCCTTGTCGACGTTGCCGTCGGCCTCGTCGAGCGCCTTCTTGACGTCGAGCATGCCGGCACCCGTGCGCTCGCGGAGCGCCTGGATGTCAGCGACGGTGTAGTTCGCCATGTGATGCGTCCTTACTTCTCGTCGGCCGCGGCCTCGGGGGCCTCGGCGGCGGGGGTGGTGTCGGCCGCGGCCTCGTCCTTCGCACCGTCGAGGAGCTCCTGCTCCCACTCGGCGAGGGGCTCGGCGTCGGCGGAGTCCGCGGCACCGGCGTTGCCGCCGGCACGGAGGCGCAGGCCCTCGGCGACCGCGTCCGCGATCACGCGGGTGAGCAGGCCCACCGAGCGGATGGCGTCGTCGTTGCCGGGGATGCCGTACGAGACCTGGTCGGGGTCGCAGTTGGAGTCGAGGATGCCGACGACGGGGACGCCGAGCTTCTTCGCCTCGTCGACCGCGAGGTGCTCCTTGTTGGTGTCGACGATCCACACGACCGAGGGGACCTTGCCCATGTCGCGGATGCCGCCGAGGGTCTTGTCGAGCTTGTCCTTCTCGCGACGGAGGTTGAGCAGCTCCTTCTTGGTGCGGCCCGAGCCGGCGACGTCGTCGAAGTCGATCTCCTCGAGCTCCTTGAGGCGCGCGACGCGCTTGCTCACCGTCTGGAAGTTGGTGAGCATGCCGCCGAGCCAGCGCTCGTTCACGTAGGGCATGCCGACGCGCTTGGCCTGCTCGGCGATCTGCTCCTGCGCCTGGCGCTTGGTGCCGACGAACAGCACGGTGCCGCCGTGGGCGACGGTGTCGCGCACGAACGAGTAGGCCGCGTCGATCTTCGACAGCGACTGCTGGAGGTCGATGATGTAGATGCCGTTGCGCTCGGTGAAGATGAAGCGCTTCATCTTGGGGTTCCAGCGGCTGGTCTGGTGACCGAAGTGGACACCCGAGTCGAGCAGCTGGCGCATGGTCACGACGGCCATGGCACTTCCTTTCGCACGCGCGCCGCGCATGCTTGCTTTCGTGGCACCCGTGACGGGTGCCGGTTCGGTTGACGATGCGGGCCGGTCGGCTCGCATCCCTGGCGTCACCGCGGTCGGGCACCGATTGCTCGGACCTCGCCCTTCCGGCGCCTCCCTTGCGGGAGTCGTGTGACGCGCGACGTCATCCGGGCATGCCGGATGCGGGCTCAATCGTACCGGAGGGAGGGCCCCGTCGCGAATCGCGCCGATGTCCCCGACCCCGGGCGCCTGTCGGGCCGTCCACAGATCCCTCGCGGGGCCTCGCGGCGGGTCCCTCGCGGGGTCATCGTCGAGGCATGACACCAGGGTATCGGCGCGGCACGGCGGTGCTCGCCCTTGCCTGCGCGCTGCTCGGAGCGGCCGTCGGCGCGGCGGCCGCTCCCCTGCCGACGGTCACCCTCGCGGCTCCCGTGGCACCCCTGCGGGCCGTCTGGCTGTTCGACGCCCCGGCGCATCCGTGGTCCGCCGGCCATCGCGGGATCGACATCGCCGCGGATGTCGGACAGGAGGTGAGCGCGCCCGGCGCGGGCGTGGTGGCGTTCTCGGGGCGCGTGGTGGATCGCGGGGTCGTCACCGTCGACCACGGGGGCGGGGTGATGACGTCCCTCGAGCCGGTGGACGAGGCGCCGCCCACGGGCACCGTGGTCGCGCGCGGCTCTCCCCTGGGCGTGGTCGGGACCGAGCCCGGCCACTGCGCGCCGGAGACGTGCCTGCACTGGGGTGTGCGCGTGGACGGCGCGTACGTCGACCCGCTCGACCTGCTCGAGGGCTTCGGCCCGGTGGTGCTGCTGCCCCTGACAGGGGGCGGCGCGTCAGCCGGCGCCGCGGCGGGCGCCGACGGTCACGAGAACGCGCCCGAGCGGACCAGCGACTCGCGCAGCTTCTTGACGGCGGCGGAGTGGATCTGCGAGACGCGGGACTCCGTCACGCCGAGGATCTGGCCGATCTGCGCGAGCGTGAGGTTCTCGTAGTAGTACAGCCGGAGGACCTCCTGCTCGCGGTCGCGCACGCCCTGGACGGCGGCCGCGAGGAGCGTCACCGTCTCGCGGGCCTCGAGGCGCGTCGACGCGTGCGCCATCGCGGGCGAGCCGAGCGTCGGGATCGGCTGGGTGTCGGGCTCCGACGGCATGCCGTCGAGCGCCGCGACGTGCGACAGGGCCACCTGCGCGCGGACCGTGCGCACCTCGGACGTCGCCCAGCCGAGGTGGGCGGCGACGTCCTCGTCGGTGACGGGGCGCAGCAGCTCCTGCTCGAGGCTGCGGGTGGCGTGCTCGAGGATGCGGGCCTTGGAGCGGACGGACCGGGGCACCCAGTCCGACGCGCGCAGCTCGTCGATGATCGCGCCGCGGATGCGGGTCGAGGCGTAGGTCTCGAACTTGAAGCCGCGCTCCGGCTCGAACCGCTCGACGGCGTCGATGAGCCCGAACATGCCGTACGACACGAGGTCGCCGAGCTCGACGGTGTCGGGCAGCTTCGCGATCACGCGCGTGGCGACCTGCGTGACGAGCGGCGCGTAGTGCGTGATGAGCGCGTCGCGCGCCGCCTGACGGTCGGGGCCGCCGGCACGCAGCAGCTCCCACCAGGCGTGGGCGGCCGCGGACACCGCGGCGGGCGCCTCCGGCTCGGTCTCGGACAACAGGCTGGTCAGCTCGGACATGGTGGGCCCCCCTCTAGGCGCGCGGGTGTGCGAGGTGATAGGCGGCGCGAAGCCGCTCGGCGGAGACGTGCGTGTAGCGCTGCGTGGTGGCGAGGCTCGCGTGTCCGAGCACCTCCTGGACGCTGCGCAGGTCGGACCCGCCCGTGAGCAGGTGGGTGGCGGCGGTGTGGCGCAGCGCGTGCGGCGCGACCTCGTCGACGCCGGCCAGGCGGCACAGCTCGTGGACGGCCTCGCGCACCTGGCGCTGGTCGACGCGCTGGCCGCGGCGGCCGAGCATCAGCGCGGCGCCGGTCTCGGGCGAGACGAGCGCCGGCCGCCCGCGGGCGAGCCACTCGCGCATCGCGCCTGCGGCGGGCACCCCGAACGGCACGACCCGCTCCTTGTCGCCCTTGCCGACGACGCGCACGAGGCGCTCGTCGAGGTCGATGTCGGGCAGGTCGACGCCCGCGAGCTCACCCACGCGCATGCCGGTCGCGTAGAGCAGCTCGACGGCGGCCCAGTCGCGCAGGTGGATGGGGTCACCGTCGTCGGCGCGCGTGCGTGCCACGTCGAGCAGCGCCACCACGTCGGCCGCGGACAGCACCGTCGGGAGCACCGAGGCCGGGCGGGCCGAGGCCAGCCGCACGGCGGGGTTGGGCTGGATGCGGCCCGTGTCCGCGGCCCAGCCGAAGAACGCGCGGGCCGCGGCGCCGCGCCGGGCGAGCGTCGTGCGGCTCAGCCCCTCCCCGTCCATCGCGGCGAGCCACGTGCGCAGATCCGCGAGCGTGCATCGGGCGAGGGCCGCGTCGAGGCGACCCTCGGCGGCGCCGAGGTGGGCGGCCAGGCTCACGAGGTCGCCGAGGTAGGCGCGCACGGTGTTGCCCGAGAGGCCCCGCTCGTCGCGCAGGTGCCCCTCGAACGCGCCGAGCAGCTCGCTCGGGGAGGCATCCGTGGTGGCCATGGCGACACCTTGGCACCGTCACAGGAGTCAAATCAATACCTTGAGTCACATTTGTCACATCACCCCCATCAATCACTGACCCTTTGTACGAGATTGTCCGTTTTATCAGGGGTCTCGCGGGTCTCGGCACGGCTCCAGAGCCCTCGCGAGCGGGCCGCGAGGCCCCGGGCCGCGAGCCCCGCGAGGGCCGTCGCCGCCTCCGGGCCCGTGAGCCCCGACGCGAGCGCGATGGACTCGGCGGAGGCGCCGCGAGGCGGGATCGCCCCGTAGGCCTGACGCTCGGCAGCCGAGCCGAAGTCCGGGCCCTCGAGCGCATCGTCCTCCCCGAGCGCGTCTCCGAGCGACATCACCGCCTGAAGCACGTCGACGGGGGCGCTCATGAGGGTCGCGCCGGACTCGCGCACGAGCCGATGGCACCCCGCCGATGCCGCGGAGGTCAACGGCCCCGGGACGGCCAGCACGGGCCGGAGCATGTCGAGCGCGTGCCGCGCGGTGCTCAGCGCGCCCGAGCGCAGCGCGGCCTCGACCACCACGGTGGCGCCGGCCGCCGCGATCAGGCGGTTGCGGCTGAGGAAGCGCTGCCGGTGGGGCGCGAATCCGGGCGGCTGCTCGCTCACCACCGCCCCGGTGCGGATCACCCGCTCGAGCAGCAGGGCGTTGCCCGCGGGGTAGAGCCGGTCGACACCGCCGGCCAGCACGGCGATCGTCACCCCGTCGACGGCGAGCGCACCCCGGTGCGCGGCGGCGTCGATGCCGTACGCACCACCGCTCACCACCGCGATCCCCCGCTCGGCCGCGACCGCCGCCACGTCGCTCGCGACATGCTCCCCGTAGGCGGTCGCGGCACGCGAGCCGACGACCGCGACCGACCGCCCCCACGCCGCGTCCACGTCCGCGTCCCCGCGCACCCACAGCGCGTGCGGCTGCCGCGCCCCCATGACCTCGAGGGCGGCGGGCCAGCCGGGCGCGCCCCGGGCGATCACTCGCGCGCCTACGCACTCGGCCCGCTCGCGCAGCTCGGTGGGCCGCGCCGCGGCGAGGCGCGGCACCCACCGCTCGCGCGCCCGCAGGATCCGGTCGACGACGCGCGGCTCGCTCGCGAGCGTCGCGGTGGCCGCCACCGGGTCGTGCCCCGCCTCGCCTATCCATGCGAGCGCGCCCTCGTGGCCGAGCACGCTCACGAGCGCCCCGGCCTCCGCGTCGTCCGGCTCGGCGATCGCGCTCCACACCAGCGCGGCGTCGCCGGCGTCCATCACCGCACCCCCTCGCGCAGCCCGAGCGCCTGCGCGACGTGGTCGGTCCTCGGCGAGCCGGCGCCTTCGAGATCCGCGAGGGTCCACGCGAGCCGCAGCGCGCGGTCGAAGCCGCGCGCGGAGAGCGCGCCCCGGTCGACCGCGTGCCACAGCCCGGCGCAGGCCGCGCGGGACGTGACCTGCCGCAACCACGGACCGGGCACCTCCGCCGAGACCCGCCAGCCGTGAGGGGCGAGCCTCGCGGCTGCCGCCGCGCGCGCCCGGGCCACGCGTGCCGCCACCGCCGCGCTGCCCTCCCCCGGGCGGTCGGCTCGCGAGGCGGGCGGCACGTGCACCCGGATGTCGATCCGGTCGAGGAGCGGACCCGACAGGCGTCCGAGATAGCGCCGCCGCGCATCGGCCTTGCACGAGCAGCCCTCCCCGGTGCCGACGAACATGCCGCACGGGCAGGGGTTCGCCGCGAGCACGAGCTGGAAGCGGGCGGGGTACCGGGTGGCGCCGTGGGCGCGATGGAGCACGATCTCGCCGCGCTCGAGCGGCTGGCGCAGCGTGTCGAGCACACGCGTGGGGAACTCGGGTGCCTCGTCGAGGAACAGCACCCCGGCGTGCGCGAGCGACACCGCGCCGGGGCGCGCGAGCCCCGAGCCGCCGCCCACGATCGCGGCCGCGGACGCCGTGTGGTGCGGCGCCTCGAAGGGGGGCCGGCGCACGAGGCCCGAGGCGGCATCGAACGCCCCGGCGAGCGAGCGCACGGCGGTGACGCGCACCGCCTCGTCGTCGTCGAGGTCCGGCAGCACGCCGGGAAGGCGCTCCGCGAGCATCGTCTTGCCGGCGCCGGGCGGGCCCATGAGCAGCAGGTGGTGGCCGCCGGCGGCGGCGACCTCGAGCGCGAGCCGCGCGTCGTCCTGCCCGCGCACGTCCTCCAGGTCGGGCGGGACCTCGGGAGGCGTGCCCGCCGGCGCCCGGACCGTGACCTCCGACTCGGCGTGGGCGTCGGCCCCGAGCGCGCGCAGCACCGCGGCGAGCGCGACGGCGCCCGTGACGGCGGCGCCGGCCACCAGCGCGGCCTCGTCGGCGTTGCCTGCCGGCACCACCACGCGCCGGTGACCCGCGGCCACCGCCGCGGCGACCGCGGGCAGCACGCCGCGGACGGGACGCACGCGCCCGTCGAGCCCCAGCTCTCCCAGCAGCACGAGGCCGGCGGCGCGCGTCGCGTCCACCTCGCGCGCCGCGGCCAGCACCGCGACGGCGATCGCGAGATCCGTGGCCGGCCCGGACTTGGGCAGCGACGCGGGCGACAGGTTGACGGTGATGCGCTGCCGCGGCCACTCGACCCCCGACGACGCGACCGCCGCACGCACGCGGTCCTTCGCCTCGGCGAGCGACGCGTCGGGCAGCCCCACGATCGTGAACGCGGGCAGCCCGCGCGCCACGTGCGCCTCGACGTCGATCACGTGGCCGGCGAGGCCGGTGAGCACCACCGACCGGCAGCGGCCGATCATCCGACGCCCCGCACGTGCTCGATGACCGCGGCGCCGGCACGCGGGAGGGTCACCGCCACCACGTCGATGCGGACCGCAGGCCACGCGACGTCCTGGTCCGCGAGCCACTGTCCCGCGAGGAGCCGCAGCCGGCGCACCTTGGCCGGGGTGACGGCGGCGAGCGCGCCGCCGAACGCGTCCGACCGGCGGGTCTTGACCTCGACGAACACGAGCTCGCGGCCGTCGCGGGCCACGATGTCGAGCTCGCCGCGCGCGCACCGCCAGTTGCGCACCAGCACCTCCCAGCCGTCCTCGACCAGGCGTCTGGCGGCCACCTCCTCGCCGTAGCGCCCCACCGCGTCCTTGACCGCCATCGCGTCACCTCCGCGACCCACGCTGGACGATGCCCGGGTCCGGGTCACGCGCGGGCGACGGATCCGTGGAGGGCCGGGTGGGCGGCGGGGCCCGGGGACATCGGTGCGCCGCGCGCCCGACCCGGGCGCCGCATCGTCCCCGAGGACGGCGAAGGGCGGGGAGGATCGCTCCTCCCCGCCCCTGCGCGTGCGGACCGCGCTACGGACGCGCGGCGCCCGCCTCCTCGCACTCCTCGGCGCGCGGGTCGAGGAAGTCGGCGGTCGCGCCATCGACCTCGAGCGCCTCGGGCACGGCGTCCCTCGCGACGGTGGTGCGCAGCGGGATCTCCTTGACGAAGGCGAGCAGCACCACGCCGACGGCCGCGAGCGGCACCATGAGGAGGAAGGCCGGGGTCAGCGCGTCGTTGTAGGCGCCGACGATGACGTCGTGGATCTGGTCGGGCAGCTCGGCCACCACGGAGGGCGACAGCGAGTTGGTGCCGCCGCCGGACGCGAGGGCGTCGGCCGGCATGCGCTCGACCAGCAGGTCGAGCAGCCTCGTGGTGAACATCGACCCGACGATCGCGGTGCCGAGCGAGGCGCCCACCTGGCGGAAGTAGTTGTTGCCGGCGGTGGCCGTGCCGACCATGGTCAGCGGGAACGAGTTCTGCACCATGAGCACGATGGTCTGCATCGACATGCCCAGGCCGAGCCCCATGAGCGCGAGGTACGAGCACGTGATCCACACCGCGGTGTCGGCGGTGAGCGTCGAGAGCAGGTACTCCGAGCCGCACAGCACGGCCGCGCCGATCACGGGGTACCACTTGTAGCGGCCGGTCTTGGAGACGACGAAGCCGGTGGTGGTCGACGTGATGAGCATGACGAGCATCATCGGGGCGAGCAGCAGGCCCGCCTCGGTCGCGTTCACCGACGCGACCATCTGCAGGTACGTGGGCATGTAGCCGAGCACGCCGAACATGCCGATGCCGATGAACACGCCCGCGATGGTGGTGAGGTTGAAGGTGCGCGAGCGGAACAGGTGCAGCGGCATGACCGGCTCGGCGGCCCGGCGCTCGACCAGCACGAACGCGACGGCGGCGACCACGGCGGCCGCGATGAGCCCGATGATCTGGGCGGACGCCCACTCGTACGTGCGGCCGCCCAGGGACGTCACGAGGACGATGCACGAGGTGGCGACCGCGAGCAGCGCCATGCCGGCGACGTCGAGGCGGGGCTTCGCGCGGTCCGTGGGCGCGGGGTGGAGGAAGACCGCGGCCATGACGATCGCGAGGATGCCGAGCGGCACGTTGATCCACAGGCCCCAGCGCCACGTGAGGCTCTCGGTGAACCAGCCGCCGAGCAGCGGGCCGGCCACCGAGGCGACGGCGAACGCCGCGCCCATGATGCCCATGTACTTCCCGCGCTCGCGGGCGGGGACCACGTCGGCGATGATGGCCTGCGCGAGGATCATGAGGCCGCCTGCGCCGAGGCCCTGGATTGCGCGGGCCGCGATGAGCAGCGTCATGGTGCCGGCGAGCCCGCCCACGATCGAGCCCGCGACGAAGATCGCGATGGCGCCGATGAACAGGCCCTTGCGGCCGATGAGGTCGCCGATCTTGCCGTAGACCGGGATCACGATGGTCGACGCGAGGATGTAGGCCGTGGTGACCCACAGCATGTGGTCCACCCCGTCGAGCTCGCCCACGATGGTGGGCAGCGCGGTCGAGAAGATGGTCTGGCTCAGCGACGACAGCAGCATCGCAGTCATGAGGCCGATGAAGACGGGGATGACGTTGCGCGTGCCCGCGGGGGCCGATGCGCGCGTGTCCAAGGTGGCGGTCATTGATCACTTTCGGGTGGGGACGGGCACGGATCCCGACGCCTGCGGGTCGAGGACGACGCGGGCGCGAGCCGCGCCGTCACGTCGTGCATCGTCGGTATTCTTGCAGACTCTGCATTTTTGCGTCAAGTGCAGACGCGTGGTCCCCGGGTGCACGCAGGGGCCGGGACGGCGATCCGTCCCGGCCCCTGCGTGGATGCGGGTGCTACGCCTGCGTGGCGGCCGCCTCGCCAGCATCCGCCGCGGCGCCGACCGCGACCGGCCCGTCGGCGGGCTCGGGCGTCGGCGCGCCGGCGCCGCGGTCGAGCGTGGTGCGCAGCGGCACCTCCTTGACGAGCGCGAGGAGGCCGAGCGCGAGCAGCGCGAGCGGCACGATATAGAGGAACACCGGGGTGAGCGCGTCGTTGTACGCGCTCACGATGACGTCCTGCAGCTGCTGCGGCAGCTCCTGCACGGCCTCGGGCGTGAGGCTGTTCGCGCCGCCGCCCGCCGCCGCGCCCGCGGGCATGCGCTCGGTCAGCAGGTCCACGAGGTTGGAGGTGAAGATCGAGCCCACCACGGCGGCGCCGAGCGACGCGCCGATCTGGCGGAAGTAGTTGTTCGCCGCGGTGGCCGTGCCGACCATCGTGAGCGGGAACGTGTTCTGCACGATGAGCACGAGGGTCTGCATCTGCATGCCCAGCCCCAGGCCGAAGACCGCCAGGTACGCGCACGTCACCCAGATGGGCTGCGTCCACGACATGGTCGACAGCAGGAACATGCCCACCGCGATGATGCCCGAGCCGAGGATCGGGTAGACCTTGTAACGGCCCGTCCTGGACACGGCGCGGCCGACGATGATCGACGTGGGCAGCATCGCGCCCATCATCGGGATCATGAGCAGGCCCGCCGTGGTGGCGCTGACCTGCGCGACCATCTGGAGGTACGTGGGCATGTAGGCGAGCGTGCCGAACATCGCGATGCCGACGAGCAGGCCCGCGGCCGTCGTGAGGTTGAAGTTGCGCTCCGTGAAGAGCGTGAGCGGCATGATCGGCTCCGCGGCGCGGCGCTCGACCAGCACGAACAGCACGCCCGCGACCACGGTCAGCGCGATGAGGCCGAGGATGATCGGGTCGGACCAGTCGTAGGTGTTGCCGCCCCACGAGGTGAACAGCACGAGCGCGGCGGACGCGATCGCGATGAGCGCCATGCCCGCGAAGTCGACGCGCGGACGCGCGCGGTCCTCGGGGTTCGGGTGGAGGAAGACGATCGCCGAGAGGATCGCGAGCGCGCCCAGCGGCACGTTGATCCACAGGCACCACTGCCAGCCGATGGACTCGGTGAACCAGCCGCCGAGCAGCGGGCCGACGATCGAGGCGAGCGCGAACACGCCGCCCATGACGCCCATGTACTTGCCGCGCTCACGCGCCGGCACGATGTCCGCGATGATCGCCTGCGACAGGATCATGAGTCCGCCGCCGCCCAGGCCCTGGATGGCGCGGCCGACGATGAGCTCGGTCATGCCGCCGGCAAGCGCGCCCACGATGGAGCCGACGATGAAGATGGAGATCGCGGCGATGAACAGCGACTTGCGGCCGATGAGGTCGCCCAGCTTGCCGTAGACCGGCATCATGATCGTCGCCGCGAGGACGTACGCGGTGGTGACCCACAGCATGTGGTCCACGCCGTCGAGCTCGCCGACGATGGTGGGCAGGGCGGTGGAGAAGATCGTCTGGTCGAGGGCGGACAGCAGCATGGCCGTCATGAGCCCGACCAGGACCAGCAGGATGCCCCTGTGGTCGGTCGCGGGCGCGTGGGCGCGCGCGGACGTGGCGTCAGACATGGTCTCTCTTTCGGGGTGGGGACGGGGTGGCGCTCGCGCGCCGGACGATGCGAGGTGCCGGACGGGCGCGGGTGGCGCCATCGCGTCGGGCAACGGGACATCCTTGCAGACGCTGCAATTTTGCGTCAAGCGCACGCGAGGGGACGGTGCGCCGGCGCGGCGCGCATCGTCCCCACCCGTCCGCGGCGGGTCAGGCCTGCGCGGCCCCGCTGCGCTCCCCCACGTCGTCGCCGTCGTGGCGCTCGAGGTACGCGCTCGAGCCGCCGTCGACCTCGAAGGACTCGGGGACGGCGTCCTCGCGCGACGAGGTGCGCAGCGGCACCTCCGTGACGAACACGAGCAGCACCAGCGCGACCAGGGCGAGCGGCACGATCGCCAGGAACACGGGCGTGAGCGCGTCGTTGTAGGAGCCGATGATGATGTCCTGCGCCTGCTGCGGCAGGGTGCCGACGATCTCGGGCGTGATGCTGTTGGCCCCGTCGACCCCGCCCGCGGCGACGTCGGGCGGGATGCGCTCGGTGAGGAGCGACACGAGGTTGTTGGTGAAGACCGAGCCGACGATGGCCGCGCCGAGCGACGCGCCGATCTGGCGGAAGAAGTTGTTCGCCGCCGTCGCGGTGCCCACCATCGTGATGGGGAAGGTGTTCTGGACGATGAGCACGAGCGTCTGCATCATCATGCCGAGCCCCATGCCGAACACGGCGAGGTAGACGCACGTGAGCCACAGCCCCCGGTCGGGCGTCATGGTCGACAGCAGGAACAGACCGACCGCGACGATCGCCGAGCCGACGATCGGGTAGCGCTTGTAGCGCCCTGTCCGCGACACGGTGTTGCCCACGATGATCGAGGTGGGCAGCATCGCGCCCATCATGGGGATCATGAGCAGGCCCGCCTCCGTGGCGCCCACCTGGCCGACCATCTGCAGGTAGGTGGGCATGTAGGCGAGCGTGCCGAACATCGCGACGCCGATCATGAGGCCCGCGGCGGTCGTGAGGTTGAAGTTGCGCTCCCGGAACAGCAGCAGCGGCATCACGGGCTCGGCGGCGCGGCGCTCGACCAGCACGAACAGCACGCCGGCGACGACCGTGAGCGCGATGAGGCCCAGGATGACGGGGCTGGTCCACTCGTAGTGACCGCCTCCCCACGAGGTGAACAGCACGAGGGACGATGCGGCGATCGCCAGCAGGATCATGCCCGCCACGTCGAGCGTGGGGCGCCCGCGGTCCTGCGGGTTGGGGTGGAGGAAGATCGACACCGACAGGATCGCGACGAGGCCCAGCGGCACGTTGATCCACAGGCACCACTGCCAGCCGGGCCCGTCGGTGAACCAGCCCCCCAGCAGCGGGCCGACCACGGACGACACGGCGAACGCGGCGCCCATGAGCCCCATGTAGCGCGCCCGCTCGCGCGCCGGCACGATGTCGGCGATCACCGCCTGCGACAGGATCATGAGGCCGCCGCCGCCGAGGCCCTGGATCGCGCGGCCCGCGATGAGCTCGGGCATCGCCGTGGCGAGGGCGCCGACCACGGACCCGACGATGAAGACCGCGATCGCGCCGATGAACAGCGACTTGCGGCCGATGAGGTCGCCCAGCTTGCCGTACACGGGCATCATCACCGTCGCGGCGAGGATGTACGCCGTGGTCACCCACAGCATGTGGTCGACGCCGTCAAGCTCGCCCACGATGGTGGGCAGGGCCGTGGAGAAGATCGTCTGGTCGAGGGCGGACAGGAGCATGGCGGTCATGAGGCCGACCATGACGAGCAGGATCTCCCTGCGATCGGCCACGTGGGGCTGGGCGTGCTCGGGCGTCATACCAGCCATCCTGCGGCATGCGGCGCCATCGCGCCTGGTGAGGGCGCCGCGGCCGCGCGGTCCAGGCGCGCGCTACATCTGCACGATGCGGCGCACGCGCGCGAGCACCATGGCGATGGCCTCGTCGATGCTCGCGTCCGCGTCCTCGCGATCGAGCCACACGCGGCTCGCGATGGGGAACGCGCCGGTGACCACCGCGACCACGAGCTGCGCCTCCTCGGCGCGCTCCGTCGGCGCCGTCTCGGGGTGCTGCGCGGTCAGGCGACGCTCGACGATGCGGGTGAGCGCCTGGCGCTTGCCCGCCACCCTGGCGAGCTGGAGGCCCTGGAGCTCGGGCTCCTGCGCGAACAGGCGTCGGCGCATGAGGAAGATCTCGCGGTCGGGGTCGCTCGCGACGAAGCCCGTGGCGATGAGGTGGAGCAGCCCGTCGACGACGGACCCTCGCGCCTCGACGAAGGCCTCGATGTCGGCGTCGAGCAGGGGCGCCTGCGCGAGGCCGAGGAGCGCCCCCTCCTTCGTGCCGAAGTAGTTGAAGTACGTGCGCGGCGAGATGTCGCTCGCCTCGCAGATCATGTCCACCGTGACGTGGTCGACGCCGTGCGCGAGGGCGAGCTCGAGCGCGGCGCGCTCGACGCGCCGGGTGCGGCGCGCGCGGTTGCGCTCGCGCAGGCCCGTCACGGGGGCGGAGGAGGACATGGCTGCATCATTGCAGACTCTGCACTTTCGCCTCAAGCGTCATAGGCCCGCCTGCCGCGTTCGCGGCACGGCTGCCGCCGCGGCTCAGCGGCCCCGCAGCTGGCGGATGTCGGGGAGGTCGTCGTCGCGGGCGAGCTCCTCGATGTTGACGTCCTTGAACGTCACGACGCGCACGTTGCGCACGAGGCGCGCGCTGCGGTAGACGTCCCAGACCCAGGCGTCGGCCATCGTCACCTCGAAGTAGATGTCGCCGCCGGACGCCTTGACCTGGAGGTCCACCTTGTTGCAGAGGTAGAAGCGGCGCTCGGTCTCGACGACGTACTGGAACAGCCCCACGACGTCCCTGTACTCGCGGTAGAGCGCGAGCTCCGCTTCGGTCTCGTAGTTCTCGAGGTCTTCGTGGCTCACCCGTCAATGATGGCGCGCGATGCCCCGGATGCGCCAATGCCGCGCCGGATCAGACCGCCCGGAACGGCAGCTTCCAGGAGACACGATGCAGCGGCGACGGCCCATGCGCGCGCAGCGCCTCGAGGTGGGAGTTGGCGCCGTAGCCCTTGTTGCTGTCCCACCCGTACTCGGGGTGGTCGACGTGCGCGAGCGCCATCATGGCGTCGCGCTCGACCTTGGCCAGCACGGACGCGGCGGCGATCGACGCGCACGCCCGGTCGCCCTTGACGACCATGGTCACCGGGGGCGCGGCCCAGTCGTCGGCGTGGTCGGAGAACAGGTCCGCGGGCGGCGGGGTGAGCCAGTCGTGGGTGCCGTCGAGCAGCACGGCGTCGACGGGGACCGGGATGGCGTCGAGCGCGCGCCGCGCGGCGAGGCGCAGCGCGGCGACGATGCCGACCTCGTCGATCTCGGCGGCGCTCGCGTGGCCGACGGCGCGCGCGGCACCGAAGGCGCGAAGAGGCGCGATGAGCGCCTCGCGGCGCGCCGCGCTGAGGAGCTTGGAGTCGGTGAGGCCCTCGGGCCAGGCGTCGCAGCGCGTGAGCACGACGACGCCGACGCTGACCGGCCCGGCGAGGGCGCCGCGGCCCACCTCGTCGATGCCGGCGACGGCGTCGAGGCCGGCGTCCCACAGGGCGGCCTCGTGAAGGAGCGAGACCGTCATGTCAGGACCCGGTGGTCGCGGCCTGATCGCCGAAGGGGTTGCCGACGCCGCCGAAGCGGTCGAGGGGCCACACGATCGCGAACGTGGTGCCGACGACGTTGGCCTCGGGGACGGTGCCGCCGCCCGGGTCGCCCATGTGGGCGCGCGAGTCCAGGCTGTCGTCGCGGTTGTCGCCCATCACCCACAGGTAGCCCGCGGGGACCTCGACGCGGAAGGTGGTGCCGCACGGGCGCGCGCCGGGCGCGATGTAGTCCTCCTGGAGCGCGACGCCGTTGACCGTCACCTGGCCGTCGGGGTCGGTGCACTCGACGATGTCGCCGGGCAGGCCGATGACGCGCTTGACGAGGTGCTCTCCCGCGTCCTCGGGCAGCAGGCCGGTCCACGTGAGGACGTCCTTGACCACGAGGTGGAGGCCGGTCGCCTGGTCGGCGGGCTCGCCGAGCCAGTGGGCGGGGTCCTTGAAGACGACCACGTCGCCGCGACGCAGCGGCAGCGGGTCGGGGCGCCACTTGGTGACGAGGATCCGGTCGCCGACGTCGAGGGTGGGCACCATCGACGCGGACGGGATGAAGAACGACTGGAAGAAGAACGTCTTGATGAGCAGCGAGAGCAGCAGCGCGCTCACGACGACGACGACGATCTCCTTGACCCAGCCCCATGCACGACGGCCGGCGGACGGGGAACCGTCCGCCGGCGCGTCAGCGCTGGTCGCGATCTTAGTTCTCGCGCTTCTCGCGGATGCGAGCCGCCTTGCCGCGCAGGTTGCGCAGGTAGTACAGCTTCGCGCGGCGCACGTCACCACGACGCTCGACCTCGATCTTCTCGATGGTCGGGGTGTGGATCGGGAAGATGCGCTCGACGCCGACGCCGAACGAGATCTTACGGACCGTGAAGGTCTCGCCGATGCCCTGGCCCGCGCGGGCGATGACGACGCCCTGGAAGACCTGGACACGGGAGCGGTTGCCCTCGATGACCTTCACGTGCACCTTCACGGTGTCACCGGCGCGGAACGCCGGGACGTCGTCGCGGAGCTGGCCCGCGACCACGTTGTCAAGCTTCTGCATGACTGTCTCTCCTCGCACATGCCACAGGTCACGCGCGGTATCCGCCTTGCGGCGATCGTTGATGACCGGTGCGTCACGTGGTGCGCCGAACCCCCTGTGGCAGGTCCCGGCGCCGCACGCACCGAGGATCTATTCTGCCACACCGTGCCCGGACGATGCGAGGGCCCGGTGGTCCCGGCGCGTCACCAGGCGCCGTCGTCGCCCGAGGGCAGCAGGTCGGGCCGGCGCTCGCGCGTGCGGGCGAGCTGCTGCTCGTGGCGCCACTCGGTGATCCGGGCGTGGTGCCCGCTCAGCAGCACGTCGGGCACGTCGAGCCCGCGCCACGACTGGGGGCGCGTGTAGCTGGGGTACTCGAGCAGGCCGTCGGAGTGCGACTCCTCGACGATCGACTGCGCGTTGCCCATGAAGCCAGGGATGAGCCGCGTCACGGCCTCGATCATCGCGTAGGCCGCGACCTCTCCCCCGTTGAGCACGTAGTCACCGAGGCTCACCTCGAGCACCCGGTAGCCCGCCTCGAGGTAGTGCTCGGCGACGCGCGCGTCGATGCCCTCGTAGCGGCCGCACGCGAACACCAGCTGCTCGGCGTGGGACAGGTCCTGCGCGAGCGCCTGGGTGAAGCGCACGCCGGCGGGGCTGGGGACCACGAGCACGCCGGCGGGCCGCAGCACGTCGTCGAGCGCCTTGCCCCACACATCCGGCTTCATCACCATGCCGGCGCCGCCGCCGAACGGCGCGTCGTCGACCGTGCGGTGCACGTCGGCCGTGCCGTCGGCCTTGAACGCGGCGTAGTCGCGCAGGTCGTGGACGTGGGTCTCGACGAGCTCCGCCTGGCGCGCCTTGCCCAGCAGCGACACGTCGAGCACGCCGAAGAACTCCGGGAAGATCGTGACGACGTCGATGCGCATCCTCATGCCGACGTCTCCCCCGTGACCTCGGGCTCCTCGCCCGCGAGCAGGCCGTACGGCGGCGTGAGGACCACGCGGCCCGCCTCGACGTCGACCTCGGGCACGAACTCCTCGACGAACGGGATCATCGCGCGGTGGCCGCCGGGCTGCTTGACCACGAGCAGGTCCTGCGCGGGCATCGACAGCAGGTCGACGACCTCGCCGACCGCGGAGCCGTCGGGACGCACCGCCGCGAGCCCGACGAGCTGGTGGACGTACCAGGCGTCCTCCTCGTCGGACTCGTCGCCGTCGATGGTGAGCTCGACGCCGCGTGCCGCCTCGGCGGCCTCGCGGGTGGCGATCTCGGCGAAGCGGACGTACCAACGGCCTCCCTGGACGCGGACGTGGTCGACGGTGAGGGGCCCTGCGGCGGCGGGCTCGGTGTCGAGCACCTCGCCGGGAACCAGGCGGTCCTCGGGGATGTCGGTGCGCAGCTCGACCGACACCTCTCCCTTGAGCCCGTGGGCGCGGCCGATGCGGGCGACGGTCAATCTCATGACACCAGGGTACTTTCACCCCGGAGGTCGCCCTCCCCCGCGCTAGCGTGGAGCCACGTCGACAAGGGGAGCATCGCATGGCCGAGACCGCGGTCCGCCCGCCGGCGGTGCTGTTCGCCGTCATCCTCACGTGGGTCGCGGCCATCTCCGACCTCGCGACCGGCGCGGCGCTCGTGTGGCTGAGCCTCCACATGGGCGGGGTCGACCTGACCCTCACGGACTCCGAGCTGCGCGCGTACGCGTTCGCGCTCCTGGGTGTCGCGCTGCTCACGTGCGCCTTCGCGCTGGGCCTCGCGGCCGGCTCGCAGCTGTCGCGCGTGGTGGTCATGCTCATCATGGCGGCGCGCCTCGCGGGCGGTGTCTACGCGTCGAGCGTCATCGGCGACGCGCTGCGCTG
Source organism: Demequina soli (assembly GCF_000971195.1). Lineage (GTDB taxonomy): Bacteria > Actinomycetota > Actinomycetes > Actinomycetales > Demequinaceae > Demequina > Demequina soli. Next base: position 48,732 of record NZ_BBLZ01000001.1, read on the forward strand.
GCAGACCAGCGGGCAGATGGTCGGCTCGCTGCTCATCATCCTCGCGCTCGCCACGCCGCGCGCGTTCGCCTACTTCCGGTCATCCTGAGAGCAGGCGCGATGCGCCTCTGACCGCGAGGGGGCGGCGATGGCCGGCAAGCGACCCGGATCCGTGACGTTCGTGGCGGCGCTCACCTGGCTGGTGGTGGTGGCCGACCTGGCGGCGGGCGTCGCGATGATCTGGCTGTACTACCACCCTGACCAGGTCGGCGGCTCGGTCGACTCCGCGAACCTGCTCTGGTACGGCATCACGACGCTGGTGATGGGCGCATTCACCGCGGCCGTCGCGGCGGGGCTCGCGATGGGCTCCCAGGGAGCGCGCTGGATCGTCATCCTGATGATGCTCGCGCGGATCGCGGGAGGCGCCTACGCGCTGAGCAAGGTGGGCGGCACGTTCGCGTGGCAGGCGGCGGGAGAGATCGTGATCGCGGTCGTCGTGATCGCGCTGCTCCTCGGCGCGCACGCCCGCGCCTGGTTCCGCGCCGTCCCCGCCTGACCCGCGCATCGTCCCGGCGCCCGGGAACGGGAAAGGCCCCCGCCCGACCAAGGTCGGGACGGGGGCCTCACGGCGTATGCCAGCGCTTATGCGACGTCCACGATGTTGACGCGGACGTCGTCGCGCGCGATGGCCTCGACGACCGTCCGGATCGCCGTCGCGGTGCGACCGCGGCGGCCGATGACCCGGGGAAGGTCGTCGGGGTGCACCACCACGTTGAGGGTGGTGCCGCGACGCCCGGAGCGCTCGGTCACGCGCACGTCGTCCGGGTTGCGGACGATGCTGCGGACCAGGAACTCGAGAGCGTCGACGACCATCGTCAGTTCTCCTCGGCGGGAGCCTCGGCGGCCTCGTCGGCGACCTCGGCGTCGGCGGCGGCAGCGGCGGCCTCCTCAGCCTTCGCGGCCTCCTTCTTGGCGGCGGCGTCGGCCTTCGCCTTCTCGGCGGCGTCCGCGTGAGCCTTGATGGCGTCGGCGGCGTCGGCCTTGGCGGAGGCACCCTTGACGGTGCTGACGCCCTTCTCACCCTTGAAGGTGGCCCAGTCGCCGGTCAGCTTGAGCAGCGCGCGGACCTGGTCGGTCGGCTGGGCGCCGACGGAGAGCCAGTGCTGCGCGCGCTCCGAGTCGATCTCGATGACCGAGGGCTCCTCGGTGGGGTGGTACTTGCCGATCTCCTCGATCGCACGGCCGTCGCGCTTGGTGCGCGAGTCCATGACGACGACGCGGTAGAACGGGGCGCGCTTCTTGCCGAAGCGCTTGAGGCGGATCTTGACAGCCATGGCTGTTCTCCTTCTGAATTCGGTGTGAGCCGGATCGCCGCCCCCGGGGAATCACGGGAGAGCCGACCTGACAAGACGAATCGATGACGCGCGGGTAGAGGGCCGCGGTCACCAGCGACCCATTGTGCCAGACGGGACGATGCGCGACCAACCACGCGCCGGACGGCCGCGCCTCACCGGACGCTGGGCCACCCCGGGCTGGTCTGCGCATCGTACGTGCCGTCGTGGCGCCCGCCCGTCACGACCAGGACCTCGAGGCCGCGCTCGAGCGCGGGCGTGATGACGCGCGGCCCTCCCCCGCAGATCGCGGTGGCCCACGCGTCGCACTCCGTGAGGTCCCGGCCCGCGACCGAGACCTGCAGGTAGTGGCGCGCGACCTCGCCCGTGACGGGGTCCCAGATGTGGTCGACCACCTGCGCGCCGCCCGACGTGGCGAGCGCCGTGAACGCGCCGCCGAGCTCGACGACGTCGATCACCGGGGTGCCGGCCGGGTCGCCGGCGACGTGCGGGTCGGCGATGCCGATGCGCCGCGTGCGCGCGCCCGCGACGAGGATGTCGCCCGCGGCGCCCACCATCCAGTCGCTGGCCCTCGCCGCGCGCAGGTGCCGGCTCGCGTGGGCGACGGCCCAGCCCTTGACCAGGCCCGTCGGGTCCAGCACGCCGTCCTTGCGGCGCGCGTCGAACCCGCCCGCGGTGGCCTCGCGGTACCACTCGCACGCCTCGAGCACCTCGCGCAGCTCGTGCGGGGCCTCGTCGAGCGTGACGTCGCCGCGCAGGTAGCCGCTGAGGTACGAGTCGTCCTTCCACAGCGAGAACACCTCGTCGGCCCACACGAGCGCGCCGTGGAACTGCGCGACGGCGCCGTCGACCTCGAGCGGGTCCGGGTCGTCGAGCTCGATCACGAACGGCATCGCCATCGCGTGCACCGTGGTGCGGTACGTCTCGGTCGTCGTCACAGCCCTGCCTCCTCGAACGCGCCGCGCAGCGACTCGGTGAACGCGGGGGACGTGAACGACGCCCCCGAGACGGCCGCGACGTCCCACGTCTGCGCGGCGAGGACCTCGTCGCGCAGCGCGGGGATCGCGACCGCGTTGATCTGGACCGACTGGGCGTCGGGGGTGCCCGCGACCACGGCCTGGACGTCCGTCACCTGCCCGTCGGCGACGGTGATGCGGGCCTGGTAGTCGCCGCGCGCGTTGGTGACCACGGGACCGTCGTAGGTGGACGATGCGCCGGTCGCGCCCGCGGTGGCGCTCACCGTGGGCGTGGGGCTCGGGGTCGCGCCGGGCGTCGCGGACGCCGCGGGGCTCGACGGCGCGACGAGGTCGAGCGTGGGCAGCTCCTTGGGGGACGCGGCCCAGCCCGCCCCCACGATCGCGGCGCACCCGCCCGCGACCAGCACCGCCCTCGACCCGCGCATCGTCTAGCCCTTCGCCGCCTGGTCGAGCGCGCCCTGGATGGACTCCAGGAACGCGGGGGACGTGAACGAGGAGCCGGACACGGCCTCGACGTCGGCGCTCTGGGCCGCGAGGACCTTGTCGCGCAGCTCGGGGATCGCGCGCGTGTTGATCCGGGTCGACTCGGGGTCCTGGGTGCCCGCCTCGATGGCCTGCACGTCGGTGATGCGCCCGCCCTCGATGGTCACCTGGGCCTGGTAGCCGCCGCGGATGTTGGTCACGCGCGGCCCGTCGAACGTGCCGTCGCTGTAGTCGACGGCGGGCGCCGCGTCGCCCTCCGCGGAGGCGTCGCCCCCGCACGCGCTCAGCGCGGTCGCCGCCACCCCCGCGAACGCGAGCGCGCCCACCGTCCTGGTCATCGTCCTCATGCCCGTCCCCTCACCATCCGAACCTCTCGCGGTGGATCGCGCCCGCGGGCACGCCGGCCGCGCGCGCGTCGCGCTCCACCGCGTCGGCCCACGCGACGGGGCCGCACACGTACACGTCGCGCGCGGCGACGTCGGGCACGATACCGGCCAGGGTCTCCCCCGCCGCCGTGCCCCAGCCCGGGCCGCGCGGCCCCTCGAGGATCACGAGGCGGGCGCCGCGCTCGGCCGCGAGCGCCTCCACCTCGTCGAGCAGGGGCGCCTCGGCGCGCGAGCGCACGCGCCAGACGACGGTGCACGCGGGGTGGGCCTCGTCGAGCATCGCGCGGACCGGGGTGATGCCGATCCCCGACGCCACGAGCACGCAGCCCGACGCGGTCCGCGCGACCTCGGAGAACACGCCGAGCGGGCCCTCGACGAGGACCCGCGTGCCGACCTCGAGCCCGCGCACGGCTGCCGAGGCGTCGCCCGACGGCTTGACCGTGATGCGCAGCGCGTCGGGGCGTGGCGCGCGCGACAGCGACCACGGGTGGGCCTGGGTCCACCGCTCGCGGTCGAGGAAGCGCCACAGGAGGAACTGCCCGGGCCGGGCGCCCAGCCGGTCGAGGCCGCGCCCGCGCATCGTCACGCTCGTGGAGCCGTCCGGGTGGGTCTCGACCGCGGCGACGCGCAGGTCGTGGCGGCCGAGCAGCCACAGGGGACGGACGATGCGGAACGCCACGAAGGATCCGACCGCGAGCGCCCACAGCGCGAGCCAGAACCACCACGCCGCTCCCCCGGACCGGAATGTCGAGCCCTCGAGGAACTGGTGCGGCACCACGAGCGCGATCGCGGCGTAGACGAGCAGGTGGACCGCGTGCCAGCGCTCGTAGCGCCACCGCGAGCGGATCGCGACGAGGGACGTGGCGACCACGATCGCGAACAGGCCCAGGCCGGCCTGGGCGGCGGGGATGAACCACCCCAGCTGCCACAGCGCGGTGGTCTCGGCGAGGATCGAGCGGCCGTCGTAGCGGGCGCTCATCGCGAGGATGAGCCCGACGTGGACGAGCATGAGGACGAACGCGACCTTGCCCAGCCGCATGTGCACCGCGGCGGCGCGGTCGTGGCCCACGACGCGCTCGACGTAGGGCGCGCGCGAGATCAGGGTGATCTGGCTCAGCACCAGCACGGCGGCCACGATCCCGGCGACGCGGCCGAGCCCGTAGAGGTGGTCCACCGGCGCGGTCGCGAGCAGCCCGCCCGAGGCGACGAAGAACGCGACGCCCACCGCCGCCACGAGGTAGATCGCGGCCTCGAGGCCGTCGCGCCACCATCCGCGGCGGGCGGTGCGGCGCGCGTACGCCTCGACGGTGCTCACGGGGCCTCCGGGGGCTCGGGGACGGGTCTGCCGATGACACGAGGGAGCGCCGGCGTCGGTTCACGCCGGCGCACTCGCATCGTACGGCCTACCAGGCGAACTCCTCCGCATGCCGGCGGTCCTTGGGCACCCCGGCGCGCGCCGCATCGTCCATCACCGCGTCGACCCACGGCAGCGGGCCGCACGCGTAGACGTCGGCGTGCGCGATGCCGGGCACGAGGTCGGCGAGGCGGACGGGCATCGCGGCGGGCGACCAGCCGTCCCCGCGGCGGCCGGCGAGCACGTGGAGCGTGGCGCCGCGGGCGGCCGCCACCTCCTGGAGCTCGTCGAGGTGGGGGATCTCCGCCTCGGTGCTGGCGCGGACCACCACGGTGCAGCCGCCCGGGCGGATGTCCGCGCTCTCGAGCAGGGCGAGGATCGGGGTGATGCCGATGCCGGCGCCGGCGAGGACCAGATGGTCGCCGCCGCGCGCCTCATCGGTGAACACGCCGAGCGGACCCTCGACCATCACCCGGGTGCCGGGCTTGAGGTGGCGCAGCGCGGCCGACGAGTCGCCGAGCGGCTTGACCGTGATGCGCATCCACCCGTCGCGGGCGGCGCGGGACAGCGAGTACGGGTGCGCCTGGCCCCACATGCCCGGGGTGAGGAAGCGGAACAGGAAGAACTGGCCGCCCTTGCTGCCGAGCCTGCGCAGGTGACGGCCGTGCATCGCGATGACGGTCGAGCCGTCCGCGAGCGTGCCCACGGCGGCGACGCGGACGCGGTGGCGCAGGAAGCGCGTGAGGGGGCGCACCACGCGGTAGCCGATGAGGCCGACCACGGCCACGGTCCACAGCGTCATCCAGTACCACCACGCGAACCCCATGGTCATGAACGTCTCGCCGGAGGTGAGCTGGTGCGGGATGGACAGGCCGACCGCGACGTAGCTGAACAGGTGGACGGCGTGCCAGTCCTCGTACTTCCAGCGGCTGCGGACGATCGCGTAGGACGTGACGACCACCGCGACCAGCACGATGAAGCCGACGCTCGCCATGAACATGGGCCCGCCGTAGTGGATCGCGAACGTCCAGATCTGGTCGAGGATGCCGGTCTGCGTGGGCAGCGCGTAGCCCGCCACGAGCGTCGCGATGTGGGCGATGATGACGATGAAGCCGAGCCGCCCGAGCTGCGAGTGGATGCGCGCGGCACGGTCGTGGCCGACGCTGCGCTCGACCAGCGGGATGCGCGCGATGAGGATGAGCTGGGCCATGATCATCGTGGAGGCGGCGATGCCCGTGATGCGGCCGAACGTGATGAGCACGCCGGACAGGCTGCCCACGTCGACCGTGCCCGAGGCGAGCATGAGCGACACCCCGACGACGCCGGCGAGCCACGCGGAGGCCTCGAGCACGTCGCGGCGGCGGCCGGCCCGTGCGGAGCGGTCCTGGCGGTGCGCGACCTTGGGGTCGAGCGGACGGTGCGCCACGGCGGTCACGCGAGCCCCGCGGCCTGCATCGCGCTGGTCACCGCGTCCTCGACGGCCTGGGACGTGAAGCTCGCGCCCGACACGTAGCCGACGTTGGTGTCCTGCGCCTTGAGGATCGCGTCCTGGAGGACCGGGACCGCATAGCTGTTGATCTGCTGCGAGTGCGGATCGCTCTCGCCCTCCTGCAGCCAGGTGATGTCGGTCATCTGGCCGTCCGTGACCGTGATCTCGGCCTGGAAGGTGCCGTACCGGCTCGAGACGGCCTGGCCGTCGTACGTGCCCGACGCCGCCGCGCTGGAGGAGCTCGAGGACGAGCCGGAGCTCGACGAGCCGGAGCTCGACGACGTGTCGGGGCTCGAGGAGCTCGAGCTCGACGATCCGCTCGACGACCCGCTGGACGAGGAGCCCTGGCTCGCTGACGAGGACGTGGACGAGGACGAGCCCGACGACGTGGAGGCGTCCGAGGCGGTGCTCTGCTGGGTGGACGCGGACGACTGCGCGGTGGTGGTGTCGGGGTTGAGGAACCCCGACCCCATCACGGCACCTGCGGACAGGAGCGTCGCGGAGAGGCCGGTGACGATGATGCCGGAGGATCGCTTCATGGTCCTCATCTCACCGGGGCCGCCTGGGATGCCCCCCTGGGGATGCTGAGAGTTCGCTGAGAGCCGCTAGACCGGGTCGCCGCGCAGCACGATGTGCCGGGGCTCGGCGAGCGCCCGGATGTCCTCGCGCGGATCGCTCGCGTAGACGACGAGATCCGCGGAGGCGCCCTCCTCGAGGCCCGGGACGCCGAGGAAGTCGCGCGCGCGCCACGACGCCGACGCGACCACGTCCGCGGCGGGGATGCCGGCGGCGACCATGAGCGCGGCCTCGGCCGGCAGCGCGCCGTGGCCGATGGTGCCGCCCGCGTCGGTGCCGACCAGCAGGGGCACGCCGGCCTCGTGGAGGGCGCGGGCGTGCGCGAGACGCCGCTCGTGCATCGGCCGCATGCGCGCCGCATACGCCGGGAACCGCGCCTCGCCCTGATCCGCGTACGCCTCGAAGCGGGCGACCTGGAGCAGCGTCGGCACCACGGGGATGCCGCGGCGCGCGGCCTCGGCCATGTGGTCGGCCGTCATGCCGGTGCCGTGCTCGATGCAGTCGATGCCGCCGTCGAGCAGCGCGTCGAGCGTCTCGGTGGCGAAGGTGTGCGCGGTGACGCGGGCGCCCGCCTCGTGCGCCGCGGCGATGCCCTCGGCGAGCACGTCGGCGGGCCACAGCGGGGTGAGGTCGCCCACCTCACGATCGATCCAGTCGGCGATGATCTTGACCCAGCCGTCGCCCTTGCGCGCCTCCTCGGCCATGACGGCGGGCAGGTCGGCCACCTCGATCTCGCGGGCGTAGTGGCGCAGGTAGCGCTTGGGCCGCGCGATGAAGCGCCCCGCGCGGACGATGCGCGGGGCCGTGAGCACGTGGTCGAGGAACCGCGTGTCGGAGGGCGAGCCCGCGTCGCGGATCAGCAGCGTGCCGGCGTCCCGGTCGACGAGCGCCTGCTTGAGCGCGAGGTCCTCGTCGACCGCTCCCCCGCTGTCGAGACCGACGTGGCAGTGCACGTCGACCAGCCCGGGTACCACCCAGCCGTCGAACGTGTGCCGCGCGGCCTCCGCGGGCGCGTCGAAGGTGACGCGGCCGTCCACCACCCAGGCCTCGTCCCGCACGTCGTCGTCGCCGACGACCACGGGGCCCGAGAGGTGGATCGCCACGTCAGCGACCGAGGTACTTGGACAGGTCCGCGTTCAGCGCATCACGGTCGACGTCCTGGCCGCCCTGCTGCCCCAGCCCGAAGGCCGAGCCGGACGGGGCGGGCGCCGCCGCGGGGCGGTTGCGCGCATCGGCCTCCTGCTGGGCGCGCTTGGCCGGGTTGCCCGACTTGCCCTTCACCTTGCGCTGCGGCGCCTGCTTGCCCTTGGACTTCTTGCCGCCCGGCAGCCCGCCGAACGCGCCCGGGGCGCCGCCGCCCATGCCCGGCATCTGCGGCATGCCGCCGCCGCGGGACATGGCCCGCATCATCTGCTGCGCCTGCTCGAAGCGCTTGATGAGCGAGTTGATCTGGGCGACCTCGGTGCCGGAGCCGGCCGCGATGCGCGAACGGCGCGAGCCGTTGAGGATCTTGGGGTTGTCGCGCTCGGCGGGCGTCATCGACTGGATGATCGCCTCGGTGCGCACGAGCTCGCGCTCGTCGAAGTTCTCGATCTGGTCCCGGATCTGACCCATGCCCGGGAGCATGGTCAGCATCTTCTTCATCGAGCCCATGTTCTTGAGCTGCTGCATCTGGCTGAGGAAGTCCGCGAGCGTGAAGTCCTCGCCCTTGGTGACCTTCTCCGCCATCCGCTCGGCCTCGGCCTTGTCGAACGTGCGCTCGGCCTGCTCGATCAGCGTGAGGATGTCGCCCATGTCGAGGATGCGCGACGCCATGCGGTCCGGGTGGAACACCTCGAAGTCGTCGAGCTTCTCGCCGGTGGACGCGAACATGATCGGGCGGCCGGTGACCTCCGCCACGGACAGCGCGGCGCCGCCGCGCGCGTCGCCGTCGAGCTTGGTGAGCACCACACCCGTGAAGTCGACGCCCTCCTTGAAGGCGGTCGCCGTGTTGACGGCGTCCTGGCCGATCATCGCGTCGATGACGAACAGGACCTCGTCGGGATCGAGCGCGGCGCGGATGTCCGCGGCCTGGCGCATGAGCTCGGCGTCGATGCCGAGGCGGCCGGCGGTGTCGACGATCACGACGGAGTGCTGGCGGTGCTCGGCCTCGCGCATGCCGCCCTGGGCGACGGCGACGGGGTTGCCGCGCGGCGTCTCGTCCTCACGGGTGACGCCGGGCTCCGGGGCGTACACGGGCACTCCCGCACGCTCGCCGACCACCTGGAGCTGGGTGACCGCGTTGGGTCGCTGGAGGTCCGCCGCGACGAGCAGCGGGGTCTGGCCCTGCTGCTTGAGGTGGTGCGCGAGCTTGCCCGCGAGCGTGGTCTTGCCCGCGCCCTGGAGGCCCGCGAGCATGATCACGGTGGGGCCGGTCTTCGCGAGGCGCAGCTGACGGGCCTCGCCGCCGAGGATCGCGACGAGCTCCTCGTTGACGATCTTGACGACCTGCTGGCCGGGGTTGAGCGCGCCCGAGACCTCGGCGCCGAGCGCACGCTCGCGGATGTTCGAGGTGAAGGTGCGGACCACCGGGACGGCGACGTCCGCATCGAGCAGGGCCCGGCGGATCTCGCGGATGGTGCCGTCGATGTCCGCCTCGGTGAGGCGGCCCTTGCCCCGCAGGCTGCGGAACGTCTCTGTCAGGCGATCGGAGAGGTTGGCGAACACACTTATCCCTTCACAACGTGCCCACCAGACTACCGTGACGCGGGAGGCTCGCCGGAGGCCAGCGCCTGCCGCGCGCGCTCGGTGAGCGCGTCGACCAGCTGGGCGCGCCACGCGGTCCAGACCTTCGGGCCGGCGGCCTTCGAGTCGGCCTCCGTGAGCGCGCGCAGCACGTCGAGCAGCTCGCCGCGATGCTCGACCGCGTCCAGCAGCGCCGCGACCGTCGCCGGGTCGTCGGGGTCGCGCGTGGTCGCCAGGATCGACAGCGTGAGGTGCTCGCGCACGAGCAGCTCGACGTCGTGCGCCGTCTCGTCGGACAGGCCCATCCGGGCCGCGATCGGGGGGATGAGCGCCGCGCCGTCCGTGGAATGGTCCGTCGCTCCGGCGCGCTTGCCGATGTCGTGCACCAGCGAGGCGAACAGCAGCAGGTCCGAGCGGTGGACGCCGCGGCGATGCTTCGCGGCGATCGTCACGGTCTCGAGCATGTGGCGGTCCACCGTGTACACGTGGATCGGGCTGCGCTGCGGACGGTTGCGCACGCCCGCCCACTCGGGGATCCAGCGCACTGCGAAGCCGTGCAGGTCGAGCGCCTCCCAGACCGGCACGAGGTGCGCGCTCGAACGCAGCAGGTCGCGCAGGTAGGTGCGCGCCTCCGGCGGCCACGGCTCGGGCAGGTCGGGCGAGCGCTGCAGCGAGTCGAGCAGCGTCGGGGTGAACGTCAGCCCGGTGCCGGCGGCGGTCGCGGCGGCGCGCAGCGGCAGCAGCGCGTCCGACTCGGGCGCGTACCCCGGCGCGAGCGCGAGCTCGCCGTCGACGTCGATGAGCCCCTGGGCCACGGGGACGTGACGCGGGGCGGCCGCGCGGCGGCGCGCGAGGAAGGCGCGCGAGCCCACGCCCGAACGCTCGAGGGCGCGCCGCGCCCCGCGCTCCGTGGTGTCGAGCGCGAACGCGATGGTGCGTCCCGCCTCCGCGATCGCGGCGAGCAGGTCGTCGGGGTCGTGGTGGCCGAGGCGGGCCGCGACCTCCGGGGCGACGTGGCGGCCGAGCACGTGGACGCCGCGACCGGTCTCGAGCTGGAGCGCGTCGCGCACGTCCATGAGCAGGTCGCCGGCCGCGTCGACCCTCCCGTGCGGGCGGTCGGTGAGCCACGTGGCGGACAGCGCGGTGAGGCTGACGTAGTCGCGCAGCCCTCCCCTGGCCTCCTTGAGGTGCGGCTCGATGAGGTAGGCGAGCTCGCCGTGGCGCTCCGCGCGGGCGCGTGACGCGGCCAGCAGGTCGGGCAGGCGCTTGCGCGCGGCCGCCCGCCAGTCCTGGTAGATGTGGGTGCGCGCCTGCAGCAGCAGCTGCTCGTCGCCCGCGATGAGGTGGAGGTCGAGCAGGCCGGCGGCCGCCGCCAGGTCCTTCGAGGCGACCTGGCGGCACTCGGTGAGGGTGCGCGTCGAGTAGTCGAGCTCGAGGCCCGCGTCCCAGATGGGGTACCAGAGGCGCTGCGCGAGCTCCGCGACGGCCTCCTTCGAGTGCGTCGAGCCGTCGTGGAGGATCACGAGGTCGAGGTCGGACGCCGGCCCCGCGTCGCCGCGGCCCACGGACCCGACGGCGCCGAACGCGACGCCCTCGATCATGCCGTGGCTGTGGTCGTCCCAGTGCTCCTTGAGGTGCGCGAACACCAGGTCCGCCATCGCCTGGCGGCGCTCACGGCCGGTCAGCCCGCTCGTCGCGAGCTGCTCGGCCTGCTCCCTCCTCAGACGCTTGAGGTCCCGCACCCCACGGGGGTGCGGGACCTCAGCGCGGGAGCCGTCGCGGCTCTCCATATGTCCGGCGGTCTCCCTGCTTAGAGGGCGTCCGCGCCGTGCTCGCCGGTGCGGACACGGGCCACGTCGTCGACGGGGACGACCCAGACCTTGCCGTCACCGATCTTGCCGGTCTGCGCGGCCGAGACGATCGCCTCGGTCACGGTCGCGGCGTCGGCGTCGTCCACGAGGACCTCGAGACGCGTCTTCGGGACCAGGTCCACCGTGTACTCCGCGCCGCGGTAGACCTCGGTGTGGCCCTTCTGACGGCCGTAGCCGGCCGCCTCGGAGACGGTGACGCCCTTGACGCCCGCGGCCTCGAGGGCCGCACGGACCTCGTCGACGCGGTGGGGCTGGATGATCGCGGTGACCAGCTTCATTACTTCGCCTCCTCGTAAGCGGTCTCGCCGTGCTCGGCGAGGTCGATACCCTGCACCTCGACATCCTCGCTGACGCGCAGGCCGATCGTCGCCTTGAGCGCCCAGCCGATGATCAGCGTGAGGACGAACGAGTAGACGATGGCCACGAGCGCGCCGATGATCTGCGAGCCGAGCTGGGTCCACCCACCACCGTAGAACAGGCCGTTGAGGGCGCCGTCCGGGGCCCACGTGGTGCCCTCGTCGAGGTTCGCGAAGAAGCCGATGAGGACCGTGCCGAGCACACCGCCGACGAGGTGGACGCCCACGACGTCGAGCGAGTCGTCGTAGCCGAACTTGTACTTGAGGCCCACCGCCATGGCGCAGACGACGCCGGCGAGGAAGCCGATGACCAGCGCGCCCCAGGTGTCGACCGCGGCGGCGGCCGGCGTGATGGCGACGAGGCCGGCGACGACGCCGGACGCGGCACCGAGCGAGGTGGCGTGACCGTCACGGATCTTCTCGACGAGCAGCCAGCCGAGGATCGCGATCGCCGGGGCGACCGTGGTGTTGAGGAACGCGCGACCGGCGGTCGCGTCCGCACCGAACTCCGAGCCGGCGTTGAAGCCGAACCAGCCGAACCACAGGAGCGCCGCGCCGAGCATGACGAAGGGCAGGTTGTGGGGCTTGAAGGGCTCCTTGCCGAAGCCCTTGCGGGTGCCGAGCAGGAGGGCGAGCGCGAGACCGGCGATACCGGCGTTGATGTGGACGACCGTTCCACCGGCGAAGTCGATCACCGTGCTGGGCTCGAAGGAGCCGAGGAGGCCGCCGCCCCAGACGCCGTGGGCGATGGGGGTGTAGACCAGGGTGACCCACAGGACCGTGAAGATGGTCCAGGCCGAGAACTTCATGCGGTCGGCCACCGAGCCCGAGATGAGCGCGACGGTGATGATCGCGAAGGTCGCCTGGAAGGCGGCCATGACGAGCGCCGGGACGCCGGTGCCGGCGCCGAGGCCGTCACCATCGGCGAAGCCGTTGAGGCCCACCAGGCCCGACGGGCTGCCCACGAGGCCGCCCAGCGTGTCGGAGCCGAAGGCGAGGCCGTAGCCGTAGACGACCCACACGACGGCGATGGTGGCGATGCTGATGAAGCTCATCATCATCATGTTGAGCACGGACTTCGCGCGAACCATGCCTCCGTAGAAGAACGCCAGGGCAGGCGTCATCAGGAGGACAAGAGCGGTCGCAACGATCATCCACGCGGTGTTGCCGGTATCCAGCGCGAATTCCATTGTTTCTCTCCCTCCGCTGACCCCGTGGCCAGCGATGGAGCCAGACTTGCCGACAACTGTTTCCCCTGGACGACCCCCGTGTTTCGGGACGGTTACATCAAAGGGGCTCAGGTAAAAGGTGCGTTGCGCAGGCGGGACAAAGGGAACGATGCGCGCGCCGGGCACGTACCGGCGGCCCCGGCGGCGATAACGCCGTCAGTCGCCGAGGAGCGAGTCGACGAAGCCCTCCGCGTCGAACGGCGCGAGGTCGTCGGCGCCCTCGCCGAGGCCGACGAACTTCACCGGGACGCCCAGCTCGCGCTGGACGGCGAGGACGATGCCGCCCTTGGCGGTGCCGTCGAGCTTCGTCAGCACGATGCCGGTGAGCGGCGCGACCTGGCCGAACACGCGGGCCTGCGTGAGCCCGTTCTGGCCGGTGGTCGCGTCGAGGACGAGCAGCACCTCCGACGGCGGGGCGACCTTCGACACGACGCGCACGATCTTGCCCAGCTCGTCCATGAGGCCCTGCTTGTTCTGCAGGCGGCCCGCGGTGTCGACCAGCAGGATCTCGGCCTGGTCCGCGCGGGCGCGGTCGGCCGCCTCGAAGGCCACGGACGCGGGGTCGGCGCCGTCGACGTGCGAGCGCACCACCGGCACGCCCACGCGGGTGCCCCAGGTCTCGAGCTGGTCGGCGGCCGCGGCACGGAACGTGTCGGCGGCGCCGAGCACGACGGTGCGGCCCTCGGCGACGAGCACGCGCGCGAGCTTGCCGACGGTGGTGGTCTTGCCCACGCCGTTGACGCCGACGACGATCGCAGAGCGCAGCTCGCCGTCGCCCGCCTCGCCCAGCGCGAGGGAGCGGTCGAGCGACGGGTCGACCACGTCGAGCAGCGCCGCCTTCAGCAGCGCGCGGGGGTCGGCGTCGGGGTCGGCCTTGACGCGGTCCTTGAGGTCGTCGAGCAGCGCGTCGGTCGCGCCGGCGCCCACGTCCGCCATGAGGAGGGTCTCCTCGAGCTCGTCCCAGTCGTCGGCGGACAGCGAGCCGCGGCGGAAGATCGCCAGGAGGGACTGCCCGAAGCCCGTGCCGACGCGGCGGCGCAGGCGGCCGAAGCGGTGATCCACCGCCTCCGGCGTCTCGACGGCGGGCGCCTCCTCGACGGGGGCGGCCTCCTCGACCGGCGCCTCGACCGGCGCCTCGACGGCCTCCGCCACGGCCTCCTCGACGGTCGGCGCGGGGGCGACCGGCGCATCGTCCGCGCGCGGCGGCGCCTCCTTCGGCGGGGCCTGACGGCCCTTGCCGACGAGGGCGGCACCGACGCCGCCGAGCACCACGAGGCCCGCGACGATCGTCACGAGCAGGTCGTTGTCACCAGGGATCCACGAGATGTCCACGGGCACAGTCTGTCAGGTGGCCGGGCGCCGCGGGGAGGCCCGGACCCTCGCTCAGGCGCGGTGGCGGGCGGTGTGCGGGGTGACGACGTGGAGGGCCGCGGTGTCGCGCGCGAGCTCGCCGACCACGTCGAGCGTGGGGGCGGGACGGTCGACCTCGTCGTACAGGTGCTCGGTCACGGGCCTGCGCTCGTCGGCCCCGAGGATGAGGCGGACGACGCGGCGGCCCCGGCCCTCGGCCGCGAAGGCGGCGACGAAGACGATGGCGGCGACGAGGCCGCCGACAAGGAGGGTCCCCTCCATCGCGCTGAACATCAGGTGCTCTCCCGGCTCCCCGGCGCGGCGGCCGGACAAGTCATGACAAAGAGGGACAGGCGTCCCACGGGGAGAACGTGTCGGGGCGGCGGATGTTCCCGCCTCCGCGGCGAAGGGTGGTCTGCCAGGCGGGTCAGGCCGCGTCGTCGTCACGCAGGCGCTGGCTGATGACCGTGGTCACGCCGTCGCCGCGCATCGTCACGCCGTAGAGCGCGTCCGCGATCTCCATCGTGCGCTTCTGGTGCGTGATGACGATGAGCTGGGAGTCCTCCTGCAGCTCCTTGAAGATCTCCAGGAGCCGGCCCAGGTTGACGTCGTCGAGGGCGGCCTCGACCTCGTCCATCACGTAGAACGGGCTGGGGCGCGCCTTGAAGATCGACACGAGCAGCGCGACCGCGGTGAGCGAGCGCTCGCCGCCGGACAGGAGCGACAGCCGCTTGACCTTCTTGCCCGCGGGGCGCGCCTCGACCTCGATGCCCGTGGTGAGCATGTGCTCGGGGTCGGTGAGCACGAGCCGGCCCTCGCCGCCCGGGAACAGGCGCGGGAACACGCGGTCGAACTGCGCGGCCGTGTCCGCGAAGGCCTCCGCGAAGATCACCTCGACGCGCTCGTCGATCTCCTTGACGATCGTGAGGAGGTCCTCGCGCGAGCGCTTGATGTCGGCCAGCTGGTCGGTGAGGAACTTGTGGCGCTCCTCGAGCGCGGCGAACTCCTCGAGCGCGAGCGGGTTGACGCGGCCCAGCTGGTTCATCGCGCGCTCCGCCTGGCGCAGGCGCTTCTCCTGCTGCTCGCGGACGAACGGGACCGCCTCGGGCGCGGCGTCCGGGTCGTCGTCCGCCCCCTCCCCCACCACGGGCACGCCGAGGTGCGGGCCGTACTCCTCGACGAGCCGGTCGGGGTCCATGCCGAGCTCGTCGACCGCCCGGCGGCGCAGCTGCTCGAGGCGCACGTTCTGCTCGGCGCGCGCGACCTCGTCGCGGTGCGCGTCGTCGGTGAGGCGGGCGTGCTCGGTGGACAGCTCGTCGACGCTGCGGCGCACCTCGGCGAGGCGCGTGGTGCGCTCGGCACGCTCCGCCTCGACGGCGGCGCGCGCATCGTCCGCCTGCTGGACCGATGCGTCGATGAGGGCCAGGGCGTCGCGGCTGCCGGCGATGACCTCGCGCGCGGCCTGCGCCTGACGCTCCCGGCGGGCGGCGGCGGCCTCCGCGCGCACGCGCGCCTCCCGCTCCGCGATCGCGGCGCGCTCGAGGCTCTCCGCGCGGGCGGCGAGCGCGCGGGCGCGCTCCTCGGAGGTGCGCAGCGCGAGGCGCGCCTCGGTCTCCTTGGCACGGGCGGCGCGCGCGTTCACCTCGTCCTCGTCGCGGCGCTCCTGGGCCGCGCGGGTGTCGGCCTCGAACTGCTCGGGCTCCGCCTGCGCGGCGGCGAGGCGCTCGGCGAGGCTCTGCAGCTCGTCCTCGTCGGCCTGGAGGCGGCCGTGCGCCTGGTCGAGCTGGTCGGTGAAGCGCTCGGCCTCGGCCTTGGCGGCGCGCGTCTGGGCGCCCAGCTGGTGGAGCCGCTCGGCGACGGACGCCATGCGCGCGTCCGCCTCGTTGAGGCGCGCGAGCGTCCGCTCGTGGTGACCGCGGGCGTCGGCGTCGGCCGCCTCGGCCTCGCGCAGCCGCTGCTCGGTGCGCTCGACCTCGATCGCGGCGGCGTCGCGCTTGTCGCGCGCGTCGTCGAACGCGGCCTGCACGTGGATGACGCTGGGCGCGTCGCCGGCGCCGCCCGAGGCGGTGCGGCCGCCGAGCACGTCGCCGCGGCGGGTGACGGCGGTGACCTCGCGATGCGCGGTCACGAGCGCGCGCGCGGCGGCGAGGTCCTCGACGACGGCGACGCCCGCGACGAGCGCGCGCACCGTCGCGAGCAGGCCGGCGGGGCCGTCGACCAGGTCGGTGGCCCAGGCGGCGCCCGCGGGCAGGTCGATCGGCGGGTTGGTCGCGGTCGCGGCCGGGTCGGACACGAGGAAGCGGGCGCGCCCGGCGTCCTCGTCGCGCAGCCACCGGATCGCGTCGACGGCGTCCTCGACGGAGTCGACCGCGAGGGCGTCGGCGAGCGGGCCGAGCGCGGCCGCGATGGCGTCCTCCGCATCGTCCCTCACCTCGACGAGCGAGGCGACCGTGCCGACCACCGCGCGGGTGCCGCTCGCGAGGAGCGCGCCGGCGCCGTCCTTGCGCACGAGCGACAGCTCGAGGGCCTCGCCGCGCGCGGCCCAGGTGTCGCGCTCGCGCATGGCGGCGTGGAGGGCGTCCTTGAGCTCGGCGACCGCGGCCTTCGCCTTCTCCCATGCCTCGGTGGCGGCCTCGTGCTGGACGTCGAGGCCCTCCTCCCCCGGGTCGACGGCGGCGACGGACGTCTCGACGTGCTGGAACTCGGCGTTCGCATCGTGCGCGCGCTTCTCGGCGGCGGCGAGCTGGTCGCGGAGGCGGCCGATCTCGGCCTCGCCGGACTCGACCCGCGAGCGCTTGGCGGCGACCTGGCCGGCGAGGCGGGCGACGCCTTCGCGGCGGTCCGCGACGGAGCGCAGGAGGTTGGCGTGGTGGCGGTCGGACTGGAACGCGGCGTCCTCGGCGTCCTTGCGCGCCGCGATCGCGGCCTCGAGCGCGTCGGCCGCGGCGGCGACCTCCGCCTCGAGCTCGGCGCGCGCGACCCTGGCGCGCTCGACCTGCTCGTCCAGGTCGACCAGGTCCGTGGGCGGCGCCTCGCTCTGCGTCGAGCCGAGCATGCGCACGCGCTCATCGGCGAGGGTGGTCAGGTTGCGCAGCCGCTCGCGGATGGCGCTGAGGCGGTAGTAGATGTCGTTCGCCCGGGTCAGCGCGGGGGCGGCCTCCGCGGACTGACGCTCGAGCTCGGCGAGCATGGCGCGCGCCTCGGTGAGCGCCTGCTCGACGGTCGCGCGGCGCTCGAGCAGCGCCGTCTCGTCGGCCTGATCCTTGGACATGGACTCCGACAGCGTCGCGATGTCGTCGGCGAGCAGGCGCGACCGCGCGTCGCGGACGTCGATCTGGATGCGCTGGGCCTGACGCGCGACCTCGGCCTGCTTGCCCAGCGGGCCCAGCTGGCGGCGGATCTCCCCCGTGAGGTCCTGCACGCGGGTGAGGTTGGCCTGCATCGAGTCGAGCTTGCGCAGCGCCTTGTCCTTGCGGCGGCGGTGCTTGAGGATGCCGGCGGCCTCCTCGATGAAGTGGCGGCGCTCCTCGGGGGTCGCGCGCAGCACGGCGTCGAGCTGGCCCTGGCCCACGATGACGTGCATCTCCCGGCCGAGCCCCGAGTCGGACAGCAGGTCCTGGATGTCGAGCAGGCGGCACGCCGAGCCGTTGATGGCGTACTCGGAGCCGCCCGACCGGAACAGGGTGCGGCTGATCGTCACCTCGGTGTAGTCGATCGGCAGCGCGCCGTCGGTGTTGTCGATGGTGAGCGACACCTCGGCGCGGCCCAGCGGCGCGCGGCCGGACGTGCCCGCGAAGATGACGTCCGCCATCTGGCCGCCGCGCAGCGTCTTGGCGCCCTGCTCGCCCATCACCCACGCGAGCGCGTCGACCACGTTCGACTTGCCCGAGCCGTTCGGGCCGACCACACACGTGACGCCCGGCTCGAACTCGAGGGTGGTCGCCGACGCGAAGGACTTGAAGCCTCGCAGCGTCAGCGTCTTGAGATGCATGGGGCGAGTGTAGGGGAGCCGCTCCCGTGCTCGGGGGAGGCGCGTGGGCCTCCCCTCAAGAGGCGCGAGGCCGGCGCGGGACCATGCCCGGCCGGCCGTCGCATCGTCCCCGGTGAGGTCAGAGGCCGGGGAACCAGATCCCGATCTCGCGCTCGGCGGACTCCACCGAGTCGGAGCCGTGCACGATGTTCTGGATGACCGGCAGGTCCCACGTGCGCGCGAGGTCGCCGCGGATCGAGCCGGGCGCGGCGGTGGTGGGGTCGGTGGTGCCGGCGAGGACGCGGAAGCCCTCGATGACGCGCTGACCCTCGGCGACGACCGCGAGGACGGGGCCGGACAGCATGAACTCGACCAGCGGGTCGTAGAACGGCTTGCCGACGTGCTCGGCGTAGTGCTCGGCGAGCAGCTCGGGGGTGGCGAGGCGGAGCTCGACCGCCGCGAGGGTGTAGCCCTTCGCCTCGACCCGGCGGAGCACCTCCCCCGCGAGTCCGCGCTTCACGCCGTCGGGCTTGACCAGGATGAGGGTGCGTTCCGTCATGACCCGGAGCCTAGCGGGCGTGATCGCTCCGGCAGCGGATCGTGCGATCCTCGCGGCGGATCTCGGTCTACGGCTGCACCTGGTGCGACCTCGCGCATCGGCCCCGGGGCGGGCGCCCGGCGCCGATCGCATCATCCGATGCCGTCGACGCCGATGACCCCCGCGAGCCCGCACGATCCGATGCCGCGGGCCTCGGCACCCTCGTCACGGCGCCGCCGCCCACGAGCGTGACACCATAGGACCCGTGATCACGCTCGACGACTTCGACACGTACCCGGACTTCCCCCTCGAGGGGATCCTCTTCTACGACATCGCCCCCATCCTCGCGAGCCCCGAGCGCTTCCGCGAGGCGTGCATCCAG
This sequence comes from Demequina soli, assembly GCF_000971195.1. Lineage (GTDB taxonomy): Bacteria > Actinomycetota > Actinomycetes > Actinomycetales > Demequinaceae > Demequina > Demequina soli. Next base: position 67,748 of record NZ_BBLZ01000001.1, read on the forward strand.
CTGATGCCGCCCACGGGGGCGCCGGTCGACATCGTCGCGGGCGTCGACGCGCGCGGGTTCATCTTCGCGCCGGTGGTCGCGCAGACGCTCGACGTCGGCATGGCGATGGTGCGCAAGAAGGGCAAGATGCCCGGCGTCGACCTGCTCGAGTCCTCCGCCACGATCGAGTACGGCGCGCGCGACCTCGCGGTCAGCGCGGGCTCGGTCGAGGGCCGCCACGTGCTCGTGATCGACGACGTGCTCGCGACCGGCGGCACCGCCCGCGCGGTCGCGGAGATGCTCGAGCGCGGCGGCGCCACCTCGGTCCGCTTCAGCTTCCTCATCGAGATCGGCGGGCTCGACGGCCGCGCCGCGCTCGAGGGCTACGACGTCACCTCGGTCGTCGTCGTCTGAGGGGACGATGCGCCGACCGGGTCCCTAGCGGCGGTACCCGGTCGCCCAGCGCACGCCGAGCAGGACCAGCGGCACGAGCGCGAGGGTCGCGAACGACACCTCGTACGCGATGAAGCCCTGGCTGATCTCCATCGGCACCGGGTCCTGCTCGCGCAGGTAGCCCGCGTGGACGGCGATCCCCGTGACGAGGGCCGCGCCGGAGAACACGATGATCGCCACGAGGAACCACGGCGGCAGCTGGCGCGTCTCCGGGTGCGCGTGCAGGAACCGTGACCAGCGGGTCAGCGCGTAGAACAGCGACGCGTAGAGCAGCAGCAGGCCCACGAACATCAGGCCGTACACGGGCAACGACGGCCGCCCGAGGCCCGCGGACGCGTTGAGCGACGCGTGCTCGAGCTGCCAGAAGATGAGGCCGAGGCCGAGCACGCCCAGCGCAAGCGCGGCGCCCATGCGCCACAGGAAGCCGCTCACGCCGGCTCGCCGCCGACGGCCTCCCCGCCGCCCGCCTGGGGCGCCTCGGCGGCGGCCCGCTCGGCCCGCTCGCGGTCGATCCGGGTGCCCAGCCGCAGGCCCACGATCCACGTGAGCAGGAAGCACACGCCCACCACGCCGATGGTCGAGTCGAGGAACCAGCCGAGCACCATCGGGACCTGCAGCGCCCACCCGAGCCACCGGCCCCAGCGCGTGGCCTGCTTCCCTGCCGCGTAGCCGAAGCCCACGATGAGCAGCAGGCCCCCACCCCACAGGACGGCGCCCGGGATGTCGACCTCCCCCGCGCGGTCGAGCCCCCACAGCGCGAGCAGGGTGAACAGCGCGGCGAGCGCCTGCAGCCCGAGCACGGCCTGGCAGAAGGTCAGCGTCGCGGAGCGCTGCGGTCGCGCGCCCGTGGGCTGCGGCTGCGGCTGCGCGGTCATCGGGCGCGCCCCTGGCCCTTGCGGCGGTCCGCGCTGGTGAGCATGCGTGCCTCCGCGACGAGCGTGATCGAGCCGACCACGAGCACGCCGGCGCCGAGGTCGTTGTCGCGCTCGGAGCGCTGGACCGCGGCGTCGAGCGCGTCCGGCAGCGAGTCCGCGGCGGTGACGCGCTCCTCGCCGAAGATCTCGGCGGCCAGGCTCGCGAGCCTGTCCACGGGGATGGCGCGCGGGGAGGACGATGCGGTGATCACCACGTGCGCGAGCGCGGGCTCGAGCGCGGCGAGGATGCCCTCGGCGTCCTTGTCGTCGAGGATGCCGACCACGCCCACGAGCGTCTCGAAGGCGAACGACTCCTCGATCGCGTCGACCATCGCGTCGATGCCGTGCGGGTTGTGCGCGGCGTCGACGAGGATGAGCGGCGACGTGCGGACCGCCTCGAGGCGGCCGGGGGAGGTCACGGCCGCGAAGGCCGCCTCGACGGTGTCGCCGGCGAGGGACATGGGTGCGCCGTCGCCGAGCAGCAGCTCGGTCGCGGCGAGCGCGAGCAGCGCGTTGTGCGCCTGGTGGGCGCCGTAGAGCGGCACCAACAGGTCGGCGTAGGTGGCGGCCGGGGTGCGCAGCGTGACGAGCTGACCGCCCACGCCGGGCTGGCGCTCGACCACCTCGAGCTGCGAGCCCTCCCAGTACGCGGACGCGCCGCGCTCCGCGACGGCAGCCTCGAGCACGGGCAGCACCGCGGTCGACTGCTCGGAGATCACGACGGCGGCGCCGTCCTTGATGATGCCGGACTTCTCGGAGGCGATGTCGGCGAGCGTGTCGCCGAGCCACTGCTGGTGGTCCAGGCCGATGGGCGTGATGACCGCGACGGCGCCGTCGGCGACGTTGGTCGCGTCCCACACGCCGCCCATGCCGACCTCGATCACCGCGACGTCGACCGGGGCGTCCGCGAACGCGGCGTACGCGAGCACGGTGAGGACCTCGAAGAAGCTCATGCGCGGGCCGCCGGCCTCGACGGAGCGCGCGTCGACCAGGTGGAGGATCGGCGCGACCTCGAGCCACAGACGCACGAAGGCCTCGCGCGAGATGGGCTCGCCGTCGACCTGGATGCGCTCGCGCACCGAGCTGAGGTGGGGCGACGTGAACAGGCCGGTGCGGAGCCCGTGCTCGCGCACGAGCGCCTCCGCCATCCGCGCGGTCGAGGTCTTCCCGTTGGTGCCGGTGAGGTGGATCACCTTGAAGGCGTGCTGTGGGCTGCCCAGCAGGTCGCACGCGTCGCGGACGCGGTCGATCGTGGGCTCGAAGTCGTGCTCGGGGTTCCGGGAGACGATGTGCGCGTAGATCTCGCGCTCGGCCTCCTCGAGGCTCAGGCCACCGAGGTCAAGGTCGGTCATGGCTCAAGTGTGTCATGTCGCCGTGAAGCGACGATGCGGCGGTCACCCCCGCTCGGGCGACCGCCGCATCGTGCTCGGACGGGTCAGGCGGGGACGGCCCCGGCGCCGCCCGCGTCGTCGACGCGCCGGCGGTCGTCGGCGGCCTCGACCGGGGCGTCCGCGGCGTCCGCGGCGGCGACGACGGTCTCCGCGTCGACGGTCACGGGCATGTGGGTCGCCTGCAGGTGCTGGCGCGCCTCGGCCACGAGGGTGATCGAGCCGGCGATGAGCACGCCCGCCTCCCCCTCGGCCTCGCCCGCGAGCGTGGTGGCCATCTGCACCGCGTCGGGCACCGACGGCGCGACGCGCACGCGGTGGGCGCCGAAGATCGCGCGGGCCCGCTCGGCGAGCTCCTCCGCCTCCGAGGCGCGGCGCGACCGGGTCTGGGTGATGATCACCTCGTCCATGAGGCCGGCGAGCCCCGCGAGGATGCCGTCGGCATCCTTGTCGGCGAGCACCGCGACCACGCCGTACAGGCGGTCGAAGGTGAAGGTCTCGCGCAGCGTGTCGGCGAGGGCCGCGATGCCGTGCGGGTTGTGCGCGGCGTCGACGACCACGGTCGGCTCGGCGGACACGACCTCCATGCGGCCCGGCGAGGTGGCGCCCGCGAAGCCGCGGGCCACGGCGGGAAGGCTCAGCGCGCGCGGCACGCCGGCGCCCATGAACGCCTCGCACGCGGCGAGCGCGATGAGCGCGTTCTGCGCCTGGAACTCGCCGTGCAGCGGCACGAATACGTCGACGTAGTTGCGCGACGCGGTACGCATCGTCACGACCTGGCCGCCGGGGACCACGCGGCGGGACGCGACGGACATGTGCGCCCCCTCCCAGAACACGGAGGCCTGGCGCTGCGCGGCGGCGGCGACGATGATCTGCGCCGCCTCGTCCTTCTGCAGCGCGCTCACGACGGTCGCGCCGGGCTTGATGATGCCCGACTTCTCGTGGGCGACGCCGGGCAGGCCGCCGACGAAGTACTTGTCGTGGTCGCGCGCCATGGGCGTGAGGACGGCGACGCGGCCGTCCGCGACGTTGGTGGCGTCGCGCAGGCCGCCGATGCCGACCTCGAGCACGAGCGCGTCGACGCCGGCGTCCGCGTAGGCGACGAAGCCGAGGACCGTGAGGACCTCGAAGAAGCTCATGCGCGGACCGCCGCGCTGGAGCGACGCCTGGTCGACGGCGTGGATCGCGGGCGACACCTGCTGCCACAGGCGCACGAGGGCGTCCTGCGCGAGGGGCGCGCCGTCGATCATGATGCGCTCGCGCAGCGTGGTGAGGTGCGGCGACGTGAACAGGCCCGTCGAGAGGCCGTGGGCGCGCAGGACCGACTCGATCATGCGGCTCGTGGAGGTCTTCCCGTTGGTGCCGGTCACATGGATGATGTCCAGCCCGCGATGGGGGTCGCCGAGGAGCGAGAGCGCCTGCGTGACGCGTAGGAGCTTGGCCTCATGGTCGGCCTCGGGAATGCGGGCGAAGATGTGCGCGTCGATCTCGCGCTCGGCCTCGGTGAGGCTCAGTTCGGGGAAGACATCCGTTGTCACGAGAAGCAATTGTGCGGCACGTTCCGGGGTGCTCGTGACACGTTTTTCCACGCACCTCCCGGCATCCGATGACACGCGAGGATACCAGGCATATCACCGCTATTTCGGGCGTGTTTCGCGACACTTCGCGACACGCCGGTGCGCGACACGCCGCCCCGGGCGCCGGGACGGCCTCCGGACGGCCCCGACGGGGCCCCGCGCCGCCGCACGGGGCCGCCCTCGCCCATGCACGGACCGCGCCCCGCGGCGGAAAAACGTGACGAACCCCCGAAGCGGTGCGATACCAGGCATCACGATCGCGTAAGCACGCACGGAAATGCCGTGACAGGGGCCGCCGGGCGCTGTATGTTGTCTCGACGGTTGCCGCACATGCTGAGGGGGATTGCGTGACCGAGTCGATGGAGCCTGCGCGCGACCAGCCGGTCGCGGGGTGGTACGTCGACCCGTTCGATGCGGGTGCGACGCGCTACTGGGACGGCGCCGCCTGGACCGCCCACACGCGGCCGCTCGAGGTGGAGCCGGAGCCCGCGCCTGCCCGCAAGCACCGCATCGGCCTCGCGGCCGTGCTGGGCGTGATCGCGTGGGTGCTGCTGCTGGGCATCGCGCTGGTCGCGATCGCGGCGATCGCCCAGCGGGACCAGATGCGTGCGCACGACTCGTCCGACGGCGCCGGCGAGGTCGTGACGTCGGCCGCGGCTCCCGCGCGTTCGGCGGCGGGCGTCGACCTCGCCGCGCTCGGCGCGCGGGTGTCCGCCCCCATGGCCGCGTACGCGGACGTCACCTGCTGACGGCGCCCTCGGCCACGGGGGCGGGAGCCGCATCGTCACCCGCCTCGAAGAGGCGGGTCGAGAGGTAGCGGTCGCCGCGGTCGCACGCGATGAACACCACGGTCGACCCCGGCTCCTCCGCCGCGATCTCGAGCGCGATCGCGGCCGCGCCTCCCGAGCTCATGCCCACGAGCAGGCCCTCCCGGCGGGCCAGCGCGCGCGTGGTGGCGACGGCCCGCTCCTCGGTGACGGTGCGCACCTCGGCGATGTGGGTCGGGTCGTACACGCGCGGCAGGTACTCGGCGGGCCACGCGCGGATGCCCGGGATGCGCGCGCCGTCCGCGGGCTGGACGCCCACGACGCGCACGTGCGGCGCGAGGGCATGCAGACCCCGCGACAGGCCCGTCACGGTGCCCGTGGTGCCCATCGACGACACGACGTGGGTGACGGTGCCGCGGGTCTGCTCCCAGATCTCCGGGCCGGTGCCCACCTCGTGGGCGCGCGGGTTGGCGGGGTTGGAGAACTGGTCGAGCCGCACCGCGCCCGTCTCCGCCGCGATCCGCTCCGCGGTGTCGCGGGCGAGCTCCATGCCGCCCGCCGCATCGGTCTCGACCACCTCGGCGCCGTAGGCCGTCATCGACAGCGCCCGCTCGCGCGACGAGCCCGCGGGCATCACGAGCACCATGCGGTAGCCCTTGACGGCGGCCGCCGCCGCGAGCGCGATGCCCGTGTTCCCGCTCGTCGCCTCGACCAGCGTCGCCCCGGGGACGATGCGGCCGTCGCGTTCGGCGGCGTCGATCATCGAGAACGCCGGCCGGTCCTTGACGGAGCCGGCGGGGTTGTCGCCCTCGAGCTTGGCGAGCACCATCCCGCCGCCGGCGACGGGCAGCCGCTGGAGGCGCACGATCGGCGTGCGGCCGACCAGCTCGGCGAGGGTCGGGGGCGCGAAGGGCGTGTCCATGCGCACCATCATGCGGCAATACCCCTGCTCTCCCCGGATCCTCCCGCGCGCGCTACGGTGGCCGAGGAGGTTCCCATGCCCGCTCTCGTCGTCTGCCGCGGCGCCGCCGCCGGCCAACCCGGGGGCGGCGCGCGCCTCGTGGACCCCGACAGCGCCATCGTCACGGCCACCGACGCGGGGCTCACGCGCGGCGACGGCGTGTTCGAGACGGTAGGCGTGCACGACGGGCGCATGCACGACCTCGAGCCTCACCTCGAGCGCCTCGCGCAGTCGGCGGCGATGCTCGACCTGCCCGCGCCCGACACCGGCGAGATGAGGGACGCGATCGCGCTCGCGGTGCGGACCCTGCTCGAGTCGCTGCCCGGCACGCCGCCGACGGCCCTGGCGAAGGTCGTGTACACCCGCGGCCCCGACCACGGCCCGGGCGCCGGGCGACCCACGGGCTTCGTCTATGCCGACGTGTTCCCCGACGTCTCGCGCGAGCGCGCCGAGGGCGTCGCGGTCATCACGCTCGACCGCGGCTACCCGCGCGGCGTCGGCGAGCACGCGCCGTGGCTGCTCGCGGGCGCGAAGACGCTGTCCTACGCGATCAACATGGCAGCCGAGCGGCACGCCAAGGCGCGCGGCGCGCAGGACGCGATCCTCACCACCACGGACGGGTACGTGCTCGAGGCGCCCCGCGCGAGCGTGCTGGCGCGCCTGGGCGATTCGCTGGTCACCCCCGCCACCGAGGGCGGCCTGCTGCACGGCACGGCGCAGCGCGCGGCCTTCGCGTCGTTCGGCGCGCGCGGGCTCGCGTGCTCCTACCGCGACCTCACGGTGGCCGAGCTCGAGTCCGCCGACGCCGTGTGGCTGACCGACTCGGTGCAGCTGCTGCGCCCGGTCCGCGAGCTCGACGGGCGCTCGCTCGTGGTCGACGCCGGGCTGACCGCCGCCGTCAACGCCGACCTGCTCGCGGGCGGCTGAGCCCGAGCGATCGCACGGTGCGCGCGGCCCTCCTCCACACGGATTCTGCACCTCTCGGCCAGCGACCAGGGACGATGCGCGCGAAAGGTCACGATTCGCGCCGCCCGAGCGCCTCGTGTGTGGGCCAGCGCATCGGCGCGCGGGGCGGCTACTCCCCCGTCGCCACCGGGCGGCCCTGGTGCGACCACGCGGACCACGAGCCCGCGTAGAGCGCCGCGGGGATGCCCGCGATCTCGAGCGCGGCGATCTGGTGCGCCGCGGTCACGCCGGAGCCGCAGTACGTCGCGACCTGCGTGTCCGCGCCGACGCCAAGGCCCGCGAAGCGGACCACGAGCTCCTCGCGCGACAGGAACGTGCCGTCCGCCGCGACGTTCCCCGTGGTGGGCGCGTTGATCGCGCCCGGGATGTGCCCGGCGACGGGGTCCATGGGCTCGACCTCGCCGCGGAAGCGCTCGCCCGCGCGCGCGTCGAGCAGCGCGCCGTGGCGCGGCCACCCCTCCGCGCCGTCCGCGTCGACCACCGGCATGCCGCCCCAGCCGAGCGTCACCGTGCCGAGCGCCGGCTCGACCGTCCCGGCCTCGACCTCGAGGCCCGCCGCGGCCCACGCCGCGAACCCGCCGTCGAGGATCCGGACGTTGGCGACGCCGGCGTGGCGCAGCAGCCACCAGGCGCGCGCCGCGCCGAAGCCGTGGCCGGCGTCGTAGACCACCACGTCCTCGCCGTCGCGCATGCCCCAGCGGCGGGCCGCCTCCTGGAACGCCTCGGGTGTCGGGAGCGGGTGGCGACCCTCGCGCGGGTCGCCGATGTCGGCGAGCTCGGTGTCGAGGTCGACGTAGACCGCGCCCGACAGGTGCCCGGCCGCGTGATCGTCGAGGCCGTTCGGCTTGGCGAGCGACCAGCGGACGTCGAGCAGACGCGGGGGCGCGAACGATGCGAGCGCCGCGGCGAGCTCGGACGGCGAGATGAGCACGGTCATGGGTTCCTCCTCCGGTCCGGACACTACCGACCGGATCTGCTGGGCACGGTCTCGACCCCGACACGCCGGCGGTTCGGGGCGACACGCCGGTCATCACCGGCGTGTCGCCCGCGAAACCGTGCGGAGCGGATCGGGGGTCGGGGATTGGTCGCTGGCTAGGCCTTCGCCACCGCGATGGCCTGCTCGCCCTCGCGGACCTCGACGGAGACCGCGAGCACCTCGCCCGCGATGAGGGCCTCGTGCGTCGCGACGGCGGCGACGCGCGCGGCGGGCACCGTGAGCGACAGCACGATGCGGTCGGACACGTTGAGCCCCGCGCTCTTCCTCTCGTCCTGGATCGCGCGGATGAGGTCGCGGGCGAAGCCCTCGGCCTCGAGCTCGGGCGTGATGGCGGTGTGCAGGAGCACGAACCCGCCGCCGGGCAGCACCGACGCCGCCGTCTCGCCGTCGGCGTCACCGCCGATCACGGTCGCGAGCTCGTACTCGCCCTCGACCAGCGCGATGCCGCCGGAGACCACCTCGCCGGAGGCGGACTCCGACCAGTCGCCGGTCTTCGAGCCCTTGATCGCGGCCTGCACGTCCTTGCCGATGCGCGGGCCGGCCGCGCGGGCGTTGACGGTGAGGCGGCGCTCGACCGGGTTCGCGGCGGTGAACGCCTCGACGGTGACGGACGCGACCGCCTTGACGTTGAGCTCGGACGCGATGAGGCCCACGTATGGGCGCAGCTCCTCGGGCGACGGCACCGCGACCTCGAGCGCGGTCAACGGCTGGCGGACGCGGATCTGCTCCTTCTTGCGCAGCGCGTGGGCCGAGGACACGACCTCGCGCACCTGGTCCATCACGCCGCCCAGCGACGAGTCCGCCCACGCGGCGGGCGCGACCGGGTAGTCGGTGAGGTGCACCGAGCGCTCGCCCGTGAGGCCGCGGTAGATCTCCTCGGAGATGAGCGGCAGCAGCGGCGCCGCGAGGCGCGTGAGCGTCACGAGCACCGTGTACAGCGTGTCGAACGCGTCCTGGTCCTCCTCCCAGAACCGGTCGCGCTGGGTGCGCACGTACCAGTTGGTGAGCAGGTCCATGTAGACGCGCAGCGACTCGGACGCGCCGGGCACGTCGAACGCCTCCATCTGCCCGGTCACCTCGGAGACCAGCTCCGCGGTCTTGGCCAGCACATACCTGTCCATCACGGGCAGCGACGCGACCCGCGCATCGTCCACGTGCACGCCCAGGACCCCTTCCCCGCCGCGAGCGGCGCCCGCGTACAGCGTGAAGAAGTAGTACGTGGACCACAGCGGCAGCAGCACCTGGCGGACGCCCTCGCGGATGCCCTCCTCGGTGACGATGAGGTTGCCGCCGCGCAGGATCGGCGACGACATGAGGAACCAGCGCATCGCGTCGGAGCCGTCGCGGTGGAACACCTCGTTGACGTCCGGGTAGTTGCGCAGCGACTTGGACATCTTGCGGCCGTCCGAGCCCAGGACGATCCCGTGCGAGACGCACGTCTTGAACGCCGGGCGGTCGAACAGCGCCGTCGCGAGGACGTGCATGACGTAGAACCAGCCGCGGGTCTGGCCGATGTACTCGACGATGAAGTCCGCCGGGTTGTGCGTGTCGAACCAGTCGCGGTTGTCGAACGGGTAGTGCACCTGGGCGAACGGCATCGACGCGGAGTCGAACCACACGTCGAAGACGTCGCTGATGCGGCGCATCGTCGCCTTCCCGGACGGGTCGTCGGGGTTGGGGCGAGTGAGGTCGTCGATGAAGGGACGATGCAGGTTGGGCTCGCACTTGTCGTCCAGCGGGAGCGTGCCGAAGTCGCGCTCGAGCTCCTTGAGCGAGCCGTACACGTCGGTGCGCGGGAACGCCGGGTCGTCCGAGACCCACACCGGGATCGGGGTGCCGAAGTAGCGGTTGCGCGAGATGGACCAGTCGCGCGCGCCCTCGAGCCACTTGCCGAACTGGCCGTGCTTGATGTGCTCGGGCACCCAGGTGATGTCCTCGTTGAGCTCGACCATGCGGTCGCGGAACTCCGTGACGCGGATGAACCACGAGCCCACCGCGCGGTAGATCAGGGGGTTGCGGCAGCGCCAGCAGTGCGGGTAGCTGTGGTCGTAGGTCTCGTGGCGCAGGACGATGCCCGCCGCCTTGAGGTCGGCGATCACGTGCGGGTTCGCCTCGAACACCTGCTGGCCCTCGTACTGCGGGAACTCCGCCGTGAAGCGGCCCTTCGAGTCGATCGGGATGACGGGCTCGATGCCGGCCTCCTGGCACACGGCCATGTCGTCCTCGCCGAAGGCAGGCGCGAGGTGGACGATGCCGGTGCCGTCCTCGGTGGACACGTAGTCCGCGGGGAGCACCTGGTGGACGTTGTCGCGGTCCGCGTAGGTCGCGAACGGTGCGGCGTAGCGCAGCCCCGCGAGCTCGCGGCCGAGCACGTCGCCGACGATGCGCGCGTGGTCGGGGGTGGCCTCCTCGCCCGGGGCGGGCAGCGCGCCGAGCTCGCGGGCGTAGGACGCGACGCGGGCCTTCGCGAGCACGATGCGGCGGCCGGCGAACGCCGACGCCTCGCCCGGCTCGACGATCACGTACTCGATGTCCGGGCCCACGGCCGCGGCGAGGTTGGACGGCAGGGTCCACGGCGTGGTGGTCCACACGATCAGCGACGCGCCGTCCAGGTCCGCGGACACGGACTCGCCGTTCAGCAGCGGGAACAGCACGGTCAGCGCCGGGTCCTGGCGCATCGCGTAGACGTCGTCGTCCATGCGCAGCTCGTGGTTGGACAGCGGGGTCTCGTCGCGCCAGCAGTACGGCAGCACGCGGAAGCCCTCGTAGGCGAGGCCCTTGTCGTACAGGGACTTGAAGGCCCAGATGACGGACTCCATGAAGGTCACGTCGAGCGTCTTGTAGTCGTTCTCGAAGTCGACCCAGCGCGCCTGGCGGGTGACGTACTGCTCCCACTCCTTGGTGTACCTCAGCACCGACTGCTGGCACGCGTCGTTGAACGCCGCGATGCCCATCTCCTCGATCTGGGACTTGTCGGTGATGCCGAGGATGCGCTCCGCCTCGAGCTCCGCGGGCAGGCCGTGCGTGTCCCAGCCGAAGCGACGCTCGACGCGCCTGCCGCGCATCGTCTCGAAGCGCGGGACCACGTCCTTGGCGTACCCCGTCAGCAGGTGGCCGTAGTGCGGCAGGCCGTTCGCGAAGGGCGGGCCGTCGTAGAAGACGAACTCGTTGTTGCCCTCGTCGGTGCGCGCGGGACGGTTGTCGATCGACGCCTGGAAGGTCTTGTCGGCCTCCCAGTACGCCAGCACGTCCGTCTCGATCGACGGCAGGTGCGGCGACGGCGGCACCTCGGCGTGGGCGCCCTGCTCGGAGCTGCGGTGAAGGGGGTAGCGCGCGGCGGTCATGAGGTCCTCGTGTGGTGGTCCTGGCGTGTCTCTCGTGCGAGGACGCCCCGCCCCGAGGGACGATGCGCGGTACCACCCCGCTTGCCTCCCCACCCGGGCGGGCGGAGGGGCCTCTCATGATCGCTGTGACGGGCTGCCCGTGCGGGTCTACTGAGGCCGAGGCCTGTTCTTCCGCAAGCTCTCCGGTGATGGCCGGGTCGACGCTGCTGCGTCCCAGTGTAGGGCAGGCGTCCCGCGGCTCACAGCGGCCCGAGCGCGGCACGGACGGCCTCGCGGAGGGACGATGCGTCGGGCCGCCGGAGCACGGCACCGACGTGCCGGTCGGGGCGCACCACCGCGACGTCGCCGCGGTAGAGGCGCGTGCCGGGCGGCGGGCTCTCGACGCGCACGGCCGTCGGGCCCGCGGGAGGCGCGGGCGGGTCGCACGCGACCGCGAGCACGAACGCCCGACCCGGCTCGAGGGCTGTGGCTCCGAGGTCCGGCACGCGCCGGCCCACGGGACCGGTGCGCTGGCCCGCGCGCAGCCGCACGACGTCCGCGGGCCGGTACCGCAGGTCGCGCATCGTGAGCCGGCGCGCGAGGGCGCGCGTGAACCACGGCAGCCGCGTGGCGGCGCGCAGCGCGAGGAAGGCGGGCGGGCGCAGCCACGGCGGGGTGCGGAACTCGAGCAGCCCGTTGAGGCGCGCGCGGCGGGCCACCGTGTCCGCGATCCGCTCGCGCTCGCGCGCGTACCCGTCGAGCATCGCGTCGGCGGCGGCGTGGTCGCCCGTGTCCTCGGCGCGCAGCGCGGCGGCGAGGGACCACGCGAGGCACTCGGCGTCCTGAAGGCCCTGGTTCATGCCCTGCCCGCCCGCGGGAGACACGAGGTGCGCGGCGTCACCGGCCAGCAGCACGCGGGGCGCGGCCCGGAAGGACGGCACCCGCGCCTGGTAGGCGGCGGTCCGGCTCTCCCACACGACGCGGACCGGATGGTCGCCGAAGATCGTGCGCGCCAACTCCTCGGCGGGCTCGGGGACCGTGCCGCGCCGCGCGGCGATGACGCGCCAGCGGCCGCCGTCGAGCCGGATGGCGGCGAGCAGGCCGGGGCGGTCGGCCGCGAGCAGCACCGGCGGCAGGTGCCCGCCGCCGTCGACGTCCACGTCGCACACGAGCAGCGCGACGTCGAGCGCCTCGCCCTCCTGGCGCGCCCCCACCGCCTCGCGCACCCGCGAGCGCGCGCCGTCGGCGCCCACCACGTACGCGGCGCGCATGCTCAGCCGGTCGCCGTCGGGCCACGCGAGGCCGACGGTGACGCCCGCATCGTCCGCCCGCACCTCGACCACCTCGCCGCGCACCGTGCGGATCAGGCCGGACGCGGCGACGGCGGCGCGCAGGACGGCCTCCGTGGCCGGCTGCGGCAGGACCACGAGGCCCGGACGCGCGCCCCCGGTCCCTTGCGCGCGGAGGTCGACCCGGAAGATCGGCCGGCCGGTCGCGACGGCCACCGGCGCGAGCACCTCGCGCGGCTCGCCCGCCGCGACGACGGCATCGGCGAGGCCCCACGCGTCGAGGGCGTCGAGGGTGCGCCCCCAGGCGCCGAACGCCTTGGACTCGGCGGACGGCTCGGCCCGGCGCTCGACCAGCACGGAGCGCACGCCGTGGTGGGCCAGCCCGAGCGCGACGGCCATGCCGACGGGCCCCGCGCCCACCACGATCACCCGCTCGCCGTCCGCCGTCACCCGCCGACCACCTCCCCTCCCCATTGAGCCACGGGCGGCCGCGCCGGACCGGTCGGCTCGCCCGGCACGCCGGGCGTTGCGGGGGCACACTGGTGGCGAGCGGCGCCGCCCATGCGCGCCGGACGCCGCACGTCCCCCCAGGCGCGCAGGAGGCGATCATGCTCAAGGACAGCACCGCGACGGCCTGCTTCTCCACGGACTCCAAGGCGCGAGCCAAGGAGTTCTACGTCGACACGCTCGACATCCCGCTCTTCATGGAGACCGACGACACGATCGTGCTGCAGTTCGCGGACGGCACCCGCGCGCTCATCTACGAGAAGGAGGACCACGTCCCCGCCGCCCACACCGTGCTGGTGCTGTCGGGCAAGGACGTCGAGGACGAGGTCGGCCAGCTCAAGGCGCGCGGCATCGAGATCGCGGACCTGGACTTCACCGACCCCGACGGGATCGCTCGCGACGACGCGATGCCGCCGACCGCGTGGTTCCAGGACCCCGCGGGCAACTGGATCGCCGTCGGCGAGATGCCGGCATGAGCGGCGACGGCTCGGCGCTCGGCGGCGCGGCCGCGTTCGGGAGCTTCTCCACGGACTCGGTCGAGGCGGCGCGCGGCTTCTACGCCGACACGCTCGGGCTGGACGTCGAGCACCACGACGACGAGGGCATGGGGCCGATGCTGCGCCTGCGCCACCCGGGCGGCGGGTCGACGCTCATCTATCAGAAGGACGACCACCAGCCCGCGACGCACACGGTGCTCAACTTCGCGGTCGACGACTTCGAGTCCACGATGGAGAGGCTGCGCGGGCGCGGCGTCGCGTTCGCGCAGCTGCCGTGGACCGACGAGGACGGGGTCGCGCGCGACCCCGAGGGGCGCTCCCCCACGATCGCCTGGTTCAAGGACCCCGCCGACAACTGGATCGCGGTGATGGAGGCCGACGGGGAGTCCTGACCATGCATCGACCCTGGTGATGGGTAGGTTCGTGGCATGACCGACCTGACCGCGCTCGCCGACGAGTACTACGCCTACGTGATGGGGCTCAGCCCCCTGGGCCTCATGTGGGACGGACGCCTCGAGCACCTGGCCGAGTGGGACGACGTCTCGGTCGAGGGCCGTGCGGCCGCTCACGAGCGCCTCATGGCCTTCGCGAGCGCCGCCGAGGCGCTCGACCCGGGCGAGGACCTCCAGGTGCTCGCGCTGCGCGACTCGATCGCCTCCCACGCCCGCTCGACGGCGCTCGAGCTCGCGTGGGCGCCCGAGCTGCGCCACCTCAACCCGACCATCGGGGCGTGGGAGGACGTGCTCTCGTTCATCGACGCGTTCCCGCTGCGCACCGCCGAGCACGGCGCCGACTACCTCGCCAAGCTCGAGGGGCTGGGGAGCTTCCTCGACTCGCTGCTCGACGTCGCCGAGGCCGCGGCGGACGAGGGCCGCGTCGCGCTCGCGCGCCACCTGCGCGACACCGCGGCGTCCGCCACCGCGTACCTGACGGCCGCGCGGGGCGGCGACGACCGGATGTGCGCGCAGGCCGCGCCGACCGCACTGGACGATGCGGCGCGCGCCGCATGGTCCGACGCGCGCGACGCGCTGGTCGCCTCCGACGTGCATCCCGGGGTCGAGCGGTTCGCGGCGCGGCTGCTGGCGCTGGCCTCGCGCGGGGCGTCGGACGAGGCCCCGGGACTCGTGCACGTGCCCGGCGGCGCAGCCGTCTACCGGGACCGCATGTGGGCGCACCTGCAGCTCGACGTGACGCCCGAGGAGGTCCACGAGCTGGGGCTGCGGCAGGTCGCGGCGCTCGAGGACGAGTACCGCGCGATCGCGGGGCCGCTGCTCGGCACCACCGACATCGCGGAGATCTACGCGCGCCTGCGCGACGACGAGTCCCTGCGCTACGCCTCCGCGGACGCCGTGATCGCGGACGCGACGGCGGCCCTCGCCCGGGCGACCGAGGCGGCGCCCGCGTGGTTCTCCCGGCTGCCCCACGCATCGTGCACCGGGCATGCGACGGACTTCGGGGCGATGGCCTACTACTCCGCTCCCGTGCCCGAGGCGGGCAAGGGCGGCGACTTCTACTTCAAGACGTCGGACCCGCACGCGTGGGCGACGTACGAGCTCGAGGCGATCGCGTTCCACGAGGCCGTGCCCGGCCACCACCTCCAGTGCGCGCTGCACGCCGAGGACGAGTCGCTGCACCGCCTCCAGCGCGAGCTCGGCAGCACCGCCTACGGCGAGGGTTGGGGGCTGTACACCGAGCGGCTCGCCGACGAGATGGGCCTGTACTCCTCGGAGCTGTCGCGCGTGGGGATGCTCAGCGCGGACTCGCTGCGCGCGTGCAGGCTCGTGGTCGACACCGGCATCCACGCGCTCGGCTGGAGCCGCGACCGAGCGATCGACTACTGCCTCGCCCACTCCCCCCTCGACCGGCACCACGTCGAGCAGGAGGTCGACCGCTACATCGGGCTGCCCGGGCAGGCGCTCGCCTACATGATCGGGCGGCTCGAGATCCTCGCGATCCGGGCGGAGGCCGAGCGCCGGCCCGGGTTCGACATCCGCGACTTCCACGCGGCCGTGCTGGGCTACGGCGCGGTGCCGCTCACGACCCTGCGGCGGCTCGTGCTGGGGTGAGCGGCGCATCGTCCCGCGACCGCCCGCACTTCCTTAGCGGTGTGCCAACTTTTACAACTAGGCGGAGCATGCCTACGCTTGACGCCTCATGTCGTTCCGTACCCGTCTCGCCGCGCTCGCCGTCCTCGCCCCCCTGTCGCTGACCGCGTGCGCCCAGGGCGCCGCGAGCGACCCGTCCTCGACGCCCGAGCGCATCGTCTCCGGCACCACGTCGACGAGCGAGCCGAGCCCCTCGGCGACGCCCGAGGACGTCGGCGGGCCCGCGACCGCGGCGGTCACCGACCAGTCCGTCGTCGCGACCGGGCTGAGCTCGCCGTGGGACCTCGAGCTCCTGGCAGACGGGTCGTTCCTGGTGTCGGAGCGCGACACCGCCGCGATCAAGCACGTGCGCGCGGGCGTGGCGACGGCGCTCAACGGGCCGGGCGCCGAGGCGCTGCGCGGGATGGTCGACGCGTCCGGTGAGGGCGGCCTGCTGGGCATCGCGGTGCTCGAGGGCGACACCTCGTACCTGTACGCGTACGTCACGCGCGCGGACGACAACGCGGTGGTCCGCATGGCGCTCAACGGCGACCTCCTGGGCCAGCCCACCACCATCATCGACGGCATCCCCAAGGCGAAGGCCGACAACGGCGGCCGCATCGCGTTCGGCCCCGACGGTCACCTCTACGTCGCGACGGGAGACGCCGGCCGCGAGGAGCGGGCGCGCGACAGCTCCGCGCTCGCGGGCAAGATCCTGCGCGTGGTCGCGAACGGCGGCGACAAGGACGGCACGGCCGCCAAGGGCAACCCGTGGGGCAACCGCGTGTGGTCGCTCGGGCACCGCAACGTCGAGGGCCTCGCGTGGGTCGCCGACGGGCGCATGTACGCGAGCGAGCTGGGCGCGGACGCGTGGGACGAGCTCAACCTCATCGAGTCCGGCGCCGACTACGGCTGGCCCGCGTCGGAGGGCCAGGACGGGCTGCCGATCGACGGGGTCACCGCGCCGGTGGTCTCGTGGTCGCCCAACGAGGCGTCGCCGTCGGGTGTCGCCGCCACCCACGAGGCCGTCTACGTGGCGTCCCTCAAGGGCGAGCGGCTGTGGCGCGTGCCGCTGACCGCGGAGGGCACCGGCGACCCGCAGGTGATCCTCGACGGCCTCGGGCGCATCCGCGATGTGGCGGCCGCCGCGGACGGCAGCCTCTACGTGCTGACCGACAACACCGACAGCCGCGGCAAGCCCACCCAGGGCGACGACCGCGTGGTGCGCATCACCGTCGGCTGATCCTCCGACGGGTCCGCGGGCGGGTTCCGCCTAGATCGGTTCCGGCTAGATCGGTTCCGGGAGCAGGCCGGCGAGGTCGTGCGTGCCGTCCTCACGCATCGGCACGCGTGTCGCGGCGACCACCGCGGCGCGCTGAAGCGGGCCGTAGAGGTGCGGGAAGTCGTCGTCGGCGTCGGGCACGTGGTCGAACTGGATGCGGGAGTCGACCCGCGCGGGGTCGACGCGCAGCAGCACGACGTCGCGGCCGCGATAGAACGAGTCGGCGACGCCCTGGGCCTGACGAGCGAGCGACATGTGGATGAACCCCTCCTCGGCGAGGGTCCTTCCGATCGTCGAGACCGTGTACGGCTCGTCGGGGTGCGCGTCCCAGTCCTCGGCCAGGGCCAGGTGGTAGACGTGGGGGATCTCGAGCATGCCCCCAGGTTGGCACGGGGCGGGGCCGCGTGCAGGGCGTCGATCGTGGCTCAGGTGAGCGGGCCCTCCACCAGGTGCGCGCGCGGGTGCAGCACCTCGAGGTCGATGCCGGGTGAGACGGTCGCGATCGTGGTGTCGAAGTCGGCCCACGCTCCCCCGGCGACGCGCCACTGCCCCGACCAGAGCGTCTCGAGGATGACTGTCGCGCTGTCGAGCGCGCGGCCGTAGGCGTGCGTGATGGTCGCGTTCGGGTAGGCGGCGCCGGGGTCGTCGGTGGTGGTGCTGTCGCCGTCGCCCCACGACCAGGTGAACCGCGACGGCGTCGCGCGGATCTCGACCTGCGCGCCCAGCAGGACCGCGGCGTGATCGCGGACGGCGGCGTCGGCGAAGGCGATGGTGGGGACCGTCGCGATCACCTGGCCGGTGCCCGGCTGGAGCGTGACGGCGGGGGCGTCGAGGTGGAGCGAGGTCCACTCGTGCTCGATGAGCGCGAGGAGGTCGGACTCGGCGGGGCAGGTGTACCAGGTTGCCAACGCCCATGGCCCCCATGTCGCATCCGACAGGAGCGTGCGGTACCAAAGCGGAAGAATCGGATTCATGCCCGCGGGGCATGCGATGGCATCGGCCGCCATCGGCGTACAGGCCCCTTCCGATTCCATCGGTGTCGACATATTGCAAGCTGGCGCTCGAAGATAGTCGACCGCGACCGGCGCGGAAATGGGTGCCACCGCACCGCCAGAGTCTGTGCCAGAACTCGCAGTGCCATCGGCGGTGAACGTGTCGTTCGACTGCGATCCGCGCCCGCCCCACTCAGCACCGTCCACAACGGACGGAGACGGGCTTGGCTCCGTTACCTCGCCGACGACCGGAGTTGCCAAGACTGCGAGCCCAAAGGCGACAAGGGCGCCAATCATGATTCCTCGTTCACTGCGACTCCGGTGACGCGCCAGGCCTCGCCGACGCGCTGCAGTTCAAGAGCAAAGACGGCGGGACCCGCAACTTCAGCCACCGACTCAGCACCGGACGCGTCGACGAGCAGTGCTGCTGCAACGTCCGCGGTGGCTTGATAGACAGCACCATGGCCAGTTAGGTGCGCTCGGATGGTGGGCTCACGAACCTTGATTTCTCCACCCTGCGCGACGAAACCCTGGTCTTGAACGCGGCCTTGGTTCACGAGCGCATCCGCGCAATAACCGCAACTATCGCCAGAGAGCGCGTTCCAAGCGCGCGTGTCTCCCGTCTGAAACATCACTGCGTACTGCTCAAGAAAGAACCGTGCGGTCACCATTGCTCCGACGAGATCTGACCGGTTCGCACCCTCCGGCATGAGCGCGAACAGCTCCTCATTCGTGAGCGGCTCCATCGCAACCTGCGACACCGATGCCACGGGCGAGGGCGACGCCGACACCGACGCCACCGGAGTGGCTGACACGGTCGGCACGTCCGTCACGATCGGCCCCGGCTCCCCCGTGCACCCGGCCGCGAGCACGACTGCACCCGCTGCCATGGCCGCCGCGACCGCGCGGCGCGCCACCCGCCCCCCTGGGATGAACCGCATGAAAGGCAAGTTATCGGACAAAACCGCCTGGCAGAAGAGCCTGCCCAGACTTTGTGGACGAATCGCTGAACATCAACTTTGAGATCCGACCCCGACAAACCCGTCGCGTTCCGCGGAATTCCTCAAAGTTGAGCTCGAGGCAGCCCGAGGCCGCCCGCCGGCCCCCTAAGCCGACCGCCGCTTCCCCACCCCGGGCACGAACTTGCCCGTGCGCTCCGCGTACTCCGCGTAGCCTGCATAGGTCCGGGCCAGGTACGCCTCCTCGATGCGGGTCTTCGCCTCGAAGAACGCCCCGAGCACCACTGTCGCGACCAGCGCCCACAGCTTGCCCGTCGCGACGGACATGCCGAGCGCGATCGCCATCACACCCGAGTACATCGGGTGGCGCACATAGCCATAGATGCCGCCCGCGGCCAGGCCGGCCCCGTTGGGCGTGGGCATGGGGGTGAGCGCGCGGCCCAGGTCCTTGCCGGACCAGAACATGCCCAGCGCGCCCAGCAGGATCAGCGTCGTGCCCGCCCACCACGAGCCCTGCACATGCGGGCCGTCGAGGAACGCCGTGAGCGCCACCGCGAGGAACAGCACCCCCTGCAGCGTGACCAGGACAAGCCCGAGCAGGCGTCCGTTCTGAGGCGTAGGCACCGCGCCAGGCTACCCGTCGCGCCGCTGGCGAACGTAGGACTCGGCGGCCTCCGCGGCATCGGACACCACCGGCTGGTGCGCGTCGATCCACGCGTCGACGGTCTCCCACCACTCGTACAGCCACCGCTCGCGGGCCTCGCGCCCCTCGGGCACGGTCGCCATGTCCGCGGTCCAGCCCTTGAGGACGATGCGCTTGTCCACCGGCAGCTCGCGCCACACGTCCGCGACGGTCGACAGGCGCTCGAGCCCGGTGTGGGCGACCACCATGACCACGGCGTCCGGCCGGGCCTCCATCGCCGCGAGCACGCCGCCCGGGTGCGGCGGCATGACGTGCGGCATGGCCTCGGCCCGGTCGGCCAGCTCGTCCAGCCCGGACGAGCGCAGCGCCGCGATCCGCCGCGCGCGTCGGCGCGGGGTCGCGTTGGCCCCCTCGGGGAAGATCAGCAACGCGCCGCTGTCCCCCAGCCGGCCCGCGAGCGCGGCGATGGCCTCGGTGCCGCCGGGCGCGCCCACCGCGCGGTGCCGCCGCGGCGTGAGGAACTGCGACGGGATGCGGTGGAGCAGGATGTCGATCGCGGGATCCCACTGCAGCGTGTCCTTGAGCACGATCGCGGGCGCCCGCCCGAACCGGTTGAGCAGCGCGTCCACGATGATGAACGAGTCCCCCGGCCCGGCGTGCCGCGACACCACGATGAGCGGATGGCCGAGCCCGATCCGGTCGAGGTCGGCGTCCTCCATCTCGATCTCGAGCCGCAACGTCCACCGCCCCTGCGAGAACAGCACCCGCATGGCGGTGCGCGCGAGGGCGATGTGGTTCCGCTGCGACGCCTCCGAGCGGATCCGCGTGCCGAACCCGTGCCACACCCATAGCCCCGCAAGCGCAAGCACGCACGCGGCGTCCCACAGGAGGTAGAAGCCCGCGAGCCACACCACGCGCGTGATCCGCAGCCGCCCCGGGAGGGCGAGGCTCACCACCGCCGCGATGATCACGAGGTACCAGACCGCCACCGGCAGCCACACGAACGCGAGCAGCACGATCGCCGGCGCGAGCACCACGCGACGCACCCAGCGCGGTGGGAGCCTCCACCAGTGGGTGCGGCGGCGCGGCCGGGCCTCCTCCCCCGACGCGGGGGACGATGCGCCGCTCACGTTCCCGTCCTGACCCCGGCGAGGTAGTCGGCCGTGGCGGCACGCGCGGCCTCGATGCGCGCGTGGGTGCGGTCGAGGCTGCGGTAGGCGCTCAGGCGCTCGTCGCCGGGCTGGCGGCCGCCGTACGGCAGCACGTGGAGCTCGACGGACGGCGGGACGGACGCGCGCTCGCGCTGGAAGCGGTGGCGGCGCGAGATCTCGAAGGCGATGCGTGCGACGTCGGCGGGCTTGCGCGGCGGCTCGAGCGGCTCCTCGATGCGGCCCACCTGGAGGACGTAGATGGTGGTGGCGCCGCGCGCGACCGCCTCGCCCACCGGGATGGAGTTGACGATCCCGCCGTCGACGAAGTGCTCGCCGTCGATCACGGTGGGCGGCAGCGCGGCCGGGACCGAGGCGGAGGCCATCACCGCGTCGACCACGGAGCCCGTGTCGAACCAATGCTCGGACGCGCGCTCGATCGACGCGGCGCACACCGCGAGCGGCACCTCGAGGTCCTCGAAGCGCGTGCGCGCGCCGATCACCCCCGCCACGAGACCCCGCAGCGCCTCGGGATTGTTGAGGTGCGTGCGGTGCTTGGCGAGGCGCCGCAGCTGGCGGTACAGCGACTCGCCGTAGATGGCGCCCGCGGTGGGGGACGCCCACGTCTGCTCGAGCCGGTCGACCACGCGCAGGGTCGGGTCCTGCGCGACGGCGGCGCCGTTGATCGCGCCGATCGAGGTGCCCACCACCAGCTGCGGGACCACGCCCGCCTCGAGCAGCGCGCGCAGCATGCCCACCTCGGTGGCGCCGCGCACGCCGCCGCCTCCCAGCACGAATGCGACGGTCATGGCCCCAGGCTAGGCCCCTGATCCCGCCCGGGTGGGAGCACGCCGCCCCATCCCCGCGCATCGTCGCTCCGAACCCGGGGCATGATCACCCTCATCGTCGTCGGCCTCGTCTCGGGCGTCATCACCGCGATCAGCCCGTGCGTCCTGCCGGTGCTGCCCGCGATCCTCACCAGCTCGATCCAGGACGGGGCGCGCAACCGGCGCCGCCCGCTCGTCGTGGTGGGCGGGCTGGTGACGAGCTTCGCCGTGTTCACCCTGCTCGGCGGGATCCTGCTCGCGAGCCTCGGGCTGCCCGACGACCTGCTGCGGTGGATCGGGATCGGCGTGCTCGCGCTCG
Source organism: Demequina soli (assembly GCF_000971195.1). Taxonomy (GTDB): domain Bacteria; phylum Actinomycetota; class Actinomycetes; order Actinomycetales; family Demequinaceae; genus Demequina; species Demequina soli. Next base: position 89,620 of record NZ_BBLZ01000001.1, read on the forward strand.
TGGGGCTCGGCCTCGCGATCCCACCGCTGGGCGAGCTGCTGCAACGGCCGTTCGAGCGGGTGCGGCCGGCCAGGATGGACCGCGACGGCAACGGGTACGTCATGGGCCTCGCGCTGGGGCTCGTGTTCGTGCCGTGCGCGGGGCCCATCCTCGCCTCGATCACCGTGCTCGCCGCGACCAACGGCGTGAGCTGGGGCCTCGTCGCGCTGACGCTCGCGTTCAGCGCCGGCATCGCGATCCCGCTGCTCGCGTTCGGGCTGGCGGGTCAGGCGATCTTCGGGCGCATCAAGGCCGTCCGCGAGCGCCTCCAGCTCATCCGCATGATCTCGGGCGTGGTGCTCCTCGCGACCGCGCTCGTGATCGCGACCAACGTCGCCGAGCCGCTGCAGCGCCTCGTGCCGTCGTGGCTCGCGGGCGTGCAGACCTCGATCGAGGACAACAGCGGCGTGCGCGGCCAGCTGGACACCCTGGCCGGCCGCTCCGACGCGACCGCCACGGGCGACCAGCTCACCTTCGACCAGTGCTCCCAGGACCCGTCGACGCTCCACGACTGCGGCCCCGCACGGGACCTCACCGGCATCACCGCGTGGCTCAACACCGACGGCGGCCAGCCGCTCGACCTCGCCGACCTCAAGGGCCGCGTGGTGCTCGTCGACTTCTGGACCTACAGCTGCATCAACTGCCAGCGCACCTTCCCCTACCTCGAGGCGTGGGACCAGCGCTACCGCGCGGACGGGCTCACGATCATCGGCGTGCACACCCCGGAGTTCGCCTTCGAGAAGGTCACCTCGAACGTCGCGAGCGCCGCGAAGCGCTACGGGATCGCGTACCCGATCGCGATCGACGACAAGTACGCCACATGGAACGCGTGGGACCAGCGCTTCTGGCCCGCGCACTACCTCATCGACCAGACGGGCGAGGTGCGGCAGGTGCACTACGGCGAGGGCTCGTACGCCGAGACCGAGAAGCTCATCCAGCAGCTCCTCAAGGCCCCGGCCCAGGCCCCGGTCAGCGTCGACACCGGCGGCCACACGTCGGGCCGCACGCCCGAGACCTACCTCGGCTACGCGCGCGGCGGCCCGGCCAACGCCGACTACCCGCGCGACAAGGCGCACGACTTCGGCACCGGCATCGCCCCCGCACGCGACGAGGTGAGCTTCTCCGGCACCTGGACCATCGCCGACGAGCACGCGACCGCCGGCGCGGGCGCGAGCCTCGACCTCAACTTCTACGCGTCCGACGCGCACCTCGTGCTCGCGGGCGAGGGCACCGTCACCGCGACGCTCGCGGACGACCCGTCCTACCGCAAGGTGATCCACGTCAGCGGCACGCCGGACCTCTACACGCTGTGGTCGGGCACCCCGCTCGAGCACACGCTGCACCTCGAGCTCTCGAAGGGCGTCGAGGCCTACGCCTTCACCTTCGGATGACCCATCCGCGCCCCGTCACGCGCCGAACCAGCACCGACGGACCCCGCCCCGGAGGTCCGCGACAAGGGAGGAATCATGAATCGGATGCGCACCCTCGCCGTGCCGGGCCTGGCCCTGCTCGCCGCGACCGCCCTCGCCGCGTGCGGCGACACGACCCCGTCCTCGTCGACGTCCCCGACGGGCGACACGATGATGGAGCACAGCACGTCCCCGTCGCCGATGATGTCGGACGACTCGAGCATGAGCGGCGACGACATGATGAGCACGTCGCCGAGCCCCGACACGATGATGTCGGACGGCTCGACGATGATGGACGACGAGGGCTGACGGGCCCGGGGACGATGCGGAGGTCCAGGTGAGCGCACGGCGGCGCGACCCGCTGCGGGCGGTGCCCGCGGACGGTGACCCGCACGCCCCCGACGCCGACGGGCTCGACCCGCTCGGGTCGGCGCTCGTCCGCGCCGGGCGCGGCGATCAGGCCGCGTTCGAGGAGGTCTACGACGCCCTCGCCGGCACGGTGCACGGCCTGGCCCTGCGCATCGTCCGCGACCCGCAGCTCGCGGAGGATGTCGCGCAGGAGGCGCTCGTCGAGGCGTGGCGCCTGGCCGCCCGCTTCCGGCCCGACCGAGGCTCGGCGCGCGCCTGGGTCCTCACCATCGCCCACCGCCGCGCCGTCGACCGGGTGCGCTCCGAGCAGTCCCACGCGGACCGCCTGCTCGCCCACGGCGCACGCCACACCGCGACCGTGGAGGAGCCCGAGACCGTGGTCGAGACGATGGACGCCCAGTGGCGCGCAGCGCGCGTGCGCCGGGGCCTGGCGACGCTCACCCCGCTCCAGCGCGAGGCGCTCGAGCTCACGTACTTCAAGGGCTACACCAACCGGCAGCTGGCGGAGTCGCTCGGGATCCCCCTGGGCACCGCGAAGGCGCGCATCCGCGACGCCGTGATCCGGCTGCGCGACACCTGGGAGGCGACGCGATGACCGACAACGTGCACGCCCTCATCGGCGCCTACGCCGTGGACGCGGTGACGCCCGCCGAGCGCGCCGAGTTCGAGGCGCACCTCGGGGGGTGCGAGGACTGCAGCCTCGAGCTGACCGGCCTGCGCGAGGCCACCGCGACGCTTGCCGGCGCCGCCGACGCCCCCGCCCCGGCCGGGCTGCGCGCCCGCGTCCTCGAGGAGGTCGGGCGCACCGCGCAGGTCCCGCCCGCGGTGGACGATGCGCCGGCGGCCGAGGCGCCGCCCGCACCCGCGCATCGTCCCTGGTGGACACGCATGGCGGTGGCGGCCGTCGCGGCGCTCGTGCTCGCGGTGGGCGGGCTGGTCGGCTCGACGCTCGTGAGCGAGCGCCAGCACCAGCTCGCGCTCGAGAAGGACGTGATGATGGTGACCACGGCGCCCGACGCGCACGCGATGGACCTGTCGCTGGGCGCGTCGCACCTGGTGATGAGCGACCGCATGGGCTCGGTGGCGGCGATGGGCGACCACGTCCCGATGCCCGACGCCGGCATGGAGTACCAGCTGTGGGCCGTGATGGACGACGGCTCGATGCACGCCGGGCCGACGTTCATGCCCGGCTCCGACGGGTCGTTCATGACGGTGATGGACATGTCGATGGACGGGGTCGCCGCGTTCGCGGTGACGGAGGAGCCGCACGGCGGCTCGACGGAGCCGTCGTCGGACCCGATCGCGGAGGTCGCGCTCTAGGGAGGGTCAGTCGTCGCCGTCGGGGTGCGCGCCGCGCAGCTGGACGGAGATCTGCTCGGCGTCGAGGACGCGCATCGCGTCGCCCAGCGCCTCCGAGCCGTACGTGCCGACGGCGCGGACCTCGAGCAGCCGCTCGCGCTGCGCCTCGATGATCGCGAGGCGCAGGTCGAGGAACTGGGCGCCGTAGTCGAGCGTCTCCTGGTCCTCGGCGCGCGCGTGCACGATCGCGCGGCGCACGGCCGCCGTGATGCGCGGGTCGAACTCGTGCCCGTCGCGGTCGCGGCGCGACTCGTCCGCGAGGACCTCGTCGGCGACGCCGGCGAGCAGGTCACGCAGCTCGACGCGGTCCCGCTCGTCGTGCACGGACTCCCCCGTCACGCCGAGCCTGCGCGCGACCCACGGCAGCGTCGCGCCCTGGAGGATGAGCGACCCGGCCGCGACCACGAACGCCACGAGCACGAGCGTGGACCGCAGCGGCGTGTCCGAGGGCAGCGTCTGCGCGGCCGCCACGGTGATCGCCCCGCGCATGCCGGCCCACACCAGCACGCCGCCCTCGCGCCACCCCAGCGGCCGGTTCTCCAGGTAGTCGGCGTACGCCGTGTGCTGCTCGACGCGGCGCGCGAACGCCTCCCGCTTCGCGGGGTCCGGGTGCGCCTCGGCGCGCTCGACGAGCCCCTCGACGCGCTCTTGGCGTGCCCGGACCGTGCGGGCGCGGCGGCCGACCGCGAGGATGAGCGGCGCCACGTAGAGCACGCGGATGACGAGCACCGCGGCGAGCGCGGCGACACCCAGCGCGACCGCCTTCCACACGGAGCCGTGGGTCTCGTGCACGTCCGTCACGAGGGTGGTGAGCTCGAGGCCGAGCAGGAGGAACACCACGCCCTCGAGGATCAGCTCCGCGGTGTGCCAGTTGGCGCGCTCCGAGATCCGGTCGGCGGGGCGCAGGTACAGGGGCGCGCGGTAGCCTGCCACGAGTCCGGCGACCACCGCGGCGACGAGGCCCGACGCGCCGAGCAGCTCGGCCGGCACGGCCGCGAGGAACGGCGCGACGAAGCTGATGGCGGTGCTGTTGGCGGCGCCGGGCACCCAGCGGCGCAGCCGCACGTTGAGCTCGCCCGCGACCAGGCCCACCACCACGGCGACCACGACGGCGCTCGCGAAGTCCCAGGTCGCGGCGCCGATGCTCATGGTCGCGACGGCCGCGGCGACCATCGTGCGCATGAGCACGAGCGCGGTCGCGTCGTTGAACATCGACTCCGCCTCGAGCACGGTCACCACGCGCGGGGACACCCCGAGCTTCTTGATGATCTGCACGGCGACGGCGTCGGTGGGGCTCACCACCGCGCCGAGGGCGCCGCCGATCGCGAACCCGATGCCGGGGATGAGCGCCATGAAGAAGAAGCCCATGAGGATCGCGCTCACGAGCACGAGCGCGATCGAGAGGCTGCTGATCGAGCGGAAGTCGCGGCGGAACTCGGTGGCCGGGAGCGACACGGCCGCCGAGTACAGCAGGGGCGGGATGATGCCCAGGAGGATCAGGTCCGGGTCGACCTCGACCTCGGGCACCGCGGGGATGAGGCTGACAGCGACCCCGAGCAGCACGAGCAGCAGCGGCGCCGCGACACGCAGGCGGGGCGCGATCGAGTTGACCCCCACGATCGCGATCACCCCGATCACGGCGAGCAGCAGCACCTCATCCATGCGACCTCCCTGGCAGCGGGCGACCGCCCGTGCCCCCAGCCAACCATCGACGGCACCCGTCGCGCGAGCGGCGCGACGGCCTCGGGTCGCGCGGGGCGGTCGGTGGCGAGAGGATGAACCATGGCCGAGATCCTCCTCTTCCACCACGCCATGGGCCTCACCGAAGGGCTCCTCGCCTTCGCGGACCGCCTGCGTGCGGACGGCCACACGGTCCACTGCCCCGACTGCTACGCCGGCACCACCTTCGACAACCCCGATGACGGCGTGAAGTTCGCCCAGGCCGTCGGGCACGATGCGCTGCAGGAGGCCGCGCACAGCGCGGCGCGGCGTCATCGCAGCGCGGACGTGGTGATCGGCTACTCGCTGGGGGCCATGCAGGCGCAGCTGCTCGCGCAGGACCGCCGCCGCTTCCGGGCATGCCTGCTGGTCGGGGGTGCGCTGCCGCCCGCCGCGCTGGGCGGCGTGTGGCGCCACGAGGTGGCCCTCCAGGTCCACCTGGCCGACCCGGACGAGTGGATCGACCCCCACGAGGTCGAGGCGCTGCTCTATCACGCGCCCCACGCGCGCATCTACCGCTACACCGGCAAGGACCACCTGTTCATGGACCGCTCTCTCGCGGACTACGACGCCGATGCGGCGGACCTGTTCGAGGCGCGCACGACGGCGTGGCTGGCCGACCTCGACGAGAACCTCCGCGCCCGCCAGATGGTCTGACTCAGGCGCTGCGGAGCATCCTTCTCACGCGCTCGAGGGCCGCGTCGAGCACCGCCTCGCGCTCCTCGCGGGTCCACAGGCGCATCGGCTCGGGCTCGGGATCCCACAGGCCGTCGATGTCGTCGCGGCGCGGCGGCCACGGCAGCCAGCGCTCGCCGTGGCGCACGCGCTGGCTCTGCTTGAGCGCGTCGATGCGCTCCTTGTCGGCGGCGTGGCGCGGCTCGCGGCTGTAGTTGGCGGCGGCGCCGCCCACGATGGTGATCTCGATGCCGTCGGTCCATGAGTAGCGCTCCTGGAAGCGGCCGTCGACCACCGCGAACACGAGGTCCTCGAGGGCCTGCGCGCTGTCCGCGAGCGTCTCGTCGCACGCGTCGCAGCCGCACTCGGGGGCCCGTGCCTCGCCGGCGGCGCCCATGGCGACGACGATCGACGGGAACGTCGTCTCGGCGATCACGAGCGGCGCGCAGCCGGCCAGCCGCGGCAGCAGCGTGACGGCGCGCACGACGCGCACCTGGCCCTGCTCGGCGCTGCGGACGGTGTCCGGCGCATCGTCCGGCAGCCCCTCGGTGCGGCGCACGTCCACGTCGTACGTGCGCTCGAGGTGGTCGACGATCGCGTCGGCGACGTCGACGAGCGGCGCGAAGCGCTCGGGATGACGCGTGCGCGAGTAGGTGCGCTCGGGAGGCCCGTCGACACCCCAGCGGGAGCCGTACGGGATCGCGTTGCCGTCCGGGTCGGTGAAGACCAGATCCGGAAGCTCGGGTCTGACGTACACGTTTGCAGGCTACAAGGCGTCAGGCGCCGCGAGGCGTGAGCGGCTCGGTGACGTCGGCGATTCGCGCGTCGAGCGCCTCGACCAGCTGCTGCGTGTCGACGGTCGCGGCGACGCCGTGCGCGCCCGCGCCGATCGACACCGGGCCCTCGCGGGACACGATGAGCGCGTCGGCGATGACGGGCCACGGCCGGCCCGTCGCGGGGTCGCCCAGCGAGCCGAACGGAGTGATGGTGCCGCGCTCGTAGCCCGTAACCTCGCGCGCGACGCCCTTGTCCGGCATCGAGATGCGGTTGACGTCGAGCAGGGCGCGCATCTTGGGCCAGCTGATCTCGCGGTCGCCGGGCACCAGGACGAACAGGTACTGGCCCTCGGCGCGTCGCACCACGAGCGTCTTGAGGATCTGGCGGGGGTCCAGGCCGCGCACCTCGGCGGCCTCCTCGAGCGAGCGGACGGGCCCGTGGACCGTGACCTCGTGCTCGAGGCCCAGGTCCGCGAGCGCACGCAGGGCCGGGGTGTCGGGGGCGGCCATCAGTCGCCCACGTACTTCGTGCCGGTCGCGTCGGGCCCCTGCGGGGAGACGAACGCGAGCCGGGCGATGCCCCTCACGGCGCCGATGAACCACTCGGCGATCATCTCGTCCGCCTCGCCCTCGACGCCGGAGAACGCCGCGACCATGCCGTGGCGGACCACGCCGCCCGGGTAGACGATGTCGCCCGCCGTGTACAGGTGCGGCTGGTCCATCCGCACGCGGGACGTGTCGAGGCCGGTGCGCTCGGCCACCTTCGCCTTGGCGACGGCGTACCCGTAGGTCTTCGCCTCGGTGTCGCCGATGCTCCCGGTCCACAGGATCGTGCCCGGCCTCGCCGGGTCCATCACCACCAGGTCGCCGACCGCGTCGCGGATCACGCCGGTCGCGGCGGCCCTCTCGATCGCGGGTCGCACCAGGTCCCAGGCCTGGGCGCACAGCTCGGGGGTGAGCCCTGTGAACATCGTGAGTCCCTTCTCGCGGTGCCCCCACGCTAGCGCGACGGGACGATGCGGGGGACGGGTCGGGCGCTCAGCCCCCGTACTGGGCGAGGTAGTCCATCGCGGCGGGGCCGTTCCACGTGAGGGAGGCCGGCGGCTCGGGGCGCGGCGCGAAGAAGCCGTTGGTGAACTCGCTGCCCACCAGCACCGGCGAGGTGCCGGCGGCGAAGCTCGGCGCGACGTCCGTGACGTACCAGTGCGAGAACGCCTCGACGCCCTTGTGGAACACCCCGAAGGTGACCACCCACCACAGCGCGTAGAGGATCGCGGCGCCCATGAACAGCTGGATGACCACGTCGATCCAGGCGATCCCGGTGGCGCCGACCGCCCGGCCGCGGGTCCGGGCGTGCGAACGCGTGCGAACGGGCCTGCGCCCGCCCAACGGGACGGGGTGTCGCAGGCCCCAGGTGCCGACCGAAATGTGCGGAACTGTCACGATTTACCCCCATCTCCCATGGGACGCCATGGCCATGATTCGCGCAACCGGAGCACGGTTACGGTCATTCCAATCACAGGTAAAGACGCGGAAAACACGCGGGGTGTGGAGGCGGCCCCGACGATTCGCCCGCGGACCGCTGGCGCTAGGCTCGGCGGGTCGGATGGAACGCGGAGGGGGCCGGGGCATGGACATGGACAAGGGCGTGGACGTCACGCCGGTGATCCCTCTCAAGGACGCCCCCGGCGAGCGCGCGGCGTGGGGGCGGCCCGCGTGGCAGGTCGCGGCGTGGATGCTCGCGGAGTGGCTGCTCGTGACCAACGCGGTCCAGCCGTCGTCGCGCCTGAGGGTGGCGACGCTGCGGGCGTTCGGCGCGACCATCGGCGAGGGCGTGATCTTCCGTCAGCGCACGCGCGTGAAGTTCCCGTGGAAGCTCACGGTCGGCGACGACTGCTGGATCGGCGAGGGCGTCTGGATCCACAACCAGGACGACGTCACCATCGGCCACGACGTGGTGGTGTCGCAGGACACCATGATCACCACGGGCAGCCACGCCCACCGCCGCGACATGGCCCTCATCACGCGCCCCGTGGTGATCGAGCCGGGCGCCTGGGTGACGTCGCGGTGCATCGTCACGGGCGGCGTCACGCTCGGCCGCTCGTGCCTGGTCTCCCCCGCCTCGGTGGTGATGCGCGACGTCCCGGCCGGGCGCATCGTCTCCGGCAACCCCGCGCAGGACTCCGGACCGCGGTTCCGCGACGGGGACCGCCCGGCGTAGTCAGCCCTCGACGTCCTCGTCGACCCAGTCGAGCGAGCGGGCGACGGCCTTGCGCCAGTTGCGGTAGAGCCGTTCCGACTCGCGGCGCGGCATGGTCGCGTGCCAGCGACGCGCCTCGTGCCACTGGTCGCGCACCTCGTCCTGGTCGGCCCAGAAGCCGACCGCGAGGCCCGCGCAGTAGGCCGCCCCGAGCGCCGTCGTCTCGGTGATCGCGGGTCGGACGATGTCGATGCCGAGCACGTCCGCGAGGAACTGCATGAGCAGCTCGTTCGACGTCATGCCGCCGTCGACGTTGAGGGCGCGCAGCGGCACGCCCGCGTCCGCCTCCCCCGCCCGGACCACGTCCCGGGTCTGAAACGCGGTGGCCTCGAGCACGGCGCGCGCGAGGTGAGCCTTGGTCACGTACTGCGTGAGGCCCGTGACGGTGCCGCGCGCGTCGGGCCGCCAGTAGGGCGCGAACAGGCCCGAGAACGCGGGGACGATGTACGCCCCGCCGTTGTCGGGCACCGTCGCCGCGAGCGCCTCGATGTCGCCGGCCTCCTGGATGGTGCCGAAGTTGTCGCGCAGCCACTGCACCAGCGCGCCCGTGACCGCGATGGAGCCCTCGAGCGCGTAGTGCGGGCGGCCGCCGCCCAGCTGGTACGCCACGGTGGTGAGCAGGCCGTGATCGCTGCGCACCGGCTCGTACCCGGTGTTGACCAGGAGGAACGCGCCGGTGCCGTAGGTGCCCTTGGACTCCCCCTCGTGGAAGGCGGCCTGGCCGAAGGTCGCGGCCTGCTGGTCGCCGATGATGCCCGCGATGGGGACCTCGCGCAGCAGGGAGTGGCCGCCGACGTGGCCGTAAACCTCGGACGAGCTGCGGATCTCGGGCAGCAGCGCGCGCGGGATGTTCAACATGTTGAGCATCTCGTCGGACCACTCCAGGGTGCGCAGGTCCATCAGCAGGGTGCGCGACGCGTTGGTGACGTCGGTGACGTGGACCGCGCCGTCGGTGAGCTTCCACGCGAGCCACGTGTCGGGCGTCCCGAAGGCGAGCTCGCCGGACTCGGCGGCGTCGCGCGCGCCGGGCACGTGGTCGAGGATCCACGCGATCTTGGTGGCGGAGAAGTAGGTGGCGAGCGGCAGCCCGGTGATGTCGCGGAACCGGTCGACGCCGCCGTCGTGCGCGAGCGCGTCGACCATCGGCTGCGTGCGGGTGTCCTGCCACACGATGGCGGGGTGGATGGGCTCGCCGGTCGCGCGGTCCCACACGATGGTGGTCTCGCGCTGGTTGGTCAGCCCCACCGCGGCGATGTCGTGCCGCGTGATGTCGGCCTGCGAGAGTGCCTCGCCGACCACCAGGCGCGCGTTGGTCCAGATCTCCTCCGGGTCGTGCTCCACCCAGCCGGCGCGCGGCAGGATCTGGCGGTGCTCGCGATTGCCCTGGGAGACGATGCGCCCATCGTGGTCGAACACGATCGCGCGGGTCGACGTGGTGCCCTGGTCGATCGCGATGATGTGCTGCGCCATGCTGCTCAACCTACGCGCTCGCCGGGCGAACGTCCTGCTAGGTGAGGCTCAGTGGCGGCGCGCCCGCACCGCCCGCACGAGGCCCACCGCCCACAGCGGCAAGATCACGCCGAGCGTCACCGCGAGCTGATCGAGCCCGTCGTCCGAGCCCGGGAGCCCGCGGAAGAGCCACATGAACCACGCCGTGACCGCGAGCGCAAGCAGCGCCACGCCGTTGACCATCGCCACCGAGCGGTTGTGCCCGTCCATCGTCGCCTCCCGCGTGCGGTCCCGTCCGCCGTCGAGACTCCCTCGCCCGCGGGCCTGTCTCAAGACCTCACTTGTGGGGGCAGCGGAGCGTTTGCCGCGCATCGTGCCCGGGCGGACCATGGAGGGAGGTCCCCACTCCCATCCCCCCGGAAGGAGCGGATCATGACCGGCATCAAGGAGGCCGCCGAGGCCTTCCTCCAGCACACGCGGATCGCCGTCACCGGCGTGTCCCGGACCCCCGGATCGCATGGCTCGAACGCCGTGTTCCAGCGGCTGCGCGAGCGCGGCTACGAGGCCTTCCCCATCAACCCGAACGCCGAGACGGTCGAGGGCGTGCCGGCGTACGCGTCGCTCGCGGCGGTGCCCGGCGGGGTCGAGGCCGTCGTCATCGGCACCCGCCCCGAACGCGCGATGGACTCCATGAAGGAGGCGCACGCGCTCGGCATCACCGACGTGTGGATGCACCGCGGGCCCGGCGGCGGCAGCGTGGACGATGCGGCGGCGGCCTGGGGACGCGAGCACGGCATCCACGTGATCGACGGCGGGTGTCCGTGCATGTTCGGCCCCACGGCCGACGGCGGCCACAAGGTCATGTGCACCTTTCTGAAGATGTCGGGCAACGTGCCCCGAAAGGTGTGAATCCGGGCGCGAAGGTGCAGGTATCGCTGCGATCTCCCCCATAAATGGGGGCATGCGCGGCTGCACGCGGCGTCGCTACGGTCGAGGCATGCGCGCGCTGAAGGACGACATCCAGCTGGACCTCGGTGATGAGAACGTGTGGATGTGGGCGTGGGTGTTCGCGGCCATGCTCAGCACCGGGATCGTCGCGGGCAGCATCTTCGCCGTCGACGGCCTCAACGAGTGGGGCGAGCCCGCGCGGCTGTTCCACTGGGGCGCGTTCTTCATCGGCGCGCTCGCGGGAGGGGTCGGCGCGATCCCCGTCATGGTCGGCTTCCGCGTCGCGGGCGGCATCATGGTCAACCTCGGGCTGCAGGCGCGGTACTCCAAGCGCATCGCCCGCGCGATCGAGGACGACGACGTCCCGGCCCCCGCCGCTTCGGCCGCCGACACGGACGGCGGGGACCTCCCCCGCGTCTGATTCTCGGGCGCATCCCTTGTCCCGCGCCGCGTGCGGAGCGAGACTCGTGGGCGGGAGGCGCATCATGGCTCACGGCGACATCACCCACATCGACATCCCGGTCACCGACCTCGCGGCGGCGCAGGGCTTCTACTCGACGCTCTTCGGATGGCAGATCTCGGCGCCGCCGGGCTTCGAGGACTACCCGATGTGGCGAGCACCGAACCAGATCAGCGGGGGTGGGCTCGCGCCGCGCGACGGCGAGTTCACCCAGCCGCGGTCGTACGTCGAGGTCGACGAGATCGACGACACGCTCGCCCTCGTGGTCGCCAACGGCGGCACCGTCACCCGGCCGAAGTCGGAGATCACCCCGACGAGCTGGTGGGCCGCGTTCCGCGACCCCGACGGCAACGATGTGGGGCTCTACCAGGGCATCACCGAGGTCTGAGGCGCCGGGCCCCGCCCCGGCGCTGCACCTCTCCACACAGGAATGGCAGTCGCCCTCCCTCAACTCCCGGTTCGCGACGGGAAGTGCAGCGGAGAACGTTCACATCGCGCGCGTCGTGTGGAGAGGCGCAACGGGACGATGCGCGCCCCGGTTCAGGCGAGGCGGCGCGGGCCGCTGCCCGCCATCAGTCGGTGCAACGCCAGCACGGCGCCGGGGGTCGCGACGGCCACGCCGAGCGCGACGACCACCACCGGCATGCCGTGCAGCAGGAGCGAGCCGAGGGTCGCGAGCACGATCGCGCCGACGAAGACGGCGATGACCGCGAGCACGGCGCGCAGCAGCTCCAACATGACGACTCCCGAGGGGTGGAGGACTCCGTCCACGGTCGCCCCGCGGAGCCGGGCGGACAAGCCACCACTTGTGGGGGCGGCGGGCTGTGGACGACCGGTGGGAGGACGGATCCCCGGCGTAGGTTCGTCGCGAGGGCATCGGCACGAGCCGTGCGCCGGCGGGAGGGGGTTCGCACGATGCCGACGGGACGCGAGCACGACGACGGCTGGGTCTCCGTCGAGCTCCTCGGCGTGGAGCACGACGTCTGGTCCGGGGGCTGGCCCGCGCGGTCCGACGCGCCGACTGTGGTCTTCGTCGGCTCGACGCTCACCCCCGACGAGCTCCTGCCCGTCGCACGTCTGCTGGCCACGGATGGCTCCCTGCGCATCGCCTCCTACCGCCGACGATCACTCGGCTCGATCCGCCACGAGGCGCGCGACGTGGTCGAGCTGCTCGACGAGCTCTGGGTCGAGCAGGCCACCGTCGTCGGGGTCTCCTACTCGGCCCTGGTCGCGCTCCAGGCCGCGGCCGATGCGCCCCATCGGGTCGAGCGCGTCGTGGCGATCGAACCGCCCGCGCTGCACGGGCAGTACGTCGAGGACTTCCGCGCGGCATGCCGCGACGTCGTCGCGGACACGGAGAGCGATGGCGTCGCCGCGGCCGGCGCGCGGTTCATGACCACGCTCATGGGACCGCTGTGGAGCATCGACCTCGAGGAGCTGCTCCCCGGCTCGCACGACAGGTTCATCGCGGACGCGGCGCAGTTCCTCACGTGCGACATCCCGACGCTGCTCCGCGCCGACTTCGACGAGGACGACGCCGCGCGGATCACGATGCCGACGCTTCCGCTCGGCGGCGGCGCGAGCACCCCGTGGTTCGCCGACGAGATCGAGGCGCTGGCCGCCTGGCTCCCGAGGGCGACGCGCGTCACGATCCCCGGCGCGGACCACTCGCTCGCCCTCACGCATCCGCGCGAGCTCGCGGACGCCATCCGAGAGTTCCTCACGGGCTGACTCCCGTCTCGCATCGTCGCCGCCGACCGCTGTCACACCCCGCCGCTAGTCTCGCGGCATGCGCCTGCTCCACACCTCCGACTGGCACATCGGCCGCACGTTCCACGGACACTCGACCGACGAGCACCTCGCGATCGTGCTCGCCGCGATCGCGCGCGCCGTCGAGGAGCACCGCATCGACGCCGTGATCGTCGCCGGCGACGTGTTCGACACCTCGACCCCCAAGGGCGAGGCCTTCACCATGCTCAATGACGCCGTCGCGGCGATCCGCGAGGCGGGCGCGACGGTGATCCTCACGTCCGGCAACCACGACGGGCCCGCGCGCCTGGGCCACATGGCGCGCTTCGCGGCGTTCGGCGGCGTGCACGTGCTCGCGGACCTCGGTGCGCTCGCCACGCCGGTCGTGATCCCGGACGCCGACGGCGACGTGCTCGTCTATGGCATCCCCTACCCGCATCCCGAGTTCCTGCGCGCCGCGTTCCCGGCCTTCACCGGCACCACGCAGGCGGCCGCGCACGCCTTCGCGATGGACCTGATCAGGGACGATGCAGCGGCCCGGACCGCGGGAGCCCCTCCCCGGTACGTGGTCGCGGCGCACACGTTCTGCTCCGGCGAGGCCGGCGAGACCCACGACACGGTCGAGGACTCCGGCCGCGCCGAGGAGCGCGACATCTCCCGCGGCGGCCTCGACGTGGTGCCGCCCGCGACGTTCGACGGGCCGGACTACGTCGCGCTCGGCCACATCCACTCGCGCGCGGCCCTCGCGCCGCGCCTGCGCTACTCGGGCGCCCCGCTGCGCTTCTCCTTCGGGGAGATCGCGAGCGCCAAGGGCGCGTGGATCGTGGACATCGGGGCGCCCGGCACCGAGCCCGCGGTGGAGTGGCTCGAGCTGCCGACCCCGCGCGCGGCCGTCCGGCTCGAGGGGACGCTCGACGACCTCCTCGCCCCGGGCGCCCACCCCGAGGCGGTCGATGCCTGGGTCGACGTCGTGCTCACCGACGACCTGCGCCCCCGCGACGCGATGCGCCGCATCCAGGAGGTGTACGCGCACGCGGTGACGCTCACGCATCGTCCCGCGAACGTCGCCGACCACGGCACCGCCACCTACTCCGAGCGCACGCGCGGCAAGTCCGACGCGGAGCTGGTCGAGGCGTTCCTCGAGTTCACGCGCAACGGCCACGGGGCAAGCGAGGGCGAGGACGCGCTGATCGCCGACGCCCTCGGCGCGCTCGAGGCCAAGGAGGCGACCCGATGAAGGCGATCAGCCTCACGCTCGAGGGCTTCGGGCCCTACCTCGCACGCCAGGACGTCGACTTCACGGCCTTCGACGCCGACCGCCTCTTCGTCATCACGGGCAAGACCGGCGCCGGGAAGTCGACCATCCTCGACGCGATCACGTTCGCGCTGTACGGCGACGTGCCCCGCTACGACGGCACCAGGTCCACCGCCCGCAGCCACTTCTGCACGCCCGACGACCCGACCGAGGTGACGCTCGTGTTCGAGGTCGGCACCGCGCGGTACAAGATCACGCGCTCCCCCGAGTTCGAGCGGCCCAAGGCGCGCGGGACCGGCACCACCACCGAGAAGCCGGCCGCCAAGCTATGGCGATGGGAGGGTGGCGACTGGGACCCGATCGCGATGGCACCGCGCGAGGTCGGGCACGAGATCGGCGGCATCATGCAGCTGACCTCCGACCAGTTCCTGCAGGTGATCCTCCTGGCACAGGGCCGGTTCGCGGAGTTCCTGCAGTCGTCGACCGACTCGCGGCTGAAGCTGCTGCGCTCGCTCTTCGGCACCCAGCGCTTCGAGGACCTCACCGCGTCCCTTCGCGACCTCGCACGCACGCGGTACCGCGCGATCGAGGCCGCCGACGCCGAGCTCGAGGTGGTCCTGCGCAACGCCGCGACCGTCGCCGGAGTAGAGGCGCCCGGCACCGGCGAGGGCGACGCGTGGCTCCTCACGGTGGACGATGCGCTGCGCGCCGCCGCGGCTACCCTCGCCGAGGCGTCCGAGACGGCGGGCACCGCCGCGTCGGCCGCGCGCGAGGCCCTCGTCGAGGCGCGTCGCGTCGAGGCCGAGCGCACCCGGCTCGCGACGGCCCGGGCGCGGGTGACCGAGCTCGAGGCGGGCGCCGAGGCGCACGCCGACGACGTGACCCGGCGGGACCTCGCGCGAAGGGCGGCACCTGCGGCCGCGCCGCTCGCGGCCACGGCCCGCTCCGCCGGCGCCTTGTCGGACGCCCGGGCCGCCCGCGGCACGGCCCTCGCGGGTGCGGACTCGCTGACGGACGCCACGATCGACCAGCTGCGCGAGCGCGCGAGCGCCCTCGCCACCGAGCGCGGATCGCTCGCGACCGCGCTCGAGGCCGAACGGTCGCTGCCCGCGCGGGCGGCCGCCGCGACCGCCGCGACCGCCGGTGCGGCCTCCGCGACGGCGGCGCGCGACGCCACCCAGACCCGGATCGACGCCCTGCCCGAGCGCGAGCGCGAGCTCCGCGAGAGGCTCGGCGCGGTGGCGACCGCCGCCGCCCGACTCGAGGACCTCGAGGCCGCGGTGACGCGCGCCAGCAAGGCGGTCGCGGCACACGAGCGGCTCGTCACGCTCGACGCGGCCCTCGCCACCGCTCGCGAGCGCGAGGCGACCGAGTCCGGCGCGCGGAAGACGGCGGTCGACCTCCACGACGCCCTGCTCCAGCGCCGCGTGCGCTCGCAGGCGGCGCACCTGGCGGCGACACTCGTCGACGGCGAGCCGTGCGCGGTGTGCGGCGCGACCGCCCACCCCTCGCCCGCCCGACCCACCGACGAGCATGTGACCGACGACCAGGTCGAGGCCGCGGACGCCGCCGCCAAGGCCGCGACCGCGACGTTCGAGCGAGCGCAGGCGGCAGCCGCCGAGGCGCACACCGCCGCCGAGGTTGCCCGCACCGAGGCCGGCGAGGGCACCCGCGACACAGCCGCCACGGAGCTGACCCGCGCACGCGAGGCGGTCGCGCTCGCCTCCGAGGGCGCCGCCACGCAGGCGAGCGTCGAGGCCGAGCTGGCGTCGCTCGACGCGCTCGCCGTCACGCTCAAGGAGGATCTCGCGGTGAAGGCGGCCGGCGTCGAGTCGGCGCAGGCGCGCGCGGCCGAGGCGGGCGCCGCACTCGAGGCGGCCCGCGCATCGTCCACCGAGGCGCGGGGCGAGCACCCGACGGTGGCGGCGCGCGCGGCCACCCTGGACGCGGAGGCGGCGACCGTGGACGCGGTCGCGCGCGCGACGGAGACCCTCGACGCGGCCGAGCGCGCCGACGCCGACGCCCGCGCGGCGCTCGCCGCGGCGCTGGACGAGGCGGGCTTCGCCGAGGCCGACGAGGCGCGGGCGGCGACGCTCCCGGCGGGCGAGCTCGCGGAGCTGGAGGCGCGCATCGTCGCGCGGGAGTCGGATCTGGCGGGTGCCAGGGCGGTCGTCGCGGAGCTGGCGAGCGCCGACCTGCCGGCCGAGCCGGCCGACCTCGCGGCGCTGGTCGCCGCGTCGACGGAGGCCGACGCCGCGGCGAAGGAGGCGGCGCGCACGCACGCCGCCGCCGAGAGCCGGGCGACGCAGTTCGCGGCGCTCGCCGCGCGCTACCGCGACAAGGCGGCCGAGACCGCGGAGGCGCGCGAGCGGCACGCCGTGGTCGAGACGCTCGCGGCGACGCTCGAGGGCAACCCGCCGAACGAGCGGCGGATGCGGCTGGAGTCGTTCGTGCTGGCGGCGCGGCTGGAGGAGATCGTGGCGGCCGCGAACGCGCGGCTCGTGGTCATGTCGAACGGCCAGTACCTGCTGGAGTACGACGACTCGGCGCAGTTCCGCAATCGGCAGACCGGGCTCGAGCTGCGCGTCGCGGACGCGCACACCGGGCAGTCGCGGTCGACCCGCTCGCTGTCGGGCGGCGAGACGTTCCTCGCGTCGCTCGCGCTGGCGCTGGGGCTCGCGGAGACGGTGACGGCGGCGGCGGGCGGCATCCAGCTCGACACGATCTTCATCGACGAGGGCTTCGGCTCGCTCGACGGGGACACGCTCGAGATCGCGATGTCGACGCTCGACGACCTGCGGGACGCGGGTCGAACCGTCGGCCTCATCTCGCACGTCGAGGCGATGAAGGAGGCCATCCCGGCCAAGCTCGAGGTGACGAAGGCGGCGGACGGGTCGAGCCGCGTGGCGGTCAGGACCGGCGCGGAGGGCTAGAGCTCGCCGAAGGGATAGCGCACCGTCGCGAAGGGCCACGAGCGATCGAGCCACGCGGGCACGAAGGCGCGCACCGCATCGTCCAGGCCGACCGGCGCGTTCACGCCCACCCACCACGAGACGTCGGCGGCGGGCGCCTCGAGATCCGGGCCCGGTTCGGCGGGATCGATGTAGAGGCAGCCCCACAGGCGTGACTCGTCGGCCGCGAGGATCGCGTAGTTGAAGGACTCGTGACGGACCGTCTCCTCCGCGTGGCGCGCGAGGTCGGCGCGGTCGGCCTCGGCGCTCATGTCGGCGGGCGGCCAGCCCCACGCGGCGCCGTACTTGGCCCACAGCATCGCCTGGCTCCCCATGACGGCCGGCATGTCGATCGCGAGATCGTCGGGGCTGATCGGGCGCGCGTGGGCGTCGGAGGTGAGGGACACACGCAGCGGGTGCTCGAAGCCCTCAGGCAGCCATCCGGTCATCGGGGGTCCTCTCGCATTCGGCTCGACGCGGGTCACCCTGTCGCCGCCGGCGGCCCGCGTCAAGCGCTGACGACGGACGAGATCCCTGCCAGACTCGAGGTGACGGGTCAACGGTGACGGGGTCATGGACAGGCATCTCTACTCGGACGAGTCGAAGGTCGACGGCTTCCGCTTCGCGGGCGCCGCGGTCGACGTCGACGACCTGGCCCGCGTGCGCCGCGAGGTCCTCGACTGGCGGGTCGGCGACTCCCGCCGCTGGCACACCTCCAAGGAGCGGCCCGACGCGCGCGAGCGCGCGCTGCGGCGGCTCATCAGGCTGGCGGGGCGCGTGGACATCGTGATCGTCGAGCACGCGAAGACCCACCCCGAGTTCGTCGCGCGAGAGGCGTGCGTCGACGCGCTCGCGCGGTGGGCCTCCGCGCACGAGGTCAGCGAGTGGGTGCTCGAGCAGGACGCCCCGGTCGAGTACCGCGACCGGCGGACCGTCGCGGGGTTGATGCGGGCCGGACAGATCCGCCGCTTCGCGTACCGGCACGCGGCGGCCGTCGAGGAGCCGCTGCTGTGGATCGCCGACTTCGCGGCCTGGCTGTGGACCAAGGGCGGCGCGGACCGCGCCGCGATCGAGCCGCTCGTGGTGCACCACGAGGTGCTCGCGCCGAACCTCGCCGACGCGGCGTGACCGGCGCGGGAACCGGCCCGGACAGCGTGAGACCCGGCTGACCGACCATCCGGACGGCTACCGGGTCCACTGCTTGGAACTACTGCCCCTCGCTACCTCCATTGTCCCACCGGCGCGAGGGGCGGGCAACGATGCGCCGGTCACGTCCACCTAGAGACGCGCGACGTGCCCGGCGACACGCTCAGCGAAACGGTGGCAGCCGGCCGAGCGGAAGCGCCCGGGAAGGTCGCTCGCGGGATCCTTGCCCCGCCAGTACTCCCATTGGCGCGCCACCATGCGATGCACCCCGGCGGGCGCGGAGTCGTCGGCCAGCATCAGGAAGTCGTCGGCCGAGAGGATGTCGTATGGGAGTCTGTCGACGATCGACTCAGGCAGCTCGAGGAAGTCCCGGTCGTCGGTGACCAGCAGGTCGACCCCGCCGGCTACCGCGGCCGCGTGCACGTGAAGGTCGTCGGCATCGGTCAGCCCCTGAAGAGGGACGATCGGATAGTCGGAGATGCGCTCGGACATCGACGCTGCAAGCAGGTCGCGCAGCCTCGCGACCACCGTGCCGTTCAGGCCGGGGTTCGACCGACGCACGTGGTACAGGGCCTCGGCCAGGATGTCCTCGGTCCAGCAGGTGGAGAACATCCCGGGCTGTTCGACCTGGGCGATCAGGATCGCATCCCGCAGGGTCCGCGACACCAGGATGTTGGCGTCGAGCAGGACCCGGGTAAGCATGCGCGCACGCTATCGCGCGCATCCGACATCACCCGATGTCGAGGTCATCCTCCAATGCCAGCAGATCGTCCAGCGCGCGTCGCTGGGCACGCAGACGGCTCTTGCGAAGCGCGACCACGTCGGCGGTCATGACGCGGGTGTGCGTGCCCACCTTGTGCGACCGTAGCTCGCCGGACCGCACGAGCTTCATCAGGCTGGTGCGGCTGATCCCCAGCTGCTCCGCCGCAACCGTCGTCGTCAGCTCGGGCGGCATCGTCCCGACCGTCACCGTGTGGCCCTCCGCCACCTCGCGCAGCACCGTCGACAGGAACCGCGCGAACGCCGGGGTGAGGTCCGGAGCGCCGTCGACCGCATCCGGACGCGACGACAGGGACTCCTCCAAGAACGTCACGAGCCTCTGCGCCTCGACGCGCTCGCTCTCGTTCGCGAATACCGTAGTGCTCCCGGGCTCGGTCATGATGCACCCCTCCTCGCCGCTACAAGTTGCAAGTGTCCTACACGACACTTATAAGTGCAACATCAGACATCGCCCGGGAGTCTCAACCCAACGCCTCCAGGTCGCCGTCGAGCACGTGGACCTGCCGGTGCCCGACGCCCAGGGTGTCGGCGTGCCACCGGGCGCGGGCACGATGCGCCGCCCACCCGAGCGCGACCGCCACCAGAGCGCCGGTCACCGCACCCTCGAGCACCGCCCACGCCACGTAGTGCTGCGCGAGCGCACCGAAGGAGACTCCTGCCAGCGCGCCGGGTGCGCCCAGCGCGTAGATCCCCATCAGCACCAGGGACGACGCGATCACGCTCGCGACGCCCGCGAGGCCGGCCGCGCCCGCACGGAGGGCATCGCCGGGCGCCGCCCCCCGCAGGCGCCCGGCGAGCACAACCGCGCCGCGGTACGCGCACCAGCCGGCGAGGATCCCCACGACCCCCATCACCAGCACGTTCGCGCCGAGCGCCGTCACTCCCCCGTCGCCCCACAGAAGAGCCTCCGCCACGAGCGCGCCCGCCATCGCGATCAGGGCGAGCCAAGGTCCGAGCGCGATCGCCAGCAGCGTGCCCCCGATGACGTGGCCCGTGAGCGAGCCGCTGGAGTTCAGCGGGAGGTCGAGCAGGTGCGCGATGAGCACCCCGCCCGCGCCCGCGACGGCCGCGCCGAGACGCGGCCGGCCGTGGCGCATCGTCCACCCGGCATATGTCACCGCGCCGAGGGCGGCCACGCCGGCGCCGATGGTGATCGTGGGGTCGAGGACCCCGTCCTGGATGTGCATGATCGTCTCCTCTCAGGAGAGCACGGCGCCTATGACAGGACCGCCGCGGGGCCCGAGAACGCGAGGCGGTTGACCGTCTCGAGCTGCTGGGCGGTGGCCTGACGCAGCCTGGCCAGGCGCGTGGACCCGATCCAGTCGCAGATCCAGTCCCAGTGCATGGCGACGTGGTCGCCGGGGCGGACGGCGGGCGCGAGCGCACGGCCGTCGCGGCGGATGCGGACCGGGTCGGCGGTGGGCGGGGCGAGCGTGAGCTGGCGGCCGTCCCACGCGAGGTGGCGGCTCTCGACGATCGCGATGTCACCGTCGATCGCGAGCACCTCTCCCCCGCGGATGCGGCACCTGTCGAGGACCGTGAGCGGCCCCTCGACGTGGCCGTGGCGCAGCAGCCCGACCCACGGGTACACGGCGAACACGTGGAAGTTGTGGTGCGGGGTGCCGCCGGCGGCGACGCCTGCGACCAGGCGTTCGAACTCGAGCCGGGTCAGGCGCGGCCGGAACCGCTCCTCGAGGCTGCGCGCGAAGGGCGCGCCGCCGCAGTGGTCGAGCACGGGCCCGCCGAGCCAGTACGCCTCGACGACCACCGGGTCGAGCGGGGCGCGGCCCAGGCACTCCCCGATGAGCTCGAGGTACGGCCACGCACCCTCGAAGGCGCGCGCGACCTCCTCGAGCTCGGGCCCGGAGTCGCGGGCGTCGACGCGTTCAAGGAGCTCGTCGGCGCGGTCGGGGCCGCAGTAGCCGAGGTCGTTGGGCGGGAAGGCATACCTCCCGAACATGAGCGCTCCGGCCTCGGGCGGCAGGGCCTCGGGGTGCGCGGACGGTCGACGATGCTGGGTGTCGGTCATGTGACGGCCCTCCCGGGCAGTCGGGGGGCGAGCCACACGAGCAGCCCGCCCGCCGCGAGGAGAATCAGCCAGGGCGCCTGGGCCGCGAGGGGTGCGGCGTCGAGCGCTCCGGCCAGGATCGCGGTCACCAGCGCCCCCAGCACGAGGACCGCGGTGACGTCGACGGCCGGCGCCAGCGCGAGCGCGTGGTGCCAGGTGGCGACGTAGCCGGCGAGGAGCACGCCGGTGAGAAGGACCCAGCCCCACTGGGACGCGGTGGCGGGCAGCGCATCGTCCAGGCGGCCGGTGAGGCCGCACCAGGCGAGGAGCGCGACCGTGCCGCCGCCCATGCGGGCGAGGGCCGTGGTCCACGGGGTGAGGTCGGCGAGGAGGCGCTTGGTCACGACCACCTCGACGGCCCAGAGAAGGGTCGCGGCGGCGATCATGGTGGTGCCGGGGTCGGCGACCAGGCTGACGCCGCCCCCGGCAAGCCCGAGCTGCGCGACGACCAGCAGGCCGATCGCGCCGAGGTGCCACCACGTGAGCCGCTCCTTGAGCACCACGACGGCGATGAGCGCGACCCACACGACCAGCGTCTTGTGAATGAAGGCGGCCTGCGTCGAGGCGGTGGTGGCGAGGCCCTCGAAGAACAGCACGAACGGCACGGCGCCGCCGAGGATCGCGATGTAGACGAGGCCCCACCGGTGGCCGGGGCGGGTGGGTCGCCTCAGCGCGACCGACCCTGCCCCGGCGGACCGGCGTCCGACGGCGAACACGAGTGCGAGGATCAGCGCCGCGGCGCCGTTCTTCGCGGTCGTGTAGGCCGTGGCGTCGCCGAAGGCGGCGACGCCGAAGCCGTTGACGTAGACGGCCACCCCGCTGATCAGCGCGGTGACGCCTGCCAGCGCGAGGCCGCGGGTGCGGGTGGCGTTCATGTCGTCGGCTCGCTTCCTGAGTCACGGATGGCGAGCGCATCGCGCGCCTCCGCCTCGGAGATGCGCTCGAGCGCGAAGCCCGACTGCACCACCACCCAGTCGCCGACCGTGATGTCGTCGTCGGAGACCGTCATCTCGAGCACGAGCTGGCGCCGGCCGTGGTCTTCCACGACCGCACGACCGTCCTTGTGCACCTCGACGACCTTGGCGATGGTTCCTACGCACATGACTGGACTTCCTCTCTCAGCGCGATGAGCTCGGCGGTCGCGGTGGCCACCGCGGCGTCGAGCCCTTCCTGTATCTCCGGGGACATCGGACCGAAGCCGAAGCTCTTGGCCTCGACCCCGACGACCGTGACGTGCGCGGGCAGCGTGCCCAGCGTGCGGGCGAGCTCGACCGCGCCGGCAAGCCCGAAGGCGTGGCTGCCCCCGCGGCCGGCGGCGGTGAACGCGCTGGTGGGAAGCGGCTCGCCAGAGTCGCCCACCTCGCGGATGTGGAGCCGTCCCGGCGGGTTGCCGGACGCGACGGCGTCGATGATGAGGGCCGCGCCGTGGTCGGCCCACAGCTGGACCAGCGCGGTCGGGTCCTCGCGGGTGACGACGTCGACGGCGTCGAGGTCGAGGCGGGCGAGGCGCTCGGCGACCACCGAGCCGACCGCATCGTCCCCCCGGTCGGGGCTGCCCAGCCCGACCACCAGCACCCGGTTCGCGCTCATGATCGCTTCACCCTGAGGTCGAGGAAGTGGGTCGCGCACGAGATGCAGGGGTCGTAGTTGCGGATGGCCTCCTCGCAGCGGTGGGTGAGCATGTGGTCGTCGAGGTCGGTCCACTGCTCGGCCGCGCGGCGGAGGTCTTGTTCGATGCTGGCCTGGTTCTGGGAGGTCGGGGGCACGATCTGCGCGTCCTCGATGATGCCGTCCGCGTCGATGCGGTAGCGGTGCCAGATGAGGCCTCGCGGGGCCTCGGAGGCGCCGATGCCCTCGCCCGGTCGCGCGTCCACCTGGACGGAGGGCGCGTGGCCGTCCTGCCAGTGGTCGATGATGCGCAGCGCCTCCTCGAAGGCGTAGGCGAGCTCGACCGTGCGCACGATGATCGACTTGAAGGGGTTGCGGCATTCCTCTGTGAGGCCGGCGCGGAACGCGGCGTCCTGCGTCGACGGGCTCAGCTGGTCGAAGTTGAGGGTGTAGCGCGCGAGGGGGCCGACGAGGTAGGGGTGGCCGTCGAAGCGCGCGTGGAGAGCATTGCTGTGCTCGACGTGGAACTCTTCAACATGTTGAGCGATCTCGGAGACAGGGAACCGGACCCCGCTGGTCGCGACCACCTCCGTGCCGCGCTCGAGCGGGTAGCGGTCCGGGTGGCGCAGCGCGACGTAGGTGTAGTCCTGCTCGAAGTCGGGGAAGTCGAAGCCGGCCACGAGCGCGACGGCCTCCAGCGCATCGTCCCTTCCTCGGGCCAGCGCGGGCCGGAGCCTGGCCACCTCCGCGACCGTGGGCATGCGGTAGAAGCCGCCGACCTTCACGTTGACCGGGTGGATGGCGCGGCCGCCGACCGCGGTCATGAGGTCGTTGCCGGCCTTCTTGAGCCGCAGCGCCGTCTGGACCACCTCGGGGTGGTCCTTGGCCATCTCGAGGACGCTGTCGTAGCCGAGGAAGTCGGGCGCGTGGAGCATGAAGATGTGAAGCGAGTGGGACTCGATCCACTCGCCGCAGTAGAGCAGCCGCCGCATGTCCTGGATGGCGTCGGTGGTGGTCGCGCCGCAGATGGTCTCCATCGCCTCGGTGGACGCCGACTGGTACGCGACCGGGCAGATGCCGCAGATACGTGCGGTGATGTCGGGCGGCTCGGTGAACCTGCGGCCGCGGAGGAAGCCCTCGTAGAAGCGGGGCGGCTCGAAGATGTTGAGGTGGACGGTCTCGACCTTCCCGTCCTTGAAAGCGATGTGCATGCCGCCCTCGCCCTCGACGCGCGCGAGCATGCCGACCTGCATCACCTGGCCGCCGTCCTTGAGCTGGTGGGTCATCGCGCGCCTCCCGCCTCGACCCGGTCGGAGGCCGCCGCGAACTCGGGCGCCCCGGCGTTGAAGGTGCGGTAGACGCGGACGATGTCGGCGTTGGACATGCCCAGCTCGGCGAGCTGGCGCGTCATGGCCTCGGTGTTGGCGGAGTCCTGCGGGCCGAAGCAGCCGTAGCAGCCGCGCCCGTACGAGGGGCAGAGGGCGCCGCATCCGGCCTGGGTCACCGGGCCCAGACACGGGGTGCCGGTCGCGACCGGGACGCAGACGTTGCCCTTGAGCTTGCACTCGACGCAGACCGAGTAGGTGGGGATGCGGGGCCTGCGGCCGTTGAGGAAGGCGGCGAGGACCTCGACCAGCTGGACCTTGTCGACGGGGCAGCCGCGCAGCTCGTAGTCGACGTCGACGTGGCTGGCGATGGGGGTGCTCGTATCGAGGGTCTTGAGGTACTCGGGGTGGGCGTAGACGATCGAGCGGAACTCGTCGACGTCGGCCCAGTTGCGCAGCGCCTGGATCCCGCCGGCGGTCGCGCAGGCGCCGATGGTGACGAGCGTCGAGGACTGGGCGCGGATCTCGTGGATGCGCGCGACGTCGTCGGGGGTGGTGATCGAGCCCTCCACGAGGGAGAGGTCGTAGGGGCCGGCGACGATTGCGCGCGTGGCCTCGGGGAAGTAGGCGATGTGGATGGATTCTGCGATCTGAAGGAGCTCGTCCTCGCAGTTGAGGAGGCTCAGCTGGCAGCCGTCGCACGACGCGAACTTCCACACCGCGAGCTTGGGGCGGGCGTCCAGGGACGATGCCGCGGGCGCCTCGTGCGTGTGGGCGTGGGTGTGCTCGTGGTCGGTCATCTCAGAGCTCCCGCACGTTCATGAGCGGCTCGAGGCGTGCGTAGTCCAGCACCGGACCGTCGACGCAGACGAAGGTCTCGCGCAGCTGGCAGTGCCCGCACAGGCCCACGCCGCACTTCATCGAGCGCTCCATGGAGAGGCGGATCTTGTCCTTCGGGACGCCGCGGGCGTTGAGCGCGTTGGCGGCGGAGCGCATCATCACCTCGGGCCCGCACGCGAAGGCGAAGGCGTGGCGGGGGTCGAAGCCGGCGCGGCTCACGAGCTCGGTGACGAACCCGACCCGGCCCTTGTAGCCGTAGGGCGCGTTGTCGACGGTCATCTGCACGTTGACGTCGTTGAGGTCGGCCCAGCGGTGCATCTCGTTGCCGTAAAGGATGTCGTCGGGGGTGCGCGAGCCGTAGAGCAGGAGGACCTTGCCGTAGGCGCCGCGGTCGGCGAGCACGTCGAGGATCGCCGGGCGGAGCGGGGCCAGGCCGATGCCGCCGGTGACGAAGACGACGTCGTGGCCGCGCGCATCGTCCACCGCCCAGGACGTGCCGAAGGGGCCGCGGACGCCGATCTCGGTGCCGGGCGTGGCCTCGACGAGGGCGCGGGTGACGGCGCCGACGTTGCGGATCGTGTGCTCGAGCGGCGCGGGGTGGGCCGGGTCGCCGGAGATGCTGATGGGGACCTCGCCGACGCCGAACGCGTGGAGCATCGTGAACTGGCCGGCACTGAAGTCGAGGGGCGGCTGGCCGTCGGCGGGGTCGAGCAGGAGCGTGAAGGTGTCGCGGGTGTCCTGGCGCACGCGGGTGACCACGTAGCGGCGCGGGACCATGGGGTCGTTGTCGAGGACCTCGACGGAGGCCGCATTCGAGCCCGGCGCGACCTGCGCGGCGGAGCCGGGGGGCTCGGGAATGCGGATGTCGTCCATGACATGCCTCCTCTAGCGACGCTAGGCCGCTGAGAGGATGGCGCGAGGGACCTTGGTCCGGGTGAGCGCGCGAGCATGTGGATTGCCGAACCTCGCGCTTGACGGCGCATAGCCTGGCGCCATGGATCCGAGCATTTGGCCGGTCGCCGCGCTATCTGACAGGCCCGGCACCCTCAATGAGCTGAAGCGCCTGGGCAACGCGATCCGCGACGCCGACGCGGCCGCGATCTCATCGCTTCACTACGACGAGCTCTGGTCCTGGTACAACGACCTCGTCGCAGCGGTGCTCGAGGAACTGGAGCTCCTTGACCTCTCGAGCGTTTGCGGCGCGCCTGTGCTTCTGACTGGGCGCGCAAAAGTCCGCGAGACCGTCCGGGAGAAGCTGACTCGGCGGCCAAGCGACAAACTGCCGTCGATACAGGACCTTGCGGGGATCCGCATCGAAGGGGACATGACGCTCGGCGCACAAGACTTGCTCGCCGCGGCGCTCGTCGACCACTTCGGAAAGTCGGCAGCCAAGGTCAAAGACCTTCGCGTCGAGGACCACTCGGGTTATCGCGCCGTTCACGTCTGGGTCCGCCTTGACCGCCCGAAGGGCGCGTGGTTCGAGATTCAGATCCGCACGGAGCTCCAAGGCGAGTGGGCCAATACGTACGAGGCGCTGGCGGATCTCGCGGGCCGCTCCATCCGGTACGGGGAGCTCCCTCCTGACGCCGACCAACGCCAAGCGGTCGAGCTCCTGCAGGACCTCTCGCGGAACTCCATCGCGCGTGCGGAGTCGATCGAGGATCTTCTCGCTCGCTGCAACGCTGGAACGATGCCCGATACGCAGCTCGCTCCGGCGCTTGCCGCCATGGGCATCACGGGTGCGGAACGTGCCGCGCAAGCGATTCTGGGCGATTCGGATGTGGCTGCGGTGACGTTGACACTCCTCCGAGACACGCATGCCCAGGTGCTCGACATGCTGCGATCGGCCCAACGCGAGATACGATCGCAATCACGCGAAGGGAGGTGACCATCATGGCCGGCTACGTGATCTCGTACCACCGCAAGAGCGGGATCAGCGAGGTGCACTCGTTCGAGGGACCTGACGGGCACCGGGCGGCACTTGCCGAGCGGCTTCGCCTCGAGAAGACGAATGAGGACCCCGACCTCGAGGTGGTGAGCCTCGTGGGCTCGTCGCTCGAGGCGATCAAGCGCACGCACTCGCGCTACTTCGCGCGCAATTGATCGCGAGGTAGCCGAGACGGCCGGGAAGCGAGATGACGCCCGCGTCGCTTCCTCGCTGGCGCCCGTGGCATCCGAGACAAGTCCGCGCGAGCACGGCGACGCTCTTGTCGCAGCACGGCGCAACGTCAAGCGGCTCGAAGCAGAGCTCGCTCTGGCGCGGACCGAGCTCGCTCGACTTGAACGCGAGCAGCGAGGACCCGTCCGGTCGTCGAGACTTGAGACGCCAGAGACGGCGCTCGGCTCAGTGAACGCGGATTCTTCGCCGGCCGCCAAGTTGGCGCTCTTTCGACAACGGTTCGCCGGACGTGAGGACGTCTATGCGCTCCGCTGGACGAGTCGACGTACCGGCAAGTCTGGATGGAGCCCTGCCGTTCGCGGCGGTTTCTACACCGATCAGATGACCGATGCAGATCTCCTACCGCTCACTGACGCCGTGATCGGTCACCATCTCAGCGGGGACCCGGAGCGCGACGACGAGTTCCATGTCGGCCTCTACCCCATGATGCGTGGCGACCGCTGCCGGCTGCTGGTGTGCGACTTCGACGACGGTCCGTGGCGGCTGGAGGCCGCCGCCTACGCGCGAGCGTGTCGAGACTCGGGCTTCGACGCACTCGCGGAGATCTCGCGGTCGGGCGACGGCGCGCACGTCTGGCTGTTCTTCGACGAACCCGTCCCCGCCTCGGCTGCACGCGCACTCGGCGCGACGCTCCTTCGCAAGGCGATGGCCACGCGCGCATCCATCTCGCTCACAAGTTACGACCGATTCTTCCCGTCGCAAGACACCTTGCCCGAGCGCTCTACGGGCCGCATGCGCCTTGGGAATCTCATCGCGCTCCCGCTCCAGGGAGACTGCCGTCGACGCGGCACGTCGGTGTTCGCGGACCCCGACTCGTGGGAGCCGTTGCCGGACCAGTTCGCCGCGCTCGCAGCGGTGCGCCGGATTCCTACGTCGGCTCTCGAGGAGGCGCCCCCCACTGCGCCGAGGCTGCGTTCGGGCCCACTTGATGACCTCCGGTCACGTCCGCGGAGGACTGACATCCGCTCCGTCGCGCGCGAAATCGACGGGCGGGCGATCACGATTCGGCGCGACGCTACCGTGCACGTTCCCGTGGTTGGAGTCCCCGCAATCGTGATCGCGGAGCTCAAGCACGCGGCGTCGGTGGCCAACCCCGAGTTCTACCGCAGACAGGCCCAGCGCTTCTCGACGTTCGGCGTCCCGCGCCTCGTAACTTGTTTCGAGCACGACGAAAACGAGCTCAGACTGCCCCGCGGACTGTTCGACCAGACACGCGACGTCCTCGCCGAAGCAGGCTTCAACCTCGAGGTTGCTGAGAACCCGGTCAGCAGCCCACGCATCCAGATCGACTTCTCAGGCGCACTCCGCGATGACCAGCGAGCCGCTGTCGATGCCGTGCTCGCGCACGATCTCGGGGTACTCGTCGCCCCACCCGGCGCTGGGAAGACCGTCATGGCGTGCGCGCTGATCGCGGAACGATCAGTGGCGACCGCGATCCTTGTGAACCGCGCGGAGCTGCTTCAGCAATGGCGGGCACGCCTTACCCAGTTCCTGTCCATCGAGGACAAGCAGATCGGACAGCTCGGCGGCGGCCGGCGAAAGCGCCGCGGCATGATCGACCTCATCATGATGCAATCCATCGCGCACCGGTCCGGCGATCCGCGCATCCTTGAGGAGTACGGCCAGGTCATTGTTGACGAATGCCACGCGATCGCCGCGCCCGCGGTGGAAGCTGCGATCAGATCGGTCAACGTCATCCATTGGACTGGACTCACTGCGACTCCGTACCGAGCGGACCAGATGGACGGCCTCATCACGATGCAGGTGGGCCCCATTCGCCACACGATCGCGGCTGCGCCGACTTCGGCACGACTACTCGTCGTCCACGAGACCGCGTTCAGCACCGAGGAGTCCGGCGCAGACGGGCCTTCTATCCAAGCCATCTACTCGGAGCTCTCGGTCGACACGGCGCGCAACGCGCTGATCATTGGGGAGGTCACGCGCGCAGCTAAGAACGGCGGCCGCTGCCTCGTGCTCACGAACAGGCTCGACCACCTCGAGACCCTCACGTCGGCGTTGGCGGCAGCGTTGAGCGTGCCGGTGATAGGTCTGCATGGCCGCCTGAAGCCGGCCGATCGTCGTGCACTTCGCGCGCGGATCTCAGAACTTGGTGCTGGCGACGAACCGTTCGTCCTGGTCGCGATGGACAAGATTGCTGGCGAAGGTATCGATCTACCCTCGCTCGACACGCTCTTCCTCGCGGTTCCTGTGTCGTTCAAGGGACGCATCATCCAACAGGTGGGCCGCGTCACACGCTCGGCAGACACGGCCGCCACCGTCCACGATTTCAGGGACTCCTCAGTGCCGCTACTTGAGCGCATGCATGGCAGGCGCCGTCGCGTCCTCGCGAAGGAGGGTTTCGCGGTCGACCGTTCCGCATAGTTGGCTTAGATGCGTCTACGCCGGGCACCGGTCGGCCCACGGGGGAGCGCGTCAACACACCTCGCGGGGGTGCCCGTGCTCGAATCCCTCGAACACCTACGTTGGGTCTGGATCGAGGTCGTGGAGCGGGCGCCGACGCCGCAAGCGTGGAGCAGCTCCTTGCGTCGTCGTGTCATGCCGCCACCTGACCAGTCCACGCGGCCCGGCGGAAGAGCCGCCCCCGCAGTCGTGGAACTGACCCAGGGGCGACGTGGGTCGGGGACAACGGCCTCGCCAGTCGTCAATCTGGACGGCAACGGGTCGTCAATCTGTAGGCCCGATCATCACGGGCCAGGCGTCTCCGCGAACGCGATTCCCGCGGGTCGAACTGATCGCCATGAACGGCCGCTCCAGGCGCACGCCCCTGACAGCGGGGTGCGCCGCGCCTCAGATCGCGTAGCCGAGCTCGTCGGCGACCTCGGAGAGCAGCCGGACGGCGGAGGGGTCGTCGGCGCGATGGATGAGGGTCGCCCGCCGGCCCACCTTCGCGCCGCCGGCGGCGAACAGCACCACGTCGACGCCGGTGCGCGCGGACGGGACGAGCAGCCCCTCCATCGCGGGATCGGCGGTGAGGACGGCACCAGCCAGCCGGCGACAGGCCGCGCGAGGTCCGCCGACCATCCCCGCGTCGAAGCCGTTGCGGACGAGGAACCTGCCGCGCGAGGTGAGATCGAGGAGCCTCAGCGGCTGCGGAGTGAAGGACACGATGACGGGGTCGCCGCTGCGGACGTCGATGCGCCGGGTCGCGTGCCAGGCCTCGGCGGCGGCTCCGACGATGTCGCTCGCCGCGTAGAGCACGGCGCGTCCCGGCTGGTCGCGTGGCGGCGGCAGCTGCGGGTCCCAGCGCATCGTGCGCAACGGCCCGTACGAGCGAGGCTCCCACCACGGGCGCACGTGGTCGCCCGAGGTGCGGACGATGCGCCACAACGGCCCGTCCCACCTCGTGAAGTCGGTCGGGCGGAACGTGGGTTCCGGTGCCGGCCGTCCATTCACCACAGACGCAGGCCCTCGACCAACTCGACCACGGGTGCCGGGTCGCGGCCGGCGGTCAGCCATCGCAGGGGCGTGTCGCCGTCGAGGTCCTCGTCGGGGGTCACCATGAACGCCTCGACGGTGCGCAGGTCGATGTCGTCGAGGCGGGTCGCTACCTGACCCCACCCCGCGAGCTGCCCCGCCTGGGTGAACTGCCAGGCAGGAAGGCGGAGGCGGCCGCGAGTGTCGCGCATCGCGAGGAGCTCGCCGCGCTCGTGGCGCCGCGTGATGGTCGACACGGACACCCCGACGCGCGCGGCGGCCTCCTGCGCGGACAAGGCGCCGGCGAGCGCGGCGCTCGCGGCCAGGGCATCGGCGAGCGTCGCCTGCGTCGCGATCGCGGGGGCGTTGTGGGCGGCGCGGACCCGCTCCTGCGCGTCCGCGGGCAGCCCGGAGCCCGCGAGCATGGCGTCGAGGTCGGAGTCCGAGATCGCCGAGTAGACCACGCCGCGCCGCACGGCCGCGTCGACCGAGGCCTGGATCTCCTCGACGGTGATCGCGCCGGCGTCGACCTCGTCGGCGAGCGGGACCGGCAGCTCGATGAAGTGGGTCACGGCTTCACGCTACGTCCGCACGCATCGTGACGCAATGCTTTGCGCAACGATGCACAAGGGGCGTCATGGGCCGGGCGGATCGACCAGCAGCGGGCGTGTCAGCGGCGGGAGCAGCCGCGGGTCCCCCACGGAGATGCGGGTTATGAACTCGAGCACGTCGGCGTGCCTGCCGGCGCGGATGGTCGCGAGGACGCGCGGGTCCCTGGCGGCCAGCGTCTGCACGCGGGCAAGCCTCGCCGGATCGGTGATGCCGAGGCGCGACCACGCGGGATCCTCGGCTGCCCAGTAGCCGCTGTCGCCCGCCGGCACGAGCGGGCGGGGACGGAAATCGAGGTCGATGTACTCGCCGATCACGATGCGGCGGCCGAGGTGATCGAGCCTCTCCACGACCTCCCAGCCGTCCGGCCAGTCGCGTGCGATGAGATCCGTCACGAGATGGGGCGGCGTCGCGCCGGCCCAGACCTGGAGGAAGCCGTCGCGCGGGCGGTTCACCCAGAAGCCCGCGGCATCGAGCGCCAGCGCGACGGGCCGGACGGCCGCCTCGGAGTCTCGTGGATGCTTGACGCCGAGCAGCAGGCCGTGCGCGAGACCCACGAGCTGCACGACATGGAGCCGGGAGTCCGCTCCCCTCTCGCAACGGACCAGGTCGCCCACCACCAGGGGCGTCATCATGAGGAAGTTCTCGAGGCGGTAGATGCCGCCGCGGTCGTCGGTCTCGAGCGGCGTCGCCCATGGCCACTCCCCCGCGAGCCCCACATCGGGCTTGTACGCGAGATGGATCGTGACCTTGTCGCCGCTTGTCATGTGCGCCTCCTCGAACCCTCGCACCGTAACCACGGCCGGCGGCGCCGCGGCCGTTGTCCACAGGCTCAATTTGATCGACACAAGGCGGCCGTTCCCGGGCTGCGGCGACGGCATGGGACACGCGCTTGCGCTGGGCCAAATGCCCGCGATGCAGGCACCATGGGCGAGGGGGCTCGGCCAAGGGCGGTCGGGACGTGCGGATCGTGCGGCGGGAGGCGACGCATCGTGCATACCGAAGGCGACCGTACGCGCGCCGGCACGCCCCACGAATGGCCCGCCGCATGAGCCCCGCGGAGGCCCGTGCCACCCGGAGCGCGCTCGAGCGCATGCAGCGCACGGTGTACCTGGCCACGGGCATCGCGGCGGCGCTGGTGGCGGCGCTCCCCCGCGGCGCGAACGGCTTCCTCGCGCAGGTCGACCAGCTGCAGCCGCCGTTCTGGGCGTTCACCGTGCTGGTCGGGATCGCGATCCCCGTGGCCTACGCGCCGCTCGCCTTCCTGGTGAGCATGAGGACGATGCGCGTGCTGGTGACGGCGTCCGCGGCGGGGTTCGTGCTGGCACAGGTGCTGTTCGTGCCGGCGATGACGGTGAGCACGCTCAACGATGCCGCGGCGCCGTGGCTGCAGGGCTTCGGCGCGCTGCACGCGACGCTGCTGGCGGTCGCGTGGAACCGGCCGGCCGTGTGGCTGTTCCCGGTCGCACAGCTGCCGCTGGTCGCGACGGTCGAGTACTACGCGAGCGGCGGCATCCTCGAGCAGTCGCTGCTCGACGGCGTGGGCGCGCTCGTGACGTGCCTCATCCTCACCGGCGCGGGTGCCGGCGTGGTGACGGCCGCCGCGCGGCAGGACGTCGAGGCGGCACGCGCCCGCGAGGAGGCGGCGCTCGAGGCGTCGCTGCGCACGGGTGAGCGCGAGCAGGCGCGCATCAACGCGCTCGTCCACGACGAGATCATCTCCGTCCTCCTCGCCGCCGTCCGCACCCCCGCCTCCCCCGCCGTCGCCGAGCGGGCCGAGCGCGCGCTGGGATCGGTCGCCGCGATCCGCGGGTCCGGCCTGCGCTCCCCCACGGCGGCCTACCCGCCTGAGCAGCTGGTGGCGGCGTTGCGCGCCACCGCGAGCGAGATCGACGAGGACGTCCTGGTGACCTCCCGCGTGACGGCGGAGGGCGACATCCCCGCCTCCGTGGTGGCCGCGATGGCGGAGGCGACCGGCGAGGCGTTGCGCAACAGCGTCATCCACGGGGGCGAGCCCGGCGAGACGGTCGCGCGCGTGGTCGCGGTGTCCGTCGCCGACGACGAGGTCCGGGTGTCGGTGCGCGACGACGGCCGCGGGTTCGTGCCGCGCAACGTCTCGTCGCGGCGGCTCGGGCTGCAGGTGAGCATCCACGGGCGCATGGCGGCGCTGCGCGGCGGCGGCTCGCGCGTGGTGTCCGCGCCCGGACAGGGCACCACGGTGGACCTGTGGTGGCGGCCGGAGGCGGTCGCATGAGCGCGCCGGCCCCGGCCGCGCGGCCGGGCGCGACCGACATCAGCCGACTGCTTGGGCTGCACACGCAGGGTGCGCGGCTGATCCTGGGCGTCTACATCGCGTCGAACCTCATGTTCGTGGCGAGCACCGCGGACCTGCTCGACCAGGTGTGGGCGTCCTACCTCGCGGTCGCGCTCGTCACGGCGGGCGGCATCCTGGTGACCCGCCCGCATCCCGACCCGTTCCCGATCCGGCAGACCTGGGTGACGCTCGCGATCGTCGTGGCGTCGACCGCGCTGGTCTGCTACGCGCTGCCTGATGCGGGGAGCCTGGGGCGATCCACCTGGTACCTGGGCGCGAACACGTGGCTGCTGTGGTTCCTCATCCTGCGGCGCCGCGCCGGGTACGCGTGGGCGGGCGGCCTCGCGATGCTCCTGGAGACGATGCTGTGGGCGGCGACGTCGGGACGCGGGGTCCTGTACGGGATCACCTTGGCGAGCGCGCAGGTGCTGCTGCTGCTCATCGCGACGCTGTTCGGCGGAGCGCTGCGGCGGTCGACGGCGCGGATCAACGGGCTCGCGCAGCGCTCGGTGGACGCGGCCGCGGCCGCGAGCGCGTCCGAGGCGGCGCGGGCGGTGCAGGACCAGCGCGCCGACGAGCTCGCGTCGGTGGTGGTGCCGGCGCTGTCGCTGATCGCGTCCGGTGCTGTGTTGACCGACGCCCAGCGGGACGACCTGGTGCGCGTCGAGGCGCAGCTGCGCGACTCGGTGCGCGGGCGGGGGCTGGCGCTGCCGCCGATCGTGGCCGCGGCGACGCGGGCCCGGTCGCGCGGGGTCGCGGTGACCCTGCTGGACGACCGCGGCGCTCCCCTGCCGGAGACGCAGGCCGACGCGATCGTCGACGCCGTCTCGGGGGCGTTGGATGCCGCCTTGGAGGGGACTGTGACGGTGCGGCTGCTGCCGCCGCGGCGCGACGAGGTCCTCACCATCGTGTCGCAGGACGCGACCGACATCCGGCGGGTGGCACTGCCCCGGGGTGTCGATCGGTAGGTGAGGCGCGCATCGTCCCCGGGTCAGGAGGACGATGCGGCGGTCGCCATGCGGCCGAGCGCGGCAGCCTCCTCGGTGATGTCGATGCCGACCGGGCACCAGGCGATGCAGCGGCCGCACCCGACGCAGCCGAGCATCCCGAACTGGTCCTCCCAGCTGGACAGCTTGTGGGTGAGCCATTGGCGGTAGCGGGCCTTGACGTCGCCGCGGAGGGGGCCGCCGTGGATGAAGCTGAAGTTCTCGGAGAAGCAGGAGTCCCAGACGCGGCGACGCTCGGCATTGTCGCCGGCGAGGTCGCTGGTGTCCTGGATGGTGGTGCAGAAGCAGGTCGGGCACACGAGGGTGCAGTTCGTGCAGGCGAGGCACCTGCTCGCCACGTCGTCCCAGCGAGGTGACTCGGCGGAGGCCTGGAGGACGTCGTGGATGGTGGCGGTGTTGATGCTTCTTGTCTGGCGCGCGGCCGCTGCGTCGGCGACCGCTATCGCCTCTTCCTGTGCGTCCGTGCCCGCCTTGGTGGTCGCGATGGCGTCCGCCACTTCCCTGCCCCGGTCGGTGCCTACCTCGAGGACGAAGTGGTGGTCGGGCGTCATGACCTCGGTGAGGAGGAGGTCGTAGGCGGGCTGTTGTGTTTGAGGGTTCGTGGCGGCGGGTCGCGGGCCGGTGCCCATGGAGGCGCAGAAGCAGGTGGCGGCTGGCTCGCCGCAGGCGACGGCGACGGTGAAAGTGCCGTCGCGACGGGCGACGTAGTGGGCGTCGTGGAAGGGCCGGTCGGCGAGGACGGCGTCGTGGATCTGGACGGCGCGGAGGTCGCAGCTGCGCACTCCGAGGAGTGCGATCGGTTGCTGATCTGGGGTGTCGCGCTCGACGGTGAAGTGACCCTCCTCGCGTCGGCCGCGCCAGACGACCTCCTCGGCCGGGAAGAACACCGGCTTGGTGGACTGGGCGGGGTCGGCGAAGCCGAAGTAGGCGTCGTCGGCGCGCTTTCGGAGTCTGTAGGCGCCCGGTTCCTGGCTGTCGCCGACGCCCTGCGGCAGGTCGGAGGCCGCGTGGAGGTCGCCGGTGACGATCGCGTCGCCCCGGACGGTCGGCCCGACGACGCGGTAGCCGCGGCGGCGCAACTCTGAGATGAGTGCGTCGAGGCCCCGGGGCTCGAGGATTCGGATGTCGTCCATGACACGCCTCCTCTTGCGACGGTAGGCGCGCTGCCACGGATCTTTAGGGACCTTGGTCCGGGGGCTCCGACGTGTGGGAGATCACAGCCGCGAACACAGGTTCGCCCAATGTCTAATTACGCACTCGTGAGACAATAACCGGGTTCTGGAGCGGCACGGCGGGCATGTCCGAGGGATCCGATACGGTCGCACCTGCGCGCAGCGCATCACCATCCGTACTCGACGTATCGCGCGATGGGCCCCACAGGCCCCTTCGCACTGGGGGCACCACATGTTCTACCGGCTCACGCCGATCCTGCCGAGCCCGTTGGGGCAGTCTCGCGTGGAGGCGCACCGATGACTGCCTTGTTCGTCACTGCGCTGGCCTTCATCGCGCTGGTCACCTTCTTCTGGTTACGGCGCCAACGCAAGGCGTTCGGGCGCCGCATCGCTGCGCTCGAGGACCTGGTCGCGACCGCGAGCGAGGGCGATCCGGTCGACCAGCGGCGCGTGGTCGCCCAGGCAGCCAAGGAAGGCGACCCCGTCGTCGCCGGGCTGTGGCACGAGTTCGATGAGACCCTCGCGACCGCACCCGACGGTTCGGCTCTGTACAACACCGTAGACGCCGACTACTTCTTCAACGAGACGACCCTCGCGCCGAGCCTCGTCAACAACCGTCTCCTCGCGGCGGTGCCCGCGTTACTGACCGCCATCGGCGTGCTCGGCACCTTCGTGGGCCTCTGGCTCGGCCTGAGAGGTCTCAACTCTCACGCGGCGCTCGGACCGGACGCCGATACCGACCAGCTCCTCGCCGGCATCGAGACGATGATCGGCGGTGCCAGCATCGCGTTCACGACCTCGGTCTTCGGAGTCGGCCTCAGCATCCTGATCAACTGGGTCGAGAAGCGGACCGAGCGGCGCGTCGTTGCCAAGATCACCGCGATTCAGCAGCTGATCGACCATCTGTACCAGCGACTCACTCCCGAGCAGTCGCTCCTCTCGATCCGGCACTCGTCTGACGAGTCGAGCCAGGCACTTCAGGAGCTGCACGAGCGCATCGGCGACCGACTGCAGGAGACCGTTCAGTCCGTGTCGCAGGACCTCCAGGGCGCGCTCTCGACGGCGATCACCACGGCCATGACGCCCGCAATGGAGAAGCTGGTGGCCACCACCACCGAGCAGTCGACCGAGGTATTCGGGCAGCTGGTGGACAGGTTCGCCTCGTCCTTCACCGATATCGGCACCAAACAGGCGATGGCGCTCGACAAGTCATCGGCCCGGCTCACCGAGGCGATCGGAGTTGTCGCGGCACGTTTCGAGGCGATGGTCGAGGAGTCGCGTCGCGCGTCCGCCGACCTGCGTGAGCAGCACACGAACCTGCTCGCAGAGCTCGCCATCCTGCGTGATGGACTCGAGGCTTCGTCTTCCCACCTGTCAGAGTCCGCCAGCGCTCTGGGCGCCGCCGCGCCGCAGATTCAGCAAGCATCGTCCTCGCTCGATGGCGCTCTCACGCTGGCCACATCGAGCCTCGAGAGGCTCCAATCCAGCGTCGACGCGCAGGCGACGCTTGTCAACGCGCTTCAGGAGCGCGCGACGACCGTATCCGACCACCTCGGGACCGCCGCCACCACGCTGGCCGACGGAGTCGGGACGATGCGCGGGCAGCTCACCGAGTTCGGCGCCACCCAGCAGGCGTTCCAGTCCGGCCTACGCGCCGATGCGGAGTCCGTGGCCGAGGCCTTGCGCGCACACGTGGAGTCACTTGAGTCGCAGGTCTCGAAGTGGCTCACGAACTACTCGGCTGACATCGAGGAGCAGATCGAGCACCGTATGGGCGTGTGGAACACGCAGAGCCAGGACTACGCGAACCAGATGCTGCACGTGGCGCAGGCTCTCGCCGCCGTCGTCGACGAGCTCGAGACCAAGACCGGCGCGGCAGACGTCGTCGGTGAGGCCGACGCCCTCGTGCGAGGCGCCGAGGCAACTCGGGCGGATGGTCAGGCGTGAGATTCACCCGGCGCCGGCGGCGCCACTCGGTCGAGGACGAGAACTCGTACTGGGTGTCGTTCACCGACATCATGTCCAGCCTCTTGATCCTGTTCATCCTCGCCGCAGTCGCGCTCATGGTGCAGCTCATGTCGAAGCAGGACGCACTCGGCACCGCATTGGCCGCGGTCGACACGCAGATCCAGGCCCAACAGGCCCAACAAGCCGCCATGGACGAGCAGCAGTCCCAATTCGATGCGCAGATCGGCACCATCAGCGAGGCGGAGCACGTGCGCGCCGAGATCCTTGAGGAGATGCAGTCTCGGCTGCAGGCCGCTGGCATCCAGGTGGTGCTCAACGAGGACTCGTCCGTGCTGAGCATCCCGAGCTCGGCGCTGGGGTTCGACTCCGGCAACTATGACATCGCGCCGGCATACCGGGACCGCGCCGCCACGATCGGCGTCATCCTCAGCGATGTTCTCCGCCAGGGCGACCGGACGGATTACCTCGACACGGTGTTCATCGAAGGGCACACCGATTCGGTGCCGTTCGAGGGCCCACTGGGGATGAACAACTGGGGACTGTCGACTTTCCGCGCGATCTCGCTCTGGCAGCTCTGGGACGACACATTGCCGAAGGGTAAGCAGCTCGACACCCTCAACAACGCCGCTGGTGCGCCGCTGTTTTCAGTTTCGGGCTATGCCGACACGCGCCCCGTCGCAGGCACGCCTCAGGGCGCATCCGAGCACGCGCCGAACCGACGGATCGACATCCGCATCACGATCGTGCGGCCAAGCAGCGACGAGTTGCAAGGCATCAGCGACGAGTTCGCCTCGGACTCATCGTCATGACGTTCCGGCTGCCGCCGATCGGCCTTCCTATCCCGGCTGCATGGGAAGCAGACTCGGACCTGCGGTGGGAACGGCTCACGACCAAAGCCCGAACAATGCGTGGCCAGGCGACGGCTGCGGGTCTGTCGAATCTTGTCGACGCATTGCGACCGCTCCTGCGGAGCGGCGAGACGAATGCGGTGATCCCGCTGCTCGCGAACACGGGCTACGCACGGGCACTGTCGTGGCTGTGGGCCGAGGTCGACGGCGACTGCCGGGACACGATCTCCGTTCCCTTGATCGAGGCGATCCGGTCAGCGCATCGCCGACTGTCGACGCTCCTGGTCGAACAGCTCGCGAGCGTGTTCTTCTTGCGCTTCGACGAGCTCGACGACCTCCCCCGTGAGCAGGGTGGCTCGTCGATCCTCGAGGCACTCGGCGCGCTGCTCACCGACGGCGCGCGCCTGGGCTTCGCGAGCACGGTCGCAGGAGAGTCTGTGCCGCTCACCCATCGAGACGGTCCGCTCGCAGGTGCGCAGACGATTCGCCGTGACGCGGGCAACCCGGAAGCGGCGATCCTCGCGATGGGTCTGGCGCCTTACGAGGGTGGGCGGTACATGGAGCTGGTCCGTCAGCACGTGTTCCTCGAGGAGCTGCGCGCGTTGGCGATCGGCGCCACGAGCGACGTACTGGAGCAGGTAGCCCAGCCCGAGACCTACGAGAAACCGCACTTGCGCGGACGGATGCTCGGTCACGCCGCGCTTGAGATCCTCATCGATCGCGCCGAGCACCGATACCCAGGCGAGGCGTGGCGCGACACGGTGCTCAAGGTCGCCGGCGACCCTCGCCTCACCTACAAGGACTCGTACGCGACGTGGTGGAAGCCGCTCGGTCGCGATCGCGAGGACCGCGTCGCCTCCTGGCTCGCTCGCGCCGACCTCCAGGTGTTCCTCGACGTCCTCGCGAAATACTCAACAGAGGCCGGTACCGAGGGCATGTCCCGCATGCTGCCGCCGCGCAAGCGCATGCTCGAGGGGCTCATCGACCTCGGCATCGTCCGCCGTAGCCGGCTCTTCATCGGCGACGATGTCCGCCGTTTCGCCTGGCAGGCGAGCCTCGCTGCCTCTGCGAACCTCACCGGTAGCCAGTATTCGCAGCGCGCGCTCCTCTACCTCGACTGCGGTGACTTCCACATCATCGAGGGATCGCACAATACCCAGCTGTGGACCTACCTGGACCTGCCATCCGCTCGCGTGGTCGATCCGAGCAGGCGGAGCTTCTTCTACGAGGAGCTCACAAGCGAACTCGCCACCGGCTTCGAACAACGGTGGATCGCAAGCATGGGGACGGCGCAGGGCGCCGGACACGTGGGCACCCGCCACGCCGGCCTGTGGCAGTCGAAGTTCCTCGAGTTCCTCGCCCAGCACGGGATCGCAGTCGACCCAGAGGCGATCCTCAGCCGCGCCGATTACCAACAGCTTCGCCAACGGCATGGCCTCCCCTGGGTCAACCCGAACGGTCGTCCCGTTCCGCTCGAGAAGGGGTCAGCCAGTGGGGCTTCGTGACATCATCCGATCGGTCCTTCAGCACGACGAGACGGTCGAGCCTGGCTCTGGTTTCCAAGTCACGGTCGACAGCGACGGCGTCAACGCGATCGCGGGCCCGGACGAGTACCAGGCGATCGTCGCCGGAACCGGTGCGCCGCTCGCGACCGCGCAGCTGATCCTCCTGCGCATGCTCGCCGAGCAGGGCCTCGCGGACGAGATCCCTCGCGGCTTCCAGATCGGATCCCGCTCGGCGACCGCGCTCGACGGCGAAGCCGCTGAGCTCCTCGCTCTCCCGCCACGCTACGCGGGTCGCTTCACCACGGCGATCACCTCGCACACCGCGAACACGCGGTTCGCCGTCCGAGTCTCCGGGGAGGTCGACGGCGTCGAGACGCCAGTGCGGCTCAAGGGCCCGGTCATGCGAATCGCCGGGGCCGAGTTCCTCGCCACGCCCGCGCAGGCCGCCGCGCTCGATGCCGTCGCCCGGCACTCGGAGCTCGAGCCTGCCGCCCGCACCGAGGCCGTGAACACTTCCCTAGTCGCCTCCCTGCAGCGCGCCGCGACCGAAGGCATGGACATCGATCTCGCGCACTTCACGACCGGCGGCTGGACCACAGCCGTGCCAGAGGCGGTCGGCATCACCGCCACCCGAACCGACGAGGGTGGACTCATCCTGTCCCCCGCTGTCGCGGGCCTGGACGCTGC
This sequence comes from Demequina soli, assembly GCF_000971195.1. GTDB lineage: Bacteria > Actinomycetota > Actinomycetes > Actinomycetales > Demequinaceae > Demequina > Demequina soli. The sequence goes on from NZ_BBLZ01000001.1 coordinate 130,529, forward strand.
CGCCGCCGAGTCACGCTGGCATCAGGTGCGCGGCCGCTCGAGTGGTGTGCTGCGCATCGGAAAGGGCCTCATCGTTCTCGAGGAGAGGTCGATGGCGGCGGTTGAGGAGGTCCTGACGAACCGGGCCGTCGCGCCCGAGGACGTCGAGGCGTTCCTCAAGACTCCGAGCGCGTTCCTCGACGCGGCACTCGTCGACCTCGACATCGGGTTCTCGGTGCGCGTCGAGGGCATCGGCCGCATCGAGCACGTCGACTTCGGCGAGGGGTCCTCGAGCAACCTCGACTGGTTTGCATCCGACACGTTGCCCAAGCTCGCCGACGTGCTTGTCCACCTGCTCAGGACGCCCGACGATGTCGCACGGTTCGAGCGGCAGTACGAGGCCGCGAAGGTCCAGGGCGCCGACTGCCTCCGCTTCGACGCCGAGCTCATCGACATTGCCGATCCGGGCGCAGTGAAGACGGCGCTCGAGAGCGCCACCGACCGCATCGAGAACGGGCGGTCGGACGTTGCGCCCGTCGCGAAGCGCGCCGCCGCATCCGAGCCGACGGAGAAGGTCGGCTTCCTGCTGCACGAGGCGGACCGCGTCGAGACCGCGCTCGCCGACCGCGCCCGCGAGGCCGCGCTCCCCCATACTCCCGACTACTCGGGGCTGCTGCGCCAGCCGTTCCCCCATCAGCGCGAGGGCATCGAGTGGATGCTGCGGCTCATGACGGCGGCACGCGGCGAGGACCATGACCAGATGTACCGCCTGCAGGGTGCGCTGCTCGCCGACGACATGGGCCTGGGCAAGACGTTCATGACGCTGGTGGCGATCGCCGAGCTCGCGCGCGCGGTCGAGGACGACGGCAGGCCGGCGAAGCCGGTGCTTGTGGTCGCGCCACTCAGCCTGATCGAGAACTGGGAGGACGAGGTCGCGAAGACCTTCGCATCGTCGCCCTTCAGCGAGATCGTGGCGCTCCAGTCCGGACGAGACCTGCGCAGGTTCCGCCGTTCCGGATCCGGCCGCGAGACCGCGCAGGCAGTCGCGGCGATCGACGACAGCGGTCGGGTCAAAGACGGTGAGCTGCGGATCTCGCTCAAGGTGGGGCCGCAAGCCGGCGCCGAGCGTCTCGACAAGCCGGGTCGCCTCGTCCTCGCGACCTACGAGACGCTGCGCGACTACCAGTTCTCGCTGAGCCAGATCGATTGGGGCGTCGTGGTCTTCGACGAGGCCCAGGCACTCAAGAACCCCGACTCGATGCGCACCCGCGCGGCGAAGGCGATCAAGGCGGACTTCAAGCTCCTCGCGACCGGCACGCCGGTGGAGAACTCCCTCGGAGAGTTCTGGTGCCTTGTCGACACCGCCCAGCCCGGGCTTCTCGGCGACTGGACCGACTTCCGCGAGCGGTACATCGTCCCCGCGCAGGACGCAGAGCCGACGGAGTCAGATGCGCTGCGGGCGAGGCTCGGCCGCGAGCTGCGCGAGGCCGTCGGCGCATTCATGCTGCGGCGGGAGAAGGAGGATCACCTCGACGGGCTCCCACCCAAGTACCTGCACACCGCGCTCGCGGCGCCGGCAGGCGCGCTCATCGTCAAGGATCCCGCGCTCGCCCGGTCGATGCCGGCTGCCCAACGTGCGGCGTACGAGGGGCACCTCCAGCGACTGCACTCAGCGTCAGGCGAAGGGAGTGAAGCCGCGCTTGCAGTGCTCATGGCATTGCGCCTCGCGTCGCTGCACCCTGAGCTCGGCGTCCGCGGCGCGCGGCCGTCGATCCCCGTCGACGCCGACGTCGCACGGCGACAACTGGGCGACTCCGCGAAGCTCACCGTGACAATGGACGTGCTGCGCGACATCCAGGCGCGAGGCGAGAAGGCCATCGTCTTCGCGATGTCCAAGGACCTGCAGATGCTGCTCGCGCTGTGGCTGCAGTTCGAGCTCGGGGTCATGCCGCACGTCATCAACGGCGACACCGCCGCGACCTCGGGCGGGCGCTCCCAGTCGCGCAAGGAGCTCATCGCCGACTTCGAGAACGCGGACGGGTTCAACGTCATCGTCATGTCGCCCATCGCCGCTGGCGTGGGGCTCACGGTGGTGGGCGCGAACCACGTGATCCACCTCGAGCGGCACTGGAACCCCGCCAAGGAGGCGCAGGCCACCGACCGCGTCTATCGCATTGGTCAGACCCGTGACGTGCACGTACATCTGCCGGCCGCGACGCACCCGGACTTTGACTCTTTCGACGTGCTGCTCGACCGGCTGCTCGCAAGCAAGCTGCTCGTGCGGGACGCGGTCATGGCGCCCGGTGTGGTGTCGGAGGCGGAGATGTTCGCGGCGTTCGGTGGCCGTTAGCTGCTCGTCGAACCAGAAGGGAGGACGGCGATCGCACGCCGTCCTCCCTGCACCAATCAGTCGACCGCAGGACTCTCAGGAGTGTTCCCCGCTGCCTCGAGCAGCCCGAGCAACGTCCCAAGGTCCATCCCACTCGTTCGCATGAACTCACGAAGCTTGGGTCCGTAGACCGTCTGGATCTGCTCGGCAAGTGCGAACTGGCCGACGCGCTGCGCGGCACGGAAGTCTCGCTGAAGGGCAAGGAGCTCGCCGAGAGCGTCGGCACCCAGCGCATCCGCGGCATCGCCCGGCGATGCATGTCCGCTCGGTTCGTCGTCCACCCGTGCCGAGCGTGCGATCAACAGCTCCAGTACCGCGGTGACGTCATGGTCGCCGCGCATCGACGACCAGTTGAGCAGCTCCCGAAGGCCCGTGCCCGAGGGGCAACCCATGGCCGCCGCGACGTCGCTGAGGTCGTCACCCGCATGCGGTTCGAGACCTACCAGGCCGCGCAGGCGCGTGAGCGGCTCGACATCGCGCCCGGCCACCGCGCGGAGCTCCAGAGCCCCTGAGTCGTGGAAGACGACGAAGAAGTCGTCTCCGAGTCGGAGGTCGGTCGCGGCGAGCTCGCGACGCACAGTTCCAAGCGACGGCTGTAGGCCGGTCCACCGGACGGCGACCATGCCCGCGACGCCGTCAAAGTCACGTGACTCGCCGTAGCCGAGTCCGAGCGCGGACGCAATACCCGGGAGCAGCGCCGTACCACTGCCCCGCACATGGTCATCGTTCACCACCGAGCGGAACAACCACGCCTCGCCCACGCGGTAGACGCGCTTGGTGCGTTCGGGTGACTTCAGGCTGTCGGGGCCCACCGTGCCGGCGCGACGGACCATGCCACCCTCGTTGACGTACGGCGGCGCGCTCGCGTATGCGACGACCGAGTTGGGAGCGACGGAGTACTTCGCGCAGATGGAGGCCACGAGCTCATCGAGCTCGAGCACGCCGTCGTGCTCGTCGAGCACACGTCCAATGAGGCCACGAATGTTGTCGTAGGCCTCGAGGTCCCACTCGACCAGCGCCCACTCGTCGCGATCGACGCGCATGAATCGCTGATCGGACCCCAGGCCGTTCTTCAGTGACCGCAGCGATCGATCCTGGCCCGTCTTCTCGAGGATCACCTCCGATGTCAGCGGAGCACCCTCTACAGAGAGCACGGCCGCGGACCTGTCCACGATGCTGCGCACGCCGAACACCAGATGCTCCGCGATGACCTCGGCGCCGCAGCGGACGAACCAGTCGAAGATCTCCCCCTCGGCACGGTCAGAGCCGAACGAGGCCGGCATCGCGGGACGGAGGTCGGCGAGCCGCACCACGCCATGCGCATCGGCGAGATCCTTCGCCAGCGAACGCATCCGAGCCTCGGCCTGTGCGAGGCTCGGCGACGCGCACCACCCTTCCTCGATCTCGTAGCGATCGTCGAGGCGGTCCAGCACACGCCACACCGGCATCCCGATACCCGGGACCAGGTCGTCGAGCGCCGGATACTCCCGGAGAAGATCCGCGAGCGGAAGGAGGTCACCGATCGCCTTCACGATGCCTTCGTTCACCTCGCTCAGGAGCGCGTCATCGCGGATCTCGCGCTCGAGACGTGCCCGAGCCTTCGCAGAGACCTGACGAATGCGCTCGCGCGTGACACCGAAGTCTTCGCCCAGCGAGTCGAGGGTGCGCGGCGAGTCCGCAAACAGGCGCTCGATGAGAGCTGCCCTCGCCATGTCGGACTCCCCGGAGACGAGATCGCCCAATCGCTCCGCGGGCGATGGCACCGCGTCGAGGAGAGACAGCAGGTCGATGGTGCGCAGCGCATGGAGGCGCCCGAATGCCGCCGCGACCCCTTCTGGAAGGTCGAAGAAGTTGTCGCGCGCGAGAACCTTGCCGTCGTTCCGACCCATCGCCGCCTGGAACTCGACGACGGTGCGGATGTCCGCGACCACATCGTCGATCGCTGCCGGCATGACATCGGGGAACTCGACCTCCTGGTGCGCTTGGTCGGGCGCCACCACCGCCACTGCCTCGCCCTCTCCCGAGAGCGCCGTCAGCACGGCCCGCTCGATCAGGAGCTCGAGCGCACGGTCGACTGTCCGGACGGCACCGCCGAGGAGGTTCGCCATCTCGGAGGAGTCCACGTTCTCGAGCGCTCCCGGGTCCTCCTCGAATGGGTAGGGGAGCGTGGCGATTCCTGCGGCTTCTCGGAGCGCGACCGCGAAGTCCTCTCCGGTCAGCGAGGGGAAGAGCTCCTCGAGAGTCCAGAGCTGCAGAAAGTCGCCGATCACGGCGACAAGTTCGAGGTGGCGGGCGCTGCCAGCGGCCGCAGGCTCATTGGTGATGCCGTTCCACGCCGCATCGTCCGCCGGGCTCCGCCAGACGCGAAGCGGGATCGCGTCCACCCACGGGAAGATGTCAATCCACGTGGGAGTGAAGTCGACGCCCCAGGAGGTCGCCTGCGTCTCTATCGTCATCGCGACCGCTTAGCCGACGACGAGCGCCGGGTCTGCCACCGTCGCGCGGTACCAAACTGTGTCCGGGCCCTTGACCGCCTGGCCCACGATGAACGCGGTCAGCGTCTTCATGTCCTGCACGCGCGACGTCGTGCTGGTCGAGCCCTCGCTTCGCGCGGGCACGACGCCGGTCTGGAACCAGGAGTCCCGCACATCGGGGAACACCGGCACCGCGAAGTGCGGCGCCATCTCGGCGAATGCCTCCTGGATCGCCGCCGGCTTCCATCCGAGCTGCCGCAGCTCGAACCATGCGCCCGCGATAGCGCGCAGCACGACGTTGGAGCCGATCAGCGAGCGCGAACGCACCTGCGCGGGCGTCAGCGAACCGGACACCACATCCCTCAGCTCAGGGAACGCCGCCGTGATCGCGTCAGTGAAGGCGGTGAACTCGATCGCGATGTTCTTGTGATCGAGCTCGTCCTCGAGACGCGGGGGGATCTTGCGCTTGCCGTTGGTGAGCGCGTGCAGCATCTCCGAGACATGCTTGGCGCCGATCAGGTACTTCGACGCACCCGACACACGATCCTGCTCGAGATCCACGCGCCCCTCGAGAAGCTCGTTGGAGATGAGTACCGCGTTGAGCGCACGCACCAGAACCTTGCGGTCATCGAAGCGGCTCTTGACCGAACCGGTGATGCCCTTGGCATTGTCGTTGATGTCAAGGAAGATACGTCGAGCAGTCTCGGGGTTCTCGACGAGCACGATCTGGATCGAGACGCGCTCGCCTGCAAGTGCGTCGCGTCGGTCAACCTTCTTCTGGAGCTCCTTCTCCGCGTTCGCGATCACGGGGCGCTCACCGAGCTCCTTGGCCCGGCCCACGAGCGTGCGCGCCTCGGAGATATCTGCGGTGAGCTGCTCCCACGCGAGGTGGAAGCCCAGCGTGCGGTGCTGCCCGTCGACGATCGCGATCTCGGACTTGGCGTCCTTCGGCACGGCAAGGGTGCCGAACTGCGTCGTACCCGTGTCGAGGTCCTTGCGGGAGTCGAACTCGAAGATGTGGGGCGCGCGCAGGAGCAGCGGCGGGGAGACCCAGTCCGCCTGCTCGACCACGTAGGTGCCGAACTGCTTGGCGTGGGTAGGGACGATCCGGCGCTGCGTCGCGGAGGAGTCGAGCGGCTTCTCCGGGTCGGGCTTCGGCAGGAAGGTCACGAGCTCGCGGACCGAGAGGTCCAGCGAGAAGACAGTACGGCCGCCCTGACGGTACTTGGCCGCGAAGAAGTACTCGTTCGGGTCGTAGCCCGTCGGAATGTGTGCGTTGTTCAGCATCGAATAGCCCCTCAGTGTCGTGCAGTGTGGTCAGAGCTAATCGGAGGGGTCTGACATTGTCAAAGAAGGAGGAGGTTAATCACAGTCTGAGCGAAAAGAATGCCCGCGATGCGACCCGGGCCAGCCGAGGGACCTACATTTGCATCGACACAACGACGTAGCATCTGTGACACCGTCCGCCACGCCGAGGGAGCCCCATGTCCGGCTACGCCGTCATCGATCTCGAGACCACCGGTTTCGCGTACAAGTCGCTCGACCGCATCTGCGAGATCGCCGTGGTGCTCCTCGACGCCGAGGGCCGCCGCGAGGACGCCTACACCACCCTGGTCAACCCGCTCCGCGACCTCGGCGCCCAGCACATCCACGGCATCGACGCCACCGACACCCGCGTCGCGCCCACGTTCGACCGCATCGTCGGCGACCTCACCGAGCTCCTCGGCGGCCGCACCGTGGTGGCGCACAACGCACCCTTCGACGTGCGCTTCCTCGCGGCGGAGTACGCGCGGGCGGGCGTCCCGATCGCGCTGACGCCGGACGATGCGGTGTGCACCATGAAGCTGGCGCGCGAGGTCGGGGTGCCGGCGAAGTTGGGCGACGCATGCCAGTACTACGGCATCCCGCTCGACGGCGCACACGCTGCCCTCGTCGACGCCGAGGCGACCGCGGTGCTCCTCAACCGCTACCGCGAACACCCGACCGTCGACCGCCGCTGGCACCAGCTCGCCACCGCGGGTGAGCGCCTCGCGTGGCCCACGGCCGCACCGCTTGCCACGTCCGTGGTCCGCCGCGGCGCGACCCGCCCCGGCAGCGGCCTCCTTGAGTCCGTGGTCGCAACGTTCGACGGCGCCAGCCACCACGCCGGCGAGGCCGCGTACCTCGACCTCCTCGAGCGCGTGCTGCTCGACCGCAAGATCACTGCAAGCGAGAAGGCTTCGCTCGACTCCGAGGCCGCGCGGCACGACCTCTCCGGAGCGGACCGCGAGCGCCTCCATCGCACGTACATGCTCGGAATCGTCGACGTCGCCTGCGACGACGACGTCCTCACCGCCGACGAGCGTGCGCACATCGTTCAGATGGCGAACCTGCTCGGGCTCGCCGACCTCGAGGTCGAGGCGCTGCTCGCGCATGCGACCTCCAAGGTGTCGACCGTCGCCGCGTCGCTCGACCTTGCGCCGGGCGCGCTCGTCGTGTTCACCGGGCACTCCGCGGCCGACAAGTCGCACCTGACGGCCACCGCGGAGGCCCGCGGTCTGGTCATCTGGCCGGGTGTGAAGAAGGGCGTCGCCGCGGTGATCGCGAAGGATCCAGGATCGAACTCAGGCAAGGCCAAGAAGGCCCGCGACCTCGGCATCCCGGTGGTCGGCGCCGACGTGCTCGCCTGACGCCCCGCACCAAGAAGGGCCTGGCAGGCGCGCCTCGACACCGAGTGTCGCACCCCCGTGGCAGGATCCTCGGCAGGCCCGGATCGCGACGCCGCGACCGGCCGCACATCGACTGAGGGGACACTGCGATGACCGAACTGCCTGCCGCGCTGCGCGGATCCCTGGAGAAGGGCGCGCCCTCCCAGGACGGCATGGACTACATCCCTGCGCGCTGGGCCGAGTGGCTTATCGGGCTCCCGGTCTCGGCGGGCCTCCTCGAAGGAGAGCGCGCGAAGATCGACCGCGCCCAGCTCTGCACCTTCGTCCACGAGAGCGTGGACACCCACCCCGTCGACGCCCTCGTCGCCGTCTACCAGTGGGGCTACGGCACCGGCGGCCGCGGCCCCAGCCGCGCACGCAAGATCCTCACCGGCGGTGTGCACGATGTGGCACGCACCCGCGCCTATGACCCGACGGTCGCGGAGCGTCTGGCGGATTCCGTCACGCTTGCCCGCAGCGGCAAACCGTACGGAGCCTACGCCCAGCTCGCGCGCGGCGCCGGCCGGATCTCCGGCTTCGGCCCCGCGTTCTTCACGAAGTGGCTCTACGCGGTCTCGGCGCAGGGCGACCCGCGCTCCTCCACCGCGCTCCCGATCCTCGACTCGCTCGTCCAGGACTGGATCAAGCGCGAGGCCGGCATCACGCTCCGCACGGGGAACGCCAAGGACTATGCCGCGTACGTCGACCTCCTCGACGAGTGGGCGGACACAACGGACGCCACCGTCCGCATCGACGTCGAGCTCGCGATCTTCGCCCTCGAGCGCGCGCACCGCGCCGCCGCCTGACACCCGAACCTCACGAACCCTCGCGGCGCTACCGTGGAAGCCGCCGCTCACCGCACCGACGCAGGAGACCGCACCTCATGACCACCACCGAACCGGCACCCGTCACGTCCTCGATCGAGGAGCTGCTCGACCGCATCACCTTCGGATCGGCCTCCGAGGCCGAGAAGGGCGCCAAGTTCGAGCGCCTCACCAAGGCCTTCCTCAAGAACGACGTCGAGTGGGTGGCGCAGTTCGAGGACGTGTGGCTGTGGAACGAGTGGCCCGAGCACAAGGGCCGCGACACCGGGATCGACCTGGTCGCCAAGCGTCGCGACAACGGCGAGTATGTCGCGATCCAGTGCAAGTTCTACGACCCCCAGACCACGCTCCAGAAGAGCCACATCGACTCGTTCCTCTCGGACTCCGGCAAGGAGCCGTTCGCCTCGCGCCTGGTGGTCTCGACGGTCCTCAAGTGGGGCCCCAACGCCGAGGACGCGATCAAGGGACAGGCGAAGCCGGTCAACCGCATCGGCCTGACGGACCTGCTCGAGTCCTCGATCGACTGGGCGGTGTTCGACCCGGCCACCCCCGAGGCGATGACGCTCAAGGCGCGCAAGGAGCTCCGCCCGCACCAGCGCACCGCGCTCGACAAGGTCCGCGCGGGCTTCGAGCAGCATGACCGCGGCAAGCTCATCATGGCGTGCGGCACCGGTAAGACCTTCACCTCGCTCAAGATCGTCGAGGACCGCGTCAAGCCCGGCGGCGCCGTGCTGTTCCTGGTCCCCTCGATCGCTCTGCTGTCCCAGACCCTCAGGGAGTGGTCGCTCGAGGCCGAGGCGACCCTCCGTACGTTCGCGGTCTGCTCGGACATCAAGGTGGGCAAGAACGAGGACGCCGACATCTCCGTGGTCGACCTCGCGATCCCCGCGACCACCAACGCCCCGCACCTGGCACAGCGCCTCAAGGAGAAGAAGGACGATGCGATCACCGTCGTCTTCGCGACGTACCAGTCGATCGACGTGGTGCATCAGGCGCAGGCGCTCGGGGCCCCCGACTTCGACCTGGTGATCTGCGACGAGGCGCACCGCACCACCGGCGCGACGCTCGCGGGCTCCGAGGAGAGCGCCTTCGTGCGCGTTCACGACGAGGCCTACCTCAAGGCGGGCAAGCGCCTGTACATGACGGCAACGCCGCGGATCTACGACGACAACACCAAGGCGAAGGCCGGCGACACCAATGTGATCCTCGCCTCGATGGACGACGAGGGCACGTTCGGCCCCGAGTTCCACCGCCTCGGCTTCGGCGAGGCGGTCGCCGCCGGCATGCTCACCGACTACCGGGTGCTCATCCTCGCGGTCGATGAGGGTGCGGTCGCGCGCGGCTTCCAGGGGACGATGGCCGCGGACGGCGAGCTCGATCTCGACGACGTCGCGCGGATCGTCGGCTGTTGGAACGGCCTGTCCAAGCACGGCCGCGCCGAGCATGACTTCGGCTTCGACCCCTCCCCCATGAAGCGCGCGGTCGCGTTCAGCCGCTCCATCAAGGACTCGAAGCTCTTCGCGGCCAAGTTCGAGGCCGTCATCGGCGACTACGTCCGCAACCAGGGCCTCAACGAGGATGGCGACAGCGTGCTGGACGCCGAGGTGCGCCACGTCGACGGCGCGATGAACATCCTCGAGCGCAACGGGCACCTCGACTGGCTCAAGACGGACCCGGGCACCGACGCGTGCCGCATCCTCACCAACGCCAAGTGCCTGTCCGAGGGCGTCGACGTGCCCGCCCTCGACGCGGTGATGTTCCTCAACCCGCGCAAGTCCGTGGTGGACGTGGTCCAGTCCGTCGGGCGCGTGATGCGCCTCGCGCCGGGCAAGAAGTACGGCTACATCATCCTTCCCATCGGCATCCCTGCGGGCATCAGCCCCGAGGAGGCGCTCAAGGACAACGAGAAGTACCGCGTGGTGTGGGAGGTGCTGCAGGCGCTGCGCGCCCACGACGAACGCTTCGACGCGATGGTCAACAGCATCGACCTCAACAAGACCCGTTCCGACATGGTCAACGTCATCGGCGTGGGCACCGGTGGCAGCGGAGGGTCGAAGGACGATGCGGGGGCCGAGACCCAACTTTCGTTCGACTTCGCGGCGTTGGACGACTGGCGCGACGCGATCTACGCCAAGCTCGTCAACAAGGTTGGCTCGCGCCGGTACTGGGAGGACTGGGCCAAGGACGTCGCCAAGATCGCCGAGCGTCACCGCACCCGGCTGCTGGCGATCCTCGACTCGGGCCACGCCGCCGATGAGTTCGAGTCCTTCCACACCGCGCTGAAGGCGAACCTCAACGAGGGCATCTCCCGGGGCGACGCGATCGACATGCTCTCGCAGCACATGATCACCAAGCCCGTGTTCGACGCGCTGTTCGGCGAGCACTCCTTCGCGGAGAAGAACCCCGTCTCGCAGGTCATGCAGACGATGCTCGAGACCCTCGAGGGTGCGAACCTCGAGTCCGAGACCGAGGCACTCGACAAGTTCTACGAGTCGGTGAAGCTCCGCGCCGCCGGCATCGACAACGCCCAGGGCAAGCAGCGCATCATCACCGAGCTGTACGAGCGGTTCTTCAAGCTCGCCTTCCCACGCGCCGCGGACGCGCTCGGCATCGTCTACACCCCCACCGAGATCGTCGACTTCATCCTGCGGTCGGTCGACCATCTCTCGCGCGAGCACTTCGGCAGGGGCTTGTCAGACGAGGGCGTCCACGTCCTCGACCCGTTCACCGGCACCGGCACGTTCATCACGCGCCTGCTCGCGAGCGAGCTCATCTCGCCGCACGATCTCGCCCGCAAGTACGCGTCAGAGATGCACGCCAACGAGATCATGCTGCTCGCCTACTACATCGCCGCGATCAACATCGAGACGACGTATCAGCAGCGGCTGCTCGACGTCGGCCAGGAGGCGAACTACGAGACCTTCAATGGAATCGTCTTGACCGACACCTTCCAGATGACCGAGAACGGCGACATCGACGACCTCGTCGTGTTCACCTCGAATAACGCCCGCGTCGAGGCGCAGCGCGCGCTCGATATCCGCGTGATCGTCGGCAACCCGCCCTATTCCGTGGGCCAGTCGTCTGGCAACGACAACAACGCCAACCTCAAATACCCGTCGCTCGACGCTCAGATCGAGAAGACGTTCGCCGCGCGGTCAACCGCCAAGCTGAAGAACAGCCTCTACGACTCCTACATTCGAGCCATCCGTTGGGCCGCCACCCGCATCGGCGACGCCGGCGTCATCGGCTTCGTCACCAACGGCGGCTTCGTCGACGCCAACACGGCCGACGGACTGCGCAAGACCCTCGCCGACGAGTTCACCGATATCTACGTGTACAACCTCCGCGGCAACCAGCGCACCGCTGGCGAGCAGTCGCGCAAGGAGGGCGGCAAGGTCTTCGGCTCCGGCTCCCGCAACACCGTTGCAGTCACCTTCCTCGTCAAGAACCCCGACGTCGCTCGCGACCGGGCAGTCGTGCATTACCGAGACATCGGCGACTACCTCAGCCGCGAGCAGAAGCTCGAGATCGTGGACCACGCCGAGCTCGCCACTCTCGAGTGGGCGGAGATCACCCCGAACGATGCCGGCGACTGGACAAACCAGCGATCCGGAAACTTCGAAAAGTGGCAGTCCATCTGCGACGGCAGCGACGCGATGTTCAGCATCTACTCCGGAGGCTTGAAGACAAACCGCGACGCGTGGGTCTACAACTTTGCCTCCACCAAAGTACGAGACAACGTAGCCCGAATGATCGATTTCTACAACGCCCAAACCGATGCGTTCGCCACACACATCGCGGCGTCCCCCGAGCGTGATGCCAAGACCGCGGTGGATGAATTCATCGATACTGACCCGAAGAAGTTCAGTTGGGACCGCGCTGATAGGACAAGGCTCCCGCGGGGCACCCACTACGTGGCAAACCCGGGCGCATTGCGAGTGAGCACCTATCGACCGTTCTGTCGGCAAGCCGTATGGTTCGACCGCGAACTGAACAACACCGTCTACAAGATGCCGACGCTCTACCCGACGTCGGAGGTGAATAATCACGGAATCGCGGTCCAGGCCCCGGGAGGCTCTGCCCCGTTCGCAGTCCTCGCGGTACGCGGCCTATCGGACAATGTCCTTGTGGGTGCAGGCAATCCCACCCAAGTACTCGCGCGCTACACGTTCGAGGCGACCGTCGGTGCGACCCTCGACTTGGGCGGCGAAGTCACAAGCGGCTACCGACGTCATGACAATGTCACCGATGCGACGCTGAAGAAGTACCGCGGCTGGTACGGTGGGCAAGTCTTAAAGGACGACGTATTCGCTTTCACCTACGGATTCCTGCACTCGCGCGAATATCGCGATCAGTTTGCGGCCGATCTCAAGCGATCGCTCCCACGCATTCCTCGGATCAGTACCGAAGACTTCCCGCGGTTCGTCGACGCGGGCACGAGGCTCCTCGAACTGCACATCAACTACGAGGACGCTGACCCGTACCCGCTCGTGATCGACGGCATCCCCGAGGGACTCGACGAGGACGCGATGTACGACGCCCTCCGCGTCATCAAGATGGCCTACGGGAAGTCGGGTAGAGACAAGGACCTCACGACCATCCGCTACTCGGGCAGCATCACCGTCCGCGGCATTCCCGAAGAGGCCCACCGCTACGTGCTCGGCTCCCGGTCGGCGCTCGACTGGATCATCGACCGCTACCAGGTGAAGACCGACAAGGCCTCAGGCATCGTCAACGACCCCAACGACTGGTCGCGCGAGGTGAACAACCCCCGCTACATCCTCGACCTCCTCGCCAAGGTCACGACTGTTTCGGTCGAGACCATGAGGATCGTCGATGCCCTGCCGCCGCTGCGGATCGTGGAGGACTGATCGCGTGACCGCCGCAAACCCAAGCGCCCCGCCAGCCGCGCCCAAGGCGGTCGGCGGGGCCTCGGGCGCCGTCGCATCGTCCGCCCACGCGGGCTGCGCGCGCTTCCGCGGCACCGATCCGTTGATCACCGGCCGCAGCCGACGCCAGCTCGCGAGCGACCTCGGCCACGCCGACTCCTCCGGCGCGATCCCCGAGGCGCGCTGGATCCGCGCGATGACCTTCGAGCGGCTGCTGCGCCGCGAGGACTTCGCCTCGCGCATCGCCGTCACCACCGCGGGCGGGCTTGACCTCGCGCGACCCGACGAGGTCGTCACGGTCCACGCGCGCGCCAACGTCCGCACCACTGCGCGGCTTCTTGCCGACGCCCACGTTCGGGCCACCGGCGACGGCGTCGTGACCATCGTCTTCGGGCTCGCGGTGCCGTTCGTCGGGTTCGATGTCGCGTCGGCGACCGCCGCGAAGCCGGATTTCGCCGTCGTGATCCCCAAGGCGGACTGCAAGGGCTCGTGGCTGGTGGTCGGCGACGCCAAGGACTACGAGCGGCTCCGTTCCCGCATCGACGACGCCCGCCTGCTCAAGGGATTCCTCCAGGTCGCGGTCGGCGCGGAGTGCATGACCGCCTGGTCGCAGTTACCTGCGGGCATGGAGGTCCACACGCACGGCGTTCTCGCGGTGCCCCGCAACTCGTTCCTTCTGCCGCGCATCGTGGTCGAGAACCTTCACGACCACCGGCAGGAGGTGCTCGCCCGCATCGAGCAGCGGCGCGACGATGCCGAGAAGATCGCCGTCGAGCCCGACGAGACGCTCGCTGGATTCGTCGCGCACCTCGAGGCGACCTTCGACCCGGCGACCTGCGCCACCTGCTCGCTGTTCTCGTACTGCCGCGAACGGCTCCGCGCGTCGAACGTGACCGCGGACCTCCTCGTCGAGATCGGCGTGCCGCGGGCGAGTCGACCGGCCGTCGCCGAATGGCTCGCGGACGAGACCGACGGCACGGCGTTGCCGGCCACCGTGACCTCCTCGGTGACCGCGACCACCACCGGCGCCGCGGTGGCCACGGGCCGTCGCCGGACCGATGTCCTCGGCGACGCCGGCACCATTGAGGTGGTGATCGCCAAGTCCGAGGCCGCCGCGCTCGGTGTGCATGGCTTCGGGATGCGCCGCACCTCGTCCGCCGGACAGGGCGAGTGGGCGTGGCGCACGTTCGCCGATGCCCAGACGCTCACCACGCGACTCGCGGTCATGGAGGCGCTCGGCGCGCAGATCGACGCCGCCGTCGCCGACCAGGCCGCCGCCTCGCCCGAGGCTCCGCAGCCGATCCACGTCGTCACGCCCGACTCGGTCACCGCGGACATGCTGGTATCCATCGCCGACAGCCTCGCGGGCGTCGAGATCTCCCGGCTGCGTTGGAAGCACGACGTCGAGGCCGGTCGCGAGCCTCTCACGTTCGACGGTGCGCCCGCGGAGATGCCGATGGCGCTGAGCGCCCACGCCCGCACCGCGGTGAGCTTCCTGCTCGAAGCGGACCGGGCCCGCGCATCGTCCTCCCGCGCCGCGCTGGTCAACGCGCGCGACGTCCTCGCCGGACTGGTCACCGCCGGTGGCGCGCCGATCCTATCGGGCCGTCTCGACTACCTGCTCGCGTGGGCGAACGCCGACGGGAGCGTCGACCACCGCGCGGTCGCGGACTCGATCGAAAGCCGCCTCGAGACACCCGGCGCGCGGCTGTCGAACCGCCGGAGCGACGACCTCCACCGGCTGCTCCCCCGCACCGAGCGCTCCGGCGACGGCGCAGGTCCCTATCGCGACGCTGTGCTGGACGAGCTCCGGTACAAGGCAGACACCCTCGACGCGACCATCGTTCGCGTTCAGGCCTTCCCGCGGTCCGCGCTCGCGGTCGCCTCGCGCGAGGTCGAAGCGCGCGCCCAGGCCGTGTGGCGGCGCAGGCTCGCGTTCCACGCGAACGACCTGGTCCGGTTCGGCAGGACTGCTCGCTTCTGGCGGGTCCGCCTGGTGAAGACGCACGAGAAGGACGGGGCCTGGCAGCAGCGTGTCGACGCGCTCGTCCATCCCGGGCTGGCGCACGACCGCGCCGTCGCGCCGGGCACCCGCGAGCTGTCGCTCGCACGCGTCGTATCGGTTTCTCCCCTGGTGCTCGACGTCGGATCGCGGCGCTTCGTGTCCGGGACCCGGGTGGTGGCGCTGCACCTCAACGGTGCTCCGCTGGTAGAAGAGCACGGCGTCGCCGCTGACGTGAGGAAGGACGCGCTCCACCTCGCGGGGATGGCAGTCGGTGAGCTCGACCGCTTCGAGGTCGACGACGACGCCTCCGCCACCCATCTGGCGTGGCACCCGTTAGTGACCCTCAACCTCGCCGTGGGCGACCGCATCGTCCTCGCGGACCATTCGTGGCTCTCCGCGGCCAGCGGTGACGCCCTGGCCATCGAGCTGCCGCCGGTGGACGATGCACTAGCGCCGAAGTCCTCCTGCCTGACCGAGTCGTATGGCGAGGATCCCGGCAACCACCAGTGGTGCTGCAAGCCTCACGAGGTCTACGAGGCCGAGCAGGCGGACTCGATCGCGAAGCGTCGCGCGAAGGGCGAGCTCAATCCCGAGGTGTGGCCGCCGGTGACCGATGGCGACGCCTTCGACGCCCTCGGCACGAACGAGGACGGCGCCGACGCACCCGTCGATGACGCCGAGCCCATGCCCGACGGCCTCACGATCGACGACCTGGAGTAGAGATGACGTCCCCCTTCTCCCCTCCCCTCGTCGAGGCGGGGCCCGCGGTGCACCACGCCGAGGCCGCGCAGCGCAATGCCGCCGTGGCGGACGAGGCAGCAACCGAGCTCGACGCGATGCTCACCGGAGCCTCGGACAACAAGCGCCTGCTGCTCAAGGCCGCCGCGGGCGCCGGGAAGTCGTATGTGCTGCGGCGCCTGGTGGTCGAGGCCGCGTCCCACGCCCATGTCTCCCGCGTGGCCGTGGCCGCATTCACCAATAAGCAGGTGCTCCCCCTCGCCGAGCAGCTAGGCGAGGCGCTCGGCAAGGACAAGGTCTGCCTGTTCGTGTCGAAGGGGAAGTTCGATGACGTCCCCGTCGAGGTTCACGCCGTCGCGACCGTGGTGAGCAAGTACGCCGATATCCCCGGGAGCGCGCGCGTGGTTGTCGCCACGTGCTCGAAGCTGGGCATTCAGTACGGAGCCAAGTGGCTCGAGAAGGCGCTCGGCAAGGGCGCCAATGGCAAGACGATCTTCGACGTACTCTTCGTCGACGAGGCCTGGCAGATCCCTCACCACCTGTTCGACGAGCCCTCGAGACTCGCCCCGCTGTGGGTCGGCGTCGGCGACGTGGGTCAGCTCCCTCCGCTCGAGGTGGGCGAGAACCCGTGGCGCGGTGACGACGGCTTCAACCCCTACCGTGCGTGGCCCACCGACTACGACGACGATGCGAAGACCTGGACGCGCGAGCTCCCCGCAGTCTGGCGCCCGGCTGCGGGGCACCTCGAGCTCTGGCGTGCCTTCTACCCCGAGTGGGGCTCGCTCGACTGCGTCGCGGCACCGGGCGACCGTCGCCTGGACCTCGGCTCGATCGCGGCGCCGTTCGACACCCTGTGGGCGCAGGTGGGCACCGGCGTGCCGACCCTGCTCGAGATCGACGGACTCCCCGAGCCCGAGTCCCCCGACGTCGACCTTCCGCTGATGGAGTTCATCGAGGCTGCGCTGGACGCGTTCTTCGCTGGCGGCGCGTCCCTCCAGGCGGCTTTGTACGACGCAACGGGCGCGCCCACCGGCGCATCGTCCCGTGTGGCGCCGGGCGGCGACCACTCGGACCCGATGGCGACCATCCTCGCGACGCGCAACCAGGCGGTGGACGATGCGGCGGACGCCGTCGACCGTCTGCGCGAGCGGCACGGCCTCACCGAGCGCGACCTGGTG
This sequence comes from Demequina soli, assembly GCF_000971195.1. Classification (GTDB taxonomy): domain Bacteria; phylum Actinomycetota; class Actinomycetes; order Actinomycetales; family Demequinaceae; genus Demequina; species Demequina soli. Next base: position 147,692 of record NZ_BBLZ01000001.1, read on the forward strand.
AGCTCGACCGTCGACTCCTACCAGGGGCAGACCAACGGCATCACGGTCGCGCTGCACCCGCTCAACGGCGCGTCCGAGCTCGACGAGTTCAACTCTGCCTTCGGGCGGCTCGCGGTGACGTGCACGCGCGCGACCCACGGGCTGCTCGTGGTCGCCCGTCCGGGACTCGACGAGCTGCTCGATGACGCTCCGGCGCGCCCAGGCACACCGTTCGGGGAGCCCGGCAACCGCCAGCTCCCCCGACAGACGCACCAGAGGATCCTCGCAACCTTTGCCCGCGGGCGGATCGCAGTCGCCGGCGAAGAGGAGTAACGGAGGTGGAGACATGGACAGCGCCCAACTGACGCGCGAGGACCGGTTCCGCATGCTGCTCGCGGAGTGGCATGACCGCGCCGGCGCCCCCGACTGGAACGACGACCTGCTGCGCCTAACCGACGAATGGCGTGCGGTCGCGTGGACCAGCGGCGGCAAAACTCTTCTCGCCGCGCTCGGCCTCCAGTATCAGGAGGTCGCGCTGTGCCGGGCGCTGGCGTGGCTGCTCGACCCCTCAGGCGGACACCACATGGGGCGCGAACTGATCGATGCCTTCTTCGAGGACCTGGGATTGCCCGTCGAGCGCAATGCACCCGTGTCCATCCGCGTGGAGGAGTCGCGTTCTGGCACACGCGCCGACATCGTGCTGCGAGTTGGCGGCCAAACCGTCATCATCGAGGCGAAGGTCTTCGCGGGAGAGCAGCCAGAACAGGCCGACCGGTTGTCTCGTCACTGGGCGGATGACACGCCCGTTCTGGTCTTCCTCACCCGGACAGGCCACCTGCCCTCCACGGCGAAGCAGAGCGCGGACTTGTGGGTCGCCCGGGCCTGGCGCGACCTCGCCCGGCTCGCGCGCGACGTGGCGGACCGCGAGGGGCTCAACCTGTCGGCTGGCGCGCGCGAATACATCGAGACGATCGGAGCACTGTGATGACTGGCGACCCTGTCAACTTCTACGTGCGGAACCGGAAGCAGATCTCCGAGTGGGCCGGTCTCCGGGTGCAGACAGAAAAGCTGATGCGAGACGCCGTATCGAAGGAGTCGCCTGACACAGCCCTCAAGCTCATGACGGGCGAGTCAGGCGACGCCGACGTCGACTTCTACGTGCGGAACCGATCCCTCATCGAGGAGTGGGATGCGCTCCAGGGACCAGCGGGGCTTGCTCTGCATCACGCCTTGCTCGAGGCTGCGACCGGCGTTGGCGCTCGAGCCCACGAGGGGAAACGTGGTTGGACGACCGTCTCCTTGCCCGAGGCAGAGCTCGGCACCCTCGTCGCGGAGCGCCACGAACCGCTTGTGGAACTTGTCTGGACGAAGAGCGACCTCCTTTCGACAAGGAGGGGCTACGCGTTCCCGCGCATGACGCTCGCCTTCAATCCGAATACCTGGACCAAGGATGAGCGCCTCGGCGCCCGAGCCGCGACACGCAAGGTCGCGCACTCGCTGGGCATGAGGCGCATAGGAGACGCCTGGTGGGCCCACTGGGGAGTGCTCCCGGAGATCAACGAGACCCAATCGCTCGGCGACTACGCAGCCGCGTGCATCGACATGCTGAACGAAGGATCCGCGCGCCTCTACCCTGCCGTCCGCGACTGGTTCAGCGAGCTGCCCTCGTAGCCAGCAATCGGCTTAGCGCAGCCGAGCCGCCTTGCAGATGGTCTTGACGTCGCACGTGCGGCACTTGGCGACCTCGGGCCGCGGGTCGTAGTCCCCCTCCCGGAGCCTGCCGACGGTGGCGATGACCTGGCTCTCCGCGACGCCTATCGCAGGCATGCCGACGTCGACCGTGTGGCGGCGCGCCGTGCCCAGATCGTGGATGTACGCCGCCGAGACATCGAGGCCCTCCCTGCGCCCGGCATCGGCGTAGACCTGGAGCTGGAGCGGCTCGATGCCGCCGCCGACCGAGGTCTTGTAGTCGACGATCGCGAGCGAGCCGGCATCGTCGTAGATGACGTCGGCTCGGCCCGCAACCACCACTCCGTCGAGGTAGAGCTCGAATGGACGTTCCGTAGCCCACGTCTTGGCGAGATCATCGGAGTGCTCGGTGACGTATCGGTGGACCAAGCGCCGCGCAGCCTCCCGCATCTCCTTGTGCGCAGGCTTGTTGGCATAGGGAAGATAGAATTCGCTGTCGATCAGCTGGTCGACCTCCACGAGCGTGGGGACCGTGCCCGTGGCCATGGTCGCCTCCGCGACCACGCGCATCGTGTGATGCACCGCGTTCCCGTAGCCAAGCTCCTGCTGGATGGGCGGCATGAACCCGAGCTCGTTCTTGAGGAGGTAGCCACGCGGGCAGGACTCGTATGCGGCCAGCTCGCTGAAGGTGAGCGCAAGCTCCCCTTCCGACTTGGGCGGCTTCGCGACCACGGTGGTCGGGGTGCCCGGACTCGCGAGCAGGCCCTCCGCCTCCTCGAAATACGGTGACGGGCCCTTGCGGTGGCCGTTCTTCTGGCGCGAGTGCGCCGAGAGCAGGAGCGCATCGCGCGATCGCGTGACGGCGACGTAGAACAGGCGGCGCTCGTCGGCATCAACGCCCTCGTACCTCGCGGCGTCGAAGCGCCCCTCGAGCACGCTGGGCCACTCCTGCGCGGCGCCCATGCGACTCGACGGGAAGCGCCCCTTCACGAGGGACGGAAGGAACACCACCGGCCACTCGAGGCCCTTCGAGCCGTGAATGGTGCCAAGGGAGACTCCGTCGACGGAGGCATCCATGCCCTCGAAGGCGTCGTAGCTGCCGCTCGCATAGTTCGCGAGAAGGATCGCGAAGTTCTTGTAGAACCATTCGCCACCGCTCTGGCCGCCGACCTGCTCGCCGGGGTTCTTGGGGTCGCGGCGCGCGCGCCAGCTCACGCCCTCGTAGTCGGCCAGCACTTGGGTGAACCGCGCAACGGTGCCGATGCGGTTACGGGTGTAGGCGTCGGTCAGGTCCCAGTCGCGAACGCCCAGCAGCGCGATGAGCGCGTAGTAGTCACGGACCAGGCTCTCGTTGAACTCGCTCGCGAGCGCCCGGCCCTGCCATGTGGTCAGGTGATCGGTGAGGACGGCGCGCGTCGGTGCCGCGAGGTCGAACGACTCGGCCAGCGCGTCGACGACGTCCTCGAGGGAGACATCCTCGCGCTGGCCCCACTTGCCGACCTTCCACTCGATGCTCGCCAACCACGCGTAGGCCTTGCCGAGCGCTGCGGCCTCGGGCTGCGCGAACAGGCCTGTGCGGCCTCCCGGCTGTACCGGGATCCTGTGATTCTCAAGCGCCGCGAGCAGCGCGGGGTAGGCGGCCTTGCCACGCACCAGGATCGCGATGTCGCGGTACGGCAGGCCCTGTGCGTAGAACGTGGCGATCTGCTGGGCGATCGCATCGGCCTCGTCGGACTCGGTCCCAGTGTCACGTGCGATCGCGACGGACGGGCCGTCGGCCTCGCGCGCGGCGGACATCTCCTTGTCGAAGCGTCCCGGGATCGAGTGAGCGAAGCGGTTCGCGAGATCGACCACTCCGGGGCGTGAACGTCGGTTCTGGAGCAGCTCGAAGCGCTCGACCCCCGGGTAGCGAGCCTGGAACGTGAGGATGTTCTCGACCGCGGAGCCGCGCCACTGGTAGATGGCCTGGTCGTCGTCACCGACGACCACGACGTCCGCCGACCCGTGCGGCTTCGCGAGCAGGCTGATGAGCCTCTCCTGCGCGGGGTTGACGTCCTGATATTCGTCGACGATGAGGTGGCGCAGGTCGGCGGCAACGGCCTCGTGGATCTTGGGGTCCTCGAGCGCGCGGACCGCGTGGACGATCTGGGTCCCGAACGACATCACCTGATAGCGGTCGAGCATGTCGTAGTACTCGCGGGCGGTCTCGGTGAAGGCATCGGCCGGCAGCTCGTCGAGGCCGACGAGCTCGTTCTCGAGGACGTCGATGCCGCGGGCAAACGTCTCGATGTTGGCGAAGAGTCCCTTGTCAGGGTTGAGCGCCTTGATGCCGAGCCCGTACGCCTCGCGGTACAGCAGGTTGGTGAGCTGGTTCTGGTCGAGCGGCGTGAAAGTCTCGAATCGCGGCACGTACTGCTGCAGCATTCGGAAGCAGTAGGCGTGGATGGTGCCGACGAACAGGCGGCCGAGCTCGTCGCTCGCCTCCGGACCCTTCAGCGCCGTCACTCGCTCGCGGATGCGCTCCTTGAGCTCGCTCGCTGCCTTCTCGGTGAAGGTGAACGCGACGATGGCCTCGGGCCTCTCACCGTCGACGAGGAGCGCAGCGACGCGCTGCGAGACGACCTCCGTCTTGCCGGAGCCGGCCGCCGCGACGATCTGGATGTGCGAGCCGCGGTGCTCGACCGCGGCCTTGGCGTCGCCCTCGAGGACAGGGATCGCGACGGGCTTGAGCGGCGCTGGGCGGCTCGTGCGCGGCGGCGCGTCAGGCCGGGTCGTCGGGACGGCGGGCGCTGGCCGCGGCACGATGGGTGGTGCAGGCGGTTGCGTCGGCGCGGGGGCGACGAAGGGCTTCGGCGCGCGCGGCTTGGCGCTCTCCGGTTGCGGCACCCACGTGAACTTCATCTGCTGCCCCTCAGCCTTGCTTCTTGTGAATCCATTGTCGGCACCACGAACTGGGTCCTCGGCTCGCAAGAACCGGGACCCCACCGCTCTGCCGCCACCTGGTCAGTGGCCGAGCGCGTGGACCCGATGACGTCCGCTGAACCAGTAGCCGGTCTCGCGGGACTTGCGGAAGGTGCCCATCCAGCCGATCGACCTCACGTAGACATCGACCTTCCAACTCGCGGAGTCGAGGCCCGGCAGCGCATCACCGAGGGCCGCGAGGTCGGCGTACCAGCCGCTCGCGGACAGGCACTCGAGGATCGCTGTCCGGTCCGCCGAACTCCGCACCGTCAGCGTCGCCGACCCGCTGGGCGACTGCGCCAGATGGCCGGCCAGGTGCAGACCGTCGCCCGCGTCGGGCTGATAGATGTCGAACACGTGCTCCTCAGGCCAGCGCCGGTCGAAGGCGTCGCGCCACGCCCGCGTCTCCGTGTCGAGGACCGGCTCACCGCGCCAGTCCCACGAGCCTGGTGGCTGGTGCGTCAGGGCATTGGACGCGAACTGCGCGACCGCGTTGTCGAGCAGGCCATCGGCGTCCCAGAGCGCCGCAACAAGCGCGAGGGTCGGATCGTCGACCGGCATTCCCAGGTCGCGCCACCGGCGCAGGCCCAGCCCGATGTCGGCCCAGCCGAGCCGGTAGCCAAGCAGGTACGGGAGCGGAAACCAGTATCCGAGAACGTCGGCGTGAGCGCGTTCAGGCACCGGCGATGCGGGAGCGACCGCAGCAGCCCCTGGGGATGCCAAGGCCCGGAACAATCCCGGCACGCCCCACGCCCACTCCCACTGCTCGCCAAGCATGCGGTGGGCGGACAACCCGCCACCGACGAGATTGCCGTGGGAACCCGCCGACACCTCCCGGGCTTGCACGCGCACCAGCGCGTGGGTGGTGGCCGCCATAGGCTACTTCCCGCCCTTGACTCGGGCCTTGAGGACCGCGTTGATCACCTCGACCGCCGTTGGCGCGAAGTCCTTCCAGACCTTCTCGACCTGATCGAGCGCGACCTTGCCCGAGTAGACGGCCTCGCACAGGCGAAGCCAGCCCTCGCCTGTGGCCGTCGTGAGCGCAGAGGCCACCGTCGCGTTGATGACCGTGCCGACCGCAGGGATGAGCTTGATGAGGCTTCGCGCGAGCGCGCGTCCGACGACCTGCACCGCGAGCTGCGCAATCGCCTGCGCGCTCATCATCACCTTGAGATCGAGCTGGTAGACGGCCGCGATCCGGCCCATCATCCCGAGCTGGATCGGGGCGAGAGCGACGGCATCCGCGACCGGGATCGGGGTCGCCGCCGCCGCCGCAGACGCGGTGCCGGCGGCGACGATCGCCTTGCGGGCGAGTGCCCGCTTGAGCGGGAGCGACAGCCGCTGCGCGACGACGAGCGCCTCCTGCGCCTCGTCTGGCGCGAGCGCAAGCGTCATGTCGAGAAGTTCGCCAAGGCCATGCGCGGGACCGCCGTGCTTGCCCTGGTCCACCGCTGCGGTGAGTGCGATGCCCGCGATGGGAAGCTCGATCGCTTCGCCCTGGTGGTCGAATGGACTCGCGATCCACTCGGCGAACGCCTCGACCTGTGCCGACGGCTTCCACTTTCCGCCCGGAAAGTCCCGCGCGCGGATGGTCTTCGTCAGCACCACGATCACCGGAAGCCCACCCGCGGCGAACGCAGTGATCTGGTCGATGTCCGGTTGCGTGAGGCGGTCGGCGCTCGACGTGACGCAGTACCAGACCGCGGAGATGTGCTTCTCGCGCGGGCCGTCCTCGATCACCTGGAGGTTCTCGCGCACCAGGTCACCCGGCACCTTGCCGATCTCGAAGCCTTCGAAGTCCCAGATGCCGAGCGAGGCGTCGGCGTTCGTGTAGTACTGAACGCCGCGGGTGACCGGCAGCCCCACGCCGGTGGGGGCGAGGCCTTCTCCGAACACTGCGTTGACGAGCGAGGACTTGCCGACTCCCGTACCGCCGACGATCGCGAGGTTGAAGCGGCCGATGCGGGCGCGTTCCTCACGCAGCGCAGTGTGGAGCGCCTCCGGATCGATCTGGGCGACCTCGTCGTCCTCACGCGCGCCCGCGGCGCTCTCCTGGTTGTCAGTCATGATTCCCCCAACGTCGGTCGTGATGCTTGAGGTTAGCGACGACCACCGACAAGCGGTCGGTCAACGCACCGGCTACCCGACGGACAACCGGCCAGCGCCGCGGGTCTACGTACGCAGATGACCAGCGAGGGCGCTCGTGACCGCGAGCGGAAGGCTCGCCCCAGATTCCTGGTAGACGTCGAGCAGGTCCATCGCTCCGTCGGAGGTGTGCACCTGTCCGTAGAGATCGAACACCGCGGCCGGCTCGAGGTCCCGCATCAGCACCCACGCGTGCGCGGGAGCCTTCTGGTAGAGCGCGTCGTGCGCGGCATCGTGCCCCCAGCGTTCGCGGAGTCCGACGATCGACGGCCAGCCGAGGACCGGCGTGAGCCACGTTCCACCATGAACGACGGAGGGGTCCTCGGGTCGCTCGCCGCGCACCGTCCACGAGTGCCGCGAGTTGACCATCGTTGACAGCACGTGGGCGATTGCGCGGTGCCCGATGGTCTCGCGGGTCGTGCGTGGGAAGCGCCCGGGCCCACCGATGCCGTGTGCGGCCTCGACCGCTTTGAGGACGGCATGAGGGTTCGGGTCCTCGAGCAGATCCGCTGGCGCCACCAGGAAGTCATCGTGCCCAACGATCCTGATCCCAGCCACGCGCGAGCAGACGATCCGCAGCGCGCTCGTGTCAGGCCACGACACCACCTCGATGAAGGAGCCAAGCTCGTCCTGGACGAGCTCCCGGATCCGCAGGCGGGGGTGCCGCCGGCACAGCTCCGACGCGACCCACCACAGTTGCGCGTCGACGAATCGGTCGGCCGCCCGGAACACCTTGGTGCCGCTCATCGCCCCACCCCCGCGAGGTAGGCGCGGAACGCGCGGTTCGGGTCGGCTGCGGGCAGCGCCGCCACGACCTCGGCGAGCGCCCGCCCCGGCTCGACGCCGAGGTGCCGCGCGGCGTAAAGCGCCGCCACCGTGGGCGTCCGGGATTGCGCGGCGACGCAGTGGAGGTACACCCGCTTGCCCTCGGCGCGCAGCGCGGCCACCGCATCGGCCGCCTCCTCGAGCACGAACGCGAGGTGTACGTTCGCCCCGGGCGTCGCGTCATCGATGAGCCACACCTCCGCGACGTCCGCGCGGCCGATGCGCGCCGGCACCTCGCGTGCGCCGAGCTGGCACAGCGACACGACCGCGTCGATGTCCTCGGGCAGATCGGCGAGGCGGTCGACGCCCCCCAGCAGCACGCCAGCGTCGTGCGGGTGGACCGCGAGCGCGTCGCGCCCGGTCCAGGATGAGTAGTCGACCTTGTCGCCCGAGAGCCAGCCGCGGGAGTCAGCCTCCCCTCCCCTGACTGCGAGCACCGCAAGGCGCGTCAGGTCGCCAGCGCGCAGGCCGGGGTACCCGTGGAGCAGCCGCTGCCAGCCGACCGGGATCGCCGATGCCCCGACAAGGGCGCCCGCGAGCGCGCCGGCGATCGCGGCGACGGTGTCCGTGTCGTTGTGGATGCGGACTGCGGCCTCGATGGTGCGGCGGAATGCGACTGGCGTGTGCGTCGCGGGGTCGCCGAGCACGATGCCGGCCGCGCGGATCGCGGCGTACGCGGCCTGGACGGCGTGGATCACCCAGCCGTTGTGCGCGAAGGAGTCGGGGTCGGCGCCGTCGGCCTCGGCGAGCAGCCCGATCCACCGCTCGCGGCGGGCCTCGGGGAGCGCGGCGAGCGCATCGTCCAGGCTCACGCGCCCGTCGCGGACGGCGAGGTGGATGAGGATGCTCCAGAGGGCGGCGCCGTCGCGGGCGTCGTCCTCGAAGTGGGTCAGCGCGGCGATGGCATCGGCGGCGGCCGCGACCTTCGCGACGCCGTCCGGCTCCGTCATGAAGGCGAGCCCAACGGGCGCGGTGCGCATGACGGATCCGTTGCCGCCGCTGCGCCCGTTCGCCTCGTGGACCCGGCGGGCGGCGTCACGGGCGGCCGCCGCATCGTCCCCCCGCATGCCGCGGAAGACCTGGGAGGTCTGGACGCCGACGTCCTTGGCGACGCGCGCCCAGGCGCGCCAGTCGCGGGCGATGCCGTCCTGCGCCTCGGTGCTCGCGAGGTCGAGCCCGGCAGCGGCGGCGCGGAGGATGGGGACGGCCATGGAGGTGTCGTCGGTCCACTCCCCCGGCGCCCAGGTGTGGTAGCCGGTCATGTCGGCGGCGGTGCCGGCGAGGGTGAGGTGCGGCCGGGCGGGGCCGAACTCGTACGGCGCGCCGATCGCGTCGCCGACGGCCGAGCCCAGGATGGCGCCGGCTGCGCGGTGGGCGATGGAGCTGGTGGTGGTCGTCATGGTGTCCCCCTCGTCTCCCGGGCTGCCCCGAGATCTCGACTTGGCGCAATTCTGCGTCAATTGACAAGTTAGCGCAAGGGTGCGACATTCAATCCTGTGACGACGTACCGCGACTCCTCCGGCAAGGCGCTGACCGACTACCCGCGGCCCTCCGTGGCCGTCGACACCGCGGTGCTGACCGTGGCCGGCGGGGCACTGTCGGTGCTGCTGGTGGACGATGCGCGGGATGGCGCTGCAGCACCCAAGACTCGCCGCCTCCCGGGAACGTTCCTGCATGAGGGCGAGGTACTGGCAGATGCGGTGCGCCGGTCGCTCGCCGACAAGGCCGGGGTCGCGGGTTTGGAGCCGGTGCAGCTGCACGTGTTCGACGGGCCCGACCGCGACGACCGCGGATGGGTGCTGTCCGTGGCGCACCTGGTGGCGGTGCCCGCTCCCCTGCTCGGCGACGCGGCGCTTGTGCCCATCGCTGATGTCGGACCGCTCGGGTTCGATCACGCGGCAATCCTGGCGCTGGCGGTGGCGCGGCTGCGAGCCGACTACGCCGAGCACCCCGATCCGTGGGGGCTGCTAGGCGAGGGCCCGTTCACGCTGCTGGACCTCGAGCGGCTGCACCGGGCCGTGGACCCCGGGAGGCCCGGGCGGAAGGACACGTTCCGGAGGCTGATGGAGCCGCAGCTGGTCGACACGGGAGACCTTGAGCACGGAACCGTTGGGAAGCCTGCCAGGCTGTTCACCAGATCTCGGGGGGACTGATGACGCACACAACGCCGGAGCCGGTGACTCAACTGGAGCTGATCGCGCTCCAGCGGCTGTATCTGGACGCGCGATACCGGGGCGACACGCGTGCCAGTTCGACCATCAAGGCGCTCTTCGAGAGCCGGGCCAAGGAGTACGTCGTCGGGCGGCCGCTCGCGGACGTCATGGGCGCGATCGACGAGGACGGCGAGGAATACGACATGTTCCTCGCATCCTCCGACGACTTGCCGCCCGCTCCTCCGCCCGAATGCCTGGCGCCTCGGCTGCCTCGCGAGGAGCGCAACCGCTGGCTTCGCGCCTATCACCAGGACGGCGCGGACTGGTCGGATGCGGACATCCTCGTGGCCATGGGCTCGGGCATGAACTGACGTGCGAGCGGCGCGACTGCGTGCCGGCGGCGCCCCAGCATGCCTGTGACAAGGTGGACCCATGTCCGAGACCCCGACATCGCTCGTACCGATCTGGCCCCAGTTCGTCGTGCCGGTGCTCCGCGCGATGAGTTCGGGCGAGACCTTGGCACGCCGCACCATCGTCAGTCGAGCGATCGAGTCGCTCGACCTACCCGAGGCGGCCCTCGATGAGACTCTCGGGAGCGGCGGCTCGAGAGCAATCAACCGCACCCAGTGGGCGATGACGCACCTGGGAAAGGCCTCGCTGATCGAACGCGTCGCGCGCGGCGAGTGGAGGATCACCGACGCGGGCCGCACCTGGCTCGCCGCCAACCCCCAAGGCTTCAGCGACTTCCGCACCGCGGACCAGTTCTTCGCGCCCTTCTACCCCCCGAAGTCCACGCACGTGACTCCGACCACGCAACCCGTCGAGGCCGCCGAGTCGGCGGACCCGATCGAGCGCATCGAAGACGGGGTCGGGCTGGCGAACGCGGCCGTGCGCGACGAGCTGCTCGCACGCCTTCGCGGCTCCGATCCGTCGTTCTTCGAGCAAGCGGTCGTCGACGTGCTCCTGGCGATGGGCTACGGCGGCGCCGAGCAGCGGGGCAAGCGCATCGGCGGCACCGGCGATGGCGGCGTGGACGGTGTCATCGATCAGGATGCGCTCGGCCTCGACCAGATCTACGTCCAAGCCAAGCGGTACGCGGCGGGCAACACCGTGGGGCGCGAGGCCATCCAGGCGTTCATCGGCGCGCTTCACGGGGTCAACGCCAGCCGGGGCGTCTTCATCACCTCGAGCTCCTTCACCCAGCACGCGATCGAGTACGCACGCCAGATCAGCACGCGCGTGATCCTCATCAACGGCGAGAGACTCGCGGAGCTGATGATCCAGTACAGGGTCGGAGTCCAGGTCAAGGCGCGGTACGACGTGGTCGAGGTCGACGAGGACTTCTTCGAGTAGCGAGGAAGAGCAACGCAAGGAGTCAGCGTGTTCGTAGGGATCGACCTCGCGTGGGGAGACAAGGCACGTACCGGTCTCGCGGTCGTCGATGCGGAGGGACGCCTCACCGTATCAGGGGCGGTGCGCACCGACGACGAGATCTCGGAGTGGCTCTCGGCACATGCCCACGGCGCGCGCGTCGTGGCCGTCGACGCCCCCCTCATCGTGCCGAACCACACCGGCCAACGCATCGCCGAGAACCTCATCGGCCGCGCGTACGGCAGGTACGGCGCGTCTGCCCACACATCCAACCGTGGCAAGCCGCAGTTCGATCCCCCGCGCGCGGAGCGTCTGGCAGCACGCTTCGGGTGGACGATCGATCCGGCAGCCACGAGCACAGAGACGCAATGCATCGAGGTCTATCCGCATGCCGCGCTAGTGGGCCTGTTCGAGCTGCCGGCACGCATCCTCTACAAGAAGGGGCCCGACCGCGCGGCCGGCTTCGACCAGCTTGCAGCGCTCCTCGAGGGCATACCCGCGCTTGGCCTTCTCGACGGCGATCGCTGGCGCCAGATCCGAGCGACAATCTCGGCACCCCGTCCAGGCGACCTCGACCGTATCGAGGACGAGATCGACGCCATCATCTGCGCACACGTCGCCTGGCTATGGCAGTTCCACCGCGAGGAACTCCACGTATACGGCTCGGCGATCGACGGATATATCGTGGCGCCGCCAGCGCCTTCGCACCCGGCGCGCCTCGCAAAGACGACCAGCGAGGAGCGGCAGACCCGTGCGCCCGCGCTCACGATCCGTGGACTCGAAGGCCAGGCGCATGCCACGCTCGTGAGCCTCGCCGCGCGTAACGGACGCTCGCCCGCCGACCAGGCGCGGGCGCTGATCGAAGCGGAGCTCAACCGCATCGCTGACGCGGAGACCGTCGTCGATCGACGACCCGGCTGACGACAGGCGCCTCAGTTGAGGTTGTAGCCGAACTTGCGCGACAGCAGCGTCTGCTTGAAGTGCGACTCGGCCTCGTCCACCTGGTCCGGCGTCGCGTTCGATCCGAATACTCGCAGCAGGCTCCAGGTGAAGTGCTCTGCGTGGTCAGGGTCGACCCCGAGCGTCTCCTTGAGCGCGACGTTGCCGCCATGCCCCGTCTCGGCGTACTGGCGCCACCGTCCGAGGATCCGCTCGCCGCCGTCGGCCTTGCCCACGTAGAGCCTTCCCGTGCGGGCATCCGCGATGAGGTAGATGCCCTGGACCGCACCGAGTGCGGTCCGCCACGACGCATATCGCGAATCTGACATCACCTCGCGCAGCTCGGCGTAGGTCAGGGCGACGCGATCGAAGCCCGGGAATGCGACCGCCGCCGGGTCCGAGATCTCCACCACCGGGAACCGCGCAGCGAGCTCGCCGCGCTTCGACCAGTTGATCGCGTCCGCCGACCACTCGACGACCAGGCGCCCATCAAGCGCGTCGAGCAGGTCGGACTCATGCAGGTCGAAGTAGCGGTGCGTGTCGGTGCGCTCGGCGGCGACCTCGCCACGGTTCTCATACGCGCCGTACAAGCGGCATCGGCGCTTCCCGTCGGCGAGGAAGACCAACCACCGGCGCGGCGGGTTCCTAGGGAACTTGACGCCTCGTGCCGTCTGGCGCCGCGTGTACGCGAGCACGCTGTCGGGCGTCAGCGCGCTCGCGGAGCGAAGCCCGTCCTCCTTGAACGTATGCCGGATCACCAGCACATCGTCCAGGTCGGTGATTCCCGCCGCTGCCAGCAGGTTCCCCAAGTTCAGCGCGCCCTGCCAGGCGCCCCTCGCGTTCTCATCCCCAGTCATGGCGCCAGCGTAGGGGCCGCATCCGACACTCGACGGCACTCCGTGACATGGGCCACCGCACCCGATAGCGTGCAGGCACGGTAAGGGGGATCCGATGTCGCGCAGCCTGTTCCTTGTCCAGGACAACCAGCTGGTCGAGATGACTGCGCGCGCCTACGTCGACGAGTATGAGCTGCAAGCGCTGATCGAGACGCATCCGGACGTCATCCCGGGCGCCGAGATCAACCCCGAGGATCCGCGACGTTGGCTCGTGATCGCCCGCGAGCCGGGTCTCGCCACCGACGAGTCCGGACGCGACCGTTTCAGCATCGACCACCTCCTGGTCGACCAGGACGGGATCCCGACGATCGTCGAGGTCAAGCGCAGCTCTGACACCCGCATCCGGCGCGAGGTCGTGGGCCAGATGTTTGACTACGCCGCGAACGGGGTGAAGTACTGGCCCGTCAGCAAGCTGCGCGACTGGCTCGAAGCGAGAGAAGGCGGCGCTGAGGGCGCCGCGGAGCGCATCGTCCACCTGCTCGACGCCGGCGACGAGGATCGCGACATCGTCGTCGAGGGGTTCTGGGAGACCGTCGAGGCGAACCTCACAGGAGGCAAGCTGCGCCTGCTCTTCGTCGCCGACCACATCCCCGCCGAGCTACGACGCATCATCGAGTTCCTCAACGACCAGATGCAGCAGACGGAGGTTCTCGGCATCGCGATCGCGCGCCACAGGTCCGAGGGCCTCCAGCTGCTCGCACCGCAGGTATTCGGCCGCACCGAGACCGCCGCAAGTGCGAAGCGCGCCGGCGACGTGCTGTCGCTCGCCGAGTACGTCGCCAAGTCGAGTGTGGCTACCCGAACGGTCGGAGCGCGTCTCGACGAGGCCGCGCAGGCCTTCGGCTGGGAGATGCGCACCGGCACGAAGTCACGCATGTACGGCACACCGGAGACCGGCACACTGGTGACCTGGTACCCGACCTACGACTCGATCGAGCTGTCCGTGGGTTTCATGAGCGACCTCGGACTCGGAGACGAGGTTGCGACCCTGCTCGAATCGATCGGCGACTTCCGAGGCAAGGCGGCGTCTCGCCGCAATCCGAATATCGCGTGCGCCAGCCTGGTGCCGCGATGGGACGAGTTCCAGCAGGATTTCCTGCCCGCGTACGCCGCCGCACGGTCCCGCGCGGCTCGGCTCGCCTCCTCCGCAGGGTCCTGAGCTCACCCGCTTCTTACCTCCCCACCGACCCAACACCTGGAAGCGAGCCTTGACCGACATCACCCTCAACCGCTGGACGCGCTACGGTCACGACCGCGTCTACGCGGCCGGCCCCGACGGCGCCCGTCTGGGGTACCTCGACCTCAAGACAGGCGAGGTTACGCTGGAACCCGACGCCGACGCGTCGGTGGACGATGCGCTGCGCGACTGGAGCGAGAGCGGCGCGCCGGCGACGGCCCAGGCCACGCCGGACGAGGCAGCCGAGCCCGCGACGCTTGAGCCCGAGCCCGAGCCGCAGGAGGCCGAATCCCCTGCGCCCGAGTGGACCGACCTCGCGAGCACTCGCCCGGGCGAACTGGTACGCGCACAGGCCGCCGAGGCTTGGGAACGCGAGAAGCGGGCGGGCAAAGTACTCCCTCATCTCGCGCGCGCCCTGGACGTCCACACCGACGAGCGCGCGTGGAGGAAGGGCGCCGAGGGCGAGGAGAAGGTCGGAGCCGTCCTGGACCGTATGAAGAAGCGCGGGTGGCGGATCCTCCACTCCATCCCCGTCGGCGAGAACTCGGATATCGACCACCTCGCGATCGGTCCAGGCGGTGTGATCCTCGTGAACACGAAGCACCACCCGGGAGCCAAGGTCACGGTCACGAAGTATGGGGTGATGGTCAACGGGTCGAAGACCGACCACGCCCCGCAGGCCAGGGCGCAGGCGAAGAAGGCCTACGAGCTGCTCAACGCCGCGGGCGCCGAGGTCGAGCGCGTGGTGCCCTGGATTGCGGTCTACAACGGAAGCCTGCTGCAGCCCGAGATGAAGCTCGCGGGCAGGATCCCCGGAGTCGGCGTCGTGACGAACCACAACATCAACACCAACCTCAAGCGGCTCGACCCTGTGCTGTCGCTCGAGCGAGTGGAAGCGATCTACGAGATCGCGCGCCGGTCAACCACGTGGACATCGCGCTGAGTCTGCGCTGTCAGACGCCACCCCTAGAGTCCACACCATGACTACGCACGACACCGCCACCGACGCCGGCTCACGCCAGTATTACGACACTTTCGAGGACGCGCTGCGTGACTTCGCGATCCCGGTCGAGAATCACGCGCTCGTCCGCGAGACCGTCGCCGGACTCGAGTACGGGCGCATCTACGTCCCCACGAAGTCGCGGCCCTATATCGCACTCGAGGGGTCCGACGGCGCGCCGGTGGTCGCCTACGTGAACTCGGGGACCGTCGACATCCACCGGCCGGAGGGTGGCTACGACCGCGTCGAGCTGCCGACCAACCGGCTGGGCGCGGCCTCCGGAGGCGGCGCGAAGCGCCACCCGGCGGACCTGCAGCGCGACGCGTGTCCCGCCTGCTTCACCGAACTGCCCGCGTCGGGGCTCTGCGGCACCTGCGACTGACCGGCACGAGCACCACACGCTTCAAGGCACTATCCCGAATGAGAACGCTGATGGACTGGATCGATGCGCTGGTGGCGGCCGGAACGACCGGGCTGATCGTCGTGGTGCTGGTCGTGACCTTCTGGGCGTGCGCCATCGTGGCGTTCTTCTCCGTCGCGATCAACACCTCACGGATCCGGAAGGACGTCGCCGCGATGCGCGAGATCGCTGAGGCCGAGTTTCAGCTCAGCGCCGAAGACGCAGACGCGGCGCTCGCGACCAACGCCAACGACCCGGGACTGAACCCCAACGCACCTCGCTCGTTCTGATCTCGCGGGACCCGGAACACCCGTCACCAGCGCCAGCCCGTGCGCCGCTTCACCGAGCTGCCCGCGTCGGGACTCTGCGGCACGTGCGACTGACTGCGGCTGCGGCGGCTGTGCACGCGGGGTAGACGGTCCACCAGCCCCGATCTACCGTGGCGGAGTGAGCCTCAACATCAGTGATCCGCGCACGGTCGCGCTCGTCCGCGCGCTCGCCGCGCGCACCGGGGCGAACCAGACCAGCGCCATCGAGGAGGCGGTACGCATGCAGCTCGAGCGGCTCGACAGCGAGCAAGGCACCAGCCCGCGCTACGAGCGGCTCACACGCGCCGCGACCGTGCTCGAGGAGCTCGACGCAACCACCACGCCGGACGGCCGCGAAGGACTGCTGCGCGCCGAACGAGACCTGTACGACGAGGTCGGCCTCCCCCGGTGATCGCCGACACGTCCGCGGTTATCGCGGTCATCGGCGAGAAGCCCCTGTTGTTCGGGGGCGACGGCTTGCCCCGCGCCGACGTCCGCGCCGCCCTGGCCTGACGGCAAACCCGCCGGTCCACGCTCGCCTGAACCCCGCGCATCATCCCGTGACACTCTCTGCCGGAATACCCACCGCGGTACCCGCGTTGGCCTTCTTCGGCACCGCACGGGCTCCTCGCGCACAATGCGAGAAGACGCCCACGCCCCACTCCCACAAGGAAGGCCCGTCATGAAGGCACTGATCCACCACGCGTTCGGCAACCCGGCCGAGGTCCTCACCGTCGAGGACGTCCCCACCCCCGAGCCCGGCCCGGGCGAGGCGCGCGTCCGCCTCATCGTCTCCCCCATCCACAACCACGACCTCTGGACCGTGACCGGCAACTACGGCTTCAAGCCCGAGATGCCCGCGCGCTCGGGCACCGAGGCCGTCGGGATCGTCGAGGCCGTCGGCGAGGGCGTCGAGAACCTCCAGCCCGGTACGCGGGTCGCCACGGGCGGCACGTTCGGCGTGTGGGCGGAGCAGTTCGTCGCCAAGGCCGCCGCGCTCATCCCCGTGCCCGACGGCATCCCCGACGACGTCGCCGCCCAGCTGGTCGCCATGCCCTTCTCCGCCATCAGCCTGCTCGACTCGCTCGACCTCGCCGAGGGCGACTGGATGATCCAGAACGCCGCCAACGGCGCCGTCGGCCGCCTCGTCGCGCAGCTGGCCGCCGCCCGCGGCATCAACGTCGTCGGGCTGGTCCGCCGCACCGACGGCATCGGCGAGCTCGAGGCCCAGGGCATCGGGCGCATCGTCGCCACCGACACCGACGGCTGGCAGGAGCGCGTCCTCGAGATCACCGGCGGCGCGCCGCTCAAGGTCGGCGTCGAGTCCGTCGGCGGCCCGGCGGCCGGCGACGTGATGTCGCAGCTCGCCGAGAACGGCACGCTCGTGGTCTTCGGCGCGATGGCGTCGCCGACCCTGGAGATCGGCTCGGGCGATGTCATCTTCAAGCAGGCGACCGTGCGCGGATTCTGGGGCTCGAAGGTCAGCGCCGCGATGCCGGCCGAGGACCGTGGCCGGTTGATGCGTGAGCTGTTCGCGCGGCTGTCCGACGGGACGATCACGCTGCCGGTGGAGGCAACCTTCTCGTTCGGCGAGATCGCCGAGGCCGTGAAGGCGCACTTCACGCCTGGGCGCGCCGGGAAGGTCATGCTGCGGCCGTAGGCGCCAATTGACGATGCGGTGGTCGGGTTCCCGCCCGGCCGCCGCATCGTGCGCGCCGGCGATCCGACACCGTCAACTCCAGCCGCGCGGGTTGCTCTCCATCTCGGCGTTCCGGCGCTCGAGCTCGGCGGCGAGGGCCGCGGCGTCCTCCGGGTGAAGCGCGAGGACGTCGTACGCCTCCCCCGGGTCCGCCTCGAGGTCGAACAGCCACGGCCCCTGCTGCGTCACCGACACGTCCGACGTCCCGCTCGTCACGTCCACGTACGGCTGCTCCGGGTAGTACTTGTACCGACCGTCGCTGACCGCGAGCAGCTGCTCGCCCGCGTAGTAGTAGGTGAAGTCCCCGACCGTGTCGGACGTCCCCGCCAGGAGCGGCGCCATGCTCGTCCCGTCGAGCGCGCGGTCCGTGGGCGCGGCGATGTCGAGCCAGTCGAGCAGCGTGGGCAGGATGTCGGTGCCCATCGTCATCGCGTCGAGCGTGCGCCCGCCGGCGATCCCGTCGGGCCAGCTCACGAGGAACGGCACGAGCATCCCGCCCTCCTCGACCTCGCCCTTGCGGCCGCGCGCGCCGCCGGTGGAGCCCTGGTACCAGGGGCCGTTGTCGCTGGTGACGATGATGATGGTGTTGTCCAGCTGGCCCGTGGCGTCGAGCTCGTCGACGATGCGACCGATGCCGTCGTCGAGCCCCTCGACCACGTCGCCGTACGCGCCCGCGTCGGAGCGGCCGACGTTCTCCGCGGCGGGACTCAGAGGAGCGTGCGGGGAGTTGGGCGCGAGGTAGAGGAAGAACGGGTCGCCCGTCTGGGCGGCGGCGTCGATGACGTCGACGGCCTCGTCCGTGTAGAGCGCGTCGACGGTGCTCTGGTCGACGTCCTCGATCTCGACCTCGCCGTCGCGGTAGACCTTGAACGGGCTCATGTCGTTGGAGTACAGCGAGCCGAGGAAGCTGCCGAAGCCGAGGTCGTTGGGCAGGTGCCCGGCGGTGTCACCCAGGTGCCACTTGCCGATCATGGCGGTGTCGTAGCCGGCGGCGCCGAGGACCTCGGGCAGCGTGATCTCCTCCTGACCCAGCCCGGTCGCACCCTCGTTGAGGTCGGCGTACGGGCCGTCGGAGGGGAAGAGCACGTCGGGCACGCCGGCTCGGGGCGCGAGCCTTCCGGTGAGAAGCGCCGCCCTGGACGGTGTGCAGACCGCCGCGGGCGCGTGGAAGTTCGTGAGGATCACGCCGTCCTCGGCGAGCGCGTCGAGGTTCGGCGTCTCGATGGGCGTGTCGCCCATGAACCCCAGATCGCCGTAGCCGAGGTCGTCGTAGTAGACGAGCAGCACGTTGGGGGCGCCTTCTCCCACGGGGGTGCCGCTCACCGCGGCGAGGTACTCGTCCTTCGCGGCCTCGTGCTCGGCCAGCGCCGGGTCCGGGGTCGCGGAGAGTTCTGGCGTGGCGGCCTCGGGCGCGGGCCCGGCAGCGTTGACGTAGGCCAGTCCGCCGACCACCACGGCGCCGGGGATCGCGATGGCCAGCCCGGAGACGATGCGCCGGCGGGGCGCGCGCGCACTCTCGCCGGGCGGCGGTGGCGGCTGGGTCATCGGGCCCCTTCTGCGTCGGCGGCTCCCCTGTGACGCACAGTCTGGCCCGACCGCATCGTCCCGTCAAAGAGCCTCACCCCCCGCTCCGTCCTCTCGATCACGTTCCGCGACGATCTCCGCGCGGCGCGTCGAGACGAGCAGGTCGGCGGAGCCCAGCGCGCGAGGGGTGCGGAGATACGTCGGCCGGAAGACGATCGGCGCCCCGATCGCCCGCCGCATGGCCTCGGCCCGGTCGGACGCCCCGCCATCGACGCCGAACCATCCCGCGAGGACCTTCCCGTTGGCGCCCTGACGGAAGCTGGCGATCGTGTCGTTCGCCTCGCATACGGCGAATGCGACACCCGTCGCGCCGCGCAGCACCGAGGACGGACGCCTGAAGATCCGAGGGTCGGCGATCGCGACCCGTGCGAGGAATCGCCGCATCGCGGTGCGGTGCTCGACATCGAGGTGCTCGTCCGCGACCTCGTCGAGCAGCGCGAGGTGCTCGCCCACCCGGTCGCGGATGTCCTCCGCAATCCCGTCCCACACGAACTCCTCGTCCGGCAGCGGCTCCGCGTCGAGCGCCTCGAGCACGTCGGGTCCGCCGACGTGCACGGCGAGCCGTGCGCGCCGGCGCGTTTCTGCTTCTCGGGCGGCGGCCCCGCGGAGCCATGGATCGGCCTCCTCGTCCTCCCACATCGACAGCTCACGGCGTTCGGCGAGGACCGTGTGGATCTCGTCCGCGACCTCCTTGGAGGTGCTGGCGTCGGTCCCGTCGCGAGCGTGCATGAAGCGCACGAGTGCGGGCAGGACCACCGGCAGCGCGTCCAGGGCGCCGCAATCGGGGCGGGCGAACCCGGGCGCGGCCGCGCGCAACAGGTGCCCGACCACCCGGCCGTCCCACCGCATCGTCCCCCCGAGGGCGACCACCTCGGCGAAGGCGAGGACGAGGTCGAGCGCGCATGCCGCGCACCGGCCCGGGTTCCGGGGGCGATGATCCGACGCGAGGAACTCCTCACGCAGCGACTCGGACGCGTCGGAGAGCGTCCCGTAGACACGCTCGCCCGGGCCGGACACCCCCTCGTCCCAGCCCTCGGACAACCATCGCTCTGCGCTCATGCCTCGACGCTAGCCAGCCCGAGCGGACGGTGGACGTTCTCCACAGGCCGGATGCGCGCATCGTGCCCAGGGAGCGTGGGGGGTGATGTCCACAGCCCCGCGCGCCTCGACAGTTTTCCACATTTACCAGGGACGATGTGCGAGGTGAGTGTCAGACCCTCGTGATGGACTTGCTCCATGGACGTCACGACCGCAGCTCTCGACCGGGCAGCCGCACGCGTGCACGCTCTCGACGGGGCCGAGACCCGGGAGCTGCACGGCGAGGGGCTGCACGCCGCGATCGTCGCCGCGTGCGCGGTGCTGTCGGAGGCGCGTCGGCTGGCCGCCCCGATCGCGGCGGCCGTGGCGCGCGATGCGGGCGGGCAGGGCTCGCGAGGCGGCATCACGCGTGAGGCGGGGCACCGCAGCCCGGAGTACTTCATCGCCTCCCTGTTGGGCGGCACCATTGCGGAGGCGCGCACGCTCATCGGGGCCGGCCTCGCAATGGATCCCGACGACCCGGAGAAGCCCGAGGGGCCCGAGGGGCCCGGCGGCGGTGGGGACTCCGGCGGCGGCGAGGACAAGTCGAAGAACGATCCCCCGAAGCCTCCCCGCCCCAAGCCGCGCCCGCCGGTAGCCGGGTCGCTCGCGGAGGCGCTCGCCCACGGCACGATCGCGATCGACGCGGCCGCGCTCATCCGCGCGACACTCGCCGAGCTGTTCGACGCGGTCGACCGCGCGGAGCTCTGGGAGATCGAGAAGCGGCTCGTGGCGAAGGCCCCGCGGATGTCGCTCTACGACCTCCGCAAGGCCTGCTGGCGCGAGCGCGCCACCGCCGACCCCGCGGGATGGCGCGAGCGCGAGAAGCGGATCCGCGCGCGACGCTCCCTGACGATCGGCGAGGACGCCGAGGGCATGACGACGTTCACCGCGCGGCTCGATCCCCTGTCGGCGGCGCCCCTGCTCCGGTGGCTCGACGCTCAGGTCGCGGAGGCCCTCCGCTCCGCCCGCGACGCCGGCGTCCAGGAGGAGCGCACCGCCGCCCAGATCCGCGTCGACGCCCTGGCTACGCTCGCCTCCCACGGGCTGTCCTGCGACTCGCCCGGATCCGGCGCCAAGACCACCGTCCTGGTCACGATCGACCGTGCTGCGCTGGAGAGCGAGCTCGGGCTGGGCTCGTGCGACGGGATCGGCGTGCCCGTGACCGCGGCGACCGTGCGGCAGCTCGCCGTGGATGCCGAGATCCTGCCGGCCGTGTGCGGCGGCGAGTCCGAGGTCCTGGACTTCGGACGTGCACGTCGCCTCTTCACGCGGGCCCAGCAGCGCGCGCTGTCCGTGCGCGACGGGGGCTGCGCATGGTGCACGGCGCCGATCTCCTGGGTCGACACCCACCACATCGATCACTGGGTACGCCACGGCGGCTGCACCGACCTGTGCAACGGGGTGCTCCTGTGTCGCAGCTGCCACCTCCGCCTCCACGACACCGGCTGGGAGGTGGAGATCCACGGCGGCAACGTGTGGTTCCGGCCTCCCGCAAGCGTGGATCCGGCTCGCGTGGCGGTGCTCGGCGGCCGGCGACGGACCGCGCCCAGGTCGATGCCGCAGCCTCCTCCCTTGCCCACCTCACCGTCCGTGCGGCGGTGCAGCGGAAACCACCTGCGGACATGAGTGCCCTGGCCAGTCACCAGCCACGGTCGTCCGGCGCGGTCAGGCGGGACGGTCGGAGGAATGCTCGTCGGAACTTGACTCCGCGTCGTCGGCGACCACCGCATCGTCCCCCTCGCGGCCCACCCGCGGGATCGCGTGCGTGAACTGGCTCGCGCGCTCCTCCGCCTCCGCGGATCCGGTGAACAGCCCGGCCTCGCCGGCCTGCTCGGGCTTGAGGCTCCGGCGCCGGGGCCCCGCGGGGGCCGGGGCGGTCGCCTCGGACACGAGCACGCGCTGCGCGGGCGCGGCGTCCGGCATCACGGACTGGATCCAGAGCACCATCGCCTCGCGCACGAAGCACCGGAGGTCGTAGAGCTTGGGCGCGTCGGAGGCAGTGACGAGGATGCGGACCCGCACGTACCCGGCGGTCGCCTCGGTCACCTGGAGGACGGAGGCGCGGCCGTCGTACAGCGGCGTCTCCTTGAGCACGGTCTCGAGGTGCTCGCGCATCCTCTGCGGCGAGACCCGCCAGTCGAGGTCGAACTCCACGGAGCCGAGCAGCTCCGACCCCTGCCGCGTCCAGTTCTCGTAGGGGGTGGTGGTGAAGTAGGTGCAGGGCAGCACGAGGCGGCGGTCGTCCCACAGGTCGAGCACCACGTAGCTGAGGGTGATCTCGCCGACGCGGCCCCACTCCCCCTCGGCGACGATGACGTCGTCGACGCGCAGCGCGTCCGAGAACACCAGCTGGATGCCGGCGAACATGTTCCCCAGCACCGACTGCGCAGCGAGACCCGCGACGATCGACGCGATGCCCGCCGACGCCAGCACGGACGCCCCGACCGCCCGCACCGAGTCGAACGTGAACAGCACCGCCCCGATCGCGATCACCACGATCAGCGCGATCGCGAGCCGCTTCACGATCAGCGTCTGCGTCCGCAGCCGCCGCGCGAGCCGGTTATCAGGGATGTCGATCTTGTTGTACGCGAGCGCGAGGTCCGCGACGAACCTCACGAGCGCGACGAGCAGCCACGCGATGGCCGCGATCGCGGCGATGGTGAAGACGCGCGAGATGACGGGCATCCACCCGGAATCGCGGAGCGAAGCGTGCACCCCCGCCCACAGCCCGAGCAGGATCACCAGGACCCAGAACGGGTTGCGCGTGATCGTCTGAAGGTCGCGCGCCCACGGATAGCGGCGCGCCACCACCCTCATCAGCACCTCGACCACGAGCGCGAACAGCAGGGCACCGCCCACGCCGATCGCGACGGCGACACCGAATCCGAGCCAGTCCTCGAGCATCTCTCCTCCTGGGGTGGGGTCCGTCTCGACGGTACGGGAGGGGTGTTTCGGCCGCATGAACCCTTGGCGCGGCGGACGACGCGCGGGCCCGGTCGCGCGTTCATTGCCCCCCACCGTGGCTCCCGCTAGGGTCGACGAAAATCCGCACGCACGACTCTGGGGGTGTTCTGTGCGGCACCGACGTGTCACCGCAACGCTGAGACTCGGGCTGGGACTCGGGCTGGGCCTGGCGCTGGCGCTGGGTCCGGGCGCGTTCCTGGGCCCGACCGCGCCGGCGAGCGCCGCCACCGCGAGCACCGCGATAGACGACGCGATCGCCGCCGAGATGCCCGCCTCCGGCGCGCCCGGGCTCGCGTACGCGGTCGTCACCGACGGCGAGATCTCCGAGGTCGGCGCGCGCGGCGTGACCCGCGCCGGCACCAACACCCCGGTCACCGCCGACACCCCGTTCCTGCTCGGTTCGATCTCCAAGAGCTTCACCGCGGTCGCCGTGATGCAGCTGGTAGAGACGGGTCAGGTGGACCTCGACGGCACCCTCGCGGACTATGTCTGGATCTTCGCCGACCTCCCGCCCGGCGACATCACGATCCGCCAGCTCCTGAGCCACACGAGCGGGTTCTCGACGCTCCAGGGCAACACCCGTCGCACCCACCCGACCGGTGCCGAGGACGACCTCGCCAACGCCGCCGCCGTCATCACCGCCGAGACCCCCGCCTACGCCCCCGGCACCCGGTGGGAGTACTCGAACACCAACTACCAGCTGCTCGGCCGGCTCGTCGAGGTGGTCAGCGGCGTCGACTACCAGACGTATGTCACCGAGCACATCCTCGAGCCGATCGGGATGGCGGACAGCTTCGTCGCGGACGGCGCCGTGCACCCCGAGATGGCGACCGGGCACACGCCGTGGTTCTGGACGAAGCGCCCCCTCGCCGAGCAGCCCACGGATCGCACGACCGCGCCCCAGGGCGGCATTGCGGCGAGCGCGCACGACGTCGCGCTCTACCTCGCCATGATGATGAACGGCGAGGACGACGTCCTGAGCGCAGACTCGAAGACCCTCATGATGCGTCCCGCGGGCCCGACGTCCCCGTTCTACGGGCTCGGCTGGTACGTCGACACCTCGCAGGGCACGGTCGGCCATACCGGCTCCACCCCGGGCGTCGAGACGCAGGCGACCATGGTCCCCGCGAGGGACGATGCGGTGGTGGTCCTCGTGAACGGCGGCAGCGGGGTGGGGTTCGCGGAGACCACGCAGCTGCGCTCGGCCGTCACCTCGGCCGCGCTGGGGCTCGACTACGCGGGCGAGGGCTCCCGCTGGTCGCAGAAGGCGCTCTTCCTGGCCCTCACGCTCGCACCCCTGCTGTACCTGGCATGCATGGTGTGGGCCTGGAGCAGGCGCGACGCGATCCGCGCCAAGTCGGGCGCGACCGGCCTGTTCAGCCTGTGGTTCCCGCTGCTCACCACGGGCATAGGTGCGTGGGTGATCCTGGCGCTCGTCCCCCGCCTCATGGGCGCCCCGATGCCGACCCTGCGCGCCTTCCAGCCCGACCTCGCGCTGGCGATGACGGCGACGGCCGTGGGCGGCGTCGCATGGGCGGCCTTGAGGCTCGTGGTCGCGTACACCGGCGGCCGCGGCCCGCGGCGCGCGGCGTCATCGGACGCACCGAACCCGACGTAACATCGTCACGCGCATCTCGCGCACGTCTGAGGGGACACACCATGCTTGCCGCACGCCGCCTGACCGCGATCGCGGTCGCCGCCGCCATCACCGTCTTCGCCGTCGCGCCCGCCACGGCTCCCGCCGCGGACGCCGCGCCGGCGATCCAGTTCTCGTACGTGCAGTACAACAGCCCGGGCTCCGACCGCGGCGGCAACACCTCGCTCAACGGCGAGTACATCACCATCAAGAACCGCAGCACGGTCGCGAAGAGCCTCAAGGGCTGGACGGTTCGCGACGTCGCGAACCACGTCTACCGGTTCGGCTCGTTCACGCTGAAGCCGGGCGCCTCCGTCACGCTCTACACGGGCAAGGGCACCAACACCGCGTCCAAGCGCTACTGGGGACAGTCCTGGTACATCTGGAACAACGACGGCGACACCGCGATCCTCAAGAACGCGTCGGGCACCAGGATCGACACGTGCTCGTGGGGCAGCTCGGGGTCCGCCAAGCGCTGCTGACGCCCAGACCCGCCGGCTCCGCACCGGCGGGCTCCACACCCGCAAGGGTCGAGCGGACTCCTAGTCGTCGCACCCGCACGACCCGGACGGCGTCCGCGCCTGCCAGCACTTCTCGCACACGCCGTAGCTCTTGGGCTCGTCCTGCGCGGGGATGATGCGCTTCTTGCTGCCGGGGCTGCCGGTGCGGGCCGCCACCGGGTGGTCGACCGCCCAGTTGACCATGCCGTTGCCGTGGGTCTTGTCGCGCACCCGGTCCGGCAGGTCGGAAGCGGACACGGCCTCGACGCGGGACCCGAACCACTCGGTCGACCGCTTGCCGATGTGCAGCGGGTGCAGGCCGTCCTCGCGCATCGCCTTGATGTAGCTGGACTTCACCTCGCACCCGATCACCCCTGCTCGGAGGGCGATCTGCCGCACGAGCGGCCTGGCGTCGTCGGCGAGCTTGAACTGCTCCATGGCAGCCTCGAGCGGGATGAGGGTCGCGTCGTTCACCCCTTAGGGTCCCACGCGCGGACCGGGACCGCTGACCGCGACCGCTACTCCAGGTCCCCGAGATCGATCGACAGGTCCACCTCGACGGACGCCGAGAGCCCGGGCGGAGGCGCCGGACGCGCGGGCCGCACCGCCACGTGCGGCACCTCCGTCATGAGCCGCTCCGGCAGCCGCCCCAGGAAGTACGCGTCCTCGAGCGCGTCGAGGCCGTGCGGCCCCATCCACGCTCGCACCGGCGTGTGCGACACGGTCCGCGTCACGACCAACCGGTCCCTCGCGCGCGTGAGGGCGACGTAGAGCACGCGACGCTCCTCCTCGACCTCGTCGAGGTCGCCCAGCGAACGTGCCGACGGGTACGACCCCGCCGACACCCCCGCGCAGAACGCCCAGTCCCGCTCGAGTCCCTTGGCCGAGTGCACCGTGGAGACGATCACGTGGTCGTCCTGCGACTCCTGCTCGAGCTCCGACGTGAACACCGGCGACAGGATGTACTCCTCGAGGAACTCGAGGATGCTGGCCCGCGTCGCGGCGAGCCGCTCGACGTGCACGAGGTCCCTGGCCCGCGCCTCCCAGTTCTCGTTGCGGTACTTGTGCGCGAGCACCGGCTGAAGCATCGCGGCGGCCCGTCCCACGGCATCGTCCACCCGCTGCGCGGCCTCCTCGATCGCGTCGAGGCCCGCCCGGAGCCACGCCGGCATGCCCGCCAGCGACGATGCGCGCGCCTCCGCGGCGGAAGCGCCACCCGCGCGCGCCTCGAGGAACGCGTCGAACGCCCGCGCCGCCGTCACGTCGCCGACGCGGGGGACGAGGGTGAGCAGGCGCATCCAGGCGACCTCGTCGTCGGGGTTGGCGACCACCCTTAGCGCCGCCAGCACGTCCCGGACGTGGGCCGATTCGAGGAGCTTCACACCCCCGAAGAACACGTACGGGATGTCGTTCTCGACGAGCCTCGCCTCGATCGCGCGGCCGCTGTAGTTGGAGCGCACCAGCACGAGGTGGGTGGCCCAGGGCAGCTCGTCGGCGCGGGCCTTCAGCAGCGAGGCGGCGATGAACCCGGCCTCGTCCTGCGGCGTCTCGAAGCTGTGCAGCTCCGGTTTGGCGCCGCGACCGCGGACGGCCCGCAGCTTCTTGTCGTACCCCAACGGGGACTCCGACAGCAGCCAGTTCGACAGGTCGAGGATCTCCTGCGTCGAGCGGTAGTTGTCCTCGAGCTTGAGCACGCGCGCGCCCGGCACCCGCTCCGAGAACGAGTGGATGGACGCGAAGTCGGCGCCGCGGAAGCCGTAGATCGACTGAGCGTCGTCGCCGACGCAATACAGCCTGGTACACGGCACCAAGGGATCGAGGATGGTCCACTGCAGCGGGTTGGTGTCCTGCATCTCGTCGACGAGGATCTCGTCGTGGTGCGAGCCCACCCACGCCGCCACGGTCGGGTCGGCGAGCCGGGCCGCGAACACCCGCAGGATGTCGTCGTACGTGAGGTACCTGCGCTCCTGCTTGCGCTGCTCGAAGGCGCGGACCGCCGCGCCGATCGCCTTCGCGTCGACGTCCAGGTCGGGGAGCTTGGCCGCGATCGCGGACGCGAGGGTGCGGCGCGTGTTGTGCGCGAAGCTCAGCACGTCGACGATCTGCGCCGCCTTGAGCCCCTCGACCCGCTTGCCTCGGCCCAGCACGCCGCGCATCACCTGGAGCTGATCCTCCTGGTCGAGCACGCTCCAGCCCTCGTACCCGAACACGTCGGGCGCGCCCCGCACCTCCCGCATCGCCCACGCGTGGAAGGTCATGGCCGCGACCTGGGACGATGCGCCGGCCAGCTCTCCCTGAACCCGCGACCTGATCTCGGCGGCGGCGCGGCGGGTGAACGTGATCGCGAGGATCCGGTCGGGAGGCGTGCCCTGCTTGATGAGGTGGCGGATGCGGGCGACGATCGTGGTGGTCTTGCCGGTGCCGGCGCCCGCGAGGATGAGGTTGTGGCGCGCGTCAGTGAGGACGGCCTCCCGCTGCGCGGGGTTCAGATGGCTCAACGCCCCGTCGACACCCTCCTCAGCCATGCCGACGAGTCTAGGCGCGACCCCCGACAGCCCCGACGAGGCCGGGTGCCTACTGGCTGACGTTGTATCCCGCGCCGAGCACCACGAGCACGAGCGTGACGATCCAGGCCATCACCTTGTACTGGTCGTAGCCGCGCAGGCGGTAGCCCGACTTGTCGCGCATCGTGCCCGTGAGGATGAGGATGATGTCGACCAGCACCCACACCCCGAGCCCGCCGATGGTGAGGAACTTGAGGATCGCGGTGCCGACCTTGCCGAGGTAGAACCGGTCGATGCCGAAGATCCCGAGGAGCCACGACAGCAGCCACGCGACCACGAAGCTCTTCGAGCCCTCCGCCTGTATCGCCATGGGCGGCATCGGCTGCTGAGAGTAGGCCGGCGGCGGAGGCGGCGTGTCCCGCGGGTCGTTCTCGGTCATGCGCGCTCCCCCTCGGGATCGATGGGCGTACCGGGCGCCGCCCCATCCGGGCCGGCGCACCCGCCGAACCTATCGACGCGGCGCCCCGCGGGGCAACCGTGATCCCCACCCTCACGGGGCGGGCGATACCAGCACCCGCACGTCCCACGCCCCGAGCTCGACGGCGTCGCCCGCCGCGACCACCGCCCCCGACACCGCGTCCACGAGCGGCACGGGTGCGGCCACGGACGCGGAGCCCCACCCCCAGTGGTGCAGGAAGAAGGCGCGCCGGCCGTCCGCGAGGGTGGTCGACGTGGCGCGCACCGACGCGGGCAGCCCGGGCCACGCCGCGACCGGCGCCTCCACCGCAGACGCGAGCAGCGCCGCGGCGGTGCCCTGGTCCGGCACCGTCCCGACCACCGTGATGCGCCCCGCCCCGGCCGCGGTCGACGTGATGGCCGCGTAGCCGCCCAGGTGCGGGTCGTCGTACGCCGCGAGCACGGTGGCGCCCTCCGGCCGGAGGTACTCCGCCCACGCGGTGGCGGCCGGTGTGGCGGACCCGGCCAGCGCATCGTCCACCGCGAGCGGCACCGGCGTCGCGAGCGACTGGAACTCCTGGTACGAGACTCCCGCGAGCGCCGCGAACCGGGCCGGCTTGACCTCCGCGCGGGCGCGCGCCTCGGAGTCGCCGTAGGCCGCGCGCGGCCCGAGCACCAGGTGCCCGCCGGCCTGCGCGTACGCCGCGAGCCAGTCGAGCAGGGCGTCCGAGGCTGCGTAGTCGGCCGCGACCACGAGCACGGGACGGGACGCCGCGAACGCGACGGGATCCCCGAACGGCGCATCGGCGCCTACCAGTTGAGAAGGCCGTACGATGCTCACCTGCAGCCCGGCGTCGAACGCCGCCCGGTAGAACGGCAGCGCGAGCTGGCGGTAGGCGTCTCGGTTGTCGCCCATGCGATCCTCGCCGAGCGGCTGCTGGAGCTGCCGGGCCGCGAGCGCCCACTTGGAGTCGCTCGAGTACAGGAACGCGACGTCCGCGTCCGGGACCGCGCCGGCGAGCAGGGGGCCCACGGCGGAGAAGTCGGCGCCGATGCGCGCCACCTCGTCGACGATGCGCCCGGGCGCGCCGTCGTGTGGGATGAGCCCGATCCAGTTGGTCTCCGCGCCGTACTGGAGCGTGTGCCAGTGCCAGTACTCGATCGCGCGCGCCCCGCGGGACACGAGCGCCCACGCGACCTGGCGCAGCTGGCCGTCGAACGGCGGCAGGTTGTACGCGCTCTGGCCGATGCCGCCCGCGTTGGTCTCGGTGACCCAGAACTCGGCCTGCTTGGAGGAGTACGCGAGGTCCGCGAGCTCGTACACGGCCCACGTGCCGTTGGCGATCCAGTCGGGCGACATCGGCGCCTCCGACGGATGCGCGAGCCCGTCCTGCGCCGTGTAGTAGGCGTTGCACGAGGCCACGTCGAGTGCCCGCGACAGCGCCGCGTCCTCGACCGCGACCTGCTCGTACGAGATGCACGTGGTGACGAAGGGCGCCCCCTCACCCTCCCCGACGATGGACCGGACCAGGGCGGCCTGCCACGCGATGTACTCGTCGACCAGGCGCGACTGGTAACGGCGCCACGCGAGCTCGTACTGGGGCTGCCAGTTGTTGTCGGGCCGCCACAGCTCGTCGAACGAGGTCAGGCGGTGCGACCAGTACACGAGCCCCCACTCGCGGTTGAGGGTCTCGACGTCGCCGTACGCCTCCTCGAGGAAGGCGAGGAATCCCTGGAAGATCCCCTCGTTGGACAGCAGCCGCAGACCCGGCTCGTTGTCGACCTGATAGCCCACGATCGCGGGATGCCCCGCGTACCGGCCCACCACCGCGCGGATGACCCGCTCCGCGTGCGAGCGGAACGCGGGATGCGTGAAGTCCATCTCCTGACGCGCGCCCCATCCGATCGCGTGGCCGGTCGCGGAGTCGCCCAGGATCTCCGGGTGCTTCGCGGCAAGCCACATGGGCACCGCGTAGGTGGGCGTCCCGAGGATCACCGCGATGCCGTGCCGGTGCGCGGCGTCCAGCACCGGCTCCAACCAGCCGAGCTCGAGCTCGCCGTCTCGCGGCTCCCACGTCGACCACACCGACTCGCCCACGCGGATGAGCGTGAGCCCGGCGGCGCGCATCGTCGCCATGTCGCGCTCGATGCGCGCGGGGTCCGGGTCCGCGCCCGCGACGGGGTACTCGTGGTAGTAGGCGGCGCCCAGGTGGAGGCGGCCGGGGGCAGGCGTGGTCATGCGGAGATCCATTCGCGTGGGAGGGGTGGGGCGGGGTTTGGGCGGCGCCGGTCGAGCCCCGCGGGTCGCGGGATCGTGGGCGCCGCGGGCACCACGGATAGGCGCCGCGCGAGGCGGCGCACGCGCAGGGCCGGGCGGCGGAGGGCGGCGGGTTCCGGCGCGCTCATGCGGGCTCCCCGGCGACGATGCGCGGCGCGTCCGTGGACGCGCGCACCACGAGGCGCACCGGCACCGAGACGCGCCGCGACTCTGGCTCGCGCCCCTCGACCGCGTCGAGGAGCCGCGCGACACCCTCGCGCGCGATCGCCTCGAAGTCCTGCGCGAGCGTGGTGAGCGGGGTGTGGAGGTAGGCGGACACCTCCGAGCCGTCCATGCCCACCACGCTCACATCCCCCGGCACCGTCAGGCCGCGCCCCTCGAGGGCGTGGATGAGGCCGATCGCCATGTCGTCGTTCGCGCACAGCACCGCGGTGAGGTCGGGCCGTGCCGCAAGCGCCATCCCGGCCTCGAACCCGGAGGCCGCGCTCCAGTCCCCGGTGACGGGCGCAGGCACGGCGCGCCCCGCCGCCTCGAGGGCCGTCCTCCAACCCTCGGCGCGCGCGTCGGAGGTCCGCCATCCGGCCGGGCCGGCCACGTGGTGCACGGTGCCGTGGCCCAGCGCGAGCAGGTGCGCGACCGCCTCGCGGCACGCGCCCACGTCGTCGGCGCCGACGCGGATCCAGTCCGCGCTGTCGCCCGGCCGGTCCTCGAAGACCACCACGGGCGTGCCCGGGGTCTCGTGGCCGATGGTCGCCGTGGACTGGGCGGGCTCGAGGATCACGATCCCGTCGACGCCGCGGTCCACCAGCGCGTCCATGGCCGCCGCGATCGCCTCGGGGCTGCCCGTCGGCGTGCGCGTGAGCGCGATCCCGTAGCCCGCGTCGCGGGCCGCGGCCTCGACACCCGCAAGGATGGCCGAGGGGCCGCGGAACGTGGTCGACATCGTCACCACGCCGAGCGTGCGCGTGCGGCTCGTCACGAGCGCGCGGGCGGCCGCGTTGGGCCGGTACCCGGCCTCCGCGATCGCGGCGTGGACCCGGGCGCGGACCTCGTCGCGCACGTTCGGCTCGTCGTTGACCACCCGCGACACGGTCTTGAGCGCCACCCCGGCGAGGCGTGCGACGTCCGCCATCGTGGCGCCCTTCGCGGCCCTGCGCTGGGCCGTCGACCGCTCTGTCATGACCCGAGCATCGCCCGGATTGACAGCGCTGTCAACTGGAGGCGCGGTGACGGGCGAGGAAAGGGCGCGCGGCTACCGCCCCACGCTCGCCCACACGGCGGCGACCGTCTCCCCCGACGCCACCCGCAGCTCGCGGCCCCCGAGCGGCGCGGCGAGCTCGAGGCGCGCCGTGCAGATCGGCTGCGACGCGTTGGTCGGCACGAACGCCGGGGCGCCGAGCCCCAGCAGGTCGAGCGTGACCGCATCGTCCGACTCGAGGGCGCGCACCCGGATCATCTGGTCGCACTGCCCGGGCGGCGCGAACGACACCACGAGCGCGGACCCGTCCGCGGTGTAGCCGTCGATGAACGCCTGGTCCGTGAGCGCGGCCACCCCGAGGCCTCCGAGGCCGAGCGCGATCGCCGCGAGCGCGAGGACGCGCGACACCGTCGCACCGCTGCCTACCAGGGGCGTTCCCATGCGCCCACCGTACGCCGCGACCCGCACGGCCGCGAGCGTCGGGTGAACATCCGCTGACCGCCCTTCCCGTGCGACCCCGCGCCCGCCTACCCTGCCCCCAAGGGCATCCCCCGCCCTCCCGCCGGAAAGGCGAGCGTCCATGACCGACGTCCGCGACCTCATCGACTTCGACACCCCGCACAACTACGCGGACCTGCTGACGCGCGCCGGCACCACCAGGGATGCCGCGCACTGCACGCTCTGCGGGCTCGACTCCGACCCGCTCCCGCCGGATCGCCTGTCGCTCATCAAGTACCGCCAGAGCGGCAGCGACAAGGGCGCGAGCCGCCTGTACTGCGCGCTCCACCTCGCCGCCTGGCGGGACGATGCGCGCGCCAGCAGGCGCCCCGGACGCCGCGGCGCGGAGCCCCCCGAGCATCAGATCTGCCCCACGTGCTTCATGCAGATGCCCCTCACCGGCGGCTGCCCCACCTGCGACTAGCGGCCATCTTTACCGAATGATGGGAATATCAAGGCGCAGGCATGGGTTCGGGACCTTGGACCCGAGCCGGAGCCGCGCGGGTCGATAGAGTCTTCTGAGCCCACGAAGACAATGACGTACGGAGCTGGGAACGCACCATGATCGACACCACCGAGCGCCCTCACCTGAGCCTCGACAACTACGCCGACCTCCTCGCCCTCGCGGGCATCGTCCGCGACTCCGCGCCCTGCTCCGCATGCGACCCCGGCGCGCCCGAGCTGCGCCCCGAGGCGCTATGGATCGGCCACGACGCCTCGGGCGAGGAGTTCAGCGCCGCGGTGCTGCTGTGCGTGCGCCACGCCGCCGAGTGGTCCGCCTCGGGCCACGTCGCCCTCGCGCACTGACGCCCTCCCGGAGCAAGACCCGAGGCAGATCACACCTACGGGACCAATGCCCCGCGAACACCCCCGGATCGCGGCGTTACCTTGGCAACGTCAGCAATGACATCGCCGCACACCTGGGAACCACTCATGACTGACACCGCCACCCGCCTCAGCCTCGACAACTACGCGGATCTGCTCGCCCTCGCGGGCGTGGTCCGCGCGACCGCGCACTGCAGCGCCTGCGGCGAGCAGTCCCACCCGGTTCGCACGGACGCCCTGTGGATCATCCACGACCGCACCGAGCCGAGCCTGTCCGCGCTGCGCCTGCTGTGCGCGCGCCACGCGTCCGAGTGGAGCCGCACCGGACACCTCGCGCCGGCCGCCCCCGGCGTGGCCTAGGGTCGGCCCGGCACGGCGACGCCGCGCATCGTCCCTACGGACGGCGCAGCCAGACGATGCCGCGGTAGCCCTCGGGACCCCAGCGCACCATCCGGTCCAGGTCGGCCGCGGCCACCGGCATGTCGTGGGTGTCGACCCACGTCTCGCCCGCCACGTCCTCGACCCACGGGTCCTCGAGCACGAACGCCCCGTCCCGCGCGGCGTGCGCCACGATCCAGTGCGCGCCCGTGACGCCGTGCATCGGCTCCTCGTCCACGAGCAGCAGCGCGACCCACCCCGCGTTCAGGCGGGTCTCGAGCTCCGCCATCGACACGCGGTCGCGCGCGATCGGCACGTCGAGCGCCGCCGCCCGCGCCGCGGAGTGCCCCTGGAGCTCCGCCCGGTAGTCGCGCTCGAACCCCTCATAGTCCTCGAGCAGCACCGGCCCGTCGTGGTCGAGCGCGACCTCGACCAGGGGGCCGCCGTCGCCGTCCCCGAGCTCCTCGCGCAGCCGCACGGCGAGCCCGACCGGCTCGCACGCCGGGTGGTTGGTCGCCTCGCGCCAGAACCCGATCTCACGGTCCCGATCCGCCCCGCCGTCCCCGGCGAAGCCGACGACCCCGCGGGCCTCGAGCGCCATGAGCCCCGCGACGGCGCCGCACGTGTAGAGCGTGGTCTGGGCGTAGTAGCCGAGCTCCTCGTGGGGGATCCCGCGCAGCCACAGCACGTGGCCCGCGAAGCGCTCGGTGCCCTTGGCGCCCCACGGGGCGCGCATCGGCGCGAATCCCCGCGCGATCGCGAACGGCGGCAGCGCGAGCCCGGGCGCGACCTCCCACTTCACCGCCGCGTCGCCGGCGGCGGCACGCTCCTCGAGCAGCCCGTCGACCAGGGCCTCCGCCGCGGCGAGGCCGGCCGCCGACGCCGCCCACCACAGGTCCACGATCTTGACCGCGGCCGTCGCGGGCCTGCCGCTGGTCAGCATCGCCGCAAGCGGCGCGCCCTTCCCGTCGCGCCGGACCGCGAGCGCGGGCCGGTACGCGGAGCGCGGCAGGTTCCAGCGCGCGGTCCTCTCCTCGCCCAGCACGTCGGCGAGCTCCGTGCCCCACGCCTCGAACACCTGCGGGGTGAAGCCCGCGGGGGGCGTCCCGAATCCCGACACGTCAGTCCTTCCCGTCCGCGGGCACGGCGTTCTCCCGCATCGCGGCCGCGACCAGCAGCCTCGTGTACTCGTGGGCGGGGTGCTCGAGCACCTCGTGGCACGGCCCGGTCTCGACCACGCGACCGTCCCACATGACGGTCACGGCGTCCGCGATCATCCGCACCACCGCGAGGTCGTGCGAGATGAACAGGATCGCGATGCCCAGCTCCTCACGCAGCCGCGCGAGCAGCGCGAGGATGTCCGCCTGCACCGACACGTCGAGCGCGGACACCGACTCGTCGCAGATGAGCAGACGCGGCTGCGGCGCGAGCGCCCGCGCGATGGCGACGCGCTGGCGCTGGCCGCCCGACAGCTCGGCGGGGCGCTTGCGCGCGAACTCCGCGGGCAGGCCGACCATCTCGAGCATCCCCGGCACCTCGGACGACGCACGCCCGGCGACCCCGAGCGCCTCCGCGAGGATCGCGCCGATGCTCATCATGGGGTTGAGCGACGAGTACGGGTCCTGGAACACGATCTGCATCTGGTCGGGCGTGCGCGAGCCGCGCCCGGGCGCGAGCGCCTCGCCCTCGAGGACGATGCTTCCCGCGTCCTCCCGCTCGAGGCCGGCGATGCAGCGGGCCAGGGTGGACTTGCCGGACCCCGACTCCCCGACGATGCCGACGATCGCGCCCGGCGCGATGCTGAGATCCACCGCGTCGAGCACCGTGCGCGCGCCGAACGCCTTGGTCACGTCCTC
This sequence comes from Demequina soli, assembly GCF_000971195.1. Lineage (GTDB taxonomy): Bacteria > Actinomycetota > Actinomycetes > Actinomycetales > Demequinaceae > Demequina > Demequina soli. The sequence goes on from NZ_BBLZ01000001.1 coordinate 182,991, forward strand.
GCACGCGAGCAACGGGGCCCGGTCGCCGGAGGCGTCCTCCTCGGCGGACAGGCGCGCGCCCGAGCGGGCCGCGACCACCGGGTCGGCCTCGATGAGCGCGCGCGTGTAGGGGTGCGCGGGCGCGGCGAGCACGGCAGCCGTCGCCCCCCGCTCGACCACCCGGCCGTCGCGCATGACGAGCACGTCGTCGGTGCGGCCCCGGACCACCCCGAGGTCGTGCGAGATCAGGATGACGGACAGCCGCCGCTCCTCCTGGATGCGCCGCAGCAGGTCGAGGATCTCGGCCTGGTTGGACGCGTCGAGCGCCGTCGTCGGCTCGTCCGCGATGAGCAGCTGCGGATCCGAGGCGAGCGCCGCGGCGATCGCGACCCGCTGGCGCATGCCTCCCGAGAGCTCGTGCGGGAACGCGTCCGCGACGCGTGCCGGCAGGTTGACCTCGGCGAGGCGCTCCTCGACCGCGGCGCGACGCGCGCCGCGCGGGAGCCGTCGCCCCTGCGCGCCCTCGATCGTCCACGCGATCTGGTCGCCGCAGCGGTGCACCGGGGTGAGCGAGGTGAACGGATCTTGGAGGAGGAGCGAGACGGAACGGCCGCGCACCCGCCGCCACGCGGCATCGTCCCCCGCCGACCCGACGGGGATCGCCTGCCCCGCGACCGAGACGGTCCCGGTCGCCCGGAAGCCGCGCGGCAGCAGCCCGACGATCGACTTCGCGGTGAGGGTCTTGCCGGACCCGGACTCGCCGATGAGCGCGAGGGTGGCGCCGGGAGCGATCTCCGCGGAGATCGGCTCCACCATGGGCCCCGCCGGGCCGAGGACGGCCAGGTCGCCGAGGATGACGGTCATCGGGCCTCCTCCCCCACCTGGGACAGCCGTTGGCCGATCCAGTCGCCCACGAGGTTGACGCACACCGCGACCGCCACGATGAGCAGCGCGGGCACGAACACGGCGGCCGGGTTCTGGAACATGATGGCGCGCCCGTCGGTGAGCTGACGGCCCCAGTCCGCGGTGCCGGGCGCGACGCCGACACCGAGGAACGACAGCGACGAGAACGCGACGAGCGCGAACGCGACGTTGAGCATCATGTTGGTGACCACGAGCGACGTGACGTTGGGCAGGATGTGCCGGAACATCACGCGCCAGCGCGACAGGGACAGCATCTGGGCCGCCTCGATGTAGGGCCGGGCCGACTGCTCGAGCACGCCCGCGCGGACGATGCGGATGTCGGACGGCGAGAACAGCACGATGAGCAGCGCGACCGTGACCCAGTAGCCGCCGCCCATCACGCCCGACACGACGATCGCGGCGAGCAGCACCGGCACGGCGAGCAGCAGGTCGGTCCACCGGGAGATGAGGGTGTCGAGCCAACCGCGCTCGTAGCCGGCGAGGGTGCCGAGGATCACGCCCAGCATCATCGAGCCGACGGCCACGATCACGGGCCCCACCAGGGCCGATGCGGTGCCCGCGACGGCCATCTGGAGGATGTCGCGGCCCAGCTCGTCGGTGCCGAGGGGATGCCCGTCGGAGCCCGGCGGAAGCGTCGCGGCGAGGATGTCCTGGTGCATCGCGTCGGAGAAGATCAGCCTCCCGAGCACGGCGGCGAGCATGGCGAGCGCGAGCACGCCCATCGCGACGCCGACCCCGATGGGAAGGCGGCGCCGACGACGACGCACGGGCAGGACGCCGATCACGCGGATGTCGCTCATGCGGCGGCTCCCATCTGTCGGCGCACGCGCGGGTCGAGCAGGATGTAGGCGAGGTCCGCGACCAGCGCGATCGCGGCGATCACCACGGCGACCAGCAGCGTGAGCGACTGCACCACGGCGATGTCCTTGAACAGCACCGAGTCCTGGAGCAGGGTGCCCAGCCCCGGCAGCGCATACGTGGTCTCGGCGAGCACCGTGCCGCCCACGAGGAACGTCAGCACCAGCGACGCACCCGTGACGATCGGGATGGCGGCGTTGCGCAGCGCGAGCCGGCGCACGAGCCCCTCGCCGAGCCCGCGCGAGCGGGCGAACGTCACGTAGTCGGACTCGAGCTCGCGCAGCATCGCCGTGCGCGTGAGCTTGACGATGATCGCGCCGAGCCCGAGGGCGAGCGTGACCGCGGGCAGCACGAGGTGGCGCAGCGTGTCGACGCCGCCGTCGCCGCCGCCGTAGACCGGGAGGATCGGCAGGTAGTACGCGAACACGTAGAGCAGCAGGAGGCCCACCGCGAACGTGGGCGCGCTCAGCCCGAGGATCGACAGCGCGTTGCCGGTGCGGTCGATCCAGCCGCCCGCCTTGACGGCGGAGCGCACGCCGAGCGGGACCGCCACGGCGACCGACACGACGAAGGCGAGCAGGCACAGCGCGGCGGTGATGCCCACGCGGTCCCCGATCGCGTCCGCGACCGGCTGCTGGAGGCGGATCGACGTGCCGAGGTCCCCGGTGAGGAACCCCCGGAGCCACGACAGGTACTGGACGACGACGGGGTCGTCGAGCCGGTACTGCGCGCGCACGGCGGCGACCACGTCCGGGTTGGCGGGGCGGTTGCCCAGGAGGTTCTTCACGATGTCGCCCGGGGCGAGGTACATCATCGCGAAGACGACGATCGAGAGCACGAACAGCACCCCGAGCACGCCGAGCACGCGCACCGCGACCATGCGGCCGAGCGGCCGCAGGCGCGATGCGCGTGCCCGGTTGTCAGCGATCGACAAGGTCAGCCCGCCCGGTAGAGCTGCGCCGGCCACGTCGACACGAACGTGTACGCGCTGTACGCGTCGAGGCCCAGGTCGTTCGCGAACGCGGTCGCGGACTGACCCCACCACAGCGGCACGTTGATGACGTCCTCGGCCTGCAGCGTCTCGGCCTCGACCAACAGGTCGATGCGGGCCGCCTGGTCCTTCTCGGCGCCGATCTGCGTGAGGAGGTCGAGGACCTCCTGGTTGTCGTACTGCGCGGGGTTGTCGGCGCCGATGAGGTACGAGGGGATCTCGGCCGGGTCGCCCAGCGTCGAGAAGTACCACATGTAGTTGATGCCGTACTCGGAGGACGGGTCGAGGCTCGCGAGCCACTCCTCGATCGGCACCTCGCGCACGTTGAGCGTGATGCCGATCTCGGCGAGGTCCTGCGCGAGGGCCTGCGCCGCGGTGCCCAGCTGGGGGCCGGTGTTGGGCGTCAGCAGCTCGGCCTCGAAGCCGTCCGGCACGGACGACGCGGCGAGCGCGGCCTTCGCGGCCTCGAGGTCGTAGTCCCACTGCGGGATGCCGGCGAGCATCTCGCGGGCCTCGTCGGGGCTGTAGACCGAGCCGAGCGACTCGGGCGTCATGATCGCGGTCGCGGCCTCGCCGTGGCCCTTGAGGATCGTCGACACGTAGGCGTCACGGTTGACGGCGTGCGCGATGGCCTCGCGCACCTTCGCGTCGTCGAACGGCGCGACGCCGGTGTTGAAGTACAGGCCGACGTAGGAGAGGTCGTTCACGTACTCGACGCGCATGCTGTCGAGCGACTCCCACTGCTCCGCCTGGGAGAACGGCACGTTGAACGCGACGTCGACGTCGCCGGACTGCGCGGCCAGCAGGCGCGTGGACTCGTCCGAGACGAAGTCCATGCGGATCTCCTTGACCTTGGGCAGGTCGCCCCACCACGTGTCGACCCGCTCGAAGGTCACGTGCGAGTCCGGCACGAACTCCGTGACCTTGTACGGCCCCGTGCCGAGCAGCAGCGAGTCGGAGGTGCCGACGTCGCCGTCGTGGGCCTCCCAGAACGCCTTGGAGGTGATGAACGCGGCGCCCGCGGTGCTCATGTTGCCCGCGAACGCGGCGTCGGGCTGGGTCAGCGTGATGGTGACCTCGTTCTCCCCGGTCGCCTCCACGGAGTCGATGTTCGTCATGTAGTACGCGAGGCCCGGCGAGGCCGTCTCGTCGCGCGCCTGGTCGAGCGAGAACACCACGTCCTCGGCGGTCACCGGCGTGCCGTCCTGGAACTCGGCGTCGTCGCGCAGCTCGTAGACGTAGGTGACGTCGTCGGTCTGCTCCCAGCTCGCCGCGAGCGCCGGCTGCAGCGCGCCGGTCGAGTCGACCGACACGAGTCCCTCCTGCGCCACGGACGCGACGTAGTAGTTGAGGATGCCGGACTCGGCCCCCACGTAGAGGCTCGACAGCGAGCCGGGCAGGGCGACGGTGATCGAGTCGATCTCCTGGCCGGTGTCCGCGCCGACCACGGCGCTCGCGCGGGGCGTGGGTTCCTCGTCGGACGATGCGGTGCAGCCGGCGAGCGCCAACGCGCCCGCCACGGTGACCGCCGCCGTGCGGGCGACGGTGCCGGACGTGAGTGCCATGGGGTTCTCCTCTGTAGGGGCCGGGTCATGCTGGAGCGGGGTGGTGACGACGCCGCCCAGGGGCGCGAAACGCGCCCGATGGACGGTGCTGCGACGGCGGGAGTCGAGGATGGCCTCGACGCCGACGGGTGAGGGCTGATGCGCGGCCAGGACGCGCAGCGCGGCGGCGACGCCGGGGATCTGCGCGGCCTCGGCGAGCGTGGCAGCGGTCGTGCGGCGCCGCAGCGCGGGAGCGAGGCCGAGCGCGCGCAGCGACGCGGGCAGCGAGAGCCCCTCGAGCGCGGACTCGATGACGAACGCGGCGCCGCGACCATGTGAGGCGAGCGCGACGGCGGTCTCGGGGCGGCTCACCGCCGTGTCCCCGGAGCCCTCGACCCTCCCGATCCGGGCGGCGACCGCCGCGGAGCACGTGCCCTGGCCGGTGATCCACGGCTCGTCGACGAGCGCCGTCGGGTCGACGCGCCCGTCCGCGCCCGCGACGTCCGCTGCCGTCAGCGCGATGACCTCCTCCGCGAACAGGAACGAGGTGCGCAGCCCCGCCCCACGGGCACGGTCGCGCCCCTCGAACGGCGTGGCTGTCACGGCGATGTCTGCTCGCCCGGCGCGCACCATGTCGAGCGCCTCCTCGGCGTCGGTGGCCTCGAGGATCGCGATGTCGAGATGCGGCTGGAGCTGCGCGAGCCTGGCGGCGGCGGGCGCGAGCACCGCGCCCACCTGCTCGGGTGGGGCCACGAGCCGCACGAGCCCGGCACGGCGCCCGAGCGCGCGGGCGAGCTCCGTCGCCGCCGCCGTGAGGCTCGCGTCGATGCGCGGCGCGTGGCGCGCGAGCAGCGCGCCCACCGGCGTGAGGCGGGCCGCACGCGCGGTCCGCGCGACGAGCGGCGCCCCGAGGCGCTCCTCGAGCCGCTGCACGTGCTGGGTGATGGTCGGCTGGCTGAAGCCGAGCGAGCGGGCCGCCGCGGAGATCGAGCCGTGCTCGTCGATGGCGACCAGGATGCGCAGCGAATGCAGGTCGATGACCCTCGTGAGGGACTCGATCTCGGGGCCGATCGCGCCTTCCATAGGGGGACGCTATCTATCTTTCGACTTCCATGGGTTACAGCGATGTTTCATTTTCCGAGACTCACGACCTGCCACCATGGGTCGCGTGACCCTTCCCGCCTCGCACGACGCCTGGCTCGCCGCGCGCGACGCCGCCGCCTTCGCGCCGCACGGGCTGGCCGCGCTCGCGCGCACGGCGTGGCTCTCCGACACCCCGATGGAGGTGCCGGGCACCCCCGGCGCTTGGCACCTCGATGCGGGGGTCGCGACCAACGGCGACCTCCGGCTCGCCCCCGGCGACGAGGCCCCACACGGCGAGGTGCTCCTGCGCGCATTCGCCCGCGACGGCGCGGTCGCCCTGCGCGTGCTCGACCCCGAGCGCCCGGCGCGCGAGGGACTCGCGGCGATCGAGCGCTGGCCCGTCGACCCCGACCTCGTCCGGCCCGGCCGCCTCGACCCGATGCCCTCCGCCACGACCCCCACCGTCGCGATCGACGGCCACCGAGGGTCCACCCGCTACGACGGCGCGGTCGCCTTCGAGGTCGACGGCACCGCCCTCACGCTGCTGGTCCACCGCGAGGGCGACCAGCTGTTCGCGGCATTCGCCGATGCGACCGCGGCCGACGAGTCCTACGCGTTCCGCATGATCCGCCTGGCGGCGCCCGGGCCCGACGGCGTCGTCATCGTCGACCTCAACCGGGCCTACCTGCCTCCCAGCCGCTTCTCGCCGCACTTCGTGTGCGTGACGCCGCCCGCGACCAACCGCTGGGCCGTGCCGGTGCGCGGCGGCGAGCGACGCATCGTCCCGCGCGACGCGCGTCAGAACAGCGGCGCCGCGGTCCCCGCCTCGACCTCGGGCACGCCCGCGGCGCGCACGGGACCCACCTTGTCGAGGTAGCAGCGCCCGCACAGCGACTCGTAGTCGGCCTGCTGGCCGTCGATGGCGACCTGCTCGCCGTGGCTGACGAATACGCCCCCGATGACGCGGCCGTTGAAGATCGCCTTCGACCCGCAGCGGCAGATGGTCTTGAGCTCCTCGATCGCGTGCGCGATCTCGAGCAGCCGCAGCGACCCCGGGAACGAGTGCGTCATGAAGTCCCCGCGCAGCCCGTAGCAGAGCACCGGCACGCCGTGGCGGACCGCGACGACGAACGCCTCGTCGACCTGCGCGGGTGTGAGGAACTGGGCCTCGTCGACGAACACCGCGTCGATCTGGTCGATCGGACGATGCGCGACGAGCGCCTCGTACAGCGACGCCTCCGCGTCGAGCAGCACGTCGACCGCGCGCTCGACGCCGAGCCGCGACGACACCGAGGTGCCGGCCTTCGTGTCGACGCCCGGCTTGACGATGACGGGATGCTGGTCCCGCTCCTCGTAGTTGTAGGCCGCGGTGAGCAGCAGCGCCGACTTGGACGAGTTCATCGCCCCGTAGCGGAAGTACAGTTTCGCCACCGCGGCCCCTTTCCCCGGCGGACGCCCACGCCCGCTCGTGCGGAACACGATACTGGCGCACGGCCTCCGCACGGGACGATGCGACAGTTCGTCTGGATGTCACCCGGAGGTCGGACGCCGTTCACCTGGGGATGGTGGAGTGGCGCCCCGCAACCGTGCCATGCTCATAGGACTCACCACGAGCAGTCGGCAACGGTGCCGACGACCAGAAGGAGCCCGCATGTCGCTCACCCGGACCGAGGTCGCCCGTACCGGGCGCGAGCTCGCCGCGAATCTCGAGCGGTCAGGCATCACCCGCGAGCAGGCGGCCGACGACCTCGGCTTCAGCGCGCGACGCCTCACCGAGACCCTCCGCGTCGGACCCGCGTCCGACCCCGCCGACGTCTGGCTGCTGCGCGACTACCTCGACCGCGCCATCCGCGAGCGCGGCGACATCCCGCAGGCCTGGACGGTCCTCACCGACGAGGCGCGCCTGCGCGCCGCCCGCTGGTTCGCCCTTCGCACCGCGCCCACCGCGCACCGCCACGCCTCTTGAGCGGATCGGGGCCTAACCTGGCCCCATGTCCGCCACCCCGGCATCCGGCGCATCGTCCTCGCCCGTCGCGAGCAGCACCCAGGTCACGGTGCTGTGGATCGCGATCCTGGGCAGCTTCGTCGCGTTCCTGGACGGCAGCATCGTCACCGTCGCGCTGCCGGCGATCGCCCGCGACCTCGGCGGCGGCATCGCGCTGCAGCAGTGGGTGACGGACGCGTACCTCATCACGCTGGGCTCGCTCATCCTGGTGGCCGGCAGCCTGTCCGACCTGTACGGGCGCCTGCGCGTCCTCACGATCGGGCTGATCGGCTTCGGCGCCATGTCGCTCGTGATCGCGCTCGCACCGACGGGCGGCGTGCTCATCGGCGCGCGCCTGCTCCAGGGCGTCGCCGGCGCGCTGCTGGTCCCGTCGAGCCTCGCGCTCATCATGTCGACGTTCCGCGGGCCGGCCCAGGCGAAGGCCATCGGCACGTGGACGGGCGCGACGACGGTCGCGTTCGTGGTGGGCCCGCTGCTCGGCGGCGTGCTGACCGACTACGCGTCGTGGCGGTGGGCGTTCGGCATCAACGTCGTCCCGATCGCGGTGACCCTCGTGCTCCTGGCCCGGGTCAAGGCGGCGGGCACGCGCGACGTGCGGCGCGAGGGCGCGCGGGTCGACTACGCGAGCGCGGTGCTGTGCGCCGTCGGGCTCGGCGGCGTCGTCTACGCGCTCGTCGAGCAGCCGCGGCTCGGGTGGTCCGAGCCGGCGGTCGCGATCGGCGCGATCGTCGGGGTGCTGGCGCTCGTCGGGTTCTTCTGGCGGCAGGCCCGCGCCGCCGACCCGATGCTGCCCCTGTCGCTGTTCACGGCGCGCAACTTCGCGTGGGGCAACCTCACCACGTGGTTCGCGTACGGCGGGCTGGCGCTCAACGGCTTCATCGTGAGCGTGTACCTCCAGCAGGGCGCGGGGCTGAGCGCGACCGCGGCGGGCTTCGCGGGGCTGCCCATCACCGCGCTCGTGATCCTCGGCAGCACGCGCACGGGCGCCTGGGGCGCGCGCTTCGGACCGCGGATCTTCATGACGGTGGGGCCGTTGACGATGGGCGTGGGCTCCTTCATGCTCCTCGCCGTGTCCGAGGACTTCACCTACTGGACTCAGGCGCTGCCGGGCATCGTGGTGTTCGGGATCGGGCTCACCCTCATGGTGCCGCCGCTGACCTCGGCGATCCTGGGCGCGATCGAGGTCGCCCGGTCGGGCATCGCGAGCGCCGTCAACAACGCCGTCGCGCGCATCGCGGGCCTCGTGGCGGTGGCGCTCATCGGCACGATCGCGGGCGGCCGGCTCGACCTCGCCGGGTTCCACCGCGCGACCGTGGTCACGGGCGTCTTCATGATGCTCGCGGGCGTCGTCTCGTGGCTGGGCATCAGGAACGATGCGGTGGCCGAGGAGCCCGCGGACGCGCCGTCCTAGCGGTCGCCGGGTCGAGAGGTCCTAGAGGTCCCCGACCGCCCGCTCGACCAGGTACCGGCGCATCATGACGATCGACTGCATGGTCGGCAGGAACCAGCACGCGACCGCGACGATCGCCGTGTACCGGCCGGCGGGCAGGATCGCGATCAGCGACGAGACGGCGAACCACGCGCCCGCGGAGATCCAGTACTTCGCCAGCCGCGTCTTGAAGCCCGCCCACGCGAAGCCGACCCAGCACAGCAGGCCCAGCGACACGAGCGGCGGCAGGATCCACCACGAGGTCGTGAGCCGCCACCGGGTGTTCTGCAGGCGCGCCACGGCGTAGTCGGGCAGCTCGGCGCCGCCCTCCACCGGAACCTCCTCGCTCATGCGCGTCCTCCGAGGTCGTAGGTCCACACGTTGAGCGTCATGGGCACGCCGCGGTACTCGTCCTCGAGCTCGCCGCGGAACGCGAAGCCGACCGTCCGGCACAGCGCGTTCGACGCGACGTTGTCGACGTTGGGGCAGGCCATGAGGACGGGCAGGGTCCCGCGAGCGCGCGCGTCCTCGATCACGAGGCGCACGCCCGCGGTCGCGGCGCCCCGGCGCTGGAACTCGGGCAGCACCATCCAGCCGGTCTCGAGGCACGGCGCACCGTCCCACTCCGACTCCCACCAGCCGATCGAGCCCACGGCGCCCGGCGCATCGTCCCTCCGGATGGTGAACATGCTCGGGCGGCCGGCGTCCCAACCGCGCACGTACTGCTCGTGGCGGCGCGCGACGCGCGCGGGGGTCTCGGGTCCGGCGAGGTGCTCCATCATCTCGGGCGCGTTCGCGGCGACGAGCACATCGAGGTCGGCGTCCGTCCAGCGGCGCAGGCGGTACCCCACTACAGGTCCTTCTCCGCGTCCGTGAGCAGGCCGGCCCATCCCTCGTAGTCGCCGCCATGCTTGTCCGCGAGCCGCTCGCACAGGTCGACCGTCGCCCGCAGGAAGTCCGGGACGAGCGGCGTCCGGTAGGCGCGCAGGAACAGCATCCACTCGGGGATGTCGTGGCTGGGCTCGACGATCTCGTAGGCGAGGTGCATCGCGCGCAGCTCGTCGGCCGCGGAGCGGATGCGCGGCTCCGACGTGAAGGACAGGAAGAACTCCGACTCGCGCGGCGCCGTCGGGTCCCCGCCGCGGGCCTCGAGCGCGGCGAGCTGCGCGGCGTCGTCGCTCCACAGCCCGTACGGCTCGACACGCTTCCGGCCGCCGAACACCTTCGACAGGATTCCCATGGGGCCACCGTATCGGGGCCGGGTCCCGGCCCGGGACGATGCGCCGCGCACCGGCCGCTCAGCCCGGCAGCGGGCGCCTCATCACCTCGGTGAAGCCCAGCCTCCGGTACACGCGCAGCGCGGGCTCGTTGTCGACGTCGACGGTGAGCGCGAGGTGGGTCTCGCCCACCGCCTTGACGGCGCGCGCGGCGGCCGCGAGCAGCCCGGAGGCGACGCCCCGGCCGCGGTGGTCGGGCAGGGTGAGGCAGTCGAGGATGTAGGGGCAGTCGGGCAGGTCGTCGAGGAGGGTGCAGCGGTGCACCACCGTGACCGCGCCGGCGATGCCGCCGTCCTCGGTGATCGCGACGGGCGAGGCGACCGGCATGAACGGGCCCGCCTCGTTCTTGAACATGGACTGGGTCATCGCGACGACGCGGTCCCAGTCGTGGAACGGCTCGCGGCGCGGGTAGCACTCCCACACGGCCCCGGCGAGCCAGGGGATGTCCTCGGGCACCAGCGCGCGCACGTGCGACCATGGGGTGGCGGCCTCGAGGACCGCGGCGACGGGCGCCTTCATGACGATGCGCTCGACGGGCGGCTCGACGTGGGGCTCGGCGGTGTTCTCCGACATGCTCGGACCGTATCACCGGAGGACCTCACCCCTCCTTGACACATACCCCTGGGGGTATGCATACTGGTGGGGAAGCGGCCGGGAGCCTCCCCGTTGCCCGGCCGCGAACACCCGTGATCCCACGAAGGAGAATCAGATATGTGCTCTCGCATCACCTGCAGCCAGTGCGGCAAGGCGACCTGGACCGGCTGCGGCCAGCACGTCGAGCAGGCGCTCGCCGGCGTCGCCCCCAAGGACCGCTGCACCTGCGACCAGGACGGCGCCAAGACCGGCTCGTTCGGCTCGATCTTCGGCTCGATCTTCTCGCGCTGACCGCGCGAGAGGGGCGCGGGGTGACTGCCGCGCTCCTTCCGAGGACAGGCCCCGTCACCCACCCGGTGACGGGGCCTTGCCGCGTCCCCGCCCCGCACGCGGCGGCCCGTGCCGGGCTAGCCTCGAGGGAGGTCCCCACCGACACGACGGAGGTCGTCATGAACGAGGCACCCCTGCCCCCGAAGGACACCGCGATCACCTACATCCTCTGGTTCTTCCTCGGACTGCTGGGGATCCACCACTTCTACCTGGGCAAGATCGGCCGCGGCATCCTGTGGCTGCTGACCGCCGGCCTGTTCGGCATCGGCTGGTTCGTGGACCTGTTCACCATCCCCTCGCAGGTGCGCGCCGTGAACGCGCGCCGCGCGATGGGGATCCGATAGCACCCCGGCTCTCGACCAACCCCCGATCCGCTCCCAGCGGACTCTCAGCGACGGCGCATGAGATGGCTGACATGAACCTCTCGCTGACCGACGTCCTCGACGCCATCGACGGCCCCGACGACGACGCCTTCGCCACCATCATCGCCTCGGCCCTCGACGTCGACGCGTTCGCGACCTACCTGGCCTTCCAGGAGATCGTCGACAGCTACGACCACGTGGGCGGCCCGTGCGAGCACGCCTTCATGAGCGTCGACCCCGCGACCGGCCGCATCGCGGTGGTCGACTGGGCGCTCGACGTCGCGGTCGGCACGCGCGCCGGGCTCGGCGACGCCGAGGGGGCGCGCGTCCTCGCGCGTCGCTTCCTGTCCCTGCCGGAGTTCGCGGCGCGCGTCGACGCCGAGCTCGAGCGGCTCGCGGCCGCGCTGGTCGCCTCGCACGCGGACGATGCGGCGGCCGCCGACCAGGCGCGCGTGCTCAAGGCGCACGCACCCGTGCTCGGGCCCGCGCCGCAGCCCTGACGCACCCGTCCGCCACCCGACCCACGCATCGTCCCCCCTGCTAGGTTCGGAAGCACCGGCAGGAAGGCGCGCGCAGACCATGACCGAGACGCAGGCCCCCGCGATCACGATGCCCGAGTACGGCGTCCACTCCGAGGTGGGGACGCTCGAGAAGGTGCTGGTGTGCGCGCCCGGGCTCGCGCACCACCGGCTCACGCCGTCCAACTGCCATGACCTGCTGTTCGACGACGTCATGTGGGTCGAGAACGCGGAGCGCGACCACGCGGAGTTCGTCCAGCTCATGCGCGATCGGGACATCCAGGTGCTCGAGCTGCACACGCTGCTCGCCGAGACCCTCGCGCTCCCCCACGCCCGTTCGTGGCTCCTCGACCGCAAGATCACCCCGGACGAGGTCGGGCTGGGCCTCGCGACCGACATCCGCCACTACCTCGAGGAGCTCGACAGCCACGCGCTCGCGCGCCACCTCATCGGAGGCCTCTCGACGCTCGACCTGCCGCGCGACTTCTCCCCTCCCGGCATCCAGCTGGTGCGCGAGGAGTCCGGCATGCGCGACTACCTGCTGCCGCCGCTGCCCAACACCCTCTTCACGCGCGACACCACCAGCTGGATCTATGGCGGCGTCACCCTCAACCCGCTGTACTGGTCGGCGCGCCACGCGGAGACGCTCGTGATGAAGGCCGTCTACGCGTTCCACCCCGACTTCGGCGACGCCGTGAACGTGTGGTGGGGCGACCCGGAGATGGACCACGGGCTCGCGACCCTCGAGGGTGGCGACGTCATGCCGATCGGCAACGGCACGGTGCTGGTCGGCATGTCCGAGCGTTCGAGCCGCCAGGCGATCACCCAGCTCGCGATGGAGCTGTTCCTCGAGGAGGGCGCGGAGAAGGTGATCGTCGCGAAGCTGCCGCGGCTGCGCTCCGCGATGCACCTCGACACGGTGTTCACGCTCGCGGACCGCGACCTGTGCACGGTCTTCCCGGGGATCATCGACGAGATCGAGACGTTCGTGATCCGCGAGGCCCCCGCCCCGACGATGCTCGACGTGCGCCGCGACGAGCGTCCCTTCACGGAGGTGGTCAGCGAGGCCCTCGGCGTGGACCTCCGGGTCATCGCGACGGGCGGCGACCGCTACGCCTCCGAGCGCCAGCAGTGGGACTCGGGCAACAACCTCCTCGCGCTCGAGCCGGGCGTGGTGGTCGCCTACGACCGCAACACCCACACCAACGACGAGCTGCGCGCCGCGGGCGTCGAGGTCATCGAGATCGTCGGCGCGGAGCTCGGTCGCGGCCGCGGCGGCGCGCACTGCATGACGCAACCGCTGCTGCGGCAGGCCTGACGGAACTGCCGACGGAGGCGTCGGGGCTCGACCACGCCGTTGTGGCCGCCTCGCGACAAGAAGGTGCGGGCACGCCATTGTGTCCGCACTCGACGACGCTAGCGCCCCCGGCGCCTCGGGACGACGACGTTACGGAATAGTTACCATTGGGACCGGTCACAATTGCGATCCGCCACTCACGAGGGACGATGCGCGGGGCGCGCGGCGCGCCGGGATACAGTCACGAGGGTGAGGGGGTGACGCCCATGACCGGTTCCGCGACGGAGATCGCGAACCCATCCGAGCCCGCGCGCGAGCCGGATCCCGCGCCCGCGGCGGCGCCGCGCCACCCCCTGCGCGCCCTGCGCGAGCTGCGGGCCCGGCACACCGCATCGTCCCACCGCCCGCCGCGGCTGCTCGAGCCGACCTTCTCCGGCGTGGGCCTCGTGGCCGGCGCGCTGTTCATCTCGATCTCGCTGGAGCCGTCGCTGCTGCCCCGCATCCCGGTGGTGCAGGGCGTCGCCTCCGGGGTGTCGTTCATGGTCGGCTACGGCCTGGGCGCGGGCGCGCACGCGGTGTGGAACTACCTCGAGGTGCCCAACCTGCGCGGGCGGGCGCGCACGGTGGTCGCGTGGCTCGTGCTGGGCGCGATCGGGCTGAGCCTGTCGCTGTCGATCTGGCGCTGGGTGGGCTGGCAGAACGGCATCCGCCAGACCTTCGGCATGGACGACCTCAACCCCACCGCGTGGCCGATCGTCGCCGGCGTCGCGATCGTGATCGCCAGCGCGCTGCTCGTGGTCTCGCGGGCGCTGCGCGCCGCGTTCCGCTGGGCGGACCGCCTGGCGGTCCGGTACCTGCCCCACCGCCTCGCGGTCACGCTCGCGACGCTGGCGATGGTGCTGCTCCTGTGGCTGCTGGTGTCCGGCGTGCTGGTGCGCGGCTTCTTCATCGGCGCGAACGCGGCGTTCTCGGTGCGCGACACGCACGACATCGCCGGCACCGAGGTCACCCACTCGGCGCTGCGCTCCGGCGGCGACGGCTCGCTGACGCCGTGGGACACGCTGGGCCGCCAGGGCCGCAAGTGGGTGGCGGGAGGGCCCACGGTCGAGGACCTCGACGCGTACAGCGGCGGGGGCGCGGTCGAGCCGATCCGCGTGTTCGTGGGCCTGCGGTCCGCAGACACCCTCGAGGGCCGCGCGCAGCTGCTGCTGAAGGAGCTCGAGCGCACGGGCGCTTTCGACCGCAAGGTGCTGGTGCTCGCGACGAGCACCGGCACCGGGCTCGTGGAGACCAACGCGTCGGACTCGCTTGAGTTCCTCTACAACGGGGACACGGCGATCGCGAGCCTGCAGTACTCGTACCTGCCGAGCTGGCTGTCGCTGCTGGCGGACCAGGAGGCGGTCGCGGATGCCTCGGTCGAGGTGTTCCGCGTGGTCCACGACTACTGGGCCACCCTGCCCGAGGACGCGCGCCCCCGGCTCTACCTGTACGGCCTGTCGCTGGGCTCCGCGGGAGTCGAGGCGGTGCTGAGCTCGCCCGACATCCTCAACGAGCCGATCGACGGCGCGCTCATGGCCGGACCCACCTTCGTCAACCTCATGCACAACGAGCTGGAGCGCGACCGGGACCCGGGCTCGCCCGCGTGGCTGCCGGTGTTCGGGGAGGGCCGCACCGTGCGCTTCACCGGCGAGGCCGACTCGCTCGGCTCCCCGGCGGGCGAGTGGGGGCCCACCCGCATCGTCTACCTGCAGCACGGGTCGGATCCCGTGGTCTTCTTCTCCCCCGTGACCTTCTACCGCGAGCCGGAGTGGCTCCGGGGCGACTCGCGCGCGCCGGACGTGTCGCCGCAGATGCGGTGGTTTCCGATCATCACCGGGTGGGAGACCCTGCTCGACATGCCCGCCGCGGGATCCGTCCCCGACGGCTTCGGGCACATGTACTCGGTCAAGGCGAACCTCCAGGCATGGGTGGGCGTCACCCATCCCGCGGACTGGACCTCGGACGACACGGAGCGGCTGGGCGACTACCTCGACAAACGCCGGCAGGAGCAGCTGACGCTGCTCGAGCAGCTCGGGCAGTAGCCGGCCGATGCGCCTCGCGCGACGGTCACGAGGCCGCCGCGCGAGGCGCATCGGGAGACGGGTCAGCGGGCGACCGCGAAGCCCCCGGTCCACGGCAGCTTCTCGGAGACGGCGAGCGTGAGCTGCGCGAAGCCGATGGCCTCGAGCTCGTGCGCGCGGGCGAGCGAGCCCGCGTCGATCGCGCCGACGCCGCCGGCCTCGATCGCGGCGATGAGCGCCGACTTCGCGTCGCTCGAGTCGCCCGCGACGAGGACGGTCGTCGGGGCGTCGCCCACCTTCTTGGACGCGAGGGTCGCCGCGAAGGTCGTGTTGAAGGCCTTGAGCACGCGGGCGTGGGGGATCTTCACCTGGATCTCGGCGGTGGCCGACGAGCCGGCGGGCACGACGAGCGAGTCGAAGGTCTCGAAGTCGAGCGGGTTGGTGATGTCCACGACGACCTTGCCATCGAATGCGTCGCCGTACGCCGCGAGGATCGAGTCGACGGCGGGGAACGGGACCGCGAGCACGACCACGTCGCCGGCCAGCGGGGCCTCGCCCACCTGGTCCTTCGCGACGTAGGAGACGGAGCTGCCGCCCTCGGCGAGGACGCCGCCGATCGCGTTGGCCATGGTGCCGGTGCCGATGATGGTGAAGGTGGTCATGTCGATTCCTATTCCCGGGCCGCCTCGCGCCCCGTTGGTTGTACCTACAACAACCGACCATAGCGCCTCTTGGTTGTAGATGCAACTTCTTGGTATGATGGTCCCATGACGAGCACAGACACCGCCCTGCGCCACCCCGAGCGCGTCGCGGTCGCGCGCCTCCACGCGCTGCTCGAGCTGCTCCCCGCGGCCCTCGACAAGCGCCTCACCGAGGCGCATCTCACGGCCTTCGAGTTCACGCTGCTCGAGGCGCTGTGGGAGGCCGACGCGCACCGCCTCCGCCTCAGCGCCCTCGCGTCGCGCACGAACGCGACCCTCCCCCGCCTGTCGCGCGTGGTGACGGGCCTCGAGCGCAAGGGCCTCGTGTCGCGCACGCCCTGCGCCGAGGACGGCCGCGCGTTCAACGCGGTGCTCACCGACGCCGGCGTCGAGGCGTTCCTGGACACGCGCCCGCTGCACGCGGACGCGGTCCGCGAGATGATCCTCGCCGACCTCGACGAGGACGAGGTCGACGCCCTCGCCGGCCTCGCGCTCAAGATCCTGGGCCGGCTCGACCCCGACCGCCGGCTCGCGATCACCGCGAGCCTCGCGGACACCGCCTGCGCGGCGGACCCCGAGGCCGTGACGTGCGACGCCGACCCGGCACCCGCGGAGTGCGCGGCGGACCCGGCGCCCGTCGCCGGCTGCCCCGCCGACCCGCAGGCCTGAGCCCGCGCCGCCACGGCTAGCGGTGGCGGCGCGCCAGCCTCCACATCGTCCACGACGTGCCGACGAAGCGCGTCAGCTGCGCGACCAGGGAGCGCCGACGCCGCAGCTCGCCCTCGGTGGGCAGCGGCGCGTGAGCGATCCTGTCGTTGGTGGTGTCCATCACGCCCCTCCGATCACTCCGGGATCCAGGCCCAGCCCGGACGGCCCTTCGCCTTGTAGATGAACAGGGTGTGGAGCATGCGCTTCACCCAGTGGCCGGACAGCCCGATCTCACCCTTGGTGGCCTTGAGGTCGCGCCCCGTCTCGGGGTAGCGCTCCCAGTCGGGCACCACGGGGCTCATCGTCATCGCGGCGGCGGTGCCCGAGCGGAAGCCCGTGCCGGCCGAGGCGACGCAAGCGGCCGCCATCTCCGACATCGACGCCGCATGCGTGGGCACGGACGCGCCCGTGAGGATCATGTCCGCGATCGACTTCGCGACCACCTTGCCCATGGTCCCCGACGGCATGCCGGTGCGCGGCGGCGAGGGCGCGACCGCGACCCCGTCGGGCGTGGCCCGCGGCCGCGAGATCTGGTGCGGCGGGGCGAACGCGATGCCCACCGCGAACACGTTGCGGTACGTCGGGTTCTGGTACGTGCGCGGCCAGTCGCGCGCGCTCCACTCCTCGTACGGCTTGGGCGTGTAGTCCGCGTCGACCTTGAGGAAGCCCGACGGCGCGAACACCGTGCCCGTGATGTCCTCGCCGGTCCGGTCGAAGGCCTTCCAGTCGTTGCCCTTGAACGGCGGCAGCAGCATCGCGAAGTCGTACTCGAGGTCGTTGTGCGAGCCGTCGAGCTGGTCGTAGTGGATGACGCCCTCATCGATGGACGTGACCGCCGCGCCCGTGATGGCGCGCACGCCGCGCTCGCGGAACAGCGACTCGGTCCACAGCTGCGACGTGGTCCGGTATCCGTGCTGCTCGAACTGCATGCCGCCGACGCCGAAGTCGCCGAGCTCGTTCTCGTTGGTGAGGTAGACGATCTCGGCGTTGTCGCGCACGCCCGCCTCGCGCAGCTCGTGCTCGACGTTGAACGTGTACTCGAAGGCCGCGCCCTCGCACGTGCACGTGCCGTGCCCGACGCCGATCACCACCGTCCTCCTCTCGGTGCGCAGCGCCGACTTGAGCGCGTCGAGCCGGTGGGCCGCCTCGGTGGCGTGGTCGGGGGTGCAGACCGACAGGGTGTGGCCGCCGTCCGGGCCGAGGCCCGGCGTCGCGCCGAAGTTGAGCTTCGGGCCGGTCGCGTTGATGACGTAGTCGTAGCGCAGCCGCTCGAGCTCGCCGTCGCGTCCGGGAGAGGTGTGCTCGACCTCGACGGCGGGGCGCGCATCGTCCCCATCCCCCTCGGGCCACAGCGCGACGGCCTTCGCCTGCACGAAGGTGATGCCCTTCTTCCGGTAGATCGGCGCGAGGTCGAAGACCACGTCCTCGTGCCTCATCCTGCCGACCCCGACCCAGATGTTGGACGGGATCCAGTTGTAGGTGGGCTTGGGGTTGACCACCAGCACCTCGTGCTCCGACGGGAGCAGCCTGCGCAGGTAGAGGGCCGCCGTGTGCCCCGACACCCCGGCACCCAGGACCACCACGCGGGCCATGACCGATCACCGTCCTCGCCGACCTGAGACAGGGCCGTCGTCGTTGACGGCCCATCGCCTCAGAACTATACCCCCGAGGGTATATGTCGCAAGGGACCTTCGTCCCCGCACGCGAGTCGCCCGGACAGCACGACGCGCCGCCGGGAGGGCCCCGGCGGCGCGTGCGTGAAAGGTCAGTCCTTCTTCTTGTCCGCCGCCTCCTTGAGCAGGAACATCGGCAGGATCCAGGTCGCGAGCGCGGTGATGAGCCACACCAGCACGGTCGCGGCGATCCACGTGCCGACGCCGCTGATGGTGAAGTCCGAGACCACGAGCGTCGCGATGAGCAGCGCGACGAACGTCGACACGAGGCCCACGCCGCCCAGGATCGCGTTCGCGTACTTGGTGGCCATCTTGAAGATCAGCGGCGACAGGATCCACTGCGCCACCGTGTACACGAGCGTCGCGACGATCAACGCGGTGAACGGCAGGGACATGTTGTCGCTCAGGATCAGCGACGTGATCCACAGGCCCAGGGCCGCGGAACCGAGGAAGATCAGCGTGTGAATCAGGAATCGCACCATGAGGCAGACGCTACTCCCTGAACGTCCGATTCGCGCGGAAATCAGGCATGACGCTGAAATGTCGCGTTCGGGCCCGGACGATGCGCCGGCTCAGTCGCGCTTGTCGGCAGGCTTGTCGACGGCCTTGCCGCCCTTGCCGGGCTCGCCGTCCTTGTCGCCCATCCGCCCGAAGACGCCGGGCAGCACCCACACGCCGATCGCGGTGATGAGCCACACCAGCAGCGTCCCGCCGGCCCACGCGCCGAAGCCGTGGATGCTCAGGCCGGAGGTGAGCGTCGCGGTGATGAGCAGCGCGACGAACGTCGAGATGATGCCGACGCCGCCGACCACCGCACGCGCGCGCTTGTGGATCTGGCGCTCGATGAGCGGGGACAGGAGGCTCTGGGCGAGCGCGAAGATCACCGTCGCGGTGATGAGGCCGCTGATCTTCAGCTCGAAGTCCGCGCCCAGGATGAGCGAGGTCAGCGCGAGGGCCGCGATCGCGGACGCGAGGAACACGGCGGCCTTGAGCAGGAATCTCTCCATGAGCCGACGCTACCCCGGCGCGCCGACGATGCGCGAGAGGGTTGTGCGGCGCCGCGCCGCGCATCGTCCCAGGCAATACACCCGGACAGACGACGAGGGCGCCTCCGAAGAGGCGCCCTCGTGGTGCTGTCGACCATGCCTTCCGGCCACCAGGGACTTGCGGCCGGAGTCAAGACGATGCGGTCCTAGGACCTTGTGCCCAGAACGATAGCGCATGCGCCGGCATTCCCGGGACCTTCGCCACGGGCGAAAGAACCCGATTCCGACACATCCCGGCAAAACGGGCCGGATAGGGTCGTGCCATGCTGCACCACGCGCCCCTCATCACGACGATCGCGGTGGGCCTGGTCGCGGCGTTCGCCCTCGGCCTGATCGCGCAGAGGCTGCGGCTGTCCCCCATCGTCGGCTACCTCGCCGCGGGGCTGCTCATCGGCCCGCACTCGCCCGGCTTCGTGGGCGACGTCGACCTCGCGCAGCAGCTGAGCGAGATCGGCGTGATCCTGCTGATGTTCGGCGTCGGGCTGCACTTCTCCTTCAAGGAGCTGCTCGCGGTGCGGCGCGTCGCGGTCCCGGGCGCGATCGTGCAGATGATCGTCGCGACCGGGCTCGGCACGGGCCTCGGCCTGCTGCTCGGCTGGGACCTCACCGCCGCGATCCTGTTCGGCCTCGCGCTGTCCGTCGCGTCGACCGTGGTGATGCTGCGCGCGCTCGAGGAGCGCCAGATGCTCGACACCCGCGCGGGCCACATCGCCGTCGGCTGGCTCATCGTCGAGGACCTCGCCATGGTGATCGCCCTGGTGCTGGTCCCCGTGCTCGCCGGCGGGGACGCGGTCTCGGGCGGTGAGCTCGCGGGCGAGCTCGCGCTCACGGTCCTGCGCGTGGGCGGCTTCGTCGCGCTCATGTGGATCGTGGGCCGCCGCGTGATCCCGTGGACGCTCGCGCGCGTGGCCGACACGGGCTCGCGCGAGCTCTTCACGCTCGGCGTGCTCGCGATCGGCCTCGGCGTCGCGGTGGGCGCCGCATGGGTGTTCGAGGTGTCGTTCGCGCTGGGCGCGTTCTTCGCGGGCATGATCCTGCGCGAGTCGGACCTGTCGCACCGCGCGGCGGAGGACTCCCTGCCGCTGCGCGACGCGTTCGCGGTGCTGTTCTTCGTGGCGGTCGGCATGCTCGTCGACCCGGCCGTCGTGTGGCAGCACCCGGTGGCGCTGCTCGCGACCGTCCTCGTGATCGTCGCCGGCAAGTTCGGCATCGCGTTCGTGCTCGTGAGGGCGCTGCGCTACTCGCGGTCGATGTCGGTCGTGGTCGCCGCCTCGCTCGCGCAGATCGGCGAGTTCTCCTTCATCCTCGTCACGCTCGGCGAGGACCTCGGCGCGCTGCCGGGGCAGGCGCGCGACCTGGTGCTCGCGGGCGCGATCGTGTCCATCATCCTCAACCCGCTGCTGTTCGCGTGGGTGTCGCGCGTCGTCGCGCGCCGCGCGGCCAAGGACGTCGCGGAGGCCTCGCCCGACGACGGCCCGATCGCAGCCGCCGCGACGGGCCACGTGATCGTGGTCGGCTACGGGCGCGTCGGCGGCCGGGCCGCGCGCCGGCTGTGGGCCGCCTCGATCCCGGTGGTCGTGATCGACGACGACGAGACCCGCGTGGCCGCCATCCGCGACCTGGGGCACGAGGCGATCCTGGGCAACGCGGCGCGCGCGAAGGTGCTGGGCGCCGCGGGCATCGGCTCGGCGCGCGCCGTGCTCGTCGGCGTGCCGGACCCGCTCAACGCGGGCGCGGTGGTCGCGAAGGCGCGCGAGCTCGCGCCGGACGCCGACATCGTCGCGCGCGGCCACGGCTCGAGGGACGTCGCCTACCTCCAGGAGCAAGGCGCCAGCCGCGTGCTCGTGGGCGTCCACGAGGTCGCCGACCTGATGGTCGAGAGGGTCGGAGGCCCGGAGAACGAATCCGAAAGGGCTTAGGCGTCCGATTTCCAATGACAGATGTGACGGGTGTGATCGGGCGCGAGGGCGACGTCGATCTCGCCCTTCACACGCACCACTTCCTTCACATTTGTCATTGGCAATCCGTACCCTGAGGGCATGAGCCACGACGCGGTGCGCCTCGACGCCCTCATCAAGGCACTCGGTCACGCCTACGACGCCGCCTTCGACGATGCGCTCGCCGACCGCTCCACCACCCGCGCCGAGTTCGTCCTGCTGAGCGTCCTCGCGGGCGCCCCCGACCCGCTCGCCTGGGACGCGGTCGAGGGACGCATGCCGCCCGGCTACGGCGCGGGCCGCCTCACCGACGCGTGGAACGGCCTGGCCGCGGGCGGCTGGGTCGCCGAGGAGGACGGCCTCTTCGCCGCCACCGCGACCGGTCGCGACGCCCTCGCCGACCTCCACGTGGAGGTCGACAGCATCCACGAGCGCGCCACCGACGGCCTCACGGAGCCCCAGATCGAGGCCGCCACCGCCGCGCTGAGGACGATGCTCGGCAACCTCGAGGACTGAGCGCTACTCCACCCCGCGCATAACGCGGTTCCAGGCGTTGGTGGTCGCGACGACCTCGACGATCGCGCCCAGCTGGGTCGCGTTGAACCACTCGCCGGCGTGCGCGCGGGCCTCCTCCTCGAGCGCGCGCGGCGCGTCCGTGAGCACCTCGGCCAGGCGCAGCGCCGCCATCTCGCCGTCGCTCACCAGGCCGGGACGGATCTGGCGGGCGGGCCGCGCGAGCGCGCTGATGAGGTCGGGACGCGTGCCGGCGTCCGCGAGCGACTCCGCGTGCAGGCGTATCGAGTGGCGGCAGCCGTTGAGATGGGACACGCGCAGCCGCAGCAGGTCGCGCAGGCGACGCTCGAGCACGTCGCCGGCGTCGCCGTCGAGCCGCTCCAGCGCCTTGAGGAAGCCGGCGCCCACCCTCGCCTCCATGCCTCCCGAGGCTACCGGCGCATCGTCCTCCGCCCGGGCCGCACGCGCCGCCGGCGGGCATGATGCTGTCATTCCTCGTATCTCACCCGCGGCGCTGGCGACCCTCGCGGGCGCGCTCGCCGTCAACGCGCTGCCGCACGGGACGGCCGCCGCGCGAGGCCGCCCGTTCCCCTCGCCCTTCGCGGACCCGCCCGGGCGCGGCATGTCGCCGCCCGCGCACAACGCCGCCTGGTCCGCGATCAACGCCGCCGGCGCCGTCGCGTGCGGCGCACTCGCCCTGCGGAGGGACGATGCGCGGGACCTGGCCGTACCCGCCGCGGCCGGGGCGGCGGTCATGGCCGTCGTGGTGGCCGCGTGGTTCGGGCCGCTGCTGCGGCATCGGCCCTGATTCCGCGCATCGTCCACCCTCTGGAAGAATGGCGCCCATGACTTCGCGCATCCCGGACAAGGCCACCGTCGACGGGCTTGAGGACCGCTGGAACGAGGCCTGGGAGGCCGCCGGCACGTACCGCTTCGACGAGTCGAGGACTCGCGACGAGGTGTACTCGATCGACACCCCGCCGCCGACCGTCTCGGGCTCCCTGCACGTCGGCCACGTCTTCAGCTACACGCACACGGACGTGGTCGCCCGCTTCCAGCGCATGCGCGGCCGCGAGGTGTTCTACCCGATGGGCTGGGACGACAACGGCCTGCCCACCGAGCGCCGCGTCCAGAACTACTACGGCGTGCGCTGCGACCCCACGCTTCCCTACGTCGAGGGCTACGAGCCCCCGTTCGAGGGCGGCGAGGGCAAGTCCGTCAAGGCGGCCGACCAGCAGCCCATCTCGCGCCGCAACTTCGTCGAGCTGTGCGAGCGCCTCACCGCGGAGGACGAGAAGCAGTTCGAGTCGCTGTGGCGCCACCTCGGCCTCTCGGTCGACTGGTCGCGCACCTACCAGACCATCTCCCCCTCGTCCCAGGCGGTCGCCCAGCAGGCGTTCCTGCGCGGCCTCGCCCGCAACGAGTGCTACCAGGCCGAGGCGCCGACCCTGTGGGACGTGACGTTCCGCACCGCGGTCGCGCAGGCGGAGCTCGAGGACCGCGAGCGTCCCGGCGCCTACCACCGCCTGGCGTTCGAGCCGGCGGCGGACATGGAGGAGGCCACCGGCTCGTACGAGTCGATCTGGATCGAGACGACGCGCCCCGAGCTGCTGCCCGCGTGCGTGGCCCTGGTCGCCCACCCGGACGACGAGCGCTACCAGCCGCTGTTCGGCAAGCACGTGCGCACGCCGCTGTTCGGCGTCGAGGTGCCCGTCGTGGCGCACCACCTCGCCCAGCCCGACAAGGGCTCCGGCATCGCGATGATCTGCACCTTCGGCGACGTCACCGACGTCACCTGGTGGCGCGAGCTGCGCCTGCCGACCCGCCCCGTCATCGGCTGGGACGGCCGCATGCTTGCCGAGGCGCCGCACGGCATCGAGTCGGAGGCGGGCCTCGCCGCGTACGCCGAGATCGCCGGCATGACCACGTTCTCGGCGCAGAAGCGCATCGTCGAGCTGCTCGTCGAGGCCGGCGTCATGGACGGCGAGCCGCGCCCCATCTCCCACCCCGTGAAGTTCTTCGAGAAGGGCGACAAGCCGCTCGAGATCGTCACCACGCGCCAGTGGTACATCCGCAACGGCGGCACCGACAAGGCGCTGAACGATGCGCTGGTGGCCCGGGGTGGCGAGCTCGACTTCGAACCCGACTTCATGCGCGTGCGCTACGAGAACTGGGTCAAGGGCCTCACGGGCGACTGGCTGATCTCGCGTCAGCGCTTCTTCGGCGTGCCGATCCCCGTCTGGTATCCCGTCCTCGCGGACGGCTCGCCCGACTACGAGAACCCCATCGTCCCCGGCGAGGACGCCCTTCCGGTGGACCCGTCGGCCGACGTGCCCGCCGGCTACACCGCGGACCAGCGCGACGTCCCCGGCGGCTTCACCGGCGAGAAGGACATCATGGACACGTGGGCGACCTCGTCGCTCACCCCGCAGATCGTGTGCGGCTGGCGCGACAACCCCGCGCTGTTCGCGGCCACGTTCCCCATGGACCTGCGCCCGCAGGGCCAGGACATCATCCGCACGTGGCTCTTCTCCACGGTGGTGCGTTCGCACGCCGAGCACGGCACGCTGCCGTGGAAGCACGCCGCGATCTCCGGCTGGATCCTCGACCCCGACCGCAAGAAGATGTCGAAGTCGAAGGGCAACGTCGTCACGCCGATGGGCCTGCTCGAGCAGCACGGCTCGGACGCGGTCCGCTACTGGGCCGCCGCCGCGCGCCTGGGCACGGACGCCGCGTTCGACGAGGGCCAGATGAAGATCGGCCGTCGCCTCGCGATGAAGGTGCTCAACGCCTCGAAGTTCGTGCTCGGCGCGACGGGCATCGCGACCGCCGCGGACGCCTCGCTCGAGGCCGGGCTCGCCGCGACCGCGCACGTGACCTCCGCGTCCGTCACGGAGCCGCTCGACCGGGCCATGCTGTCGGCGCTGGCCGACGTCGTCGACGCCGCCACCAAGGCGCTCGAGGGCTACGACCACACCAAGGCCCTCGAGGTCGCCGAGACGCTCTTCTGGACGTTCTGCGACGACTACCTCGAGCTGGTCAAGGCGCGCGCCTACGACGGCGCCGCCCCCGGCGAGGCCATCGATCCGCTCGCGACGTGCTCGGCGGGCGCCGCATCGGCCCGCGCCGCGCTCACCCTCGCCCTGCAGACGTTCCTGCGCCTGTTCGCGCCGGTGCTGCCGTTCGCGACCGAGGAGGTGTGGAGCTGGTTCCAGGAGGGCTCGGTGCATCGCGCGTCCTGGCCCGTGTCGTCGCCGCTGCGCGAGGTCGCGGGTGCGTCCTCGCAGGGCGCTCCCCTGCTCGCCGCCGCGGGCGAGGCGCTGTCCGTGCTGCGCAAGGTCAAGTCGGAGGCGAAGGTCTCGCAGCGCACCGCGATCGTGTCCGTGGACCTGCTGGTGCCGGCCGCGAAGGCGGGCTTCGTGCGCGCCGCGGAGCCGGACCTGCTCGCCGCGGGCCGCGTCGAGGCGATGCAGATCGTCGACACGGAGGCCGCTCTCGAGCCCAACGTCGACGGCCTGGGCTCCGAGGACGGCTCGTCCGACGAGATCGCCGACCCCACCGTCATGCGCACCGAGAACGCGGTGCTCGCGGAGGCCTGAGCCTCCCGCACGTCCGGCTCGCCCCGCGCGGCGTCCCTGTTCCGGGGGGCGTCCCGCCGGGCGGGCCGTCGCGTCTCCCCTGCTACCCCTCGAGCAGCGCGGCCGCGAGGGCCCGCTCGACCCAGGCCGCGTACTCCGCGAGGGACCAGCCCTCGACCTCGACCAGCTGGGCGTAGGTATGGGGGTGGCCGACGCTCCAGATGAGCGCCGCGACGTCCGCGCGCGGGAGGTCCCTCGCGCCGGGCCGCTCACGCAGCTGGTCCGCCGCGAGGCCGTAGTGCGCGAGCCGCTGGGACGCGCGCCGGCGCTCGAGCTCGGCGACCGCGTCGTCGTGCGCCGCCGCCTCGCGGATCAGCCGGATCACCGGCGCGACCCGCGGCTGCGACTCGGCGAACCACGCGGCGAGCACGGCGACCATCTCGCGCGCGGTCGCGGTGGCGCCGGCCCGCTCGGCCATGAACTCGGGCACCCGGCGCGGGGCGCCCGGGCCCGCGGCCGCGGCGTCGAGGACCGCGTCGAGCACCTCGCGCTTGCTGCCGACCGCGTTGTACACGGTCTGGACCGCGACGCCCGCCTCCCGCGCGATGTCGGCGATGGAGGTGCGGCCGTAGCCCTTGTCGACCATGAGGGCATGCGCGGCCTCGACGATGCGCGCACGCGTGGCCTCCGCGTGCCGGCGCGGGGCGCGGCTCTCGGCCGAGGTCTTGACGGCGTCCACGCCATTAGAATAGCGTTCCAGTTGTTGGAATCATGTTCCAACTACTGCGTGTCGGGAGGTGCGCCGTGGACGATCAGCACGATGTCGTGGTCATCGGAGGCGGCCAGGCGGGACTCGCCGCCGGCCACCACCTCGAGCGGGCCGGCGTGGACCACGTGGTCCTCGACGCGGGGCCCGCAGCCGGGGCCCAGTGGCGCAGACGCTGGGACACGCTGCGGCTCTTCACCCCCGTCCAGCACTCGACCCTGCCCGGCCTCGCCTGGGAGCACCCCCGCGGATACTTCCCCACCAAGGACGAGGTCGCCGACTACCTCGAGCGCTACGAGGATGCGCGCGCGTTGCCCGTGCGCCATGGCGTCGCGGTGAACCGGCTCGCACGAGGGCCCCGGGGCTTCGCGCTCGAGACGTCCGCGGGACCGATGCGCGCCGGCGCTGTGGTGGTCGCGACCGGCGCGACCACCCTCCCCCACGTGCCGGAGGTCGGCGCGGGGATGGACCCGAGCATCGTCCAGGTGCACTCGGACGCGTACCGGTCGCCCGCGGACGTGCCGGGCCGCAGGGTGCTGGTCGTCGGGTTCGGGACGTCCGGCGCGGAGATCGCGGTCGAGCTCGCGGCCGCGGGTCGTGAGGTGACCATCGCCGGGCACCCGACCCCGCACCCGCCCGA
Source organism: Demequina soli (assembly GCF_000971195.1). Taxonomy (GTDB): domain Bacteria; phylum Actinomycetota; class Actinomycetes; order Actinomycetales; family Demequinaceae; genus Demequina; species Demequina soli. The sequence continues at coordinate 209,804 of NZ_BBLZ01000001.1, forward strand.
CGCCCTGCTCGCCGTCGCCGGCGGCGCGTGGTGGGTGGTGATCACGCGCGTCCTCAACCGGCGCACGCCGATGGGCCGCAGGGTCGCGCCGCAGGCGCTCGCGCACGGCGCCCCGCTCATCCGGATCTCGGCGCACGATGTCGAGGCGGCCGGGGTGCGGCGGGTGGGCAGGATCGAGGGCGTCGACGCCGGGGTGCCCGTCGCGGACTCGGGGCCGCTGGAGGTCGACGCCGTCGTGTGGTGCACCGGCTACCGCGGCGACCTCGGGTGGATCGACGTGCCCGCGCTCGAGAGGGACGCGCACGGGTTCCCGGTGGCGCCCTTCGGGCTCGCGCCGGCGGTGCCGGGGCTGACCTTCGTGGGGATGCCGTTCCAGACCCGGATGGCGTCGCAGCTCCTGGGAGGCGTGGGGGACGACGCGGCGTCGGTGGTGGCGGCCCTGACCGGGGACCGCGAGGCGCTGGCCGCCTGACCACCCGCCCCGGGCGCGCCGATGTCCCCGACACCGCGCGCGGACCGCTCCCTCCCCAGGACCCGCGACCCCCCGGTCCCGCGGGTCGCGCCGACGGCTAGAACTGGGCGTGTGACCCACCTCCGCGTTCTTCCCTCGCAGGCATCCGGCGAGATGCTCGTCGACACGCTGCGCCGCACCACGCGCGCGTTCACGTTCGCGGAGCTCGCGAGCATGTCCTCCGCCCGCAAGGCCCGGACCGCGATCGGACACGGGGAGGCGGTCCGCATCCTTCCGGACGCCTACGTCGCGGATGTCCATCAACGATCCTTCGAGGCGCGCGTCGACGCGGCGCTGCTGTGGGCGGGCGTGACGGGGACGCTGTCGGGCCCCGCCGCGATGCACGTGTGGGGGTTCCTCGCCGAGCCGCCGAGCGTCGTCGACCTGGTCGTGCCCCACCCCATGCATCACCAGACGCCGGAGTGGCTGCGGATCCGGCGGATCAGCTGGCAGCCGCCGCTGTCGCGGATCGGCGGGAAGACGCTGGTGGGGCCGGCGCACGCCGTGGTGCTCGGGTACGGGCTCCTCCCCGGAGGTCAGCGCGCCGCCGCGGTGCACAAGGCCATCTCGACCCACCTGGTGAGCGCCCGCTCGCTGCTCGACGCGCTCGAGGCGGTCCCGCGCGTCCCGGCCCGGCGCGAGCTGGCGCAGCGCCTGACCGACGCCGAGACCGGCGCCGAGACCGACCTCGAGGAGCGCGGCCCGCGCAGGGTGTTCAACACCGGCGAGTTCGCGAGGCTCGTGCGCCAGCACCACGTCATGGCGAACAACCGCAGCTACCGCCTCGACATGTTCGATCCGGCGACGCTGACCGACGTCGAGCTCGACGCCGACGAGCTCCACTCGACGCCGCTGCAGCGTCAGCGGGACATGCGCCGCGACGCGGATCTCGCGCTCGTGGGGATCCAGACGATCCGCCTGAGCCACCGCGACGTCACCGAGCGCCCCGAGTGGTGCCGCGCGCTGGTGCGCGGCGTGCTCGTGGCACGCGCGACACGGTAGGCGACAATCGGCTACCGGTCAGGCGCGCAGATCCGCTGAGACCGACAACCGTCTACCCATTCGGAGAAAAGGGTCAGGCGGCGCCCTGCTGCTCCACGCGACCCTCGTAGGCCGGCATCGCGCGGTCGATGACCGTCTCCCGCGTCACGACCACGCGGGCGATGTCGTCGCGGCCCGGCACGTCGAACATCGTCTCCTGGAGGACCTCCTCCATGATCGCGCGCAGGCCGCGCGCACCGGTACCCCGGTCGAGCGCCTGCTCGGCGATCGCGTGGACGGCCTCGGGGTCGAACTCGAGCTCCACGTTGTCGAGCTCGAACATGCGCTGGTACTGCTTGACGAGCGCGTTCTTGGGCTCCGTGAGGATGCTCACCATCGCCTCGACGTCGAGAGGGTTCACGGTCGCGATGACGGGCATGCGGCCGATGAACTCGGGGATGAGCCCGAACTTGTGCAGGTCCGCGGGGGTGACCTCGGAGAAGAGGTCCATGTTGTCGGCCTCCTTGAGCGTCGCGCCGAAGCCGATGCCCTTGCGGCCCACCCGCGAGCTGATGATCTCCTCGAGGCCGGCGAACGCGCCGCCGAGGATGAACAGCACGTTCGTGGTGTCGATCTGGATGAACTCCTGGTGCGGGTGCTTGCGCCCGCCCTGCGGCGGCACCGACGCGACCGATCCCTCGAGGATCTTCAGCAGCGCCTGCTGCACGCCCTCGCCGGAGACGTCGCGCGTGATCGACGGGTTCTCGGCCTTGCGGGCCACCTTGTCGATCTCGTCGATGTAGATGATGCCGCGCTGCGCCTTGTCGACGTCGTAGTCGGCGGCCTGCAGCAGCTTGAGCAGGATGTTCTCGACGTCCTCGCCCACGTAGCCGGCCTCGGTCAGCGCCGTGGCGTCCGCGATCGCGAACGGCACGTTGAGCATCTTCGCGAGGGTCTGCGCGAGGTACGTCTTGCCGGTGCCCGTGGGCCCGATGAACAGGACGTTCGACTTGGCGATCTCCACCTGGTCGTCGTCGCCCTTGAGGCGGGTCTCGCCCGCGCGCACGCGCTTGTAATGGTTGTACACGGCGACGGACAGGGCGCGCTTGGCGCTCTCCTGGCCCACGATGTACTGCTCGAGGAAGTCGAAGATCTCGCGCGGCTTGGGCAGCTCGGTGAGCTCGGCCTCGACCTGCTCGGCGAACTCCTCCTCGATGATCTCGTTGCACAGCTCGATGCACTCGTCACAGATGTACACACCACCACCCGCGATGAGCTTGCGCACCTGCTTCTGCGTCTTGCCGCAGAACGAGCACTTGAGCAGGTCGCCGCTGTCAGCGGGTCGGTTCATCGGGAGACTCCTCTCACGAGCAACGTCGTGCCCCTCCAGGCTACCCACGCCCTCCGACATGCGGGAGACGGCACGCCGGTCCCGCCCGTGCCCGGGGCGGCCGCGGCACGATGCGCGGGCCGCCCGGACGCGCCGAGGGGCGCCGTGCACGGTGTGCTCCGCGCGCGACGCCCCTCGATCACGGGTCGTCCTAGAGGTGGACGGACTCGGTGCCCTTGCGGGACTCGAGGATCTGGTCGACGAGGCCGTAGTCGCGGGCCTCGGCGGCGGACAGGAACGTGTCGCGCTCGATGTCCTCGCGCACCTTCTCCGGGGTCTGGCCGGAGTGGAACGCCAGGGTGTTCTCGAGCCACTCGCGCATGCGGAGCATCTCCTCCGCGTAGATCTCGATGTCCGAGGCCTGCGCACGGGCGCCGCCCTCGATGCGCGGCTGGTGGATCATCACGCGGGCGTTGGGCAGCGCGAGGCGACGGCCGGGGGTGCCGGCCGCGAGCAGCACGGCCGCGGCGGAGGCCGCCTGGCCCAGGCACACCGTCTGGATCTCCGGCTTGATGTACTGCATCGTGTCGTAGATCGCGGTGAGCGCGGTCTGCGAGCCGCCGGGCGAGTTGATGTACAGCGTGATGAGGCGGTCCGGGTCCTGCGACTCGAGCACCAGCAGCTGCGCCATCACGTCGTCCGCGGACGCGTCGTCGATCTGCACGCCGAGGAAGATGATGCGGTCCTCGAAGAGCTTCGCGTACGGGTCCTGGCGCTTGAAGCCGTAGGCCGTGCGCTCCTCGAACTGGGGAAGGATGTAGCGCGACGAGGGGGCCTCGTACGCCCCGCCGCCGAACGTGCCGGCCGTGCGGCCGGCCGCCTGGAACGCGCGCTGGATCTCGCTCACGCCTTGCCTCCCTGGGACTTGTCGCCGGCCTCGGCCGCGTGCTTGATCACCTTGTCGACGAAGCCGTACTCGAGCGCCTCGTCGGCCGTGAACCAGCGGTCGCGGTCGGCGTCCTTGTTGATCTGCTCGACCGACTTGCCGGTCTGCGCGGCGGTCAGCGAGGCGAGCACCTTCTTCATGTGCATGATGAGCTCCGCGTTGATGCGGATGTCCGTCGCGGTGCCGTAGATGCCGCCCGAGGGCTGGTGCATCATCACGCGGGCGTGCGGCGTCGCGAAGCGCTTGCCGGGCGCGCCCGAGGAGAGCAGGAACTGCCCCATCGACGCCGCCATGCCCATCGCGACGGTCGCGACCTCGGGCTTGATGTACTGCATCGTGTCGTAGATCGCCATGCCCGCGGTGATGGAGCCGCCGGGGCTGTTGATGTACAGGTAGATGTCCTTGTCCGGGTCCTCCGCGGCCAGCAGCATCATCTGGGCGCAGATGGCGTTCGCGTTGTCGTCGCGCACCTCGTCGCCGAGCCAGATGATGCGCTCGCGCAGCAGCCGGTTGAAGATCGAGTCGTTGAGCGCCATGCCGGGCCCCTCGCCTCGCGCCGTGATGTCGTTCACGTGTGTCCTCCTGTCAAGCGTCCTGGTTGACCCTAACGCGCACGGCGCGCACGACGATGCCGCCGACGCCCCCTTTTCGCTACGGGGGGAACGGCGCCCGTCCTCCGGGGCAACCCTGAGCGGCCGACACGCCGGATCGGCCCGCGGGACGATGCGCCGGGCGGGCGGCGGCCCCTACGTTGGGGGCGTCAGCGCCACCCGAGCATCCCAGGAGGACCCCGTGAGCGACGCACCGCAGGACCCGTACGCCCCGCAGCAGCCCGTCTACGCCCAGGCTCCCGGCTACGCGCAGCCCGCGCCGGGCTACGGCCCGCCGCCCGCCACCGAGAAGAACTGGATGGGGATCACCTCGCTCGTGCTGTCCCTCGTCGGCCTGTTCACCTGGTTCACGGCCATCCCCGGCGTCATCTTCGGCCACCTCAGCCTGAGCGCCGCCCGCCGGGGCGAGGCCGACAACCGCGGCCTGGGCTTGGCCGGGCTCATCGTGGGGTACGTCGTCATCGCGCTCGGCATCCTCGGCATGATCGCGCTGCTGGCCCTCGTCGGCTGGGCTGTCGACACGTGCGGCGGCTCGAACCCCGCCGACATCTGCACCACGACCCCCGCCTGACGGCGGGCGCCGACGGCGCTCACCGCACGCCGCGGGGCGGCCGCGGATAGCCTGGGAAGGGCCCCGACCACGCGATCCGAGGAGGGACGATGTCCACACCCGACGAGCCCGAGGCGGCACCCGAGCCGGAGCCCACCGAGGTGCTCCCCGTGGAGCCCGCGGCCGCCGCACCGTTCGACCCGGAGACGCAGCCCCCGACCGAGCCCATGCCAGCGCAGCCGGAGGCACCACCGACGGCTCCCCCGGAGCCGCCCGCGCCTCCCGCCGCCCCGGGCACCCCGCCCGAGGTGCAGCCGCCGGTCCAGCCGACCGCCGCATCGTCCCCGGCGCCGCAGGCGGCCTACGGCCAGCCGCCCTACGCCGCCCAGCCCCTGTACCCGCCGCAGCAACCCTACGGCCAGCCGCCCTACGCGGCGGCCCCTCCCCCGGCGACCCCCCGGCCCGCGGGCACGAAGACGTGGCTCAACATCACCTCGTTCGTGACGAGCCTGCTGGGGCTCGGGTTGCTGGGCGTGATCTTCGGCCACCTCGGCGTGAGCGCCTCCCGGCGCGGCGAGGCCGACCTCCGGGGGCTCGGCATCGCGGGCCTCATCATCGGCTACCTCAACATCCTGCTGACGATCATCGCGATCATCGCCGTCATCGTCGCGGTCGCGAGCTGCGCGAACGACCAGCAGTGCGTCGACTGGTGGACCAACCTGCAGAACGACGTCCAGCACAGCACGAACGCCTAGAACGAGCGCGAGGCCCCGGCCACCTTCACGGTGACCGGGGCCTCGCGGCGTCGGCGCGCGGGCGCGCGCGGCGGGTTACTCGGCGGCGGCCTCCTCGGAGACCTCCTCCGCCTTCGTCTCGTCCTCGAGCGAGCCGATGACCTCGGAGAGGTCCACGGCGGCGCCCGCGGTGTCGACCACGGCGGCGCGGCGCAGCGCGAAGGCGGTGGCCTTCGAGCGCGCGACCTCGGCCACCATCGCGGGGATCTGGCCGGCCTGCTCCACCTGCTGGATGAAGGTGCCCGGGTCCATGCCGTACTGGCGCGACGAGTTGATCAGGTAGTCGAGGAGCTCGGGCTGCTCGACCTCGATGTCCAGGTCCTCGGCGAGCTGGTCGAGGAGGATCTGGGTGCGGAGGGCCTTGGTGGCCTCCTCGGTGACCTCGGCGCGGTGCTCGTCGTCCTCGAGGCGGTTCTCGTTCTCGAGGTGGCTGTGCACCTCGTTCTCGATGACCTTCTTGGGGAGCTCGAAGTCGGTGGCCTCGGTCAGCTTCTCGAGGAGCTTCTCGCGGGCCTCCATGGCCTGGTTGTTGGTCTTGATGCGGGCGACCTGCTCCTTGAGGTCGTCGCGGAGCTCGGCGACCGTGTCGAACTCCGACGCGAGCTGCGCGAAGTCGTCGTCCGCCTCGGGGAGCTCGCGGGTCTTGACGGCGGTCACCTTGACGGTGATCTGCGCGGTCTCACCGGCGTGGTCGCCGGCCGCGAGCGGGCCCTCGAACGTGGTCTCCTCGCCGGCCGACAGGCCCGCGATGGCCTCGTCGATGCCCTCGAGCATGTTGCCGGCTCCCACCTGGTAGGAGGTGCCCTGCACGGTGTCGATGGTCTCGCCGTCGATCGAGGCGGAGAGGTCGATCGTGACGAAGTCCTTGTCGGCCGCGGGGCGGTCGACGCCCACGAGGGTGCCGAAGCGCTCGCGCAGCGCCTCGAGGCGCTCGTCCACGTCGGCGTCCTCGACGACGATCGGCTCGACCTCGATGATGAGGTCGGCGGCGGCCGGGAGGGTCACCTCGGGGCGCACCTCGACGACCGCGGTGAACTCGAGGCCCTCGTCGCCGGCGACGACGCCGGGAACCTTGGTGACCTCGACCTCGGGCTGGCCGAAGGGACGGATGCCGGTCTCGCGGACGGCCTCGGAGTACCAGCCGGGGAGGCCGTCGTTGACGGCGTGCTCGATGATCGCACCCTTGCCCACACGCTGCTCGAGGACCTTCGCGGGGATCTTGCCCTTGCGGAAGCCGGGGATCTGCACCTGGCTGCCCACGTGCTCGTAGGCGTGCTTCATGCTGTCGGCGAGGTCCGCCTCGGTGAGGTTGACCGTGAGCTTGACGGTCGTGGCGTCGATCTTCTCGAGGGCGCTGGTCACTACGTACTCCTGGCGTTGGGTTGTGGGGCCCGCGGGGGCTCCGTCGGCTCCCGGTGGTCGGGCAACCCCGCAATCGTACGCGTCGCGCGCACACAGGCCAATTCGGAAGACATAGCGGACGATGCGGGACAACCGGGGCGCCCGCCCTTGACGCCTCCCCGGGCCGGGCCTATACCTCGCCTATGGACGACGCTCGACGGGACACGCTGGTCGCGCTCTTCGGCGCCGTCCACGACGCGACGCGCTCGGCCGCCGCCGCGCTCGGCGATCGCACCGGGTCCGCCACCCGCCACATCCTCGGCCTGCTCGCCGCCGAGGGCGACCTGCGGATCTCCACGGTCGCGGCCGCCGTGCGCATCCCGCCGCCGGCGATCGCGCACTCCGCGGCGCAGCTCGAGGACCAGGGGCTGATCGCGCGGCGCCCCGATCCCGCGGACGCGCGCCACGCGCTCCTCTCCCTCACCGCCGCGGGCCACGATGCGGTCGCGGAGTGGCGCGCGCGCCTCGCCGAGGTGGCCGCGCCTGCGCTCACGGGGCTCGCCGAAGCCGACTGGGCGATCCTCGCCGCAGCCGCGCGCATCATCTCGAGCGTGGACCTCAGCGTCGAGCGCCTGCGCGGCGGGCTCTCGAGCGACGGCGCTCCCGCGACGCCGGGCCGCGGGCTCCACGCCGTCTGACGGCCGCACCCACCACCGCGCGGACGCGCGGCGCCACGGGCACGCCTTGACGGATATACATAAGTGACTTATATATTTGAAGAATGGAAAACCAGCGCCGCGCCACCCTGGCCGCCCTGCTCGTCTCATCGAACCGGCTCACCCGGGAGGCGGCGCGCGCGACCGGGGACGCGACCCCCGCATCGTCCCGGCAGATCCTGTCGCTGCTGACCGCGGAGGGCCCCCTCCGCATCGGCGCCATCGCCGCCGCGCTGCGCCTGTCGCAGCCCGGCGTCACCCAGGCCGCGGCGACGCTCGAGGGCCACGGCCTGGTGTCGCGCGGGCCCGACCCCGCCGACGCCCGCGCGACGGTCCTCACCCTCACCGAGGCCGGGCGCGCCGCCGCGGTCGAGTGGCGTGATCGCCTCGCGACCGCGCTCGAGCCCGCGCTCGCCCACCTCACCGACGACGACTGGGCCACGCTCGCCCGTGCCGCCGCGATCCTCGACACCCTCGACAAGGAGTCACTGTGAGCAGTCCCCAGTCCCCGTCCAGCATCCTCCACCAGCCCCGCACGGTGTGGGCGGTCGCGTTCGCGTCCGTCGTCGCGTTCATGGGCATCGGCCTCGTCGACCCGATCCTGCCGGCGATCTCGGAGGCCCTCGAGGCCACCCCCGCGCAGGCCGAGCTGCTCTTCACGTCCTACCTGCTCGTCACCGGCCTCGCGATGCTGGTCACCAGCTGGGTGTCCGGCCGCATCGGCACGCGCTGGACGCTGCTCGCGGGCCTCGGCCTCGTCGTGGTGTTCGCGGCGCTGGCCGGCGGGGCGGGCTCCGTGAACGAGATCATCGGCCTGCGCGCCGGCTGGGGGCTCGGCAACGCGCTGTTCATCTCGACCGCGCTGGCGACGATCGTGGGTGCCGCCTCGGGCGGCGCCGCGAACGCGATCATCCTCTACGAGGCGGCGCTGGGCCTCGGCATCGCGATCGGCCCGCTGCTGGGCGGCGTGCTCGGCAACGTCTCGTGGCGCGCGCCGTTCTTCGGCACCGCGACGCTCATGGCGATCGCGTTCGTGGCGCTGCTCGTCATGCTGCGCGGCGACGCGACCCCGCGCGTGCGGGTGCCGTTCAGCGCGCCGTTCCGGGCGCTGCGCCACCGCGGCCTCCAGCGGCTCGCGATCACCGCGTTCCTCTACAACATCGGCTTCTTCACGCTGCTGGCCTACACCCCGTTCCCGCTGGGCTTCGGCGCGATCGGGCTGGGTCTGACGTTCTTCGGGTGGGGGCTCGGCGTCGCGATCACCTCGGTGTGGGTCGCGCCGCTGCTGACCGCGCGGATCCGCCGCACCGCGGTGCTCGGCGGCACGCTCACGCTGCTCGCGGCCGACCTGCTGGCCGCATCGTTCCTGGTGTCCTCGCCGCCCGCGCTCGTCACCTGCGTCGTGATCGGCGGCCTGCTCCTCGGCGTGCTCAACACCGTGTTCACCGAGGCCGTCATGGAGGCCACGGACTTCCCGCGCACCGTCGCCTCGTCGGCGTACTCGTCGGTGCGCTTCCTCGGCGGCGCGATCGCCCCGCCGCTCGCGGCATGGCTCGCGGCTCAGGCCGGCGACTGGCTGCCGTACGCGGTTGCCGCGGTCGCCGTCCTCGCGGGCGCCGTCGTGGTCACCGCCTCGCGGGGCGTGCTCGCGCGCGTCGACGCGCACCTGGCGGAGCCGGCCGAGGTCGAGGCGATGGCGATCGCCGTGGGCGACGCGGCCTGACGGTCGGCGCGTCGCGCCGGCCCACCCGGACGATGCGCCGGTCGGGACCACCCCGGCCGGCGCATCGTGCCGCTACAGGAACTGCAGCGGGTCGAACTCCGCGATCGGGATGATGCGCACGCGCGGCAGCGGCTCGTTGAACGCGTGGATGTCGTACTCCATGTCGAAGAACTCGAGGCCCTGCTCCTGGAGCTCGATGAACGCGTTGTTGCGGAACTCGACGAAGCCCGCGAGCCCGACCCGGCGGCCGTCGAGGAGGTCCTCGATGCCGTCCACGAAGTCGCCGTCGTTGCTGACCAGCACCACGTCGTCCTGACGCTCGCGCAGCGCCTCCATGGTGCGCTGGATCGCCATGTCGACGACCTTCTCCCCCGGCCCGCCCGACAGCGGCACCGGCCGGAAGCCGATCGCGAGGAGCGCCTGCACGAACGTCATGGGCAGCTCGTTGTTCGCGGCGAGGAAGAACAGGCCCTGCGTCGGCTGGTCCCACCGCTCCTGCACGTGGCGCAGCACGCGCTCCCAGCGGGGACGCTCCTCGGGGCGCGGGCGGCGCCCCAGGATGGAGGTGCCGAGGGTGGCGTCGATGTTCTCGCCGTCGACCAGGACGTAGGTGACCCGCTTGTGTGCCATGCCGCGAGCCTACGTGGTCGTAGCCTGACCGCATGAGCGGAGGCGTGATGCAGACGATCGCGATGGTGCTCGCCGGGCTGGCGGCGGCGGTGCACGTGTACATCTTCTGGCTGGAGTCGTTCGCGTGGATGCGGCCGTCGACGTGGCGGGTGTTCGGCATCGCCACCGAGGAGGAGGCGCGCACCACGCGTGCGCTCGCCTACAACCAGGGCTTCTACAACCTGTTCCTCGCGATCACGGCCGGGGTCGGCATCGTCCTGCTGGCGACGGGGGACGATGCGGCGGGGCGGGCGCTGATCCTGGCCGGATGCGGGTCGATGGCCGCCGCCGCGCTCGTGCTGATCGCGGGATCGCGCGCCTACGCCGGCGCGGCCCTCAAGCAGGGCCTGCTCCCGCTGCTCGCCGTGGTCGCGCTCGGCACGTCGATGCTCTGAGGGCCCGCCGGCCGGCCTCCCGCTAGGCCTCGGCCTGCTTGGCCTCGAGCCGCTCCTTCGACGCGGCGCGCCACACCTTGAGCCCCGCGTCGGCGTTGAGCGCGGCGATCCCGACGCCGACCACGATGTCCGGCCAGCCCGACACCCAGGCCAACGCGATCGCGGCCGACGCGAGGATCGCGACGTTGGCCAGCGCATCGTTCCGTGCGGACAGCCACGCGGCGTGCGCGAGCGAGCCGCCATGGTGGCGGTGACGCGCGAGGATCGCGGCGGCGACCAGGTTGGCCGCGAGCGCACCGAACGCGGTGACGGTGAGCGGGAGCGTCTCCGGGCGGGTCGGATCGAGGATCTTGACGACCGCCGTGACGAGCGTGACAGCCGCGGGCACGAGGATCACGATCGCGAGGGCGTGGCCCACCCGCGCGCGGCGGTGCAGGGGCCAGGCCGCCGCGAAGAAGATCAACATGTTGAGGATCCCGTCCTCGAGGAAGTCGATCGAGTCCGCGACGAGGGACACCGAGCCGATGAGCTGCGAGACGGTGAACTCCACGACCGCGTAGGCGAGGTTGATGAGCGCGACCGCGAGGACCGCGCGGCGCAGGGCCTGGACCGACGTCATGCGCTCAGCGTGCCAGAGGCGCGGCCCGCCTACGCGTCGCTCGCCTCGAGCGGCGACCGGTCCCCGACGGACCACCGGTGGCCGAACAGGTCGGTGAGGCCGCCCTGGCGGTGCGGCCCCCAGGGCATCGCATGCTCGGATACTGGCGTGAGGGCGGAGGCACCCGCCGCCGCGGCTCGCGCGAGGACCACGTCGGGGTCGTCGACGAGCAGCTCGATCCGCGCGGTGGTGGTGCCGGCGGCGAGGGGGTCCGTCTCGCGCTCCTTCCCCGGCACGGTCTCGTGGACCAGGAACGGCGCCCCGGCGATCTCGAGGAGCGCGACCCCGCCGAGGTCCCACCGGGGTGCCGCGCCGAAGGCCTGGGCGTACCAGCGCACCGCGGCGGCCGCGTCGGGGACGATCAGCATGACGGTGACGGCGGTGCTCACGGCTCCCAGGATGCGCGCGCCGGGCCCGGAACGCCAGGGCGCGCGACCCCTCAGGGGGCCGGAGTGCACCCGGGCGGCGGCGAGTTGCCGCTGATGGTGAAGTCCTCGCACTGCAGGAAGTGCGGGTTGAGCCAGCCGAGCACAAGGCTCACCGCGGCGATGATGCCGACGGTCGCCGCCGCGGCCGCCCATCCCCGCGCCGGCACGGCCTCGACCAGGTCGGGCCTGACCGTGCGCAGCAGCACCCACACCAGGGTGGGCAGCCCCACCACGGTGACGATCGCGCCGAACCAGCGCACGAGCTGCGTGACGGCGGGGTTGTCGGCCGCGGAGCCGACGAACTCGCCGACGATCCACAGCGTGGGGACCAGCAGCGTCGCGAGCACGCGCCCGCGCGGGCGCTCCCCTCCCTGGCGGAACAGCACGACCAGCAGCGCGGCGGTGGCCGCGGCCCACAGCAGGAGGATCTGCTCGAAGAAGACGCGTCCCCACGCGCCCAGCGTGAAGGCGGGCCACCAGATCACGGTGGCGGCGCCGACGACGAACGCGCCCACCGTGCGGCGGGCGCGTTGCGCCTCCTGCGCAGGATTCGGCGCGACCGCTGGGCCCTCGCCCTCGTGCTCGCTCATGCGCGCTCACCCCGTGCACCACGCTAGCCCGGCGCGATGGCCGGCGCGTGGGCGGGGGCGGCCCGCTCATGGCGACCGCACCCGGGTGCCTCGGGTTGGCCTCGGCTGAATCTGATGGGTTCCTGATGGGACCGCAGGACCGGGCCAGACGCCGCCAATCGGTGCGGCCGGCAATCCCGACGCGACCAATACCCGCGCCCGACGGCCAGGCGCGGGTCGATACGGCCGTGGCGAGATGCGTGGTGAGAACCGCCCCGCAGCGTTGGCACTGCACCCCGCCAGCCGCTGGCCGACCACCCCGAACTTGGCACCCCCGAACGTCCAGCGCCGGTCCCATGCCACCCGGCATGGGACCGGCGTGACGGCCTGAAGCCCCCCTCGTCAGCCGAGGTGCTGCTCGAAGAACGCCAACGTGCGCGTTCGAGCGTCCTCGGCGGCTTCAGGCACGAGCGGACTCGGCAGTCCGGGCATGAACTCCTCGAGGTCGAAGGCATGTCCCGCGCCGGAGTAGCGGACCACCTGAGCCTTTGCGCCAGCGCTGGCGAGGGCGTGCTCGATCGCGTCGAGCTCACCCTCGGCAAGCAGGAAGTCATCGGCTCCGAACAGCCCGAGCCACGGAGTCGTGAGTGCGGCAAGTCGGCCGCCCAGTGCCTGCAGCCCCGGGTGCTCACCGTACGCCGGCTCGATGATGCCGTTGGCGTAGTAGCTGGCTGCCGCCGCCACCGAGCCCTCGAGCGCGGCGACCAGGGCCGCACGGCCTCCGAACGAGAACCCCAGGACGCCGATCCGGGTCGAGTCGATCCCCAGACCCCGCAGGAAGTCCATGGCGCTCGAGATATCTGCCCCGGTGGAGTCGTCGCCCGGCATCGCGAGCGCGAACTCCTCGACGCTGGGGAAGCCGAACGGGTCGACCAGATCCTCGCCCCGCCTGTGGTGCAACATCGGAGCCACCGCCGTGTAACCGCGCGATGCCAGCCGTTCGAGCCACTCCGCGATCTGCGGCGTGTACCCGGGCGCCTGGTGCAGGACGACGACTCCGCCGCGCGCGTCCCCGTCGGCACGCGCGACGCGCAACGGCACCCCGTGGTGCTCAACGCTCTCGATGGTCATGCGTCACCTGCCTTCGCTGCCGCTTTGCGCGATCTCACTCGGTTCCCGGGATCGGCCCGAAGGTCGGGCCCATCCAGATGTAGTTCGCGGGCGCACCGAGAAGGTCCCAGCCCACGTTGACCATGTGCGAGTCATCCACGATGAAGTGCTGGACGCCCGCGAGCGCGTCGCGGATCGCGCGCTGCGTGTCGCCGGCGCGCAGGGTGATGCCGCCCCCGCGCCGGTAGGCCCACTCCGCGATCTCGCGTGCGACGTCGTGCGCGTGGATGTTGGCGCCCATCAGCATCGAGGTCTGCGTGCGGGAGAGGCCGCAGCCCTCGCGCAGGGTGTCGTCGATGTCCGCGAGCACCTGGTGCACGAGCGCTCGCGCAGCTTGAGCCTTCATCTCCTGCTGCGCATACTCCATTCGGAACCGGTCACTGTCGGCCTGTCGTCGGGCGCCGGGCCGGGTCGGGGGGCGGCTCGCGTTCGCGGCGGCGTCGTCGAGGAGCCGGCGGGTGATCCCCGTGGCGAAGCCCAGGTGCATCAAGGGGATGAGCAGCCCTACGCCGCCCAGCGCCTCATCACCGCCGAGGATCGGCGCGCCGAGCACCACCGCCTCGTGGTCGGCGGGAACGAACACGTCGGTGAAGGTGAAGTCGACGCTGCCGGTGCCGCGCAGCCCGATCGTGTCCCACCCTCCGCCATAGGCGATCTCCGAAGTCGGAACGGCGAACATCGCGGGAGGGCCGTCGACCGGCTCGTCGTTCACGACCTTCCGTGCCGGCGTGAAGATGAAGCGGGTGTGCTTCGAACCGCTCGCGTACCGGTACGAGCCCGTGAGCTTCCAGCCTCCATCCACGGCGACCGCGGTCGCCGCACCGTTGCTCACGGCGCCGAACAGGGGCTCGCCCGAGTCGATGATCGCTCGGGCGGGGTCGTACTCGAGGTAGTCGATCATGTGACCGCCCGCAGCGAAGATCGTGTTGACCCAGCCGATCGAGCCGTCGATCTGCGCGACGCGATCGAGGATCGGAAGCGCTTCGCCGGGGAACAGGCCAAGGCCCCCGAGCTCCTTCGGCAGGAAGACCCGGGTCACGCCGGTCTCGACGAGGAGATCGATGGCGCGGTCGGTGAGCTTCTGCGCCTCCTCCGTCTCGGCGGCCTCTGCCTTGAGGTCCTCCGCGACGGACTCGAGCTTGCGCATGATGGCGGCGACGATCTCCGCGTTGTCGAGCTGGTGCTGGGGTTCTGTGGTCAGCGTCATTGCTGAGGCCCTTCTCTCGATGCCCCGATCGGCTCCGGTGCCGATGGGGTGCGACTGCACGGGTGCACCGTGTCAGTTCACATCCGAGTATTGACATATCACGGTGCGAGGTCAAGGCCCGACTTCGACGTGACGAGTCGCGACCCGCGGGATGCGGCCGTGCGCACGAACGCGTCTGCGGACGAGCTCAGGCCCCGCTACGCCAAACCGCGCCGAGCATCGTCACGCCTCCCGCACGGACCGCCACGGCGCGAGCGACGGCGGGGACGTCAGAACTGGAAGCTCACGGAGTGGCTGGCGAGCGACGTCGCGGTCAGCAGCCACTCGGTCACGCGAGCCCTCGATTCACGGATGAAGGACAGCGCGAGCTCCTCCGCCTCGTCGGGCGTCGCCGACAGCGCCGCCGACATGCCCAGCACCTGAATCGCGCTCAGCGTCTCCGACTTCCACACGAGGGTGAAGATGCGCTGCATGTCGCCCGCGAGCCTCCGATAGAGGTCGGAGAGGATCACATTGTCTGCCGCCGCGACCACGACCGCCCACGTCTTCGTCGCATAGGCGACCATCTCTTCACCGCTGGACTGCGCGCCAGGCACCTGCAGTGCCGTGATCTGCGCGCGATGCTCATCCGTCATGCGCGTCACCGCAAGCCGAAGGATCGGCGGGCCGAGGATCTCCCATGCCTCGAAGAACTGGATGATGCCGCGCAAGGTGATCGGTGCGACCTGGTAGCCGACTCTCGGGATGGCGGTCAGCAGATTGTCGGCCGTCAACCGCACGAGCGCACCGCGCACCGCCGACAGCCCCAGGCCGTATTCCGCGGCGAGTCCGCGCTCCGTCACCTGCGAGCCGGGAGCCAGCGTGCACTCGAGAATCTCACGGCGGAGCAGATCGTAGGCGCGATCAACCAGGGAGGTCGTCGACGGCTGATCGCTCATTCGCCCAGCGTAGGGCAAGCGGCGATCACCCCCTGGCTCCGGCGTACCGGCGCGCCTCCGCGGTTCGCCCTGCCCGGCGCCCACGCGCATGCCACCTAGGCTCATCCGACGCCGTGTCGATCGCCACCGCCTGCGCGATGGCGCGGGTTCTGCAATTGCAATTCAGGCTATTGACATCTCAAAAGCGCGCTGTCTAGTTTCGTTGACTACGAGGCGTCGACGCGGACCCCCCTCGCTCTCGAGCCGTCATGCGCGGCCCCGGCGGGCAGTCCTGGCCGGGCGTCCGTGCGGACAGGTCCGCTGTCCGCTGACGAGCGAGCAAGGGAGCAGGACATGGCAGACATCGATGGCCGGTGGCACATCGAGGCGATGACGCCGATGGGCAAGCAGACCTCCGTACTGGACCTCGCCGTCAGCGGGTCGTCCGCGACGGGCACGCTCGCAGGACCCGACGGAACGTCGTCCGAGATCCTCGACGCGAAGGTGGACGGCTCGAGGGTCGAGTTCGGGATCCAGACCACGACGCCGATGGCGATGAAGATCAACCTCTCCCTCGAGTTCGAGGGCGACGCGGTGACGGGGAAGGTGAAGGCCGGCATCTTCCCGCCAGCACGCGCCGCCGGATGGCGGGTCGCCGGCTGAAGGGCACCTCAGGTCGACGACGGCGACGAGGGGGCGCCCCGCGGCGAAGCGGGGCGCCCCCTCGTCGCCGTCACCGGTACACGGGGCCTTCGTACACGCGAGCGCCGACGATCATGCCCTCGCGGAACGAGTAGACACCGAGGCCAGCATGCGGCGGGCGCCTCCAGCTGGTGAACTCGACCGCGTACCCGTCGCCCGCTCGCGTCACCGTGTTGAACTCGAGCGGCACACCACCTTCGGAGCCTGAGAACGCGGCGACGAAGACGTCGCGCCCCACCGTGCCGATGGGCGAGTGGAACTCGGCGTCCGGGTGCACGACCGCCTCGAGCAGCGCGCGGTCGCCGCGCGTCACGGCCTTGAAGTACCGCTCCAGCTCGTCCGGCCATGCGAAGTCGGTGCGCGCGAGCACGGGGCGGCGGGGATCGGTGAGCCCGAAGTGTGCCTTGTTGTAGTAGACGCGGGCTCGGGGATCGGCGTCGGTCTTGTCCCAGACGAACGCCACCGGGACGTCGGCGGGCTCACCGACGTCGCGTCGGAAGGCGTACTCCCAGACGTCCCGCTCGGCGGACTCCGTCGCAGAGACCCGCTCGACCGACGCCCACGATCGCGCGGGCCAGACGAGCGACTCCGCCTCGAAGGCGCCCGCATCGCACCAGCCGACCGTCGGATCGTCGATGGACGCCTGGAGGCGTAGACGCTCGATCAGCGCCGCGACCCCTGCCTCCTGCCCGTCGGCCGGCGTCGCGCCGGGCTCGGGCACCGGCGCTGAGGCCGGCGTCGAGGCCGGGGTGCTCGCGTCGACGCTCATGCGAACCTCGAAACGTCGCCAAGGACGTGCCACTCACGGTTGTGATAGACGAGGGGCGAGGCATCGTCCTCCCCGTCCTGCCACGACTCGATGACGTGCACGACGAAGAGCGTTGCCGCACCCGCGTCCTCCTTCTTGACCACGCGCCCGCGGATGCGTCGGCGGGGAGCGACGTAGTACGGCTCGCCCGTGGGCAGCACCGCCCACTGCTCGGGGTCGGCGAAGCGGTCGACACCGCTCGTCGCGCCAAGCACAGCGATGTCGTGGCATGCGGCATCGATGAGATGGATCACCAGGGTCTCGGCCGCGAGGAGCGTCGGCGTGCTCGACGACATGTCCGACGCCGAGAAGACGAGCAGGGGCGGCGCGACGCTGATGGAGAACAGCGACGATGCCGTCATCGCGACCGGGCCGCCACCAGCGTCCGCGGTGATCACCGCGACGCCCGACGGATGGTCGCGGAACAGCGCCTTCAAAGCGTCGGGGCTCACCCCCGGCTCGCCCCCGAGCGCGACCTGATCGATGGCCGACGTCGACGGAACAGTCGACGGTAGGGATTCTTCGATTTGAGTCATCACGTACGCCTTTGCATTGTTGGTGCGACCTCGTTGTCGCCAAGCTGCAATGCCACAGTAACCCGTTGACCTTTCAGTTACCAGCCCCGGATCCCGAGGTGGGCACTCAGGCGCGGCGCCGCGTTCACAGAGGGCGCCGCACGCGCGCGGCACGATGCGGGACGCGGGAAGCACTGGATCGGCACGGCTGCGCCACCCGGCCCCGCCGCCGGACGCCGGCGCGATGCGCGGGGCGTCGCCCGCAGCTAGGTCAGGTCGGAGTACGCGATGCGTAGCAAGAGGCCGCGGAGCACGTCGACCTCCGCCTCGGACAGCGAGGAATGCACGGCACGCTCGACACTCCGCACCGCGGCTCTGGCGGCGGTGAACAGCGACACGCCTTGCGCCGTCGCCTCGACGGTGCGGGTCCGCCTGTCGCTCGGTACAGGCCTCCGGTGGACAAGGCCGCGCGACTCGAGATCATCGACCAGCGCGACGATCTGGCTGGGGTCGAGGCGCAGGTGGGCAGCCAGGCCTCGCTGCGTCGGGCTGCACTCCACAGCGAGCGCCAGAACCGAGTAGGACCTGACCTTCAGGCCCAGCCCCGCAAGGGCGCCGTTGCCGGCGGCGGCCGCCACGGCGCTCGCACGCGCGAGCAGGAAGCTCGCGTCCGAGTCGAGCGAGCTGGGCCCGATCCCGGCCGCGGTGCGTTCGGCTTCCATGGCCCAAGCCTAGCAAGCGACATGAGATATTCAATCATTGACGTTCTCAACGAAGCATGGTCGGATGTGGCCATGGAACAAGGGAGTTCGCTGATGTCACACGCCACACCGCTCAGCGGGAAGGTCGCCATCGTGACGGGATCGGGCCGCGGCCTCGGTCTCGCCTACGCGCAGGAGCTCGCCCGGCAGGGCGTGTCGGTGGTCGTCAACGACGTCGACGCGGACACCGCCGCCGGGGCGGTCGCGTCGATCACGGCGGCTGGCGGCTCCGCCGTCGCCGTGGTGGCGCCCGTGGGGCCCACCCCGACCGCCGACGCGCTCGTCGCCGCAGCCCTGGACACCTTCGGCCGCCTCGACATCCTGGTGACCAACGCGGGCGTGCTGCGCGACACCGTGCTGTGGAAGATGAGCGACGAGGACTTCGACACGGTCATCGGCGTGCACCTGCGGGGCACCTTCACCTGCGTGCGCGCGGCCGCGACGCACTTCCGTGAGAATCAGGTCGCGGGGCGCATCATCTGCATCGGCTCCCCCACGGGTCAGCGCGGCAACTTCGGCCAGACCAACTACGCGGCCGCCAAGGCCGGGATCGTCGGCATGGTGCGGACCTGGGCGCTCGAGCTCAAGCGCGCGGGCATCACGGCGAACGTGGTGATCCCGGTCGCGGCGACCACCATGACGGCGACAGTGCCCTACTTCGCCGCCGCCGTCGAGGCGGATGAGGCCGGCGCGCCGATGCCCGCGTTCTTCCGTCACGACCTCGGGTTCGGCACGGCGGACGACGTCGCCGGTCTCATCGCGTACCTGGCATCCGACGCCGCTGCGGGTGTCACCGGCCAGGCGATCGGCGTCGGCGGCGACCGGCTGCAGCTCTGGTCCCACCCCGAGGCCGTGACCACCGCCTACCACGACGGCGGATGGACCTTCGAGGCGCTCGACGCGGAGTTCCCCGCCGTCGTGGGTGACCACCTCCAGAGCGTGGGCGAGAGGTTCCCACCGCTGCCCGAGGACCTCGTCCGCCCTCAGGTCACGGCCTGACGGTGTCCGCACGACCAGCCGGACGGCGCCGATGACATACGCACCCGAGCTCGACCTCGACTCGATCACCGCGATCGACATGCATGTGCACGTCGAGGTGGACGGCCACGGCCATGCGTCGCTTCCGGCCGACCTCGCCGAGGCCGCCTCGAAGTACTTCCGCACCGACGGGCCGCGCCCCGAGCTCGAGGCGATCGCCACCCACTACCGCGAGCGCCGGATGGCGGCGGTGGTCTTCACGGTGGACGCCGAGACCGGGCTGGGGCACCCGCCGCTGTCGAGCGAGGAGATCGCCGCGGGCGCAGCTGCGCACGCGGACGTGCTCATTCCCTTCGGATCGGTCGACCCGCACCGTCCGGACGCCGTCGAGCGCATCCACCGGCTGGCGTCCGAGCACGGCGTGCGCGGCTTCAAGTTCCATCCGACGGTGCAGGGCTTCGACCCGAGCGACGAGCGCTGGTACCCGCTGTACGCGGCGATCGAGGCCGCGGCGGTCCCGGCGCTGTTCCACACCGGCCAGACCGGAATCGGGGCGGGCCTCCCCGGCGGGCGCGGACTGCGACTCGCGCTGTCGAACCCCATGCTGCTCGACGGTGTCGCCGCCGACTTCCCCGACCTGCAGATCATCATGGCGCACCCCAGCGTGCCGTGGCAGGACGAGGCGCTCGCGGTGGCGACGCACAAGCACAACACGTGGATCGACCTCTCCGGCTGGAGCCCCACGTACTTCCCCGAGACGCTCGTGCGCGCCGCCGGCTCGTACCTGTCCGACCGCGTGCTGTTCGGCACCGACTTCCCGCTGCTCACCCCCGACCGATGGCTGGCCGACATCGAGCGCACTGCGCTCAAGCCGGAGAAGCTGCCCGCGATCCTCAAGGACAACGCCATCCGCCTGCTCGGCCTCGACATCTGACGCACGCCGCGCATCGTCCCCCAGCCCGCCCCCACGAAAGGAAACGTCATGACCACCACCTCCGTCGCCTACGCCGACCTCGCGGACCTCCGCGGACGCGACCTGGGCTGGTCCGACTGGCTCGAGATCGACCAAGAGCGCGTGAACGTCTTCGCCGACGCCGTCGACGACCACCAGTGGATCCACACCGAGCCCGAGCGCGCGACGGCGGAGAGCCCTTTCGGGGGACCGATCGCCCACGGGTTCCTCACCTTGTCGCTCGCGACGCGCTTCTGGACCGAGCTGCTCGAGGTCGACGGCGTGAGCGCGAAGGTCAACTACGGGCTCGACAAGGTCCGCTTCGTGTCGCCCGTCCAGGTCGGGGCACGCGTGCGCATGAACGCGGTGATCGCCGAGGTGACGGACGTGCCGGGCGGGTACCAGCTCACCGTCGACCAGACCATCGAGGTCGAGGGTGGGACCAAGCCCGCGGTGGTGGCGCGGGGCCTGTACCGCTTCTACGCCTGATATCTTCCGAACTCGACCCTACTCACGCTGCAACGAGGCACACATGAGGAACCAGGGACTCGGCGACTGGGTCGCCCGTCGACGCATCAAGTCCGCCGGCGATACAGCGCTGATCGGCGAGGAGCGCACATATACGTATGAGGTGTTCGCGGACCGTATCGCCCGGCTCGCGAACGCCCTCGCGGCACGGGGGCTCGCCAAGCGTGACCGCCTGGTCTACCTGGGCAACAACCACCCCGACTTCCTGACGACATTCTTCGCGTGCGGCACGCTCGGCGCGATCTTCGTCCCGCTGAACACCCGGCTCGCCTCCAGCGAGCTCGAGTACATGATCGAGGACTCGGGTGCGACGTTCCTGGTCACCCACGAGTCGGCTCGCGACCTCGCCCGGGCCGCCGCCTGGTCGAGCGGCATCCGCCATCGCCTCGTGGTGGGCGGACCTGCGGATCTGCCTGCGGTCGAGTCGTTCGACGAGGTGGTGGACGCCGCGAGCGGATCGCTGCGCGACGAGGAGGTCTCGCTCGAGGATCCCGCGATGATCCTGTACACGTCCGGCACCACCGGGCGCCCGAAGGGCGCCGTCCTCACGCACGGGAACCTCACCTGGAACGTCTTCAACGCGATCGTGGACTACGACGTCACCAGCGAGGAGGTCGCGCTCATGCTCTCGCCCATGTTCCACGTCGCCTCCCTGTCGATGGGCGCCCTGCCGGCGCTGCTCAAGGGCGGCGCCGTGGTGCTGCAGGAGCGCGTGGAACCAGCGGCGGTGCTCGACGCGATCGCGTGCCACCAGGTGACCAGCCTGTCGGGCGTCCCCACGACGTTCCAGTTCCTCGCCGAGGATCCGGCATGGGCCGAGGCTGACCTGTCGAGCATCAGGAAGCTCACCTGCGGCGGCTCCAGCATCCCGCTTCGCGTGATCGAGGCCTACGCCGCACGCGGGCTGTCGTTCTCGAGCGGCTACGGGATGACCGAGGCGTCGCCCGGAGCGACCTCGCTCCCGGTTCGGAAGGCGAGCGAGCACGTCGGCACATCCGGGTTGGCGCACTTCTTCACGAGCGTGCGCATCGTGGGTCCCGACGGATCGGTGCTCCCGCCGGGCGAGGCCGGCGAGATCCAGATCTCGGGGCCGAACGTCATCCGCGAGTACTGGCGCCGCCCCGATGAGAGCGCGAGGAGCCACGATGGCGCCTGGCTGAGATCGGGGGACATCGGCAGCGTCGACCGCGACGGCTATCTCACCGTGACCGACCGGCTCAAGGACATGATCATCTCCGGCGGCGAGAACGTGTACCCCGCGGAGATCGAGCAGCTCATCATGGAGCTGTCAGCCGTGCGAGCGAGCGCCGTCATCGGCGTGCCTGACGACCGGTGGGGCGAGGTCCCCCTCGCGGTCATCGCGTTGCACGCCGGAGCCGGCCTCTCGCCGCAGGCTGTCCTCGACCACCTCAAAGGGCGGCTCGCGCGGTACAAGCAACCGCGCGCGGTGGTCATCGTGGACGACCTCCCCCGGACCGCGAGCGGAAAGGTCCGCAAGGTCGAGCTCAGGCAGATGTTCAGCGCCGTGCCGTCGGACCCCGTGGACCAGGGTGCGAGGCGGGGCTAGAGCGAGAGATCCTCGGTGACGACGTCCTGGAGGCGGCTCCGGAACCTGTCGACGATGTCCACGGCTCGCGGGTCGAGGAGCCACTGGACCTGAAGCCCGTCGATGAGCGCGACGAGCTCGGAGGAGAGTCCCGGCGTCCAGGAGCCCGTTCGCACCCTCCCTCGGGACGATGCCTCGACCAGCGCATCGTCGATGTCCGCCCGCAACGATCGGTACCGGGCGACGAAGTAGGCGTGAGCGGGGTGGTCGGGGTCGGATGCCTCGGCCGACAGGACCGCGAACAGCGCGACGATCTCGCGCTGCGTCACATTGTGGGCGACGACGTCGAGCAGCCTGCGAAGGTAGTCGATGCCGTCGCGCCGCGGGTCCGCGCCCTCGAAGAAGAGGACGCCGTTGATGCGGTCGCGCTCCTCGAGGACCGCGGTGAGGAGCGCCTCCTTGGACGGGAAGTGGTGCTGAAGCCCCGCGCGTGAGACTCCGCACGCGGCGGCGATCTGCACCATCGACGCGGAGCGGTATCCCCCGGCGGCGAAAGCGAAGAACGCGGTGTTGAGGATCTCGGCACGCCGCCGCTCGCCCTTCGCGTAGCCGCCGCGTGTACGCGCGGCTGGCGGCGTCTCGCTCCCCGTCATGCCATCACCTTGGCACGAGCCGGACGTCGAACCCACCGCTTCACGCCCACGGCCGCGATGGCGGACACCAGATCCCCGGACGCGAGGGCGACCCAGATCCCGGTCGGGCCGAACGGAGCAAGCGTCGCGACGAGCGGAAGCCGGATGACGAGCACCGTGCCGATGGAGACGACATACGAGGCCCGGGGCGATCCCGTGGCCTGGAACAGCCCCGATACCAACGGCGCGACGCCGGAGAAGACGAATCCCAGGGCGACGATGCGGAGAGCCGTCGCCGCGTCGCCGTGCGCCGGGCCCGGGCCGAGGAAGACGGCTGCCAGGGGTTCCGCGGCGAGGAGCACGACCGCGCAGGCCACCGCGCCATAGAGCACGGTCGAGCGCATGACGATGCGCGTCGCGGCGCCTACCCGGTCGGCGAGGCCGGCGCCGCTCGAGTAGCTGACCACGGGTTGAGCCCCCTGCGTGATCCCGGTCTGGGGCATCGTGATGAACGTCTGGACCCGCGCGCAGACGGCGAACGCGGCGAGCGCTGCGGCGCCCGCGGTGGCGAGGGATGCGTTCACCACCGCGGCGACGACGGTCGCTCCGATGCCGGCGAGGAAGGACGGTGCACCGATCGCGACCATGGCGCCGATCGTGCGCGCACGGGGACGCAGGTGCGCGAGCGTGATCCGATACGGGCGGTCCGGCTGCCCGAAGAAGAACCACATGGACATCAGCGCGGACACCGCCTGCCCGCCCACCGTGCCGAGCGCCGCTCCCATGACGCCCATGTCGAGTCCCATGATGAGCAGCGGGTCCAGCGCGATCTGCACGGCCACGGGGATCACCCAGAGCAGCGTGGAGAATCGGATCCGCCCCTCGGCGCGCACGATCGCGGAGAAGCCGGTGGACACGAGTGCGCCGGCAAGGATCACGGCGGCATAGGGCCGCGCATACGGCATCGTCTCCGCCGTCGCCCCCAACAGGCGCAGCAGCGGGTCCAGGAACGTCAGCCCGAGCAGGGTGGTCGCTGCGGCCGCCGACCAGAACAGGACGATCGCATTTCCCGTGGCGCGAGCAGCGTGGCCCGTCCGGCCCGCGCCGAGCGCCCGCGCGACCAGCGACGCCGCCCCGACGCCGACCGTGGTCGACACCGCGCCGACGAGGAGCAGGAGCGGCGTCGCCAGCGCCACCGCCGCGAGCGCGGTCTCGCCGACCAGCCGTGCCACGAACCACGTGTTGGTCAGCGCGTAGACGCCGTACACACCCACGGACATGGTCGTGTGCAGGCACGACTCCCACAGGAGCGGTCCGAGGGGTCGCGTCCCGAGCTCATCGGCGCGCGCGGGCGAGCGCGGCACGTCAGCGGCGCGCGCGACCGAGCGCGGCCATCACGCGGTCGAGCTCCGCCCGGCCGAAGTCGTAGACGACGGTGTCGGTGTGCCCCCGGTAGCGGGTCTCGACCACCATGATGAGCGCGAGGTACATCGAGTAGAGGCGGCGTCGCGTGCGCTGCGTCTCGCTGAGCACCCGCAAGCCGAAGCCCTCCATGAAGTCCGTCGGATCGTCGAATCCGGCGAGGTCGAGCCCGGTGAGCCCGGCCTCCATCAGCGGATCGCCGTACAGCGCGCGCTCGTGGTCGAGGATCGCGACGATGCGCCCGTCCTTGATCATGGAGTTCTTCGCCCACAGATCGACCTCGATGAGCCGCGGTTCGGTGACCTCGTCGAGCGCGCCGGCATGCTCCTCAAGCACACGCCGGATCTCGTCAGGCTCCCACCCGAGGTCGATCCCGACGGCGGCGCCGTCCCGCAGCGTGTCCTCGATGGCGGCGGTGAACGCCTCGCGCCAGGTGCGGAAGCCAGGCCCGAGCAGCGGCCCGTAGTGCGGGCCCACCACCTGGTTGATCTCGCGGTTGAGCGCGCCGAGCTCGCGGTTGCCCACGGCGATCACCTCGGGCGCAAGTCGCCCGTCAGAGGCGGCGAAGCCGAAGTTGTCCGCATCGATGTGCTCCATGAAGAACAGGTCCGCATCCACCACCTCGTGCGACAGGTCGATGTGCTCGATCCGCGGTACCGGCACGGACGTCCGCTCGGCCACGAGGCGCATCGCCTCGAGCTCGTTGCGCATCATGCCGACCTCGCGAGTCAACACGGGCACGTCCGCCGGTGGGGCGACCTTGAGCACGACCACCCGACCCGACCGCAGCCGGATGCGGTAGGCCACGTTGAACCAGCCTTCGGTGATCTCCTCGGCGAAGTCCTCGTCCTCGGGCACCTCGTCGCGCCCGAACCCACGCTCGATCAGCACCCGGAGGGTGGCGGTGGACTGGCGGTTCTTCGTGAGACTCTCCATCGAGGCTCGTCCTCTCGTACGTCGCTCAACCCCAAGCCGCATGGCCGGGATGAGCAGAGAGCGTAGCAGAAACCGGCACCCTTGCCGGTTTTGTGGGGCGCGTGGGCATGGGTCACGGCGCGGCTTCGCACCTGAAGGCCTCCCGCCCGCCGGGGTCGACATCGCCGCGCGAGCGAGCTCCGCCGAGACTTCACACGCCGACGACCTTCCTCACAGCCGATGCCACCACGTCGCGCTCGAGCGGCGCCACATCGAGGGCGCCGTGCAGCGCGAACCCCTCGATCAGGGCGTCGAGCTGACGCGCGACGTCTGGGGGGAACCAGCGTTCGAGCTCGGACCTGCTCACGGCCATCCATCGGCCGGTGATCTCTCGGTAGGCGGGGTCTCGTGCCGCGAGCATGTAGAGCTCGTACGCGACGATGTTGTCGCGCGCCCCGGCGTCGGCGCAGAGATCGCGGACGAGGGCGACCACGGCAGCGATCGCCTCCTCGTGCGTGCGCGCCTCGGCGAAGTGCGCGGCGTAGGACGCGGAGAAGTGCTCCGCGAAGCGCGCGAACGCCGTCCGGAGCAGGTCATCCATGCCATCGAAGTGATAGGTCATGGACCCCAGGGGCACGTCAGCACGGTGAGCGATCCCTCGGTGGGACACCCCGGCCACGCCGACCTCTGCGATCAGGTCGAGCGTGACCTCGACGATGCGGTCGCGCCTTCCGGGATCATGGCGCCGCACTCTCGCCGTCCTCCTCGAGCGTGCGGATCACCTTCGCGGGAACGCCGGCCACGACGACGTTCGCCGGCACGTCCTTGGTCACGACCGCACCGGCGGCGACGACGGAGTTCTCGCCCACGCTCACTCCTGGGCAGATGATGGCGCCGCCGCCGAGCCACACGTTGTCGCCGATGACGATGGGTCGCGCCGCCTCCCACTTGTCGCGCCGGGGCTGCGGATCCAAGGGATGCGTCGGCGTGAGGAGCTGGACGTGGGGACCGATCTGGCAGTCGGCACCGATCGTGATGGGCGCGACGTCCAAGGCGGTGAGGCCCATGTTGACGAAGGTGCGGGCACCGATGCGGATGTTCGTGCCGTAGTCGACATAAATCGGCGCCCGCACGAATGCGGTGGGGTCCGTTCCAGGCATCAGCTCTCGCGCGGCCTCTTGACCACGCTCGGGATCCCGGTGGTACTCGTCCGCGAAACGCGCCATGCGCCGCACGGCGACACCTTGCGCCTCTGCGATCGCCGGGTCGTCCGCGATGTAAAGGTCTCCCGCCATCATCCGTTCGTGGTGGGACCGCCGGTCGGCCGCGCCGTCGCCACGAGAGGCTTCATGATCACTCATGCGTACGATCGTACATAACCACCCCGGGTGCGCGCCCCACAGGCCGCTCGGGCCCGGAGCCCGACCAGGACCGGCCACCTCGTCAACGTCGCGGTGCGGCCGTGAGCCCGGCGCTCCCCACGCAGGCGACCGGACGCGAGACGGCCGTCCCGACGCGCGCGGCAGCGCACGTCGGGACGGCCGTCAGGGCTGCGTCACGCCGGCATCAGCCCTGCGGCGACCCCGCCGCGACCAGGTCGTCGTCCCCCTCCCGATCAGACGACTGCGGCAGAGGATGCGAGCGTTCGAGCGCCGCGCCCTCGACATCCACGTCCGGAAGGATGCGGTCGAGCCACCTCGGAAGCCACCACGCCGCCGAGCCGAGCAGGTGCATGACCGCCGGGATGAGCAGCAGCCGCACGACGAAAGCGTCGAGCAGCACGCCGAAGGCGAGCGCGAATCCCACGGACTTCACCAGGGCAGACTCGGCGAAGATGAACCCCGAGAAGACCGACACCATGATGAGGGCCGCGGCGACCACGACGCTCCGGCCCGCGCGAAGACCCGTCACGACCGCCTCGCGCGCGGGCGCGCCGTGCACGTAGGCCTCACGCATGCCGGACACCAGGAACAGCTGGTAGTCCATCGCCAGCCCGAACAGCACGCCGACCGCGACGATCGGGATGAAGGTCAGCACAGGCCCGGGCTCGTTGATGCCGAACACCCCCGAGAGCCACCCCCATTGGAACACCGCGGTCAGGCCGCCGAACATCGCGACGAGCGACAGGATGAAGCCGAGCGTCGCGGTGAGTGGTACGAGCAGCGAGCGGAACACGACCAGCAGGATCAGCAGCGAGAATCCGACGACAACCGCGAGGTAGATAGGGAGCGCGTCGGCCACCTTCTCGCTGATGTCGATGTTGCCCGAGGCGTTGCCGGCGACGCCGAACGAGTCGACCCCGGCGAGCTTCAGGTCGCGGATCTCGACGACAAGATCCTCGGTCGACGCCGCCGTAGGCCCGTCGGCCGGGATGAGCTGGAAGGCGAGCAGCGTGCCATCCTCGGAGGCGCCCATCGGCACGACCGCGCGGACGTTGTCGAGCGACTTCAACGCCGTGCCGACGCGCACCTGCTCGGCCAGCAGCGCATCATCCGTGACGACGTCCCCCATGTCCGCGACCGTGACCAGGGGGCTGTTGAATCCCGCGCCGAACTCGTCCCGGGTGAGCGTGTAGGCACGATAGCCGTCGGACCCGGCCGGCTCCCCGGCGCTCGTGTTGAGCCCCATGCGCATGTCGAGCGCAGGGATGGCGATCACGATGAGCAGCGCGACGGCGCCGACGATCGTGAGGACGGCGCGGCGCGTGGTCATCGCCTTCCGGCTCGCACCTCGGCCGCGCGTCGCGGCCGAGCGGGCACGGCCGCGCCCCTTGGCCTTGGGGGTCAGACGCGAACCCGCGAGGCCCATCAGCGCCGGGGTGAGCGAGAGCGCCATCGCGATGGCGACCGCGACACAGATGGCGCCCACGGTTCCCATCGCTCCGAGGAAGGAGATTCCCACGAGGTTGAGCGCCAACAGGGCGGTCACCACGGTGGCACCGGCGAACAGCACGGCGTTGCCGGAAGTGCCGTTGGCAAGACCGATCGACTCCCGCACCTCCATGCCGGCCCGGAGCTGCTTGCGGTGGCGGTTGATGATGAAGAGCGCGTAGTCGATGCCGACAGCAACGCCGAGCATCAGGCCGAGGATCGGCGTCAGCGTCATCATGTCGAGGACGCTCGAGAGGCTGAGCGAGACCATGAGCCCGACGGCGACGCCGAGCAGCGCGACGATGAGCGGGAGGCCGGCCGCGGTGATCGTACCGAGCATGACGATCAGGACGATCGCCGCGACCAGCAGGCCGCCGATCTCCCCCGGCCCGACGATGCTGGGCATCTCGCCGGAGATCTCACCCGCAGGAATCACGTCGACACCATCGATCGGATGGTCCGCGAGGCTCGCCTTGATCGCGTCCTTGAGGTCCTCCGAGATCGTCGTCGCCGCCTCGTTGAACTGCACCGCGGCCATCGCCGTGGCGCCGTCGTCCGAGATCTGCTGGGCACCATCCGCGAGAGACATGAGTGCGGCCGCGTTGCCCAGCGAGGCCTGCTGAGCGTCAAGCTTCGCCAGCGCGCTCTCGAGATCTTCCTGCTGCGCGTCGAGCGCGTCGACGGCGGCGTCGAGCGCCCCCGTCTCCGCGAGGCTCGTGCGCTGGCTCGCGATCCGCTCGAGCCCCGCCTCGACGTCGGCGCGTGCCGCCGCGATCTCATCAAGGCCCCGGGCGACGTCCGCATGCTGCGTCTCGATCTCCTTCGCGGTCGCGAAGGGATCCACGGCGCCCGTGACGCCGTCGACATCCTCCAGCGCGGCGAGCGTCGCGCCGACCTCGGCCTGCTGCGCCTCGGTGAACGGCTCGCCGTCGACGGTCTGGAAGAGGACCGTGCTCGCGCCGGCACCCGCGTCGGGGAAGCCCTCGGCGATCTGCGCGCCGACCTCCTCGGTCGGGGTGCCGGGGATGCTGATGGCGGTGGAAAGCGTGCCACCGAACAGCACGAAGGCGCCGACGGCGAGCGCGAGCGCGCTGAGCCACGCGCCGATCACGCGCCATGGATGCCGAGCCGACGAGACGCCGAGCCGGTAGAGAAGTGCAGCCACTGGAGGACCTTTCAGAAACGTAGGGGACTGAAGAACAGGGGGCGGTCGGAGAGCCACCGGGCGGGGCACGCCTGGCGACCATGGGTCACGGGCGCAGGAGGGTCTTCCCACGCTCGCGGTCGACATGCACGAGCGGCGCATCCTCGAGGGGACGCACGCCTGTCACGTGCAGGCGGAGACGGCCGGCGTCGACTGACGCGACAAGCTCCTCGAGGACCGTGCGCGAGGGGTGCGCGGCCATCCTGATGGTGGTGATCCGTTCGTCGTCCGCCTCGATGTCCGTGGTCGCCGACACCAGACGACCGCGAGTCCGCACCAGCGGCGCGAGCTCCGCGACCGGGGTGGGCGCGACGTTGACGGCGAGGTCGTAGGAACCCGGCTCGATGTCGCGGACCGCCGTCTCGGTGTAGTCGAGGATCCGCGCTGCGCCGTAGCCGCGCACGCGCTCCACGCTCATCGGGCCCGCGATCGCATCGACCTCCGCGCCGGCGGCGACCGCGAGCTGGACCGCGAGGCCACCGACCACGCTTCCGGCACCGTTGACGAGCACACGTTGGCCACCGACGAGCGCACCGTGCTCGAACAGGGCCTGCCACGCGGTGGTCCCGGTCGACGGCAGCCCCGCGGCTTCGACCAGGGGTATCGCCGTCGGCGCGTGGGCAAGCAGCCCGACCGGCACGGCGACGTACTCGGCCGCTGCTCCCACGATGTTCGGCGGGAGGAACGCCACGACAGCATCCCCTGGCGCGAACTCCGGTCCAGCATCGCCGACGATCGTCCCAGCGAGGTCCATGCCCATCGTGTGCGGAAAGGTCAGCGGCAGCACGGCAGAGAAGGCGCCGGTGCGGATCGCCACATCGGCAGGGTTGAAGGACGTCGCCGCCACCTTGACGAGCGCCTCCCCTGGGGCCTGTCGAGGCATCGGAGCCTCGTCCACCTGCAGAACCTCGGGCCCTCCGTAGGCATGGATGCGCAGCGCCTTCATGTCGTACCTCTCCGTGTGGTGCGCGCCACGTGAGCGCCTCGCGCGCATCACATGGCATTCACTGCGTCGGAACTGGCGGCATCGGCACACCAAGGCGCCTCCACAGCCGGCATCGACGCCCAAAACCGGAGGCAATTCCTCCGGTTGACTGGGACCTTAGCACTAAAACGGAGAACGTGCGTCCGCTTGCCTGCCTAGGATGAACCCATGAGCACCTCGGCCTCACCGCAGCACCGCCCCCTTCGCGCCGACGCCGAACGCAACCGCCGGCGCCTCCTCCGCGCGGCCCGAGAGGTGTTCGCGGCGCGCGGCCTGGACGTCGCACTCGACGACGTCGCCCGCCACGCCGGGGTTGGCGTCGGCACCGTCTACCGACGATTCGCGAACCGCGAGGAGCTCGTCGAGGCGGTCCTCGACGAAGGCGTCCGGCAAGTCGCCGAGATCGCCAAGGACGCACTCACCGACGACGACCCCTGGGAAGCCTTCGAGCGCTTCTTCCTGGAGGCCACCGCAATGCTCGCGGAGGACCGCGGGCTGCGCGAGATCCTGCTGCTGGGCGGACACGGCACCGGCGCCGCACTGGAGACGGCGCAGGCGCTGCTCACACCGAGAGTTGACGCCCTCATCGAGCGCGCGCAACGCTCCGGACAGCTGCGCGACGACCTCGAGCCCATCGACTTCCCGATGATCCAGCTCATGCTCGGCGCCGCATCGGAGCGGAGCCGGGACGTCGAGCCCGGCCAATGGCGGCGCTACGCCGGCCTGCTGCTCGACGGCCTGCGCACACGTCGGGACGGCCCGACCGCGCTCGGCACCCCCGCGCTCACCGGCAACGAGTTCTACCGCAGCATGACGGGCCACGCCAACGAGTCCGCGCGCTAGCTGAACTCGCTCACGAGCCCGGAGACAGCGCCGAGTCCCGATGGACCTACTGGAGCCTTGCAACTCGGCGGCATCGCGCCCGAGCCGACCTCAGGGCCTCGAGCCCGCCCCGAGCGCCGGAGTGCACACCCGAAGCGTCCGTGACCCACCCGCGCTATCGCCGCTCCGCAGTACCGCAGCGAACTCGGGCCTCAGCGAGGCCAAAGTGATGAGTAAACGATGACCTGGTCACTTCTCACATCCGATGAAGGTCGTGGAAACCTGCGAGTTACCAGGACTTTCACCGTCGGGGTGACAGGATTTGAACCTGCGACCCTCTGTAGGATCCGGCCGGCTTCCGGACCTTCACGCTTGTCCCGGGAGCTCGCGTGTTCCCTGGTGATGCGAGGGACGCTGGCGGTTCGCTCATTCCGACTGTACCCGGATGATTCCGGTTGGTCACGGCTGAATCTGATGGGTTCCTGATGGGTTCACACTCCGGCGAGCTCGCCTGTCGAACTCAGTCCCAGCGCCGCGCGCTGGGGTCCCAGCGGTGCACAGCCTGTGATCCAAGGACGGGGTCGGCGAACTCGGAGACTGCCGCGAGCACCTCACTGAAGGTCTCAGGAAGGTCGTCGAGCCTGCCTGTGCGCCGTCGCCATGCGGCCCACTTCGCCTGTGCGAGTGCCGGCATTCCGGCGAGCGCGGGCAGGAGCGGCTTGAGCTCGACGCCACGGTAGCGCGCGACGGTCTCGAACGACGCTCGAAGCACGCTCGCGCCCACGTCCCTGGAGCGCGTGAGCGTGTAGACGTCGGCGAAGTCTCGCCACCGGGTGTTCGCCTCGCCGCGGTCGAGCATGGTGATGATCTTCTCGGCGAGCACCATCGTCAGCGGGTAGCCGAGCAGCCTGATCCCCTCTTGCCCGAGCGCGAGCAGCCGGGGCACCTCCACGACAGTGGGGGCGGGCCCGATCGGATCGCCGAAGTTGACGTCGATGCCGATGGTCACCCGAGAGCGGCCGAGATGTCCGACGAGCCGGACGCGGACTCCTGCGTACTCATCTTCGTCACGGATAGCGGTCGCCCCCACGCTCTCGACGTCGAAGACGACGCCGTCCGCCATGTCGATCGATGCGATCGCACGGACTCTCTCGGCGACGTCGTCCGCATCGTTCGCAAGACCAGTCGCCTGCAGGTCGATGTCTTTGGTCGGCCGTCGAAGTGCGAACGCCGCGAGGAGCACACCGCCCTTGAGCACGAAGTCATCGCGATGCCCGCTCGCGGCGATCCGGGCGAGGAACGCCTCGAGGACGTACAGCGTCTGCAGCTCCTGGACGTCCCCGCCGGTCGCCCGCGCGAGACCACGGATGGCGAGGACCGCGTCGCCGTCGGGCGTGCCGTGTCGAGGGTTCGGGCTCACAGCAGGATCTCCAATGCAGTCCGGATCGCGGGCTGCGCCTTGGGGAATGATGCGGCCATCTCGAGGAGCGCAGACGGGCTGCTCTCGCGAGTGCGGAGCCATCGCTTCAGCGCCTCGATCGCAAGGTCGCTGCCCCAGTCGTGTCGCAGTCGGAACAGGTCGATGATCGTCCGCTCCGCGGAGTACAGGCCGATAGACAGGTCGCCGGGCAGCTGGTGCTCACCACGCCCGATGTCGAACGTCGCTGCATCGAATCGGTGCCACGCGATCGGAGCCGTCGGCGCCTCGATCGACTGGATCCCGCGCGGGATCGCGATGTGCGAGCGAGTGGGGATCTCGTCGGTCAGCTCGTGCAAGGCGAGCGCCGAGAGCAGGCAGAGCGTCGCTTGCGGTCGCTTGGCTGCGATCGCGATCCATGCTGCCGTCGTGTCGTCGACCTCACCGGCTCGCAGGAACAACCCCGGCGCGATGCGCTCATACTCCCCCGCGCCCAGCAAGGCCCGGAGCCGATGCCTGGTCAGGCCATGGTCCGCGAGCGACTCGTAGCGGAGCATCGTGGGATCTGCAGATGGAGCCATGCCCGTGTCCTCCCGGTCACTCCGACGGAAACATGAACAGATAAAGAATACCTGTTACTGTTTCCGTCGATCAAGAGTGTGCTCGCCAGGACCCCTGAACGGCCGGCGCCGCTGCTTCGACGCGCAACTGACCGAGATACCACTCGCGGCGATGCAGGCGACCACGACCGCGCATCATCGGCACCATCACGCGAAGATCTCCACGAAACCCGGAGCGCAACACTTCGCGGGTCGCACGTCTCGCAACACGCACCACCAGGGGCACAACGCCGAGGAAGACAACCGTTACGCCACCCGACAGGGCTGGACCCACGGCACCAGGCCGACGAGACTCCACTGGTCTCGGTTCATCCGAAATTACTCGGCGCCGCAACCCGTCCGCAATCGCGCCGTTCTATGGTGACGGTGCCACCCAATCAGGCGAAGAGAAGGAATCGGGATGAACCGCCCACTGTCGGCCATCAGCGCATTTACGCTCGGCATCTTCTTGCTCATCGCAGGCGGGTCAACCGCAGGCGCAACCACTCATACCCGCGCATCCGCCACGCCGGCCAGCGCCCAGGTTGCTGCCGCGTCCTGGGTGGAGTGGGACGGCAACCACATCACCACCGCGGCAAAATGTGCAGCCCGTTTGACCTACATCGCCAACACTTACAACATCCAACGAAGCGCGCTGTGGTGCGAGAAAGTCGCCGTGCCCATCTGCCCACCCCAGTACTACTGGGTCCTGATGATCAACACCAGCGCTGCAGCATTCTCCGTCCCCGAGACGGTCACTCGCGAGGCTGCATCATCGACACTGGTCGCCGCCTGCGCGTGAGCAGGTCACGGAGCCCCTGGTTGCCCCTTGTCGTAGACGAGGGGCAACCAGCTCAGTGCATCGGACAGCCTCACTGGCTCGCGGGCATACCTCACTTGCAGTCCAACGGCACCTTCGACCTCACATCCGAAGGTTGGCTGATGAGCTCCGTCCCATTGAGGCTTGCGGTGACGTCGCGAGCGTTCGACGACGTCCTCCACCACATGGTCGTCGCTTCCGGGTCTTGGGCAGATGATGCACTCCACGTCGAACGGCTGACGCCAGTCCCGCGGGCGACGAATGAGCGGCAAGCGCGCGGCCAGGTGCGCCGGACTCTTCGCACCGAAGAACGACCTAGGCACCGGGACCCCGTCGAACGATCCCTCTTGGAAGAGGGGTCGGCGCTCGAGATCGATGTCATCGAGGACGGGCAAGGGCGGTTGCACCGCGTTGTTCTCGCGCACGATGTGCGACGCGTCAAGGCCGCGCTCGAGCATCGAGACGGCATACCCCTCGAAGTCATCCCGAGCCGGCGCACGCAAGCCGAGCTCGATTCGATCCTCGAAGAGATTCTCGCCGACGAGCCTCTCGTGCGCGGATTCGGATTCAAGGCCAGACCACGCGAACAGGTGCGCATCGCGTTGACAGTCCTTCGAGTGACGCCGCGGCTCGAGCGCAGACTCGCCGCCGTGCCGGCCGACGTGCTCGACATCACTAGCCTCGTCACACCTCGTTGACCCGCGGCACGTGACACGGGTCAGGCTCCCTTGGACTTATTCTTGGATTGATCCCCGCCCTGCACCTCCCGCACAAAGCGGTGAACGAGCGCCGTGCGGCAGTCTTGGCCCATGAACATGGTCCGAGAAGACTGGCTGCTAATCGCAGCGTTCGGCGCGCCGTTGACCAGTGCAATCATCTTCGGGGTGTCAATCTGGCTGAACATGCGCGCGACACGGCGAGCCGAAGCCGCTCGACTCGCAGCTGCGGTTCGTGCGAGCGCCTTGGCTGCCCTGAAGGCCGGCACCGTGTCACACACGTTGGGTCTGTTCAGCGGCTGGCCATACGAGTTCGTTCTTCGGACTAGCGAACTTGCCAGTTGGATTGACATCAAGGGTGAGAACCCGGTGAGCAAGTGGCTTGTGGAAGGGGTTCCGCACGTCGTGCAGGAGTATGACGCGGAGGCCCGAGGGCGCAGAGTTGGCGAGTACGTCGCGATGCTGATCCTTCTCGAAGACCGCAAGGGCCGGCCGATGCGGCGCGCCCGCCGGGTCGCCGCGGCCAAGCCCTGGCCCGACGAACTCCCGGACCTGCCGCGATGGCGGAAGCTAGTGCAGTCGATGCGGGCCACCAGCGACTGAACCGATGCGCCTCGGGCATGGCCAAGACTCGGAAACATTGACCTGGCCCGCCTGCGACGAGTGCTTCTGGTTGGCGGTCGGCTATGACGAGGCGGCGCCGATGAGGCGGCAGGGATCATAGGCCCAGGTGTCGGCTCGACGTGGTCTGCATCGACGCGATGGGTCGGATGTAGGCGTTCACCAGCATCGCGAGGTCGCGGTGGCGGGTCTGTGCAGCGATGCGGTCGAGTGGCACGCCGGCCATCGCGGCGGCCGTGGCGTGGCCGGCGCGTAGGGAGTGGGCGGTGATGCGGTCGCCGGTGAAGCCGACGGCGTGGGCGCGGGTCTTGACGATCCGCACGACCGAGGCGGCGTTGATCGGCTCGCTCGTGACGGTGCCGTTCGCGCGGACTCGGGTGAAGACGCTCCCGGCGCTGCGGGGGCGGACGCGCAGCCATGTGCCCAGTGCTTCGACTGGATCCGATTCGGCGTGACGGCCGCGGGCGATGGCGATGGCCTGGCCCGCGCCGTGGGGGTCGCCTTTTGACCGGCGCACGGTGATGAGAAGTCCACCCTCTGCGGGCGCTATGTCCCCCACTTCCAGCGCGGCGAGCTCACATCGGCGCATGGCCGAGGCGAAGCCGAGCAGGATGATCGCGGCGTCGCGCTTGCCGATGGCGGTGGTGCGGTCGATGGCAGCGAGGATCTCGCGGATGTCCTCGACGAACAGGGGTCGTGCGCGGCGGCGGGGTGCGACGCCGAGGATGCGGCGCAGGCCGCGCCGGACGCGTGTCACGAGCTCGCTGTCGGTGGGGTCGTCCAGGCCGGCGACTCGGTGCCGGTGGGCGATGGCGGCAAGGGTGCAGGTGACCATCCCCATCGTCAGGCCCCGTTCGGCCTGCGTGGTGATGTAGGCGCAGACAATCTCGGGTGCCGCGGGCAACGCCGTGAAGCCGCGCTGGTCACACCAGGTCTCGAATCCTCGCCACGCCGAGGCGTAGGTGGTGCGCGTCGAGGGCGCGTGATGGGCCGCAACCGCTGCGTCGATCCGTGCCAAGTCGGCCGGAGTCAGCCCTGCGGGGAGGGATCGCGGGAAGTCTTCGTCTGCTGTCAGCCATGGAGTCATGCAGGCATGCCAGCAGGGCGACAGCAGTCGTCACAAAGATGAGTAAAAGATGACTTGGTCACTTTTCACGTCCAATGAAGCTCGTGGAAACCCGCGAGTTACCAGGACTTTCACCGTCGGGGTGACAGGATTTGAACCTGCGACCCTCTGCTCCCAAAGCAGATGCGCTACCAAGCTGCGCTACACCCCGTGTCACCCCACGCGGGGGCGATGTTCCTCGCTCGCGCGAGGCTCCGCTACTCTAGTACGCGCCGAGCAGGCGTCATCGCCGTCGGCTTCGCGGGTGTAGCTCAATGGTAGAGCCTCAGTCTTCCAAACTGATCACGCGGGTTCGATTCCCGTCACCCGCTCTCGCAGCACGAAGGCCCCTCCCCGGAGGGGCCTTCGTCGTCGATGCGAACGTGCGCGCTGCGAGGCGCTCACTGCCCGATTCTCGCGATTCTGAGGACTGGGCACCTCAGGGGGCGCGACGCTGGCCGCGCGAAGGGATCACAGCGCCGCCCACGCCTCGCGGCGCACCATCACCCGCTCGAGCGCCGCGAGGAAACGCTCCACGGCGGCGGCGTCGATGGTGAGCGGCGGCTTGATCTTGAGCACGTTCTTGTGATCGCCGGTCGGCTGCACGATGACGCCCTCCAGCAGCAGCGCCTCGCAGATCTCGCGCGCCGCCACGGCGTCCGGCGCGTCGGGTCCGCCCGCGACCACCTCGAGGCCCAGGTACAGGCCCAGCCCGTGAACCTCGCCGAGGGCGGCGAAGCGCGCGCAGGCCGCGCGCAGGCCGTCCGCGAGCAGCGCGCCCACCACCCGGGCGTTCTCCTGCAGCGCGTCCTCGTCGAGCACACGCAGCACGGTGGACCCGACCACACAGCTGACGGGGCTTCCGCCCGCCGACGAGAAGAACGACCCCTCCACCGCGAACCGTTCCGCGATCTCGCGCGTCGTGATGACCGCCCCCAGCGGGTGACCGTTTCCCATGGCCTTGGCGACCGCGATGACGTCGGGCACCACGCCCTGCTGCTCGAAGCCCCAGAAGTGCTCGCCGAGGCGCCCGTAGCTCACCTGGACCTCGTCCGACACGACGATGCCGCCGCGCGAGCGCACCGCCTCCCACACGCCCGCGAGGTACCCGTCGGGCAGCAGGATGCCGCCGCCGTTGCCGAAGATCGGCTCCGCCACGAACCCGGCGAGCGACACCCCGGCCGCGTCGAGCTCGCCCAGGCGCCACAGCGCATCGTTCAGGTACCGCCGCACCTCCGCACCTCGGTGTCGGCCGCGATACGTGTTGGGCGCGTCGAGCAGGTGCACCCAGTCGGGGCGCGACGCCAGCGCGCCGGGGTTGTCCCCCAGCGAGGTCGAGATCGCATCGGCGCCGACGGTCCATCCGTGGTACGCCTCGGTGAGCGCGAGGATGTCGGTCCGTCCGGTCGCGGCGCGCGCGACGCGGATCGCGAGGTCCACGGCCTCCGAGCCCGAGTTCACCAGCAGCACGGTGTCGAGCCCCTCGGGCGCGCGGGCGGCGAGCTCCTCCGAGAAGTCCACGACGGCCTCGTAGTGGAAGCGCGAGTTGGTGTTGAGGCGGCGCAGCTGGCGGTCGACGGCGTCCGCGATGCGCGGCTCGCCGTGACCGAGGATCGCGACGTTGTTGACCATGTCGAGGTAGCCGCGCCCGTCGGTGTCGATGAGGTGGTGGCGCCAGCCGCGCTCGATCCGCGGCGGCGCGGCGTAGTAGTGCTCCTGCACGGCGGCGAACGACGCGTCGCGGGCCGCGAGCAGGGCACCTGGCGTGCGGGGGGACGATGCGCCGGTCGCCGGGACGCGTCCCAGCAGCGGGGCGGGGTCCGGGCACAGCGCGGCCCAGGCGTCGTCGTGCCCGGGCATCACGCGTGCTGGCGGCCCGAGGTGGGGCACCACGGACTGCCACACGAGCACGACGGCGAGCCCGTCGTCCGCCGCTGCCGCGCGCGCGACGGGCTGACCGGCGACCACGCGGGCGCCCGCGGCCACGAGAGGCTCGACGCCGCGCACGTGCACCGCGGGACCGTAGTCGACGCGGAGCGCGAGCGCGTCGGCCTCCGCGAGGGTCACGGTCCCGCCCGCCGGGCTCACGATCGTGGTGCCGGACGCGACGGCGACCGCCCGGCCCGCCAGCCGCGAGCGCGGGGCGGCGGCGAGCGCGGCCTCCGGCAGCAGGAGGTGCTCGCCGTACCGCGTGACCGCGCCGGCGCCGTCGGCGCGGGCCTCCGCGAGCGCGGAGCGGAGCGACGCGGGGTCGAGCCACGCGCCCCCGTCGTGGCGGGCCGACTTCACGGACAGGTCGGCCTCGGGCGCGTCGGCGAGCCCGGCGATCATGGGGGCGTAGGTCCGCGATGCGGCGTCGGGCACGCGGCCGAGCGCGTGGCGCACGAGCAGCTCGGCCTCGTCGAAGCCCAGCGCGGTCGCGCGCTCGAGCATCCGCGCCTCGAGCGGCCGACGCGCCCGCGCGTAGTCGTTCGAGGGATCCTCCGCGAGCACGCGCTCCCCCGCCGCGGCGAGGACCACGGCGCGCGCCACCACGAGGGGCCACACGGCCACGAGGTCGTCCTCGTCGAGCGGGGCCGCGCGATCGAAGGCGGCGACGGCGGCGAGCGCGTCGCCGATGGCGTCGCCGTCGTGCTGGAGCAGCGCGCACGCGAGGATCGCGGCCTCCGCGACGGCCCAGCCTAGCCCCAGGTCGCCGAAGTCGATCAGGCCGGCCACGCGGCACTCGGGGTCGACCACCACGTTGTCGGCGGTGAGGTCGCCGTGCACCGCCTGGACCCGCAGGCGCGGCGCAACCCCGGCCAGCCGTGCGCCCGCGGATTCGAGCAGTGCGGCGAGGCGCGCATGCTCGTCGGTGCCGAGCGCGACGGCGGCGGCGTCGAGCACCTCGCGCGCGCGCCGCAGGTCCCACGCGCCGGACGCCAGCCCGGCGTGCGCGAACGACGCGAGAGCGGCCGTCAGCTCCCCCGCGGTCGCGCCGAGCGCGGCGGGCAGGCCCGCGGGCAGCCGCGCGCCGTGCGGAGGCTCGCCCTCGAGGAAGTCGAGCACGCGGGCATGCGCGCCGCCGTCGAGGGGCACGATGCGCTCGCCGCCCGTGGTCGCGTGGACGCGCGGGACCGGCAACCCCGCCGCGGCCAGGTGCGCGAGCGCGGCGTCCTGGGCCTCGAGCGCGGCGCGCGCGATGCCCGGGTGTGACGCCTTGAGCAGGCGGCGCGTCCCGTCGGCGAGCGTGAGCAGGACGTTGCGGTCCTCGTTGGAGCCGAGGTCGCGGGCGTCGGCGAGGTCGAGGCCCCACTCACGCGCGGCGAGCGCGCGCAGGGCGTCGAGGGTGAGGTCGGCGTTCATGATGCGCGCATCGTCTCACCCCGCCGCGCCGCGCGCGGGCGCGCTACTCCGAGGCGGCGGTCAGCGCGTCGAGCTCGTCGGTCGACAGCTCGAGGGTCATCGAGGCCAGCAGCGGCGCGAGCTGCTCGAGGGTGCGGGCCGAGGCGATCGGCGCCACGACGGTCGGCCGCGAGCGCAGCCAGGCAAGCGCGACCGACGCGACCTCGACGCCGTGCGAGGCGGCGACGGAGTCGAGCGCCTCGAGCACGCGGCGGCCGCGGTCGTCGAGGTAGGCGCCGGCGCCCTCGGCGCGGACGGAGTCCACCGCGACGCCGTCGCGGTACTTGCCCGCGAGGAAGCCCTTGGCGAGCGCGAAGTACGGCAGCACGCCGAGCCCGTGACGGCTCGCGGCGTCCCGCGTCTCGCCCTCGAAGCCGCGCTCCACGAGGTTGTAGTGGGGCTGCAGCGCCACAGGCCTGTGCAGGCCGTCACGCTCGGCGATCGCCAGCCACTCGTCGATCCGCTCGGGCGTGTAGTTGGAGACCCCGATCTCGCGCACGAGGCCGCGGTCGACGAGGCGGCTGAACGCGGCGGCGGTCTCGGCGAGCGGCACGCTCGCGTCGTCGAAGTGCGCGTAGTAGAGGTCGATGCGGTCCGTCCGCAGGCGCTCGAGCGACGACTCGGCGGCCGCGCGGACGTTCTCGGCCGACAGCCCGCGGAACTGCGGGTGGGTCGACACCTTGGTCGCGATCAGGACGCGGTCGCGGGCCCCGCGCGCATCCTGCCACTGCCCGATGAGGTGCTCGGACTCGCCGCCGACGTGACCCGGCGCCCACGCCGAGTACCCGTCGGCGGTGTCCACCATGACGCCGCCGCCGTCGACGAACGCGTCGAGGACGCGGAACGAGGCGTCACGGTCGGCCGTCCAACCGAACACGTTGCCTCCCAGCGCCAAGGGCGCGCGCGACAGGTCAAGGGATCCGAGAGAGGCGGAGGTGAGCTCAGCGGTCATGGACGCATCAACATTCGGCATACCCGCAAGCATTCCCGGCGACCGGCGCCAGGGCAACCCCTAGAACAGGCCGATGATCAGGCCGGCGACGCCCAGGCCGACCGCATCGTGCGCCGCGTCGATGAGGGTGACCGCCGGGCTGCGCTGCGCGAAGCCGTTGTGAATCGCGTGCGCGCCGCCGCGCAGGATCAGGCCCACCACCAGGCCGAGCACGAGCCCGCCGGACCAGTCGTCGATGCCCAGCCCGTTCATGAGCATGGCCAGCACGATCACGCCGAGACCGGTGGCGAGGATGGTGCCGCCGAAGGCGACGCCCATGTTGCCGCCCTCCATCATCTCGTCGGTGATGCCGGCCTTGTCCCGCCACAGCCGCCAGAACCCGGCCGGCGAGTACCACCACCAGCCCACCGCGAAGCTCACGACGAACGCGACGAGCACCGCGAGCCAGTTGATCCCCTCGAACGTGAACCAGTCCATGACCCCTCCCCGGGTCCACGGGCCGCCACCGCGGCCCCTCAGCGTGAGCGTATGCCCTGGCACCGACACCGCGGCGGACGATGCGCGGGTCGCGTCCGTACGGCGCGCGTCAGGCGGGCTCGGCGGCCTCCGCCGCGGCGGCGATGTGCGCGAGGTCGTCCTCGAGCGCCTTGCGCGTGGCGCGCATCCCGGCCTTGCCGAAGAGCAGCCAGCCGAGGCGCTGCGCGGGCCCGGGGCTGGGCGTCTCCGCGGTGAAGTCGCATACGAGGCGCGTCCCGTCCCCCGCCGGCTCGAGCGTGTACACCGTCACGTACTCCGTGCCGCGGGACTCGGCGCGGATGGTCGTGGCGACCGGCGCATCGGCCACCGTCACCACCATCTCCTCGGTCTCCTCGCGGCCCCACATCTTGCGGGTCTCGCGCCACCGCACGCCCACCGCATAGCCGTCGCCCTCGAGCCGCTCGAGCGCGACGATGCTGGGCAGCACCTCGGTGGCGTAGTCGAGGTCGGTGAGGATCTCCCAGACACGCTCGACGGAGGCCCCGATCCCGCGCTCCGCGCGCACGCTGTGTCCCGCCATCGCCCATCCCCTCTGCCGCGATGCGGACAGGCTAACCCGGCGCCCGCGCGGGCGCCCGGCGAGTCAGGAGAAGTGCCTGATGAGGTCGCCGATGTCGGCCTTGAGGCGGACCGTGCCGCCAAGCGAGAAGAACGTCGCAACCGCCTTGCGCATCGCGCGCTCCGCGAGGGACGGGTCCGGGTGGTAGACGTGGAAGACGCGGCGGACGAGCGTGCCGTCCTCCGACTCCGACAGGAACGTGGTCGAGGTGAAGGTGCCGTCCGGCCCCACGCGCTCCTGCACGAGCCGGCGGTACGGATCGGACGCGGTGGTGGTGAGCCGCACCACCACCGGCTCGCTGCCCGCGACCCTCTCCGTGAGCTGGAGCACGTGGCCGACCTCGCCGGGCAGGCCCTCCTCGGTGACCGCCTGGGACACCATCGAGAACACCTCCACCCGCGCGTCGGGGTCGGTGAGCGCGCGCCAGATGTCCTTGGCGGTCGCGGGCACCAGCCCCTCGCGATGCACCGACACGTCCAGCGGGCCCGACATCGCCCCTCCTTAGCGAGGCGCCCGGGTGCGCCTCATCCCCCCGTCATAGCAGGAAAGGGACGTCCACGGCAGGGTTGCCTGGCCCAGGGCGTGGCGCTAGCCTGGGCCCGAAGCCACGAAAGGTCGGGACGATGAGCATCGAGCGCCGTGCGGTGACCGCACCCAGCTCTGCCCTTCCCACCCGTGCTCTCCGCGACACCCGCTGCCGCTGCTGCGGCTGCTGCTGTCTGTAGAGCGCTGCCAAGCGCCGTCCGGCCAGCGGCCGGGCTCCGCCAGCACCAGCGCTCGCCCCGGCATCGATTCCGATGCGCTCGCGTTCTGAACCCTGGAACACCCACCTCTCAAGGGAAAAGAGGAAGCAGTCACATGGCACGCATCTACGAGGACGCCACCGCCCTCATCGGCAACACCCCGCTCGTGAAGATCAACGCCCTCGCCGAGGGCGTCGAGGCGACCGTCCTGGGCAAGCTCGAGTTCTACAACCCCGCCAACTCCGTCAAGGACCGCCTGGGCGTCGCCATCGTCGACGCCGCCGAGGCGGACGGCTCGCTCAAGCCCGGCGGCACCATCGTCGAGGCCACCTCGGGCAACACCGGCATCGCGCTCGCGATGGTCGGCGCGGCCCGCGGCTACAACGTCGTCCTGACCATGCCCGAGACCATGTCGAAGGAGCGCCGCGCGCTGCTGCGGGCGTTCGGCGCGGAGCTCATCCTCACCCCCGGTCCCGAGGGCATGCGCGGCGCCGTCGAGGCCGCCAACAAGATCGCCGAGGAGCGTCCCGGCTCGATCTTGGCCCGCCAGTTCGCCAACGAGGCGAACCCGGAGATCCACCGCCGCACCACCGCGGAGGAGATCTGGAACGACACGGACGGCGAGGTCGACATCCTCATCGCCGGCATCGGCACCGGCGGCACCATCACGGGCGTCGGCGAGGTCCTCAAGGCCCGCAAGCCGTCCGTCCAGGTGATCGGCGTCGAGCCGGCGGAGTCGCCCATCCTCAACGGCGGCCAGCCCGGCCCGCACAAGATCCAGGGCATCGGCGCGAACTTCGTGCCCGAGGTCCTCAACACGGAGATCTACGACGAGATCTTCGACGTCGACGGCGAGACCGCCGTCGCGACGGCGCGCGCGGCCGCCCGCAAGGAGGGCCTGCTCGTCGGCATCTCCTCGGGCGCGGCCCTGCACGCCGCCATCGAGGTCGCGAAGCGTCCCGAGAACAAGGGCAAGACGATCGTCGCGATCATCCCCTCGTTCGGCGAGCGCTACCTCTCGTCCGTGCTCTACGCGGACCTGATGGACTGATCCACCCACGTTCCCACCGGGGCCAGTCCCCACCCGGAGGTATCCAGATGGCAAGCCAGATCGGACCGATCGCCCGTGCGATCGAGGATGTCCGCACCGTGCAGCG
This sequence comes from Demequina soli, assembly GCF_000971195.1. GTDB lineage: Bacteria > Actinomycetota > Actinomycetes > Actinomycetales > Demequinaceae > Demequina > Demequina soli. Next base: position 253,570 of record NZ_BBLZ01000001.1, read on the forward strand.
CCGCGACCCCGCCGCGCCGGCGTGGTGGGTCATCGCGGGCTCCTACCAGGGAGTCCACGCCGTCTGGTACCACCGGGTGGCGCACTGGCTGTGGGGCCGCGGCTTCCGCTCGTACGCGCGGCTCATGTCGCAGTACGCGCGGCGGGTCACCGGCATCGAGATCCACCCGGGGGCCCAGCTGGGCCGCCGGGTGTTCATCGACCACGGCAGCGGCGTGGTGATCGGCGAGACCGCCGTGGTCGGCGACGACGTCCTGATGTTCAACGGCATCAACCTCGGCGGCACCACGATGAGCCCCGGCAAGCGCCACCCCACCATCGGCGACCGCGTGGTCATCGGCGCCGGTGCGAAGGTGCTGGGCCCGCTGCGGGTGGGACCGGACGCGCGCATCGGCGCCAACGCCGTGGTGGTCAAGGACGTGCCGGACGGCGCGACCGCGGTGGGCATCCCCGCCGTCATCCGCAACCACCCCGGACCCACCGAGGCCTCGACCGCCGCCTCGGCCGTGGACTCGGGCGACTCGCACCGCCACCCGGACCCGGACGCCCCGCCGGAGCCCATCCGCGAGCCGGCGATGTACTACATCTGAGCAGCCGGATGAGGGCCCTCGCCTCCGGGCGGGGGCCCTTGCCACGTCCCTAGACTGGGACGGTTCCCCCTGACGAGATGGAGTGTCGATGAAGACGTTCACCATGCCCGGCGCGGACCTCCAGGTCCCCGCCGTCGTGCTCGGCCTCATGCGGATCGCCGAGAAGTCCGACGAGGAGGTCCGCACCCTGGTGCGCACGGCGATCGACGCCGGGATCGACTTCGTCGACCACGCGGACCTGTACGGGCCGACCTATCACGCGTGCGAACGGCGGTTCGCGGAGGCGATGCGCCTCACGCCGTCCGAGCGCGAGGCCCTCACCATCCAGACGAAGTGCGGGATCCGCCAGCCGGGCCCGTACTTCGACTTCTCGTACGAGCACATCCTCGAGTCCGTCGACGGGTCGCTCGCAGCGCTCGGCACGGACTACCTCGACATCCTGCTCCTGCACCGCCCCGACGCGCTCGTCGAGCCCGACGAGGTCGCGCGGGCGTTCGACGCGCTGCACGCCGCCGGCAAGGTGCGCCACTTCGGCGTCTCCAACCACACGCCCGGCCAGGTCGAGCTGCTGCGCCACAGCGTCCGCCAACCGCTGGTCGCGAACCAGATCCAGCTGTCGGTCACCCACGCGCCGGCCATCGCGAGCGGCGTCGCGATGAACATGGGCGACCTGGACCAGTCGATCGACCGCGACAACGGCATCGTCGACTACTGCCGCCTGCACGGCATCACGCTGCAGGCGTGGTCGCCGTTCCAGGCGCGGTTCTTCGACGGCCCGTTCCTCGGCAACCCGCGCTACGCGGAGCTCAACACCGTGATCGACCGCCTCGCGTGGAAGTACGAGGTCCCCGCGGAGGCGATCGCGGTCGCGTGGATCACCCGCCACCCCGCGCAGATGCAGGTGGTCCTGGGCACCACCACGCCCGCGCGCGTCGAGGCGGCCGCGCGGGGTGCCGACGTGCACCTGTCGCGCTCCGAGTGGTACGAGATGTTCCGCGCCGCGGGCCACACGGTGCCCTGACGCGGCCCGCTCTCGCGACGCGGCCCCCGCCGCCCGGGTGCACCGGGAGGCGGGGGCCGGGTGCGTGGGGACGATGCGCGGGTCAGGCGGTCGCCGCGGCGCCGTCGGTCTCGGGGTGCGCACGCTCGTGGTCGCGCGGCAGGGCGAGCGTCGCCGCGAGTCCGAGGAGGATGACGCCCGCGGCCACGCCCGTGGTGACCTTGGACGCGTCGACCATCGCCTGGGCGGCCGCGTCGCCCGCCGCGCTCGTGGCCGCCTCCGCCTGGAGCGCGGGGATCGCGGCGCCGGCGGACTGCCGCACGGCCTCGGAGACCTGGGTCGCCTGCGACGCCGACGCGCCGGCGTCGGCCACGCGCGTCTCGGTCGCGTGCCCGAGCGACACCATCAGCAGCGTGCCGAGGATCGCGACGCCGAGCGACGATCCGAGCTGACGGACGGTGCTCTGCAGCCCCGAGGCCTGGCCGGACTCCGCGACGGGAACGTCGGCGAGGATCACGCTGGTGAGCTGGGCGGTGGCCATGCCGACGCCCACGCCGTAGAGGAACAGCCACACCGCGACGACGACGCCGGACACGTCGAGCGAGAGCGTGACGGCGAGGCCGGCGACCGCGATCGCCTCGAGCGCCAGCCCGGTGCGGACCACCGCGCGGGCACCCATGCGGCGCGTCAGCTGCGGGGTCGCGCCGGACACGAGGAACGTGCCGACCGCGAGGAACAGCACGAGCCAGCCCGTGCCGAGCGGGGTGTATCCGAGCGCGTTCTGCAGGAGCAGCGGCAGCGTGAAGAGCAGGCCGAACTCGCCGAGCGCGACCACCAGCGCGGCGATGGATCCGTACCGGAACGAGCGGATGGCGAACAGGCCGAGGTCGACCAGGACCACGCCGCCGCGGCGGCGCCGCACCAGCTGGTCGCGCACGAACAGCGCCATGACGACCAGGCCGACGGCGATGACGACCGGCACGGGCGAGAGGCTGCCGTCGTCCTGGAGCCACCAGCCGTAGCGGCCGCCCTCGATGAGGCCGAACACGATCGCGCCCATGCCGAGCGCGGACATGACCGCGCCGCGGATGTCCAGGCCGCCCGTGGCGGTGTCGTCCCTGGTCTCCGGCACGGCCCAGACGACAAGGGCGAGCACGGCGAGGCCGACGGGCACGTTGAGCCAGAAGGCCCAGCGCCAGCTGACGTCGGTGGTGAGCCAGCCGCCCACGAGCGGGCCGACGGCGGCCATGCCGCCGATCGTCGAGCCCCACACGGCGAAGGCGATCGCCCGCTCGCGCCCGCCGAAGACGGCGTTCACGGTCGACAGCGTCGCGGGCATGATGAGCGCCGCGCCGATGCCCTGGAGCGTGCGCGCGGCGATGAGCGCGCCGCCGTCGCCGACGGAGCCCGCGACCACGGAGGCGGCGATGAAGACCACCATGCCGACGAGCAGGAGGCGGCGCCTGCCCCACAGGTCGCCGATCCGGCCGGCGGTGAGGAGGAGCGCCGCGAACATGAGCGAGTAGACGGCGTTCATCCACTCGGCCTGGGTCGCGCTGAGGCCCAGCTCGCGGATGACCTCGGGCAGGGCGACGTTGACGATCGTCGCGTCCATGATGATGAGCGACACGGCCAGCGCGACGGCCGCCAGGGCCCACCAGCGGCGCGGGCTCGCGGCGGTCCCGGCGGGCGTCGGGGCGCCCGCGGTAGAGTTGTCGACAGACATGTCGGCATCTTATCGACGCGCGCGTCGATAAGCAACGCCCGCGAGAGGAGGGACGATGCCCCGCATCGACGCCCCTACCGTCGCCGAGCACCACCGGCGGCGCCGGGCGGCCCTCATGGCGGCCGGGCGCACGCTGCTCGCGGAGCACGGCGCCGAGGCCGTCACCCCCGCGGCCGTCGGCGCCGCGGCGGGCATCGCCCGCTCGAGCGTCTACCAGTACTTCCCGTCGAGCGGCGAGCTGCTCGCCGCGATCGTCGAGGACGCCTTCGCGTCGGCGGCCGAGCGTCTCACGGCTGCGATGGCCGGCGCGCGGACGCCTCGCGGGCGGCTCGACGCGTACCTGCGCGCGTCGTTCGCCCTCGCGACCGACTCGGAGCATCGCATGTTCGACGGCATCGACCCGGCGAGCCTGCCGCCCGCGACGCGCGCGCGCATCGCCGCGCTCCACCGCGAGCAGACGGCGCCGCTCGTGGACGCGGTCCGCGATGCCGGCATCCCGGAGCCGACGATCGCGGCGCAGCTCGTCTCCGGCCTGCTCGGCGCATCGTCCCGCGTGGTGGCCTCGGGGGCGGACCCCGAGGTCGCGCTCGCGCTTCTCATGCGCGCGGTGCGCAAAGGCGTGGTGCCGGACCCCGCCTGAGCGTCGCGCGACCGGCGCGAGGCTCCGCCTCCCGGGACGACCGGGGCGGGGCCTCGCGGTCGGCGGCTATGCCGCGAAGGACCGCAGCATCCAGGCAGCCTGCTCGTGAGCGGCGAGGCGCGCGTTGAACAGGTCCGCGGTCGCGCCGTCGCCCGCCTCCTCGGCCACGTCGACGAGCGGGCGGACCAGCCGCGCGAGCGTCTCGTGGTCGCGCGCGAGATTCGCCACCATCGTCATGGCGTCGGTGGTGCGCTCGTTGTCCGTGATGGACGCGTGCGCGAGGAACTCGGCGAGCGAGCCGGGGGCACCCGAGCCAAGCGCCCGCATGCGCTCGGCGATCACGTCGGCGGCGGCCCACAGCTCCTGGTACTGCTCCTCGAACATCAGGTGCAGCGACCGGAAGTGCGGCCCGGTCACGTTCCAGTGGTAGCCGTGCGTCTTCACGTACAGCGTGAAGGTGTCCGAGAGCACCTGTGCGAGCCCGGCGTTGATGGCCTTGAGGTCGTCCGCCTTGATCCCGATCCTCGGGCTCGTCTCGGTGGTCTTCACGGGCGTCGTGGACGTCATGTCTCCTCCTCGCATCGAGGTCCGCGGCGCCGCCGGATCGCGACGCCATCCTTGGGGGCAACCGGGCCGCCCGCCGCGCCATTCCCCCGCCGCGCGGTGCCCCCAGAAGAGGGGGGCACGGAATGCCGCCTTTGCCTGATACGTTCCCGGACCATGGAGCACCTCAGCCTCGACCCCTCGCGTGATCCCGCAGCCGAGTCCTGCCCCGCCCCCGTCTTCTCGGACGCGCCCGGCGACGACGAGCTCGCCCTGTCCCTGGCACGTACCAGGCGTGTCGCGATCGTCGGCGCCTCCCCCAACCCCATGCGCACCAGCTACCAGATCGCGGTCTGGCTGATGGAGCACACCCCCTACGAGCTCTACCTGGTGAACCCCGCGGCCGGCGGCGAGGAGATCCGCGGCCACGGCTTCTACTCCTCGCTCGACGAGATCCCGGTGGAGATCGACCTCGTCGACGTGTTCCGCCGCGCGGAGTTCACGCCCACCATCGCGGCCGAGGCGCGCGACATCCACGCGAAGGCCCTGTGGTTGCAGCTGGGGATCTCGCACGCGGACGCGATGGGCATCGCGCGCTCAGCCGGCATGGTCGCCGTGCAGAACCGGTGCATCAAGGTCGAGTACAAGCGCCTCGAGGACCGCATCGCGTCCTTCCGCGCGCTCTGACGCCCGCGACGCGCCGGGCCGCCGCCGGGACGCGCATCGTCCCGGGTGCCACGATGGCGATATGTCCGTCACGCCCGGGTATCGCCTGATCTCGCTCCCCCACGACCGCGCCGAGGAGATGCTCGACGTCAACACGTGGGCGTTCACGGGCGAGATCCGTGCCGAGGACGCCGCCGCATTCGTCGCGGAGATCCCGTTCCCGCGGGTCCGCGCGATGGAGATCGAGGACGCGGCGCACGGCCGGGTCGGCTCGGTCGCCGGCGTCGCCGCCGCGTACACGTACCGGATGCGCGTGCCGGGCGGCGCGCACGTGCCGGTCGCGGGCCTCACCTGGGTGGGGGTCCATCCGGGCCACCGCCGCCGCGGCCTGCTGCGCGCGATGATGGCCGACCACCTCTCGGACGCGCGCGCCCGCGGCGAGGTCGCGTCCGCCCTGTACGCCGCCGAGACGGAGATCTACCAGCGCTTCGGCTACGGCCTCGCGGCGCGCCAGCTCGACGTACGCCTGCCGCGCGGCGCGGGGCTGCGCGACGTGCCCGGCTCGGACGCGCTCCGGGTGCGGCTCGAGGACGCGAGCCTCGAGCACCACGGCGAGGCCGTGGCCCGGATCCAGGGTCGCCTCGAGCGGCCCGGCACGCCCACGCTGGACGATGCGGCGGCCCTGCGGTCCCGCTTCTCCGACCCGCTCGCGCACCGGAGGGACAGCGAGCGGATGCGAATCCTGCTGGTCGAGGACGCGCGCGGGGTGCCCGTCGCGTACGCCTTCTTCCGGCGTCACGGCAGCTGGGACGCGGACGGGCTGCCGGACGGCAAGGTCCACACGTGGTCGTTCGGAGCGGAGACCCCCGCGGCGGCCCACCGCCTGTGGTCGGTCCTCGCGGACCTCGACCTCACGGGGGTGGTCGAGGCCGCGCCGCTCGCCGCCGACGACCCGCTGCTGTGGATGCTCAAGGACCCGCGCTCGGTGCGGCCGCGGCTGCGCGACAACATCTGGCTGCGCATCGTCGACGTGCCCGCCGCGCTCACGGCGCGCGAGTACCTGTGCCCCGTCGACGCCGTCATCCAGGTCGACGACCCGCTGTTCCGGGACAACACCGGTCCATGGCGCGTGACCTCACGCGACGGCGAGGGGCACGTCGAGGCCGCGCCCGGCGAGGAGCCCGACGTGGTCATCGGGATCCAGGAGCTGTCCGCGAGCTACCTGGGCGGCGTCAGCCTCCAGGCGCTCGCCTCCGCGGGGCTGGTCGAGGAGCGCACCGAGGGCGCGCTGCACGCGCTCGCGGCGGCGTTCGAGTCGACCCAGGCCCCGGTGTGCAACCTGTTCTTCTGATTGGCAATGACGGATGTGACGCGAGTGAGCTCGCGTCACATCTGTCATTGCGAATCGTCGCCGAGGGTCAGCGGCGCGCCTCGTAGTCCGTCATGAGGTCGATGCGGCGCTGGTGACGCTCGTCGCCCGAGAACGGCTCCGCCAGGAACGCGTCCGCGATCGCGGTGGCGTCCTCGAGCGAGTGCATGCGGGCGCCGATCGAGCCGACCTGCGCGTCGTTGTGCTGGCGCGCGAGCCTGGCGGTCTCCACCGACCAGATGAGCGCGGCACGGATGCCGGGGACGCGGTTCGCGGCGAGCTGCTCGCCGTTGCCCGAGCCGCCGATGACGATGCCGAGGTCGGCGCCGTCGCTCGCGGCCACGGCCTCGGCTGCGGCGATGCACATCGGCGGGTAGTCGTCGAGCGCGTCGTACTCGAAGGCTCCGTGGTCGACGACGTCGTGGCCGGCATCGCCGAGGTGGGCGATGAGGTGCTGCTTGAGCTCGTAGCCCGCGTGGTCCGCGGCGATGTGGATGCGCATGGCCCCATTCTGCCAGCGCGCACCAGGTCGACTGCCAATGACAGATGTGACGGACGATGCGGGCGGGACGGATGTGGCTCAGCTCGCGGGAGGCCCCGAGTCACACCCGTCACATCTGTCATTGGGAACCGCCACTCGCCGTGAGCGAAACCGCTGCTCGCCGCGCATCCGCCCCCGTAGGGTGAGGGACATGACGCTCCACTCCGGCATCGACACGTCCGAGTTCTCCCCCACCGTCCGCGCGCAGGACGACTTCTTCCGCTACGTCTCCGGGCCGTGGGAGGAGTCCCACGTCATCCCGGGCGACCGCTCCGCCGACGGCTCGTTCTACACGCTTCGCGACGAGGCCGAGAAGCAGGTGCGGGTCATCATCGAGGAGGCGCCGCGCGAGAGCCAGATCGGCGCGCTGTACGCGTCCTTCATGGACGTCGAGAAGGCCAACGGCCTCGGCGTGGGCCCCCTCGAGCCCGACCTCGCGAGGATCGAGGCCGCCGCCACCCACGAGGACCTCGCCCGCGTGATGGGCGAGCTCCAGCGCGACGGCGTGTCCGGCACGGTCGGCTACTACGTCTTCGCGGACCGCCTCGACCCCGACCGCAACGTGGTCTACCTGGGCCAGTCCGGCATCGGCCTGCCCGACGAGGCCTACTACCGCGACGACGCCCACGCGGAGACGCGGGAGAAGTACGTCGCGCACGTCGACCGCATGGCGGGCCTCACGGGCCTCGCGTTCGACTCGTCGACCGTGGTGGGCCTCGAGACCGCGATCGCGCGCGAGCACTGGGACGTGGTGAAGACCCGCGAGGCGGAGCTCACGCACAACCCCACCACCCTCGCGGGCCTCGCCGCCGACGCGCCCGGCTTCGAGTGGGACGCATGGGCGACCGCGATCCGCCTGCCGGAGGCCGCGTACGAGCTGCTCGTGGTCGGCGAGCCGAGCTACTTCACCGCGTTCGCGAAGATCTGGGCCGAGACGGACGTCGAGACCTGGAAGGCGTACCTGCGCTGGCGCGTGCTCAACTCCCGCGCGGCCTACCTCACGGAGGAGCTGTCGAAGGCGAACTTCGACTTCTACGGCACGGTGCTGAGCGGCGCGACCGAGCAGCGCGAGCGCTGGAAGCGGGCCGTGGGCCTGGTCGAGGGCGTCGCGGGCGAGCTCGTGGGCCAGGAGTACGTGGCCCGCCACTTCCCGCCCGCCTACAAGGAGCAGATGGACGCGCTGGTCGTGAACCTCATCGAGGCGTACCGCGTCTCGATCGAGTCGCTTGAGTGGATGACGCCCGAGACCCGCGAGAAGGCGCTCGAGAAGCTCCGCCAGTTCACGCCGAAGATCGGCTACCCCGAGAAGTGGCGCGACTACGCCGGGCTGTCGGTGGACCCGGACGACCTGGTGGGCAACATCCGCTCCGCGAGCGCGTTCGAGGAGGACTGGGAGTGGGCGAAGATCGGCACGCCGGTCGACCGCTCCGAGTGGCTCATGACGCCGCAGACGGTCAACGCGTACTACCTGCCGGTCGCCAACGAGATCGTGTTCCCGGCGGCCATCCTGCAGCCCCCGTTCTTCCACCCGGAGGCCGATGCGGCGGTCAACTACGGTGGCATCGGGTCGGTCATCGGGCACGAGATCGGGCACGGCTTCGACGACCAGGGCTCGAAGTACTCGGGCACCGGCGCGCTCGAGGACTGGTGGACCGAGGCGGACCGCGAGGCCTTCATGGAGCGCGCCAAGCGCCTCATCGCGCAGTACGACGGCTACTCCCCCGCCCAGCTCGACGGGTCGCACCACGTCAACGGCGCACTCACGGTCGGCGAGAACATCGGCGACCTCGCGGGCGTCGAGATCGCCCTCAAGGCGTACGAGATCGCGCTCGGCCACCCCATCGAGGAGGCGCCCGAGCTCGACGGGCACACCGCGCTGCAGCGCTTCTTCATCGGCTACGCGCTCACCGAGCGCATGAAGGTGCGCTCGGAGGCGCTCGTCACGCGCCTCGCCACCGACCCGCACTCGCCGAGCGAGTTCCGCGTCAACGGCATCGTGCGCAACATCGACGCCTGGTACGAGGCGTTCGGCGTGGCCGAGGGCGACGCGCTGTGGCTCGACCCCGAGGAGCGCGTCGCCATCTGGTGACGATGCGGCGAGCGGCCGTCCGTGCGCAACCGGCGCACAGGCGGCCGCTCGCCTCTGCACACCAGGCACGATGCGCGGGCCGGGGCGTCTCGTACGGCGGTTGGGTGCGGGGGCCGGGTCACCGGTGCAGGTAGACCCGCACCTCCCACGGGTCCAGCGGGATCTCGCCCGCGCCGGCGGGGTACGGCGTCGCACCGGTGCCGAGGTTGTGCAGGATCAGCCCGCCGTGCGCGACGTCGATGGGCGCCGTCACATCGGAGCCCGACAGGTTCGCCGCCACCGTGAGCACCGTCGACCCGAGCACCCGCCGGTACGCGAACACCTGCGGGTCCTCGGCGAGCAGCATCTCGAACGTGCCATGCGCGACCACGGGCTCGGCGTGCCGCAGCGCGATGAGCGCCCGATAGAAGGCTGCCACGGAGTCCGGATCGGTGCGCTGCGCCTCCGCGTTGAGCCACGTGTGGTTCGCCGTCGCGGGCAGCCACGGCGTCCCCGTGGTGAAGCCGGCGTGGGGCGAGGCGTCCCACTGCACGGGGGTGCGCGCGTTGTCGCGGCCCATCGCGGCGAGGCCGTCGAGGATCCGCGCCTCGGGCACGTCCATCTCGCGCAGCTCGTCGTAGGCGTTGAGCGACTCGACGTCGCGGTACTGGTCGATCGCGGTGAAGCCCGCGTTCGTCATCCCGAGCTCCTCGCCCTGGTAGACGTACGGCGTGCCGCGCATGAGGTGGAGCACGGCGGCGAGCGCCTTCGCGGACGCGGCCCAGTGGTCGCGGTCGTCCCCGAAGCGGGAGACGATGCGCGGCTGGTCGTGGTTGTCCCAGTACAGCGAGTTCCAGCCCCGGTCTCCCAGGGCGGCCTGCCAGCGTCCGAGCACCGCCTTGAGGCGCACGAGGTCGAGCGGCTGCGGGTCGAACTTGCCCAGCGGGCCGTGGTCGACGTCGACGTGCTCGAACTGGAACACCATGTCGACCTCGGCGCGGTCGGGGTCGGTGAAGAGCACCGCATCGTCCACCGTGGCCCCCGGCGTCTCGCCGACGGTGAGGAAGCGGCCCGCGCGGCCCGCGAAGACCTCGCGGTGCATCTCCTGGAGGAACTCGTGGATGCGCGGCCCGTTGGCGTACAGCGGGAAGCCGTTCCCGAAGCCGCCGCCGATCGGCTCGCCGTCGCGCAGCGGCAGCACCTTCGAGACGAGGTTGATGACGTCCATGCGGAAGCCGTCGACCCCCCGGTCGAGCCACCAGCGCATCATGGCGTAGACGGCCGCGCGGACCTCGGGGTTCTCCCAGTTGAGGTCCGGCTGCTTGGGGTGGAACAGGTGGAGGTAGTACTCCTGCGAGTCCTCGTCGTAGGCCCACGTCGGGCCCGAGAAGAACGCGCGCCAGTTGGTCGGCTCGGCTCCGGGCGCGCCCGGCTCGAGGCCCTCGCGCGGGGGCCGCCACCAGTACCAGGCGCGCTTGAGGCTGCGCCGCGAGGAGCGCGACTCGAGGAACCACGGGTGCTCGTCCGAGGTGTGGTTGACCACGAGGTCCATCACGAGCTTCATGCCGCGCGCGTGGACCGCGGTGAGCAGCGCGTCGAAGTCGTCGAGGTCCCCGAACACCGGGTCGATCGCCTGGTAGTCGGAGATGTCGTAGCCCGCGTCGGCGTGCGGGGACGCGTAGATGGGCGACAGCCAGATGACGTCCACGCCGAGCCACTCCAGGTGGTCGAGGCGCGACATGATGCCCCGCAGGTCGCCGATCCCGTCGCCGTCGGAGTCCTGGAAGCTGCGGGGATAGACCTGGTACACCACGGCGGACTTCCACCAGTCGTCAGACACGACGCGCTCCTCACTGGATCGGCGGGGACCCGTCCACCCTAGTCCGCCTGCTGGGCCGCCAGCCGGGCGTAGAGCCCCTCGCCCGCGAGCAGCTCGCCGTGCGTGCCCGACTCGACGATGCGCCCGCGCTCGACCACGTGGATGACGTCCGCGCCGGCGATGGTGGAGAGACGATGCGCGACCACCAGGGTGGTGCGCCCGCGCGCGGCCCGGTCGAGCGCGGCCTGGACCACGCGCTCCGAGACGGTGTCGAGCGCGCTCGTCGCCTCGTCGAGCAGGAGCACGGGCGGGTCCTTGAGCAGCACGCGCGCGATCGCGATGCGCTGCTTCTCGCCTCCCGAGAGGCGGTAGCCGCGCTCGCCCACGATGGTCTCGTAGCCGTCCTCGAACGACACGATCGCATCGTGGATCGACGCGTCGCGGCACGCCCGCTCGAGCTCGGCCTGGGTGGCGTCCGGCTTCGCGTAGCGGAGGTTCTCGGCGATGGTCGCGTGGAAGAGGTAGGTCTCCTGCGACACCACCCCGACGTTGTCGACCACGGACTCGTGGCGCAGGGCCCGCACGTCCTCGCCCGCGAACAGCACGCCGCCGGCGCTGACCTCGTGCAGGCGCGCGGCGAGGTAGACGATCGTGGTCTTGCCCGCCCCGGACGGGCCGACGAACGCGTGCGTGGTGCCGGGCTCGACGCGGAACGACACCCCGTCGAGCGTCGGGGCCGCCTCCTCGCGCGCCCCGGGATACCGGAACACCACGTCGCGGAACTCGACCGCGCCCACCGGGCCAGGCGCATCGTCCACCCCGACCGCGTCGGGGGCGTCCGCGATCGCCGGGACGAGGTCGAGGTACTCGAAGATGCGCGCGAACAGCGCGCGCGACGTCTGCACCTCGAGCGCGACCCGCATGAGCGCCATGAGGGGGAAGAGCAGGCGCGACTGCACCGCCGTGAAGGCGACGATGGTGCCCGCGGTGAGGACCGTGGAGCCGCGCCCGAGGAGGATTCCGGCGGCGAGGTAGATGACCGCCGGCACCGACGACATCACCACCTGCACCATCCCGAAGAACCACTGGCCGGTCATGGCCTGCTGCACCTGCAGGCGGATCTGGGTGGCGTTCTCGGCGCGGAAGCGGTCGGTCTCGAGGCGCTGGCGGTTGTAGACCTTCGACAGCAGGATGCCGCTGACGGACAGCGTCTCCTGCGTGATGGCGGTGAGCTCCGACAGCGACTCCTGCGTGCGCGACGCGATGCGCGCGCGGACCCGGCCCACGCGCCGCTGGACCGCGACCAGCGCGGGCATGAGCACCACGGCGAGCAGGGTGAGCCGCCAGTCGAGCACGATCATCGCGACGAGGCTCGCGATCACCGTCACCGAGTTGCCGACGATGCTCGACACGAACGTGGTGAGCACGCCCGAGACGCCGCCGACGTCGTTCTGCAGGCGCGACTGGATCACGCCCGTCTTGGTGCGCGTGAAGAACGCGAGCTCCATCGACTGCAGGCGCGCGAACAGGCGCTCGCGCAGGTCGCCGGTGACGCGGTTGCCGACGGACGCCGTGAAGTAGGTCTGCCACACCTGCAGGCCCGCCGTGACGAGGTAGATGACGATCATCACCGCGACGAGCTCGGACAGGAGCGGCAGGTCGACGCCCCCGCCGGGCGGGAACAGCGCGTGGTCGAAGATCCGCTGGACCAGGAGCGGCGGGATCACGGTCGCGCCCGCGGACGCGACCACCAGGATCGCGGTCGCGGTCAGCGCCCCGCGATACGGACGGAACAGCGCGACGACGCGGGGCCACAGGTCGGGGATCTCGGGCGCCTCCGCGTTGAGGGCGCGCTGCGCCGCCTCGTCCCTGCTCGCGACGCCGCGGCCGGGCATGCCGCCCATCGCGGCGCGGCGGGGGCCCACGGGCGGATGGCTCATGAGAGGAGCCTAGGACCGCCGTGGGACACTGGCCGCATGCCCGTCGCCCTCCCGTCGATCGCCTTCTACGAGCCCCGCATCCCCGAGAACACCGGCAGCGCGATCCGCCTGTCCGCGGTCACGGGCTCGCACCTGCACCTGGTCGAGCCGCTGGGCTTCGTGCTCGAGGACTCCAAGCTGCGCCGCGCGGGACTCGACTACCACGACCTCGCGACGGTGACCGTGCACCCCGGCCTCGAGGCGCTGCTCGCCGCGCAGCCCTCGTCGCGCGTCTTCGCGTTCACCGCACGCGCCGACACCGTCTACACCGACATCGCGTACGAGCCGGGCGACATCCTCATGTTCGGCCCCGAGCCGACCGGCCTGCCCGAGGGGGTCATGGCGCACCCGCGCGTCACGGCGCGCGTGCGCATCCCGATGCTCGCGGGGCGCCGCTCGCTCAACCTCGCCAACTCGGCGTCGATCGCGATCTACGAGGCGGCGCGCCAGCTGGGCTTCTCCGACATGGAGTGAGCCGGCGGACGATGCGCCGCACCGGTGGGCGCGCACGCGCCCGGCCCGCGCATCGTCCCCGCTACATCCCCAGCTCGAGGAGGTCCTGCGGGTCAGGCTCGCCCGCGGCGCGGGCGAAGGCCTCCATGCCCACGCGCACCGCCTCCCGCTCCTCCGGGGACAGGCTGGCCAGCGTCTCGGCGATGAGCGTGCGGCGCCGCGCGGTCACGGTCGCGACCAGCTCCGCGCCGCGCTCGGTGAGGTCCACGCGGACCTCGCGACGGTTGTCCGGCACCTCGGCGCGGACCGTCCAGCCGCCGTGGTCGAGGCGCTCGATGGTGCGCGTGAGGGTCGAGGGGTGGATGCCGATCCGCTCGGCGAGGTCGCCCATGCGCTGCGGCCCGGACGACGCGAGCACGACGAGCGCGCGGAACTGCGGCACCGTCACCTCGGTGAGCGCGGGCGCGAGCGAGCGGGCGACATGGCCGAGGAGGGCGCGGGAGGCGACCAGGGTCGCCGCGGTGACGTCATCATGCACGGCACCAACCTAGCGCCGCGGCTCTGCTAAGTTGCGATGGTTGCATCCGTACAAGCATAAGGAGCCCGCGTTGTCCGCGCTCGCCGCCCGGGGTCCCGCCCGGGCCTGGACCCTCGACCGCTTCCGTCGCTCGCAGAACACGGTCCTCATCGCGCTGTCCGTGGTGGTCGGCGTCCTCGCGGGCTTCGGCGCCATCGCGTTCCGCTGGCTCGTCGTGCACGCCACCTGGGTGTTCTCCGGGCACGCGGACTACGCCGGCACCACCGGCCATCCCCCGCACCCGTGGCTGCCGTGGCTCGGCGGCTTCTTCGTGGTCCTCGCCCCCGCGGTCGGCGGCCTCATCTACGGCCCGCTCGTCCAGCGCTTCGCCAAGGAGGCGCGCGGCCACGGCGTGCCCGAGGTGATGTACGCGATCCACCGCCGCGGCGGCCGCATCCCCGCGCGCGTCGCGTTCGTCAAGGCGCTCGCCTCGGCGATCACGATCGGCTCGGGCGGGTCGGTGGGCCGCGAGGGGCCGATCGTGCAGATCGGCTCGGCCCTGGGCTCCTCGCTCGCGCGCGCGGCGCGGCTCGACGAGAACGGCGTGCGCATGCTCGTCGCGTGCGGCGCCGCGGGCGGCATCGCGGCGACCTTCAACGCCCCCATCGCGGGCGTGTTCTTCGCGCTCGAGCTCCTCCTCGCGTCGATCGCGGCCCGCTCGTTCGGCGCGATCGTCATCTCCGCGGTCACCGCCTCTGTCATCGGCCGCGTGTTCCTCGGCGACGAGCCGTTCCTCGTGCTGCCCGAGTTCTCCGTGGGCCACCTGCGCGAGTACGGCCTGTACGTCGCGCTCGGCGTGCTCGCCGCGCTCGTGGGCGTGATGTTCACCAAGGTGCTCTACCGGATCGAGGACGCGTGCGACGCGATCTGGCGGGGGCCCGAGTGGCTGCGCCCGGCCGTCGGCGGCCTGCTCCTCGGGCTGATCCTCCTGGTGCTGCCCCAGATGTACGGCGTCGGCTACCCCGTGCTCGAGGGCGCGGTGCTCGGCCGCTACGCGATCGGGTTCCTCGTGGTGCTGCTGCTCGCGAAGGTCGTCGCGACGTCGCTGACGATCGGCATGGGCGGCTCCGGCGGCGTGTTCGCGCCGTCGCTGTTCCTCGGCGCGATGCTCGGCGCCGCGTTCGGCCAGACCGCCGCGCTGCTCATGCCCGGCCTCGGCCTGGACCCGGGCGCCTACGCGCTGGTGGGCATGGCCGCGGTGTTCGCCGGCGCGTCGCGCGCGCCGCTGACCGCCGTGATCATCCTGTTCGAGCTCACCGGCGAGTACTCGATCATCCTTCCCCTCATGCTCGCCGTGGCCGTCTCGACGGTGCTGTCCGGCGTGCTGACGAAGGACAGCATCTACACGCTCAAGCTGCGCCGCCGCGGCGTCGACATCACGCGCCGCGCCGACACGCGGGCGCTGGACGGGGCGACCGTCCGCGACGTCATGACGGTCGCGCCGCCCGCCCTCGCGCGGGACCTCTCGGCGGCCGATGCGGTGGGCGCCCTCGTCGCCGCCCGCCGCCACGCGCTGCCCGTGCTGGACGCGCAGGGCGCGTTCGAGGGCGTGCTCGGCTCGGCCGCAGCCGCGGGCGCGCTCACCGGGGACGACGACGCGGTCGAGGTCACCGTCGGTCAGCTGGTCGAGCGGCGCGCCGTCGCGGGACCCGCCGAGGCGCTCGGCGACGTCCTGGAGCGTCTCCTCGACGAGGACGCCGGCGACGGCCTGCCGGTGGTCGAGGACGGGACGCTCGTCGGGTGGCTGCCGCAGGACGCGGTGCTGCGCAGGCTCGCGGCCGCCTCGGCGTGACGCGCCGGGGACGGTCGCACGCGGATGCTAGCGTCATCGTGATCGAAGGGACCCCCATGACGCTCCGCCTCCCCGCCGCCTGGGCCGGCGCCGCCGCCGGCGCGGCCGTGCTGCTCGCCGGCTGCACGCCGCTCGACTCGGGCGTCGGGCCGACCGCGAGCGCGTCGCCGTCCGCGGAGCCGACCATCTCGGCCGTCGCTGTGGCGCCCGCGGGCACCCCCGACCCGTGCGCGATGATCGTGCTCGACAAGTTGAACTCCGTGCTGGACACCACGATGGCCGAGGGCGTCTTCGACTCGGGCCTGTCCTACGACGGGCGCAACATCTGCGGCTGGGCACCCAAGGACGACCAGAAGACCGAACCCCGGGTCCAGGTGGAGATCAACTGGGAGTACCCCGACGCGACGCGCCACCGGAAGATCGCGGCGGACCTGTTCGGCAAGACCATCGACATCAAGCCGATCAAGAACGCCAAGGACGCGTACGCCCTGCCCGGCAAGCGCACCATCGGCATGAGCGTGGGCGACTACTTCGTCAAGGTGTCCTTCACGCAGCCCGACCGCCGCAAGGGCGACGAGATCACGCGCGAGCTCGCGGGGATCGTGGCGAAGAACCTCACCAAGTACGCCGACGCGACGGGCGCCTCGGGCCAGTAGGCCACCCGCGCATCGTCCCCGGCGAGACGCGCGCTACGGCGTCGGCGCCTGCGCGTCGTACTCGCGCCACGCCCGCTGCACGCGCGTGAGGACCGCGATCAGCGCGACGATCGCCATGCCGCCCAGCAGCGGCGGGAACCACAGCGCGCCGGCGGCCGCGAGCGCACCCGCGTACATGTCGCCCACGCGCGGCCCGCCGGTCACCACGACCATGAAGACGCCCTGGATGCGGCCGCGCATCTCGTCGGGCGCCGCGGTGATGATCATGGTCTGGCGGAAGATCGCGCTGACCTCGTCCGAGGCGCCCATGCCCGCCATCGCGAGGCACAGGAGCGCGAGCACGGACAGGTCGGTGCCGCCCCAGCCCTCGCCCGCGACGTGGTCGCCGCGCATCGCGAGCAGCGTGACGAGCCCGAACAGCGCGGCGAACGTGCCGAACACCTGGATCGCGCGCGAGATCGCGATCCCGTGCCGGTGCACGTGCGCGATGCGGCCGGAGAACAGGCTCGTGAGCATCGTGCCGATCGCGCCCGCCGCGGTGAGCGCGCCGACGGTGAGCGCGCCGCCGCCCACGACGGTCGCGCCGAGCGCGGGGAACAGCGCGTAGGGTCGCCCGAAGGTCATCGCGATGATGTCGACGATGAAGCTCATGCGGATGTTGGGGGCGTGCCGGAGGAACACGAGCCCCTCCTTGAGCACGTGCCAGCCGGCCTCGACGGGCTCGCCCAGGCGCGGCAGCGGCGGGAGCGTCCAGATGCCGAGGAAGCCCGCGGTGAACAGCACGCCGTCGACCACGAAGGTCCACGGCAGGCCCACGCTCGCCGCCATCACGCCCGCGAGCGCGGGGCCGATGGTGACCATGGCGCCGAAGCTGATGCCGTTGAGCGCGGTCGCGCGGCTGATCATGTCCTCGGGCAGGATCCGCCCCACGAGCGACCCGCGCGCGGCGCTGCCGATCGTGGTCGCGACCGCGTTGAGGGTGGTGACCAGGTAGAACGGCCACACGGGAGCGTGCCCGCCGCCACCCTGCAGGTGCAGATCCCAGAACGACAGCGCGATCAGCGCGAGCGTCGACGACCACGACACCAGGGACGATGCGATGAGCACCTTCCGGCGGTCGAAGACGTCCGCGATCATGCCGCCCCACAGGCCGGCGACGATCATCGGCAGCAGCGAGATGCCGCCGACTAGCCCGACCATGAACGTCGACCCGGTGATCTCGTGGATCTGCAGGCTCACCGCGACCGACGTCATGAACGCGCCGATGCCGGAGATCGCGCCGCCGATCCACAGGCGCGCGAAGGCCGGGCTGGCCTTGAGCGGCGCGATGTCGACGAGGTGCGTGCTCAGGCGACGGCGGGAACCGGCGTCGGGCTGGGCGGGGGCGGTCGCGGGGTCGGCCGCGCCGGGCTCGGGGTCGATCTGCTCGGTCACCGGAGGATTCTAGGGGTGGTCGGCCTGGGCGGGAGCGCGGCTCGCCTCGCCGATGTCCCCGGCTCCCGGCGGGGCGTGCGTTGTCCCCGGCGTGTCGCGGAGGATGGTGTGCGACTCTCCCGAACTGTTCAACATGTTGAGCATGTTCGACGAACCACCCCATGGACGCGGGCTCGCCCCCTCCCAGGCGCCGCTCACGTACGCGCTGCTGGACACCGCGCATATCGTCGCCCAGCTGATCGAGCAGCTCGTGGGCGGCCCGCGCATGACGGCCGCCCAGGGGCGCCTCGCGCTGCACGTGGCGTCCTCGTACTACGGCATCGCGCCGACCGAGCTCGCCTTCCGCCTCGGGGTGTCGCCGCAGGCGGCGACCGCGATGGTCGGCCGCATGGTCGTCGCCGGGCTCGCGCTGCGCGACTTCGACCCGCGCGACTCCCGCGGCTACCTGGTCGGGCTGACCGGCCGCGGCCGGCGCGAGGCGAAGCGGCTGCGACGCCGGCTCGACGGCTACGAGGAGAAGCTGCGCGCCGTGATCGAGCCCGAGGACCGCGCCGGCCTGGTCCGGTCGCTGCAGTCGCTCGCGGATCTCACGCGCCTGCGCGGCAACCCCTGGCACGACCTCCAGGCGACGCCGCCCGAGTTCCGCCTGTGGTGAGGCGCGTGGTCGACGGGCTCGCGCGGGTTGTTCAACATGTTGAAGAACCCGCGAGAGACCATGCCGGTCCCGCGCCGACACGCCCGACCACACGCCCGGCCGTCCGCCCGCCGGACGATGCGCCCGTCCCCCGCCCGCGCATCGTCCACCGGTGGCGAAATCCCGGCCTCCCGCGCGAGGGGCATGGAAGAATCGCGCCATGCCAGGTACCAACCTCACGCGCGCCGAGGCCGAGGCCCGCGCCGCCATCGTCGCCGTCGACACCTACGCGGTCGACCTCGACCTCACCACGTCGGACACCACCTTCCGTTCGACCTCCACCGTGCGCTTCTCCGCCACCCCGGGCGAGAGCACGTTCATCGATCTCATCGCGCCGAGCGTCGCGAGCATCACCCTCAACGGCGAGGCGCTCGACCCGGCCACCCACTTCGCGGACTCGCGCATCGCGCTGCCCGGCCTCGCGGCCGAGAACGAGCTCACCGTCGTCGCCGACTGCGCCTACATGAACACCGGCGAGGGCCTCCACCGCTTCGTCGACCCCGAGGACGGCGAGGTGTACCTCTACTCGCAGTTCGAGGTCGCCGACACCCGCCGGGTCTACGCCGTGTTCGAGCAGCCCGACCTCAAGGCGTCCTTCGCCTTCACGGTGACCGCGCCCGAGCACTGGCACGTGCTGTCCAACTCGCCCGCCACCAAGACGGCCGCCGAGGGCTCGATCACCATCGCCGGCACCGCGCGCGGCGTCGCCACGTGGGCGTTCGAGCCCACGACGCGCATCCCCTGCTACGTCACCGCGATCGTCGCCGGCCCGTACCACGAGGTCGAGGGCACCGTGGAGTCCACGAAGGGCACGCTGCAGGCCAACGTCTACTGCCGCAAGGGCCTCGCGCCGTACCTCGACGCGGACGTCATCCTCGACGACACCCAGCGGGGCTTCACCTTCTACGAGGAGAAGTTCCAGACGGAGTACCCGTTCGAGAAGTACGACCAGATCTTCGTGCCCGAGTTCAACGCCGGCGCCATGGAGAACGCGGGCTGCGTGACGTTCCTCGAGGACTACGTGTTCCGCTCCAAGACCGCGCAGGCGCGCGTCGAGCGCCGCACCGTCACCGTGCTGCACGAGCTCGCGCACATGTGGTTCGGCGACCTGGTCACCATGAAGTGGTGGAACGACCTGTGGCTCAACGAGTCGTTCGCGGAGTTCGCGTCGACCCTCGCGACCGCCGAGGTCACGCAGTACACCAACTCGTGGGTGACGTTCAACGCGCTCGAGAAGTCGTGGGCGTACCGCCAGGACCAGCTGCCGTCGACGCACCCGATCATGGCCGACATCAGGGACCTCGAGGACGTCGAGGTCAACTTCGACGGCATCACGTACGCCAAGGGCGCGTCCGTGCTGCGCCAGCTGGTCGCGTGGGTGGGCCAGGACGAGTTCTTCGCCGGCGTCGCCGAGTACATGCGCAAGCACCACCACGGCAACGCGACGCTCGCCGACCTGCTCGCCGAGCTCGAGAAGGCCTCCGGCCGCGACCTCTCCGGCTGGTCCGACGTGTGGCTCCAGAAGGCCGGCGTCACCACGCTGCGCCCCGTCATCGCGACGGACGATGCGGGGGTCATCACGTCCTTCGCCGTCGCCCAAGAGGTGCCCGCCGAGTGGCCGACCCAGCGCCCGCACCGCCTCCGCATCGGCGGCTACGACCTCGCCGTGAACGAGGACGGCGACGAGGTGCTCGCCCCGACGTTCAGCGTCGAGGTCGACATCGACGGCGAGCTGTCGCCGATCGACGCGCTCGTCGGCGAGCGGCGCCCGGCGCTCATCCTGGTCAACGACGGCGACCTCGCGTACGCGAAGGTGCGCCTCGACGAGGCGTCGCTCGCGACCGCGGTCGAGCATGTGTCGAAGTTCACCGACCCGCTGGCCCGCTCGATGGTGCTCGCCGCCGCGTGGGACATGACACGCGACGCCGAGATGCCCGCGCGCCAGTACGCCGACCTGGTGCTGAAGAACATCGGCGCCGAGACGGAGTCGACGACGGTCATGGTGCTGCTGCGCCAGCTCGCGACCACGCTCGCGCTGTACGTCCACCCGTCGCACACCGACGAGGTGCAGGCGGCCGCGGCCCGCGAGATCTGGCAGCTCGTCATGGCGGCGGAGCCGGGCTCGGACAGCCAGCTCCAGTTCGTCAAGGCGTTCGCGTCGCTCGCGACCGTCGACTCGATGTTCGACACCGTGCAGGCGCTGGTCGACGGCAAGCTCCAGCTCGAGGGCCTCACGATCGACACCGACCTGACCTGGGACCTGCTCATCTCGCTGGTCGCGGGCGGCCGCGCCGGCGACGTCGCGATCGAGCTGCAGCTCAGCAAGGACGCCACCGCGTCGGGCGAGCGGCGCGCCGCGCACGCCCGCGCCGCGGTCGCGACGGCCGAGGCGAAGCGCGCGGCCTTCGACGTGCTCATCAACGCGGAGAAGGACCTGCCCAACGCGCTCCAGTACGAGACCATCGCGGGCTTCAACCACGCCCACGACCTGTCGCTCATCGAGCCGTTCGTCGACGAGTACTTCGACGCGCTGCGCCGCATCTACTCGACCAAGACCAACGAGATCGCCGCGAACCTCATCGAGGGCCTGTACCCGGTCGAGCTCGCGGGCCGCGTCGCGGACCTGCAGGACAAGGCATTCGCGTGGCTCGAGGCCAACCCCGACGCGCACGACGCGCTCAAGCGCCTGGTGCGCGAGGGCTCGGACGGCGTGCGCCGCGCCCTGCTCGCGCAGGCCGCGGACCTGGCCTACGGGGGCTGACACCCCCTCCAGGGCTCGACACGACGGCCGTCGCGGATCTCCGCGGCGGCCGTCGTCGCGTCCCGGCGGAGGGCGCGCCGGGCCACGCGGACCCCTCACCCCTGCCAGACTTGGCCCATGCCAGGTCTGAACCTCACCAAGCAGGAGGCGGCCGACCGCTTCGCGATCGTGCCGAGCGCCCGCTACTCCGTGACCCTCGACTTCACCCCCGAGGGCGACACGTTCCGCTCCGACACCGTCATCGAGTTCCCCGCGATGCCCGGCGCGACCACGTTCATCGAGGCCGTCGCGCCCCGGATCGACCGCATCGAGCTCAACGGCGAGCCCCTGGACGTCGACGCGCACCGGGACGGCCGCATCGTCCTCACGGACCTCCGGGAGCTCAACACGGTGAGGATCGCCGGCGACTTCGGCTACCGCAACGACGGCCAGGGCATCCACCGGTTCATCGACCCCGCCGACGACGAGGTCTACCTCTACAGCCAGTTCGCCGCCAACGACGCCCGCGCCGCGTTCGCGTGCTTCGACCAGCCCGACATCAAGGGCGAGTTCACGTTCACGGTGACGGTGCCCGACCATTGGGTCGTCGTGTCGAACGCGCCCACCCCCGAGCCCGAGGCCGTCGACGGCACCGTCCTGGTCGCGGGCGTCGAGCACGGCCGCGCGCGGTGGACCTTCCCCGCCACGGTCCCGATCCCCTGCTACGGCGCCGCCGTGGTGGCCGGCCCGTACGCGTACCACGAGGGCGTGCTGCACAGCGCGAAGGGCGACCTCGCCGCCCGCGTCTACGGCCGCCCCGCCCTCGAGCAGTCCTTCGACGGCGACCGCGTCCTCGAGGACACGCAGAAGGGCCTCGAGCTGTACGAGCGCGTCTTCCAGACCGACTACCCGTACGAGAAGTACGACCAGATCTACGTCCCCCAGTACAACCTGGGCGCGATGGAGAACATCGGCTGCGTCACCCTGTCCGAGGACCGGCTGCTGTTCCGCGGCCGCCCGACCGCCGCCGAGCTCGAGGAGCGCACGGTCGTCGTGCTGCACGAGCTCGCCCACATGTGGTTCGGCAACCTCGTCACCATGAAGTGGTGGGACGACCTGTGGCTCAACGAGTCGTTCGCCGAGTTCATCGGCACGTGGGCGGCCGCCGAGACGTCCGAGTGGAAGGACGCGTGGGTGACGTTCGCCGCGGACCGCAAGTCGGTCGCGTACGTGCAGGACCAGCTGCCCACCACGCACGCGATCGTCACCGAGGTGGTCGACACCGAGGCCACCGTCTCGGCGTTCGACATGATCACGTACGCCAAGGGCGCGTCGGCGCTCAAGCAGCTCGCGCGGTTCGTGGGCGAGGACGCGTTCTTCGGCGGCGTCGCGACCTACCTCGAGCGCCACCACCACGGCAACGCGACGCTCGCGGAGTTCCTCGCGGAGGTCGAGCGGGCCGCGGGCCGCCCCCTGGACGAGTGGGCCGGGGTGTGGCTCGAGACGCCCGGCGTCACCACGCTGCGCGCGATCGTCGCGGAGGACGATGCGGGGGTCCTCACCCGCCTCGCGGTCGCCGAGGACGTGCCGGCCGAGTTCCCCGTCGCGCGCCCGCACAGCGTCGAGATCGCCGGCTACGAGCTCCGCGACGGCAGCCTGGACCGCGCGTGGACCGTCCCCGCGACCGTGGGCGGCGAGCTCACCGAGATCGAGGGCGCGACGGGCCGGCCCCGCCCGGACCTGCTGCTCGTCAACGACGGCGACCTCACGTACGCCAAGCTCCACCTCGACGACGTGTCGCTCGCGACCCTCGCGACCGACATCGCCGGCATCGACGACCCGATGGTCCAGGCCACCGTGCTCGACGCGCTGTGGCACATGACGCGCGACGGCGCCCTGCCGGCCCAGCGCTACATCGAGGCCGTGCTCACGCTGCTGCCGCGCGTGCGCAACTCCGCGACCGCCGAGTCCCACGTCGCGCTCATGGTGACCGCGCTGCGCCGCTACCTCGCGCCGGAGCTGGTCGCCGCGACCACCGAGGCCGCCGCCGAGCGCCTGTGGTCCGCCCTCGCCGGCGCCGACCACGGCTCCGACATCCAGCTCCAGCTCCTCAAGGGCTACGCGCAGGTGGCCTCCACGCAGGAGCAGGCGCTGCGCCTGCGCACCCTGGTCGAGGACACCGCGGAGATCCCGGGCGTCGAGATCGACTCCGACCTCACGTGGGACCTGCTCACGGGCCTCGCGGCGGCGGGCGGCACCTCGGTCGAGGAGATCGACCACTACGCGTCGCTCGACGTGTCCGCGGCCGGCCAGCGCCGCGCGGCGGGTGCGCGCGCCGCGGTCGCCACCGCGGAGGCCAAGCGCGCCGCGTGGAACGCGCTCGCGCATCCCGCCGACGGGCCCGCGATCAACGCCGTGCAGTTCGAGCTCGCCGCCGGGTTCGCGCGGACCGTCGACCCGGCGCTGCTCGCGCCGCTCGTCGACGACGTGCTCGCCGACCTGCGCGGCTACTACGACGCCAACGCCGGCTTCGTCGGCAAGCGGGTCGCGCGCGCGGTCCTCCCGCTCGAGGTCACGGGCCGCGTCGACGGCCTCGCGGAGCGCCTGGACGCGTGGCTCAAGGACAACGCGGACGCGCCGAGCGTGCTGCGCAAGGTCGTGGTCGAGGGCCTCGACCACGTGCGCCGCGCGCAGGTCGCGCAGACGGTGAGCCGGATGGCGATCGACGCCTGACGGGAGCGGGGACGATACGGTGCGAGCCGCATCGTCCCTGCCTCACCTCCGCGCGTGCTTGATCGCGCGGAACAGCCGGCGCACGCGGGGGTGCTCGAACAGGTCGTCGAGCAGGACGGGCACGCCGTTGCCGTCGGTGATGGGGATGCACCAGTTCGGGTACTCGGTGTCGGTGCCGGGCATGTTCTGCGCGCGCCGCTCCCCCACCGCGTCGGTGACCGCGATGCCGGTGAGCAGCGCGGGGCTGTCGAGGACCCAGCGGTGCAGGCCCGCGATGAGGTCCTCCTCGTTGTAGTCCTCGAGGATCCAGCCGCGCTCGAGCATGACGTCGATGAAGCCGGCGCGTTCGCGCTCGGCCTCGGCCTGCGCATCCTCGATGGTGCCGGTGCCGAGCATGCCCAGCTCGGCGCGCAGGCGCACGTGCTCGCCCGCGAGGTAGGCGCCCGTCGGCGGCAGGTCGTGCGTGGTGACCGCGGCGAGGGTGTCGGGGCGGTAGTCCTCGGGCAGGCGCGGGGTGCCGTCGTCGTGGCGCTCGAACCACGTGATGGAGGTGCCGAGCAGGCCTCGCTCGTGGAGGTACTCGCGCACCCACGGCTCGACGGTGCCCAGGTCCTCGCCGATGACCAGCGCGCCCGCGCGCTCCGCCTCGAGCGCGATGATCCCGATGAGCGCCTCGTGGTCGACGTACACGTACACGCCGTCGACCGGGATGTGGCCCTGCGGCACCCACCACTGCCGGAACATGCCCAGCACGTGGTCGATCCTCAGCGCGCCCGCGTTGCGCACCGCCGCGCGCACCATGTCGCGGAACGGCAGGTAGGCGGCGGCCTCGAGGGCGCGCGGCTGCCACGGCGGGATCGACCAGTCCTGGCCGAGCGCGTTGTAGAAGTCCGGCGGCGCGCCCATCGACATGCCCTGCGCGAGCACGCGCTGGTACGACCACGCGTCCGCGCCCTCGGGGTGGACGCCCACCGCGAGGTCGATCATCACGCCGATCGACATGCCGGCGCGGCTCGCGGACGCCTGCGCGTCGGCGAGCTGCTCGTCGCAGATCCACTGCAGCCACGCGTGGTAGAGCACCCTGTCGGCGTGCTCGTCACGCCATGCCGCGACGGCGGGCGACGCGGGCGAGTCGAACTCGGCGGGCCAGGGCAGCCCCTTGTGCGCCTCGGCGATCGCGCACCACGTCGCGAAGTTCTCGAGGGCCGCACCCTCGCGCAGGCAGAAGGCCTCGAAGCGCGCCTCCCGGCCGGCCGACCGGGGCGCGAGGAACACCTCCTCGAGGGCGGCGGACTTGAGGCGCCAGATCGCGTTGCGGTCGAGCAGGTCGTCCGAGGCGTTGGTCCGCTGCGGCCGCTCCGCCTCCCAGGCCAGCAGCGCGCGCTGCTGGGACGGCAGGTACGCGACCTCGGGGATGTCCTCGACGCGGATGTACAGCGGCGACATGAAGCGCTTCGAGGTGGGCAGGTACGGCGAGTTGGTGATCGGCGGCACCGGCTCGGTGGCGTGCAGCGGGTTGATGAGCACGAAGTCGGCGTCGCCGCGCGCCTTGCCCAGCGCGCACAGGTCGGCCAGGTCGGCGAGGTCGCCGATCCCCCACGAGCGCGCGGAGCGCAGGGAGTACAGCTGGACGGTCAAGCCCCAGGGACGATGCGCGCGCACCTCCGCGGGCACGCTCACCCGGTCGGGGGTGACGACCACGTAGCCGCGGCCGCGGCTGCCCCTGGTCTCCGCCTCGATGACGTGCCAGCCCAGCGGCAGGTCGCCGGGGATCTCGAACGTCGCGCGGCCCATCGTGCTGGGGCCGATCTCGCGCGGCGGCACCCAGCGGTCCAGCTGAGCGACGTCACGGTGCTCGCCGGACTCGAGGCGCAGCATCACGGTCACGGGGTCGCCGTCGAGCACGTGGACGGGGATCTCGCGGGCCTGGCCGGCACGCACCACCGTCACGGAGGGCACGAGCCGCAGCCATTCCTGGTCCTCGAGGGTCTCGAGCGTCCGCTCGCACGCGAGGTCCGACGAGGCGTCGAGGCCCATCGCCGTGAGCGCGGCGCGGATCGCGGCGGCGGAGCACTCCACCTGGGTTCCGTCGATCGCGAAGTACTCGACGGACACCCCGCACGCTCGAGCGAGCGCGACCAGGGCCTCCGACGGGGCCTCACGCTCGATCTCGGGCGCATCGATCACAGTGTCATCCTGCCAGATGCGAGGTGGTATAGGAGGGACGCCGCGCGCCCTTTACCCTGGTGCAATGCTCCGGTTCGCCGCCACCCCCGCACCGACCCCCTCGCTCGAGGGCACCGCGAAGGACCTCAACGACACGTGGTCGCAGCTCACGTCGGGACGCAACGGCCAGCTCATCGGGCTCGGGATCGCCATCCTGCTCCTGGTGATCGCGTGGTTCGTGGGCCGCGCCCTGATCCGCGGCATCACGCTGGGGATCGAGCGCGGCACCCCGCTCGACGGGCGCGCGCGTCGCGCGCTGCGCAAGGCGAAGATCCCCGTCGCCGAGCCCCCGACCATGGAGCTGCGGCTCGAGGCGGAGCGCCGCCGGCAGCGCGCCCACACCATCCAACGCGTGCTCAACTCGACGCTCGCCATCGTCCTGATCGCGGTCGGCGTGACCACGGTGCTGTCCGTGATCGGCATCCCCGTGGGACCGATGCTCGCGTCGGCCGGCATCGCGGGCGTGGCGCTCGGCTTCGGCGCGCAGTCGCTGGTCAAGGACGTCCTCAGCGGCGTGTTCATGCTGCTCGAGGACCAGTACGGCGTCGGCGATGTGGTCAACCTCGGCGAGGCGACCGGCACCGTCGAGGAGATCGGGCTGCGGTGCACGCGGCTGCGCTCGCTCGACGGCACCGTCTGGTACGTCCCCAACGGCGAGATCACCCGCGTGGGCAACATGACGCGCCTGTGGTCGCGCGCGCTCGTCGAGGTGCGCTTCGCGTACGACACCGACATCGAGGCCGCGCGCCAGGCGATGCTCGACTCCGTCGCGGCCGCCCGCACGGACTCGAAGAAGGTCGCGGCCGCGATCCTCGGCGACGCCGAGGTGGCCGGCATCGAGTCGCTCGAGTACAACGCCGTGATGCTGCGCCTGCTGGTGCAGACCAACCCCTCCACGCAGTGGGACGTGCAGCGCGTGCTGCGCCGCGAGATGCGCCGCATCTTCGCCGAGCGCGGCATCGAGCTCGCCGTCCCAGGCGAGGCCATGGTGGTCGACAGCCGCCCGCCCGCCCGCGCGATGCGCGACGTCGCGCGCCCCACCGACGACGACCTGCCCGCCGACAGCGACGGGCGCCCCCTTCCCCCCGAGAACGACGAGGACGACGAGTGACCACTCCCGGCATGAGCGTGGGCGCCGGGCCCGCGCAGGACCAGGGCCAGAGCCTCTACGACGCGGTCGGCGGCCACGCGACCTTCGAGGCGATCGTGCGCGACTTCTACGCGGGCGTCGCCGACGACCCGGTGCTGTGGCCCATGTACCCCCACGACGACATGGAGGGCGCCGTCGAGCGCCTCACGATGTTCCTCGAGCAGTACTGGGGCGGCCCCACGACGTACTCCGAGCGCCGCGGCCACCCGCGCCTGCGGATGCGGCATCAGCCGTTCCGCGTCAACCCCGACGCGCGCGACCGGTGGATCGCGCACATGCGCGAGGCCGTCGCCCGGCGCAACCTGGCCCCGCTGCACGCGGTGACCCTCATGGACTACCTCGAGCGCGCCGCGCACTCGATGGTCAACACGTTCGACGCCACCGAGGAGGCCTGATGTCCGTGACCGAGGATGCCTGGGCGGATCCCGCCGTCACCGCAGGCCTGGCGGCGCTCACGCTGCGCCGCGACGGCGACACGAGCTTCGAGGGCGACTCGATGCCGATGCCCGGCGGCCGCGTGTTCGGCGGCCAGGTGCTCGCGCAGGCGCTGCTCGCCGCGGGCGCCACCGTCGAGGACGACCGTTTCGCGCACTCGCTGCACGGCTACTTCCTGCGCGCCGGCGACGCGTCGAAGCCCATCCAGTTCGAGGTCGAGGTGCTGCGCGACGGCCGCTCGTTCTCCGCGCGACGCACGCACGCGCTCCAGGAAGGGCGCCCGATCCTGTCGATGATCGCGTCGTTCCAGGTCGAGCAGGAGGGGCCCGAGCACGCGGTGCGCATGCCCGAGGTGCCCGGCCCCGACAGCGTCCGCTCGGGCGTCGAGATCCTCGCGCCGTTCCGGGGCGTCCCGGCCGCCGACTTCTGGCTCACCGAGGCGCCGTTCGACGTGCGCCACGTGGAGGGGTCGCTGTTCCTCGGGCCCGACAAGCGCCCGAAGCAGTACCAGACGGCGTGGATGCGCCTGCGCCGGCCGATCGAGGGCTCGGACCTGCTCCACCGCGCGCTGCTCGCGTTCGGCTCCGACCAGGTGATGCTCGAGCCGCTGCTGCGCCGCCACGGCGCCTCGTGGGTCACGCCGGACATCTCCTTCGCGAGCCTCGACCACGCGATGTGGTGGCACCGGCCGGCGCGCGCCGACGAGTGGCTGCTCTTCGTCCAGGACTCCCCGACCGCCCAGGGCGGACGGGGCCTCACGGGCACGTGGATCTTCTCGGAGGACGGCCGCCTCGTCGCGTCCGCCGCCCAGGAGGGCATGATCCGGCTCTAGAAAGGCCGCCTTGCCAGGGACGATGCGCCGCGCGCGCATCGTCCTTTGCATATCCGCAATTATTTCGATTCCATAACGAAGCCCGTCTCGGCTGGACAGGACACAGGTCCCGGTTGTTACGGTCCAAGGGCCGTTCCGACCGGCAAGAACCGGTCAAGGGAACGTCAATGACCAGCCAAAGGCCTCCTGGCGCTGCCCTCCCCGGGCGATGCGCCGGAGTGTTAGTAGCGGCGCCCTCGCGGCGTCGCCCGGCGGGCCCGTGATTGCCGTCCGACGGCTGCGAGTCCCCTCGCTAGCCGAGGCCCTTGCGCACCTGAGAGAACCCAGGAGCCGAAGGACCATGAACGACGACACGATCGCCCTGCGCGCGGAAGGCCTGTACAAGGTCTTCGGCCGCCACGCCGACGAGGCGGTGATCGCGCTCCACCGGGGCACGCCGCGCGACCGGCTCGGATCGGGCACCACGGCCGCCGTGATCGACGCCTCCTTCGACGTGCGCCGCGGCGAGATCTTCGTGGTGATGGGCCTGTCCGGATCCGGCAAGTCGACGCTGATCCGCATGCTCAACGGCCTCCACAACGCCACGGCCGGCACCGTCGAGATCGGCGGCGAGCACATCACCGGCATCCCCGCCAAGCGCCTGCGCGAGATCCGTCGCGCGCGCATCTCGATGGTGTTCCAGCACTTCGCGCTGCTGCCCCACCGCACCGTGCTCGACAACGTCGCGTACGGGCTCGAGATCCAGGGCGTCGCGAAGGCCGAGCGCGAGGCCAAGGCCCGCAAGGTGACCCGGATCGTGGGTCTCGCGGGATGGGAGGAGAGGCTTCCCAGCCAGCTCTCCGGCGGCATGCAGCAGCGCGTGGGCCTGGCCCGCGCCCTCGCCGCCGACACGGACGTCCTGCTCATGGACGAGGCCTTCTCCGCGCTCGACCCGCTGATCCGCCGCGAGATGCAGGACCAGCTGCTCGAGCTCCAGGCCGAGCTCGGCAAGACCATCGTCTTCATCACCCACGACCTCAACGAGGCCATGTACCTCGGCGACCGCATCGCCGTCATGCGCGACGGCCGCATCGTGCAGATCGGGGCCCCCGAGGACATCCTCACGAACCCCGCCGACGACTACGTCGAGCAGTTCGTCCAGGACGTCGACCGCACCAAGGTGCTCACGGCGGAGTCGGTCATGCGCAAGCCGCGCGCCGTCGTCCACGTGGGCGCCGGCCCCCGCGCCGCTCTCACCCTCATGCGCGACGAGCAGCTCGCCGGCGCGTACGTGGTCACCAAGGACCGCAGCATCGTCGGCTGGGTCCGCGACCGCGACGTGTTCGAGCTGGTGCGCCGCGGGGACAAGGACCTGGCCTCGGTGATCCGCTCCGACCACGGCGCCGTCGCGACCGACACCGCGCTGGCCGAGCTGTTCATCCCCTCGCTCGAGGCGGCGCTGCCCCTCGGCGTGCTGGACACGCGCGACCGCCTCGTGGGCGTCATCCCCCGCGTGACCCTGCTCGCCGCGCTCGGCGGCGAGCCCGAGGCCGCCGTCCAGGCGGCGCCGCGACCCGACCCGTTGCCCACCGAGGTGGTCGACCGGGTCCTGGAGGCCGCCGTCGGCACGGGCGCCGCCGGCGCGAAGGAGGCGCTCTGATGGACGTCCGCATCCCTGTCGGCAGCTGGATCGAGTCGGGCATCGACTGGATCGGCGACAACCTCACGTGGCTGCTCGACCTGCTCGGCACGGTCTGGACGTCGCTCTACGACGCCGTGGAGTGGGTGGTGATCACCCCGCCCGCGATCGCGGTGATCGTCGTCCTCGCGGCGCTGGCGCTGGTCGCCCGCGGCTGGAAGTTCGCGCTCGGCACCGCGCTCGGCCTCGCCTTCATCATCGGCGTGGACCAGTGGGACAACGCGATGAGCACGCTCGCGCTCGTCCTCGTGGCGGCGGGGCTCGCGCTCGTCGTCGGCATCCCGCTGGGCATCTGGGCCGCGCGAGACACGCGCGTGTCGGCCACGGTCAAGCCCCTCATGGACTTCCTCCAGACGATGCCGGCGTTCGTCTACCTCATCCCCGCGATCGCGTTCTTCGGCATCGGCGTCGCGCCCGCGATGTTCGCGACCATCCTGTTCGCCATCGCGCCGGCCGTGCGCCTCACCGAGCTGGGCATCCGCGGCGTGGACCGCGAGGTGGTCGAGGCCGGCCAGGCGTTCGGCGCCACCCCGGGCAGGATCCTGCGCCAGATCCAGCTGCCGCTCGCGCTGCCGTCGATCATGGCCGGCGTCAACCAGGTGATCATGCTCTCGCTGTCGATGGTCGTCATCGCCGGCATGGTGGGCGCGGGGGGCCTCGGCGGCGACGTCACCAAGTCGCTGTCGGCCCTCGACACGGCGCTCGGCTTCGAGGCCGGCCTGTCCGTCGTGATCCTCGCGATCATCCTCGACCGCTTCACCGGCGCGTTCGGCCAGAAGCGCGGCCTGCACCTCGTCACCCGCCTGCGGTCCGCCGCGGCGAGCCGCGCATCGTCCCCCGCCGCGGAGACCGAGAAGGTCCCCGCCTGACAGACCTGGCGGCCTCCCCGGGGGCCGCACGCACCCCGCCCCGACCGATGGGCGGCCGGTGCTCATGGCGTGGGGAGACTCCCCGCGCCTGGAAAGGAACCACCACCATGAAGATGCGCTCCTTCGCGCCCTTCGCCCTGGCGGCCGGCGCGGGCCTCGTGCTCGCCGGCTGCTCCTCCTCCGACGCGGACACCGATGCCTCGGCGTCCGGCGACTCCACGACCGGCGGCGCCATCACGCTCGGCGTGTTCAACGGCTGGGACGAGTCGGTCGCCTCGTCGCTGCTGTGGCAGAACGTCCTCGAGTCGAAGGGCTACGACGTCTCGCTCGAGTACGCCGACCCGGCTCCGACCTTCCAGGCCCTCGCCGACGGCGACTACGACCTCGTCACCGACGTGTGGCTGCCCACGACGCACGCGTCGTACCTCGAGAAGTTCGGCGACGACATCGAGGAGGTGGGCGCGTGGTTCGACAGCGCGAAGCTCACCGTCGCCGTCAACGCCGACGCCCCCGTGGACTCCCTCGCGGACCTCGCGGCGCACGCCGACGAGTTCGGCAACACCATCGTCGGCATCGAGCCCGGCGCGGGCCTGACCGCCGCGGTCGAGGGCGCGATCCCGGTGTACGGCCTCGACGGCATGGACTTCGTGACGTCGTCGACGCCGGCGATGCTCGCCGAGCTCGACTCCGCGACGTCGAAGGGCGAGAACATCGTCGTCACCCTGTGGGAGCCCCACTGGGCCTACGGGGCGTACGACCTCAAGAACCTTGAGGACCCCGAGGGCACGCTCGGCGACGCGGAGACCATCTCCACGTACTCGCGCACCGGATTCGCGGCCGACTTCCCCGAGGTCGCGGGCTGGATGGGCGGCTTCACCATGGACGCCGACCTGCTGTACGACCTCGAGAACCAGCTCCAGGGCGTCGACGCGGCCGGCCAGGCCGATGTGGTCGCCACCTGGGTCGCCGACCACCAGGAGTGGGTGGACTCGCTCACGGCCTGACCCCGCTTCCCCCGGCTCGCCTCGCCCCTCCCGGCCCCCTGCGGGGAAGCGGGCGGCGGTCGCGGGAGGACGTCGGCTCCCACGGGAGCGCGACGGACGGCGCCCCGCTCGGATCACCGGGCGGGGCGCCGTGGTGCGTGGGCGCTGGGTAGGCCTTGGTCGCCTTCGAGCGATCGCGGCGCCGCAGGGCTGGCGCGTCGTCGCTCAGCGCCGGCGGAACCGCACCGGCTCGTCCAGGTGCGGGCTCCACGCGTCGCGCTCGATGTCGCGCAGCCGCCTCGGCCGCTGGGTCTCGGCGTCGATCAGCACCAGCGTGGTCGCGGCGCGCGCGAACAGCACCGGGTCCTCGTCGCCGACGGGCGACCACACCTCGTAGCAGATCTCGAGGCTCGCGCCCCCGAGCCGGCCGATCCACAGTTGCACGTCCAGCGGGCGGCGCAGGTACGGGACGGGCGCGAGGTACTCGATCTGCTGGGCCGCGATGAGCGTGAGGGTCTCCGCGTCGGGACCCCCGCCGACGAGCGCCGTGTGCGGCACCTCGTGGCCCTCGGCCGCCGACCGGTCCGCCCAGAACACGCGGATGCGCGCCTCCTCGAGCAGCCGGAGCATCTCGGCGTTGTTGACGTGGCCGTACGCGTCGAGGTCGGACCACCGCAGCGTGATCGGGACGTGGATGCGGGTCATGGCCTCACGCTAGCGCGGACACGACGACGCCCCTCGCCTCCGAGGAGGCGAGGGGCGTCAAGGATCGACCCATCCGGCGCAGGGATCCGCCGAGACCGACCACCATCCACCCATTCGGGGATGGCGGGGGTCGGGTCAGTCGCGCGTGAGCTTGCGGTACGTGACGCGGTGCGGGCGCGCCGCGTCCGCGCCGAGGCGCTCGACCTTGTTGGCCTCGTAGGACTCGAAGTTGCCCTCGAACCAGAACCACTTGGCCGGGTTCTCCTCGGTGCCCTCGTACGCGAGGATGTGCGTCGCGACGCGGTCGAGGAACCAGCGGTCGTGCGAGACCACCACGGCGCAACCGGGGAAGTCGAGCAGCGCGTTCTCGAGCGAGCCGAGGGTCTCGACGTCGAGGTCGTTGGTCGGCTCGTCGAGCAGCAGGACGTTGCCGCCCTCCTTCAGGGTGAGCGCGAGGTTGAGGCGGTTGCGCTCACCGCCCGAGAGCACGCCGGCCGCCTTCTGCTGGTCCGGGCCCTTGAAGCCGAACGCGCTCACGTACGCGCGCGACGGCATCTCGACCTTGCCGACGTTGATGTAGTCGAGTCCGTCGGACACGACCTCCCACAGCGACTTATTGGGGTCGATGCCGCCGCGGCTCTGGTCGACGTACGAGACCTGGACGGTCTCGCCGACCTTGAGCTCGCCGTCGTCGAGCGGCTCGAGGCCCACGATGGTCTTGAACAGCGTGGTCTTGCCGACGCCGTTGGGGCCGATGACGCCGACGATGCCGTTGCGCGGCAGCGAGAACGACAGGTTGTCGATGAGGACGCGGTCGCCGAAGCCCTTGCGCAGGTTCTTCGCCTCGATGACCGTCGAGCCGAGGCGCGGGCCCGGCGGGATCTGGATCTCCTCGAAGTCGAGCTTCCTGGTGCGCTCCGCCTCGGCGGCCATCTCCTCGTAGCGGGCGAGGCGCGCCTTCGACTTGGTCTGGCGGCCCTTGGCGTTCGAGCGCACCCACTCGAGCTCCTCCTTGAGGCGCTTCGCGAGCTTGGCGTCCTTCTTGCCCTGGACCTGGAGGCGCTCCTGCTTCTTCTCGAGGTAGGTCGAGTAGTTGCCCTCGTACGGGTAGAGGCGGCCGCGGTCGACCTCGCAGATCCACTCCGCGACGTGGTCGAGGAAGTAGCGGTCGTGGGTGACGGCCAGCACGGCGCCGGGGTACTTCGCGAGGTGCTGCTCGAGCCACAGCACCGACTCGGCGTCGAGGTGGTTGGTGGGCTCGTCGAGGAGCAGCAGGTCGGGCTTCTCGAGGAGCAGCCTGCACAGCGCGACGCGACGACGCTCACCGCCGGAGAGGACCGTGACGTCCGCGTCGGGCGCGGGGCAGCGCAGCGCGTCCATCGCCTGCTCGAGCTGGGCGTCGAGGTCCCACGCGTTGGCGTGGTCCAGCTCCTCCTGGAGCGTGCCCATCTCCGCCAGCAGCGTGTCGTAGTCGGCGTCGGGGTTCGCCATCTCCTCGGAGATCGCGTTGAACCGCTCGAGCTTGCCGTAGATCTCGCCCACACCCTCGCGGATGTTGCCGATGACGTCCTTCTCCTCGTTCAGCGGCGGCTCCTGCATGAGGATGCCGACGGTGTAGCCGGGGCTGAGCCGGGCCTCGCCGTTGGACGGCTCCTCGATGCCGGCCATGATCTTGAGGATGGTCGACTTGCCTGCGCCGTTGGGTCCCACCACGCCGATCTTCGCGCCCGGGTAGAAGGCCATGGTGACGTCGTCGAGGATGACCTTGTCGCCGTGCGCCTTGCGCGCCTTCTGCATGGTGTAGATGAACTCTGCCACTGCTGCTCCGTCGGTTGTCCGTTGCGGGCGCGCGGGCGCCCGGATGCCGTCCCATAGCCTACGCGAGGACGATGCGCGGGAGGGGTCGGTGGGGGTGCCGCCCCTCCGCGCGCGCCGCCCCGGGAGCCGGGGCGCGTGTGCTCACGCGACCGGCTCGGGCTCCTCCTCGAACGACCGCTCGCGCTCGCCCGCGTCCGCCGCGGGCTCCGCGTCGAAGCTCGGCGGCTCGTCGTCCTGCTGGGGCGGGCCGTCCATCCCTGCCCCGTCCGCCGCGCGCGATGCCGCGATCGCCTCGCCGCCGGCGCTCATGTCCGACTCGGTCATGCTCGCGTCCCCCGTCGCGCGCGAGAAGCCGGTCACGAAGCCGCGCGTGCAGTCGGGCCCCAGCGCGGTCGCGTCGATGATGTGGTCGACACGCGTGCCGTCCTTCGCCTCCCACGTGCTGGTGCGCAGCCGGCCCGTCACCACGACGGGCATGCCCTTCTTGATCGAGGCGGCGACGGTGATCGCGGCGCCCCGGAACGCACGGACCGTGAACCACTCGGTGACGCCGTCGACCCAGGCGCCCTTGTCGCGGTCGAAGTACCGCGGGGTGGATGCCACCCGGAACGACGCGATGGCGAGGTCGCCCTGGCCCTTGAACAGCCGCACCTCGGTGGCCACCCACCCCGATGCGGTGATGATCAGCTCGTTCATGCTCTCCTCCCTGGTGCCGCACGGTGCGGCAGTCCCAGGGTGCGAGCGGACGCGGGGACGAGGCGAGGCGCGGGCGCGAGTCCGTGGAGGACACGCCAGGCCCCGGGGGCCGGGGACATCGGCCCGCACGGGGCGCGAGGAGGGTCAGTCCTCGAACTTGTGGTGGCGCTCGACGGGCGCCCAGATGTCGGCGGGCAGCGCCGGCTCGTCGACCTCGACCGCGGGGGCCGG
The DNA here is from genome assembly GCF_000971195.1 of Demequina soli. GTDB lineage: Bacteria > Actinomycetota > Actinomycetes > Actinomycetales > Demequinaceae > Demequina > Demequina soli. The sequence continues at coordinate 289,212 of NZ_BBLZ01000001.1, forward strand.
GGCGTCCTCGCCGGCCGGCGCCTCGACGCCCTCGGGCAGCTCGGGCGCGGAGGCGCGCGCGATCACCGTGAGCTCGTCGAGGTTGCGATAGGCCTGGTGGATGAGCTCGGTGGGGCGCACCACGAGCGGCTCGATCGCATCGTGCACCGCCTCGCGGCCGAGCCGGAGCATCTCCTTGCGCACGCTCGCCGCGCCCGCGCGACGGCGCATGAAGGACCCGCGGTGCGGCATGGGCCACGCGACGGCGGCGAGCGCCTCGTCGATGCGGGAGGTGAGCTCGTCGGCGGGCGCGACGGCCTCGTCGATGACCACGCGCCACTGGACGGGCAGCCCCTCCGAGGCGGCGTCGACCCAGTCGAGCCGCTCGCGGTCGACCACCTCGGGACGCATCGGCGCCTGCGCGGGCACGCCCGATCCCTTGCCGTTGACCACGGCGGCGGCGGCCAGCGCGCGCGCGTCGACGCCGGCGGCGGCGGCCAGCGAGGTCACGAGCTCGGCGACGTCGGGCAGCTCGGGGTCCGCGTCGCGCGCCAGCGCCCGCTCGAGCGTGCGGCCGGCCGCCACGAGGTCCGCCGCCACCGCATCGGCCGCCACCGAGCGCGCCTGGACGGCGCCCTCGAGCTCGGCGCGCAGCACGTCGACGCCCTGGCCGGTGCGGCCGCTCAGCGGCACGACGGGCACCGACAGCATGCCGTCGTTCGCGATGAGGCGCTGCAGGTCGCGCGCGACCTCCCAGGCGTCCTCGGTGCTGAGCCGGTCGACGTGGTTGAGCACCACGAGCGACGGCTGCCCGGTGATCGAGGCCTGCTTGAGGTAGCCCTCGTGGATCGCGTTGTCCGCGTACTTCTGCGGGTCGACCACCCACAGCAGCAGGTCGACCATCGGGATGATGCGGTCGACCACCTCGCGGTGCTCGGGGTTGACCGAGTCGTGGTCGGGCAGGTCGAGCAGGACGAGCCCCCCGAGCGCGGGCTCCTCGGGCACGTCGAGGGCGTCGCTGCGGCGCAGGCGACGCTGCGGCAGGATGCCGAGCCAGTCGAGCAGCGCGTCCGCGCGCTCCGGGCCCCACACCGCGGCGCTCGCGTCCGACGTGGTGGGGCGCGCGACGCCGGGCACGGCGAACTCGACCGCCGTGAGGGCATTGAACAGGGTGGACTTGCCCGAGCCGGTGCCGCCCGCGAGCGCGACCACGGTCCAGTCGATGCCGAGGCGCAGGCGCTCCTCGCACCGGTCGACCGCCGCGTGGAGCTCGTCGCGGATGGGGGCGGGGATCGCCTCGCGCGCCCAGTCGAGCGAGGACCGCAGCCGGTCGACCCGCTCGCGCAGCACGCTCGTCTCGTCGCGCGGCGAGACGGCCTCGAAGCTGACGCTCACAGCAGCCCCCTCAGCTCGGCCCGCCGCAGGCGGATCTTCGAGGAGGAGTCCGGCATGAGCGACGGGATGTCCATCGGCCTCATCATCTCCAGCGACTCGCGGTTGAGGCAGTGCTTGCGCGCGGCCTCGAGCTCGGCGCGGGCCTCGTCGACGGCGGCGCCGACGGCCTGGGGCGAGGTGAGGATCATGAGCGCGGTGCGCGCCTCGTCGATGCCGAGCGCGGCGGACGCGAGCGCGGTCGTGAGGCCCGGCTCGCCGATGACCTGGATGCCGGCCTCGACGCCGGGGAGCTGCAGCACGATCTCCTGGCAGCGGTGCACCCACCGGCGGGACGCATCGGCCGCCTGCCGCTCGCGCGCCTGGCGGGCGTCGCGCGGGTCGCGGCGGCCGGCGAGCCACGGGCCCACGCCCGTGTCGGCGCGGCGCAGGGCCTCCTCCATCGCCTCCGCGACGGACGATGCGGCGAAGACCAGGCGCGACTCGACCGCACCGAGCAGGTCGCGGTAGATGGCGTGGAGCACCTCGTCGCGCTGCTCGCGGGCGTGGCCGCGGCGCACCCACATGGAGTTGCGCAGCTTGAACAGCGCGCCGCCGTCGGACGTCGCCTGCTCCCAGCGGGCGGTGAGCGCGCCGGTCGGGATGCTCTCCCACCACCGCTCCCCGCCCTCGTGCGTCACCTGCGCGGCGGCGCGGCGCACCTCGGAGCGGACGTCCTTGGCGGCGGCGGACTGGTCGTCCATCGCCTCGGCAAGGGTCTCGAGCCACTCCTTGAGCGACTCCGCGGCGCCGTGCAGGGTGCGCTCGACGATGGTGGTCGCCGACGCGGAGGCCACCGAGTCGAGCCAGCGGCCCAGGCCGCCGACGACGTCGCGCGGCACGGTCGCCTGGCGTGTGGGGTCCTCGGGGATGACGAACAGCGGCAGGGTCTCGAGGTGCTCGGTGGCGAGGCGGTCCACCAGCTCGCGACGCACCTGCGCGGCGACGTCGACTGTCACGCGGTTGAGCACGACGGCGATCGACGCGCCGCGGTCCGCGCCGCCCCGCAGCGCCTCCCACGGCACCGCGTCGCCGTAGCGCGCGGCGGTGGTGACGAAGATCCAGAGGTCGGCCGCCTCCATCATGAGGTGGGCGATCTCGCGGTTCTCGCCGCTGATCGAGTCGAGGTCGGGCGAGTCGACGATCGCGAGGCCGCGCGGCACCGCCTCGGTCGCGATGACCTTGCAGCGCTTGGCGACGTCGGTGAGCACCTGGGTGTCGAGCGGGTGGTGGAACAGGTGCGGGATGCGGGTGGTCGGGCGCAGCACGCCCGACGGCGTCAGCTGCTCCCCCACCAGCGCGTTCACGACCGTCGACTTGCCGGCGCCGGTCGAGCCGGCGACCACGACGATCGCGGGCGAGGCCTCCTCGCGCACGCGCGGGATGAGGTGGTGGTCGAGCTGGTCGAGCATCCGCTGGATGGTCGCGCGGGCGTCCTCGACGTCGGCGACCGGGAGGGGCAGCTGGACGCCGGCGACGACCTTGCGGGTGTCGACCAGGGCGTCCAGAAGGTTGCCAGGGTACGACCACGTCTTGATGGGTCGCATGCTCATGCGACGACGCACCCGGTCCGTACCATGCGTCAAGGGTAGCCGAGCGTCACTTACCAGGCGGCACAGGCGTGTCGGCGAGCGTCGGTACCCTGGTGCACGCGGCTTCACGCCGCCGGCCCCCGTAGCTCAGTGGATAGAGCAACGGACTTCTAATCCGCAGGTCGCTGGTTCGAATCCAGCCGGGGGCGCCGCCCGCATCGTCACCCGAACCGGGACCCTTGCCCGCACAGGTCCCAGGAATCCGCGCATCGTGCCCGCTAGCCTGCGAGTGAGGCAACCACGAGCCCTCCCCCGCGGGTGGGCGGACAGGACGGACGATGCGCATAGGAGTCCCCACCGAGACCCGCCCGGGCGAGCGGCTCGTCGCGGCGAGCCCCGCCTCGGTCGCCCAGCTGATCACGCTGGGCTACGAGGTGGCGGTCGAGCGCGGGGCCGGCGTCCACGCCGCGTTCCTCGACGCGCAGTACGAGGCCGCCGGTGCGACCCTCGTCGACGCCGCGACCGCGTGGGGCGCGGACGTCGTCACGTGCGTGAACGCCCCCTCGGCGGAGCAGATCGCGCACCTCACCCCCGACGCGGCCCTCGTGTCGCTGGTGGCGCCGCAGTCCAGCCCCGAGCTGCTCGAGAACCTCAAGGACCGCGGCGTGACGGCGCTCGCGCTCGACGCCGTCCCCCGCATCTCGCGCGCGCAGTCCATCGACGTGCTCAGCACGCTGTCGAACGTCGCCGGCTACCGCGCCGTCATCGAGGCCGCGGAGCAGTACGGCGGCATGTTCACGGGCCAGGTGACCGCGGCGGGCAAGACCGCCCCCGCGACGGTGTTCGTCATCGGCGCCGGCGTCGCGGGCCTCGCGGCCATCGGCGCCGCCTCGAGCCTCGGCGCGCAGGTGCGGGCCTTCGACGTCCGCCCCGAGGTCGCCGAGCAGATCGGCTCGATGGGCGGCCAGTTCGTGCACGCCCCCGAGGCGCAGCAGGCGGTGAGCGCCGACGGCTACGCCAAGCCCCTCACCCAGGAGCAGCAGGACGCCGCGATGCGCGTCTACGCCGCCGAGGCCGCCAAGGCGGACGTCATCGTCACGACCGCGCTCGTGCGCGGCACCGCCCCCACCACCATCACCGCCGAGGTGGTCGCGGGCATGCGCCCCGGCTCGGTCGTGGTCGACCTCGCGGCGTCGGGCGGCGGCAACTGCGAGCTCACGGTGCCGGGCGAGACGGTCGTGTCCGACAACGGCGTGACCGTGATCGGCTACACCGACCTCACGAGCCGCATGCCGCGCCACACGTCGACGCTGTTCGGCACGAACATCGTCCACCTCATGGAGCTGCTGACCCCGGGCAAGGACGGCACGCTCGTGCTCGACCTCGAGGACCCGGTGCAGCGCGGCATGACGGTCGCGCGCGCCGGCGAGATCATGTGGCCCCCGCCGCCGGTGGCCGTGTCGGCCGCGCCCGCGGCGCCCACCGGCCCCACCCCCGAGGAGCTCGCGGAGAAGGCCCGCCTCGCCCAGGAGCACGCCGTCGCGAAGGCCAAGCGCCGCAACCTGCTCTACGGCGGGGGCGCGATCGCCGCGCTGGTCCTGCTGTCGTTCGCCGACTCGGCGACCGTCCAGCACCTCACCGTGCTCTCGCTCGCGGTGATCGTCGGCTTCTACGTGATCTCCAACGTCAAGCACTCGCTGCACACGCCGCTCATGGCCCAGACGAACGCGATCTCCGGCATCATCCTGGTCGGCGCGCTCCTCCAGATCGGCTCCGCCGACGCCCTCGTGTCGACCCTCGCGTTCGTCGCCGCGGCCGTCGCCAGCATCAACATCTTCGGAGGCTTCCTCGTGACCTACAGGATGCTCGGCATGTTCCGGAAGGACGCGTGATGACCCTCACCTCGCTCGCCCAGGCGACCTACCTCATCGCGGCGGTCCTGTTCGTGCTGTCCCTCGCCGGCCTGGCGAAGGAGGAGACGGCCCGCCGCGGCAACATCCTCGGCATGGTCGGGATGGGCCTCGCGCTCGCCGCGACCGTCGTCCTGTCGCTCGACCAGTCCGAGCGCCCCGTGCTCGTGACCGCGCTGCTCATCGCGCTGGTGTTCGCGATCGGGGCGGCCGTCGGCACGTGGCGCGCCCGCACGGTCGAGATGACCCAGATGCCCGAGCTCATCGCGATGCTCCACAGCTTCGTCGGCGCGGCCGCCGTGCTCGTGGGCTTCAACTCGCACCTCACGGAGGAGGCGGATGCGGTCCACCAGATCGAGGTGTTCCTCGGCGTCCTCATCGGCGCCGTCACCCTCACCGGCTCGATCGTCGCCTACCTCAAGCTGTCCGCGCGCATGAAGTCCCGCCCGCTGACCCTGCCCGGTCGCAACCTGCTCAACCTCGGCGCGCTGGTCGCGAGCGCGGGCCTGCTGGCCTGGTACCTGGCGTCCGGCAGCATCGTCCCGCTGCTCATCATGACCGTCATCGCGCTCGCGCTGGGCTTCCACCTGGTCGCCGCGATCGGCGGCGGCGACATGCCCGTCGTCGTGTCGATGCTCAACTCGTACTCCGGCTGGGCCGCCGCCGCGGCCGGCCTCATGCTGAGCAACGACCTGCTCATCGTCACCGGCGCCCTCGTCGGCTCGTCCGGCGCGATCCTGTCGTACCTCATGTGCAAGGCGATGAACCGCTCCTTCATGAGCGTCATCCTCGGCGGCTTCGGCACCGAGGGCGGCACCGCATCGTCCACCGGCGAGCAGGGCGAGCACCGCGAGGTCCACCCGCCCGAGGTCGCCGACCTGCTCGCGACCGCGTCGTCCGTGGTCATCGTGCCCGGCTACGGCATGGCCGTCGCGAAGGCGCAGTACCCGGTCGCGGACCTGGTCGCGCACCTGCGCCACCACGGCGTCGAGGTGCGGTTCGGCGTCCACCCGGTCGCGGGCCGCCTGCCCGGCCACATGAACGTGCTGCTGGCCGAGGCGAAGGTGCCGTACGACATCGTGCTCGAGATGGACGAGATCAACGAGGACCTGCCCGAGACCGACGTGGTGCTCGTGATCGGCGCCAACGACGTGGTGAACCCCTCCGCGATGGAGGACCCGGGCTCGCCGCTCGCGGGCATGCCGGTGCTCGAGGTGTGGAAGGCGCGCCAGTGCATCGTCTTCAAGCGCTCGATGGCGACGGGCTACGCGGGCGTGCAGAACCCGCTGTTCTTCCGCGACAGCTCGGCGATGCTGTTCGGCGACGCCAAGAACCAGGTCGAGGCGATCCTCACCGAGCTGCGCTCGCGCGAGGGCGTCGGCGCCTGACCTTCGCCCCGCGGCCACGTCAGGCCGGCACGGCCTCGCGGGGGGACGATGCGCCGCTCGCCCGGGCGGGCAGCCGCAGCCCCCGCGCGAGCAGGGTCACGGCCAGCCCGAGCTCCCACGCGAAGATGGGCACGGCCGCGAGCGCGCGGGCCGTCGTGACCTCGCCCTGGACCCCCAGCAGCACCGTGAGGTTCGAGACCGTCACCAGCACCGCGCCGACGACGCCGAGCGCGGGGATCCAGCGCGGCACCGCCCGCAGCCGCCACAGCACCGCGGCCAGCACGACGGTATGGACGCCGACCACGAGACCGGGCCCCACGAGGAACGTCGCGGAGTACAGGCCGCGCAGCGCGAGGCCGGCGGGGCCGTCGGCGTCGCCCGCGGCGCGCAGCGCGACGAGCGCGATCACCGCGCACGCGCCGATGAGGATCACGCCCGCCTCCAGGGTGCGAAGCGCGACGTAGGCGAGCGCCCCGCCCGGCGCCGGACGCCGGAGCAGCGGGTGGAGGAGCAGCGCCGTGCCGACCACGGCGAGCGCGAGGACGACGTCGAGCAGCGCGCCGGCGAGCTGCGCCGTGCCCGGCCCGTCGCCGGCGAGCCACGCGTCGTCGTCGATCATCGGCCCGTACAGCAGCACGGCCGTCACCGAGGTGACGTGCGTGACGAGGTACAGCGCTCCCGCGAGCGCGGCGGTGCGGCGGTCGGTGGACATGGTCCCTCCCTCGTGTCGGCGCGGTGTACGGCGTACACCTTCGCCCTCTCGACACTAGGGTGTAGGGCGTACACCGTCAAGGGATCGCGACGAGGAGGAGCCATGGCGACACCGTCAGCCGCGCGACGCACGCCCCTCAGCCGCGAGCGCGTGCTGCGCGAGGCGGTCGCGTTCGCCGACGCGCACGGGCTCGAGGCGCTGAGCATGCGGGCGCTCGCCGACCGGCTCGGCGTGGTCCCGATGGCGCTGTACAAGCACGTGCGCGACAAGGACGCCCTGGTCGACGGCATGGTCGACGCGGTGCTCGCCGAGGTCCCCGCCCCGGCGGACCCGCCCGCCGGCCCGTGGAGGGCCGCCGCCCGCGCGCGGGTGCTCGACGCGCGCGCCGCGCTGCAGCGCCATCCGTGGGCCTGGCGGGCGCTCGAGACCCGCACCGCGCCGAGCCCGGCGATGCTCGACCACATGGAGGCGATGCTGCGGATCCTGCGCGACGGCGGCCTGTCGCCGCAGCTCGCGCACCACACCATGCACGCGCTCGGCAGCCGCGTCTGGGGCTTCACGCAGGAGGTGGCCTCGTCCGCGCCCGCCCCCACCGACCCCGCGCAGATCGCGGCGGCGATGGAGGCGATGGCGGCGCGCTGGCCGGCCGTCCTCGAGTCGGCGATGAGCGCGGGCCACGACGCGGCCACGACGGTGGGAGCCGCGTGCGACGACGACTTCGAGTTCGCCTTCGCGCTCGACCTCCTCCTCGACGGTGCCGAGTCGCTTCACGCACGCGGCTGGACCCCGTGGCAGGGGCCCGCGGCGTGAGAGCGCTCTCCCACCCGGGGACCTGCACGGATAGGCTGAGCGCGTGACCACCGACCCGCGGTTCGCCCGCAGCGCCGACGCGCTCGCCGAGGCGGTCCTCGCGCTCGCGTCCGAGCGCCCGATCGAGCGCATCGCCGTGACCGAGATCGCGCGCGCCGCCGGCGTCACGCGCGCCACGTTCTACAACCACGCGACCTCGCCCGCCGCGCTCCTCACCGGGGTCCTGCTGCGTGACCTCGACGCCATCCGCGGCACCTTCCTCGCGGATACCGCGCGCGAGCCCCACGACGTCGAGCAGGTGTGGCGCGAGAGCGAACGGACCCTGCTCGAGCACGTGCTGCACCACGAGGCGGTGTACCGCCACGGGCTCTCGTCGGCCGCGGTCGACCACGGCTCCGTGCTCGCCGAGCTGCTCGCGGGCCACATCGAGGCGAGCCTGCTGACCTTCGCCCAGGCCCAGGGCGCGTCGCTCGAGGGCGCCGAGGGCATGCGCCTCGCGATGGCGGCCGCGTTCGTCGGCCAGGGCACGATGGGCGCGATGCGCGTCTGGCTCGCGTCCGAGGGGCCGCACGATCCGCAGGCGGGCGTCGACGCGATCCTGGCCCTCATCCCGCCGCTGTGGTTCTCCCTCGCGCGGGCCTGAGCCGGCGCATCGTGCCGCGTCACGGAATCGCACGGGACCAAGGTGCGTTCTCGCACCCGGCGGGCCGCGCCATGATGGCCCCGTCCCCCTCCATCGAAGGAACCTCATGACGTCAGCCCTGTTCACCCCCCTGACCCTCCGCACCGTGGAGGCGCGCAACCGGCTGTGGGTGAGCCCCCTGTGCCAGTACTCGTGCGAGGCGCAGGACGGCGTGCCGACCGACTGGCACCTGGTCCACCTCGGCTCGTTCGCGCGCGGCGGCGCGGGGCTCGTCATGTCCGAGGCCACCGCGGTGCTGCCCGAGGGCCGCATCTCCCCGTGGTGCCCCGGCATCTGGAACGACGAGCAGCGCGACGCGTGGGCGCGCATCGTCTCCTTCATCCACGGCCAGGGCGCCGTCGCCGCGATCCAGCTCGCGCACGCGGGCCGCAAGGGCTCGACGCACCGCGAGTGGAGCGGCCGCGGCACCGTGCCCGCCGAGGAGGGCGGCTGGCCCACCGTCGCCCCGTCGGCGATCGCGTTCGGCGACTACGCCGAGCCCACCGCGCTCGACGAGGAGGGCATCGCCGCGATCGTCGACGGGTTCGGCGAGGCCGCGCGCCGCGCGCTCGAGGCGGGCTTCGACGTGCTCGAGGTCCACGCCGCGCACGGCTACCTGCTCCACCAGTTCCTGTCCCCCCTGGCGAACACCCGCACCGACCGTTGGGGCGGCGCGCTCGTGGGCCGCGCCCGCCTGCTGCTGCACGTGGTGCGCCGCGTGCGCGAGGTCGCCGGGCCGGACGTGCCCCTGTTCGTGCGCGTGTCCGCGACCGACTGGGTCGAGCCCGCGGGCTGGACCCTCGACGACACGGTGACCGTCGCGCAGTGGCTCCGCGAGGCGGGCGCCGACCTGGTCGACACCTCGACGGGCGGGCTCATCCCCGACGCGACCATCCCGACCGGCCCCGGCTACCAGGTGCCGCACGCGACCGCGATCCGCGAGCGCTCCGGCATCGCCGCGACCGCCGTCGGCATGATCGTGGACGCGCGGCAGGCGGAGGCCCTCGTGGCGTCCGGCAAGGCCGACGCGGTCTTCGTGGGCCGCGAGTTCATGCGCGACCCCCACCTGCCGCTGCGCGCCGCGCACGAGCTGGGCGAGGACATCGGCTACTGGCCCCCGCAGTACACGCGCGCGTCCTGGCGCTCGCGCCCCGCGGTCGCGCACGAGGAGGACTGACCCGCCCTACGCCCCCGGCGCGGCGGCGCGCGTGGAGTCGCGCACCACGAGCCGCGTCGGGAGCGGCGTGTCGGAGGTCTCCCCGCCGTGCTCCTCGAGCGCGACGAGCACCTTCTGCATGATCAGCCGCCCGTGCGCCTCGAAGTCCTGGCGGACCGTCGTGAGCGCGGGCAGCAGGTAGCCCGCCTCGGGGATGTCGTCGAAGCCCACCACGCTCACGTCGTCCGGCACGCGCAGCCCGCGCGCACGGAGCGCCGAGAGCACGCCGATGGCCATCTGGTCGTTGCCCACGAAGATCGCGTCCCCCGAGGCGACGTCGATCTCGAGGCCGATGCGGTGGCCGCCGGCCGCGCTCCAGTCGCCGTGCATGGGCTCGACCACCTCGAGCCGGCGCGCGGCGAGCTCCTCGCGCCACCCGCGCACGCGCTCCGCGGCGTCCGGGGCGTGCGCCGGGCCGGCGATGTGCAGGATGCGCGCATGCCCGAGCTCCGCGAGGTGAGCGACCGCGGCGCGGGCGCCGCGGTACTGGTCGATGGAGACGATGCGCGGGTCGCGGCGGGCGGTCGACGCGGCGGCCACGACGGGGATGGCGAGGTCGAGCCCGCGCACCACCTCGAGCGCGGCGGCGTCGGCGACGATCACGACGATCGCGTCGACGCGCTGGCGCAGGAGCGCCTCGACGGCGGCGCGCACCACCGCGGGATCGCCGTCGACGGTGCTCACCGCGTCGACGCTGTAGCGCGCCGTGCGGGCGGCGATGTTGAAGTGCATCGCGATGGACGCCGGTCCGTAGTCGACCACGCCGGGCGTGATGAGGCCGATGGTGCGGGTGCGGCGGGTGACGAGCGCGCGTGCCGCGGGCGACGGGCTGTAGTGGAGCTGCGCGATCGCCTTGTCGACGCGCTCCTTGGTGGCCGGGCGCACGTTCGGCATGCCGTTGATGACGCGCGACACCGTCTGGTGCGACACCCCGGCCAGGCGCGCGACATCGAAGATGTTCGCCGCGCGGGCGCCCTGATCCTCCGCCACGGGCTACCCCTCGTCCTCGCCGGGCTGCGCGACGAGCGCGAGCAGCGAGTCCGCCGTGAGGTCCGCCGCCGCGACGGTGTCCGTGATGCGCCCGTCGCGCACGACCGCGACGCGATCGCCGACCCGCAGCACCTCCTCGAGCTCCGCGGAGATGAACACCACCGACATGCCGTTCTCCGCGAGCTCGGCGACCAGGTTCTGGATCTCCACCTTCGCGCCGACGTCGATGCCGCGCGTCGGCTCGTCGAGCACGAGCACGCGGGGCGACAGCGCGAGCAGGCGCGCGAGCAGCACCTTCTGCTGGTTGCCGCCCGAGAGGGTGCCGGCGGGGCGGTCGAGGTCGGGCGGGCGGATGTCGAGCGCCTCGACCCAGCTCGCGGCGAGGTCGCGGCGCCGTGCGGCGGGGATCTGCCGCAGCATGCCCTGCTCCGACTGGAGCGCGAGCGTGATGTTGTCGAGCACGCTGAGCTCGGCGACGATGCCGTCGCGGCGCCGGTCCTCGGACGAGTAGACGACGCCGAGCGACATCGCACGTCGCGGCGAGTCGAGGTGCACGTCGGCGTCCTCGATGCGGATCACCCCCGACTCGAGGCGCGTCACGCCGGTCAGCGCCCGCGCGAGCGAGGTCCGGCCCGAGCCGAGCAGCCCGGCGACCCCGAGCACCTCGCCCTCGCCCAGGTCGAGGTCGGCGTCCTGGATGCCGCGCGCCGAGGACACGCCCCGGGCGCGCAGGACGGCCTCCCCCGCCGGCGCATCGTCCACCGCGCGGCCTCGCGCGCGGACCTCGGCGACGCCGCGACCGAGCATCTTCTGGACGAGGTCGATGCGGAGCAGCTCGTGCGTGAGGTACTCCCCCACGAGCGCGCCGTCGCGCAGCACGGTGACGCGGTCGCAGATCTCGTACACCTGGTCGAGGAAGTGCGACACGAAGAGGATCGCGACGCCGCGGGACTTGAGCTCGCGGATGATCCGGAACAGCTCGGCGACCTCGTCGAGGTCGAGGCTCGACGTCGGCTCGTCGAGCACGAGCACCCGCAGGTCGGCGGAGATGGCGCGCGCGATCGCGACGAGCTGCTGCACCGCCACCGAATGGCCGCCGAGCAGCGACGCGGGATCCACCTCGAGGCCCAGGTCGGCGAGGAGCGCGGCCGCGCGCGCGTTCATGAGGCGCGTGCTGATGACGCCGCCGCGGCGCGGCTCGCGACCCAGGCAGATGTTCTCCGCGACCGTCATGTTGGGCAGGAGCTCGACCTCCTGGTAGACGGTCGAGATCCCCGCGCGCTGCGCGGCGTGGGGGTCCGCGAACTCCACGCGGTCGCCCGCGAGGGTGAGCGTGCCCTCGTCGAGCCGCAGCGCGCCCGTGATCGCCTTGATGAGCGTGGACTTGCCCGCGCCGTTCTCGCCCATGAGCGAGTGGACCTCGCCGGGGAAGAGCCGGAAGTCGACGCGGGACAGCGCCGCATCGGCACCGAAGCGCACCGTCGCGCCGGTGAGCTCCAGCAACGGCCGCACCTCGTCCACGGCCCCATTATGTGGGCGCGGACGAGGTGCGACGGTCGACGCGGCTGGCAGACCGCTAACGACGGCCCTCCGAGCGGGCCACGATCGCACGCTGCACCACGATGAAGAGCAGCAGCAGCGCGCCCACGATGATCTGCATCCAGGACTGCTCGGCGCCCATGTAGTTGATGATCGTCTTGATGGTGCCGTAGACGAACACGCCGATCATCGAGCCGACCACGTAGCCGCGCCCGCCCGTGAGCAGCGTGCCGCCGATGACGACGGCGGAGATCGCGTCGAGCTCGGTGCCGATGCCGTTGCGGGGGTAGCCCGCGCCCGAGTAGGCGGTGAGGATGAGGCCGGCGAGGCCCGCGCACGAGCCCGAGATCACGTATGCGGCGATCTTGGTGCGCCCCACCTTGAGTCCCATGAGGCGCGCCGACTGCTCGTTGCCGCCGATCGCGTAGATGGTGCGGCCGAACCGCGTGAGGTGGAGCACGAACGCCGCGATCGCGACCGTCGCGAGCGCGATGATGCCGGTGGGCGTGAGGTACCAGTCGCCCAGCTTGATGCGGGTCGACTGCAGCCACAGCACCGCATCGTTCTCCACCTTGATCGACGACAGGCTCACGATGTACGCCAGGCCGCGGCCGAGGAACAGGCCCGCGAGCGACGCGATGAACGGCTGCACCCCGAAGTACTGCACGAGGATGCCGATCATCAGGCCGATCGCGGCGCCGCCGAGCAGCATCACGGGCACCGCGACGAGCGCGGGCACCCCGGCGCCGAGCATCTTGGCGCCCAGGATGCCGGTGAACGCCATCACCGAGCCGACCGACAGGTCGATGCCGCCCGTGAGGATCACGAACGTCATGCCGACCGCGAGCACCAGCAGGTACGCGTTGTCGAGCAGGAGCGCGGAGATGTTGCGCGGCGTGATGAAGTCGCCCCGCAGGAAGGCCTCCGCGCCGATGAACAGCAGCACGAGGATGAGCGCCGCCGCGAAGGTCGGCATCATGCCGCCGTGGCGGCTGAGGAACGTCTGCACCGCGGAGGGCTTCCGCTCGGCGGTGCCCCGGGGCGCGCGCGCCATGGTCGTCGCGGCCATCACGCCACCTCCACCTTGTCTCGGTCCTGTGCGCTCTCGCGTCGCGCGCGCAGCCGTCCGCTCATCGCCGCGAGCCCGTCGCGCAGCCGCGCGGACTGCACGATCACCACGACCACCACCACGACCGCGAAGAACACGGGGCTCTGCGCGGACTTCACGCCGAGGAAGAGGATGGTCGAGTCGAGGGTCTGGATGATGAGCACGCCGATCACCGTGCCGGCGATCGAGAACTTGCCGCCGTTGAGCGACGTGCCGCCGAGCACCACCGCGAGGATCGCGTAGAGCTCGATGAACACGCCCGCCGCGTTCGCGTCCGCCGCCTTGATGTTCGAGGCGTAGATGAGGCCCGCGACGCCCGCGAGCGTGCCGCTCATGATGTACGCGCCCCAGATGATGCCGCGCGAGCGCACGCCGGCGAGGCGGCTGGCCTCCGGGTTGATGCCGACGGCCTCGGTGAGCACGCCCAGCGCGGTGCGGCGCTCGACGATGCTCAGCACCACGATCGCGACGACGCCGATGAGGAACGCGAACGGCAGCCCGATCACGTAGCCCGACGCGATGAAGGAGAACGGGTCGGAGTTGACCGTGGTGATGAACCCGCCCGTGATCAGCAGCGCGACGCCGCGGCCCGCGAGCATGAGGACCAGCGTCGCGATGATCGGCTGGATGCCGACCACCGACACGAGGAAGCCGTTCCACACGCCCAGCACGAGCGACACGAGGATCGCCACGACGATCGCGATCGTCACGGTGCCCATGTTGCTCGGGTCCGAGGCGCCGTCGATGATCGTCAGCGCGACCGCGCCGGACACGGCCATGATCGCGCCCACCGACAGGTCGATGCCCCGGGTCGCGATGACGATGGTCATGCCGAGCGCCACCAGCATGAGCGGCGCGGACTCGCGCAGGATGCTGATGAGCGGGCCGTACAGCTCGCCGTCGCGCACGGTGATCTTGAGGAACTGGGGCCGCGCGATGAAGTTGATGACGATGAGCGTCAGCAGCGACACGAGCGGCCAGAACAGCCGGTGCTTGTAGATGGCGGTCATGCCGCGCTCCCTTCGCCCTCGTTGGCGATGTAGGCGATGAGCCCGTCGAGGTCCGTCTCGGCCGAGTCGAGCTCGCCGATCTTCCGGCGGTCGCGGAGCACCACGACCCGCTGCGCCAATCGAAGCACCTCCTCCAGCTCGGAGGAGATGAAGATGACGGCGAGCCCCTGAGCCGACAGCTCCGCGACCTTCTTCTGGATGTCCGCCTTGGCGCCGACGTCGATGCCGCGCGTGGGCTCATCGAGCACGAGCAGCTCGGGCGCGGTGGCGAGCCACCGGGCGAGCAGCACCTTCTGCTGGTTGCCGCCCGAGAGGTTGCCCACGAGCGCGTTCGGGTTGGCCGGGCGCACCCCGAGCGCCTCGATGTACTCCTGGACGACCGCGTCCTGGTCCTTCTTCGGGATCTTGCGCAGCCAGCCCTGGCGCGCCTGCATCCCCAGCACGATGTTCTCCGCGACCGTGAGGTCCGCGACCACGCCCTCCTCGCGCCTGTTCTCCGACGACAGCGCGATGCGGTGCTCGATCGCGTGGCGCGGCTGGTGGAGGCGCGCGGGACGGCCGTGCACCTCGACGGCGCCGTCGTCCGGCCTGTCGGCGCCGTAGAGCAGGCGAACGAGCTCGGTGCGGCCGGAGCCCAGCAGGCCGGCGAGGCCGACCACCTCGCCCTCGTAGACCTCGAGGTCGGCGGGCTCGAGCACGCCTCGCCGGCCCAGCCCGGTCGCCTTCACCACGGGGGTGCCGGTGCGGTCGATCTCGCGGTGCGAGGACGATGCGATGGTCGCGAGGTCCTCGAGCTCGCGGCCGATCATCTTGGTCACGAGCGCGTCGCGCGGCAGCTCCGCGATCGGATGCTCGCCCACGAGCGTGCCGTTGCGCAGCACCGTGATGCGGTCGGAGATCTCGTAGACCTGCTCGAGGAAGTGGGACACGAAGAGGATCGCGACGCCCTTGTCCCGGAGGTCGCGAATCACGCCGAAGAGCTGCTCGACCTCGCCGCGGTCGAGGCTCGAGGTGGGCTCGTCGAGGATGAGCACCTTCGCGTCGAGCACCATGGCCCGGCTGATCGCGACCAGCTGCTGGATCGCGATGGAGCAGCTGGCGAGCATCGACCGGGTGTCGAGCGCGAGCCCCAGGCTGTCGAGGTGGCGGGCGGCGGCGGCGTGCGTCGCCTTCCAGTCGATCCCGGCGCCGCGCCGCACCTCATGGCCCAGCATGACGTTCTCGCCGACGCTGAGGTTGGTGCAGAGGTTGACCTCCTGGTACACCGTCGAGATGCCGGCGGCCTGGGCGTCGGCGGCGCTCGAGAAGGTGCGCCGCTCCCCCGCGACCACGATCTCCCCCGCGTCGATCGCGTAGACGCCGGTGAGGGCCTTGATGAGGGTGGACTTCCCGGCGCCGTTCTCGCCCATGAGCGAGTGCACCTCGCCGGGCCGCAGCGTGAAGTCGACGCCGTCCAGCGCCAGCACTCCCGGGAAGCGGATGGTGATCCCGCGCATCTCGACGAGGGGTTGGACTTCGGTGTCCGCAGGCATGAGGGGCAGCTTTCTGTTCCGTGCCGCGGGGCCCCGGCGGGGAGCCGGCCGTAGCCGACCCCCCGCCGGGAGCGCCCGCGCCTACAAGGGTCCTGGTCCGCGAGGGATCAGTACTTGCGGTCCGGCAGGGCCGCCTCGGCGGCGGCCTGGTCGAAGGCCTCGTCGACCGCGAAGGTCTGCTTCTCGACCGTGTCGCCGGCGATGACCGACTTCACGAGCGACGCGGCCTGCTCGCCCAGCAGCGGGTTGCACTCGACGATGTAGTTGATCTTGCCGTCGACGAGCGCCTGCATGCCGTCGTGGACGCCGTCGATCGAGACGATCTGGATGTCCTTGCCCGGGGTGGCGCCGGCCGCCTCGATCGCCTCGATGGCGCCGAGCGCCATGTCGTCGTTGTGCGCGAAGACGAGGTCGATGCCGTCGACGCCGTACTTCTGGAGGAAGCCCTCCATGACCGACTTGCCGCCGTCACGCGTGAAGTCGCCCGTCAGCGAGTCGATCTTCTCGATCTTCGTGCCCGCGATGGCCTCGTCGAAGCCCGCCGCGCGGTCGTTGGCGGGCGCCGAGCCGGTGGTGCCCTCGAGCACGACCATCTTGGTGGCCGTGTCGCCGAACGTCGTGGCGGCCCACTCCCCGGCCGTGGTGCCCTCGGCCTTGAAGTCGTCGCCGACCCACGCCGCGTAGAGGTCGTCGGCGGCGGACACGGTGCGGTCCTCGAGGATCACCGGGATGCCGGCGTCCTTGGCCTCACCGAGCACGTCGTCCCACCCGTCCTCGACGATCGGCGCGATGACGATCGCGTCGACGCCCTGGTTGATGAAGCCGCGGACGGCCTGGATCTGCGCCGCGGTGTCGTTGTCCGCCGCGTTGAAGATCAGGTCGAAGCCGTTCTCCGCGGAGAACGCCGCCTTCATCGAGTCCGTGTTCGCCGAGCGCCAGCCCGACTCGGAGCCGGTCTGGGCGAAGCCGACGGTGATGACGTCGCCGCCGCCTCCGGCCGCCCCAGCCGAGCCGCTGGCTCCCGGGTCCGCATCGGACGAGCACGCCGACAGCGCGACCGCCGCGGCCCCCGCGATGGCGATGGTGGAAAGAAAACGCTTCTTCATTCTCAGAACCTCCCTGTTCTGGCCCGGCGTCCTTGCCGGTAGTCGAGCGCGTTGCCCCCGACGCCCCGAGGGACGCCGTGACTCGAATATTAGCGCTCACAATGTGAACCCTCACAAGAGGCGAACAGTCACGGTTGCATAACGGCGCGACGGGGGCACGACGGCAGGGAGTGCCTGCGCGGCGGTGAGGAATGTGAGTGCTCACCCGGTACGGCGTCCGGCGCGCGAGGAGGGGCGGCGGGCCGAGGCCCGCCGCCCCGCGGGGCGAGCGACGCTAGTCGCGCACGGTCGCGCGGCTCAGCAGCGCGTACCCCGCCCCCACCGCGAGCGCGGTCACGGGCAGCGTCCACGCCACCAGGACGGCGACCGAGGTGTCGACGAAGAAGCTCCCGACGGGTCCCCACGCATCGGCCCAGGTGAGGAGGAAGGCGCCGCCGACCGCGAGCACGCCGATCGTGAGGAGCATCGTCACGAGGCCGGTCGCACGCCACCGCACGAACACGGCACCCGCGGCGATGCCGATCGCGAGTGTCAGCATCATCAGCCCGAAGAAGAACCACGCGACCTGCCACAGCGGGACGTCGAACAGGAAGGCCGGCGCGAAGAACGCGCCGTGCACACCCCAGCCGTCCGTGGCCCGCTCGGCGGCGGCGAGCACCGCGATCCCGAGCGCGTAGCCCGCGGAGGCGCCCAGGAAGTACAGGCACGTGCCGGCGAAGTAGTCGCGGCGGGTCTGCGACAGGCCCATCGCGAAGCGGAAGGTCTGGTTCATCGCCTGCGCGGATACGGTGACCATGTAGCCGAGGATCCAGGTGACGCCGCCCGCGTAGCGGAACGCGTCCGCGTCGAGCTCGCCGACGCCGCCCGCGGCCCACGCGACGATGCGCCAGATCGAGTACGTGAGCCCGAAGACCGCGACGAGGATCACCCAGGGCAGGCCCAGCGTGGTCCAGGGGTTGGCCGCGTGCACGCGCGCGCCGTTGAGGACGCGGCGGGACACCGGCGGATAGGCGATGGCGGTCATGACCCCTCCTCCTCGCGGCGGCCGCCCGTGCGGGCCACCACCAGCTCCTGCAGCGACACGGGCGCGAGCTCGAGGCCCGCGGCGAGCGCGGCGGCGCGCCCCGCATCGTCCACCCCCGCGACCGTCGCGGAGGCGATGCCGCCGATGCGCTCGCGCCGCAGCACGTCGCGTCCGGAGGCGAAGGCGTCGACGTCGTCGGAGCGGCCCACCACCGTGACGGCGGTGCCGCGCAGCGCGTCGGCGGACTCGTCGATGAGGATGCGGCCCGCGTCGATCACGACGACGCGATCGAGCAGGTGCGACGCCTCGTCGATCAGATGCGTGGACATCATCACCGTGCGCGGGTGGGCGGCGAGGTCCTCGACCAGCAGGTCGTAGAACAGCCGGCGCGCCACGGCGTCGAGGCCCGCGTAGGGCTCGTCGAACAGCGTGAGCTCGGCGCGCGAGGCGAGCCCGACGATCACGCCGATCGCCGAGCGCTGGCCGCGCGACAGCTTCTTCATGCGGCGGTCGAGCGGTACCGCGAGCTCCCGCGCCAGGCGCGCGGCGTATGCGGCGTCCCAGCCCGGGAACGACCACGCGGCGGCGCGGAGGACGTGGCGGCCCTTGACCGGGTCCGGGTAGGTCTGCGACTCCTTGACGAAGCACGTGCGCCCGAGCACCCGCGGGTTCTCGAGCGGCGCCTCGCCGAACACGCGGGCCTCGCCGTGGGTCGCGAACTCCTGCCCCGTGAGGAGCTGGAGCAGCGTGGTCTTGCCGGCCCCGTTGCGGCCCAGGAGGCCGCACACGGAGCCCTCCTCGACTGCGAACGTCACGTCGTCGACGGCACGCACGTCGCCGTAGCGGCGGCCGAGCCCGACGGTCTCGATGATGGCGGTCATCCCTCCGCCTCCTTCCTGATCATCTCCACGAGGCGCTCGGGGTCGAGCCCGAGCGTCGCGGCCTGCCGCACGAGCGGCCTCACGTAGGCGTCGCGGAACGCCTCGCGGCGGCTCGCGAGCAGCTGCTCCCGAGCCCCGTCCGACACGAACATGCCGATGCCCCTGCGCTTGTGGAGCACCCCTGCGTCCACCAGTCGGGTGACGCCCTTGAGCGCCGTCGCCGGGTTGATGCGGTGGAAGGCGGCGAGCTCGTTGATGGAGGGCACCTGGGACCCCTCCGGCATGGAGCCGTCGAGGATGCGCTCCTCGAGCTGCTGCGCGATCTGCTGGAAGATCGGCCGGCCGTCGTCCACGGCACCTCCCGGTTCCTTGGTTAGTTACTTCACCAACTAACCAATCATGCAAGCGAACGAAAGTCAACCCCACGACTTCCAATGGCAGATGTGACGGATGTGACTGCGCCCGGACCGCGCCCGGACCGCGTCGGGCCCGGCGCTCCCCGTGCGTTCACACCAGCCCCACGGTTCACATCTGTCATTGCCAATCGTCCTCGATAGGGTGAGGGGCATGACCGACACCCCCCTCGTATGGATCGACTGCGAGATGACGGGCCTCGACGTGGGCGCGGACGCCCTGGTCGAGGTCGCGTGCCTCGTGACCGACTCCGACCTCAACGTCCTGGGCGACGGCGTCTCCGTGGTGATCAAGCCCTCCGACGAGGCGCTCGCCGGCATGGGCGACTTCGTGAGGACGATGCACGAGACCTCCGGCCTGCTGCCCGAGCTCGAGCACGGCACCACCATGGAGGACGCGCAGGAGCAGGTCCTCGCCTACATCAGGAAGCACGTGCCCGTGGCGGGCAAGTCCCCCCTCGCCGGCAACACCGTCGGCATGGACCGCATGTTCCTCGAGCGCGACATGCCCGACGTCGTCGGCCACCTGCACTACCGGGTCGTCGATGTCAGCTCGATCAAGGAGCTCGTGCGCCGCTGGTACCCGCGCGTGTTCTTCCAGGCGCCCGCGAAGACGGGCGGCCACCGCGCGCTCGGCGACATCCGCGACTCGATCACGGAGCTGCGCTACTACCGCGAGACGGTCCTCGTGCCGCTGCCCGGCCCGGACTCCGACCAGGCCAGGTCCGCGGCTCAGCGAGTGACGCCGGACGCGTCACCGGCGGCCTCGTAGACCGGGTACACTGGTCTCCGGCCTTCCTCGCGAGGGCCGGATGGTGGCTATAGCTCAGCTGGTAGAGCACCGCGTTGTGGTCGCGGGGGCCGCGGGTTCAAGTCCCGTTAGCCACCCCATCCCGAAGGCCCCGGCATCCCAGATGCCGGGGTCTTCGCCGTTCCCGGCCGTTCCCGCGCCGATGCGCGCGGACTATCCTTGCGTGGACGTCGCCGGGCCTCCGGTGTCGAAGGAGGTCTCATGCTCGCTGCGCTCACGGGAGCAGGCCTGTCCGCCGCGGCAGGCCTCAACGCGTTCATCCCGCTCGTCATGGTCGGGCTGTTCGCGCGCTTCACCGACTTCATCGTGCTGCCCGAGCAGCTCGACTGGCTCCAGTCGTGGCCGACGATCATCATCGGCCTCATCCTGCTCGCCACCGAGCTCGTGCTCGACAAGATCCCCGGCGTCGACCACATCAACGACCTCCTCCAGTCGCTCATCCGCCCGCTCGTGGGCGGAGTGCTGTTCGCGGCCACCGCCGCGTCGCAGGTGGTCGACCAGAGCAACTTCTGGCAGGACCACGCCCTCATCGCGGGCATGGTCGGCGCCGTCATCGCCGCCGGCGTCCACACCGCGAAGTCCGCCTCGCGGCCGTCGGTCAACGCGGCCACCGCCGGCACGGGCGCGCCCGTCGCGTCGTTCGCCGAGGACGCCACCGCCGTCGCGCTGGGCCTCATCGCGATCTTCGTGCCCGTGCTCGTCATCGTGGTGCTCGTCATCATGGCGGCCGTGTTCTACCGGATCGTCACCACCGGCCGCCGCCGCCGCCGGCGCCGCGCGCTGCTCGAGGCCGAGGAGCGCGCCGAGCGCGAGGAACGCGCCGCCGCGGGCATCAAGACACCGTGGTGGCGGGGACGCTGGCGCTGACCGCCCCCGCGCATCGTCCCCGGGGACGATGCGCGACCTCAGGCGGCGGGCGCCTCGCCGAAGTCCGCGAGGAAGTCCGCGACGAACGCGTTGGCCGGTGACCCGGTGACCTCCTCGGGCGTGCCGAGCTGTTCCAGCACGCCGCCGCGGGACAGCACCGCGATGCGGTCCGCGAGGAGCACCGCCTCGCGCATGTCGTGCGTGACCATCACCACGGTGGTGCCGAGCTCGCGCTGGAGCGCCTGGAACTCGCGCTGGAGCCGCCTGCGCCCCTGCGGGTCCACCGCGCCGAAGGGCTCGTCCATGAGCATCACCGGCGGTCGCACCGCGAGCGCGCGGGCGACGCCGACGCGCTGACGCTCGCCTCCCGAGAGCTCGTGCGGATAGCGCGGGCCGTAGGTGCCCGCGTCGAGGCCGACGAGGTCGAGCAGCTCGCGCACTCGCTCGGCCGTGCGCGCCTTGTCCCATCCCAGCAGGCCCGGCACGGTCGCCACGTTCTGCGCGACCGTGCGGTGCGGGAAGAGCCCGACGTGCTGGATGACGTAGCCGATGCCGCGCCGCAGCGCGACGGGGTCGCGGCCCATCACGTCCTCGCCCGCGACGAGGATCCGGCCCGCGCTCGGCTCGACGAGGCGGTTGATCATGCGCAGCGTGGTGGACTTGCCGCAGCCGGACGGCCCGACGAGCGCGAGCACCTCCCCCGCGCGCGCCTCGAGGTCGAGCGAGCCCACCGCGACGGTGCCGTCGGGGTAGACCTTGCGCAACGACTCGAGCACGATCCCGCTGGTGTCCATCGCCCCACCGTAGCGCGGACACCCGGCGGGTCCAGGGGCGACGTGTACGGTCGTGGGGTGGACAACCCATGGCTGTCGCTCGACTACCTCCGCCGCAACGGCGCCGAGGTGTGGGACCAGCTCGTCATCCACGCCACGCTCACGCTCGAGGCCGTGCTCATCGCGGTGGTGATCGCGCTCCCGCTCGCGGCGCTCGTGCACCGCTCGCCGCGGCTGTCCGGCACGATCATGGGCCTCACGGGCGTGCTCTACACGATCCCCTCGTTCGCGCTGTTCGCACTGCTCGCGCCGTTCACCGGGATCGGCCGCACCACCGTGCTCGTCGGCCTCGTCGCGTACGCGCTGCTGGTCCTCGTGCGCAACACGGTGGTCGGGCTCGCCGGCGTCGACCCCGACGTCGTGGACGCGGCGCGCGGGCTCGGGTACACGCGCACCCGGATGCTCGTCGCCGTCGAGCTTCCCAACGCCCTCCCCAGCATCATCGCGGGGCTGCGGATCGCCACGGTGTCGACGGTCGCGCTCGTCACGGTGGGGGTGGTGGTCGGCTACGGAGGCCTCGGGCAGCTGATGTTCCGCGGCATGCAGTCCAACTACCGCGCCCAGATCACGACGAGCGCGCTGCTGTGCCTCGCGCTCGCGCTCGTGCTCGACCTCGCGATCGTCGCCCTGGGGCGGCGGCTCACGCCGTGGACACGCGAGCGACGCGCGCGACGCGGCGGCCGGGCGGCACGGCCCGCGGGCGCCGCGGGGGCGGCCGCATGAGCACCGTCGGCGACGCCTGGACCTACCTCACCACGCCGGAGAGCTGGGTGGGCGCGAACGGCATGTTCGCGCGCGGCTTCGACGGCTCGCTGCGGTTCCAGCAGGACTCGATCCTCGCGCTGGCCATCGAGCACGTCTACATGTCGTTCGCGGCGGTCGCCATCGCCGCGGCGGTCGCGCTGCCGCTCGGCCTCTGGCTCGGGCACGTCCGCCGCGGCGGCGGCGTCACGACCGTGCTGTCCAACCTCTCGCGCGCCCTCCCGACGCTCGCGCTGCTCACCCTGTTCGCCGCCTCGGCGATCGGGTTCGGCGACCGCGCCGTCATCATCGCCGCCGCGATCTTCGCGTTCCCGCCGATCCTCACCAACACGTTCACCGGCATGGCCGGCGTCGACGCGGACGTGCGGGAGGCGGCGTTCGGGCAGGGCATGACGCGGCTCCAGGTCGCGCTGCGCGTCGAGCTGCCCCTTGCGGTGCCGCTCATCGCCGCCGGCCTGCGCACGTCCACGACCCAGACGGTGGCCACCGTGCCGCTCGCGGCGCTCGTCGCGGGCGGCGGCCTGGGCGTCATCATCAACACCGGCCTCGCCACGCAGCGGTACGGCCAGGTGCTCGCGGGCGGCATCCTGGTCGCCGCGCTGTGCCTCGCGGTCGACTGGGTCCTGGCCCGCGTGCAGCGGTCCGTCACCCCCGCCCCGCTGCGCCGCGCCGCCGTCGTCGCGGCCTGACCCCCCGCATCGTCCGCCCGTCCGCCCAAGCGCGGACGCCGAATGGTGAATACCCTGGAAACCGGGCCGCCCGGGAACAACGCGGCGCCCGCCGAGGTTGCGGCCCTTGACCGTCCCGACCCGAGGAGCGACATGCGAACCACCCCTGGACTCATCACGGCCGTCGCGGCGGGCGTGCTGCTGCTGGCCGGCTGCTCATCCGGCACCCCGTCGGCGGACGGCTCGTCGGCGTCCGCCTCGTCGTCCGGAGGGACGATGGCGCAGGCGTGCCAGCCCGTGCCCGGCGACACGCTCACCGTCCTCACCGACGACAAGCACCTGCAGAACTCCGACAACCTCATCCCCGCGGTCAACACCGACGCGGCGACGCCCGAGCTGCTGGGCGCGCTCAACGCGGTGTCGGCGGTGCTCACCACGGACGACCTGATCCAGCTCAACAAGGCCGTCGACATCGAGCACAAGACCTCGGAGGAGGTCGCGTCGCAGTACGTCTCCGACAGGTCCATCACCGCACCCGGCTCGGGCAGCGGCAAGGTGGTCGTGGGCGCGGCGAACTTCTCCGAGAACATCACCGTCGCGAACATCTACGCGGACGTCCTCAAGGCCGCCGGCTACGACACCGAGGTGCGCACCATCGGCAGCCGCGAGACCTACCTGCCCGCGCTGGAGAAGGGCGAGATCCAAGTGGTCCCGGAGTACGCGGCCACCGTCACCGAGTTCCTCAACCTCGCCCAGAACGGCGCCGACGCGGCGCCCGTCGCGTCGGGCGACATCGACGCGACCGTGGCCGCGCTCGAGCCGCTCGCGAAGGCCGCGGGCCTGACGTTCGGCGACCCCGCCGCGGCGCAGGACCAGAACGCGTTCGCGGTCACCCAGGCGTTCGCCGACCAGTACGGCGTCACCTCGCTCACGGAGCTCGCGCAGACGTGCGACTCCATCTCGCTCGGCGGCCCGCCCGAGTGCCCGGACCGCACGTTCTGCCAGATCGGCCTCGAGAAGGAGTACGGCCTCAAGGTCGCGCAGTTCGACTCGCTCGACGCCGGCGGCCCGCTGACCAAGAACGCGATCCTGCAGGGCCAGGTGATGGTCGGCCTGGTGTTCAGCTCGGACGGCTCGCTCGGCTGAGCCCCCTGTCACACGACGATGGCCCGGTCCTCGCGGACCGGGCCATCGTCGTGTGGACGGCGTGCGGGGCGGCTCAGGCGGCCGCGCGCAGGACGGGTGCCGGCACCGCGTAATACGCGGCGGCCTGGATGCGGGTGGCCTCCGCGGGTGTGATGCCCGCGTCGACGGCGCGGACGTACTCGACGATGCGCTCGGCGGAGCGGCGCAGGTCGAAGGCGTGGTGCCAGTCGAGCAGCGCGGCGGCCTTGGAGCCGTCGAGCCACAGGAGCTTGTCCTCCGGGAACGCGCACGCGTCGCACTCGGGGCTGATGAGCGCCTCGTCGCCCCAGGCGCGGGCGAGCTCGAACACCATCTCCCCCGCCGTGTGACCCGACGTGGGCGGCGCGAAGTTGAGCGCGTCGACCACCTCGCCCTGCGACGTCATGAGGCGCTCGCCCAGGCGGACGAACCCGTCGACCACGTCGAGGACGTGCTGGAAGGGCCGCACCGCGAGCGGGTCGCGCACGGCGAACACGTGGTCGGCCTGGAAGGCGCGGATGCAGTTCGGCACGAGCCGGTCCGCATCGTCGCCGCCGCCGATGACGTTGCCCAGGCGGACCGAGCCCATGCGGTGCGGGGCACCGTCGATGCGCGGCAGCTCCGCGTACTCGGCGAAGAGCATCTCGGCGATGGTCTTCGAGGCCGGGTACGGGCTGTGCCCGCCGAGCGGGCTCGACTCGGTGAGCATGCCGCCGCCGGCCTTCATCGGCACGTAGCACTTGTCCGACGTCACGTGCACGATCGCCGGGGTGAGCCCCAGGCGCGCGGCCTCGAGGACGTTGAGCGAGCCCCGCAGGTTGACGTCGAACGTCAGGTGGGGCTCGTCGAAGCCGGTGCAGAGCAGCGCCTGCGCGGCGAGGTGGAAGACGATGTCGGGCTTGGCCGCCGCGATCGCCCCCAGGAGCGCGTCCTTGTCGCGGACGTCGCCCTCGATCTGGTCGGTACACACCTCGGACAGCCACACGGCGCGCTCAGCGGCCGACGGGTCGTCGTGGGTGGAGTATCCGATCACGTCGGCGCCGAGGTGCTTGAGCACCGTCGACAGCCACGCGCCGATGAAGCCGCTGTGTCCCGTGATGAACACGGTCCTCCCAGCGTAGGTAGAGCTGCCCCCAGCGTGCTCAGCCACGTCCATCACGTTCCCCCATAGTTGTGATCCCCCCTGGACGGCCAGTCCCCCGCGCGCCACGCTCAGCCAACGTGACCCCGGGACCCTCGCCGCGCGGACTCCGCCGGATTCCGTCGGTACCGAAGTTCCGATCAGTCCGTTTTGTCCACGTTCATACTTCTAACGCAGTTATGGGCGATTCGGCAATGGCAATCGCGGCGATTCGCGCCTCGCGCAGGATTCGTGTGCGGGCGCCGGGCGCGCGTCAGGCGCCGCCGAGCGGAAGGCCTCGCGGCGCCCTTCCCACGATCCTCGCACCGGTCGCGGCGGGGCGCACGGCGAGCACCGGCCAGGCCTCGCGCGAGGTCAGCCCCGCTCGGCGGGGACCAGCGGGCGGTTCTCGTAGAAGGTCTGCAGCACGACGGTGGTGCGCGTGTTCACGCGGACCGCGCGTCGGATGTCACGGATGAGCGCCTCGAGGTCGAGCGGCGAGCCGACGCGGACGAAGAGCATGTAGCTCGCGTCGCCGGCGATCGAGTGGCACGCCTCCACCGCGTCGAGGTGCTCGAGGAGCTCGGGGACGTCGTCGGCCCGTTCGGGGTCGAGCGGCGTGATCTCGATGAACGCCGACAGGGGCCGACCCGCGGCCTCGGGATCGACGAGCGCGCGGTAGCCGGTGATGACGCCGCCGGCCTCGAGGCGGCGCAGGCGCGCCTGCACCGCGGACGTCGAGAGCCCGACGTGCGCGGCGAGCTGCGCGAGCGTGGCGCGACCGTCCCTCGACACCTCCGCGACGAGGCGCGCGTCGACCGGATCCTGCATGACACGGACGGTACCGCATCGGCCGCTCGATGGGCCGATTCGACACCGCCGCGCACCGGCAGATTCCTTGACCCTCGTATCGTCCGATGAAATGCTTCCAGCAATGCGCATCATGCGCAGGAAAAGTTCCATCTCGACGTCGAGGGAGGTCCCCATGTCCCCGTCCACTGCAGCAGCGCAGGCGATCATCGGCGAGCCCGAGGTCGTCGAGGACGTGCGCACCGTCGAGACGAGCGGCACCTGGGCCCGGCTCAAGGAGGCGGCGACCGCGTTGCAGCCGCTGCAGGCCAGGGACGGCTCCATCCCCGACGCCGCGCGGCACGGCGCGGCCCGCGGCCACGTGGAGACGATGATCGACGCGATCCGCGCGCTCGCGCCGCTGTTCCCCCACGACGCCGCCTACCTGGCGGCGCTGCCGCGCGACCTGAGCCGCTGGGCCGACGGCGGCTTCGGGGTGCCCGACTTCCTCGACTCGCTGGTCGAGTTCCAGCCGCAGCAGCACCGCGTCGACGGCATCCGTCACCTCGTGGTGTTCCCGATGTACACGCAGAACGGCTCGCCGGACCGGCACATGGAGGCCCTCATCGTCGAGGCCATCTGGCCCGACTTCGTGGCGGCGCTCGAGGCCGGCGACTACGGCAACCGGCTGTTCGTCTCGCTGCGGCTCGTCGACTTCACGCCCGGCTACGACTCGAACTCGGCCGTGCTGTTCCCCGAGACCATCGCGATGCGCGAGGTCCCGCCGTTCACGTGGGGCGCGATCTTCCAGGACCGCGAGGCCGCCCGGTACCGGCGCGTCGTGGCGGCCGCCGCCGCCATCACCCGGCTGGACCTGCCCGACGAGGCCGCCGCGATGCTCGAGGACCAAGCGCTCGCCGAGCGGACCTTCGTCATGTGGGACCTCATCCACGACCGCACCCACATGCGGGGCGACCTGCCCTTCGATCCGTTCATGATCAAGCAGCGCATGCCGTACTTCCTCTACACGCTCGAGGAGCTGCGCTGCGACCTCACCGCGTTCCGCGAGGCCGTCGCGATCCAGCGCGCGCTCGACGCGCGCGTGGCCGCCGGCGAGGAGCTGGCCCCGTTCGAGGCCGACACCCGACGGCACGCACGGCTGGTCCAGCACGCGATCCTCTTCGACCGGATCTTCCGCTTCCCGATCACCGGGACGCGGGTGCGCAACTACGACGGTCTGGGCGGGCAGCTGCTGTTCGCGTGGCTGCACCGTGCTCGGGTGATCGAGTGGCGCGACGTCGAGCTCAGCATCGCCTGGGACCGCGTCGCGGACGCGGTCATCGACCTGAGCGACGCGATCAACACCCTGTACTGGGAGTCGATCGACCGGCCCAAGACCGCGCACTGGCTGCGCGCGTACGCGCTCGTGTCGGGGATCGTCACGCCGAACCCCGCATCGGTGTGGGCCGAGGGCCTCCCGCGCGAGGTGCTCGCGGGGCCGCCGAAGGGGTATACCGATCTGGTGATGGACGACGAGTTCCCGCTGTCGATGTTCTACGAGGCCCTCGACCGCAAGATGCGCGGCGTGATCGAGTCGACCGCCGGCATCCGGGCGGGCGCCGCGTGACGATGCGCGGGGCGGCCGGGCGCACGGTGCTGGTCGCGGGCGCGACGAGCGCGGTCGGGCTCGCGGCGACGCGCGCGCTCGTCGCGGCAGGCGCGCGGGTCGTGGCGACGGGCCGGAACGAGGCCCGGCTCGCCCCGCTCGCCGAGCTCGGCGCTCGCACCGAGGCGCTCGACCTCGCCGACGAGGCGGCAGTGCTGAGGCTCGCGGGGCGGCTCCATGCCGACGGGATCGCGCTGGACGGCGTGCTCCACCTCGTGGGCGGCTGGCGCGGCGGCGGCGGGCTGGCGGGCCAGACCGAAGAGGACTACCGCGTGCTCGAGGCGTCGTTCACGGCGCTGCGCCACGTCTCGCGGGCCTTCGACGACGACCTGGTGCGCTCCCCCGCGGGCCGCCTCGCGATCGTCTCGTCGACGGTCGTCGCGCGGCCCTCGGCGGGCGGGGCGAGCTACGCCGCGGTCAAGGCGGCGAGCGAGGCGTGGGTGCGCGCGGTCGCGCAGGGCTACGCCAGGCACGCGCGGGACGCGGGCGAGCCGGTGCGCGCCGCCGCGGTGGTCTTCCGCGTCGCGAGCCTCGCCGGTCTCGAGGAGGCGGTGGCCGATGCGTTCGTCGAGCTGTGGGACGAGGATGCGGCGATCAACGGCTCGACCCTCGAGCTCCCGGATCCCGTGGACTGAACGGCTCTCACGGCACCCAGTCGAGCCCGGAAAGCACGAAGGCCCGGTCCAGATGGACCGGGCCTTCGCCTTCCGTACGCCCCCAGGGACTCGAACCCTGAACCCGCTGATTAAGAGTCAGCTGCTCTGCCAGTTGAGCTAGAGGCGCATCGCTCCGCTACCGCGGCGCGAGAAAAAACTATACCCGACTCTCGGCGCAAAGTGAAATCGGCACCCGGGGGCCCGGGCGCCCCGGCGGACCAGGGTCTCATGTCGGCCCCTCCGGATACGGTGGACCCATGACCGACACCCGTCTGAGCGTGGGCGACACCGCCCCCGAGTTCACCGCCCCGACCGACTCCGGCACCTTCTCGCTCGCGGACCTCCGCGGCCGCAAGGTGATCCTGTACTTCTACCCCGCCGCGATGACGCCGGGCTGCACCACGCAGGCGTGCGACTTCCGCGACTCCCTGTCCGCGCTGCACGCGTCCGGCTACGAGGTCGTGGGCATCTCCAAGGACGCCCCCGCGAAGCTCGCGCAGTTCCGCGAGCAGGAGGGCCTCACCTTCACGCTCGTGTCGGACGAGGACCTCGCGATCCAGAACGCGTACGGCGCGTGGGGCACCAAGATGAACTACGGCAAGGAGATCGAAGGCTCGATCCGCTCGACCGTGGTGGTCGACGAGGACGGCAGGATCGCCCTCGCGCAGTACAACGTCAAGGCCACCGGCCACGTGGCGCGCCTGCGCCGCGAGCTCCAGGTCGACTGACCACCCCCGCGCGCGCCCTATCCTGGTCACCGCGCGCGAGTGGCGGAATTGGCAGACGCGCTGGATTTAGGTTCCAGTGTCTTCGGGCGTGGGGGTTCAAGTCCCCCCTCGCGCACCACATGGCTCGGTCCCGGCATCGCCGGGGCCGAGCCTCGCGCGTTTCCAGGCACGATGCCGCCAGACTGGGCGCCGTGACCCACGACCTCCTCGCCCTGGCCGCCGCCGGCCTCGTCGCCGGCTTCGCGATCGCGATGCCGCTCGGCGCCATCGGCGTCCTCATCCTCCGGGAGGCCATGGTGCAGGGACTGCGCCCGGGCCTCGCGGCGGCCGCCGGCGTCGCGACCGTGGATCTCGCCTACTGCGCCGTCGCGGTGGGCCTGGGCGCCTACGTCGCCGACGCGCTCCAGCCGTGGTTCCGGACCATCGGCGTCTTCTCCGGGGTGGTGATCATCGGCATCGGTGCGATGCTCCTGCGCTCGGCCCTGCGCCCGCCGGCCGAGGCCGGCGAGACCGTGCCTGGGCGGCCGTGGCGCGTGTACGCGCGCTTCGTCGCACTCACGGCGCTCAACCCCGCGACCGTCGTGTACTTCCTCGCGCTCGCCGCCGTGGTGACGAGCATCACCACCGCCGCGGCGGGCCCGGCGGTCTTCGTCGTCTCCGCCGGGCTGGCATCGCTCCTGTGGCAGACCGGCCTCGCCGCCGTGGGCGCGGCGGTCGGCGCGCGCGTGTCGCCGCGCGTGGTTCACGTGCTCGGGATCGTCGCGGCGGTCGCGGTCATCGGGCTCGGCGTCGCGGCGATCGCAGCCACGCGCGCCGTCTGACGGCCGACAGGACCCACCCCGCGCATCGTCCCGTGGGAACGACGAGGGCCCGGCCCCTCCCCCGTCAGGAGGAAGGACCGGGCCCCGGCGAGGCGGCGGGCGTCAGCCCTGCGCGCCCTCGTGCTCCGCGATCTTGGTACGGACCTCGTCCATGTCCAGGCCCTCGACGGCCTCGACGAGCTGCTGCAGCGCCGGGCCCGGCAGCGCGCCGGCCTGGTTGAAGACCATGATGCCGTCGCGGAAGGCCATGAGCGTGGGGATGGCGGTGACGCCGAACTTCACGCCGAGCTCCTGCTGAGCCTCGGTGTCGACCTTCGCGTGGACGATCTCGGGCTTGGCCTCCGAGGACTGCTCGAAGATGGGCGCGAAGCGCTTGCACGGGCCGCACCAGTCCGCCCAGAAGTCGACGAGGACGATGCCGTCCTTGCCGACGGTCTCGTCGAAGGTGTCGGTGGTCAGGTCGATCGTTGCCATGGGTTCCTCTCTTCGGCATATACCCCTGGGGGTATTTTACCATTCCCCTCAGTGCGTTCTTTCGGTATCCAGGTTGTCACGCCTCGGCGCGGTTGACGGACCACACACGGCCACACGGTAGAAAAGAACCATGACCGACATGGCCGAGCTGCCCGACGAACCGACCGGCTGGCTCTCCGATCGCGAGCTGCATCACGTGCGATCCGAGCTCCCGATGGTGTACCTCAACGTGATCCCCGTGCGGATTAATCCCATGGGCGAGATCACCGAGGTGGGCCTGCTCCTGCGGGCCTTCGACGGCGTCATCTCGAGGGCCGTGGTGGCGGGGCGGGTGCTCTATCACGAGCGCATCCGCGACGCGATCGTGCGCAACCTCGAGAAGGACCTGGGCCTCGCGGCGATGCCGCAGGTGCCCCTCTCCCCCGTGCCCGTCGCAGTCGCCGAGTACTTCCCCACCAAGGGCGTCACCCCGTTCCACGACTCGCGCCAGCACGCCGTCGCCCTCGCCTACGTGGTGCCGGTGGACGGGCACTGCGAGCCGCAGCAGGACGCGCTCGACCTCACGTGGATCACGCCCGAGGAGGCCGCGAGCGACGACGTCGCGGCCGAGATGGCCGGCGGGCAGCACGTGCTCCTGCGCCAGGCTCTCGCCCACGCGGGCGCGCTGCTCTAGGATTCGGCGAGCAGCGCGCCGAGCTCCTGCCACCACTCGAGCCGCGTCGCGCGCCCGTCGTAGTCGGCCCTGCCCTGGTTGCGCCCGCTGGGGCTGGGCAGCACGCACACGCGCGCGCCGGCGAGGGTCCACCCCTGCACGCCCAGGGCCGGGCGCGGCTCGCCGAGCCAGCGGGCGGCCTGCGTCCCGGCCTCCTTCGACGTGAAGGCCACCCACGCGGGACGATGCGCGTCCACCTTCGCGGCGAGCGCCGGCACGTCGTAGGGCAGGCCGCGGTCGTGGCTCTGTGCGAGGGTCTTCACGAGGTCGGTGAGGCCGATGCGCCACTCGCCCACGCGCGCATCGTCCTCGGGGTGCAGGCGCACGGGCACGATGCCGGCCTCGTGCAGGTAGCCCCAGAAGCGGTTGCCGGGGCCCGCGTAGTAGTGGCCCCGGGCGGCCGAGATCAGGCCCGGCGCGGTGCCGCAGAACACGGCCCGCAGGCCCGGCCCGAGGCGGTCCGGGAGGACCGGCTCGGGCGCGGACTCGGACACGTCAGGCCCCCAGCACCTCGGCGACGCGCGGCGCGAGGGCGCGGAAGGCCCGGCCGCGGTGGCTGATCGCGTTCTTCTGCTCGGGGGTGAGCTCGGCGTTGGACACGGACTCGCCGTCGGCACGGAAGATCGGGTCGTAGCCGAAGCCGCCGACCCCCGCGGGCTCGCGCAGGAGCGTCCCGCGCGACTCCTCGACCACCACGTGCTCGGTGCCGTCGGGGGTCACGAGGACCGCGGCGCACACGAAGGCCGCGGCGCGGTGCTCGTCCGGGATGTCCGCCATCTGCGCGAGGAGCAGCTCGAGGTTCTCGCGATCCGCGCCGTGGCGGCCGCTCCACAGCGCGGAGAAGATGCCGGGCGCGCCGCCCATGACGTCGACCGCGATGCCGGAGTCGTCGGCGATGGCGGGCAGCCCGGTCGCCGCGGCGAGCGCGCGCGCCTTGATGAGCGCGTTCTCGGCGAAGGACGTGCCGTCCTCGACCGGCGACGGTGCGCCCAGGTCGCGCGCGGACGCCGCATCGTCCCTGCTCAGGCCGGGGAGCGCGGGGGCGAGGATGGCCCAGATCTCGTCGACCTTGTGGGCGTTGTGGGTGGCGATCGCGAGGCGCGCCATGGTCAACCCTCGAGCGCCATCGCCTGGAGCACGGCGAGGTCGGCGTTGCCCTGCGTCGCGAGCGCGAGCAGCGCGTCGAGCTCGTCCTTGGAGAACGGCGCGCCCTCGGCGGTGCCCTGCACCTCGACGAAGCCGCCCACGCCGGTCATGACGACGTTCATGTCGGTCTCGGCGCGCACGTCCTCCACGTAGGGCAGGTCGAGCATCGGCGTGCCGTCGATGATGCCGACGCTCACCGCCGACACCGAGCCGGTGAGCGGCTTCGCATTCGCCTTGATCGCGCCGTTGGCCTTGCCCCACGCGATCGCGTCCGCGAGCGCGACGTAGGCGCCCGTGATGGCGGCGGTACGGGTGCCGCCGTCGGCGTCGAGCACGTCGCAGTCGAGCACGATCGTGTTCTCACCCAGCGCCTTGACATCGATGATCGCGCGCAGCGAGCGGCCGATGAGGCGGCTGATCTCGTGCGTGCGGCCGCCGATCTTGCCGCGCACCGACTCGCGGTCGTTGCGCGTGTTGGTCGCGCGCGGCAGCATCGCGTACTCCGCGGTGACCCAGCCCTCGCCCGAGCCCGTCTTCCAGCGCGGGACGCCCTTGGTGAACGAGGCGGAGCACAGCACCCGCGTCCCGCCGAACGTCACGAGGCACGAGCCCTCGGCGTTCTTCTGGAAGCCCCGCTCGAACGAGATGGGGCGGAGCTGGTCGGGGGTGCGGCCGTCGGCGCGGGTGATCGTCATGGTGACGAGCCTATCCGGGCTGCCGGTGCCGCTCGCCTCGACCGTCTCCCACACACGCGCCGGCCTGGGAGCGGTCCCGTGATGCAACTCGCGTGGCAAACCCCGACCGGGGAGCCGCGAGTCGCGGATCTTGTGTGGGAAGAGGTCCAGGGGCGCGGTCAGAGCACGTGCGTCTCGCCCGGCGTCGCGAGCGCGACCGGGGCGCCGTAGGCGACCGCCGCGAGCTCGAGCGTCGACGCGGGGTCCACCCACGACGCGACGTGGGTCACCACGAGCTCGCCCACGTTGGCGTCGCGCGCGAGCGTGCCCGCCTGCGTGCCGTTCATGTGGATGCCCTCGGGGTTGACGCGCGAGTACGCCCAGCCGGCCTCGGCGAGCAGCACGTCGCAGTCGCGCGCGAGCTCGAGCACCTCGTCGCACCGGTCGGTGTCGCCGGTGAACACGAGCGTCGCCTCGCCGCCCGACGCCGACGGCCCCGTCACGCGCACAGCGTTGGCCGGGACGGGATGCCACGCGGTCGCGAAGTCGAGCGTGAACGGCCCGACGGTCGCGGCGTCGCCGCCGCCGACGGCGCGGAAGTCGAACGTCTCGACGTCCTTCCGGTCCTCGGCGCCCGCCACCTGGACGATGCGCGCGTCCAGCCCCGTGGGCCCGTACAGCGGCATCGGGTCGAGCCCGGAGTCGGCGTGCGGGCCGTAGCGGCGCAGCACCGACAGCGAGGCGAGGTCGGCGCAGTGGTCGGGGTGGCCGTGCGAGACGACCACCGCGTCGACGGTCGCCGGATCGCAGTGCCTCTGCAGCGGACCGATCGCACCCGACCCGAGATCCAGGACGATGCGCCACGTGCGACCGCGCGCATCGTCCGCCTCGAGGAGGTAGCAGGACGCCGGCGACTCCGGCCCGGGCAACGATCCCGCCGAGCCGACGACGGTGAGCCTCACCGCGTGGCCTCGACCGCGGGCAGCTGCTCGACCTGGGTGACGACGGGGCCGAGGAAGCGCTGCGCGAGCGCCTCGAAGCGGTCCCGCGGGCCGGTCGCGTAGAAGCGGTGCCGGGGCGGTGTGACGGTGGACGCCTCGAGCCCGTTGGCCGCGAGCACGCGGTACACGTCGCGCGCGGTCTCGGAGGCCGAGTCGACGAGCGTGACGTCCGGCCCCATGACGTAGCCGATGGCGCCCGCGAGCAGCGGGTAGTGGGTGCAGCCGAGGATGAGCGTGTCGACGCCGGCCTCCTGCAGCGGCGCGAGGTACTCCTGCGCGACGCGCAGCACCTCGGGGCCCGACGTCTCCCCCGCCTCGACGAGCTCGACGAAGCGCGGGCACGCGTGGCTGGTGACCTGGATGTCCGGCGCGGCCGCGAGCGCGTCCTCGTAGGCGCCCGACGTGACGGTCGCGAGGGTGCCGATCACGCCGACGTGCCGCGAGCGCGACAGGGCGGCGGCGCGGCGCGCCGCGGGGATGATGACCTCGACGACGGGGACGCCGCGCTCGTGGGAGAAGCGCTCGCGCGCGTCCCTCAGCACCGCGGCGGAGGCGGTGTTGCACGCGATGGCCAGCATCTTGACGCCGTCGGCGACGAGCGCGTCCATGATGTCGAGCGCGTGCTGCCGGACCTCCGCGATCGCGAGCGGCCCGTAGGGGCCGTGCGCGGTGTCGCCGACGTAGTGCACCGACTCGTGGGGCATCGTGTCCATGATGGCGCGCGCGACGGTGAGGCCGCCCACGCCGGAGTCGAACACGCCGATGGGCGCGTCGTTCATGCCTGTCCTCCTAGGGTCAGCGACACGAGGCTCTCCTGGAGCCACGTGAGCGCGTCGTAGAGCATGCCGAGCCACATGCGCTCGGGATCGATCCCCACCTCGGCGGGCGAGCCCTCCTCGAGCGCCGCGGAGGCGCGCTGGATGTCGGCGTGCAGGCTCTCGGCGTCCTCGTCGCGCTCGATCCCGAGGCGGGCCGCGATGACGAGGCGCACGTCCGTGAGCGCGGCGGCGGTGGCCATCACGTCGCCGGGCGGGATCACCCAGTCGTCGCCGTCGTCGCTGAGGTCGTCCCAGATCTGACGCAGGCGCGACAGCTTGACGGCGCGCAGGTCCTCCTGGGTGAGGCGGCGGAACTCGTCGGCGACCTCGCGGTCGTCGGGCGCGGCGTTGGGCAGCAGGCGCAGCAGCGCGGGGTCGTCGGGCTCGGCGAGGTTCTCCTCGAGGTCATCGAGGAAGCGCAGCGACTCGGCGAGGTCCTCGCGGTGCGGCAGGCCGGAGTGGCGCTCGGCGCCGAAGTCCTCGCCGCCGAGGAGCATGCCCACGTCCGCGACGATGCGCGCGATGACCAGGCGCTCGTCCTCGTCGAGGGACGCGACGGCGGCGCCGTCGCGCTCGGCGAAGCCCTTCACACGCCGCTCCGCTCGAGCGTCGCCCAGAGGCCGTACGCGTGCATCGCCTGCACGTGCACCTCCATCTGCTCGCGGCTGCCCGTCGACAGGACCGAGCGGCCCTTCTCGTGGACCTCGCGCATGTGCTTCTCGGCCTCCGGGCGGGGCAGCCCGAAGTACTCCTGGAACACGCGGGTGACGTAGCTCATGAGGTTGACGGGGTCGTTCCAGACCACCGTGACCCAGGGGTCGGCCAGGCGCGTGGCCTCGCGGGCCTGGATGTCGAGCTGCTCCCGGGTGCTCACGGGACCAGCGTACGGCCGGGACCGGCCGTGACGGCGCTACTCGCCGCCGTCCTCCGGGCCGAACGCCGCGTCGAGGATCTCCTTGCACGCGGGGCACACGGGGAACCGCTGGGGGTCGCGGTTGGGGATCCACACCTTGCCGCACAGCGCGATGACCGGCTCGCCCGACAGAGCGGACTCGAGGATCTTCTCCTTCTTCACGTAGTGGGAGAAGCGCTCGGCGTCGCCGGGCTCGACCGCCTCGCGGATGTCGGTCCGCTCGATCGTCGCGGTGCCGCCCTGGGGCTGCGTCATCGGCTCAAGGGTCTCGCTCATGCGGACCATCGTACGCGTGGGCCCGCGCCGGGACGATGCGCGGCTCGCCTCCCGGGGGACGTCACGCCACCGCGGCGAGCAGGCGGCCAGCGCGGCGGTCGTAGATGGCCCCGGCGGCGCGCAGGCCGCCGACGTACGCGCCGACGCCCGCGGCGAGCCCCAGCACGCACGCCACCCAGCCCCACTGCGAGGCCAGCGTGAGCGACAGCACGAACGGCACCACCACGACCGGCACGAGCCCGAGCGCGACGAGCGAGGAGACGAGCTGGGCGGCCAGGCCCGCGCCGACGGCTCCGACCTCGGCGCCGAACGGGCTGGCCCCCGGCGCCGGGGCGCGGTACGGCAGCAGCACCGCGCTCACGGCGGCGACCCCGAGGCTCACGCCGAGCACGCCGACGGACGCGCCGAGCAGCCCCGGCGCGTCCTGCCACGCGCCGGTCCACGCGAGGATCCCGACGGCCGCGACGAGCACGACGGGCAGGGCCCAGCCCGCGACCGCGGCGATGCGCCCGGCCATCACCTGGCGCCCCAGCCGGCCCGACACGAGGTCGAGCCACAGGGCGGTCGAGTCGAACGCGACGTCGTTGTGACGGCCCCAGCCGATGGTGGTCGCGAGGATGATCGGCACGAGGTACGCCCAGCGGCGGTCGAGGTCGAACACCGGCATGACGAGCACGAGGAACGTGGCGGGCAGCAGCAGCA
Source organism: Demequina soli (assembly GCF_000971195.1). Lineage (GTDB taxonomy): Bacteria > Actinomycetota > Actinomycetes > Actinomycetales > Demequinaceae > Demequina > Demequina soli. The sequence continues at coordinate 326,076 of NZ_BBLZ01000001.1, forward strand.
CGCCCGCGAGCGACGCGAGGTAACGCGGGTCCGAGGACCACGTGCGCAGCAGCCGCGCGTGCACGGCGCCCGTCGCGGCGTCGCGCGGCGCCCCGGGCAGGCGCACGGGATCGAGCACGCGGTCGTGGCGCCGGCGGGTGCCGCCGCCGCGGCCGACCGGCGCGACCAGCGCGGCGGCGACGTTGACCCGCCACACCCCGAGCAGCGCGAGCGCCCACCCGGCCTGCAGCGCGAGCCGCCAGGCCACGCCCCACCAGTCGCCCCGCGCCGCCGCCGCCGGGGCGGCAGCGCCGGCGCCCAGGGGCGTGAGCGCGAGCTGGTGGAGCACGATCTCGACCTCGCTCGCCAGCACCTCGGTCAGGCCGTCCCGGAACAGCACGAGAGCGACCGGGGCGACGGCGGCGAGCCCGAGCGCCATCACGCCGAAGGTCGCGAGCTTGGCGCGCCGCGAGGACAGCACCCGGGCACCCCACGCCGCGCTCACGCGGGCGCCGAGCACCATGCCCGCGACGCCGAGCGCGAGCCCCACGAGCCCGACCGCGAACACCGCGGGCCCGTCGACCCGCCACGAGGACCCCAGGATCGCGAGCATGACCGCGAGGAAGAGCGCGGGCAGGGTGAGGAACGCCGCCGCGACCAGGCCGGGCATGATCGCGCGCATCGACACGCCGAGCATGCGGAAGCGAGCCGGCTCGAGCGTGTCGTCGAGGCCCGCGACGATGAGCGGGACGATCGCCCAGCCCAGCGCGAGGCACGCCGCGATGACGACCATCGCATCGGCCCTCACCCCGGCGTCCTGGCCCGCGAGCGCGGCCTGGGCGATGAGCAGGGACGGCAGCATCGCGAGCGCCCACAGCACGCCCAGCCCGAGCACCACGGCCCGCCACCACTCGCGGCGGATCAGGTGCGCGGTGGTGCGCAGCCGGATCCCTACGACTGCCGCAACCACGTGAGATCCCGCTGGTCGCGCACGTCGCCGACGAGCTCGACGAACCGCCCCTCGAGGTCGCCGCCGCCGCGCACCTGGTCGAGCGTGCCGGCCGCGAGGACGCGCCCCGAGCCGACGACCGCGACGTGGTCGCACAGCCGCTCAACGAGCGCCATCACGTGGGAGGACATCACGACGGTGCCGCCCGACTCGACGAACGCCGCGAGGATGCGGCGGATGGCGCCCGCGGAGACCGGGTCGACGGCCTCGAAGGGCTCGTCGAGGACCAGCACGCGCGGCGCGTGGACGAGCGCGCACGCGAGCCCGATCTTCTTGGTCATGCCCGCCGAGTAGTCCATCACCAGCGTGGACCCGGCGTCCTCGAGGTCGAGCGCGGCGAGCAGGTCGTCGCGCCGGCCCCGCACCGTCGCGCGGTCGAGGCCGCGCAGCCGCGCCGCGTACGAGATGAGCTCGGCGCCGGTGAGCCGGTCGAACGTGTGCAGCCCGTCGGGCAGCACGCCGAGCAGCGGCTTCGCGCCCGCGGGGGCGGCCCACAGGTCCACGCCCAGCACCGTCACGGAGCCGGCGTCCGGCTGGAGCAGGCCGGTCGCCATCGACAGCGTGGTGGTCTTGCCCGCGCCGTTGGGGCCCACGACCCCGTAGAAGGAGCCGGCCGGGATGTCCAGGTCGATGCGGTCGACGGCGAGCGTGGCGCCGAAGCGCTTGGAGAGGCCGCGCAGGGCCAGCGCGGGGACGGAGGTCACCCGGTCAGCGTATCGCCCGCCCGCGGGCCGCGGCGGCGCAGGCGGCAGACGCCGTCATCCCTGGCTGTCGCACCATCGGGCGCGTTCCCGTGACACCTAACCTACGGTCGCGTAGGGTTGCCGCATCCGCACACCGGGCGCGTGCGCTCACCGTCGGATGGGAAGCTGTCCCCCACCCCCCGGAGAGGCATGTCTGCCACGCAACCGCCCGCATCGTTCCCCCTCAACCGCATGACCTCGTCGTTCGCCGAGCTGTCCGCGACCATCCGCGAGACCGGCCTCATGCGCCGCGCGTACGGCTTCTACGCCGGCTTCGGCGCGGCGCTCCTGGTCGCGCTCGCGGGCATCGTCACGGGATTCGTCCTGCTGGGCGACTCGTGGTTCCAGCTGCTCATCGCAGCGGCGCTCGGCATCGTGCTCACGCAGGTCGCGTTCCTCGGGCACGAGGCGTCGCACCGCACCGTGCTCGCGTCGGGCCCCGCGAACGACCGCCTGGGCCGGTTCCTGTCGACGATCGTCGTGGGCATCAGCCACCAGTGGTGGATGCACAAGCACACGCGCCACCACGGCAACCCCAACAAGGTGGGCAAGGACCCCGACATCGAGAAGGACACCATCTCCTTCCTCGAGGACGACGCGGCGACCGCCCGCGGCCCGATCCGCTGGATCACGCAGCGTCAGGGCTGGCTGTTCTTCCCGCTGCTCACGCTCGAGGGGCTCAACCTCCATTACCGGTCGATCGCGTCGCTCGTGACGTCGGGCACGCGCCGCCAGCGCTGGATCGAGCTGCCATCGATCGCGCTGCACTTCGTCCTCTACCTGGTGCCCGTGTTCTGGTTCCTGCCGCTGGGGATGGCGTTCGCGTTCGTGGGCGTGCAGATGGCGGTGTTCGGCGTCTACATGGGCGCGTCGTTCGCGCCCAACCACAAGGGCATGCGGATCATCGGGCGCGACGAGAAGGTCGACTTCCTGTCCAAGCAGGTGCTCACGAGCCGCAACATCCGCGGCGGCTGGGCCATGTCGATCCTCATGGGCGGGCTCAACTTCCAGATCGAGCACCACCTGTTCCCGTCGATGGCGCGCCCGCACCTGGGGCGCGCGCGGGAGATCGTGCGCGAGCACTGCGCGACGCTCGGGGTGCCCTACACGGAGACGTCGCTGGTGGAGTCCTACGGGATCGTGATCCGCTACCTCAACCGCGTCGGCCTGGCCGCACGCGACCCGTTCGACTGCCCCGAGCGCGTGGCGATGGGACGGTAGCCGCCGCCCTCAGCGGGCCTCGACGAGCGCGGCATCAGCCGGCGCGTCGTACGCGGCCTCGACCGGCGCATCGTCCCGGCCGGCCTTCCCGGCCACGAACGCGTACGCGAGGCCGATCACGATCGCACCTCCGACGAGGTTGCCGAGGCCGACGAAGGTCATGTTGGTGCCGAAGTCGGCCCACGACACGTCACCCTGCATGAGGCCGATCGCGAAGGTCGTCATGTTGGCCACCACGTGCTCGAACCCCGACGCGATGAAGGCGAGGACGCCCCAGAAGATGATGATCGCCTTCGCCGCCTCGGACTTGAGGCGGGCGGCGGCCCAGATCGCGACGGACACGAGGACGTTGCACAGGACGCCGCGCCAGAACAGCTCGGACGGGGTGTGCTCGACCTTGCCCGCGAGATAGTCCTGGAAGAAGTCGGCGGCGGGCCCATGTGCGAGCACCCCGGTCTGGATGAGCACCCACGCCAGCGCGAACGCGCCGAGCATGTTGGAGAAGAAGATCCCCAGGAGCACGCCTGCCCCGCGCAGCCACGAGATGGTGCCGCGGAGCGCGCCGAGCGGCAGGATCATCATCGCGCTGGTGGCGAGCTCGGAGCCCGCGAAGACCACGATGGTGAGCGCCGCGGCGAACACCGAGCCGGCGATGAGCTTCTCGAACGGGTTGCCCGCGACGTGCAGCGGGCCCGCGGCGGACCACATGAGCACGTCGCCCACGCCGATCCACATGCCCGCGAGCATCGCGGACACGATCAGCCGCGCGGGGGTGCGGGAGAGCTTCGCCTTGGCGGCCGCGGCCTTGGCGTGGACATCGACGGTCTCGGGGAGCGTGAGCACGTTCCGAGGGTAAGCGGGGGTTGCGCGCCGCGGCCGGTACGGAGGTCCCGGCGCTCCGCGCGCTGTGAGGCGCTCAGTGCTCGAAGCGGCCCGTTTCGGGCGCTGAGCACCTGCCAGCGCGACACGGCGGCCAGAGCCGGCCGGCGCAAGGCGCGCGAAGGCCCCCGACACCGAGGGTGCCAGGGGCCTTGCCTAACCGTGGAGATGCCGGGAATCGAACCCGGGTCCGCATGTCCAAACCGAAGTCTTCTCCGGGCGCAGCCTGAGGTCTATTTCTCGGCCCCCGACCCGCATCAGGCGAGCAAGTCGGATAGGCCCAGTCACCTAGAAGTCCCGCAGCCCCCGATGACGAGGAGCTGAAGCAAGTTCCCTAGTCGACGCCAGGATCCAGGACGGGAACACGCCTGGGCTGACGGACTTCATGGCGCTCGCTTAGGCAGCGAGGGCGAAGTCGGTGCGCTTGGAATCGGCACCTATTGGTTTGCAGGGGTCGTTTACGAGATAACCCTGCGTTCTCGGCCCGCTTCCCTTCGGAAGTAAACACACGTCGAAACCGATCATCCCCTGTGCAGTTATGACATCAGTCTACCGGGAGGTCCGACAGTGCCCAAGACCCCGGGACGATGCGCGGCCCGGGTCAGGCGCCCGGCTGCGCCCCCGGCACGCCGAGGACGATGCGCCACACCCACTCCGCGGCGGTCGCAGCGGGCGGGCGGCGCTCCATCCCGAGCCACTCCCCCATCACCCCGAGCACCATGCCCGTGATGCCGGCCGCGACGACGTCGACGGGCAGCTCCGCGCGCACGATCTCGTCGACCTGGGGTGCGAGCCCGCGGATCGCCTCGCGCATCCGCAGCCGCAGCCGCGCGAGGACCGCGCCGTAGCCCGGCTCGGTGAACACGCGCAGGTACATGTCCGCGTGCTCCTCGACGTGCTCGAGGAAGCGCACGAGCGCGCGGGGCGGGCCCGCGTCGAACTCGATCGCGTCGAGGTCCGCGCCCGCCTCCTGCGCCATGAGGTCGAGCGCGTCGGCGAGCAGCGTCTCCTTGTCGGAGTAGTGCTGATAGAAGGTCGAGCGGTTGATGCCCGCCCGGGCGGCGATGTCGCTCACGGAGATCTCGTCGACGCCGCGCTCGCGCGCGAGCACGAACAGGGCCTCCTGAAGGCTCCTGCGGGTCCTGACGATGCGCGCGTCCACGCCGCGATTGTGGCACCTCCGCCCGGCCTTCACCAAGCGATAACCAACACCTGTCGTGAAACTCGCGATCCTGTCCTACACTGGCCGGAGGCGCGTCGGCCGGCCCGGGCATCGTCCCGAGCGGCCCGCCGACCTGCCGGGCACCGTCGCCATCCCAGACCCCGTGAGAAAGGCGCCCCCGTGGCCAACCTCCTGTACCGCATCGGACGCGCGTCGTCGATGCGACCCTTCGTCGCGATAATCGCGTGGCTGCTCGCGCTCGGCCTCGCCGGTGGCGGGTTCGTCGCGTTCGGCGGCACGCTCACCGACTCGTTCTCCATCCCCGGCACCGCGAGCCAGGAGGTGGCCGACCAGCTCGCCAAGAACATCGAGGGCACGGGAGGCGCGACCGCGCGCATCGTGTTCCAGTCGACCGACGACAAGCCGCTCACCGACGCGCAGAAGCAGCAGGTCTCCGCCGCGCTCGCGTCGGTGGCGGGCTTCGACTCCGTGTCCGCCGTGATCGACCCGTTCGCGACCGCGGAGCAGGCCGCCGCGCAGCTGCAGCAGCTCGAGGACGGCCGCACGCAGATCAAGGACGCGCAGGCGCAGCTCGACGACGGCCAGACCCAGCTCGACGCGGGCCAGCAGCAGCTCGACGCCGCCAAGGCGCAGCTCGACGCGGGTCAGCAGCAGCTCGACGCCGCGATCCAGCAGGCCAAGGACTCCGGCACGTACGAGCTCGCGAAGCCGCAGCTCGACGCGCAGCAGGCGCAGATCGACGCCGGCCGCGACCAGCTCGCGCAGCAGCAGGCCCAGCTCGACGACAAGCAGCAGCAGATCACCGACGGCCTTGCCGAGCTCACCGTGAAGTCCGAGCAGCTCGAGCTCGGTGCGGAGCTCGCCAAGAACGCCTCCGCCATCACCACCATCTCCGCCGATGGCACCACCGCGCTCGGCGCGGTCACGTTCCACGACGACGCGCTCACCCTGTCCCAGGAGGACAAGGACGCGGTCATGACGTCCATCGAGTCCGCGCCGCTCGACGGCGTGAACGTCTACTTCTCCGCGGAGATCGCGACCGAGGTGTCCGGCCTGCTGGGAGTCGGCGAGATCGCGGGCGTGTTCCTCGCGCTCGTCGTCCTGTTCGTCATGATGCGCGTGGTGTGGCCCGCCCTCACCCCGATCATCACGTCCGTCATCGGCGTCGGCGTCGGCGTGGCGTCCGCGATGGCGCTGTCCGGCACCATCGACATGTCCTCGGTCACCCCGGTCCTCGGCGTGATGCTCGGCCTCGCCGTCGGGATCGACTACGCGCTGTTCATCATCAACCGCCATCGCCTCAACCTCAAGCGCGGCATGGAGGTCCACGAGTCGATCGGCCTCGCGAACGGCACCGCCGGCAACGCGGTCGTGTTCGCCGGCACCACGGTGCTCATCGCGCTGCTCGCGCTCAACGTCACCGGCATCCCGTTCATCGGCGTCATGGGCAACGTCGCGGCGTTCTGCGTGCTGGTCGCGGTGCTCGTCGCCGTGACGCTCGTGCCGGCCGTGCTGGGTCTCGTCGGGATCAAGGCGATCTCCAAGCGCTCCCGCGCGCGCATCGGCCAGGCGGCCGAGCCCGAGGCGCCGTACACGCCCATGAAGACGGGCCGCGCGTGGCTCAACGTGCTCGCGGGCGTCGCCGTCCTCGCCGTCGTGGCGATCCCGGCGTTCTCGATGCGCCTGGGCCTGCCGGCCGGCGACACGGAGCCGGAGGGGTCGACGGCCTACATGGCCTACACGACCATCGACGCGAAGTTCGGCGAGGGCCTCAACGGCACCCTGCTGGTGACCGCCTCGCTGCCCGAGGCCGTCTCCGAGGACGCCCTGCTCGCCACGCAGGTCGCGATCGAGGACCAGCTCATGAAGAACGAGGACGTCACCGCGGTCGCGCCGGCCGGCGTGTCGGCGGACCGCAGCTTCCTCGCGTTCCAGGTCATCCCGCGTCAGGGCCCGACCTCGCTGTCGACCGAGCAGCTGGTCAACGACCTGCGCGCCGAGTCGCCCCTCGAGGACGGCACCGTGCTCGGCGTCGCGGGCTCCGCGTCGGCCAACATCGACATCTCGGCGAAGCTCTCCGACGCCCTGCCCGTCTACCTCGCGGTGGTCGTGGGCCTGTCGCTGATCATCCTCATCCTGGTGTTCCGCTCGATCCTGGTCCCGGTCATCGCGACACTCGGGTTCGTGCTGTCGCTGTTCGCGGCCTTCGGCGCCGTGACGGCGGTCTACCAGTGGGGCTGGCTGTCGGGCGTGTTCGGCGTGCACGCGCCGGGCCCCATCCTGTCGTTCCTGCCGATCATGCTCACCGGCATCCTGTTCGGCCTCGCGATGGACTACCAGCTGTTCATCACGTCGGGCATGCGCGAGGCGTACGTGCACGGGGCCTCGGCCCGCGAGTCCGTCACGGCCGGCCTGCGCCACGGGCGCGCGGTGGTCACGGCCGCCGCGATCATCATGGCGTCGGTGTTCGGCGGCTTCGTGTTCTCGGAGATCAGCATGATCCGCCCGATGGGCTTCGGGCTCGCGACCGGCGTCCTGTTCGACGCGTTCGTGGTCCGCATGCTCATCGTGCCGTCGCTCATGCACCTCATGGGTGAGGGCGCCTGGTGGATGCCGCGCTGGCTGGACCGGATCCTGCCCAACGTGGACGTCGAGGGCGCCGCGCTCGAGCGCCAGCACCCCGTGCCGCACGGTGAGGCTGAGGGTGGCGAGGCTGAGGGCGAGGCTGAGCCGGGCGACGGGTCCGCACCCGAGGCCGACAAGGCCTGACGCGACCGCGAGAGGGCCGCATCCCCGCGTGGGGGTGCGGCCCTCTCGCATGCGTGGGGTCCTGAGGTGCCGCTGCGGCAACGGCAGCACCTGGTGCGGTGGGAGGAGCTCCGGTGCGCTGTTGGCAGAGAACCGTGCGATCGCCCCGAGGACCCGAGCCGCGAGCTCCAGGGGCGGATCTCACCACTCGATGCCAGAACGGTGCATCACGCCCGATCCTCAGCACAATCCGATGCCGCTGCGGCGCCAGTCCTGACGCCGCAGGCCCGGACGGCGCGCCCGCGCTGGGCGCGCCCAGGCTGGCCGGTCCGGGAGCGGTTCGGCTCACCAGCCTCCGCCACCACCACCTCCACCGCCACCGCCGGAGAATCCTCCGCCGCCGAAGCCGGAGCCGCCCGAGCTGCCCGGCGTGGGCGCCGCCATCGCGGCGCCGGCCAGGACCGTGAACTGGTCCATGCGGTGCCCGAACCCGCCCGCGTGCGCCCAGAACATGCCGTAGTAGGCGCCGCGGTACCAGGTGGGCTCCGCGAGCGCGACGCCCTGCGCGGCGAGCTGCTCGAACTTCTTGGTCCACTGCTCCGTGACCCCGAACGCGATCGCGTAGGGCAGGTAGCGGCTGAAGATGTCCTGGCCCTCCTCGAACCGCAGCTGGTTGGCCTCGGCCGTGTCGAGGTAGAGCTTGAAGCCGCGGGTCTGCGCGAGGACCCGCGACCCGTCGGCGGTCCGCGCGGGCGCCGCACCCGTGGTCGCGAGCACCACGAGCCCGACGACGATCAGGGCGAGAGGCACCAGCGCCCACGTCGACACGTTCGCCGCGCCTATGGTCGCGAGCACGCCCGCGACGACGAGCGCGATCCCCACGCCCGCCCACGTGCCCCGCGTGCTCGACGGGTTGCCGCGGAACCACCCCTGCTGCGTGACGTCGCGGTAGAGCTCGCGCTTCACGACGGTCATGTCGCTGCTGAAGGTCGTCTTGAGCGCGCTCAGGGTGACGCGGTCACGACCCTCGAAGATCGCGTCGAAGAGCCTGCGCTCGTACTCGTGGAGGTCGTCGCCGGCGTCCTTGAGGCGCACGAGCGTGTAGTCGTCCTTGCCGGCCTCCTCGACCACGAGGTAGCCGCGCACCGCCAGGTCCACCATGGTCGCCGTGACGTCCCGCGTGTCGGCCTTCTCGTCGATCAGCGTGCCGAGCTGTCCGGGTCGCAGGCCCTCCGGCGGCGCGAACGCGACCGCCACCGGCGCGCGACGGTCCCGCCTGCGCACCGCGGACTCCTCCCCCGACACGGGGCCGACGCCGGGCGTGAAGTCCGCGTACTCGAGGTCGGCGCCGGTGCGGCGCAGGCGGCGCACCACGAGCGCGAGCCCGCCGAGCAGCAGCACCAGGAACCCACCGAGCGTCCACGGGGTGACCCGGAACGCGTGCGCGAGGTCCGACTTCTCCGTGAGCGCCGGCCTCGTGTCGTAGGTGCCCGCGGGGTACGCGACCACCACGGACATCGGCTCGTACGCGTTCAGCGCGGCCTGGGTGAAGGTCGCCGAGTCTCCGTCGGAGGCAGCGCTGTCGCATGCGGTCGTCGACCCCGTCGGCCCCGCGAAGCACTGCGCCGCGGTGACGCCGGCGTTGCCGCCCACCTGGACGCTCACGTCGCTGATCGGCGTCTGCCAACCGTCGCCGATGGCGTTCCAGTAGAACTCGTCGCCGGACGCCGTCGCGTTCATGACGTGATGGACGGTGTAGCTCAGCACGTACGACTGCACGCCGGAGACGTTGTCGACGGACTGGTCACCCACGCGCACGCCCAGGTTGTTCCCGTCGTCCTCGAGGTAGACGTGCGCGGGGGCGCCGCTGGGCGACGAGGCGGTCACGTCGGTGACGTCGTACAGCCGGTCGTGCGAGTCGTCATAGGGGACGCGGATCGGCAGCGTCCAGAACGGCCCGTGGCCCGGGTCGTTGCCGAAGTCGAAGTCGATCTGGACCGTCACGTGGGCCGAGCCGTCGGGCTGCAGCGCGTACGTCGCGTCCCAGCGCTCGACGCTGCGCCCGCCGTCGGGGGCGGCGGCCTGGGCGGCGGTCGGGGCGACCAGCGCCGCGGCAAGGATCAGGGACGATGCGACGGTCGCGCGGGTTCGCGTCATGCGCCCCATCATGCCGAAGGTGGGGCGGGACCATCGCCCGACCCGCGCATCGTCCCCCCGCAAGGGGAGGCGTCAGCGGTTGATGCCGCGCTGCGTGCCGAAGGTGCGCTCGGCCTCGCGCTTGTCCTGCTTCTCGCGCAGGGCCTGGCGCTTGTCGTGCTGCTTCTTGCCTCGCGCGACGCCGATCTCGAGCTTGACGCGGCCGTCGAGGAAGTACAGGCGCAGGGGGACGATCGTGTACCCCTTCTCGCGGGTGCGCTGCTGGAGATCCTCGATCTGCTCCCGGTGCAGCAGCAGCTTGCGCTTGCGCTTGGGCGCGTGGTTGGTCCACGTGCCCTGCGAGTACTCGGGGATGTGGATGTTCTCCGCCCACGCCTCGCCGCCCTCGACGTAGACGTAGCCATCGCCGATGACGGCGCGCCCCTGGCGCAGCGACTTCACCTCGGTGCCGGTGAGGATGAGGCCGGCCTCGAGGACGTCGTCGATGAAGAAGTCGTGGCGCGCGGCACGGTTGGTCGCGATGACCTTGATGGCGTCCGCCATGGCTCTCCTCCTCGCACGCGGCCGGGATGCGCCCGGGTCCGGGCGCGACTCACCAGTTTACGGCCCCGTGGAACCCACGAGCGTCATCGGGTCGACGGTGTTGCCGTCGATGTAGACCTCGAAGTGGAGGTGGCACGCGGCCGAGGTGCCGGTGTTGCCCGCGTAGCCGACCAGCTGGCCCTGCGTGACGTACTGGCCCGCGCCGACCGCGAACGCGGACATGTGGTTGTAGCTCGTCATGAGCGAACGCCCGCTGACGTAGCCGTGGTCGAGCAGGACCTCGTTGCCCAGGCCGGCGACCCACTGCGCCCACTGGACGCGGCCGTCACGGGCGGCGTAGATCGGGGTGCCGCAGTAGGCGCGCATGTCCGTGCCGGCGTGCAGGCGCCAGTAGTGGAGGATCGGGTGGAACCGCATGCCGTAGCTCGACGTGATGTAGTGGCTGGGCACGGGCCAGGCGAGCACGCCCTTGGTGAGGGTGTTGGCGAGCCCGCCCGAGCTGGTGCTGGTCGCCGGGCCCGAGCCGCCGGACGACGAGGACGACCCGCCGCTGTTCTTGGCGGCCTCCGCCGCCTTGCGGGCCGCCTCCTCGGCGGCCTTGCGCTTGGCCTCCTCCTCGGCGGCCTTCTTCTTGACGAGGTCCTTGATCTGGTTGCGCGTGGCCTCCTGCTGGGCCTCGAGCGCCTTCTGCTTCTCGAGCTCGTCCTTGCGCTTGGCCTCGAGCTCGTTCTTGATGCGCGTCTGCTTGGCGACCAGGTCGTCGAGCGCCTTCTTCTTCTGGGCGGCCGTCTCGCGGAGCTGCGTGGTCTTCACCACGAGCGCGTCGGCCTCGGCCTTGAGCTCGACGATGTACTCGCGCACCGCCTCCTGGCGCACGCCGCGGTTGCGGTTGACCGCCGCGATCTCCTCGACGTCGGCGAGCGCGTTCGACTGGACGCGCGAGGCGTTGTGCTCGGCCGCGAACTTGTCCACGAACTCCTGCGACGTGCTCGCGCCGAACACCAGGCTCAGCGCCTCGTCGTCGCCCACGCCCTGGTACTGCGCGCGGGCGAGCGCCGCGACGATCTGCTGGAGCTCGCCGATGCGAGAGTCATCGGCGGAGATCTGGTCGCCGATGGCCTGGTCCTGCGCCTCGGCGGCCGCGAGCTTGTCCGCGACGAGCTTCTGCTGCACGAGCGCCGCGTCGACCGCGTCGTTCGCGTCGTCGAGCGCCTTCTGCGCGGCGGGCAGCTTGGCCTCGGTCTCCTTGAGGTTGTTGGCCGCCTTGACGATGTCCGCGCTCGTGTCCTCGAGGTCCGACTGGAGGTCCTCGATCTGCTGGGCGGTCTGCGCCTGCTTGTCCTTCGCCTTGTTGATGTCGTCGTCGTAGCTCGACGACGTCGAGAAGCCGCCCACCGCATCGGCCCCGGACACGACGGTGCCCGTGACGAGCGCGACCACGAAGGCCAGGGTCGCGAAGACGAATGCGCGGGGCAGGGTCCTCATGCGCGGGTGTACCTCCCGAGCGTGACGAGCGAGGCGATCGCGGCCAGGCCGACGGCGATGACGAGCAGCCAGGGCGCGACCGACCACACGTCGTGGGCGCCGATGTACTGGACCCACGTGACGGAGCCCTTGAGCCAGTCGTCGACCAGGTAGCGCACGCCGAAGAACAGGCCTCCGGCGGCGAGCACGGCGCCGGCGGTCGCCGCGACGGCGCCCTCGAGCATGAACGGCATCTGGATGAGCGACCGGGACGAGCCGACCATGCGCATGATCTCGGTCTCGCGGCGGCGGCTGAGCGCGCTCAGGCGGATGGTGGTGGTGATGAGCAGCATCGCGGCGACGAGCATGACCGCGGCGAGTGCGGCGGCGACGATGGTGGCGGCGTTGAGGAAGCGGAACAGCTGGGAGAAGATCTCGCGCTGGTCCCGGACCACGTCGACGCCGGGCAGGCCCTCGGTCGCGTCGGCGACCACCTGGTACTGCTCGGGGTCGGACAGCTTGACGCGGAAGCTGGGCTGCATCTGGTCCGGCGTGAGGGAGGACCAGATGCCCTCCTTGTCGTTGGCGACGAACTTGTCGTACGCCTCCTGGCGGGACTCGTAGTAGACCTTCTGGACCAGCCCGCTGAGCGCTCCGTCCTCCAGCACGGACTTGATCGCGTCCTCCTGGGCCGTGGTGACGGCGCCCTCGGCGCAGTTCTCGTTCCGGGAGTTCTCGGGGCACAGGAAGATCGAGATCTCGACCTTGCCGTACCAGTCGTCCTTGAGCTGGTTGATCTGCATCTGGATGAGCGCGGCCGCGCCCACGAACGTGAGCGACACGAACGTCACCAGCACCACGGACAGCGCCATGGTGCTGTTGCGGCGGAGCCCGTTGAAGACCTCGCCGAAGATGAAGCGGAGCCTCACACGCGCTCCAATCCGTACACGCCGCGGTCCTGGTCGCGGACCAGCTGGCCGCCGCGGAGCTCGATGACGCGCTTGCGCATCTGGTCGACGATCTCGTCGTCGTGGGTCGCCATCAGCACGGTGGTGCCGGTGCGGTTGATGCGGTCGAGGAGGCGCATGATGCCCACCGAGGTGCCCGGGTCGAGGTTGCCCGTCGGCTCGTCGCACAGCAGGATCGGCGGGTGGTTGACGAACGCGCGCGCGATCGCGACGCGCTGCTGCTCGCCACCCGACAGCTCGTGCGGCATGCGCCGCTCCTTGCCGGACAGGCCCACGAGGTCGAGCATCTCGGGGACCGTCGACTGGATGTGGTGGCGGCTCTTGCCGATCACCTGGAGCGCGAACGCGACGTTCTGGTAGACCGTCTTGTTGGGCAGCAGGCGGAAGTCCTGGAACACGGCGCCGATCTCGCGGCGCAGGTGCGGCACGCGCCACGCGGACAGCTTGTTGAGGTGGCGGCCCGCGACGTACACGTCGCCCCCGGTGGGGCGCTCCTCACGCAGGATGAGCTTGAGGAACGTCGACTTGCCCGATCCGGACGAGCCCACGAGGAACACGAAGTCCCCGCGCTCGATCTCCACGGAGACGGAGTCGAGCGCAGGACGGGCGCCCCGCTTGTAGACCTTGGTGGCGTTGTCGAGTCGAATCATGAGATGCGCGGGCACGAGGGGTAGGAGACCCGCGCCACCCGAGCATCGTAGGAACGGCGCGCGCGCAGCCCCGGGAGGCGCGCCGCGCCCGGCGTGTCCCGTTCGTCACGTCTTGACAGTTGACGATGTGCGAACCAGTTCGCTCCGCACGGAACCCGCCGCGACACGCGGGGCCGGGCCCGCGCATCGTCCCTGATCCGCGGCGTGTCGCCGGCGGAACCGTGCTGAGCGAAGGGCGGTGAGCGTTACTCGGCGTTCTGGCCGGCGCGGCGCCAGCGGATGCCGGCGTCGATGAAGCCATCGATGTCGCCGTCGAAGACGATCTGCGGGTTGCCGACCTCGTGGCCCGTGCGCAGGTCCTTGACGAGCTGCTGGCCGTAGAGGAAGTACGAGCGCATCTGGTCGCCCCACGAGGCCTTGATGTCGCCCGCGAGCTCCTTCTTCTGCGCTGCCTCCTGCTCCTTCTTGAGCAGCAGCAGGCGCGACTGGAGGACGCGCATGGCGGCGGCGCGGTTCTGGATCTGCGACTTCTCGTCCTGCATCGACACGACGATGCCGGTCGGGAGGTGGGTGAGGCGCACGGCGGAGTCGGTGGTGTTGACCGACTGGCCGCCGGGGCCGGACGAGCGGAACACGTCGACCTTGATCTCCGCCTCGGGGACCTCGATGTGGTCGGTGGACTCGATCTGCGGGATCACCTCGACGGCCGCGAAGGAGGTCTGGCGCTTATCGGCCGAGCCGAACGGGCTGATGCGCGCGAGGCGGTGCGTGCCGGCCTCGACGGACAGCGTGCCGTAGGCGTACGGGGCGTTGAGCTCGAAGGTCGCGGACTTGATGCCGGCGCCCTCCGCGTAGGACGTGTCGAGCACCTTGGTGCCGTAGCCGTGGCGCTCGGCCCAGCGCAGGTACATGCGCAGGAGCATCTCCGCGAAGTCGGTGGCGTCGTCGCCGCCGGCCCCCGAGCGGATGGTGACGACGGCGTTGCGCTCGTCCCACTCCCCCGTCATCAGGGTGCGGACCTCCATCGCGGCGAGGTCGGTCTTGAGCTTCGCGAGCTCCGCGTCCGCCTCGGCGAGCGTGTCCTCGTCCTCGCCCTCGGTGCCGAGCTCGACGAGCACCTCGAGGTCCTCGATGCGCGAGCCCATGCGCGTGACGCGCTCGAGCTCGGCGTTGGCCTGGCTCAGCTGGCTGGTGACGGCCTGGGCGTTGTCCTGGTCGTCCCACAGGTCGGGCGCGGCGGCCTGCTCCTCGAGCACGGCGATGCGCGCCTTGAGCTTGGCGGGGTCGGTCACCGCCTCGATCTGCGAGAAGGTCGAGCGGAGCTCCTGGATCTCAAGCGCGAAGTCGGTGGCCACGAGGGTCAAGTCTAGTGGGGCGCGTGCGGGACCTCGCCCGGGGACGATGCGCGGGCCGGGGCGGCCGGTTCAGCCGCCGGTGACGGCGTCGACCGCGTCCTTCGCCTTGTCCTTGAGGGTGTCGGCCTGGTCCTGGAGGTCCTTGGCGGTCTTCTGAGCGTCCTCGACCTGCTGCTGGATCTCGTCGGCGCGCTCGGAGGCCTGCTTCTGGACGTCCTTGGCCTTCTCGATCGCGTCCTGCGCGCCCTTGGTCGCATCCGCGATGGAGCCCTGGACGTCGCCGCAGCCGGAGAGCACGGTGGCGAGGACGGCGCCGGAGACGGCGGTGGTGACGAGGCGCAGCTTCATGGGCACCATCATCGCCGACACGTGCGATTTCCAATGACAGATGTGGCGGGTGTTCCCGGAGTGACGAATCGGGCCGCCACACGAGGCGACGCACGTCCCACGCCGGGCAGGCGGCTCCGCAACATCGCGGTAACTATCGGTCGCTAGGCTAACGGGAGCCCCGCGGAGGTCGCGGCGCCGTCACCCCACGGAGGTCACCCGCGTGAGCCCTGCCCGCCTTCCCGCCGTCCCCGCCGCGCCCGGCGTCACGCTCATCACCGGGGCGACGGTGATCGACGGCACGGGATCGGAACCGCGCGAGGGGTGCGACATCGAGATCCGGGACGGCGTCATCACCGCCGTGGGACCGACGAGCCCCGCGGCCGCGCGTCCCGACAGTCTCGTCGACGGCGCGGGAGCCTGGCTGATGCCGGGGTTCGTCGACACGCACGTGCACCTCACCATGCCCAACGGCGCGCGGCCCGAGGACGAGCGCCTCAAGTTCGCCGAGGAGCACGCCTTCGCGACTGCTCACTCCATGCGCCTCACGCTCGAGGCAGGCGTGACCGCAGCGCGCGATCTCTCGGGACTGACGCCCGGCTACCGCAACGCCGTCGCCCAGGGCCTCATCGACGGACCGCGGATGCACATGTCGATCGCGCTGCTGTCCCCCACGGGCGGGCACGCGGATCCGGTCCACGCGAACGGCAGCGTCGCCGGCTACGTCGCCTACGAGCCCGCCCCCAGCTGGGCAGTGGTCGACACCGATGACGAGGTGGTCAAGGCGGTCCGCACGCTCATGCGCACCGGCGCCGACGTGATCAAGGTGTGCACCACCGGAGGCATCTCCACCCCGACGGACAGCCCCGACGACCTGGGGCTGAGCGAGGAGCAGGTGCGGCTCATCGCCACCGAGGTGGCCCGACGCGGCGGGCGCGCGATCGCGGCGCACGCCCAGGGCAACGCGGGCGCGCTCGCGGCGGTGCGCGGCGGCACCACCAGCCTCGAGCACGGCTACGAGATGTCCGAGGAGCTCATCGAGGAGATGCGCGCGCACGGCACCGTGCTGGTGCCGACCCTGTCCACGCTGTCGCTCACCCCCGACCCGGCCGTCAAGCCGGCCGCGGTGGTCGCCAAGAAGAAGGAGTGGCAGGTGCGCGGGCGCGACGCTGCCGCGCGCGCGATCTCCGCGGGCATCCCCGTGGCGCTCGGCACCGACGCGGGCATCCACCCGCACGGCCGCAACCTCGCCGAGCTCGGTCACCTGGTGGACGCCGGCATGAGCCCGCTCGCCGCGATCCACGCGGGCACGCAGGCGGGCGCGCGGCTGCTGGGCCTCGACGCCCGCCTCGGCGCGCTCGCGCCGGGCATGCTCGCGGACATCGTGCTGGTGTGCGTGGACCCGCTCGCGCGGATCCACGAGCTTGCCGACGCCCGCACCGTGGAGGTCGTGGTGCAGGGCGGTCGGCTGGTCAAGGACGCCGCGGGACGCACGTCGACGCCCCGCGGTTGATCCCTCAGGCGCGCGCGGGCTCCTCGCTCGCCGCGACCGCCGTGGCGGCGACCGCGCGGCGACGCGCACGCGCGGTCGCCGCCCACGCCGTGCCCCCGGTGATCGCACAGCCGAGGAAGAGCGCGGCGGACAGGTACGGCAGCCCCTCGAGCCGACCCTGGTCGACCTGCGCGCTTGCGAGCGCGGCGCCGATCGACGTACCGGTGTAGATCAGCGACGAGTTGATGCCGACCACGACGTTGACGTGCCGTCCCGAGTTGCCCACGATCAGCGCCTGAAGCGGCGGGTTGATCGCCCACGAGCAGAAGCCCCACGCGAGCAGCAGGAGCGCGGCAGGCAGAGGGTGGGAGACGAGCGCGAGGCCGCCCACCGCCACCGCCGCGGCGACACCGAGCAGCGTGAGGATGCGGGCGGGTCCCAGCCTGTCCGCGGCCCCGCCCAGGACGCCGTTGCCGGCGAGGCCCGCGAGGCCGTAGCAGAGCAGCAGCCCGGACAGCAACGCCCCCGTGGCGCCGGTGGCACCCTCGAGGAACGGCGCGATGAACGTGTTGAGGCCGCCAGTGGCCGCGCCCTCGAGGAGCGCCGTCGCAAGGGTCGCCGCGAGCACCACCGCAGCGGACGCCCACACGACCGTGCCGTCGCCCTCGCGCCGGCGCGCCTCCTCGCCCGCAAGCCGCAGGCCCGCCTGCCAGGGACGCAGCGCCACGACGGTCGCGGCGGCGACGAGCACGAGCCCGGCAACCAGCAGGAACGCGGTCCGCGCCCCCACGGTGGTGCCGAGCAGGTTGCCCAGCGGCGCCCCGACGAGCGAGGACGCGACCATGCCGGTGAACGAGATGGACAGCGCGCGGGAGCGATGCGCGCCGGCGACGATGCTGCCCGCGTGGACGGTGCACATGGGCACGACCCCGGCCACCGCGACGGCCTGCACGACCCGCGCCGCGATCAGCTGCGGCACCGTGTCGACCTGCGACACCGCGAGCGCGGCGAGTGC
The DNA here is from genome assembly GCF_000971195.1 of Demequina soli. Lineage (GTDB taxonomy): Bacteria > Actinomycetota > Actinomycetes > Actinomycetales > Demequinaceae > Demequina > Demequina soli. The sequence continues at coordinate 343,809 of NZ_BBLZ01000001.1, forward strand.
GACGAGCGGCAGCGCGACGATCATCACGGTGTACGGCTCGAGGCGCCGCACGCTCCACGCGATCACGGGGGCTGCGACCGCGTACGCGAGACCGAACACGGCGTTCGAGCGTCCGACGTCGCCGAGCGAGATGCCCGTCTCCGAGGAAAAGGCCGACAGCACGCCGGGGACCAGCATCGAGCCGAGCGTCGCCGCGAAGACCGCGCCGGCGAGGGCCCACAGCGTCAGCAGCGCGCGGCGCGAGACCCCGCTCACGCGCCGGCGGGGACGGCTGCGCCCTCGAGCGAACCCAGCCAGCGCATCGTCTCCTCGGACGTGACCAGGGAGCCGTGCTGGAGGTAGTGGATCATCTCAAGCGCGTCGTCGTGCGCCTGGCGGGACGACCCCATGACCACGTCGGTCACCACGTTGAGGTGGAAGTCGCGCTGGTGTGCGTCGACCGCGGTGTAGAGGATGCAGATGTCCGTGAAGCCTCCGATGAGCACCAGGGTCTCCGCCTTGTACGCCTTGAGCACGATGTCGAGCTCCGTGCCGAAGAACCCGCTGTAGCGGCGCTTACGGATGTGGAACTCGTCGGGCGTGGGCTCGAGGCCGTCCGCCAGCTCGGTGTACTTGTTGCCCTCGATGCAGTGCGGGCCCTCGGAGCCGTCGAGCTCGCGGCCGATGTCGGTGAGGTGCGGCTTGTGGACCTCCTGGATCCATACGACGGGCACGTCCTTGGCGCGGGCCTCCGCGACCATCGCGACGGCCTTGTCCCGCTGCGCGGGGATGTCGAACGGGTCGTCCTGGGACATCGGGCCGTCCATCGGGCCGCCCTGGAAGTCGACCACCACGAGCACGGTGGAGCCGTGGATGTTCATGCGTCCTCCTTCGAGGTCTCGGGGGTGGGCTGCGGGCGCGCGTCGAGCCAGGCGTCGACCGCCTCGAGCGACACGAGGGCGTCGCGCTGCAGGTACTTCATGGCGCGTAGCGCGGCATCGTGAAGCTTCTGGCCCGAGCCGATCACCATGTCGGTGACGGTGCGGAAGCGGTAGTCGAGCTGGTGCGCGTCGACCGCGGTGTAGTGGATGCACACGTCCGTCATCCCGCCGATGAGGATGAGCGTCTCCGCCCGGTAGCCCTTGAGCACGATGTCGAGCTCGGACCCGAAGAATGCGCTGTAGCGGCGCTTCTGGATGAGGTACTCCTCGGGGCGCGGCTCAAGGCCGGGGTGCAGCTCGGTGCGGGGGTCGCCCTCGACGCAATGGACGTTCTCGCTGCCGTCGAGCTCGCGCCCGATGTCGATCAGCGAGGGCTTGTGCACCTCCTGGATGAACACGACGGGCACGCCCTTGGCGCGGAACCGGGCGACCATGTCGACGGCCTTGGCGTTGCGCTCGGGGCGACCGGGCATGTAGCCGGGCTTGTCGGCGCCGAACGACGACGGCTGCCCACCGCCCTGGATGTCGACGACCACGAGGACGGCGTTGCCGACCACGTCGAGCGTGTCGGACGGGGTGATGTCTGTCACCTGGAGTGGCATGAGGAGGTCCTTTCCGAGATCAGGAGAGACGGACGCGGGGGTCGACCGCCGCGAGCGCGACGTCGACGAGCGTGTTGAGGATCACGTAGACCGCGCCGAGGATGAGGCACACGGCCGCGATGGCGGGGAAGTCGCCGACGCCGATCGCGCCGGAGAGGTACGAGCCGAGCCCGTTCCACGAGAACACCTGCTCCACCACGACGAGGCTCGAGACCATGAAGCCCGCCTGCACCGCGAGCAGGGACAGCGCGGGGGACGATGCGTTGCGGAGCGCATGGCGACGAAGCACGGTGCCCTCACGCTCGCCCAGCGCGCGGGCGGTGCGTGCCCACGGCGAACGGAGCGACGACGCGATGCCGTCCGCGAGCACTCGCGCAAGCGCGACGCCCGAGCCGACCGCGGCGGCGAACGCCGGCAGCAACAGGTGCTGGATCGCGTCCCACGTGTAGGTGGGGCTCCCGTGGAGCATGCCGTCGAGCACGTAGAACCCGGTGGCATCGTCGTAAGGCCCGTACGACGAGCGGCCCGCCGCCGGCAACGCTCCCCCGAGCCACTTGTAGAACACGAGGACGGAGAGCATGGCGATGAGGAACGACGGGGCGGACGCCGCGGAGAAGAACACGAAGCGCATGAACGCCCCGAGACGGCCCGGGCGCGAGTACAGCGACGCGAGCGAGACGCCGATCACGACGGTGAGCGCCAGCGCCCAGCCCGCGAGCTCGAGCGTGGCCGGCAGCCGCGTCGCGAGCTCGTCCGCGATCGGCCGCTTGGAGGACAGCGAGATGCCGAAGTCCCCTTGGACCGCACCCACCACGAACGAGCCGAACTGGACGGGGATCGGGTTGTCGAGCCCCAGCTCCTCGCGCGCGGCCTCGACGGACTCTGCGCTGGCGTTCACGCCGACATAGGTGCGCACCGGGTCGGAGTCCGCGACCTTGCCGAGCGTGAACACCAGTAGCGTGAGGAAGAACAGGACGACGAGGAGCGACCCGAGTCGCTTGGAGATGAAGACCAGCACTGTCACACACCCGTCCGCCGGAGGACCACGCGAAGCGCGTCGCCGGCATAGTTGAAGACGAAGGCCAGCAGGCCGATCGCGAGGCTCGGGAGGACCGCGATCCACCACGCGTTGAGGAAGTACTTCATCCCGTCGGAGGCCATGCGGCCGAGCTCGGGCGCCGGCGCCGGCGTGCCGAGGCCGATGAAGGACAAGGCGGCGAGGGTCATCACGACGGCACCGATGTCGAGGCTCGCCGTGACCACGACGGTGGGCATGACGGCGGGCACCACGTGGCGCCACAGCAGCCGCCAGCCCGTCACGCCCGCCACTCGCGCGGCCTGCACGTGAGGCAAGGCGGCGACGCGGCGCACCTCACCGCGCACGAGCCGCGCGTACAGCGGCCACCACACGACGACGATGCCGATCATCGCGGACCCGAGCGACTGACCGATCGCGGCGGCGATCGCCATCGCGATGATCATCGCGGGGAACGCGAGGAACAGATCGGTGAAGCGCATGAGGGCGGTGTCGATCCAACCGCCCCGGAACCCGGCGACCACGCCGATCAGCGTGCCGATCGCGGCCGAGATCAGGGTCACCACCAGGGCGGCGAAGAGGCTGCGCTGCATACCCGCGACCAGCCGGGTGGCCATGTCCATGCCGAGCACGTCGGTGCCGAGCACATGCCCCGGCGACAGCGGGGGGAGCAGCTGCTCGCCCGCGGGGATGATCGCGCTGTACGGCATGAGCGCCGGGCCGACGAGGGCGATCAGCACCGTGGCCGCGACGGCGACGAGCGACAGCTTCTCGCCGAACCCGAGCGCTGACCACGCGCCCTCGGGACGGTCGGAGGCGGGACGCTCGAGCCGCTTGAGGGTGCGCTTAGGCGAGTACAGCATCGACGAGCCTCCGGCCGTAGTCCGTGGTGATGTCCTGCGCGAGATCCGCGGCGCCGACCGTCTCGACGATCTCACCGCCCGTCATCACGAGCACCCGATCGGCGATGAGACGCGCCGCCGCGAGGTCGTGGGTCACGAACATGACGGAGATGCCGAGCGAGTGGCGCAGCAGGTTGATGAGGTTGAGCACCGAGCATGCGACGGACACGTCGAGCGCGCTCGTGGGCTCGTCGCAGAGCAGGACGGAGGGTGGCACCACCACGGCGCGCGCGATCGCGACCCGCTGCTGCTGGCCGCCCGACAGCTGGGTGGGCCGGGCCCCGAGAACGGACTCGTCGAGCCCGACGAGCTCGAGGGTGCGCAGCGCCATCGCGCGCATCTCCGCGCGCGACAGACCCTTGCCCGTGGTCGTGTGCTCGATGCGCTCGCGCAGCAGCTCCTCCACGGTGCGCCAGGGAGTGAGGGACGCACCGGCGTCCTGGAAGATCACCTGCGTCCCCTCGCCCGCGACGCCCTGCGAGTCGACGGAGCCGGAATCCGGCGTCTCGATGCCCGCGGCGATCCGCAGGAGGGTCGACTTGCCCGACCCCGACTCGCCCACGAGCGCGACCGCCTCGCGGTAGCCGATCTCGAAGGACACGTTCTTGAGCACGTGGTTGCCCACCTTGCGCCCTCGCACCCGTGCCGTGTAGGTCTTGTCGACCTCGTTGACCGTGAGCGAGGGGCGGGTGACGTGCTCGACGAGGCGCACGTCCGACAGCCCGCTCGCAGCGCCGACCGCGGCAGTCGGACCGGTGAATCGGTTCCACAGGAGCTCGCCCGCCGCCCACGCCGACGCGACCGCATCGTCCGGGCGGCCCAGGTCGTCGAGCATGTCCTGCATCGAGGCCACGACGGCGGGTTCCGGCGCGCCGACCGGCCGGGCGCGATCCGTGGCGAGGGTGATCCGCGACGCCATGAGCCGCTGCGTGTAGTCGTCGGCGGGCTCCCCGATGACCTGCTCGGCAGACCCGGTCTCGACCACGACGCCGTCCTTCATCACGGCGATCTCGTCGCACATGTGGCGGGCCACGCCCAGGTCGTGCGTGACGAAGAGGACGGCGCACCCCGCTCCCTCGATCGACTCGCGAAGAACGCTCAGGACCTCGGCCTGGACGGACACGTCGAGGGCGGTGGTGGGCTCGTCGGCGACGAGCAGCAGCGGCTGCGGTGCGAGCGCGAGCGCGATCATGACGCGCTGCCGCATACCGCCCGAGAGCTGGTGGGGGTACTTCTTGAGGACATCGCCCGCACGGCGGATCTGGACCCGCTCGAGCGCCGCGACCGATGCCTCGGCGGACCCGGTGTAGCGGTTGAGCATCCGCCCGATGGTCATGGTGGGGTCCAGCGAACGCATCGGGTCCTGGAACACCGAGGTGACGTCACGCCCGCGGACCTGGGACCACGCCTGGTCCGTGATGGGAACCAGGTCGCGACCCGCGATCGAGATGCCCCCCGTCGCATGCGCTGAGCCGTCGGCGGGGATGATCCCCTGCACGGCCGCGCCGATGGTGGATTTGCCCGAGCCCGACTCCCCCACGAGCCCGAGGCATCGGCCCGCGGCGATCGACAGCGTGACGTCCTTCACCGCTGCGACGGTGCGCCCGCGCCCGCGGTAGGTCACGGTGAGATCGGAGACCGTGAGGACGGTCGATTCGGCCATGGGCCTCTCCTTCGCGTGATGGGGTCCCCGCGGCGGCCGGGAGGCGCCGCCGCGGGGACCGATCGGGGATGGTGGCTACGCGGCCGGGGACAGCTGGGTGAAGTCGAACGTGATACCCAGCAGCGGGTAGCTCGCCGTGGCCGCGCCCGTGATGCCCGCCTGGAAGGCGGCCGACACCTTGAGGTCCGCGACGGTGTACCAGGCCGCGGACTTCGTGACGGCGTCCGTGACGTCCCCGTAGAGGTCGCGGTCACCGGTCTCGATCGCCTTGTCGAGCATCGCGTCGAGGCCGTCGACCTCCGGGTAGAACAGGTTGAGCCCGCCGTCGCCCGAGTAGATCAGGCGCGCCCACGCGTCCGGGTGCGCCGCGTCGGGGAACACGCTCATGAGCGAGATGTCGGGCGCCTTCTCCGGGTCGAACACGGTCGACCAGTACGCGCTGGACTCCAGCCCGATGGACTCGGCCGAGATGCCCACGGTGTTGAGCTGGGCCGCCAGGTTGTCGGCGATGTCCTGGCCGCCGGGGACGTACGACGGGTAGTCGATGGTGATGGTCTTCCCGGCGAGGTCGCCCGCGGCGAGCGCGGCGAGCGCGTCCGGGTCGAACTCGATCCCGGTCTGGTTGAGGGCCGGGTCGACGAGCGTCGCCGGGAACACCCCCGTGGACGTCGTGCCGAGGTCGCCGTAGACGGACTGGACGATGGCGTCCCAGTCGATGCCCGCGAGCAGCGCCCGCCGGGTGTCCGCGGAGGCCAGCGCGTCGCGGTTGGTGTTGAGGTACACCACCGGCGCCATCGTCGACGCGTAGGTGTAGGTCTCGAGGCTCTCGTCGGCGCTGAGCGCATCGAACAGCGGCTTGTTCGCCGAGCCGATGTATCCGTCGAGCTCGCCGCTCTCGAGCTGCAGCTGGATCGTGTTGGTCGAGTCGAGGACGTGGAAGTCGATCGCGTCGTAGCCGCCGGTGTCGCCCCAGTAGGAGTCGTTGGCCGTCAGCTCGTAGCTGACGCCCTCGTCGAACGTGCCGTACTGGAACGGACCGGTGCCCGCGGAGTTCTTCGCGAACCAGTCCGCGTCGTCGCCGTGCGCGGCGAGCGCGTCGGGCGAGATCATCTTGAGACCGAAGGGCGACGCGAGGTAGTCGAGGAACGCGTCGTTCGGCGCCTCGAGCGTGAACACCACCTCGGTGTCCGAAGGCGTGTCGATGGACGCGATGCCCCCGACGAGGTAGGCCGGCCCGGACTCGCCCTCGGAGACCATGCGATCGACGGAGGGCTGGACGGCCGCGGATGTGAACGGCGTGCCGTCGGCGAACACGACGCCGTCGCGCAGGGTGAACGTGTACGTGAGACCGTCGTCGGACACGGACCAGTCGGTGGCGAGCGACGGCACGATCTCCGGCTCGTCGGTGCCGGTCGCATACTTCACGAGGCCCTCGTACGCGGCGAGCACCAGGTTCATCTCGGAGCCGTTGTACGCGCTGCTCGGGTCGGGCGCCGAGATGTCGGCCGAGAGCCCCATGTCGAGGACCGTGTCGACATCGGCGGCGCCGGAGGCGCCGGCCGACTGGCCCGGCAGGGTCTCGTCGGCGCTCGAGCAGGCGCTGAGCCCGAGCGCCAGAGCGGCGGCTCCGGCGAGGGCGAAGGTGGTGCGGCGGTTCACAGCTGGCTCCTTCGGAGTGGGATCGGGACCGTTGGGGGGAACGGTACGACGAACCTATCGGTCAATAGTTACATTGAGTCGCGGGCCGTGTTACGAGTGCGTTTCGGCCGCCTGGGAACGGGTCCAGCGGACCCAGTCGCCCGAGGCGGTGATGTCGATCGCGCCCTCGGTCGCGTGCTGCTCGCACAGGAATCCGTTGACGACGCGGCCGTCATCGAGGGCGACGTTGCCGATGGCCATCGGAGAGGGGATCTCGTCGACGAAGGTCCCGAATCCCGCGGCAGGGAGCCGCCACACCTCACCGCGGATCGCACCGCCCGAACCGGCGGGGCCGACGGAACGGACGAGCCCCGGCTTGGGGGGAACCGTCCTGAGAGCGTACATCCGGTACTCGGGCGACGTGATCGCGTCGCCGACCAGGAGAGCGCCGCGATCGGCGAGCTGATGGTGCAACGGCTGGCCGGCGCGATGCGCGCCGACGACGAACACGTCGACCTCGCCGGGCTCGGGCTCGGTGTCGCCCGCGGGCAGCACCCCAGGAGCGTCGACCCGCTCCGCGATGTCGCGCGCGATCCGGAGCAGGCGCGCGTCGCTGAAGGCGTGGCCCGTGAGCATCGCGCCGAAGCGGTCCTCGCCGGCGCGTCCCGCGGGCAGCGCCACGGCCGCCAGGTCGAGCAGGTTGGCGAAGTTGGTGAACCGGCCCATGCGCGAGTTCGCGCCCACCGGGTCCGCCGCGACCTCGGCGAGAGTGGGGTGCCACGTCGTCGTGGGCGTGAGCACGGCCGCGGCGTCGGCGAGCAACGCGGTCGCGGCCGCGCGGTACCCCTCGAGCGCGCGCTGGTCCGCGAAGAGCGCAGCCGCGGTGTGGCCGGCGCCGGCGAGGACGATCCCGGCCACGGTCGGGTCGATCTCGGCGCCTATCTCATCGCGGTGCGCCTCGAGGTGCTCCCCGACCGCCGCGTAACGCTCGGCCACGAACGAGGACTCATAGAGCATGCGCGCCGCATCGAGCAGGGGCACGATCGACCGCTCGACGGTGTCGAGGCCCGCATCGCGCGCGGCCTCGACGACGCGCGCGAACTGCTCGGCCCAACCAGGGGCAAGGTCGCCGAGCTCCGCCGCCCGCGGCACCACCAGGCGCCGCCGCGCGGTGGACGCGAGGACCGGCGCGGCGGAGGGACGCGCCGAGAGCGGGTCGCCCGCGTCGGGTCCGGACATGACCCGCATCGCGAGCGCCGCCAGCTCGGGGTCGGCGCTGAACACGGTCACGCAGTCGAGGGAGGCGCACGCGGGGACCACCCCGGTCGTCGGGACAAGCCCCCGCGTGGGCTTGAGGCCCCAGAGTCCGTGGAGCGCCGCGGGGACCCGCCCGGAACCCGCGGTGTCGGTGCCGAGCGCAAGGTCCACGAGGCCCAGCGCCACCGCCACGGCGGAACCGGAGCTCGAGCCGCCGCTGATGCGGTCCTCGCGCGACGCATGCCTGACAGCGCCATACGGCGAACGCGTGCCCACGAGCCCGGTCGCGAACTGGTCGAGGTTGGTCTTGCCGACCACGATCGCGCCTGCAGCGCGGAGGCGGGCCACCGCCGCGGCGTCGGCGCCGGGCACATAGGCGAACGTAGGCGCGGCGGCCGTGGTCCGGCAGCCCGCCACGTCAATGTTGTCCTTCACGGCGACCAGCCGGCCGGCGAGGGGGAGGCAGGCGCCGCCGGCCACCGCCTCGTCGACGCGCGCCGCCTCGGCCTCGAGGACGTCGGCGGCCACGACATGGATCCATGCCTCGGGACGCGACGTCTCCACGACGGCAGCGCTGAACCGCGCCACCGCATCGGCCGCCGTCACGCCGCGACCGCCGGGTCGGTCACGACGACGCGCAGCGGCGTGGGGTTGAAGTCGTTGCACGGGTTGTTGACCTGCGGGCAGTTGGAGAGCACCACCAGCACGTCGCGCTCGGCACGGAGGGCGACGCGCCTGCCCGGCCCCGACATGCCGTCCACGATCCCGAGCGTCCCGTCGGGCTCGACCGGCACGTTCATGAACCAGTTGATGTTCGACACGAGGTCGCGCGGACCGAGGCCGTGCCGCGCGCCCTCGAGCAGGAAGTTCTCACGGCATGCGTGATGGAACAGGGTGTGGTGCCCGTAGCGGAGCGTGTTCGACTCCTTGGAGCACGCCCCACCGATGGTGTCCTGGCGGTCGACCTCATTGCCGACGATCGTCATGAGCGGGTGGCCCTCCTGATCACGCAGGACGGCGCCATCGACCAGGTAGGCGTTGCGCTGCGCGGCGAGCGTCGCCTGCACGCTGTAGCGCACGTCGCGGTCGGCGGCGTCGTAGATGAGGCAGTCGCCGGACTGGTTGCCGCCGACGTCGACGAGCGTGAGCACGCGACCCGCGCGCACCACCAGCGACCATCCCTCGCGAGGCGCGATCTCGTGGTCGTCGACCACGACGCCGGCCACGAGGGGCTCGGAGCGATCGAAGTAGTCGGCCTCATGCGTGGCCCAGGTGACGGTCATCGGATCCCCCTTGCGAGCAGGTACTGGTCGGTGTTGAGGTACGCGCGGGTGCGCTCGGGCGTCGCGCCCCACCACGGATCGGCGGGGGACGATGCGGCGGCGGCCCACGCGTGGACGCGGAGGGGGCCCGCGCGGTACGCCTCGGCGGGATCGAGGGGGTGCACGGCGTTCGCGATGAGGATCGTGAGCGGCATCTCGGCGACCAGGTCGACAGTCGCCCCGGCGCCGCCTCCCCCGGTCCAGTCGAGCGCGCCGTCGGCGGCGACCCGCACACCCTTGAAGAACGACACGCTGGGCGGGACGTCGCGCGCCGTCAGGCCCTGCTTCGCGGCCGCCAGGAGGAGCAGCTCCCGCCCGGCCGCCGTCGCGGTATGCGCGGCGCCGGCGCCGTAGCGCGCGACGTTGCCGGCGAGCGTGGTCACGCCGCAGAACGCGTCGTGGTGGCCGCCCGCCGCATCGGCGACGACCGTGGCGAGGACGCGGCCGTCGCCCGACAGCAGCGGATGCCCGGTGCCGAGGTAGGCCTGCCACGGAATCTTCTGCGTATCGGCGACGTTGAGGCGCTCGGCGGGGTTGAGCGCGCTGTGGAGCACCACGTGCGCGCACGCGTCCCCCGTCAGGTCCTCCAGGCGGATCCGCGTGCCGCGGGCCACCGTCATGTGGGTGTAGCCCGGACCCGCGACCGTCTCCGCCCACACGAGGCTCGCGGGATCGACGTCGGCGGGGACGTGTGGCGAGGTCGCCGGCGGGAGGTACGGCATGGCCTCGACGGCGGTATCGGCGCGCCCGCGCGCATCGTCGCGCGCCTGGGCCAGCGTCGCGGTGTCCGAGCGGCGCCCCGCTCCAAGATCGTCGGTCACGGCATCACCTTTCGGTCGATAGGTACACACGGAGTGTAGAGCGCGTTTGTTTCCGCACGATTTCGCGCGCGAGGCTCCCGTTCGACGGATGCGCGCAGGCGCTACTGTGGGGGCGATCCGCCATGACGCACACCGACACGACCTCCCCCATCGCCGACGCCCCGCGCCGGTCGCGCCCCCATGGCAAGGAGCCCGTGGGGCGGGATCGGATCCTCGATGCGGCGGCGCGGCTGTTCGTCGAGCAGGGCTATGCCGCGACCACGACGCGTCAGATCTCGGCGGCGGTCGACATCAAGCAGCCGTCGCTCTACTACCACTTCCCCAACAAGGCCGCGATGCTCAAGGAGCTCCTGATCGAGACGACGCGCCCGTCGATCGAGAAGGCACGCGAGCTGCTCGCCGAGGCCTCCGGGGATCCGCTCGAGCAGCTGCTGGCCCTGATCCGCTTCGACGTGCATCTGCTCGCGTCGGGTCCGTCGAACATCGGCGCCCTGTACCTGCTGCCCGAGACCAACGAGCCGCTCTTCGGGACCTTCCAGGCGCTCCGGCAGGAGCTGGTCGGCGCGTACGGCGCGCTGCTGCGCCGCGCGATCGCCGCGGGCCGCGCCGACGTGGACGACCCAGCGGCCACCGCTGCCCTGCTGTTCTCCCTGGTCGAGGGCGTGATCCTGCGCCGCGCCGACGACCCGCGGCTGGACGCCGAGGCCGTCGCCGACGGGATCGAGCAGGCGACGGTGCGCATCCTCGCCGCGCAGCGCTGACGAACCCCGCCCGGCGCGGGGGTCACACCACCCGCACGCGCTCCCCACGCATCGTCGCGTCCCACGGCCAGGAGGCGGGGTCGTGACCCGGCCAGACCTCGACGCCCGGTCCGCGCATGTCCGCGAGCCTCTCGACCGCATCCTGCGCAGCCTGCTCCGCACCCGCGACGGGCACCACCGAGCACCGGCGCCGGCTGTCGAGGTTGTCCAGGAGGTCGGCTGCGTCGCACGCGAGCACCACCGTCCTGCCGGAGGCGAGCTCCACCCGGAACGACTGATGACCCGGCGTGTGGCCGTGCGTGTCGAGCGCCGTCAGGCCGGACGCGAGCACCGTCTCGCCGTCGATCACGCGCACGCGCTCCCCCGCGTCGATCACGTCGGACGGAAGCACCACGTCCCGGATGCCGGCGCCCGACTCGAGCCACATGTGCTCGCGCCGCTGAAGGATCACGGGGACGCCCGCGGGGACGTGACGGATCCCGCCGGTGTGATCGAGGTGGATGTGGCTGATGGCACATCCCGCGAGGTCCCGCCACGCGAGCCCCGCCCCGGCCACGGCGTCGAGGAGCGGATCGCCCAGCGGCACCACCGCGGTGTAGCTGTCGTAGTTGAAGACCTCGCGACGCCGCTCGGGGTCGCGCACGACCGCGACGTTGAAGCCCGTGTCGAGGAGCACCCACCCGTCGACGTACTCGACGGCGACGGCCGTGACGGGCTCGAGCAGGTGGCGCGACTGGTCGCCGCCGTGGATCGACATCGACTCGCGCATCGGCTCGTAGCCCACGACGAAGGGATGGAGCGCGAGCGGTGCGCCGCTGACCGGCAGCAGGCCCTCGAGGGTGCGCACCATGTCAGGCCTCCGTCCGCAGCGCCACGATCGCGTCGCCGGGCGCGACCGTCGCCCCGGCCGGTGCGAGCACCGCCTCGATCGTTCCGGCGTGCGCCGTGACGACCCTCGTCTCCATCTTCATCGCCTCCACGACCGCGACCGTATGCCCCGCCTCGACGCGCTCGCCCTCCGACACGAGAACCTTCCACACGTTCGCGGCGAAGGGCGCCTCGACGCCCACGCACCCCTCGGCGAGCGCTGCGGGCACGACGGGCGCCGCGGGTTCGACATCGCGGTCGAACTCCCCCGTCGCCGTCCATCGATCCCGCTCCTCGGCGAAGGCTCGCCGCTGCAAGGTACGGAAGCGGGAGATCGACTCCGCGTTCGCGTCGAGGAACCGGGCATGCTCGGCGAGCGAGAGCTCCCCGTCCGTGATCTCGGGGCGCCACAGCCCAGCCGCGAAGTCGGCGCGCAGGCGCAGGAGCTCATCGGCCTCGACGGGATACCAGGAGATGCGGTCGAAGAAGTCGAGCAGCCACGGGCGCGACCCGTCGACGGCGCGGTCGGCGCCCGCGAAGGATGCCCAGCGGTCCCACACCTGCGTGGTGCGACCCACGAACTGGTAGCCGCCCGGCCCTTCCATGCCGTAGATGCACAGGTAGGCACCGCCGATCCCGACGGAGTTCTCCGCGGTCCAGGTGCGCGCCGGGTTGTACTTCGTGGTGACCAGCCGGTGCCGCGGGTCGAGCGGGGTCGCGACGGGCGCGCCGAGGTACACATCGCCGAGGCCGAGCACCAGGTACTCCGCGTCGAACAGGGTGCGGTACACGTCGTCGACGCTGTCGAGGCCGTTGACGCGGCGGATGAACTCGATGTTCCACGGGTTCCAGGGCGCGTCGTCGCGCACGCCCGCCTCGTAGCGGGCGATCGCCTCGCGCGTCGCCGGGTCGTCCCACGACATCGGCAGGCGCACGCGCCGGCTCGGTACCACCAGGTCGTCGGCCTCGGCCACGTCCGCCGCCAGCGCGAGGATCCGATCGAGCGTCGCACGGGTCACGTGGGCGGGATCGTCGAACGTCACCTGCAACGAGCGGATGCCCGGCGTGAGGTCGCGCAGGCCGGGCAACGCGGCCTCGCACACCCGGTGCTGGAGGACATGGACGCGCGCGCGAAGCATGAGGTCGAGCTCCTGAGGACCCAGCTCGACAAGCAGGCTGTCGTCGCTCTGGCGGCGCACCACCACGCCGTCGCTGTCCGCGAGCACGCCGCGCGGCGCTCCTGCCAGGTCAGGGATCGAGGGATCGAGGCGCACGAAGCGCACCTGGTCCCCCGGGGCGAGCTGACCGAGCTTCCACCGCTCCGCCTTCGCGACGGTCACGGGGGTGACGAAGCCGCCGAGGCTCGGGCCGTCCGGACCGAGCAGCACAGGGGTGTCGCCGGTGAAGTCCATGCCACCGACGGAGTAGGGGGTGTCGTGGATGTTCGACGGGTGCAGGCCGGCCTCGCCACCGTCCGCGCGGGCCCATGCCGGCTTCGGGCCTACGAGCCTCACGCCCGTGCGGTCGGAGTTGAAGTGGACCGAGTAGCTCGCGGACAGGATGTCGTCGACGTCCTCCTGGGTGAAGAAGTCGGGCGCGCTGTGGGGCCCGTCGAGAACCCCGATCTCCCAGGCCGTGCCGATCGTCGGCCGGTCAGGCAGGATCCCGACCGGGTCCGCCGGCGGCACCGACGAGATGCCCACGGGGAGCTCGTCGCCCGGCAAGAGCGCGCGCCCCGCATGGCCGCCGAACCTTCCCAGCGTGAAGGTCGCACGCGATCCGAGATACGGCGGGACGTCGATGCCGCCCGCGACCAGCACGTAGACCCTGAGCCCGGCCTCTACGCGCCCGACCGTGAGCAGCGACCCGGCGCTGACCTCGATGGGCTCCCATTGCGGGACCGGGTGTCCGTCGACGGCCACCGCGGCGGGCGCCCCGGCGACGCACACGCGCACGTCCTCCGCCATGCGCAGGCTGGGCCCCGCGACCGTGCACTCGAGCCCGGCGGCTCCCGGGGCGTTGCCGAGCATCAGGTTGCCGATCGCGAAGCTGCGGTCGTCCATGGGTCCCGACGGTGGCACCCCGATATGCCACAGGCCCGTGCGGCCGGGACCCTCCTGGACCGTGGTGAGGAAACCCGCCTCCTCGACGCGGATCCCGGCCGGCGGGGCCACGATGGTGCCGCCGAGACTCGCGGTGGTGTGCGCGCCGTCGGCGACCGTCGGGTCGGCCGCGATCGTGCGCAGCAGCGCGAGGTTGGTGTGCACACCGTCGATGCGCGTGCGTGCGAGCGCCACGGCCTGCCGCTCCCACGCCTCGGCGCGACTCGCGCCGGCGGTGATCACCTTGGCGACCATCGGGTCGAAACGCATCCCCACCTCGGTGCCCGCCTGCACCCACGTGTCGACGCGCGCATCGTCCGGCAGCTCGACGTGGGTCACGATGCCCGGGCTTGGGCGGAAGTCCGCGGCCGGGTCCTCGGCGTAGATGCGGCTCTCGACCGCGGCGCCGGAGACCGGCACCGCACCGCTCTCGGCGTGCGCCTCGAGGAAGGCCGTCTCGCCCGCGGCGAGGCGCACCATCCAGTCGACCAGGTCGACGCCGGTGACGGCCTCGGTGACCGGGTGCTCCACCTGCAGGCGCGTGTTGATCTCGAGGAAGGACGCCTCCCCGCTGTCCGCATCGAGGACGAACTCGACCGTGCCGGCGCTCCGGTAGCCGACGCTCTCCCCCAGGCGGCGAGCCGTCCGATGCAGCCGATCCCGCACCTCGGGCGCGAGGTCGAAGGCGGGAGCCTCCTCGACCACCTTCTGGTTGCGGCGCTGGAGCGTGCAGTCCCGGTCGCCGAGGGTGACCACGGCGCCGGCACCGTCGCCGAAGATCTGGACCTCGACGTGGCGCGCGCGCTCGATGTAGCGCTCCGCGAACACCCCGCCGCCGACCACCGCCGCGATGCGCGCCACGCCGTCGAACGCGGCCGGCACCTCCTCGAGGTCGCGCACCACGGCCATGCCCTTGCCTCCGCCGCCGGCGGCGGCCTTCACGATGACAGGAAGGCCGAGCTCGGCGATCCGGGCGCGCGCGTCGTCGGCGTCGACGAGCTCGGGCGTCGCCGCGGACGTGGGCACACGCGCCGCGATAGCGCGATCGCGCGCCGCCTGCTTGTCACCGAACAGCGCGATCTGCTCCGGCGTCGGCCCGATGAACACCAGCCCCGCCGCCTCGACCGCCACTGCGAACGCGGCGTTCTCGGACAGGTAGCCGTAACCCGGGTGGATACCCCACACACCGTGCGCGAGCGCGATGTCGATCAGCTGCTCGGCGTCGAGATAGGGATCGAGGTCGCCGCGCCGCTCGAGCCTCACGACCCGGTCGGCCTGCTCGATGTGGAGGCTTCCGCGGTCGTCGTCGGTGTACACGCCCAGCGTGTCGCCGCCCCACTCCTTGACGGACCGGAAGATGCGAGTCGCGATCTCGGCACGGTTCGCGACCATGACCGTGCGAGGGGCGGTGTTCATCGTCATGCCGGGACTCTATCGGACGATAGGTAAACGCGGTGTTTCGGCTCGACGCGCACGATGTTTCGTCCCCCAACTGCGGCCGACTTCCAATGACAGATGTGGCGGGTGGGACGAGGTATCCCTCGTC
>NZ_BBLZ01000001.1:359459-600385 GCF_000971195.1 Demequina soli
GGACGAGGTATCCCTCGTCCCACCCGCCACATCTGTCATTGCGAGTCGACGAGGCCCCCGACTCCGGAGGGGGGTCGGGGGCCTCGAGGAGGAGCCGCGGGTCAGGCCTTCTTGGCGGAGGCCTTCTTCGCGGGGGTCTTGGCGGCGGGAGCGGCCTCGGCCTTGCGGTTGGCCTTCACCTCGTCCCACGTGATGCCGTAGTACGCGGCCTCCATCATCACCTTCATGTCCTCGAGGATCGGAAGGCGCGGGTTGGCAGGGGCGCACTGGTCGGCGTAGGCGTTCATCGCGAGCGTGTCGAGCGAGGCCATGAAGTCGGTCTCGTCGACGCCCACCTGGCTGAACGAGCGCTCGATGCCCACCGCGTCGCGCAGCTCCTCGACGGCCTTGGCGTAGGACTCCACGCCCTCCTCGGGGGTCGAGGCCGGGAGGCCCAGGTGCTTGGCGATCTGCTGGTAGCGCTCGGGGGCCACGTAGGACTCGGCCTTGGGCCACGAGGCGGGCTTGGTCGGGACCTTGCCGTTGTAGCGGATGACGTGCGGCAGGTAGATCGCGTTGGTGCGGCCGTGGGCGACGTGGAACGTCGAGCCGGTCACGTGCGACATGGCGTGCACCAGGCCCAGGAAGGCGTTGGCGAAGGCCATGCCCGCGATGGTCGCGGCGTTGTGCATCTTCTCGCGGGCCTTGTCCTGGTTCGGGCCCTTGTTCACGGACTCCGCGATGTGCTCGAAGACCATCTTGATGGCCTGCAGGGCGAGGCCGTCGGTGTAGTCGTTCGCGTACACCGAGACGAACGCCTCGGTCGCGTGGGTCAGCGCGTCCATGCCGGAGTCGGCGGCGACGCGCGACGGCAGGGCGGCGGTGAGGACCGGGTCCACGATCGCGACGGTCGGCGTGAGCGCGTAGTCGGCGAGCGGGTACTTGCGGCCGTTCTCCGGGTCGGAGATCACCGCGAACGGCGTCACCTCGGAGCCGGTGCCCGACGTGGTCGGGATGCAGACCAGCTTGGCGAGCTCGCCCAGCTTCGGGAACTGGAACGCGCGCTTGCGGACGTCGAAGAACTTCTCCTTGAGGTCCGCGAAGTCGACCTCAGGGTGCTCGTAGAGCAGCCACATGACCTTCGCGGCGTCCATCGGCGAGCCGCCGCCGACGGCGATGATCGTGTCGGGCTTGAAGGCGCGGAGCACCTCGGCGCCCTTGCGGACGGTGGAGACGCTCGGCTCGGGCTCGACGTTGTCGATGATCTGGACCGACACGTTGTTGGAGCGGCGGTTGAGGACGTCGAGGACCTTGTCCACGATGCCGATGCGGGTCATGGTCGCGTCGGTGATGATGGTGACGCGCTCGACGCCGTTCATGTCGTGCAGGTACTGGATCGCGTTGGGCTCGAAGTACGTCTTGGCCGGCACCTTGAACCACTGCATGTTGTTGTTCCTCCGGCCGATGCGCTTGACGTTGATCAGGTTCACCGCGGTGACGTTGTTCGACACCGAGTTGTGGCCGTAGGAGCCGCAGCCGAGGGTGAGCGACGGCATGAACGCGTTGTAGATGTCGCCGATGCCGCCGTGGCTCGAGGGCGAGTTCACGATGATGCGGATGGCCTTGCAGCGCTTGCCGAAGTCCTTGATGAGCGCGTCGTCGGTCGCGTGGATCGCGGCCGAGTGGCCCAGGCCGTGGAACTCGACCATGCGCTCGGCATAGTCGAGGCCCTGCTCGGTCGACTCGGCCTTGAGGACCGCGAGGACGGGGCACAGCTTCTCGCGGGTGAGCGGCTCGCTCTCGCCGACGGTCGAGACCTCGGCGAGGATGATCGAGGTCTCCTCCGGCACGGAGAAGCCGGCCTGCTCGGCGATCCACTGCGGCGACTTGCCCACCACGTTCGGGTTGAGCTTCGCGCCGGCGCAGTTCTCGCCCGAGGCGGTCACGCCGAAGATGAACTCCTCGAGCTTGGCCTTCTCGGCCGGGGTGACCTTGTAGGCGTGGAGGCGGTCGAAGAGCGCCAGCGCCTTGTCGTAGATCTCGGCGTCGAGGATGACGGCCTGCTCCGAGGCGCACACCATGCCGTTGTCGAAGGCCTTGGAGATCACGAGGTCGTTGATCGAGCGCTCGAGCACCGCCGACTTGTGCACGTAGGCGGGGACGTTGCCCGCGCCGACGCCGAGGGCCGGCTTGCCGCAGCTGTAGGCCGCCTTGACCATGGCGTTGCCGCCGGTCGCGAGGATGAGCGCGACGCCGTCGTGGTTCATCAGCAGGTTGGTCGCCTCGAGCGAGGGGGTCTCGACCCACTGGATGCAGTGCTCGGGGGCGCCGGCCGCGATGGCCGCGTCGCGCACGATCTTGGCGGCGGCGACCGAGGACTTCTGGGCGCTCGGGTGGAACGCGAAGATGATCGGGTTGCGGGTCTTCAGCGCGATGAGCGACTTGAAGATCGCGGTCGAGGTGGGGTTGGTGACCGGGGTGACGCCGGCGACCACGCCGACGGGCTCCGCGATCTCGGTGATGCCCTTGATCGGGTCCTCGTTGATGATGCCGACGGTCTTCATCGGGCCCATCGAGTGCGTGACGTGCTCGCACGCGAAGATGTTCTTGACGGCCTTGTCCTCGAACACGCCTCGGCCGGTCTCCTGGACCGCGAGCACGGCGAGCTCGCCGTGCTGGTTGAGGGCGGCCACGGAGGCCTTCTTGACGAGGAGGTTGACGTCGTCCTGCGTGAATACGCTGTAGGCGTCGAGCGCCTCCTGCGCGTTGGCGACGAGAGTGTCGATCGCGGCGGCGACGTCGGTGGTCGCGCTCTCCGGGGCGGTGGTGGTCATCTTTGTCTGGCTCCTAAGTGCCGGGTGCCGGCCCCCTCCGGGCCTCGATCCCCATGACCTCCACGCTAGGGGCGGCCCGCCCCGATCTCGCGGGGCAGAGGTCCCGGGGACCATGGGCCTAGTACCAGGCATTTCATACCCCATGGGGTATGTTGACCAGGCGTTTTCGACACCTGTCGAGGGGACGATGCGCATCCCGGGTGGGCGCGGATCGTCCCGCCGCGCGGGTTGACGCGGCGCGCCGGCGTCAGTCGGCGACGACCCCCCCGCCCCAGGCCGAGATGCCGCCGTCGAGGCCCACCGTGTGCTCGACGCCGTCGGCGGCCATCTCCTCGATCGCGGCGCGCGAGCGGTTGCCCGACTGGCAGTAGACGGCGTAGTCGGCGGCGGGGTCGAGGTCGCCGACCTGCGCGTCGAAGGTCGTCGCGGAGACGTCGATGTTGACGGCGCCGGGCAGGTGGCCCGCGGCGTACTCCTCGGGCGTGCGCACGTCGATCACGGTGACGCCGTCCTGGGCGACCGCCTCGGCGAAGCGGTCGGCGGACACGTGGCCGCCGTCGAAGGCGACGGGCCCGGAGTCGGCCGAGCATGCGGCGAGGGTCGTGGCGAGCAGGAGCGTGGCGGCGGCAAGAGAGGCGGCGCGGAGGGTGCGGGTCATGCGGGGAATAATACCCCAGGGGGTATAGGCGGCGACGCCCGTCGCGACAACGGCATCGGATCCTGCGGACCTGAGCGGCCGATCGCGTCAGCGGCAGACGACACTGCGATCGGGCCGCCCAGCGCACCGCACAGACACGCCGCACGCAGCCCTCGCGTCACCCGGCTCGCCCTCCGGTTCGGCCTCCGGTTCGGCCTCTGGCTCGTCAGCAGCCGATCACACCAGGCGCTGCCACTGTGCGGAAACCCGTCCTGGATCCGCAGCAAACCCGGTCATCGCGCCCACGCCGCAGGCACCCCGCCCGCTCCCGCGCACAGACGCGACAGCGCCCGGCGCGCACCCCCGGGAGAGCAGGGGCGCGCGCCGGGCGCGGCAGGCGATGCGTCAGGCGACGCGGATGAGCTTCTTGTTGACGAACTCGTCCGCCGCGAGCAGGCCCATCTCTCGCGAGGTGCCGGAGCGCTTCACGCCGCCGAAGGGCAGCTCGGGGCTGTCCGCGAGCACGCAGTTGACGTAGACCATGCCGGCCTCGATCGCGTCCGCGACGCGATCCGCCTGCTCCGGGTCCGTGGTGAAGACGTACGAGCCGAGCCCGAAGGACGTGTCGTTCGCCAGGGCGACCGCCTCCTCCTCGGACGTCACCTTGTACACGGCGGCCGCGGGGCCGAACAGCTCCTCGCGGTACACGTCCATCGCGGGCGTGACGTCGGTCAGCACGGTCGGCTCGAAGAACGCGCCGTCGCGCTTGCCGCCGGCGACCAGGGTCGCGCCCTGCTCCACGGCGCGGGAGACCTGGGCGTCGAGGCGCTCGGCCGCCGCGAGCGACGACAGCGGGCCGATGTCCGACGCCTCGTCGAACGGGTCGCCGGCGTTGCACGCCACCATGGCGGCGGTGAACTTCTCGAGGAACGCGTCGTAGAGGCCGTCGATGACGATGAACCGCTTGGGCGCGTTGCACGACTGCCCCGAGTTGTCCATGCGCGCCTCGACGGCGCCCGCGACCACGGAGTCGAGGTCGTCGGTCGACAGCACGATGAACGGGTCGGAGCCGCCGAGCTCGAGCGCCACCTTCTTGAGGTGCTGGCCCGCGAGGGACGCGACCGCGGAGCCGGCCCGCTCGGAGCCGGTGACCGAGACGCCCGCGATGCGCGGGTCCGCGATCATCGTCGCGGCCTGGTCGTTCGACGCGTAGACGTTGACGTAGACGCCCTCGGGGAAGCCGGCGTCGGCGTACATCTGCGCGATCGCGGCGGCGGACTCGGGGCACTGCGGCGCGTGCTTGAGCACGATCGCGTTGCCGACCACGATGTTCGGCGCCGCGAAGCGTGCGACCTGGTAGTAGGGGAAGTTCCACGGCATGATGCCGAGCAGCGCGCCGAGCGCGCTGCGGCGGATCACCGCGGTGCCCTCGCCGAGGATGTCGATCGGGGTGTCGCCCGTGATGCGCTCCGCGTTGTCCGCGTAGTACTCGGTGATGTCGGCCGCGAAGTCGACCTCGCCGAGCGCGTGGGACAGGGGCTTGCCCATCTCGCGCACGATGATCGCGGCGAGCTCCTCGCGGCGCTCGCGGTGCAGCTCGGCCACCCGGCGCACGAGCGCGGCACGCTCGGCGACCGTCGACGAGCGCAGCCACCCCCGGTACGCGCCGTCGGCGGCGGCGAGCGCGTCCTGGACGCCCGCGTCCGACATCGTCGGGTAGTCGGCCAGGCGCTCGCCGGTGGCCGGGTTCACAACTGCGTAGCCGGTCATGTCTCTCCTCGGTTGGGGGGTGAAGGGAACGCGCTCAGGCGTTCGGGATGAGCGTGTACTTGGTGGACAGGTACTCGTGGATGCCCTCGGCGCCGCCCTCGCGGCCGATGCCGGACTGCTTGACGCCGCCGAACGGCGCGGCGGCGTTGGACACCACGCCCGCGTTGAGGCCCATCATCCCGGTGTCGAGCGAGTCGATGAGGCGGTGGCCGCGGGCAAGATCCCTGGTGTAGGCGTAGGACACGAGGCCGAACTCGGTGGCATTGGCCAGCGCGACCGCCTCCTCCTCGGTCTCGAACGTCGCGATCGCGAGCACGGGCCCGAAGATCTCGGTCGAGAGGATGTCCGAGCCCGGCTGGACGCCGGTGAGGACGGTGGGCTGCACGAACGAGCCCGGCCCGTCGATCGCCGCGCCGCCGGTGGCGACGACGGCGCCCTTGGCCACCGCATCGTCCACGAGCGCGAGCGAGGTCGCGACGGCGCGGTCGTCGATGAGCGGACCGATGGTGACGCCGTCCTCGGTGCCGCGGCCGACGCGCATCGCGTCGACGCGCGCGGTGACGCGGCGTGCGAACTCGTCGGCGACGGACGCGTGCACGATGAACCGGTTGGCAGCCGTGCAGGCCTGGCCGATGTTGCGGAACTTCGCGGCGAGCGCGCCCTCGACGGCCTTGTCCAGGTCCGCGTCCTCGAACACGAGGAACGGGGCGTTGCCGCCGAGCTCCATCGACACGCGCAGCACGCCGTCCGCGGCCTGCTTGATGAGCGCGCGGCCCACCTCGGTCGAGCCGGTGAAGGACAGCTTGCGCAGGCGCGGGTCCTCGAGCAGCGGCTTGGTCACTGCGCTCGAGTGCGTGGTCGTGATGACGTTGACGACGCCGGCGGGCACGCCCGCCTCCTCCAGCACGCTCACGAGCAGCAGCGTGGTGAGCGGCGTGAGGGCCGCGGGCTTCACCACGACGGTGCAGCCGGCCGCGAGCGCGGGGCCGATCTTGCGCGTCGCCATCGCGAGCGGGAAGTTCCACGGCGTGATGAGGTACGAGGGCCCGACGGGGCGCTGCGAGACGACCATGCGGCCCGTGCCCTCGGGGTTGGACCCGTAGCGGCCGTCGATGCGGACGGCCTCCTCCGAGAACCAGCGCAGGAACTCGTTGCCGTAGGTGACCTCGCCGCGCGCCTCCGCGAGCGGCTTGCCCATCTCGAGCGTCATGAGCAGCGCGAAGTCCTCGGCACGCTCGCGCACCAGGTCGAAAGCGCGGCGCAGGATGTCGGAGCGCACGCGCGGGGCCGTCGCGGCCCACGCGTCCTGCGCGGCGACGGCCGCGTCGAGGGCGCGCTGGGCGTCCTCCGGGGTCGCGTCCGCGATGCTCGCGATGACCTCGCCCGTGGACGGGTCGAGCACGTCGAAGGTCGCGGCGGACGATGCGGGGACCCACTCGCCGCCGATGTGCAGCAGGGTGGGGACGGAGTCGAGCAGCGTGCGCTCGGCGGTGGCGGTCATGCGGACGCCTCCGCGGCGAGGGCCGACGCCACGACGTCGAGGCCCTCGTGCAGCAGCGCGTCGCCGATGGTGAGCGGCGGCAGGAACCGGAGCACGTTGCCGTAGGTGCCGCACGTGAGGACGATGACGCCCTCCGCGATGCAGCGCCTGGCGACCGCGCCGGCGAGGGCCGCCGCGGGCGCCTTCGTCTCGGGGTCGACGAGCTCGATGGCCACCATCGCGCCGAGGCCGCGGACGTCTCCGATGCGGGCGTCTCCGTCCTGCATCGCACGGAGGCGGCCGAGCATGACGTCGCCGATCGCGGCGGCGCGCTCGACCAGGCCCTCGGTCTCGAACGCCTCGATCGAGGCGAGCGCCGCGGCGCAGGCGATCGGGTTGCCGCCGTAGGTGCCGCCGAGGCCGCCCGCGTGGGAGGCGTCCATGATCTCGGCGCGGCCGGTGACGGCGGCGAGCGGCAGGCCGCCCGCGATGCCCTTGGCCGTGGTGACGAGGTCGGGCACGAGCCCGAGCTGCTCGGACGCGAACATCGAGCCCGTGCGGGCGAAGCCGGACTGGACCTCGTCCGCGATGAGCACGACGCCGTTGGCGGTGCACCACTCGGAGATCGCGGGCAGGAAGCCCTCGGCCGGGACGATGAAGCCGCCCTCGCCCTGGATGGGCTCGATGATGACGGCGGCCGTGTTGTCGGCGCCCACCTGCTTCTCGATCACCGAGATCGCCTTGGCGGCGGCCTCCGCGCCCGTCAGGCCGTCGCGGTACGGGTACGACATCGGCGCGCGGTAGATCTCCGACGCGAACGGGCCGAAGCCGCTCTTGTAGGGCATCGCCTTCGCGGTGAGCGCCATGGTGAGGTTGGTGCGGCCGTGGTAGGCGTGGTCGAACGCGACGACCGCGGGGCGCTTGGTGAACTTGCGCGCGATCTTGATGGCGTTCTCGACGGCCTCGGCGCCCGAGTTGAACAGGGCGGACTTCTTGGCGAAGTCGCCGGGGGTGAGGCGGTTGAGCGCCTCCGCGACGGCGACGTAGCCCTCGTAGGGGGACACCATGAAGCACGTGTGGGTGAACTGCGCGGCCTGACGCTGGACGGCCTCGACGACCTTGGGGTGAGCGTTGCCGACGCTCGTGACGGCGATGCCGGAGCCCAGGTCGATGAGCGAGTTGCCGTCGGCGTCGACGACGACGCCGCCGCCCGCGGCGACCGCCGCGATCGGGGCGGTGTGGCCGACGCCGGCCGCGACGGCGGCGGCCTTGCGGTCGAGCAGCTCCTGCGAGCGGGGACCGGGGATGGCGGTGACGAGGCGGCGCTCCTGCGCGAGCGAGGGCCCACCGAGGGTGGCGGGGGCGCCGTCGGCGGCGATGTCGAGGGTGGTCATGGTCGCGACGCTAGGCCCGGGCGGGCGCGAGCCGCACTCGCCATCGCGTATAACGGGTTGCGCCGGACTGTCCACGGTGGCACGCTCGGCGCATGGCCTCCCCCACGATCCGCGCGCTGCTCGCGCGGCCGGAGCTCCACCTGCGCCTCGCGACCCCCGAGGACGCCGTCGCGCCCGGGGCGCTCGACGCGACCGTGCGGTGGATCCACAGCTCCGACCTCGCCGACCCCACGCCGTTCCTCGCGGGCGGGATGGTGCTGCTCACCACCGGCACGCAGTTCCGCGACGCGGGCGACGATCCCGCCGCGTACACCGCCTACGTGAGGCGCCTCGCGCGCTCGGGGATGATCGGCCTGGGCTTCGGCACCGAGGTGGCCCGCGAGGGCATCCCGGAGCCGCTGCTCGCGGCGTGCCTCGCCGCACGCCTGCCGCTGTGGGAGGTGCCCTACGACACGCCGTTCATCGCGCTCGCGCGCGCCAACGCGGAGGCGCTCGCCGCGGTCGCGTACGAGCGCCGCACGTGGGCGCTCGAGGCGCAGCGGGCGGTCGCCGTCGCCGCGCTGCGACCCGACGGGCTGCGCGCGATGATCGCCGAGCTGGCCCGCCGGCTGGGCGCATGGGTCGGGCTCGTCGACGCCGACACGCTCATGCACGAGCACCCGGGAGGCGGGGTCGACGCCGCCACGGTCGCGGCGCTGCGGGAGCACGCCGCCGCGATGATCGTGCGCGGCGCGCAGGCCACCTCGGGCGCGACGATCGGCGGCCGCGCCTTCCACCTGCAGACCCTGGGTCAGCACCGCCACCTGCGCGCGGTGCTCGCGATCGCGGCGGAGGACCTCGACGAGCAGCACCGGGCCGTCGTCACGACGGTCGTCGCCATGGCGGCGCTCGCCCTCGAGCAGCGCCAGGACCTCGACCTCGCGCGCGACACCCTCGCGGCAGGCGTCCTGGAGGCGCTGATGCGCGGCGACGTCGCCCTGGCCGCCGCGGTCGCGCGCGCGTCCGGCTCCCCCCTGCCGGAGGCTCCCGTGGTCGTGGGCGTGGCCGACCAGCGCCTCGCGGACACGGGCGGGGCCGGCCGGTGGCTCGACGCGCGTGGCGTCGCGGCGCTGCACGCGACCGAGCACGGCGACCTCGTGGTCGTGCTCGGCGTGGACGACGCCCCCCTGCTCGACGAGCTGGTGCTGCGTCACGGCGGCGCCGTCGGCGTGTCGACCCCGGTGCGCCTCGACGGCATCGCCGAGGCCCTGGGGCAGGCGCGCGCCGCCCGCGACCGCCGCCTCGGGCCCGTGACGCGGTTCGGCGACCTGCCCGGCGCGGGCGTGCTGTCGCTGCTGGACTCCCCCGAGGCGCGCATCGTCGCCCGCGGGGCGCTCGAGCCGCTCGCGGCGCACGATGCGGCCCAGGGCACCGCGCTGGTCGAGACCCTCGCGGCCTGGTTCGCCGCCGACTGCGCGCACGATGCGGCGGCGCGGGCGCTCGGCGTCCACCGGCACACGGTTCGCGCACGCCTCGCGACGGCGCAGGAGCTCCTGGGCCACGACCTCGCGACC
This sequence comes from Demequina soli, assembly GCF_000971195.1. Taxonomy (GTDB): domain Bacteria; phylum Actinomycetota; class Actinomycetes; order Actinomycetales; family Demequinaceae; genus Demequina; species Demequina soli. Next base: position 369,107 of record NZ_BBLZ01000001.1, read on the forward strand.
GTCGCGGGCCGGTCGCAGGTGTGGGCGGCGCTGCGCGCGGCGGGGCTGCTGGGCTGAGCCGCCCACCCCCGGCCCCCCAACCCCACCGACCCTCCTCCACACTAATTTCGCAGTTCGCGGCGCGTACGTCGGGGTTCGCTACGTGACCTGCATCGCGGGAGCGGTCTCAGCCGCCAGCGCGTGTGGAGGGAGGTCGGGGGATGAGGGCGGGCTACGCGATGAGCGCGTCGATCTCGCTCAGCGCCTCGTCGATGACCGCGAGGCCGCGACGGAGCTCGTCCTCGGTGATGATCAGCGGCGGGGCGACGTGGGTGCGGTTGAAGTGCACGAAGGGCCACACGCCGGCGTCCTTGCACGCCTTCGCGAACACACCCATCGGGGCGGCGTCCTTGCCGGACGCGTTGAAGGGCACGAGCGGCTCGCGCGTGGCCTTGTCGCGCACCAGCTCCACGGCCCAGAACAGGCCCGTGCCGCGGACCTCGCCCACGCACGCGTGGGACTCCACCCAGGACTCGAGGATCGGCTGGACGACCCGCGAGCCCAGGTCCTTGACGTGGTCGAGGATGCCGTCGCGCTCGAACACCTCGAACGTCGCGACGCCGGGGGCGCACGCGAGCGGGTGGCCCGAGTAGGTGAGGCCGCCCGGGAACGCGCGCTCGTCGAAGTGCGCGGCGATCTCCGCGGAGATGATCACGCCGCCCAGCGGCACGTAGCCGGAGTTGACGCCCTTGGCGAAGGTCACGAGGTCCGGGGACACGCCGTGGCCCTGGTACGCGAACCACTCGCCGGTGCGGCCGAAGCCGACCATGACCTCGTCCGCGATGTAGACGATGCCGTGCTTGTCGCACAGGGCGCGCACGCCGGCGAGGTAGCCCGGCGGCGGCACGAGCACGCCGTTGGTGCCCACGACCGTCTCGATGAGGATCGCGCCGATGGTCGACGCGCCCTCCAGGATGATGGTCTGCTCGAGGTGCTCGAGCGCGCGGGCGGCCTCCTGCTCCGGGCTGTCGGAGTGGAACGGCGAGCGGTACGCGTACGGGCCCATGAAGTGCACGACCGAGCCGTCGGCGGGCTCGTTGGGCCAGCGGCGCGGGTCGCCCGTGAGGGAGATGGCCGTGGTGGTGTTGCCGTGGTAGCTGCGGTACATCGCGAGCACCTTGCGCTTGCCCGTGAAGAGGCGGGCCATGCGCACGGCGTTCTCGTTCGCGTCGGCGCCGCCATTGGTGAAGAACACCTTGGTGAAGCGCTCCCCCGCGACCTCCGTGATGCGGCGGGCGAGCTCGCCACGCACGTCGTTCGCGAACGACGGCTGGATGGTCGCGAGGCTGCGGGCCTGGCGCTCGATCGCCGCGATGAGGTCGGGGTGCTGGTGGCCCAGGTTGAGGTTGACCAGCTGCGCCCCGAAGTCCAGGTAGCGGTTGCCCGCGTAGTCCCAGAACTCCGAGCCGGCGCCGCCGGCGACGGGCAGCGGGTCGATGAGCGCCTGAGCGCTCCACGAGTGGAAGACGTGGGCGCGGTCGTCGGCGCGCACGCGCGCCTCCGCACCCGTCATCGCATCGGTCTCGAGGGTCATGTCAGCCTCTCAGTGGTTGCTCGGGAAGCCCAGGTCGACCTGCGACTCGCTGGGAGCGGGCCAGCGGGTGGTGACGACCTTGCTCCGCGTGTAGAAGTGGATCGACTCGGGGCCGTAGATGTGCGAGTCGCCGAAGAGCGAGGCCTTCCAGCCGCCGAACGAGTACGCGCCGATCGGCACGGGCAGCGGCACGTTGATGCCGACCATGCCGACCTCGATGTCGATCTCGAACGCGCGGGCGGTGGCGCCGTCGCGCGTGAAGATCGCGGTGCCGTTCGCGAACGCGTTGGCGTTGACCAGGGCCACCGCATCGCCGTAGGACGATGCGCGGGCCACGGCCAGCACGGGGCCGAAGATCTCGTCGTCGTACACCTTCATGCCGGGCGCGACGTGGTCCACGAGCGACGTGCCGACGAAGAAGCCGTCGCCCTCGAACTCCTGCGTGGTGCCGTCGACCACGACGGTCGCGCCCTCGGCCGCGGCGCCGGTGACGTAGGACGCCACCTTGTCGCGGTGCTCGCGGGTGATGAGCGGCCCCATCTCCGAGGCGGGGTCGGTGCCGTCGCCGATGGTGAGGACCGCCATGCGCTCGGCGACCTTGGCGACCAGCGCATCGGCCGTCTCCTGGCCCACGGGCACGAGGACCGAGATCGCCATGCAGCGCTCGCCGGCCGAGCCGTACGCCGCCGACACGGCGGCGTCGGCCGCGGCGTCGAGGTCCGCGTCGGGCATGACGATCATGTGGTTCTTCGCGCCGCCGAGCGCCTGCACGCGCTTGCCGTTGGCGGTGCCGCGCTCGTAGATCGCGCGGGCGACGGGCGTCGAGCCCACGAAGGACACCGCGCGCACGTCGGGCGAGTCGAGGATCGTGTCGACCGCGACCTTGTCGCCGTGGACCACGTTGAGGACGCCCGCGGGCAGGCCGGCCTCCTCGAACAGCGCGGCGAGGAACAGCGACGCCGACGGGTCCTTCTCGGACGGCTTGAGGACCACGGTGTTGCCGCACGCGATCGCGGACGCGGCCATCCACAGCGGCACCATGACCGGGAAGTTGAACGGGGTGATGCAGCCGACCACGCCGACGGGCTGCTTGGTCGAGTGCACGTCGACGCCGCGCGCGACCTGCTCCGAGTGCTCGCCCTTGAGGTGGTGCACCAGGCCGGCCGCGAACTCGACGTTCTCGATGCCGCGGCTGATCTCGCCCTTCGCGTCCGCGAGCACCTTGCCGTGCTCGCGGGTGATGATGGCGGCCAGCTCGTCCTGACGCTCGATCAGCAGGTGACGCAGGCGGAAGAACACGTCCGCGCGCTTGATCAGGCCGGTCGCGCGCCAGCCGGGCAGCGCGGCCTTCGCCGCCGCGATGGCCTGCTCGACCTCGGCGATCGAGGCGTAGGCGACCTCGGCGACGACCTCGCCGGTCGCGGGGTTGAACACGCTGCCGGTGCGCTCGCCGGCGCCGGCCTCGGCCCCGGCGATGTGATGACGGATCAGGCTCACGGCTCTCCTCTCGGGACGCGCCGGACACTCTGCACGGCGCGGATATGGTGCGATGCCTCAAAGATTCACACATACGATGGCCGGATGGAGCCCTCCGACCGTCGCGATCTCAGCGCCTCTCCGACACATCGTCCGGGCGCCGCGGCGCTGGCGGCGCTGCCGACCGTGGCGGACCTCCTCGAGGACGACGCGTTCCGCGCCGGGCTTCCCGAGGTGATCGTCGGCGGGCCCGCGCTCGAGGCCCCCGTGCGCTGGATCCACACCTCCGAGCGCGGCGACATCGCCCGCATGCTCGAGGGCCGCGAGCTGCTGCTGTCGATGGGAACGGCCTGGCCCGAGGACGATGCGGGGCTCACCGCCTTCGTCGACAGCCTCGCCGACGCGGGGGTCGCCGCGCTCGTGCTCGAGCTCGGCACGCATCATGCCGCCGTCCCGCCCGCGGTCCTCGCCACCGCGCAGCGGCGCGGCCTCGCGCTCGTGGTGCTCCACCACGAGGTGCGGTTCGTCCACCTCACCGAGGCGGGCCACGGCCGCATCATCGCGGACCAGACGGCGGCGCTGCGGGCGCGCGACGAGGTTCGCGACACGTTCACCACGCTCGCGCTGCGCGGCGCGCCCGCCGACCACGTGGTGCACGAGCTCGCCCGCACGCTCGGCTGCCCGGTGGTGCTCGAGAGCCTCGCGCACGAGGCCCTCATCGCCGAGGTGCCCGTCGGCGCCGACGCGACCGTCCTGGCCGACTGGGAGCGACGCTCCCGCTCCGCCCACCGCGACCTCGACGAGGACGAGTCCGGCTGGCTCGTGGTCCCGGTCGACGCGCGCGGCAAGCGCTGGGGCTCGCTCGTGGCCCTGCCGGGCCCCGCGCACGCCGCGGGGCGCCGCAACGTGCTGTCCCAGGGCGCGATCGCGCTCGCGCTGGGCCGCCTCGCCGACGGCGCGCGCGACGAGTGGGCCGCCATCGCGCGCCGCCACGTGCTCGATCCCCTGCTCACGGGCCGGTTCGCCACGCCCGAGGCGATGGCGGCACGGCTCGAGGCGGCGGGCGTGCCCGTCGCGGGCCGACGCCTGTACGGCCTCGCGATCCGCGGCGCCGAGCCGACCGCGGCGGAGATCGAGGCGTGGGCGCTCGCGCTCGGGGGCCGCGCCCGCGCGCTCGCCGTGCCCGCCCGCACCGGCGGCCCGGTGACGGTCGTGCTGCTGTCCCTGCCCGCGCATCGTCCCCTCGACGACGACGCCGCCGCGTCCCTGCCGCGCGCGCTCCGCGACGGCTCGCGGGCCGCCATCGCGATCGGCCGGGAGGCCGAGACGGTGGACGCCGCGACGCACGCGCTGCACGAGGCGATCGACAACGCCGGCGAGCCCGGGCCGGGCGAGGTGCTGTGGGTCGAGCGGCGCCCCCTCGCGCGGCTGCTCGCGAGCCTGCGCGACGACCACCGGCTGCTCGACCACGGCGAGCGGATGCTCGCGCCCATCGTCGAGCACGACCAGCGCACCGCGGGCGACCTGCAGCGCGTGCTGCGCGCCGCGCTGTCGCACCCGGGCAACCGCACCGCGGCCGCGCGCGCCGCCCACCTGTCACGATCGGTGTTCTACCAGCGCCTCGAGCTCATCGAGCGGCTGCTCGGAGTCGACCTCGAGGACGGCGAGACGCAGACCGCGCTGCACGTCGCGCTGCTCACGCGGCCCCGCGGCTGACCGGGCCGCGACCCGCTACGGCGCGAGGTAGACCTTGCGCAGCGTCTCGGTGACGGTCCAGCGGGTCTTCATGCCGTCCGCGAGGCGCACCACCACGCCGGGATGCAGCGCCACCGTCGGCAGCGCGGGCTCGAGGAACTCGAGGGTGCCGGCGCCGGCGATCACCACGAACACCTCGTCGAGCTCGACGTCCTCGTCGACGCCGGGCGCCATCTCCCACGCGCCGACCTCGAGCTCGCCGAGGTAGCCGATCGCGCTCAGCCCCGTCCCGTCCTCGAGGACGATGTCCAGCGCCAGCGCGTCGTGCGGCTCCCCGGGTCTCATGCCTCGAACCCTAGCCCGGCCACCGCGAGGTGCGGCGTGCGCGACTCGCGCCAGCGGTGCGCGACGGCGCGCCAGCAGCGTGGCACGTTCGACAGGATCGCGAGCGCGCCGAACGCGAGGTAGCTCGGGATCGCCGCGGTGCCGGTCCAGCCCGCGCCGATCGCGACGTAGATCACGCCCTCGGCGGCGCTCACGGCGGTCGCGAGGACCGAGATGCCGGCGACGTCGGCCGCGCGCAGGCCGGACCACAGCGCGGGCAGCGAGTACGCGGCGGTGACCGCGACGAGCGCCATACCGACGGACAGGCGCAACGCGCCGACCGCCTCGCCGACGAGGCCGATCAGCGCGAGCCCCGCGACCGTGGCGCCGGCTGCGCGCGCGATGACCGTGCGGAACCCGGCGTCGAGGCGCGACGCCTCGACGCACAGGCGCGCGTGGAACACGGCCCACAGCAGCGTCGCGACGATCACGCCCCACGCGTGCGCGAGGACCGCGACCGCCAGCCACGCGGGGATCGAGCCGAGCAGCACGCCGAGCGACGCGGCCGACAGGCCCGCCACGCTGCGCGAGCGCCGCACCCTGAGCCACGCGGGCACCGAGCGGGCGAGCTCGACGCCCACGAGGGCCGCGCCCGAGGCGACGGCCCAGACGAGGGGGCTCACGAGTCGAAGCCGAGGCCCACGGCGTCGAGGCCGCGCAGCAGCAGGTTCCGACGGCCCTCGCGGTGGTCGGCGCGGTCCAGGCTCCAGCGGGTCGCGTTGATGCCCAGGCTCGCGACGGGCTCGGGCGGGAACGGCAGCGGGCGCTCGCGCACCATCCGCAGCCGCGTCCGCTCGGTCTCGTCGCCCGCGAGCAGGTCGAGCATCACCGCGGCGCCGAAGCGCGTCGCGCCGACGCCGAGGCCCGTGAAGCCGAGCGAGTACGCCACGTCGCCGCCGCGCGCCGTGCCGAAGAACGCGCAGAAGCGGGTGCTCGTGTCGATCGCGCCGGCCCACCGGTGGGTGGCGCGGATCCCGTCGAGCTGCGGGAACGTGGTGAGCAGGTGGCTCGCGAGCTTCTCGTAGGACTCGGGACGGTCCTGGTAGGACGCCCGCACGCGGCCACCGGCGTGGTAGATCGCGTCGTAGCCGCCGAACAGCAGGCGGTCGTCCGCGGTGAGCCGGTAGTAGTGGAACTGGTTGGCCATGTCGGACACGCCCTGGCGGCCCTCCCAGCCGATCTCCGCGAGCTGGGCCGAGGTGAGCGGCTCCGTCATGAGGACGTAGTCATAGACCGGCACCGTCATGAGGCGGTTGCGCCTCAGCAGGGACGGGAACACGTTGGTCGCGAGCGCCACCTTGCCGGCGCGCACGATCCCGTCGCGCGTGCGCACGGCCGGGCCGTCCTCGACGGCCGTCACGGGCGAGCCCTCGAAGATCCGCACACCCAGGTCCTCCGCGACCCTGGCGAGCTCGCGGGCGAGCTTGCCCGGGTGGACCAGGGCCGTGTCGTCGGGGCTGAGGTGCCCGGCCAGGTAGGTCGGCGAGTTGACGAGCGCGCGGGTCGCCTCGGCGTCGAGCCCGCCGGGGCCCTCGAGCCACTCCACCTGGTGCGGCTCCACGGCGACCGAGAGCGCGCCGGTGCGCTGCCAGTCGACGTCCATGCCGTACCGCGCGACCGTCGCCTCGATGGCGTCGAGGTTCTCCATCCCGAGCCGGTCGAGCTGGTCGATCTCGTCGGGCCAGCGCGACTCGCCGTTCTCGCGGCCGTGCGTGAGGCTCGCCTCGCAGAAGCCGCCGTTGCGGCCGGACGCCGCCCAGCCGATGCGGCGCGCCTCGAGCAGCACCACGTCCAGGCCGGGCTGGCGCTCCTTCGCCTGCACCGCGGTCCACAGCCCGGAGTAGCCGCCGCCCACGATCACCAGGTCGGCACGGTGGCTGCCGGCGAGGCTCGGCCGCGCGGGGCCGGGCGCATCGTCCGTCCAGAAGGGCGAGAGCCGCGAGCCCTCCAGCATGCTCGCGATGGACGATGCGGCGGCCGGGTGGCGCTCGAAGACCGTGGTGCCCACGGGTATCACTCCTGACGGTGGTGGGGTCTGGTGGGCATCGAACCGCACCCGCGGGGCGCGCGCAAGGGACCTCGGACACGGCGGCCGTTCCGCGGGAGGCTCGCGACGCATCGTCCGACGCCGCGTGGACCTGGGGCGGGGGGATCGGCTACCTTCGGAGGTGCACTCCCCGGGTGTGCGACCCCAGCGCCAGGCCGGCGGGCGGTCGCGAACCTCACCTCATGAAGATGCCCGTCGCCAGGCCGGTCGGGTGGAGGAGTCATGCCTGTCACGCTCGACCGCGCCCGTATCAGCCAGCTGATCGAGGAGCAGACCGCGCTGCTCAACGAGCGCACCCAGAAGTCCAAGGCCATGTACGGCCACGCCTCGGAGCACCTCTCCGGCGGCGTCGCGTCCAGCTACCAGGGCCGCGACCCGTGGCCCATCTACATCGAGTCGGGTGCGGGCGACCGCATCACCGACGTCGACGGCAACGAGTACTACGACTTCCACAACGGCTACGGCTCGATGGTCCAGGGCCACGCGCACCCCGCTATCGGCGAGGCCATCGCGAAGCGCTACCCGCTCGGCACCCACTTCGGCTCGGCGACCGAGGACTGCGTGTTCGTCGCCGACGAGCTCGCGCGCCGCTGGGGCCTGCCGAAGTGGCGCTTCACCAACTCGGGCTCCGAGTCCACCATGGACGCCATCCGCATCGCTCGCGCCTACACGGGCCGCGACACGGTGATGAAGATCTTCGGCTCGTACCACGGCCACCACGACACCGTCATGGTGTCGATCGGCGTCGAGTACGACAAGATCGGCGACCGCGAGAACTACGAGTCGCTGCCCTACGGCGGCGGCATCCCGCAGTCCGTGGTCGACATGACCGTCGCCGTGCCGTTCAACGACGCGGGCGCCATGGAGCGCCGCATCGAGCGCCTCGACGCCGAGGGTCGCAAGCCCGCGTGCGTCATCATGGAGGCCGCGATGATGAACCTCGGCGTGGTCCTGCCCGAGCCGGGCTACCTCGAGGCCGTGCGCGAGATCACCCGCAAGCACGGCATCGTGCTCATCTTCGACGAGGTCAAGACGGGCCTCGCGATCGCCGCGGGCGGCGCGACCGAGAAGTTCGGCGTCACGCCGGACATGGTCACGCTCGCCAAGGTGCTGGGCGGCGGCATGCCGTCGGGCGCGATCGGCGGCACCGCCGAGGTCATGTCCGTGGTCGAGGACCACACGGTCTACCAGGTGGGCACCTACAACGGGAACCCGCTGTCGATGGCGGCCGCGAAGGCGTCGCTGCTCGAGGTGCTCACGCCGGAGGCGTACGACCGCCTCGCGGAGCTCAACGACAAGATCGTCGCCGGCTGCCAGGGCGTCATCGACAAGTACGACTTGCCCGGCTACGCGATCGGCATCGGCTCCAAGGGCTGCGTGACGTTCTCGACCGAGAAGATCGTGGACTACGAGACGTTCAAGGAGGCGCAGGACGCCGAGCTGTGCGACCTCGCGTGGCTGTGGAACATGAACCACGGCATCTTCATGACGCCGGGCCGCGAGGAGGAGTGGACGCTGTCGGTGGTCCACACCGACGCGTCGGTCGACGCCTACATCCGCGTGTTCGACGAGCTCGCGGCGGCGCTCACCGCCTGAGGCGTTCCGGCTTGACCGGTCGGAGGCCGGGTCCCCACGGGGGCCCGGCCTCCGCCGTTCCAGGGGCGCAACCGTGGAGGGCCGCCAGGACGTGATGGCGGCCCTCCACGGAGATCAGAGCTCCGCCAGCGCCTTGCCGATGATGTCGACCACGCCCGGCGGCATCACGAGCGCCTGCTTGCGGAAGGTGCCGCGCGGCCCCCATTGGACCGAACGCAGGAAATCGCTGGTGCCGTCCACTCCCAGAGCCGACACGAGCGCGCTGCGGATCGCGGCGTAGGCGACGTCGCTCCTGCGGATCTCGATCAAGGGCGTGTCGACGGTGAACCGCGTGCGCGTCAGCGAGGGCAGAGGGGCCGGCGCCATCCATTCGTGCGTGCCGGACCCGACGGTGACCACCTCATCCGATCCTGGCAGCGTCACCGATGCCGACGTGTTGGGCGGCACGGTGACCGTGACCCGCACCACCTCGCCCACCCGCTCCCAGCCGGCCGCGTGAACGCCGTACGCGGACTCGAAGGTGCTGTGCGCGCGCTCGAGGCCATCGAGGATCACGGGGCGTACCTCGATCGCGCTGTACCCCGGCTCGGCGGGCGCGAGTCCCGCGACGCGGCGGTGGAGCCAATCCGCGATGGCGCCGAGCGCATAGTGGTTGAATGACGTCATCTCGCCGGGGTTGACGGTGCCGTCCTCCAGCATCGAGTCCCAGCGTTCCCAGATGGTGGTCGCACCCATGGTGACGGGGTAGAGCCACGAGGGGTTCTCGTCGTTCAGCACGAGACGCCCCGCCACATCGGCGTGCCCGGTGTCGGTGAGCGCGTCCGCGATGAGCGGCGTGCCCACGAACCCGGTGGAGATGCGGTAGCCCGCTCGCTCGACCAGCTCGGCCAATCGGTCGCCCATCGCCTGCCGGCGCGCGTCGTCGACCAGTCCGAAGCCGATCGCCACGGCATACGAGCTCTGAGCATCCGACATGAGGCGCCCAGACGGCGTCACGTACTCGCCGTGGAAGGCGTCACGGATCCGAGAGGCGAGGGCGCCGTAAGTCTCAGCCGTCGCATCGTCGCCCAGCACGCGAGCCGCCTCGGCGACCACCGCCGCCGACCTGTAGAAGTATGCGGTGGCGATCAGGTCGCGATCCGCCTTCGCCTCGACCGGGCGCTCGGGCGGCGCGGTCGGGTCGAGCCAATCGGCGAACTGGAAGTCGCCCTGCCACAAGAGCTTCTCGCCGGCGCGGCCAGCCATCCAGTCCACCCACAGTCGCATGCTGGCGAACTGGCGCGCGAGGGTGTCGCGGTCGCCGAACCGCTGGTAGAGCGTCCATGGGACCAGCGTCGCGGCGTCGCCCCACGCTGCCGTGCCGATCTCCGCCGACTCCAGGATGTCCGGCACGACGAACGGCACGGAGCCGTCCTCGGTCTGCTCGATCGCAAGGTCCTCCAGCCACGACGACAGGAACGCGTCGGAGTCGTAGAGGAACGATGCTGTGGGCGCGAAGACCTGGATGTCGCCGGTCCATCCGAGGCGCTCGTCGCGCTGCGGGCAGTCGGTGGGGATGGACAGGAAGTTGCCGCGCATGGACCACACGACGTTCTCGTGGAGGCGGTCGAGCAGCGCGTGCGAGGACTCGAAGGTCCCGGTGCGGCGCATGTCCGAGCCGACCACGACCGCGGTGACGTCCGCGGGGTCGAGCTGGCCGGGCCAGCCGTCGAGCTGCGCGTAGCGGAAGCCGTGGAACGTGAAGCGCGGCTCCCAGACCTCCTCGCCGTCGCCGGCAAGCGTGTAGCGGTCGGTGGCGGCGGCACGGCGCAGGGTGCGCAGCGCGAGCTCGCCGTTCTCGAGCACCTCCGCGTGACGCAGCGTCACCGTCGCGCCGGCGGGGCCGCTCACGCGGATGCGCAGGTGGCCCACGAGGTTCTGCCCGAAGTCGAGCACGGTCGCACCGGACGGCGTCCGGATCATCTCGACCGGCGCGATCTCCTGCGTGGCGCGCACGGGCGGGCTGGTGCGCGGCACCGGCGCCGTCTTGACTGGGGACGATGCGGCGGGCACCCAGGCGGTCGGGTTCCCCTTGCGCGCGTCGACGTGCTCGCCCGCGTAGATGCCCGAGGCGATGACGGGGCCCTCGTCGGTCACCTCCCACGTGCCGTCGGTGACGACCTCCTCGACGGTGCCGTCCGCGTACACGAGGGTCAGGACCGCCGAGAAACGTGGCTGGTCGGAGCCGTACATGCACTTCTCGAGCCCGCCCCACCCGTACTTCTCCGCGAACCAGCCGGCCGCGAGGTCGACGGTCAAGGTCCTGGCGCCGTCCGGCAGGAGGGCGGTGACGTCGGTCGCGGCGTAGGTGTCGCGCTCGCCGTACGCGGTCCAGCCAGGCTTGAGCCGCTCGTCGTCGACGGCGACACCGTCGACGTAGGCCTGGTAGACGCCATGCGCGGTCGCATGCAGCATCGCGGACACCAGGCCCTCGCGCACGTCGACGGTGCGGCGCAGGCGCACGGGGCACTGCTCGGCGCGCGGACCCGGGTGTGCGATCCACGTGGCGGGCCAGCCATCGCGGACTCCGCACCCGACGGTGACAGGCTCGCTCCAGGGCGACCAGCCCGACTCCGTCGAGCGCACGCGGACCTCGAGCGTCCCGGCATCGTTCGCCTCGAGCGGGCTGAACGGCCACGGCACCTGCGCCGATGCGGGCCCGACCAGCTCGCGGATGAGCGAGCCGCGGGAGGACACCCAGCGGACCTCGGCGGCGCCTTGGATCCAGCCGGCGGCACCGGTGCTGGTCGCCCAGGACAGGCGTGGCGTGCGCGTCATGACGATGTCGCCGAACTGTGCCGACTCGACGCGGACACGGACGGTGGTGGAGGCCACGGTCACCCCTTGACTGCGCCGGAGGTCATTCCGGCGACGATCTGACGGTTGAAGAAGATGTACATGATGAGCATCGGGACGGTGATCAGGAGGATGTCCATGAACAGGAGGTTCCACGACGTCGAGAACTGCCCCTGGAAGTTGTAGAGGGTGACCTGGACGGTCGCGCCCTTGTCTCCGGGCAGGAAGTACAGCGGGTTCTGAAAGTCGTTGAACACTGTGACGGACTGCACCACGATCACGGTGACGATCACCGAACGCAGCAGTGGGAAGATCACCTTGAAGAAGAGCCGCACGGGCCCGGCACCGTCCATGGTGGCCGCCTCGTCCAGCTCGCGCGGGATGGTGGAGACGAAGGCGCGGAACATGAGGATGCAGAACGCCATCCCGAACGCGACCTCGATGAGGATCAGGCCGTGGAGCGTCTTGTAGATCCCGAGGCCCTGCATGACCCAGATGGTGGGCACCACGGCCGGCGGGACGATGAGGCCCGCGAGCACGAGGAAGTTGATGAGCGGGTTCCAGCGGCTCTTGCGGCGCTGGAGGACGTAGCCCACCATCGCCGACACCACGACCATGATGGTGACCGACCCGACTGTGAGGATGGTCGAGTTGATGAACGCGGTGATGAGGATGTAGTCGCGCGACTGCACCACCTCGACCAGATTCTCGACGAACGCCCATTCCGTGGGCCACGAGAACTCGAGCAGGGACGCCTCGGCGCGGGTCTTGGACGCCGTCACGAAGATGAAGGCGAACGGCACCAGGAAGACGACCGCGGTGACGATGATGCCGGCGAGGCCGCCAAGGCGGGAGTAGGTGCGGTTGAGCTTCGACGTCTGAACAGCGGTGCTCACTGGTCGACCTCCTTGCGGTTGAGGAACCAGAAGAGCGGGATGATGATCGCCGCCACGAGGACGAAGAGGACCACGTTGCCGGCGGTGGAGAGACCATAGAAGCCCGCCTGATACTGCTTGTAGACCACGGACGCGAGCACGTCCGAGCTGAATCCGGGACCGCCCTTCGTCATGGTCCAGATGAGATCGAAGGACCTCAGGCCGCCGATGAGCGACAGGATGATCACGGTGGTGGTCGCCGGACGCATGAGCGGAAGGGTCACGTGCCAGAAGCGGTGCCAGGCGTTCGCGCCATCGACCTTCGCGGCCTCGAAGTACTCCTGGGGGATCGCGACGATTCCGGCGATGTAGATCAGCGTGGCGAGGCCGACGCCGCGCCACACGTCGACGAAGGCGACGGAGAAGAGCGCAAGGTCGGGATCGGTGAGCCAGCCCGGCCCCTCGACACCGAAGACGGCGAGGACCTTGTTGATGAGGCCATCGAACGGGTCCATGAGCACGGAGAACGTCACGCCGACGCCCACCGCGGACACCAGCACGGGGAAGAAGACCACGCTGCGCAGATACCCGCGCGCGATGATCTGGCTCGACAGGAACACCGCGAGCAGCAGGCCGAGCACGACCTTCGCCCCCGACGTGAACGTCGCGTAGAAGAGCGTGTTGAGCAGGCTCTCGAACAGATACGGCTCGGCGAAGAACGTCTTGAAGTTCTCGAGTCCGATGAACTCGGAGTCGAAGATGGTCCAGCGCGTCAGTGCGAAGTAGAACGAGGCGAACGTCGGGATGACGAAGAGCGCGCCGTAGATCACGCCGGCCGGCGCGTAGAACCACATCGGGTAGGTGCTGCGCTTGCGGGCCTTCCGGGTGCGGTCCGGCGCGTCGATCGAGGCAGGGGCTTCCTGCGTGCGTGCGTGAAGTGTGTCAGTCATGAGAGGGCTCCGCTCGCCCTCCGGGCCCCGGCCGTGGCCGGGACCCGGAGGTGTGCTGATGGGTGTGGCGTGGGGCTTACCAGCCCTCGAGGCCCAGCTGCTGAGCCTGCTTCTTGACGTCCTCGTCGTAGAGGGCCGCGCCGTCCTGAGCGGAGCGGATCCCGGAGCCGACCTCGACCATGATGTTCTCGAGGGCAGGGCCCTTGACCGGCGAAAGGAACTCGAGCGCGGGGCCGGTGTTGCCCGCGTCGAAGTAGGGGAGCATGTCCGCGACCATCTGCGGAACGTCGTCCGGCAGGGTGCAGCCGTCCACGAAGTACGGACCCTGTGCGCCCACGGCCTCGGTCTGGACCTCGCACGCCTCGGGGGTGGCGACCCAGTTGAGGAAGTCCTTGGCTGCGTCGGAATGCTCGCTCGTCGCGGGGATGTAGTAACCGGGCGAGAGCCAGGTGGTAAGCGGGCTGTCACCCGAGCTGCCGGGGATGGCGAACAGGCCGACGTCGTTGAGGTTGTCGGGGTTGTTGGCCTGGAGCTCGGAGAAGGCGAACGTCAGCATCGGGTAGTGCGCACCCTCGCCCGTCGCGACCATGCGCATGCCGTCTGCCAGGCTCGCGGACGCGAAGTCCTTGTTGAGGTAGCCGGCGTCGGCGACGTCCTGGAGGTGCTGGAAGCCGTCGATGGCGGGCGAGCCGTCGGCGTACTTCGCCTCGTTCGCGGTGTACTTGTCGGCCCACTCCGGGTCCGCTGCGAGAACATTGGCGAAGTCGCCCAGCACGAACAGCTGCGACGTCCAGGTCTCGCCATAAGTCTGGACGACAGGTGCGGCGTCGGACTTCTCGGCGATCGCCGCGTTGTTGGCCATGAACTCGTCCCACGTGGTCGGGACCTCGAGGCCCAGCTCCTCGTACAGCGGGATGTTGTACAGGATGCCGCCGCCCATCGCTGTACCTGCGGGAATGCCGTAGACCCCGCCGTCGGCGGTGACGCCGGCCTTGAAGGTGTCGGAGACGGCCGCCATGTTCGCGATGTCGTCGAGCGGGAGCAGCGTCTGCGACGGTGCGAGCGCCTGGAAGAGCGAGCCGGTGTTGTAGACGAAGAGGTCCGCCATGTCACCGGTCTGCAGACGGGTCTTAACGATGTTGTCGCCCTCGGTGCCGCCCGGTCGCTGCTCGATCTCGAAGGTCACGTTCGGGTGCGCCTCGGTGTACGCCGCGGTCAGGGCTTCGGCGATGCCGACGGTGACCTCCGCGTTGTCGACCAGGAAAGACAGCTCGACAGGCTCAGCGGAGCCGTCGCTGCCAGCAGAGCCGCTCGATGACGGCGAGCTGCCGGTCGAGCATGCGGCGAGCCCGAGCGCGGAGGCCGCGAGCAGGGCGGGCACAGCGAAGGTGCGCCCGTGAAGAGTGAAAGGCATCGTTGTCCTCCTCCTTGGTCAGCGAGGCCCCAATGCCTTGCCGATGAACGGATTCAATCATAAGTCATGCGGGTTTGGCCAGCCTGAATGTAACGGTTCAGCATCGCGTCACCGTCACGAGGCCGCCTCGGTGCGCCGTCCAGCCGTCGGCCGCCTCGCAGGTGCGCCCGCGAGGCGGGACACGACGCCCGGCACATGGCAGTGCCCGCTCGCAGTCGGCGCTAGCGCGCAGCGCCGCTGCTGGCTCGCACCGTCAGCTCCGGGGCGAGTCGATACTGCTGGTGCACGTGCGGTGCATCGGCGGTCGCCCTCTCCTCGTCGAGCAGGAGCCTGAGCGCCTCGGTCGCGATGGTCGTGCGAGGCTGGGCGATCGACGTCAGCGCCACGCTCGCGGTCTTCGCATAGTCGATGTCGTCGTACCCCACGAGCGCAACATCGCCGGGCACGTCGATGCCGGCGCCCTGGAACTCCGCGAGGATCCCTAGTGCGACAAGGTCGTTGGCGGCGAAGATGCCGTCGGGCCGGTCACGGGCGTCGAGCGCCGCGATACGACTGCCGACGGCGCGCCCCTGATCCACCGTCAGGTCCGGCACCTCGAAGACGCTCAACAAGGCGCCGGGCGCCTCGTCGACCGCGCGAGAGACCCCCGCAAGGCGATCTGTGACCTGCGTGATCGGCCCACCCACGAACGCGAGCCGACGCCGGCCCCGCTCGAGCAGGTGGGAGGCGGCGAGGTATCCGCCGGCCGTACCGTCGAGCGAGACGGAGCAGAACTGCTCGGCCCCCGCATGCTCATCGAGCAGGACGATCGGCATCCCGCGTCGCTGCGCCGCCACCAAGCCCGGCGTCACTCCATGGACGGGCGCGACGATGAGGCCGCGCGCACGCGACTCCTCGAACATGGTCAACAGCCGCGCCTCGAGTTCGGGGTCCTGATCGCTGCTCGCGATCACCAACGGCGAGCCCTCCGGCTGCGCGAGCTCCTGCACGACATGAGCGACATCCGCGAAGAAAGGATTGCCCACGTTGAGCACGAGCATGCCGATCGTGTCGGATCTCCCGCCGCGAAGCTGCCTCGCATGGGAGTTCGGCACGAAGCCCAGCTCACCGATCGCGCGCTGCACGCGCGCGACGTTCTCCGGGCTCACCGTCGAGAGGCCGTTGACGACGTTCGACACGGTGCCCATGGACACGCCCGCGCGCTCCGCCACCTCACGGACGCCGACTTTGCGACCCATCAGCCCCTCCCCAATCCGCAGCACTGCACGAGGTCCCGCCGTGCGTGTGCCGTCGACATCGACGGCAACGGTGGGACAAGCCCGGCTCAGGACGTGCACGATGCTACACGGAGAATGAACGCTTTCATTCAAACCCGGACCTCCGTGTCGAACGTGCGCGTTCGCCATGGATGAAGCCGGCGCCGCGCAGGCGCACGCGCGGGATCGGCGCCAATGCGAAACTTCGGCCGACCGCCCGGCCGGCCGGCCCGCGCATCGTCCTACATCACGGTGATGCCGCGGCTCGCGAACTGCCCCCTCACCCGGTCGAGCAGCTCGTGCGACGGCGTGGGCGTGTCCTCGAGCAGGTACGGCTCCCCCGTCGCGGCCCACTTGTCGCGGCCCAGCTGGTGGAACGGCAGCACCTCGACGCGGGCAACGCCGTCCAGCGTCTCCACGAAGGACGCGACCGCGTCGACGTTCTCGACCGCGTCGGTGAGGCCCGGCACCAGCACGAACCGGATCCACATGGTGCGCCCCTGGTCCGAGAGCCTGCGCGCGAAGTCCAGGGTCGGCTGCAGCGGGCGACCCGTGACGCGCGTGTAGGTCTCGGGGATGCCGGACTTGATGTCGAGCAGCACCAGGTCGATCGACGTCAGGTCCTCGTCGGACAGGCGCGCGCCGAGCAGGCCCGCGGTGTCGAGCGCGGTGTGGATGCCCCGCTCCTGGCAGCGGCGGAAGATCTCCATGACGAACTTGGCCTGCAGCAGCGGCTCGCCGCCGGAGATGGTGATGCCGCCGCCGGAGACCTTGAGGACCTTCTCGTAGCGCTCGACCTTCTCCATCACCTCGTCGACGGTGTGGCGCTTGCCGTCGCGCATGCGCCACGTGTCGGGGTTCTGGCAGAACTGGCACCGCATCCCGCAGCCGGCGAGGAACAGCGCCATGCGGGTGCCGGGGCCGTCGGCGCCCGTGACGAGATCCCACGAGTGGACCGACCCGGACGTGTGGTCGACGATGCGCTCGGCGGCGGCCATCTCCTCGTCCGCGATCTCCATGGGAGGGGACGCGAGAAGCGGCACGGGAACGGGGTGGCTGGTGTCGGACATGGGGGACCTCCTGAAGCCGATGATAGAGAGAGCGGCGCCCCGCCCCCGGAGGGGCGAGGCGCCGCTGAGGGTCCTGTCCGCGCTGAGCTGCTACAGCCCGGCGTGGAACGTGCGGGAGAGCACGTCGAGCTGCTGCTCGCGGGTCAGACGGACGAAGTTCACGGCGTAGCCGGACACGCGGATGGTGAGCTGCGGGTACTTCTCCGGGTGCTCCATCGCGTCCTCGAGGACCTCACGGTTGAGGACGTTGATGTTCACGTGGAACCCGTTCGACACGTTGTACGCGTCGAGGATGCCCACCAGGTTCTTCACCTGGTCCTCGCGGGTGCGGCCGAGGCCGGACGGGACGATGGACGTGGTCAGCGAGATGCCGTCCTGCGCCTCCGCGTAGGGCAGCTTCGCGACGGAGAGGGCCGAGGCCATCACGCCGTGCACGTCGCGGCCGTTCATCGGGTTGGCGCCCGGCGCGAACGGCTCGCCCGAGCGGCGGCCGTCCGGGGTGTTGCCGGTGTGCTTGCCGTACACCACGTTGGACGTGATGGTGAGGACCGACTGCGTGTGCTGCGCGTTGCGGTACGTCGGCTGCTGGCGGATCTTCTCCATGAAGCGGCCCACGAGCGCGACGGCGATCTCGTCGACGCGGTCGTCGTCGTTGCCGTAGCAGGGGAACTCGCCGTCGATCTCGTAGTCCACGGCGAGGCCGGACTCGTCGCGCACGGGGCGGACGGTCGCGTACTTGATGGCCGACAGCGAGTCCGCCGCGACCGACAGGCCGGCGATGCCGCAGGCCATGGTGCGGAGGATGGTGCGGTCGTGCAGCGCCATCTCGATGCGCTCGTACGCGTACTTGTCGTGCATGTAGTGGATGCAGTTGAGGGCGTCCACGTAGGTCTCGGCGAGCCAGTCGAGCAGCGTGTCGTAGGCCTCGAGCACGGTGTCGAAGTCGAGGACCTCGTCCAGGATCGGGGCCGACACCGGCGCGACCTGCTTGCCGGAGATCTCGTCGCGGCCGCCGTTGATCGCGTACAGCAGCGACTTGGCGAGGTTGACGCGGGCGCCGAAGAACTGCATCTGCTTGCCGACGGCCATCGCGGACACGCAGCACGCGATCGCGGTGTCGTCGCCGTAGCAGGGGCGGATCAGCTCGTCGGACTCGTACTGGATCGCGGACGTGTCGATCGACACCTTCGCGCAGTAGTCCTTGAAGCCCTGGGGCAGCTTGTCCGACCAGAACACGGTCAGGTTCGGCTCGGGGGCCGGGCCGAGGTTGTACAGCGTCTGCAGGTAGCGGAACGAGGTGCGGGTCACCAGCGGGCGGCCGTCCTCGCCGATGCCGCCGATGGTCTCGGTGACCCACGTCGGGTCGCCGGAGAACAGGGCGTCGTACTCGGGGGTGCGGAGGAAGCGGACGATGCGGAGCTTGATGACGAAGTCGTCGATGATCTCCTGAGCCTGCTCCTCGGTGAGGGTGCCCTCGGCGATGTCGCGCTCGAGGTACACGTCGACGAAGGTCGAGGTGCGGCCGAGCGACATGGCGGCGCCGTTCTGCTCCTTCACCGCGGCGAGGTACGCGAAGTACAGCCACTGGACGGCCTCGCGGCCGTTGGTCGCGGGGCCGGAGATGTCGAAGCCGTACGAGGCGGCCATCTCCTTGAGCTCCTTGAGCGCCTTGATCTGCTCGGAGTTCTCCTCGCGGTCGCGGATGATGTCCTCGGTCGAGCGCTCCATGTCGAGCTCCATGCGCTCGAGCTTCTTGCCCGCGATGAGGGCGTCGACGCCGTACAGCGCGACGCGGCGGTAGTCGCCGATGATGCGGCCGCGGCCGTAGGCGTCCGGGAGGCCCGTGACGATGTGCGAGCTGCGGGCCGCACGGACGTTCGGCGGGTACGCGTCGAAGACGCCGTCGTTGTGGGTCTTGCGGTACTTGGAGAAGATCTCCTCGAGCTCCGGCTTGACCGGGTACCCGTAGGTCTCGAGCTCCTTCACCACCATGCGCCAGCCGCCGTACGGCATGATCGCGCGCTTGAGCGGCGCATCGGTCTGGAGGCCGACGATGACCTCGTTGTCCTTGTCGATGTAACCCGGCGCGTGCGCCGTGATGGTGGCGGGGTGCTCGAAGTCGACGTCGTAGACGCCCTTCTCGCGCTCCTCGGGGAACATCGCGGACAGCTTGTCCCACACGCCCGTGGTACGGGCGGTCGGGCCGGCGAGGAACGTGTCGTCGCCCTCGTACGGGGTGTAGTTGGCCTGGATGAAGTCACGGACGTCGATGCCGTCGCACCAGGCGCCGGCGGAGAAGCCGCGCCACGCCTGCGAGCGGGGGTCTCCCGCGTCGTCCTGGATCGTGGTGCTGTCGACGGCTTCGGTGGTCATGGCCTGTACTCCCTCTCCCTGGGTGAGGCCCTTGTGGGGCCGTGTCTTTGGGGGGCTCGCTCCTGCCGGCTGGCGGTGTGGGGGCACCTCGTGTTTCACCGTACGGGTCGGGCCGATGCTTTGCTTGGGACCAAGTGCCCGCGGACCTAGGGCCCCAGCGCCCTCGCCGACGCGGACGCGCTCAGATCCACCCGACCCGGCAGCCAGGATGCCCCGAACAGGACCGGCGCGTGCAGCGCGACGGTCACCTCCACGGTGGTCCCGTCGGGGGACGATGCGCGGGTCAGCACCGCGCCCGCGAGGCCCTGGCGGCGGGCCGAGACCGCGAGCTGGGCGCGCGCCTCGTCCTCGAGCGTGCCCGCGTCGACGCGGACCGTGCCGGTCGCGTAGTAGGCGTCGACGTCGATGGTGTCGGCGGCCGCGAGCGCGGCCTCGTCCGCGGCGTGGGCCAGGCGGGCCCGCTGGAGCTGAACCTGGGTGATGGACGCGACCGTGACGATCGCGGCGAGGAGGACGGCGACGAGGCCGATCGTCAGGACCATCACCGAGCCCTCGTCGCGGGCGGGCCGGGTCACGGCACGTACCCGTCGACCGGGCTCGCGCCGGTCGCCTCGACCGTGACGCGCGCGGGGATCGCCGCGCGGAGCACCGACGGCAGCCCCGGCAGGGGGACCCGCACGGAGGCGCGAGCCGTGACCGCCGAGCCGGCCGCGAGGCAGGCCCCCTCGCAGCCCAGCTCGATCGCCACGTCGTCGACCCCGAAGTCCGCGGCCGTCACGTCCGCGGCGAGGCCGGCGGCGTCGCGCGCGACCCCCAGGGCCGCCTCGGTCCCGGCGCCGGAGTCGAGCGCGTCGAGCCCCCGCACCACCGCCGCGCGGGCGGCGGCGTAGGCGGCGGCCTCGGCGGCGTACGCGCCGGACTGCACCCGCGTGACCGCGACCACCAGGTAGACGAGCGGCAGCAGCAGGACCAGCGTGAGCGCGACGAACTCGACCGCCGCCGCGCCCGCATCGTCCCTCGCGTCACGCACCGGCGACCTCCCGGATGGCGCGGCCGCTCGCGGACACGTCGCCTCCGTGCCACAGCACGAGCACGGGAGACGGCCCGGTGAGCGTGACGCGCACGCCCGCGAGCCCCGCGACGTCCTCGTCTCCCGCGGTGGCCGCGGCCGTCATGCCGAGCGAGTCCCGGGCGCAGCCGACCGCGCGGGCGAGGCCCGCATCGTCCCCCTGACGCGCGACGGCGGCGACGCGGGCGCCCTCGGACGCGCACGCCGTGAGCGTGGCGCGCACGTGGGCCGCGAGGACCAGCTGCAGGACCGCGAGCGCGACCACGATCACCAGCGAGGCGACGAGCACGAGCTCGACGACCGCGCTGCCCTCGTCAGGCCCCGGTGACCGACTCAAGGGCGGTGGTGAACATGTCGCCCAGCGCCGGGCCCGCGAGGGCCCAGATCGTGGCGACGAGCCCGGCTGTCATCAAGGTGATGAGGACCCAGCCCGGCACGTCGCCGCGGTCGTCCCTCCAGTCGAAGCGTTTCCTCATGCCTTCCCCCTCTCTCAGGCCCCGAGCCTCAATGCGACGAGTCCGGGGAACAACGCGAACAGCACGGTGACGGGCAGAATCAAGAGGACAACAGGTACGAGCATGGCGATCTCACGCTTGCCGCCCTCCTCGAGGAGGTGCTGGCGGCCGCGGTCGCGCACGTCGGTGGCCTGGGAGTGGAGCACCTCCGCGAGCGGGGTGCCGCGCTCGATGGCGGTGACGATCGCGTCGCAGAAGCTCGTGACCACCGGCTCGGCGACGCGCGCCGCGAGCGCGTCGAGCGCGCGGCCGACGGTGCCGCCGGCGCGGATGTCGGCGAGCGCGAGGCGCAGCTCGTCGCCGAGCGGCCCGGGCGCGAGCGCCGCGACCCGGTCGAGCGCGGCCGGCACCGACTCCCCCGCCACGACGGCCAGCGCGAGCATCTCGGCGGCCGCCGGCAGCTCCGCGCGGATGCGGGCCGCACGTGCGGCGGCCCGGCGGGCGAGCAGCAGGTCGGGCGCGGTGGCGCCGGCCGCCGCGCCGCACACCGCGACGAGGAGCACCACCACGGGGCCCGTGCCGCGCACGGACGCGAGCAGCGCGCCCACCGCGAGCCCCGCGGCGAGACCGGCCGCACCCCCGGCCACGCCCTGCGCGCGGTGGCGCGCGACCGTGCCCTCGAGCCCGGCGCGGGCGAGGCGCCGCTCGACCTCCTCGGCGGGCGCGCCCCACCGCGCGATCAGGCGCGACGCGTCGGCGACGAGCGGCGCGACGATGCGGGCGAGCGGACCCCGCTCGACGGCGACGGCACCGCCGCGAAGCCGGGGCGCGAGCCGTCGCTCCAGGGAGAATCGCCGCTCGCGCGCCCACGACCACACGAGGGCGAGGCCGGCCGCGAGCGCGAGGCAGATGAGGGCGGTCATCTCAGCACCCTCTCCTCGACCGGCAGCCGCCCGAGCGTGCGCATGAGCCGGTAGGCGCCTGCGCATGCGGCCGCGCCGCCGACGAGGACGGCGACACCCGCGGCGGTATCGAAGGCCTCGAGCCCGCCGGGGCGGGTGGCGAGGAGCGCGAGCAGGACCCACGGCGCGGCGACGGCGAGCCGGGCGGCGTTGACGGTCCAGGACTGGCGGGCCTCGAGCTCACCCCGGACCCGCGCATCGTCCCGCAGGAAGCGCGCGAGGGCGCGCAGGACGGAGCCCACCTCGGTGCCGCCGACGTCGCGGGCGAGGCGCACGGACTCGACGATGCGGTCGGCGACGGGGTCCGCGAGCGCGGCCTTGAGCCGATCGAGGCACGCGCCGAACGCTCCGGTGGCGCGATAGTCCTCCGCGAAGCCGCGGAAGGCGGGACGGAGCGGCTCGGGTCCGCGCTCGCCGAGGGCCGCGAGGGCCTCCGGGAGGGCGAGCCCGGCACGGATGCCGGAGGCGAGGGCGTCGACGGCCTCGGGCCAGGCGGTGCGCAGCGCGGCGCGACGGGATCGCGCACGCGACGCGACCAAGGCGTACGGGCCGTAGGCGGCCCCGCACGCGACGATGCCCGCGACGGCGAGCGAACGGGTGACGGACCACGAGATCACCAGCGCGGCGAGCCCGGCGCCGAGCGCGGCCGCCCCGAATGCGGTCGCGTTCACCCCCTGGATCCCCGCCTGGACGAGCCGGTCCTCGAAGTCGACGGCGCGCGAGCGGCGCTCGCGGGTGCGCGGCGGCGCCTCCCAGCACGCGAGCCACACGAGCAGCAGCCCGGTCCCCAGCAGGAGCCCGAGCGCCGCGTCCATGTCAGGCCGCCAGGATCTCGGCGAGGGGGAGCCCGAGCCCGGTGAACCGCTCCGGGTGGGGCGGGAAGCCGCCTCCCCTGACGAGCGCGCCGTCGCGGGTGGTGAAGATCTCGGCCAGCTCGATCACGCCGGACTCGACGCGGCCGGACACGCCCGCGATCTCGCGCACGCGGCGCCGGCCGTCGGCCTCGAGGCCCAGGTGGACCACCAGGTCCACGGCGGAGGCGACGGCGGGGACCACGAAACGGTCGGACACGTTGTCACCGGCGAGCAGTGGCAGCGTGCACATCTTGGCGAGGGCGTCGCGGGCGGAGTTGGCGTGGATGGTGCACAGCCCCGGAAGTCCGGCGTTGAGGCCGATCAACAGGTCCAGCGCCTCCGCCTCGCGCACCTCCCCGACCACGATCCGGTCGGGACGCATCCGCAGCGCCTCCTTGACGAGGCGCCGCAGGGAGATCTCGCCCGTGCCCTCGAGCGAGGCCTGGCGGCATTGGAGCGCGACCACGTCTCTCACCGGCAGCGCGAGCTCGAAGACCTCCTCGCACGTGATCACCCGCTCGCGCGAGGGGATCGCGCCGGCGAGCGCCCCGAGAGTGGTGGTCTTGCCCGCCTGGGTACCGCCCGACACGAGGATGGTGAGCCCGGCCCGGACGGCGGCCGCGAGGAAGCGCGCGGCCGCGTGGGTGAGGGTGCCGAGCGCGACGAGGTCATCGACGTCGGTGGCGCGGGCGATGTACTTGCGGATGTTGACGGCCCAGTGGCGGCGCGTGACGTCCGGGATGGCGACGTGGAGGCGCTCCCCGCCGGGCAGCGCGGCATCGACGAACGGCGAGCTCAGGTCGAGTCGCCTGCCCGCGAGCGCGAGCATCCGCTCCACGAGCGAGCGCACCTCCTCGGCGGTCAGCAGGATGCTGGTGAGCTCGCTCGCGCCCTTGCGGGCCACGTAGACCTCGTGCGGGGCGTTGATCCAGATCTCCTCGATCTCGGGATCGTCGAGCAGCGGCTGCAGCGGGCCGAGTCCCGCCACCGCGTCGGTGACGGTGCGGGCGAGCGCGGCACGGTCCGCGACGGGGGCGTCGCCGCCGAGGAGGGCGCGCTCGTCCCACTCGTCGATGACGGCCGCCACGAGCAGCTCGACGGCGCGCGCGTCCCGCGTCGGGTCCACACCCGTGTCACGGATCCGCGCGCGCACATCGTCCTCGATGCGCGCCTGCGCCTCTCCCCCCATGGCGGCGACGCTAGCGCGAAACGGACAATTAGGACAAGGGGTGTGGATATCGAAAGGTGCTGGCAGGCGGCCCAAACGGGGTCCCGCACGGCCCTGGCGTGCCTACGCTGGCCCCATGTGCGGCCGCTACGCGAACTTCCTCACCGAGCAGGAGCTCATCGACGCGTTCGAGGTGGCGGTGGTCGCGGACGATGCGCGGCTCGCCCCGCGCTACAACATCGGGCCGATGCAGGACACGTCGATCGTGGTCGCGCGCAAGGAGGCGGGCCGCTCGCTCGAGCGCACCCGGTGGGGGCTCGTGCCGTCGTGGGCGAAGGATCCCGCGATCGGCTCCAAGATGTTCAACGCGCGCGCCGAGACGGTCGCGGAGAAGCCGTCGTTCCGCTCCGCCTTCGCGAAGCGGCGCTGCCTGGTCCCGGCGAGCGGCTACTACGAGTGGCGCACCGTCGACGGCGTGAAGACCCCGTACTTCATCCACACCGAGGACGGGGCGCCGCTCGCGTTCGGCGGCCTGTTCGAGTTCTGGAAGGACAAGGCCCTGGGGGACGATGCGCCGTGGCTCGCGACGTGCGCGATCGTCACCACCGCGTCGCGGGGGGACATGCAGGAGATCCACGATCGGCAGCCGGTGATGCTGATGCCCGAGGAGGCCGACGCGTGGCTGGACCCCGCGTCATCCCGGGACGACCTGTTCGCCGCCATCGCGGCGCCCGCACCCGACCTGACGTGGCACGAGGTCGGTCGCGAGGTCGGCAACATCCACAACCAGGGGGAGCAGCTGGTCCTGCCGATCTGACGCCGTCGGCGCAGAACGTGCGGCGAGGGCGTCAGAACGTGCGGACGGCGCGCATCGCCCCTCGCAGATCGATAGCCTGACCATCCTGCCCCGGGGCGCCACCCCCGGCGACTCGATGACGCAAGGACGCCTCATGCACCTCCGGACCGCCCGTTCGTCCCGGGGTGCCTCCATCACGCCGTTTTACACTGGTCCAGCAGTCGAACGGCAGGGAGCACAGTGATCAGGATCGGGATCGTCGAGGACGACGCGACCTACCGCGACACCCTCATGGCGCATCTGGCCAGGTACGGCGAGGAGCACGCCCTCGAGCTCGACATCCGCGACTTCCCGGACGGCAAGGCCGCGGTGCAGGACTACCGCCCGCAGTACGACCTGCTCTTCCTCGACGTCGAGATGCCCGGGATGGACGGCTTCGAGGCCGCCCACCGGATCCGCGAGGTCGACTCCGACGTCATCATCATCTTCGTCACCAACATGGGTCAGTTCGCCATCCGCGGCTACGAGGTCGACGCCCTCAGCTACCTGCTCAAGCCCGTGCCCTACTTCGCGTTCGCGCAGGAGCTCACCCGCTCGCTCGCGCGGCTGCGCAAGCGCGAGAGCCGCAGCGTGGTCATCACCGTCAACAACACGGTCATCCGGCTCGACCCGGCGGACATCGTCTACATCGAGTCCGTGAAGCACCGCATCACCATCCACTCGCTCGACCGCGAGTACACGTTCTCGGGCACGCTCAAGGCGCTCGAGGACGAGCTCGGCGCCCTGGGCTTCTTCCGCTCGAACAACTGCTACCTGGTCAACCTGCGCCACGTACGTCGGTTCGAGGACGGCGCGAGCGTGATGGTCGGCGGCGACGCCCTCCAGGTCAGCCGCCCCCGCAAGAAGGCGTTCCTCGACGCCCTCGCCGCGCACATGGACGGCCAGCGCGCGTGATCAACCAGCCCCTCGAGGAGATGCCTCGACTGCTGCCCGCGCTCGCGGAGTGGTCCACCTGCCTGCTCTACATCTCGATGGTGCCGCGCCGCCTCAAGGGCCCGGCCCTGGGCGCGGCGCTGGCGGTGGGGCTCGGCGTCATCATCGGCGTGCAGGAGCTCACGGGCGCGCTGCCGCTCGGGCTGTGGTCGCTCGGCATGACGCTCGCGGCCTTCAGCATGTTCCTGCTGATCTGGGCGTGCACCGACACGAACGCGAAGGCGGCGGGCGACCTGCTCGCGCGCGCCTTCGTGCTCGCCGAGCTCTCGGCGTCGCTCGCGTGGCAGCTCGACCAGCACTTCTTCGTCACCGGCGTCTGGACCGGCGTGCGGGTGCTCTCGCTGATCCTGCTGGGCGGGGCGTGCCTGGGCGCCGCGTGGCTGGTCGAGCGCCGCAACTTCCCTGCCGGCGTGCGGCTCGAGATCGACGGCCGCACGCTCGCGGCGACGCTGTCGATCGCCGTCGTGACGTTCCTGCTGTCCAACCTCAGCTTCGTGAACGAGGACACGCCCTTCAGCGGGCGCGACGGCCGCGAGATCTTCTACATCCGCACGCTCGTCGACCTCGCGGGCTTCATCGCCCTCTACGCGATGCGCGGCCAGCGGCTTCACCTCCAGCGGGCCATCGAGGTCCAGTCGATGAACTCGCTGCTGCACCACCAGCATCAGCAGTACCTGCGGTCACGCGAGGAGCGCGAGGCCGTCAACGCGCGCTATCACGACCTCAAGAACTACATCACGGCGATCCGCGGCGAGACGGACGCCACCGCGCGCTCCTCGATGGTCGACCAGCTCGAGGAGTCGATCCGCGGCTACGGGGCGGCGGCCATCGACACCGGCAACGCCGTGGTGGACACCGTGCTCGCGAGCAAGATGGCCCAGGCGGACGTCCACGGCATCACCGTCACCAGCGTCGTCGAGGGAACGGTGGTGGACTTCATGGACGTGATGGACGTCGTGACGGTCTTCGGCAACGCGCTCGACAACGCGATCGAGGCGACCGCGCAGGTGAGGGACCGCGAGCGGCGGCTCATCCGAGTCGCCGTGTACCGCCAGGGCCACTTCGCGATCCTGCGCTTCGAGAACTGGTTCGGCGGCGAGCTCAGCCTGGTCGACGGGCTGCCGGCGACCACCAAGGACGATGCGCAGCACCACGGCTACGGCCTCAAGAACATCCGTCAGGCCGCGGAGCGCTACGACGGCACCATGGCGGTCGAGTCCGCCGATGGGTGGTTCGTGCTGCGCATGCTCATCCCGCTGCCGGTCTGACGCGGCGCGACCGGAGGAGGCTGACATGAGGGCGACCCGACGCGCGCGCGTCCTCGCGGCCACGGCCACCGCCGGACTGGCGCTCGGCGGCTGCGCGGGCGACGCATCGTCCCGCTCCCCCGTCCTCGACGGGCCCGAGGTGGTCGCGTCCGGCTCCTCGCCCACCGGGTACGAGGTGACCTTCCGGCTCGCCGCGCCGGACGCCGACCAGGTGTGGCTCGCCGGGGACCTGTACCTCACCACGCCGGACCTGCTGGGGGTCGCGGGGGCGTCCCGCTCGTGGCTCGGCGACGGCTGGACGCCCGGCGACGTCCCCACCCTGCCCCTCGCGGAAGACCTCGCACCGCTCACGCGCGGCGACGACGGGGTGTGGGAGCTCACCGCCGCTGTCCCCGCGGGCCTGTGGAACTACGGCTTCGTCACGCGGGAGTGCACGCTCGTCCTCGTCTGCGAGGTGACGGCGGACCCCGCCAACCCCGCACCGCTCGCGACCGACCCGGACGAGGCGCAGCAGTGGTCCCGGCTGTTCGTGCCGGTCGACCCCGCGCATCCGACGTACGACGCCGCCGACCAGCTGCCCGCCGCCCCCGCGGAGCGCGGCACCGTCGAGGCGCGCACCTACGCATCCGCGCTGTCGGTCGACCCCGCCGGGCGTCACGCGCTCGGCGTGTACCTGCCCGCGGGGTTCGACCCGGACCGCGAGGAGCCCTATCCGCTCCTCGTGCTCTCGCACGGCGCCTACGACGACGAGACGGCGTGGTGGATCAAGGGCGGGGCCGCGGAGCAGCTCGACCATGCGATCGCGACGGGCGAGATCCCGCCCGTGGTCGCGATCACCACCGACTTCTCGGGCCTGTCGGCGGACGGCATGGAGGACCCGGCGTTCTTCGACCTGTATGCACGGGAGCTGGTCGACAGCGTCCTGCCGTACGCGGAGTCGCACCTCCATGCGACGGCCGACCCGGCGCTGCGCGCCTTCGCGGGCCTGTCGATGGGCGGGCGCCTCGCCGAGCACCTGATGCTCACGCGCGCCGACCTGTTCGACGCGTACGGCATGTGGTCGATGCCCGCGGCGGTCGCACCGCACGGCGCCGCCGAGGACCTCACCGACGCGGAGCTCGCGACCGCCGCCACCGCGCGCGCCGTGCACCTGGGCACCGGCGCCCAGGACCCGCTCACCGCGGGCGCCGGGTCCTTCGAGGCCCTCGCCGCGCGCTATCGGGAGGCCGGCCTCACCGCGACGACCCTCGAGACGGAAGGCGACCACTCCTGGTGGGTGTGGCGCCGGATGCTCGGCGACTTCCTCGCGACCACGGCGTTCGCGTCGTGACAGGACAGCGCCCCCGTGCCGGGCAGGGCACGGGGGCGGACGGGGCGCGGGAGGCGCGCCCGCGTCAGTTGAGCGCGAGCGCCCAGGACGCGCCGCGGTAGGCGGCGACGGCGGCCTTGCGGCCGGGCTTGCCGGGCAGGTGGACGATGCGCCCCAGCGCCCCGCGCTTGAGCCGGCGGTAGACCTCCGGGTCGTCGTAGCGCAGCTCGCGCCACAGCTCGACCTTGCGGGCGAAGTCCTCGTCGCGGCCCGACCGCAGCAGCATGGTGGACGAGATCACGCAGACCACCTGCAGGTGGTGCAGCAGGTAGGCGTACAGGGCCGGCGGCACGTCGTAGGGGCTGACCTCGACGTCCATGAGCAGCCGGTTGACCTTGAGCTGCTGGTCGATGCGGCGGATCATCACGGCCTCGTTGACCGACTGGTCGGGACGGCCGATGAAGTACCGGTAGAGGTCGACGTCGAGGTAGTACATCGTCTCGACGTGCAGCAGCGGCTGGTAGACGTACAGGTTGTCCACATAGAAGGTGTGCTCGGGAAGCCGCAGCCCGGACTCGCGCAGCAGGTCGGTGCGGTACACGAGCGAGTGCATCATGAGGAACTGCCCGGTGCGGAACTTCCCGACCTCGTCCCAGCCGAACACCCTCTCGCGGGGCAGCACGTTGCGGTAGCGCACCGCCCGCTTGTACCGCCGCCCGACCTTCTCGTAGACGAAGTTGGACAGCACCAGGTCGATCGGGCGCTCGGCGGCGACGAAGCCGCGGAGCGTGTCGAGCAGCGCCGCGAACGCGCGTCCGTCGACCCAGTCGTCCGCGTCGACCACCTTGAGGTAGCGGCCGCGGGCGACGTCGATGCCGACGTTGATGGTCGAGCCGTGCCCGCCGTTGGGCTTGTGCATCGCGCGGACGATGCCGGGGTGGGCCGCCTCGTAGCGGTCCGCCATGGCGGCGGTGCCGTCGGTCGAGCCGTCGTCCACGATGAGGATCTCGAGGTCCTCCGCGCCGATCAGCAGCGAGTCGACGCAACGCTCCAGCCATCCCTCCGCGTTGTACGACGGGACGACCACCGTGAGGGTGGGGTGCATGACGGCTCCTTTACCGTTCCCGGCCGCCGTCCCGCGTCGCGTCGACACCCGCTCCCTCGAGCTCGGTGGCCGCGGCGGGGACCGGCGTGGTGCCGGTCGAGCCATCGTGAGCGGCCACGATACCGCCCTGCTGAGCGTCCTCGAGACCTGCCTGGTCCTCGTCGGGAACGCGCTTGAAGATGATCTTGAAGATCGGGAAGAACACCCAGAACGAGATGGCCGAGTTGATCACCATGACGAGGACGTCGGCGATGGTCTGGCCCGTGGAGCCCCAGTCGAGCGTGTTCATGAAGAAGTCGTACAGCGGCGCCTTGTAGAAGCCCTGCGCGGCGGCGGCGACGAACGTGATCGCGATGTACGCGATGACGTACCAGAACGCTGCCCTCCAGGCCGAGGTGTTCGACTTGAACGTCACGTTGCGCTGGAGGAAGAAGTTGATGATCTGCGCGATCGCGAGCGTGATCTGCACCGACAGGAAGTACGACAGGCCGCCGCCACCGCCGTCGGAGATCGCGCCGGCCGCGTAGTCGAACATGAAGTACTGCGAGCCGTCGACGTTGGAGCCGACCGGGAGCACCTGGAAGGCCGTGTCGAGCAGCTGGGTGGTGTCGAGCCACGCCTTGAGCAGCGGCATCAGCAGGAGCTGGAGCGCCGTCACAGCGTTGGAGAACACGAAGAACATGAGGAACTGCGCCGTTCCGGGGCGCTTCTCCTCGAAGCGCTGCCACGCGCGCACGATGGGCTTGAACATGAGTGGTGGATCCTTGGTCGGTTCAGGCCTGCGCGGCGGCGGGCTCGGGGGTGGTCGGGGTGGCGGTGGAGGCGAGGTCGGCGGCGAGGCGCTTGGACTCGCGCGCGTTGCGCACGAAGCCCGACACGATCCCGCCGATGCCGCGCAGGTGCCGGCCGTTGACGAGCGTGACGATCGAGTCGACCATCTCGGTGGACATCGCGCCGTTGGTCATCTTGGCCATTGCCCGGAAGGGCATGTTGTACAGGAAGTAGAGGTTGAGGTCGGGCTTGCCCTTGCGCTCCGAGCGAGCGATGAGCGACCGCAGCGCGCGGGCCGCGACGCGCGCCAGCGGGCTGCGCGCCTCGTGCATCGCGAGCAGCGGCGAGTTGGCGTCGAGGTCCACGCGTCCGGCGGTGGGGCGCGGCAGCGCCCGGCCCAGCAGCGCCGCGAACTCGGCGTCGTCGACGTCCGTGACGGTCGCCGCGTAGTAGGACGGCAGCTCCGCGCGCCGGTCGATCGTGGTCGGGTCCCCCGCGACACGCAGGGTCGCGCTGCCGCGGATGTCCTCGACGGACGCCCCCACCGCGACCTCGTACTCGCCCGCCTCGACGCTCCACGCGCCGCGCGCGACGCTGTAGTGCCGGAACGTGGACCCGTCGAACGGGACGGTGACGGTGGCCCGCTCCCCCGGCTCGAGCGCGACCTTCCGGAAGCCCTTGAGCTCGCGGACGGGACGGTGCACGCCGTTGGAGACGCGCCCGACGTACACCTGGGCGACCTCGGCGCCCGCCACCGGGCCGGTGTTCTCGACCGTGAAGGTGACGCCAGCATCGTCCACCGTCACGTCGCCGTAGGCGAACGTGGTGTAGCTGAGACCGAAGCCGAACGGGAAGCGCACGGGGATGCCGGCCGACGTGTAGTAGCGGTAGCCGACGTACAGGCCCTCGCGGTACTCGGCGACCTCGGCGCGGCCCGGGTAGTAGGCGTGGCTCGGGTTGTCCTCGAGCGCGATCGGGTAGGTCTCGGCGAGGCGCCCCGACGGGTTGACGGCGCCGGTGAGGACGTTGACGGTCGCCTCCGCGCCCGCCTGGCCGCCCAGGTAGCCGTGGAGGATCGCGCGCGCGTCGTCGATCCAGTCCATCTCGACCACGGAGCCCGCGGAGAGCACCACGACGATGCGGTCGGTGGCCTGGCGCACGCGGTTGAGCAGCTCGACCTGGTTGAGCGGCAGCTCGAGGTGGCTGCGGTCGTTGCCCTCGGACTCGCTCGTCTCGTCGAGACCCAGGTACATCAGCACCACGTCGGCCTCGCGCGCCGCGGCGACGGCCTCAGCGGCGAGCGCCTCGTCCGCGCCGCCGTGGCGGCGGAAGCCCTGCGCGTAACGGGTGACCTCGAGGGACGATGCGTCGAGCGCGCCGAGCGCCGTGGTCACCTGCGTGGGGTTGACCAGCGAGGATCCGGCGCCCTGGTAGCGGGGGGTCTCTGCGAAGTCGCCGATGACGGCGACGCGCGTGCCCGCGGCGAGCGGCAGCAGGGCGTCGTCGTTCTTGAGGAGCACGTGGCTGGCCTCGGCGACGCGGCGCGCGAGGACGTGGTGCGCCTCGGCGTCGGCGACGCGGGCGAGCGACGGGTCGATGCGCTCGACGAGCGCGCGCATCTCCGCGACGCGGGCGTCCAGGTCGGCCTCGGACAGTCGACCCTCGGTCACCGCGGCCACCAGCTGGCGAGCGGAGTCCAGACCCGGCGACGGCATCTCGAGCGTGCCGCCCGCGGCCACCGCCGCGACGGCGTCGTTGGAGCCGCCCCAGTCGGACACGACCGCGCCGTCGAATCCCCACTCGTCGCGCAGGATCACCTGGAGGAGGTGGGCGTTCTCGTGGGCGTAGGCGCCGTTGACCTTGTTGTACGAGGACATGATCGCCTGGGGGGCGGCCTCGCGGACCACGATCTCGAAGGCGGACAGGTAGAGCTCGCGCAGCGTGCGCTCGTCGACCACGGAGTCGCTCGCCATGCGGCGGTGCTCCTGGCTGTTCGCGGCGAAGTGCTTGGGGCACGCCGCCACACCCTGCGCCTGGATGCCGCGCACGTAGCCGGCGGCGAGCTTGCCCGACAGGAACGGGTCCTCGGAGAAGTACTCGAAGTTGCGGCCGCACAGCGGGCTGCGCTTGATGTTGAGGCCGGGGCCGAGCACGACATCCACGTCGAGCGCGGCGGCCTCGGCGCCGAGCGCCTCGCCGACCTGGGCGGCGAGGTCGACGTCCCACGAGTTGGCGACGGTCGCGGCGGTCGGGAAGCAGGTCGCGGGCGCCGAGCCGTTGATGCCGAGGTGGTCGCCGGAGCCGAGCTGCTTGCGGATCCCGTGGGGCCCGTCGGAGAGGTTGATCGCGCGGATCCCCGCGCGGGGCACGGCGCGGGTCTCCCACACGCTCGCGCCGCTGAGCAGCGCGGCCTTCTCGAGGAGGGTGAGCTCGTCGGTCATCGTGGTGATTCCTTTCTGGTCCGTCGCGCCCCAGTCCCGGCTTCGTTGTCCGGGCGGCGGACGGGTGAGGCGGGCGGGGTGTCGACGACGACGCTCCCGCGCCCCAGGTGAAGTGCTGTGACTCCATTAAGCAGGAGCCGCGGGGGGACCCCGAGCCCCCTCGCACAACCTGCCCGCGCGGCCGCACGTTCTGTCACGGACCGCTGCGGAGCAGGGCGGATGCACCACCGGGGTGCCCGGACCGTGGAGAACGGTCCGGGCACCCCGGTGCGCATCGTGTGTCGGATCAGCGGGCAGCGACCGCGTCCGTGGTCTCGACGACCACCGACACCTCACGGTGACGGCGCACGCGGCGGACCACCATGAATCCGCCGGCGAGGACCAGCACACCCACGACGCCGGTGGCGGCGATCTGGACGACCACCCAGGTCGGCGGCGTGTAGTCGACGGTCGCGCCCGGGGCGAGGCCGTTCATGGCGTTGGAGTTGGCGACCGTGAACAGGATGTTGTGGGTCGCGTTGCGGATGTCCGTGACCGCCTTGGCCGACGAGGTGTCCTGGAAGGACTTCGACGGCTGGAACGTCAGGGTGAGGTCCGTGCCCGCGCTGATGCCCTGGTTGGGGTTCATGTACGGGTACAGGTTGAAGTCCGTGATCGTGAAGCCCTCGAAGCCCCACTCGTCACGCAGCACGTTGGTCATGAGCGCCTCGGAGCCGCCGGCCCAGGTGGCGCCGATGCGGTTGAAGGAGCTCATGACGCCGCCGAGGCCGATGGTCGTCTCGGAGACGGTGCCCTGGTCGTCGGACAGGTACTTGACGTCCATCGTGACGCCCTTGACGGCCATCTCGAAGGGCTTGAGGTAGACCTCGCGGATGGTCTGCTCGGTCGCGAAGGTGGCCGGGCCGTTGTTGACGCGGTTGGTCTCCTGCTCGTTCATCGCGAAGTGCTTGAGCGTGACGTAGACGCCCTTGGTGGCGACGCCGTTGGCGACGGAGGTCGCCATCGAGCCCGACAGGACCGGGTCCTCCGAGTAGTACTCGAACGCGCGGCCCTCGAAGGGCGAGCGGTGGAGGTTGGCGGCGGGCGCATACCAGCCGTTGATGCCCTTCTGGAGAGCCTCGTTGCCGAGCATGGTGCCCATGGCGTTGCCGAGCTCGACGTCCCACGTCTGCGCGATGAGGACCTCGGACGGGTAGGCCACGCCGTTGATCGACGAGTTGATGAAGGACGAGAAGCCGGCCGGGCCGTCGGGCTCGAGCGTGGTGGGCTTGCCGATCGAGCCGATGGCGGCGGTCTGGTAGGCGCCGTTGAGCAGCATGTCGGTCATCTCGGAGACCGTGAGCGAGTCGAGCAGCTCGTCCCACTTCGGGTCGTCCTTGGCGAGGCCGCGCATGTCGATGAGCGACAGGTCGGACGAGGCGCCGGTGGTGGGCTTGTCGCCCTCGAACGCCGCGGCCGCCGCCTCGGCGTCCCACGCCTCGAAGCGCTTCACGGTGTCCTCGGACGCGGTGAGCTGGTCGCCCGTGGGGGCGGTCGGGAAGGTGCCCGCGAAGTCGGCGCGCGAGAACACCGGGATCTTGCCGGCCTCGCCGGTGGTGGTGAACGCGGCGGAGACGTCGTCGAACTCGTTGGTGACGGCGGACGCGTCGGACGCGCGGTGGTCGTCGCCCGCGTACACCACGTCGGAGTCGACGGTGTAGGTGAAGGGCTCGGTGCCGGCCGCGACGGTGTGCGAGTCGGTCTGGACGGTGAGGTCGTAGTCGCCGGCCTCGAGGACGTACGCCTGGTTCGTCATGTAGTCGTACGACGCCATGTCCTCGACCGCGACCTCCAGGGTGACGGACTCGGACGCGCCGGGCTCGATCATGCCGGTCTTGGCGAAGTCGCCGAGCACCACCTCGGGCTTCTCGATGCCGCCCTTGGTGTACGGCGCGGAGTAGTACAGCTCGACCACGTCGCGGCCCGCGACGTCACCGGTGTTGGTGACCTCGACGGTGACGGCGATGGTGCCGTCGGTCGCGCCGGCCTGGGTGTCGGTGACGTTCCAGGCGAAGTCGGTGTAGCTGAGGCCGTAGCCGAACGGGTAGACCACGGACTTGTCGTAGTCGATGAACCCCTCGGCCGCGGCGGTCTCGTAGTAGCGGTAGCCGAAGTAGATGCCCTCGGCGTAGTTGAAGAACGGCGCGTCCGAGGTGACGGTCGCGTTCGACGTCGCGGACTCCGTCGCGGAGACCGGGTAGGAGGCCTCGATGTTGTCGTAGATGAAGCTGCCGAAGTTGGCGAACGTCGGGTCGGCGGTGAAGTCCGCGGCCCACGTGTCGACGGTGCGGCCCGACGGGTTGACGTCGCCGTCGAGGATGCCGCCCAGGGCGTTGAAGCCGCTGGCGCCGGGCGAGCCGGCGAGGATGATCGAGTCGACGCCCGGGTCGTCCTGGAGGTCGCCCATCTCGAGCGTCGTGGAGGCGTTGACCACCACGACGACCGTGTCGAAGCTCTCCTTCGCGAGCGCGATGAGGTCCTTCTCGTCCTGGTTGAGCTCGAGCTGGTGCTGGCCCTCGATGGCGTTGTCGTCCCACCCGGTCATGTCCGTGGTGAGGTCGCCGCCCTCGCCGCCGGGGCGGCCGATGAAGACGATGCCGGCGTCGCCGTAGTCGGCGAACGTCGAGGCCTGCGCCTCGTACTGGTCGACCGGCAGCTCGCCGATGTTGTAGGTCGAGATGTCGGGCTGGTCCATCTCGATGTGGCCGCGCGTGTTCTCCGCGGCGAACGCCTCGATGGTCGAGTACACCTGGTCGTTGACGCCGAAGCCGGCGTTCTCGAGGCCCGCGCGCGGGGTGACCGCGGAGTTGGTGTCGACCGATCCGGAGCCCGCGCCGCCGAAGACCGGGTCCGCGGCCGCGCGACCGAGCATCGTCACCTGCGCACCGGACGCGAGCGGCAGCGCGCCGCCCTCGTTCTTGGCGAGGACCATGCCTCCGGCGGCGATCTCCTCGACGAGGTCCTTGGCCGCGACGTCGACCGCGTCCATGTCCGCATAGTCGGACTCGTAGTACGAGGTGTCCCAGCCCTCGGACTCGGCCGAGTTGGTGAATGTGTAGGTGCCGTTGCCGAGCTGGGACGCGACCCAACCGCCCGCGATGACGAGAGCCATGTTGGCGACGACGGTCACGATGGTGACCAGCGACAGCACGGGGATCCAGATGGACAGGTACTTCTTGTTGGACATCCGCTTCCTTGCGGGCGCGGCGTCCTTGCGCGGACGGGCGTTCACTTCGTGTCTCCTTGCTTGGCTGAGGGATGGGCGGGGACGGGCGGCATCGCCGTCCTCCGTGCCAGCACGTGCGCGTGACGCGCACGCCCCCACCGCTGGCGGGATGCGTCGTGCCCGTGCCGAGGGCCCGGGGACGCCCGCCGCGGATGCCGCCCCGAGGGGCGGGCCGCGGCGGGCGGTCTCACGACGCGACGGTGCGGATTACTCCGTCACCTCGGTGATGGTGCCGTCCTGGTCGATCTGCCAGGTCTGACCGGTCGCGGCCGAGTCGGCCTCGATCGTGAAGTCGCCACCGTCGATGGTGATGGTGCCCTGCACGCGCGACGAGGCGTCCGACGCCACGTACGGCATGACCATGAGGCCGTACTTGATGGTGGGGGCGGTGACGTCGCTGGCGAGCATGACCTGCGCCCAGTCGTCGTCCGCGAGCGCGTCGAGGACGGTGGTGCGCGCGAGCTCGAGGTCCGCGGCGACGTCGACCGTCGACTGCTCGGTGGCGGCGGTGTCGGCGGACGCGCCAGTGTCGGTGGTGTCGCTCGAGCAGGCGGTGAGGCCGAGCGTGCCGGTGGCGGCGATGAGCAGAGCGAGGCCGGTGGCCTTCAGCTTCGTGGTGATCATGTCTGTTCCTTAACTGTGCGAGCCACGGCGTGATCGCGCGGCCGGGTCGCCCACCGTACCTTCCGTGAGGAAGGTGGCCCGAGGGACCTACGGCGGGTGGGTCGTGGCCGGCGGAGGTGCCGCCGGCCACGACCCGGGGGGTGGTGCGGGTTACTCGGAGATGGTGCCCGAGTAGTTGAGGCCGAAGCCGAACTTCCAGTCGTTGCCGGCCGAGTCGACCCAGGTCTCCATGTCCTCGCCGACGTCCTCCTGCTGCGCCTCGACGGCGTCCATGGAGGCCGGGAAGCCGATGGGCAGGCGGCCCTGGGGCTCGTGCATGCCGGCCGCGACCTGGAGGGTCGCGAGGTCGCTCACGCCGAAGCCGACGAGAACGGCGTCGGACTTGGCCTCGAACTCGGCCGGGACGACCGGGTTGTTGGCCTTGACGACGGTGATGACCGGGATGTCCTTGCCCGACTTCTCGACGGCCTTGACGGCACGGTCGAAGGCCTTGATGTCGGCCTCGTTCGTGATCTGCGAGGTGTGGCCGAAGTACGAGCGGTTCTCCTTGGTGCCGTCCTCGAGCGTGTCACCCGAGATCGAGACCTTGCGCACGTTGTCGCCGTCGGCGGTGTAGGGCGCCCACTGGAGCGAGAACGGGTACCACTCGCCGGTCTCGGTGTCGAAGCCGGACGCGGAGAACGGGTCGCCGTTGTTCGGCGAGCGCAGGCCCACGAGCACCGCATCGACATCGGTGAGGTCGGGGGCGGTCTCGGAGACCACCTTGCCGTCCTTGTCGAGCTTCACCTCGTCGGTGAGGACGGTGCCGAAGATGCCCTCGGCGGCGGCGATGTCGAGCGAGCCGCCCTCCGTGTAGGTGCCCGGACCGAAGAGGCCGTCGCGACCGATGTCGTAGGTGTGCGGGATGTACACCGTCTTGTCGGACCAGTCCGTGCCCGCGGCGATCGCGCCGTCGTTCTTGAGCATGACCACCGAGTCGAGCTGGGCCTGGAAGCCCTCGTTCACGTTGGCCTCGGAGCCGACGGTCTCGAGCGACTTGTCGAGGTCGAGGTACGGGCTGTCGAACAGGCCGGGCGCGAAGTAGGAGGTGAGGATGCGGGCACCCGACTCCTGCCAGCGGGTGGCGGCGTCGACCGTCTCCTCGCCCTTGGCGAACTTCTCGTCCCACTTGGTCGCGGCCTCGAGGACCAGGGTCGCGTCGTTGACGCCGCCGAACATGTCGACGCCGTTCTCGAGGACGCGCACGTAGCGGTCCACCGGAGCGATGTCGTCGATGCCCCAGCCGGTGCCGAAGAACGCACCCTCGTCGTTCGCCGAGGACATGACGCCCCAGTCGGTGACGATCGCGCCCTCGTAGCCGAGCTCCTCGCGGATGTACTTGAGGGTCTCGCTGTTGTAGGCGGTGCCGATCGCCTCGTCGCCGAACAGCGGGTTGCCGTCGCCGTCGAGCTGGATCGAGTAGTCGGTCATCAGGCCGAGCGAGTCCTTGGCGGCCTCGAAGACCGA
Organism: Demequina soli; assembly: GCF_000971195.1. GTDB lineage: Bacteria > Actinomycetota > Actinomycetes > Actinomycetales > Demequinaceae > Demequina > Demequina soli. The sequence goes on from NZ_BBLZ01000001.1 coordinate 407,237, forward strand.
GCCGTGCTCGTCGATGTTGCCGCCCGGGAACACCTCGTACTTGCCCACGAACGTGTGGGACTCGCGGCCGCCCTCGGCGGCACCGTCACCAGGCGCGTGCTTGATGGTCGTCGGCACGGACTCGAGACCCCAGCCGACGTTGTTGCCGTCCTCGTCATAGGTGCTCTGGAAGCCCTTGACGTAGGCGGCGGCGAGCTCCTGCGACAGCTCGGCGTTCTCGCCGAGGGTACCGGACACGCGCAGCCAGCGCGGCTCGGTGGCGAGGTCGATCTGCGGGCTGAGCGCGTTGGTGATGCCGAGCGCGCGGTACTCCTCGGAAGCGACGCGGCCGAACGCCTCGACGGTGTCCGCGTCGAACGTGGCGGCGAGACCCAGCACCGACGGCCACAGCGACACGCCGGCACCGGTCTCGGTGTACGTCGAGCCGGACTGCGCCTCGGAGCGCGGGTCGGAGCTGAAGTTCGCGGGCACGTAGGGCGTCTCCGCGGTGCCGAGCGACTCCACGTACGCCTGCATCGCGTTGACCCAGGTCACGTTCTCGGCGACGTCGGAACCGCCCGCGTTGAGCACGTTGCGCAGGTGCGACGCGTCGAGGTACTCCTTCTGCGCGTCGGTGAGGCCGTCCGCGGGGGAGCGCTCGTGCGAGCTGAACAGCATCATGCCGGAGATCTGCTCGATCGTCAGGTCGTCGGCGTAGTCCGCCGCACGGTCCTTGGCGTCCACACGCCAGTCCTCGAACGTGTCGAGCGTGCCGTTCTTGTTGATGTCCTTGAACGCGAGCGTCGAGCCGTCGACCTCCTCCTCCAGCAGCGTGATGCCGCTGTCGGCGCCGTACGACAGCGTGGCGCCGCCGTTCGGGTTCGTGACCTCGACGAACGACGTCTTGCCGTCCGTGACCTCGCGCGTCGTGTAGCTGCCGCCGGCGGCGGACGCGTCCGCGCTCGAGCTGGCGTCGTCGGACGACGTCCCCGAGCAGCCTGCCAGCGTGATCGCGATCCCCAGGCCGGCGAATGCCGCCGCGCCCCTGATCTGCATGGGCCTCATGCGCAATGTCCCCTTCGTCATCGTTGACTCCATCGGTTTCTTCTCATCGACCAGCGGCGCTGGTCAGCTTCTCCCGCGGCGAGCGCGGTCGTGGTTGGCACCCGCGGCGGGCATGCCTCCGCGGTGCTTGACGTGAGTCAATCAGCGGGCCGTCGGGACCCGGCCCCGGGTCGCACAACCTGTCGCGTCGGGCGCACGTTCTGCGCCGAGCGGCGTGCGCCGTGACCGTTCCGTTACCGGAGCGCGACCGGCCCGTGATCGGGCGGCGGGCGCCTCAGCCCCGGCGGACCCTGACGTCGCCCGCCATCACCACGCGCTCCTCGCCCGACACGGTGCGCACCACGAGCGCGCCGTCGTCGGTGAGCGCGACCGCGCGGCCCGCGACCGGCACCGAACCGGGCACGTCGACCGCGACGTCCCAGCCGAGCGTGGCGGTGACCTTCTCGATGTCGCCGCGCATCGAGGCGCCCGCGTCCCACATCGCGACGGCGCCGCGCAGCTCGCCCGCGAGCGCCCGCATGAGCGCCACCCGGTCCAGCGATGTCGCGCCGAGCGACGCGAGGGAGGCGGCGTGCGGCACCGGCAGCTCGGCCGGCGCCTGGGAGACGTTGATGCCGATCCCGGCGACGATCGCATCGTCCACCAAGGTCTCGCACAGGATGCCCACGGCCTTGCGCCAGCGCCCCCAGCCGGGGATCTCGCGCGCGCCCGCCTCGACCACGACGTCGTTGGGCCACTTCAGCCACGCCCCGACGCCCAGGCCGCGCAGCGCGCGCACGGTGGCGAGCCCGACGACGAGCGGCGCCCACCCGTAGTCCGCGCGGTCGACGTGCGACGGCCGCAGCAGGAACGACGCGGTGAGCGCGGCGCCCTGGGGGGTCACCCACGCGCGGCCCGCGCGGCCGCGGCCGGCGGTCTGGTGGTCGGCGACCAGCGCCGACAGGTGCGGCCACTCGGCGGGTGCGGACGCGGCCGACGCCAGCAGGCGCGTGTTGGTCGAGGGCGACGTGGGCACCACGACGAGGCGCGCCAGGGTGCCCGGCACGAGCGCCGCGAGCGAGTCCTCGCTCAACGGCCGACGCGACGAGGCGATGGCGTCGGCTCCGGGCGTGGTCACCGGGCTAGGCTATCGGGCAGTCATGACCCCAAGGAGAACCGTGTCACCCATGAGGCCGACGAAGTCCACCGCGTCCGCGCTGGAGGAGCTGCGCAAGAAGGTCGACGCCGCCGTCACCACCCCCGAGGCGACGGCCCAGGAGAAGCAGCACGCGCGCGGCAAGAAGACCGCCCGCGAGCGCGTCGAGCTGCTCCTGGACGAGGGCTCGTTCACCGAGCTCGACCGCCTGACCCGCCACCGCAGCCGCAACTTCGGGCTCGACCGGAACCGTCCCTACGGCGACGGCGTGGTCACCGGCTACGGCACCATCGACGGCCGCCAGGTGGCCGTCTACAGCCAGGACTTCACGGTCTTCGGCGGCTCGCTGGGCGAGGTGCACGGCCAGAAGATCGCGAAGATCCAGGACTTCGCGCTGCGCACGGGTGTGCCGCTCATCGGCATCTCGGACGGCGGCGGCGCGCGCATCCAGGAGGGCGTCGCGGCCCTCACCCAGTTCGCGGAGATCTTCCGCCGCAACGTGGCGGCCTCGGGCGTGATCCCGCAGATCTCGATCATCCTCGGCCCGTCCGCCGGCGGCGCGGTCTACTCCCCCGCCCTCACCGACTTCATCGTGATGGCCGACGGCACCTCGCAGATGTTCATCACCGGCCCCGACGTCATCAAGTCCGTCACGGGCGAGAACGTCACGTTCGAGGAGCTCGGCGGCGGCCAGACCCACAACGTCAAGTCGGGCGTGGCGCACTACCTCGCACAGGACGAGGACGACGCGATCGAGTACGTCCAGCACCTCATCCAGTTCCTGCCGCAGAACAACCTCACCGAGGCCCCGACGTGGGACGGCGAGGCGGACCTCGAGGTCACCGACGCGGACCTCGCGCTGAACACGCTCGTCCCGGACAGCGACAACCAGCCCTACGACATGACGAGCCTCGTCGAGGCGATCGTCGACGAGGGCGAGTTCCTCGAGGTGCAGCCCCTGTTCGCCCCGAACGTCGTGGTCGGCTTCGGCCACGTCGAGGGCCACTCGGTCGGCATCGTCGCGAACCAGCCGATGCAGATGGCCGGCACGCTCGACATCAACGCCTCCGAGAAGGCCGCCCGCTTCGTGCGCACGTGCGACGCCTTCAACATCCCGATCGTCACGCTCGTCGACGTCCCCGGCTTCCTGCCGGGCGTCAACCAGGAGCACCAAGGCATCATCCGCCGCGGCGCGAAGCTCATCTACGCGTACGCCGAGGCAACCGTGCCGCTCATCACCGTGATCACGCGCAAGGCCTACGGCGGCGCGTACATCGTCATGGCCTCGAAGCAGCTGGGTGCGGACGTCAACCTCGCGTGGCCCACCGCGCAGATCGCGGTGATGGGCGCCGGCGGCGCGGTCAACATCCTCCACCGCCGCACGCTCGCGGACGTCGAGGCCAAGGGCGGCGACGTCGAGGCGGAGCGCCAGGCGCTCGTCGAGGACTACGAGGACCGGATCGTCAACCCGTACGACGCGGCCGACCGCGGCTACGTCGACGCCGTCATCGAGCCCTCCGAGACCCGCGCCGAGATCGTCAGGGCGCTGCGCGCGCTGCGCACCAAGCGCGCCGCGCTGCCGCCCAAGAAGCACGGGAACATCCCGCTGTGACGCAGGACGATGCGCTGACGGGCGCCGCGGCCGGGCTGCGGGTGGTCCGGGGCACGCCGGACGAGGCGGAGCTGGCGGCGCTGGTCGCGGCGGCCGCCGCGATGGCGGCCGTCGCCGCGGACGAGGGCGAGGAGCCCGGCAGCCCGCGCTCGGCGTGGATGGACCGGTCGCGCACGCTGCGCGGCTACCGCGGCCCCCTGCCGCTCGCGCGCGGCGACGCCGCCTGGCGCCACTCGCTGCGCTGACATGGCGCGGGCGCGGATCGACCGGCGGCACCGCTGGAAGCTCGCCGTGCTCCTCGCCGTCCCGACGCTCGCGGCGCTGCCCTGGCTCGTGGTGACCGCCGAGGCGGCCCCCGCGGTGGAGCCCGCCGCATCGTCCGGCTTCTCTCACGCCGACGCTGCCCTGGTGCTGGGCGCGCGGGTCTACGCGGACGGATCCCCGTCGCCCTACCTCCGCGACCGCGTCGCGGTCGGCGTGCGGCTCTACCGGGACGGGATCGTCGACACGCTCCTGATGAGCGGCGACGGCGACGACTCGTCCGGCCACGGCGAGCCGACGGTCATGAGGGCGCTGGCCGAGGAGATGGGCGTGCCCGCCGACGCGATCGTCGAGGACCCGCAGGGGCTCGACACCTACTCCTCCTGCGCACGCGCGCACGACGCCTACGGCATGACCTCCGTGATCGTCGCGACCCAGCAGTTCCACGTCGCCCGCGCGGTGTGGCTGTGCGACCGGGTGGGGATGGACGCGCAGGGCGCGTATCCGCCACCGACCGCCACCACGCACACGCTTTACGGCCACGCGCGCGAGGTGCCCGCCGTCGCGAAGGCGATGCTCGACCTCGCGCGCGGCCGCACGCCCGCGGGATGATCGACGGGTGAAGCCCCTGCTCCCCCTCGCCGCCGCGACCGTCGGCGCCCTCGCCGCACCGCAGGCCTACGCCCGCGCATCGTCCCTGGGAGACCGACACCCCGCATCCGCGGCGACGTTCCGCGCCGCGGATGCCGCGATGGTGCTCGGCGCGCGGGTGTGGCCCGACGGGCGCCCGTCGCGGTTCCTGCGCCAGCGGGTGGAGGCGGGCGCCGCGCTGTACCACCGCGGCCTGGTCGCGCGCCTGCTGCTCACGGGTGCCGCCCGCAACCGCGAGGGCCTCGACGAGACCGAGGCGATGGCGCGCACCGCGCTGGCGCTGGGGGTGCCCGAGGCGGACCTGCTCGTCGACGGGTCCGGGCACGACACACGCGCGTCCGCCCGCAACGCGCGCGAGCGCCTCGGGCTCGCCGGCGTGATCGTGTGCACGCAGGAGTTCCACCTGCCGCGCGCGATGTGGCTGTGCCGGTCGGTCGGCCTCGACGCGCAGGGCGCGTACCCGCCGGTGCTCGCGCGGCGGCACACCCTCATCGGATACGGGCGCGAGCTGCCGGCCACGTGGAAGGCCGCGCTCGAGATCGCGCGGGACACCGTCGCTCCGCGCGACGCGCCCCGCTGAGGGCTCGCCCGGGTCAGACGGGGGTGCGGGCGTGCTCGAGGCCGGCGATCATCGCGTCGAGCAGCACCTTGGCCTGCTCGAGCTGCGCCTCGTCGAGCGCGGCGAGCTGGCGGCGGCGCTGGACCCGCGCGTCGCCGACGACCTCGCCCGCGAGCTCGCGGCCCATCGGCGTGAGCGTGAGGCGACGGATGCGGCGGTCGACGGCGTCCTCGTGGCGCTCGAAGATGCCGCGCTGGACCATGCGCTGGACGATGCCCGTGGCGACCGACGGGTGCACCCCGACGGCGTCCGCGAGATCGGTGGTGGTGCAGCCGTCCTCCGCGTAGAGGATGACCAGCGCGCGGAACTGGTGCAGCGTGAGCCCCAGGTTCGAGACGGTCTCCGCGGTGCGCGGGACCGATCGCCGCAGGAACACCACGAGCGCGTCGGTCGCGGCCTCCAACAGCTCCTCACGATCGCTCATCATTCTTCCCCCCATCGCCGTGATCAGCGGCGGATTTCACTATAGCCACGTTATTCAGGCGATTTGTCCCGCCGCGCCGAAAGGATCGCGACTCCGCGATGATCGGCGACTCGTCAAGCAACATCCTGCCCGCGGACGACCCCCGGCGCGAGCCCGGCCGACGGACCCGGCGCGCCTCGTCAGCGCGCGGCGTCGGGGCCGGCGTCCGCGACGATCGTCGCAAGGATGCCGCGCAGCTGCTCGACCTGCTCGTCGCTGAGCGCATCGAGGTGCTCGACGAAGACGCGCTCGGCGTCGTCGACCGCCTGGCCGACGAGCGCGACGCCGTCGTCCGTGAGCGACAGCAGCCGGACCCGGCCGTCCTCAAGGGACGGCTCGCGCGCGACCCAGCCGCGCTCGACGAGGCGCTGCACCACGCCCGTCGCGATGTTCGGGCGCAGCCCGGTCGCGTCGCCCGCCTCGGAGGTGGGCATGCCGGGGCTCCCGTGCAGGCACATGAGGAGCTGGAACTGGACGGGCGTGATCGACTCGTGGATGAGGGTGCGCGAGTGGCGGCGCATCGAGACGCGCATGAGGCGGCCCTGGAGGTCCAGGATCTCGGCGACGGTGCCCTCGCGGGTCATCGGCCCTCCTCGCTCCGGCCGGGCCATGCCCGGCGCCCATTACTTCGCCCTACACGAACTTGATTGTTCGCTTCACCTGAATTATCGTAGCGGATGTCCCGATGGCGTGACCTCCCCGCCCACCTCTTCAAGGAGACCTCCGTGCCCAAGACACCCGCCGCGCCGGCGTCGAGCCTCGAGGACGCCCTCGCCGAGGGCATCGCCGAGTCGACCTACCGCCGCCGCTGGGCGATCCTCGCGACGCTCTGCTTCGCGCTCATGACCGCGATGATCGCGAACATGAGCCTCAACCTCGCCCTGCCCGACCTGGCGGTCGAGTTCGAGATGACGCAGCTCCAGCTCACCTGGGTGGTCGAGGCGTTCTCCCTCGTGTTCGCCTCCCTGCTGTTCGTGGCCGCCGCCATCGCCGACCGCTACGGCCGCAAGAGGGTGATGATGGTCGGCCTCGCGATCTTCGTGATCGCGTCGATCTACTCGCCGTTCTTCGCGCAGACCGGCGGCGAGCTCATCGCGTCCCGCGCGCTCATGGGCATCGGCGGCGCGCTCGTCATGCCCACCACGCTGTCGCTCGTCAACGTGGTGTTCCCCTCGAAGGAGCGCCCCAAGGCGATCGCGATCTGGTCCGCCGTCGCGGGCGTCGGCATGATGTTCGGCTCGGTCCTCACGGGGGTGCTCCTGCACTTCTTCGACTGGCACGCGGCGTTCCTGCTCGGCGCGGTCTTCGGCCTCGTCGCGCTGCCGGTGACCGCGCGCATCGTCCCCGAGTCGGTGGACGAGAAGCGCACGCCCGTCGACTGGGTCGGTGGGTTCCTCATCACGGTCGCGCTCGCCGGCATCGTCTACACGATCATGGAGGTGCCCTCGCACGGCTGGGACGACACCCTCACCGTGGTCGCGGCCGTCGCCGCGGGCGTCTGCCTCGCACTGTTCATCGCGTGGGAGAACCGCGTCGAGCACCCCATGCTCGACCTCTCGCTGTTCCGCCGCTCGCGCTTCTCGCTGTCCGTCATCTCGGTGACGCTCACGTTCTTCGCGATGATGGGCGCCTTCTTCGGCATGACGCAGATCTTCCAGCTCGTCATGGGCTACGACGAGATCACCACCTCGGTGGCCTTCATCCCGTCGATGCTGCCGATGATGCTCGTCGGCCCGCTCGTGCCCAAGCTCGTCGAGAAGGTCGGCACGCGCTGGACCGTGGTGCCCGGCCTCGTCGTGATCGCCGGCGGCTTCCTGCTCATGACCACGTGGCCGACGGTCCCGTCGTACTGGGACTTCCTCGTCGCGATGAGCACGGTCACCCTCGGCATGGCCCTCGTCATGACCCCGGCGACCAACATGCTCATGTCCTCCGTGCCGCGCAACCGCTCCGGCATGGGCTCGGCCATGAACGACACGACGCGCGAGCTCGGCGCCTCGCTCGGCATCGCGGTGCTCGGCTCGATGATCGCGAACGCCTACGCCTCGAACATCGCGCCCGTCGCGGACCAGCTCCCCGCCGAGGCCGCCGGCTATGTCGGCGACTCCCTCGCGGGCGCCATGTCCGTCGCGGGCCAGATGGGCGACGCCGGCGCGTCGATCGCGCAGGCGGCCCAGGCCGCGTTCATGGACGCCAACCAGCACGCGATGCTCATCTCCGCGATCATCGCGGGTGTCACCGCGCTCATCATGCTGGTCGCGCTGCCGCGCGGGGAGAGGTCCCTGAGCGCGGAGCCCGTGGACGATGCGGACGAGGCCTTCGAGGCCGAGCTCGCCTCCGACGCGGCCGAGGCCGAGGCGCGCGAGCCCCTCGCCTGAACCCGCTCCCGCCCGACGCCCTCGCCCCCTCCGGGGACGGGGGCGTCGCGTCGTCTGCGGTTAGGCTCGCTGCCATGCCCGTCCCCCTCCTCCTGGCCTCCCAGTCCCCCGCCCGCCTCGCGACCCTGCGGTCCGCGGGCGTCGAGCCCGACGTGATCGTCTCGGACGTCGACGAGGACGCGGCCCTCGAGGCGGCACGCGCCTCGGCGGAGGCCGCGGGCGAGGCCCTGAGCCCGGCCGATGCGGTGCTCGCCCTCGCGCGTGCCAAGGCCGAGCACGTGGTCGCCGAGTACGAGTGCGAGGCGATCGTGCTCGGCTGCGACTCGATGCTCGAGCTCGACGGCGCGATCCTCGGCAAGCCCGCCGACGCTGCCGACGCGATCGCGCGCTGGCACGCGATGCGCGGCCGCACGGGCGTGCTCCACACGGGGCACTGGCTGATCGACGACCGCGAGGGAGGCACCGCCGGCACGCTCGGCGCCACCTCCTCGACGGTCGTGAGGTTCGCGCGCCTCACGGACGCGGAGATCGAGGCGTACGTCGCGACCGGCGAGCCCCTCAAGGTCGCGGGCGCGTTCACCGTCGACGGCCTCGGCGGCCCCTACGTCGAGGCCATCGAGGGCGACTACCACGGCGTCGTCGGCGTGAGCCTGCCGCTGCTGCGCGAGCTCCTCGCCGAGCTCGACGTGGCGTTCCACGACCTCCGCGCCTGACCACCCCGGCCCGCGGATTTGTAGGCGCGGCACAACCCGCGCGGCCCTAGCCGCGCATCGTCCCGCGTGTTGTTGTCGAGACTCGACAAAACGGGGGGTGCGCGCTTAGAGCCGGGCACAGACTTAGGTCCCGGGAGGGCGACGCGCCGGGGAGGGCGCGAGACCCCGCGCTACGGTTTCGGGGTGACTGCCTTCTCCTCCGTGCTCATCGCCAACCGTGGCGAGATCGCCGTCCGCATCATCCGCGCGTGCGCGGACGCGGGCCTGCGCTCCGTGGCGGTGTACGCGGACCCGGATCGCGACGCCCCGCACGTGTCGCTCGCCGACGAGGCGTACGCGCTCGGCGGCTCGACCGCCCGCGAGACGTACCTCGACATCGAGAAGATCGTCGACGCCGCGCGCCGCTCGGGCGCCGAGGCGGTCCACCCCGGCTACGGCTTCCTCGCCGAGAACTCCGACTTCGCCCGCGCGGTCATCGACGCCGGCCTCACGTGGATCGGCCCCTCCCCCGCCGCGATCGACGCGCTGGGCGACAAGGTCAGCGCGCGCCACATCGCGCAGCGCGCCGGCGCCCCGCTCGTCCCCGGCACCCCCGACCCCGTCGAGAGCGCCGACGAGGTGGTCGCGTTCGCACGCGAGCACGGCCTGCCCGTCGCGATCAAGGCGGCGTTCGGCGGCGGCGGCCGCGGCCTCAAGGTCGCCCGCACCCTCGAGGAGATTCCCGAGCTGTTCGACTCCGCGACCCGCGAGGCCGTCGCCGCCTTCGGCCGCGGCGAGTGCTTCGTCGAGCGCTTCCTCGACCGGCCGCGCCACGTCGAGACCCAGTGCCTCGCGGACGCGCACGGCAACGTCGTCGTGGTCTCCACGCGCGACTGCTCGCTCCAGCGCCGCCACCAGAAGCTGGTCGAGGAGGCGCCCGCGCCGTTCCTCACGGACGCGCAGAACGCGCGCCTGATCGAGGCCTCCGAGGCGATCCTCAAGGAGGCCGGCTACCAGGGCGCCGGCACGTGCGAGTTCCTCGTCGGCATCGACGGCACCATCAGCTTCCTCGAGGTCAACACGCGCCTCCAGGTCGAGCACCCCGTGACCGAGGAGGTCACCGGCGTCGACCTGGTGCTCGAGCAGTTCCGCGTCGCCGCGGGCGGCTCGATCGCCGACCTGCGCCCCGTCACGCGCGGCTGCTCGATCGAGTTCCGCCTCAACGGCGAGGACCCGGCGAACGGCTTCATGCCCGCCCCGGGCCGCATCTCCACCCTGCGCTTCCCGTCCGGCCCCGGCGTCCGCGTCGACGCCGGCGTGGCCGAGGGCGACACCGTGTCGGGCAACTTCGACTCGATGATCGCCAAGGTCATCGTCACGGGCGCGACCCGCGACCAGGCCCTCGCCCGCGCCCGCCGCGCGCTCGCCGAGATGACCGTCGAGGGCATCCCGACCGTCCTGCCGTTCCACCGCGCCGTGCTCGACGCGCCGGAGTTCACGGCCGCCGACGGCACCTTCGGCGTCTACACCACCTGGATCGAGTCCGGCTTCGCCGCGACCGTCGCCTCGCTCACCCCCGCGTCGGTCGCGACGGACGACGCGGAGGAGGCCGCCACCGAGCGCGTCGTCGTCGAGGTCGGCGGCAAGCGCCTCGAGGTGGTCCTGCCCGCCGCGCTCGCGCAGGCCGGCCGCGCGAACGCCCGCAAGGCGGGCCGCCGGCCGATGCGCCGCAACGGCACGGGCGCGGGCCGCACCTCGAACGGGACCACCCTCGCGTCCCCCATGCAGGGCACCATCGTCAAGGTCGCCGTCGAGGACGGCGCGACCGTGGCCGAGGGCGACCTCGTCGTGGTGCTCGAGGCCATGAAGATGGAGCAGCCCCTCACCGCGCACCGCGCGGGCGTGGTCCGCTCGCTCGCGGCCGCGGTGGGTGGCGGCGTGTCCGCCGGCACCGCGATCTGCGAGATCGTCGACGCCGAGGCCTGACCGTCCCGTCGCGCCCGCGCGACCGCCGCATCGTCCACCTTCCAGGTACGATGCGGCGCCTCCGGTGAATTACGCAACAGCGAGGTTCGCTAAATTTGACAGCCCAGCGCCCGGGACCATAGTCTCGCGTCAGCACGGGTAAGGCACGCCTTACCGTCCCCCGAACGGAAGGCGCGACCATGCTCGCCAACTACCTGATCGGCCTGCGCGAGGGCCTCGAGGCCGCGCTCGTCGTGAGCATCCTCGTCGCCTACCTGGTCCGCACCGACCGCCGGGCGCTCCTGCGCCAGGTGTGGTTCGGCGTCGGGCTCGCCGCTGGCGTCTCGATCGGCTTCGGCGCGCTCCTCACGCTCGGCCCGCAGGGCCTGAGCTTCGCGGCCAAGGAGGCCATCGGCGGCACGCTCAGCATCGCCGCCGTGGGCCTCATCACCTGGATGATCTTCTGGATGGGCAAGACCGCCCGCCACCTCAAGGGCCACCTCGAGGGCGCGCTCGAGAACGCGATCGCCGTCGGCAAGGGCGCCGTGGTCGCCATGGCCGTGCTCGCGGTCGGCCGCGAGGGCCTCGAGACGGCGCTGTTCCTGTGGGCCGGCATCACCTCGGCCGGCTCGTCGTGGGAGCCCATCGTCGGCGCCCTGCTCGGCATCGTCACCGCGGTGGGCCTCAGCGTCCTCATGTACCGCGGCGCCGTCAAGGTCAACCTGCGCGTGTTCTTCCAGTGGACCGGCGTCTTCCTCGTGCTCGTGGCCGCGGGCGTCCTCGCCTACGGCGTGCACGACCTCCAGGAGGCCGGCATCCTGCCCGGCCTCAACAACCTGGCCTTCGACATCTCGGCCGCCGTGCCCGCCGGCTCGGTCCACGGCACGCTGCTGACCGGCGTGTTCAACCTGTCACCGCAGACCACCGTGCTCCAGGCCGTCGTCTGGACCGCCTACGTCATCCCGGTCATGTTCTTCTTCGTGCGCACGGCGTTCCGCTCCGGCCCGCCCGCGCCCGCGCGTGCTCCCCAGCCCGCCCAGGCCCCCGCGACCGCCGGCGCCTGACCCTCCCCCGCATCGTCCCACCCCACCCTCCCGACGAGACACAAGGACACCCATGCCTCGCCCTGCCCTCGCACGCCCCGCCGCCGCCTCCGGAGCCGTCCTGAGCGCCCTCGCGCTCAGCGCGTGCGTGCCCAACGCCGCCGCCTCCGACCAGGCCATCACGGTCGACTCGAGCAACGACGCCTGCACCGTCTCCGCGACCGAGGTGCCGTCCGGCACCGTGGTCTTCGACGTCACCAACTCCGGCGACGACGTCACCGAGTTCTACGTGCTCGCCTCCGACGGCCTGCGCATCATCACCGAGGTCGAGAACGTCGGCCCCGGCATCACGCGCCAGCTCGTGGCCCAGGTCGCGCCCGGCGACTACCTCACGCAGTGCCGCCCCGGCATGACGGGCGACGGCGTCCAGGCCGCGTTCACCGTCACGGACTCGGGCCAGGACGTCGCCACGGGCGACCGCGCGGAGGCGCTCACCGCCGCCGGCGACCAGTACCTCCTGTACGTGCGCGACCAGATCCAGACGCTCCAGGACAAGACCGACGCGTTCCTCGCGGCCTACACGGCCGGCGACGACGACCAGGCGCGCGCCCTGTACGCGGACGCGCGCGTCCACTGGGAGCGCGTCGAGCCGGTCGCCGAGTCCTTCGGCGACCTCGACCCCATGATGGACGCCCGCGAGGCCGACCTCGCCGAGGGCGACACGTGGACCGGCTGGCACCGCATCGAGAAGAACCTGTGGCCGCCGGCCGAGGGCTACGACCTCACCGACGCCGAGCGCCAGGACCTCGCCGACAAGCTCGCGGCCGACACCGCCGAGCTCGCCTCCCGCGTCGCCGCCGACGACTTCACGATCACCGCGTCGCAGATCGGCAACGGCGCGAAGGAGCTGCTCGACGAGGTCGCGAAGGGCAAGATCACCGGCGAGGAGGAGATCTGGTCGCACACCGACCTGTGGGACTTCCAGGCCAACGTCGACGGCGCCTCCGTGGCGTACGGCGTGCTCCACGACGTGGTGGCCGAGACCGACCCGGCGCTGGTCGAGGAGCTCGACTCGCGCTTCTCCGAGCTGAACGACCTGCTTGCCCAGCACGGCTCGATCGACGACGGCTTCGCGCTGTACACGGACCTCACCGAGGACCAGATCGTCGAGCTCGCGCGCTCGGTCGACGCCCTCAGCGAGCCGCTGTCGCGCCTCACCGCCGCGGCGGTGCTGTGACGCACGGCGACGGCCCGGACGCCCCCGTCACCTCCCAGGAGGTGGGCGGGGGCGCTCCCGCGTCCCCCACCGCCCCGGTGGACGATGCGGCGGCCGGGTCGCGCCTCTCCCGGCGAGCGATCATCGGCACGGCGGGCGCGGTCGCGGGCGGCCTCGCGCTCGCCGGCGGCGGCTTCGCCGCGGGCCGCGCCACGGCCTCCCCGCTCCAGCAGCACGCGTACGACTTCTTCGGCGCCCACCAGAGCGGCATCGTCACCCCGCAGCAGGACCGCCTCCACTTCGCGGCCTTCGACATCACCACCGACTCGAAGGCGCGCGTGGTCTCGCTGCTGCGCCGGTGGTCCGAGGCCGCCGCGCGGCTCATGACGGGCTCGGAGCTCGGCGCGGGCGCCGCGGGAGGGGCCTATGCCGCGCCGCCGGACGACACGGGCGAGGCGCTCGGCCTGCCCGCGTCGGGCCTCACCATCACCTTCGGGTTCGGGCCGGGCCTGTTCGACGACCGGTTCGGGCTCGCGTCGCGCCGCCCCGACCAGCTCATCGACCTGCCCCACTTCTCGGGCGACATGCTCGACGACCGGTTCACCGGCGGCGACCTGTGCATCCAGGCGTGCGCCGACGACCCCCAGGTCGCGGTCCACGCGATCCGCAACCTGTCCCGCCTCGCGTTCGGCGACGCCGCGATCCGCTGGGCACAGCTCGGGTTCGGCCGCACGTCCTCCACCACGCGTGCGCAGGACACGCCCCGCAACTTCATGGGCTTCAAGGACGGCACCGCCAACGTGCGCGCCGAGGACACCGACCTCGTCGACCGGTGGGTGTGGGCCGAGCGGGCCGACGGCCAGGAATGGATGGCCGGCGGCTCGTACCTGGTGGCGCGCCGCATCCGCATCCTCGCGGAGATCTGGGATCGCAGCTCGCTCCAGGAGCAGGAGGCGAGCGTGGGCCGCACCAAGGGCTCCGGCGCTCCCCTGTCGGGCGGCACGGAGTTCACCGAGCCCGACTTCGCCGTCGCGGGCCGCGACGGCAGCCCGCTCATCCCGGCCGACAGCCACGTCGCGCTCGCCCACCCGTCCGCGCACGGCGGCGCGCGCATGCTGCGCCGCGGCTACAACTTCACCGACGGCGCAGACGACCTCGGCCGCCTCGACGCGGGGCTGTTCTTCCTCGCGTACGTCCGCGACCCGCGCGAGCAGTTCGTGCCCATCCAGGACGCGCTGTCGAAGTCGGACGTCATGACGGTCGACTACCTGCGCACCACCGGCTCCGCGCTGTTCGCGGTGCCGCGCGGCCTCGCCCCCGGCTCCATGCTGGGATCCGAGGGCGCGTACGTGGGTCAGGAGCTGTTCGGCTAGGAGGCGGTGCGCCGCTCGCGCATGCCGTGCAGCCGGCGTGCCGCCTCGGACACGGTGCCCGTGAGCGACGGGTAGACCGTGAAGGCGCTGGCGACGTCGTCGACCGTCAGGTGATGCGCGACGGCGAGCGACAGCGGGTAGATGTGCTCCCCCGCCCGCGGGCCCACCACGACGGCGCCGAACACCTGGCCGGTGACGGTGTGCCCGAAGATCTTCACGAAGCCCTCGTCGATGCCCAGCATCTTGGCGCGCGGGTTGCGCGCGAGGTCGAGCCGTGACACCTCGTAGAACAGGCCGCGGTCGCGCAGCTCGGCCTCGCTGAGCCCGACGGACGCGATCTCGGGCACCGTGAACACGTTCGAGGCGACCAGGTTGAGGTCGATGGGCGTGACGGCGTCGCCGAGCGCGTGGGCCATCGCGATGCGGCCCTGCGTCGCCGCGACCGAGGCGAGGGGCAGCACGCCGGTGCAGTCGCCCGCCGCGTACACGCCGCGCGCGGTGGTGCGGCTGACCTTGTCGACCGCGATGAGGCCGCGGGCGTCGAGCTCGACGCCGGACTCCTCGAGCCCGATGCCCTCGGTGTTGGGCACCGAGCCGACCGCCATGAGGCAGTGGCTGCCCTCGAGCACGCGGCCGTCCTCCAGCGTGACGCTGACGCCGTAGCCGGTGTTCTCGACGGCGGCGGCACGGCCACCCACGAGGGTCATGCCGCGGTCGAGGAACACGCGGGTCAGCTGCGCCGACGCGTCCGGGTCCTCGCGCGACAGCACGCGGTCGCCCGAGGCGACGAGCGTGACGCGGGAGCCGAGCAGGTTGTACGCGCCGGCGAACTCGGCGCCGGTGACGCCCGAGCCGACCACGATCAGGTGCTCGGGAAGCTCCGTGAGGTCGTACAGCTGGGTCCACGTGAGCACGCGCTCGCCGTCGGGCTCGCACCCGGGGACGATGCGCGGGCGGGCTCCCACGGCCAGCAGCACCGCGTCCGCCTCGAGGCGCTCGTCGCCGACCACCACGCTGCCGGGGCCGTCGAGGCGGGCCTCGCCCGCGATCACGCGGATGCCGTTGCCCTCCACGCGGTCGGCGATGTCCTCCGACTGCTTGCGCACCAGCGCCTTGACGCGTGCGTTCACCTGCGCCATGTCGACGGTGAGCGACGAGGCGAGGTCCGCGCCGTCGGGCCGGCGGATGCCGAGCTCGGGCGCGCGGTACGCGATGGTGAGCCACTCGGCGGTGGCGATGACGGTCTTCGAGGGGACGACGTCGGTGAGGACGGCATTGCCGCCGAGGCCGTGACGCTCGACGAGCGTCACCTCCGCCCCGGCCTTGACGGCCACCAGGGCCGCCTCATAGCCGCCCGGACCGCCGCCGATGATGACGACGCGAGGGGACATGCCCCCATTCAACCGCACGGCGTCCCGCCATCCGGACACCCGCATCGTCCCCGGTCCCGCCCTGCCCGGGGCCGACGGCGCGACTAGGCTCGACCCATGACCACAGCCACCGAGCTCGCCGCGGAGGCCGCGGCCACCCTGGGCGCCGCGACCGGCGTCGACCACCACGACATCGCCCTCGTCCTGGGCTCCGGATGGGGCGGCGCCGCCGAGCTCATCGGCGAGGAGGCCGCGCGAGTCGACGCGGCCGACATCCCGGGCTTCGACGCCCACGTGGTGCCCGGCCACCACCCCGTGTTCCGCTCGCTCGTCACGCCCACGGGCAAGCGCGTGCTCGTGCTCGGCGCCCGCCAGCACTACTACCAGGTGCGCGACGCCGGCAAGGTCGCGCACGCGATCCGCATGGCCGCCGCCGCGGGCTGCACCCAGGTGGTGCTCACCAACGGCTGCGGCTCGACCCGGCCCGAGGTCGGCCCCGGCTCGGTGGTCCTCCTCGAGGACCACATCAACCTCACGGGGCAGACGCCGCTCGAGGGCGCCACGTTCGTCGACATGAGCCAGGTGTACTCGCCCCGACTGCGCGACATCGCGCGGTCGATCGACGGCGAGCTCCCGGACGGCGTCTACGCGCAGTTCACCGGCCCCCAGTACGAGACCCCCGCCGAGGTGCGGATGGCCGCGATCCTGGGCGCCAACCTCGTCGGCATGTCGACGGTGCTCGAGGCCATCGCGGCCCGCGAGGCCGGCATGGAGATCCTCGGGCTGTCGCTCGTCACCAACCTCGCGGCCGGGATCGGCGGCGACACCCTCAACCACCAGGAGGTGCTCGACGCCGGCGCCGCCGCCGGCCCCCGCATCTCCGCGCTGCTCGCGGCGATCGTCAGGGAGATGTGATGCAGGAGCTGCTGGCCCGCGCGGAGGCCTGGATCGAGGACGACCCGGACGACGCCACCCGCGAGGAGCTCGCCGCCGTGCTCGAGGCCGCGGTCGGGGGCTCCGCGTCCGCGGTCGAGGATCTCGAGGACCGCTTCCGCGGCTTCCTCGAGTTCGGCACCGCGGGCCTGCGCGGGCGCATCGGCGCCGGGCCCAACCGCATGAACCGCGCGGTGGTCATCCGCGCCGCGGCTGGCCTCGCGCGCTACCTCACCGACGCGCTCGCCGGCCTCGGCGTGGAGGGACCCGGGCGGGTCGCGATCGGCTACGACGCGCGCCACGGCAGCCACGCTTTCGCGCTCGACACCGCGGCGGTCATGACGGCCGCCGGGCACGAGGCGCTCGTGCTGCCGCGCACGCTCCCCACGCCCGTGCTCGCGTTCGCGACGCGGCTGCTCGACGCCGACGCCGGCGTCATGGTGACCGCCTCGCACAACCCGCCGCAGGACAACGGCTACAAGGTCTACCTGGGCGGACGCGTCGTGACCGACGAGGGTCAGGGCGCACAGATCGTGCCGCCGTACGACGCGGAGATCGCCGCACGCATCGCCGCCGTGCCGTCCGTCGAGTCCGTGCCCCGCGCCGACGAGGGCTGGCGCGTGCTCGGCGAGGGCGTGCTCGACGACTACGTCACCCAGGTGGCCGCTCTCGGCGGCCCGGTCGAGCCGGTGGCCGCGCGCCGCGCCGCCACGCGCATCGTCCTCACGCCGCTGCACGGCGTGGGAGGCGAGACCGTCGAGCGGGTGCTGCGCACCGCAGGGTTCACGGACGTGCATACGGTCGCCGAGCAGGCCGAGCCCGACCCGGACTTCCCCACCGTCGACTTCCCCAACCCCGAGGAGAAGGGCGCGATCGACCTCGCGCTGGCCCTCGCGGAGTCCGTGGGCGCCGACATCGTCATCGCGAACGACCCCGACGCCGATCGCTGCGCGGTCGCGACCGTCATCGACGGCGCGTGGACGATGCTGCACGGAGACGTCGTGGGATCCCTCCTGGGCGAGCGGGTCGCCTCGCGCACCCCGGCGGGCTCGCACGTGCTGGCGAACTCGATCGTGTCGTCGCAGCAGCTCGCGGCGATCGCGTCCGCGCACGGGCTGGGGCACCAGAACACGCTGACGGGTTTCAAGTGGATCGGTCGGACGCCGCGCATGGCGTTCGGCTACGAGGAGGCGCTGGGCTACTGCGTCGCGCCCGAGCTGGTGCGCGACAAGGACGGAGTCTCGGCCGCGCTGCTCATGGCGGACTTCGTGGCCGAGCTCAAGTCCGCCGGGCGGACGCTCGCGGACGCGATCGACGACCTCGCGCGGGCCTACGGCGTCTACCTCACGTCGCAGGTGTCGGCCCGGTACGCGGATCTCGCGCTCATCCCGGAGACCATGGCGCGGCTCATGGCGTCGCCGCCCGCGACGCTCGCGGGCTCCCCCGTGGTCGCGACCGACGACATGTCGCTGGGCTTCCGCGGCCTTCCCGGCACCACGGGCCTCCACCTCGCGGCGGAGTCGGGCGCGCGCGTGATCGTGCGGCCGTCCGGAACCGAGCCGAAGGTGAAGGCCTACCTCGAGGTGATCGTGCCGGTCGCCGACGGCGACGTCGCGGCGGCCCGGGCCTCAGCCGTGGAGACCATGGAGGCGCTGCGCGCCGACGTGACGGCGGCGCTGGGGATCTAGCCGCACGCCACGTGCACCGACTCAATGGCTTCGGATCATCTGATCCTGCCTGCTCGGATCGGATGACGGCATCGGACCGTGCGGCCGGCTACCGATCGCCGGCCGCACGAGTCGGGTGGAGCGCCAGGGACGGCTCCTCGCCACCCGTGTCGGTGCGCCGCTCGCGTGCCGAGCGGCGCACCCCTCACGGGCACCCTCCACGGCCGCCGGGTGGGGCCGGCTCGCAGGATCCGATGCCATCGGCGCCCACCTGCCTCGCGAATCGCAGCATCCGATGCCAGAGCACGGATCCACCGCACCGGGCCCAAGGAACCGGCTCAGTAGGTGCCGGTGGCCTCCGAGCCGTCGAGCACCGCGGCGGTGCCGGACAGGCCCAGCCTGGTCGCGCCGGCCTCGATCATCGCGACCGCGGCGTCCCACGTGCGGATGCCTCCGGAGGCCTTGACGCCGAGGCGTCCGCCCACGGTCTGCGCCATCAGCGTGACGGCGTGCACGGAGGCGCCGCCGGCCGGGTGGAAGCCCGTCGAGGTCTTCACGAAGTCGGCGCCCGCGGCCTCGGCCGCGCGGCACGCCCCCACGATCGCCTCGTCGGTGAGCGCCGCCGACTCGATGATCACCTTGAGGACCCTCGGAGCGGGGACCGCGGCGCGGACCGCCGCGATGTCGGCCTGCACGGCGTCGAAGTCGCCCCCGAGCGCGGCGGCGACGTCGATCACCATGTCGACCTCGTCGGCGCCCTGCTCGATCGACAGCGCGGCCTCGGCCGCCTTGACCGCCGAGTGGTGCTTGCCCGACGGGAAGCCGCACACCGTGGCGACGGCGAGGCCCTCGGGGGTCGACACGGGCAGCATCGACGGGGACACGCACACCGAGAACACGCCCAGCGCGGCGCCCTCCTCGATGAGCGCCGCGACGTCCGCGGGCGTGGACTCGGGCTTGAGGAGGGTGTGGTCGACGTAGCGGGCCAGCTCGGCGCGGGTGAGTGTCATGGACCCAGCCTAGGCCGGACGCGAGCGTGCCACCCGTCCGGACGGCGCGCCTCACGCCCACCTGCGCATGCGTGCCCGCAGGTGCTCAGTGCCCGTTCCGGGCGGATCCGGGCACTGAGCACCTCGCAGAATGCGCGACGGGACGTGCGACGCGCGACGGGCGCGGGCCGCTACAGCTCGAGGCCGTAGCCCTCGATGACCAGCTCCGCGAGGTCCGCCTTCTCGTCGTACGGCAGGAACGCGCCCCACGCCGCGGCGAGGGTGGCCTCGAACAGGTCCTCCTTGGTCCAGCCGGCCTCGACGAGCGCGGCCATCTCGGACGTCATCGACACGCCGGAGACCAGGCGGTTGTCGGTGTTGACGGTGACCGCGAAGCCGAGGTTGCGCAGCTCGTGCATGGGGTGGCCCGCGATGGACGGCGCGACGCCCGTCTGCACGTTGGAGGTGGGGCAGCACTCGAGCGGGATCTGCAGGTCGAGCGCGTGCTGCGCGATGAGGCCGAGCACCAGCTCCTCGCCGCCGAAGCCGTCGATGTCCTCGTGGATGCGCACGCCGTGACCGATCCGGCGCGCGGAGCCCAGTCCGAGCGCCTCGCCCACCGACGCGGCGCCGTCCGCCTCGCCCGCGTGGATGGTCACGGGCATGTGGTGCTCGCGGAGCAGCTGGAACGCCTCGCGATGGTCCGAGGCGGGGAAGCCCAGCTCGGGCCCGGCGATGTCGAAGCCCACGCAGCAGCGGCCGCGGTTGGCCAGCGCGAGCTCCGCGATCTCGACCGAGCGGTCGAGGTGGCGCATCGCGTCGAGGATCGCGGCGGCGCGGATCGCGTAGCCCGCCTCGAGCGCCTCGGCGACGCCCTCCTCGATGCCGTCCTGCACCGCCTCGACGACCTCCTGCAGGCTCAGCCCACCCGCGAGGTGCTGCTCCGGCGCGTAGCGCAGCTCGACGTAGATGACGCCGTCGGCCGCGAGGTCGAGCACGGCCTCGCGAGCGACCCGGCGGAGATTGTCCGCCGTCTGCATCACCGCGATGGTGTGGGCGAAGGCCTCGAGGTAGCGGACCAGGTCGCCCGAGGCCGCGTTCGTGGCGAAGAGCCGCGCGAGCTCGTCGGGGTCGGTCGACGGCAGCTCGTGGCCGATCTCGGCGGCGAGCTCGATCAGCGTCGCCGGGCGCAGCCCCCCGTCGAGGTGATCGTGGAGCAGGACCTTGGGCAGCGCGAGGATCTCGTCCGTGGTGAGGGTCATGAGCCCAGGCTAATCGCGCCCCTGCCGGTTCGGCGCGCCACGGCCCCTCCCGGATGCGTCAGGCACGCCGGGGCACCGGCAGGACCAGCCACGACGCGCGCGACCAGTTCCCGAGGGCCGGCAGCCGGCCCGCGTCGGGCCGGAGATCGACGTCCGCGAGAGGCAGGACCGTGCCGGTGCCGGGCTCGTACACGAGGAAGCCGTCGCCCGTGTCCGCGACGAGCAGCACCACGTGGCGCGGGATCACGGAGTCGAGCCCGAGCGACGAGTCGCCCGACGTGAACATCGGCACGGGGATGCCGTCGGCCAGCGCCCGCCGCGCGTGCGCGAGCAGGGGCGCGAGAGCCGCGGGCGACGAGTCGTCCACCAGCGAGCCGCGGAACCGCAGACCCGCGAACCGGGTCGAGTCGTCGACCTTCCACGGCGGGGTGCCGAGCGAGCGCGGCCACGCGACGGGGCCCAGCGCGGAGGACGTGGTCTGCGCGTGGATGATCCGCTGGAGCGCATGCCAGCGCTCCTCGACCGTGAGCGTCTCGTAGCCCTCGGCCTCGGCGTGCATCGCCTCGGGGGTGTCGTAGCCAGCGAGCGAGCGACCGGTCGCGACCCACAGCGCCACGAACGGGTCGCCGACCATGAGCATCACGCCCATGGTCGCGGCGCCGCACGTGGTCTGGTCGACCTGGCGGGCGCGCACCCCCGCCCACTCGAGCGGCCCGGCGGCCGTGCCGGACGCGTGGGCCACTGCGTCGCGCACCGCGTCGCCGAGGCCGTCCCACGCGGCGGCGAGGGCCGCGACGGCAGACAGCGGCGCCCCGGAGGCCACCGCGCGGTACAGGACCGGCGCATCGTCTCCCATCTGGTGGCGCGCGACGTCGAGCGCCTTCGCGTCGGCCCCGGCGGCGCGGTCGACCGCACGCTGGAAGGCGCGCTCGAACAGGCTGTCGTCGGACGCCGGCTCCTCGGGCGGGCGGCGCTCGGACATGCCGACGAGCGCGCCCACGCGCGCCGCCGCGGAGGTGAGCGACCAGCCCATCTAGCGGGTGTGCGCGCCGACCGAGTCGAGGATGATCTCCCTCGACACGGAGCCGCCGGGGGTGATGTCGAGCGTGCCGGCGCCGTCGCAGGCCTCGGCGAGCGCCGCGATGCCGCGGGGCATGCGGTCCTCGGTCTCGGTGTGGAGCGTCATGATGACGTCGCCGGCCTTGACGTCGTCGCCCACGACCTTGTGCAGGTACACGCCGGACGAGACCTCGACCGCGGCGCCCTGGCGCGCGCGGCCGGCGCCCAGGCGCCACGCCGCGACGCCCACGCCGAGCGCGTCCATGCGGGTGATGACGCCGTCGCGGTCCGCTCGGACCTCCTCGACGTGGGGCGCGTCGGGCATGACCGCGTCGACGTCGCCGCCCTGCGCCGCGATCATGCGGCGCCACGCGTCCATCGCGCGGCCGTCCCGGAGCGCGTCCGCGGGATCGACATCCCGGACCCCCGCACCGGCGAGCATCTCGCGGGCGAGCGCGAGCGTGAGCTCGACCACGTCCGCGGGGCCGCCGCCGGCGAGCACCTCGAGCGACTCCGTGACCTCGAGCCCGTTGCCGATGCCGCGTCCCAGCGGGGTGGACATGTCGGTGAGCAGCGCCGACGTCACCACGCCCGCGTCCGTGCCCAGGTCGACCATGGTCCGCGCGAGCTCGCGCGCCTGCTCGATGTCCTTCATGAACGCGCCGCTGCCGACCTTGACGTCGAGCACGAGCACGCCCGTGCCCTCCGCGATCTTCTTGCTCATGATGGACGATGCGATGAGCGGGATGGCCTCGACCGTCCCGGTGACGTCGCGCAGGGCGTAGAGCTTCTTGTCGGCGGGCGCGAGGCCGGAACCGGCGGCGCAGATGACGGCGCCGACGTCCTCGAGCTGGCGCAGCATCGTCTCGTTGGACATGTCCGCGCGCCAGCCGGGGATGGACTCGAGCTTGTCGAGCGTGCCTCCCGTGTGGCCGAGGCCGCGCCCGGACAGCTGCGGGACCGCGACGCCGCACGCCGCGACGAGCGGCGCGAGCGGGAGCGTGATCTTGTCGCCGACGCCGCCGGTGGAGTGCTTGTCGGCGGTGGGGCGCGACAGCGACGAGAAGTCGAGCCGCTCCCCCGTCGCGATCATCGCCGCGGTCCAGCGCGCGATCTCCGCGCGCGTCATGCCGCGCTGGAGGATCGCCATCGCGAGCGAGCTCATCTGCTCGTCCGCGACCGCGCCGCGCGTGTACGCGTCGACCACCCAGTCGATCTGGTCGTCGGTCAGGGTGCCGCCGTCCCGCTTGACGCGGATGACGTCGACGGCGTCGTGGCGCTCGGCCATTCAGCCCTCCTCGAGGTGCTGGGGGCCGAAGGCCCAGGGAAGAAGGTCGTCGAGCGTCAGCGTCCCGGACGGCCCGTCGATGAGCAGGCCGGGGCCGCCGAACTCGTAGAGCAGCTGGCGGCAGCGCCCGCACGGCTGGAGCGGGGCCCCCGCCGCGTCGACGCACGCGAACGCGACGAGGCGCGAGCCGAGCGCGTCGGTGTGGAGCTTCGACACGAGCGCGCACTCGGCGCACAGCGTCAGGCCGTAGCTGGCGTTCTCGACGTTGGCGCCGGTGACGATCTCGCCGGTGTCGGTGAGCGCCGCGGCGCCGACCTTGTACTTCGAGTACGGCACGTAGGCACGGATGCTCGCCTCGCGCGCCCTGGAGCGCAGGAGCTCCCAGTCGACGTCGGTCATGGTCCTACTTCTTGTACGGGACGCCCTCGGCGGCCGGCGGGCGCGAGTGCCCGACGAGGCCGGCGACGGCGAAGATAGTCGCGAGGTACGGGGTCATCGCGAGGAACTGCGACGGGATCGGCGAGCCGATCGCGCCGAGCTGGGCGCGCAGCGCGTCGGCGAAGCCGAAAAGCAGCGCGGCGGCGAGGGCGCCGCGCGGGCTCCAGCGGCCGAGGATCATCGCGGCGAGCGCGATGTAGCCCTTGCCCGCCGTCATCTCCTTGCCGAACGCGAGGCCGGACGCGACGGTGAAGAACGCGCCGCCGAGGCCGGCGATCGCGCCGCCGAGGACGGTGTTGCGCACGCGCGTGCGGTTGACGTTGATGCCCACGGTGTCGGCGGCCTTGGGGTGCTCGCCCACCGCGCGCACGCGCAGGCCCCACCGGGACCTGAAGAGCATCACCTGCATGACGGCGACCGCCACGTAGAGGAGGTAGACGAGCAGGTTCTGGTTGAACAGCACGGGGCCGAGCACCGGGATCTTCGACAGCAGCGGGATGGGCAGCTTCGCCATGCCGAGCGGCTGGTTGAGGTCCCCGTTCTCCGTCATCACCGTGGAGAAGAAGAAGCTCGTGAGGCCGACGATCAGCATGTTGAGCACCACGCCGACGACGATCTGGTTGACCCAGTACTTGGTGGCGAAGATCGCGAGCACGAGTCCCACGAGCGCGCCCGCGATCGGGGCCGCGATGAGGCCCACGTACGCGTTGCCCGCGATCGACCCGACGAGCGCGGCGAGGAACGCGCCGGCCAGCAGCTGCCCCTCGATGGCGATGTTGACGATGCCGGAGCGCTCGCACAGCGTGCCCGCGAGGGCGCCGAAGACCAGCGGCACCGCGAGGAACAGCGACGAGGTGAGCAGGCCGGTGAGCTGGATGCTCGTGGCGTCGCGGCCCGCGCCGGCCCACGTGAGCAGCGCGCCCATGATGGCCATGCCGTAGACGATCGGCAGCCACAGGCCCACCTTGCGGCGCTGGTTCGCGCGGTAGCCGGTCCAGCCGGCGAGGGCCAGGCCCACGAGCGACAGCACGATCGCGGCGACGCGCGAGGGCACCGTGAAGTCGGGCAGGTGGACGAAGTCGGTGCCGCGGGCCACCACGAAGGTGGTGGTCGACCCGGACCCGGTGCCCAGCCCGAAGATGACGAGGGACAGGACCGCGATCACCGCGAGGGCGATTGTCGAGCGCCAGGTCTTGGCGGCGACGGGCGCGGTGGAGGCCGCGGGGGCGGCGTCGGCGACGGTCGCGGTCATGCCGCCACCTCCTTCTCGTGGGCGGGGGCGGGCAGGCGGAACATCGCCCGCACGAGCGGGGGCGCCGCGATGAACAGCACGATGAGCGCCTGGATGACCACGACGATGTCGACGGGCAGGTTCGCGTTGACCTGGAGGGTCGGGCCGGAGGCCTGGAGCCCGCCGAACAGGATCGCCGCGAGGACGATGCCGAGCGGCCGGGAGCGGCCGAGCAGCGCCACCGTGATCGCGTCGAAGCCGAGCGAGCCGGCCGTCGAGGCCGACAGGAACTTCTGCGTCCCGAGCACCGGGGCGGAGCCGGCGAGGCCCGCGAGGCCACCGGCGATCACCATCGTGATGATGGTGGCGCTCGCGATGCTCATGCCGGCCGTGCGTGCCGCGCTCGGGTTGGCGCCCACGGCGCGCAGGCGGAAGCCGAGCGTCGAGCGCTCCATCAGCCACCACGCTCCCCACGCGCACGCGAGGGCGAGCAGGAAGCCCAGGTGCAGGTTGAACTGCGCGCCCAGGATCTTCGGGTACTGAGCCGTGTCGGCGACCATCGGCGAGATCGGGTTGTCGCTGCCCTCGCGCTGGAACGCGTCGAGCGACAGCAGCCACGCGACCAGGTAGAGGCCGATGTAGTTGAGCATGATCGTGACGATCACCTCGTGCGCGCCGGTGCGGGCCTTGAGGACGCCGGGGATGAAGCCCCACAGCGCGCCGCCGAGCGCGCAGCCGATGACCGCGAGCAGGAGGTGCAGGCCGGCCGGCAGGCTCCACGCGAAGCCGACGTACGCGCCGACGGTCGCGCCGATGAGGACCTGCCCCTGCGCACCGATGTTGAACAGGCCGGCGCGGAAGCCGATGCCGAGGCCCAGGCCCGCGAAGATCAGGGGCGTCGCCATGGTCAGGGTCTGCGTGAGCGGCTTGATCATGGCCGCGAACGACTCCGCCTGCGTGTTGAGCACCGCGCCGTTGAACATGGCCGAGTAGGCCGAGCCGAGCGCGTCGCCGATCGCGGAGAACGTGTCCCCGGGGCGCGAGAAGAAGTAGGCGGCGGACTCGCGGACCGCCTGGTCCGCGAAGATGATGAGGACGCCGCCGATGACCATCGACGCCACGATCGCCATGAGCACGACCATGCTCGAGCTCTCGGCGATCTCCCTCAGCACCTGCCGCGAGCGGCTCTCCCGGGGCGCCTCCTCGTCGGGCGTCGCCTCGGTGGTCTGACCCTCGGCGCTCACGCCGCCTCCTCCTGGTGCGCGCCGGCCATCATGAGGCCGAGCGTGTCGCGGTCGGTGTCGGGCGGCACGATGCCGACGATGCGCCCGTGGTACATGACGGCGATGCGGTCCGCGAGCGCGACCACCTCGTCGAGCTCGGCGCTCACGATGATGACCGCGGCGCCCGCGTCGCGCTCGGCGACGATGCGCTTGTGCACGAACTCGATGGAGCCCACGTCGAGGCCCCGCGTCGGGTTCGAGGCGATGAGCAGCTTGAGGGGGCGCGACAGCTCGCGCGCGAGCACCACCTTCTGCTGGTTGCCGCCCGACAAGGACCCGGCCGTCTGCTCGATGGACGTCGCGCGGACGTCGAACTGCTCGACGTGCTTGCGGGCCTCGTCGGCGATCGCCTTGGGCTGCAGCGCGAATCCCTTCGCGTACGGCGCCTTGTCGTGCGTGTCGAGCATGAGGTTGTTCGCGATCGTCATCGTCGCGACGATGCCGTCCTCGGTGCGGTCCTCGGGCACGAAACCGATGCCGCTGAAGAGCACGTCCTTGATCGAGCGGCCGGTGATGAGCTCGCCGTCGAGCGTCGCGGTGCCCGCATCCGTGCCGACCACGCCGAGCAGCGCCTCGGTGAGCTCGGTCTGGCCGTTGCCCTGGACGCCCGCGATCGCGAGGATCTCCCCCGCCTTGACGTCGAACGAGACGCCGTCGAGCTGGACCACCTGGGCGTCGTCGACGACGGTGAGCCCATCGACCTGGAGCATGGTCTCGCCGGGCGTCGCGGGGGCCTTGTCCACGCGCATCGTGACGGCGCGGCCGACCATGAGCGACGCGAGCTCCTCCTGCGAGGCGCTCGGCTCCGCGGTGCCGACGACCTTGCCGCGACGGATCACGGTGATGGTGTCCGCGACGGCCTTGACCTCGCGCAGCTTGTGGGTGATGAGGACCACGGACGTACCCGCGTCGCGCAGGTCCTTGACGATCCCGAGCAGCTCGTCGGTCTCCTGCGGCGTGAGCACGGCGGTGGGCTCGTCGAGGATGAGGATCGACGCGTCGCGGGAGAGTGCCTTGATGATCTCGACGCGCTGCTGCGCGCCGACGGGCAGGTCCTCGATCACCGCGTCGGGGTCGACGTTGAAGTTGAAGCGGTCCGAGATCTCGCGGACCTTCCGGCGCGCCGCGGCGAGGTCGAGCAGCTTCGCGGGCCCGCGCACGTCCTCGTGCCCGAGCATGACGTTCTCGGCGACCGTGAACGGGTGGACGAGCATGAAGTGCTGGTGCACCATGCCGATGCCCGCCGCCATCGCGTCGCCGGGGCCCGTGAAGACCACGGGCGCGTCGTCGAGCAGCACCTCGCCCTCGTCGGCGTCGTACAGCCCGAACAGCACGTTCATGAGCGTCGACTTGCCGGCACCGTTCTCGCCGAGCAGGGCGTGCACCGTGCCGGGCTCGACCAGCAGGTCGATCCGGTCGTTCGCGGTGAAGTCTCCGAAGCGCTTGGTGATACCGCGGAGCTCGAGTTTCACAGGGGGTCCTCCCACGTCTTTGCCCGGACCACACCGAGCCTACTAGCGCAGACAGCGAGGGGCGCGCCACGGGATCGACCCGCGACGCGCCCCCCGGAGCGGCTGCCTTACTTGGTGACGTCGACCGAGATCGAGCCGTCGATGATGCCGGCCTTGATGGTGTCGAGGTCCGCCACGACGTCGTCCGGGACGGCGCCCGCGGCGAAGTCGGCCAGGCCCACGCCCTCGTTCTCGAGCGTGCCCACGTAGGGCTCGGCCGAGAAGCCGGAGTCGATGGTGGTCTTGATGGTGTCGAACACCGAGTTCGAGATGTTCTTCAGGACCGAGGTGAGCACGATGTCGCCGTAGTCGGTGGTCTTCGTCCAGTCGGAGTCGACGCCGATGAGCCAGGCGTCGCCGGCCGACTGCACGGCCGCGGCGGCGCCGAGGCCGACCGGGCCCGCGACGGGCAGCACCACGTCGGCGCCCTGCGAGAGGAACTCCTCGGTGACGTTCTGACCCTTCGACTGGTCCTCGAAGTCGCCGGTGAACTGGCCGTCCTTGCCGTCCCAGCCGAGCACCTTGACGTCGCCGCCCTTCTGGGCGTTGTAGTAGTCGGCGCCGGCGAGGAAGCCGTTCATGAAGATCGTGACGGACGGGATGTTCATGCCGCCGAAGGTCGACAGGGTGCCGGTCTTGGTGGCGCCCGCGGCCGCGTAGCCCGCGAGGAACGAGGCCTCGTCGGTCTCGAACGTGATGGGCTTGATGTTCGGGGCGTCGGTCTTGCCGTCGTAGTTGTTGTCGGCGAGGTCGTCGATGATCGCGAACGAGACGTCCGGGTTGGCGATGGCCGCGTCGACCGTCGCCTGCGACAGGAGGAAGCCGACCGTGATGATGAGGTCGCAGCCCGCCGCGACCTGCGCGTCGATGTTCGGCGCGAAGTCCGCCTCGGAGGAGGACTCGGCCGACGCGATGGTCACGCCGAGCTCGTCGCCGGCACGCGTGAGGCCCTCGTAGCCCGACTGGTTGAACGACTTGTCGTCGAAGCCGCCCGAGTCGGAGACCATGCAGGCCTTGTAGTCGACGGAGGGGGCCGCAGCCGCGGTGGCGGTGTCGGACGAGGTGGTCTCCTCGGGCGCCGAGGCGCACGCGGCCAGCGCGAGCGCCGACACGGCGGCGACCGCACCCACACGGATGGTGTTCTTCATCAGGTGTTATCCCTTAGCTCTTGTGCCCGGCTGCCACCGGACGTGGGTCGTACGAGGTCATCGTACGAAGGCAATGTTACGAACAACGCCGTCCAGGCCTCGCCCACGCAACAATCCGGCAACGATTGCGCGTCAGGCGCCCTCGAGGGCGTGCGCGGCGTCCTTGACCCGCTGCGCGGAGGCGCGCACCGTCACCAGGATCGCCTCGTCGGACTCGACCACCACCGCATCGTCCACCCCCACGACCACGACGGGCTTGGTGCCGCCGACCACGAGCGGGCCGCGCGCCGCGACCGCGCCCACCGGCGCGGTGCGGCCGATCGAGACCGCGTCGGCGCCCGTGCCCGACAGCTCGGCGAGCGAGTCGAAGTCGCCGACGTCGTGCCACTCGAACGAGGCAGGCACCACCGCGACGCCACCCTCGGCGGCGACGGGCTCGGCGATCGCGTGGTCGATGGCGATGCGCGTGAGGGTGGGCCACACGCGGGCCAGCACCTCGGCGCGCGCGGGGCCGTCCCAGGCCGCCGCGATCTCGCGCACGCCCGCGGCGAGCGTCGGCTGGAGCCGGTCGAGGTGGCCGAGCAGCACGTCGGTGCGCACGACGAACATGCCGGCGTTCCACGCGTAGCCGCCGCGCGCGAGCATCGCGGCCGCGGTCTCCGCGTCGGGCTTCTCGGTGAACGCGGCGACCTCGCGGGCGTCGCCGGACAGGGCCCCACCCATCTCGATGTAGCCGAACGCGGTCGACGGCTCGGTCGGCTCGATGCCGATGACCACCACCTTGTCGTCCCGCGCCACCCGCGCGGCCTCGCGCACCACGGCCCGGAACGATGCGGCGTCGGGGATGAGGTGGTCGGCAGCGAAGGAGGCCATCACCTGGGATCCCCAGCGCTCCTCGATCAGCGCGGCGGCGAGCGCGATCGCGGCCATCGAGTCGCGCGGGCTGGGCTCGGTCACGAGGTTCTCGCGCGGCACGTCCACCTGCGCGGCGACCGCGTCGGCGTGGCGCTCCCCCGTCACGACGAGGACGCGCGTGCTCAGCGGCGCCACGCGCGCGACGGTGTCCTGGATCAGCGTCGCCCCGGTGCCGAGCAGGTCAAGCAGGAACTTCGGACGGTGCGGCTGCGACAGCGGCCACAGGCGGGAGCCGACGCCTCCGGCCGGGATCACGGTGACCAGATCCTCGACCGGGTCGGACGCGGGGGCGGGGTGGGTGTTCTCAGCCGTCATGGCGACCACACTAGGATGACCGTCAAGCCCGGAGAAGTGCTGATGAGGAGTCCTGTGTCCCCGACGACGTTGTACCGAGGCCACGAAGGCATGTGGATGTGGGTCGTCCATCGTGTCACCGGCGTGGCCATCTTCTTCTTCCTGTTGATCCACGTGCTCGACACGTCGCTCGTGCGCGTGTCGCCCGAGGCGTACAACGAGATCATCGGGTCCTACAAGACCCCGATCTACGGCCTCGTCGAGGCGGGTCTCGTCGCCGCGATCGTGCTGCACGCCTTCAACGGCCTGCGCATCGTGGCCGTCGACCACTCCACGTGGGCGCTGCGCCACCAGAAGCAGCTGGTCTGGGCCGTGTGGATCATCTTCGTGATCCTCATGGCCGGCTTCCTGCCGCGGCACCTCATGAACGTCTTCGGGGGTGCGTGATGACCGCCTCCTCCGAGTTCGTGCCCGGCCCCAAGATCAAGGAGCCGCGCGTCCGCTCCGGCCGCCTGCGTCCCGGCGCCGAGCAGTGGTCGTGGCGCTTCATGCGCATCTCGGGCCCGATCCTCGTGATCCTCATCCTCACGCACCTCTTCATCAACCTGGTGACGGGCGACGGCGTGAGCCAGATCGACTTCGCGTTCGTCGCGGGCAAGCTCGCCAAGCCGCTGTGGCAGTGGTGGGACTTCGCGATGCTCACGCTCGCGCTCCTGCACGGCGGCAACGGCATGCGCCTGCTCATCAACGACTACGCGCGCCGGCCGTGGCTCAAGAAGCTGCTCCACGGCGCCCTCGGCGTCGCGGTGATCGGCATCATCGTGCTGGGCTCGCTCGTCATCTGGACCTTCGACCCGTGCCCCACCGGCGCCGACCCGTCCCTCATCCCCAGCTTCTGCGAGGCCGTTTCATGACCCACCACGAGTACGACGTCGTCATCGTCGGCGCCGGCGGCGCCGGCATGCGCGCGGCCCTGGAGAGCTCCCAGCGCGCGCGCACCGCGGTGCTCACCAAGCTCTACCCCACCCGCTCCCACACGGGCGCGGCGCAGGGCGGCATGGCCGCCGCGCTCGCCAACGTCGAGGACGACAACGCCGAGTGGCACGTCTTCGACACCGTCAAGGGCGGCGACTACCTGGTCGACCAGGACGCGGCCGAGATCCTCTGCAACGAGGCCATCGACGCGGTGCTCGACCTCGAGAAGATGGGCCTGCCGTTCAACCGCACGCCCGACGGCAAGGTCGACCAGCGCCGCTTCGGCGGCCACACGCGCGAGCACGGCCAGGCGCCGGTGCGTCGCGCCTGCTACTCGGCCGACCGCACGGGCCACATGATCCTGCAGACGCTGTACCAGCAGTGCATCAAGCAGGAGGTCGAGTTCTTCAACGAGTACTACGTGCTCGACCTGATCCTCGACAAGGACCCGCAGGCGACCCCCGAGGGCGAGGACGTCACCGTCGCGGGCGTGGTCGCGCTGGAGCTGTCGACCGGCGAGATCCACACGTTCCGCGCCAAGTCCGTGATCTTCGCGACCGGCGGCGCCGGCAAGGTCTTCAAGACCACGTCGAACGCGCACACCCTCACGGGCGACGGCATGGGCATCGCGCTCAACGCGGGCCTGCCGCTCGAGGACATGGAGTTCTTCCAGTTCCACCCGACAGGCCTCGCGGGCCTGGGCATCCTCCTGTCGGAGGCGGCGCGCGGCGAGGGCGGCATCCTGCGCAACAGCGAGGGCGAGCGCTTCATGGAGCGCTACGCCCCCACCATCAAGGACCTCGCGCCGCGCGACATGGTCGCTCGCGCGATGGCCAGCGAGGTGCGCGAGGGACGCGGCGCCGGCCCCCACAAGGACTACGTGCTGCTCGACCTCACGCACCTCGAGCCGGCGCACATCGACGAGAAGCTGCCGGACATCACCGAGTTCGCGCGCACCTACCTGGGCGTCGAGCCGTACACCGAGCCGGTGCCCGTCTACCCGACCGCGCACTACGCGATGGGAGGCATCCCCACCACCGTCCAGGGCGAGGTGCTGCGCAACAACACCGACACCGTCAAGGGCCTCTACGCGGCTGGCGAGTGCGCGTGCGTGTCCGTCCACGGCGCCAACCGCCTGGGCACCAACTCCCTGCTCGACATCAACGTGTTCGGCCGCCGCGCCGGCATCGCCGCCGCGGACCACGCGAACGCGACCGCCGACGCCGCCGCCCTCCCGGACGATGCGGCGGCCCGGGTGGAGGGCATCGTCTCCCGCCTGCTGTCGACCGTCGGCACCACGGGCAGCGAGCGCGTGGCCGACGTGCGCAAGGCGCTGCAGGAGACCATGGACCGCAACGTCCAGGTGTTCCGCGACGCGGCCTCGCTCGAGGAGGCGACCGAGGTGATCGCGGAGCTGCGCGAGCGCTACGCGCGGGTCGCGATCCACGACCGCGGCAAGCGCTTCAACACGGACCTGCTCGAGGCGATCGAGCTGGGCTTCCTGCTCGAGATCGCCGAGGTCGTGGTGGCGGGCGCGCTGGCCCGCCAGGAGTCCCGCGGCGGCCACTACCGCGAGGACTTCCCCACGCGCGACGACGTCAACTTCATGCACCACACCATGGCCTACGCGACCGGCGAGGGTGTCCGACTGGGCGCCAAGCCGGTGGTGGTGACCAAGTACCAGCCCATGGAGAGGAAGTACTGACATGACCGCCACCGCCGAGTCCCCGGCAGCGGATGCCGTCGCCACCATGCGCGTCGAGATCCAGATCCTGCGCATGAACCCCGAGGGCACGCACGAGCGCGAGCCCGGCGAGGAGTACTGGGAGAGCTTCGTGGTCGAGGCGCTGCCGACCGACCGCGTGCTGGACGCCCTGCACAAGATCAAGTGGGACCAGGACGGCTCGCTCGCGTTCCGCCGCTCGTGCGCGCACGGCGTGTGCGGCTCGGACGCGATGCGCATCAACGCGCGCAACCGCCTCGCGTGCAAGACGCTGCTCAAGGACCTCAACCCGGCCCGCCCCATCAAGATCGAGCCGATCAAGGGCCTGCCGGTCGAGAAGGACCTGATCGTCGACATGGAGCCGTTCTTCGCCTCCTACCGCGAGATCATGCCGTTCCTCATGACCACCGGGAACGCGCCCGAGCGCGAGCGCCTGCAGTCCCCCGAGGAGCGCCACCGCTTCGACGACACCACGAAGTGCATCATGTGCGCCGCGTGCACCACGTCGTGCCCCGTGTTCTGGACCGACGGCCAGTACTTCGGCCCGCAGGCGATCGTGGGCGCCCACCGCTTCATCTTCGACTCGCGCGACGAGGGCCAGTGGGACCGCCTCGAGATCCTCAACGACAAGGCCGGCGTGTGGAAGTGCCGCACGGCCTTCAACTGCACCGAGGCGTGCCCGCGCGGCATCGAGGTCACCAAGGCGATCTCCGAGGTCAAGAGGGCGCTCACGACCGGCGAGATCTAGCCTTCCCGATCGCGTCCCCACCGGCCCGCGCACCTGTTCGCAACCGCCGTATGGGCCGACGCCCACCGAGCGGGACCAGGCACGATGCGGTCCCAACGGCCGCTTGTACGGCGGTTGCGACCGCGCGGGAGGGCGGTCAGTCGTCGGCCTCGGGGTTGCGCACCGCGACCCGCGTGGTGGTGATCGGCGTGGCGCCCCGTCGCGGCCCCTCGAGGATCAGCGTGGGCGGCTCGACGCTCTCAGGGTGGATCTGACCCTCGTGGTGCTCGCGGTGATGCGCCCCGAGCCATGCGGCGCACATGAGGATGATCCGGTTGACGTAGTCGACGAAGACGAGCAGCGTGATGATCGCCGCGAACGGCGCGAGCACCGGGCTGTCGACGGCCCCCTGCACCACGAGCGAGACCGCCAGGCGCAGCACGCCGATGGCGAGCGCCGCGAGCAGGATCACCCAGAAGACGCGCCATGACATCCGCGCGCCGCCCAGCAGCATGAGCACGAGCGCGACGTAGAGCATGTCCGCGACCACGCCCGCGAGGTAGCCGATGAGGCGGATCTCCCACGCGGGCACGGTGACGCCCACCGCGTCGGCGATGGTGCGCGCCGCGCCCGACGCGACCACCTGGATGGTGACGCCGACGAGCGCGATGAGCAGCAGCGCGAACAGCCCGCCCACGTCGCGCACCTTGCCCAGCACCGGCGAGGCGACCTCGTTGCCGAGCATGGTGCGCGTGGAGGTGCGCAGCCCGCGGATGAACTTGGTGGCGCTGTTGATGAGGATGACGAACGAGATCACGCCGATGATGCCCGCGACCGAGGTGGCGCTGCCGGAGCCCAGGTCGTCGGGCTTGATGATCCCGTTCTGCCCGTTCTCCGCGATGAGGCCGGGGACCGCGGTCGCGAGGTAGTCGACCAGCGACTGGCGCAGCTCGTCGTTGCCGGCGAGGAAGACGGTCGCGAGCGTGGTCGCGACGACGAGCCCCGCCGCCACCGACGCGAGCGTGAAGTACGCGATGCCGGCGGACAGCACGGCGCCGTTCTGCACGGAGAAGCGCTTGATGCCCCTGCCCCACGACGACCCGTCCCACCACAGCTTGAGGCCCTTGCCCCGCTCGACCGCGTCGACGGCCTTCGCCTTGACGTCGTCGGTGGTCATGGTTCTCCTCGGGCGGGTCAGCGGTGCAGACGGGGCAGCAGCCCCAGCCTGTCGTAGATCCGGTCGAGCGTCGACTGGGCGATCGCCGAGGCCTTCGCCGCGCCGTCCGCGAGGACCGCGTCGAGCCGGTCGGGCGAGTCGATCCACTCCATCGCGGCGTCGTGGAACGGCGTGAGGTAGTTCACCACCACCTCGGCGAGGTCCACCTTGAGGTGGCCGTACATCTTGCCCTCGTAGTCCGCGACGAGCGTCTCGACCGACTGCCCCGACAGCGCCGAGTAGATGGTGAGCAGGTTCGACACGCCCGGCTTGTCCTCGCGGTCGAAGCGGATCACGGTGTCGAGATCCGTCACCGCGGACTTCACATGCTTGGCGACCTTCTTCGGGTCGTCGAGCATCTCGATGATGCCCTTGGGGTTGCCCGTGGACTTCGACATCTTCTTGGTCGGGTCCTGCAGGTCGTAGATCTTGGCCGTCTCCTTGACGATGTGCGGCTCCGGCACCACCACGGTGCCCTCGCCCAGGCGCGCGTTGAGGCGCTCGGCGAGGTTGCGGGACAGCTCGAGGTGCTGGCGCTGGTCCTCCCCCACCGGCACGACGTCGGTGTCGTACAGGAGGATGTCCGCCGCCATGAGGATCGGGTACGTGAACAGGCCGACGTTCGCGCCCGACTCGCCGGTCTTCTGCGCCTTGTCCTTGAACTGCGTCATGCGCGACGCCTCGCCCATGCCCGTGAACGTGGAGAGCACCCACGCGAGCTCGGCGTGCTGCGGCACGTGCGACTGCACGAAGCACAGCGAGCGGTCGGGGTCGACGCCCGCGGCGAGGTACTGGGCGGCGGTGCGGCGCGTGCGCGCGCGCAGCAGCACGGGGTCGGGCGCCTGCGTGAGGGCGTGCAGGTCGACCACCGAGTAGATCGCGTCGTGGGTGTCCTGGAGCTTCACCCACTCGACCAGCGCGCCCAGGTAGTTGCCGAGGTGCAGAGAGTCTGAGGTGGGCTGCATGCCCGAGAAGACGCGCGTCATGGGCCCATTGTTGCAAAGCCGGGCCGGTGCTTCCGACGCGGACGGGGGACGATGCGTCAGGTGGCCTCGGCGTCGAACGGCGCCTGGCCGGGGGGCGCCTCGGTGAGGCGACGAACCGCCGCCGCCCTGGTGGGCGGCGACGGCTCGTTGAGCGCCTCGCGGACGATGCGGCGCGGGTCGTACTGACGGGGGTCGAGCTGGTTCCAGTCGACCTCGTCACCGACCTCGTTCTTGATCGCGGCCTTGCCCTCCTGGAGCATGTCGCGTCCGCGCACGACGAGGGAGCGAAGCTGCTTCGCGTACTCCGGCATCCTCTCGGGCCCGATCACGATCACCGCGACGAGCACGAGGATGAGGAACTCCCCGCCGTTGATATCGAACATGTGCCTATTGTGACGGCTGCGGAAGGATGCCGCCGCCAGTGCCGTTCTGGTCCTGCTGACCCGAGTCGCCGAAGTTGACGTCCGTGTTGGGCACGAGCGTGACGGAGATGTCCTGCTCCTTGTTGTCACGCTTGACGGTGAGGGTCACCGTGTCGTTCGGCGCCTTGGCCCGGATCGCCACGATCAGCTCGTCGGCGCGGGTGATGGGGCGTCCGTCGATCGCGGTGATGATGTCGCCGGCCTTGATGCCGGCCTCGGCGGCCGGGCCGCCGGAGACGACCGCGTTCGGCGTGGTCGCGACCTGCACGCCCTCGCCCGTGTACGAGCTGTCGAGCTGGACGCCGATGACGGGGTAGGTCGCGGTGCCGGTCGCGATGAGCTCCTCGGCGGTGCGGCGCGCCTGGTTCGACGTGATCGCGAAGCCGAGGCCCACCGAGCCGGACTGCGACGACGACGAGCCGCCCAGCGTGGCGATCGCCGAGTTGATGCCGATCACCTCGCCCTTCGAGTTGATGAGCGGGCCGCCCGAGTTGCCGGGGTTGATCGCGGCGTCGGTCTGGATCGCGTCGATGTAGGCGCTCGAGCCGGTGTCGCCCGCGGTGACGGGGCGGTGCAGCGCGGACACGATGCCGGTGGTGACGGTGGACTCGAGGCCCAGGGGCGAGCCGACCGCGATGACGTCGTCGCCGACGACGAGCTTGTCGGAGTCGCCCAGCACCAGCGGCGTCAGGCCGGTCTTGTCGATCTTCACGACAGCGAGGTCGTAGTCGGCGGTGGCGCCGACGACCTTGCCCTGGTACTCGGTGCCGTCGCTCATCACCACGGTGACGGTGTCGTTGTCCGAGCCGTCGACCACGTGGTTGTTGGTGAGGATGTAGCCGTCCTCGCGGATGATGAAGCCCGAGCCCTCGGCGGCCTCCTGGCCGTTCTGGATGTTCTCGATGGACACCACCGACGGCATGACGGCGGACGCGATCGCCGCGACCGTGTTCTCGTCGGTGCGGGAGATGGTGGAGCTGCTCTCGGTGGGCAGCGTCGACGTGGTCGAGCCGCCGCCGGACGACGACGTCGCCGAGTCGGTGCTCACCTGGTCGTAGGCCCACGCGCCGCCGAAGCCGGCGACGCCGCCGACGAGCAGCGCGCCGACCGCGATCGCGGCGATCGTCCCGCGACGCAGGCGACCCGGCTGCGGGGACGAGGAGGCGGGAGGCGCATCGGCCGGGGGCTCGGCGGGCGGCACGAACGAGGCACCGGGCTGCGTGTCCGAGGCCGGCTGCGCGGCCGGCGCCGCGGGCGAGATCGCCGGCGGGAGCTCCATCGTGTCGTTGGTGGCGGGCGCGTCGGCGGGCGGCATGGTCTCGGTCGGCGCGTCGGGCTCGCTCTGGTGCACCCGGACGGTCGACGCCGTGTCGTTGGCAGTCGGCTCGGACGAGGAGCCTGACGGGTCACGCGGCGGCGCGAAGGGGTTGTCGTTCATCGGGTCTCTTCCCTGGGGCTAGTGGCCGGTCAGCGCGTCGGAGAAGACGGCGAACCCTGCCATGACTTGGTCGACGGGGCCTGCCTCGCCGTCCTGGGGGAATGCGGCCGCCACGTCCTCGAGCGTCTGCACCGAGCAGTCGCACGAGACGAGGACCACGACATCGCCCGCCTGCCAGACGAGGCTGATCGGGTCGGTGGCGGCCACGTACGCGTCGAGATCGCCCACGGTGATCACGGGCAGCCTTGCCGCCAGATCACGCGCGAGCCGTCCCTGCTGCTCGTGCACGAGCACGGGCTCGGCGTCGGAGAGCAGGGTGTAGTCGAGCACGCGAGCACCGTTCGATGTCTCGCGCACCGCGGCCTCGACAGGGGCGAATCCACTCGACTGCCAATCCGGGTGGATCCAGCCGCCCGTCTGGTCCCAGGCACGCATCGTGCTGGAGTCCATCCGGGAGACGCTGAGGAGCCCGGACTCGGAGGAGGCCGCGAGCCCGGGGTCGATGTCGTCGGGTGCGCCCGCCACGTAGGCGGCGCCGATCACGGCGACGAGGACGAGGGTGAGGGACAGCGTGATGAGGACCGGGCGACGGTCGCGGCCGCGGGCCGCGCGCGCGTGACGGCGCGTCTCCTGCTGCGCGATCCGCTCCATCCGCTCGCGGTCGAGCAGCAGGCGCGCGAACGTCATGTCGATTCCGGC
The DNA here is from genome assembly GCF_000971195.1 of Demequina soli. GTDB lineage: Bacteria > Actinomycetota > Actinomycetes > Actinomycetales > Demequinaceae > Demequina > Demequina soli. The sequence goes on from NZ_BBLZ01000001.1 coordinate 445,263, forward strand.
CTCGGACGAGTTGAGCGCCTCGCGCGCGGCGCGCAGCTCGTCCCAGCGGACCGTGCACCCCTCGCATCCCTCGAGATGCGCCATCGCCTCGGCGGTCGCCTCACGCGAGAGGCGATGGTCGAGCAGATCGTGGATCCGGTCGCCGAGGTGCCGATCGGTCACGCGCCGCTCCTCACGGGCGCGCGGTGCGCGAGCGACTCGCGGAGCCGGGCGCGGGCGCGTGACAGGCGCGAGCGGACCGTGCCCATCTTGATGCCGAGCGTCGCGGCGATCTCCTCGTAGGACAGGCCCTCGATGTCGCTGAGCACCACGGCGGCGCGGTACTCCGGCGGCAGGTCGGCGAGCGCCGCGATGATGTCGTCGCCCAGGTTGGACATGTCGAACGCGTCCTCGGGCTGGCCCGAGCGCTCGTGGCGGTCGAAGCTGTCCGCGGTGGCGACGGCCGCGTCGTCGTCGGCCATGAAGTCGAAGCGGATGCGCTTCTTGCGGCGCATGCGGTCGAGGAACAGGTTCGTGGTGATGCGGTGCAGCCAGCCCTCGAAGGTGCCGGGCTTGTACTGCGACAGCGAGTTGAAGACGCGGACGAAGACGTCCTGCGTCAGGTCCTCGGCATCGTGCTGGTTGCCGGTGAGGTGGTAGGCGAGGCGGTAGACGCGCGCCGAGTGGTTCTCGACGATGCTCTCCCACGTCAGCTCTGGCGCACCGGCAGGAGCGATCTCCGCGGCCGGGACTGCGGTCTCGGTCATGGTGCTGCCCTCCTCGATCACGTCGTGTCAACGGGTCCTGACCCCTCCATGTTCCCACGCACACCTGAGAGTTCGCTGGGACCCCCCGCTAGGCTGGCCCCCATGAGGGAGGCGTGATGAGCATCGAGGCAGCGAACTGGGCTTTCGCCGAGGACTTCGTCGAGGAGGATCGGGTGATCCTCGAGGCGCGGGACCTGGCCGACCAGCTGGGCTGCGTGCCCGTGCTGCCGGGCGCGGCGCGCACCATCGAGGTGCTCGCGCGCGCCATGCGCGCGGCCACCGCGGTGGAGATCGGCACGGGCGCGGGGGTGTCCCTCACGTACCTGCTGCGGGGCATGGCCCCCCACGGCGTGGTCACCACCATCGACATGGAGCCCGAGCACCACAGGGCCGCGCGGCGGACCGTCGCGGCCGGCGGCTTCGCCCCGGAGCGGGCGCGCATGATCACGGGCCGCGCCCTCGACGTGCTGCCGCGCCTCACGGACGGCGGCTACGACATCGTCCTCATCGACGCCCGCAAGTCGGAGTACCCGGCCTACCTCGAGCACGCGATGCGCCTGCTGCGCTCGGGCGGCCTGCTGCTCATCGACAACTCGCTGTGGCACGGCCGCGTGCCCGACCCGGCGCAGCGGGACAAGGACACCACCGCGGTGCGCGAGACCCTCAAGGCGGTGCGCGAGGACGAGCGGCTCGCCGCGGTGTCGCTGCTCGCCGCCGGCGACGGCCTGCTGGCCGCGATCAAGGACTGACGCCGCGCATCGTCCCCACCCGGGACGATGCGCGGGTACGCGGAGGCCGCCGCCCCGAGAGGGACGGCGGCCGAGGCGTGGGTGAGGCGGCGCCTACTGGAGCGCGTTGTGGAGCGCGTCGCCGAGCTCCTTGACCTCGTCGGCGGAGATCTCGACCACGAGGCGGCCGCCGCCCTCGAGCGGGACCCGCATCACGTAGCTGCGACCCTCCTTCACGACCTCCATGGGGCCGTCACCGGTGCGGGGCTTCATTGCAGCCATCGTGTCGTTCTCCTCGAGTGGATGGATAGCGCGTCGCCCGACGCGACGCTGCACCCGATTCTACTGCGAGCGCGGGAGCGTTCCCAAATCCCTCCTGCTCCGAGGCGTGGCGCGGCGGACCGGCCGGAGACGTCAGCCCTCGTGGTGGCGCGCGGTCGCGAGCCGCACCGCCTCCTCCGGGTCGTCGGTGACGTGCAGCAGGTCCATGTCGTGGTGAGCGATCTTGCCCTCGGCCGCGAGCGTGTGCCGCAGCCACCCCACCAGGGGCCCCCAGTACTCGCGGCCCAGGAGCACGATCGGGAACCGGCGCACGGTGCGGGTCTGGACCAGCGTGAGGCACTCGAACAGCTCGTCGAGCGTGCCGAACCCGCCGGGCAGCGCGATGAAGCCCTGCGCGTACTTCACGAACATGGTCTTGCGCACGAAGAAGTAGCGGAAGTGGATGCCGAGGTTGACGTGCTCGTTCATCCCCTGCTCCATGGGCAGCTCGATGCCGAGGCCCACCGACACCCCGCCCGCCTCCGCGGCGCCCTTGTTGGCGGCCTCCATGAGGCCCGGGCCGCCTCCGGTGATGACCGCGTAGCCCGCCTCGACGAGCATCCGTCCGACGTCGACTCCCTGCTCGTACTCGGGCGTGCCGGGCGCGGTGCGGGCCGAGCCGTAGACGGTGATCGCGGGGCCGAGCTCCGCGAGGGCGCCGAAGCCCTCCACGAACTCGGACTGGATGCGCAGGACGCGCCACGGGTCGCCGTGGACCCAGTCGGCGTGCGGGGCCTCGTCGAGGAGCCGCTCGGACGTCGACGTGGTGGGGACGTTGCGCCCGCGCAGCAGCACGGGCCCCTTGCGGTACTCCTTCACGGCGGTCCTCCTCGGGTGGTGCGGGTGGTGCTCAGGCGGTGAGCCAGGCCTCCAGGCCGGCGCGGCAGTTCCGGATGTCGGCGACAGGGCAGCGCTCGTCGTCGGCGTGCGCGAGCTCGGGGTCGCCCGGCCCGTAGTTGACGGCGGGGATGCCGAGCTCGCCGAACCGCGCGACATCGGTCCAGCCCTGCTTCGCGCGCGGCGCGTCCACGCCGGTCGCGGCGACGGACGCGGCGAACGATGCGGCGAGCGGGGCGTCGAGGCCCGGCCGGGCGGCGCCCGACAGGTCGGTGAACTCCATGCCCCAGTCCGCGAGGCCGGCGGACGCGACGAACGCCTTGAGCCGGTCCTGCGCCTCCTCGAGGCTCCAGCGGGGCGAGAAGCGGTAGTTCACGGTGACGACGCACTCGTCGGGGATGACGTTGGTGGCGACGCCGCCGCGGACGAGGACGGCGTTGAGTCCCTCGCGGTACGTCAGGCCGTCCACCTCGTGACTCTCGGGCGCGTGGGCGGCGAGCGCGGCCAGCAGCGGGGCGGCGCCATGGATCGCGTTGACGCCCTTCCACGCGCGGGCGCTGTGCGCGGCGACCCCGCCGGTGCGGATCTCGGCGCGCAGCGTGCCGTTGCAGCCGCCCTCGATCACCCCGGAGGTGGGCTCGCACAGCACCGCGAAGTCGGCCTCGAGGAGGTCGGGTCGCTCGCGCGCGATCCGGCCGAGGCCGTTGCGCACCGCCTCGACCTCCTCCTGGTCGTAGAACACCCAGGTGACGTCGCGCGTCGGCGCGGTGAGCGCGGCCGCGAGCGAGAGCTGGACGGCGACCCCGGCCTTCATGTCGACCGAACCGCGGCCCACCAGCGCATCGTCCTCCCACCATCCAGGCACGTTGCCCTTGATGGGCACCGTGTCGAGGTGGCCCGCGATGACCACGCGCTCGGCGCGGCCGAGGTGCGTGCGGGCGACGATCGCGTTGCCCAGGCGGATCACCTCGAGGTGCGCGTACGGGGCCAGCGCCGCCTCGACCGCATCCGCGATGCGGTCCTCGTTGCCGGACACGGAGGGGATGTCGACCAGGGCCTTCGCCAGATCCTCCACGGGCGCGGTCAGGTCCAGGTGAGTCATGGTGTCAGCCTAGCCACGTACCCTTGACCCATGACTCGACCCGCCTTCGGATTCGGCCTCGCGACCCTCGACAACACCGGGACGGTGCTGGACACCTGGTATCCCTCCCCCGCGCTCGGCGAGCCCAAGGCGCGCGACGACGCATCGCCCCAGCTCAAGGCGGCCGAGCGCACCGACGACCTGCGCGACGTGCGGATCCGCGTGGTCAAGACGGTGATCGACCTGGACGAGGCGCCCGCCTCCGTCGAGGACGCCTACCTGCGGCTGCACCTGCTCAGCCACCGCATCGTCCCCCCGCACGGCGTCAACCTCGACGGCATCTTCGGCGCGCTCACCAACGCGGTGTGGACGTCGGACGGACCGTGCGCGATCGAGGGCTTCGAGCAGGTCCGCCTGCGCTACCGCGCGTTCGGGCGCCAGCTGACCGTCTACGGCATCGACCGCTTCCCGCGCATGGTCGACTACGTGGTCCCCACCGGCGTGCGCATCGCGGACGCCGACCGCGTGCGCCTGGGCGCGCACCTGGCCGAGGGCACCACCGTCATGCACGAGGGCTTCGTCAACTTCAACGCCGGCACGCTCGGCCACTCGATGGTCGAGGGTCGCATCTCCGCGGGCGTCGTGGTGCACGACGGCGCGGACATCGGCGGCGGCGCGTCCATCATGGGCACCCTGTCGGGCGGCGGCAAGGAGGTCGTGTCGATCGGCGCGCGCTCGCTGCTGGGCGCCAACGCGGGCGTCGGCATCGCGCTCGGCGAGGACTGCGTGGTCGAGGCCGGCCTCTACATCACCGCGGGCACCAAGGTCACCCTCAAGGGCCGCACCGACGAGGACGGCAACCCGGTGGTCGTGAAGGCGCGCGAGCTGTCGGGCCAGGACGGCATCATGTTCTGGCGCAACTCCGTGACCGGCACCATCGAGGCGGTCGCGCGCGAGGGCAAGGGCATCGAGCTCAACTCCGCGCTCCACGCCAACTGACGTGAGCGCGCGGCGGTCGCTCGCCGCGATCGCGGTGCTGGCGGTCGCGGGCGGCGCCGCCGTGTACGGGTCCTACCTGTACAGCGAGCGGCACTCCTCCGCCGCGGCCTCGGGACGATGCACGGCGAGCCTCGACGGTTCCACCTCCACCCTCACGGCGGAGCAGGCGCAGAACGCCGCGCTCATCGCGGCGGCCTCGCAGCGCCTGGGCCTGCCGGCGAGGGGTGCGACCATCGGCATCGCGACCGCGCTCCAGGAGTCGCGCCTGGTCAACATCGACTACGGGGACCGCGACTCGATCGGGCTGTTCCAGCAGCGCCCGTCGCAGGGCTGGGGCACCGTCGAGCAGATCATGGACCCGTACTACTCCGCCGACCGGTTCTTCACCGCGTTGGCGAGGGTCGACGGCTGGCAGGACATGGCCGTGACGGTCGCCGCGCAGCGCGTCCAGCGGTCCGCGTTCCCGGACGCGTACGCGCAGCACGAGACGGGCGCCCGGCTGTGGGCGTCGGCGCTGCGCGGCTACTCCGGCGCGATGGCGGTCGACTGCGACGTCGCGGCCGGCGCAGGCACCACGGTGCGCGACTTCGCGGGCCGGATCGAGGCCGACTTCGGCCCGGACGTCTACGCGGTGCGACGCCTGGCGAGCCCCTCAGGCGACCTGTGGATCGACGTGGTGCCGCGGTCCGGCGACGCGGCCCAGCGCGACGCGTTCGCCGCGTGGGCCGTCGCCGTCGCCGGCTCCGAGTCCGTCGAGGAGGTCGCCGACGGCACCGCCGGGTGGCGTCGCGGCGTGGGGGCCGCCCCGGTGGACGCGCCGGGCGTCGTGATGGGCGTGGCGGTGAGGCTCCGGCCCGGTTCCCAATGACAGATGTGACGGATGTGACGCGCGCGTCACATCCGTCACATCTGTCATTGGGAGTCGCTCGTCAGGACTCGCGGAGCTCCAGCGCCACGTAGTCGCGCTCGATCTCGCCCGTGTAGATCTGGCGCGGGCGGCCGATCTTGGTGCGCGGGTCGGCGAGCATCTCGCGGTAGTGCGCGATCCAGCCGGGCATGCGCCCGAGCGCGAACAGGGGCGTGAACATCTGCGTGGGGAAGCCCATCGCCGAGTACAGGAGCCCCGTGTAGAAGTCGACGTTCGGGTAGAGCTTGCGCTCGATGAAGTACTCGTCCGAGAGGGCGATCTCCTCGAGGCGCTTGGCCATCTCGAAGGTCTCGTCGTTGCCGCCGAGCTGCGTGAGGAGCTGGTCGGCGACCTTCTTCACGACGGCGCCGCGCGGGTCGTACGACTTGTAGACGCGGTGGCCGAAGCCCATGAGGCGGGCGCCCTCGGCCTTGTCCTTGACCTTGGCGACGAACTGCTCGATGGTGTCGCCCGACTCCTTGATCTGGTCGAACATGCGCAGGGCGGCCTCGTTGGCGCCGCCATGCAGCGGGCCGGACAGCGCGCCCACGCCGGCCGCGACCGACGCGTAGATGTTCGCGTGCGAGGAGCCGACGATGCGGACCGTGGAGGTCGAGCAGTTCTGCTCGTGGTCGGCGTGGAGGATGAGGAGCAGGTCGACCGCGCGGCGCACGGCCGGGTCGATGTCGATGTCGCCCGACGCCGGCGCGAACGCGATGCGCAGGAACTCGTCGACGTAGTGGCCCTCGCGGCGCGGCTCGATGAGCTCGCCGCCGCTCGCGCGGCGCTGGAGGTAGGAGATGACGGTCGCGGTCTTGGCGAGGAGGAGCACCGTGGCGAGCTCGATCTCCTCGTGCGAGCGGCCCACCGACTCGGGGTAGAAGGTCGACAGCGCGCTGATGGCGCCGGACAGCACCGCCATGGGGTGGGCGTCGCGCGGGAACGCGCCGAGGAACGACTTGATGCCCTCGTGCACATGCATGTGGCGGGCGACGCGGTTGTTGAGAGCGGTGAGCTGGTCCTGCGTGGGCAGGTCGCCGTGGATGAGCAGGTACGCGACCTCGAGGAACGTCGACTTCTCGGCGAGCTGCTCGATCGGGTAGCCGCGGTAGCGCAGGATGCCCTTGTCGCCGTCGATGTAGGTGATCGAGCTCTCGCACGAGGCGGTGTTCATGAAGCCCGGGTCGACGGTCACGAGCCCCGTGTCGCGCATGAGCGTGGCGACGGACATGCCGTCGTTGCCGATGGTGGCGCGCTCCAGAGGAAGCTCCCTGGTATTCCCGTCAACCGTCAGCCTTGCGTCTGCCACTTGCGCCATGTTCTCCCCTTCGAAACCCATGCCACCGCCCCCGAATTGCTTGGGCGCGGGTTTACTCGCGTTTTGCGAGCCTACTAGATGCAGAAGACACTCCCGCATCGCTTGCGGTGAGGGCGATCCGCACGTGACGGCGTGCCGCCTCGCCGTAGAACGCCCCCGGGGCCGCCAGTATGCCCCGGTCTGCCAGGTAGGACAGCGTGTCCCAGCAGTCCTCGTCGCGCGTGGCCCACAGGTACAGGCCGGCCTCGGACCGCTCGACACGGAACCCGGCCGCCTCGACGGCGGGCAGCAGCATGGCGCGGCGCGCGCGGTACCGCTCCTTCTGCTCGGCGACGTGCGCATCGTCCCGCAGCGCGACCGCCATCGCGGCCTGCACCGGGGCCGGCACGATGAGCCCGGCGTGCTTGCGCACCTCGAGCAGCCCGGCCACCACGGCGGGGTCGCCCGCGACGAACGCGGCGCGGTAGCCCGCGAGGTTGGACTGCTTGGACATCGAGTAGACGGCGAGGACGCCGTCGTGGCTGCCGCCGCACACGCGCGGGTCGAGGATCGACGGCACGGGGACGTCCGTCCACGCCAGCTCGGCGTAGCACTCGTCGGACGCGACGAGCGCGCCGATCTCGCGGGCGGCCGCGACCACCTCGGCCAGGTGCTCCGCGGGGGCGACGGCGCCCGTCGGGTTCGACGGCGAGTTCACCCACACGAGCCTGACGGCGGGGTTGCCGCGCCAGTCGTCGACGTCGTCCGTCGCGAGCGGCGTCGCGCCCGCGAGGCGCGCACCCACGTCGTACGTGGGGTACGCGGCGCGCGGGTGGACGACCACGTCGCCCTCCCCGAGCCCCAGGTAGGCGGGCAGCGTCGCGACGAGCTCCTTCGAGCCGACGGTCGGCAGCACGGCCATCGGGTCGACGCCCGGGGCGCCGCGCCGGCGCGCGAACCACCCCGCGACCGCCTCGCGAAGGTCGGCGGTGCCGTGCGTCGTGGGGTACCCGTGCGCGTCCGATGCGGCCGCCAGCGCCTCGCGGATCACCGTGGGTGTGGGGTCGACGGGCGTGCCGACCGAGAGGTCGACCAGCCCGTCGGGGTGCGCCGCGGCGCGCGCGCGGTACGGCGCGAGGGAGTCCCAGGGGAAGTCGGGAAGCGCGCGAGGGCTGAGCCCCATGCGCCCGTCAGCCGTTCTGGGGCGCCAGCGACTTGATGAGGTCGTGGTCGTGCTCGATCAGACCCATCTTCGCGGCGCCGCCGGGCGAGCCGATCTCCGAGAAGAACTCGACGTTGGCGTTGTAGTACTCGGCCCACTTGTCCGGGACGTCGTCCTCGTAGTAGATGGCCTCCACGGGGCACACCGGCTCGCACGCACCGCAGTCGACGCACTCGTCGGGGTGGATGTAGAGCATGCGCTCGCCCTCGTAGATGCAGTCGACCGGACACTCGTCGATGCACGCCTTGTCCTTGACGTCGACACAGGGCAGGGCGATGACGTAGGTCACGGCGCCTCCTTCAACCATTCATCTGCGGGGGTCGCGCTCATCATACCGCCGGCCCCGGGCGCTCCCGCCAGCCCCCTCCGGGGGCCCGCGAGACGCGCATCGTCCCCGCTAGGGGGCCGTGCAGGTGACGCCGTCGTCGGGCACGTACGTCCACGTGTAGGACGACTTGTCGACCTGCTTGCCCTTGAGGTAGACCTCGCGCGTGTTCGTGATCGTGAAGCCGGGGTTGCCGACGGGCGTGGCGATGCAGCCCTCGCGGTCCGACTCCGTCATCTTCGCCTGCACGACGTTGGTCTTGTCGGAGGCGTAGGTCTTGACCGTGAAGTACTTGGTGGACCAGACGTCGACGTGGAGGCTGTTGTTCTCGACGTACGAGTTGAGCACGAGCGCGTAGGGCGTGTTGTTCTTGAAGCGCATGTCGAGCGAACCGACGTAGATGGTCGCCTCGCGGCCCGCGGGATAGCGGGTGAACCACTTGGTGTGGGGGCGGTGCTCGACGTCCTCGAGGCCCGCGAAGTAGGCCGCGTTGTAGGTCGTGGTGGCCATCTGGGACAGGCCACCGCCGATGCCGTTGATGAGGTGCCCGTTCTCGATGATGTGCGCCGGCTGGTAGCCGCCCGCCTCGGTGATGGGGCTGAGCGCGTCGATGAGCGAGAAGGTCTCGCCCGGCTTCACCACGGATCCGGTGACGTGACGGGCGCCCACGACGAGGTTCTGCGTGCGGATGGGCTCGGGCGTGAGGGGCGTGTCGAAGGACGAGACGATCGTCTTGAAGTCGTCGACCCCGAGGTCGTCGCTCGTGACGTCGGCGTCCGTCTCCTTGTACGGCAGCTCGCCCGTGCGCCCGGGGCTCTCGGCCGCGGTGACCACCGCGGCTCCCAGCTTGCCGCCGGCGATCTCCTTGCCGGTGGTCGACTTGGTGACGTGGATCTGGTGGGACGCGTCGAAGCGGAACGATGCGGGCGACGGGTCGCTCACGAGGCCAGGGTCGTTCGACTGGAGCTCCGCGGCGAGGCCCTTGCCGTCGACCACCAGCGTGAGGGTGCCGTCCTTGTCCTCGACGGACGAGTAGCGCACGAGCTGCTCGGACGTGACGGTGACGTCGCCGTTCGGGCCCGTGAGGTGCACGTCGGCGGCCAGCGTCTGCGAGTTGAGCTCCTTCACGAACGCGTCGGCGTCCTCCGTGGTGACGGTCGCGGGCTTCGCGTCCATGACGGCGGCGTAGGTGTCGACGGGCCACGCGGGGCCGAGCCCGTCGGCGGTCGCCTGGGCGTCGAGGGCCTGTCCATCCACCGCGGGGGTCGCGCTGGCGCCGGTGTCGGAGATCTGGACGGAGGCGTCCTGGCCGTCGACCTCGAGCTGGTCGCGCGTGCCGTCGATCGCCTTGACGAGGGCGTCGGAGTCGACCACCGTGACGAGCTCGACGGTCTCGCCGCGACCCGTGAACGCGCGGAGCACGTCGTAGGGCGCCAGGCTGAAGCGCAGCAGCTGGTCGACCGTCGCGCCCGCGCCGGCGGCGAGGCCGGAGTCGGTCGGCTGGATGGTCGCCGTCTTGTCCCCCGCCGTGAGCGTGATGGGGGTGGTGTTGATCTCGCGGACGGTCGGCTTGAGCGCGGTGACCGCCTCGTCGCGCGTCATGCCGCCGATGTCGACGCCCTCGACGGTGGTGCCGGCCGGGATGCGACCCGACGCGTAGACGGCGGCCGCGCCGTAGCCGACCACGAGCAGCACCACGATGGCGGCGAACACCCACCGGCCCCAACGGACCTTGCGGCGCGGCTCCTCGGGCACGGGCTCCTCCTCGACGGGGGTCGGCGCCGTCGCGGCCGCGGCGGGGGTGGGGTCGGGCTGCGGCTCCGCGATCGGCTCGGTCACGACGGGCAGGACGGCCGTCGGCTCGTCGTCGCCGGCGGGCGCATCGTCGGCCGGGGCGTCGGCGGACGATGCGGCGCCCGGCTCGGGCTCGGCCGGCGGCTCCGCGAGGAAGGATGGGACGCGCTCCTCGTCGGGCTCGTCGCCCTCGGCGACCGGCGCATCGTCCCCGTCGGGCTCGTCGCCCTCGGCAACCGGCGCATCGTCCACCGTGTCGTCGCGGTCGAGGTCCGCGTCGATCTCGGCCTGCGCCTCGTCGTAGTCCTCGGCGTCGAACCCGTCCTGCGCATCGTCCCGGCGGTCCGTCACGAGGCCGCCACCTTCGCGCCCACGAGCAGGCGGCGCGGCACCACCGCGACGATCGCGATCACCGCGGCGCCGCCGTAGACCCACGTGAGGCCCAGGCGGTCGCCGGCGATGAGGACGGACCCGCCGGGCCCGGTCTGCGCGAGCACCATCGTCATGACGACCCACGCGGCGCCCATCACGCCGAGCCCGGAGAACCCGCTCCAGGCCCGCGCGAAGACGCTCGCGGAGGCCACCAGCAGCAGGGACGCCGTCAGGCCCACCCAGCCGTAGGCGCGGTGCGAGCCCGCGCCTACGAGCGCCACGATCGCGCCGATGAGGGCGATCACCAGGTGGGACCAGACGATGCGTGCCATGCCAGACATGGTAGGTGCGGCGTCAGGCGTTCTGGCGCTTGGCGCGCGACGCCGCGCGAGCCCTCTCCGTCTGATCGAGGATCACCTTGCGGATGCGCACCTTCTCGGGGGTCACCTCGACGCACTCGTCCTCGCGCGCGAACTCGAGGGACTCCTCGAGCGTGAGGCGGCGCGGCGGGGCCAGGCGCTCCAGCTCCTCCGCCGTGGACGAGCGGATGTTGTTGAGCTTCTTCTCCTTGGTGATGTTGACGTCCATGTCCTCGTTGCGAGCGTTCTCGCCGACGACCATGCCCTCGTAGGTCTCCTCGGTGGGGCCCACGAAGAAGGTGCCGCGGTCCTGCAGCGCCATGAGGGCGTTGGAGGTGACGGCGCCGGCGCGGTCCGCGACGAGCGAGCCGTTGGTGCGGTACTCGATCAGGCCGGTCCACGGCTCGTAGCCGTGCGCGATGGAGGACGCGATGCCGGTGCCGCGCGTGTCGGTGAGGAACGTCGAGCGGAAGCCGATGAGGCCGCGCGCCGGGACGATGAACTCCATGCGGACCCAGCCGGTGCCGTGGTTCGACATGGACTCCATGCGGCCCTTGCGGGACGCGAGGAGCTGGGTGACGGCGCCGAGGTGCTCCTCGGGCACGTCGATGGTCATGTGCTCCATCGGCTCGTGCAGCTTGCCGTCGATCTCCTTGGTGACGACCTGCGGCTTGCCGACGGTGAGCTCGTAGCCCTCGCGGCGCATCTGCTCGACGAGGATCGCGAGCGCGAGCTCGCCGCGGCCCTGGACCTCCCACGCGTCGGGACGCTCGGTCGGGAGCACCTTGATCGACACGTTGCCGATGAGCTCCTTCTCGAGGCGGTCCTTGACCTGGCGCGCGGTGACCTTGGCGCCCTTGACGCGGCCGGACAGCGGGGACGTGTTGATGCCGATGGTCATCGAGATGGCCGGGTCGTCGACCGTGATGAGCGGCAGCGGGCGCGGGTCCTCGAGGTCGGTGAGGGTCTCGCCGATGGTGATGTCCTCGATACCGGCGACGGCGACGATGTCGCCCGCCTTGGCGGACTCGGCGGGCACGCGCTCGAGGCCCTTGGTCTCGAGCAGCTCGGTGATCTTCACCTGCTTGATGGAGCCGTCCTTGCGGGCCCACGCGACCTGCTGGCCCTTGCGGATCTCGCCGTTGAAGACGCGCAGCAGCGCGAGGCGGCCGAGGAACGGCGACGCGTCGAGGTTGGTGACGTGCGCCTGGAGCGGGGCGTCCTCGTCGTACGACGGGGCGGGGATGCGCTCCATGATGACCTGGAACAGGGGCTCGAGGTTGTCGCCCGCGGGCAGCGAGCCGTCGCCCGGCTGCTCGAGCGAGGCGATGCCGGCCTTGGCCGAGGCGTAGATGACGGGCACCTCGAGGAGGGCGTCGACGTCGAGGTCCGGGACCTCGTCGTGGAGGTCGGACGCGAGGCCGAGCAGCAGGTCGTGGGTCTCGTCGACCACCTCGGAGATGCGCGAGTCGGGGCGGTCGACCTTGTTGACGACGATGATGACCGGCAGGTGCGCGGCGAGGGCCTTGCGCATGACGAAGCGGGTCTGGGGCAGCGGGCCCTCCGACGCGTCGACGAGCAGCACGACGCCGTCGACCATGGACAGGCCGCGCTCGACCTCGCCGCCGAAGTCCGCGTGGCCCGGGGTGTCGATGACGTTGATCGTCACGCCCTCGGGGCCGGCGGCCTCGCCGGTGTACCGGATCGCGGTGTTCTTCGCGAGGATCGTGATGCCCTTCTCACGCTCGAGGTCGCCCGAGTCCATCGCGCGGTCCTCGACGTGGGCGTGGTCGCCGTAGGCGCCGCCCTGGACGAGCATGGCGTCCACCAGGGTGGTCTTGCCGTGGTCGACGTGGGCGACGATCGCGACGTTGCGCAGGTCGGAGCGCAGAGGCATGCGGGGATCTCGTTTCGTGTGAGGGAGTCTTCGGTCCGACATGGACCGCCGATCCATTGTACGCGTGCGCGGGAAGGTTCCCAATGACAGATGTGACGCATGTGACTTTCGCGTGGACGATGCGGCCGTCTCACGATCCCCACGAGCCGCACCGGCCACAACTGTCATTGGGAATCGTCCCCGTGGGCCTCGAGGAAGGCGTACAGCTCGCGGTCGTCGATGCCGGGGTAGGTGCCCCGCGGCAGCGGGGAGAAGATGTGCGCGTGCACGCGGGCGCTCGCCCATGCGCGGCCCGACCAGCGGCGCGCGACGTCGGCGTCCGGGCGGCGGCAGCAGCTGAGGTCGGGGCACCGCGAGACCGCGCGGTTCTGCGTCTCGCGCCCGCGGAACCACTTCGACTCGTCGAACGGGACGCCGAGCGTGATGGAGAAGTCCTCCGCCTCCGTGGTGCCGGTCTGCGTGGCCTCGAAGAAGGTGCCCGCGGGCGTGTCGGTGTACTGGAAGTACTCGGTGGTGCGTGTCGAGCGCGCGAACGCGCGCCGGGCGCTCCAGTGGCGGCACACGATCTGCCCCTCGGTCGAGCCGGTGACGTCGACGGGCAGCGGGAGGCCGTCGTTCTCGTAGGCGCGCACCACGGCGCCGTCGCCCCCGGCGCGCAGGAAGTGCGTCCGGATGCCCAGGTGCACGGTCGCGAGGTTGGTGAAGCGCAGCGCGGCGGCCTCGTGGGTGACGCCGAACGCGTCGCGGAAGTCCTCGATCGCGATGTCCCGCTCGCGCTTGGCGCGCTCGAGGAACGCGACCGAGGGCCCCTCGGGCATGAGGCAGGCCGCCGCGTAGTAGCTGGCGTCCTGGCGCTGGCGCAGGAAGTCGGCGTAGTCGCGGGGCTCGCCGTGACCGAGGCGCATGTGCGCCATCGCCTGCAGCGCGAGCGAGCGCAGGCCGTGGCCGCCGGGGATCGAGGCGGGCGGGATGTAGATGCGCCCGTTCTCGAGGTCGAGCACGCAGCGCGCCGAGTGCGGCAGGTCGTCCGCGTGGACGATCTCGAGGCCCAGCCGCTCCGCCATGAGGCTCACCGTGCGGTGCGTGAGCGCGCCGCCCCCGTGGCCGACGGCGGCGACGTCCTCGCTCGCGAGCGCCTCGATCCCGGGCACATGGTTGTCGATCGCCTCCATGCGCAGGCGCTGTCGCGTGTTGGCGCGGCGCGCCTCCTCGGGCGTCGCGATCGCGAGCCGCGCGCGCCGGTCGAGCTCGCGGTGCAGGCCCACGAGCGTGGCGAGCACGTCGTCGGGCATGCCGCGCGTGGGCCGCAGCTCCGGCAGCCCGAGCTCGCGGTAGGCGGCGCCGGCCTGGGCGCGCTCGAGCTCGAGCTCGAGCGCGGCGCGGGGGTTGGGCGGTGTCGCGTCCAGCAGGTCGGCGACGGAGACGCCCAGCCGGTCCGCGAGCGCGGACAGCAGGGTCACGCGCGGCTCGCGCCGGCCGTTCTCGATGAGCGAGAGCTGGCTGGGGGCGACGTCGACGTCGCGGCCCAGCTGCTCGAGGGTGAGGCCCGCCTCGGTGCGGAAGTGGCGCACCCGGCGCCCGAGCGTCGAAAGATCCGGCATGGATTTCACGTTAGCGAAAGAAACGCAGAATTTCGCGGCCGAATCGACCCCAAGACCCCGCAGAGGGCCCCTAGCGTCGAGAACAGGCGGATCCTTCACCTGGCCGCCGGACAACCTGGCAAGGGAGCGATCATGGCGATCATCGAGCAGCCGCTGCGCACGACGCACGCGTCCATCGAGGACGCGCACCCGGATGGGGCCGACCCGAGCATCGTCGCCTGGGTCGAGCGCCTCGCCCTCCACGCGACGCCCGAGGAGGTGGTGTGGTGCGACGGCTCGCAGCCCGAGCGTGCGCGCCTCATCCGCGAGATGGTGGACGCCGGCACGCTCGAGGCGCTCGACCCGGAGGTGCGTCCCGGCAGCTACCTCGCGCGCTCGCACCCCGACGACGTCGCCCGCGTCGAGTCCCGCACCTTCATCTGCTCGGCCCGTGAGGAGGACGCCGGCCCCACGAACAACTGGGTGCCGCCGTCGCAGATGCGGGAGACGATGCACGGCCTGTTCCGCGGCGCGATGCGCGGCCGCACGATGTACGTCGTACCGTTCGCGATGGGCCCCATCGGAGGCCCGCTCACCCGCTACGGCGTGCAGGTGACGGACTCCCCCTACGTGGTGGTGAGCATGGGCACCATGACCCGCATGGGCGCGGACGCGCTCGCCCGCATCGACTCCGACACCGAGTGGGTGCGCTGCGCGCACACCGTCGGCGCGCCGCTCGCGCCAGGCGAGGCCGACGTCCCGTGGCCGTGCAACAGCATCAAGTACATCTCGCACTTCCCGGAGAGCCGCGAGGTGTGGTCGTACGGCTCCGCGTACGGCGGCAACGCGATCCTCGCGAAGAAGGCGTTCGCGCTGCGGATCGCGAGCGCGATCGGTCAGGATGAGGGCTGGCTCGCGGCGCACATGCTGCTGCTCAAGGTGACGAACCCCCGCGGCCGCGCCTTCCACGTCGCCGCCGCGTTCCCGAGCGCGTGCGGCAAGACGAACTTCGCCATGCTGCAGCCCACGCTTCCCGGCTGGACCGTCGAGACGCTCGGCGACGACATCGCCTGGCTGGCACCCGGCCCCGACGGCCGCCTCCGCGCGATCAACCCCGAGGCCGGCTTCTTCGGCGTCGCCCCGGGCACGGGCCGCGGCACCAACCCCGTCGCGATGGACACGCTCGAGCACGACGTCATCTTCACCAACGTCGCCCGCACCGATGACGGCGACGTGTGGTGGGAGGGCATGACGGACGAGGCGCCCGCGCACCTGACCGACTGGCTCGGCCAGGACTGGACCCCCGCATCGTCCACCCCGGCGGCGCACCCGAACTCGCGCTTCACCGTCGCGGCCGCACAGTGCCCGACCATCTCGGACGACTGGGACGACCCGCGGGGCGTCGTCGTCGACGCGATCATCTTCGGCGGCCGCCGCGCGACCAACGTGCCGCTCGTGTCGCAGGCGCGCGACTGGGAGCACGGCATGCTCATGGGCGCGACGCTCGCGTCGGAGCGCACCGCGGCGGCGGAGGGCACGGTCGGCGAGCTGCGCCGCGACCCGTTCGCGATGCTGCCCTTCTGCGGCGTGCACATGGCCGACCACTGGGCGCACTGGCTGCGCGTGGGCGCCAAGGCCGACGCCGCGGGCGGCGCCCCGGCCGTCTTCCAGGTCAACTGGTTCCGCAAGGGCGCCGACGGCCGCTTCCTGTGGCCGGGCTTCGGCGAGAACATCCACGCGCTGGCGTGGATGCTCGAGCGGATCGAGGGCCGCGTCGAGGGCGTCGAGAACCCGTTCGGCCTCGTGCCGGCGGAGGGCGAGATCGACCACGCCGCCGCCGGGGTGGACGATGCGCGCTGGGCCGAGCTGTTCGGCCTGGACAAGGCTGCGCTCACCGCGGAGGCGGACGATGCGCAGGCCTTCCTGGACTCCTACGGCGCCAAGGTGCCGGGCGCCATCCGCGAGGGCCTGGCGCGGATGCGCGCGGACATCGACGCGCTGTAGCCCCGGGGGCTCGACGGTCGGGAGGCCGGGCACGCATGGCGTGCCCGGCCTCGTCGCGTCCCGGCCCGGGAGAGTAGGAGGGAGTCAACGATCCCAGGCCGGAGACGTCTCTACGCGGCCGCCGGGAGCGGCTCGCGCGGGCCGTCGACGGGCTCGTCGACCGCGAGGGGCATCCCGGGCTCGACCTCGTGGGCGACGGCGGGCTCCGCCGGCTCGCCCAGGCGGATGAGCACCACGCCCGCGAGGATGAGCGCCGCGCCGCCGAACTGGATGGGCGCCGGGACCTGCCCGATGAACAGCCACGCGAAGCCGGCGGCGGCGATGACCTCGAACAGGGCGACGAACGAGCCGAGGCGGGCGCCGAGGCGGCGGGTCGCGGCGATGCCCGCGACGTAGGACACCGCACCGGAGATCGCGCCGAGCGCGAGCACCACGAGCCACGCGGGCACGGTGAAGGGCAGGAGGTGGACCTCGTTCGCGGTGAACGTCATCGGCAGGATGCCGGCCACGCCCGCGAGCGCGAGCATCGCGGTCGCGAGCACCAGGCCGCCCCACGCGAGCGCCACGGGCGGCAGCCCGGTGGAGGTGTCGGCGGAGATGACGAAGTAGACCGCGGCGCCGACCATCGCGAGCAGGGCCCAGCCCACGCCGACGAGGTCGATCGACACGGAGCCCCCGAACAGGTCGAGCAGCAGCGCGAGGCCCGCGAGCGCGAGGCCCGCGCCCGCGAGCGTGAGGACGCCGGGCCTGCTGCCCTGGACGATCCACAGGTAGCCGATCACGATCACGGGCGCCATGTACTCGACGAGCAGCGCGACGCCGACGTCGAGCGTGCCGACCGCGAGGAAGTAGAAGAGCTGCGCGCCCGCGACGGCGAAGACGCCGTACGCCACGATGGTGCCCGCGGCGCGGCGCATGAGCGCCCACCGGCCGCGCATCGTCACGATCGCGGGTCCGGCGAGCACGATCGCGGCGATCAGCACGCGCGCGAGGGTCGCGGCGCCCGCCGTCCAGCCGGCGTCGAGCAGACCTCGGGCGAGCGACCCGGACAGGCCGAACGCGGTGGCTGACAGCAGCGCGAAGCCGATGCCGCCGAGGCGCGAGGCGCGCGCCGTGTCATGAGTCAACGAGGTCATGGCTCATGACTCTAGATGCCGAAATGGTAATGTGTCAAAATGACGTTCGCTCATGACACCGCCGAGGCGCTCGAGTCGGGCGTCTTCCTGTCCAACTCCGAGCTCGAGCCCGACACCCTCACCACGCTCGAGGAGCTCGTCGAGTTCTTCGAGCGCTTCGGCTACACCGGCCGCCACCCCGAGCCCGGCGACCTCGAGCCCGTGCGCGCGATCCGCGCCCCCCTGCGCCGCCTGTTCCTGTCGAGCCGGGACGATGCGGTGCCCCAGATCAACGCGATCCTCGCCGAGCAGCGCGCGGTCCCCCGCCTGGTGCGCCACGGCGAGAGCGACTGGCACATCCACGCCACCTCGGACGACCGGCCGCTTCACGAGCGCATCCTCGTGGAGACCGCGATGGCGATGACCGACGTGGTCCGCGAGCAGGAGATGCAGCGCTTCTCGCGGTGCGCGATGGAGGACTGCGAGGGGGTCGTGCTCGACCTCAGCCGCAACCGCTCCCGCAAGTACTGCACCGTGACGTGCACCAACCGCGCGGCCCAGGCGGCGTTCCGTGCGCGCCAGGCGGAGGACTGATCTCCCAGGTCCGCGCCCGTCCCGCATGGGAGCATGAGGGCATGCACACGTATCGCGCGCGCTCGTCCACGGTCTGGGGCTGGATCGCCATCGGCATCGGCGCGCTGGTCGCCGTCCTCCACATCCTCAGCGTCGGGATCACGCACGCGCACGGGGGCATCGGCCTGGGCGGGGCGGTCGCGCTGTTCGGCTGGGCGGCGTTCCTGCGGCCGCACGTCGCGGCCGGCGAGGACGCGGTCGAGATCCACAACGTCACGCAGACCGCATCGGTCGCCTACGCGCGCCTCGAGAGCCTCGATACGCGCTGGAGCCTCGAGGCGGTGGGCGACGACGGCACGAAGGTCGGCGCCTTCGCGGCCCCCGCCCCCGGGGCGAGGGCGGCCCGCCGGCCCGCACGCCCGGAGGAGGCCGAGTCCGCGGCCGCCGGCGTCGCGATGGTCGGGCGCGCGGGCGACCGCATCGGCACGCCGTCGGGCGACGCCGCCGCGATGGTCCGCGCGCGCTTGGACGCGTGGCGCGCCGCCCACCCCGACGCTGCCCCCGCGGCCGGCGATGCCTCGCCCGCGGTCGTGCGACGCCCCGACTGGATCGGTATCGGCGCGATGACGGCCGGTACGGCGCTGGCGATCTGGGGCGGGTTCTTCTAGGAGGCCCGGCCCCGCGTCAGCCGCGGTAGGCGGTGGCCTCGATCTCGATCCGCATCGCGGGGTCGAGCAGCGGGCACTGCTGCATGGTCGCCGCGGGCCGGACATCGCCGAACCACCGGCGCAGCACCGGCCAGCAGTCCTCGAAGTCGGCGGCGTCGGGCAGCAGGTAGCGCACGCGCACCACGTCGGTCATCGCGAAGCCGCCCTCCTCGAGCGCCGCAGCGATGGTGGCGAGGGCCGCGTCGGCCTGCTCGGCGACGTCGTCGCTCGCGGTGGAGGTGGTGCCGGACACGAACGCCCAGTCCCCCTGCACCACGGCGCGCGAGTAGGCGATGCGGTCCTCCCAGGGGCCGCCGGACGAGATCAGCTGTCGGCTCACGACGCGAGACTACCGTCACGCACCAGGGGTAACGTCGTCCCTGGAAGGGCGACGATGCGCGACCCGGCTCAGGCGACCCGCGCGCGATACGCGTGGGTGCGGTAGTGCATGTCGACCGTGCCGCCGTCCGCGAGGCCCGGGGTGCGGGCGACCATCACGTCGAGTGCGGCGTCGATGTCGCGCCGGAGCGCCTCCGAGCCCGTGATGTAGCTGCTGCGCGAGCGCACGAGCGCGCGCAGCGCCTCCCCGGTGACGGCGCGCGTCCACGCGCTCTCCCACGCCTCGAGCGGACCGAGCGGCGCGGCGACGCGCGGCCCGTCGCCGTCGATGAGGCTCTCCGCCGTCGAGTGGCCGATCACCCGGGTGAGGCCCGCCATCCACGGGTCGCGCTCGTCGCGGATGTTCCAGACGAGGCCGAGCACCCCGCCGGGCGCGAGCACCCGCGCGATCTCCGCGCTGGCGGCCTCGACGTCGACCCAGTGCCACGCCTGGCCCAGCACCACGGCGGCGACGCTGCCGTCCTCGAGGGGGATCTCCTCCGCCCGACCGCGCATCGTCGCCGCGCGCGGCACATGCGCCTCAAGGGTGGCGAGCATGACGGGGTCGGGGTCCATCGCGAGGACCTCGTGGCGGGTGCGCAGAACCGACTCGGTGAGCTTGCCCGTGCCGGCACCCAGGTCCAGCACGCGCCCCTCGACGCCGTCGAGCAGCCAGGCCACCGCATCGTCCGGATAGCCGGGACGGCCGCGCGCGTAGTCGTGCGCGGCTCGCCCGAAGCTCGTCGACCGTTCGGCCACGATGCCACCGTACCGGCCGTCCGGGCCCGGGCGTAGCCTGGTCGGGACGACCGGCACGACGGGGAGACGGCGGTGACGGGGCTGGAAGGCACGGGCCTGGGGATGTGGCGGGCGGCCACCACATACGGGCTGCTGCTCCTGTTCGCGTCATGCGTGATGCCCGTCTACGGCGCCGAGCCCGTCTCGGCCGGCGGCGGCTACGTGGTCGCGCGCAGCCTGCTCCAGGTCCACGGCGGCTGGTCGGTCCTCGTGTTCGCGGCCCCGCTGATCGTCACGCTGACGATGCGGGCGCTGCTCACGTCCGGAGCGCCGTGGTCACCCGCCGCGGCGTGGGCGCTGTGGGCGGGGTTCGCGCTCGCATGCGTGCTGTCGCTGCTGACGGTCGGCGTGGCCGCGGCCCCGCTCGCGGCGCTGCTCCTGGTGATCCTGCTGCGGACCGATGCGGCGCGGGACCGGGTGGGCACCGGTCGCCGCGCGATGGCATGAGCCGGCGTCAATACTCGCCCTTGATCACGAAGAACGAGCCCCGGATCTCCCCCGCGAGCTTCGAGCGCTGACGCGCGAACTTGAACTTCGCGGCGAGCTCCTGGGGCACATCCATACCCTCCGAGAGCTTGAAGCCGACCGCGCGCTTGCCGCCGGCCTCGAGCGTGTACATGACGTTGAGCGCGAGGCCCGACTCGTAGAAGACGTACGAGAAGCGGATGCCGCCGGCCTCGAACTCGGTGGCCTCGAGCGGGCGCGACGCGATCACGAGGTCGCGCTCGGCGAGGATGCGGGCCACGCGATCGATCACCTCGGGCGCCTCGTCGGCGGGTACCACCGAGAAGGCGTGGCCGTACTTGTTGGTGATGTACCGGGCCTCGTTCGCGCGGAGCCCGGCGAGCGCCTCGGCGACCGGCGAGGACTCGAGGCCGACGGTGGAGACCTCGGTGAAGTCGACGAGGTACGGCATGGGGCATCCCCTTCGCTGCGGAGCACTGCGGACCGTCCCGACAGTAGCGCGCGGCTCAGGCGGTGCGCACCATCCTGATCGCGGGGATCCCGTGGCCGCTCACGGTGTGCGTCTCGGCGGCGCCGTCCGGGGCGAAGCCGTGCCGCGCGTAGAAGGCGATCGCCCGCGCGTTGTCACGCCATACCCACAGGTACGCGGGCGCGTCGCCGAGCGCGGCCGCGAGCAGCGCAGCGCCGTCGCCGCTGCCATGGCGCGCGGCGACCACGTAGAGGCCCTCGAGCTCGCGCGGTGCCGGCGCCTGCGCGTGACGCCCGGAGCCCGCCGCGGCGAAGCCGACGACCTCACCCTCCGCCCGGGCGACCCATACCTCGGTCACGCCGGCGCCCACGATCTCGCGCCACCGGACGATGCGGGCCTCGAGATCGAGCCCGGCCAGCACCTGGGCGGGCAGCACCGGGTGATAGGTCTCCCGCCACGACTGGAGGTGGACGCGGGCGATGCCCGGCGCATCGTCCACGGTGGCGCGGCGGATCTCGGAGGTCACGCGGGCACCCTACCCGCGAGGCCCGCCGGCGCCGGCCGCTCCGTACGATGCTGCACGTGCCTCCCTCCCCCGCAGCCGCGGCCGCCTGATGCCGCTCCCCTCCCCGCTGCCGCAGCGCCACGGGCTCGACGCGTCGTGGGTGCGCACGCCCGACCACGGACCCGCCGGGCCGCCGCCGTGGACAACGATGCGGGAGTTCCTGGTGGACCGGCTGCCCGCCCACGCCGAGGTCGAGCGGCGCCTCGCCGCGGGCGAGTTCGTCGGCCAGGACGGACGGGCGTGGACCGGCGACGAGGCGTACCGGCCGCACACGTTCGTGTGGTTCCACCGCCCGCTCGCACCCGAGGAGCCGGTGCCGTTCCCCCTCGGGATCCTCGACCGCACGGACAACCTCCTGGTGGTCGACAAGCCCCACTTCATGGCAACCACCCCCCGCGGGGCGCACGTGCGCGAGACGGCGCTCGTCAAGCTCCGGCTCGCGCTCGACCTGCCGGAGCTCGCTCCCGCGCATCGCCTCGACCGGCTCACCGCGGGGGTGCTGGTGCTCACGACACGCCGCGCGTGCCGCGGCGCGTACGCCGGGGTGTTCCAGTCGCGTCAGGTGTCCAAGACGTACGAGGCGCTCGCGCCGTTCGACCCGTCCCTCGCGTTCCCCCTGCGCCTGGTGGGGCGGATCGAGAAGCGTCGCGGGAGCCTTCAGGCGTCGCTGGTGCCCGGGGA
Source organism: Demequina soli (assembly GCF_000971195.1). GTDB lineage: Bacteria > Actinomycetota > Actinomycetes > Actinomycetales > Demequinaceae > Demequina > Demequina soli. Next base: position 467,483 of record NZ_BBLZ01000001.1, read on the forward strand.
CCCCAACGCGGAGACGCTGGTCGAGCTGGTGGAGGTGCGCGGGGTCCACGCGCTCTACCGGCTCACGCCGATCACGGGGAAGACGCACCAGCTGCGGCTGCAGATGGCGGACGCGGGCCTGCCGCTCGTGGGGGACCCGCTCTACCCCCACGTCCTCGCGGACGGCCCGGACGACCTCGCCTCGCCGCTGCGGCTCGTCGCGCGGCGCCTGCGGTTCACGGACCCGGTCGACGGGGTCGAGCGGGATTACGTCAGCGGCCGCGCGCTCGCGTGGCCCACGCCGACCCGCGCGGATGCGCACCGCGCGGGAGCCTGAAGCCCCACGCGGTCCGGAGCCGTGCGGCCGGGGCCCGAGCACGTAGGTTGCTGTGCATGGGGGAGCCGCGCGATGCCCTCGACCGGCCGCGCGTCACGGCCGACGCCGCGCTGGCGCTCGACAGCCAGGGGCGCGCGTCCCTCAGGCGCCGGACCGGTCGCCGATCGCGTACGAGAGCACGAACCCGAGCGCGATCACCGCGGCCACCGCGATGGTCACCAACCGTCGAGTCCCGTCGTGAGCGCATCGGGACTCGCGGTGCGACGTCGAACGAGCGCGCCACTCGTCATGCTGGAGGGGGCCACCCGGCGCGGCCCGTCGCGCTACGTCGGCACCGGCAGATCGCGCGTCACGGATGCCATCGCGCACGCCGTAGCGGATCACCCAGTAGAGAACGTACATCGAGATCGCCCACAGGCCACCGTGTACGGTGAAGCAAGGCGCCAGGGTGACATCGCTCGACATGGGGGTAGCGGATGTCTGTTCGAACCGATCAGTCGCCCGAAGCACCGCCGACAGCCGTGAGGTTCGAGCGACCGATGGGCGTCGGCATCGGTGTCACCGGGGCGATCACGATGGTCGCGCTGTCGATGCTCACACCCAGCGTGGTCCCCGTTCTCGTGATGCCCCTTGTCGCAGCCGCGCTCATCGTGGGAGCCGTGGCGATGGCAGCGTGGAACCCCACGATCGCGCTGACCGCCGCGGTCAGCGTCGCGATCGCCAACATCCTCGCCTTCGTCGCCCAGGCCGCGATCGGGCTCTCCGGAGCGCTCATCGACGACGGGACGCTCTCGAATGCCGCCACCACGTGGCTCGGCGTGCTGATCACCCTGGGCACATCGTGGCTCGTCACGAACCTCGCGGCAGCCTTCCTCGGCGGATGGCTGCTTGCGCGAATCCTTGCGCGCCGCGGATCTCGTGCCGCCGAGACGGCTTAGGGCGACCCTGAGCAGGTCTCGCGGAAGGCGTCGCGGGACGCGCGCATCCAGGTGGCGTGAGGCGACGGCCGAGGCTCAGCAGACGCGGCAGGCGCCCTCTCGGCAGCTCCGGCCGGGCCGGAGCTGCACGTTGAACCTGAACTCCACCGCATTCCGCAGCCGACCAACCTCACCGCAGACTTCAGACCTCTGACGCCGAGCCACCCTCCACGTGCCGGCGTCGCCTCAGCCAGCGGTGGCAGATGGTTCTCCACCACATCTCGGATAACGTCGAGGTCGACGCCGAAGTACTGGTGGACGAGGATGTTCCGGAAGCCGCGGATCTGGGGCCAGGCGATCTCGGGGTGTGCATCGACCACTTCCGGGGTCAGGTGGTTCGCCGCCTCGCCGATGATCTGGAGGTTGCGCTCGATCGCATCCTCCGCCGTCCCCACGACGTCGACAGCTCCCGCGTCGAGGAGGGCGACGTAACGACGACACCGGTCGATCGAATCGAGGATGTCCACGATCCGTCGCTCGACGCCTCGCGTCACAGGACGACCGAATCCTCGACGGCCGACTTAGAGATCGGCCGCTTGAGCAGCTGCTCCGGGAACACATCGATGTCGTCACGGCCGAACAGCGCCCGGACCTCCTCGAGGAGACCGGAGGCACGCATGAAGACGTTGCCGTCGGCGGGGTCCATGTCCACGAGGATGTCGATGTCGCTGCCCGCGTGCGCCGTTCCACGCGCGACGGAGCCGAACAATCTTGGACGAGTCGCCCCGTAGCGCGCCAGCAGCGCGTCGAACTCCTCGCGACGCGCGTCGATGAGCCCGCGCAGCGCGAGCGTCTCGGGCGTCACGTCGACCTCGGACATAGGCCCAGGATAACGAGGCCCACCGAGACAGGCGAGGACGCTGCTCCTGGCCGCCAGAGGTTGAACGGGAACTAGACGTTGAACCTGAACTCGACCGCGTTCCGTAGCCGAACAACCACTGAGGTCCTGCACGCAGCTGATCGGCTGCGCGTAGGTTGCTGTGCGTGGCAGAGACCGGCGACATCCTCGAGGAGCTCCATGCGACGGCGTCCAAGGCGCTGGCCAGCGGCGGCCGCGATGGCGCGTCCGCGCCAGAACTGGTCGAACGGCTAGAAGCCCTCGTGTCGGCAGCCTCGGAGGCCGGCCATAGCATCGAAGAGATCGCCGTGGCCGCTCACCTGAGCTACCACCACGTTTGCGCGCTCGCGGGTGTCGCGCCACCTGAGCCAGATCGGACGTCCGACGGACGTCAGACGTGGCGACTCGACCTCGGCTGAGCGCCCCCCTGCTCGCGGTGACGCGCTGACATATGAGTGCCTGCATACCGCTATGTGCGGGCACTCATGTGTCAGCGAAGCGCCAGGCTCCGCCTAGACGTTGAACCTGAACTCGACCGCGTTCCGTAGCCGAACAATGTCAGTCCGACGGCGCGATCACGTCAAGGCCCACGGCTCGGGCCGCGTCGCCGAGCCTATGGTCGTAGGTGAGAATTGCAGTGGCATTCAGCCTCATCGCCGCCTCGAGATGCAGCGCGTCGATCGTCCGGAGGTACGGCATCGGGAGGAAGCCAGCGCCGCGATACACGGCACGGTCGAGAGCAGCAAGCGCAACACCATCGAGGACGCGCGTCACGTCGGCCTGGTCAAGCCCCTCGCGAACCGCCACGCGACGCAGCTCGGTCTCGAGAAGGTCACTGGAGACGAGCGCCGAGGGAGTGCCGTCGAGCCAGTCCAATAGCGCCTCGCTCTCGGCCTGCTCTATGAGCAACGCGCCGAGCGCCGAGGTGTCGACGTAGACGACCGTGCGGGCAGTCACAGTCGGTCGCCACGGAGGTCGTCGAGGGTCGCTGCAAGGCCCCGCCGCGAGGCCTTGCGTCGGATGCCCAGCGCCGCCCAGCCGCCCTCGCGCCGAGCCGGACGAGTGATCGGCAGCGGCGGAACCAGCACATCGAGCGGCACAAGACGCCCCACCGGCACGCCACCATTGGTCAGCACGAACGAATGGCCCTCGCTCACCGCCCGGAGCACACGACCAGACTCGTTGCGCAGCTCACGCTGCGACAGACTCTCGATGGCACTCTCGGACGTCTCCACACTTCACCGTAGCACGCGTGCTACACGAGCGACCAGGGGCCACCGCCGACCACGTCAACTCCGGACGCTCAAGCCATGGGCTGAGCGTCAGCTACACATTGAACCTGAACTCGACCACGTTCCGTAGCCGAACAACGTGTGGGGGTCATCGATGAGCGACGCACGCCCCACCGTGGCCGCTCAGCGCCCGGCCTCTACCGCGGACGTCTGCTGCTCGTGGACCTCACTGACGGACTGCGACGGACTTGGCCGCCCGCTCGCCAGCCACCATGCCACGACCACGACGACGAGAGCGGAGAGTCCGACGAGCAACGCCGAGGCTTGTGCACCCAAGTGTGCGATCAGCGCGCCGGCCGCCGCGGTGACCGCCGCTGAGCCGATGTTGTAGCTCGTGTTCACCCACGTGGTCGCGCTGTTCTGGCGATCGGGTGGCGCGATGCGAGGAGCGAGGAGGTACGCCACCACCATCGCCGGCGAGAGGAGCATGCCCGCGACGGACGCTGGGCTCCCGGCGAACGCGAGGCAGGCGGTAGCGCCTGCAAGGCCCACCGCAAGGACACCCAGGTGCGCTGGCGGTCCCCCCTTCACTCGCATCGTGCCGTAGGCGAGCCCGCCGAGCGCGCTTCCTACAGCGAACACCGCAAGCACGAGTCCCGCGACGGCAGGTCCGCTGAGCGCGGTGGCGGCGGGCACGTAGATGGTGACGAACCCCGCCAGACCGCCGGCGACCAGGGGGAACACGAGCAGAGGGACGAATCCACGCGCGCGCAAGGGAGAACGGCCGCGACCCGCTTCCCGGCTCTGCTCCGACCCCATGGGGGCCACAGCACCGGACCGCGCGAAGACCACGCCTCCGATCACGATCAGGGCTGCCGGAACCAGCAGCACAGCGCCTGGCTCAAGCTTCCACAGGAGCGCGCCGGCGATGGCGGGACTCGCGAGATAGAACACCTCCTCGACCGTGGCGTCCAGGCTCAGCGCAGTCTTGAGATCTTCGTGTTCCGGCACGAGCGTGGCCCAGGCGACACGCATGGTCGGGCCAAGCGGTGGTGCGACAGCGCCCGCGAGGCCGGCCAGCACCACGACACCCGCCGCGGGAGCACCCAGGAGGGATGCAAGCGCGAGGCAGGCCAGCACGGACCCGAACAGCGCCGACATGGCGGTCAGCATCGGCCTCGGCCCAAAACGATCGATCAAGGCAGCGCGCCCCGGCGCGAGCATCCCTGCGCCCGCGCCGTACAGACCGAGCGCAGCGCCGGCCACCGCGATCGATCCCGCGGCGGCATGGGTCACATAGAAGAGGGGTAGATACACGAACGTGTACGCGATACGCCCGATCGAGGATGTTGCGAAGGCGCGAACAGCCTGGGGGTACGCGAGCACGCGTCGATATGCGTGGACATCGAACGAAGACAAGAGAGGTTCCTAGCGGTTGCGGTCGGCCACTTGGGCATGACTGAGACGCCCGCCACCGTCACGCGGCGGCGGGCCGACCACTCCTAGGGCAACCGAATAGGCACGTGCGAAAGAGCACAGCCCGAACTGCGCCCGCAAGCCGCAGCGGCGATGCGGCGACGACGCACCGCGTGGCAGGCGCGCGCTCGCCGCTGGCGGGATGTCCGTCGACGCGGGAGCTCAAGGCGTGTCGCGCGCATCGAGGACCCGCGGACGCGTGCGCGACCGAGGTGCCTTAGCCAGCGACGATGCTCAGACGTTGAACCTGAACTCGACCGCGTTACGTAGCCGAGCAACCTCAAGGTCTCGACGCCGGGAAGCCGACGGCACCGCGCACCGATCCCTGTCATGCCTCATCGTGCCGACCACCTCGAGCGGCGGCTCGCTTCCGCCCGCATGCGCCCGCGCGCGAAGCATCGGTGACGTTGCGACACGCCGCCTGCCCGGGGCCTTCCTCGGGTCGGCACGGGTCGCTGCCATCATGGGCCGATGGCGCTGATGACCAGTTACTTCATTGCACCGTCAGCGACCGCGGCGGCGGCAGTGATCGATCACGACGGCGGACCGTCAGCGCTGGGCGCACGTGCAGTGAAACCGCGGCGCGGGTTCCTTCGCCGCAAGCCCGCACCCGCGCTGCCGGACTCGCACGCGCAACCGTTCCCCACCGTCGACGGTCGGGGCGTCGAGCCTGTCGTGCAGATGGCGGAAGTCGAGGCCCTGCTCACCGGACGCGCCTCCGACGACCTGATCGCCGAAGACTCCATCGGGCAGGTCATCGCCGACCGTGGCAACGGCGAGCGGCTCGTCGTGAAGCTGACAGATGCGCTGTCGGGCGCGCTTGCGAATGCGACCGACGACGACCTCAGGGAGATCGCGCGGCCCTGGGCGGCCACTGAGGAGTTCTGGGGCGAAGGTGACCCAGACGACCTTGCCGCGCTCCTGCAGAGCTTGGCGGGCCTTGCCCGCCGGGCCCGCGAGAACGGGGATTCCCTCTACTGCTGGTTGTCGCTGTAGCGGAACTCACACGTGGCGCGTGCGGCACGATGCTCCCGCAAGCCCGTGTTCATCGCTTCCCCGAGCCCGACGTGTCCTTCTCACCCCGCCGCCGCGGACGCTCCTGTCCGACCGCCTCGCTGGGAGCAGGCGCTGAAGGCAGCCCGCTCGCCTCGAGTCAGAACCGGAACTACACGTTGAACCTGAGCTCGACCGCGTTCCGTAGCCGAACAACCTCAGCCGCGAATCACCGCGCATCGGCGACGTACACACCATGATCGGCTATCAACGCCGCCAGACATATGGCGTGGTGGTGGAGACGCGTACGAGTCCCGATCGCTCAAGGATGGGTCGGGAGTACTCGGTGGAGTCGGAGTGGATCAGTGTCTTCCCCGAGGCGAGGGCCGATCGTGCCCGTGCGGCCGTCAGCGCGCGGTAGATCCCCTTGCCCCGCCATTCCTCGACAGTCGCGCCTCCCCAGATACCGGCGAATTGTGTTCCGACAACAGGTTCGAGCCGTCCGGCGCTCACGACCTTGCCATCGAGCTCCGCGATCCAGAGTTCCATGCCATCGTCCCTGGCAAGGCGCTCAAGGATCGCATCCGCGTACGACTCGCTCACCTCGTCGCCAAACACGCGATCCTGCATCGCGCACATCTCGCGGACATCGGCCTCCGCCGTGACCGTCCGGAGCACCACGCCCGTCGGCACGTCCACATCGGCGACGAGCCGCTGGGTCTCCCCAATCATGATCGACTCGGGCTCTTGGGGAACGAAGCCGTGCGCAATCAACGTGTCGTGAAGCCCGGGCGCGCGGTCGTGGCCGCGGGCCTTCCACTCGACGCTCCGAATCGACGGATCGGACTCGTAGAACGTACGTGCTGCGGCGACCAGGCGCACGATGCGCCGCTCGTCCGCGCCGCCCAGGTCGCGATAGGTGACGAAGCCTCGCCCGCCGGCGAACTCGACCAAGCGCAACGGACCAAGCAAGGTCACCGCGACGGCGCTCGGAGTCTCTGCCGCTGAGCGGAGCTGTTGGTCGTACGCATTCAGCAACGCTGTCGTGTTCATCGACGCCACCATAGCCTCTTGCTCAGACGTTAAATCTGAACTCCACGGCGCTCCGTAGCGGAGCAACCTCTCGGCAAGCGGAACCCCCAGCCCTCCCGCTAGCGTGACGTGCGCACTACGACAGGTCCAAGCCGACCCGTGGTGCCGCAGGCTTGACCCTGAGCCCGGGTCCCCCGCCCACCGTGCGGAGTTGCCGGCGACCGGCGAGCCGAGGACGGCGTTGAACGGTCCAGCGTCCCGCAACGAGATCCACGAGCCAGTTGCGACCCTCGTCCGTGTCGAGCCAGTCCCCTCTGAAATCGGCTAGCTCCGAGGAGCGCCATCCGCGCCCGCGAACCTCTACCCATATGAGCAACGCATCCTCGACAAAGAGGAAGACTTCGACATCCGTGCCAACCGCGCGGAAATGCAACGCAGGCATGGTCCGCGCGCCAGTGGCCGGCATCTCGCGAGCATCGATCACGACCTCCACCCCGAAGGCCGCCATCGCACGCTCAAGGCGGCACCGAAGCCCGGCGATCACATCGGCATCTCGGGAATTCATAGGCGGATCGTACTTGCGGACACGAAGCGCGCGACGCGCTCAGGCCGCGCCGACGCGCCGCGGCCTCACCCGCGCGCCGCAACGGCGTTCCACGCGGGCCACGATCACGGCATCGCCTCGTCGAATTCCGCGAGTGAGGAGCCGCTCACACCCCAGAGGTTGAACCGGTACTACACATTGAACCTGAACTCGACCACGTTCCGTAGCCGAGCAACGTCTGAGCGCGAGCGGCTCAGACGACCTGGAGTGGCGCGATCGCCGCCAATTGTTCGCGTAGGGCACGGCGCTCAAGCCGCAGCTCGTAGTGCGACTGCAGGTTCATCCAGAACTCCGCCGTGGTGCCGAAGTATGCGCTCAGGCGTACCGCCGTGTCGGCAGTGATCCCGCGCTTGCCGTGGACGATCTCATTGATGCGTCGCGGCGGCACACCGATGGCGATCGCGAGCTTGTTCTGCGTGATCCCGAATCCCTCGATGAAGTCCTCCATGAGGACCTCGCCCGGATGGATCGGCTGAATCAGGCCGTCGTCAGTGGTAGTCGACGAGCTCGACATCATCCGCACCTCCGTCCTTCCATCGAAAGCAGATTCTCCATTGGTCATTGACACGGATGGAGTGCTGACCCGCGCGATCGCCCTTGAGAAGTTCAAGACGGTTCCCTGGCGGGATCCGAAGGTCGTCGACCTCGGCTGCAGCATGGAGCGCCTCGAGCTTCCGGAGCGCGGAACGCTGGATCCGACGATCGATGCCCTTCACGAACCGCTCGGCCCAGATCCGCTCAGCCTTCTTGTCACTGAAGGATCTGATCACACGAGCATCGTATAACGGAGAGCGTTATTACCGCTAGACGTTAAACCTGAACTCGACCACATTCCGTCGCCGAACAACCTTTGGGTGTCCACGCCTAGGGAACTCGCTGACCTACAGTCCGTCCGCGTCCACGACCCGTTCGCAAAGCTCGCGGACGATCTCGACTGCCTGCACGCGCACAGGCAAGTCTCCGATGGCCTGCAGGTAGTCGTGGGCCTCGGCGTCGAGCGTCGAAACCGCTCCGATTTGGTTCAGTGTGACGTTGCCCTCGGCAAGTGCAACCACTAAACGCAGCGCCCCGGCGAGTCTTGGGTCCTCGTTCGGAAGGACCTGAACGACCTCGCCCAGTTCCTCGGATGTCAGACCAGCAGCAGCCGCAGCCATGGCTGCGACAAGTGCCGCTCGAACCTGCACCGGGGCTCGCAGCGTTGCGCGGGCCAGCAATGAAGCATGCGCCTCCGTAGCCCTGCGCGACTCCTCTGCCAGGTCCCGAGCAGAGACAGGCTTGGCCCCGTCAGCGAGCCACTTCGCCTGGCGCATCGTGCGCGGCGAGTCGGGAAGAACAAACGAGTTCGCACCCGTGATCGAAGCGAGCAACAGTCCCGCTTGCGAACGCGCCGCCGGAGGACAGCACTCGTCGCACGCCATGTCAACCAAGTAGGGCACTACGACAGGGCTCACCTCATAGACCGTGCCCTGATGCCAGACCGTTCCCCACAGTTCGAACCATGCGTCACTATCGCCGCCCCTGGCTGAGAGCAACAGCTGAGGAACTTCCGTCGCGGGCCCGTATGCGCCCTGGATATCGCCCCAGTTCAAGGCTTCGAGCCTCCCGATCTCCATCGGCACAGCGTCTCACGCCTGCAGGCGAACGCCGCCTAGCTGTGGGAGTCGGAGGTTGAACGGGAACTACACATTGAACCTGAACTCGACCACGTCGCCGTCCTGCATGACGTAGTCCTTGCCCTCGATGCGGACCTTGCCCTTGGACTTCGCCTCGGCCATCGAGCCGGTCTCGAGCAGGTCGTGGAAGTGGACCACCTCGGCCTTGATGAAGCCACGCTCGAAATCGGTGTGGATCACGCCGGCGGCCTGCGGGGCGGTCCAGCCCTTGTGGATCGTCCAGGCACGCGCCTCCTTGGGGCCCGCGGTGAGGTACGTCTGGAGGCCGAGCGTGTCGAAGCCGACGCGCGCGAGCTGATCCAGACCCGACTCGTCCTGGCCGTTCTCGGCGAGCATCTCGCGCGCCTCCTCCTCGGTCAGCTCGACCAGCTCCGCCTCGAACTTCGCGTCGAGGAAGATCGCCTCGGCGGGCGCGACCTGCGCCGCGAGGGCCTCGCGCTTGGAGGCGTCGGCGAGGACCGCATCGTCCACGTTGAAGACGTAGATGAACGGCTTGGCGGTGAGGAGGTTGAGCTCCTTCACGTCCGCGAGGTCGAGCTTGGCCGCGGCGGCGCCGGCGCTGAGCGCCTTGCCCGACTCGAGGATCTCCTTGGCGGTGGTGACCGCGGCGAGGAAGTTGGGGTCGGCCTTCTTGGCGCGCACCTCCTTCTCGAGGCGCGGGATCGCCTTCTCGACGGTCTGGAGGTCCGCGAGGATGAGCTCGGTGTTGATGGTCTCGATGTCGCTCGCCGCGTCGACCTTGCCGTCGACGTGGATGACGTCGGGGTCCTCGAAGCCGCGGGTCACCTGGCAGATCGCGTCCGCCTCGCGGATGTTCGCGAGGAACGCGTTGCCCAGGCCCTCGCCCTCGGACGCGCCCTTGACGATGCCCGCGATGTCGACGAACGACACCGTCGCGGGGACCTCGCGCTCGGAGCCGAAGACCTCGGCGAGCTGGCCGAGGCGCGCGTCCGGCAGCGGGACGACGCCGACGTTGGGCTCGATGGTCGCGAACGGGTAGTTCGCGGCGAGCACCTCGGCGCGGGTGAGGGCGTTGAACAGGGTCGACTTGCCGACGTTCGGGAGACCGACGATTCCGATGGTAAGAGCCACGGGCGTCAAGTCTACCGGCGGCGGGTCCCGCCTCCCGCCCGGGGACGATGCGCGGGGACGGTGACACGCGCATCGTCCCGACGTACGGTGGCGGGATGAGCTTCGAGGAGCTGTTCAACCAGGGCGTCGCGCACGCGCGCGAGCAGAAGGACTGGGACAAGGTGCGTCCAGCGACGGAGCTGATCGCCGAGGCCCCGGACGGGGACCACGACCCGATCGCCGGCCTGGTCATCCCGACGCCCGACATGATCGAGCCGTTCCGGCTGAAGCGCCCCGAGGACGCCTGACCCCGCCGGCTTGCACGAGGGCCCCGCCCTCCCTCGCGGGAGACCGGGGCCCTGTGGCTGACGCTTACGCGCCGAGCGGGATGTTCGCGCCGGGGATGGCGTCGAGCAGCTTCTGCGTGTACTCGGTCTGGGCGTTCGAGAAGATGCTCTCGACCGAGCCGTGCTCGACGATCTTGCCCTTCTCCATCACGGCCACGTCGTCGGCGACGACGCGCACGACCGCGAGGTCGTGGGTGATGAAGAGGTAGGACAGCCCCAGCTCCTCCTGCAGGTCCGCGAGGAGCTGCAGGATCTGCGCCTGGACCAGCACGTCGAGGGCGGAGACCGCCTCGTCGAGGATCACCACGTCGGGCTTGAGCGCGAGGGCACGCGCGATGGCGATGCGCTGGCGCTGACCGCCCGAGAGCTCGTTCGGGTAGCGGGACAGCACGGTGCGCGGGAGGGCGACCTCGTCGATGACCTCGTTGACGCGCTGCTCGCGCGACTTGCGGTCGCCGATCTTGTGGACGTCGAGGGGCTCCTGGATGATCGAGCCGATCGACTGCATCGGGTCGAGCGAGCCGTACGGGTCCTGGAACACCGGCTGCATGCGGCGGCGGTGCTCGAGCATCTCCTTGCCGGTGAGGACGGTGGCGTCCTTGCCGGCGACGAAGATCTCGCCCTCGGTCGCGGTCTCGAGGCCGAGCACCATCTTGGCGACGGTGGACTTGCCGGAGCCGGACTCGCCCACGAGCGCCATGGTGGTGCCACGCGGGACCGTGAAGTTGACCTTGTCCACCGCGGTGAACGGCTCCGAGCGGAAGCTCCCGCGACGGATCGAGAACACCTTGGTGAGGTCCTTGACCTCGATGGCCGGGGTGCCCGCGTGGTCCGCGTGCTCCACCACGTCGTGGCGGTGGGCAGCGGCCGCCACCAGGTCGATCTCGTCGCCCTGCGGCGCCTCCGCGACCTCGACCCGCGACGACTTGAGGCGCTGCGACGCGAGGCTCGGGGCCGCCGCGATGAGGCGCTTCGTGTACGGGTGCTGCGGGTTCTGCAGCAGCTCGAGGCTCGGGCCGGACTCGACGATCTTGCCCTGGTACATGACGATGACCTTGGACGCGCGCTCGGCGGCGAGGCCCAGGTCGTGCGTGATGAGCAGCAGCGCCGTGTCCTTCTCACGCGTGAGCGACTCGAGGTGGTCGAGGATCACGCGCTGGACGGTGACGTCGAGCGCCGACGTGGGCTCGTCGGCGATGAGCAGCTTGGGGTCCGCGGCCAGGCCGATGCCGATGAGCACGCGCTGGCGCATGCCGCCGGAGAACTGGTGCGGGTACTGCTTCACGCGGCGCTCGGCGTCGGCCAGGCCGGCCTCCTTGAGCACCTCGACGACGCGCTTGTCGGCGTCCTTCTTGTTCTTGGCCATGCCGTTCGCGAGGACGGCCTCGCGCACCTGGAAGCCCACGTTCCACACGGGGTTCAGGTTGGACATCGGATCCTGCGGGACGTAGCCGATCTCGCGGCCACGGATGCCCACCATCTCCGACTTCGAGACCTTGGTGAGGTCCTTGCCGTTGAACATGACCGTGCCGCCGGTGATGCGGCCGTTGCTCGGCAGCAGGTCCATGAGGCCGGTGGCCGTGGTGGACTTGCCCGAGCCGGACTCGCCGACGATCGCGACGGTCTCGCCCGGGAAGATGTCGAACGAGACGCCCTTCACCGCCTGGACGAAGCCGTTGCCGGTCTGGAAGCCGATCTGCAGGTCCTGGACGGAGACGAGCGGCTCGTGGGTGTCGGTCACGGGGGTGGACTCCTGGGTCATCCGCGGGCCCTCGCCTTCGGGTCGAGGGCATCGCGCACCAGCTCGCCGAGCGTGATGAACGCGAGCACGGTCACGGTGAGGAAGATCGACGGCCAGATGAGGGTCATCGGGGCCGTGCGCAGGCTGCTCTGGGCCGCGCTGATGTCGTTGCCCCACGACATCACGCTCGGGCCGAGCCCGACGCCGAGGAAGCTCAGCGTCGCCTCCGCCACGATCGCGCCGCCGAGCGAGATCGTCAGGTACACGATGACCGGGGTCATCGAGTTCGGCAGCACGTGCGACAGCAGCGTCTTGAAGCGCGTGCGGCCCGTCGCGATGGAGGCCATCACGAAGTCGCCGGACTTCACGCGCAGGATCTCCGAGCGGAGGATGCGCGCGAGCGAGGCCCACGCGAAGCCACCGATCGCGAACGCGAGCGTCCACACCGAGCGGTAGTCGGCGAGCGTGGTCATGATGACCACGGCGGCGAGGATGTAGGGGATCGAGAAGAAGATGTCGCCGATGCGCGAGAGCACCGAGTCGACCCAGCCGCCGTAGAAGCCGGCCAGCGCGCCCGTGATGATGCCGATGACTCCGGAGATCACGGTGGCGAGGACGCCGACCGTGAGCGAGGTGCGCGCACCCCACACCACGCGGGCGTAGACATCGCATCCCTGGCGGGTGAAGCCCATCGGGTGGCCCGCGGCGGGCCCGCCGTTGGAGTTGGCCAGCTGGCAGTCGTCCGTGGGCGACACGTGGGTGAACAGCGTCGGGAACAGCGCCATCAGGACGATGACGAGGACCGCGGCGAGCGAAAGGTAGAACAGCGGGCGCGTCCGAAGCGAGCGCCAGGCGTCGCGCCAGAGGTTCGACGGCTTCTCGTTGAGCTTGACCTTGTCGACCTCGGCCATCTCGTTCTCGTCGAACGGGGCGACGAAGTGCTCGGGCTTAGGCATAGCGGATCCTCGGGTCGAGAATGGCGTACAGGAGGTCCACCAGGATGTTGATGACCACGTAGGCGAGCACCATGACGGTCACGAAGGACACGACCGTGGGGCCCTCGCCTCGGATGATCGCCTGGTAGAGCGTGTTGCCGACGCCGGGGATGTTGAAGATGCCCTCGGTCACGGTCGCGCCGACCATCAGGACGCCGAAGTTGGCGGCCGAGTTGGTGACGACCGGGATGAGCGAGTTGCGGAGCACGTGGACCGGGATCACGCGGCGGCCCGGGAGGCCCTTCGCGTAGGCGGTGCGCACGAAGTCGCGGCTGCGGGTGTCGATGACGGTGCCGCGCATGAGGCGCATGCCCGTCGTGAAGAGGCTCAAGGCCAGGACCACCGCCGGCAGCCACATGTTGCCCACGCTCGTGTCGGCTCCCACGGTCGGGGAGGCCCAGCCCCACTTGATGGCGACGAAGTACTGCGCCACGAAGCAGAGCACGAAGATCGGCACCGACAGCAGGATGAGGCCGACGACCAGCATCACGTTGTCGAACAGCTTGCCCTTGCGCAGGCCCGACACGAGGCCGACGACCACGGAGAGCACGAACTCGAGGCTGATGGCCATCGCGGCGAGCTTCAGCGTCACCGGGAAGGTGCGCGCGAGCACGTCGGCGACGCTCTGTCCCGAGAAGGTGGTGCCCAGGTCGCCCGAGAAGAGGTCCTTCATGTACAGCGCGTACTGCACCAGGAACGGCTGGTCCAGGTGGTACTGCTGCTGCAGCGCCTCATAGACGGCCGGGTTGGGCGTCTTGTCGCCGAACATCGCGAGGATCGGGTCCCCGGGCATCGCGAAGACCATGAAATAGATGAGGAAGGTGGTGCCGAGAACCACCGGAACCGCCTGGAGGATGCGGCGAACCACATACATCAGCATGGGCGCGCTCCTCGGATGTGTTTCGTCTGGAACATATGGTGTCCGATTCTACTGTGCGTGTCGCCTGCGTCCGCACCGCAAGGCGAGGATAGCCCCGCACCGGCCGCGGCGATGCGACATGGACGATGCGGGGCCGGGGTGCCCTGGGGGTGAACGCACGATGGCCCGCCCCGTCGGAACGGGGCGGGCCACCAGGCGGTTTACTTCTTGGTGATCTCGTAGAAGAGCGGGACCGAGTGCCAGTCGAACTGGACGTTCTCGACGTTCTCCGAGTAGCCACCGGTCACGTTGGAGTACCAGAGCGGGATCGCCGGCAGGTCCTTGAACAGGACCTCCTGGGCCTTCTGGAAGTCCTCGATCGCGGTCGCCGAGTCGGTGGCCTGCTTGCCCTCGTCGATGAGCTTGTCGAACTCCTTCGACGAGTAGTCGCCGTCGTTCGAGCCGGCACCGGTGTAGTAGATCGGGCCGAGGAAGTTCTCGAGCGACGGGTAGTCCGCCTGCCAGCCGGTACGGAACGCCGTGCCGATGGTGCGGTTGGTCACCTCGGTGCGGAAGTCGCCGAACGTCGCGAACGGGTTGCCGAGCGCGTCGATGCCGAGCGTGTTCTTGATCGAGTTGGTGACAGCGTCGACCCAGGTCTGGTGGCCACCGTCAGAGTTGTAGCCGATCTCGAAGGTGCCGGACCACGGCGAGATCGCGTCGGCCTCGGCCCACAGCTCCTGCGCCTTCTCGGGGTCGTACGCGAGGACCTCGGAGCCCGGGATGGAGTCCGACCAGCCGTCGATGACGGGCGAGGTGAAGTCCGACGCGGGGGTGCGGGTGCCCTGGAAGATCACGTCGGTGATCTCCTGGCGGTTGATCGCCATCGAGATCGCCTGGCGACGGAGCTGGCCCTCCTCGCCCGTGAAGTGCTCGAGCGTCTGCGGGATGGTGAACGACTGGAAGATCGCGGCGGGCTGGTTGACCGCGCGGTCGCCCAGGTCCGTCTCGAAGGTCGCCATCGCGGAGTCCGGGATGCCGTCGATCACGTCGACGTTGTTCGCGAGGAGGTCGGCGTACGCCGCGTCCTGGGTCGCGTAGAAGACGATCTCGAGGCCGTCGTTCTTGGCGGTGCGCTCACCCGCGTAGTCGGGGTTGACCGAGAGGTCGATCTGGACGTCGTGCTGCCAGTCCGACGGGTCCGCGAGCATGTAGATGCCGTTGCCGACCGGGTTCTTGCCGAACGCCTCGGGGTCCGCGAAGAAGGACTCGGGGAGCGGGTAGAACGCCGAGTAGCCCAGCGACAGCGGGAACTCCGAGTTCGGGGTGGCGAGCGTGATCGTGAAGGTCAGGTCGTCGACGACCTTGAGGCCCGACATGGTCGGGTTCGAGGCGCCCTCGTCCGAGTTGTAGCCGTCGAAGCCCTCGATGTTCTCGAAGAAGTAGCTGTTGAGGGCGGTCGCCGAGTTGGCCGGGTCCGCGCCCCAGTTCCACGCGTCCACGAAGGAGTTCGCGGTGACGGGGGTGCCGTCGGTGAACGTCCAGCCGTCCTTGAGCTTGACCGTGAAGGTCTTCGAGTCGTCGGTGGTGATCGAGTCGGCGACCTCGTTGTGGGCCGCACCCGTGGCGTCGTAGTAGACCAGGCCCGCGAAGAGCGAGTCGATGATCTTGCCGCCACCGGTCTCGTTCGTCGCGACCGGGATGAGCGGGTTCTGCGGCTCGGAGCCGTTGGTCTTGATGATGGCGTCACCGGTCGAGCCGCCGGCCGAAGCCGAAGCGTCGGTCTCGGAGCCGTTCGACGAGCAGCCGACGAGGACGAGGGCCGACGCCGAGGCGATGGCCGCGCCCCCGAGCACGGACTTGCTGAGCTTCACTGTTCCTCCTACTGGGACCCACCGGGCGGCGGGCGTTGATAGGCGCCGAACCGGGGTGTCGGAACGACGACTGGGATGCACGCTGATGACGTGCAACCCGGCCAGGCTAAACGCGGTCTCGTTAACGAATTGTTTCCGGACCGCGAATCACCGGGCTTTGTGACCAAATAGTAATCACGCGTCCCACCATGCGAGACGAGTGTGATCAGGGTCACAGGACGCCCGTCCCAGGCAGGCGTCGGCGGGCCGTGGTGGGGCCTTGTCGGACCCCGGTGGGACAGTCGTGACCATGGTCACCCTTCTGTCCTCGCTCCTCTGTCTCGTCGTCGGGGCCGCCCTCGGGGCCCTCGTCGCCACGCGCCGCGCGGCCGCCGCATCGTCCCGCGACGCCGCCACGCTGCGCGCCGAGCGCGACGCCCTCCGCCAGGAGTTCCGGGCGCTCAGCGGCGAGGCGCTGCGCGCGAGCCAGGAGCAGTTCCTCGACCTCGCGCACGAGCGGCTCAAGCGCTCCGAGCAGGAGGGCGGGGCCGCGCTGCTGCGACGCGAGCAGGCGATCCGCGAGATGGTCGAGCCGCTGTCGCGGTCGCTCGAGGCGATCCGCGAGCAGACGATGCTCGCGGACCGGGCGCGCGCGGCCGGCCACGCCGCGCTGGGCGAGCAGGTGCGGCACATGCTCGAGGCGTCCGAGCGGGTAGGCCGCAAGGCCGACGACTTCGTCAACACGCTGCGCCGCTCGGACGTGCGCGGCAACTGGGGCGAGGTCCAGCTGCGCCGCGTGGTCGAGCTCGCGGGGATGCTCCCCCACGTGGACTTCACCGAGCAGGACGTGGTGCGCGACGCCGAGGGACGCAACCTGCGCCCCGACATGACGGTCCGGCTCGCGGGCGGGCGGACCATCGTGGTCGACTCGAAGGTCGCGCTCGTGGGGCTGCTCGAGGCCTTCGAGGCGGAGGACGAGGCGGTGCGCGCCGAGCGCCTGCAGGCTCACGCCCGCCACGTGCGCCGGCACATCGACGACCTCGCGTCGAAGCGCTACTGGGAGCAGTTCGACTCGGCGCCCGAGTTCGTGGTGATGTTCGTGCCCTCGGAGGCGTTCTACCAGGCCGCGGTCGAGCAGGACTCGTCGCTGCAGGAGTACGCGTACGGCCGCGGCGTGATGATCGCGACGCCCACCACGCTCGTCGCGATGCTGCGCACCGTCGCGCACGCGTGGAAGGAGGACGCGCTGGCGCGCGACGCGCAGCAGGTGCTGGCGCTGGGCAAGGAGCTGTACGACCGCCTGTCGACCATGGCCGGCCACCTCGCGAAGGTGGGCCGTGCGATCGACCAGGCGGGCAAGGCCTACAACTCGACCGTGGCATCTCTTGAGTCGCGCGTGCTCGTGAGCGCGCGCAGGTTCGGCGAGATGCAGCACATCGCCGCCGAGATGCCGCCCGTCGAGCAGGCGGAGACCGACATCCGCGTCCTCGCCGCGCCCGAGCTGCTCGAGGCCGACCTCGAGCGCGCGGCCCAGGCGTCGCCTCAGGACTAGGACGTCACGCGCGCGTGGCGCGCTCTGCCTCCTTGGCCTTGAGGTCGGCACGGATCTCGCGCGGCAGGGAGAACATGAGGTCCTCGGTGGCGGTGCGGACCTCCTCGACGGTCGCGAAGCCGCGCGCCGCGAGCGCCTCGACGACGTCGCGGACGAGGATCTCCGGCACGGACGCGCCCGACGTGACGCCGACGGTGGCGACGCCGTCGAACCACTCGTCGCGGATCTCGGTCGCGCGGTCGATCCGGTGGGACGTGCGCGCGCCGGACTGCAGCGCGACCTCGACGAGGCGCACGGAGTTCGACGAGTTCGCCGAGCCCACCACGATGACGAGATCGCACTCGGGCGCGAGCTTCTTGACCGCGACCTGGCGGTTCTGCGTGGCGTAGCAGATGTCGTCGCTCGGCGGATCCTGGAGCGCGGGGAAGCGCTCGCGCAGGCGGCGCACCGTCTCCATCGTCTCGTCGACCGAGAGCGTGGTCTGCGACAGCCACACGACGTTCTCGGGGTCCGGGACCTCGAGGCCGTCGACGTCCTCGGGCGAGTTCACGATGATCGTGTGCTCGGGCGCCTCGCCCGCCGTGCCCTCGACCTCCTCGTGGCCGGCGTGGCCGATGAGGAGGATGGTGCGCTCGTCGCGCGCGAAGCGGATGGCCTCCTTGTGCACCTTCGTCACGAGCGGGCACGTCGCGTCGATGGTGAGGAGGTTGCGCTGCTCGGCCGCGTCGCGCACCGCGGGGGACACGCCGTGCGCCGAGAACACCACGCGGGCGCCCTCGGGCACCTGGTCCGTCTCGTCGACGAAGATCGCGCCGCGCTCGGACAGCGTCTCCACCACATACTTGTTGTGGACGATCTCCTTGCGCACGTAGATGGGCGCGCCGTGGAGCTCGAGTGCCTTCTCGACCGCGATGACCGCGCGGTCGACGCCCGCGCAGTAGCCTCGCGGCGCGGCCAGCAGGACGCGCTTGGTGGTGGTGTCGGGCATGGCCTCCATCCTACGTGGCAGGCTGGTCGCCGTGACCGAGCCCCCCGCCCCGCACACCCTGCCCGCCACGGCCGGCGAGACGTCCGCCGAGCGGCCGTGGCCGGTGCGCCACCTGTCCCCCAAGATCGGCGAGTTCGTCTCGCGTCTGCCCGCGGTGTGGGTCGAGGGCCAGGTGCTCAACGTCAAGCGGTGGCGCCACCTCGTGTTCCTCACGCTGCGCGACACCGACGAGAACATGTCGATGTCCGCGACCATCCCGGCCCGGGAGGCGGAGTCGCTGGGCGTCGACCTGGTCGACGGCACGCGCGTGGTCCTCCACGCCAAGCCGGAGTGGTGGACGCGCTCCGGCTCGCTCCAGCTGGGCGGCCGCGAGATCCGCCAGGTGGGTCTCGGCGACCTGCTCGCGCGCCTCGAGGCGCTCAAGGACGCTCTTGCGCGCGAGGGCCTGTTCGACCTGGAGCGCAAGCGGCCGCTGCCGTTCATCCCGCGCGTCGTGGGACTCGTGTGCGCGACGCAGGGCGACGCGGAGCACGATGTCGTGGAGAACGCGACCCGCCGCTGGCCGGGCGTCCGCTTCGAGATCCGCCGCGTCACCGTCCAGGGACCGCGCGCCGTGCCCGAGACCACCGCCGCGATCCGCGAGCTCGACGCCCACCCCGACGTCGACGTCATCGTGGTCGCGCGCGGCGGCGGCTCGTTCGAGGACCTGCTGCCGTTCAGCGACGAGGCGCTCGTCCGCGCGGCCGCGGCCTGCGGGACGCCGCTCGTGAGCGCGATCGGCCACGAGAAGGACTCGCCGCTGCTCGACCTGGTCGCCGACTACCGCGCGTCGACGCCCACGGACGCGGGCAAGCGCATCGTCCCCGACGCCGCCGCGGAGGCGGCCGGCATCGCGCGCGCACGCCGCTCGATGGCGGCGGCCGTGGAGCGCATGGTGATGAGGGAGGCCGCGGGACTCGCGGCGATGCGTTCCCGTCCCGTGCTCGCGCGCCCCGAGGCGATGCTCGTGCCGTACGCCGACGCTGTGTCGCGGCTGCGCGACCGGGCGGGCGCGGCGGCGACGGCCCGCATCGACCGCGCCGAGGCGGCCACGCGCGAGCTCACCGCGTCGCTGCGCGCGCTGAGCCCCCTCAGCACGCTCGAGCGCGGGTTCGCGGTGGTCCGCACGCCCGACGGCACGGTGCTGCGCGACGCGGCGGCCGTGCACGCGGGCGACGCCCTGCGCATCCGCCTCGCGCGCGGCGAGGTGGAGGCCGTCGCGCGCGGCTGACGCCCGGTTCGGCAGGCACGGTTCCGCATGCGGCTCGCCGACGGTCCACGTATGTGAACGTGTCCAGTCCGGCGCGGCGCCGGCGGAACCGTGCGCAGCAAACGGGGCGCGGGCGCGCTACTTGCCGCCGAGCAGGATGTCGAGCGCGTCGGCGCGCTCGCCGCGGTTCGGGTCGAGGGGGTTCGCGATCGCGCGGACGGCGGTCGACGCGGGCGCGACGGTCGGGAACGCGGGCACCGTGACGTCCTGCGCCGGGGCCGGCGCGACGGGGGCCGGGCCGACCTGCGGGGCCCACGTGCCGGCCTTGACCGCGGCCGAGCGGGCGCGCGCCGCCTTGGCGTACTCCTTGTGGATCTGCCGGCCGAGCTTGGAGATGAGCGCCTCAGGCACCGCAGGGTTGTCGATCAGCGCGTAGACCACGTCGACGTTCTTGTCCTTGGCGAGGTCCTCGCGCAGCTCGACCGGGATGCCGGGCCGGGGATTGCGGGCGAGGCCCATCCGCACATCCGCGGACGCGTCCTCGGCGAGCTTGAGCAGCGTCATGAGGGGCGTGCCGGGGTGGGCCGCGACCGCGGCGCGCACCTTCGCCTCGGGCGAGCGCGAGAGCGCGGCGAGCTCGCCATCCGTGATCCCCTCGCGGATCGTCTGCTGCGCGCTCTTGCGCGCGGTCTGCGGGGCGCTGGTGCTGTCGCTGAACATGTCCACCTCATCGTGTCGTTCCGGGTGCCTCATGAGAGGGCGTGGGGAGCCCGGTATGACGCTGTTCTCGGCAGAACGCCTCCGAGGCTTGAGCGCGCGCCGGTACGGTAGCCGTCATGAGCGACGCAGCCGCCCCCTTCACCGACCCCGTGGACGACCTCTCCTACGAGGACGCCCGCGACGAGCTCATCGCGATCGTCGCCCGCCTCGAGGCGGGCAGCGCGACCCTCGACGAGTCGCTCGGCCTGTGGGAGCGCGGCGAGGCCCTCGCGGCCCGCTGCCAGGCCCTGCTCGACGGCGCGCGCGACCGCATCGTCCAGGCGCAGGCGGACGATGCGGCGGACGCCGGCGTCGTGGGCGTCGTCTCCGGCGACGACGAGGAGGCGTGATGAGCGAGCACGTGCTGGTGATCGGCGAGACCCTCGTCGACGTCGTGATCGGCCCCGAGGGCACCGCCGCGCACCCGGGCGGCTCGCCCGCCAACGTGGCACTCGGGCTCGCGCGCCTGGGCCGCGAGGTGGACCTCGTCACCCACCTGGGGCTCGACCCCAACGGCCTCCTGTGCGCCGACCACCTCCAGGACAACGGCGTGCGCCTCACCCCCGGGTCGGCCGGCCCGGGCGTGACCTCGGTCGCCACGGCCACGCTCGACGCGGCCGGCGCCGCGACCTACGACTTCGACATCACGTGGTCGCTCGAGGCCGGCGTGCGGCTGCGCAACGCCCCGCTCGCGGTGCACACCGGGTCGATCGCCGCGGTCATGGAGCCCGGCGCGGCGGAGGTGCTCAAGCTGGTCCGCATCCTCCGCTACAACTCGACGATCACGTACGACCCCAACGTGCGGCCGTCGCTCATGGGCGACCCCGCCCAGGCGCGCGCCGCGATCGAACGCTTCGTCGCGCTCGCCGACGTGGTCAAGGCCTCCGACGAGGACCTCGCGTGGCTCGCCCCGGGCGAGGACCACGCCGCCGTCGCGCGCGACTGGGCCTCGCGGGGCCCGGCGTTCGTCGTGGTGACGCGCGGCGGCGCGGGCGCAATCGCCTACCTCGCGGACGGGCGGGAGGTCGCCGTGAGCGCGCCCACCGTCACGGTGGCCGACACCGTGGGCGCCGGCGACTCGTTCATGAGCGGGATCGTCGACGGGCTGTGGGAGGCGGGCCTGCTCGGCGGCTCGCATCGCGAGGAGCTGCGCGCGATCACGGACGAGTCCCTCGCGGCGGTGCTCGCGCGGTGCGCCCGCATCGCGGCGATCACCGTGTCGCGCCCCGGCGCGAACCCGCCCACCCGCGCCGAGCTCGACGCCTGACGGGCGGTCCGACCGGGCCCGCGCATCGTCCCGGGCGGATCGGCCGCGATCCCGTCCGCACGGGACGGAGGTCCCCCGTCGTCGTGCCAGACTTGGCGCCATGACAACGGAGTTCCGCATCGAGCACGACACCATGGGCGAGGTCCGCGTGCCCGCCGAGGCCCTCTACCGCGCGCAGACCCAGCGCGCCGTCGAGAACTTCCCCATCTCCGGCATCACGCTCGAGCGGCGCCACATCGAGGCCCTCGCCCGCGTGAAGAAGGCCGCCGCCCGCGCCAACGCGGAGCTGGGCGTGCTCGCGCAGGACATCGCCGACGCGATCGTCGCCGCCGCGGACCAGGTCGCGTCGGGCGCGCACGACGCCCACTTCCCGGTCGACGTGTTCCAGACCGGCTCCGGCACCTCGTCGAACATGAACACCAACGAGGTCATCGCGACGCTCGCGACCGAGGCGCTCGGCCGCGACGTGCACCCGAACGACCACGTCAACGCGTCACAGTCCTCCAACGACGTGTTCCCCACCTCGGTGCACGTCGCCGCGACCGCGTCGCTCGTCGGGGACCTCATCCCCGCCCTCGAGCGCCTCGCGACGTCGCTCGAGGGCAAGGCCGAGGAGTTCGCCGACGTCTACAAGTCCGGCCGCACGCACCTCATGGACGCGACCCCGGTCACGCTCGGCCAGGAGTTCTCCGGGTACGCCGCCGCGGTCCGCTACGGCGTCGAGCGCCTCATGGTCGCGCTCCCCCGCGTCGCCGAGGTGCCGCTTGGCGGCACCGCCGTGGGCACCGGCATCAACACCCCGGAGGGCTTCCCGCAGCGCGTCATCGCGCTGCTCGCGGAGGACACGGGCCTGCCCATCACCGAGGCCCGCAACCACTTCGAGGCGCAGTCCGCGCGCGACGGCCTGGTCGAGGTGTCGGGCGCGCTGCGCACCATCGCGGTGTCGCTCACCAAGGTCTGCAACGACCTGCGCTGGATGGGCTCCGGCCCCAACACCGGCCTGGGCGAGATCCAGCTTCCCGACCTGCAGCCCGGCTCGTCGATCATGCCCGGCAAGGTCAACCCCGTGGTCCCCGAGGCCGTCCTCATGGTGTGCGCCCGCGTGGTGGGGAACGATGCGACGGTCGCCTGGGCGGGCGCGTCCGGCGCGTTCGAGCTCAACGTGCAGATCCCGGTGATGGCGCTCGGCGTGCTCGAGTCCACCCGCCTGCTCGCCAACGCCGCCCGGGTGCTCGCCGACCGCACGGTCGACGGCATCGTCGCGAACGTCGACCGGGCGCGCTTCCTCGCGGAGGCCTCGCCGTCGATCGTGACGCCGCTCAACCGCGTGATCGGCTACGAGAACGCCGCGGCGATCGCGAAGCACGCGGTGAAGAAGGGGCTGACGGTCCGCGAGGCGACCGTCGACCTCGGGTTCGTCGAGCGCGGCGAGATCACGGAGGAGCAGCTCGACGCGCTGCTCGACGTCACCACGATGGTGGGGCGCTGACCGTTATCACCCGTATCGCGTAGAATCCTGGGGTTCACGAACGCACCGCCGCGGGAGGCGTTCGAGGGAGCACCCGCACGCCTGCCACGGTTCACCCCCTTGGAGGTGGCTCCCATGTCGCGCACCCGAATCCTCATCCTCGGCGGAGGCTACGTCGGCCTCTACACGGCCCTCACGCTCATGCGGAAGGCCAAGGACAGGGTCGACATCACGGTGATCGACCGCCGCCCGTACATGACCTACGCGCCCTTCCTGCCGGAGGTCGGCGCATCGTCCATCGCGCCCCGCAACGCCGTGGTGCCGCTGCGCCGCGAGCTCGAGGGCGCGCGCATCCTCCAGGGCAAGATCGAGTCGATCAACCACGCCGACCGCTCGGTCGTCGCGACCACGGACCTGGGCGAGGAGCTCACGGTCGAGTACGACGAGGTCGTCGTCGCCCTGGGCGCCGTGTCGCGCACCCTGCCGATCCCGGGCCTGGCCGAGTTCGGCATCGGCTTCAAGTACGTCGAGGAGGCCATCGCGCTGCGCAACCGCGTGCTGGGCCGCATCGCGCGCGCCGCGACCACGCACGACGCCGACGCGCGTCGCAAGCTCCTCACCTTCGTGTTCGTGGGCGGCGGCTTCGCGGGCGTCGAGGCGTTCTCCGAGGCCGAGGACATGGCCAAGGCGGCGCTGCGCTACTACCCCGAGCTGGCCGCCGAGGACCTCAACTTCGTGATGGTCGAGGCGGCGCCGCGCATCCTGCCCGAGATGGGCACCGAGATGGGCGCGTACGCCGTCAAGGAGCTCGAGGACCGCGGCATGCGGGTGCTGCTCGAGACGCGCCTCGACAGCTGCGTCGACGGTCACGTGGTGCTGTCCAACGGCGAGGCCTTCGAGGCCGACACGGTCGTGTGGACCGCCGGCGTCAAGCCCTCCCCCGTCATCCAGTCCTCGGACCTGCCGCTCGGCCCGCGCGGCCACGTCAACACCGCGGCGACGCTGCAGGTGATCGACGAGCACGGGATCCCCATCGGCGGCGCGTGGGCCGCGGGCGACTGCGCCCAGGTGCCCAACCTGGTCGAGGGCGAGGGCGACTGGTGCGCCCCGTCCGCGCAGCACGCCGTGCGCCAGGCCAAGCACCTCGGCGCCAACATCGCCCGCCACCTCACGGGCCGTCCCCTCGAGCAGTACAAGCACAAGCACCTCGGCGTGGTCGCGTCGCTGGGCCTGGGCAAGGGCGTCGCGTCGACCATGGGCTTCAAGTTGCGCGGCTGGCCGGCGTGGGTGATGCACCGGACCTACCACCTGCTCGCGATCCCGACCTTCAACCGCAAGGCCCGCGTGGCGCTCGACTGGACGGCGGCGGTGTTCTTCCGCCGCGACCTCGTGTCGATGGGCCGCATCCAGGAGCCGCGCCGCGCCTTCGAGGAAGCCGCGCGCAGCTGAGGCCGGGCAGCTGAGGCCGCCCGCAGCCGAGGCCGCCCGGATGCTCCGCACGGTTCTCCACGCGACACCCCGGTAACGGCGGACGCTGTGCCGCCCGGGTCGGCGCGTCGCGGCAGGATCCGTGCGCAGCGAACGTCGCGAGCGAACGTCGCGAGCGAGCGTCGTGAGCGATGACGAAGGGCCCCGAGGAGATCTCCTCGGGGCCCTTGCCTCGTTCCCGCCGGTCGTCCCGGATCCGACGGGCACGTCCTACGCCGCGGACACCTCGCGGCACAGCTCCTCGACCAGCAGGGCGGCCTGCGCGTCGCGCGCGGCGGCGTCCAGCGCCGCGTCGGTCAGGTGAGGCGCCAGCACCTCGACGACGCTCACGTCGAGCAGCAGGTCCTCGCGCACGACGGCGTGCGCCTCCTCGGGCCAGCCGCCGCGCCCGCGCAGGCACGCGGCCGTCTCGGCGGCGCTCAGGCGCGTGACGAGGTAGCGGGTGCCGGCGGAGGCGAGGATGCCCGCCTCGTAGCGGCCGCCGGCGAAGTCGACCGCGGCGACGTCGGGCTCGCAGCCGTCGACCCATGCCGCCATCAGGCGGCGGAAGCCGTCCACGCACATGGCGCCGTCGGGGTGGTCGCCCACGATGACGGTCGCGCCGTGCGCAGTCTCGAGGCGCAGGCGGCTGTGCGGGGCCGCGGCGGCGATCGCGGCGACGTCGGTGAGGGCCTCGCGGCTGAGCGTCATGCGGGGCCTCCCGGCGGTGTCGGAGGCGGCCCGCGGCCGCCCGGTGACGCCCACTGTAGGGGCCCGAGGCCGATTAACGCAACAACCGCGTTGCGTTATCCGATTCCCAATGACAGATGTGACGCATGGGACGGGGGCGACGGGGAGGTCCCTTCCTTCCCACAGGCACCACTGGTCACATCTGTCATTGGAAGTCGTCTCAGCAGGACGCGATGGTCTCCTTCGCCGCGCGGCCGAGGCAGCAGTCCGCGGGGCAGACGTCCTGCCACGGGCCCAGGTCCGTGAGTGCCTCCCGGGCTCGCGGCGCATCGTCCGGCGACGCGACGTGGCGCTCCTCGACCAGGTCGATCAGCCCCGCGACGAAGGCGGGGTCCACGCCGACCGTGGGCACGCGGACGGGCACGATGCCGCGCCCCTCGCACGTCTCGACCGCCTCGTTGTCGAGGTCCCAGGCGACCTCCATGTGGTCGGACACGAAGCCGATGGGCGAGATCACGAGCCCGCGGACGGACGCCGGCAGCGCCTCGATGGCGTCGTTGATGTCGGGCTCGAGCCACGGGATCTCGGGCGAGCCCGAGCGCGACTGGAACACGAGCGACCACGGCATGCCGGGGAACTCGTCCGCGACGCGGTCCATGACGAGCGCGGCGACCGCGCGCTGCTGCGCGACGTACCAGCCGCCTCCCGCGTACCACTCGTCGGCGCCGCCGGTGGGCGCGTCGTCGCCCGAGGGCAGCGCCTCGCGCGGGCCGGACACGTCCGCCGCGGCGGTCGGGATGGAGTGGGTCGCGAACATCACGTGGGCGCCCTCGAGCAGCCCCTGCTCGCGCAGCGTCGCGAGGCCGCCGCGGACGGCGTCGACGTTCGGGTCCACGAAGCCGGGGTGGTCGAAGTACTGGCGCACCTTGTCGAGCACGATCTCGCCCTCGAGGCCCGTCTCCCTGAGCGCCGCGGCGAGGTCCTCGCGATACGCGCGGCAGCCCGAGTAGCTCGAGAAGGCCGTCGTGACCAGCACCAGCACCTTCCGGTGGCCGTCGGCGTGGATCTCCCGGAGCGCGTCGGCGAAGTACGGCGCCCAGAAGCGGTTGCCCCAGTAGACGGGGAGCCCCAGCCCGCGCGAGGCGATCTCCGCCTCGAGCGCCGCCTTGAGCTCGCGGTTCTGCTCGTTGATGGGGCTGATGCCGCCGAAGTGCCGGTAGTGGTGCGAGACCTCCTCGAGGCGCTCGTCGGGGATGCCGCGGCCGCGCGTGACGTTGCGCAGGTACGGGATGACGTCGTCCTGGCCCTCGGGGCCGCCGAAGCCGGCGAGCAGGATCGCGTCGTAGGTGGTCGCGTCGAGGACGCGGGACGATGCGGCGAGCGGCCGGGTCACGACGCGAGCACCTCCACGGCCTCGGCGGTCGTCACGCGGCGACCGGTGTAGAACGGCACCTCCTCGCGCACGTGGCGGCGCGCCTCGGTGTAGCGCAGCTCGCGCATCATGTCGACCAAGTCGGTGACCTCGTCGGCCTCCATGGGCAGCAGCCACTCGTAGTCGCCGAGCGCGAAGGCGGCGACCGTGTTCGCGACCACGTCCTTGAACGCGGCGCCCTTCATGCCGTGGTCGCGCAGCATCGCCGAGCGCTCCTCCTCGGGCAGGAGGTACCACTCGTACGAGCGCACGAACGGGTACACGGTGAGCCAGTTGCGGGGGCGCTCGCCGCGCAGGAAGCCCGGGACGTGGCGCTTGTTGAACTCGGCGTCGCGGTGCACGCCCGCGGCGGACCACGTGAGAGCGGTCTCGGCGAGCAGCTCGGTCGCGCGCAGCTCGCGCAGCGCGAGCTGCAGGTCCTCGAGCACGGGGCCGTGCAGCCACAGCATCACGGTGCCGTCGGCACGAAGGCCGGACACGTCGTAGATGCCGCGCAGGACCACCGCGTGCTCGGCGAGGTCGGCGACCGCGTGGTCGAAGTGCTCGACGACCTCGGCGAGGTCCTCGTCGGGAGCGTCGAGCATGCCGTCGAGGACGGCGAACAGGGTGAAGCCGGAGGGGTTGTCGGTCATGCCCCACATCTTCCGATGAATCGGGCCGCGTGGGAAATCGCTGGGACCTAGGTCCTGGATGCC
The DNA here is from genome assembly GCF_000971195.1 of Demequina soli. Classification (GTDB taxonomy): domain Bacteria; phylum Actinomycetota; class Actinomycetes; order Actinomycetales; family Demequinaceae; genus Demequina; species Demequina soli. The sequence continues at coordinate 495,057 of NZ_BBLZ01000001.1, forward strand.
TGGGCGCCCACGATCGCGGCCAGCCCGCTGAGGCCCGCCGCGACACCGACCAGCTCGAGGCCCGGCAGCGGGTGCTCGTCCCGCACGCGCGCCGGCGAGGCGTCGGGCCACTCGACCAGGGCGGACGCGAGCACACGCTCCGCGGGCAGCGCGACGCCGAGCAGCCGGTTGGCGTCCGCCAGGGCGTGCGCGAGGAGGTCCTCGTGCGGGTCGCGGATCGCGTACGACAGCCGCACCACGTGCCGGCCGCCGGCGGCGGCGGCGCGCAGCCACGGCCACTTCGCGGTCGCGTGGGTGAGCGCCTTGGCGCGCGTGACGCCGTCGAGGGCGAGGACCCCGGTGCCGCGCGGCGCGGCGTCGAGCTCGGGCGCGTCGAGCACGAGCGTCGCGAGGGCGACGCGGCGCTCGGCGACCGGCTCGGGCAGCGCGGGCACCAGCCGATGCGCCTCGACGGGCGGCACCGCGAGCACCAGGACGTCGGCGACGAGGGTGCCGCCGCCGGCACGCACGCGCCACGCGCCGTCGACGTGCTCGACCGAGTCCACGGCCGTGCCCCACACGAGGCGCGCGCCCGCGGCCCGGGCCGCGTCGGCGAGCGCCTCCGTGAGCCGCCACATGCCGCCGCGGATGCCCATGACGGACGCGCCGGCAGGCGCGAGCCTGCGCCTCCGCGACGCGAGCTCGAGGAGGCTGCCCGCGTCGCGCAGCTGCTGCGGCAGCGTCGGGTCGATCGCCGCGAGCGGCAGCTCGTCGAGCGGGCGCGAGTACACGCCCTGCAGCACGGGGGCGACGAGGAGGTCGGCGACCGCGTCGCCCAGGCGCGTGCGCACGAGCGACCCGACCGTCGCATCGTCCTCCACGACGCCGAGCGGGCGCGACCGCTCGAGCGCGGCCTCGGCGGCGGCGCCCCAGCCGATGATGCGGCGCACGTCGGCGAGCAGGGGCCGTGTCGGGATGCCGAGCCAGCCGGTGGTGGGCAGCGGGTACGAGCGGTCGGGCGTGACGACCCACGCCGGGGCGCGCGTCGGCGCGACGAGGTCCTCGCCAAGGCCGAGCTCGCGCGCGAGCGCCTCGACCGCGGTGGTGCGGGTCGCGAACGACTCTGCGCCGGCGTCGAGCGTGAGGTCGTCGATCTCGAGCGGGCTGACGCGCCCGCCCCAGCCCTCGCCGGACTCGAGCAGCGTGACCACCGCGCCGCGGTGCGCGTGACGGCGCGCCGCGAGCAGCCCCGAGACGCCCCCGCCGACGACGAGGACGCGCTCAGCCACGCTCGTGGACGAGGTCGACGATGCGCTGGAGCTGGGCGGGGTCGGTCTCGGGGGGCACGCCGTGGCCGAGGTTGACCACGTGGCCGGGCGCCTCGGCGCCGCGCGCGAGCACGTCGAGCACGTGCGCGTCGAGCACGTCGCCGGGGGCGGTGAGGCGCGCGGGGTCGATGTTGCCCTGGAGCGGGTAGGCGCCGGCGAGCACGCGCGACGCCTCGTCGAGCGGCATGCGGTAGTCGACGCCCATCGCGGTGGCTCCCGTGGCGGCCATCGAGCGCAGCAGGTGCGAGCCGTGCGCCGCGAAGTGGATGCGCGGCACGTCGAGGTCCTCGACGGCGGCGAAGGCGGCGCTGGAGCCGGGCGCGCAATGGGCGTCGTAGTCGGCGGCGGCGAGCGAGCCCGCCCACGAGTCGAACAGCTGCACCGCCGACGCGCCCGCGAGCACCTGCGCACGCAGGAACAGTCCGGCCGCCTTCGAGGTCCACGCGGCGAGCGCGTCCCACACTTCGGGCGCCTCGAGCATGAGGCGGCGCGCGCCGAGGTGGTCGCGCGACGGGCGTCCCTCGACCATGTAGGCGGCGAGCGTGAACGGCGCGCCGGCGAAGCCGATGAGCGGCGTCGTGCCGAGCTCCGCGACGGTCAGGCCCACGGCCTCGCGGATGGGCTCGAGGCCGCGGTCGAACGCGCCGCCGTCGCCCGGCTCGCCGAGGTCGGGCAGCGCCTCGACGTCGGCCATGGTGCGGATGGGCCGCTCGAAGACCGGGCCGACGCCCGCGGCGATCTCGACGCCCCAGCCGGCGACCTTCATCGGCACCACGATGTCGGAGAAGAAGATGCCCGCGTCGACCCCGTAGCGGCGCACGGGCTGGAGCGTGATCTCCGCCGCGAGCGCGGGCGTGAGGCACGACTCGAGCATCGTCGTGCCCTTGCGCGCCTCGAGGTACTCGGGAAGGGAGCGCCCGGCCTGGCGCATGAACCACACGGGACGATGCGCGGGACGCTCGCCGCGCAGCGCGGCGAGCAGGGGCGCGCCGGCGGTGCGGCCGTCGGCGAGCGGGTGGGAGGCAGGCAGGGCGGACATGACGTCGATTCTGCCCTGTCGCGGGGCCGTGTCAGAATCGTGGGGTGTCCTTGATGTCCCTCGTCGCGTCCCACCGCAACCGTGAGCTCGCCGTGCTCGAGCAGCTCCAGGTCGGAGCCGACACCCTGGCGCAGGAGCTCCTCGCCTCGGGAGGCGCCGTGACCGGCGCCGTCGTGCTGCCCACGTGCAACCGCTTCGAGGTGTACGTCGAGACCGAGGACCCCACGGCCGCGCGCCGGGCCGTCGTGGACGCCATCGCGCGCGCGAGCGCGCTCGAGCCGTCCACGGTCGAGCAGGCGCTCGTGCCGTTCGAGGACGACGACGCCGTCCAGCACCTCCTCGCCGTGACGTCGGGCCTGGAGTCGATGGTCGTGGGCGAGCGCGAGATCAGCGGCCAGGTGCGCCGCGCCCACCACGAGGCGCAGCGCCGGCACGAGATCTCGCCGCGCCTCGACCGCCTCTTCCAGTCGGCGCTGCGCACGTCGCGCGTGGTCGCCTCCTCGACAGGGCTCGGCACGTCCGGCCGGTCCGTGGTGTCCGTCGCGCTCGACCTCGCCGACACCTCCGTCGACTGGGACGGCGCGCGCGTGCTGCTCATCGGCACGGGCGCGCTCGCCGAGACGGCCGTGGGCACCCTGCACGGCCGCGGTGCCCGCGTCGACTCCGTGTTCTCCCCCTCCGGGCGCGCCCCCGAGTTCGCGCTGCGCCACGGCATCGAGGCCGTCGAGCTCGACGGCCTGGAGCTCGCGGTGCGCGAGGCGGACATCGTGTTCGCCTGCTCCGGCGGCGAGTCCGTGGTGCTCACGCCCGCGCTGGTCGCGAACGCCCGCCACGGCCTCGAGGCGCCCCTCACCCTCATCGACCTCGCCCTGCACCGCGACATCGCCCCCGGCGTGGGCGACCTCCGCGGGGTCACCGTGATCGGCCTCGACGACGTGGGCGCGCACGCGCCGGGCGAGTCCGTCGGCGCGATCGAGGCCGCCCGCGCGATCGTCGCGCACGCGGTGGCCAGGTTCGGCGACGGCGAGACCGCCCGCTCGCTCGACCCCGCCGTGGTCGCGCTGCGCGAGCACGTGTTCGGGCTGCTCGAGCGCGAGGTCGCGCGGATCCGGCCCGGCGCCGGCGCGCCGCAGGAGGCCGTCGACCGTGCCGACGACGTCGAGCAGGCGCTGCGCCGGTTCGCCAAGACGCTGCTCCACACCCCGACGGTGCGCGCGCGCGAGCACGCGCAGGCCGGCGAGGCCACCCAGTACCTCGAGGCGATCCGCGCGCTGTACGGCATCGACGTCGCCGTGCCCGACGACGCCTGCCCCGCGCCGCAGATCGATGCGGAGACCGCCGAGCGCGACTGACGCACGGGCCGGCAATTAGCGAACGGCCGCGTTTCCTAAAGGCTCCTCGGGTGCGCTAGGTTAGGTGCGCCTAACCGCGCACCCCGGCGTGCGCCGTCCCATGTCGAGGAGTCCGATGCGCACCCGTGCCCTGATCGCGCTCGCCGCCGCCGCGGTGCTGCTCGCCGCGGTCGCGCTGTCGCTCGCGGTGGGCGCCGGGGACATCCCGCTGCACACCGTGTGGGACGCGCTGGTGCACTACGACCCGAGCGACCCGCTCCAGGGCAACGTCCGCGTGCTGCGCGTGTCCCGCACCGTCATCGGGGTGGTCGCCGGCGCGGCCCTCGCGGTCGCAGGCGCGCTCATGCAGACGCTCACGCGCAACCCGTTCGCCGACCCCGGCCTGCTCGGCATCAACGCGGGCGCGTCGCTCGCGGTGGTCGTCGGGCTCGCGACGGGCGTCGCGACCGGCTTCGCGGCGCAGGTGCCCCTCGCGTTCGTGGGCGCGGGCGTCGCCGCCGTCCTCGTCTACGCGATCGGGGCGCGCGGCGCCGCGGCTGGCGCCCCGGTCCGCCTCGCGCTCGCCGGCGTCGCGCTCGCGTCGCTCATCTCCTCGATCACCTACGCGGTGCTCATGCTCGACGACGCGACGCTCGACCAGTACCGGATGTGGGTCGCGGGCTCGCTCACGGGCCGCGACCTCGCGAACGTCATGCCGCTCATCCCGATCGTGCTCGTGGCGATCACGGTCGCGCTGGTCGCCTCGCGTCAGCTGGCGGCCGTCGCGCTCGGCGAGGACGCGGCCCGCGCGCTGGGCGTCAACATCGGCCTCATCCGCACCGTCACCATCGTCCTCGTGACGCTCCTCGCGGCGTCCGCGACGGCCGCCGCCGGGCCCATCATCTTCGTCGGGCTCGCCGTGCCGCACCTCGCCCGCGCCCTCGTGGGGGCCTCCCTGCCGTGGATGCTCGCCGTGAGCGCGCTCGGCGGCGCGGCGCTCGTGCTCGTGTGCGACGTCATCGGCCGGGTGGTCGCCCCCCCGGGCGAGATCGGCGTGGGCATCACCACGGCCTTCGTCGGCGGCATCATCTTCGCGGTGCTCGCGCGCCGCATGAAGGTGGTGGAGCTGTGAGGATCCTCCGCATCGGCCCCCTGGGCATCGCCACCCACCGGCGCACGTTCGCCGTGGGCCTCATCATGCTCGGCGCGCTCGCCGCGCTGCTGACGTTCTCCCTGGTGCAGGGCCAGGCGGACGTCCCGATCCTCGACGCGCTCAAGGCCGCCGTCGGCATCCCGGTGGGCGCCCCCACCGACTTCATCGTCGGCCAGGTGCGCGCGCCGCGTGCCCTCACGGCGGTCCTCGTGGGTGCCATGCTCGGCCTGTCGGGCGCGATCCTGCAGTCCCTGACGCGCAACCCGCTGGCCTCCCCGGACTTCATCGGGATCAGCATGGGTGCCGGCACCGGGGCGGTCCTCACCATCTGGCTCATCGGCGCGACGTCGCTGTGGGTGACCGCCGCGGGCGCCATGGCGGGCGCGCTCCTCACGGCCGCGCTCATCTTCGCGATCGCGTGGAAGCACGGCCTGGTGCCGCTGCGCCTCATCCTCGCGGGCATCGGGATCGGGTTCGTCGCGAACGCCGCCACCCAGTACGCGATCACCCGCATGGACGTCCACGACGCGGGCAACGCGCTCGGCTGGCTCGTCGGCTCGGTCACCGGGCGCACGTGGGACCACGTCGCCGTCGCGGCCGCGGTCCTCGCGGTGCTCGCCCCGCTCGTGCTGTGGAACGCGCGCGCGCTGCGCACCATGGAGATGGGGGACGATGCGGCGCGCGCCCTGGGCATCCCCGTCGGCTCCGCGCGCGGCGTCCTCGCACTGTGCTCGGTGCTGGTCGCCGCCACGGCCGTCGCCGTGACCGGCCCCATCGGCTTCATCGCCCTCGTGTCCCCCGCGATCGCGCTGCGCGTCACCCGCAACGCGGGCGTCACGCTCATCCCATCCGCGCTCATGGGCGCGCTGCTGCTGCTCGCGGCGGACCAGGTCGCGCAGCAGATGCCCGCGAACCTCCAGCTGCCCGTCGGCATCTTCACCGCCGCCGTGGGCGCCCCGTACCTGATGTGGCTCGTGTGGCGGGCCTCGCGAGGAGGACAGTCATGACCCGGCTCGAGACCCACGGCGCCGTCATCGGCTACGGCGACACGACCATCGTCCACGGCGTCGACGTCGCGATCCCCGACGGGAGGATCACCGCGATCGTGGGCCCCAACGGGTGCGGCAAGTCCACGCTGCTGCGCGCGCTGGTGCGCCTGCTCGCCCCCTCGGACGGCACCGTGCTGCTCGACGGCGAGGACATCCACCGCATCCCCACCCGCGAGGTCGCGCGCCGCGTCGGGCTGCTGCCGCAGTCGCCCATCGCGCCCGCCGGCATCACGGTCAAGGAGCTGGTCGCGCGCGGCCGCACCCCGCACCAGAAGGTGCTGCGGCCGTGGACCGCGCAGGACGAGATGGCCGTCACCTCGGCGCTCCACTCCACGTCCCTCACCGCCATCCAGGACGCCGTGGTGGACCAGCTCTCGGGCGGCCAGCGCCAGCGCGCCTGGATCGCGATGACGCTCGCGCAGGACACGCCGCTCATGCTGCTCGACGAGCCGACCACCTACCTCGACATCGCCCACCAGTACGACGTCATGGACCTGCTCCACCACCTCAACACGCGCCAGCAGCGCACCATCGTCATGGTGGTCCACGACCTCCACCAGGCCGCGCGCTACGCGCACCACGTCATCGCGATGCGCGACGGCGTCGTGGTCGCCGCGGGCGAGCCGTCCGAGGTGTTCACCGAGGACCTCATCCGCGAGGTCTTCTCCCTCGAGGCGCGCGTGCTGCCCGACCCCGTCACCGGCACCCCGATGGTGGTGCCCGCCCACGGACCCGGCGGCGCGCGCTGAGCCGCGCCCCGCATCGTCCCCCCACAGATTCGTCCCGACCCGCACCCCACGAAAGGAACGTCATGTTCTCCTCCTTCTCCCGGCGCAAGGCCGGCGCGATCGGCCTCGCGGCCGTCGCCGCCCTCGCGCTCGCGGCCTGCTCCTCCGCGTCCTCGGACGGCGAGCCGAGCGCGAGCGCCTCCACCGGCGCCTCGACCGCGACCGGCGACGCGGGCGCCTTCCCCGTCACGATCGACACCGCGATGGGCGAGGTCACGATCGACGCGAAGCCGGAGCGCATCGTCACGCTGGGCTCGCACGAGCACGAGTACCTCTACGCGCTCGGCGTCGCGCCCGTCGCGGTGCCCGTGAGCTGGCAGGGCTACGACAACGGCACCGGCCCGTGGGCCGTCGCCGACATGGAGGCCGCGGGCGCCGCCCCCGAGACCTTCGAGCCGGGCACCACCACGTACGACGCCGAGGTCATCGCGTCGTTCAAGCCCGACCTCATCGTGGCGACCTACCCCAACCACACGATGACCCAGGAGGAGTACGACCTGCTCTCCGGCATCGCGCCCGTGCTCACGCGCCCCGCGACCGGCTCCGACGGCACCGAGACCGTCGAGTGGGGCGTGACCATGGCCGACGAGCTCACCGAGCTCGGCAAGGCGACCGGCACCGAGGACAAGGCGGCCGAGGTCATCGCCGACGTGGACGCGCAGTTCAAGGCCGTGCGCGACGCGCACCCCGAGTGGGCCGGCAAGACCTCGCAGGTGGGCGGCTACTACGAGGGCCAGGCCTTCGTGTACGCCGCGAGCGACACGCGCAACCAGTTCCTCGCGAACCTGGGCCTCGACGTGTCCTCGGTGCCCGGCACCGACGCCGCGTGGCTGCAGATCAGCGCGGAGAAGCTCGACGTGATCGGCAACCTCGACTCCGTGGTGTGGCAGGTCGCGACCGACCCGACCACCCAGGCCTCGCTGGAGGCGCTGCCGCTGTTCGCGTCGCTCAACTCCACCAAGGTCGGCGGCAACGTGTGGATCACGGACTCGGTGCTCGAGGGCGCGTTCTTCGCGAACTCCCCGTCGTCGATCACGTACTCCCTGAACGCGTTCGTGCCGCAGCTCGAGGCGGCGCTCGACGGCGACCCGGCCACGAAGGTCCCGGCGTACTCCGACGGTTCGCAATGACAGATGTGGCGCATGTGACTCATTCCTGACGGGGGCGGCGGCCTCACCCGCCCCACGGGTTGACTCTCGTCACAAGTGTCATTGTCAATCGACGATGCCCGGCTCCCCTTCTCGCGAAGGGGGCCGGGCATCGTCGCGTCCGGGGCGCAGCCCGGTGCTAGAGGTCGAGCCTCTCGAGCATGTCCGTCACCAGCGCCGCCACCGCGGAGCGCTCGGAGCGCTCGAGCGTGACGTGCGCGAACAGCGGGTGACCCTTGAGCGCCTCGATCACGGCGGCGATGCCGTCGTGACGGCCGACGCGCAGGTTGTCGCGCTGCGCGACGTCGTGGGTGAGGACCACGCGCGACGACTGGCCGATGCGGGACAGCATGGTCAGCAGCACGTTGCGCTCGAGGGACTGGGCCTCGTCCACGATCACGAACGCGTCGTGGAGCGAGCGGCCGCGGATGTGCGTGAGCGGCAGCACCTCGAGCATGCCCCGCGCCATCACCTCCTCGACCACCTCGGAGGACACCATCGCGCCGAGCGTGTCGAACACGGCCTGCGCCCAGGGGTTCATCTTCTCGGAGGCGTCGCCGGGCAGGTAGCCCAGGTCCTGCCCGCCGACGGCGTACAGCGGGCGGAACACCATGATCTTCTTGTGCTGGCGCCGCTCCATGACCGCCTCAAGGCCGGCGCACAGCGCGAGCGCGCTCTTGCCGGTGCCGGCGCGGCCGCCCATGGACACGATCCCGATGGACTCGTCGAGCAGCAGGTCGATCGCGATGCGCTGCTCGGCGGAGCGGCCGTGGATCCCGAAGACCTCCTGGTCGCCGCGGACCAGGCGGACCTGGCCGTCCTCGGTCACCCGACCGAGCGCGCTGCCGCGACCCGCGTGGATGACCAGGCCGGTGTGCACCGGCAGCGTCTCGAGGTCCTCGCCGCACAGCGACGGGTCGGGCGCGGGCAGCGCCTCGTCCTCCCACAGCGACGCCATCTCCTCGTCGGTCAGCTGGATCTCGCGCATGCCGGTCCAGCCGGACTCGACGGCCAGCTCGGCGCGGTACTCCTCCGCCTCGATGCCCAGCGCGGAGGCCTTGACGCGCATCGGCAGGTCCTTGGACACCACGGTGACGGAGTGGCCCTCGGCCTTGAGGTTGGCGGCGACGGCGAGGATGCGCGTGTCGTTGTCGCCCAGGCGGAAGCCGGACGGCAGCACCTCGGGGTCGGTGTGGTTGAGCTCGACGCGCAGCGTGCCGCCCGTCTGGTTCACCGCGACCGGCTCGTCGAGCTTGCCGTGCTGGACGCGCAACTCGTCGAGCATGCGCAGCGCGGACCGGGCGAAGTAGCCGAGCTCCGGGTGGTGCCGTTTCGCCTCGAGCTCCGTGATGACGACCACGGGAAGGACCACCGCGTGCTCCGCGAACCGCTTCATGGCGCGCGGGTCCGAGAGGAGGACCGAGGTGTCGAGGACGAACGTGCGCACGTCCGTCTCGAGCGTGCCCTCGGTGGCGGTGGCGGGGATGGAGCGAGGCGAGGTGGTCAACGGGGCTCCCAGCGTTCTGGCCGCAGGGCGCCGGTCGCCCTGTCGGCGATCGGTTTACGTCAGCATCGGGGCGATGTGACGGCGTTGTGCTACCACGTCACCGACGCTACGCCCCTCGTGAGGACTTCCGGGAGGCTCGCCGGGAAGAATTCACACAGATGTAACTTGCATCCCGCGCTCGGGCGTGTCCACGCGCCTCGGCGCCGTCGTGACCTCCTTCCACACACGGCCGAGGCTGGGAGCGCTCACGCGATGCAACTCGCCTCGCAAAGCCCGAGTGGGGCGCCGCCAGGTGCAGATCTTGTGTGGAAAGAGGTCCGGGGTCGGGGGACGATGCGCGCGGCACCTACCGCCCGAGCCGGCGCTCGCGCTGGGAGAAGTCGCGCAGCGCGCGCAGGAAGTCGATCCGCCGGAAGTCCGGCCAGTAGACCTCGCAGAAGTAGAACTCCGAGTGGGCGCTCTGCCACAGCAGGAAGCCGCCGAGCCGCTGCTCCCCTGAGGTGCGGATCACCAGGTCGGGGTCGGGCTGGCCCTTGGTGTAGAGGTGCTCGGCGATGTGCTCGACCGAGAAGCTCTCCGCGACCTCCTCGAGCGAGTGCCCCGCGTCGACGCCCGCGCGCAGGAAGCTGCGCACCGCCTCCGCGATCTCGTGCCGGCCGCCGTAGCCGACGGCGACGTTGACGTGCAGGCCCGTGGCCTCGGACGACCTCTCGACGGCGGCGGCGAGGCGGGCCGCGATGTCGGGCGGCAGGAGCGACGCGTCGCCCACGTGGCGCACGCGCCAGCGGCCGTCGTCCGCGAGGCCCTCGACCGTGGTCGCGATGATCTCGAGCAGCGGCGCGAGCTCCCTCGGGTCGCGTTCGAGGTTGTCGGTGGACAGCATCCACAGCGTCACCACCTCGACGCCGGCGTCCTGGGACCACTCGAGCACCTCGGTGATCTTGTCGGCACCCTTCTGGTGGCCGTGGGCGGTGGACGCGCCCGACTGCTTCGCCCAGCGGCGGTTGCCGTCGAGGATGACGCCGATGTGGCGCGGAGGGGCCGCCGTGCGCTTGAGCGTGCGCGCGAGCCGCTTCTCATACGTGCCGTACAGGAGCGAGCTGAGAGCCATCGACGTCCGTTCCTCCTCGACGCGCGCGAACGCGTCAACCGTACTCCCGCGCACTAACCTACGGTATCGTAGGTTCATGGCAGAGAACCTCCCCGTGCCTGGTAAGCCGCTCATGCGCGGCTGGCTGCACCTCGGCGCGGCGCCGCTGGCCCTCGTGGCGGGACTGATCCTCACGGCGGTCGCCCCCACGCTCGCGGGGCGCGTCTCCTTCGCGATCTTCACGCTGACGGCGGTGATGCTGTTCGGCACCTCGGCCATCTACCACCGTGGCAACTGGTCGCCGCGCACGGCGGCGGTGCTGCGCCGGATGGACCACGCGAACATCTTCCTCATCATCGCCGGCACGTACACGCCGCTCACGGTGATGCTGCTCGAGCGTCCCACCAGCGTGTACGTGCTCGCCATCGTGTGGGGCGGCGCGCTGCTCGGGCTGCTGTTCCGCGTGATCTGGCTCGGCGCCCCGCGCTGGATGTACGTGCCCATCTACGTCGCGCTCGGCTGGGTCGCGATCGGCTTCATCAAGCCGTTCTACGAGGCGGGCGGCGCCGCCGTGGTGACCCTCGTCATCATCGGCGGGCTCTGCTACACCGTCGGCGCGATCATCTACGGCACGAAGTGGCCCCGCGGATCCACCAAGTACTTCGGGTTCCACGAGATCTTCCACGCGCTAACGATCGCCGGCTTCGCCTGCCACTTCGTCGCCGCGTCCATCGCCGTCTTCGTCGCCGCGTAACGGCGCCGCGTCGCCCGCGGAGTCCGCGGAACCCGCGGCGAAGTCCGCCTCGCGAGCCTCCTCGCGCGCCTCCTCGCGCGCCGACCGGGCGCGCATCTTCCGCAGGTGGCGCGTGAGCGACAGCATGATCACCACGGTGGCGACCACGAGCGCGAAGGTGGCGACGAAGGCGAGGAAGCCCGGGCCGCCGGTGAAGTCCGAATCCATGTCCACCTCTCTGACCGGACTATCCTGCCTCATCATGAGCACCACTCCGTCCGACGCCGAGCCGGAGGCCCGGCCACGCATGAGCCGCCGCAACCTCACCCTGGTGATCGCCGGCCTCGCGGTCGTGGTCGCCGGGATCGCCTGGTACGCGTTCGGCATCGCCAAGGAGGACGTCCGCTGGAAGGACGTGGGCTTCTCCGTCGCCTCACCCACCGCGATCGACGTGACGTACGAGGTGTACCTCTACTCCGACAAGGACGCGGACTGCACGCTGCGCGCGCTCAACACCCGCTTCACCGAGGTCGGCGTCGCCACCCAGCACGTCTCCCGCGCGGACGGCGCCCAGCAGCGCCTCACCACGAGCATCGTCACCACCGAGGAGGCGACCACCGCGCAGGTCCAGTACTGCGTGCCCGTGGACTGATCCCCGCGTACCGGGGACGATGCGCGCCGGACTTGGGTGCCCGCGCACCCGCTTGGTATCGTGGCTCACCTTGTCACCCGAGGAGGATGAACCGTGACCGAGACCACCGGAACCTGGCTGACCCAGGAGGCGTTCGACCGTCTCCAGGCGGAGTACGACCACCTGGTGAACGTCGGCCGCGTCGAGATCGCCAAGGAGATCGACGAGCGCCGCCAGGAGGGCGACCTCAAGGAGAACGGCGGCTACCACGCGGCCCGCGACGAGCAGGCCAAGATGGAGGCCCGCATCCAGGAGCTGCGCCACAAGCTCGAGACCGCCCAGGTGGGCGAGGCGACCTTCGACGGCACCATCGCCGCCGGCACGGTCGTCTCCGCCGAGGTGATGGGCCGCGCGATGCGCTTCCTGGTCGGCTCGCGCGAGATCGCCGACGGCACCGACCTGGACGTGTTCAGCCCCGAGTCGCCGCTGGGCGCCGCGCTGATCGGCCGCAAGGCGGGCGACGAGACGTCCTACGTTGCCCCCAACGGCAAGGAGATCGACGTCAAGGTCGTCGCCGCGGAGCCGTTCGGCGGCTGAGCCGCACCCGACCCGACGCGAGGCCCTCGGAGAGATCCGGGGGCCTTCCGCGTTCCCGGGCTCAGGCCCGCTCGAGCAGCACCACGGCCTCGTAGTGCGCCGTGTGCGGGAACATGTCGAGCAGCCGGCCGCGCACCGGGCGCAGCGACGGCATCGCCGCGAGGTCCCGCGCGAGCGTGACGGCGTTGCAGCTCGAGTACACGACGGTGCCCACGCCCGAGGACTCGAGCCAGCCAGCGAGCTGCTCCCCGATCCCGCGCCGCGGCGGGTTGACGATCACGACGTCGGGCACGAGCTCCTGCTCGCGCGCCCACACGGTCGCGTCGGCCGCCACGAAGATCGCGTCGTCGGCGCCGTCGCGCCCGGCCCGCGCGAGCTCGTCGACGCTGAGCCGCGCGCTCTCCACCGCCTGCTCGCTCGCCTCCACGCCCACCACCGTCCGGCCGCCCGCGAGGCAGTGCAGCGCGAAGCCGCCCACGCCGCAGTACAGGTCCCAGACCGAGGCGGGCGCCGCATCGTCCACCCACCCGGCCACCTGGGCGTAGAGCTCGCGTGCGATCGCGGTGTTGGTCTGGAAGAAGCTCTGCGGGCGCAGGTGCAGGACCACGTCGCCCATCGCCATCGCGAGCGAGTCGCGGTCGGTCAGCACGATCTCCCGCTCGCCCTCGAGGACGGCCTTGTGCTCGGGGAGCACGTTGACGGTGAGCACCGCGAGCGAGGGCAGCCGCTCGAGCAGCCACGGCAGGTGCTTCTGGATCCGCGACAGCGCCTCGGTCGAGCGCATCACCAGGCGTGCCATCAGCTCGCCGTCGGGGGCGAGCGTGACGATGACGTGCTTGAGCTCGCCGGTGCGGCCGGGGACGTCGTACGGCTCGAGGCGCGCGACGCGGATGAACTCCGCGAGCACGGGGAACGATGCGGCGAGCGGCTCGGGGTAGAGCGGGCAGTCGCGCAGGTCGACGCCGCGGCCGTCGGCGTCGAGGATCCCGATGGTCGGCTCGTCCATGGTGCCGGCGACCACCATCTTGGCCTTGGACCGGAAGCCCTGCTCGGCGCTCAGGAGCGGCGGCTCCCACGCCAGGGCGGCGGCGCGGTCACCGATCGCGTCGGCGAGCAGCGCCTCGAGGTCGGCCTGCTTGCGCACGACCTGGAGGGCGTGCGGCACCGGGATGAGGGTGCACGAGCGGCAGCGGTCGGAGTCGAAGTACGCGCACTGCACCGCTGAAGTCTAGGCGGACGGCCGGTCGTCGTCCTGGCCGTCCTCTTGGGGGTGGCGGCGGATCCGGATCTCACCGGTGCGCGCGATGACGTCGCGCGCCTTCTTGATGGCCTCGCGCGGATGCTCGGTGAGGATCTGCCCGGTGTCGGGCGGCGACTCCTCCGTCATCTCGCGGTGGAGCGAGCGCGCGAAGGCGTAGCAGAAGGACACGATCGGCACCGCGATGACCGCGCCGACGAGCCCCAGCAGCAGCGTGCCCGTCGACACGGCGAGCAGGATGACGAGCGGGTGCAGGGACGCGGCCTTGCCGAACAGCCACGGGTAGAGGACGTTGCCCTCGATCTGCTGGACCAGGAGCACCACGCCGAGCATGATGAGCGCCTTGACCCAGCCGCCGTCGAACAGCGCGACGAGCACCGCGATCGCGCCCGACAGCGTCGCGCCGAAGAGCGGGATGAACGACAGCAGGAACACGAAGATCGCGATGGGCAGCGCGAGCGGCAGCCCGAGGATCCACGCGCCGGTGCCGATGCCGACCGCGTCGATGAACGCGACGAACACGCTGGTCTCGGTGTAGCGGCGCAGCGTCAGCCACGCGCTCATGCCGGCGCGGTCGATGCGCTCGCCGCGCGTGCGGGGCTGGAGCCCGACGAACCACAGCCAGATCTTGCGGCCGTCCTTCATGAAGAAGAACAGGGAGAACAGCGCGACGATCGAGCCGGCGAAGAGCGAGCCCACCGCGCCCGTCACCGACAGCGCGCCGGTCGCGACCCCGCCGGCGTTGTCCTGGATCATCTTCTGGAGGTTCTGCAGCGCCTGGTCGATCTGGTCGCGCGAGCGGTGCAGCGGACCGTCGACGAGCCAGGCGAGGAACTGGTCGAAGCCCTTCGCCGCCGCCTGCTGCAGATCGCCGAAGCCGGACACGATGGACGAGCCGGCGGCCACCGCGAGGCCGAGCACGATCACGACGAGCGCGACGATCGCGAGGGCGGCGCCCAGGGCGCGCGGGATGCCCCACTTCTGCAGGCGGCTCACGAACTGCTCGAGCGGCGCCGCGATGAGGAGCGCGATCGCGAGCGGCAGCACCACCGACGCGAGCGTGGTGAAGCTCGTGAAGAGGATGTAGACGACGATCCCGACGACGATGAGCCGCCACGACCACGCGGCGGCCACGCGCAGCCACACGGGCACGTTCTCGGCCACGACGTCGACGGGCGGTCCCGACCGCTCGCCGCCGTCCTCGGGCGTCGAAGGAGGCATGACGCCGAGCCTAGCGCGCGCATCGTCCGTGCCCGGGAGGCCGCGACGCGTGGGACGATGCGCCGGTGCCCTCGCCCGGAACAGAACCGGCGGCGGGGGCGTTCGTCCTCCGGAAGGGAGCACAGATGCTCGGAATCGACAAGACCCGCATGATCGCCGCCGACAAGGCCCTCACCGGCCGCGACGCGGAGATGCAGATCGCGGACCGCCACGTGGTGCTCGGCACCCCGCTCAAGGGCCCCTGGCCCGAGGGGCACGAGGTGCTGTACGTCGGGATGGGCTGCTTCTGGGGCGCGGAGCGCATCTTCTGGCAGATCCCCGGCGTGTACTCGACGGCGGCGGGGTACATGGGCGGCTGGACGCGCAACCCGAACTACCAGGAGACCTGCACGTCGCTGACGGGGCACACGGAGACCGTCCAGGTGGTCTACGACCCCTCGAAGGTGTCGCTCGACACGCTGCTCGCGGCGTTCTGGGAGAACCACGACCCGACCACGCCCAACCGTCAGGGCGGCGACATCGGCACGCAGTACCGCAGCGCGATCTTCGCGACCACGGACGCGCAGCTCGCGGCCGCCGAGGCCTCGCGCGAGCGGTACCAGGAGCGGCTGAGCGCCGAGGCGTTCGGCGCCATCACGACCCAGATCGCGCCCGCGGCCGAGGCCGGCGACGGCACGTTCTACTACGCCGAGGACTACCACCAGGGGTACCTGCACAAGAACCCCGACGGCTACTGCAACCACGGGTTCTGCCAGGTCAGCTACGCCTGACCGGCCCGGGAACGACGAACGCCCCGACCATCCGGTCGGGGCGTTCGTGCGTGCGGGCTACCTGTTGTTCGCGAAGATCGCGATGAGGCGCAGGAACTCGGTGTAGAGCCACACGAGCGTGACGATGAGGCCGAACGCGGCGGTCCACTCGAGGCGCTTGGGCTGGCCGCTCTTGACGCCGTTGTCGATGAACTCGAAGTCGCCGATGAGCGAGATGCACGCGAGCAGGACGGCGATCGCGCCGATGATCATGCCGAGCGGGAACGTGAGCCCGCCGATGTTGACCTCGTTGCTGTACATGCCGAAGCCCGTCGCGTTGGGGCTGAAGATCATGTAGCCGACGTTGACCAGGCTGAAGATCAGGTACGAGATCGCGCCGACCATGAAGATCTTGTTGAGCTTCGCGGTGTAGCGGACCTTGCCCGAGCGGAACAGCGCGAGGCACACGAGGAATGTGATGCCGGTCGCGATGAGCGCCTGCAGGGCGGCGCCGGGGGCGTTGAAGGACGTCTCGATCGCCACCGAGATGGCGCCGAGGAAGAAGCCCTCGAGGATCGCGTAGAGGCCCACGATGACGGGGTTCGCCCCCTTGCGCTGGAACACCGCGATCATCGCGAGCACGAACGCCGCGATGCCGGCGCCCATCGCCATCATGTAGACGGCGGCGGAGTCGAGCGCGGTCGCGTAGCCGACCGCGCCGGCGCCGATGGTGAGGATGCCGAGGACGGTCGTCTTGTTGATGACGCCGGAGTAGGACATGCGCTGCTCGGCGACGTAGCCCGGGGCGCCGGCGGGCGCCTGGTACTGGCGCTCCAGGTCGGCGGCGGTGGGCTGCGCGAGCAGCGGGTCTGCCTTGAACTCCTTGGAGTTGCTGAATACCGGACTTGCCACGATTCCTCCTAGTGGGGCGACCGCTCCAGTGTAGGCGGGGCCCAGGCGGCACCGACAGGAGGGGTCGAATGGACAACGGCCCAGGGTCGCCGGATGTTGCACGGGGTGACGGAGGCCACTCGGCCCGATCCCGCGACTTCCCTCCACACAGGATCTGCAGTTCGCGCGTCTGTGGTCAGGGTTTGCCGCGCGAGTTGCATCGCTGGGGACGATGCGGCGCTCGGGCGTGTGGAGGAAGGTCCCGGCGGCGAAGTCCGAGTTGCTTTGTTTGTGTTGCTTTGGTTTTGAATCCGTGGTTTCATGTGGGAATCCGGGTTCGGACAAAGGAGTCACATGTACGCGACGGAGCGACAGCAGCGCATCCTGGCGGAGGCGCGCACCGCGGGCCGGGTCGAGGTCGCCGCCCTGGCGGAGTCCCTCGAGGTCACCCCCGAGACGATCCGCCGCGACCTCACCGCGCTCGAGCAGCGCGGCTCCCTGCGCCGCGTCCACGGCGGCGCGATCCCCGTCGAGCGGCTCGAGTCCGAGCCCACGCTCGCCGCGCGCTCCGCGACCCGCATGGACGTCAAGCGGCGCATCGCCGCGCGGGCCGTCGAGGAGATCCCGGCCGGCGGCACGGTGCTCCTCGACGCCGGCTCGACCACGCAGGCGCTCGTCGACCTCCTGCCGATCGACATCGACCTCACCGTGATCACGAACTCGCTGCCGGCCGCGAGCGCCCTCGCGGGCCGGCCCGGCATCTCGCTGTACGTCCTCGGCGGCCGGGTGCGCGGCGTCACGGGCGCGGCGGTCGGCGAGTGGACGGCATCCGCGCTGGCCGGGATGGTCGTCGACGTCGCGATCATGGGCACCAACGGGCTGTCCGCGTCACGCGGGCTCACCACGCCGGACCAGGCCGAGGCCGAGGCCAAGCGCGCGATGATCGCCGCGGCCCGGCGGGTGGTGGTGACCACCGACTCGTCCAAGGCGGGCGACGACCACCTTCACCGCTTCGCGAGCCTCGAGGACGTCGACCTCGTCATCACCGACGACGACCTCGCCGACGACGTGGCCGACGAGCTGCGCGCGGCCGGACCCGAGGTCGTGACGGCATGATCGTCACGCTCACCCCCAACCCGAGCGTGGACCGCGCCGTCACCGTCGCGTCCCTCGAGCGCGGCGAGGTGCACCGCGCCGCCGACGTCCGCGTCGATGCGGGCGGCAAGGGCGTGAACGTCGCCCGCGCCGTCACCGCCCAGGGCGGCGACGCCGTCGCGGTGCTGCCGGTCGGGGGCCCCGAGGGCCGCCTGCTCGAGGAGCTGCTCGACGCCGCCGGGGTCGCCCGCGTCTCCGTGCCGATCGCGGGCTCGGCCCGCATGAACGTCTCCGTCCTCGAGCCCGACGGCACCACCACCAAGCTCAACGAGCCGGGCCCGACCCTGTCCCCCGCGGAGGTCGAGGCGCTGCTGGGCGCGACCGTCGCATCGGCCGCCGGCGCCGACTGGGTGGTGGGCTGCGGCAGCCTCCCGCCCGGCGCCCCCGACGACCTCTACGCCTCGCTCGTCACGCGCGCCCGCGCCGCCGGCGCGCGCGTCGCCATCGACTCCTCCGGCGCGCCCCTCGCGGCCGCCGTCGAGGCCCTCCCTGACCTGATCAAGCCCAACCACGAGGAGCTCGCCGAGCTCGTCGGCCACCCCCTGCCCACGCTGGGCGACGTCCGCGACGCCGCGGCCGCGCTGGTGGGCCGCGGGATCGGGGCGGTCGCGGTGAGCCTGGGCGCCGACGGCGCCCTGCTCGTGACATCGGATCAGGCGGTCCACGCGCGCGCCACCATCACGGCGGCCGTCTCGACCGTGGGCGCCGGCGACTGCATGCTCGCCGGCCTGCTGCACGGCCTCACCCGCACCCTCCCCCTGGACGCCGCCCTCGCGGAGGGCGTCGCCTGGGGAGCCGCGGCCGTCACCCTCCCCGGAAGCCGGGTCCCCGGCCCGGACGACCTCCACGGCATCCCCGTCGACGTCGACCCCCACCCCCTCGCCGCCCTGGCACTGGGTCAGCGCTGACCCCGAAAGGACCACCACCATGTCACTGATCTATGAGCAGCAGGTCGTGCTCGACCTCGGCGCCGAGGATCGTCACGCCGCCACCCGCACGCTCGCCGCGACGCTCGTCGCGACGGGCCGCTGCACCGACCTCGACGGCTTCGTCGCCGACGTGCGCAAGCGCGAGGAGACGATGGCGACGGGCCTGCCCGGCGGCATCGCGATCCCCCACGCCCGCTCCGCCGCCATCACCGAGCCCACGCTCGCGTTCGGCCGCACGGACGGCATCGACTGGGGCGCCAAGGACGGCCCGGCTGACATCGTGTTCCTCATCGCGGCCCCCGAGGGCGCGTCGGACGCGCACATGCAGGTGCTGCCCAGGCTCGCCAAGGCGCTCATGAAGAAGGAGTTCACCGGCGCGCTGCGCGCGGCCGCGACGCCGGCGGAGGTCGTCGCGATCGTCGAGGCCGAGGTCGGCGACATCCAGGCGGCACCCGCCGCCGCGCCGGCCCCCACGCCCGCGCCCGGTCCCGCGACCCCGCCCGCGGCGACCCCCGCATCGTCCCTCACACTCGTGGGCGTGACGTCCTGCCCCACCGGCATCGCGCACACCTACATGGCGGCCGAGGCGCTCGAGCGGGCGGCCAAGGAGGCCGGCCACACCATGAAGGTGGAGACCCAGGGCTCCGCCGGTGCGACCCCGCTCACCGCGGAGGAGATCGCCGCGGCCGACGCCGTGATCTTCGCGCACGACGTCGAGGTGCGGAACGCCGAGCGCTTCGCCGGCAAGCCCCTCGTCGACGTCGGCGTGAAGAAGGCCATCTCGGACGGCCCGGCACTCATCTCCCAGGCGGTCGCGAAGGCCTCCGAGTGGAGCACCAACCCGGCGGCCTCCACCGCGGTCCCCGCGGCCGCCGCGTCGGCGGGCCTCGCGACCAAGGTCGACAGGAGCGCCGGGTTCGGCACGCAGCTGCGCCAGTGGCTGATGACCGGCGTGAGCTACATGATCCCGTTCGTCGCCGCGGGCGGCATCCTCATCGCCCTGTCGTTCATGCTGTCCCAGATCGCGCTGGGCGACAACGGCCCGATCGAGATCACCAAGTACAACCTGACCTCGGCCGACGAGTTCAACATCGCCCAGCACTTCGACGTGACGAGCCTGACCTCGTGGGCGGCGCTGATGTTCGTCATCGGCGGCGCGGCGTTCGGGTTCCTCGTGCCGATCCTGTCGGGCTTCATCGCCTTCGCGATCGCGGACCGGCCCGGCCTGGTCCCCGGCATCGTGGGCGGCGCGATCGCGTCCACCATGGGCGCCGGCTTCCTCGGCGGCATCGTCACCGGCCTGCTCGCCGGCGTGGTCGCGCGCTGGATCGCGAGCTGGAGGGTCCACAAGGGCGTCCGCGGCGTGATGCCCGTCGTGGTGATCCCGCTGCTGTCCACCCTCGTCACGTCGGGCCTGTTCATCACGATCCTGGGCCTGCCGATCAAGGGCCTGTCCGACGGCCTCAACAGCTGGCTCACCAGCCTCCAGGGCGGCTCCGCCTTCGTGCTTGGCCTGGTGCTCGGCGCGATGATGGGCTTCGACCTGGGCGGCCCCGTCAACAAGGTGGCGTACTTCTTCGCCACCGCCGGACTCGCGGCGGCGGGCACCGCGACCGACGCCCCCGCGCTGACCATCATGGCGGCCGTCATGGGCGCCGGCATGGTCGCCCCGCTCGCCATGGCGCTCGCCACCACCGTCCGCCCGCGGCTCTTCTCCGAGCCCGAGCGGGAGAACGGCAAGGCCGCCTGGCTGCTCGGCGCCTCGTTCATCTCCGAGGGCGCGATCCCGTTCGCCGCGGCCGACCCGGTCCGGGTGATCGTGTCCTCGGTGATCGGCTCCGCGCTCACCGGCGGGCTGATCATGGTGTTCGGCGTGACCCTGCGCGCCCCCCACGGCGGCATCTGGGTGCTGCCCCTCATGGGCGGCTTCCTGTGGTTCCTCGTCGCCCTGGCCGCCGGCGTCCTGCTGATGACCGCGATCGTCGTGGTGCTCAAGTCCCGCGACAAGAAGCTCGCGACGGTCGACGCCGTCGCGACCGTCTGACCTCCACCCACCCGTTCGAAGGAGAACCCCCATGTCCCAGCGCACCGTCACCATCGCATCGTCCGTGGGCCTGCACGCCCGCCCCGCCGCCCTCTTCGTCGAGGCGGCCCAGGGCACCGGGCTGGACGTCGAGATCGCCCGCGCGGGCGAGGACCCGGTCGACGCGACCAGCATCCTCGGCGTGATGGCGCTCGGCGCCAAGCACGGCGAGGAGGTGG
Source organism: Demequina soli (assembly GCF_000971195.1). Lineage (GTDB taxonomy): Bacteria > Actinomycetota > Actinomycetes > Actinomycetales > Demequinaceae > Demequina > Demequina soli. The sequence goes on from NZ_BBLZ01000001.1 coordinate 515,895, forward strand.
TCCTCACCGCCGACGGCGAGGGCGCCGACGCCGCCCTCGAGACCCTCGTCGCGCTGCTGTCGCGCGACCTGGACGCCGAGGAGGGCTGACATGTCCGGCGACACCCGTCACGGCGTCGGCGTCAGCCCGGGCACGGCGGTCGGGCCGGTGGTGCAGGTCGCGCCGCCGGTCCGGCCCCCGGCCGACGAGCCGGCCCCCGCGGACGCGGGTGCCGCGACCGACCTGGTCCTCGAGGCCCTCGCGTCCGTCGCCGCCGACCTCGACGACCGGGCCGCCGCCGCGAGCGAGCACGCGCGGCCCATCCTCAAGGCCACCGCGATGATCGCCCGCGACAAGGGCCTCGCCAAGGCCGCCGGCAAGCACGTCGGGGCGGGCCTGGGGCCGGCCCACGCGATCGCGGCCGCCGTCGACGAGTACGCGGCGCAGTTCGAGGCGCTCGGCGGCTACTTCGCCGAGCGCGTCACCGACCTGCGCGACGTGGGGAACCGCGCCGTCGCCGCGGTGCTCGGAGTGCCGGCGCCCGGGGTGCCGGTGCTGACCGGCCCCTCGGTCATCGTCGCCGAGGACCTCGCGCCCGCGGAGACCGCGGCGCTCGACCGGGCGCTCGTCGTCGCGATCGTCACCGAGGCCGGCGGACGCACGTCGCACACCGCGATCCTTGCCGCGCAGATGGGCATCCCGGCGGCGGTCCAGGTGCACGGCGCGTGCGCGATCCCGGCGGGCACCACCGTCGCGGTCGACGGCGACGCGGGGGCCGTCACGCTCGACCCCGACCTCGAGCTGCTCGAGGCCCAGCGTGTGCGCCGCGAGCGCCGCGCCGCCGCGCTCGCCTCGGTCTCGGGGCCGGGCGCCACGCGGGACGGCCACGCGATCGCCCTGCTCGCCAACATCGGCGGGGTGGACGATGCGGTGGCCGCGGGCGCCCAGGACCTCGAGGGCGTGGGGCTGTTCCGCACCGAGTTCGTCTACCTGTCCGCGCCGACGATGCCCACGGTCGAGGAGCAGGCCGAGGTGTACCGGGGCGTGCTCGCGCCGTTCGGCAGCCGCCGCGTGGTGGTGCGCACGCTCGACGCGGGCGCCGACAAGCCCCTCGCGTTCGCCGACCTGGGCGAGGAGGAGAACCCCGCGCTCGGGCGGCGCGGCCTGCGCCTGTGCCAGGCGCGCCCCGAGCTCATCGACTCGCAGCTCGAGGCCCTCGCGATCGCCGCGCGCGACACGGGTGCCGACGTGCGCGTGATGGCGCCCATGGTCGCGACGGTCGAGGAGGCGCGGTGGTTCGCGTCCCGGGTCCGCGCGGCGGGGCTGCCCAAGGCGGGCGTGATGATCGAGGTGCCGGCCGCGGCGCTGCGCTCCCGGCACGTGCTCGCCGAGGTGGACTTCGGCTCGCTCGGCACCAACGACCTCGCCCAGTACACGATGGCCACCGACCGCATGGCGGGCGAGCTGTCCGACCTGCTCGACCCGTGGCAGCCGGCGGTGCTCGACGTGGTCGCGGCCGCGTGCGCCGGCGGGGCGTGGGCCGGCAAGCCGGTGGGTGTGTGCGGCGAGTCGGGCGGCGACCCGCTGCTCGCACTCGTGCTCGCGGGCCTCGGGGTGGCGAGCCTGTCGATGGCGCCGTCCAAGGTCCCCGCGGTGCGCTACGCGCTGTCGCTCCACACGCACGACGAGTGCCGCGCGCTCGCAGAGCTGGCGCGAGGGGCGGCGACCGCGGCCGAGGCGCACGAGGCCGTGCGGGCCGCCGCGCGCGAAGAGCTCGCGGCGATCCTGTGACCCCTGCCACGGGGCCCCGTGGACGACGCCCGTACAATAGGAGTCGCTTCCCTGCTTCAACGGACCGAAGGAGGCCCGTCGTTGCACCGGACCCCCACGCTTCTCGAGGATCTCTCCGTCGAGATCACCGCGCGTGACACCGCCACGCTCGTCGCCCACGCCGGCGACCTGCCCGCCGGCACCCGCGTGAGCGTCACGCACCTGGGCACCGAGGGTGCGGCCGAGCGCCGCGAGGCCGCCGCCGCGGCCGCGCGCGCCGCGCTGGTGCCGGTCCCCCACGTCGCCGCGCGCCGCCTCGCGTCTCCCTCCGAGCTCGCCTCCACGCTCGAGGGCCTGCGCCGGCACGATGCGCACGGGCGGCTCTTCGTGGTCGGCGGCGACCCCCGCACGCCGACGGGGCCCTACGCGTCGGCGCTCGACGTCATCGCGTCCGGCGCGCTCGCCACGGCGGGCGTGCGCGAGGTCGGGATCGGCGCGTACCCGGAGGGCCACCCCGCGATCGCGGACGATGCGCTGTGGGCCGCGCTCGACGCCAAGGTCGCCGCGATCGCCGACCAGGGCCTCGCGGGCTCCCTCACCACGCAGTTCTCGTTCGACGTCGACGCCGTGCTGACGTGGGTCGAGCGCATCCGCGAGCGCGGCATCGAGCTGCCCGTGCGGGTCGGCGTCCCGGGCCCCGCCGGCGTGCGCCGCCTCATCGCGTTCGCGCGCCGCTGCGGCGTCGGCACGAGCGCGGGGATCGCCCGCAAGTACGGCTTCTCGCTCGCGTCGCTCGCGGGCACCGCCGGCCCGGACGCGTTCGTCGAGGACCTCGGCGCCCGCCTCACGCCCGAGCACGGCGAGGTGCGCCTGCACCTCTACACGTTCGGCACGCTCGACGCGACGATCGCGTGGGCCGCCGCGGCGCGCATGGCCGCCACCGCCCCGGCGGGCTGACCCCGCCCGGGCGACCGGCGCATCGTCCCGCCGCCCGGGCGTGTCGCGCGGGACCGGCACCTGGTCTCCGCAACTGCTCAACATGTTGAACAGTTGCGGAGAGGCTCACGGCACCCCGCGCGACACGCCGGCGCGCTACGCGACCCTGCGCCGGTACGCCGCCATCGCGAAGGCGTACGCGACCGCGAGCATCCCGACGCACCACGCGAGCGCGATCCACAGATCCGACCCCACGGACCCGCCCGCGAGCAACGCGCGCACGGAGTCCACGATCGCCGTCACCGGCTGGTGCTCCGCGAACCAGCGGACCGGTCCCGGCATGGACTCCGTGGGCACGAACGCCGAGCTGACGAACGGCAGCAGGATGAGCGGGTACGCGAACGCGCTCGCGCCGTCGGCGGAGGTGGCCGTCAGCCCCGGGATCACCGCAAGCCACGTGAGCGCGAGCGTGAGCAGCGCGAGGATCCCGATCACGCCGAGCCAGGCCCCGAGCCCCGCCGAGGAGCGGAACCCCATCACCAGCGCGACGGCCACCACGGCCGCGAGCGACACGAAGGTCGCGACCAGGGACGTGACCACGTGCGCCCACAGCACCGACGGCCGGGACACCGGCATCGAGTGGAAGCGCTCGAAGATGCCGCTCTGCAGGTCGAGGAAGAGGCGGAACGCCGTGTACGACACGCTCGACGCGATCGTGATGACGAGGATGCCGGGCAGCAGGTAGGTCACGTACGACCCGGTGCCGGTCTCGATCGCGCCGCCCAGCACGTAGACGAACAGGAGCAGGAACGCGACGGGCATGAGCGCGGTGGTGATGATGGTGTCCGGGCTGCGCGAGATGTGGCGCAGGGAGCGGCCCGTGAGGATGCGGGTGTCGGCGATGGCGGTCATGACCGGTCCTTCCCGCCGACCACCGCGAGGAAGACCTCCTCGAGGGTCGGCTGCCTCTCGACGTACTCGACGGTGGGCGCGGGGATGAGCGCCCTGAGCTCGTCGAGCGTGCCGTCGACGATGATGCGGCCCTCGTGGAGGATCGCGATGCGGTCGGCGAGGCGCTCGGCCTCGTCGAGGGTCTGGGTGGTGAGCAGCACGGTGGTGCCGCCGTCCGCGAGCGCGCGCACCGCCGCCCACGCCTCGCGCCGCGCCTCGGGATCGAGCCCCGTGGTCGGCTCGTCGAGGAAGACGACGCTCGGCTCCCCCACGAGGCTCATCGCGATGTCGAGCCTGCGCCGCATGCCGCCCGAGTAGGTGCCGACCCGACGCGCGCCCGCCTCCGCGAGGCCGAACCGGGCGAGCAGCGCATCGGCCACCCCGCCCGGCCCGGGGACGCGGCGCAGGCGCGCGACCAGGACGAGGTTCTCGCGGCCGGTGAGGATGTCGTCGACCGCGGAGAGCTGGCCGGTGAGGCTGATCGCGGCCCGCACCTCGGCCGGGGACGCGGCGACGTCGTGGCCGTCCACCGTGGCGACGCCCGCATCGGCCCTCAGCAGGGTGCTGAGGATGCGCACGAGGGTGGTCTTGCCGGCGCCGTTCGAGCCGAGCAGGGCGACGATGCGCCCGCGGGGCACCTCGAGATCCACGCCCTTCAGCACCGCGAGGTCGCCGTAGGAGTGGCGGAGGTCGCGGACCTCGATGGCGGGGGCGCGCGCGGTCATGACGGTCCGTCCCCGGCGGCGTGGTCTATCGCCTTGATCAGGCGGGCGCGCTCCTTGTCGATCCACCGGCGGCCCGTGTACGCCTCCGCGAAGGCCTCGGCGAACTCGACCGGGTCGGCGCCGACGATGTCGCGCACCGGCGTGCCGTCGGCGGCGGCGCGCTCCCACAGGTCCGCGAGGTCGCCTATCATCGTGATCATCTCGTCCCCGTCGGTGAGGCCGCCGTAGTACATGAAGTAGCGATGCATCGCCATCGCCGCCTCCATGTAGGGTGCGGGAAGCGCCGCCATGCGGCGCACGTCGGCCTTGTACTGCTTCTTCTCCGCGAGCGAGCCCGTGAGCTTCTCGAACCATGCCATGGCTACTGTCCTTCCTTGAGGTGAGCGAGCCGGTCGGCGAGGAAGCCCCAGCTGCTCCAGAACTCGTCCAGCGCCTCGCGGCCCCGGGCGTTGAGGGTGAACACCTTGCGCGGCGGACCCTTCTCGGACGGCACCTTCTCCACGTCGACCAGGCCGCGCTGCTCGATGCGGACCAGCAGCGCGTACACGGTGCCCTCCGCGATGTCGGCGAACCCCTGGTCGCGCAGCCGCGCCGTGATCTCGTACCCGTACGCCGGGCCGAGGGCGAGGAGCGCGAGGACGATGCCCTCGAGCGTGCCCTTGAGCATCTCGGTCATCTGCTTGCCCATGCCGGGCCTCCTGCTACTCAGTGTTGTTGACTACCGGTACATAGTAACGCTGAATAGTGGATGCGCAAGAGGTCTGCGCGTCCTGGGAGGTGCTCACCGCCCGGAATCGCGGATCCTGAGCACCGAGCACCTGCCAGCGCGTGGCGGCGCCGCGCTCAGCCGAGCGGTGCCTCATGCAGGGAGGAGTCCAGCGACGTGCCATTGAGCTCGAGGTACAGGTGCGCCTCGCTGACGGTCACGGTGAGCGCGTTGCGACGCGAGACCAGCGCCGCGGCGGCTTCGACGAAGCCCGGGTCGAAGCTCCTCAGCACGATCGCCTCGCGCCTGTGGATCCTCTTGCCCTCCCAGCGGGCGAGCACCTTGGCCGGGTCGTGCTGTGTGTAGACGACGGTGCGCCCCGCGAGCCGCGAGCCCCGGTGCAGGCGCTCCGCCTCGGGCTGGCCGACCTCGATCCAGGCCGTGATGAGCCCGGTGAGGTCGCGCACGATCACGGCGGGCTCCTCCGTGGTGGAGATGCCCTCGGAGAACGCGATGCCCTCCTCGTGCTCGAGGCAATACGCGAGCACGCGCGTGATCATGAAGGGCCCCGTCTCGGACGGGTGCCGCGCGACGCGGAGGGAGAGGTCCTCGTAGACGCCGCGGTCGACGTCCGCGAGCGTGATGTCGAACGTGTGGATCGTCGCGCCGGCAGCCATGGCGCACCAGCCTACGGCGTCGCCGACGCCGCGCCTGCGACCGTCCCCCACACGCGACGGCGGATGAATCGCTTCACCGATGCAACTCGCGTCGCGAACCACGACCCGGGCGCGCACGCACGCAGAATCCGTGTGGGGCGCGGTCGCGGGCGCGGGCGCGGGCGCGGTCGCGGGCTGCGCCGCGCGCCGCGCGTGCCCCCGGCGGGGTTCGAACCCGCACTGGGCCGGGTTTAAGCCGGCTGCCTCTGCCAGTTGGGCTACGGGGGCGGGACGATGCGGCGGTCGCCGCATCGTCGCGGGCTCAGCCGCGTTCGGCCGCCGAGAAGGCGATGCCGTCGAGGATGTCGTGCTCGCTGGTGACCACGTGCGGCAGGGCGCCGCCCGCCCCGACGACGGCGGAGCGCACGCGCGTCATCACGGTGCGCCACACGAGCGCGCCCGCGCCGATCACGTCGACGCGGCCCGGGTGCATGAACCCCAGCGCGGCGCGCTCGGTGCGCGACGCCGCGAGCAGCTCGTCGCACGCGCGGATCGCGTCGTCGATGTCGATCACGGCGCCGTTGATGGCGTCGCGGTCGTACTCGGGCAGGCCGAGCGCGTGCGCGGTCACGGTGGTGATGGTGCCCGCCAGCCCCACGAGCGTCGCGGTGCGCTCGACGGGGACCCCGGCGAACGCCATGTCGATCGCGTCGTTGACGTCGGCCTCGGCCGCCGCGACCTGCTCGGCGGACGGCGGGTCGCCCGCGAGGTGACGCTCGGTCATGCGCACGCAGCCGACGTCCATCGAGTGCGCGGCCTCGGGGCGCGACACCCCGAGCACCACCTCGGTCGAGCCGCCGCCCAGGTCCACCACCAGGAACGGCGCGTCGTGCGCCGCGTCGAGGGCGCCGGTCGCGCCGCGGAAGGACAGCGCGGCCTCCTCGGCGCCCGAGATGACCTCGGGCGTGACGCCGAGGCGCGACTCGACGCCCGTGAGGAACGCGTCGCGGTTGCGGGCGTCCCGGGTCGCCGAGGTCGCGACGAAGCGGATCGCCTCGACGCCGTGCTCGCGGCACCGCTCGGCGTAGTCGTCGACGGCGGCGAACGTCCGCGACAGCGCCTCGGCGGAGAGCTCGCCGGTCCGGTCCACGCCCTGGCCCAGCCGGACCACGGTCATGGTGCGCACCACGTCGGTGAGCGTCCCGGTCTCGAGGGAGACGTCGGCGATGAGCAGGCGGATCGAGTTCGTCCCGCAGTCGATGGCGGCTACACGCATGACGTCAGACTAGTCAGACCTCGACCGCGCACGTGCAGCGGTCGGGGCTCCACGAGGCGGAGATCAGCGCGAGCGCCTCGTCGCCGAGCGGGTTGACGCCCGGGCCCGCGGCGAGCGCGTGGCCCACGAGCACGTGGAGGCACTTCACGCGGTCGGGCATGCCGCCGGCCGAGATGCCGTGGATCTCGGGCACGTCGCCCAGCTCGTAGCGCTCCTCCAGGTAGCGCTCGTGCGCCGCGCGGTAGGCCGCGACGAGCTCGGGCTCCTCGCCGGAGGTCAGCCTCGCCTGCATCTCCTTCATCACGCCGTTGGCCTCGAGCGTCGAGACCGCGGCGACGGCGTCGGGGTGCGTGAGGTAGTACTGCGTCGGGAAGGGCGTGCCGTCGGGCAGCCGCGGCGCGGTGTGCACCACGGTGGGGTTGCCGCACACGCAGCGGGCCGCGATGGCGACGATCCCGCGCGGCGCGCGCCCCAGCTGGGCGGCGAGGACGGCGACATCGCGCTCGGTGGCAGGGGTGTCGTTCACCCCGCGATTCTAGTGGCCGCCCGCGCCGGACGATGCGGCGGGCGTCGGCTCCGCCGACGGGTCCGCGCTCGAGTCCGCGGTCCTCCCCGCCCCGACCTTGGCGTCGCCGGCCGTCTCGACCGAGTCCCACAGCCGGGTGTACCAGGTGCCGGACGGGTCCGCGGTGACCGGGTCCTCCGCGGCGGGCGAGCCCTCGGCGGCGCCCTCCACGGTCTCGGGGTCGATCACCTGGTACGGCGTCTCGCCCGGGTAGACGTACTTGAGGCGTTCGCGCGCCTGCGCGACCACGTACGCGCGGTCGTCCCAGCGCTTGACCTCGCCCGTGAGGTCCTCGACGGACTGCTGCGCGGTCGCGGCGTCGGCGCGCAGCGCGGACAGCTCCTCCTGCTGGCGGAAGTAGGCGCGCAGCGACGGCAGCACGACGGCGGCGGCGAGCACCAGCACGCCGATCAGCACGGCGACGCGCCACGACATGGCCGAGACCCAGGAGCCGCGCGGCCTGGCCGGCTCGATGCGGTTGGGGCGTGGCGCCTGGCGCCCGGGGCCCGTGGCGCCGCCGGGGCGGCTCGACGCGCGCGGCCCGGAGGTGCGCGCCCCGCCGGACGCGGCCGCGGGGCGCCTGCGCGTGGCGGCACGGGCACGGTTCGCGGCGGACGACGCGGCGGACGCCTTGGCCTGCGTGCCCGACTCCGGCGCGACGGGGCGACGGGGCTCGCCGGGGCGCGTGGGAGAGGTCACCCCGCCATTGTCCAGGGCGCGGGCGCCGCTCCCGCGCACGCCCGGGCGCGAGTCGCCAGAAAGCGGCCCCGGAACGCGGGACGGGCGCGCCTCCCGAGGGAGACGCGCCCGTCCTGAGCCTGCGCTGCGGCTTACTTGAAGCTGCGCGGGAAGGCCGACTTGCCGGCGTACTTCGCGGCGTCGTCCAGCTCCTCCTCGATGCGGAGCAGCTGGTTGTACTTGTTGATGCGCTCGCCGCGGGCGGGGGCACCGGTCTTGATCTGGCCGGCGTTGTACGCGACGGACAGGTCCGCGATGGTGACGTCCTCGGTCTCGCCCGAGCGGTGCGACACCATGGCCGCGAAGCCCGCGCGCTGCGCCATCTGCACGGCGTCCGAGGTCTCGGACAGGGTGCCGATCTGGTTGAGCTTCACGAGGAGGGCGTTGGCGGCCTTGAGGTCGATGCCCTTCGCAAGACGGACCGGGTTGGTGACGAACAGGTCGTCGCCGACGATCTGGGTCTTGTCGCCCACCTTGGAGACCAGGCCGGCCCAGGAGTCCCACTCGTCCTCGGACAGCGGGTCCTCGATGGACACCAGCGGGTAGTCGTTGACGAGGCCCTCGTAGAAGGCGATCATCTCGTCGGGCGTCTTCACGCCGCCCTCCCACTGGTAGCCGCCGTCCTTGAAGAACTCGGTCGCGGCGACGTCGAGCGCGAGCGCGACGTCCTCGCCGGGCTTGAAGCCGGCCTTCTCGATCGCGACCAGGATGAGGTCGAGCGCGTCGCGGTTGGACGGCAGGTTGGGGGCGAAGCCGCCCTCGTCGCCCAGGCCGGTGGCCAGGCCGCGCTCCTTGAGCACGGACTTGAGCGAGTGGTAGACCTCGGCACCGGTGCGGAGCGCCTCACGGAACGTGGGGGCGCCGACGGGGGCGATCATGAACTCCTGGATGTCGACGTTGGAGTCGGCGTGCGACCCACCGTTGAGGATGTTCATCATCGGGACGGGCAGGACGTGCGCGTTCGGGCCGCCGACGTAGCGGAACAGCGCGATGTCGGCCGAGTCCGCCGCCGCCTTCGCGACCGCGAGCGAGACGCCGAGGATGGCGTTCGCGCCGAGCTTGCCCTTGTTGTCGGTGCCGTCCAGGTCGAGCATGATCTGGTCGATGATGCGCTGCTCGGTGGCGTCGAGACCGACGATCTCCGGCGCGATCTCGTCGATGACCGCGTCCACGGCCTGCTCGACGCCCTTGCCCAGGTAACGGCCCTTGTCGCCGTCGCGGCGCTCGACTGCCTCGAACGCGCCGGTGGAGGCGCCCGACGGGACGGCTGCACGCGCGAACGTGCCGTCCTCGAGGGCGACCTCGACCTCGACGGTGGGGTTGCCGCGCGAGTCAAGGATCTCGCGGGCGCCGACGGCCTCAATGCTGGCCATGATGCTCCTTCGCTTGGATGGATGAACCTCTTGGGAGTCTAACGATGCGCACAGGTGTGCGCTGAGCGACGTTCGTCCTAGCCGGTTGAACGTCGGGTGTCCCCGCCCGGTTCCGGTGCCAGGGACGATGCGCCCCTCGCCTCGGCCTCGCGGGCGGCGGTCTCGATGGCGCGGGTCGCGGCGCGCAGCTCGGTCTCCGCGTCGAGCCCCTCGGCGCGCGCACGGGCGGCCAGGGCGAGCAGCGCGGACCCGAGCGACCCGTCCGACGGGAGCGCCGCATCGTCCCCCAGCCCTGCGCGCTCCACGCGACCCAGGACCTTCTGCGCGCGGGCGAGCGCGCCCAGGGTGGGCGGGATGCCGTCCATCACCGACGCGCGTCCCGACGTCTCCTGCTTGATGCGGTCCCAGCGGCGCAGGTGCTCGTCCATGGTGCCCTGGTCGTCGTCGCCGAACACGTGCGGGTGACGGGCGACGAGCTTGTCGGCGCACGCGTGGGCGATCTCGTCGAGGCCGAACGGCTCGTCGGGGTCCTCCTGCGCGACCCGCGCGTGGAGGACCACCTGGAGCAGCACGTCGCCGAGCTCCTCGCGCAGGTCGGCCCGGGTGCCGGACTCGATCGCGTCGACGAGCTCGTGCGCCTCCTCGAGCGCGTACGGCGCGAGGGACGCGTGGGTCTGCTCGGCGTCCCAGGCGCAGCCGCCGGGAGAGCGGAGGCGATCCATCACCTCCACGAGACGGGTGATCCCGTCAGCCACGCGCCGCCCACGGGGCCGTGGTGTCCTGGAACGCGTTGACGCCGGCGAAGGCCATGAAGTAGTTGCCCGACATGTTCTGCGCGCTCGCGATCGCGTCGTTGATCGAGGCGATCAGGGCGTCGGTCGAGTACTCGCCCAGGCGCGGCGAGAACGTGCCCTCGTCCTCGACCTGCTGCGACAGCCGCGTGATGGTGTCGAGCGACGTGTCGCCGCCGATCACGAGGTAGATGCCGAGCATGTCGGTCATCGAGGCGACCACGTCGTCCGTGATGACGGGGTCCTTGGCGCCGAGGCCCGTGAACCACTGCTCGGCGACCTTGCGCACGTTGCCGTCGTTGAGGCCCAGATCGGTGCCGGCGGTCTTCGCGTCCTCGCGCGCCTGCGCGACCGCGTCCGGGCCCAGCGCGGCCCAGGTCGCGAGGATGCGCGGGGTGGGGACGGCGTAGCCCTGGCTCGCGGCGTCCCACGACTGCGCGAGCGCGTCCAGGTCGGCGGTGGTCACCGTCGCGCCCTGGTAGGACGCCGCCACGCCGGGCGCCTCGGGCTGCCCGGGCACGGCGCAGCCCGCGAGGAGAAGGGACGATGCGGCAAGGACGGCGAGGCGTCGGCGGAACGTCATGCCGGTCATCCTAGTGCGGGTGAGCCGGTGGCCTGGATGACGGTCCTGACCCAGTCCAGCACCTCGAGGCCTTCGACGGGTCTGCCGCCGATGCGCGCGGTCATGGGCGCGGGGACCAGCACCTGGCGTACCGCGGGCTTGATGAGCGTGCCGGGGAAGAGGCGGTTCATGCGCAGCGCGGCCGAGTCCGGCAGCTCGAGCGGGCTGAAGCGGATGTACTTGCCCTGCGCGACCACGTCGTGGATGCCGATCGCGCGCAGCTCGAGGCGCAGCCGCGCCACCGCGAGCAGGTGGGTGACGGGCTCGGGCGGCGTGCCGTAGCGGTCGTCGAGCTCCTCGGCGATCGCGGCGAGGGTCGCCTCGTCGTCGGCGTCGGCGATCTTCCGGTACGCCTCGAGGCGCAGACGCTCGTGCTCGACGTAGGACTCGGGCAGGTGGGCGTCGATGGGCAGGTCGACCGTCATGGGGGCGCGGTCCTCGACCTCCTCGCCGCGGAAGCCCGCGACGGCCTCGCCGACCATGCGGATGTAGAGGTCGAAGCCGACGCCCTCGATGTGGCCGGACTGCTCGGCGCCCAGCAGGTTGCCCGCGCCGCGGATCTCGAGGTCCTTCATCGCGACCGCCATGCCCGACCCGAGGTCGGTGTTGGCGGCGATGGTCTGGAGGCGGTCGTGGGCCGTCTCCGTGAGGGTGCGGTCCGGCGGGTACAGGAAGTAGGCGTACGCCCGCTCGCGGCCGCGGCCCACGCGCCCGCGCAGCTGGTGGAGCTGGCTGAGGCCGAACGTGTCGGCGCGCTCGACGATGAGCGTGTTGGCGTTGGAGATGTCGAGGCCCGTCTCCACGATCGTGGTGCACACGAGCACGTCGTAGCGCTTCTCGTAGTAGTCGACGATCACCTGCTCGAGCTGCTTCTCGCTCATCTGCCCGTGCGCGACGGCGATGCGCGCCTCGGGCACCAGCTCGCCGAGCTTGAGCGCGGCGCGGGTGATGGTCTTGACGGAGTTGTGGATGTAGAACACCTGGCCGTCGCGCAGCAGCTCGCGGCGGATCGCGGCGGTCACCTGCGCGTCCTCGTGCGGGCCCACGTAGGTGAGGATCGGGTGGCGCTCCTCGGGCGGCGTCGCGAGCGTCGACATCTCGCGGATGCCGGTGACGGCCATCTCGAGGGTGCGCGGGATCGGGGTCGCGGACATCGCGAGGACGTCGACGTCGGTGCGCAGCGCCTTGAGGGTCTCCTTGTGCTCGACGCCGAAGCGCTGCTCCTCGTCGACGACGATGAGGCCGAGGTTCTTGAAGCGCACCTGGCCCGTGATGAGGCGGTGGGTGCCGACCACCAGGTCGATGGTGCCGTCGGCGAGCCCCTCGATGATCTCCTTGGCCTCCTTGTCGGTCTGGAAGCGCGACAGCGCGGCGACCTTGACCGGGAACTGGCCGAAGCGCTCCGTGAACGTGTCGACGTGCTGCTTGACCAGGAGCGTCGTGGGGCACAGCACGGCCACCTGGGTGCCGTCCTGGATGGCCTTGAACGCGGCGCGCACCGCGATCTCGGTCTTGCCGAAGCCCACGTCGCCGCACACGAGGCGGTCCATGGGCACGGGCTTCTCCATGTCGGCCTTGACCTCGTCGATGGTCGACAGCTGGTCGGGGGTCTCGACGAACGCGAAGGACTCCTCGAGCTCGCGCTGCCACGGGGTGTCCGGGCCGAACTCGCGGCCCTTGGTCGCCATGCGCGCGCTGTACAGGCGGATCAGCTCGGCGGCGATCTCCTTGACGGCCTTGCGTGCCTTGGTCTTGGTCTTGGACCAGTCGGCGCCGCCCATCTTGTTGACCGACGGGGTCTCGCCGCCCACGTACTTGGTGATGAGGTCGAGCTGGTCGGTGGGCACCGACAGCCGGTCCCCCGGGCCGCCGCGCTTCGAGGGCGCGTACTCGATCACCAGGTACTCGCGCTCGATGCCGCGCACGGTGCGCTTGACCATCTCGACGAACCGGCCCACGCCGTGCGTCTCGTGGACCACGAAGTCGCCGGGGCGCAGCTGGAGCGGGTCCACCGCGGTGCGGCGCCTGCTGGGCACCTTGACCTTGGGCCCGGCGGCCGACACGGACCGGCCGGTGAGGTCGGACTCGTGCAGCACCATCAGGCGCGCGGACGGCACCTGGAAGCCGCCGCCGTCGACGCCCGCGAGGACCGCGACGACCCCGGGGTCCGCATCGTCCCCATGCGCGGCGACGCGCGCCGGGATGTCGGCCTCGCCGCACTGCTCGGCGATGCGGTGCGCGCTGCCGGTGCCGGCGGCCGCGATGACGACGCGCCAGCCGTCGGCGAGGCGGCCGCGGACGGCGTCGAGCGCGGCGGCGAGGCGGCCGCGGTGGTCCTCGACCTCCTGCACGGCGGACGCGACGGCCGCGGCGGTGCCGAACGGGCCGATCGTGGTCCAACCCAGGCCCCGCTCCGCGGCGGCCACCTCGATGTCCTCGAAGGACAGGAAGCCGCCGTGAGTCTCGAGGGGCGAGTCGGCGCCGGCGGCCGCGCTCACCCAGGCGGCCTGAAGGAACTCGGCGGCGGTGCGCTGGAGGTCCTCGGCGCGGCGGGCGAGCCGCTCCGGCTCGAGGGCGACGAAGCGCGTGGCCGCGGGGAGGACGTCGGTGACGGCCTGCAGGCGCGTGAGCAGCGCAGGGATGAGCGACTCCATGCCCTCGACCGCGTGGCCGTCGGCGATGCGGGCGAGCATGTCCGCGGCGGACGGGTGCTGGTCGACGAGGCTCGCGGCGCGCGCGCGGATGTCGTCGGTGAGCAGCAGCTCGCGGCACGGCGGCGCCCACAGGCGCTCGACGTCCTGCAGGGACCGCTGGTCGGCGACGGAGAACGAGCGCAGCGACTCGACCTCGTCGCCGAAGAACTCGACGCGGACCGGGTGAGGATCGGTAGGCGGGAACACGTCGACGATGCCGCCGCGGACCGCGAACTCGCCGCGGCGCTCGACCATGTCGACGCGCGTGTAGGCGGCGCCCGCGAGCGCGGCCGTGAGGTCGGTGAGGTCGCGCACGTCGCCCACCGTGAGGTGCACGGGCTCGAGGTCCGCGAGGCCCGGCACGAGCGGCTGGAGGATCGCACGCAGCGGCGCGATCACCACGCGCAGCGGGGGCAGGCCGCTCTCGGCCGCGGCGGTGTCGGGGTGGACCAGGCGGCGCAGCGTCGCGAGGCGGCGCGCGACCGTGTCGGAGCGGGGGCTGAGTCGTTCGTGCGGGAGGGTCTCCCAGCTCGGGAACGTGGCGACCGTGCGCGGGTCGAGGTAGGCGGACAGGGCCGCCTCGAGCTTCTCCGCGTCGCCGCCCGTCGCGGTGACCGCGAGCAGCGGGGCCTCGGCGTCGCCCGCGGCGCGCGCGAGCAAGGGCGCCGCGGCGGGCGCGGGCGCCTGCACGTGCGACGCGTCGCCGAGCCGGGCGTCGGCCCACTCCCCGAGGACGGTGGACAACGGCGGGACTGCGCTCACGGAGACCTCCCGGGCATGACGAACGACCGGGAAATCCGGCACGGACATCCTAGGCACGTCCGGCGGCGCCCCTCCGCTCGCCTCTCATCGTCCTCCCATCGGCCCCTGCCTACGGTCGGCGTCATGACCTCCACCGCGATCGCGCTCGACCGGGTCACGCACCGCTACGGCACGCGTCCCGCTCTCGTCGACCTCACGCTCGACATCCCGGAGGGCGAGATCTTCGGCCTCCTCGGCCACAACGGCGCGGGCAAGACCACCACCGTCGGCATCCTCACCACGCTGCTGCAGGCATCCGCGGGGGACGCGGTCGTGGCAGGCCACGACGTCCGCACCGCGGCGCGCGACGTGCGCGCGTCGCTCGGATACCTGCCCGAGAACGTCACGTTCTACAACGACCTCACGACCATGGAGAACCTCGTGTTCTTCGCGCGGCTGTCCGGGCTCAGGCGCCCCGAGGCGCGCATCGGCGAGGTGCTGGAGTTCGTGGGCTTCACGGGCCACGACCACGAGCGGGTCGGGACCTTCTCGAAGGGCATGCGCCAGCGCGTCGGCCTCGCGCAGGCGCTGCTCCACCGGCCCGCGGTGCTCTTCCTCGACGAGCCGACGTCGGGCCTGGACCCCGAGGGGGTGCGCGCCCTGCGCGAGCTGATCCTGCGGGTCAATGCCGAGCACGGCACCACGATCTTCATGAACACCCACCTGCTGTCCGAGGTGACCAAGACGTGCACGAGCATCGGCATCCTGCGCTCAGGGCGGCTGGTGCACCACGGCACGCTCGCGGACACGGTCGGGGCGTTCCCCACCGAGGACGCCCTGGAGCGCGCCTACTTCGCCTCCGCGACGGACGCGCCGGCATGAGCACCGCGATCACCGCCGCGCGGCACGAGCTGCTCGCGAGCGTGCGCGCGAAGGCACCGTACGCGCTCGTCGCCGCGTTCCTCGGGATGGTCGCGGCGTCGACGTTCATCGGGTGGCGCACCACCGTCACCGTCACCGCCATCTACGAACGCGTGCTCGCCGACGGCTACACCACGCAGCCCAACCCCTTCACCGACGTCTCGCCCCTGTACTACGTGCGCAACACGGTCATCTACGTGCTGCTCATCGGCACGCTGATGGCGGCGACGCTCGGGGTCCAGTCGGCGCTGCGCGACCGCAAGGCGGAGACCGCCGCGCTGATCGGCACGCGGCCGGTCGACGCCCGCGCGTTGCGCACGGGCCGGCTGCTCGGCCTGGGCATCCTGCTCGCCGCGCTCGTCGCCGTCACCGAGGTGGTGACGTGGGTCAGCGTCGGGCTGCTCGTCGGAGGCCCGCTCGACGCCGCGGAGACCCTCCGGATCGCGGGCTTCGGCGTCCTCACGTGGCTGCTGCTGGTGGGCTTCGCGGGCGTCGGCATGCTGTCGGGCCGCCTGCTGCATCGCGAGCGCACCGCGCTCCTGGCGCCCGTGGTCGTGTGGGCCGTCATCGCGTTCGTGGTGCCCCAGCTGGGCACGGCGGCGCGCCCGGTGTCCCTGCTCAACCCCGTGCCGCTGCCCGCGCAGGACTCGGGAGCGTTCGCGTGGCTGTCGCATGCGTTGGCCCCGATCGCGATCACGGAACGCTTCAAGACAGCGTCGGGCGCGCTGCTCGGCTCGCCCACCACCGGGTCCGCCGCCGCGTCCGCGCTCCTCGTCGCGCTGTTCGCGGCCGTCGCGCTCACCGCGGCGATCCTGGTGCGCGGCACCCGCACCCAGGGGGTGCCTCATGAGTGAGACGGTCACTCTCGCACGCAAGGAGCTGCTCGACCTCCGCCGCGACCGGGTCGTGTGGATCGTGGTGGGCACGCTCGGCCTCGCCGTCGTGCTGTCCGTGGTGGTCGCCTCCCTCGACTTCCGCGCGCAGCTCGCCGACTACGAGGCCTACGCGGCCCAGGTGAAGGCCTCGGGCAGCGGCGTGACGCCGGCGGCGCCTCAGCTGTTCCCGCTCCAGCTGCTGCGCGGCGGCATGGAGTACGTCGAGGTGCTCGGCGCCCTGTTCGCGCTGATGATCGGGTACGGCGCCATCGCGAAGGAGCGCTCGCGCGGCACGGTGGACCTGCTGCTCACCCGGGCGCGCTCGGGCACGTCGATCGTCATGGGGAAGCTCCTGGGCCTGGCGATCCTGTGGGCGGTGATCATGGCGGCGGTCGTGGTGACCGCGCTCGCGTCGGTCGCGCTCATCGGCGGCTCCACGATCGGCTGGCACGAGGTGGGCCGCATGGCGCTCGCGGGGGCCGCGGGCTGGGTCTACGCCGTGTTCTGGAGCGCGATCGCGGTCGCGGTCACCACGCTCACCCGGAACTCGACCGCCGCGCTGCTCACCCTGCTGGTGCTCTGGTTGGTGATCGTGCTGGTCATCCCGCAGATCGGCGACACGATGGATCCGGACAACCAGGTGCCCGGCGGGCTGTTCAAGGCGCTCGCGATCGCGAAGCCCGACGAGCATGCCGTGCTCCACCACTTCGCGACCTACGAGAGCCTGCGGAACGGGCTCGAGGTCAGCTCCCTCTCGAAGCTCTATGAGCGGTTCACCTTCGCGACCCTCGGCATCAAGGACATCTACAACGGCCAGAGCCTCGCGGTCGTGTGGGACGGCACGTTCCGCTACGTCATCGGCGCGCTCACGCTCACGGGCGCCGCCCTCACCTTCGCGGCGGCATCCGGCCGTCGCATCCACACCCTCAGGAGGTCCTGATGCACCACCCGCTCCACGGCCCGATCGCGGCCGTCACCGTCGCCCTCGCCGGCGCGGCCCTGCTCGCCGGCTGCTCCTCGCCCACCACCGCATCGTCCCCGGCCGCATCCGGCGCGTCCGGCGCGGCGGGCGGCGCGACCGCCGGCACGGCGTCCGGGGTGCTGCCCGTCGCCTCCGACCCCATCACCGACACCGCCACCACGCCCGGGCTCACGGTCACCAAGGTCCTCGCCGAGGACAACACCGACGCGTCCGGCGCCGCCATCGCGGACTGCCTGCAGGTCACCATCTCGAACTCGTCGGCGCAGGACGCGACGGGGCTGGAGATGTACTACACGATGACCGACACCACCACGCATGCCTCGGAGTCCTACTACCAGGCGCTCGACGGCGTGACGATCCCGGCGGGAGGCTCCGCGACCGTGTGGTTCGACGGCGGCAGCGGCACCGGCCACTATCCCGAGAACCGGTACAGCATCTACCGGTCGTCCAAGAACGAGGTGGACTTCACCGTCGAGGTCGCGGCCACCGGCCTCCGCGCCGCCACCGGGACCGGGAAGAAGAGCACCGGCAACGGCGAGCAGGCCGACTGACCCGCGTAGCATCGAGCACGGTCGACGCATCGGAGAGGAGCGGGCGCGATGAGGGTCCTGGTGGTCGACGACGAGCCGCGCCTGACCTCGATCATGGAGCGCAGCCTCGGCGAGTCCGGCTACGCGGTCGACGTCGCGCACACGTCGGACGTCGCGCTCGAGCGCATCGCGGTCGAGCCGTACGACCTCCTCATCCTCGACGTCATGCTCGCGGGCTCGCCCATGGACGGTTACGCGCTGTGCACCGAGATCCGCCGCACCCACCCCGACGTTCCGATCCTCATGCTCACCGCGCTCGGAGCGGTGCCGAACCGCGTGTCGGGGCTCGACGGCGGCGCGGACGACTACGTCGTCAAGCCCATCCATGCGCTCGAGCTTCTGGCACGCGTGCGCGCCCTGCTCCGCCGCGCACCCCGGGCGGACGCACCCGTGCTCCGCGTCGGCGCGCTGTCGCTCGACCCCGCCTCGCGCCAGGTCACCTGCGGCCCCCACGAGGTCGACCTCACGGCCAAGGAGTTCGCGGTGCTCGAGTACCTCATGCGGAACGCGGGGCGTGTGGTGAGCGCGAGCGAGCTGATCGACCACGCGTGGGACGCGAACTACGACGGCTACTCCAACGTGGTCCAGACCTACATCCGCTACCTGCGGCGCAAGCTCGAGGAGGTGGGGGCGGGGGACGCGATCACCACCCGTCGGGGCGCGGGCTACGTGATGGAGGACGCCGGATGATCGTCCGCCGGACCACGGTGCGGCTCGCCCTCGCGTTCACCGGGATCCTGCTCGCCGTCGTCGCCGTCGCGTTCGTCGGCATCTACGTGTTCGCGACCCTCGCCTTCGACTTCGACGTGGTGGCGACCGACGCGGGCGCCGGCGGTGACGCGGTCACGCACGCGCTGGCGAGCCTGCGCTCGGTGCTGCTGACCTCGTACGCCGTCATCGCGGTCGCGTCGCCGCTGGTCAGCTGGGCGATGGCGCGGCTGGCGCTGCGCCCGCTCCGACGCTCCTACGAGGTCCAGGCCCAGTTCGTCGACGCGGCCTCGCACGAGTTCCGCACGCCCCTCGGCATCCTCATGGGCGAGATGTCGTGGGCCCTGCTCCGCCGCCGCTCCCTCGACGACTACGAGCGGTCGTTGCGCACCTCGCTCGAGACCGTCGAGTCGCTGTCCCACCTCACCGATCAGCTGCTGCTGCTGTCGCGCGACGACCAGGTCGAGCTGGCCGCGTCGCGCGAGCGGGTACCCCTGGCCGAGATCGCCGCCGAGGCCGTCGTGCTCGCCGCACGAGAGCACGACGCCGCGGGGCGCGTCACCCTCGAGGCCGATGACGACGCGACGGTCCTCGTGTCGCACGATCTCATGGTGAGCGCCGCGCGGAACCTGCTCGACAACGCGCTCAAGTACTCGGCACCCGATGGCCGCGTCCGCGTGCGCACCGCCCGGCGCGGACGCACCGCCACCCTCACGGTCGTCGACGACGGGCGCGGGCTGTCACCGGCCGACGCGAGGAAGGCGTTCGAGCGGTTCTGGCGCTCGCCGGCCGCCACGGATGTCCCCGGCCACGGGCTGGGGCTGCCGCTGGTCCGCAGCATCGCGGAGGCGCACGGAGGCCGCGTGGAGCTGCGCGGCGACGCGCACGGCGGCGCGATCGCCACCCTCACGCTGCCGACGGCGTAGCGCTCGGGCTCAGCCCGCGACGGGTGCCGCCTCGCGCGCCGCGCGCGCGAGCAGGTCCAGCGTCGCCCTCGCGGAGCGCGCGGCCGCGTCGTCGAGGTGCTCGTCGAACTCGACTCCGCCGTCGCCCTGGCACATGTCCGACACGCAGCGCAGCGACAGGAACGGGATGCCGGACGTGGCCGCGACCTGCGACACGGCCGCGGACTCCATGTCGGTCGCGATCACCTTGGGGAAGCGCTCGCGGATGAGGTCCACGGTCTCCGCGACGGCGAAGGCGTTCGCGGAGGCGAGGTAGCCCTTCTTGGCGCCCATCTCGACGGCGAGGTCGACGAGGTGCTCGTCGGACTCGTGGAACTCCGCGTGGCCGGGCACCTGCCCGTACTCGTAGCCGATCGACGTCGAGTCGGCGGACCAGTCGAGCGAGCAGCACGGCGCGACGATGTCGCCGACGGTGACGTGCCCGGGGATGCCGCCGCACGTGCCCGCGGACACGATCGTGGTGGCGCGGACGCCGCCGATGACGCCGTGCGACACCAGGGTCGCCGCGCGCGCCGCCGAGACCATGCCGATGCCCGTCACGACGAGCAGGTAGGTGACGTCCCCGGCGGTCGCGATCCACGCATCGTCCGGGGAGTTGAGGCCCTCGTGGGTGTCGGAGAGGTCGAGGAAGCCCTGCGCCTCCTCGGGCATCGCGACCAGGACGGCCGGCATCGACGCCACCTCGCCCGCCATCAGCGCATCACCGTGAGCAGCTCGTCGCCGCGGGCGGTGAAGCCCTCGACCGCGGCGCGCATCGCCTCGAGCGAGTGGTGCGCGCCCCAGCCGCACTGCACCTCGTTGGCGGCGGGCACCTCGGTGAGCGCGAGCATGTCCGTCATGGTGGCGAGCACCAGGTCGCGGATCTCCGCGGGGGTGTGCTCGCCCGACATGATGAGGTAGAAGCCGGTCTGGCAGCCCATGGGGCCGAAGTCGATCACCTGCGCGCTGTGGTCGCGCACGCACTCCGCGAACGCGTGCTCGATCGAGTGCACGGCGTCCATCTCGAGGTGCGCGACGTTGGGCTGGGTGAAGCGCACGTCGAACTTGGTGAGGACGTCGCCGTGCGGCAGCTCCTTGCGGTCCGCGAGGCGGATGAAGGGCGCGGCCACCGCCGTGTGGTCGAGGTTGAACGACTCGACGTTCATCTTGCGGGGCTCGGTCACCTGGGATCCTTCGGTTCGTGGACGGCCCACCAAGAGTAATGCGGCGCACCGCGCACTTCTAGACTTCTCGACATGACAGACCCGCACGCGACCGCCGAGCGGATCCTGCGCCGCTTCGCCCGCGACACCAACCTCCTCATCGCCGGGCGTCCGGTCCGCGTCTCCGCCGAGGCCGACGACACCGCCACCGCCCTCGCCGTCGCCGGGATGGCCCGCGCGCTCGGCGCGCGCCTCGTCGAGGACGACGCGACGGGCCCCGACGTGCTCGACATCGACATCCAGGGGGACGATGCTTCCCTCGCCCTGGGCGGCCGGCCGCTGGCCTCGCGCGGGGACGCCGCGGGACGCCTCGAGTTCGCGCGCGCCCACATGCCGGTCTCGACCGCGCTGGCCGCCGAGCTGGCGTCCGCCGGCACCGTCGCGGGCCTGCGGATCGGCGTCTCGATGACGCTCGAGCCCAAGACCGCGAACCTCGCGCTGCTGCTCGTGGACGCCGGCGCGGAGGTCGCCGTCTACGCGCACCCCGACGAGACCGACGCCGCGGTCGCCGACGCGCTGCGCGCGCACGGCGTCCCCGTGGACGCCGATCCCACGCTCGCCGGTCCCGCCGAGCGCGACGCCGCCCTCGCGTGGCTGGGACGCGGCTTCGACGTCGTGGTCGACGACGGCTCGCACCTCGTGCGCCTCGCGCACGAGGCCGCGCCCGACCTGGTCGACGGGTGGATCGGCGTGACCGAGGAGACCACCTCCGGGCTCACCCCGCTGCGGGCGATGGCGGCGGCCGGGCTCCTGGGGACGCCCGTGATCGCGGTGAACGACGCGGCCACCAAGACCGGGTTCGACAACCGCTACGGCACCGGCCAGAGCTGCGTGTTCGCGATCGCGGACCTCATCGAGCAGGCGGACGTGACGGTGCGCGACCTGCCAGTCCTGATCATCGGCTACGGCCCGGTCGGCGTCGGGGTCGCGGCGCACCTGGGTGCGCTCGGCGCGCACGTGACCGTCGCCGAGATCGACCCGCTGCGCGCGCTCCTCGCCGCCCACGACGGCTACGAGGTGGGACGCGCCGAGGACCTCGCCTCCGGCGCCCTGATCATCTCCTGCACCGGGGTCGCCGGCACCGTGACCCGCGAGCTGATCGAGCTGGGCAGCATCGTCGCCGTCGCGGGTGGCGTGCCCGGCGAGGTGGACCTGGACGAGGCGGCGCTCGAACCCGTCGAGGTCGGCGGCCGCGCGGTGGCGCACCTCGACGTCGACGTCGAGCGCGGCACCCTGATCCTGGACCGCGGCGGCTGCATCAACGTCACCGCGGCGGAGGGCAACCCGATCGAGATCATGGACCTCAGCTTCGCGACGCAGCTCGCCGCCGTCCGGCGGCTGGTGGAGACCCGCCCCGCCGTCGGCGTCCACGCCCTGGACGATGCCGCGGTGGCCCACGTCGCGGCGACCGCGGCGCTCGTGCGCGGCATCCCGACGGACACGGCCCCCGCGGCCTCCGCCGCCGCATCGTCCGACTGGCGCTCGCGCCGCTACCGGGGGACGTCCGCATGACCACCCTCGTCTACAGCGCCGCCCTGGTCCTGCCCATGACCGCGCCGCCCGTGCTGGACGGCGCGATCGCGGTGCGCGGCCGCCGCATCGTCCACGTCGGCGAGCGCGCGTGGGTCGTCGAGGCGCTGCGCGAGAGCGGGCACGCGTTCACCGAGCACCGCTGGGACGGCGTGCTCATGCCGGGGCTCATCAACGCCCACACCCACCTCCAGTACACCGGCATGGCCGAGGTGGGACGCGGCAGCTACCAGGGGTTCGAGGACTGGGCGCAGGCCTTCAACCCGGTCTACGACCGCGGTCAGGACTGGCGTTCCGCCGCCGCGGCCGGCGCCCGGATGGCCGTCGAGGCGGGCACCACCGCCGTCGCGGACATCGTCACGGACCTCGAGGCGATGTACGCGCTCAACGACGCGGGACTGCACGGCATCACCTACTGGGAGGTGATGGACTGGACCAACGCCGACTGGCGCGAGCGCGGACGCGCGCAGGTCGAGGCCGCGCTCGACGCCCTGCCGACCCCGCCGGGGACCGGGCTGAGCCCCCACGCGCCGTACTCCCTCGAGATCGTGCCGCTGCTCGACATCCCCGACATCGTCCGCGAGCGCGGCAGCCGCATCCACATCCACCTGGGCGAGTCCGCGATCGAGCGCGAGTTCTCCCACACCGTCGCGGAGCCGTGGCAGGCCAAGGGCCTCGGCTCGCTGTCCGAGCTGCGCTCTGCCGGCTACGGCACGTCCGCGACGGACTACGTGGACCACCTGGGCGTGCTCGGCCCGGACTGCCACATCGCCCACGGCGTCTACCTGTCCGCGAAGGACCGCGCGATCCTGCGCGCCCGCGGCACGTCGGTGGCGCTGTGCCCGCGCTCGAACGCGGTGATCGGGCTCGACGAGCCGCCCGTCGCCGCCTACCTCACCGAGGGCAGCCCGATCTCGGTGGGCACGGACTCGCTGTCGAGCTCCCCGTCCCTCGACCCCATGGGCGACGTCGCCGCGCTCCACGCGATGGCGCGCCGCCAGGGCTACGACCGCGCCGACCTCGCCGAGCGCCTGCTGGCCGCCGTCACGCTCGGCGGCGCGCGCGCGATGGGCCTGCACATGGGGCCCGACCGCACCGGCCACCTCGCGGTGGGCGCGCGCGCCGACCTGGCGTTCCTCGACGTGCCCGTCGGCGACCTCGCGACCACGCTCGAGGACCTCGCCCGCGCCGGCGACGGCCACGCCGCCGCCACCGTCATCGGCGGGCGCCTGCGCCACGCCACGCCCGCCTTCACCGACCAGACCGGAGCCACGCTCGCATGACCATCCCCGCCACCGCGACCATGCTCGGCCTCGAGGCCCACCCCGAGGGCGGCTGGTTCCGCCGCACGTACACCTCGGGCATCCCCGTCGACACCGGCGGCGGCGCGCGCCCCGCCGCCACGATCATCCACTACCTCCTCACCCCCGGCGAGGAGAGCGCGTGGCACGTGGTCACCTCCGACGAGATGTGGCTATGGCACGGCCCCGGCGCGCTCGAGCTGCGCCTCGGCGGGTCGGGTGACACCCCGGACGATGCGCCGGAGACCCTGGTGATGGGCCCCGACCTGGCATCGGGCCAGGTCGCGCAGGTGCTCGTGCCGGCGGGCACGTGGCAGGCCGCGCGCCTCGCGGGCGACGCGGAGGCGCTCGTCAGCTGCGTGGTCTCCCCCGGCTTCGACTTCGCCGACTGGCGGCTCGCGTAGGCGCATCCCCGCGTCTCACGATGCGGCGGCATCGCCCGCATCGTGGCCGGTAGACTGTGCCCGCACGGCCAGCGGTGGCCGTCCCCTCCCCCAACTCTTCCAAGGAGCATCCATGACCAGCACACGTGTGCGCGCCGGCCTTCTCGCGACGACCGCCCTGGGCGCGCTGATGATGGCGGGCTGCTCCTCCACGTCGTCCGACTCGGAGGCCTCGACGTCGGCGTCCACCGACGCCACCGCATCGTCCGCCGCCGAGCTGGAGACCCTCACCCCGGGCAAGCTCACCATCGCGACCGGCGAGCCCGCCTACGAGCCGTGGGTCGTCAACGACGACCCCGCGTCGGGCGAGGGCTTCGAGGCCGCCGTCGCGTACGCCGTCGCGGAGCAGATGGGCTTCTCGAAGGACGACGTCGTGTGGGTCCGCTCGAGCTTCGACTCGGCCATCGCGCCCGGCGCGAAGGACTGGGACATGAACATCCAGCAGTTCTCGATCACCGACGAGCGCAAGCAGGCCGTCGACTTCACGAGCCCGTACTACACGACCACGCAGGCCGTGGTGACGGTCGAGGGCTCGGCCGCCGCCGACGCGACCACGGTCGCGGAGCTCAAGGACCTCAAGATCGGCGTCCCGTCCGGCACCACCTCGTACACGGTGGCCGCCGAGGTGCTGGGCGACCAGAACCTCGCCGTGTTCAACTCGTCCGAGGACGCCGTGCTGGCGCTCACCTCGGGCCAGATCGACGCGTTCGTCATCGACCTGCCGTCGGCCTTCTACCTCTCCGCCGTCGAGCTCGAGAACGGCAAGATCGTCGGCCAGTTCGCGGACAGCACCGGCGGCGACGAGTTCGGCATCGTCCTGCCCAAGGGCTCGTCGCTGACGGCGCCCGCGACCGCCGCGGTGGACGCCCTGCGCGAGGACGGCACGCTCGACTCGCTCCAGACCCAGTGGCTGTCGACCGCGGTCGACGTCCCGGTCCTGAAGTAACCCCGAGGTAGGCGCACGATGACGGAACGGGCGGCGGTGGAGGCCTGGGAGCCCAGCTCACTCGAGCTGGAGCGCCGCCTCGCGCGCAAGCGAGCCTCCCGCCGCTCGGTCCTCATCGCGCTGTTCTCGACCGTCGCGTTCGCGGCCCTCGCGTGGTGGGCGATCGTGAGCTCGCCGGGCTGGGAGGGCGTGCAGCAGCAGTTCTTCAGCCCCGAGGTGGCCAGGAAGGCGTTCCCCAAGGTCCTCGAGGGCCTGTGGCTGAACATCCGGGTGCTGTTCTTCGCGACGATAGTCGTCGCGGTGCTCGGCACGCTGCTCGCGGTGATGCGCTCGCTGCGCGGGCCCGTGTGGTTCCCGGTGCGCGCCCTCGCCACGGGCTACACGGACCTCTTCCGCGGGCTGCCCGTGCTCATCGTGCTGTACCTGGTCGGCTTCGGGATCCCGGCGCTCAACCCCGAGAGCCGCATCTCGGTGGCCGTGCTCGGCACCGTCGGCATCTCGCTGTGCTACTCCGCCTACGTGGCCGAGGTGCTGCGCGCCGGCATGGAGGCCGTCCACCCGTCGCAGCGCATCGCGGCCCGCTCGCTGGGCCTGTCCCACGCGCAGACGCTGCGCCTCGTGGTGATCCCGCAGGCGCTGCGCAAGGTGGTGCCCGCGCTCATGAACGACTTCGTGTCGATGCAGAAGGACGTGGGCCTCATCTCGGTGCTCGGCGCCGTGGACGCGGTCCGCGCCGCGCAGATCGTCACCGCGCAGACCTACAACTTCACGCCCTACGTGGTCGCCGGCCTGCTCTTCGTCGCGCTGAGCTTCCCGATGATCCGCCTCACCGACGCGGTCCAGGCGCGCATGGCCCGCCGCGAGCAGATCGGAGGGACGGTGTGAGCGTCCTCGAGCTCGACAACGTCCACAAGCTGTTCGGCGACAACCACGTCCTGCGCGGCGTCGACCTCACGGTCGACGAGCACGAGGTCGTGGTCGTCATCGGAGCGTCCGGCTCGGGCAAGTCGACGCTCATGCGCACCATCAACCTCATCGAGCGCGTCGACGACGGCCGCATCCTGCTCAGCGGCGACGACATCACCGAGCCGACGGTCGACGTCGACAAGGTGCGCGCCCGCATCGGCGTCGTGTTCCAGCACTTCAACCTGTTCCCCCACATGCGCGTGATCGACAACGTCACGCTCGCGGCCCGCAAGGTCCACGGGACCGACGCCGACGTCGCGCGCGACCGCGCGATCGGGCTGCTCGACAAGTTCGGGCTCGGCGAGAAGGTCGACGACTACCCCGACCGCCTCTCGGGCGGCCAGCAGCAGCGCGTCGCGATCGTCCGCGCGATCCTCACCGACCCCGAGCTGCTCCTGCTCGACGAGATCACCTCGGCGCTCGACCCCATGCTGGTCGGCGAGGTGCTCGACCTGGTGCGCGACCTCAAGGCTCAGGGCTCGACCATGCTCATGGCGACGCACGAGATGTCCTTCGCCGCCTCGGTGGCGGACCGCATCGTCTTCATGCACGCCGGCCGTCCCCTCGAGGTGGGCACCCCGGACCAGATCTTCGGCGACCCGCAGCAGCCGGAGACCCGCGAGTTCCTCGCGCGCATCACGCACCGCTGAGCCCCCCACTCCGCGCGACCGTCCCCCACACGCGATCTGCAGTGGGAGGGCCTCTGGTCGAGGTTCACCGCGCGACCTGCATCGCGTGAACGGTCACAGCGACCCGCCTGTGTGGGGCAAGGTCACTGTCGGGCAAGGTCAGGCAGCCCGCTACTCGTAGTCGTCGGGCTCGACCACCGCGGGCAGCGACGCCGTCACGACCGACCCGTCTGCGCGCAGCGTGCCGTGGAACGCCGAGGCGTCGGGCGCGCCGGGCAGCCGCGGCCCCTGGTCGGCCAGCGGCACCACCGCGTCCTCGCCGCGCAGCACGCTCACGCGGTGCCCGCGCACCATCACGGTGAGCCCCTGTCCCTCCTCGACCGTGAACGCGATCTCGTGCTGGCGCAGCGTCACCAGCAGCCGGGTGCCGCGCTGGGTCAGCCGGAAGCGCATCTCGGGCCACGACTCGGGCAGCCGCGGGTCGAACGACAGCACGCCGCCGTAGTCGCGCATGCCACCGAAGCCGTGCACGAGCGCCGACCACACTCCACCCGCGGACGCGACGTGCACCCCGTCGGCGGTGTTGGAGTGGAGGTCCGCGATGTCGACGAGCAGCCCGTCCCAGAAGTAGCGCAGCGCGAGCTCGTGGTAGCCCACCTCGGCGGCCATGATCGACTGGACCACCCCGGACAGCGTCGAGTCGCCGGTGGTGATGGGGTCGTAGTAGTCGAAGTCGGCCTTCTTCTCCTCCGCGGTGAACTGGTCGCCCTGGAGGAACAGCGCGAGCACCACGTCCGCCTGCTTGAGCACCTGGAACCGGTAGATCACCAGCGGGTGGAAGTGCAGCAGCAGCGGGCGCTTCTCCGGCGGGGTGTTCTCGAGGTCCCACAGCTCGCGCTCGTGGAACAGCGCGTCCTGCGGGTGGATGCCCAGGTCGTCGTCCCACAGGATCGCCATGGCCTCCGCGGCGGACTCCCACTCGATGACCTCGGCGTCCTCGAGGCCCAGGCGCGCGACCATCTTGCGGTGCTGGTCGGGCCACATGGACGCGAGCTTGCGCACGGCCGCCGCCGCGGCGCGCAGGTTGAAGCGCGCCATGACGTTCGTGTAGAGGTTGTCGTTCACCACGGTCGTGTACTCGTCGGGGCCGGTGACGCCGTGGATGCGGAAGCTCGACCCGTCGCCCTTGATGTTGCGCCAGAATCCCAGGTCCGCCCACATGCGGGCGGTCTGCACGAGGATGTCGATGCCCTCGCGGGCGAGGAACTCGTCGTCGCCGGTGGCCTTGACGTACTTGTCGATCGCGAAGGAGATGTCGGCGTCGATGTGGTATTGCGCGGTGCCGGCCGCGTAGTACGCGGACGCCTCCTCGCCGTTGACGGTGCGCCACGGGAACAGCGCCCCGTGCTGGGCCAGCTCGCCGGCCCGCTCGACGGCCTTCGGCAGCATCCGGTAGCGGTAGCGCAGCGCGTTCCGGGCGATGCCGGGCGACGTGTAGACGAAGAACGGGACCACGTAGATCTCGGTGTCCCAGAAGTAGTGGCCGCTGTAGCCCGAGCCGGTCACGCCCTTCGCCGCCACGCCCTGCCCGTCGCCGCGGGCGGCGGCCTGCGCGAGCTGGAACAGGTTCCAGCGGATCGCCTGCTGCACGCGGTCGTCGCCGTCGACCTCGACGTCGGAGCGCCGCCAGAAGTCCGCGAGCCACTCCTCCTGGTCCGCGAACTGGTGCTCGACGCCCTCGCTCCGCACGCGCGCGAGCGTGCGGTGGCAGCGGTCGCCGAGCTCGCGCGCCGGCACCATGCGGGACGTGTGATAGGTCACGACCTTGGTCAGCGAGAACGTCCGCCCCGGCTGCGCGTGGAAGCGGAACACCTGCTTGGCGTAGTCGGGCTGGATCTCGGTCTCGATCGCGACGTCGCCGTCGAACTCGTACGAGTGCTCCATCGCGACCGCGAGCGTCATGCCCGAGTTCACCGCCTCGTAGCCGAGCATGAGGTGATCGCCGTGGGCGCGGTGGATGCGCGGCTCGAGGACCCGCTCGTTGAAGGACTCCGACTTGCGCGGGTCGAAGCCGGCGGTGGCGCCGGGCGACGATCGGTACTCGTCGGCGCCGGCCTGCCGGTTGAGCAGCTGCGAGGAGATCGCGATGGGCGCCTCCTTGTCCAGCAGCGTCACCTCGAACTGCATGATCGCGAGGTGGCGCTGGGTGAACGACACCATGCGCCGCGACCGCACGCGCACGCGGTTGCCCGCGGGTGTGCGCCACAGCAGGTCGCGCGTGAGCACGCCCGTGCGCATGTCGAGCGTGCGCGAGTACTCGGGCAGGTCCGCGATGGACAGCAGCAGCGGCTCGTCGTCGACGTACAGCCGGATCACCTTGGGGTCGGGCACGTTGACGATGGTCTGGCCGGTCCGCGCGAAGCCGTACGCCTCCTCGGCGTGCCGGATCCGGTAGGTCTCGTGGAAGCCGTTGATGAAGGTGCCGTGCGCGTGCGCGTCGTGGCCCTCCTCGATGTTGCCGCGCAGGCCCAGGTAGCCGTTGCCCACCGAGAACAGCGTCTCGGTGGTGCCCAGGTCCTCGGCGCCGAACTCGGTCTCGATCAGCCGCCACGGGTCCGCGGGGAACCGCAGCTCGTCCACGTAGTCGGGCGCGCTCGTGTCGCCGAGCGCCCGCTGCGCCGCCTTCATCCCTGCACCAGCTCCCTCAGGTCCTCGACGACGATGTCCGCCCCGCCCTCGCGCAGCTCCTCGGCACCCGCGCCGCGGTCCACGCCCACGACCAGGCCGAACGCCCCGGCCCTGCCGGCCTGGACGCCCGACATGGCGTCCTCGACCACCACGGCGCGCTCCTTGGGCACGCCCAGCAGCTCGGCCGCATAGAGATAGGTGTCGGGAGCCGGCTTGCCCGCGATGCCGTGGTCGGCGGCGACCTGGCCGCTCACCACGTGCACGAAGCGGTCCGCAAGCCCGGCGGCCTCGAGCACGGCGGGGGCGTTCCTGGACGAGGACACGACCGCCATCGCGCAGCCGATCGCCTCGAGGTGCTCGATCAGCGCGACCGAGCCCGCGTACGGCGTGACGCCCTCGTCGTGCAGGATCCGCGCGAACGCCTCGTTCTTGTCGTTGCCCAGCCCGCAGACGGTCTCGGTGCCCGGCGCATCGTCCGGCGTGCCCTCGGGGAGGTGCACGCCGCGCGATGCAAGGCACGCGCGCACGCCGTCGTAGCGGGGCTTCCCGTCGACGTACGTGAAGTAGTCGTCGTCCGTGTAGGCCGGGGTGATGCCGTGCGACTCGAAGTAGTCCGTGAACATGCGCCGCCACGCATCCATGTGCACGTCCGCGGTCGGCGTGAGCACGCCGTCCAGATCGAACAGCGCGGCGGCGAAGCTCGCGTCGGGCACCTGCGGCAGGCGCCAGGGGCTGGTCTCGGTCGTCACGGGGTCTCCCTCCAGCTCGTGTCTCGGGCGGCATGCCCGGCATCCGCTCGAACGCACGCGCCCTCCGGAGCATGCCCAGCGGCGCCGCGTCACGTCCCTTCGATACTAGCCACCACCCCTCCCGGACGGGCCGGGACCGGGGACGATGCGCCTCCCGGCCCGGCATCGGGACCCCCGCGCCGTACAGTGGTCGGGTGGATACCGAGGCGCTCGACCCCATGCGAGCCGAGGACGTCGTGTCCGGCGCGGTGCTCGAGAACCGTCATCTCGACGGCGGCGTCCTGGGCGACCTCGAGGCGGCCTCGGTCGCGCTGATCGAGTGCATGGTGAGCGACACCCAGGGCGACGAGTGCCGGTTCCCGGGCCTGCGCTCGACGGGCACCACCGTGATCGGCTCGTCGTTCGCGACGCTCGCCGTGCCCGGCGCGACGGTCTTCTCGGGACGGCTCGAGGGCGTGCGGATCGGCGCGCTGCTCATGGACGGCTCGGACGTGTCCGTGCATCGCATCGTCGCCTCGCGCATCGACGTGCTGTCGCTGCGGGACTCCAAGGTGCGACGCCTCGAGATCGTCGACTCGCAGATCGGGCTGCTGGACCTCGGCGGCTCGAAGATCCGCGAGGTGACGGTGGTGGGCGGCTCGATCGACGAGCTGGTGCCCTCGCGCGGCAGCGTCGAGGACTTCGACGTGTCCCGCACCGCGCTCGGGACAGTGGCCGACCCCGCGGCGCTGCGGGGCCTGACGCTGTCCGCCGCGCAGGCGATGACGCTGGGCACGGACCTCGCGCGCCACCTCGGCGCGACGGTCGTCGACTAGCCGGAGGCGCGCTCAGCCCTTGGTGTGGAACCTCATCTGCGCCGCCTCGACGCCCGACTCGAGGATCGCCTCGACGGCGTCCGCCGCATCGTCCACCAGGAACGGCAGCTCCTTGCGCTCGGCCGCGGAGAACGGCTTGAGCACGAACGTCGCGGCCTCCATGCGGCCCGGCGGGCGGCCGATGCCCACGCGCACCCGCACGTAGTCGGGGGTGCCGAGCGCCTTGGTGACGTCCTTGAGGCCGTTGTGGCCCGCGGATCCGCCGCCGCGCTTGATCTTCACGGTGCCGAACGGGATGTCGAGCTCGTCGTGGACGACGATGACGTCGGTCGGCTGGACCGAGTGGTACTTCGCGAGCGACGACGTGGGGCCGCCCGAGACGTTCATGTACGACATCGGCACGCCGACGACGACGGGACGGCCCGCGAGGCGCACGGTGGCGTTGCGGGTGTGGGTCTTCTTCGACACCGACAGGGACGAGGAGCCCCGGCGGCAGAGCTCGTCGATCACCATCTGGCCGATGTTGTGGCGCGTCTCGGCGTACTCGGGGCCGGGGTTGCCCAGGCCGATCACCAGGTCGCTCACGCGCGCCTCCGTCTCGTTCGTGCGATCAGACGACGACGCCCGGCGCGCCCATAGTCGGGCGAGCCGGGCGTGCATCGGTGTGAGATTACTCCGCGGCGGTCTCGGTGGCCTCCGCCGCCTCGCCCTCGGCGGCGCCGGCGCCACGCGGGGTCGAGACGGAGACCACGAGGGTGTCGCCCTCGGTCACGAGCACGGCGCCCTTGGGCAGCACGATCTCGGACGCGTGGATCTTGGCGCCGTCCTCGAGGCCCTCGACGGAGACCTCGATGACCTCGGGGAGGTGGGTCGCCTCGGCCTCGAGGTGCAGCGACGCGTGCTCGAGCACGTGGATGGTGCCCGCGAAGGACTCGCCGACGACGTGGACGGGGACGTCCACGGCGACCTTCTCGCCCTTCTTCACGATGAGCAGGTCGACGTGCTCGATGATGCGGCGGACCGGCTCGGTCTGGACGTCCTTGACGATGACGAGCTCCGACTTGCCGTCGAGCTCGATGTTGAGCAGGGCGTTCGAGTGCTTGAGCGCCATCATCGTGTCGTGGCCGGGGAGGAAGATGTGCACGGGCTCGGAGCCGTGGCCGTAGATGACGGCGGGGATCTTGCCGGCGGCGCGGGCGCGGCGGGCGAAGCCCTTGCCGAACTCGGTGCGGGTCTCGGCGGCGAGCGTGATCTGGTCGGACATGCGGGTCTCCTCTAACGTCAGATGGGGCCAGGGCAAGGCAGGCTCTCGCATCTGCCGCGTCGATCACGCCGGGTGCGAATCCCAGCCTCGCCGAGGAACCGGACGAGTATACGTGGTTCCGAGGACGATGCGCCAGTCGGGGCCACTCACCCACGACCGTCCTCCACACCGGATCTGCGGATCGCGGCGCTCACGTCGAGGTTCGCCCCGTGAGTTGCATCGGGCGAGCGTTCACATCGCGGTGCTCGTGTGGGGGACGGTCGGGGTGCGCACGCCGCCGCTGACCCGGCTGCTCACGCGGCAGGGAACCAGCGGGCCACGGTGGCGGCGAGGCGCTCCTCGAACTCCGAGTCGTCGTGGCGGCCGCGCAGCCAGCCCACGAAGTCCCCGCCCGCGACCGCGTCGAGCTCGGCCCGGCACGCGGCGGCGTCCGTCACCGCGCGCAGGAGGAGCCGCTCGGCCTCGGCCGCGTCCTCGTAGAGGTACGGGTACCGCTCGGGCAGGATCGCGCGCGACCACGGGCGGTCCGGGAAGACGCCGATGGCTCCGGCCACCATCGCCTCGACGTACTCGAGGCCGTACGACTCGTCGCGCGCGGTCGCGAGGAAGGCCGTGGTGCGCGCGAGCCGGTAGTAGTAGTCCTCGCGCGTCGCGGTGAGCGGACCCACCCACGCCCAGTCCCGGCGCGACAGGCGGATCGCCTGCTCGGAGATGAGATGCGACTCCTCGAGGCGCATCTCCACGCGGATCGGCGTGCGGCGGCGCACCCTCTCGACGACGTCGAGGAACAGCTCGGGGCGCTTGCGCTCGGACAGCCGGATGGCCGGGTAGAGGACCACCGGCACCGCGGGCTCCTCGCGCGGCTGCACGTGGTCGAGCCGGATGCCCAGGTTCGCCCAGTCGAGGCGCGCCCGCTCCGCGAGCGGCGGCACGGTGAGCGCGTCGACGATCTCGCGCACCTCGGTCGCGGTGCGCCGCGAGTTCGCGAAGGTGGGGAACAGCGCGCACGACAGCGCGAGCGACGCGCGCTGGACGGGGTGGGTGAACTGCGACGTGCTCCACCACACGAAGTTCATGAGCCGCGGCTCGGCGCCCGTGGCGGCCAGGGTGCGCCACACCGCGGGCGACGTCACCACGTCCATGTTGACCACGACGGTGTCGCGCGGGTCGACGAGCTCGAGCGGCACCACGTCGAAGCCGTCCGCGCGCCGCGGATGCGGGCCCACGAGCTCGGCCCCGGGGAAGAGCCGCTGGAGGCGGCGTACCAGGGTGGCCCGCGCATCGTGCCCCGCGACGCGACCCTCGGCGACGGTCACCCCGTCGCTGAGGATCGCGATCCCGGTCATCAGTCCACCGCCACCCGGGCGGCCTCGCGCGGGGCCACCGGCGCATCGTCCGCCGGCCGCTCGGGCTCGTCGTCGCCCTCGAGCGACGCCGTGATGCGCATGCCGTAGAAGGACCGGTGGACGAACAGGGCGGAGGCGACGAAGAACACGCCGGCGAGCACGTAGACGAGGGTCTGGCTGCCCTGGTCCGCGAGGCCCACCGCGAGCTCGACCGCGAGCAGGCCGAACAGCGTCGTGAACTTGATCACCGGGTTGAGCGCGACCGACGAGGTGTCCTTGTAGGGGTCGCCCACGGTGTCGCCGACGATCGTCGCGTCGTGGAGCGGGGTGCCCTTCGCGTGGAGGTCGACCTCGACGATCTTCTTGGCGTTGTCCCACGCGCCGCCCGCGTTGGCCATGAAGATGGCCTGGTAAAGGCCGAACAGCGCGATCGAGATGAGGTAGCCGATGAAGAAGTACGGCTCGACGAACGCGAACGCGAGGGTCGCGAAGAACACCGCGAGGAAGATGTTGAGCATGCCCTGCTGCGCGTACTGCGTGCAGATCTCCACGACGCGGCGGGAGTCCTCGGTCGAGGCCTTGGTGACGCCATCGAGCTTGATGGTGCCCTTGATGTACTCGACCGCCCGGTAGGAGCCGGTCGTGACCGCCTGGATCGAGGCGCCCGTGAACCAGTAGATGGTCGCGCCGCCCGCGATGAGGCCCAGCAGGAAGGGCGGGTGGACCAGCGAGAGGTTCTCGATCCCCGTGGTGAGGCCGTCCGTGAGGGAGATGATGATCGAGAAGATCATGGTGGTCGCGCCGACCACGGCCGTGCCGATGAGCACGGGCTTGGCGGTGGCCTTGAACGTGTTGCCGGCGCCGTCGTTCTCCTCGAGCATGCGCTTGGCGATGTCCCACTGCGGCGCGATCCCGAAGTCCCGCTGCAGCTCGGCGTCGATGCCGTCGAGGTCCTCGATGACGGACAGCTCGAACACGCTCTGCGCGTTGTCGGTGACCGGGCCGTACGAGTCGACCGCGATGGTGACCGGGCCCATGCCGAGGAAGCCGAACGCGACCAGGCCGAACGCGAACACCGCGGGGGCGAGCATGATCTCGTCGAGACCGAGTCCGGAGATCAGGTACGCGGCGCCCATGAGGGCCACGATGACGATGCCGAGCCAGTAGCCCGAGAAGTTGCCGGCGACCAGGCCGGACAGGATGTTGAGCGACGAGCCGCCCTCGCGCGAGCTCTTCACCACCTCGCGCACGTGGCGGCTGTTGGTCGACGTGAACACCTTGACCAGCTCGGGGATGAGGGCGCCCGCGAGGGTGCCGCAGCTGATGATCGTGGCGAGCTTCCACCACAGGCCGTCGCCGAGGTCGCCGATGAGCCACGCCCCCGAGGCGTAGGTCGCCGCGATCGACACGGCCGAGGTGAGCCAGACGAGCGACGTGAGCGGGCGCTCGAAGTCCATGCGGTCGGCGCTCGCGTAGCGGCGGCGCGCCCACGCGTCGTTCGCGAGGTAGGACAGCACCGAGGCGATGAGCATCACGGCGCGCACCGCGAAGATCCACACGAGCAGTGTCGCCTGGACGGCCGGGTCGTGGACGGCGAGCAGCAGGAAGGTGACGAGCGCGACGCCCGTGACGCCGTAGGTCTCGAACCCGTCGGCGGAGGGGCCCACCGAGTCGCCCGCGTTGTCGCCCGTGCAGTCGGCGATGACGCCCG
Organism: Demequina soli; assembly: GCF_000971195.1. Classification (GTDB taxonomy): domain Bacteria; phylum Actinomycetota; class Actinomycetes; order Actinomycetales; family Demequinaceae; genus Demequina; species Demequina soli. The sequence goes on from NZ_BBLZ01000001.1 coordinate 551,048, forward strand.
GGTTGCGCGCGTCGTCCTCCTTGATCTTGAACGCGATCTTCATGAGGTCGGAGCCGATGTCCGCGATCTTGGTGAAGATGCCGCCCGCGATGCGCAGCGCGGCCGCGCCGAGCGACTCGCCGATCGCGAAGCCGATGAAGCACGCGCCCGCGATGTCGCGCGGCAGGAACAGCAGGATCACCAGCATCATCAGCAGCTCGAGGCTGATGAGCACCATGCCGATGCTCATGCCCGCCTTGAGGGGGATGCGGTGGACCGGCAGCGGCCTGCCGCCGAGCGCCGCGAACGCCGTGCGCGAGTTGGCGTACGTGTTGACGCGGATCCCGAACCACGCGACCGAGTACGAGCCGGCCATGCCGATGAGGCTGAAGGCGATCACCACGGCGACGCGGCCCCACGAGAACCCGACGAGGACGCCGTAGTACAGGACGATCACGGCGGCGATCACCGCCCACAGGCCGAGCAGGAACCTCCCCTGCTGGACCAGGTACGCCTTGGAGGTCGCGTAGATGAGCTCCGACACCTCACGCATCGAGGAGTGCACCGTCAGGCGCCGGATCTGCCCCAGCACGGTGAAGCCGAACGCGAGCCCGAGCACGGTCACCAGGAGGCCGCCCACCAGGAGCGCCGTCCCGGAGGTTCCTCCCCCGACGGTGACGCCCGACAGGTCCGGCAGCTCGAGGCTGGCCTCGCCGCCGCTGATGTGGTCGCAGCCGGACAGCGCGAGCACGCCCGCGCCGGCCAGCACGGCGGCGCCGGAGCGCCGCGCGAAGGTGGACAGGTTCCGCCGTTGGAACATTCTTACCCCTGGAAGATCACGGTCGTGGGGACCTTCCCGCAACCTAGGGGCGGCGGCGGCGGGCCGCGGGTGACCTTGGGCCCAGACGGGCCGGAGAACGCGGAACGGGGCCCGCGCATCGTCCCGATGCGGGGCCCCGTTCGCGAGAGGGTGGCGTCAGACGGCGCCGTCGAAGAGCGACGTGACCGAGCCGTCGTCGAAGACCTCGCGGACGGCGCGCGCGATGAGCGGCGCGATCGACAGCACGGTGAGCTTCTCGAACCGCTTCTCCTCCGGGATGGGGAGGGTGTCGGTGACGATGACCTCGGACGCGCCGGAGTTCGACAGGCGCTCGACCGCGGGGCCCGACAGCAGGCCGTGGGTCGCGGCGACGATGACGTCCTTGGCGCCGTTCTCGAACAGCGCCTCGACGGCCTGGACGATGGTGCCGCCCGTGTCGATCATGTCGTCGACCAGGACGCACGTGCGGCCCTTGACGTCGCCGACGAGCTCGTGGACCTTGACCTGGTTGGGCACCGAGGGGTCGCGACGCTTGTGGATGATCGCGAGCGGCGCGCCCAGGTGGTCGGACCACTGGTCGGTGAGGCGCACGCGGCCGGCGTCGGGCGAGACCATGGTGAGGTTGCCCGGCTCGGTGCGGCTCTTCACGTAGTCGGCGAGCAGCGGCATCGCCCACAGGTGGTCGACGGGGCCGTCGAAGAAGCCCTGGATCTGCGCGGTGTGCAGGTCGACCGACATGACGCGGTCGGCGCCCGCGGTCTTGAACAGGTCCGCCATGAGGCGCGCCGAGATCGGCTCGCGACCCTTGTGCTTCTTATCCTGGCGCGCGTAGCCGTAGGACGGGATGATCACGGTGATGCGCTTGGCCGACGCGCGCTTCATCGCGTCGATCATGATGAGCTGCTCCATGATCGCCTCGTTGATGGGCGCCGCGTGCGACTGCAGCACGAACGCGTCGGCGCCGCGCACCGACTCGCCGAAGCGGACGTACAGCTCGCCGTTGGCGAACGTGTAGGCCGTCGTCGGCAGGAGGTCGATCCCGAGGTGCTCGGCGACCGCGTCCGCGAGCTCCGGGTGCGCCCGGCCGCTCGCGAGGACCAGGCGGCGCTCGCTCGGGTTCGAGATCACGGCGTTCATGCTTCTCCCTCTTGGTCGGCGGCCGCGGCCGCTCGCTCCTCCTGTGCACCCGACGATAGTCCGCGGGTGGCGTCTGCGTCCTGCGCTGCCCTGGCCGCCTCGGCCGACGGCGAGCCCGGCCTGCGACGCTCCACCCAGCCGTCCACGACCTGCTGCGGGACGGCGTTGAGCGCGAGCGCCCCGGCGGGGACGTCGTGGCGGATGATCGCGCCGGCGCCGGTGTAGGCGCCGTCGCCGATCTCGACCGGGGCGATGAGGGTGTTGTCCGAGCCGATGCGCACGTGGTCGCCCACGATCGAGCTCGACTTGGTCACGCCGTCGTAGTTGACGAAGATGGTGCCGGCTCCGACGTTGGAGTGCCGGCCCACCGTGGCGTCGCCCACGTAGCTGAGGTGCGGCACCTTGGAGTGCGCGCCGATGGTCGCGTTCTTGGTCTCGACGTACGCGCCGATCTTGCCCTTGTCGCCCAGCACCGTGCCCGGCCGCAGGAACGAGAACGGACCGACGGTCGCGCGGGCGCCGATGCGCGAGCCCGAGCCGTGCGTGCGGGTGACGGTCGCGCCCTCGCCCACCTCGACGTCGGTGAGCGTGGTGTCGGGGCCGACGGTCGCGCCGGCGCCGATGCGCGTGGCGCCGTGCAGCTGGGTGCCCGGCAGGAGGGTGACGTCCGCGTCCAGGGTGACGTCCGCGTCGATCCACGTGGTCGCGGGGTCGACGACGGTGACGCCCGCGCGCATCCAGCCCTCGACGATGCGGCGGTTGAGCGCCGCGCCCGCGTTCGCGAGCTGGACGCGGTCGTTGACGCCCTCGACCGCGGCGGCGTCGGGGGCGACGAGCGCACCGACCCGGCCGCCGGCCTCGCGGGCGAGCGCGAGCACGTCGGTGAGGTACAGCTCGCCCTGCGCGTTGTCGGTGGTGAGGTGCGCGAGCGCGTCGCGCAGCCGCGCCGCGTCGAAGACGTAGATGCCGGCGTTGATCTCCGCGATCGCGCGCTCGGCGTCGGAGGCGTCCTTGTGCTCGACGATGCGCGTCACCGCGCCCGACCCGTCGCGCACGATGCGCCCGTAGCCGGTCGCGTCGGGCACCCGGGCGGTGAGCACGGTCACCGCGTTGCCCTGCGCATCGTGGGCCTCGACCAGCATCGACAGGAGGACGCCGTCGACCAGCGGCACGTCGCCGCTCGTCACGACGATCGAGCCCTGGATCCGGCTGTCGAGGTGGGCCATGTCCGCGCCCCCGGCGGCGACGGCCGCGGCGACCGTGGTGGCGTCGAGGGTGGACAGCCCGCAGCGCACGGCGCTGCCGGTGCCGGGCACGTGGTCCTGGTCGGCGACCAGCACGTGCGGCGCGACCTCGGTCACGTGGGAGGCGACGGCCTCGCGCTCGTGACGGACGACCACGACGGTGCGGCCCGGGTCGAGCTCGGCGGCGGCGGCGAGCGCGTGGGCGACGAGCGAGCGGCCGGCGATCCGATGCAGCACCTTGGGCGTGGCCGACTTCATGCGCGTGCCCGCCCCGGCGGCCAGGATCATCACGGCTGCGGGTGGAGTCGGGGTCACCTGATCTCCTCACGTAGCGGTCCCCCGGCGGGGGCGGAAGGCTGGACCCGGCAAGTCTAACGTTCGGTGAACGGGCCTTCGTGCGCAAGGTCCCAGGTCCGCGGCTCGTCGGTCCCGCGGCGGGGATTCGCAGCGCTCCGCCCAGAGGATTCGAACCTCTACCGCAGGGCTCCAAAGGCCCGCATGCTGCCGTTACACCAGGGCGGAACGGGGCGGCTCGCGAGAGGCGCGCCGACCCCGGGCGTCAAGTCTGCCAGGATTCACGGCACACTTGAGCCGTGACCGTCGAGCCCCGCCGCACCCCCCGCTCCCGCATGACCGCGCGCGAGCGCCGCGAGCAGCTGCTCACCGTGGGTCGTGCGCTCTTCGCCGAGAAGGGCTTCGAGGGCACGTCCGTCGAGGAGATCGCGTCGCGCGCCGACGTCTCCAAGCCCGTGGTGTACGAGCACTTCGGCGGCAAGGAGGGCATGTACGCGGTGATCGTCGACCGCGAGGTCCAGGGACTCCTCGACGCTCTCACCGGGGCGCTCGCCACCCGCGCCCACCCGCGCCAGCTGGTCGAGCGCGCCGCGCTCGCGCTGCTGGGCTACATCGAGGACTCCCCCGACGGCTTCCGCATCCTCGTGCGCGACTCCCCGGTCGCCCAGACCTCCGGCACGTTCTCGTCGCTGCTGGGCGACGTCAGCGCGCAGGTCGAGGGCCTCCTCGCCGATCAGTTCCAGAAGCGCGGCCTCGACCCGGCCGTCGCGCCCGTGTACTCGCAGATGCTCGTCGGGATGGTCGCGCTCGCGGGACAGCAGTGGGCCGAGGTGCGCGAGCCTTCCAAGCAGGTGGTCGCCGCGCACATGGTGAACCTCGCGTGGAACGGCCTGTCCTCGCTCGAGCGCCGGCCCGACCTGCCGGACGCCTGACCCGATGCCGCGCATCGTCCCTGGGAATGCGCGGAAGGACCGCGGCGTCGTAGGGTGCGAACCAGGATGCCGCGCGGGCGTCCGCAGCGTCTCAGGGGAGGGACAGCCATGATCAAGGGCTTCAAGGACTTCATCATGCGGGGCAACGTGGTCGACCTGGCGGTCGCCGTCGTCATCGGCGCCGCGTTCGGCAGCCTCGTGACGTCGATCGTCGACGGCATCATCAACCCGCTCGTCGCCGCGATCTTCGGCAAGAACGACATCAGCGGGGTCCTCAGCTTCACGATCAACGAGTCGACGTTCAGCATCGGCCTGATCCTCCAGGCGCTGCTCAACTTCCTCGCCGTGGCGGCGGCCGTGTACTTCCTCATCGTGTCGCCGCTCAACGCCCTTGCGGCGCGCCGCAAGAAGGACGAGCCCGCCGTGGACGAGCCCGTCGCGCCCACCGAGGTGGAGCTGCTCGCCGAGATCCGCGACGCGCTGCGCGACCGGGCCTGAGGCCGCGGGTCGCTAGTCGGCGACCACCACGGTGCCGGAGGCGGGGCCCGACGCGGTGACCACCGCATCGGCCACCTTCGCGGCCTTGAGGTGCGCGGCGATCGCGAGCGCGTGCTGGCGCGAGCGCGCGAGCGCGGCGACCGTCGGCCCGGAGCCGGACACGATCGCGCCGCACGCGTCGGCGGCGTCGCACGCGTCGAGGACCGCCTCGAGCCGCGGCATGAGGGACATCGCGGGCCCCTCGAGGTCGTTGGTGAGCGCCTGGCCGAGCGCGACCGCGTCGCCGGCCATGAGCGCACGCATGAGCGCGCCGTCGACCTCGAAGTCCGACGTCGCCTGCTCGCGCGCGGCGCGCCGGCGGTCGAGCTCCGCGAACACCGTCGGGGTCGACAGCCCCTCCGACTGGGTGGCGAGCACCCAGTGGAACTCGCCGTGGGTCATCGCGGGCGTGAGCCGGTCCCCCCGGTCGAGGCCGACCGCCGTGTGGCCGTGCAGGCTGAACGGCACGTCGGCGCCGAGCCGGGCGGCGAGGGTCGCGAGCTGGGCCCGCGTCGCGCCGGCGTCCCACGCCTCCGCGCACGCGACGAGCGCGGCGGCCGCGTCGGCCGAGCCGCCCGCCATGCCGCCGGCGACCGGCACGCCCTTGACGATGCGCAGGTCCACGCCGTCGTCGATGCCGAACGTGCGCGCGAGCAGCGCGGCGGCCTTCCACGCGAGGTTGGACTCGTCGAGCGGCACCCGGGTCGCGTCGACGGGTGCCCCCGCGGGGACCTCGAGCGCGAGCGTGATCTCGCCGTCCGTGCGAGGCGTGGCCTCGACGGTCTCCCACAGGTCGAGCGCCTGGAAGACCGTGACGAGCGGGTGGTAGCCGTCCGAGGACGGTGGACCCACGGTCAGCTGAAGGTTCACCTTCGCGGGCGCCTTCGCGCGGACGGTGCGGGTCATGCCTCCACTGTGCCAGAGGACAGGGCCTCGGCGATGCGTGAGAAGTCCTCGACCGTGAGCTGCTCGCCGCGCGTGAGGGGCTCGATGCCCGCGGCGCGCAGCGCGGCCTCCGCCGCGGTGGCCGAGCCGGCGATGCCGGACAGCGCGCCGCGCAGCGCCTTGCGTCGCTGCGAGAAGGCCGCGTCGATCACCGCGAACACCTCCTCGCGGCTGGCCGTGGTGCCGGGCTGCTCACGACGCTCCATGAGCACGAGGCGGCTGTCGACGCGCGGGACCGGCCAGAACACGGCGCGGCCCACGTCGCCGGCGCGGCGCACGTCGCAGTACCAGGCGGCCTTGGCCGACGGCACGCCGTAGGTGCGCGAGCCGGGCGGCGCCGCGAGACGGTCCGCGACCTCGGCCTGCACCATGACGAGCACGCGCTCGAGCGTGGGGAAGGTCTCGAGGAAGTGCAGGATCACCGGCACCGAGACGTTGTACGGCAGGTTCGCGACGAGCGCGCGGGGCTCCGAGGGCAGGCTCTCCACGCGCAGCGCGTCCTGGTGGATGACGTCGAAGCGGTCGGCGTCCTCGGGGGCGCGCTCCGCCACCGTCGACGGCAGCGCGGCGGCGAGCACCGGGTCGATCTCGACCGCGGTGACGTCCGCGCCCGTCTCGAGCAGCGCGAGCGTCAGCGAGCCCAGCCCCGGACCCACCTCGACCACGCGGTCGCCCGGACCGACGCCGGACAGGCGCGCGATGCGGCGCACCGTGCCGGCGTCGACCACGAAGTTCTGTCCCCACTTCTTGTGGGGAGCCGTGTCGAGCGACTGCGCGAGGAGGCGGATGTCGGTGGGACCCAGGAGGCTCGCCACCGGGGTCAGTACCAGCCCGTCGACTGCGAGTGGCCCCACGCGCCGCACGGCGTGCCGTAGCGGGCGCTGATATAGCCCAGGCCCCAGCGGATCTGGGTCGCCGCGTTGGTCTGCCAGTCCGCGCCGGCCGAGGCCATCTTGGAGCCGGGCAGCGCCTGCGGGATGCCGTAGGCGCCGGAGCCCGCGTTGTACGCGCTCGGGTTCCAGCCTGACTCGCGGGCGAACAGCGCGTCGAGGCACGACCACTCGGAGCCGGTCCAGCCGTACATGTCGGCGGCCATCTGCTGGCCGAGCGCGCGGGCGGTACCCGGCGAGACGGCGGCGGCGGCCGGCACGGACGACGAGCTCGAGCCCGAGGCGGTGCTGTCGGTCGTGGTGGTCGCCGGGTCCGGCTGCTCCTTGGTGCCGACGGCGATGACCTTGTCCTCCGGCTGCGCGACGGTGAGCTTGAGGGTCTCGACGCGCGAGACCTCCTTGCCGTCCACGTAGGTCACGTCGTAGGTCACGACCTGCGAGCCGGGCTTGCCCTCGGTCACCACCTCGGTGGTGCCCTTGTCGAGGTCGGGGTCGTCCTGCTTGACCGAGCCCTGCTTGATGGAGACCTCCTTGGTCTCCGTCTTGACGACGGAGCCGTCGGCCTTGTCGGTCGCGATCTCGGGCAGGGCCGCCAGGTCGGCGGCGGTCACGTTGGTCTGGGGGTCGTCGAGCGACGGCACGGCGGCGGCTGCGATGGAGCCCACCGCGAAGGAGCCGACGGCGACGGCGACGCCGACCTGCGTCAGCACGCGGGTCCGCGCGCCGCGCCGGACACGCCGCTCGCGGCGGCCTCCGGGCACGGGGTTGGTACGTCGGTAGCTCACGTGGTCCTCTCGTCTCGCGACCCCGTCGGAGCCGCTCGTTCTGGAGCCCTTTGTCTCATATTGATAACGGCGATGTCCAACCCGGCTTGAGGCCAAGGTCCTGTGAGAAAGGCCACAGACCCCCGTCTACCAGGGACCATAGACGGCCTCGGACGTCTCCGAGATCGTCGCGCAGGCGACCCCCAGATCGACGTCGAGGACGCTCGCGACGGTCCGCATCGTCAGCGGCACGAGGTAGGGGGCGTTGGGGGCGCCGCGGTGCGGGTGCGGCGTGAGGAACGGGGCGTCGGTCTCGACCATCACGCGCGAGAGCGGCGTGACGGCGAGGGCCGCCCGCAGCCCCTCGGCGTTCTTGAAGGTGACGGTGCCGGCGAACGACAGGTAGTAGCCGCGGTCGGCGCACACGCGCGCCATGCCGGCGTCACCGGAGAAGCAGTGGAACACGGTGACGTCGGGGGCGCCGTCGCGCGCGAGCACGTCGAGCACCTCCGCGTGGGCGTCACGGTCGTGGATCTGGAGCGGCAGCGTCAGCTCCTTCGCGAGCGCGATGTGATCGCGGAAGGAGCGCACCTGCGCGTCGCGTCCGCCCTCCGAGGTGCGGAAGAAGTCCAGCCCCGTCTCGCCGATCGCGCGGATCCGGTCCGCCCGCGCGAGCGAGGCGATCTCCGCGAGCGCGTCGTCGTAGGAGACCCCCGACGCGTGGGTGCCGGCGGCGTGCAGCGGCGCCTCGTTCGGATGCAGCGCGATCGCGCCGAGCATCGACGGGTACGTCTCCACCGCGGACGCCGTCCAGCGTGCCGACTCGAGCTCGCATCCCACCTGGACCACGCGGTCCACGCCCACCGCGGCGGCGTCCGCGAGGCGCCGCTCGACGGTGAGCTCCGGGTCGCCCGCCGGGTGCTCCAGGTGCGTGTGGTTGTCCACCACGGCGACCGGCAGCGCCTCCGGCGCGGGCGGCCAGGCTCCGTCCCGCATCGGCTACTCGTCCGCCATGCGCTCGAGCTCGGCCTCGACCATCTCGTCGTCGAGCTTCTGGAAGATCGGCGACGGCGCCGGGACGACGGTGCCCGCGACCAGGTCGGTGCGGCCCCAGCCGGCCACCGACCGGTAGTCGCCCTGGATCACCGGGTAGTGGCGGTCCGCGAGGTCGAGGTCGTCGACCTCGTTCATCTGCGGCATGGGCGCGAGCACGCCGGTGCCGCCGAGCGCCTCGTGCACCTGCTGCGCGCTGTGCGGCAGGAACGGCGACATCATCGTGTTCGCGTCCGACACGAGCTGGGCCGCGACGGCGAGCACGGTCCGCATGCGCTCGGGGTCCTCGTTCTTGAGCTTCCACGGCGCCGTGTCGGCGAGGTACTTGTTCGCGTCGCCGATCACGCGCATCGTCTCCGAGATCGCGGCGCGCTGGCGCTGCGTGCGGATGTGATCGCCCACGGTCGCGAACGCGCCCTCGGAGGCCGCGAGCGCGGCGCGGTCGACGTCCTGCAGATCGCCGAGCGCGGGGATCTCGCCCACGTTCTTGTGCAGCAGGGACGCGGTGCGGTTGACCAGGTTGCCCCAGCCGGCGACCAGCTCGTCGTTGTTGCGGCGCTTGAACTCGGACCACGTGAAGTCGGCGTCCGAGGTCTCGGGGCCGGCGACGGCGATGAAGTAGCGCAGCGCGTCGGGCTGGTAGCGCGACAGCATGTCGCGCACGTAGATGACGTGGCCGCGCGAGCTTGAGAACTTCGCGGACTCCATGGTGAGGAACTCGCTCGAGACCACCTCGGTGGGCAGCTGCAGGTCGCCGAACTCGCTGAGCGAGCCGCCGCGCGCGCCGCGGCCGTTGGCAGCGATGAGCTCGCCGGGCCAGATCTGCGAGTGGAAGGTGATGTTGTCCTTGCCCATGAAGTAGTAGGACAGGGCCTCGGGGTTGTTCCACCACTGGCGCCACGCGTCGGGGTCGCCCTCGCGGCGCGCCCACTCGATGGACGCCGAGAGGTAGCCGATGACCGCGTCGAACCACACGTAGAGGCGCTTGGCGGGGTTGTCCTCCCAGCCCTCGAGCGGGACAGGGATGCCCCAGTCGATGTCGCGGGTCATCGCGCGAGGGCGCACGTCCGCCAGCAGGTTCTTGGAGAAGTTCATGACGTTGGGGCGCCAGCCGTGCCGCGAGCCGAGCCAGTCGGTCAGCGGCTGGACGAGCGCCGGCAGGTCGAGGAAGAAGTGCTCGGTCTCGATGAACTTGGGCGTCTCGCCGTTGATGCGGCTGTGCGGGTTCTTGAGGTCGATCGCGTCGAGCTGGTTGCCGCAGCTGTCGCACTGGTCGCCGCGCGCGCCGTCGTAGCCGCAGATCGGGCACGTGCCCTCGATGTAGCGGTCGGGCAGCGTGCGGCCGGTCGACGGGGAGATCGCGCCGCGCGTGGTCTCCGAGATCATGTAGCCGTTCGCGTGCACGGCCTTGAACATGGCCTGCGCGACGGCGTAGTGGTTGCCCGTGGTGGTGCGCGTGAAGAGGTCGTAGGACAGGCCCAGCTGGGTGAGGTCCTCGACGATCACGCGGTTGTAGCGGTCCGCCAGCTCCTGCGGCGTCACGCCCTCGCCCTCGGCCTGCACGAGGATCGGGGTGCCGTGCTCGTCGGTGCCCGACACCATGAGCACGTCGTGGCCCGCGAGGCGCATGTACCGGGAGAAGACGTCCGAGGGGACGCCGAAGCCGGCGACGTGGCCGATGTGACGGGGGCCGTTGGCGTACGGCCAGGCGACCGCGGACAGGATGCGTGACATGGCGTCCATCCTAGTGTTCGCGGGAGGTGCCCCCGTGGGCCGTCCGGCCGGGGGACGATGCGGGGCGCGGCGGGGCCGTCAGCGGTAGTCGGGCGCGGGGTCGAGCCCGAAGACGCGCTCGAGGGTGGTCTCCCCCGCCCGGTGCATCCACGTGGCGAGCTCGACGCCGACGAACCGCAGGTGCCACGGCTCGTAGATGTAGCCGGTGACGTCCCGCTCGTCGTCGGGGTAGCGCACGATGAACCCGTGCTCCCACGCGTGCGCCGCGACGAAGCGTCCGGCCGCGGTGTCCGCGAAGCACGCCTCGAGGCGGCAGCCGTCCGCCTGGATGTCGGCGGCGAGGCCGGTCTGGTGCTCGGAGTAGCCCGGCCGCGCCGAGAACATGTCGGCGGCCTCCCGGCCGCGATCGGCGACGTAGCCGTCGTAGAGAGAGGCCTGCAGGTCGTGGTCGCGGTAGCCGGTGGTGATGGTGAAGCCCGCGCCCGCGTCGACGGCCTCCGCGTGGAGGGCGGTCATCGCCGCGGCGGCGTCGGCGCGCATCGTCGCCCCGCCGGGCACGTCCGCGACCGCCTGCAGGTCGTCGGGCGCGTAGTCCTGCGGGTCGAGCGGCCGCACCTTGTTCACCACCACCCAGACGGAGCCCGGATCGTCGACGCTGTGGGCCGTGAGGTCGAGGGGAGGCGTGACCGCGGCGGCCGCGGTCGCGTCGGGCGCGGCCGAGGCGACGCCGGCGACCGGGGACGCGCTCGCGGCGGGCGTCGGCGACGCGCTCGCGACGGGGGTGGCGCTGGGGGCGGGGCTCTCCGTCGCGACCGGGATCGCGCGGGACGCGTTCCACTGGTCGGTGAACGCGCCCGCGATGATGCCGAGCGCGAAGCAGGCGACGGCGACGGTGACGGCGGGGACCCGCGGTCGCGCCGCCTCGCCCGCGGTCATCCCGAGGCCCGTGCCGCGAGGACGGCCGCGTACAGCTCGCGGCTCGGCACGCCGGCGGTCGCGGCGACGTCGTTGACGGCGGCCTTGGCCCGCTCGCCGGCGGCGACGCGCGCGAGGACCTCGGCGACGAGGGCGGGCACGCCGGGGGCCTCGGCCGGGCGGCCGGCCACGGTGACGACGATCTCCCCGCGCGGCTCCTCCGCGACGGCCCAGCCGGCGAGCTCGGCGAGCGTGCCGCGGCGGGTCTCCTCGTACGTCTTGGTGATCTCGCGCGAGACGGCGGCGCGGCGTTCCCCTCCCCACGCCTCGGCCATGGCGGTCAGCGTCGCCGCGAGCCGGTGCGGCGCCTCGAAGAAGACGAGCGTGCGGTCCTCGGTGGCGAGGGACGCGAGCCGGGCGGCGCGCTCGCCGCCCTTGCGGGGCAGGAAGCCCTCGAACGCGAAGCGGTCGGTCGGCAGCCCGGAGAGCGCGAGCGCGGCGAGCGCGGCGGAAGGTCCGGGCAGCACGGTCACGTCGACGCCGGCCGCCGCGGCGGCCTCGACCACGCGGAAGCCCGGGTCGGACACGGCCGGCATGCCCGCATCGGACACCACGACGACGGTGTCGCCCGCGGCGGCACGCTCGACCAGCGCGGCGGCGGAGTCGCCCTCGTTGTGGTCGTGGTGGGCGACCGTGTCGCCCGCGATGCGGATCCCGAGGCGCCCGGCGAGGTCGCGCAGGCGGCGCGTGTCCTCGGCGGCGACCACGTCGGCGGTCGCGAGCGCCTCGCGCAGCCGATCGGACGCGTCGCCGACGTTGCCGATGGGCGTCGCGGCGAGCACGATCCGTCCTGTCATGCCCCCACTTTCGCACACGCCGTGCCGCATCCGGCCCGGAGCCCGCGCGGATAGGCTTCGCGTGTGAATCTCGCCACGTTGTGGCGCTGGCGCGGCGCCCTCATGGCGACCGGCGTCGGCGTGCTCGCCGCCATCCTCCGGCTCGCCTCGCTGTCGCAGCCCCACGCGCTCGTCTTCGACGAGGTGTTCTACGCGCGCGGCGCCTTCTCCCTCACCGAGCTCGGGTACGAGGGGAAGTGGACGGGCGACGACTCCCTGTTCGCGACGGGTGACACCTCGGGCCTCACCGCCCAGGGTGACTTCGTGGTCCACCCGATGGTGGGCAAGCTGCTCATCGCGCTCGGCATCGAGCTGTTCGGCAACTCGCCGTTCGGGTGGCGCGCGGTCGGGGCCGTCCTGGGCTCGCTGCTGGCCGTCCTGATCGCGCTCGCCGCGCGCCGCCTGTTCCGCTCGACGCTGTGGGGCGGCGTCGCCGGCGTGCTCGTCGCGGTGGACGGCGAGGCGATCGTGCTGTCGCGCACCGCGCTCCTGGACGGCTTCCTCGCCTTCTTCGTCGGCCTGGGGTTCTGGCTGCTCGTGGTCGACCGCGACCGGACGCGCGTGCGGCTCGAGACCGGAGCCGCCGAGGAGCGCACCATGCTCGGGCTGGCGGACGATGCGCCGCTCCCGGGCATCGGTCCCCTCACCGGGATCCGGTGGTGGCGCCTCGGCGCGATCCTGGCGTTCTCGCTCGCGGGGTCGGTGAAGTGGAACGGCTTCTACTTCGCGGCGGTGCTGCTGGTGCTGTCCGTCGTGTGGGACGCGGTCGCGCGCCGGGAGCTGGGCGCGACCCGGTGGTTCACCGGGACGCTCGCGAGCGCGTTCCCCGCGGGCCTCGCCACCGTCGTCATCGCGCCCGTCGTGTACGTCGGGACGTGGGCGAACTGGTTCCTCACCAACGGCTCGTACGACCGCCACTGGGCGGAGTCCCACCCCGGCGAGGGCGTGACGTGGCTGCCCGACGCCCTCAACTCGCTGATCCACTACCACCAGCAGATGTGGGTCTTCCACACCGGGCTCACGACGCCGCACAACTACATGTCGAACCCGTGGCTGTGGCTGGTGCAGTGGCGCCCGACCGCCTTCTACTTCGAGGACGTGCCCGACGCCGACTGCGGCGCGGCGCGATGCGTCTCGGCGATCCACGCGCTGGGCAACCCGCTCATCTGGTGGCTCGCGACCGCGGCGCTCGCGTGGGCGCTGTGGCGCGTGATCCGCCGCGGCGACGTCCTCGCGCTGTCGGTCTCCGCCGGCGTGCTCGCGGGCTGGCTGCCGTGGCTGCCGTACGCCTACCGCACCATCTTCACGTTCTACTCGGTCGCGTTCATGCCGTTCATGATCCTCACGCTCGTGTGGGCGATGCGGCGCGTCGCCCAGCCCGACCGGCTCGAGGGCGGGTGGTCGCGCGGCGGCACGATCGCGGTCGGCTGCGCGGTGGCGGCGATCCTCGTGGTGTCCGGCTTCTTCATCCCGCTGTGGGTGGGCACGCCGATCCCGTTCCGGTACTGGCAGACCCACATGTGGCTGCCGAGCTGGATCTGATCCGCGTCAGGCCTGACGGCTCTCCACGAGCCGCGACAGGATGATCGCGCTGCGGGTCTTGTCGACCTGCGGCGCGAGCCTGACGCGCTCGAGCGCCTCCTCGAGGTCCGCCATGGTCGCGGCGCGCAGCCGCACGATGGCGTCCGCCTGCCCCGTCACGGTGAACGCCTCGACGACGTTCGGGATGGACGCGAGGATGCGACGCAGCTCCTCGGGTCCGACCGTGCCCGTGCAGAACACCTCGACGTACGCCTCGGTGCCCGCGCCGTCGAGCGCGGGATCGATCCTCACATGGAACCCCTGGATCACGCGTTCCGCGACCATCCGGTCGACGCGACGCTTCACCGCGGAGGGCGACAGGCCGATGCGCAGGCCCATCTCCGCGTAGCTCGCGCGGCCGTCCCGCCGCAGCTCGTCGATGATCCTTCGGTCCAGGTCGTCGAGCGACATTCTTCTCCCCCCTCGCAAGCAACCTGCATCCGGAGGTCCATCCTCGCACGTAATCGGCGCGTTCGGCACAAATCCGTCACGGTTCTCACGTAGGCCCCGGGCGGTGGGCACCCCGAGGCGGCGCCGGCACCCCTCGTACCGGCCGGATCCCGGGTCCGTCACGCGGCGCCGCGCCGACGGTAGCGTGAGAGCAGCCACCCCGCGCGCGCGGGGCGCGAGAGGAGCCGTCATGCAGGAGACCAGGCAGTTCAGCTTCGAGATGGACCCGGCGGAGCTGACCTCCCGAGCCGTCACCGCGGTGCGCGTGGTGTTCGCGGTGCTCGGCGTCATCGCCCTCGGCGTGGGCATCGCGCTGCTCGTGTGGCCCGGCCACACGCTCGCCGCGGCCGCCGCGCTCATGGGCGTCTACTTCCTCCTCGCGGGCGTGGTGCGCATCGCCATGGGCGTGCTCGGCACGTCGCTCACGGGCAGCCATCGCACGCTCGCCATCATCCTGGGCCTGCTCATGCTCGTCGCCGGCGTGGTGATGCTGCGCAACCTCGAGGCCTCGGCCGCCGTGCTGCTGCTCGTGGTCGCGATCACGATCGGCCTCGGCTGGATCATCGACGGCATCATGGTGCTCGTCGAGTCCGGCAGGGCCCGTTCGCGCGGATGGGCGATCGCCTACGGCACCATCGGCGTCCTCGCCGGCATCGTGGTCCTCGCCTCGCCCGCCATCACCGCGACCGTGCTCGTGTGGATCGCGGGCTTCGTGTTCGTGCTGCTCGGCATCGTCGGCCTCGTGCGCGCCTTCACGCTCGGCCGCGGGCTCGAGGGCTCCCGATGAGCGCCGACGCCGCCGAGCACCGCGAGCCGATGCCGCCCGAGGTGGCGCGGGCCGCCGCCGACGAGGCGGCGCGGCGCGCGGAGGAGCCCGCGCCCGCGTGGATCGACGCGGTGGTGCGCCGGTCGATGTGGCGCGCGGTGCGCATCGTCCTGCTGGTCCTGCTCGTGCTGTGGGCCGCCTTCCAGATGCGGCACCTGCTCGGGCTCATCGTGTTCGCGCTGTTCATCGCGCTCGCCATGATGCCTGGCGTCACCAGCCTGCACCGGCGGTACGGCATGCGCCGCGGCGCCGCCGTGGGCCTCATGTACCTCGCGTCCGTCGTGGTCGTGGTGTTCATGGTGTCCGTGCTGATCCCCGCGATCGCGCGCTTCGCCGAGTCCGTGCGCGAGAACCTCCCCGGCTGGACCAGCGCGCTGAGCGAGTGGAGCCGGTCCGTGCTCGGCGTGCCCATCGACACGAGCTCCACGAACACGGGCGTCGACAACGTGATGCAGACGCTGCTGGGCTGGGCGGACAACGCGTTCGGCATCGTCACGTCCGGCATCGGGATCGTCTTCGACGTCTTCACCGTCGCGACGTTCGCCTTCTACATCGCCGCCCAGTGGCCGCAGATCATGCACGCGCTCATGACCCGCATGCCCCCCGCACGCCAGCGCACGTTCGCGTGGATCGCCGACACCTCCATCCAGCAGACGGGCGGCTACTTCTACTCGCGCGTGCTGCTCATGGGCGTGTGCGGCGGCCTCGGCTTCGTGGTGATGCTGCTGGTCGGGCTGCCGCTGGTCTACGCGATCCCGCTCGCGCTGTTCATGGGATTCGTGTCGGAGTTCATCCCGTTCATCGGCACCTACCTCGGCGCCGCGCTGCCCATCGTCATCATCCTCGCGGTGCAGGGCCTCGTGCCCGCGATCATCATGCTCGCCTGGGTGATCGTCTACCAGCAGGCGGAGAACTACTGGCTGAGCCCGCGCTTCTCGTCGCAGAGCATGGAGCTCAACGGCGCCATCGCGTTCGGCGGCGCGCTCGCCGGCGGCGCCATCGCCGGCCCGCTCGGCGCGTTCATGGCGCTGCCCATCGCGGCGCTCATCACCGCGATCGTCAAGAACTCGGGACGCACCTACGAGGTGGTCGCGATCGACGCGGCGAGCGCGGCCGCGCCCACGCCACCCGGCGACGGCGACGCGGAGGCCGCGACCGCATCGTCCCCCGACGCCTGACCCACGAACGACGAAGGGCCCCGCCGACGGCGGGGCCCTTCGTGCTGTGCGCGCTAGTTCTTCGCGAGGATGTCCACCACGAAGACCAGGGTCGAGTTCGCCGGGATGGTGTCCGACTCCTGGTCGCCGTAGGCGAGGCTCGGCGGGATGACCAGCAGCACCTGGCTGCCGACCTTCTGGCCCGCGAGGCCCTTGACCCAGCCGTCGATGAGCGAGCCGCTCGCGAGCGTGAACGACGCGGTCTGGCCGGCGTCCCACGACGAGTCGAACTGGTCGCCCTTCCAGATCCAGCCGGTGTAGTTCACGGTGATCTGGTCGCCGTCCTTGACGGTCTCGCCGTCACCCTCGATGAGGGTCTGGGAGACCAGGTCCGACGGCTTCTTGTCGACGGTGGAGAAGTCGATGGAGGGCTTGCCCGAGTCGTCGAGCGTGACCGTGGGCAGGCCGTCCTTGGGCGTCACGGCGGTGCCGGTGGCGCGGTCGAGCGGCGTCACGGCCTTGGTCGCGGTCACGGCCATGACCACGGCGGAGCCCGTCTCGCTCGAGGTGTCGGGGTAGACGTAGAGCAGCTGCGTGCCGACCTTCTGGCCCACGAGCTGGTCGTACAGGTCCTGGACCACCTGGCCCTCGGTCATGGTGACGACCTCGGGGGTGCCCGCGTCGTAGGTCGAGTAGATCTGCGACGCGTCGTCGCCCGAGTACACGACGTAGTCGAGGCTGACGTTCTGGCCGGCCTCGATCACCGCGCCGTCGCCGTCCGCGACATGGCGCGTGGCGACGTCGCCGACGGTCAGCGGGGTGTCGAACGTGAGCGCCGGGACGCCGTCCTTGTCCGTCCACTGGATGGACTCGAGCGCCGCCGAGTCCGCGGCGGAGGTGTCCGCGGCGGCCGAGGCCGAGGCGGACGGGTTCGCGTCCGAGGCGGGGCTGCACGCGGCGAGGCCGAGCACGGCGAGGGTGCCGAGCATGGCCCCTGCGATCACGTTCTTCTTCATGAATCTCCTAGGGGTGTGGGCTGCGTCCGCCGCGGCGGCGCGCGACACACGGGGGGTCGACCGGGTAACCGATGGGAGTCCGCGCGGGTTCCCGGACCGGCCGCATCCTTACGCGGCCGTGACCTTCGCACGCGGGCACCGATCCAGGGTACCCGCACGCCGAAGCGCGACCCCCCGTGCGCCCCTGGGAGTTTGCTCAGAGTTCCCGATGCGCGACCTGGGCCGAGGTCTGGGCCGTCGCGAGCATGAGGATCTGGTCGATGTTGACGTGCTTGGGGCGCGAGGCGACCCAGCGGACGGCGTCGGCGATGTCGCCCGGGCCCATCGGGGTGAGGCCCTCGTAGACCTTGGCGGCCTTGTCCTCGTCGCCGCCGAAGCGCACGAGCGAGAACTCGGTCTCGACCATGCCCGGGTCGATCTCGCACACGCGCACCGGCTGGCCGAGCAGCTCGATGCGCAGCACGCGCGTGAGCGCGGCCACCGCGTGCTTGGCGGCGTTGTAGCCGCCGCCGCCCTTGTAGGGCTCGCGCGCGGCGATCGAGCCGATGGTGATGACCTGGCCGTCGCCCGACGCGATGAGCTTGGGCAGCAGCGCCTTGGTCATGCGCAGCGTGCCGAGCACGTTGACGTCGTACATCGCCTGCCACTCGTCGACGTCGGCGTCCGCGATCGAGGTCGCGCCGAACGCGCCGCCCGCGTTGTTGAGCAGCAGGTCGCACGTGTCGACGGCGGCGCAGAACGCCTCGACCGAGGACTCGTCGGTCACGTCGAGCGCGATCGCGGTGCCGCCGATCTCCTCCGCGAGGGCCTCGATGCGGTCCACGCGGCGCGCGCCCACGATCACGTGCCAGCCGTCGGCCGCCAGGGCGCGCGCGCTCGCCGCGCCGATCCCGCTGCTCGCTCCGGTGACGACCGCCGTGCGCTGTGCCATTGCTGCTCTCCGTTCGTAGGGGGGTGCCTGCCGGGGGCCCGGCGGCGATGGCACCACTATGGACTGGCCGGGGACCTCCCAGCCAGGTCCAGAGGGGCCGGTCACGAGGGGGCCACCGTGTTTCCTCGACGTAACGCCTGGCCCCCGGGAAGCGCGCGCCGTGGACCTGGCCCTCGCGCGCGGGGGCCAGCAGGATCGATCCATGCCTCGGAGGAACGGATGACCGCGCTCGCGTGGGCGGCGGCCGCCGCCGTCGTCGTGGTCGCGACCATCGTGCAGTCGGCCACCGGGATGGGCTTCGGCATCGTCGCGGTGCCGCTGCTCGTGCTCGTCGCCCCCGAGCTGGGCATCGGCGCGGTGCTCGCGATCACCGTCGTGGTGATGATCGTCGCCGCGTGGACCGAGCGGCGCTGGCTGCACTGGGGCGACCTGGGATGCGCGTCCGTCGCCGCGCTGCCCGGCATCGTCGCCGGCACCGTGATCGCGTCCGTCACCCCGACCGCGGCGACCCAGGTGGTCGTCGGGCTCGTCGTGGTCGTCGCGTCCGCGCTGTCGCTCGCGACGTGGCGCGCGCGCATGACGCCCGGCACCGTCGCGCTGGCCGGCGGGCTCGGCGGGGCGCTCACCCCGATCGCCGCGCTCCCCGGCCCGCCGATGGCCGTGGTCTACCGTCCCGCCGAGGTGCGCACGATGCGCGCGACGCTGTCCGCGTACTTCGCCGTGACCTCGGTGCTGTCCCTCGTGTCGCTATCCTGGGCCGCGGGCAGGGCCGGCGCGGGCCCGCTCGGGCTCGACGCGCTGTCGGGGCTCGCGCTCGCACCGGCCGTCCTCGTGGGCGCCGCCGTCGCCGTGCCGCTGGTCCGACGGATCCCCCCGGGGACCGTGCGGACCGCGTCGCTGGTGCTGTCGTTGGTGTCGGGCGCGGTGCTGGCCGCGCGCGGGCTGCTCGCATGACCCCTGACCCCACGGGAGCCCCCCATGACGATCGAGCGTGACCTCGACGCCGACGAGGCGTTCGGCGCGCGCGCCCGCCAGTACCTCGACCCCGAGAGCCGCGAGCCGCTGTTCCAGCAGGTGCGCCGCTTCCTCGAGCAGTCGCTGCTCGAGGGCCGGTTCAAGCCGCACCGCCCGCTGCCGTCGTCGCGTCACCTCGCGGGCGTGCTCGGCGTCTCCCGCAACACCGTGTCGGCCGCGTACCAGGAGCTGACCGCGCTGGGGCTGATCGAGTCCCGCCCGCGATCCGGCCTCTACCCCGCCGCCGAGCGTCTCGCGACGGCCCAGCCCGCCGCATCGTCCACCCCCCAGCCGGCCCGCGCACCGCACCACCGGGCCGTCCCGACCGGCCAGGTCGACTGGCAGGCGCGCCTGCCCCGCCCGCTCGGCGAGGACCTGCACCACGCCGCCGCCCACCCCGACTGGAACCGCTACCCGTTCCCGTTCCTGCCCGGCCAGCCGGAGCTGTCCAGCTTCCCCGCGCGCGCATGGCTGCGCACGCTCAACGACGCGCTCGCCGGGCCGCACATGGCGGCGAGCCTGCGCGACTCGGTCGACGCGGACGACGAGCTCCTGGTGAAGGCGATCTGCCGCGAGATCCTGCCCCCGCGCGGGATGTCGGTGAGCCCGTCCGAGGTGATCGTCACCAACGGCGCGCAGCAGGCGCTGTCCCTGCTCGCGGACCTGCTCATCGAGCCCGGCACCACCGTCAGCGTCGAGAACCCCGGCTACGTGGACGCGTGGCACATCTTCCGCAACGCGGGCGCGACGCTGCACCCGATCGAGGTCGACGCCTCGGGCGCGCGCGTGTCGAAGGCCGATGCGGCGCGCTCCGAGTTCGTCTACCTCACCCCGAGCCACCATCACCCGACGTCGGTCACGACCTCGTACGCGCGGCGCGCCGCGATCCTGCGCGCGGCCCAGTCGGAGGACGCGCTCATCATCGAGGACGACTTCGACTCCGAGGTCCGCTTCAAGGGCCGTCCGACGCCGTCGCTGAAGTCGCTCGACCGCACGGGCCGCGTCATCTACGTGGGCACCTTCTCGAAGTTCGTGGCGCCCGGCCTGCGGCTGGGCTTCGTGGTGGCCGATGCGGCGCTCATCGCGGCGCTGCGGCAGCGCCGGCGCTACCTCACCAAGCACCCCTCGGGCCACCTGCAGCGCGCGCTGGGGCTGTTCATCGAGTCGGGCGAGTACCACCGGGCGCTGCGCCAGCACCGCCGCCACCTCGTGCGCAAGTGGGAGGTGGTGATGGAGGAGCTCGAGCGGCACCTGCCGTTCCCGCTGCCGCCCGTGCCCGCGGGCGGGCTGAGCGTGTGGGTGACCGGGCCCGAGGGCTTCGACGGCACGCGCGTCGCGGAGCTCGCGCGGCGCAGGGGCGTCCTGGTCGACGCGGGCGAGCGCTTCTTCCTCGAGGGTGCCGAGCGGCGCCACATCCGGGTGGGCTTCAACGCGATCTCGCTGCAGGCGATCCCCCGCGGCATCGAGCTGCTCGGCGAGGCGATCCGGGAGCAGATGGCCGAGTAGCGGCGCCGTCCTCCGGCGCGCTGCGCTGCGCCCCGCGCTGCGCCCCGCGCCGACCCCTATCCACACGGGATCTGCAGTGCGCGGCGCCCTGGTCGCGCTTTGCCGCGCGAGTTGCAGAACTGAAACGTTCCACTCGGGTGCGCGTGTGGGGCACGGTCACGCGCACCTCCGGCGACCCGCCCCCGGACGCGCGACGGGGCGGGACCGTCGCCGGCCCCGCCCCACGCATCGTCCCTACGCGAACGCGGGCTCGAGCACCCCCTCGTACGCGGCGTCGGCCACCTCGAGCGCCTCGTCGAGGATCGCGATGCCCGCGCGGGCCTCCTCGTCGGAGATGTTGCACGGCGGGCAGATGTGGATCCGGTGGAACTGGTTGAACAGCAGCAGCCCCGCCTGACGGGCCGCGCCGAGCACGCCGGTGACGGCCGCGGACGCGCCGCCGTAGGGCGCGAGCGGCTCCTTGGTCTCGCGGTCCTTGACCAGGTCGAGCGCCCAGAACACGCCCAGGCCGCGGACGTCACCGACGGAGGGGTGACGCTCGGCGAGCGCGCGCAGCTCGGGCCCGAAGACCTCCGCGCCCACGCGGGCCGCGTTGCCCACCACGTCCTCCTCGTGCATCGCCTCGATGGTCGCGACGGCGGCCGCCGCGGCCAGCGGGTGGCCCGAGTAGGTGAGGCCGCCCGGGAAGGCGCGCTCGTCGAAGGTCGCCGCGATCTCGTCGCGGATGATGACGCCACCCATGGGCACGTAGCCGGAGTTCACGCCCTTGGCGAAGGTGATGAGGTCCGGGGTGATGCCGTAGTGGTCGATCGCGAACCAGGCGCCGGTGCGGCCGAAGCCGGCCATCACCTCGTCGCAGATCATGACGATGCCGAACCGGTCGCACAGCTCGCGGACGCCCGCGAGGTAGCCCGGCGGCGGCGGCATGATGCCCGACGTGCCCGGCACCGTCTCCAGCACGATCGCCGCGATGGTGCCCGGTCCCTCGAACGTGATCATCTGCTCGAGGTGGTCGAGCGCGCGCTCGCACTCCTCCTGCTCCGTGGTCGCGTTGAACACGGAGCGGTAGAGGAACGGCCCGAAGAAGTGGACCGTGCCGGCGGGCACGAACTCGTTGGGGAAGCGGCGCGGGTCGCCCGTGACCTGGATCGCGGTCGCGGTGGAGCCGTGGTAGCTGCGGTACTGCGACATGACCTTGGTGCGGCCGGTGTGCAGGCGCGCCATGCGGATGGCGTTCTCGATGGACTCGGCGCCGCCGTTGGTGAAGAACACCTTCTCCATGCCCTCGGGCGCGAGGCCCGCGATGAGGGCCGCGGCCTTGGCGCGCTTGTCGTTGGCGTGCGCGGGCGCGATGGTCGCGAGGGTCGCGGCCTGCTCCTGGATCGCCTTGACGACCTTCGGGTGCTGATGGCCCACGTTCGTGTAGACGAGCTGCGACGAGAAGTCGAGGTAGCGGGTGCCGTCGGCGTCCCACACGTAGGAGCCCTCGCCGCCGGTGATCACCATGGGGTCGAGGCTCTTCTGCGCGGACCACGAGTGGAACACGTGGGCGCGGTCGAGGACGTAGGTCTCCGCGCCGGCGGGGTCGTTCGGGATGGGCATCTCAGTCTCCTTGTGGGGGCGGGTCAGACGGCCGCAGCGACCGGGGACGGGAAGTGGACGCCGCCGACGACGGTGCCGAGCACCGTGATGTCGCGCAGCTCCTTGGCCTCGAGGACCTCGAACGGGTCGCGGTCGAGCACGGCGAAGTCCGCGTGCTTGCCGGGCACGATCGAGCCGATGAGGTGGTCGAGCTTGAGCAGGTAGGCCGGGCCGATGGTGATCGCCTCGAGGGCCTCCTTGACGGAGATGCGCTCGGCGTCGCCCCACGAGCGGCCGGTCGGGGTGCGGCGCTCGACCGCGTACGAGGCGGTGGCCAGCGGGTCGAGCGGCGTCACCGGGGTGTCGCAGTGGAGGGCGATGGTCACGCCCGCGTCGAGCGCGGTGCGGGCCGCGTTCATGCGCTGCACGCGGTCCGGGCCGACGGTGAGGTCGATGTGCTGGTCGCCCCAGTACCAGATGTGGTTGGAGAAGATGTTGGCGCCCATGCCCAGCTCCGCCATGCGCTTGTACTGGGCACGCGTGGTGAGCTGCGAGTGCGTGACCGTGTGGCGGTGGTTCCAGCGCGGGGACTCCGCGAGCACCGACTCGACGGCGTCGCAGAAGACCTCGGTCGCCTCGTCGCCGTTGCAGTGCACGTGGATGTTGAGGCCAGCCTTGTGGAACGCGCTCACCTGCGCGCGGAACGTCTCGGCGTCGGTGTTCCAGATGCCGTCGTCGTGGCCGCACACGTAGCCCGGGTCCTGCAGCTTCGCGGTGTGCTGCTGGATCGAGCCGTCGAGCATGAGCTTGACCGTGCCCAGGTGGAGCTTCGGGTTGCCCTTGCCCTGGACGGACCTCACCACGGCGGCGAGGCCCTCGGCCTCCTCGGCGGACTTCGTCATGCCGCCGAACGTGGCCGGCACGAGGCGCAGCGAGAAGTCCTCGCGGGAGGTCACCTCGGTGAGGAGGTCGAGTCCGCCCGGGCGGACGGCGTCGAAGCTCGCGAGGTCCGTCGCGGTGGTGCAGCCGTGGTTGCGGGCGTCGGCGGCGAAGTCGTACATGCCCTTCTCGCTCGTCATGCCCTTCGAGAGGTCCATGCCCAGGGCCTGCATCACGGCCATCATCGCGCCCATCTCCTGCAGCTCGCCGGTCGGGAGCCCGTCCTCGCCCTTGACGACGCCCTCGACCTCGGTGTCGGCGCCGTACCCGGCCTTCTCCAGCAGCACCGAGTTGGCGGTGGCGACGTGGCCGCTCGCGTGGATCACGTAGATGCCGCGGGTGGCGCTCACCGAGTCGAGCGCGTGACGGTCGAGCGCCTCGCCCGGGAAGAACAGCATGTCGAGGCCGCGCGCGCTGAGCACCTCGCCCTCCGGCAGCTCGGCGTCCCACGCCTTGAGCGCGTCGAGCACGCCCTGCCAGGACTGCGCGCCGTGCAGCGGGGTGCCCTCAGGCGTCATGCGCGGGAAGTAGCCCAGGTAGAACGGGCTCTCCATGACGCCGCCCATGTGCGAGTGCGCCTCGACGAAGCCGGGCGCGAGGACCTGGTCGGCGTAGCGGTCGTCGACCTCGGCGCCAGGGTAGGTCGCGAGCAGCACCTCGGGGGTGCCGACCGCGAGGATCGTGCCGCCGCGCACGGCGACGGCGGTGCCGGTGGGGACCGCATCGTCCATGGTCCGGACGAGCTTCGCGGTGAGGATGGTGACCTGGTCGGTCATGGTGGTGCTCCTTCTGTCAGACGGTGGTGGACGATGCGGGGTGCAGGCCGAGGCGCAACGCCTCCTGCCCCTCGCCGGGACGGTGGCAGGCGACCAGGTGGCCGCCGGTCGGGTTGGCCGCGACGTCGGTGTGGACCAGCGGCGGGGCCTCGGTGCGGCACTGCTCGGTGGCGAGCCAGCAGCGGCTCGCGAACGCGCACCCGGCGGCGCGCTGCGTGGGGCTCGGCGGGTCGCCCTGCAGGATGATCCGCTCGCGCGGCCCGGCGTCGGGGTCCGGCACGGCCGACAGCAGCGCGGCCGTGTACGGGTGCAGCGGGTCGGCGAGGACCTGCGCGGCGGGCCCGACCTCGACCACGCGGCCCAGGTACATCACGGCGACGCGGTGCGACAGGTGGCGGATCACCGCGAGGTTGTGCGAGATGAACATGTAGGTGAGCTGCTTGCTCTCCTGCAGCTCGAGCAGCAGGTTGAGGATCTGCGACTGGATGGACACGTCGAGCGCGCTCGTGGGCTCGTCGAGGATCACCAGCTCGGGCTCGGTCGCGATCGCGCGGGCGATCGCGATGCGCTGGCGCTGGCCGCCCGAGAACTCGTGGGGGAAGCGGTCGGCGGCGCCGTCCGGGGCGCCGACGGCCTCGAGGGCCGCGAGCGCCCGCTGCTTCGCCTCGCCGCGCGGCACCCCGGCCGCGAGCAGCGGCTCCATGACGGAGCGGAGCACCTTGTAGCGCGGGTCGAGCGAGTCGTTGGGGTCCTGGAACACCATCTGCGCGCGCCGGCGGTGGGCGCGGAGGCGGCCGCCGCGCATCGCGAGCGCGTCCTTGCCGTCGAAGCGGATCTCGCCCGCCGTGGGACGGCGCAGCAGCAGCGCCGCGCGGGCGAGCGTCGACTTGCCGCAGCCCGACTCGCCGACGATGCCGAGCGTCTCGCCGCGCTGCACCTCGAGGGTGACGCCGTCGAGCGCGTGCACGGTGCGGCCGCCCGCGGCGGGGAACTCCTGGCGGATGCCGTTGAGCACCATGAGGGGGTCCGCCGCCGCCTCGGGGCGGGGGGTGAGGGAGAGGTCCGTGAGGGTCATGCCGTCGCCTCCGTCGTGGTCGTGAGGTCGAGCTCGGCGCTACGCCAGCAGCGCGCCGTGTGGGTGGGGGCGATCTCGACGAGCGCCTGGGGCGAGGCGCACCGCTCGGTCGCGAAGGCGCATCGTGCCGCGAACCGGCAGCCGGCGGTCGCGCGGTCGGCGTCCCGGACGCCGCCCGGGATCATCGGCAGGTCCTGGCGGGCCGGCGTCGTGGTCGTGGGGATCGAGGCGACGAGCGCCGCCGTGTACGGGTGGGACGGGCGCGCCAGCACCTCGGCGGGCTCGCCCTCCTCGACGATCTCGCCGGCGTACATCACCACCACGCGGTCGCAGGTCTGCGCGATCACGCCCAGGTCGTGGCTGATGAGCAGCACGCCCGCGCCGGTCTCGCGGCGCATCCGGTCGAGCAGGTCGAGGATCTGCGCCTGGACGGTGACGTCGAGCGCGGTGGTGGGCTCGTCGGCGACGAGCAGCCGCGGGTTGGCGGCCATGGCCATCGCGATGACGATGCGCTGGCGCATGCCGCCGGACATCTGGTGGGGGAACTGCTTGGCGCGCAGCTCGGGCTCGGGCACCTGCACCATGCGCAGCAGCTCGAGGGCGCGGGCGTGGGCGGCCTGCTTGTCGGCGAGGCCGTGCACCAGGAGCACCTCGGCGATCTGCGCGCCGACCCGCATGCAGGGGTTGAGGGCCGACATGGGCTCCTGGAAGACCATCGAGGCGACGCGGCCGCGCACCTGGTTCCAGTCGGCCTCGTCCGCCTCCAGCATGCCGTGCGAGCCGACGTCGAGGCGGTCGGCGTCGACGACGGCGCTGGCGGGCAGCAGGCCGAGCACCGCGAAGCCGATGCTCGACTTGCCGCAGCCGGACTCGCCGATCACGCCCAGGATCTCGCCGGGGCCGACCCGCAGGTCGACGCCCGTGACGACGGGGATGCCGGCGCCGTAGCTGATGGTGAGGTCCTCGACGGCGAGCGCGTCGGTGGTGGCGATCGTCGCGGTCATGGCGTCCTCCTCGGGTTGAGGTGCGGGTGGGTGGATCGGGGGTCTCCCGGCGGGCGGTGGGAGGCCGCCCGCCGGGAGGGGTTCAGGAGGTCTTCGACGTGGAGACGAGGCCCTCGCGGTACGTGAACGGGTCGACCTCGTAGCCGGTCACCGTGTCGCCCCACACCTCGTAGCGCTGCGGGCCGGTGTAGGCGACGAGCACGTCGACGTTCTCGGCGACGGTGTCCTCGAGCTGCGCGAGGATCTCCTCGCGCTGGGCCTCGTCGAAGGTGGAGCGCAGCTGCATGTACAGCGCGACCTCGGGCGAGTCGGCGGTGACCGTGGTCACCATCGGCAGGCCCGGCGTGAGGATGGTCGAGAAGTACGAGGCCGGGTCCGGCTGGTAGACGCCGGGGACCAGCACGAGGTCGGTCCACGAGCCGCCGATGTAGGACTGCAGCACCTCGGTCCACGGCTTGCCGACGAGCTCGAGCGTGATGCCCGCCTCGGCGAGCTGCTGCTGGAGCACCTCGACCATCGGCACGTCGAGCGCGAAGGCCGCGTCGGACGCGTAGGTCAGCGTGATGGTCGGGCTCGTCTGGCCCGCCTCCGCGAGCAGCGCCTTCGCGCCCTCGACGTCGTGCGTGTAGTTCGGGGTGTCGGCGTCGGGCGCGATGCCCGACGGGTCGCCGACGGGGACCACGAGGCTGGGCTCGGCCATGCCGCCCATCGCGAAGTCGATGAGGGCCTGGCGGTCCATCGCCTTCGAGACGGCCTGGCGGACCTTGACGTCGGCGAGCGGGCCCGACGAGGCGTTGACGTACATGGTCAGCGAGCGCGTGGCGGCGTTCTCGCCGACGGTGTAGCCCTCGTCCTTGAGCGAGGCGACCTGCGTCGGGTCGCGGAACCATGCCATGTCGGTGCCGGAGCCCTGGCGCAGCTGCGCGGCACGCGCGTTCTCGTCGCCGATGAAGTCGAACTCGAGCGAGTCGACCGACGGCGCGCCGCCCCAGTAGTCCTTGTTGGCGGTGAAGGTCATGGAGACCTGGTCGGTCCACGTGTCGAGCACGAACGGGCCGGTGCCCATCGCCGTCGTCTGGCGGTCCTCCTCGGAGGTGGACTCGTACCAGGCCTTGCTCACGATCGCGGAGCCGCGGTAGGCGAGCACGTTGAGCAGCGTCGCGTCGGGGGCCACCGTGGTGATCTGGACCGTCGCGTCGTCGAGCGCGGTGACCTCGCCGAGCGTGGCGAAGTTCGCGGCGCCCGCGGCCGAGGAGCGCATCTGCTCGATCGAGAAGACCACGTCGTCGGCGGTCAGCGGCGAGCCGTCGGAGAACGTGACGCCATCGCGCAGCGTGAACGTGTACGTCGTGTCATCCACCTGGTCCCACGACGAGGCGAGCCACGGGATGATCGTGCCGTCGGCGTCCTTCGCGAGCAGGGGCTCGTAGATCTGGACGGTCGCGTTCATGTTCGCGAACGCCGTGGCCAGGTACGGGTCCAGGCCGCCGGTGATCGGCTGCACGTCGGTCGCGTAGACGAGCGCGCCGCCCTCGACCGCCGCCTTGGGCGAGCTCGAGCCCTGCGCGCCGGTGTCGGCGCCGCTCGCGCAGGCGGCGAGGGAGAGTCCGAGCACGGCGACGCCGGCGGTGGCGGCGATCCCTCGGGTGATGGTCCTCATGATGCGGGTTCCTCCTTGGATGGGGGTGGGACGATGCGCGGCGTGCGGGTCAGACCCGGGCCGGCGCCGCATCGTCCAGGGGGGTGTCGGCGGTCACGGGGTCGTCGCCCGCCTCCACCGTCGTGCCGGTCGCGGCCCTGCCGGCCGTCCGGGACGCCTTGTTGCGGCGCCCGCCGCGGGTCGGCACCGCGAGGTTGCCGGCCTTGGGCGAGAGCGCGACCTGGACACCGTCGGCCAGGAGGTTCCACGCCACGGTGAGCAGCGTGATGAGGACCACGGGGAGCACGATGAGCATGGGCGCCTCGTTCATGAAGCGCATCGACTCCTGGATCATGCGGCCCGCGCTCGGGTCGGGCGCCTGCACGCCCTGGCCCAGGTAGCTGAGGCTCGACTCGATGAGCACCGCGAGCGACGCGGTCGAGGCGAAGTTGACGAGCATCGGCGTGGTCGCGTTGGGCAGCAGGTGGCTGAGGGCGATCCACGGCTTGCGGACGCCCGCGATCTCGGCGGCCACCACGAAGTCGCGGTCGCGCAGCACCAGGATGGGCGAGCGCATGATGCGGGCGAAGCCGGGGGCGCCGATGATCGCCATCGCGACGATGAGCGGCAGGAAGCCGGGGCCGATGATCACGCGGATCACCAGCGCGAACAGGATCGCGGGGATCGCCATGACGATCTCGGTGCCGCGCATGAGGAGGTTGTCGAGGCGCCCGCCGGCGTAGCCCGCGAGCAGCCCGATCGAGGTGCCGATCACCATCGAGATCACCGAGGAGATGAACGAGATGCCGAGCGCATAGCGGGTCGCGATGGCGAGGCGGACCAGGTTGTCGCGGCCCAGGTTGTCGGTGCCGAGCCAGTGGGAGCCCGAGGGGCCCTCAAGGCGCATGCCGACCGTGAGGTTGGGGTCGTAGGGCGACACCAGCGGCACCACGATCGCGTAGACCGCGAGCGCCGCGAGCAGCACGAGCCCGGCGACGAGGGCTCCGTTCTTCTTCATCTTGATCACGAGGCACGCACCCGGGGGTCGATCACGGGGTAGAGCAGGTCCACCACGAGGTTGATGAGGACGAAGCACGCGCCCAGCACGAGCACGCACGCCTGGATGGTCGGGTAGTCCGAGCTGTTGATCGCCTCGATGAGCATCGAGCCCATGCCGGGGATCGCGAACACGTTCTCGATGACGACCGTGCCGCCGATGAGCGCGGCCAGCTGGATGCCGACGACGGTGGTGACGGGGATGAGCGCGTTGCGCAGCGCGTGGCCGCGGACGATGCGCCCGGTCGGCACGCCCTTGGAGCGGGCCGTGCGGATGTAGTCCTGGGACAGCGTGTCGAGCACCGTGCCCCGCGAGTACCGCGACACCACGGCGGACATCGCGAGCGACAGGATGAGCGCCGGCGCGAGCAGCGACAGGATCGAGGAGATGGGGCTGACGCTCCACGGGGTGTAGCCGATGAGAGGCAGCTTGAGCGTGAACGCGTTGATCATGATGACCACGGCCGCGATCGCGAAGGCCGGCACCGACAGGGCGACGAACGACCCGCCGCGGATCACCGCGTCGAGCGGCGTGCCCTGGCGGACCGCGGAGACCACGCCGGACGGCAGGCCGATGAGGAGCCCGACGAGCACCGCGACCACCGCGAGCTGGAGGGACACGGGGAACCGGTCGGCGAGCATCGTCCCGATGTCGGCGGACTTGGTGAGCGACTGCCCGAAGTCGCCGTGGAGGACCCCGCCGAGCCAGCTGAGGTACTGGGAGTACCAGGGGGCGTCGAGGCCGAGCTCGGCGCGGATCTGGTCGAGCTGGGTCGGGTCCGGGTTGTCGATGTTCAGGTACTGCAGCGCGGGGTCGCCGGGCATCAGCCGCACCATCCCGAAGGACAGCAGGGACAGCGCGAACAGCACCAGCAGTGCCGCTCCGAGCCTCTTGGCCAGGTACTTCGCCACGGTCACCTCCTCGGTTCTCGTCGTCATCAGGTTGGTGACGATTCTTCGAGGAATGGCGCCCGCGGATAAGCGCCACGGGCCCGGGGAAGGTGCGGGCCACCGTTAACCGGTCCGACACGTGCGTGTCGCCCGTGTCACGCGGCAGGTGCCAGACGAAACATCCGTGACACACGGTGCCGCGTATCGCGCGGGCGAGCCCCGTGACTGCGCCCCGCCCACGCCCCGCGACCGCCCCGCCCCGCCCCGCCCCGCGCCGCCCCGCGACCGCGCCCCACACGCTCACTCGTGTGAATCGTTTCAGTTCTGCAACTCGCGTCGCAAACCCCGAGACGAGCGCCCGCAAATGCAGATCGCGTGTGGATAGGGGTAAAGAGGGGCGAGGGGCGAGGGGCGGCGCGTCAGCGCGCGCGCAGGCGCTGCGTGACCGCGTGCGCCTGCTCGAGCAGCACGCGGCCGATCTCGCCGCGGCGGTCGGGCCCGAAGCGCGACTCGACGCCGGTCGCGGACAGCGCCCACGCGGGCCGGCCCGCGGCGTCGAACACCGCGGCCGCCATGCCCCACGACCCCTCGACGATGAGCCCCGGGTTGACCACGTAGCCCGTCGCGCGCGCCGCCGCGAGGCGCGCCCGCAGCGGCTCCGCGGCGTGCGCGGGACCCCACGCGGGCACGAGGTCGGCCCGCGCGAGATACGCCTCGCGCTCGGCGTCGGGCAGCATCGCGAGGATCGCCAGGCCCGCGGACGCGACGCCCAGCGGGAAGCGGATGCCCTCGTACAGCACGTGCGAGCGCAGCGGGAAGGACCCCTCCTCGCGCAGGAGGCACACGGTCTCGTCGCCGCGGCGCGCGGACAGGAACGCGCACTCCCCCGTCGCGCGGGCGATCTCGCGGACCGCGTCGGCCGCGAGCGCGGTGACGTCGTAGCGCTCGGCGGCGACCGCGCCGAGGATGTACGCCTCGGGGCCGAGCACCCAGCCGCCCGCGGCGTCGCGGTCGACCAGCCCCTCGCCCGCGAGCGCCGCCAGGAGACGATGCGCGGTGGGCCGGGTGAGGCCCGCGAGCTCCGCGACGCGCGAGGTGGGCACGGGGGCGCCGGCGCTCGCCCCCAGCACCCGCAGCACCGCGCCGACGCGCGCCACCACCTGGGCTCCCTGCTCCGCCACGGCCACCCCCGCATCGTCCACTTTGTGGACACCTTAGGTCCGCTCGGCCACATCATGCACGACCGTTGACCCGAATTCCTTCTCAGGTCTAGCGTCCGTGGAATCCACGATGTGGTCAGACAAGGGAGTTTGGCATGGGGAAGCTCTACGCGAGCGCCGCGGCGGCGGTGCGCGACGTGGTGAGGGACGGGCAGATCATCGCGGTGGGCGGGTTCGGCCTGAGCGGCAACCCGACGGACCTCATCGAGGCCGTCCGCGACACGGGCGCGCGGGACCTCACGATCGTGAGCAACAACATGGGCGTCGACGGCAAGGGACTCGGGATCCTGCTCGAGGCGGGCCAGGTGCGCAAGGTGGTCGCGTCCTACGTCGGGGAGAACGGGCTGTTCGCGGAGCAGTACCTCGGCGGCACGCTCGAGGTGGAGTTCGCGCCGCAGGGCACCCTCGCCGAGCGGATGCGCGCGGGCGGTGCCGGCATCGCGGGCTTCTACACGCGCACCGGCGTGGGCACCCCGGTCGCGGAGGGCAAGCCCGTCGAGGTGTTCGACGGCGTCGAGTACGTGCTCGAGCGCGGCATCGTCGCCGACGTCGCCCTCGTCAAGGCTCACCGCGCCGACACGGCCGGGAACCTGCGCTACCGCTTCACGGCGCGCAACTTCAACCCGCTCGCCGCGATGTCGGGGCGGGTCACCATCGCGGAGGCGGAGAACGTCGACCCGCACGCGCTCGACCCGGACACGGTCGAGACTCCGGGGATCTTCGTGCAGCGGCTCGTGCGCTCGACGCCGCGGGTCAAGGACATCGAGCAGCGCACCACGAGGGAGGCCTGACATGGGGTGGACGCGCGAGGAGATGGCCGCGATCGCCGCCGAGGAGCTCGAGGACGGCCAGTACGTCAACCTCGGGATCGGCATCCCGACGCTGGTGGCGAACCACCTGCCGCCGGGCGTGACGGTGACGCTGCAGAGCGAGAACGGGATGCTCGGCATGGGGCCGTTCCCGATCGCGGGCGACGAGGACGCCGACCTCATCAACGCCGGCAAGCAGACCGTGACCGTCCTGCCGGGAGGCAGCTTCTTCGACTCGGCGACCTCCTTCGCGATGATCCGCGGCGGCCACGTCGACGCCGCGATCCTGGGCGCGCTGCAGGTGTCCCAGCACGGCGACCTCGCCAACTGGACCATCCCCGGCAAGCTCGTCAAGGGCATGGGCGGCGCGATGGACCTGGTCGCGGGCACCAAGCGCGTGGTGGTCATCACGGACCACGTCGCCAAGGACGGCACCCCCAAGATCGTCGCGGAGTGCACCCTCCCGCTCACCGGCGTGCGGGTGGTGAACCGCATCGTGACCGACCTGTGCGTGCTCGACGTCGACGACCGCGGGCTGGTACTGAGCCGCCTCGCCCCCGGCGTCACGTTCGAGCAGGTCGCGGAGGCCACCGCGGCGCCCGTCCGCGTGGAGGTGCCCGCGTGAGCGTCGTGATCGCGGGCTACGCGCGCACTCCCTTCGCCCGGTACTGCGGCGCGTTCGCGCGCATCCCCGCCACGGCGCTCGGCGCACACGCCGCGACGGCTGTCCTGGAGCGCGCCGGGGTGGACCCCGCCCGCGTCGACCGGGTGGTCGCCGGCCAGGTGCTGCAGGCCGGCGCGGGGCAGAACCCCGCCCGACAGGCGGCCATCGCCGCGGGCGTCCCGATGACCGTGCCGGCGTCCACCCTCAACGTCGTGTGCCTGTCGGGCACCGAGGCCGTCGCGCACGGCGCCCGCCTCATCGCGTCCGGCGAGGCGGAGGTGGTGCTCGCGATCGGCCAGGAGTCCATGACCCTCGCGCCGCACGCGTACGTGGGCTCGCGGATGGGGGTGCGCTACGGCGCGATCGAGCTGCTCGACACGCTCGCCGACGACGGCCTCACCGACGCCTTCGAGCGCCGCTCCATGGGCGAGTCCACCGAGGCGTTCTCGGAGCCGCTCGGGCTCACGCGCGAGGAGCAGGACGCGTGGGCGGCCGAG
The DNA here is from genome assembly GCF_000971195.1 of Demequina soli. Classification (GTDB taxonomy): domain Bacteria; phylum Actinomycetota; class Actinomycetes; order Actinomycetales; family Demequinaceae; genus Demequina; species Demequina soli. The sequence goes on from NZ_BBLZ01000001.1 coordinate 583,820, forward strand.
TCGCACGCGCGCCTGGCCGCGTCGGTCGCGTTCCAGGCCGAGGAGATCGCGCCCCTCACGCCCCCGCGGGCGGACGATGCGGTGGTCGCCGACGACGGCCTGCGCGTCGGCACCACGGTCGAGTCGCTCGGGCGGCTGCGGGCCGCGTTCGGCGGCCGCGGCACCATCACGGCGGGCAACGCGTCGCAGATCACCGACGGCGCGGCGGCGCTGGTCCTCGCGCGCGAGGGGCTCGTGGACGCGCCGCTCGCGAGGATCCTGTCGTGGGCGCTCGTCGCGGGGCCGGACGTGTCGCTGCACCACCAGCCCGCGGCGGCGGCCGAGGCGGCGCTCGCGCGGGCCGGGCGACCCGTCGCCGACCTGGCCACCGTGGAGATCAACGAGGCCTTCGCGGCCGTGGCCGTGGCCTCGACCGCGCGCCTCGGCGTGGACCCGCGCCTCGTCAACCCGCACGGCGGGGCCATCGCCCTCGGGCACCCGATCGGGGCCTCGGGCGCGCGCATCGTCGGCACGGCGGCGCGCACCCTCGCGGGCCTGGGCTCCGGGGCGCTCGGGGTCGCGGCGATCTGCGGCGGCGGCGGGCAGGGCTCGGCGGTGGTGCTCGAGGCGGTCTGAGGCGCCGCGTGCCAGCATGAGCGCATGAAGACCGTCGCGGAGAAGCTCCAGATCAAGCCGGGCGACGCGGTGCTGGTCGCGGGCGGCACGCCCGAGCGGCTCGCGCTGCTCGACCCGCTGCCCGCGGGTGCGGCGATCGGCGGCGACGCCCCGGCCGTCGCGATCCTGTTCGCGGAGGACCGCGCGGCGCTGGAATCGCTGCTCGCGGAGGCCGCGCCGCACCTGGCCGCGGCGCGTGTGCGGTGGATCGCCTATCCCAAGGGGAACCGCGCCGACATCAACCGCGACACCATCTGGGCGCTGGTCCAGGAGCACGGCTGGACGCTCAACTTCAACGTCGCCGTCTCCGACGTGTGGTCGGCGCTCAGGTTCAAGGCGCTGTAGCGGTCCGCCCCTCGAGCCAGGCCAGGAAGTCCTCCGCGGCGATCACGGGCTTGCCGTACTCGACCGCCTTGCGCGCCTTGCCCGACTGCGTGCCGCGCTCCGCGACGACCAGCACGTCCGTGCGGGTCTTGGTCACCGACGGCACCGGGACCAGCCCCGCCCCGGCCGCGAGCGCCATCATCGCCTCGCGCTCGATCACGCCGCCGGACGCCGGGGTCACCGTGCCGGTGAAGCACACCCGCGCGCCCGCCCCGAGCACCGACGCCGCGTCGGCCCCGCCCTCGACCTCCAGGTCGGCGGGCAGGATGTCCACCCCGAAGTGCCGCTCGGCCGCACGGATGCGGCCCAGCACCTCCGCGTCCTTGTCGAGCACGCGCCCCCATGCGCGGCCGAGCATCTCGGCGAGCACGCCCGCCGGGTCGTCCTCGGCGGACAGGTTGCCTCCGACGGTGAAGCCGGGGCCGCCGGACGATGCGCCCGTCACCCGCTCCTGCAGGTAGCCGCGCCCGCGCGGCCACACGGCGAACCGGGTGCCCGCCTCGCGTGCGTCCCGTCCCGGCCCGCCGAGCCACCGCTGCCCGGCGTCGCGCAACGCGCGGGCGCGCTCGAGCGCGGTCGGCGCGGCCAGCCCCACCCGCTCCCCCGCGTCGAAGGCGTGGGCGGGCAGCTCGATCCCCAGCGCCATCGGCTCGACCACGCCGTTGCGCTTGAGCTCGAAGTCGATCCACCCGAGCGTGCGGTCGATGCCGACGCCGACGGGCACCCGGTCGGCCAGCAGGGGCGACAGGCACGCCCACGCCTCCGCGAGCACAGGTGCGAGCTGCACGTCGCGCGTGCTCAACCCGAAATCTGCCTGCGCGCCGTAGAGGTCGCTCGTCGGGTTGACCACGGTGGTCGCCTCGTCACCGTCCTCGGTGACGACGGCGATCTCCACGGGCCGGGGGCGGTAGCGGTCCCCCACCTGGCCCACGGTCAGGGCGGCGAGGTAGACCAGGCCGGCCCGCGCATCGTCTCCCCGGCCCGTGCGGGCAGCGTCCAGGTAGCGGCGGACGCGGCCGTCCGTCTTGAGGTCGCGCGGCAGGACGTCGCGGCGCAGCACCAGGCCCTCGAGCGACGTGCACCTGCTCAGCGCGACGTAGAGCTGACCGTTGGCGAACGTGCCGCCGGTGAGGTCCACCACCACGCGGTCGAGGGTCTGGCCCTGGGCCTTGTGGATGGTGATGGCCCACGCGAGCTTCATGGGCAGCTGCGTGAACGATCCGACGACCTCCCGGTGGAGGCTGCCGCCCGCCACCGTCGGCCGGGCGATCTCCCAGGTGTACGGGCGCACGGCGACCTGGCCGCCGCCGCGCAGCTGCACGGTCACCATGGGGCCGTCCTGGTCCCGTCCCAGCAGCAGCACGCGCCCGAGCGTGCCGTTGACCCACCGGTCGGCAGGGTCGTTGCTCAGGAGCATCACCTGCGCGCCCACCGCGAGGTCGAGACTCCGCTCGGCGGGCAGCTCGAAGCCGTCGGTGTCCCCCGAGAGGCGGGCCTCGTAGGAGAGGACGGGGCTGGGCAGGCGCTCGAGCTCGTGGCGGTTGCGCGCCCGGACGATGCGGTTGGTGGTCGCGAGCGTGAGCCAGAACTCGTCGTGGGGAGGCTCGAAGCCGGGGTGGGTGCGCGCGTTGAGGGCGGCCCGCGCGCGTTCGAGCAGGGCGCCCTCGCGCACGGCGTTGAGGATGTCGACCAGCTCCATGTCCCCCACCTGGCGGAACACGGTCGCGAGCTCGACGACGGGGAACGCGTCGCGATCGAAGCGGCGCCCGGAGAAGAAGTAGGGGGTGCCGTAGTGTTCGTCGAAGAAGTCGACCTCGTCGTCGCGCACCACGGGAGGGAGCTGGTGGAGGTCGCCCACGAGGACCAGCTGGACGCCGCCGAACGGCTCGCCCGGGCGCGGGCCGAAGCGCTCGAGCGCGGCGACGAGCGCGTCGAACAGGTCGGCGCGCACCATCGACACCTCGTCGACGATGAGGATGTCGAGGCCCGCGAGGGTGTTCGCGAAGCGCGCCGGGTAGTAGCCGGGGCCGGTCACCATCGCGTCGTTGACGCCCATGGGGAAGGAGAACAGGCGGTGGATGGTGTAGCCGTCGACATTGAGCGCGGCGATGCCGGTGGGGGCGACCGTGACCGCGACGCGCTCGGTGGTGGCGAGGAAGTGCCTGATCAGCGTCGACTTTCCCGTGCCCGCGCGGCCCGTGAGGAACAGGTTGCCACCGTCGTGGAGGATCTCGAGGGCGCGCTCGAAGTCCTCGGTGATGTCGATGCGGTCCGGGGCGGACCGCGCTCCAAGGTCCCTCATGGGGGCTCACCCTAGCCGCGGGTGCCCATACGCTGGACGCGGAGCCACGCGTCAGCCGAGCGTGACCGGCGCCCGCACGTCGTCCTCGGGCAGCGCATCGGCCGTCGCCGTGACCTCCATCGCGACCAGCTCGACCGGCTCGCCGATGGTGGTGAGGAACGCCGTGTCCGCGGCGTCGCGGCCCGTCGCGATGCGCACGAGCGTCGAGCGCGGCGCGAGCGCGGTCGCGTCGACCACCAGCCACCGCCCGTCCACCAGCGCCTCCGCCACCGCGTGGAAGTCCATGGGCTCGAGGCCGGGCGCGTACACCGCCACCACGCGCGCGGGCACGTCGAGCGCGCGCAGCAGCGCGACGACGAGGTGCGCGAAGTCGCGGCACACGCCGCGGCGGGACAGCAGGGTCGCGGCGGCGCCGCCGGTCGGGTCCGTCGAGGAGCCGTCGTAGGTGAGGTGCGTGCCCACCCAGCTCGAGACCGCCGCGAGCAGCTCGACGCCCGACAGCCCCGCGAACTCGTCGGCGGCGACGGGGGCGAGCGTGTCCGACTCGCAGTAGCGGCTGGGGCGCAGGTACCGGAGCCGGTCGAGCTCGTCGACGGGGAGGTCCGCCGCGCGACCGTCGATGCGGGCCGCGTACCGCACCTCGACGCGCCCGGCCGTGGCGTCCGCGACGTGGAGCCGCGTGCCGTGCTGGTCCTCGAACTCGGTCACGTCGAGCGGGACGCCGTCCTGCGTGACGGTGAGGCTCTCCTCGGCGGCGGCGTGGGCCGCGGCGACGGCGAGCACGAGGTGGACCGGGCCGGTCGCGTCGAGGCTGAGGGAGGAGGTCACGTCACGGCGCATGGACGCATCGTCGCAGACCGAGCGGCGTCAGGTGCTCCACGGGTCGATGAGCGACAGCCCGGTGTCCGCGAAGTCCTGGACGTTGCGCGTGGCGACCGCGCACCCGTGCGCGGCCGCGGTCGCGGCGAGGTAGCCGTCCACCGTCTTCAACGGCCGGCCCGCGGCGCGCGCCCGCACCGCCATGTCCGCGTATCTGCGCGCGGCGTCCTCGTTGAACGGCAGGATCCTCGAGGGGAACAGGCCCAGCAGGCGGTTGAGCATCTCGGCGAGCCGATCCCTGCGGGCGCCGTCCGGGAGGGCTCCGATGCCGAACAGCAGCTCCGCAAGCGTGACGCTCGACAGGAACAGGGTGTCCGCCGACTGCGCGTTGAGCCAAGCGATGACGGAGGGGTCGGGCGTCGGCCGCATCGCCTCGGACACGACGTTGGTGTCCAGGACGATCACGGCATCGCCAACGGTTCCGCGGGGGGCCGATCGCCGCCATGCTCGAGCGCGTCCACGTCAGCGTCCGAGAGGTCGAGATCGCGGCCCAGCTCGAGGAGCGCGTCGCCGAGCAGGAGCCTTCGGGGCGGGACGAGCGCCGCCGCAAGGATCGCCCTCACCTCGGCCTCGGCGCTTCGCCCATGCTCGGCGGCCCTGGCTCGGAGGGCGCGATGCACCTCGTCGGGCACTCCTCGAACCGTCAACACCGCCACCGTGCACCTCCCGCGTCAATGACAGCACTTTACCGAAGTGCATGCAAACGGTCGAGGGGTTCATGACGATGGATCGAGATCCGACATGAAGAAAGGGGCCCGCCTGACGGCGGGCCCCTTCTCTCTGGTGGAGCTGAGGGGATTCGAACCCCTGACCTTCTCATTGCGAACGAGACGCGCTACCAACTGCGCCACAGCCCCTTGATGCCTGAATAGGTTAGCACCTTCGGGCGGGCCGCAAGTACACGCCTCGCGCCTCGTTCAGCCGCGCGGGTCCTCGACGTACGCGACGCGCACCACGCGCGCGGGAGCGCCGAGCGCCTCGACCGCGAGCATGCGCCCGGTGAAGCCGCCCGCGACCTCCGTGGACACGTAGCGGCCGTCGATCGCGCCCAGGGGGACGAACGCGTCGTCGCGGACGATGCCCGGCTCGAGCACGTCCGGACCCCCGCGGCCGTAGAGCTCGCGGCTCGGGGTCGAGCGGACGGCGAGCAGGTCGCCGTCGCGCGCGGGCAGCGTGGAGAGCGCCTGGTCGAACGGCCCGCTGACGGCACGCCCGCGCACCTCTCCCCCGACGCGCTCGACGCCGACCCAGCCGCGCGCGTCCATGCGGACGCTCAGGCACGCGTCCCCGCCGGCCACCTCGGCCGTCGCGGTGAACCCGATCGCGGGGACGCGCGCGCACAGCGGCGCGACCTGCTCTGCGTCGGCAGGCACGCGCATGGCGGACAGCGCGAGCCCGTCGGCCCCGGGCGTCGCGATCTCCGACGGCGCCACCCCGGGCGCGACCCACCGCGGGTCGAGCGCGGACCCGGCGAACGCATCGTCCCAGGACCGGTCGCGGTCGGGGACCTCGAAGCGGTCCTCGACCACGACGGGCCAGCCGTCGACCCAGTCGACGCCGGCGATGAAGGTCTCGCGGCCGTTGACGTGGAAGCCCGGGAACGCCCCGGCCTGGCGGATGCCCAGGTAGACCATGGCCCAGGTGCCGTCGGCGAGCTCGACCATGTCGGGATGCCCGGTGGCCTGGACGGGGTGCGGGAGGCTGCGGTGGCTGAGGATCGGGTTCGCGGGGTGCGACTCGAACGGGCCGCGCGGGTCGCGCGAGCGCGCGATGGAGACGCCGTGGCCCAGGTGGGTGCCGCCCTCCGCGACCAGCAGGTACCACCAGCCGTCACGCTCGAACAGGTGCGGCCCCTCGGTCTCCTGCATCGCGGTGCCGCGCCAGAGCTCGACCCGCTCGGTGAGGCGCTCGCCCGTGAGCGGGTCCACCTCCGCCTGGTAAATCGCCGACGGGCCGTGCCCGCGCCACGTCAGCAGGCACGTGCCGTCCTCGAGCCACGCGAGGTCGGGGTCGATGCCGGGGGTGTCGGGGACGTACACCGGCGCGGACCACGGCCCGGCCGGGTCCGACGCGTGCACGATGAGCTGGCCGCGGCCGATGTCGCGGATGCTCGTGGTGACCATCCAGAACAGCCCGTCGTGGTGGCGCAGCGTGGGCGCGAAGATGCCCATGCTCGCGCCGCCGATGCCGGTGGGAGCGTTGATCACCGCGGCGTCCTCGAGCGCGTGGCCCACGAGCTCCCACTCGACCAGGTCGGCCGAGCGGTGGATCGGCACCCCGGGCACGTACTCGAACGTCGAGCTCGCGAGATAGAAGGCGTCACCCACGCGGCAGATCGACGGGTCCGGGTAGAAGCCGGCGAGAACGGGCATCGTCATTGTTGCGTCTCCCAACATTCACTGAGGACTCCACTGTAGGGCCGCGCCGCATCGCCCCCGGACCGGCACCCCCAGCCGACTCACGCAAAAAGTTAAAGAGTTCGTCACAATCGCGCAATAACAACGACATTCGCGCCGCTTACCGTCGCTCCAAGGCCGCACGCCGAGGTGCGGCCCCCGCTCGACTGAGCCAGGCTTCGGGGAGGAGGTGCCGCCGTGTACGACGACGTCGATCCGTTCATCGGGACCGAGGCCACCTCGCTCCCCGCCCCCACGGGCCTCGCCGCGACCTGGTGGTGGCCCAAGCCGCAGGTCGGCAACACTCACCCCGGCGCGTGCTACCCGCTCGGCATGGTCTCGGCCTGCGCCTACTCGGGCGCCTACCCCACCGGCTACGGGCTGTACGAGCTCTCCACCGAGGGCCTGCCGAGCCCCATGCACGACCGCGCGCTCGCGTCCGGCTTCACGCACTTCCAGCAGTCGGGCACAGGCGCGATCCGCAAGTACTACAACTACTTCCGCGTCACCCCGATGCTCGAGCCGCTCGACGAGCTCGGCCGGACCTGGGACCTGATCGAGGAGCACGCCGAGCCCGGCCTGTACGCGGCGACGCTCGAGAACGGCATCGAGGCCGAGATCGTCGCCGGACCCAAGAGCGTGATCCACCGCTACCGCTTCCCGCGCCACCGCAACGCGCGCGTGGTGGTCGACATGTCCATCGGCGGCCTCACCATCCCCTACGGAGCGACCGTGCCGCTGCGCGCGAGCCTCGAGTCGGTGGAGCCCGGCATCGCGCAGGGCGAGATCGTGGTCGAGGGCGTGCCGCTCGCGGTCTACATGGAGTGCGACGCCGCCTCGTGGCGCCAGATGCTCTGGTACGACCACCGCCTCATGCCCGCCGGCCAGCGCCTCGACCTCGACTCGATCCGCCCCACCACGCTGCGGACCTTCGGCCTCATGTGGGCCGGCTCGTCGGAGGAGGGCCAGGAGGTGGAGCTGCGCATCGGCTTCTCGCTGCGCGGCGTCGAGCAGGCCAGGCGCAACCTCCACCGCGACCTGGGCGAGCTCGGCACGTTCGACTCGCGGCGAGCCGGCACGCGCGAGACCTGGCGCGGGCTGCTCGACGCGATCTCCGTCGAGACGGAGGACGACGCGCGCCGTCAGGTGTTCGCCACCGCGCTCTACCACTCGCTCATCAAGCCCTGCTTCGCGGCCGACGAGAGCCCGTTCTGGCAGCAGAAGGGCCCGTTCGTCTTCGACGTCTCCACCATGTGGGACATCTACCGCACGCAGCTGCCGCTGCTCACGGCGCTCCTGCCCCACCGCGCGGTCGAGCTCGCCAACGCGCTGCTGTCCATCTGCGAGCAGGAGGGCAACCTCCCCATCGGCTACCGCATGGCCCGCGGCTCCGACCGCTTCTCCCGCCAGGGCAGCGCCCTCGCGCACACCCTCCTCGCGGACCTCGCGCAGCTGGGCATCCCCGGCATCGACTGGGACTGGGCGCTGGTGCACATGCAGACCGACCTGCGCCGCACCTACGGCGAGGAGTTCCTGCTCCAGGGCCGCGCCGAGCCGCTCAGCCACACCCTCGACATCGCCTTCGGGTACTGGTGCACCGCGCAGGTCGCCTCCCTGCTGGGGGACGATGCGCTGGTCGCCGAGAACGCCCCCCTCGCCGATCGCTGGCGCAACGCCTTCGACCCGGCCACCGGCCTGCTGCACGCCTCGACGTACTACGAGGGCACGCGCTACAACTACTCGTTCCGGATCCTGCACGACATGGCGGCCCGCATCGACCTGGCCGGCGGCGACGCCGCGTTCGTGGGGATGCTGGACCGGTTCTTCGGCTTCGGCGCCGACCCGGTGACGCAGCCGGGCGAGCGTCCCGGCGTCGACGAGATGGCCGCCGGCTACGCGCTGGGCCGCTTCGAGGGCCTCAACAACGAGCCCGACATGGAGTCCCCCTGGGCCTACCACTACGCGGGACGGCCGGACCGGACCGCCGAGGTGGTCCACGGCATCGTCCACCAGATGTTCGGGCCCGGCCGCGGCGGGCTGCCCGGCAACGACGACTCGGGCGGCCTGTCCTCCTGGTACGTGTGGGCCTGCCTGGGGCTCTTCCCGGTCGCCGGGCAGAACCTGTTCCTCCTGCATCCGCCGGCGTTCTCCACCGCCCGGTTGCGCGTCGCGCGCGGTGACCTCACCATCGTCGCAGAGGGTTTCGTCGAGCCGACCCCCGGCGGACCCGTGCAGCACGTCCAGTCGGTGACCTTCGATGGAGAGCCCGTCACCGGCTCGTGGATCTCCGGATCCGACCTGCATCGTGGCGGAGAGCTCCGCTTCGTGCTCGGCGACAGTCCGAGCGACTGGGGGCGCACGCATCGTCCCCCCTCCGTTCCCCGGCCGTGGGCCACACCCGCGAAGGAGGCATCATGATCCAGCCAACCTCGAAGCGTCTCGTCATCGTCGTGCGCGCGGATCCGGTGATCTGCGGGCATTCGGGCGAGGCCCGCAACCTCGCGGAGGTCGCGCTCACGCGCGGCTTCGACGACGTGAGGATCGTGACCTGGCCGCTCGACCGTCTCGAGGAGACGGGGCTGCCGCTCAAGCCGCTCGACACGGTGCTGCCCTACTCCCCCGGGATCACGGTGGAGCGGCCCGCGCCGGTCGGCGGGTACAAGATCCCCGACGGGCGCTACCTGGCCGGCATGGTCGGGCGCCTGGTCGAGCTGTTCACCGACGGCGTGCCGACCGTCGCGATGTCGCTGTACCTGCACCCGCACACCACCGCGGTGGCCGATGCGCTGCGCATCGCCCGCTCCACGGGCCTGCCGGTGAACGTGGTCACCATCGCGGAGGCGGTCGGGTCGGACATCACGGACGTGGTGCGCTCGGCCGTGGACCACGGCGAGTTCGGGGCCGCGGCGGCGGTGCTGTCGACGTACCTCAGCCAGGACGTGTGCGTCGCGGTGTCGCAGTACACCAAGGACGTGATCGTGGCCTCGGCGGCGGAGCTGGACGCGATGTACGGCACCGCGTTCGCGGCGCAGTGCGAGGAGCGCGTGCGGATCTCCTACCCGGCGATCGACACGTCCGCGTACCTGTCCCTGGACGAGGCCGAGACCGAGGCGGTGCTGGAGGCGCGCGGCCTCGCGCGCGGCGAGTACGTCCTCTACCTGTCGCGGCTGCAGAAGGCCAAGGGCGTCGACGACCTCATCCGCGGCTTCGCGGCCTCCGAGGCGTGCGCGCACCAGACGCTGGTGATCGCGGGCCGCGGTCCGGACCTGCCGTACTTCCGGCAGGTGGCGCGTCGCACGGCCGCGAGGAACCGCATCGTGTTCCTCGAGGACGTGGGCGACGAGGAGAAGCCGCACCTCATGGCGGCGTGCAGCGCCTACGTGCTGCCCTCCAAGCCGGCACCGGAGTTCACGGAGACGTTCGGGATCGCCCTGGTGGAGAAGATGCTCGCCGGCGGCGGACCCGTGATCACGTGCGCGACCGGCGGCATCCTCGAGGCCGTGGGCGACACCGCCGTGGTGGTGCCGTCCGGCGACCCCTCGGCGCTGACGGTGGCGCTCAACGTGTGCGTCGCGGGCCTCGACGAGGCCGACCACGAGTGGTGGCAGGCGCGCGCCCGCGAGCACGCGATGCAGTTCGACCGCGTCAACGTGTTCGACCGGCTGTTCGCGCTGGTCGACGAGGTGGCGGGCGTGCCGGCGGCTGCGCGCATCGCGTAGGGCGTCGGCCTGACGGGCGGCGGGCCGCGGGCCGGGCTCGCCGTCAGCGCGGCGCGACCGCACCATCCGATGCCGCTCTGCGCAGCGGGGCGCGAAAGCCGCACCAACCGATGCCGCCGGCCGCGAGGGGGCCGGCCCCGCTCCGCGTCAGGCCGACGCGGAGCGGCGGCGGGCCAGGATCGCATCGAGCGATCCGGTGGCGGGGGCCTCCTCGACGGAAGGCTCCTCGGCGCGGTACGACGCGGCGGCGATGTCGCCGTCCTCGAGCGGGCGCGCCTGGCCCTGGCGGACCTGGGCCTTGAGCGTGTAGCTCGGGGCCGGCATCTCCCGCGGGCTCCACGCTGCCGACTCCTCGGCGGCCGGCAGCGACGGAGCCGCGGGCACCGCCGCGGGGGCCTCGACGGGCGCGGGCGCCGCGAGCGGCGCCAGGTCGGCCGAGGTGACGATCTTGATGGCCTGCGTCTCGACGTCGGACGGCTGCGCGTCGCGGCCCGCGGCACGCTCGGCCGTGACCTTGCGCAGCGCGTTCGTCGCGGTGGCGGCGGCGCCGACCTCGCGCGCGACGAGCGACAGGCGCGCGTCCACGCGACGCTGGGCGGCGGCCGCGCGGGCCCCCTGCACCAGCACGCCGGCGAGCAGCGCGGTGACGACCGCGCCCACGACGGAGGACATGACGCCGAAGCCGACGAGGGTCCAGGCGACCGCGGTGAGCGCCGTCATGCCGAGCGCGACGCGCGCGCGCCGGCGGGCCCGGGCGCGACGCTCCGCGAGCGCCGCGGTGCGGTCCTTGCGCATCGAGATGAGCTGGCGGTGGGCGGCGGTGGCGGCCTTGTCGATCGGGCCGGCCGGGCGCGACATGGCGTCGGCGCCGAGCGTGGCGATCGAGGCGCGGACCGCGCCGGTGACGAGCAGCGGCACCTCGCCCGAGTCGGACGAGGCGCGTCCCACGGGCTTCTCGACGCGCTCGGCGGTGGTCTTCACCACGCGCATCTCGGCGGAGTAGCGATCCTCGGTCCGGACCAGCGCGTAGTCGGCGCGCTCGCGGATCCGCTGGGGGATGACGTAGGCGAGCACCATGCCGAGGGCGATGATCGCGAGCAGTCCAGCGGGAGGCATGGCACGAACTTACGGCCGGGGCGCCCATGAGACGTGGAACACACCCGGCGTGTCAGCCCTCGTCCCCCCAATATCGTCCGGTACGAGGCTCGTCTTGAGTCCGCGCGAAGATCACGTGGTCCCGCCAGGCGCCGTCGATGTAGAGGTACGAGCGCCGCACCCCCTCCTCCGTGAAGCCCAGCTTCTCGGCCACGCGCCGGCTCGCCGCGTTCTCGGGCCGGATGGCGATCTCGATGCGGTGCAGGCCGGCCCGGAAGGCGTGGTCGAGCACCAGGGCCGATGCGCGGGTCACCGTGCCGCGGCCCGCGTGCTCGCGCGCGATCCAGTACCCCAGGGAGGCCGAGCGCTGCGCGCCCCACTGGATGCCCGCGACGGCGACCCTGCCCACGAGCGCGCCGTCGACCTCGATCGCGAGCGCGATCGACTCGAGGTCGCGGCGCTGGCGCCGCTCGAGACGCACGAAGGACCGGAACGACATGTCGGGCGCCTCGCCCTCGGGCGGCACCGACGCCTCCCACGGCTTGAGCCACTCGCGGTTCGCGGCGCGCAGCGTGAGCCAGGCGGACTCGTCGCGGGCATGCAGCGGTCGCAGCCGCACCCCGGGCGCCTCGAGCACGAGGTCGCGGGGCATCAGTCGTCCCAGACGGTGCAGCGCATGACGTCGCCGGCGCGCACCTCCGTGGTGGCGGCCTCGACCCACGCGATGCCGTCGGCGTCGCCGAGCGCGGCGAGCGTGACGTCGCCGGGCTCGCACGCGGGCGTCGCGGTGACGGCGCCGGCGGCGTCGAGGCCCAGCCTCACCGGCACGGCCTGCGTGACGCCCGCGGGCGACGGCCACCCGCGGTCCAGGCGCGCGCGCACGCCCGGCCGGATCACCTCGGTGAAGCCGCACATCTGGCGCAGCGCGGGGCGCACGTACGCCTCGAAGGCGAGCGCGGCGGCCACGGGCGATCCGGGCAGGGCGATCGTCGGCACCTGGCGCGCGCCCTCCTCCCCCAGCAGCGCGAACGCGTGGTGGGGGCCGGGCTCGAAGGCGAGCGCCACATCGTCCACCGTGCCCAGGTCGCCCAGAACGGACACGACGGTGTCGTCGACGCCGTCGGACAGGCCGCCGGTGACGACGAGGAGGTCGGCGCGGACCAGCTGGTCCTCGAGGGCGGTGCGGAGCGTGGGGCGGTCGTCGGGGATGGGGCCGACGCGGAACGCGTGGGCGCCGGCGTTGCGCGCCGCGACGGCCACGAGGTGCGCGGTCGCTTCGGGCACGCCGGGGCGGCCCGAGCCCGGGTCGACGAGCTCGGAGCCGGTGGCGACCACGACCACACGCGGGACCGGGCGGACGGTGAGGCGCGGGTGTCCCAGCGACGCGGCGAGCGCGAGCTCGCGCCCGCCCAGGCGGCGGCCGGCCGGGACCAGCGCGCGGCCCGCCTCCGCGTCCGCGCCCGCGCGGCGGATCCCCGCACCCGCCTCGACGGGCTCGAGGACCGCGACACGGGCGACGCCCCCGTCGGTGGCGCCGAGCGGGACCACCGCATCGGCCCCGGCGGGCAGCGCCATGCCCGAGGCGACGCGCGCCGCGGTGCCGGGCAGGTGGCGGCGCGGGCCGCGATCGGCGAAGGAGACGTCGTGCGCGACGGGCAGGACGGCGGCGCCGGCGGCATCCTGCGCGCGGACCGCGTAGCCGTCCCACGCGGCGACGTCGTGGGCGGGCAGGGGCGCGGATGCGACGAGCGGCTCGACGAGCGTCGCGCCGGCGGCGTCACCCACGAGCACCGACAGCGGGGGGATCGGGGCGAGCGCGCGCGTCACGGCGTCGCGGTGCTCCTCGAGGGTGCGGCTCAGCAAGGGAGGCCTCCGGCGGGATGCATGTGCCGAGCCTAAAGCCTGCCGAACAACTATCGATGGCGATCGAGACGGCTGAGGAGTAGGCGGATCTGAGACAGTGTCACGAATGCGTCGTGGGCTTTGAGGGTGGGCTCGTCCTGGCGCAGGAGGCGTCGGTGGCGGTTGATCCAGCCGCTGGAGCGTTCGACGACCCACCGGCGTGGTTGGACGATGAAGCCACCGGCAGGCTTGGGGCCCGAGGCGATCTGAAGCCTGATTCCGGCAGTTGTGGCAGCTTCGGAGGGTGCTTGCCCGGTGTAGCCCTTGTCGGCCAAGAAGTGCGCCGCTGATGGGCGCGGTCATGGGCCGGGACGGAGAGCGCGCTTATCCGCGACCAAGCGGCGTCGGCCAGGTCGGACGGGTACGAACGGCGCACGGACCCTTCACACGTGCACTTTCGTCGTGACCATGTCTGACATTCCAGCCGCTGTCAGTGGTGGCCAGTAGCGTCGTTGTCGTGGCCCGGCATACTACGTTCCAGCTGGTGGCTGACCCCACCGCGGAACAAGCGCGTGCTCTGGCCCGGCACGAAGGCGCCGCCCGGTTCGCGTTCAACCAGGGCCTACGGCTGCACCTGAACGCCCGCCGAGCGGTCAAGGAGGGCACCGCGAGCGCGGACGGCGACCGTCACACCGACCCGGTGAAGGTGCCGTGGACCGGGTTCGACCTGATCAACGCGTTCAACGCGTGGAAGAAGACCGCTGACGCGGGCCGCCGCTTCGTCGTCGACAGCTCGGGTGTCGCCGAGTTGGAAGTTACCGGTCTCGCCTGGCGCTCGGAGGTGTCCGCGCAGGTCTTCGAGGAAGCCGTTGTCGACCTCGGCAGGGCTTTGAAGGCGTGGACCGACTCCCGGCGCGGCAAACGCGCCGGACGCACCGTCGGGCACCCGAGGTTCAAGCAGAAGAGCCACGAGCGCGGCTCGTTCCGCGTGCGCAACAAGGTTTCCCGCACGAAGAAGGGTCAGCGGTCCACGATTCGTCTCGGCGAACGCGGTCCCCGGTCGGTGACGCTGCCCGGGATCGGGGCCATCCGCGTGCACGACGACACCCGGCGGTTGCGTCGAATGCTCGACAAGGGCCGGGCACGGATCGTGTTCGCGAGTGTGTCCCGGCGCGGCGGCCGATGGCGAATCAGCGTGAACGTCGAGGCCGCCGAATTCCACCCTGAAGCCCAGCATCCTGCCCGCGACCATGCCGACCTCAGCGGGTGGGCCGGCGTCGACCTCGGGCTGCACGCACCCGTCGTCATCGCCCTGGCCGATGGCACCCAGACCTTGCGCATCGACGAAGCACCCAAGGCGATGCGTGCGGCGCAGCCCATGACCCGACGCCTGAGCAGATCCGTATCCCGCAAGGTCAAGGGCTCCGTCAACCGGCGGGCCGCCGTCCAACGGCTCGCTCGTCACCATGAGAGGATCCGTGCCCGGCGTCACCACTTCCTACACCAGGTCTCGAACCTGTCGGTCAAGACCCACGATCGGCTGGTTATCGAAGATCTCAACATCACCGGGATGCTCGCCAATCACCGGCTTGCCGCCGCCATCTCGAACGCCGCCTGGGCCGAGCTCGCCCGCCAGATCACATACAAGACGGCTTGGCGCGGCGGGCGCGTCCTCGCAGCCGACCGGTGGTTCCCGTCATCGAGAACCTGCTGCGCCTGCGGGCGCATCAACACCACGCTCACCCTCGCAGACCGCGTCTTCGCCTGCGACGGCTGCGGGAACGCCATCGACCGCGACCTCAACGCAGCGGTCAACCTCGCCGCCTGGGGCGACAAGCACGCCTCCCAGGTCCTGGACCCCGAAGCACGAGGCCAGGTCACCAACGCCCACCGACGGGCAGGCTCTGGCCGATGCACCCGCGTCGACGAAACCTGCCTGGACGACGTGGGAACCCTCACCGCCCCAGCGGCATAGGGACGTCCGAGAAGGACGCTGCCAACAGCCTCACCGAGGTTGTTCGGCAGGCTTGAAGGACATGCCCCAGGGTGGACCAAAGATTTACCGAACTTTGGCACAATGGGGCCCATGACGGCGATGTCCGACGGTCCCCTCCGCGCCCTCGAACCGGACGAGGCGAAGGCGCATCTGCGGGCCGAGATCCGACGCGAACGGCTCCAGCGGAGCGAGAGGCGGCGCCACGAGGCGGCCGCCGCCCTTCGCGACCACGTGCTCGCCCTGCCGGCGATCCAGGAGGCGCGCTGCGTGTCGGTGTACGCGTCCCGCCCGCACGAGCCCGGCACCGGC
Organism: Demequina soli; assembly: GCF_000971195.1. Lineage (GTDB taxonomy): Bacteria > Actinomycetota > Actinomycetes > Actinomycetales > Demequinaceae > Demequina > Demequina soli. The sequence goes on from NZ_BBLZ01000001.1 coordinate 599,396, forward strand.
CCGCTCATCGAGGCGCTCCACCGGCGCGGCGTGCGGGTGCTGATCCCGCTGCTCGGCGACGGCCTGCAGCGCGGCTGGGGCGTCTACCGCGGCATCGAGGACCTGGTCGAGCGCGCCCCCGGCCGCCCGCCCGAGCCGAGCGGCGACTTCCTCGGCTCCGCCACGCTCGCCGAGGCCGACGTCATCGTGGTGCCGGCCCTCGCCGTCGACACCACCGGTACCCGCCTGGGCCAGGGCGGCGGCTGGTACGACCGCGCGCTCATCGAGGCCCGTCCGAGCGCGCCGGTGATCGCGCTGACGTTCGCGAACGAGGTCCGCGACGGCTCCGGCACGCCGCTGCCGCGCGAGCGGCACGACCTCGGCGTGGACATGGTGATCACGCCCGAGGGAGCCCACCGGCTTCCCGCGTAGAATGGCCCGCATGCCTACCTACTCCTACGCGTGCACCGCGTGCGACCACGCGTTCGATGCGGTGCAGTCCATCCACGATCCGGCCCTGACCGAGTGCCCCGAGTGCGCGGCGCCGGTGCGCAAGCGCTTCGGCTCGGTGGGCGTCACGTTCAAGGGCTCGGGCTTCTACCGCACCGACTCGCGCTCCGACTCGAAGGCGTCCAGCTCGTCCTGACGCCCGGATGACACGAAGGCCCGCGCTGCTGCGCGGGCCTTCGTCATGTCCGGGGCGCGATCACCAGTGCGGGGGCTTCTCGCGCTTGATCTCCTCGTCGCGGCTCGAGCCGCCGTGGCCGCCGCCCCAGCCCTCGTCGAGGTCCTCGCTCGCGCGCGTCGGGATGAGCGGGCGGCCGGAGCCGCGGGCGGGGCGAAGCGCGGGCGCCGCGGGGGACGATGCGTCGGGCGCGTCCTCCTCGTCCGAGGACTGAGCGTCCCCACCGGGCTCCTCGGCGGCGTTCTCGGAGGACTGAGCGTCCCGAGCGGCGTCGTCGGCGGGGGCAGGGGCGTCGGCGGGGGCAGGGGCGTCGGCGTCGGCGGGGG
>NZ_BBLZ01000001.1:600666-724987 GCF_000971195.1 Demequina soli
GGGGCGGGCGTCTCGGGGTCGTCGTTCATGGGCTCATCGTCCGCCTCGGCGGCGGTCGCGTCCAATTCGAGCTCGGCCTGCACCGCGAGGGCGCGGGTCTCGACCTTGTCCGCGAGGATCTGCTCGGCGAGCATGACCGAGATGCCGAGCGTGACGTCGGGGGCCTCGACCGGCGCCGGCTCGGGCTCGGGCAGGTGCTCCTCGACGCGCAGCGCGGTGGTCGCGCCCGTGACCTCGGCGACGGCCTCGAGGTCGAACGCCTCCTCGACGGGCACCCGGATCTCGGACGTCTCGACGCCCAGGTCGAGCGTCGGCTGCTCCCACACGAGCGGCGCCCGCTGCCCTTCGACCGCGTCGACGATCGCGGCGACGGCAGCCTCGGGGTCCATGAACACGTCGAGCGTCCACAGCGACACGACGGTCCAGCCGAGCGCCTCGAGGCTCGCGTACTGGCGGCGCATGCGGTCGCGCACGCTGACGGAGCCGCCGTGGGCGGCCTCGTCGGTGACGACGGCGACGCGGAAGCCCCGGTCGTGGCGGCCGCCGACCACGAGCGGGATCGCGTCCGCGCCCGCACCGTAGCGGACGTGGACGGCGAAGCCCTGGGCGCGGAGTCGACCCGCGATGTCCGCGAGCAGCCAGTCCCCCGGCGCGGGCTCGGGGCGCTCGGGCGGCACGGGGGCGGCCGCGACCGCGACCACCAGCTCGCGCAGGCCGTCGACCCCGTCGCCCTCGGTGCCCTCGGCGATCGCGGCGAGGTCGTCGGCGCCGAGCGCGGTGACCACGGTGAGCCGCTCGTGGCTCGCCACGACGGCCTGGGCGAGCGCGTGCGCGCCCCACTCCTCGGACAGCACGCCCAGGCGCGCGGGCAGGGTGCCCTCGGCGTCGCGCGCGTAGCCGGGCGACAGGATGACCTCGTCGGCGTCGATGCCCGCGGCGTTGCCGAGCGTCACCACGGCGACGGATTCGGCCAGGCGCGCGCCCCGCTCCTCGAGGGCGTCGCGCAGGCGCGCGGCGTGGAGCTCGTTGCCGGCGGCCACCACGACGGTGCGGCGCGGCAGCGCGTGGACGATGCGGTCGGCGTGCTCGACGACGGCGGCGACCTCGGCGCGCGTGGACTCCACGGCGCGGGTGCCGGCCACGGCCGCGCCGCGCGCGTCGAGCACGGTGACGTCGAGTGCGTGCGGCTCGCCGGCCGAGGGCAGCGAGCTGAGCGCGCGGCCGTAGGCGAGGGAGCCGAGCACCCCGCTCACGCGCGGGTCGCGCGGCTGGGGCAGGGCGTGCAGCGGCACGCGCGGCAGCATGCGCGCGAACACGGACACGGCGGAGCGGGTCGCGGACTCCGCGTCTCCGACCACCACGATCTGGCGGGCGCGGGCGAGCGCGGGGACGGTCTCGGCGAGCGCGAGCGACTCAGCGCCGAACACGACCGCGAGGTCCAGGCAACGCGACGGCGGGGCGAGCCGCGACACCTGCTCGGCGGTCGCGAGCGTGATCGGGCGCAGCGCGCTCACGAGCGGCGCGTGGTCGCGCCACAGGTCGCGGTAGGGCGCGTCGGCGCCCTCGACCAGGGTCGCGAACAGGTCGCGCGCGAAGTCGGGGTGGCGGGCGATCGCGATGCGGCGGCGCTCCGCGACGGCGCGCATGAGCGGGCCCACGCGCGCGGCGGCGAAGTCGCGGTCGCGTGCGAGGAACTCCTCGACCACGCGGCCGACGGCGCCCTCCTCGGTCAGGCGCGGGTCGGCCGACACGATCGCGTCGAACGCCGAGGCCCACCACGCGAACTCGAGGTCGCGGCGCACCTGCTCGGCGGACGCGTCGCGCGCGGCGAGCTCGGCGAGCAGCGGGCCCAGGCCTGCGGCGTCGAGGTCGCGCTCGACGGGCACCTCCTCGGCGGCCTCGAGGGTGCCGGGCACGCCCTCCGCGAGGCGCTCGAGCACCTCGCGCACGCGCTCCCACGGCTGGTCGAGCAGGTCGGCCTCGCCCGACACCTGCGCGACGGGCCCGGCGATGCGCGACCACAGGCGCAGCACGTTCTCGATGCGGTCGGCGTAGAGGTCGAAGTCGTCGGGCACCACGGGCCAGCCGCCGGCGGAGCAGTGGGCGCGCCAGCGCAGCGCCTGCGCGTGGGCGGCGGCGAGGTTCTCGTGGAGGTCGTCCTTGGTGCGGCCGGGGCGCAGCAGCTCGACGGCGCGGCGGCGCAGCGCGCGACGGTCGCGGCGCGCGAGCTCGCCCGCCTGCGGCGTGCCGGGCGGCGCGGTGGCGGCCACCAGGTCGTGCAGCGAGCGGTGGAACACCGCGGGCGAGAAGATCTCGAGGGTGTCGCGCAGGTCGGTGAACAGCCCGACCTGCTCGGCCCACGCGGTGATGGTGCGGGCCTCGTCCATGCCGGTCTCGTGCGCCGCGATCTGCGCCTCGGCGCGCATCTTCGGCAGGTGCCGCACCACGAGCGTCGCGAGCGCCTCGTCGAGGCGCGCGCCCTCCGCGGGGTCGGACGTGACCTCGTGCCACCAGGGCACGAGCACGACGGCGGCGGCCTCGGGCGCCGGCGCCTCCTCGTCCGCGGGCGACTCGGGCCGCAGCCGCTCGACCATGGCGAGCGTGACGGACGCGAAACCGTGCTCGGCGACCAGCGCGGCCGCCTCGGCGCCCAGCCGCAGCTGCGTCTGCGGCGCGGGCGCGGTGGAGATGAGCCGCACGACCGCCTGGACGGCGTCGTACGCGCTCACGTCCCAGGGACGATGCGGGCGGTGGAGCGCGTCGAGGCGCGCCTGGAGCTCGTGGCGGGCGTGGAGCAGGCCCTCGCCGGCCCGGCGCAGGTCCTCGTCGTCGACGTCCTCGACGCCCATGGTCATCGACGTGAGCAGGCGGCGCCGGGCGGTCTCGTTCCACGAGGCGACCGCGCCGGAGACGTACGCGTCGGACGCGCCGACGTGGTCGAGGCGCCGGGCGACGGACCGCACCGACTGCTCGGTGCCGCCGACGGCCATGACGGCGCGGCCGGACGCGGCGGCGTCGGCGACGATGGCGGCGACGGTGCCCATGGGGTCGGACCCGGGCGGCGCCTGGAGGAACACGGAGCGGCCGGTGGCGATGAGGTCGAGCGCCGCGAACTCGGCGTCGTCCAGGTCACCGACGCCGCGCTCGGCGAACGGGTCGCGGTCGCCCTGCGGGAACGCCGGGAGCGGCTGCGCGAGCATCGCCTGGGCGTCGCGGTCGCCCGCGGTCGCGGCGAGCACGTCGGAGGCGCCGATGACGGCGTCCATGTCGTCCAGGTCGTCGAGGAGGCGCTGCTCCGGGTCGTCGAACGCGCCCACGAACAGCCGGTCGGCGACGTCGATGCCGGGGAACGCCTCGTCGAGCGTGCGGACGTGCTGCCACAGGGGGCGGGGGTCGAACTCGAGGCCCGGCCCCGCCTGCGGGGCCACGGCGGCGAGCCCGGCGTCGACGCCGCGGGAGCGGGCCTCGGACAGGAACACGGGGTTGACGGCGACGGCGTCGAGCATCGTCAGCAGCATGTCGCCCTGGCGGCCGGGCTCGAAGTGCACGGGCCGCATGACGAGCGGCATCTCGCGACGGCGGGAGTCCTCGTCCCACGCGACGGTGCCGACCACCATCGATGCGGTCCACACGCCGGTCGCGGCCTTGACGCGGTCCGCGCTCTCGCGGATCACGCGCAGGCGGTGCAGGGCCTGGGCGTAGTGCTCGGGGTCGCGGACGAGCGCGGCGAGCGAGGTGGGGCGGCCCGCGAAGAGCGGCGCGAGGCCGCCGGGGTGCGAGCCGCGCAGGTCGACGACGGTGGTCTCGCTCAGCGCGAGGTCCCGCAGGGGCGACACGGTCGCCAGCTGCTGGAGCTGCTCCCGCCATTCGCGAAGGGCGTCCGCGACGAGCGCGCGCCCGATGTAGTCGACCACCGTCCTACGGTAACGGTCGGGTCACGGTGCGAGGGGCCACCACGCCGCCTCGCCGGGCACCGGGAGCGCGCCGCGATCCACGCGAGCCGGACACTCCGGAAAAAGGGACAGTGCGCGCCGACTTTCGCAGCCGACACGCACTGTTGGGAGGATTCTGGGACCCCACCGGGCCCCGCGTCAAACCGGTGGACGAAACCCGATGTTAACGCCCGCATCGTCCCCTATCGGGGGCGACGCAGCGCCTCCCGCAGGGGCGGGACCACCACGCCGGCGGCGGCCATGTCGGCGCGCGCCAGGCGCCGGTTGCGCAGCACCCCGGCGACCCCGATCGCCCACGGGATGAGCAGGGTCGCGAAGGCGACGCGGTAGGCGTCCAGGGAGTAGTCGGTGACGCCGGCGGGCGAGACCGCCTGGAGAGTCACGCCGACGAGCACGATGCCCGCGATGGTCGACACGAAGCCGCCGACGTTGACGAACCCGGTCGCGGCGCCCATCGCCTCCTCGGGGCCGAACGTGCGGGCGTAGTCGAGCGCGATGAGCGACACGGGCCCGCCCGCGCCGATCACCGCCATGAGCACCCCCAGCTCCCACACCGGCCGCGGCGTGTCCGGGACCAGGATCGCCACCCACGCGAGAAGCGTCGCGACGGCGGACGCGAGCACCAGCCAGCTGCGGCGCAGCGGGTGGCGCGCCGTGAACGCGCCCGCGAGCGGGCCGGCAGCCATCTTGGTGAGCGTGATGACCATGAGCAGCGCGCTCGCCTGGCCGAGCGTGAGCCCCTGCGTCGACACGAAGAACGGCACGCCCCACAGCAGCGCGACCGTGTTCGCCGAGCACAGCGACAGGAAGTGCGTCCAGAAGCCCAGGCGCGTACCCGCCGGGCGGGCGGCCGCGCGGATGGACGCGCGCAGGGACGATGCGGGGGCCGGGCCGGGCGACGCGGGCGGCTGGGCGGCGGGCACCCCGATGGCTCGCGCCGCGAGCGCGCCGACCGCGAGCGTCACCGCGGCGAGCACCGCGAAGGTGGCGTCCCAGCCGAGGCCGTGCAGCAGCCAGGCGACCGGGATCGAGGTCGCGAGCTGGCCGGCCTGGCCCACGAGCCCCGTCACCTGCACGAGCACGGGCACGCGGCGCGCGGGGAACCACAGCGGGATGAGCCGGCACGCCGAGATGAAGATGGGGGCGTCGCCCGCGCCGATGAGGACGCGCGCGAGGATCGCGAGCGGGAGCGACGTGGTGACGGCGAGCAGCGCGGTGCCGACGGTCATGAGGACGGCGCCCCCGACCATGAGCCGGCGCGCTCCCCACCGGTCGAGCAGCGCGCCCGAGGGGAGCTGGAGCGCGGCATAGGTCGCGACCTGCGCGACCGCGAGGATCGACAGCCACGCGGCCTCGATCCCGAAGCGGTCGAGCGCGTCCACGCCCGCGACGCCGAGCGCGGTGCGGTTGACGATCGCGACGAAGTACAGCGCCATGCCCGCGACGAGCACGAGCCAGGCGGCACGCGGCGCGCGGTCGGGCGGTGCGGTCACGGGTCCTCCCAGGCTCGCCTCAGGCTAGGCGCGGCGCGGACCGGGCGCGCCGGACCTCGGTCCCGTGCCCCCGTGGCCCCGCCCCCGCCCCCGCCCCCGATTCGCTCAGCACGGTCCCCATGCGGACACGCCGGCCTGGACACGCTCACATGCTCACGGTGCCCGCGTGTCGCGGGTCAGACCGTGCGCAGCAACGCGGCGGGCGGGCGCGCGGCGTGTCAGCCGCGCCGGCGGCGCAGGGACTCGCGCAGCGGCGGGACCACCACGCCCTCCCCCGCCATCGCCGCGCGCGTGCGCCGCCGCGAGGACAGCACGCCCGCGACGCCGACGGCCCACGGGATCACCAGCACGCCGAACGCGAGCCGGTACTCGTCGAGCGAGTACACGGTGGCGCCCGCGGGCGAGGCCACCTGCAGCACGAGCCCGACGGTGAGGACCGACAGGATGGTCGCGCCGAAGCCGCCGACGTTGACGAACCCGCTCGCGGTGCCCATGCGGCGGCGCTCGGTGAACGTGCGCGCGAAGTCGAAGCCCACGGCGGACGCGGGCCCGCCGAGCCCGATCGCGAGCGTGAAGAGCACGAGCTGCCACATGGGCCGCGGGGTGTCGAACGCGAGGAGGGTCGCGAAGGCGACGAACGTGAGCGACGCCGAGCCGAGCACCAGCCACGAGCGCCGCAGCGGGTACCGCCCCGTGAGCCACCCGATGACGGGGCCGCCCGCCATCGCCGACAGGGTGAGGCACGTGAGCAGCAGGCTCGCCTGGGCGGGGGTCTTCTCCTGCGCGGTGACGAAGAACGGCACGCCCCACAGCAGCGCGAGCGTGTTGACGGGGAACAGGGTGACGAAGTGCGCCCAGAAGCCCAGCCGCGCGCCCGAGACGCCGACCGTGCCGCGCACCGCCGCCCACATGCCCTCGGGGGCGTCCGCCGGGCCGTCGGCGGGCGGGTTGCGCAGGCCCAGGCCCGCCGCGACGCCGACCGCGACGCTCACGGCCGCGATGACGGAGAAGGTGGTCGACCAGCCGACGGAGTGCAGCAGGGCGGCCACCGGGATCGCGGTGGCGAGCTGGCCCCCCTGGCCGATGAGGCCGGTCACCTGGACCAGGATCGGCACGCGTCGCGCGGGGAACCACAGCGCGATGAGGCGCGTGGCCCCGATGAAGATGGGCGCGTCGCCGGCGCCGATGAGCACCCGCGCGAGGATCGCGAGCGGCAGCGCGTGGGTGAACGCGAGCGCGGTCTGGCCGAGCGCCATCACCACGAGGCCCGCGGACATGATCGCCCGCGCCCCGTACCGGTCCATGAGCCGGCCCGCCGGCACCTGCAGCACCGCGTACGCCGCGACCTGGGCCACGGACAGCACCGCGAGGCCGGTCGCCTGGATCCCGAAGCGGTCGAGCGCCTCGACGCCCGCGACGCCCAGCACCGTGCGGTTGACGATCGCCACGAAGTAGGCGACCACGGCCGAGCCGTAGACGATCCACGCGGCGCGCGGCGCGCGCTCGTCAAGGCTCATGCGGGTCTCCTCGTGGGGGCGCGGGTCACGCGGCCCGCCGGGTCAGTATCCACCCGGCCGGCGCATCGTCCGGGGACGCGTCAGCCGCGCACCCGCTGGAGCGCCTCGCGCAGGGTCGGCACCACGATGCCGTCGCGCTCGAGGTCGCGGCGCGCGAGGCGGCGGTGGTGGATGACGCCCCACAGCCCGACCGCCCACGGCACCACGAGCAGGGAGAACGCGATCCGGTACTCGCCGAGCGTGTACGTCGCCGCGCCGGGAGGCGACACCGCCTGGAGCGTGAGGCCCACGGTGAGCACCGCGACGATGGTGGCGACGAAGCCGCCCATGTTGACGAAGCCGCTGGCGGTCGCGAGGCGATCCTTCTCGGTGAAGGTGCGCGCGAAGTCGATGCCGACGATGGACACGGGGCCGCCGATGCCCGTCGCGACCATGAGGAGCGCCAGCTGCCACAGCGGCCGCGGGGTGTCGAAGGCGAGCACGGCGGCCCACGCGACCGCGGTGGTGATCGCGGAGCCGAGCACGAGCCACGTGCGCCGCAGCGGGTGGCGCGCGGCGAAGATGCCGGCGATCGGGCCGCTCGCCATCGCGGACACGGTCAGCACGCTCAGCAGCAGGCTCGCCTGCTTCGCGGACACGCCCTGGCCGTCGACGAGGAACGGCACGCCCCACAGCAGGGCGACCGTGTTGGCCATGAACGGCGTGACGAAGTGCACCCAGAAGCCCAGGCGCGTGCCGGCGGGCCCGGTCGCGCCGCGCACGGCGGCCCACAGCCGCTCGCGCTCGAGCTCCTCCTGCGTGGCGGGCGGCCTGCGCAGCCCCAGGCCGGCGCCGACCGCGACCACCACGCCCGCGGCGGCGAGGATCGAGAAGGTCGCCGACCAGCCGGCCGCGTGCAGCAGCGCCGCGACGGGGATGGCGCTCGCGAGCTGGCCGGCCTGGCCGATGAGGCCGGTCACCTGGACCAGCACGGGCACCTGGCGCGGCGGGAACCATTCGCTGACCAGGCGGCTCGCGCCGATGAAGATGGGCGCGTCGCCCGCGCCGATGAGGACGCGCGCGACGATCGCGAGGCTCAGCGAGTGCGCGTGCGCGAGGACCAGCTGGCCGGCGGACATGACGAGCAGCCCCGTCACCATGACCGCGCGCGGGCCCAGCTTGTCGATCAGCCGTCCCGCGGGGATCTGCATGAGCGCGTACGCGCCGATCTGCGTGACGGAGAGCATCGCGAGGCCCGTGGCCTCGATCCCGAAGCGGTCGACGGCCACGGGGCCGGCGACGCCGAGCGCCGTGCGATGCACCACGGCGACGAAGTAGGCGGCCACCGCCGCGACGAACACGATCCAGGCGACGCGCGGCGCGCGTCCGTCGTGGGACATCAATCCTCCAGCTGTCGGACGAGGTCCCCCATCGGCAGGTCCATGAGGACCCCGCCCCAGCAGTATCCACCCGTTCGCGAGCGGCACCTGACCGTCACCCCCGATGCACCCCTCCACACAACGCGACGAATGAATCGTGTCAATGCTGCAACTCCCGGCACGAACCCCGAGAGCAGCGGTCACCAACGCAGAATCCGTGTGGAGAGGCGCATCGGGGCGCCACGGTGGCGAGGCGGTCACGCCCGCGCGAGCGCCGCCGCGAGCCGCGGATAGACCCGCATCGCGTTGCCCGACAGCACCGCCTCGCGGTCCGCGTCGCTCAGCCCCGCGGCCTCGACGTAGCGCAGCGTGTCGTCGAAGTAGTGGCCGGTCTCGGGGTCGATCCCGCGCACCGCGCCCACCATCTCCGAGCCGAACAGGACGTTCGCGTGCGGGATCACCGACATCAGCAGGTCGATCCCCGGCTGGTGGTAGACGCACGTGTCGAAGAACACGTTGCCCAGGAGGTGGTCCGCGAGCGCGGGCCTGCCGAGCATGTCCGCGAGGCCACGGTAGCGGCCCCAGTGGTACGGCACCGCTCCCCCGCCGTGCGGGATCACCAGGCGCAGGGCCGGGAGGTCGGCGAACAGGTCGCCCTGGAGCAGCTGCATGAACGCGGTCGTGTCGGCGTTCATGTAGTGCGCGCCGGTCGCGTGGAACGCCGGGTTGGCGGACGCGGAGACGTGGATCATGGCGGGCAGGTCGTGCGCGACGAGCGTCTCGTACAGCGGGTACCAGTAGCGGTCGGTGAGCGGCGGCGCGGTCCAGCGGCCGCCGCTGGGATCGGGGTTGAGGTTGACGCCCACGAAGCCCTCGGCGACGCGCCGCTCGACCTCGCGCACCGCGGCGTCGAGCCCCTCGCCCGGCGCCTGCGGCAGCTGGGCGACGCCCGCGAACACCCCCGGGAACAGGCCGACCACGCGCGCGATGAGGTCGTTGCATGCCTCCGTCCACGCCACCGAGGTGGACAGGTCCCCCAGGTGGTGGCCCATCGCGGAGGCGCGCGGCGAGAAGATCGTGAGGTCCGCGCCGCGCTCGCGGATGAGCCGCAGCTGGTTGGACTCGATGGTCTCGCGGATGTCCGCGTCGGGGATGTCCGGATAGGCCGGCGCGGCGACGCCCTCCTCCCACGCCGCGAGCTGCGCCTCGCGCCATGCGGCGTGCGCGGCGGGCGCGGTCGTGTAGTGCCCGTGGCAGTCGATGATCACGCGTCCACCTCGGCGTCCAGGCCCGCCGCCGCCCGCACGGCGTCGACGAGCCCCACGGTGGACGATGCGGGGAGCACCTCCCCGTAGCGCGCCGCCCACCGCTGCCGCTCGACGGTGGCGGTCGCCATCCACGGCGTCACCCCCGCGTCGGCGACGGTCGCGGCGGCCTCCTCCATCTCCTCCGCGCGCCGCACCCCGTGCTGGAGCGAGCGGGACATGAAGTAGCCGGCGATCGCGTCCCAGTCGGCCTCGGGCAGGATGTTCGACAGCGAGTCGAGCACGTCGCGCTCGACGCCGTACGCGCGGGCCGCGAGCAGCGACTCCGACAGCAGCGCCTCGAGCCCCTTGACCACCACGGAGCGGCACAGCTTGGTCGCGGCGGCCACCCCGATCTCCTCCGAGCCCGCGGTCGCCCCGACCAGCCCGTAGGACGGGGCGTCGACCAGGAACGATGCGGCGTGCGGCCCGCCGAGCAGGAACGGCGAGGCGAGGCGGCGCGGCTCGATGGGCGACATCAGCGCCGCCTCGACGTAGCGCCCACCCGAGGCCTCGACCGCCGCGCCGGCCTCGCGCTTGTGGCCCGGCGAGCTCGAGTTGAGGTCCACGAACCACGCGCCAGGCGCGAGCCCCACGGCGGCGGACGATGCGGCGGCCACGGAGTTCATGGCCGTCACCGCGGACACCACGAGGGTCGCGCCCGCGACGGCCTCGACCGCCGAGGCCGCCGGCGTCACGCCCAGGGCGCGGGCGTTCGCCGACGCGCGCGACGCATCGTCCCCGAAGGCCGTGTCCCACGCCGCGATCTCCGTGACGCCGAGCGCCCGCAGGTCCTCGACGAAGACCCGACCCACCTCGCCGAGCCCGATGAGGGCGACCCGCGGCGCGCCCGCCCCGGCGCCGGTCATCGCCGCGCGTCCCCGCTGGGACGCTTCCCCAGCATCCCGGTGGGCCGGTAGACGCGGTCGTCCTGCCCCTCCATGGGCGGGGTGCCGTGCGTGTGGAACGTCTCGATGGTGCCCAGCCCCCACGCCTGCCCGCGCCTGCGCTCGGGCTCCGTCCACGTCACCAGCGGCCAGTCGGGCGCGAGCACCAGGCGGGTGAGCGGGTTGCACAGCTCGATGCGGTTGCCGCCCGGCTCGAACACGTAGAGGAAGAAGGTCTGCTGGATGGCGTGCTTGTGGGGGCCGGTCTCGATGTGGACGCCCTGGTCGAGGCACAGGTCGGCGGCGCGCAGGATCTCCTCCCGCGTGTCGGTGGCGAACGCGAGGTGGTGGAGGCGGCCCGAGCCGCCGGTCCAGTCCTCGGTGTAGACCACGTCGTAGGACTTCTGCCCGAACGAGACCCACTGCGCGGCGATGCGGCCGTCGTCCATGCGGATCTGCTCGGTGGGGCGCGCGCCGAGGAGGTCGACGTGGAACGACGACGCCTCGAGCGGGCGCGCGGCGAGGAAGTTGATGTGGTCGAAGCGGCGCACCCCGACGCCGCGGTTGGGCTTGGCCTGCGCCTGGTTCTTCAGCCCCGCGGCGAGGTTCTCGGGGGCCTCGTACCAGACGGTGTCGTAGTACAGCGCGATCTCGTGGCCGTCCGGGTCGGCGGTGACGAACGTGCGGCCGCGCCCGGCGACGCCGTCCTCCCACTCCCCGGTCCCGCCCGCGTCGAGGATCGCGGTGACGCGCGCCTCGAGGGCCTCCTCGCTGGCGGCGCGGAACGCGGTGCGCCGGATCCCGGCCTGCGGGGCCTGGCACGCGATGATCGAGCACTCCTCGTAGTCGTCGTACGCGCGCAGGAACGCCATGCCGTCGACGCGGCGCACCTCGGTCATGCCGAGGATGTTCTCGAAGAACCACACGGTCGCGTCGAGGTCGGGCGTGTTCAGCATCGCGTAGCCGAGGTGGGCGATCCAGCCGCGGGGTGCGGGCATCGTTGCTCCTTCGTCAGGGCCGGGGGAAGACCCGGCCGTCCATGATCATGCGGGCCGTCCGGACCACCCGCGCGGGCCCCACGCCGGTGCGGTCGCCCGCGGCGGGGTCGACGTGAAGGTCCAGGTAGCCGGTGGGGTGCTCGACGCGCAGGGGGGCGCCTGCGGCCGGCGCGACGGCGAGCCCGTCGGCGACCGTGCCGGGCACGCGCACCGCCGCGGCCACGGACGAGGCGCCGAGCACCCCGATGGCCTCGTGGACCCGGAACGGGATGAAGCTGCGCGTGCGGATCGCGCCGCCCGCGGCGGGCGCGGACACGAGCACGATCTTGGGCGTGGTGGTGGTCTCGGGGGTGCCGTCGATGCCCATGAGCGGGAACGCGGCGGCCCGGATGCGCACGATGCGCTCCACCAGGGCGGCGTCCGCCTCGAGGTCGGCGGGCGCCTCCCCCCCGGACAGCCCCAGGTCGGCGGCGCGCACGAGCACGGACTTCATGCCGTTGTCGATGAGCGTGGCCTCGACCCCGTCGAGCACGTCGACGGGACGGCCGGTGGGCAGCAGCGCGCCGGACGATCCCTCGAGCGCGACCTCGATGGGCGCCGCGGTGCCGGGCACCCCGGAGATCGCGGCGTCCCCCGCATAGGTCACCTCGCCGCCCGGGGTGCGGACGGTGAGGGCCGCGATCGCGCCCGTGTTGACCAGCCGCACGCGCACCTCGGTGGCGCCGTCGCGCGCCGGGACCAGCCCGCGGTCGATCGCGAACGGCGCGACCGCCGCGAGCATGTTGCCGCACGTCTGCGAGGTCGAGACCACCGCATCGTCCACCACCACCTGGAGGAACAGGTAGTCGACGTCGGCCGTCGCGTCCGGCGACGGGCTCACGACGGCGACCTTGCTGGTGAGCGGGTGCGCCCCGCCCAGGCCGTCGATCTGGCGCACGTCGGGGCTGCCCATGATGCGCAGCAGCAGGCCGTCGCGCGCGGCGGGGTCGGCGGGCAGGTCGGAGGCGAGGAACACGGGGCCCTTCGAGGTGCCGCCGCGCATGAGCGCGCAGGGGATGCCGGTCATGCGGGCCCGGCCTCGGGGTGGCGGCGGTAGGTCACCCCGAGCTCGGCGAGCACGGGGCGCATGCCGTAGCGGTCGAGCCCGAGCTCGCCCGCGAGGAACGCGTCCCGCGTGGCCTCCTCCTTGGCGAGGCGGGCGCGCGAGGCGTCCAGCGCATCGTCCGCCCGCGCGCGCGGGACCACCACGATGCCGTCGTCGTCGGCGACCAGGATGTCGCCCGCATCGATGACCTGGCCGCCCACGATCACGGGCACGTTGACCGCGCCTGGCGTGTTCTTGACGGTGCCCATGACGTTGATGTGGCGCGCCCACACCGGGAAGCCCATGTCACGCAGCTCCTGCGTGTCGCGCACCCCGGCGTCGATGATCGCGCCGGCGACGCCGCGGCGCTGCAGGCCCGTCGCGAACAGCTCGCCGAACATGCCGTGCGAGGACGGCTCGCGGGTGGTGACGACGAGGATGTCGCCGGGCCCGCACTGCTCGATCGCCGCGTGGATCATGAGGTTGTCGCCGGGCCAGCTCATCACCGTGACCGCCGTGCCCGCGAGGCGCGCCCCCTGCTGGATGGGGCGCAGGTCGGAGATCTGGCCGGTGCGGCCCATCGCCTCGTGCACCGTCGCGGCGCCGATGCGCGAGAACGCGTCGACGGTCGCGCGCGGCGGCCGCGGCGGGTCGGTGAGGATCACCGTCTCCATGTCAGGCGCCCCCGCCGGGCAGGGGCGCGTCGGGCCGGTCGCCGCGCTTGGCGCGCTGGATGAGCGCGTAGACGTGGCCGCGCAGCTCGCCGAAGCGCGCGTCGGAGCGGGTGGTGAGCTGGTCGCGCTTGGCGGGCAGGTCCACGCGCACGTCCTCCATGAGCACGGTCGGGCGGTTCGACAGGACGATGACGCGCTCGCCCAGGTAGACGGCCTCGTCGATGTCGTGGGTGACGAAGAGCACGGTGACGCCGAGGCGCTTCCACAGGGAGCGCACCAGGTCCTCGAGCTCGGCGCGGGTCTGCGCGTCGACCGCCGCGAACGGCTCGTCCATGAGGAGCACGGTGGGCTCGTACGCGATCGCGCGGGCGATCGCGACGCGCTGCTGCATGCCGCCGGACAGCTGCCACGGGTGCTGGTCGGCGGCCTCGGTGAGGCCCACCTCCTCGAGCGCCGTGAGCGCCTTGGCGCGCCGCTCCACCTTGCCCAGGCCCTTCTCCTTGAGGGGCAGCTCGACGTTCTGGCGCACCGTCATCCACGGGAACAGCGAGCGGCCGTACTCCTGGAACACGACCGCCATGCCCTGAGGCGGGCCCGTCACGGTCGCGCCGTCGAGGACCACCTCGCCGGAGGTGAGCTCGAGCAGGCCCGCGATCGAGCGCAGCAGGGTGGTCTTGCCGGCGCCCGAGGGACCCACGACGCACACGAGCTCGCCCTTGCGGATCGAGAAGTCGAGGCGGCGGATCGCCTCGACCTGGGGGCGCCCGGGGGTGTCGTACGTCTTCTGGACGCCGCGCAGGTCCAGGGCGACCGCATCGTCCCGCGCGGGGGTCTCCCGCTCGGGTCGGAGCGAGGTCAGGGGGGCCTTCAGGATGGACATCTACTCTCCTCGCTCGATCTGACGCTGCCCCTGGTACCAGGCGAGCATCCGGTTCTCGACGGCGCGGAAGAGCGCCGCCAGCACGACTCCGATGAGGCCGAGCACGATGATGCCGGTCCACATCTGGGGGATGGCGAAGCTCCTCTGGAACTGCACGATCGCGGCGCCGAGGCCGCGGTTGGCCCCGAACAGCTCCGAGATCACCATGAGGATCACGCCGATGGACAGGGCCTGGCGGGCGCCCGCGAAGATGCGGGGGCTCGCGCCGGGCAGGACCACGAACGTCAGGCGGCGCCACGTGCTCAGCCGGTAGCTGCGCGCCGTGTCGGTGAGGGTCGGCTCGAGGCCGCGCACCCCCTCGACCGTGTTGAGCAGGATGGGCCACAGGCAGCCGAGCGCGATGGTGAGGACCTTGCCGAGCGAGCCGGTGTAGCCCGCGAACAGGGCGATGATCGGCACCATCACGGGCGGCGGGATGGCCCGGAAGAACTCGAGGACGGGCTCGGACAGCG
Organism: Demequina soli; assembly: GCF_000971195.1. Lineage (GTDB taxonomy): Bacteria > Actinomycetota > Actinomycetes > Actinomycetales > Demequinaceae > Demequina > Demequina soli. Next base: position 615,327 of record NZ_BBLZ01000001.1, read on the forward strand.
CACGCAGGCGGGGCATGAGACCGATCGCGGTGCCGAGCACGATGCCGACGATCACCGCGAGCGCGTAGCCGATGGCGAGCCGCGTGAGGCTGGGCACCACGTCGCCGACGAAGCGGTCCCACGTCCACGTGGTGGGGAACGTCTGGATGATCTTCTGCAGCGGCGGCCAGAACGGGCTGGTCGAGTCCGCGGACGCGACCCACCAGGCGGCGAGCAGGACGATCGGCAGGCCGAGCGCGATGGCGGCGCGGCGGGCCAGGGCGACGATGCTCATGCGGCCTCGCTCCTCACGGACGGGTGCCACCACAGGGCCTTGCGCTCGACCACGCGGGCGAGCAGGTTGACCGCGACGCCGATGAGGCCGACCACGATGACGAGCGCGTAGGTCTCGGCGACGGCGCCGGAGCTCTGGGCGACGCCGATGTCGCGGCCGAGGCCGGGGACGCCGATGACGAGCTCGGCGGTGATCTCGAGGATGAGCGCGACGGCCGCCGCGAGGCGGAACGCGGTCATGATGTACGGCAGCGCGGTCGGGTAGATGACGCTGCGGGCGACGCGCAGCGGCCCGAAGCGGTACGAGCGCGCGGTGTCCCGCGCGACCGGGTCCACGTCCGCGACGCCGTAGAGCACCTGGACCAGCACCTGCCAGAACGCCGCGTAGAGCACGAGCAGGAACGCCGACGCCGGCTTGGTGCCGTACATGAGCACCACGAGCGGGATGAGCGCGACCGACGGGATGGGGCGCAGGAACTCGATGGTGGAGCGCGTCACGGCCCGCAGCCACGGCAGGCTGCCGATGACGAAGCCGGCGAGGATGCCGAGCGCCATCGCGGCGCCGAGGCCCACGGCCCAGCCGCGCACGGTCAGCCACAGGGACTGCCAGAAGTCGGCCTCGCCGAGCAGCTGGAACAGCTTCGCGTACATCTCGCTGACCGGGGGAAGGAAGGCGGGGTTGACGATGCCGGTGCGGGAGAGCGTCTCCGCTCCGACCAGGACGATCGCGACCCCGAGGACGCCGAGCCAGGCGTCCGGGCGGCGCCGGCCGCGCCGCGCGCGGGGGGTGCCGCGTGTCGCGGCGGGTGCCAGCGTGGCTGGGCTCGAGCTCACGGGTGCTCCGAATCTTCGTCGATTCCAGGGGGTGGTGCCGGGGCCGCGGCTCGCGCCGCGGCCCCGGCCGGGATCACTTGAGCGCCGACAGGTCGGGCACCTCGGTGAGGAAGCCGTCGGTGACGGCCAGCTGGGCGAGCAGGTCGACGCTGTTGGAGTCGATCGTGCTGGGCCACTTGGGCAGGACGACCGCCTGCTGCGTGGCCTCGTCCATGCTCGTGTAGGTCGCGAGCACCGCCCGGACGGCGTCGGGGTTGGAATTCGCGTAGTCGAGCGACTTCTCCATGGCCGCCTTGAAGGCGTCCACGACCGCGGGGTCCGACGACGCGTAGTCGGCGGACGTGAAGTACTCGGCGATCATGAGGTTGGGGTCCGTCAGCGCGTAGTTCGAGCCGAGGTTGGTGAGGTCCTGGCCCGTGCCGACGGTGAGGAACGGCTCGACGACCTGGCCGGCGTCGACGTCGCCCGACACGATCGCGGGGACGATGTCGGGGAACGCGAGCTCGACGTAGGTGATGGTCGACGGGTCGCCGCCCGCGTCGGTGACGGCCTTGTTGATGGTCGACGTGTTGATGTTGTTGAGCGTGTTGACGGCGACCTTCTTGCCCTCGAGGTCCTTGTAGCCCGAGATGCCGGAGTCCGCCTTGACGAGCACGCCGCCGAAGTCCTTCATCTCGTCGCCCGTCGTGGACACGCCGGGCGCGACCGCCTGGATCCCGAGGGCGTTGGACTGGGCGAGGATCAGGGACGTCGTGTTGCTGAAGCCGAACTGGAACTGGCCGCTCACCACGCCGGGGACGATCGCCGCGCCGCCCTGGGCGAGCTCGAGGGTGACGTTGAGGCCCTCGTCGGTGAAGAAGCCCTCCTGCACGCCGAGGTAGATGGGCGCCACGTCGAGGATGGGGATGACGCCGACCGTGATGTCGGTGGGCTCCATCATCGCGCCGGACGAGGCCGACTCGCTGGGCATGGAGCCGGACGACGACTCCGTGGTGCTCGGGCTGTCCGAGCTGCACGCGGCGAGCGCGAGGACGCTCACCGCGGCCATCGAGCCGAGCGCGGCACGCAGCCGAGCGGACGGGGACTTGATCTGCATGGACTCCTCCTTGAGACCTGCACCCTCACCCTTGAAGGTGCCGCACGGCCACCGTAGCAAGATTGTTGACAATCTTGTAGACGATATTGGCAACTTTTCGGTCACGATGCGCGCGGCCGGCCCGCGCGGGCCTCACCCGATGCCGCGGAGGGCCTCGATCACCGACCCGATGTGCGCCCTCATCGCCGCCTCGGCACCGTCGGGGTCGCGCCCGACCACGGCGTCGATGATCGCCTGGTGCTGGTGGACCGACACCTTCGAGCGGCCCGGCACGCGCGACAGCGCGAACTGGTGGCGGACCATCTGGCCGTGGAGCTGGGCGATGATGCCGCTGGCCTTCTCGTGGCGCGCGATGTCGCGCAGCGAGGAGTGCAGGCGCGCGTTGAGGTCGCTGTAGAGCGCGAGCTCCCCCGCCGCCACCGCGTCGTGCATCTGGCGCCCGATCGCCTCGAGCCCCGTCGCCTCCTCGTCGCTCACCCGCTCGGCGGCGCGGCGCGCGATGAGCCCCTCGACCACCTGGCGGACCTCGGTGATCTCGCACGCCTCCTCAAGCGATATCTCGCGGATGCGGGCGCCGACGTTGCGTTGCCTCTCGACCAGGCCGTCGGCCTCGAGCGCCTGCAGCGCGGCGCGGATCGCGAAGCGGCTCGCGTCGAACGCCTCGCAGAGGTCACTCTCGACCAGGCGCTGCCGGGGCGCGAACTCGCCGCGCAGGATCGCGGCCCTCAGCTCGTCCAGCACGCGGGGATCGGCGGCCATGAACCCTCCCTCCGGCGCGACGGCCACACTGCCTCGCGCACGACCAACAATATTGTCGACAATACAGGCACGGACGCGGAGACCGGCGTGGCGCGCGCCGCATGGGCCAGCTGTCTCCGCGCGCCGCGTGCGCCAGCTGTCTCCGCGCGCCGCATGCGCCTCTCCACACATCGCGCGGGATGAATCGTGTCAACTCTGCAACTCGCGCCATGAACCCCGAGAAGAGCGGTCCCCGATGCAGATCGTGTGTGGAGAGGCACATCGGGGCCAGGGTCAGGGACGGGACGCGCGGCGCGGTCAGGCGACCGGGACCGTCGCCGTCGCAGGGCTCGAGACGACGGGCACGAGCGTCGGGTCGTCGAACATCGGCGTGAGGCCGTGACGCGCGGCACCCATGAGCCCGGCGCGGCGGCCCAGCCGGCTGCTCTCCACCACGAGGGGCGCGAGGCGCTCGGTGCGCGGCGCGAGCTGCATCTGGATGCCGGGCTCGAGCCAGCGGCGCAGGCCGGCAAGGTAACCGCCGAGCACGAGCGTGGTGGGGTTGACCACGTCGTACACGGAGCGGACGGCCGCGCCCACGATGTCTCCCGCGCGCAGCGCCACGTCGACGGCGCGCTTCTCGCCGCGGTCGAGCCGCGCGCGCAGCTCGTCGAGCGCGGCCTGGCGGCCGCCGAGCTCGGCCAGTTCGGTCAGGCGCGCCGACGTGAGGAGCGCATCGGCACCCACGTATGCGTTGAGGCAGCCGTTCGCGCCGCAGGCGCACGAGCGTCCGCGCCAGTCGACCGTGACGTGGCCGATCTCGCCGCCGTAGCCGCGGCCGCCCTGGAGGATCCTGCCGTCGGCGACCACGCCGCCGCCGATCCCCGAGGTGACGGATCCCTCGAGGTAGAGCATGACGTCAGGGCGCGGCTGCGGCAGCGCGGCGTGCTCGGCGAGCGCCGCCGCGTTGGCGTCGTTGATGACCTCGATCGCGAGCCCGGCGGGCGCGCCGGCCGCGCGGATGAGCGTGACGAGCTCGAGGTGGCCCCACCCGAACTCCGCCGTGTCGGCGATGCGGTTGTCGCGTCCCACGGGCCCGGGCACCGTGACGACGCAGGCGAGCAGCACCCCTCCGTGCTCGCGGGCCGTGGCCTCGCCGTTGGCGATGAGCGCCGCGACCGCGTCGGCGCAGTCGCCGGGCTGGCCCCACGCGAGCGTGACGCCGCGCGTCGACGAGTCGAGCAGCAGGCCGGCGCTCGAGTACAGCTCCGCCGTCACGCGGGTGCGCTCGATGCGCACCGCGAGCGCGACGCAGCGGTCGGGCACCTGGGCGACGGTGACGCGCGGACGCCCGCGGCCGCGCGCCTCGCCGGAGGCGCCGTGGACGTCGCGGACCAGCCCGCGGGACTGCAGGTCCGCGACGAGGTTGGTGACCGAGGCGGCGGCCATGCCGGTCGCGTGCTCGATGTCCTTGCGGCTGAGCGGGGCGCCGTCGCGCAGCATGCGCATGACGACGCCGAGGTTGTGGGAACGCAGCGTCGACGGGTCCGCCGCGGCGGGGCCGTGGAGGCGCGCGACGGGGCGCGCCGCGACGTCGCGGCCGCTCGACGGCACCGTTCCCATGGGTCGCAAGGGTACGCGCGTGCACCGCGAGGACGGCGAAGCCCCTGGTCGCGCGCCGGGCGAGCGTGTCGCGGCGGTCACCACCGCGCCACCGGCGCCGCCCAGGCGCGCAGCCGCGAGCGGGCGAACTCGGGCAGCGACGCGACGATCCGCAGCTGCTCGGCGGCGCTCGCCTCCTCGTCGAGGAAGCGCAGGACCCGGTCGACGGGATGGCGCAGCAGCAGGGCCGCGAGCACCTCCTGCGCACCCGCCGGGTCGTCGCGGATCACGCGCAGCAGCGCGCCGTCGAGGACGCGCGCCCACGCGCTCGCCGGCAGCGCGCGCCCGGGGTCGGTCCCGGCCGCGAGCGCCGCGGCGAGGGCGGCCGAGTGGCGCTGGATCCGCGCGAACCCGTACCCGGTGCTGGCCTTGACCATGCCCGCGCGGGCGCCCACGGGGACGACCGCGCCGGCCGCGCGCGCGGCGGGGTGCGCGTCGAGCGGGATGGACCCGCGCTCCCGCGGGACGATGCGGTGGTCGCCGAGCCCGAGGACGTCGCCGAGGTAGGCGTCGAGCGCCTGCGCCGCGTCGACGGGCGCCTCGTCCGCGGCTTCGCCGCCGGGCACCACGAACCGCACGCGTTCGACGAGCGCGCGCCGGGCCGACGACGGCAGCACATACATGAAGGCGAGGCCGTCGGCCTGGTCGGTGCGGAAGTCCATGAGCGTCACGGCGTCGGGGTCGAACGCGTCGGCCTCGGTCTCGATGGTCACGCCGTCCAGCTCGAGGCGCGGACCGGCGTCCGCGGGTCGCGGGGGCTCCCCCGGGCCCACGCCGTCGAGCACCCACCGCGCCGCGATGTCGGCCGTGCCGCCGCCCGGGAGGTCGACGGCGACCGCCGCCCGCGCATCGTCCCCCGACAGGGCGATCGCCCGTCCGGTCAGGCGTCGCCATCCGCGCCGCGCGAGCGCCTCGTCGGCGGCGGACCCGAGCGCGGGGCCGGTGAGCGTGCGGTAGGCGTACGGCTCGAGGGGCATGCGGCGCGCCCAGCGCTCGCCGGCCACCGTCGCGGTCGGCAGCACGCTCTCGGCAATGCGGTCGAGCAGGAGCTCGCCGCGGCTCCACCAGGCCCACGCGCGGCCGTCGAGCGGGCGGGAGGCGTCGTCGACCACGACGAGGTCGCCGTCCCACGCCGACTCCGCGAGGTGGCAGACGAGCGACAGCCCGGCCGCTCCCCCGCCGAGGATGACGGCGTCCGCATGCTCGACGGGGCGCATCGTCACCCTCCCAGGGCCGGGACCAGGCTGAACGCACCCTCGTCCTCCTGGGCGTTGTGCAGGCGCAGCACGGCGTACAAGCCGTAGAGCAGGCGCCGCAGCTCCACCACGTCGTCGGGGCCGGCCGCGTCCTCGCCCTCGCCCACCGCGTCCAGCAGCCGACGCACGCGCGCGACCTGGTGCTCGATCTCCGCGTGGGTGCGGCTGAGCGCCGCGACCGCCTCGTCGCTGCCGAGCGCGCGGGCGACGATCGGCACGAGGCGCTCCTCGTCGGCCCGCTCGTGAGGCAGGACGTCGGTCTCGAGCTCGGAAGCGAGGGCGCGCGCGTCGGCGAGGTCGGGCGCGCCCGCCGAGAGGGCGTCCGCGACCGCGGCGACGCGCTCGACCAGCGGGGCGAGCGACTCGTGCTGGACGCGCAGCGCCGCGAGCGTCGCGCGGTCCGCCTCGGTGAGGGTCGCGGTGCGGGCGGGGCCGGGCAGGACGGCGCGCAGGGCGACGGCGATCGCGAGGATGTCGATGCCCTCCTGGAGGGCCGCCCCGACGGTCGGCGCGAGGTGGCCGAGCGCGGCGGCGACCATCGCGACGAGCGACAGCCCCATGCCCACGACCACGGCCTGGCGCGCGATGCCGCGGGAGCGGCGCGCGACCTGCATGGCGTCGGCGAGCGCCTCGACGCGGTCGACGGTGAGGACCACGTCGGCGGCCTCGGACGATGCGGTGGCGCCGCGGGCGGCGAGCGCGACCCCGACGTCGGCGGCCGCGAGCGCGGGGGCGTCGTTGATGCCGTCGCCCACCATCACGGTCGAGCCGCGCTCCCGCTCCCGGCCGAGCGCCGCGAGCTTGTCCTCGGGCGTGCACTCGGCGATCACCTCGTCGACGCCGACGATCCGCCCGACCATGTGCGCGACGTCGGGGCGGTCGCCCGTCGCGAGGACGATGCGGCGCACGCCGGCCGCGCGCAGCGCCCGGACCATGCGGGGCGCGTCGGGGCGGACGGGGTCCTGGAGCAGCATCGCGGCGGCCAGCTCGCCGTCGACCTCGACGAGGACGCTCATCGAGCCGTCGAGGTCGGCGCGGCGGCGCACCTGGCGGGACCACGGGCCGGGCTGCGGGCCCGCGATCCACGCGGGCCGGCCGACGCGCACGCGGCGCCCGTCGACGGTGCCGGCCACGCCCTGGCCGCGGACCTCGTCGGCCGTCTCGGGCATCGTGAGCGCGAGCACGCGCACGAGCGCCGCCTCGACGATCGGCCCCGCCAGCACGTGCGCCGACACCTGGTCGAGGCTCGCGGCCAGGCGCAGGGCCTCCGCCGCATCGTGCCCCGGCGCGGGGACGAGCCGCGTGAGCGCGGGCCGGCCGCGCGTGAGCGTGCCGGTCTTGTCGACCACCATGACGCGCGCCGCGGCGAGGCGCTCGAGCGCGCCGCCGCCCTTGACCACGACGCCGAGGCGCGCGGAGCGAGACAGGCCGGACACGATCGCGATGGGCGCCGCGAGCAACAGGGGGCACGGCGTCGCGACGACGAGGACCGCGACGGCGCGCACGGGGTCGCCGGAGGCCCACCACGCGGCGCCCGCGAGGGCGAGGGTGAGCGGCACGAACGCGATGGCCCACCGGTCGGCGCTGCGCACGAACGGCGCCGACGCCGCCTGCGCCTGCGCGACCAGGCGCACGAGGGCTGCATAAGTAGAGGTGTCGGCGGTGGTGGTGGTGACGATCTCGAGCGGCGCGCCCGCGTTGACCACGCCCGAGCGGACGTCCTCGCCGGCCGCCCGCTCGACGGGCACGGACTCGCCGGTGAGCGCGGACTCGTCGAGGGTCGCGGCGGCGGTGAGGCGCCCGTCGACGGCGACCACCTCGCCCGGCCGCACGAGCAGGTGCTCGCCCAGGCCCACCTCGCCGACCGCGACCTCCTCGATCCCGGCCGAGGTGAGGCGGCGGGCGGTGCGGGGCGCGCGCTCGGTGAGGAGGCTGAGCTCGCGGCGGGCGCGGGCGTCGGCGCGGGCCTCCAGCACCTGCCCGGTGGCGAGCATGAGGGTGATGATGGCGCCGGCGAGCGGCTCGCCGACCGCGAGGGCGCCCGCGAGCGCGAGCACGGCGATGATGTCGACCGTGGGGCGACGGTGGCGGGCGGCGTCGAGCGTCGACCAGCCGGAGAACGCGAGGCCGAGGACGGTGCCGGCGACCCATAGGACGGTCGCGGCGTCGGGGGCGGAGATCCACCAGGCGACGGCGCCCCCGGCCAGCAGGAGACCCGAGGCGATCAGCACGATCGCCTCGAGATGCCGCCGGACCATCCCGACCATACGGCCACGGTATGCCCGGCCTCCGACACCGAGACGGGGCCTAGGTCACGGGAGGAATGGTGCGCCTGGACAGATTCGAACTGTCGACACCCGCTTTAGGAGAGCGGTGCTCTATCCCCTGAGCTACAGGCGCCTGCACCGGGGTACCGGACCAGGGTACCGGTGCGTGCGGGCCGGGCCGCGCATCGTGCCCCGTCCGGCCGCCGCGGGAAGGGGCGACGGCCGGACGGGGACGGCTGGTCAGCCGGCCGCGACCTCTCCGAGGTCGGCCCAACCGGCCACGCCGGCGGCGGGCTGCACGCCGCGGAGCCAATAGGCGGCCCGCCACACGTGCCCGCCGGCGACCGCGAGGCCGCCGCGGGTGTAGACCATCGAGGCTGTCCACTCGCGCACGGAGCCCAGCGACGTCTCGACCGGCGCGCCGAGCTCCATCCACGGACCCCACGCCTGGCCGGGTGCCTCGTTGCGCGTCCACCACTGGGCCTGCCAGAGCTTGCCCTGGTAGACCACCCGGTCGCCCGCGGTGTAGACGCCCGAGGCGGTCCACGCGGCCGCGTCCCCTGCCGGGGTTGACGCGGCGAACCCGGCCTCGCCCCACGCGCCCGTGGCGCTCGAGCCGGGCACCTCGCCGCGGCTGCCCCACTGCGCCTCGTACGCGGCGCCGCCGTACGAGACGAGGTCGCCCGCCTTGTACTTGGTGGTCGCGGACCAGGCCGGGGGCAGCACGTGGATCACCCGCTGGGCGGAGACCCCCGCGCCGGTCACGGACGCCGTGACGACGACGTCGCCGTACGCGACCCCCGTCACCACGCCCGCCTGCGACACCGTCGCGATCGCCGGGTCCGAGGACGTCCAGACCAGGGTGTCGTCGGCGCCGGCCGGGGCGACGGTCGCCGTCAGGGCGAGGGTCCCGCCCTGGACGATGCGGTCGTCGCCCGCGACGGTCACCGCCGTCGGCGCGGGCACCAGGGTGCCCGGGATCGCGATCTCGGCGATCTTCACGAAGGTGCCCGGCGTCGCGAACACGAGCCGCACGGCCGTCGCCACGACGGGCGCGAAGGTCACGCTCGTCGCCGTCCCGTCCGCCGCGAGCGCGACGCCCTGGGCGCTCGTCGGGCGCCAGGCGCCGTCCGTGCCGCGGTACGCCACGGAGACGCCGCTCGGGCTGCCCTCGCTGTTGGTGAAGGTGACACCGGAGACCCGGTACGCGCTCGCGGCGTAGGCGGTGAACGTCGCACTCGGGCGGGAGGCGTCGGCCGGCCACGTGGACCACACCGTCGAGGTGCTGCGGTCGCACGCGTTGGTCGCCGGGAGGGTCTCGTACTGCGTCTGCCAGAACGAGGCCGCCACGGTCCCGCCGCCGGTGCGGCAGACGTTGGTCGCGCCGGTCCCGGGGATGGTGAGCTCGGGGATCTTGAGGTACGAGCCCGGTGTCGTGAAGGTCAGCCGCAGGCCGGTGGCGCTCACCGTGTCGAACGCGATGTCCGTGCGGACGTTGTTCGCCGCCGGCGCCACGTTCTGCGCGGTGGTCGCCTTCCACGTGCCGTCGGCGGCCTTGTACGCGACGCTCACCCCGGTGAGGTTGCCCTCGGTGTTGGTGAAGGAGAGGCCCGCGATGTCATACGCGGTCGCGGTCTCCACCGTGTAGGTGACGGGCGACTGCCAGCCGGTGTTGGTCCACGTGGACCACGCGGTCCCCGTGCTGCCGTCGCACGCGTTCGCGGCGGGCATGCCGCCGTAGAGCGTCTGCGAGTACGACGCGGAGACGGTCGCGCCGCGGCACACGTTCACCGCGCCGGGCGTGCCGAGGATCTCCACCTCGGAGATCGACTGCCAGGTGTTGGTGTCGGTGTGGAGCTGGAGGCGGATGCCCGACGTCGCCGGCAGCGCGGAGGTGTCGAGCCGCACGACCGGGGCGGCCTGCGACGCGTCCTGCGCGACGGTCGCGGACACCGCGGACGTCACCCATGCGCCGGAGGCGTTCAGGTACTGCACGGTCACCTTCGACGGCCAGGTCGCGCCGCCGTCGGCGTAGGTGTGGACCGCGACCTCGTCGGCGCGCTGCGCCGACGCCCAGGTGAAGGACAGCCAGCTGTCGCGCGGGTAGCCGCTCGAGGTCCAGTCGTCCCAGCCCTTGGCGGACGGGGCGAGGTCGACGAGCGTCCCCGCGAGGGAGGTCCTGCTCGACGCGGAGACCGTCGCGTCGGGCGCGAGGTTGACCGTCGCGTAGTCCCAGACGGTGACGGTGCGGGTGAACGTGCGTCCCGGGCCGAAGCCGTCCCCGGCCGCGAGCGTGCCCACGATGCTGTGGGCGCCCACGGTGGACAGGCCGCTGGTGTCCCAGGTGACCGGCGCATCGTCCGTCACGCCGCCCACGGTGACCGCGACGGTGCTCGGGAGGACGGCGTCGAGGTCGGCGCCGCGCCGGATGGTCTCCGGGAGGCGGTCGTCGGTGACGGTCCAGACGCCGTCACCGTCGCCCTTGTCGTCCCAGTAGGACGCGTCCCAGCCGTCGCCCCACCGCGTCGGGTCCTCGGCGGCGGGGTTGCGCATCTCGAGCGCGCCGCCCTCGCCGAACGTCATGGGCAGCCACACGTAGGTGGAGTCGGACTCGCCGGCATCCCACCTGTCGCCCATGTAGACGTAGTGGCCGTCGCCGAGCGTGAGGACGTTCGTGGACTGCGACCCGAACGTGGTGCGGCGGGTGTCGCCGACGGACAGGAGCCCGTCGCCACCCTCGGGGATGGCGCTGTAGGCGACGTTCTCGTACGCGTCGTCCGCCTTCACGCCGCGGATCCACGAGCCGAGGATCGAGTCCGACGTGTAGTAGGTCTGCGGGTTCGGGTCCCAGCCCGTCGCGCCCGACGCGACGACGTAGAACTTCCCGCCGTGCTCGAACATCGCGGGCGCCTCGAGGACGCCGCACTCCTTGACGATCTGGAAGTCCTGCCCGCGCACCGGCGCGTGCGCGGTGCCGTCGGCGAACAGGTAGGGGTACTCGCCGGACTCGGAGTACTGGATGCCCACGCTGTCGGTCGTGGTCGTGTGCTCGACGTTGGTGTAGTCCGCGTCGAGCTTGGCGATGTACAGGGACCGGTTCTCCTCGGAGGAGTAGACGATGTACGCCGTGCCGTCGTCGGCCTGGAAGACCGTCATGTCGCGGGCCTGGCCCGGCACGGCGGCCGTGGTGCAGGCCTGGTAGCTCGCGCGGTTGTACATCCGGTACGCGCCGACGAGCTTGAACGGGCCCGTCGGGCTGTCGGAGACGGCGACGCCGGCCAGCGAGCGGGCGTAGGTGCTGCCGCCGGGCGTGACGCGCCCGTCGGAGTGCCACCACATGACCCACTTCTTGGTCTGGGCGTTGTAGAGCACCTTCGGGCGCTCGAAGATCGACGTGTAGTCGGCCGCCTGCTGCGTGTTGAGGTAGTAGTTCAGGTCGTCGATCTTGGCCGTGTCCGGGGTGCCGGACGCGTCGACCGTGCCGTAGAGGCTCGCGAAGTACGGCTGCGTGAGCTCGCCCTTGGACGCGACCGAGCGCAGGGCGCGGCCCTCGTAGGTCCAGTTCATGGTGTCGGTCGAGCGGTAGACCGCGACGCCGGGGCTGTTCCAGTAGCCGTTGGTGCGGTCCTCGCCGTACCAGTAGTAGACGGTCCGGCCGTCCTCGCTGCCGGTGACCACGTCCGAGGCGTCGACGCCGAGCTCGTCGGCGGAGACTGCCACGATCTGCCCGCCGTGCGCCTGGATGTGGCGGCCGTCGGTGTCGTACCAGAAGGGCTGGAAGTAGTCGTCGGCGGACTTGCCCGGATCGGCGAGAGCGCTGTAACGGACGTAGGTCGGCGGGTCGTCGGTGCGGGGCACCCCGTCGCCGGAGTCGTCGACGGCGCCGGCACCCGGTGCGGCGAGCGTCCAGGTCTGGTTGCCGCCGCCGTTCGAGGTCCACAGGCCCACGGCGGTGCCGTCCGCGCTGGACTGGCCGTTGACGTCGAGCACCCGCTCGCCGTCGACGCTCAGCAGGGAGAACGTGGACCCGTCGGTGGTCGAGGGGATCCACTGGAGCGACGTGTCCGCCGCGGCGTCCGCCACGGCGGCGTCGACGAGCGCCGCGCTGCCGGCGACGGTGCCGAGGAGCCGGCCGTCCCCGGACTCGAGCGCGATGCGCTGACGGTTGGTGCCCTCGCCCGACATGGTGTGGACCGTCCACGACTGGGCCGCGACCTTGCTGGTGACGCCCTTGGTGATGGTCAGCGCGTCCCCGGTCGCGGTGAGCGGCTTCGAACTCTGGACGCCCGCGAGCTGGACGGTGTCGCCGTCGCGGAACGCGGGTGCGTCGGCGGCGACGCCGGAGACGCCCGAGACCACGAAGGTGGTGACGGACTTGGCGGGCACATGCACGACCGCGGAGCGCGAGGCGGCGTCGACGGCCACCGGAGCACCCTCGACGAGCGCGTTCGCGGTCGGGTCCGCGACCGTCGACTCGGTGGTGACGATCGGGGTGACGGTGGCGCCCGCCGCGATCGCTCCGAAGCCGGACAGGTCGAGCGTGACGTCCTCGGCGTCGGTGCCGTCGTTGACGTGGACCAGGGTGACGCCGTCGCCGTCCGCGGGGATCGCGGCGGTGGTCGCCGCATCGTCCGTCGGGACCAGGTGGTCGCCCGGGTGGATGTAGTGCGTGAAGTTGCGCGCCGTGTTGTACGTCGAGTTGGTAAGGATGCGGCACGAGGGGTCCGCGTCGCCGTCCGCGAGGCGTCGCACGGAGTCGCCGTCGGCGTTGCAGTCGAAGTCGACGAAGACGCTTCCCCAGTTGAGGTTCTCGACCTTCTGCATGTTGTAGAGGTCCTCGACGGGCTGCCAGAAGGTCCAGTCGCTGGGCTCGAGCTCGCGCAGGTCGTCGACCATGTGGGACGCGAGGCCCAGCCCGTTGTCGATGTTGACGGTGTTGAAGCCGGTGCCGTCCCAGTCGCCGCCCACCTCGCTCATCGACAGCGGCTTGTCGGAGGCCTTGGCGATGTCGCGGGCCACGAGCCGGCCGGAGGTGCCGTACGTGTGGACGTTGAGCTGCGTGACCGCGGCCTTCGACTCGACGCTCCACGTGTTCCAGTTGGTGGCGAAGATCGACGGGTTCGTCTCGTCCATCGCGGCGATGCCGACGTCCGTGGTGGTGTCGGGCCGTGCGAGGCGGTCGCGCAGCGCCTTGATCATGGCGTCCTGCGCGGAGGCGCCGATGTGCGCGCCCTCCTGGCGGCTCGCCGTCGTGGGCCAGCCGTTCGCGCCGAGCGTGGTGGACCAGTAGCTGGTGTTGGGCTCGTTGAACGGGTCGAGCGTGTCGAACGAGATGCCCGTGTCCGCCTCGAGGCGCTCGACGACGTTGACGAGGTAGCCGGCGAAGGCGTCCATGTCCGCGGCGGCCAGCTGCTCGGTCGAGCCGTTGCCGATGCCGCCCGACACGAAGCCGCTCTGCGTGAGGAAGTACGGCGGCGAGTTGGAGAACGCCTCCCAGCGGGTCACCTTGTCCTTGATGGCGTTCACCCACCACCGCTGGGACTGGTCGGCGTCGAGGTTGTACGCGGCCGGGTCGTCCGGGTCCCAGGCCGCGGCGTAGCGCGCGCGGTCGGCGTAGGTCGAGGTGATGGGCCCCTGCGCGTCGCTCGCGCCGAGGTCCGGGTTCCACCAGCCCTCGACGGCGCCGCCAGGGCGCAGGTAGGCGGGCACGTCCGTCGCGTTGCCGCCGCCGATGTTGTAGCGGGCGATGTTGAGCGCGAGCCCGTCCTGCCCGAAGACCTTGTCGACCAGCTCGTCGCGCACCGCGTCGGGGTAGCCGCCCGTCGCGTTCGCGAACCACACGAGGCTGGTGCCCCAGCCCTCGAACGCGTCGCCCTGGTAGGCGGGGTTCGGCGTGATGGTGACGGGCGTGCCCGTCTCCGCGGCGACCGCGGGTGCCGCCGCTCCCGCACCCGCGACGAGGCCGCCGGCCGCGAGCGTGCACGCGAGCGTGCACGCGAGCGTGGAGCTGATGATCCTGCGAGACGACATTGTCTCTCCCCTGTCCGTTCGCTGCCTCATCGCAGCGATCACGCCCCGCGGATGTTTACGCAAACAATCGCGGGTTGCTGCGATGCTAGGGGAAGCCCAAGGCTGCCGCAACCCGAGATGAGGCATATCTACCAGGCATTGCGCCTGTGACCGCTCCGAGTCTCGCGGGTTCTCAGGCGCGGGCGCGGTGCCGTCACGGGGCGGCGCTGTTCACGTGAACGGGGGCCGTACGCGGGCGCCACAGGGCACCCTTCCAGGGGTGATGGCCGCGCGCGTACGGCACGGGAGCGGCGCATCGTCCCCACCGAAGGTTCGGGACGCTCAGTCCTCCGAATCGCGCGCCATGCCGCGTCTCGGGACGCTCAGTCCCCCACGGCTCAGAACACCGAGTGGACGTGCTCCCGGCAGTACGTCTCATAGATCCGCTCGAGGCGGTCCATGGTCTCCGCCGGCAGTTCCGGGAACTCGGCGGCGGCCGCGTTGGACTGCGCCTGCGACACCTTGGAGGCGCCGGGGATCATGGTGGCGACGCCGATCTGCGCGAGCCAGCCCAGCGCCATCTGGGCCGTGGTCCACCCGGCAGGCGTGAGCGCGGCGACCTCGCGGGCCGCGGCGACGCCCACCTCGAACGGGATGCCCGAGAACGTCTCGCCGATGTTCATCTTCGAACCGTCGCGGTTCCACGTGCGGTGGTCCTCGGGCGCGAAGGTGGTGTGCTCGTCGTACTTGCCGGACAGCAGGCCCGACGCGAGCGGCAGGCGCGCGATGATCCCGACGCCGCGCTCGGCGGCCAGCGGCAGCACCCGCTCGAGCGGCTTGCGGCGGAAGATGTTCACGATGATCTGGATGGTCGCGAGGTCGGGCTGCTCGAGCGCGGCGAGCGCCTCGTCCACGAGCTCCACCGAGACGCCCCAGCGCGCGATGCGGCCCTCAGCGACGAGGGTGCGCAGGTCGTCGTACACGCGGCCGTCGGAGAACACCGGCGTGGGCGGGCAGTGCAGCTGCACCAGGTCGAGCGTGTCGACGCCGAGGTTCTCGCGCGACCGGTCCGTCCAGCGGCGGAAGTTGTCGAGGCTGTACTCCTCGGGCGTGTGCGGGTTCGCGCGGCGGCCCATCTTGGTGAACACCACGAAGTCGTCGCGGTCCTCGCGACCGGCGAGGAAGCGACCGATCGCCCTCTCCGAGCGGCCGTCGCCGTAGACGTCCGCGGTGTCGAACAGCCGCGTGCCGGCGTCGGCGGCGGCGTTCAGGACCTCCTGGGCGGTCTCGTCGCCCACCGTGGCCCAGTCGCCCCCGAGCTGCCAGGTCCCCAGACCCACCAGCGAGATCTCACGTCCAAGGTTCGGCACCATCGTCGACTTCATGGGATCTACCGTAACCGCCACGGGACGATGCGGCGGACGGCTCGGGCGCGCCGCCTCACCGACCGCTCGCGCCGCCTGGCCGACCGCTCGCGCCGACCAGGTTCCACACACGGACGCGGATGAATCGATCCATCTCTGCAACTCGCGCGGCAACACGCGAGTGGAGCACTCGCGGGTGCAGATCGCGTGTGGGGGGCGGTCGGCGGCACACCGCCCCCAGACACTGCGAGGGCCGCCACCTTGCGGTGACGGCCCTCGCGGAGCGCATGTGATCAGGTGACGCGGATGTACGTCGGGCTGGACTGCCAGATCGCGCGGAACTGGACGGTCAGGCCCGGCTTCGGGGCGTCGATCTGGAGGTTCGGGCCGGCGTAGATCGCCACGTGGCCCGGGGTCACGATGATGTCGCCCGGCTGCGGCGTCGACACGCGCGTGCCGATCGACCAGTACGCGGCCGAGGAGTGCGGCAGCGAGATGCCGAGCTGGCCGTACACGTACGACACGAAGCCCGAGCAGTCGAAGCCCGAGGGGCTCGCGCCACCGGAGACGTAGGGCACGCCCACGTACTTCGAGGCCTCGGCGATCACGGCCGAGCCGGAGATCGCGGCCTGGACGTTGGCCGACGGCTGCACCGGCGCCGCGACGGCGGTCGCGCCGCTCGACGTCGACGTGCCCGTCGAGGTGGAGGTCGACGTGGAGTCGGACGTCGTAGTGGTGGTCGACTCGGTGGTGGCCTGCACGACGGGCTCGGGCTCGGGGGCCGGCGGCGGCGGGACCTTGACCTTCACGGTCGGGGTGTCGATCGTGTACGCGTCCTTGTCGGAGGCGGTGGTGACCGCGGGGATGTCCGCGAGATCGGCGGTGTAACCGGCGTAGGCCGCGGCGTCGAGGCGGGTGCCGGAGGTGGAGCTGTCATCGGTGACCAGGGCCGCTGCGGCGGCTCCGGTGAGGGGGACCACGACGAGCGCTGCGCCCGCCGCTGCGGCCACCGCGCGCGTCTTGGCGCGCATGTATCCGTACTTCAAAGAATTTCGTTCCTTCCGCGCCCCGTGCGCGTCGATGTTTCTGCACCCCTACGCTCGCGTCATCTTCGAGCGTTTCCTCTTGTGAGGGGCACGGTGGAGGAGGTCTCCATGCCTTGAAGGCCGTCTGTTGTTATCGAAAATTTATCAAAGTTCACTGAGAAGGCAAGCCGAAGATGTGACGAGCCTGCTCGGGCGCCAGGATCCCCCTCCGCGAGCCCACCCTGATCTCGACCCCCTCGGGCACCTCCGCGACCGTCACCGTCGCGCCTGGAAGAAGGCCGTTCTCGACCATCTCGCGCAGCAGCTGGAGGTCCGCCTGCGGGTGCTCGCCGATCCTGGTGACTGTGACCTGCGCCACACCGGCGTCCAGGAGGGCCGTCAGGCGGCGCTCGCCGGGGGTCTCGGGGGCCCCGGCGACGCCCAGCTCGGCGAGCCCCGGGATGGGGTTGCCGTAGGGCGAGACGGTGGGGTTGTCGAGCAGCTCGAGGAGGCGTCGCTCGACGCGCTCGCTCATCACGTGCTCCCATCGGCACGCCTCGTCATGGACGTGCGCGAGGTCGAGGCCGATCACGTCGGTGAGCAGCCGCTCGGCCAGGCGATGCTTGCGCATGACGCGCATCGCGGTCTCCTGGCCGAGGGCCGTCAGCTCGAGGTGGCGGTCCTCCGACACGACGACGAGGCCGTCCCGCTCCATCCGCGCGATCGTCTGGGACACCGTGGGGCCGGCGTGGCCCAGGTGCTCCGCGAGGCGGGCGCGCATCGGGGTGACGCCGTCCTCGATCAGCTCGTAGATGGTGCGGAGGTACATCTCCGTCGTGTCGATGAGGTCGCTCACGACGCGTGGCGTCCCATGCCCAGGTAACGCCAGCCGGCCTCGATCCACCGCTCGGTGGGCAGGCAGTTGCGGCCGTCGATGATGACCTTGCGGGCGGCGAGGTCCGCGACGCCGTACGGGTCGAGCTCGCGGAACTCCTTCCACTCCGTCGCGACCACGATCACCTCGGCACCCGTGACGGCGTCCGCGGCGCTCTCGGCGAAGCTCAGGGTCGGCCACACCTTCGCGGCGTTGTCCATGCCCTGCGGGTCGAACACGCGCACGTCCGCACCCGACAGGTGCAGGCGGCCCGCGATGTCCAGGGCAGGCGAGTCGCGGATGTCGTCGGACTCGGGCTTGAACGCCGCACCCAGGACCGCCACGCGACGGCCCTTGAGCTCCCCGTCGAGCTCACGCTCCACCAGCTGGATCATGTGGGAGCGGCGACGCATGTTGACGTCGTCGACCTCACGCAGGAACGTCAGCGCCTGGTCCACGCCGAGCTCACCCGCACGCGCCATGAACGCACGGATGTCCTTGGGCAGGCAGCCGCCGCCGAAGCCCAGGCCCGCGCCGAGGAACTTGCGGCCGATGCGCTCGTCGTGACCGATCGCGTCCGCCAGCTCGAGCACGTCCGCACCCGCCGCCTCGCATACCTCCGCGATCGCGTTGATGAAGGAGATCTTGGTCGCCAGGAACGCGTTCGCTGACACCTTGACCAGCTCCGCGGTGGGCAGGTCCGTCACCAGGAACGGCGTGTCACGCGAGATCGCGTCGGCGTACACCTCGCGCGCGACCTCCTCGATGCGGCCCGGACGGTCCTTGTCGATGCCGATGACCAGACGGTCCGGACGCAGCGTGTCCTCGACCGCGAAGCCCTCGCGCAGGAACTCGGGGTTCCAGCCCAGCTGCGCGTCGTCGCCCACGGGCGCCAGCTCGCGCACCCGCGCCGCGAGCCGCGCCGCGGTGCCCACCGGCACGGTCGACTTGCCCAGGATCACCGCGGGGCGGGTCAGCAGCGGCGCCAGCGTGTCGATCACGGCGTCCACGAACCGCATGTCGGCCGCGTTCTCGCCCTTCTTCTGCGGCGTGCCCACACCGATGAAGTGCACGTCGGCGAACTCGGCCGCCTCTGCCGGGTCCGTCGTGAACCGCAGCCGGCCCGACTCGACATGCTTCTGCAGCAGCTCGGGCAGCCCGGGCTCGTAGAACGGGACCTCGCCACGCTTGAGACGCTCGATCTTGTCCGGGTCGATGTCGACACCGATGACCTCGTGACCGAGCTCGGCCATGCCGGCCGCGTGAGTGGCACCCAGATACCCGGTACCGAAGACGGAGATGCGCATAGTCATGCGCCCCAGGTTAGTGCGTCGTCACACGGCGCGGGACGGGACCTCCACCACGGCGGCGGACCCGACGGCGTCGACGACCAGGCGGCCGTCGGTGTGCGCGACGAAGGCCGCCTCGCCGCGGGCGAGCGTCACGCTGCCCCGTTCGCCGTGGACGGTGGCGGTGCCGTCGACCGCGAGGACGATGCGCGGCCCGGGTGCGAACGCGGCGGTCCCGCGCTCGACGACGCTGAGGTCGAACTCGTCGACCGGGGCGGGGTACCTCGTGACGGGTCCCACGCGCTCCGGGACCACCACCGGCGGCGGCAGCGGCGTGCCGTCGGTGAGGTGCACGAGCAGGTCGATGTCGACCGCCTTGGGGGTCAGCCCCGCGCGCACCACGTTGTCGGAGTTCGCCATGATCTCGACGCCCACGCCCGACTGGTAGGAGTGGATGACGCCCGCGCCGGTGAAGCACGCCTCGCCGGGCTGGAGGCGGACCACGTTGAGCGCGATCGCGACGAGCGCGCCCGGGTCGTCCGGGAACTCGAGCGCGGCGGCGGAGGCGACCGCGAGGGACTCGGGCACGCCGGAGCGCCCGCCCACCTCGACGAGCGCCTCGAGAGCCGCGGGGGCGTCGGGGTCGCGCAGCACGGACTGGACGAACTCGCCCAGCGCGACGGTGGGCTCGGTGGCGTTCGCGAGCGCCTCGGCCCAGCGCCGCGTGCACGGCCGGCCGAGCCACACGAGGTCGTGCGCCACGGCGGAGGCCGGACGGAAGCCCGCCAGCAGCGTCATCGGGGTGAGCGCGACGATCATCTCGGGCTTGTGGGAGCGGTCCTTGAAGGCACGATGCGGCGCGTCGAGCGGGACGCCGTGGCGGTCCTCCGCGCGGTACCCCTCCTCCGCCTGCGCCAGGGTGGGGTGCACCTGCAGCGACAGCGGCTTCGCGATGGCGAGCATCTTGAGGAGGTAGGGCAGGCGCTCCCAGCGCGCGACCAGGCCCGGACCGAGCATCGCCTCGGGGGCGCGCGAGATCAGGGTGTCGAGCGGAGCTGACTCGCCGGGGTGGAGCCCCGCCTCGTCGGCGCCGTCGTGGTGCGCTGCGGTCGCGATCGCGGGCGCGCTCGGATGAGCGCCCCACCACGCCTCGGCGACAGGGTCGCCGGATACGGCGCGGCCCACGAAGTCCTCCAGGACCTCTGTCATCCCCCAGGCGTACCGCTGAACTGTCGGCTCGAGTCGATACACGGCCGCCATGATGCCAGCAAAACGTCGTCAGGACCGCCACTACAGTGAGGCCATGACCGACATCATCGCCATCCCGAGCGGTCTGCTGCCGCGCGACGGGCGCTTCGGATCCGGCCCCTCGAAGGTCAGCGACGCCCAGCTCCAGGCCCTCGTGGCCAGCCAGCCGCGGGTGCTCGGCACCTCGCACCGGCAGGCCCCCGTCAAGGACGTCGTGCGCGACATCCGGACCATGCTCGGGGAGCTCTACTCGATGCCCGAGGGCTACGAGGTGATCCTCGGCAACGGCGGCTCGACCATGTTCTGGGACGCCGCGGCGTTCTCCCTGGTCCGCGAGCGCGCCCAGCACAGCGCATTCGGCGAGTTCGGCTCGAAGTTCGCGAAGGCGACGGACCTCGCACCCCACCTCGGCGCATCGTCCCTCCGCACCGCCCCCGCGGGCGAGGCGGTCCTGCCCGAGGCCGAGGACGGCATCGACGTCTACGCGTGGCCCCACAACGAGACCTCGACGGGCGTGCGCGTGCCCGTGCTGCGCCCGGCCGGGATCGGCGACGCCCTCACCGTCGTCGACGCCACGTCGGCGGCGGGCGGCGTCCGCGTCGACATCGCGCAGGCGGACGTCTACTACTTCGCCCCCCAGAAGAGCTTCGCCTCGGACGGCGGCCTGTGGTTCGCGATCGTCTCCCCCGCCGCGATCGCGCGCATCGAGGAGATCGCGGCGAGCGGCCGGTGGATCCCCGAGTCGCTGTCCCTCAAGGTCGCGCTCGACAACTCGCGCCTCGAGCAGACGCTCAACACGCCCGCGGTCGCGACGCTCGTGATGATGCGCGCCCAGCTCGAGTGGATGCTCGCCGGCGGCGGCCTCGAGTTCGCGGCGGCCCGCTCGGAGCGGTCGTCGGGGATCCTCTACGACTGGGCGGGACGAACCGGATGGACTGAGACATTCGTCACAAACCCTGACCTGCGCTCGCCCGTGGTTGCGACCATCGATCTGCACCACTCCGTGGACTCGGCCGAGCTGCGCCGCCACCTGCGCGCTCAAGGGGTTGTCGATATCGACCCATACAGGAAGCTCGGCCGCAATCAGGTCCGCGTGGGTGTCTACCCCGCGGTGGATCCCGAGGACGTCGAGTCCCTGGTGCGGTGCATGGACTACCTCGTGGAGAGATTGCTGACATGACTGAAGAGCAGGATGTGCTGGAGCGCACCCGCCGACGTCGTCGTCACGCTCCGGCCATCCTGCTCGGTGGGCTGCCGGTCGTGATCGCGTCGACCGCCTTGGCGGGCGCCTACACCTTCGTCCCCGCCTCCGCCTCCTACGCGAACGGCGCCGTCGACGTGCCCGCGGTCACCGGCGAGCAGCCGACCGCCGCGCCGTCGATCACGGCCGCGGAGGACGCCTCGGACTCGTTCGAGGCGCACCCCGTCACCGTGAGGCCGGCCCCCCAGCCCAAGCCGACCCCCACCGCGACCGCCGCCGCGACGCAGGCCCCGGCCACCGCATCGTCCACCGCGACGCGGACCACCGCGCCCGCCGCGACGACGACCTCGACGCAGGCCGCCCCGGCCGCCGTCGACTTCCTCGCCTACTGCGCGCACCCGCAGGCGCCCTCCTCGACGTCGAGCGTGAGCGGCCTGCTGAGCGCCGTCAACGCCGAGCGGGCGAAGGCGGGCATCGCGCCGCTGAGCTGGTCCGGCTCGCTCGCCTCCGCCGCGGCCTCGTGGTCGCGGACCATGGCCGCGCAGGACTCCGCCACCTCCGCCCCGGCGGACGCGCTGGCGCACAACCCGAACCGCCCAGGCGCGGAGAACGTCGGCGTGATCTACCGCTCCACGGGCATGACGGAGGGCTCCGCGATGGGCAAGCTCCACGTCAACTGGGTGTACTCGGCGGGCCACTGCGGCAACCTCATGAACCCGGCGTACACGCAGATGGGCGCGGGCGCCGCGGTCACCGACGACGGCACCACCTGGTACGCCACGGAGGAGTTCCGCTGACGGTCGGGCAGCGTCAGTCGTCGCGGTGAAGGTGCGCGGGCGGCCTGCGGGGCACCCACGCCCAGAACCCGCCCGTGGTCGCGATGCCGATCCCGCCCACCGCGAAGTACCCGAGCGGCAGCGCGACAAGCGCGCCGAGCGACACGAGCGCGGGCCCCGCGAGCCCGCCGGCGTCCTGGAGGATCATCCAGATCCCCGTGAACACCGAGCGACCCCGCTCGGGAGCGACGTCCGCGCCGAGCGTCATGACGAGGCCCGACCCCCACCCGTTGCCGATGCCGAGCAGCAGCGCCGCCGCGGTCACCTGCGCGACGCCGTGCGTGAACGGCAGCGCGATGAAGCCCGCGGCGAGCAGCAGCGAGGACGGGATCGCGGTCCACAGGCGCCCGCGCCGGTCCATCGTGCGGCCGGCGGGATAGAAGAGGAGCATGTCGATCCCCGCCGAGATCGAGAACACGAGCGTCGCCACCTCCGGGCTGAGCCCCACGTGCGACGCCCACAGCGGGATCACCGCGATGCGCGCCTGACGCAGCGCGCCGGTCGCCACCACCGTGATGCCGAGAGTCGCGAGCAGGTGCCGGTGCTCGCGCGCGACCTCGCGCAGCGCGACCCGCTCGCGCGGGCGGACGATGCGCCGGTCGCCCCGCATGCCGACCACCGCGAGCACGGCCATCGCCACGAGCACGCATGCCGCGCCGAACCAATACGTGGCGGACAGGCCGAAGGCCGCGATGAGCGCGGCCCCCACCAGGGGGCCGATGAAGTTGCCGATGCGCCAGATCCCCGCGAGCGACGTCATCGACCGCGCGATGAACGCGGGCGGGATGACGCCCAGGATCTGGTCCTGACGGGCCACGTGGTACGACGCGTGACCCAGGCCGATGAGGATCGCGCCGGCCATGAACACGCCCAGGTCGGGCGCGGCGGCCGCCACGAGCGAGCCGGCGGCGAGGACGCCCAGCGCGATCAGGGCAGCGTGCGCGGAGCCCCGACGATGCGCGAGCGCGCCGCCCAGCGCCGAGCCGGGCAGGCGGCCCAGCTGGTACGCCGCGACGGCGAGCGAGCCGAACACCGCGCCGTGGCCCATGTGGACCACGCTGAGCGCGAGCTCGGGCAGCATCGCGCCGATGCCGATCTCGGCGATGAAGGTGGGCACGTAGGCGCGCGCCGCGAGCGCGCGCACCACGCGCCCCGAAGGAGCCGGGGCGGGCGCCTCAGTCAGCCTGAGGCTCCTCGCCCTCCTCCTGCTCGGGCATGGGCTCCTCGACGGCCGCCTCCGCGGCGACGGGCTCGGGCTTGACGGGCTCGGGCTCGACGGCCTCCGCGGCGGGCGCCTCCGCCTCGGGCTCGGACACCGGCTCCGGCTCGGGCTCCGGCGTGAGGTCGACGGGCACGGCGACCTCGTTCTCGAAGACCGGGTCGGCGTCGGGCCACTGCGTGGCGCCGCGCTCGACATCCGTCTCGGAGTGGGCGCCGCAGCCGTGGTCGACGCTGACGACGCGGCCGTCGTCGGGCGACCACTCGTTCGCGCACGCGCCGAAGCGCAGGCGCATCGAGCCGGTCAGCGGGATGAAGAACGCGCAGGTCGAGCACGGCGAGGTCGACGCGATCGCGGACGCGGCGGTCGGGCCGTGCGAGCCGCGGTACCAGCGGTCCGCGACGTCGACGCGGCCGTCCTGGCTGAGCACGCGGGCGCGGCCCAGGCCGAGCTCCCAGTTCGCGACGCGGTCCTCGTCCTCGTCGCCGGTGGCCTCGAAGCCCTGCACCAGCCGGGCGTCGCCGTGGATGTACGGCAGCACCATCGAGGGCTCGAGGTCGCCCGGGCGGACACGGTCGGCCCACGGCACCCACGCGGGGGCGAGCAGCGCATCGTCCGCGGGCACCAGGTGCGCCTCGCAGACGGTCGCCTGCTTCTGGCGGGGCGCGCGCGCGAGCGTGACGGACCAGACCCAGCCGCGGTAGCCGGGCATGGTGCACTGGAACAGGTGGGTGACGAGGCGGTCCTCGACGACCGTCGCGGAGAGGTGCTCGCCGACGACCGATGCGTCGTCGGCGGCCTCGACGGCGGCCTCGCGGGCGAGGTCGACGGCGGCGACCAGCACGGCGTCCTTGGCCATCAGGCGTCCAGCTGGTCCGCGACGGCCCGCAGCACGGCGGCCACCGGCTTGGCCTTGGCGGGCTCGGGGTAGCGGCCCTTGCGCAGCGTGGTGGAGACACCGTCGAGCATCTTGATGAGGTCCTCGACGATGACCGTCATCTGGTCGGCGGGCTTGCGCAGGTTCGCGGCGATGGACGGCGCGGGCTCGAGGACGGTGACGTTGAGCGCCGACGGGCCGCGGCGGCCGTCCGCGACGGAGTACTCGACCTTGGCGCCCGGCTTCACGGTGGTGCCGGCGGGCAGGGCCGAGGCGTGGAGGAAGACCTCCGAGCCGTCCTCGCTCGCGATGAATCCGAACCCCTTGTCGGAGTCGAACCACTTCACCTTTCCAGTGGGCACATCTACCTCGTTCGTCGTACGGGCGCCGCGCTTCGGTGCCCCGCACGATTCTAGCCGGACCCTGCGACGCTCGGCCCCGGCGCTCCGCTCGCCCCGTTCAGGACCCCGGGACGATGCGCGGGTCGGGCGCCGCGCGGGAAGGGGCTTTGCATCGGGTGCGGCGTTGTGGGCAGACTGGGCGTGTAGAGGGAAACCCGGAACCACTCGAGGTGACAATGCCCACGGCCACGACGCCCGCCTGGCTGCTCCCCGCGTACGTGCGCGAGGCGGTCGCGGTGGGTGCGAGCGCACCCGAGGAGCAGGTCTCCGAGGCCGGCGCCCGCCTGCTCGCGCGGTGGATGAACCCCGCGCGTCGCTTCCACGACGTCCGCCACCTCGTCGAGCTGCTCCAGCGCGTGGACGAGCTCCAGCAGGAGACGCGCCTGCCGCACTGCGTGCGGCTCGCGGCCTGGTATCACGGCGCGGTGTTCTCCTCGGACTCCGAGTCGGCGTACGCGAACCGCGGCGGCGAGGACGAGGACGCGAGCGCCGAGTACGCCCGCATGGAGCTGCGCGACCTGGGCGTGCCGGACCTCAAGATCGAGGCCGTCGCGGCGATGGTGAAGGGACTGTCCCGCCACGTCGCCACCCCGGACACCCCCGACGCCGCGGTGCTGTCGGACGCCGACCTCGCGATCCTCGCGTCCGACCCGCAGCGCTACAAGACGTACCTGCGCGACGTGCGCGAGGAGTACGCCGAGATCCCCGACGCGCGCTTCTACACGGCGCGGCGCGCGATCGTCGCGAAGCTGCTGGGCCGCGAGCGCCTCTACACGAGCCCGCTGGGCGCCACGTGGGAGTCGCAGGCGCGCCAGAACCTCACGGCCGAGCTCGCGCGGCTCGACAAGGCGATCGCGGCGATGTCCACGGCCGCCGACGCCGGCTGATCCCTCCACCGCTCGCGCGCGGGTCCTCGCGCACCGCGCCGCAGGGTTCCTAGCCTCGGGTCACCGAGCCCACCCGAGGAGGACACCATGGAGTACCACGTCGACGCGGCCGAGGTCTCGGCCGCCTCCGCCCGCGCCGCCCGGTCCGCGGACGCCATCCGCGGCGAGGTCGCGGCACTGATGTCGCAGCTCGTCGCGCTGGACGCCACGTGGCAGGGCTCCGCCGCCGCGGCGTTCGCGGACGTGCGCGAGCAGTGGCGCGGAGCGCAGGCGCACGTCGAGTCGGCGCTCGACGCGATCACGGGCGCCCTCGCACACGCCGCGCGCTCGTACGAGGAGGCCGAGGCGACGGCATCCCGGCTGTTCGCCCGGTAGAGGACGCGCGGCCCTACGCTCGGAGGGTGATCCTCCTCGACCCGCCGCTGTGGCCCAACCACGGGCGCATCTGGGGGCACCTCGTCTCGGACGCGTCGCTCGAGGAGCTGCACGCGTTCGCCGCGCGCGCCGGGATGCCGGAGCGCGCGTTCGACCGCGACCACTACGACTACCCGGCGGACATGCGCGACGCGCTCGTGGCCCTCGGCGCCGTCGAGGTGTCGACGCGCGAGCTGATCCGCCGCCTGCGCGGCTCGGGGCTGCGCGTCACGGCGGCGCAACGGCGTTCCTGAGCACCGCGTTCTCCCCCGGCCGCCTCCCCTGGCCTTCCTCCACACGGATTCTGCACTTGCGCGCGCCCTGGTCGGGCGATGCAACGGGAGTTGCATCGCTGAATCGCTTCATCGGGAGCGGTGTGTGGATAGAGGTCACACGCGGCCCGGGCGGAGGCGAACCGCGGGCGGACCCGTAGCGGGCGGACCCGCGCCGAGCGCACCCGCGCCGCGGGCAGAACTTTGAGAATCACCACCGACAACCGGCGGCGCTCCGGGGTGGAAGCTCAAAGTTGACGCAGCGGGCGCCGCGGGCCGGCCCGAGCCGCCACACCGCCACACCGCCACACCGCCAACCCACCCACGCATGCGGAAGGCCCCCGCCCCGGAACGGATCCGGAACGGGGGCCTTCGCGGTGAAGCGATCGGGCCCGGCGGCCCTCAGGGCTTAGAAGCCCATGCCGCCCATGTCGCCACCGCCGGCCGGCATGGCCGGCTCGGGCTCGGGCTTGTCGGCGACGACGGCCTCGGTGGTGAGGAACAGCGCCGCGATGGACGCCGCGTTCTGCAGCGCCGAGCGGGTGACCTTGACCGGGTCGTTGACGCCGGCGGCGAGGAGGTCCTCGTAGACGCCGGTCGCCGCGTTGAGGCCGTGGCCGGTCGGGAGACCCTTGACCTTCTCCACGACGACGCCGCCCTCGAGGCCGGCGTTGACGGCGATCTGGCGCAGCGGCGCGGTGATCGCGGCCTCGACGATGCGGGCACCGGTGGCCTCGTCACCCTCGAGCTCGAGCGAGCCGAACGCGGTGGTGCCGGCCTGGATGAGGGCCACGCCACCACCGGCGACGATGCCCTCCTCGACGGCGGCCTTCGCGTTGCGGACGGCGTCCTCGATGCGGTGCTTGCGCTCCTTGAGCTCGACCTCGGTGGCCGCGCCCGCCTTGATGACGGCGACGCCGCCGGCGAGCTTGGCGAGGCGCTCCTGGAGCTTCTCGCGGTCGTAGTCCGAGTCGGAGTTGTCGATCTCGGCGCGGATCTGGCGCACACGGCCCTCGAGCTGCTCCGGCGAGCCGGCGCCCTCGACGATCGTGGTCTCGTCCTTGGTCACGACGACCTTGCGCGCCTGGCCGAGGAGCTCGAGGCCCGCGTTGTCGAGCGAGAGGCCGACCGACTCCGAGATCACGGTGCCGCCGGTGAGGATCGCCATGTCCTGCAGCATCGCCTTGCGGCGGTCGCCGAAGCCGGGCGCCTTGACGGCGACGGCCTTGAAGGTGCCGCGGATCTTGTTCACGACGAGGGTCGCGAGGGCCTCGGACTCGACGTCCTCGGCGATGATCGCGAGCGGCTTGCCGGTCTGCATGACCTTCTCGAGCACCGGCACGAGGTCCTTGACCGAGTTGATCTTGGACTCGACGAGCAGCACGTAGGCGTCCTCGAGGACGGCCTCCTGGCGCTCCGGGTCGGTGACGAAGTAGGCCGAGAGGAAGCCCTTGTCGAAGCGCATGCCCTCGGTCAGCTCGAGCTCGAGGCCCAGAGCCGAGGACTCCTCGACGGTGATGACACCCTCCTTGCCGACCTTGTCCATCGCCTCGGCGATGAGCTCGCCGATCGCGGGGTCGCCGGCGGAGATGCCCGCGGTCGCGGCGATCTCGTCCTTGGTCTCGACCTCCTTGGCGGCGGCGAGCAGCTCGGCGGTGACGGCCTCGACGGCCTTCTCGATGCCCTTCTTGAGGGCGATCGGGTTGGCGCCGGCGGCGACGTTGCGCAGACCCTGCTGCACGAGCGCCTGGGCGAGCACGGTGGCGGTGGTGGTGCCGTCACCCGCGACGTCGTCGGTCTTCTTGGCGACCTCCTTGACGAGCTCCGCGCCGATCTTCTCGAAGGGCTCCTCGAGCTCGATCTCCTTGGCGATGGAGACGCCGTCGTTCGTGATGGTGGGGGCGCCCCACTTCTTCTCGAGCACGACGTTGCGACCCTTGGGTCCAAGAGTGACCTTGACGGCGTCGGCGAGGGCGTTCATGCCCCGCTCCATGCCGCGGCGGGCCTCCTCATCGAAGGCAATGATCTTTGCCATGGGGGTAGTACCTCTTCCGATGGATGTCGGTCCCCCACCGCCCGCGACGGACGATGCGCGGCCCGGCGTTCCTGTCACGCCGCACCGAGCACCTCGGCGGAGAACCCTAGGTCTCTTAGCACTCGGGCAGGCCGAGTGCTAACGCCGATTCTGGCACTCTCCCCCGCCGAGTGCAAACGGCTCGGAGGGTGTTCGCCGAGGGCGTGCCGCGCATCGTCCCGTGCGAGGCACGACGCGCGCGCGACGCGTCAGGGAGCGGTGACCAGCTGGACCTCGACGTCGACCGCCGTGGTCGGGGTGCCCTGCACCACGGTGTCGATGCCGAGCAGCGACGCGACCTCGTTGGCGGTGTCCGCCATGTCGTCGCTCGCGTACACGACCTGGTTGGCCGAGGGCAGCGAGCCGGTGAGGTTCGCGGCGGTCGGGGCCCCGAAGCCGGCGTCCGTGAGGATCTGCGCCTCCTGGGCGGCGAGGCCCTGGATGCCGGAGCCGTTGAGCACGGCGGTGGTCGCGTCGTAGTTGACCACCGGGGTGGGCGTGACGGACGGCTCGGGCGACGCGGTCTCGCTGGGCTCGGGGCTCGCCGAGGCGGACGGCGAGGCCGATGCGGAGGCGGACGCGCTCGGCTCCGCGCTCGTCGAGGCGCTCACGCTCGGGCTCGTCGAGGCCGACGGCTCGGGCGTCGCCTTGCCG
This sequence comes from Demequina soli, assembly GCF_000971195.1. GTDB lineage: Bacteria > Actinomycetota > Actinomycetes > Actinomycetales > Demequinaceae > Demequina > Demequina soli. Next base: position 644,097 of record NZ_BBLZ01000001.1, read on the forward strand.
GTGTTCCACAGGAGCTGCGCGGCCACGAACGCGAGGAGGCCGGCGACCACGAACACGACGACCGGGATCAGCGCGATCTTCCACCACGGCCGCGGCGCGCGGTGCACGCCGACGGGGCCGCCCTTGCCGGCGATCTGGTCGAACTCGTCCTGCGGATACTCGGTCGTCACGGGCACACCCTACCTTCGGAGCTCACGCTTCCCCATCGAACGAGGATCGGCCGCGACGACGCGTCGCCCTCATCCGGCGCAGGCGCTGGACCAGCATCGGGTCGTGCGCGAGCGCGGCCGGGGAGTCGATGAGCGAGTTGAGGACCTGGTAGTACTGCGTGGCGGTGAGGCCGAAGTCCTCGCGGATGGCGTCCTCCTTGGGACCCGCGAAGCGCCACCAGCGCCGCTCGAAGGCGAGGATCGCGACGGAACGCTCGTCGAGCGCGGCGTCGTCGGCCACGCGGGCTGCGGTCGCGTCCATCGGTCCTCCTCTCGGTGGATCCACGGTACCCGCGCGCGGCGCACCCCCCGGACAGGCGCGCGGCCACGCCCGGGCGGCCGGCGCATCGTCCCTCGCTAGGGTGGCGCCGTGGACGATGCATGGCGCACCCGGGTGGCCCCCGACTGGGCCGCGACGCTCGCGTCGGCGGGACCGACCCTCGACTCGCTCGCGGCCTTCCTGCGCGCGGAGACCCGGTCCGGCCGCGGCTACCTGCCCGCGCCCGAGGCGGTGCTGCGCGCCTTCACGCTGCCGCTCGCTGAGGTGCGCGTGCTGCTCGTGGGCCAGGACCCGTACCCCACGCCGGGCGACCCGGTGGGGCTGAGCTTCTCCGTGCCGCCGGGCCACCCGATGCCGCGCTCGCTGGTCAACATCGCGCGCGAGCTGCGCGAGGACACGGGCGAGGTGCTCGCCTCGGGCGACCTCCTGCACTGGCACGCGCAGGGCGTCATGCTGCTCAACCGCGTGCTCACGGTCACCCCGGGCGAGGCGGGCTCGCACCGGCGGCGCGGCTGGGAGGACGTGACGCGGCTCGCGATCGAGGCGCTCGCCGCGCGCGGCGGGCCGCTCGTGGCGCTGCTGTGGGGCCGCGACGCGCAGGCGCTCGCGCCGCTGCTGGGCGACGTGCCGGTGGTCGCGAGCGCGCATCCGTCGCCGCTGAGCGCGTCGCGCGGGTTCCTCGGCTCGCGGCCGTTCTCGCGGGTGAACGCGCTGCTCGCGGAGCAGGGCGCCGAGCCGATCCGCTGGGGCACGCCCGCCTGATCCCACGGGGACCCGCGAGTTGGAGCTGGCAGCGGGACTCGAACCCGCAACCTTCGCTTTACAAGAGCGCTGCGCTACCGATTGCGCCATGCCAGCCTGGGGCCGCCAGGATACCGGCCCCGGATGCGCGAGCGCCGCACCCTCCCGGACGGGACGATGCGGCGCTCGACGCGGCGGGGCCTACTTCTTCAGGCCCTCGATGTAGGACTTGAGGGCGCCGGCCTGGCTCCAGTCGACCTTCGGCGACGAGGAGTCGCTCTGGTTGTTGATGATGACGCCGTCCGCGAACTTGCCGGTCGCGGAGATGCGGATGGTCGGCGTGCCCTGCATGCCGTCCTGCGAGGCCTGGTCGGTCGCGGCGGTCGCCCACTTCTTCATGTCGGAGCTGTCAAGCTTGCCCGCGACGTCCGTGGGGACGCCCGCGTCGATCGCGATCTGCTTGATCTGGTCGTCGGACAGGCCGTCGGAGTTCTCCGCGGGCTGGTTCGCGAACATGTCCTTGACGAAGTCGTGGAACGCCGCGGGCGCGTCGTTCGCGACCACGCCGGCCGCGCCGGCGGAGCGGGTCGAGAAGTTCGTGCCGTTGGACGCGCGGTCGAGGATCGAGATCGGGTGGTAGTACAACGCGATCTCGCCGGACTCGCGCATCGTGTCGAGGTCGTCGGCATTGATCTGCTCGAACTGGTTGCAGATCGGGCACATGAAGTCGAAGTAGATGTCGACGCGGGTCGCGTCGGTCGGGACGTCCTCGCCCACCACGCCGCCCGAGCCGACCGGGATGCCGCCGGTCGCGTCGGCCGCGGCGGGGGCCGTCGCGCCGTCCGCGCCGAGCGGCTGCACCTTGCTCTGGTTGACGATGAAGAAGATGAGGCCCGCGAACAGCGCGAGGCCCACCACGGACCCCGCGATGATCATCACGGTGGTGCGACGCTCCTTGGCACGCACCTCCGCCTGGGCCTTCGCCTTCGCGGCCGCGCGCGCGTCGCCGCCCTTGTTGGTCTTGCTCGACATCGATTCTCCAGGTGTCGGTGATCCGGGGGTGTAAGGGAAATCTAGACGATGCGGCTCAGGCGGCCCGCATCCACTCGTCGACGGAGAAGCGCGAGCGCGGCCAGATGAGCAGGTACGTGCCGAGCGCGACGAATCCCGCGCGCTCGAGCATGTGCAGCGGATAGTTGGTGGTGCCCTCGGCCACGTCGCCGCCACCGCCGAAGCAGCCGCAGTCGATCGAGTAGCCCTTGGCCCACGCCCACGCGACGCCGAACACGAAGCCGGCCATCATGATCAGCCACACGATCGAGGACAGGCGCGTGAACAGGCCCAGCAGCAGGAACACCGCGAGCAGCAGCTCGAAGAACGGCAGCAGCGTGCCGAACAGCGGCACGATCGCCTCGGGCAGGATCCGGTAGGCGCGCACCGCGATGATCGACTGGGGGATGTCCATCATCTTCGGGATCGCCGCGGCGATGAGGATGCCCGCCATCGACAGGCGCACCACCAGGCTCAGCCACGGCTGCAGCGTGCCCCAGCGCCCGACCGGGGCCTCGTTCTCGACCTCGACCGCGTCAGTGCTCATCGTCTCGCTCCTCAGTCTCGCGCACGCTCACCGTACTGCCGGCGCGCGTCGCCGTCTGCCCGCCCAACGTCCCGGTCAACGCGGGTGTTCCTGGCACCTTGCCCGGGTCACGAGGTCGACAGCGGCGCATCGCGCAACGGCCACCACCACGGCTCCACCCCGACCCACAGGGCGATGGCGGACACCAGCACCGCCGTGACGGCCACGAGGATCCACGCGGCGCGCAACCCTCCCGTGGGCGACACGGCGGCCGCCATGCGGTGCGCGCCCTCGCGGGTGCCTGCCATGTACGGCCCGAAGGCCAGGGCGAGCTCGGCGACGAGCATGCCCGCGGCGACCGCGAGCGCCTCCTCCAGGTAGGAGGAGGCGAAGTCGACCACCCCGGCGCCGATGAGCTGCCACAGCGCGAGCGTCGCGCCCGCGCCGAGCGCCGCCGCGAGCAGGATCGCGGGCACGGACTCCCCCGCCGCTCGCAGCACGTGCCACGGCAGGCCGATGGTCTGCACCACCGTGTCGGAGGTGCGCCGGCGGCCGCGCCGCGCCACCGCCGCGTCGAGCGCGACGGCGCGCCGGTACACGCCGCGGGCGAGGACCGCGAGCGCGACCACGGCGAGGAACACGAGCAGGGGCGCGAGCGGCGCCGCGACCACGGCGACCAGCCCGGCGAGGGCGAGCAGCACCCGCCGGCGGGGCGCGGCGGGCGCGGCCTCCGGCTCGTGCTCCTCCCAGCCCTCCCCCGCATCGTCGAGGGCGTCGTCCCACGCGACCGCCGCATCGTCCTCATGGCCGGCGACCTCCTGGCGCCCGCTCGGCAGGACCGCGGTGGCGTCCGGGTCCTCCCACACGGCATCCATCACGACGGTGGGGGGTGCCGCGATGGGCGCGACCGCGGTGGGCGGCAGGGCCGGCATGACGGCGGTCGCGCCGCTGAGCGCGGCGACCACGTCGCGCATCCCGGGGCGCGCCGCGACGTCGCGGCCGAGCGCGGCACGCACCGCCTGGGCGCCGGGCACGTCGGGCAGCGACACGTCCGCCTCGAGCGTGCGGCTGATCGCGCCCGTGCCCGAGCCGAACGGCCCGCGGCCCGTCATCGCGAACGCGACGGTCGCGGCCCAGGACCAGCGGTCGGCCTGGACGCCCGGCTCGGCGCCGTCGATCACCTCGGGCGCGACGTATCCGGGCGTGCCGCTCACCAGCCCCTCGCGCGTGAGCCGCGTGTCCTCGGTCCGATGCGCGAGGCCGAAGTCGATGAGGACGGGCCCGCCGGGGCCCATCATGATGTTCGACGGCGTGACGTCGCGGTGGACCACGCCGGCCGCGTGGACCGCCTCGAGCGCGGACGCGGTGCGCTCCGCGAAGGCCGCGAGGTCGCCGCCCTCGAGAGCGCCGTGGTGGTGGACGTGGTCGAACAGGGTCTCGCCGGCCACGAGCTCGAACACCACGAACGTCTCGTCGTCGTCGAGCTCCGCGTCGAGGATGTGCGGCACCGCGGGGTGGCGCAGCGCCTGCAGCGCGCGCACCTCCCTCTCCAGGCGGGCCGCCGCGACGTGGTCCTGGCGAGCGTCGACGAGCTTGAGGGCGGCCTCGTGGCCGCCCTCGTCCGCGACCCGGTAGACCGACCCGGAGCCGCCGGACCCGAGCCGTCCGAGCACGCGGTAGCCACCGACGATGTCGCCCACCTCGCGCTGAAGCCCGGCCATGCCCTCAACCTACCGGCCCGGTTCGCAATGACAGATGTGACGGCTGGGGCGCATGAGGTCGCCCCAGCCTTCACACCCGATCACTCCCGTCACATCTGTCATTGGAAATCGGCGCAGGGAGGGGGTCCCAGGTCCCGGACGAGGTGTGAGAGTATGGCCGGGCCGGGCACCTGCCCGGCGTGTCAGTGTGGACACACACAACGGCATTTCTTCACTACGGATCGTCCGGCACGTACCTGCCGGTGAAGGGAAACACGGCCATGGCCACCGTTACCTATGACAAGGCGTCGCGGATCTACCCCGGCACCGAGCGTCCCGCCGTGGACGCGCTCGACCTCGAGATCGCCGACGGCGAGTTCCTTGTTCTCGTCGGCCCGTCGGGCTGCGGAAAGTCCACGTCGCTGCGCATGCTCGCCGGCCTCGAGGACGTCGACAAGGGCGCCATCTACGTGGGCGACCGTGACGTCACGCACGTCCAGCCCAAGGACCGCGACATCGCGATGGTGTTCCAGTCCTACGCGCTCTACCCGCACATGACCGTCGCGGACAACATGGGCTTCGCGCTCAAGATCGCCAAGGTCGACAAGGCCACGATCCGCGAGCGCGTCGAGGCCGCCGCGAAGATCCTGGACCTCACCGAGTACCTCGACCGCAAGCCGAAGGCCCTCTCGGGTGGTCAGCGTCAGCGCGTCGCCATGGGTCGCGCGATCGTCCGCCAGCCGCAGGTGTTCCTCATGGACGAGCCGCTGTCGAACCTCGACGCCAAGCTCCGCGTCCAGACCCGCACCCAGATCGCCGCCCTCCAGCGCCGCCTGGGCACCACCACCGTCTACGTGACGCACGACCAGGTCGAGGCCCTCACCATGGGTGACCGCATCGCGGTCCTCAAGGACGGCGTCCTCCAGCAGGTCGGCACCCCGCGCGAGATGTACGACACCCCGGCGAACGTCTTCGTCGCCGGCTTCATCGGCTCGCCCGCGATGAACCTCTCGACGTTCCACGTCCAGGACGGCCACGCGCTGGTCGGCCCGGCCAAGGTCCAGCTCGAGCGCGACACGATCGCCAACATGTCGGACGCCGACCAGGGCAACGTCGTGCTCGGCTTCCGTCCCGAGTCGCTCGACCGCGTGTCCCCGAACACCGAGGGCGCCATCCCGGTCGAGGTCAACGTCGTCGAGGAGCTCGGCTCCGACGCGTTCGTGTACGGCCAGCTCCCGGCGCCGCTCGCGGTCCAGGGCGGCGACGACATCGTCACCGGCGGCGGCCAGGTCATCGTCCGCGTCGACCCCCGCGACGTCCCCGGCAAGGGCGACACCGTGTGGGTCACCATCCGCCCGGGCGAGCAGCACGTCTTCTCGTCGGCCACGCAGCAGCGCATCTCGACCCACGCGGTCGTGACGGCGGCCTCGAAGGGCCTCGCCTAAGCATCATCCGAGAGGGCGGTCCCGGTTCGCGCCGAGGCCGCCCTCTCGGCATGTCCGGGGACGATGCGCGGGCCGCCCGGACGCGGTTCGCTCAGCACGGTTCGGCGCGCGACACACGGGCTGAACCCGCGCATCGTCCCGTGGCACGCGGCGTGTCGCCGCCTGGACCGTGCGCAGCAAAGCCCGCGCGGGCGTCCCGGCGCGGCGTCGTTACGCTGGACCCATGCCGCACATCACCGGGGCCGCCGATCCTGCACTGATGGAGCTCCCGTGGGAGATCCCGCTGTCCGCCTGGCCGGAGGACCGCATCGCCGCGCTGCCGCGGGGCCTGTCGCGTCACGTCGTGCGCTTCGTGCGGCACGGCGCGAACGTGCTCGCGGTCAAGGAGACCAACCGCGAGATCGCGTACCGCGAGTTCCAGATGCTGCGCGAGCTCGAGCGCATGGAGGCGCCTTGCGTGCACGCCGTCGCTGTGGTGACGCAGCGGCGCACGCCCACGGGCGAGGAGCTGTCGGCGGCGCTCGTGACCGAGCACCTCGCGTTCTCCCTGCCGTACCGCGCGCTGTTCTCGACGGCGCTGCGCAAGGGCACGCTCAACCGGCTCATCGACGCCCTGTCGGTGCTGCTGGTGCGCCTGCACCTCAACGGCTTCTACTGGGGCGACGTGTCGCTCTCGAACGCGCTGTTCCGCCGCGACGCGTCGGAGTTCTCCGCCTACCTGGTGGACGCGGAGACCGGCGACCTGCACGACGCGCTGACCGACGGGCAGCGCAGCTACGACCTCGAGATCGCGACCACCAACATCATCGGCGAGATCCTCGACCTGCAGGCCAACGAGGACCTCGACGAGGGCATCGACCCGTTCAAGATCGGCGAGCGCCTCGAGTCGAAGTACGCGAAGCTGTGGGCCGCGCTGACGGAGACGGAGACGTTCGACAAGAACGTGCCGTTCCGCGTCGCCGAGCGCGTGCGCGCCCTCAACGACATGGGCTTCGACGTCGGCGAGCTCGACATGCTCTCCACCCCCGACGGCCAGGGCCTGCGGATCCGCCCGAAGGTGGTGGATGCGGGCTTCCACTCGCGCCGCCTCATGCGCCTCACGGGCCTCGACGTCCAGGAGAACCAGGCGCGCCGCCTGCTCAACGACCTCGACGAGTTCCGCGCCGTGCGCGCCGGCCACTACGACGACGAGGCCTTCGCCGCCCACGAGTGGCTCACCACCATCTTCGAGCCGACGGTGCGTGCCGTGCCGCGCGAGCTGCGCGGCAAGCTCGAGCCCGCCCAGGTGTTCCACGAGGTCCTGGACCACCGCTGGTACCTGGCCGAGTCCGCGGGCAAGGACGTGCCGATGCCGGTCGCGACCGCGTCCTACGTCAAGAACGTGCTGCCGCTGCGCCCCGACGAGCGCGCGGTGCTGGGCCGCTCCCTCGCGGAGATGACCGCGGAGCTGCCCGCGCTCACGGACGAGGTGGGTACCGAGTTCGTGCCGCGCGACCCGTTCGAGAACGACAACACGTACGCCTGGGGCGAGGTGCCGGTGCCCGACCCGGCCGACGCGCCGCCGCCCACCGTGCGCCGCCAGTCCACCCGCGTTCCCGCGCCCGAGCGCTCGCCGCTGTCGGGCGAGCTCGCGGAGCGCGACCGGCGGGCGTCCGACGCGGCCGACGCCGAGGCCGGCGAGCAGGAGGCCGCGGAGGAGTCGGGCTTCTGACCCGAGCGGCGCTGCGCCGATTCGCTCAGCACGGTCCGGGCCGCGACACGCCGGGCCGACCGGCGCATCGTGCCCCGCTGCCCGGCATGTCGGATCGACAACCGTGCTGAGCGAAACCGCGCTCAGCGAAACCGCGCTCAGCGAAACCGCGCGAAGCCCGTCAGGCCCGTGCGGCCGCCTTCGACGCCTCGTACAGCGCGATCGACGCCGCGACGGAGGCGTTGAGGCTCTCCGTGGTGGCCGCGATCGGGATGGACGCGACCTGGTCGCAGGTCTCGCGCACCAGGCGGGACAGGCCCTGGCCCTCCGCGCCGACCACGATGACGAGCGGGCCGTCGAGCAGGTTCGACTCGTGCAGGTCCACGTCGCCGTCGCCGGCGAGGCCGAGCACGAAGAGCCCCTGCTTCTTGTACTCCTCGAGCGTGCGGACCATGTTGACCGCGCGCGCGACGGGCAGGCGCGACGCGGCGCCCGCGGACACCTTCCACGCGGCGACGGTCATGCCGGCCGCGCGGCGCTCGGGGATGAGGACGCCGGACGCGCCGAACGCGGCCGCGGAGCGCACGATGGCGCCGAGGTTGCGGGGGTCCTGGATGCCGTCGAGCGCGATGATGCGCACCGGCGACGGCGCCTCGAGGAGGTCCTCGGGGTGCGCGTACTCGTATGGCGGCACCTCGAGCGCGACGCCCTGGTGGGGCGAGCCGTCGGCGAGCGCGTCGAGCGTCGCCTTGGTCACCTCGCGGACGGTCACGCCGTGCTCGACGGCGAGGGAGACGATCTCGGTGACGCGGTCGTCCGCGTCGATGCGGTTGAACACGCTGAGCATGGTGGCCGCCATGCCCTCGCGCAGCGCCTCGAGGACGCTGTTGCGGCCGACCACCAGGTCGACGGCGCGCGAGGTGCGGTCCCGCGGGGTGGACCTGCCGGCGCGCTGGGGCTGCTTCGCGGCCTCCTTCTCGGCGCGCGCCTTCGCCTTGTGAGCCTTGTGGTACGGCCGGTCCTCGGCCTTCGGAGTGGGGCCCTTGCCCTCGAGCGCCTTGCGACCGTGGCCGCCGGTGCCGACCTTCGCACCCTTCTTGGAGCCCGCGTTACGGGTCGCGCCGCGGCGCTGAGAGTTACCTGCCATGCCTACAAGGGTAAACGGCGCGCGGTGTCCCCCGCGTCTCGAGGGCCCCGCGGCTCGTCCCTGACCTCCCTCCACACGCCCACCCGCGTGTGACCGTCACCACGCTGCACTTTCCCGCGCATCGGCCGAGTGGAGCCGTCACAGGTGCAGATGGCGTGTGGAAAGCGGTCGGCGGAGGCGGAGGCGGCGGCGCGGCGGGCTACCCCTCGGCGGCCAGGGACCACTTGGCGCCGTCGGCCGCGTCCGCGATGACGATGCCCGCGTCGGCGAGGCGGTCGCGGATCGCGTCCGCGGTGCCCCAGTCCCTGGCGGCGCGCGCGGCGGCGCGGGCGTCGATGTCGGCCCGCACCAGCGAGTCGAGCGCGCGCATCGCGGCGTCGGACGAGCCTGCCCTCTCGCCTGCCCACTCGGGCGCGGCGGGGTCGAGGCCCAGGACGTCGAGCATCGCCCGAGCGGACAGCAGCGCGGCGGCGACCGCCGCATCGTCCCCCGCGGTGAGCGCGGCGTTGCCGGCGCGCACGGTCTCGTGGATGACGGCGAGCGCGCGCGGCACGCCCAGGTCGTCGTCCATCGCGTCGACGAACGCCTCGGGCAGCTCGGCGGCGGCGACGGCCGCCGACGACACCGCGCCCACCCGCTCCGAGGCGCGCGCGACGAAGCCCGTGAAGCGGCCCCACTGCGCGGTCGCCTCGTCGAGCGTGGAGGCGGAGTACTCGAGCATCGAGCGGTAGTGGACGGCCGCGAGCGCGAGGCGCAGCGCGGCGGGCTCGTGGGCCTCGAGGACCTCGGACACCAGCAGGCCGTTGCCCAGCGACTTCGACATCTTCGCGCCCGACTGGGTCACCCACGCGGAGTGCATCCACAGGTGCGCGAAGCCGTAGCCGGCGGCGCGGGACTGGGCCTGCTCGTTCTCGTGGTGCGGGAAGCGCAGGTCGAGGCCGCCGCCGTGGATGTCGAACTCCTCGCCCAGGTAGCGGTGCGCCATCGCCGAGCACTCGATGTGCCAGCCCGGGCGGCCCGGTCCCCAGGGGGAGTCCCACGAGGCGGTCTCGGGCTCGTCGTCCTTGCGGGCCTTCCAGAGCGCGAAGTCGTGCGGGTCGCGCTTGTCCTCGACGGGCGAGTCCTGCGCGGGCGACAGGTCGTCGAGCGCCTGGCGCGTGAGCGAGCCGTAGCCGTCGAAGGAGCGCACGTCGAAGTACACCGAGCCGGCCTGCTCGTAGGCGTGGCCGTTGTCGATGAGGCGCGCGATGATCGCGAGGATCTCGGGGATGTGGCCGGTCGCGCGCGGCTCGGCGGCCGGGGGCTTCACGCCGACCGCGGCGTACGCCGCCTGGAACTCGCGCTCGAAGCGCAGCGCCCAGGCCCACCACTCGACGCCGGCCTCGGCGGCCTTCCAGAGGGTCTTGTCGTCGATGTCGGTGACGTTGCGGACCAGGGTGACCCGGTAGCCCGTGCGCTCGAGCCAGCGCTGCAGCACGTCGAACGCGACGGCGCTGCGCAGGTGGCCCACGTGGGGGGAGCTCTGGACGGTGGGTCCGCACAGGTAGATGCCCACCTTGCCCGGGTTCATGGGCGCGAACTCGCGCTCCTCGCGGGTGGCGGTGTCGAACAGGCGGAGGGTCACGCGCCCAGGCTACCGGTCGCCACGTCCCAGCACCCCTCGCGCGGCTCGGGACGGTGAGTCCTCAAGAATCGCGTCCTGGAAAGGTCCGGGGACGCTCAGTCCTTCGAGCACGCGCGACCCCCGACCGCGCAGGAGGACTGAGCGTCCCGAAATGCGTGCGGCGACCGATTCTTGAGGACTGAGCGTCCCGACGCGGAGGTCAGGCGACCGCGATGAGCGCCGTCGCGATCGCGGCGATGCCCTCGCCGCGGCCGGTGAGCCCCAGCCCGTCCGTGGTGGTGCCCGCGACCGTGACGGGCGCGCCGCACGCGGCCGACAGCGCGGCCTCCGCCTCGGCGCGCCGCGGCGCGAGCTTGGGACGGTTGCCGATCACCTGGACCGCGACGTTGCCGATCTCGAACCCGGCGGCCCGCACCAGCCGCGCGCTCTCCGCGAGCAGCGCGGTGCCGGCCGCGCCGGCCCACTCGGGGCGCGAGGTGCCGAAGTTGGATCCGAGGTCCCCCAGCCCCGCCGCGGACAGCAGCGCGTCGCACGCGGCGTGCGCGGCGACGTCGGCGTCGGAGTGCCCCTCGAGGCCCCGCTCGCCCGGCCACTCGAGCCCGGCGACCATGAGCGGCCGGTCGCCGCCGAACGCGTGGACGTCCACGCCGATCCCGGTGCGGATGTTCACATGGCCTCCTCGAGAGCGGACGCGGCCGCGAGGTGCTCGGCGAGCGCGAGGTCGCCCGCGTGGGTGATCTTGACGCCGGCCTCGTGGCCCTCGGTCGCGACGACGCGGTAGCCGAGCGCGCGCGCCAGCGACGCGTCGTCCGTCGCCTCGGACCCGCCGCGCGCGTGCGCGTCGAGCAGGACGGACGCGCGGAACGCCTGCGGCGTCTGGACGATGCGGAATCCGGCGCGGTCGACCGGCTCGCCGAGCGCGCCGTCGGGTCCGGGCGCGGTGACGAGCGTGTCGACCACCGGCACCACGGGGATGGCGCCGTCCGCGCCGGCCTCGATCGCCGCGGCGACCGCGCGCATGGTGGGCACGGGCTGGAAGGCGCGCGCCGCATCGTGCACCAGGACGATGTCCTCGGGCGCGAGCGCGAGCGCCGCGAGCCCCGCGTTGACCGAGGCCTGCCGCGTGTCAGCGCCGGGCACGATGCGGGCGTCGAGCCCCGCGAGGGCGCGTGCGAACTCCTCGAGATGGGTCGGCGGCGCCGTCACCACCACGGAGGCGGCGACGCGCGCGATGCGGCGCACGGCATGCACGACGAGCGGTTCGCCCGCCACGACGACGAGCGCCTTGGGAAGGGAGGACCCGAGCCGGGTCCCGTAGCCCGCGGCCGTGACGACGGCCGCGACGGTCACGAGGCGAGGACCTCGTCGAGACGGGTCTCGGCGGCGGCCTCGTCGCACTTCTCGGCGAGCGCGAGCTCCGAGACGAGGATCTGGCGCGCCTTGTGGAGCATGCGCTTCTCGCCGGCGGACAGGCCCTTGTCGGTGTCGCGGCGGGACAGGTCGCGGACGACCTCGGCCACGCGGATCACGTCGCCGGAGGCGAGCTTCTCGACGTTGGCCTTGTAGCGGCGCGACCAGTTGGTCGGCTCCTCGATGTAGGGCTCGCGCAGCACGCCGAACACCTTCTCGAGGCCGGCCTGGTCGACGACGTCGCGGACGCCCACCAGGTCGACGTTCTCCGCCGGGACCTCGATGGTCAGGTCACCCTGCGCCACCTTGAGCTTGAGGTAGATCTTCTCCTCGCCCCTGATGATGCGCTTCTTGATGTCCTGGATCTGGGCCGCCCCATGGTGGGGGTAGACGACGGTCTCGCCAACGACGAAGTTCATGGTGGAGGAATACCCTTCTCGACGGAACTCCATTCTACCACTTGGCATTTCCGCAATAACAGGTGCATCTTGCCTGGCAGCGGGCCGTTGGTCCCGTCGGGGCCATTTTCCGGGCATCCGGTGCCGAAAACCGGGTGCGGGACCTCCCGGCCGGCGGTGGCTCCCCGGCACGGCGAGCCACTATCCTTCGAGTGACGTCACCCCGGAAAGGTCCCCCCGTGAAGCACCCCGTTCGCCTTCTGCCGCTCGCCGCGATCGCGCTCGTCGCGTCCGGCTGCAGCGTCGTCAACCCGATCACCACGCACAAGGACTACAACGCGTCTGACGGCATCACCGTGGAGGTGGGCGACGTCAAGGGCATCAACCTCCTCGTGGTGACGGAGGCCAAGGACTCCCCCGCCGTGCTCGTGGGCACGCTGCACAACTACGGCACCGAGGACGTCCAGGTCTCGGCGTCCATCGACGGCTCGGGCATCACGACCATCGACGTGCCCGCGGGCGCCTCGGTGACGCTCGGCGGCCAGGACGCCGAGGAGCACGTCGAGGGCACCTCGACCGCCGCCCCCGGCCTGGTCCAGCCCGTGACCCTCCAGACCGACGCCACCGGCCAGGTCAGCGCCGACGTGCCCGTGCTCGACGGCACGCTCGAGGAGTACGCCTCGGAGCTCGACGGCCTGTAGGCCGCGCCCGACCGACCCACCCAGGCGCCGCATCGTCCCCCGGACGATGCGGCGTTCTGCTGTCGCGGCACGCTGACCGCGTGACCCTCACCCACACGGATTCTGCACTCGCGCGCCCCTTGGTCGGCGTATGCGACGCGAAGTGCAGCCCTGACACGATTCATCCGCGCTCCCGTGTGGGTCACGGTCACGCGGGAAGGCCGATCAACCGAAGCGGCCCGAGATGTAGTCCTCGGTGGCCTTCTCGGACGGCGTGGAGAACATGGTCGCGGTGTCGTTCATCTCGATGAGCTTGCCCGGCTTGCCGGTGCCCGCGATGTTGAAGAACGCGGTGCGGTCGGAGACGCGGGCCGCCTGCTGCATGTTGTGCGTGACGATCACGATCGTGTACTCGTCCTTGAGCTCCTGCATGAGGTCCTCGATCGCGAGGGTCGAGATCGGGTCGAGCGCGGAGCACGGCTCGTCCATGAGCAGGATGTCGGGCTTGATCGCGATCGCGCGCGCGATGCACAGGCGCTGCTGCTGGCCGCCGGAGAGCGAGGAGCCGGGCTTGTCGAGGCGGTCCTTGACCTCCTCCCACAGGTTGGCGCCGCGCAGCGAGGACTCGACCAGGTCGTCGGCGTCCGCGCGGGAGATGCGCTTGTTGTTGAGCTTGACGCCCGCGAGGACGTTCTCCGCGATGGACATCGTGGGGAACGGGTTGGGGCGCTGGAACACCATGCCGACGTGGCGGCGCACGGCCACCGGGTCGACGCCGGCCTCGTAGAGGTTGACGCCGTCCATGAGGACCTCGCCCTCGACGCGCGCGCCGGGGATGACCTCGTGCATGCGGTTGAGCGTGCGCAGGAAGGTGGACTTGCCGCAGCCGGAGGGGCCGATGAACGCCGTGACGGACTTCGGCTCGATCGCGAGGGAGACGTCCTCGACCGCCAGGAAGTTCGAGTAGTAGACGTTGAGGTTGTTGACGTCGATGCGCTTGGTCACGTGAAGAAGTCCTTTACCGGCCGGTCTTCGGGGAGAAGTAGCGAGAGATGAGGCGCGCCAGGAGGTTGAGCGCCATGACGATGAGGATGAGCACCAGGGCGGCGGCCCACGCGCGGTACTCGGTGATGTCGGACACGCAGGGCACCGAGGGGTCGTTGCAGGGCTGCGAGCCCTTGCGCCACTCGGACACGATGTACACCGGCAGCGCCATCATGCGTCCGTCGAAGATGTTGAAGTTCATCGAGTCGGACACGCCGACCGCGACGAGCAGCGGCGCGGTCTCGCCGATGACACGCGCGATCGCGAGCGTGACGCCGGTGGTGATGCCGGCGATCGCGGTGCGCAGCACCACCTTGAGGATGGTGAGCCACTTGGGCACGCCGAGCGCGTACGAGGCCTCGCGCAGCTCGTTGGGCACCAGCCGCAGCATCTCCTCCGACGAGCGCACCACCACGGGGATCATCAGCACCGACAGCGAGATCGCGCCGACGAAGCCCGTCTTGGTGCCCGGCCCGACGATGAGCGCGAACATCGCGTAGGCGAAGAGGCCCGCGACGATGGACGGGATGCCCGTCATGACGTCGACGAAGAACGTGATGGACTTCTTGAGCCACCCGCGGCCGTACTCGACCAGGTAGACCGACGTGAGCAGGCCGATCGGCACGGAGATGACCGCCGCCGTCAGCGTGATGAGGACCGTGCCCCAGATCGCGTGCAGGATGCCGCCCGACGGCATGCCGCCGAACACGCCGCGCATCGACTGCTGCAGGAAGTCCAGGTTGAAGTTGTGGTCGCCGTTGGAGTCGACGAAGAACCGGTCGATGCCCTTGGTCACCACGGTGATGGTCAGCCAGATCAGCGGGATGATCGCCAGCAGGAACGCGAGGTAGACCAGCACGGTCATGGCGCCGTTGGAGGCGCGGCGGCGCAGGCTCAGCGAGCCCATCGGGTTGACGCCCGTGCGGGGGGACGATGCGGTGGTCGTGGCCATCAGTTGGCTCCCGAGAACTCGGAACGGCGCGACACGATCCAGCGGGCCAGCATGTTGACCAGCAGCGTGATGACGAACAGCGCGAGGCCCAGCGCGATGAGCGCCGAGACGCCCTGCGTGTTCGCCTCGGGGAACTGGGCCGCGATGTAGGACGCGATGGTGTTGTGGCTCGACGCGTTGAGCAGGCTCCACGAGTAGCTGAGGCCCACCGACAGGATCATGTAGACCGCCATCGTCTCGCCGAGCGCGCGGCCCAGGCCCAGCATCGTCGCCCCGACGATGCCCGAGCGGCCGAACGGGAAGACGGCCATGCGGACCATCTCCCAGCGGGTGGCGCCCATCGCGAGCGCGGCCTCCTCGTGCAGCTTGGGCGTCTGGAGGAACACCTCGCGCGTGACGGCGGTGATGATCGGGATGACCATGATCGCGAGGACGATGCTGGCGGACAGGGCCACGCGGCCCGTCGCCGAGACGGTGCCGTCCTCGGCGGGCGCGAACAGCGGGAACCAGCCGAACCAGTCGGCGAGCCACTGGTAGAACGGCTGGAGGAACGGCACGAGCACCATGCCGCCCCAGAGGCCGTAGACCACGGAGGGGATCGCGGCGAGCAGGTCGACCATGTACGCGAGGCCCGTCGCGAGGCGGCGGGGCGCATAGTGCGAGATGAACAGCGCGATGCCGATCGACAGCGGGGTCGCGATGAGGAGCGCGACGGTCGAGATCAGCACGGTGCCGAAGATGAGGTAGCCCGCGATCTCGATGAGGCTCTGGCCCTTCTCGGGGCTGATCCACGCGACCTTGTCGAGGTAGTCGCCCGACGAGTCCGTCAGCGCGGGCCAGGCCTCGAGCAGGAGGAACGTCGCGACCGCGGCGAGGACGACGAGGATGAGGCTCGCCGAGGCGGCCGACAGCCCGAAGAAGATCTTGTTCGCCGCCCGCTCGGTGTGCGCGGTCAGGGGGGTCCCCTCCGCCGTCACCTCGCTCGCGGCCCTGGTGGTGCTCACGCTGATTCTCCGTCTACGCGTTGAAGGACGGTGGTGGACTCATCCTTGCGGACAAGCCCACCACCGTCCAATTCAGCCTTGATCAGGCTCAGCCCGCGATCTGGGCGAGGATGTCCTCGACCTGCGCGGAGAGGTCGGTCGGCAGCGGGGCCGAGCCGGAGGCCGAGGCCGCGGCCTGCTGGCCCGCCTCGGAGGCGACGTAGGAGAGGAAGCCGGTCACGTTGGCGGCCTCGGTCGCGTCGTCGTAGGACTGGCACACGATCGCGTACGACAGCAGCATGAGCGGGTAGGCGCCCGACTGGGTCGTGGTGCGGTTGATCGTGTACGCGAGGTCGTTGTCGCCGTTCACCGAGGCGACGGTCGAGTCGGACAGCGTGGTCGCGGCGCCCTCGGAGGACGGCGCGTTGTACTCCTCGCCGACCTTGATGGCGACCTTGCCCATGTCGCCGGCCTTCGAGTCGTCGGCGTAGCCGATCGCACCCTCGGTGCCGGTCACGATCTCCATGAGGCCCGAGGTGCCCTGGCCCGACTCGCCCTTGTCCGTGGGCCACACGCCCGAGGCGTCGTAGCCCCACGCGCCGTCAGAGGTCTGCGCGAGGTAGTCGGTGAAGTTCTTGGTGGTGCCCGAGTCGTCGGCGCGGTGGACGATCGTGATCGCGGTGTCGGGAAGCGTGACGCCGTCGTTCTGCGACGCGATCGCGTCGTCGTTCCACTTGGTGATCTTGCCGTCGAAGATCTTCGCGATGGTCGCGGAGTCGAGGTTCAGCGAGGTCACGCCCGGGAGGTTGAAGACGACCGCGATGGGCGAGATGTAGACGGGCAGGTTGATCGCGCCGTCGGTGCCGCAGCGGGCCGCGGCGGCGTCGTACTCGCCGTCGGCCTCGGACAGCGCCGAGTCGGAGCCGGCCCACGAGACCGCGCCGTCGAAGAACTGGGTGCGACCGCCGCCGGAGCCGACCGGGTCGTAGTTGATGACGAGGTCCGGGTTCTCGGACTGGAAGGCCGCGCGCCAGGTGTCCATCGCGGACTCCTGGGCCGACGAGCCGGCGCCGTTCAGCGTGCCCGAGAGGGCGGCCGTGGTCGCGCCCGCATCGGTGCCGGTGGTGGCCGTGTCGGAGGAGCCGGACGCCGCGGGCTCGTTCGAGGCGGAGCAGGCGGCAAGGGAAAGCGACAGCGCGGCGGCGGTCAGAACCACGCCGGTACGGGTCACAAGCTTCACTTCAGAAATCCTCACGTTGATGTGATGTCCCGGCTCCATGCCGGATGCCTTCACGTTAGGGAGGCCAGGTAACGGCGGACGGGGCGGAGTCTGAACTCACGGTGAACATCGGGTGAACCCGCCGCTCCCGCGTCCGCGCGGGCCCCCGCCACGCCGCACCCTCGGGCGATTTGGTAGATCATGGGCGGTTTCGCGGGATCCCCGCGTCGTATGGGTGGATGGTGGTCGGGCGGCCCGGTCGGCCCGGTCGGTACCTCCGGGGGCGCCCGGGGCGCACACCCCACGAACCCGCCGCTACGCCTCGAACGAGTACCCGACCCCGCGGACGGTCTGGATGAGCGTCGGCTCGGACGGGTCCGCCTCGACCCGCGAGCGGATCCGCTTGATGTGCACGTCGAGGGTCTTGGTGTCGCCGAAGTAGTCCGAGCCCCACACGCGGTCGATGATGACCTGGCGCGGCAGCACCCGCCCGGCGTTCTGCGCGAGCAGGTGCAGCAGCGCGAACTCCTTGGGCGGCAGCGACTGCGCCTCGCCGTCGCGGATCATCTGGAGGCGCTCGGGGTCGAGCGTGATGCCCGCGACCGTGAGCCGCTCCGGCTCGTCGACGATGTCGCGCTGGCCCGACGCGTAGCGCCGCAGCACCGTGCGGATGCGGGCGACCAGCTCGCGGCCCGAGTAGGGCTTGGTGACGTAGTCGTCGGCGCCGAGCTCGAGGCCGATGATCTTGTCCACCTGGTCGTCCTTCGCGGTGACCATGATCACCGGCACGTCGGAACGCTCGCGCACCGCCTTGAACACCTCGGGCCCCGACATCCCGGGGAGCATGAGGTCGAGCAGGATGAGGTCGGCGCCGTCGCGGATGAAGGCCTCCAGGCCGGCCGTGCCGGTCGCCGCGAGCTCGACCGCGAAGCCCTCGCGCTCGAGCAGGAACTGCAGCGAGTCGCGGTACGACTCCTCGTCCTCGACGACGAGGATCCGAGCCTCGGTCATGATGTCCCCTCCTGGTGCACTGCGAGCTTGAACGTGAAGGTCGAGCCCACGCCGGGCTCCGACCACAGCGACACCGAGCCGGAGTGCTGGTGCGCGATGTGCTTGACGATGCTGAGGCCCAGGCCCGTGCCGCCGGTCTCGCGGGAGCGTGCCGGGTCGGCGCGGTAGAAGCGCTCGAAGATGCGCTCCTGGTCCTTGACCTCGATGCCGATCCCGCGGTCGATCACGGACACGGACGCGACGCCGTCGCGCGAGAGGAGCGACACCACCACCTCCGAGCCGTCGTCCGAGTACGCGACCGCGTTGTCGATGAGGTTGCGCAGCGCCATCACGAGCAGGTCGCGGTCGGCGACCACCACCGGCCGGTCCTTGACGTCCGTGACGAGCCGGATCTGCTTGGCCTCGGCGCCCAGGCGCGCGGCCTCGACCGACTCGTGGACCACGCCGTCGAGGTGGAGCTCCTCGTGCTCGATCACGGATCCGCCGCCCTGGAGGCGCGAGATCTCGATGATCTCCTGGATCAGCTTGGTGAGGCGGCGCGACTCCTTGCGCATCTTCTTGGCGAACTTGCGCACCATCTCCGGGTCGTCGGCGCCCTCCTCGATGGTCTCCGCGAGGAGGCTGAGCGCCCCCACCGGGGTCTTGAGCTCGTGCGAGACGTTGACGGCGAACTCGCGACGGGAGGTCTCCGCGGCGCGGGACTCGGTGTTGTCGTTGGCGAGCGCGAGGCACAGCTCGTCGTCGAGCGGCGTCACCCTGACGTGGACGTAGCGCGGGGCCGACAGCACGCCGCGGCTGACCGCAATCTCCCCCTCGAGCGCCATGTCGCGCCGCCACGCCTCCTCGGCGAGGTCCGCGAGGTCGGTGTTGAGCGCGCCGTCGGGGCGCGCGATGCCGAGCGCGGCCGCCGTGTGGTTGCTGTAGGCGCTGCGCCGGTCCCGGCGGATGATCACGGCGCCGGCCTGCAGCACCGCCATGAGCTCGCGGGTGCGGTGCGGCACCAGGGTCGCGGCGATCGCGTCGTTGCGGCGACTCAGCTGCGTTGCGAGGAAGGTGACCAGGGCGCCGACGGCGGCACCGATGATCACGGCGACCCATACCTCCGGACTCATGGCGCCACAGTAACCACGGCCCTGGCAGTTCACCCAATGTTCACGGGCCGCACCGATTGTTCACCGTCGTCCCCGGGCGACCGTCGCATCGTCCCTGCCACGGATGCCAGACTGAGGGGGCTAAGCCAGAAGGAGAGCCATGCGCACCCTGTTCAACGCCGAGATGTCGGAGCTCGCCGACGACCTGATCGCGATGGCGCGTCACGTCGAGACCGCGATCGCCCACGCATCGGACGCCATCCTCACCGCGAACGTCGAGCTCGCGCAGAGCGTGATCGCCGAGGACTCGAAGCTCGACGACCTCGAGAGCGTGGTCGACGAGCGTTGCGTCCTGCTCATCGCGCAGCAGCAGCCGGTGGGCCTCGACCTCCGCACGATCATCTCGTCGCTGCGGATCTCCGCGTCGCTCGAGCGGATGGGCGACCTCGCCCAGCACATCGCCGAGGCCGCGCGCCGCGCGTACCCGGGCTCCGCGATCCCGGAGTCCCACCGCGAGATCATCGAGGGCATGAGCGCGGCCGCCAAGGAGGCCGCGTCCGAGACCGTCAAGCTGCTCGAGTCGCGCGACCTCAATGTCGCCGCGTCGATCGTCGCGGATGACGACAACCTCGACGCGCTGCACTCGCGCGCCTACAAGGGCATCGTCGACGGCGAGTACCAGGGCACCCCGCAGGAGACCCTCGACCTCGCGCTGCTCGCCCGCTACTACGAGCGCTTCGGCGACCACGCGGTGGGCGTCTCGCGCCGCATCGTCTACCTGGTCACCGGCGACCTGTCGGACGCGAGCGCCAAGATCTGACGCTCCCCGAACATAGAGGAAGGCCCCGACCGCATGGTCGGGGCCTTCGTCGTCCCGGTGGACGATGCGCGGGGCGAGCCGCGCATCGTCCCCGGGGCTACTTCTTCTTGCCCTGGTTCGCGACGGCCTGGATCGCGGCCGCGGCGGCCTCGGGGTCGAGGTAGGTGCCGCCCGGGTTGGTGGGCTTCAGGGTCTCCTCGTCGAGGTGGTAGACGAGCGGGATGCCCGTGGGGATGTTGACGCCCACGATCGCGTCGTCCGCGATGTCGTCGAGGTGCTTGACGATCGCGCGCAGCGAGTTGCCGTGCGCCGCGACCATGACGGTCTTGCCGGCCTTGAGGTCGGGGACCACGGCCTCCTCCCAGTAGGGAAGGGCACGCTCGAGGACGTCCTTGAGGCACTCCGTCTTCGGGATGGCCTCGCCGGCGTAGCGCGGGTCGCCCTCCTGGGTGAACGGGTTGTCGGCGGAGATCTCCGGCGGCGGCACGTCGTACGAACGGCGCCAGATCATGAACTTCTCCTCGCCGAACTGCTCGAGGGTCTCGGCCTTGTTCTTGCCCTGGAGGTCGCCGTAGTGACGCTCGTTGAGGCGCCAGTTGCGCTTGACGGGGATCCAGTGACGGTCCGCGGCGTCGAGCGCGAGGTTCGCGGTCATGATCGCGCGGCGCAGGAGCGACGTGTGGAGCACGTCCGGGAGGATGCCCTCCTCCTTGAGCAGCTCGCCGCCGCGCTTGGCCTCGCCCGTCCCCTTCTCGTTGAGGGGGACGTCGACCCAGCCGGTGAACAGGTTCTTCTCGTTCCACTCGCTCTCGCCGTGGCGGAGCAGGATCAGTGTGTAGGTCATGCGGTCAGCCTAGTGGGGACCGCCCGGATCGCGCCCGGCCAAGGTCCCGCCTGGACCGCCGCTCGATTCGCTCCGCACGGTCCTGGGCGCGACACGCCGGTGCAGAAGCGACACGGCGGGCGACACGCCGGGCGATCGCGGAGCAGACCGTGCGGAGCAAACGCGGAGCAGCGGCTCAGACGTCGACCACGCAGGCCGGGCTCGGGACGTCGCCCGCCTCGTAGGGCAGGTCGACCACGTCGCCGATGCCGTTCTCCGCGGGCAGCCCGAGCACGTCGGCCATCGCGAAGGACCGCACACGGTGCCCGCGCTCCTCACCCACGAGCAGCCGGTCGCCGAGCACCGCGAAGTACCGCGGCCAGTGCCCCGCGTCGAACGCACCTCTATAGGTGAGCTCACCCTCGGGCGCGACGTCGAACACGCTGATGACGTCGGGACCGCGCACGCTCACGAGCAGCATGTCGCCGGCGTGACCCGGCACGAGCGCGACGTGCGCGTCCTGCGGCTCCGCGCTGCGGGGCGCGGCCAGGGTCGAGGGGACCTGGGCGACCACCTCGGCGGTCGCGGACTCAGGGTCCCATCGCAAAGTCCTCAACATGTTGTCTAGTTCGCACGACACATACAGAAGGTGTCCCCGCACGGCCGCGTGCCGCGGACCGGCGCCCGGCGGCAGGGTCGCGGCGATGCCCGCGGCCTCGAGCAGGCCTCCGTCGAGGACGCGGTAGCGGCGCAGCTCGTCGGTGCCCAGGTCGATCACGAGCACGTGCGCGCCGCCGGGGGCGAGCACGGCCGAGTGCGCGTGCGGACCCTCCTGGCGGGCGGCGTTCGGGCCCGAGCCCGCGTGCCCGAGCAGCTGGGCCGGCGCATCGTCCACCGGCAGGCCGTCGGCACCGAGCCGCACCACCGCGACGTCGCCGCTCGAGTAGTGGCTGACGTAGATCGCGTCGCCGGAGGGCGCGAGCAGCAGGTGGCACGCATCGGCGCCGCCCGTGGCGAGCCTCGCGAGGATGCGCGGCGCCGCCGGGCGGGACACGTCGAGCACCACAAGCTCGCTGGCGGGGAGCTCGCACGCCGCGTACAGGACGGGCAGGGTGGGGTGCGCGACCAGGAACGACGGCGCGGGCAGCTCGAGCACGCGCTCGGCCTGGGGGGAGTCAGGCGCGGCGGAGCGCCACAGCCCCTCCCCCAGGCCGGCGGGCGTGCCGAGCCCCGCGGCCGGGTAGGTGCCCCAGAGGAGCGCCACTATGCGGCGTCGTAGGCCTCGCGGACCTTGGCCGGGATGCGGCCGCGCTCCGGGACCTCGACGCCGTTCGCCTTCGCCCAGGCGCGGATCGCCGCGGCGTCGCCGCCGGTGGACGATGCGCGGCGGGCGCGGGCGGGCGACTTGCGTGCGGTGGTGCGGCGGCCCGCGGAGATCCACGGCGCGAGGGCGTCGCGCAGCGCGGAGGCGTTGGCCTCGGAGAGATCGACCTCGTACGACGAGCCGTCGAGGGAGAACGAGACCGTCTCGGTCGCGACCGAGCCGTCGATGTCGTCCACGAGGACGACCTGGACCTTCTGCGCCACAGCGATTTCCTTTCACGGGAGGTGCCCCGATATTCGCATTACGGCGTACGCGAGTCAACGCGAATCGCGGTGAATTTCCGAAATCGGCCCCGGAGGGAAAGTCGGCGATATTCTTGCGCCCATGAAAAGGCGCGCGATTATCGGCGTGTGCGGCTAAACCGCGGGATTCTCTCCCGACGCGGCCGGCGCATCGTGCCGCGCCGCCTCGGCGGCCTCGCGGGCGTCCTGCTCGGCCTCCTCGCGGGCGAGCGCGGCGCGCTCGTTGCGGTCGGCGCGCAGCACGGAGCGCATCGCGAACCAGAAGATCAGGCCCACCCCGATGGACGGGATGATGCCGACGGCGACGGCCTGCCAGGTGGACATCCTCAGTCCTCCGTGGGCTTGACCAGGGGGAACAGGATGGTCTCGCGGATGCCGAGGCCGGTGAGCGCCATCAGCAGGCGGTCGATGCCCATGCCCATGCCGCCGCTCGGGGGCATCGCGTACTCCATGGCGGTGAGGAAGTCCTCGTCGAGGGTCATGGCCTCGTCGTCGCCCTGCGCGGCCATGCGGGCCTGCTGCTCGAAGCGCTCGCGCTGGATGACCGGGTCGACCAGCTCGGAATATGCGGTGGCGAGCTCGAATCCGCGGACATAGAGGTCCCACTTCTCGACGACGCCGTCCTTGGTGCGGTGATCGCGCGTGAGGGGGGACGTCTCGACGGGGAAGTCGCGCACGAAGGTGGGCTGGTGGAGCGTGTCGCCCAGGTGGTGCTCCCACAGCTCCTCGACCAGCTTGCCGTGGTTGACGCGCTTGGGGTCCACGGAGACCTCGAAGCGGTCCGCGAGCTGCTGGAGCCGCTCGACCGTGGTGGCCGGCGTGATCTCCTCGCCGAGCGCCTCGGACAGCGAGTCGTACATGGAGATGGTGCGCCAGGTGCCGGACAGGTCGTACTCGGAGCCGTCGGCGAGGGTGACCACCTGGGTGCCGAAGATGTCGTCGGCGGCGCCCTGGACCAGGCTCTGGGTGAGCTCGGCCATGGTGTCGTAGTTGCCGTACGCCTCGTAGGCCTCGAGCATCGAGAACTCGGGGCTGTGCGAGCTGTCGGCACCCTCGTTGCGGAAGTTGCGGTTGATCTCGAAGACCTTCTCGATGCCGCCGACGGCCGCGCGCTTGAGGAACAGCTCGGGCGCGATGCGCATGTAGAGGTCGATGTCGTACGCGTTCATGTGCGTGACGAACGGGCGGGCCGCGGCGCCGCCGGGCTGCGTCTGCAGCATCGGGGTCTCGACCTCGATGAAGCCGCGGCTGTGGAGGCTCTCGCGGAGGCTGCGGTTGAGCTTGGCGCGGTTGCGGACGGTGTCGCGCGCGAGGGGGCGGGCGATGAGGTCGACGTAGCGCTGGCGCACCCGGGTGTCCTCGGCGAGGTCCTTGTGCAGGGTCGGCAGCGGGCGCAGCGACTTGGCGGCGATGGCCCACTCGGAGGCGAAGACGGAGACCTCGCCGCGGCGCGACTTGATGGCGCGGCCCTTGGCGAACAGGTGGTCGCCCAGGTCGACGGTGCTCTTGAAGGCCGCGAGCGACTCCTCGCCCACCTCGGCCAGGCTGAGCATGATCTGGAGGCGCTCGCCGGTGCCGTCCTGGACGGACGCGAAGCACAGCTTGCCCGTGTTGCGGATGAAGACCACGCGGCCGGCGACGCCGACCACGTCCTGGGTCTCCTCGCCGTCCTCGAGGCCCGCGTACTGCTCCTTGACCTCGGCGATCTCGTGCGTGCGGGGCACGGTGACCGGGTACGCCTCGCCGCCGTCGGCGATGAGACGGTCGCGCTTCTCGCGACGCACGCGCATCTGCTCGGGGATGTCGTCGGTGGTCTCGGGGGCGGGCGCGGTCTGCTCAGTCACGCGGACAATTCTACGTGGGACGCCTCCCAGCTTTGCTCGGCACGGTTTCGCCCGCGACACGCGGGGCGCGGAGGGACGGTGCGCGGGATCGGGCGGCGTGTTGCGCGCCGAACCGTGCTGAGCGAATGTGGTGGGCGCTCGCGCGCTACGCCAGGTCGAGCCCCAGGTCCACGATCGGGCTCGAGTGCGTGAGGGCGCCCACCGACATGAAGTCCACGCCCGCCTCCGCCACGGAGCGCACGTTCGCCAGGGTCAGCCCGCCGGTGGCCTCGAGCCACACCTTGCCGGTGGCGTGCTCGCCGGCACGGACCTCGTCGACCAGCGCGCGCATCGTCTCCGGGGGCATGTTGTCGAGCATGAGGAAGCGCGCGCCGGCCGCGATGGCCTCGCGCGCCTGGGCGACGTCCTCGACCTCGACCTGGACGGGCACGTCGGGGAAGCGTGCGCCGATGCGCGCGATCGCGTCCGCGACGGATCCGGCGGCGACGATGTGGTTGTCCTTGACCATCGCGCAGTCGAACAGGCCCATGCGCTTGTTGACGCCGCCACCCGTGCGCACGGCGTACTTCTCGAGCGCGCGCAGGCCCGGGGTGGTCTTGCGGGTGTCGAGCACCTTGGCGTCCGTGCCCGCGAGCGCGTCGGCCCAGCGGCGGGTGTGGGTCGCGACGCCCGAGGCGCGGGACATGAGGTTGAGCAGGGTGCGCTCGGCGATGAGGACCACGTGGCCCGGGCCCTCGAACCGCGCGATGACCGCGCCGGGCGAGAGCCGGTCGCCGTCGCGCGCGACGATCTCGACCACGGGCGGCTCGAGGCCCAGGCGCGCGGCGACCTGGCGCATCGTCTCCCCGATCGCGTCGACGCCCGCCAGCACGCACTCCTCGCGGGTGGCGACCACGCCCGCCACGCGGGCGTCGGCCGCGATGGTCGACTGCGTGGTGACGTCGCGGCCCGGGGCGGCGCCGAGGTCCTCGTCGAGCGCCACGGCCACGATGCGCGCGAGCGCCTCGGCGTCGAGCGGCGCGTCCTGCGGGAGCTCCTCGGGGTGCGGGGTGCGGGTCATGCGCCCATGGTGGCACGGCGGGACGCAAGCCCTGCCGCGCATATACCCCCACGGGGTATCCTGGACCTCTTGAGCCACCCACCCGGAGGAGCACATCATGGCCGAGATCCACCTGAGCCCCGAGGACATGGACCCCGTCGTCAAGCGGCTGCGCCGCGCGCACGGCCAGCTCGCGGGGGTGCTCAAGATGATCGAGGACGGCCGCGAGTGCTCCGACGTCGTCACGCAGCTGGCCGCCGTGTCCAAGGCGATCGACCGCGCCGGCTTCACCATGATCGCGGCCGGCCTCGAGCAGTGCATCAACGCCGGCGAGGAGGCCACGGACGCCAAGGAGCGCCTCCAGAAGATGTTCATGTCGCTGGCCTGAGCCGGGGCCGCCCCGCGGCCCCGCACGAGCGCATCGTTCCTGGTACGTCAGGTCTAGGACCAAGGTCGGAATATACCCCCGGGGGTATCTGTTAGCCTGGTTCCGAAACCTCGACGGAAGGACCTCACATGCGCATCCTGGTGATCGGTGGAGTGGCAGGCGGCATGAGCGCCGCGGCCCGCGCGCGCCGCCTCGACGAGCACGCCGAGATCATCGTGCTCGAGAAGGGCCGCTACGTGTCCTTCGCCAACTGCGGCCTGCCCTATCACGTGGGCGGCGAGATCGAGCAGGACTCCTACCTGCTGCTGCACTCGCCCGAGTCGCTCCGCGCGGAGCTCGACCTCGACGTGCGCACCGAGCACGAGGTCATCTCGATCGACCGCACCGCGCAGACCGTCCTGGTCTCGACGCCAGCCGGCACCGAGACGCTCTCGTACGACGCGCTCGTCCTCTCCCCCGGCGCGGACGCGATCCTCCCGCCCATCCCCGGCATGGACCTACCCGAGGTCACCCACCTGCGCACCGTCGACGAGGCGCGCGAGCTCGCGGGCCGCGCGGCCACGGCGAAGCGCGCGGTCGTCATGGGCGCCGGCTTCATCGGCCTCGAGACCGCCGAGGCGTTCCGTCACCGCGGCCTCGACGTCACGCTCGTCGAGCTCGCCCCGCAGGTGCTGCCGCCGCTCGCGCCCGAGATGAGCGCACTCGTCGCCAAGGAGCTCACCGCGCACGGCATCGACGTGCGCACGGGCGTCGCGGCCACCGGCGTCCACCCCCGCACCGGGGACGATGCGGCGGTCACCGTCACGCTCGGCGACGGCACCGAGGTGCCCGCGGACATCGTCGTGGTGTCGGTGGGCGTCAACCCCAACACCGCGCTGGCCGCCGAGGCGGGCCTCGAGCTGACCGACCGCGGCGCGATCGTGGTCGACTCGCTCCAGCGCACCTCCGACGCGCACATCTGGGCCGCCGGCGACGCGATCGCGGTGCGCCACGGCGTCACCGGCCAGGTGGGCCCCGTCCCGCTCGCCGGTCCGGCCAACCGCCAGGGCCGCCGCGCCGCCGACTCCATCATGGGCCGGGCCGACGAGGCCCAGCCGGTGCTCGGCACGGCCATCGTGCGGGCGTTCGGCCTCACCGCCGCGATGACGGGTGCGTCGCCGCGCATGCTCGACGCCGCCGGCATCGAGTACTTCACGGTGCACACCCACCCCGCGAACCACGCGGGCTACTTCCCCGGCTCCCAGGTGCTCCACCTCATGGGCGTGTTCTCGCCCGAAGGCACGCTTCTCGGCGCGCAGGCCGTGGGCCCCGACGGCGCCGACAAGCGCATCGACGTCCTCGCGACCGCGCTGCGGGCGGGCTTCTCTGCCGACGACATCGCGGAGCTCGAGCTCGCATACGCGCCTCCCTTCGGGTCCGCCAAGGACCCCGTCAACATGCTCGGCTTCCTCGCGCAGAACGTGGTCAACGGGACCACCAAGGTGTGGAGGGGCGAGGACCTGGCGTGGGTCGTGGACAACGCCCTCCTGCTCGACGTGCGCTCGGAGCGCGAGTACGCGATGGGCCACCTTCCCGAGGCGATCAATCTGCCGCACACCCACATCCGTGAGTACATCGAGGGCGTCAAGCAGCTCGCGGCGGGCCGCCCGGTCCGCGTGATCTGCGCGTCCGGCGTGCGCTCCTACTACGCGCACCGCGTGCTCGCGCAGCACGGCCTCGACTCGGCGACGTTCGACGGCGGCATGTTCACGCTCGTCGAGGCGGTCCCCGAGCTCGAGCTCGCGACGGGCGCGTTCCAGCCCGCCTGAGACGCGCACGCCTCGCCGGTTCGCCGGTTCGCCGGTTCGCCGGTTCGCCGGTTCGCCGGTTCGCCGGTTCGCCGGTTCGCCGGTTCGCCGGTTCGCCGGTTCGCCGGTTCGCCGGTTCGCTGCGCACGGTCTCCAAGCCGACACGCCGCATCGTCCCCGCGTGGGGCGGTGCGGCGTCGGCGTGTCCCGGTCCAGACCGTGCGCAGCGAACTGACAGGGGGCGCAGGATGGTGCGCATGAGCCACGTGACCTCCGCCGACGGCACCGCGATCGCGTTCGAGACGACCGGCACCGGCCCCGCGCTGATACTCGTCGACGGCGCGATGTGCTTCCGCGACGCGGGGCCGATGCGCGGCGTGGCTGCCGCCCTCGCCGACCGCTTCACCGTCCACCTGTACGACCGCCGCGGCCGCGGCGCCAGCGGCGACACGCTCCCGTTCTCGGTCGACAGGGAGGTCGAGGACCTCGGCGCCCTGGTCGATGCGGCGGGTGGGTCCGCGGCGCTGCTCGGGATGTCGTCGGGCGCCGCCCTCGCCACCCGCGCGGCCGCACGCCTCGGCGCGGCCGTGACACACCTGATCGCGTACGAGCCGCCGTTCATGCCCGAGCCCGCCCGCGCGGGCGCGGCCGCGTACACCGTGGCGCTGGCCGAGGCGCTCGGGCACGGCGACCTGGACGCGGCGCTGGCGGCGTTCTTCACGCGGGTGGGCATGCCGCCGGCCGGGATCGAGGCGATGCGGGCCTCGCCCGCGTGGGCCGACAACCTCGCGATCGCGCCGACGCTCGCGTACGACGACGCCGCGATGGGTGACTCGTCGATCCCCGCGGCGGCGGGCGAGGTGACCGCGCCGGTGCTCGCGCTCGCCGGCTCGACGACGCCGGAGTTCCTGCAGTGGGGCGCGCGGTCGTTGGCCGGGGCCGTGCCCAACGGCCGGTTCGCGCTGGTCGAGGGCCAGGGGCACGCGGTCGACCCGACGGCGCTCGCACCACTCGTGGTCGGGTTCGTCGCGTAGGAGCGACACTCACCCACCCGTGTGACGCAGGGATCGCCGAAAACCGACAACCACCTACCAATTCCGGTGGCGCGGGGCCGCCTACCCGCCCAGCTCGAGCGGCGCCTTCGCGAACACCAGCTCGCCGTCCGGGTCCAGCCGTGCCGCGAGGTGCACCGCCCACTCCGGATCCGTGGCCGGGAAGTCCTCGCGCTGGTGCCCGCCGCGCGACTCCTCGCGCAGCAGCGCCGCCTCGCACAGCACGGACGCGGAGGCGACGATGTTGGTGGTCTCCCACTCGGCGACCTGCGGCACCACCTTCGCGACCGGGTCGGTGTGGAACCGCGAGCGGATCCGCGACAGCCGGGCCACGGCATCGTCGAGCCCGTCCGCGTCGCGGACCGGACCCGCGCCCTCGTGGGCGATGGCCTGGACGCGCGGGCGCATCGTCGCCGGGACCAGGGCGGACTCCCCCGTGCGCTCGATGGGAGCGACCTGCGTGAGGACCCCGTCCGCGACCATCGACGCCGCGTCGCGGGCCGCGCGGCGCGCGAACACCAGCCCCTCGAGCAGCGAGTTCGACGCGAGGCGGTTGGCGCCGTGCACGCCCGTGCAGGCCGCCTCGCCGATCGCGTAGAGCCCCTGCTGCGTGGACCGGCCGTTGAGATCGGTGAGGATGCCGCCGGAGTGGAAGTGCTGGGCGGGGGCGACGGGGATGAGGTCGTGCGCCATGTCGATGCCGTGCTCCTCGAGCGAGCGCCAGATCGACGGGAAGCGGCGCTCGAGGAAGCGCGCGTCGAGGTGGCGGCAGTCGAGGAAGACGGAGTCGGACTCGTCCTCGCGCATCACGTCGACGATGTTGCGGCTGACCACGTCGCGGGGCGCGAGCTCGGCGAGCTCGTGCCGGCCGACCATGAAGCGCTCGCCGGCGCCGTTGAGCAGGTACGCGCCCTCGCCGCGCACCGCCTCGGAGATGAGGGGCAGCTGGCCGCGCGCGTTGGCGCCCTGCCACAGCACGGTCGGGTGGAACTGCACGAACTCGACGTCCGCGACCGCCGCGCCCGCGCGCAGGGCGGCGGCGAGACCGTCGCCCGTGGACGATGCGGGGTTCGTCGACGAGCGGAACACCTGGCCGATGCCGCCGGTCGCGAACACCACAGCCTTCGCGAGCGCCGCGCCGACGCCGTCGCGCGAACCCTCGCCGATCACGTGGATGGTCGCGCCGCACACGGGGCCGGGACGGCCCTCGGCGTCGGGCGCGCCGGTGAGGAGGTCGACCACCATGGCGTGCTCGATGACCTCGATACCAGGGTCGTTGCGGATCGCCTCGAGCTGCTCGACGAGCGCGCGCGAGACCTCCGCGCCCGTCGCGTCGCCGCCCGCGTGGACGATGCGGTCGCGGTGGTGGCCGCCCTCGCGCGTGAGCGTGAGGTCGCCGTCCGGGCCCACGTCGAACTGCGCACCGCGGCGCAGGAGCTTGCGGATCGAGTGCGGGCCCTCGGTGACGAGGACGCGCACCGCCTCCTCGGAGCACAGCCCCACGCCCGCGACGAGCGTGTCCTCGAGGTGCTCCTCCGGGGTGTCCTCGGGGTCGAGCGCCGCGGCGATGCCGCCCTGCGCCCACACCGTGGACCCGGACGAGAGCAGCCCCTTGGTCACCACGAGGACGCGGTCGACCTTCTCGCGCAGGTCGAGCGCGGTGGTGAGGCCGGCGATGCCGGAGCCCACCACGATGACGTCGGTCTCGATGGTCCAGCCGGGCTCGGGCGCGGCCAGACGTCGCACGAAGGCGGTCATGAACGCCAGGTTACCGGCGCGGATGGGGGACCTTGACCGCGGCCGCCGAGTTCGCTCAGCACGGTATCGATCACGACACGCCGCGGAGATGGGGACGATGCGCGAGCGGCTCGGCGTGTCGCGCGCCGAACCGTGCGGAGCAGATCGGGGGGTCAGGCCCCGTACGCGCCCCAGCCCTGCGCGTGGAACTCGTGGACGGGCAGGCCCGACGGCTCGAGGCCCTCCGCGGACGCGGGCACCAGCCCGGGCTCGTCGGACAGCTCGACCACGCGGTTCGCGGCGTCGACGAACACCACGTGCGGCTCGAAGGTGCGGGCCTCGGCGTCGGCGAGCATGCCGTAGCCGATGATGATGACCAGGTCCCCCGCCTTCACCAGGTGCGCGGCGGCGCCGTTGATGCACAGCACGCCGGTGCCGCGCTCGCCGGGGATCGCATACGTGGTGAGCCGTGCGCCGTTGGTGACGTCGACGATGTCGACCTGCTGGCCCGGCAGCAGGTCCGCCGCCTCCATGAGGTCGACGTCGATGGTGACGGAGCCCACGTAGTGCAGGTCCGCCTGGGTCACGGTGGCCCGGTGGATCTTGGAGATCATCATCGGGCGCTGGAGCGAGGTCATGAGGGGGTCCTTCCGCGCGCGACGCGGAACCCGGAGGCGGGCCCGATCAGTCGATCGGGGGACCGAACCGCGTCACGACGTTGTCGATGAGCCGCGTCTCGCCCACCCGGGCGGCCACGGCGATCACTGCCTCTCCACGGTAGTCCCCCTCGAGCGGGACCGCCGACACCGGGTCGAGCGCCTCGAGGTAGTCGACCTCGACGTCGGGCTCGTGCGCGAGCGCCGCGTGCCCGGCCGCGAGCGCCTCGGCGAGGTCGGCGCCCACCCGGGCCGCCGCATCGGCCGCCTGCAATGCCCGCGACAGCACCAGGGCACGCGCGCGCTCGGGTGCCGACAGGAAGACGTTGCGCGAGGACAGCGCGAGGCCATCCGCGTCGCGCACGGTGGGCACGGCGACGATCCGCACGGGCATCGACAGGTCGCGCGCCATGGTGCGCACGGCGATGATCTGCTGCGCGTCCTTCTGCCCGAAGAACGCGAGGTCCGGCTGGGTCATGTGGAGCAGCTTGCACACGACGGTGAGGACGCCGTCGAAGTGCCCGGGACGATGCGCGCCCTCGAGCACGCGGCCGATCTCGCCGGCGGCGACGGTCACCACGGGGTCGCCCGCCGGGTACATCTCCTCGACCGAGGGCGCGAAGACCACGTCGACGCCGAGCGGCTCGAGCAGCGCGCAGTCGGCGTCGAGGGTGCGGGGGTAGGAGTCGAGGTCGGCGGCGTCGTCGAACTGGAGGGGGTTGACGAAGATGGTGACGACGACCTCGTCGGCCTCCTCGCGCGCGGCGCGCACGAGCGCGAGATGGCCCTCGTGCAGCGCACCCATCGTCATGACGACGGCACGGCTCGCGCGGTCGCCGGCGCGGCGGCCGGGGCGGCTCGCGAGCCCCCGGAGCTCGTCGGCGGTGTGGACGATGCGCATCAGTCACCCATTCCTTCCGTGCCGAGCGTCGCGATGAGGTCGGCGTACTGCGCGGGGCCGATGCGGCCGCCGCTGAGCGCCAGGTCTGCCGTGGCGCGCGCCATGGCACGATACGCGAACAGCGCCTCCGGCTGCCCCTCGAGGGCCCGCAGGTGGGCCGCGACGGTGCCGGCGTCGCCGCGCACCACGGGTCCCGTGAGGGTCGAGACCGCGCCCGGAGCGTCGCGGAGGGCGCCGTCGACCGAGGCGTGGATGAGCGGGCCGAGCACCCTCGCCGGCTCCTCGATCCCGATCCGCGACAGCACCTGGCTGGCCTGCGCCACCGCGGTCACCACGTGGTTCGCGCCGTGCACCAGCGCCGCGTGATAGAGCGGGCGGTCCCACTCCTCGACGACGATCGGCTCGCCGCCCATCTCCACCACGAGCGCCTGCGCGATGGGCAGCAGCCCCGGCGGCGCGGTGACGGCGAACACCGCGTCGATGAGCCGCGGCCGGTCCATCGACGTGCCCGTGAACGTCATGGCCGGATGGATCGCGAGCGGGACGATGCCCGGGGTCGCGTGCTCGGCGAGCACGTCGATGCCGTGGCGGCCCGACGTGTGGACCACCAGCTGGCCGGGGCGCCACGCCTCGACCTTGGCGAGTCCCGCGGCGACGGGGCCGATCGCGTCGTCCGGCACGGTGAGCAGGACGAGCTCGGCGGCGCGCACCACCTCGTCGGGGTCGGCGACGGGCACGCCGGGCAGCAGGGCGTCGATGCGGCTGAGCGTCTCCTCCGAGACGCCGGAGGCGGCAACGATCTCGTGGCCGGCTTCGCGCAGCGCGGCGGCGAGCACCGCGCCGACCTTGCCGGCCCCGACCACGCCGATGCGCAGCCGGCCCGGCCGGCGCGTGTTGCCGTTGACCGCGTGACCGCGGACGTCGTCCATCTCAGGCTCCCGTCTCGAGCCCGACGGCCCGCATCCACTGCTCCGGCGACTGCCGGCGCCTGCCCTCGCGCGCCCGGGCGGCCTGGGCGTCGAGCAGGGCGATCGCATCGTCCACCGCGAGGTGCGCCGCGACGGGCCGGACGGTGCCGGCCGTCGAGTGGACCTCGACGTTCGCGAGCCCGAGTGCGCGCCGCAGCGGGCCCTGGCTGAGCGCGAGCGACTGGGTGCGCTCGTGCGGCACCACGAACAGCTCCTTCTCCCACCGGCCCCGCCGGATGAGCAGCGCGCGCTCGGTCGCGCGCACGCCGCGGAAGCGCCACTGGAACGGGTCGACGCGGCGCGCGGACTCGGGGCTCGCGAGGAAGCCGCCCTCGTCGCCCGCGCCGTGCATCGCGCGGCCGAGCGTGCCCGCGGGGTCCGGGTCGCCCAGGTCGGGCAGCACCAGCCACACCGCGCGCAGCGCCTCCTCGCGGGTCGCGACGGGGTGGAGGACGGTGTCCGTGGACTGGTCGTCGACGCCGTAGCCGGCGACGTTGATGGTGATCCGCCACCACCCGCGACGGCGCCACAGCCAGGGCTGATGCAGCCGGATCGCCTGGACGCGGCCCGGCGGCACGGTCTGGCGGCGGGTCTCGGTGAGGCCGTGGCGCAGGCGCAGCCCGTCCGCGGAGATGCCCGCCGTGAACCCGAACCCGCCGTTGAGGCGGCTCCAGAAGAATCCCAGCAGCGCGGCGAGCGCCGTCACGATCGCGACCAGGCTGGTGCCGACCACCGCGAGCAGCACCCCCAGCACGTCGACGTGCGCGACCAGCGCCACGCCGACCGCGATCACCGGCACGGACGCGAGCGTGAGCGCGGGCCCGCTCAGCACGATCGACCCGATCAGGCGGCCCACCGGCACGCGGTAGACCTCGCGCTCCTCCGCGGCGGCGACCGCGGTACGCACCCGCTCGCGGCCGGCGAGCAGCGCCTCGGGGTCGCGCAGCGCCTGGGTGCGCTCGGCGAGG
The DNA here is from genome assembly GCF_000971195.1 of Demequina soli. Classification (GTDB taxonomy): domain Bacteria; phylum Actinomycetota; class Actinomycetes; order Actinomycetales; family Demequinaceae; genus Demequina; species Demequina soli. Next base: position 677,906 of record NZ_BBLZ01000001.1, read on the forward strand.
TGGTCGCGCAGGCCGGTGGACGATGCGGGGGCGGGCTCGGCGCCCGCGGTCACCGGCGCATCGTCCCCGGCCGTGATGCCGGCCGCGAGCGCGAGGATCTCGTTGCGCAGCGCCTCGGCGTCGCCGAGGCGGAGGAACTTGAGCGCGACGCCGGCCTTGTCGCCGCCCGCGACCTGGACGGTGATGGCGGCGAAGCCGAAGACGCGGGCGAGCAGCGGCTGGACCACGTCGACGGCCTGGAGGCGGTCCAGGCGGGCCTGCCGCTGCTGGCGGGTGACGATGCCCTGGCGGAGGTAGACGGCGTCGTCGCCGATCCGGTACTCGGTGCGGCGCCACTGCCACACCGAGATGCCGATGGTGATCGCGAACGCGAGGGCCGCGGCGCCGATGAGCCACAGCAGGGGGAACTGGTCGAAGAAGGCCCACTGCTCGTCGCCGCCGTCGACCCACGCGGGCAGCTGGTTGTGGATCCAGTAGGCGAGCAGGATGCCGAAGAACGCCCAGCCGCCGAGCAGCGGCGACACCGGGTGGAGGCGGGTCCACTCGCGAGGGGCCTGGTAGATGTGGTCGTTCATGCGCGGGTTCCGGGGCCGGTCACAGGCCGGCGAGGCGGGCCTCGCCGCGCGTGGTGAGGCGGTCGCGCAGGCGCGCGGCCTCGTCCGCGGGGACGCCGGCGATGGAGGCGTCGGTGCCGGGGCTCGCGGTGTGGAGCTGGACGGTCGCGAGGCCGAGCATGCGGTCGAGCGGCCCCGCCTTCACGTCGACGAACTGCATGCGGCCGTAGGGCACCACCGTCACGGAGCGGAACATGCGGCCGCGGCGCACGAGCAGGTCCTCGTCGCCCTCGGCCCACGCGTGCGCGGTCACCTGCCGGACGATGATCCAGGTCAGCCACCCGCCGATCGCGGCGAGAGCGAGCGGGACCGTGAGGACCCAGGCCTCGCCGGTGACGGCGGCTCCGACGACGCCGCCCACGATGAGGAGCCCCGTGACCACCCAGAGCCGCGTGAGGCGCGCCGTGATCAGGCGGCGAGAGACGGGGATCCAGGGCGCGGCCGCGTTGTCGTACCAGCTCATGGTTCCCAGTCTGCCAGCGGTGGGACGGGGCGGATGGCGGGGCGGGTCAGGGCGCGGCGGGCCGGGAGCCCGAGTCGTCGTCGCCGCCGTCCTTGCACCAGTGCTCGGCGACCAGGCCCGCGATCACGAGCACCAGTCCGCCGGCCGCCGCGACGAACGCCGAGATCGCGACGTCGCGGCGCGGACCGTGCGACCACTCGTCCGCGATCGCGAGGCCGTAGCCGGCGAACGCTCCCGTGATGATGGCCCCCGTGTACGCGCACGCCTGCGCGAACACCGCCGTGCGGGCGGCGCGCATGCCTGACAGCCCGGGGTTCTTGCCGCGGCGATAGCGGCGCACCGTCCAGCCGAGCCACAGCGCGGCGACCGCGCCCGCGCCCGCCACCAGCAGCACCGTCCACGGCACCGACATCGGCGACGAGCCCGACCCCACCGCCATCCGCGCGATCGCCCACGCGACCACGCCCATGACCGCGGCGAGCGCGGTCAGCCGCGTCCAGCTCAGCGGCGACATGGCACGGAAGACGCGGAGCGCATCGTCACTCCTGGGCGCCCGGCGCCTCGGCGGCGTCGGGCGCCGGGGCCGCCTGCTGGCGCGGCCAGTTGGCCTCGAGCAGCTCGACGCCCTCGGCGCCCACGGCCGCCGCGACATCGGCCACGCGGCCGGCGCCGGGGATCGAGTAGTCCGGCGCCACGGTCGCCCAGGGCTGGAGCACGAACGCGCGCTCCGCGGCACGCGGGTGCGGGATCACCAGGTCGTCGGCGGCGATGGTCGAGAAGCCGTACGCGAGGATGTCGACGTCGAGCGTGCGCGGGCCGTTGGCCTCGAGACGCTCACGGCCGTGCAGCACCTCGACGCCCTGGCACGCGGCCAGCAGCTCGCGCGGCGCGAGCGAGGTCTGGATCTCGATGACCGCGTTGAGGAAGTCGTCCTGCTCGGGCCCGCCGACGGGACGGGTGCGGAACAGGGAGGACACGCGCTGCACCAGGATCCCGGGGATCTTGTGCAGCTCCCACAGCGCCTCGCGGAAGGTGCGGTCCACGTCGCCGATGTTGCCGCCCAGCGCGATGTACGCGACCACGGGCTGCAGCGGCGGGTTGTCGGCCGGGTCGTCGGACTGGACGCGCGGCGCGAACGGGTCGCCCGGCAGGCCCGCCGACGAGCCGATGCGCTTGTCCGCCCACAGCCCGCCCGACTTGAGGTCGCGGCGGATCTTCACCATCACGTCGCGGAACTCGACGTGCAGCGGCGCCTGCGGCTTGTGCACCACGACGTCGACGCAGTGCACGCCGTCCATCTCGAGGATCGCGCGCGCGATGTGCTCGGCGACGGTCTCGAGCAGGTCGGACGGGTCGCCGCCGAGGACGTCGGCGGCGGCATCGGCGATGTCGGAGTAGTTGACGGTGCGCGCGAGGTCGTCCTTCGAGGCGGCGCCGCGGGTCGACACGTGCGCGACCACGTCCGCGAGGAACAGCTGGCCGGTCTGCTTCTCGGGTTCGTACACACCGTGGTACCCGGTCATCCGGATCCCCTGGACGATGATCTGGTCGAGCTCGATCCCGTCCTTGACGTACGGGCTGATCGTGGGCGTCGTCATGCCTGCCATCCTTCCGGTCGGGCGGCGTTCTCCCAAGCCGACACGACGCGGACCGCGTCGACGGCCGCGCGTGCGTCGTGGACCCTGACACCCCAGGCACCTGCCTGGGCGGACAGGGCGGTGACGGCCGTCGTGGCCGCCTCGCGGACGCCCGGGTCGGCGGCGTCGACGCCGGGCCGGGCGATCGCCGCGCCGAGGAACCGCTTGCGGCTCGCGCCGACCAGCACGCGCCGGCCCCGCGACCATGCGTCGAGGTTGGCGAGCAGCGGCCAGTTGGTATCGGTCACCTTGGAGAAGCCCAGGCCGGGATCCAGGACGATGCGGTCCTCCCCCACGCCGGCGGCCACCAGGGCGTCGACGCGTGCGTCGAGCTCCCGGCCCACCTCCGCCACGACGTCCTCGTAGGTGTCGCGCCCGTCCATCTCCGTCGAGTGGGCCCGCCAGTGCATGGCGATGTAGTCGCAGGCGAGGTCGGCGACCACCCCGGCCATCGCATCGTCCGCGAGCCCGCCCGACACGTCGTTGACGATCGACGCCCCCGCCTCGACGGCGGCGCGCGCGGTCGCGGCGTTCATGGTGTCGATGCTCGTCGCGACGCCGGCCTGCGTGAGCGCGCGGATCACGGGCACGACGCGTCGGATCTCCTCCTCGACCGGCACGCGCTCGGCGCCGGGCCGGGTGGACTCGCCGCCGACGTCGACCAGGTCCGCGCCGTCGTGCGCCAGCTGGACGCCGCGCGCGATGGCGGCGTCCACCTCCGCGTAGAGGCCGCCGTCGCTGAAGCTGTCGGGCGTGACGTTGAGGATCCCCATGACGAGCGTCATGCCTGGAAACCTCCTACTTGCCGACGATGAGGCTCATCGCCTCGGCACGCGTGGCGCCGTCGCGCATGATCCCGCGGACGGCGGACGTCACGGTGCGCGAGCCGGGCTTGCGGACGCCGCGCATCGACATGCACAGGTGCTCGGCCTCGACCACGACGATGACGCCGCGCGCGCCCAGCTCGTCCACGAGCGCGTCCGCCACCTGCGTGGTGAGACGCTCCTGCACCTGCGGGCGCTTCGCGAACACGTCGACGAGGCGGGCGAGCTTGGACAGGCCCGTGATGCGGCCGTCCGCGCCCGGGATGTACGCGACGTGCGCGACGCCGTGGAACGGGACCAGGTGGTGCTCGCACATCGAGTACAGCTCGATGTCCTTGACCAGGATCATCTCCTCGTGGCCCAGCTCGAACACGGCGCTGAGGACGTCGGCGGGATCCTGGTGCAGGCCGCCGAAGAACTCCTCGTAGGCGCGCGCGACGCGGCCCGGGGTGTCCTTGAGGCCGTCGCGCTCCGGGTCCTCCCCGATCGCGGCCAGGATCTCCCTGACCGCGGCCTCGATGCGCGGCTGGTCGACGCCCACCGTCACTGGTCCTTCGGCTCGAGCAGGTCGGGCGCGGGGACCGCGTCCTCGTCCGGCTGGTCGCCCGAGGCGACCGGCGCATCGTCCACCTGCTCGGAGGCGGGAAGCTCCGAGGCGGGAAGCTCGATGGCGTCGCCCTTGGCCTCCGCGGGGGCCTGCGCGATCCATGCGCCGGAGATCCACTCGTCGCGGTTGGGGATCTGCTCGACCTCGGCGAAGATCGCGGCGAGCTCGACCTCGTTGAGGGTCTCCTTCTCGAGGAGCTCCTCCGCGAGGCGGTCGAGGATGCCGCGGTTCTGCGTGAGCGCGAGCGTCGCCTCGGCCATGGCGTTGTCGAGCAGCGTGCGGACCTCCTGGTCGACGGTGGAGGCGACCGACTCGGAGAACTCGCGGCCGTGTCCCATGTCGCGGCCGAGGAAGACCTCGCCGGAGCTGCCGGACAGGCGCACGGAGCCGATCTTGGTGGACATGCCGTACTCGGTGACCATCTGCTTGGCGATCTCGGTGGCCTGCGAGATGTCGTTCGACGCGCCCGTGGACGGGTCGCCGAAGATCAGCTCCTCGGCGATGCGGCCGCCCATGGCGTACGCGAGGTTGTCGAGCAGCTGGTTGCGGGTCTTGGAGTAGCGGTCCTCCTGCGGCATCACCATCGTGTAGCCGAGGGCGCGTCCGCGCGGCAGGATCGTCACCTTGGTGACGGGGTCCGTGTGGCGCATCGCCGCTGCTACCAGGGCGTGTCCGCCCTCGTGGTACGCGGTGACGCGCTTGTCGTGGTCGTTCATCACGCGGGTGCGCTTCTGCGGGCCGGCGATGACGCGGTCGATCGCCTCGTCCATCTCGGACGGGCCGATGAGCTGCTTCTCGCGGCGGGCCGTGAGGAGCGCCGCCTCGTTGAGGACGTTCGCGAGGTCCGCGCCGGTGAAGCCGGGGGTGCGGCGCGCGAGGGCGTCGAGGTCGACCTCCGGGGAGATCGGCTTGCCCTTGGCGTGCACCTCGAGCACCTTGACGCGGCCCTTGAGGTCGGGCGCGTCGACGCCCACCTGGCGGTCGAAGCGGCCCGGGCGCAGCAGCGCGGGGTCGAGGATGTCGGGGCGGTTGGTCGCCGCGATCATGATGATGTTGGTGTGGGCGTCGAAGCCGTCCATCTCGACGAGCATCTGGTTGAGCGTCTGCTCACGCTCGTCGTGACCGCCGCCCAGCCCGGCGCCGCGGTGGCGGCCGACGGCGTCGATCTCGTCCACGAAGATGATCGCGGGGCTGTTCTTCTTGGCCTGCTCGAACAGGTCGCGGACGCGGCTCGCGCCGACACCCACGAACATCTCGACGAAGTCCGAGCCGGAGATGCTGAAGAACGGCACGCCGGCCTCGCCCGCGACGGCGCGCGCGAGCAGCGTCTTGCCGGTTCCCGGGGGGCCGTAGAGCAGGACGCCCTTGGGGATCTTCGCGCCCACGGCCTGGAACTTGGCGGGGTTCTCGAGGAACTCCTCGATCTCCTTGAGCTCCTCGACGGCCTCGTCCACGCCCGCGACGTCCTCGAACTTCACGGTCGGGGTGTCGGGCGTCACCATCGAGGCGCGCGACTTGCCGAAGCTCATGAGGCGCCCGCCCCCGCCGCCCTGCATGTTCGACATGAGGAACCAGAACAGGCCCACGAGCAGCAGGATCGGGAGGAACGTGAACGCCAGCGTGGCCCACACCGAGGTCTGCGGGACCTCGGAGTTGTAGCCGCCCGAAGGGTTCGCGTCGTTGATCGCCTGGACCACCTGGTCGCCCTGCGGGGCGACGTAGAAGAACTGCACGGTCGTGTAGTTCTTCCACTCCTCGGGCGTGCCGTCGGGGAACTTGCTCGGGTCGACCAGGGTGAGCTCGACGCTCTGGTCGCCGTCGACGATCTTGGCCTGCTCGACCACGCCATCGTGGAGCATCTCGAGGCCGACGGACGTGTCCACCTTCTGCACATGCGGCGAGAGCAGGCCGGACACGAACCAGCCCACGAGCAGCGCTGCCGCGACATAGAAGAGGATGAGGCGGAGGTTGAGGACGTTCTTCATCGTGTGGTCGACTCTACGCGGTGGCTCCGACGCCATGTAAAGGTTTCGCTAAGGGCTTGGGCCCTCACTTCGCTCAGCACGGTTTCAAAGGCGACACGCGGCGGGATCAGGGTCATATCCGCATGAACGACGGCGTGTCGCATCGCGTTCCGTGCTGAGCGAATCTCGCGGCGAGCTCGCAGGCGCGCAAGCCAGCGGGCGTGCGACTCAGGCCGCGCCAATGCGCCAGAGCATCGCACGCACGTCGGCGATGATCTCGTCGGGCTGCTTCCACACGTCGTTCCATGCGTAGTGCAGCTGCGGAATGCCCCGCATCATGAGAGCGTTGGCGCGCTCGAGGTCGCGCCGGTGGCTCTCCGGATCCGAGTGGAACGCGAACCCGTCGCACTCGATCACCAGCCGTCGCTCGACGACGAAGTCCACCCGGCCCACGCCCTCGATGGGCACCTGGATCGCGAAGCCGATGCCCGCATCGATCAGTGCCGCGCGCGTGAGCGACTCCATCGGCGACTCGCTCCGGGCATCCGCATGCGTGACGAGCCACTCGCGGTCCGCCGTGGGCGCGACGCGGAAGCCGCGGATCTGATCCCTGGTCAGGGTGCCCGCGCGCAGCGCCGCATCGACAGCGGCCAGCAGCCCGGGACGTTGGAGACAGCGCGATGCGAGGTCGACGGCGACCGGCACCCGGCCCATCTGCGCGGACGGGTACAGGTCGCACCGGTGGAACACCGCATCGTCCAGCGTGCGAAGCCCGGGGCGCGCCAGGCTCCGGTCGTTCGGCAGGAGGAGGTGCGGCACCGTGTTCCTCGGTACCACGGGAAGCTGCGCCCGCGTGAGCACCGACAGGCAGCACGGGTCCGCGCGGAAGGAGACGGCCGCGACGTCCACCGGGTCCGCATCAGGAAGCGCGTAGACCCCGCGGTGCGGGCGGACGATGCGGCCCGCGGCCACGCCCTCGCGCACGCGGCTCATCGGGACGCGTGCCTCGACGAGATCCAGGAAGCGCGCCACGCCCTTCCTCGACTGCAGCTCGCGGATCGGGTCCATGAGCCGAATGTCGTGTCCGCGCGTCCCAGGGCCAAGTGGCGCGCGCGGATCTGTGGACGATGCGAGGGCCGGCGGGGCCTGTGGGCCACCGTTCCCGGCAGGTCAGCGCAGCGCCCCGCGGCGGTCCCGCCGTTCGCTCAGCACGGTTTCGCTCGGGACACGCCGACAATCGCTATCAGATCCGGCAATTCCGCGGCGTGGCGGATTGAGAACCGTGCTGAGCGAATATGCGAGCGCGAGCGCGAGCGAGCGCGCGCCGCCCCTACTTGTCCCCGTACACCTCGGGCTTGAGCACCGCCACGAAGGGCAGCGTGCGGTAGTTCTCCGCGAAGTCCAGGCCGTAGCCCACCACGAACTGATTGGGGATGTCGAAGCCGATGTACTTGACCGGCACCTGCGTCACCGCGGCCTCCGGCTTGCGCAGCAGCGCCGCGATCTCCACCGAGGCCGCGCCGCGCGAGCGCAGGTTGCCCAGCAGCCACGACAGCGTGACGCCGGTGTCGATGATGTCCTCGACGATCAGCACGTGGCGGCCCGTGAGGTCCGCGTCGAGGTCCTTGAGGATGCGCACCACGCCGGAGCTCTTGGTCCCCGAGCCATAGGACGAGACAGCCATCCAGTCCATCTGCACGTGCGGCGGCATGCGGCGCGCGAGGTCCGCCATCACCATGACGGCGCCCTTGAGGACGCCCACGAGGAGCAGGTCTTTGCCCTCGTAGTCGGCCCGGATGGCGGCGGCCATCTCGTCGAGCTTGGCGGCGATGTCCGCCTCGGAGACGAGCACCTCCGAGTAGTCGCTCATGTCGTGCTGGAAGCTCACGCTCGTCTGTCCTCCTGGTCGGGGTGGCTGATGACCAGCCTGCCATATTCGCGCCGGGCCTCGTAGCCGCCCGGGAGCGAGATCGCGCCCTGGCCCTTCCACGCGGTGACCAGCCCGTCGAGCGCCGCCACGTGGGTCGCGGTGAGGGGGCCGGCGCCCCGGTTCTCCGCGAGCATCTTGAGCATGCGCGTGCGGATCGCGTCCGGCAGCGCGGCGAGCATGTCGCAGCGCCACTCGTCGGAGCGCACCGTCGACACGGACGTGCCCATCGCGGAGCGCGCCTGCCGGTCCAGCTCGTCCGCATCGGCCTGCAGCAGCGCCGCCGACCGCGCGAGCCCCGACACCACCCCGGGCCCCAGCACCTCGACCAGCGACGGCATCACGCGCGTGCGCAGTGCGGAGCGCCGCGGCCCGTCCTCGGAGAAGTTGGAGGGGTCGTGCCACGGGTCGAGCTCGAGCGCCTGGCACGCCGCCAACGTGTCCTTGCGGCGCACGTTGAGGAAGGGGCGGACGATGCGGCCCCGGCGCGCGGGGATCCCCGACAGCGCCCGGGCGCCGGAGCCGCGCGCGAGCGCGAGCAGCACGGTCTCGGCCTGGTCGTCCATGGTGTGGCCGGTGAGCAGCAACGGCGACAGTCCGCCCTCGGCGTCGATGCGCGCCTCGAGGGCCGCGTACCGCGCCTCGCGCGCGGCGGCCTCCATGCCGCCCGCGCGGCCCACGACCACGCGCTCGATGTGCACGGTGTGAATGCCGGCGCGGCGCACCTGCGCGGCGGCGCGCTCGGCCACGACGGCGGAGTCGGCCTGCAGCCCGTGGTCCACGATGATCGCCCCGGCGAACAGCCCCTGCTTGCGGGCCACGAACGCGACCGCGGCGGCCAGCGCGAGCGAGTCGGGGCCGCCCGAGACGGCGACCCACACGCGCGTCCCGAGCTCGAGGTCCCCGAGGGCGTCGCGCACCGCGACCCTGCACGCGGCTACGGAGGGATGGGGTCCCGTCACGGAAACACCCTCACCCTGCACATCCGCATTCTGCCAGCGCGCCCAGGAAGTCGTCGAACGCGCCCATCGGCCCCACCTGGCCGTAGCCCATGCCGTCGGCGAGCAGCGCGATCGCGAGGGGGCGCCCATCAGCGGTCATCTCGACCCCCACGATGGCGGTCACGCCGGTGAGCGAGCCCGTCTTGGCGCGCCAGTAGCCGGCGGACGGCAGCCCGTCGTAGCGGGTCTCGACGGTGCCCTCGAGCCCCGCCAGCGGCAGCCAGTCGAGCAGCCCGTCGAGCGCCGGCACGTCCTTCGCGGCGAGCAGCGCGCTCGTGAACGTCGCGGGCGAGATGAGGTTCTTGTCGGAGTAGCCGGCGCCGTCGTGCAGCACCAGGCCGGTCGTGTCGACGCCCATCGCGTCCAGCGCGGCCTTGATGGCGTTCGCCTCCCCCTTGGGGGTGACCTGGCGTCCGGTCTCGCGGGCGAGGTCGCGCGCGACCTGCTCGGCGACCGTGTTGTCGGACACGGACAGCAGGTGCCGCACCACCGAGGCGAGCGGCGCGGACTCGACCGAGGCGACCTCCCGGGCCCGCGCATCGTCCGCTACCGGGGACGATGCGCGCGTCACCTCTCCCGTCACGCTCACCCCGCGCTTCTCGAGCTGGGTGGCGAGCGCCTTGCCGGCGTCGAGCGAGGGGTCGTCGGAGCGGGCGGCGTAGTTGTCGTCGGTGAGGCGGCCGGCGTTGATCGCGAGGCCGGTGACCTTGCCGGCGTAGCCGTTGGCGAACGCGTAGTCGGGCCACTCCTTGGGCCACGCGGGGCCGGGGTAGGCGGAGTCGTCGATCTGCACCTTGACGGGACGCGCATCGTCCGCGAGCGCGTCGGCGACCTCGGCGGCGAGGTCGCCGATCCCTGCCCACCCGACCGCGGCGTCCTCCTCGGACTGGACGTCGCCGTGGTGCCCCTCGCCGGCGGCGAGCAGGACGTCGCCGCCCGCGACGAGCGTGAGCGTGCGGGTCTTGGGCACCCACATCACGGTCGTGGTGGTGGTGAAGTCGCCGCCGAGCTCGGAGACCGCGGCGATCGCCGTGAGCAGCTTGGTGGTGGAGGCGGGGGTCTGGGGGTCGGCGGCGTCGACGTCGGCGTAGACGGTGCCGTCGAGGTAGTCGACCACGGAGACGTTGGTGGAGGTGCCGGTGCGGTCGTCCTTCCGGACCTTCTGGGCGAGCCGCTGGACCTCGGCGGCGGACGGCTTGGGGGCGTCGGGGTCGACGTCGGTGACGGCGGTCTCGGGGCTCGGCGAGGCGACGGCGACGGGCTCCTGCGTGATGAAGGGCGCCTGCGGCACCTCGGCGGGCTGGACCGTGAACCAGCCGGGCACCCAGTCCTGCGCGTCCGCGTACAGGTAGCCGCCAGCCACCACGAGGGCGCCGACGCTCACGCCGACGATCAATCTCCGCACCCAGGACCTCCGAACATGCGCCACACTAGTACCGTTCCTCACCAGGACCTCTGACCTAACCCGTAAGGACGCCAGGCATGGAATTCGACGTCACCATCGAGATCCCCAAGGGCTCGCGCAACAAGTACGAGGTGGACCACCACACCGGTCGCATCGTTCTTGACCGGATGCTCTTCACCTCGACGCGCTACCCCGATGATTATGGCTTCATCGACGGCACGCTCGGTGAGGACGGCGACCCGCTGGACGCGCTGGTGCTGCTCGAGGAGCCCACGTTCCCCGGCTGCCAGATCCGCTGCCGCGCGCTCGGCATGTTCCGCATGCGCGACGAGGCCGGCGGCGACGACAAGGTCCTGTGCGTGCCGGTCGGCGACCAGCGCCAGACCTGGCGCCAGGAGCTCACGGACGTGTCCGACTTCCACCGGCTCGAGGTCCAGCACTTCTTCGAGGTCTACAAGGACCTCGAGCCGGGCAAGTCGGTCGAGGGCGCCAAGTGGGTCTCGCGCGAGGAGGCCGAGGAGGAGATCCGCGCCTCCTTCGAGCGCGCCAAGGGCACGCCCTTCGCGAACCTCAACCCGCTGCTGCCGCCCACCGGGCACTGACCCCGCTGACCCTCGCCCCCGCGCCGCCCCCCGACCTCTTCCCACACAAGATCGGCACCTCGGGGCGCTCTGGTCGAGGTTTGCCGCGCGAGTTGCATCGCTGGGGACGATGCAGGGCCCACGTGTGTGGGAAGAGGTAGGGGTCACCTCGGCGCGCCACGGGCGCTCATGGGTTCGACGCCGATGTCCCCGGCCCCTCACGTCCGTCTGATCCGTCCCCAGCTCAGGCGTGACGCCGGCGCCAGCATCCGCGCCGCGCGCACCCTGGCGCCATGGATCCGACCATCGTTCTTCGCACGTATCGCGGCGCCGCTCGGCGCAAGACCCTCCTGAAGAAGGGCGTCACCCGCGGCGTGCTCGCCCGTGCCGTGGCCGACGGCCGCGTGGTCCGCGCGCTCTACGGGGTCTACGCGCTGCCGGACGCCCCGCGTGCGCAGATCCTTCGCTCGGCCTATCAGGCACGCGTGTCGTGCCACAGCATGTGCGAGACGCTGGGGCTGCCGATCATCAAGGCGGACGCCAGCGTCCACCTCTGGGTGCCGCGCGATCGCGCCCGGCGCCACGATGACACCCGCCCGCGCGACGGCGTGGTCATCCATCGGCACGACCACAAGGCGCCCCAGGGGCGCGAGCAGATCGCGATCGCGCTCGACCTCCTCGGCGTCTGCCACGGACGCCTGCAGCAGATCGTGGCCATCGACCAGGCGCTGCGCCGTGGCCTGATCACGCGTGAGCGGATCGCAGCGTTCAGCCACACCCCTCCGGATCAGGTGGCGTGGCTGGTCGCGCGATGCGATCCCAAGGCGCAGTCCCTGATCGAGACCATCACCCGCGTGACCCTCGCCGACGCGGGCTTCCGGGTGAGCTCGCAGGTGGACGTGCGCGGCGTCGGCCACGTCGACCTCGTGGTCGAGGGGATTCTCGCGGTGGAGACGGACGGCGAGGAGCACCACAACAATCCCACCGCGTGGGCCGAGGACATCCGCCGCAACAACGCGTGCCTCGATGCTGGCTTCATACCCGTGCACTTCACCTACAAGGACGTGATGTTCGGGCTCGCTGGCGTGGTCGCCCAGGTCCGCCGGCTGCTGCCGCACATTCCCACCACCGACACGACCGACCCGTGACCTCTTCCCACACACCGCACCGACTCCGACGCCGTTCTGGATGCAACTCGCGCGGTAAACCTCGACCAAGAGGCTGCCAATGGCAGATCTTGTGTGGGAAAAGGTCAGGCGGGAGGCGGGAGGCGGGAGGCGGGGGCAGGGTCAGGGCCGGCCGATGTACGGCATCATGTTCGACGTCATCCACGCGTAGAGCGGGCGCACGCCGGCCGGCTTCGAGTAGTTGACCGCCTCCATGACCATGCCGTTGCCCACGTAGATGGCCACGTGATAGATGGTCGACGGGTCCGACGGGTTGGTCGCGTAGAACACCAGGTCGCCCTCGCGGATCTGCGAGTACGGCACGTGCGACACCGCCGCGTACTGCGACCGCGACGAGCGCGTGATCCACAGGCCCGCCGAGGACCACGACTCGGACGTCACGCCCGAGCAGTCGTACTTGGGGCCCGAGCCGCCCAGCAGGTACTCCCTGCCCACGAGCGTGAGCGAGTGCGCCGCGGCGGTCCGGCCCTGCGCGGCCGTCGAGCGCCACGAGGTCGACACCGGCGGCGTGGTGGGGGTCGGCGTCGGCTTCGGGGTGGAGGTCTCCACCGGCGCCGGCGTCTCCACCGGGTCCGGGGTGGTGACCGGGTCCGCCGTCTTGGAGGGCGTGGGCCGCGGGGTCGAGGTCGCCGTCGCGGACGGCTTCGGCGTCGAGGTCTCGGAGGGCTTGGGGGACGATGTGCCGGTCGGCCGGGGCGTCGACGTCGCCGTCGCGGTGGGCTGCGGGCGCGTGGGGGTCGGGTCCGCCGTGGCCTGCGCCGCGGCCTCCGCCTCGCGCTGCCTGCGCTCCGCCTCCGCCTGGGCCGCCGCCTGGCGGTCGGCCTCGAGGCCGGCCTGACGCTGCTCCTCGAGCGCGACGGTCACGCCGCGCATCGCGGCCAGGCGGGTGACGGCCTCGGCGCGCGTCTCGTTGGCGACCGCCACGGCCTGCTCGGCGTGCGCCTGGGCGTCCCGCGCCTCGACGTACTTGGCCTGCGCATCGTCCGCGGCCTTCTGCGCGGTGGTCGCCGCATCGTCGGCGTACTGGCGCATGGTCGACGCGACCAGCTCGGCCGCCTTGACGCGCTGCACGTAGATGTCGGCCTGGTCGGAGCCGCGGTCGAAGGCCTCGGAGCGGGTGATGACCTGGTCGACGGTCTCGGCACCCACGACGGCGCCCAGCTGGGTCATCGACCCGCCGTCGCGATACGCGGCCTGCGCGACCCCGGCGAGCGCCTCGCGCGCCTTGGCGAGCTCCTTCTCGGCCGCGTCGGCACGCTTGTTGGCGGCCTTGAGGGTGTCCTGCGCGCTGTCGGAGGCGTCCTTGGCCTGGACGTAGTCCTCGCCCGCGCTGAGCGCGTTGGCGGTGGCCTGGTCGCGCGCGTCGGCGAGGGACGCGATCGCGCTGTCGAGGTCGTCGATGCCGGCGGCGAGGTCGTTGGCGGCCTGCTTCGCGGCATCGATCTCGGCCTGGCCCGGGTAGTCCTCGGCCTGGGCACGATGCGTCGGTCCCGCGACCACGATCGAGCCCGCCAGAGCGAACATCGCCGCGAGCGCGAGCACCCGTCTCATCGCTGCCGTCACTTCCACCACCTTTGTCACATCTGTCACACAGGCCACGCCAGTGACCGACCCTAGCCCGGTCGACGCGATCCGTGAACCCCCCTGTGACCCAGAACACGGCCGCGCCCGCGGCGCGAGGCGGCCGCGCATCGTCGCAAAGGGGCTCGAACCGGACATCGGCAGGCGGGCGCGAGGGCTTGAGGGCGGACACACGTCGGCGGCGCCCGGAGGAGGGTCCGAGCGCCGCCGAGGTGGGCTTGTCAGAGCGTCCGGAGGAACGCCTCGTACTTGCGCGCCGCGTACTGGTGGCCGACCACGGACAGGTGGGTGGAGTCGTAGCCGAGCGCGTTCTTCTGCGCCGCGATGCTCCAGTCGAGGCCGCCCCGGTCGCGGTTGTTGAACACCGCGATGCCGTGGAGAGCACACCGGGCGACGATCGCGTCGATATACGGGTCGAACGCCGCGCTGTACCGGTACGGCGTGATGAAGGCGACCCGCGAGATCGGGTACTTCGCCAGCAGACCGTCGCACAGCACGTTGAGGGCGCCGTTGAACTCGGCCTTGTTGGTCGAGTCCTCCGCGCCGAGAGCGACGTTGCCGTTGGCGTCGTTGGTGCCCGCGAACACGGTTACGTAGTCGGCGCCGCTGGGCATGGTCGAGTACCGGTCGACCACCGCATCGGCCCCGTTGCTGGACAGGTACGTGCCCGCGACGCCGTACGCCTGCATCGTCATCGAGTTGCGCGTGGCGAGCACGCTCCCCCAGTCCTCGGTGCCGAAGGTGACGCCGTAGCCGGAGGCCATCGAGTCGCCGTAGATCGCGATCGACTTGCCCATGAGCGGGTTGAGCATGCCCATGAAGGTGGTCATGGAGTCGGCGACGTCGTACGGGCTGGTGAGCGTGAACGCGAAGCCCATGGCGTTGCCGTCGAGCGCGGTCATGCCGGTGATGACGTCGTTCGCGGCGAAGGTGAAGATGTCCGACCTGTTGTAGTCGTAGTAGTACCCGATGCCCGAGCCCACGTTCGGGTCGTAGCCGACCGAGATGCCGGACTGGATCTGCAGGCCGACGTACTCGCCCTGGGCCACCTCGAAGTCGGTGGCGAGGCTCGCGACCTGGCCGGTGGGGCCGACGGGCAGCGACATCGTCGGCGAGACGTGCGTCACCACGAAGTCGCCCGACGTGTTCCTCGTCATCGCGAGCAGCTGCACCTGGGCCGTCGAGAGCCCGCCGGAGTTGCGGGTGATGCGCACACGGATCGAGGACACGGTGCCGGTGTCCGCGACGGGCACGTTCGGGATCACGATCTCGCCGCGGCCGTCGGTGTCGAACGTCGCGGTGGTCGCGTCGCCGTACGCCGTGTCCTGGGTCGCGCCCGGATCGGAGACGCCGGTCGCGTCCGCGATCTTCGCGTCGATGTCGTCGGCGTTGATGAACGCCGGCAGGTTGATGTACCTCGTGGTGCCGTCGCCGACCCGGAGCCGTCCGGTGTCGGTCTCGTACCCGGGCTCCCCGAGCTTGAGGACGGGATTAGCCGCCTGCCACTCCGCCCACGTCCCTCGCCGAAGCAGGATTGTTGCCACGTCGCCCCCCTCAGTGCGTTCGCGTCCGCCCCCGGCTAGGGACGGCCGCCGTCGATCTCGTCGGTGTCGTCTGCCCCGTCGGCCACCAGGCCCGGCGCGGGCGCGGGTGCCGCCGCGACCGAGGCCGCGCTGCCGATCAGGAGCGCCCCGAGGACGCCCCGCCGCCCGATCACGGCGTGCCCCCGTCCACGGTTCCGTCGCCGGGATCCGGCGTCGCGGTGACCGTGACGGTCGGGTTCGGCGTCGAGCCGCCGCCCTGGAGGCTCGCGAGCCACTCGTCGAGCGTGCCGTCGAAGCCCTCCTGGACCGCGAGGTCGTAGGCGGAGAGGCCGGCGGATCCCGTCGCGCCCTTGGCGCCGGTGAGGCCGCGCGGGCCCATCGACCCCGTGAGGCCCTGCGGACCGGTCTTGCCGATCGAGCTCAGCGGCACCTTCTTGGTGGTGGACCCCGACGGGCACCGGCCGTTGACCGGCGGGACCACGTAGCTGGTGGTGGTCCGCACGCACACCTTGACGTAGCCGCCGTTGGTCCCGATCGGGACGCGCGTCTTGACGGTGCCGCTCGGGCACCTGCCATGCGACGGCGCGACCACCATGTTGTTCGAGCTGCGCACGCACGCGTATGTCGCGCCCGAGCTCGACGAGGTGGTGGCGGCGGTGGCGGCACCGATGCCCGCGACCCCCAGCAGCACCACGGTCGCGGCCGCGATGATCCCCCAGCGCTTGTTCATCCGAAGACCCCCCAGTCCCCTGCCTGTGAGTGGAGGCTATACCCGGACAAATGGGATTACCAGGGGTCACAACGGACTTTTTTGGGAATCTTGCGCAGAGGCACATATTCACCCCCAGCTGGACACGTGTACACCCGCAAGCGACGCCCCCGGCGACCCCCGGAGCGGCCCCCGGGGCGGCGCATCGTCACCGTCCAATACGCTTCAGCCATGGATGACGACGGCATCGAGACCGACGCGCTCGCCGCGGACCAGGGCCCCGGCCCCGGCGCGCCGATCCCCGCGAGCGCCGCGTGGCGCGAGGGCGACCACCCGGGCCGCCGGCTCTTCCTGCCGCTGGGCGACCTGCCGCTCGAGGCGGACCCGCTGGGGTCGCTGCCCGGCGCCGTCCTCGCCTACGAGACGTGGGGCGAGCTCAACGCCGCGCGCGACAACGCGGTCTACGTCGCGCACGCCCTCACGGGTGACAGCCACGTCTTCGGACCCGCCGAGCCCGGCCACCACACCGGCGGCTGGTGGAACGCGATGGTGGGCCCGGGCAAGCCGATCGACCCGGCCCGCCACTTCATCGTCTCCGCGAACGTGATCGGCGGCTGCCAGGGCTCGACGGGCCCCGCCTCCGCGCACCCGGGGGACGGCCGGCCGTGGGGCTCGCGCTTCCCCTACGTGACGATGCGCGACATGGCCCGCGCGGAGATCCTCCTCGCGGATCACCTGGGGATCGACCGGTGGCGCCTCATGACCGGCCCTTCGATGGGCGGCATGCGGGCGCTCGAGTGGATCGCGATGGTCCCCGAGCGCGTGGGCGCGATCGCGCCGGTGGGTTCGACGGGCGCGACCACCGCGGACCAGATCGCGTGGTCGACGGCGCAGGTGGCCGCCATCCAGGCCGACCCGCACTTCAACGCGGGCGACTACTACGACGCCCCCGACGGCCTCGGGCCGCACGTGGGGATGGGCATCGCGCGCATGATCGCGCACACCACTTACCGGTCCGCGGGCGAGCTCAACGAGCGCTTCGACCGCTCCTACCAGGGGGAATCCGACCCGCTGGGTCGCGGAGGGCTGTTCGCGGTGCAGTCGTACCTCCAGCACCACGCGCGCAAGCTCGCGCGCCGCTTCGACGCCAACACGTACATCCGGCTCGCGCAGGCGATCCAGTCCCACGACGTGGGCCGCGACCGCGGCGGCGTCGAGACGGCGCTCGCGCGCTACACGGGCCCGGCGCTGGTCATCGCGATCGACTCGGACCGCCTCTACCCCATGGCCAACTCGCAGCGCCTCGACGCGGCGCTATCGGGCTCGGACGGGATCAAGGTGGTCCACTCCAAGGTCGGCCACGACGGCTTCCTGGTCGAGACGGCGCAGATGAGCGCGTTCATGGAGGAGTTCGAGCGCTCGCTCTGAGCCGCGCGGCACTCGGTGCCGTTACCTTGCTCCACACGGCACTGGCGCCGAGAGCGCTCTCCGATGCAACTCCCGCGCCATCGCCCGACCAGAGCCATCGCAACTGCAGAATCCGTGTGGGAAGGGGTCGGGGCGGTCGAGCCGCCCGGAGCACACCCCTGCCCATGTCACGCTCCTCTCCGTTTTCATGCAGTTAGGAACAGCTCGGCGGCTGCACAGGCGGCTCAGACACCACCTGGAGACGATGCGGCACCCTTCCACGGGTGCCAGATGGCCCGCCCGGGCGTCCGTCACCCCACTTTCATGCCGCCGCTGCGCCGCGCGGTGCGACTAAGTCCATGAAAACGGAGAGCGTCGCGGTGGCGGCACGGCATGGAGTCGCGGTCGGGGCGTGGGGCCGGAGGCACGGGGTGCCGTTACCTTGCTCCACACGCGGCCAGCCATGGATGCGCTTGTGGATGCAACTCGCGCGGCAAAGCCCGACCAGCATGAGCGCAAATGCAGAATCCGTGTGGAGAACGGTCGGGGGGGTCAGCGGTCGGGGGCGAACGGTCGGGGGATCAACCCTCGATGGCCTCGGCGAACACGGACGCGAACGCCTCCGGGTCGTGCGTGAGGATCGCCGGGGAGACGATGCGCCCGGCCGGGGCGGCGGCACGGCGGCGCATCGCGTCGGCCACGGCCGCGACGGACCCATCCACGATCTCGACGCCCTCCATGCCCTCCACATCAGGCGCGACGCCGCACACGTCGGACACGATGGCACCGCAGCCGGCCGCGAGCGCCTCGTTGACCACCAGCCCCCAGACCTCCTCGTTCGACACGAGCACGAGCGTGTCGGAGTCGGCGAGGAGCGCGGGCATGCGGTCGTAGGGCACGTTGTCGACAAACGAGACGGACAGGCGCGGCAGCGACTCCGCGCGCAGGCGCAGGTCCTCCGCGAGGGGGCCGGAGCCGACGAACACCAGCTCGTCGTCGGCCGAAGCGCACAATGCGAACGCCTCGAGCGTCTCGAGCGGCCGCTTGCGGTCGATCAGCTGGCCCACGAACACGAACCGGTGCCCACCACCGGAGCGCGCCGGCGCCTCGAGCGCAGCGGCCGCGAACGCCGACACGTCGACCGCGTTGAAGCCCCGGTGGATCCGGGCGGCCGGGACCCCGAAGGACAGCACCGCCGCCTCGGCGGCACGCCCCGGCACCACCACCGCGTCGCAGGACCGGAAGAACCAGTCCCGCACCCGCGCCACCGGACCCGCCGAGTGCCCGATCGCGGCCAGCGTGTTCTCGTAGAACGCGACCGTGCGCACCCGCCGCAGCCGCGCGCTCAGCAGCGCCCAGATGTATGCGGGGCTTTCCCACCCGCCGAGGATGACCGCGTCGGTGCCGCGGCGCATCGTGCGCCCGAGGTTGGCGTACATGAGGATCCGGCCGCGCTCGACGCGCAGGCTGCGCACCGTGCGCAGCGCGACGCCGGGGATCGCGGCGGCGTGGAAGTCCGCGGGGCGATTGCCCTGGTGCTTGCGGAACTGCTCCTGGCTCTCGAGCATCGCGGCCTCGAAGTCGAACCGCCGCGACAGCGCCTGCCACACGGGCCGCCGGTACGGCGAGGCGTGGCTCGCGAGCCAGGTCACCCGAGCGCGAGGGGACGATGCGCCGGCGACACCGGGCGACACGGTTGCCGCCCCCGGGCGCGTGGAATCGACAGTCCCCGTCACAGCTGTCCCTGCAGCTCGGGCGCCAACCGCTCGATGAAGGTCGCGCTGATGTGGTTGGTGTCGCGGTAGACCAGGTTGTCGCCGATGATCGCCGGGCAGACGTCGCCGTCGCAGAGGTAGCCGTTCATGTCGATGATCCCGCTCGCGCCGGGCAGCTTGCTCGCGGCGACGTCGAGCGACGTGTCGACGGGCGCCAGGGCGCACTCCCCCGCGTCGGAGAGGTTCTTCGACAGGCAGATCGGGACGGCCTCCACGCCGGAGGGGGTGTCGGCCATGATCAGCACGTGCGACTCGGCGGGCAGCCGGTCGATGATCGCGGAGACCCCGTCCGCCCAGGCGGACACCGGGTCGGCGTCCTCGCGCACGTAGTTGGTCGAGTAGCTCGACAGGATGATGGTGTCCGGCGGGTTGGCGGCGAGCTCGTCGATCACGCCGTCGCGCCACTGGCCGCACTCCGGCACGCGCGAGACGAAGATGTCCGCGGCCGGGCACATCGCCTTCGTGTAGCTGGTGAAGAGGATGTCGCCGTCGTCCGCGAGCTTCGACAGCGCCGGGTACCACTGGGCGGCGTGCGAGTCGCCGAAGATCGCGACGGTCGGGGCGTCAGGGTCAGAGCCGACGGTGCAGCCGGTCGGGTCGGCGTCGCCGAAGCCCTTGTGGCAGCCGTTGGAGTCGACCAGCGGCGTGTCGCCGGCCGCGGAGGCGAGGCCGGGCGTGAGGTTGCTCGGCACGAACGGCGTCCCGATCGGCGCCGCGGAGATGTCCACGGACGCTGCCGCGTCGGCGGTCGCCAGGGGCTTCTGCCCCACGGCCATGAAGCCCAGCCCGGCGACCAGGGCCACCACGCCGGAGGCCGCCAGGGCCGCGAACAGCGTGCGGCGAGGGCGTGCGAGGGTGAACCGGCGCATCGTCCGGAAGGGCGTCTCGACGTAGCGGTACATCACCCACGCGAGCGGCACCGCCGCAGCGCCGAGCGCCAGCGTCACCCACAGCGGCAGCGGGTTCTCGAGGCCCACGGCGGACTGCGGGATGATCAGCAGCGGCCAATGCACCAGGTAGAGCGAGTAGCTGATGGCGCCGATCCACACCATCCACCGCACCGACAGCCACCGGCCGGGCGCCCACGCGTGGCCCGGAGCGAGCGAGCCGGCCAGGATCACCAGCACCGCGCCGCCGACCGGGAGGGCCGCGTGCCACCCCGGGAACGGCGTGGTCTCGGTGAAGGTGAAGGCGGCGTAGAGGATCAGCGCGGCGCCGGCCCAGCCCAGCACGGCGGCGGCCCAGCCGGGCACGCGGGCCCGCCCACCGGCGACCGCGAGCGCGAGGAGCCCGCCGGCGCCGAGCTCCCACGCGCGGGTGGGCAGCAGGAAGAACGCGAACGGCTGGTTGGTGACCGTCAGCATCACGCCGAGCGCGAAGGAGCCGACCACCACGACGCCGATGAGCGCCGCGAAGATCCTCTTGTGGCGGCGCGCGAGCCAGAACGCGATCACCATCCCGAGCGGCCAGATGAAGTAGAACTGCTCCTCCACGCCCAGCGACCAGTAGTGCTGGGTGGCGGGTGGGGCGGAGTCGGCGAGGTAGTCGGCGCCCTGGGCCGCGAGCAGCACGTTGGGCACGTACAGCGCGGTCGCGACGGCGTAGGCCATGTCGCGCGCGACGCGCAGCGGGGCCACCCACAGCCAGGTCGCGACCACGGTGACCGCGAGCACCACGAACGATGCGGGCAGGATGCGGCGGGCGCGCCGCGCGTAGAACTGGCCGAAGTCGATCCGGCCGCGCTCGCGCAGCTCGCGCCAGATGTGGCCCGTGATGAGGAAGCCCGAGATCACGAAGAACACGTCGACGCCGACGTACCCGCCCCCCAGGGTGGTGAGCCCCGCGTGGAATAGCAGCACCAGCAGGATCGCGACGGCGCGCAGCCCCTGGATGTCGGGCCGGAAACGCTCGGCGGCGCGAGTCTCGCGGCGGGGGCCGCGGGTGCGCTCGGGCTGCTCGTCGGGCTCGGTCTCGGTACGTGTCCCAGTCGACGGCGCGGCGCGCTGCGTCATCTCGGCCATGGCTATCCCCCCTCACCAGGCATGCCGCCGATGCAAGCATCGCCGGCGATGCGGTCAGGCTAACCCGCCGCCCCGAAGGTCCGTCAATGCCCTTTATGAGAGTTTCGCACGATTGCGGCGCAGGATTCGTGCGCCGGCCCCCGCTTCGCTCAGCACGGTTTCCAAGGCGACACGCCGGGTGCAGGGGGACGATGCGCGGGTTCCGGCGGCGTGTCGCGCGCCGGACCGTGCGGAGCAACGCGGGGCGCGGGCTTGCGCTCCCCGGTACTAGGCCCCTACAGTCGCACCCATGTTCCGTCGAATGTGCCGCTGACCCAGCGCACGTTCGGCGTGCCCCCGCACGGGGGCAGCCTGCGAGTGAGGCCCTAGGAGCCCCCGCAGCACAGACCGCACGTGTCGCACCGCATCCCTGAGGGCTGCGGCCGGTCGGCGCGCTTGCACGCCCGACGGCCGGTGCCACCTGACTCGGGGATGCGGATCCAGTCCCGCCAGACCAGATCCAGCAGACACACAGGAGCCACCATGACCACGCACGACTGGGCCTTCGAGACCCTCCAGATCCACGCCGGCCAGACCCCCGACGCCGAGACCGGCGCCCGCGCCCTCCCCATCTACCAGACCACGAGCTTCGTCTTCGAGGACACGAACCAGGCGGCGGCCCGCTTCGCGCTCGGCGAGCTCGGCCCCATCTACACGCGCCTGGGCAACCCCACCACGGAGGCCGTCGAGACCCGCCTCGCGGCGCTCGAGGGCGGCGTCGGCGCGCTCCTCGTGGCGAGCGGCAGCGCCGCCAACACCCTCGCGATCCAGAACATCGCGGAGGCGGGCGACCACATCGTCGCGTCCCCCTCGCTCTACGGCGGCACCTACAACCTGTTCCAGCACACGCTGCCCAAGTTCGGCATCACGGTCACCTTCGTCGACAACCCCGACGACCCCGAGGCCTGGCGCCGCGCGGTCCGCCCCAACACCAAGGCGTTCTTCGGCGAGTCGATCTCCAACCCCAAGCAGGACCTGCTCGACATCGAGGCCGTCGCCGCGGTGGCCCACGAGAACGGCGTCCCGCTCATCGTCGACAACACGGTCGCCTCGCCGTACCTGGTCAACCCGCTGAGGTGGGGCGCGGACGTCGTCACGCACTCGGCCACCAAGTACCTGGGCGGGCACGGCACCGCGATCGGCGGCGTGATCGTCGACGGCGGCACGTTCGACTACGCGCAGCACCCCGACCGCTTCCCGCAGTACAACACGCCCGACCCCAGCTACAACGGCCTGGTCTACGCGCGGGACCTCGGGGTGGGGAGCGCGTTCGGCGCGAACCTGTCCTTCATCCTCAAGGCGCGCGTCCAGCTGCTGCGCGACACCGGCGCGGCGATCAGCCCGTTCAACGCGTTCCTCATCGCGCAGGGCATCGAGACGCTCAGCCTGCGCGTCGAGCGCCACGTCGAGAACGCCAAGCGCGTCGCCGACTTCCTCGAGGGGCACCCGCAGGTGCTCTCCGTCGCCTACTCCGGCCTCGCAAGCAGCCCGTGGAACCACCTGCAGCGCAAGTACGCCCCCAAGGGCGGCGGCAGCGTCCTCGCGTTCGAGATCGCGGGCGGCAGGGCCGCGGGTCAGGCGTTCGTCGACGCGCTCGAGCTGCACTCCCTGGTGGCGAACATCGGCGACGTGCGCTCGCTCGCGATCCACCCCGCCACCACCACGCACTCGCAGCTCACCGAGGACCAGCAGCGTTCCGCCGGCGTCACGCCCGGGCTGGTGCGCCTCGCGGTGGGCATCGAGCACATCGACGACATCCTGGGCGACCTGGGCACCGGCTTCGAGGCCGCGGCGCGCGTCCAGGCCGGCACCAGGGACGATGCGGCGGTACCGGCATGACCGACCACGTCGAGACCGCGTGGGCGCCCGGGCGCGACCCGGCCCCCGCGGAGGCGAGGCGGACGCTCGGCCCGATCCCCGCATCGTCCGCCTGGCGCCCGGGCGACCATCCGGGCAACCGGCAGTTCGTGGACCTCGGGTGGCTGCCGCTGGAGGCGGACCCGCGCGGCGGCATCGACGTCACGCTCGCCTACGAGACGTGGGGAACCCTCAACGAGGCGCGGGACAACGCGGTGTACGTCGCGCACGCGTTCACGGGCGACAGCCACGTGCTCGGGACCGCCGGCGAGGGCCACCTCACGGGCGGCTGGTGGGGCGGGCTCGTGGGGCCGGGCCGGCCGATCGACACGGACCGCTACTTCGTGGTGAGCGCGAACGTGCTGGGCGGATGCCAGGGCACCACCGGGCCCGCGCACCCGCACCCCGAGGACGGCCACCCGTGGGGCTCCCAGTTCCCGTACGTCACGCTGCACGACATGGTGGTGGCCGAGGCGCGCCTCGCGGACCACCTGGGGATCGACGCGTGGGCGCTCGTGATCGGGCCGAGCATGGGCGGGATGCGCGCGGTCGAGTGGGCGGCGAGCTTCCCGGAGCGGGTCAAGGCGATCGGGGCGATCGGCTCGACCGCGGCGACCACCGCGGACCAGATCGCGTGGCACGCGACCCAGGGGGCCGCGATCCGGCTCGACCCGCACTTCCGCGACGGCGACTACTACGACGCCGCCCCCGGCGACGGCCCGCACACGGGGCTGGGGATCGCGCGGGCGATCGCGCACACCACCTATAGGAGCGGGCCGGAGCTCAACGCGCGCTTCGGCAGGGGCGCGCAGGAGGGCGACGTGCTGCGGCCGGAGGGGATCTTCGCAGTCGAGTCGTACCTGGACCACCACGCGGACAAGCTCGCGCGGCGCTTCGACGCGAACACGTACCTGCGGATGCTGCACGCGATCAACACCCACGACGTGGGCCGGGGGCGCGGGGGCGTGGAGGCGGCGCTGTCCAGGTATGACGGGGAGGCGCTGGTGGTCGCGATCGACTCGGACCGGCTGTATCCGTTGGCCGACTCCGAGCGGCTGGCCGCCGCGCTCCCACGCTGCTCCGGGGTGACCCTCCTCCATTCGGAGGTGGGGCACGACGGGTTCCTCGTCGCGGGATCGGGCCTGGACGATGCGGTGCGCGGGGTGCTGGCGCGCGTCACCGCGGGCGAGGCGCGGGAGGGAGCGGAAGTCGGGTAGGCGTCAGCGCGACAAGCGGCCCGTGACGACGAGGCGCTCGCAGTCATACTGGCGGTCCCGCAATAATCTGGGCGCGCCAGCCATGAGGGGACTTCGCTCGCCGATACATCTACCGGGCACAGCGACACAGGAACCTACGGATGCGGGACTCGTAGTCAAACTTGAGCGCTCTGCGCATATGACCCTCGAGCTCCCCGATATTGCCCTCCATCTCGTGTGAGGTCCCGCCGCGAGCAAGCGGAGCTGCGGCTTCATAAACCGAACGCGGCCCGAGCAGGGCGAACGCACCCCAAGCAGCACTCATGCTGTCCAGCGCCTTGTTGTTGCGCTCGATAGCGCCCTTGACTCTCGCGTGGGCAGCCTCCAACGCGGCCTCGCACCCATCCACGACGCCCTGCTGTCGAGCTCGGTCCCTCTTCGTGCTCGCGGCTTGAAGTTCCGCCCGGGCGTGATCGAGTTGCGAGTTGAGTTCACGCTGCGCTCCAGTCTCCCGCTCCACGACGTAGGTCACGTCGAGAAGAGTTCGAGCGAGCGTAAGAGTGTCCAGATACGCACGCAAGCGTTGGTCGCGCTTCCAACGAATGTGGTCACGTCGATATTGCAGCGCCGCACCGGCGAACCCAGCGACCGCAGTCACAAACGCCGCACCGAAGATCGTGACCAACACCCACGCAACCGAGTCATGGGCATCCTCGGACCCGCCCGCAGCGGCATCGGCGGCATCGTGGAGAAGGAGCTGAACTGAGAGAATCACGGGTCGAGTTTGCCAGGATATCGATGTAATCCAGGCACTTCGCTCTCAGCCCTCCACGCTCGGAAACGGTTGACCTCGCTACGTGCCCTAGCTATCGCCGGGGCCACAGGCCCGCAATTAGCCGCGTCGCGAAGCGGCGATCAGATTCGATGCTTTGGATTTGGGGCGCCCAAACGCGTCAGCGCGCCTGGCTCCCCGCGGAGACCAGGTTCACCCCGCCCGACTTGGCGGTGAGCATGTAGTCGACGCGGGTGGCCTTGGCGACGTCCGACTTGACCGCGAACTTGAGGTTGGTGGTGCTGCGGTGGTCGCTGTCGAGCGGACCCGTGTAGTGGTACTTCACCACCCAGAACTCGCCCACGAGCACGCCCACCAGATCCGCGACCCAGCCCGCCCCGATCCCGGAGGCGAGGGTCTTCTTGGGCTGGTCGGCCATGACCGTGCCGTCGGACTCGACGCGCGGGATGCGGAACTCGACCACGAGGTCGGTGATCGCGGGGCCAACCGGCCAATACGGGCCGGTCCACGCCTGCGAGACGTCGAACATCCAGGCGTCGACCTTCGGGTTGCTCGAGTACCACTCCTGGAAGCGGATGGCCGAGCCGTTCGCGAAGGTGGCCGAGTTGGCGGCGAGCGCGGCGCTCGCCACGGTGACGGTCGCGGGCAGGACGGCCGAGCCTGTGGAGGTGCCGCGCGCGGTCGCGGTGACCGATGCGGCGGACAGGTCGTTCGTCTTGGGCACCGCGACCGTGAGCGGGTTGGCGGCGGAGTTGGTCGCGGACAATCCGTCGAGCTGCCACGCGAAGGTGAAGACCGTGTTGGCGCCGCTCGTCGCCTTGCCGGAGTAAGCCCAGCCGGCGCCCTGCGAGATGGCCGGCGTTGCGCCCGTGACGCGGGCGGTGGGGATCGCGAACTCGAGGGTGACGCCGGTGACGGCGGCGCCGCTCGTGCCCGTCGACGGACCGCCGTAGGCGACGGTGCCCTCGAGCACGAAGTCGTTGGCGTTGATCGCGGCGGCGACGCCCGCGAGCGCGAGCGTGCCCGGCGGGAGCGTGCCGCCGGTCTCTCCGGAGGCAGCCGCCGCAGGCGTCGCCGTCGCGACGAGGATCGCGGGCGCCGTCCACGCGGCGGCGTGGACGGCCCGGCGACGCGTCATGCCCGGCCGGGCGGGCGCGGCGGCGGGAGACGCGGGGGCAGCGTCGGTCATGGGGATACGTCCTCAGGCTGGAGGCGCCCCTCAGCGAGCGCGGGAATGCCTAGATTACGTCGTCATTCGATGCGAAGGCGACGGACGTCGCTCACGTGTCGCACTTGCCTCCCAGCAAGCAGCCAAGCACCGGACAAGGTCACGCGACGGTGAATGCCCCGACCGTCGTCGTCTTCACGGTGTCACCGTCCGACTCCTTGCCGCCGGTGACCGAGAGCGTGTAGTTGCCCGAGATCGGCTTCTTCACCTTGAAGCGTCCCTTGAGCGCGGTGCCAGCGGTCACCGCGCCGTAGGTGATGGTGATCGACGTCGTGACGATATCAGTTGCAGGGCTGACGCTGGGCGTTCCACCCGCGACGACCGAGAAGGACTCGTACGCCTGCGAGGGCATGGTCAGCGTCAGGACCAGCGACGTCACGTTGATCCCATTCGGGGTGAGCGTGTAGTCCGCGAAGTAATTGACACCGTTGTTCGACGGAGTGAAGGTCAGCCCGCTGAACGTGACGTTCGGCGAGGCCGCAGCGGCAGGCGCCGCCGTCGCGATCAGGATCGCAGGCGTCGCCCACGCAACGCCCTGAACAAGGCGGCGGCGCGAGACGCCGTGCGTCTGGCGGGTGTTCGGCGATTCGATGGCCATGGTGCTCCCTCAGCGGTCGTCGACTCGTCCCTCAACGAGTTGCTCTCGGAAACCATAACGGCTCGATGGGCCCGCGGCTAGAGAGGAAACGCGCAGCATTCCGCCGAAATCACGGTCACGACCCGTGGATCGCCGCGTACCCGAGCATCGCCACCAGGATCGCGACGGCGACGATGATCGCCCATCCCGGCATCCCGCCGTGGTCGCGCACGAGCCAGTTGCGGTGCGCCATCGGCACGTACGAACGGCGGCGCCTTGCCCCCATGAGAGACCCCCCAGTGACTCACAGACCTGCGGGCAGGTTAGCGGGCGCCGCGCGATTTGGAAAGACCCTTGCGCACCGCCAAGCGTCAGCCGCTCTGCGCCGGCGCGACGAGCCCCAGCGCGCGCAGCTCCTCCACGAGCACGCGCACATCCTCGGCGATCCGTGCGACCGGAGCGCCATAGCTTTCCGCGAGCTCACCAACCAGCTCATCCTCGGTCCGCGTGCCGTCGATGCCGCTCCAGATCTCGAACGCTGGCCCCTCGAAGGAGCGCGGCACCTGCTGCTGCTCGAGACGCGCGAGGTTGAGCACGAACGCGCGGCCGTCCCGCACCACCTCCGCGAGGGACGATGCGCGCGCCAGGATCGCGGTCATCTCGCCTCTTCCGTCAGGATGGAGGCATCGGTGATCCCTCTGCGGGCGAGCGCGCGCCCCCTGAGCGCACGTGGAACGGTGCGCAGGCCCCTGCCGATGCGCGACCAGCGTCCGCGTAGCGCAGCAGCAGAGCCGGGTGGCGTCTCGGGATGAATGGCGCGGAACTGCCGCTCGGTCGGCCAGATCATGCGTGCGAGCATCGTGGGCCGCTCGTACCACCGCGCGGCAACCAGCAGCGGGATCCACTGTGCGACGATGGCGCCACGACCGCCCACGCGCGCGCGCCAGGCGTCGAGCGCGGCGCTCTCGCCGTGCGGGGTGACGGCGGCAAGCGGCACCCCGAGCTGCTCGAGCACCGGACGAGCGGTGTCGATCGCGCCCGTCGCCGTCGCGAGCAGCACCAGGTCCGCGCGCTGCTGATGGTCGAGAGCCGGCAGCACCTCGGCAGCCAGCCGCCGGATCTCCTGGGCGTGACGAGGAGTCTGGGCAGGGGTCCGCAGCGCGTGCAGCGCGGCGATGAGGATCGCCGAGCTCCGGTCGACCATGTCCACCTCGACCCCAGCCAACGCGAGTTGCTCCCGGCGCGCCCAAAGCGCGTCGAACACGTCGGCGGTGGGAGCTAGGAACCCGGGGAACAGGTGGTGGACATCGATGTCGCACGGCCACTGCGGATGGATCACCGTCACCGAGTGCTCGGCCTTCGGCCCGAAGCCGCCGCCGTAGGGCCGCTCGGCCCAGCCGCAGTCCTCCAGCGCCGCGAGGTAGGCATCGAGGCCCACGGGCTCGACCCACACATCCACGTCCGCGCTCACGCGCTCGGGCCGCAGGCAATGCGCGGCGGCGGTCGGCCCCTTGATGATCAGCGCCCGCACCCCCGTCCGGCGCGCCACATCGACCGCGAGTGCGTGCGCCAGCGGCACCGCCGCGTCGATGGGCAGCGCCGCGTCGGTCACGGCCCGGCCTCGACCGACAGCACGCCGCGGCCGATCAGCGCGTCGATCAGCACGCGCACCATCGCGCCGATGTCGCCATCTGCCGGCTCCCCGAACTCCCGGACCAGGTGATCGCCGAGCGAGGCGACCGTGATCCCCTGGCGCGCGGCAAGGACAGCCTCGGTCGCGACGGGCGACAGCAGCGACACGTCGTTGCCGGCGAGCACGAGCATCTCTCCCCCGCGCTCGAGGGCGTCGTCCCACGCGGACCGGACACGTGCATCGTCCGCCAGCCGGTATGCGTCCTCCATCATCCCTCCCCCAACAGTGCGGGCATCAGCGGCAGGAGGTCGCGCGCCTCGCGGTAGCGGATCCGCACCAGCCCGCCGACGGACTCGACCAGGTCCGCGAGCGCGTGGAGCTTCTGCGGCAGGCGCGACAGGTAGGACACCTGCTCGGCGAGGACGGCGAGGCCGTGGAGCAGCGGCAGCTCCTCGACCACGGGCGTCTCGCCGACGGAGGGGTCACGCTCGACGAGCGCGAGCCGCACCAGGCGCAGCCGTCCGGGCGGCACGGGCATGAGGTCGAGCGACTCCGGCCCCCACTGCTCCTTGGTCGGCTTGCCGCCCTCGATCACGGACAGCGGCTTGGGGTACGGCAACACGGTGCGGCCCACGTCGACCGCGAGCGTCTCGTCGGTGACGTAGCCGTAGTGGGCGCCGAGGGTGCGCGACAGAGTCGTCTTGCCCGTGCCCGAGGGAGCGATGAAGCCGACGACGTCGCCGCTGGGCGACGCGAGCCCCGCCGCGTGGAGCATGACCAGCGAGCCGACCCGCTGGTCGATCGCGCGCACGGTGACGGCGCTCGAGAGGAAGTGCAGGGCGGTCTCGACGTCCGGGTAGGCCAGCGCGCCGCGCGTGCGAGCGGCGGCGAGGACCTCGGGATCGGGGTCGACCACCACGTCGACCGTGACGTCGGCGGTGCCGCGCTCGACGTCGCAGCGACTCCACGCGCGCCGGCCGGCGGCGTTGAGCTCGGCGCCGAG
This sequence comes from Demequina soli, assembly GCF_000971195.1. Classification (GTDB taxonomy): domain Bacteria; phylum Actinomycetota; class Actinomycetes; order Actinomycetales; family Demequinaceae; genus Demequina; species Demequina soli. The sequence goes on from NZ_BBLZ01000001.1 coordinate 707,479, forward strand.
CGCTCCGTCCACGTGGATGCCGACCCTCACGCCGAACGCGTCGACCACGCAGGTGTGCGACGGCTCGGCTCGGGAGCGCGCGGGCTCGCTGGGGACGGGCGACATGGCCGCCCAGGTGTCGGCGAGCCGGATGGCGGCGTCGTCGATCCGGATGCCGACCGCGACGGCGCGCTCCTCGAGGTCCTCCCAGGCGGGCAGCTCCCAGTCGTCCGCGAGGTCGGCGTCGAGGCGACCCCGCTCGAGGATGGCGGGGTGCTCGTGCAGCGGCGCGGCGCGGTCGAGCGCCGCATAGAGAGGTGCGAACTCGGCCAGGGTGAAGGACCGGCCGCGGGCGCGCGGGTGGCGGCGGATGAGCTCGTCGCGCTCGACGCCGGTGCCGACCAGGAAAAGGTCGGTGACGTCGACCATCGCGTCGCTGAGCGAGCGCGCGCGGAAGCCCTGGGCGCTGCCGCCGTGCCGCTCGATCATGTCGCGGGTGAGGTCCTGCATGCGGGCGCCGTCCTCGGCGTTGAGCCCGGCGGAGGTGATGCGGATCCGGTCGGGCCCCACGCCGCGCGCCCACAGGTGCTTGCGCAGCAGCCGCTCGCCCGCGACGGAGCGGCCGGTGTTGGTGGCGTCGACCAGCAGCACGCGGAACGCGACGCCCGACTCCCAGGGCACGTCAGGCCTTGCGGTGCTCGGCGGGCTCGGGCGACTCGTCCGAGCCGACGATCTCGTCCCAGCTGAGCGCCCCAGCCGTCTCCTTCGGCGCCGCCGCCGTGCGGGCGGACGATGCGCGACGCGCCTCGCTGCGAACCTCGCGGCCGGCGTCGCTCGAGTACTCGTATTCGTACGCATAGGCATCCTTGTAGGCGCCCTTGCGCGGCATGCCGTCGATGATGATGCCGAGCGCGCGGCCGTTGACGCGGTCGAGGTTCTGGAGGGCACGGTCGAGCACGTCGATGGTGGTGCGGCCCGAGGCGGCGACCACGAGGGCGCCGTCGGTGCGCGCGGTGAGGACCGCCGCATCGGTCACCGGCACGAGCGGCGGGGTGTCGATGAGGACGAGCGCGTCCTTGGGGAAGCTGTAGAGGAGCTTGTGCATCGCGTCGGAGGCGAGCAGCTCGGAGGGGTTGGGCGGGATGGCGCCGGCGGCGAGGACGTAGAAGTGGTCGGTGTCGCCGTAGGGCTGGAGGACGTCCTGGGCGCGGGCGCGGCCGACCAGGACGTCGGTGAGGCCGGCGCCCTCGATGAGGCCGAGGTTCTTGGCGACGGAGGGGCGGCGGAGGTCGGCGTCGATGAGGACCACGTCGCGGCCGGACTCGGCGACGGCGTCGGCGAGCTTGATCGCGGTGGTGGACTTGCCGTCGCCCGGCAGCGAGGACGTGACGACGATGACGCGCGGCGGATTGTCGACGTCCATGAACTGGAGATTGGTGCGGACCTGGCGGATCGCCTCGGTCATGGCGAAGTCGGACTTCGCCATCGCGACGCCGCTCTTGGCGATGGCCGGATCGAAGGGCAGGGCGCCGAGGACGGGGAGGTCGAACTCGCGCTCGACGTCCTCGGGCTTGCGCAGGCGGCGGTCGAGGGTGGACTTGATGAGCGCGTAGCCGATGCCGAGCGCGAGGCCGACGAGCAGGCCCAGCGCGACGTCGAGCTTGACGTTCGGGCTCGAGGGCGCGCCCGGGAGGACCGCGCTGTCAAGGGTCTGAAGGCCGACGACGGACGGCGTGGACAAGTCGGTGGAGCCCTCGTTCTCGATGTCGGCAACAGCCGTGGTCATACCTGCAATCCAGGCCTCGACGAGGTCGCGTGCCTCGTCCGGGCTGGAGCCGTTCGCCGAGACGCGGAGGACGGCGGTGTCAAGGGGGTTGGAGACCGTCACGCTCGCGACGAGCGCATCGGGGCTCGCGTCAATGCCGAGGCCCTCGATCGCGTACTCGGCGACCTTGCGGGATTTGGCGATGTCGAGGTAGCTCTTGACGCGCGACTTGGCGTAGTTATCGCCGACAAGCGCGCTACCTAAGTCTTCGCTGGGACCAGTCGTGATAATCGCGGAGCCTGTGGCAGTGTAGACACTTGGCTGCGTCAGCGTGTAGGCGAATGCGGCCGCGGCACCTAGCGCCGTAATGAGCACGATCGCGGCCCAATGCGCACGAACGACCTGCGTGTACTCCGAGAGGTTCATCTGAGCCGTCGCCCTTCCATGGCATTCCGCGCAATTCTAGGCCCAGCGAGGACTCTTCAAGCACGACTCAGGGATCCGCGATCTCGGGTTAATAGGGCTCTTCACAGATGAGGCTGTAGCGCTGTCCCGCGGGTGAGTGGTCGGGGGTAGGGGTCGAGGTCCCCCAGGATGGAAGTTCTCACACTGCCCATCTGAAAGACCTCGACTTGCTCAACGCTACCTTCGGCGCGCCCGACCTCACGACCTTTTGCAACCTCGACGTCCTCGGCCTGACCGTCACCGGGCAGCGGATCGACGCCGACCGGGCGGTGCTCGAGTGCCGCGTCGCCGTGACCGACGACGTCTGCCACGGGTGCGGTGATCGTGCTCGCTCGCTGGGCACGCAGTCGCGCTACCTCGCCCATGAGCCCTTCGGCTGTCGCCCTACGACACTGCTGGTGCGGGTCCGCCGGTACCGGTGCGACCCGTGCGACCGGTTCTGGCTCGACGACCTGCGTGCCGCGGCGGAACCTCGGGCGAAGGTGTCCCGCGGCGGACTCGCGTGGGCGCTTCGCGCTCTCGTCGTGGACCACCTCAGCGTGTCGCGGATCGCGGCAGGGCTCGGCGTCGCATGGAACACCGCCAACGATGCCGTCCTGACCGAAGGGCACCGCCAGCTGATCAACGACCCGACCCGGTTCGAGGGCGTCGCCGTGATCGGCGTCGACGAGCACGTGTGGCGGCACTCCAGGTTCGGCGACAAGTACGTCACCGTCATCATCGACCTCACCCCTGTACGCGACAGGGTCGGCCCGGCACGTCTGCTCGACATGATCCCTGGCAGGTCGAAGGCCGTGTTCAAGACGTGGCTGTCGGAACGGGCGAAGTCCTGGGCGGACGCGATCGAGGTCGTCGCCATGGATGGCTTTGCCGGATTCAAGACCGCCGCCGCCGAAGAGCTGCCGACCGCGACGGCGGTGATGGATCCGTTCCACGTCGTGAAGCTCGCCGGCGACGCCCTCGACCAGTGCCGACGCCGCATCCAACAAGCCATCCACGGCCACCGCGGCCGCGCCGGCGACCCGCTGTACATGTCCCGCCGCGTCCTGCACACCGGACTCGAACTGCTCACTGAACCGCCAGTGGGATCGGCTCGATGCCCTCTTCGACGCCGACGACCATGCTGAGGTCGAGATCACTTGGAGCGTGTACCAGCGGATGATCACCGCGTATCGCAACCCCGACCGCGCCGTCGCGCGGGCCGACTTCGCGGCGCTCATCGAGTCCTTGCGCACCGGCGTGCCCGCCGCCCTCGTCGAGCTCCGCCGCCTCGGCAGGACCCTGAACAACCGGGCCCACGACATCCTCGCGTTCTTCGACCGACCCGGCACGTCCAACGGCCCCACCGAGGCCATCAATGGGCGACTCGAGCACCTCCGCGGCTCGGCGCTGGGTTTCAGGAACCTCACCCACTACATCGCCCGGTCGCTACTCGAGGCAGGCGGCTTCAGGCCGCAACTACAGCCTCATCTGTGAAGAGCCGTTAATAGCTGCCGCAAGATGTCAGCGGTCCTGCCGGGCTTCGCAATGGGTCCCCGCCACGTCACACTGGCAATCGAAGCCAACCCGAAGGAATCCACACGAACTACTGGCGCCCTGCGAGTGCGACCAGCGACTCGCGATAGTCTTGCCGTCGGGGCGCAATGCCCCGCCAGTCGCCGTGGGCCACGAGCATCACCACGCACACTACAAGTTGAGATGCTGCCACAGCGCCCGCGAGCGTCAATGCATTCCGGAAATCCACTGGTAACAACCACGCCGATGCCAACACGGCAACACCAGCCAAATACGACACGGTCATCGCACGTCCCTGGCGCCGAGCACCTAGAAACGCAGTAAGCGCGGTATTTGCGGTAAGCGGCATCGCCGCCACCGATAGAAGTGCCGCGGGCCCGACGGCCGACGCAAATTCGGGCCCGAAGACCAATGGTACAGCCCACGGCACGATTGCCAGCAACAGAATTGTGACAATCAGCCCGAGCGCGATGGCCTGGCGTACCGCGTCGGCATAGCGCGCATTGAGGCCCTGCGTCGCCACGTCGCGCGCAATCCGAGGATGATGCGCAGCCCCCAGCGCAGTTCCAATGGCAATTGGCATTGCGAGAATCGTTGCCGCGACCGAATATATGCCAGCATCTGCACTCGAAGCCCACGGCAAGGCGATCATCGCAGGCAACTGAGCGAGGGCGATTTCACCTACGCGCGCGCCAGCAAACCCGCTACTCGCCCGGTAGATGGGCCAGATCGCAGAGCGCGGGCCACGGATGCCAACTCTGAAACACGCAAGCGCGACAACAAGCGCTATTGCCTGGGATCCAGGAATCAGCAGAATTACGCTGAACGCCGAAGCAGCATCGCGTACTAGCAATATGAGCAAACCCGCCAACATGCTAACTGGCGCAACCAGACGGATGGCGAAGACCGCACCAAAGCGCTCCCGGGCCATGAGCACAGAAGTGCGCATCGTTACCGCAATCGCCACCGGACTTGCCGCCACAGCCATCGCGGCGGCAAGCTTCGTGCTATGCGATAAGCCGCTGAAGAAGGTAAGCCACAATATGAGCGTCACAGCCGCGGCGGGCACAAGTGAAGCGAAACTTGCAAGACGGGCCGCCCTCACCAACGGCGCCGGATCTTCGCTCGCAGCTCGATTCCTCAGCTCTAGCGGAGCGCCAAACGACAGCAGGATCGGCACAATAATCGTTGCTGCCGCAACTGCTGCGACAGCTCCTCGGTCCTCAGGACCAAGCGCGCGTGCCTGGACCGGCGAAGCGACCAGTCCGATTGCTGACGCCGACAGGCCAGCAAGTGCAACGGCACCCGGACCACTGAGGCGTGTGGAGATTCCCGTGATCGCAGACCGACCGTACTCCCAGACCACGCCGCACGCCTGAAACACGGCACGACGCGACGCCTGAGAGCGCAATGGAGACTCGCTAGCCACGAGCGATGCCCCGAAGCGTTCCGGCAAGAGCGGTCAACGCTTTGTGCGCGCTGCGTGGTTCACGATTTCGAATAGGTGCGAATACGAGCCGCAGAGTTTCACGAGCGCCCGAGCCCACAACGAGACGCCACGAACTGATGCCCAGGCTATGCGCCAACCGTACTCGATTCTCGCTCATGAACCGATAGTATGGCGCGCCTCGCAATGGCTCACGAGCTCCAGTGCCACCCTCTTCATGCCACAAATACCATTTATCAGAAACAGCAAGACGCATTCCAAGGCGCCGGGCACGCAGTGACAACTCGACGTCTTCCCAATACATGAAGTAGCTCTCGTCAAACCCGCCGAGACGATCCCACGTTGAGCGAGCCATTAGCATTGCAGCGCCAGAAAGAAACTGAGATTCGCGAATGCCAACCTCTCCCAGCAGATCGATCTCGCGACCGAAGTCGACATGTGAGGCGCTACACGACACCGGATTGAACCGCCCCCCCGAGAACCACGATGTCGGTTGACTCATTGAGCCGCCGACAATGTGAGGGGACACAATATCGCAAGTGCCCGCTTTCAGCGCCTCCACGATCGAATGCACACTGCCGGAGTGCGACCGCGTATCGGGATTAAGGATGCAGACAACGTCGTTCGGCGCCATGGCAACACGGCGCCCGATTGAATTCAGAGCTGCACCGTACCCCAAGTTTCCTCCTGACGAAAAGACCTCGATCGGAAAGTCTCGCGAATTCAGTTGTTGCAGTCGAGCTACTTCTTCAGTACTTTCGGAATTATCAACGACCACCGCGTCCGTTACGCCATTATTCCTCAGCGATCTAATGCAAGCCTCCACCAAGTCACAGGAATTGTAGTTGACGATCCACGCAGAAACCCTCAAGACTTGCCCTCCAAAAGATCGCGACCAACAAATACCCCGATGTCAAGCATCACCGATGCAATCTGTGGCGTCGCAGCGCGACATGAACCTACGGGTGAGACCTGAATAGCATAAACAAGCGCAACGACACCGAAGCGCCTAGTTTGCGCCCTCCGATACCTCGCGCCCACGAACCGCAAGCTGCAAGCCGCCAACGTGCTGCCCGATCCAAACATCGTGCAGCACGTACCCCTCAGGAGACGAAAGCCATCGGCCAGAGCGCGTCGGCGTCGACTCGGCCGCGCTCGTCGACCACCGCACGCACCACCAGTCGCGCTCGACATCATAGATGCACTCGCGCGCATGACCGCCAGCACCGCTGAATCTACCGCTCCCCCACCAGGCGCCGATAGACTCCCTCGTACTCGAGCGCTGCGCGTTCAATTGAATACATATTGCGCGCCTTGCGAACCGCGAGTGCCGCAGTAGCTGCGTACTCATCCTCGTCAAGATCGGCAATTGAGAGGAGCGCACGTGAGAGCGCCTCGGGGTCATTCGTCGGTACACAGTGCGACTGATCCACGACGATACGCCGCGAGTCGCCAACGTCCGTGCAAATGAACGGCACACCCGCAGCGAGAGCTTCGATGCCCGCCATCGGGAGCGCTTCGCCGTATGCGCTCGAGAGAACTACTACATCAGCCTCATTCAACAGCTCCCGCACATCGGTAACTGACCCGCGAAGGCTCACCACTCCGGCGGCGCCCGTCGTCTCCAGCAGGCAAAGCAGCTCCTCGTTGTCCGTGTCCATGCCGTGGCCCGCGCAAATTAGGGAGGCGCGGTAACCGCAGTCAATTTCCATGATCCGCGCTACTGCTTCAAATAGGGTCGCGTGATCCTTCATCGGGTGCCAACGCGCGAGTGAGAGCATGGTGAGCCGACCCGGTTCCTTGTGCGCGATGGCCGACCGCGGCGGGATCGGCACACCATTGAGAATGGTCGTCGTACGCGCCGCTGGATACCTTGAGACCTTCATGTACTCCCGTGCAGACACGCTGCAAGCCACGATCGAATCGAATCGTCGAGCAAATGTGAGGCCGGCAAGGCGATTGAGAAGTCTTGTAAGGAATGGATCCGTTGTTGAGACGCCGCTTGAGTGAACGGTGGATACGATTGCAGTGGCCTGTGGCACCGCAATGGCCGCCAACAAATCGGAGTGGATCAGATGGGAATGGACCACGTCAATTTCGAGACGCTTGGTAAGCCCATGAATCGCCGCCGCCGCACGCAACATCGAGAAAGGCGTTCGACCCATTCTTAGGTAGGTCACCGATGTCGCAACGGATTCGACCCGCGCGCTTAGTGCACCACGATGCTTGAGGCACACCACGTGCACCTCGACATCACGCCCGTGCCGTGCGGAAAGGGCTTCGACCAGCGTTTGAGCGCCGCCCGTTTCCAAATCGTTGATCACGTGCATTACTCGTATTTGCATTCCGCTGACTCCTTTCGCTTGAAGTTCCGGCGCCTATTTGATCTGTGGTGAGCGCAATGCCCAAGCACAGGCCAGGCAGGAACCAATCCCAAGTCAATGATTCATACGACGTCGTTACACCAACGGATAGCAACCAGACAGACGTCGCAATTGCAGCTTCAGCGCGACTCAATACCATCGCCGCACCTCGATAAGTAATGACGCACAGCCCGGCCGAAAGGACGATTCCACCGAGACCCATCTCCATAACCCAGCGCATGAGCACCGAGTAAACATCGCTCACGCTATCCGACACATCAAACCCCGTGAGCGGCACATCCCCATTCCGGAATAGTTGGGACGAATTTCCCCTACCCACACCGCCTATAAATAGCTGCAAGCTTGACACCACGTACCGCCCCGCGCCGATAATTGAAGCAGCGCGGTCAGTCCACGACTGGTTCTGAACGCCAATTCCGCGTTCAGCGATCACATGGACGCTTATCCAATACGTCACGAGTCCAGAGAGCGCAAGAAGCAACACGCGAGTTACGCCGCGGAGTCGAGTCCACGACAATAGGAGCGTCACTAACCCAACGGCGATCACGGCACTCCCCGACCCTGAGGCAACGATCGACCAAACCGAAAGTACATACGCAACCCAGTCCACGAGCCGCTCACGTTCTCCAAGAAGCCGCTTCAATAGATGGGCAGCCACTCCCGACAGTGCGAGAACCGCGGCAAGCACTGACGCTTCCGGAAAGAATGCAAATGGACGCCTAACATAATCCGATATGACATCGATACGCGAAACTACATCGGCATAACCCTGCGCCTCGTAGTACGACTCGAAGAGCAGGCGCCTCTGATTTGTGAGAAAGTAAAGTTGAATGCTTGCGTATACCGGAAGGAAGAGCATGCCGGCCCGAATGACCCGGTGGATCAATCGTGCGTCGGTCCCTACAGTTGCCGATATCGCGATCACAGGGAACACGTAGACAAAGTACGTGGCGATCCCCTGCGCGTTCGTAGTTGCACCGCTAGCTACAGTCGCGGTGGCGCTTGCGAGAAGAACCACAAGCACCATGGCGACTGTCAGGAGCACCAATTTGCGGTGCTGCAAAACAGCCGGTATCAACGCCAGGGCGGCCAAGGCTGAAGCGGGTATTGTCGTATTTGACCCAATATCAATTCCAAGGAACGGGAAATACGATAACACAAGTACAGCTATTAGCGCAGTACGGCGAGCGAGGCTCCTAGCCGGGCGGCCCACGAAAGACGCGCCCGAGCGCGACCGTTTAGTTGCCCAAGATCGCGCCAACGATTGCCTCCCATGGTTGCGCTGGCGGCGAGGGATTTCCAGGTCGAGGGGACTCACCGCTGAGAGTCCCGGGCTGGAGAAAGTCCGTCATGAGCCTCGACAGGTCTTGGCTGTCACCCGCCCTAAAGAACGCAATACGGCCATACTCGCCCGTCTGCTCGACAAGAGCTGGCAAGTCGGCCGCCAACACAGCGATTCCCGCCGCCATTGCTCGCGCCAATACCCCGCTGTGTGCATCGAATTGCGCATAAGGCAGCAAGACTGCCCGACAGCCGGTGAGCTCGCGCTGAAAATCATCTGGAGAAAGGAAGTTCGGAATGATCTCAATGTGAGTCGCACCAGACGCCAATTCCATGAGCTTGTCAAGGTACGCCCGCTCCGGCGCCTTGCCCACGATTCGAAGCGGTAACTCACTTGCTCTGGCCGCTCTGATCGCTAACTCGATGCCCTTGTTGGTCCTAATCTCGCCAAGGCAGAGAAACGCGTCTCGCTCCTCACGGCCGGCGACGAGGCTGGGGTTCGGAGCGGGTGGCGGATTATCAGCTACCGACTGATTGGGCAGGCTTACCGCGATAGGCTCGACATCGTATTCGTGAGCAACGATCTTCGCTTGGCGCATGCCGTGCACGACGATTGCATCGCTCATCGAGATGGTTCTGCGCATGAGCCAAGACTTAGCCCAACGAACCACGTGTTCGGAGTCGCCCGCGTGTGGACGGGCATTGTGCACGAAGGTTACCAATCGAACATCTCGACGGCTACCGCCGAGTTCACCGCGAAACGCGTATCGCGGCTCTTCTGCAACCACGACTGCAGGCTGCAAATCGCGTACCGCATGCCTCAGCCGGTGCGCCTCGACAAACAGGCCGAGAGCATTTCGAAGCTTTCCCCGTATTCCGCCAATCGGCGAGAGGTCGGGCAAGATCTCGTCGACGATCAAATCGCCTCGCCCCAGTGACGCGAGATAATCTGCGGCGCCTGGCCGCGATAAGACGACTACCCTGGCTTCGGAATTGCGCTCGAGAACCGCAGCGATATCAGCGGCGTGTTCAATGTGCCCGCCCCTGGCCGTCGGACAGACAATGACAACCGTAGTCACAACAGCCACCCTTCGCATAGCCGATCGGAGGTCTCCATGTGCCTGGGATGAACGTGCGTACGCGACGCCTTCGAATGGCGCACGCGGGGTGCTCTTCGGTCGTCACCCGCGGCCATGGGAACTTGCGGCGGCCTTGCGTGAAGATTCGTCATCGTCACCGCGTCGTGTGGCAAGCCCGCGAAGCGCTCGGATGTCGCAAGTGTGCAGAGGTAGGTAGCGATCGTGCTGCTAGTGGCGCACTTTCCGTGTGGAGCTGCGATGCGTTCGCACGAAAGAGAGCAACGAGCCTGTTCTTCAGGGTCCGTACGTTGGTTCGTAGCGTCACGCAGCCTGTTAAGCAGCGCGGCGGATCGTTTTGACTCGATTAGTTTCACGTGTGCAGAGCGGTCCTGGATTGGCTCAGGCGCAAATTCACTGGTCCTAATACGCACCATTTCTGCCTATCACCGCCTCGACTGTCTTAAGTAGGATCACGAGATCGCCGCCAAGACTCCAATTTTCCGCGTAGTAGGCATCCAGCCTGATCGCGTCTTCCGGTGAGAGCGATGATCTACCCGAAACCTGCCACAGCCCGGTCATTCCGGGCTTGACAAGCAGGCGTCGGTGCTCTATGTCGCCGTAATGTTCTACCTCTGCCGCAACCTGAGGGCGCGGACCGACAATTGACATGTCGCCCTTTATGACGTTCAGGACTTGTGGCAACTCGTCTATCGAATACCGCCGCATAAATCGCCCGAAAGGAGTAATGCGCGGATCGTCTTTGCGCTTGTAGAATGGCCGCACGTCTCCCCCCATCACTTCGCCGACTCGATATTCAGCATCGGGCACCATTGAGCGGAACTTGAGCATCGCGAACGGCGCACCGTCCTTTCCGATCCGTTCTTGGCGGAAGATGATGGGCCCGGGGCTTGTGATTCGCACGAGGATCCCGACAGCAGCCATTGGCACAGCTAGTAGCGTAAGTAGAATCACAGCCGTGATTTTGTCGAATGACTCTTTGAACCAGTACTTCGCTCCGGAGAAGGTCGCGCCATCGACGTGAAGGAGCGGCAAGCCCTGCACAGGCGAGAACTGCACACGGGGCCCCGCCACGTCGACCATTGCGGGAGCGACAATCAGTCCGACGCCGGTCCCCTCCAGTTGCCAGCCAATGCGGCGAGCTTCGCGAAGGGAGATGGCGTCCGTGCCGGAGAGCAGCAGGAACTCCGCACCCACTTTCCTCGCTGTCTCTACGGAGTCTTTGATGGCACCAAAGACCGGCACGTCCACGAGATCGGTGGACAGCTTCGAGTCCGCGCCTGCGGGGACGCAAACTCCGACAACGCTATACCCAGCGCGCGGGTTCTGTCGGAGGCGACGGATCATCTGCTCGCTCGTCCGGAGCGGACCCACTACGAGCACCCGTGCGGTCAACGCTCCCTCGTCCCTCTGGGAGTGTATCCAGGCACGCCAAACAAGGCGATAGACGAGCAAGACCAGTGTCCCTACTGGAAGCGCCACGAGTAGGTAGCCGCGACTAATGTTCCACTGGAGCACGAAGCCAAGGATCGCAATGGTGGCAAAAGCCCACCAACTAGCAGCCACGACGCGCTGGAACTCTTGAGTACCGTGACCAAGGATGCGGGCCTCCCTCGAACGCGTGAGTGTGAGGGAAGTCCACCACAGCAAACCGATAGCCGCCGTTACTCGCCAATACGCCGGACCGCTGGGACCAGCCACTGCGTAGATCAGGTCCCAGCCAAACCTAGCTGCGTGCGCGCCAACCATCACAAGCGTCACTACGAAAGCATCGCTAAGAGCAAGCCGCACTTCATACTTCCGAGCCCAGCCTCTCGGACCATTCATGCGGCCTTCCAAGCGCGCCGCAACGTTCGCATCCCCCAGATTCACGCTAAGAGAGTACCCCTCGCCACCGAGCGTCCTTGGTCACCGGGTCCCGCCCTCAACATCAGGGTCCACTACGCCCTGGTGCGCTTCGACCGCCCCAGAGAATCGAACGGCCCGACCGAGGCCATCAACCGCCGCCTCGAACACCTAAGCTGCTCAGTGCTCGGCTTCCGGAGCCGTACCCGCCACAGGGCCAGGCCCCCACTCGAGGTCGGCGGAGGCTTAAGGCTCTTGAACGCGAAGAGCGCTGAAGGGCCCCGGCGGTCAGTGGCCTTCGCAGGCCTGCCGCAATTCCGCCGAGTCGTGGCCTTGCCCGTTGCTCGTCGGTGGTCACCACCACCAAGCTTTGCTTTTCGCGCTGGGAAGGCACTGCTGCGCTTGTCGAGGACGCTCCACGATCGGAGCGGCTGGCACCCCGGCACACACTGTGAACTCGGGCAAATCCCTGCTCGCCACTGCGTGCGCAGCTAGTACGACACCGTTGCCAATATCTACGCCCGGCAGGACAGTGCTACGCGCGCTTAGCCAAACGCGATCGCCAACTCGGACGGGCGCCGAAGAGTACTCGAAGTCGCTTGACCTCCAATCGTGCTGACCGCTCCAAATGTGCACTGCCGTCGACAGATTCACGTTTGCACCAATCGCGATACCGCCGCGCGCATCAAGAATTGCGTCGTTGCCGACAGAAGTATTCGCGCCAATAGTCAGCTTCCTCGCGGCACGAACTTCTAGGCCATGGTAGATCGTGACGCCTGGGCCGATCTTGGCACCCCAGAGACGCAAGATAGCCTTTCGAGCAGCATGAATCGGCAACTTGCATACGGCATGGATTGACGCCATTTCGAGATCGGACATACGAGCCCACGCCCAGTCACGAGCAACAGCAATATTCATAATCCCCATCCTCCAATGAATGCTCATTGAGTTCGGCCTTACATAGCCGCACGACTCGCGTGCGATCGTAACGCTGGCTAAGCGCGATTCGTCACACATATTCGCGCGTCGGCACTCACGTCATGCATGGGACCGGAAAGATACCTCGGACTGTCCGCGACCGGAGCACCGAGCGGTGTCGACTACCAGTCATGGGTACTGCAGGTTCGGCCGGGGCCGTCCGATCGGCACGCGCGCGGCCTGTAAGATACGTGCCGCCGCGAGCCGGGGTAGAGGCTCGCGCGTTTCGCACGAGTTGGGAAGAAACGACATGGAATCTCTGCCACCGGCACGCAGGCCCCTGATCGATTTTGCGGTCGTCGGCGCCCAGAAGGCTGGCACGACCACGCTCCATCGGTGGCTCGCGAGTCGACCTGACGTGAGTATGCCGGTCCAGAAGGAGACTCGCTTCTTCTCAGCCCCCGAGGTCCATGCGAAGGGGTCAGACTGGTACGTGCAGCAGTTCGCTGGCCCGGTCGGAGCCACGCGGGGCGAAGTCGAACCCGACTACCTGACGCACGCGGGTGCAGCAGAGCGCCTCAGACAGGATGCCGGCGACATTCCAATCATAGTTTTGGTGCGCGACCCGGTGGAGAGAGCACATTCTCAATACCGGATGTCCGTGAGGCGCGGGCAAGAAAGTCTGCCTTTCTCGGCTGCCATTGAACGTGAAATTGCGCAGCTTGAGCGCGGCGACGCATCGTCGGAACACAACAATTACTTGGACCGAAGCCGGTACCATAAGCATGTATCGCGGTTCGCTCCTCTCTTTTCACGCCTCCTAGTGGTGCGATACGAAGATCTGTTTGCCGATGAAGTTGCCGGCCGCGAGATCTACGAACAAGTAGTCCGCTTTAGTGGCGTTGGAGAGCGCGACGAAGGCGAGTACGCGGTGGGCGTCCGTGAGAACGTCGGGCACGATACTCGTAGTAGGTTGGTCGCACGAGCGATATTCGACGCGGATTTCGCGCGCCCCGCACGCCGCATTTTCAAGTCGGTAGTCGTGTCACAGGCGGCACGGCGAGCCATCCAGGCGCGGCTTGCGAGACACAACGTGACGTCCTTCGATGGCGAGACATTCGGAGACGTTATGCGCCAGATCCCACGTAGCGGGATGCAATTCCTCGCGGATGACGCAGAGCGTCTGGCTTCGGATTACAATGTTGAGACCCACAAGTGGCCTTCAGTAGCAGCTTGGCGGGAAGGCCGCCTCTGGTGACCACAAGCACCAACGAATCGGAGAGCCTCACCGACCGCGAGACTGGGGGTGCGCCGCCTGGCGCCCGATTGAGAGTCCTGCATGTAGTCGAGAGTTTCGCAAGCGGTGTCGCCCAGGCCGTAGCGGACTACGTGCGCTCGACGCCCGAATTGTCGCATTCACTCCTAGTCGGCGATCGTGGATACTCAGGTGCCTACGATATCTTTGGCAATCAGAACGTCGATTTCGTCCAATTGCCCAAGGGCCGCGTTGCCCAACTGCGGGCTACGAGGAATGCGATCAGGCAATTGCAGCCGGACGTCATACACGCGCACTCAAGCCTTGGTGGCGCCTATGCGCGTCTCGTGAGCCGCGCGAGGAGCAAACGTCGTATTGTCTATACACCACATTGCTACTCATTCGAACGCGAAGACCTGCATTGGCTAGCGAAAAAGCTAGCAGTGGTCGCCGAGTGGGTACTCGCGCGTAACACGACAGTCGTCGCTGCCTGCTCAGAGCGAGAGGTCGGGCTCGCAAACCGTCTGAATGCCGCTCGTCCGGCGCTATATGTGCCCAACACGCTGCCTCCGGCGACGGCGGAACGGAACGGCGGCCATACCCCAGAAATCAACACAGGGCTCGTGGTGTCCGGCATGGGCCGCATCTCGCCGCAGAAGGGGTTTGAGTTCTTCTGCTCGGTCGCACGGATCTGCCAGCGCCGAAGCATCGACGCAACTTTTCAGTGGATCGGAGGTGAGCTCGATTCACGAACATGCGATATCGCCGCAAGTTCAGCCGTAGAGGTTACCGGATGGATGCCGAACTCTCGGGCTGTCGTAGCACTGAAGAAGTCGACCGTATACCTTCATACGGCAGGGTGGGAAGGTTTTCCAATCGCGATCCTCGAGGCGAACGCGAATGGCGTGCCAGTGGTCGCGCGGCAGATTCCCGCACTTGAGGGAATGCCTGAATCTTATCAGCGGCGAACCGAAGTGGAGATCGCTGAACTCGTCATTGCTACGTCGAAATCGTATGAGAGCCGCCGAAGGAACATTCAGACGTGGTCCGATCATCTCAGCGAAAACAACCCTGCCATACAAAGGCGCCGATTGCTTCAGGCATACGGCGAGACTCCCATGAACGACAATTAGGCGGGTCCCACGATTGGGGCTTGGAACGATTCAAAAGGACTACTGGGGGCGGTTTTGAAGTCGATCGATGATGTGCGCATCGGCGAGAATCTTGCGCGGGCCGCGGGCGAGGAGCTGCTGCGGGTGCGGCGCGAGTCTGGCCTGGCGGGCAAGGAGCTGGGCAACGCCGGCGACGCCGCGGCGCAGTCCGTGCTGGCCGCGCTGCTGGCCGAGCACCGCCCCGACGACGCGGTGCTGTCCGAGGAGGCGAAGGACTCCGCGGCGCGCCTGAGCGCGGAGCGTGTGTGGATCATCGACCCGCTGGACGGCACCCGCGAGTTCTCCGAGGGCCGCGCCGACTGGGCCGTGCACATCGCGCTGTGGATCGCGGGCGAACTCGCGCTGGGTGTCGTGGGCATCCCCGGCGAGGACCTCGTGCTGAGCTCCGCGGACGTCGCCGCGGCACCCGAGCCCGCCGAGGGCTCGCCGCTGCGCCTGGCCGTGTCGCGCTCGCGCCCGCCGGCCGTCACCGAGCCGGTGCGCGCCTCCCTGGACGCCGAGCTGCTGCCCATGGGATCGGCCGGCGTGAAGATCGCCGCCGTGGTGCGCGGGCAGGTCGACGCGTACGTCCACGCGGGCGGCCAGTACGAGTGGGACTCGGCCGCACCGGTCGCCCTGGCCCGCGCGGCGGGGCTCCACACCTCTCGGATCGACGGTTCCCCGCTCGTCTACAACAGCGGTGATCCCTACCTGCCGGACCTCATCGTGTGCCGGCCGGTGCTGGCGCCGCGGATCCTCGCGGCGATCTCGGACTACACCGACGGAGATTCTTGATGACGGCTACCTCGTTCAGCCAGCTGGATGCGCTGGAGGCTGAGGCCATTCATATCGTGCGCGAGGTTGTCGCGCAGATGGAGCGTCCGGCGCTGCTGTTCTCGGGCGGCAAGGACTCGATCGTGCTGCTGCACATCGCGCTCAAGGCGTTCGCGCCGGCGCGGCTGCCGATGCCGCTGATGCATGTCGACACGGGCCACAACTTCCCCGAGGTCATCGACTACCGCGACCGTGTGGTCGAGCAGTACGACCTGAACCTGGTGGTGGGCTCGGTGCCCGACGCGATCGAGCGTGGGTTCGTGCGGGAGGAGCCCAACGGCTCGCGCAACCGCATCCAGACGCCGGTGCTGCTGGACACCATCGAGAAGAACAAGTTCGACGCCTGCATGGGTGGTGCGCGTCGCGACGAGGAGAAGGCCCGCGCCAAGGAGCGCGTGTTCTCCTTCCGTGACGACTTCGGCCAGTGGGATCCGCGCAACCAGCGTCCCGAGCTGTGGAGCCTGTACAACGGTCGTGTCCACCAGGGCGAGTCGATCCGTGTGTTCCCGCTGTCGAACTGGACCGAGCTGGACATCTGGGACTACATCAACTCCCGCGGCATCGAGGTGCCGTCGATCTACATGGCCCACGAGCGTGACGTGTTCCACCGTGACGGCATGTGGATGGCTGCCAACGAGTTCTGCCAGCCCCGTGAGGGCGAGATGATCGAGCGGCGCACCGTGCGCTACCGCACGGTGGGCGACGCGACGCTGACCGCGGCGGTGCTGTCCGACGCGGACACCGTAGACAAGATCATCGCGGAGACCGCTGCGACGCGACTGACCGAGCGCGGTGCCACGCGCGGCGACGACCGGGTGTCGGAGGCCGCGATGGAGGACCGCAAGAAGGAAGGGTACTTCTGATGGATCTTCTCCGTTTCGCGACCGCAGGGTCGGTCGACGACGGCAAGTCCACCCTCATCGGCCGTCTGCTGTACGACAGCAAGTCGATCTTCGAGGACCAGCTCGACGCGGTCGAGGCCGCCTCGAAGGCCCGCGGCACCGAGTACACGGACCTGGCGCTGCTGACCGATGGTCTGCGTGCCGAGCGTGAGCAGGGCATCACCATCGATGTCGCGTACCGCTACTTCGCGACCCCGAAGCGCAAGTTCATCATCGCGGACACGCCCGGCCACCAGCAGTACACCCGCAACATGGTCACGGGTGCCTCCACGGCCGACCTCGCGATCATCCTCGTGGACGCCCGCAAGGGCATGACGGAGCAGTCGCGTCGCCACGCGACCCTGTCGTCGCTGCTGCGCGTGCCCCACATCGTCCTCGCGGTCAACAAGATGGACCTGGTGGGCTGGTCCGAGGAGCGCTTCAACGAGATCTACGCCGAGTTCACCGAGTTCGCGGCCAAGCTCGACGTGCCCGACCTCACCGCGATCCCGATGTCTGCCCTGCTGGGCGACAACGTGGTCGACCGGTCCGTGAACATGCCCTGGTACGGCGGCGGCTCGCTGATGCACCACCTCGAGCACGTGCACATCGCCTCGGACCGCAACCTCCAGTACGTGCGCTTCCCCGTGCAGTACGTCATCCGTCCCATGCGCAACGAGCTGCACGACTAC